>CANMQI010000001.1 GCA_947499955.1 uncultured Granulosicoccus sp.
ACGGCCAACGCCACGGTCGGTGCATCGTTGACGTTGATAACCGTGATGGTGATGGATTCTTCCACAAAGGCCCCGGCGATATCAGTTGCACGTACCTTGATGGTCCGAGCACCGACATCCGCCTGTTCGGGTGTGCCCGACAATACCCTTATATCACCATCAAAGTTCAACCAGTCTGGCAGGCTTGACGCTGTCAGGGTCAAGGCATCATCCGGATCCACATCCGCGAAGGTATTCGCCGGGACTGTATAGCTGAAAGGTGCATCCTCGTTCGTGTTTTGATCGGCTATCAGGTTGGCTACCGTCGGTGCGTCATTGACGTTGATGACCCTGATGATCAGATCCTGCTCGACAAATGCGCCGGCAATATCGGTTGCACGCAGAGTGATTGACAGCGCACCCACATCGGCCTCCGCCGGGGTGCCAGACAATGTATTGTTGTTGTCGTCGAAGCTCAACCAGTCGGGCAGCCCTCCGGCGCTGAGGGTCAATACATCACCCACATCAATGTCTGCGAAGGTGTTGTCGGGAATTTCAAGACTGAAGAGTGCATCCTCATTGGTACGCTGGTCAGCGACAACATTGGCCACAGTGGGAACATCATTGACATTGCCAACCTCGATCTCGAAGCTGTCTTCTACCTGCGAATCACTACTGTCTGTCGCTCGGAGCGTTACAGTCAATGTCCCCACATCTGCATTGCCCGGTGTGCCGGAAAACGTGGCTGTGGTTTCATCGAAGCTCAACCAGGAAGGCAGGTTGATGGCACTGAGTGTCATAACCTCACCGGTATCGACATCGGTAAACGTATCGCTTGGCACTTGGAAACTGAGTGTGCCTCCCTGGTCCATACGCAGATCTGTAACGGCTGTAGCTACCGTCGGTGCATCGTTGACGTTGTCTACCGTGATGCTCATCGTATCTTCAACGAAGGCACCGGCGTTATCTGTCGCGCGTACCGTGATCGAATAGGAAGCAACATCACCCTGCTCCGGCGTACCAGAAAAGGTGTTGGTCGTATTGTTGAAACTCAACCAGTCCGGCAGGCTCGAGGTACTGAGCACCAGCGTATCGTCGACATCAGCGTCAGCGAAGGTATTCGCCGGGATTGGGTAGCTGAACGAGACATCTTCATCGGTATTGATGTCTGCCAGAGCTGTATTGATTGTCGGTGTTGCATTCGGTTCGACTACCGTGATGGAGAAGGCTGGCAGCTGTCCGCTCGAAAAACCATTGCTGACACTGATCGTGATGTCGCTGAAGGTACCGACATTGCTCAATGTGGGCGTTCCTGTCAGTACTCCCGTAGCGGTGTCGAATGATGCCCAGGAGGGCATGTTGAGGATACTGAAGCTCTGGCTGATGACCAATGCTGTGTTGTCCACCTCCGGCGCAAAACTGTAGGCAGTACCGGCTACAACGTTGTTATCGGGTGATCCGCTTAGTGTGATGGAAGGCGACACGTTGCAATCCGAGTTACCGGTCAAGGCTCGGTTGTTGATCGAGACGTAGCCGCTATCAGTCGGAGCGTCGGCTCCACCACTGTAAGAACTTCCCCACGCGCTGATACTTCCATCGGCCTTCATGGCCGCGAATGCATTTTTATTCGAGCTGATCGAAACATAGCCCTTATCAACTGGCCCTCCGTCCCCACCAGAGGAGGATTGTCCCCATGTCGTGATACTGCCATCTGCCTTGAGTGCGGCAAACGCATTCCACGTAGCACTTATCGAAATATAACCACTATCGGTCGGCTCACCTTCTCCACCACCGCTCGCACTACCCCAGGCGCTGATACTGCCATCGTCTTTCAACGCAGCAAAGGCGTAGCCGTTGGACTTGATGGAAACGTAGCCATTATCGGTGGGTTCACCCCCTCCCCCACTACTCGTATTCCCCCATGCGATGATGCTGCCATCAGCTGCCAGCGCAGCAAATGCGATAATGTTGGAACTTATCGACACGTAATCTGCATCATCTGGTGCTCCATCGCCGCCAAAGTTACTTTCACCCCAAGCACTGATACTGCCATCTGCCTTCAATGCGGCAAAAGCATTTTGACTGGAGCTGATCGAAACATAGCCATTATCAACAGGTGCATTGACTGAACTGGAAAAATCTCTCTTCCCCCAACTCACGAGACTGCCATCAGCCTTCAGCGCGGTGAAATTCCAGGCATTGGAGTGGATCGAGACATAGCCGCTATCGCTTGGTACCGCGCTTCCACCGTAGCTTGCGTCATTCCAACTACTGATGCTGCCATCAGCTTTCAAAGCCGCAAAGCCAAAGTATGTCGCAGTGATGGAAACATACCCATTGTCAACTGGTGCCCCCTCTCCGCCATAGCTCGAATCACCCCAGCTACTGATGCTGCCATCGCTCTTCAGCGCAGCAAATGCCTGGCTAGTCGAGCTGATTGATATATAGCCTTTATCAGTTGGCTCACCGTCTCCGCCCTTGGTTGAATCGCCCCAGGCACTGATGCTTCCATCAGATTTCAGAGCCGCATAAGCATATCGATTGGGCGTGATGGAAATGTATCCACTATCCGTTGGTGCATTCTCGCCACCTCGATTGACATTACCCCAGCTTGTGATGCTGCCATCACCCTTCAGCGCTGCAAAAGTATCTTCTGAGGGGTAAAATGGCGCGCTGTAAAGCCCCTGGTTATCGTTGAAAGCTGCATCCATATCCGCAGGACAAGTAGCCCCCCAGGCCGAATGCAGCAACGGAGGTAACAACAGCAAACCAAGCGTCGAGCGGCGGACAAAATCACGAATCATGACTTCCAGTCTCAGTGTCTTCCAGGAATCACGAGACTCCCCTGATCTTTTCAGACACCAGTCTCATGCGAAACACACCTTTCGCAACTATTGCGCCCATCGTTGCACTATCTAACAGGATGATTGGTCAATCTCTCAGGACGGGCTCAAGTGGAAACGCGTGCAGTTCTCAGTGATCGAAATTCCAGTATCAAGCGTAGGATAATCAGTTAGCTGAACCTGCTGACGGATCTCATTTGTCACTCGCAAGCCTTTGCAGCAGCGATACCTACACCCCCGCGCGCTGATGCCATCTTGCTCGAACCACAGTCAACAAAATCGACCCGATCACCATGAAACTACTCACCCCCATCGTCGCAACCGTATTGCTGTGTTCCAACCAACCGCTGATCGCAAGCATGGATATTGCCTTTGTCGAAAGCGCGCCGAAGGACTGGTTCTCGCTGACCAACAGCGGAGAGTGTGTTCTGGAAAATATCAGCATGACACTGGATCTGTCGGGTACAGCTGGCAAGCTGATTTTTGATACGACGTCCGCTGGGGAAGGCGTCGAGGTGTTCCAGCCATTCGAGACACGCGAAGGCAACGTTCAACTGACGTCTGCCAACACAGTGCTCGACGGTGAGAACAGACTCTCCGTGTTCGTGGACACGCTGGCACCGGGTCAATCGGTCAGTTTCACCATCGATGTGGATGACACCTTGCCAAAGAGTGAGCTGGGCAATATTCGCGTCAGCGATTCGGAAATGGCGGGCGGCATGGTCAGCCTGACTGTGGGGGACCAGCCGGGTGTCGAAGACATTTTCAATCACCAGGCGCTGATCTCGTTGCCTTCACCGGCCTGCGTGATGACCTCGGATATTTGAATGATGGTTGGCTGATAGTCGTTTTGATGACGTTTCCACGAGACATCTCCTTGGCCCTGAGAGCTCGCCGCTTTGGACTGAGTAGACTATTCTCACCATCCAGCCTGACCGAACAACAGCATGTCTGACAATCAAATCTGGGTAGATGCCGACGCCTGCCCGCGCGTGGTGAAGGACATACTGTTTCGGGCATCAAAGCGTCTGGAGCTGACTGTCACGCTGGTTGCCAACCAGCCCATTCCAATACCCAAATCCCGATTCATCAAGGCCGTCAGGGTGGGCAGTGGATTCGATGTCGCGGATAACTACATTGTCCAACACGCCATGGCGGGCGATCTTGTGATCACCGCGGACATTCCACTGGCGGCAGAGTTGGTGGACAAGGACTGTGCGGTGATCAACCCCAGAGGCGAGCTGTACAATGCCGATAATATCCGGGAGCGCCTGAACATGCGCGACTTCATGGACGACCTGCGAAGCAGCGGCGTGGAAACGGGGGGACCACCGGCATTGAACCAGACCGATCGGCGTAACTTTGCCAATCAGCTGGATCGCCTGTTGATGAAGCTGGTTGCCGGCAATCGTTCATAGAGAATCACCAGTAAACAACGGTATAGTGGCCGCTGAGCTGATGACACACACCGGTAAGGCACCCACATTCACCCATGCCAGACATTTCACTTGATGATCGCGACATCGCCATTCTGACGATCATCTCGCGCGAGGGGCGTATTGCGAAGACTGAGCTTGCACGACGGGTGAACCTGTCGGCGAGTCCTTGTTGGGCGCGTCTCAAACGCCTCGAAGACCTGGGGCTCATCCGGGGTTACGGTGCCGATATCGCTCTCGACGCTCTTGCCTCCCATGTTTCCGTGTTCGTCACGGTCGAACTGGGCAGCCACCGTGCCGACAGCTTCAAACGGTTCGAGCGGGCAATTGCGCAGTACGATGAGATCACCTCGCTATGGGCGCTTGGCGGCGGTTTCGACTACCTCATGCAAGTCGTGACAAGCTCTATCGAACGCTATCAGGCACTGATCGATGAACTGCTCACGGCCGATATCGGGCTGGAGCGCTATTTCACGTATGTAGTGACCAAGGAGGTCAAGCGAGGTGCTCCTCCCATCGGAGCTCTGCTTTCACCGACCGCTGATGGCGATGCAGAAGCGCAGGGTTGAAGGATAGCCTCAACCCTGCCGCTGGATATCACGTACGGTTCGCAGCGCATCCGGTGATCTCACGGACGGCGTCTGCCGTGGCCTGTACGATTTGATCGGCTTCACCTTCGCTCAGGCACAGCGGTGGCGCCAGACCGATGATGTCGCCTTCGGGCATGGCGCGGGCGATCACACCGGCACGTGCCATGGCTGCAACCACCTGTGCACCCACGGCCTGCTCTGCAGCGAAATACCCTCGCCCGTCTCGTTGTTCCACCAGTTCGACAGCCAGTAACAGACCCTCACCACGAATCTGGCCCACGTGCGGATGGTCGCCGAGTGCGTCATTCAGTGCGTGTTTCAGATAGGCACCTGTATCGCGGGCGTTATCGATCAGACCGAGTTCATCCACCAGCTTCAGGTTGGCCACCCCGGCGGCCGCGCCGATGGGATGTGCGGAATAGGTCCAGCCATGACCGAAGACACCGTATTGATCTGTGCCCTGTTCCAGCACCTTCCAGACCTTGTCCGAGACGATCGAACCGGACAGCGGTGCGTAGGCCGAGGTCAAGCCTTTCGCAATGGTGATGATATCGGGTTTCAGACCGTAGTGGTCTGAGCCGAACATGCTGCCCAGCCGACCGAAACCGCTGACCACTTCATCCGCTATCAGCAGGATGTCATGTCGAGCCAGTATCGTCTGTATGGCATCCCAGTAGCCTGCTGGTGGCGGAACCAGCCCACCGGTGCCCAATGCAGGTTCTCCAATGAAGGCCGCGATGGTGTCCGCGCCCTCATGTTCGATCAGCGCCTCCAGTTCGCTCGCACAATGAGCAACGAAATCAGCCTCGCTCATCGACAGGTCGTCGCGTCGATAATAATAAGGAGCCTCGGTATGCAGCACGCAATCAAATGGCAAATCGAACTGGCGATGAAACAGACCAAGCCCGGTCAGCGACCCACTGACGAGACCCGAACCGTGATAGCCGCGCCAGCGCGAGATGATCTTTTTCTTCTTCGGTCGACCGAGGACATTGTTGTAATACCAGACGATCTTGATATTGGTTTCATTGGCATCCGAGCCGCCGAGCCCGAAATAGACCTTCGACATGTTGTCGGGGGCACGCTCGAGAATCATTTTTGCCAATGTGATCGAGGCTTCTGTGCCATGGCCGACATAGGAGTGGTAATAAGCCAGCTCTCTTGCCTGCTGCGCGATGGCTTCCGCAATCTCCTGACGTCCGTAGCCCACGTTCACACAATACAAGCCGGCGAACGCATCCAGCATGCGATGACCATTGCGATCCTCGATGAACACCCCATCGCCGCCCGATACTATGCGGCCCGATATCTCGCCACGCGCAAACTGTGCGAGATGAGTCGATGGGTGCATGAAATTCTCCCGATCCCACTGATCGAGTGTGTCATTCTTCAGCACGGTGCTGTTTCTCCTTTCATCATGAGTCGTGTGGTTCATTCTAGGGACGACCCGGAAGTGAGTTGCTCCGGTACAGGCCCGATGAAAAGTGACATCAACTGAAATTTCCGAGCCTGGAAGCAGAACTGTCTGCGCCGATGGCAGCACCCGCCTGCAGCCGCATTGATGCCTTCCTCGTGTGCAAAATCAGGAATGGATCGTTCGTTGGCAGGCAGCACCACTCCGAAAATGATGGTAGCGTGCGCCCATGCTCGATATCCTCTATCAAGACGACCACCTGGTCGCAATCAACAAGCCCAGTGGCCTGCTCGTTCATCGCAGTCTCATTGATAAAGGAGCGCAGGAGTTCGCCCTTCAATTGACTCGCGATCAGATCGGACAACGCGTCTATCCGGTACACCGCCTCGATCGCCCCACCTCAGGTGTTCTTCTGTTTGCCCTGAGCAGCGACATCGCCAGACAGTTGTCCGCACAATTTTTTGATCAGCAGGTTCGCAAGCAATACCTTGCTCTGGTTCGCGGCCACATTCAGGACAGTGGCCGGATCGATTATCCACTCAAGGAGGAGCTGGACAAGCTGACCGACAGACAGGCCAACAAAGACAAGGAGGCTCAGAGTGCGGTCACTGACTACCAAGCCATTGAAAGATGCGAACTGCCCCATGCCGTCGGTCGCTATGCCAGCGCTCGCTACACGCTGACAAGCCTGGTGCCTCTCACCGGTAGAAAGCACCAGCTCAGACGCCACATGAAGCATGTGTTTCACCCGATCGTCGGCGATACCACGCATGGCGATGGGAAACAGAATACCTTCGTGCGCCAGCAGTATCACTGCCAGCGGCTCATGCTGCACGCAGCCAGTCTTCGCTTCTCACACCCGATCAGCGAGAGAACCATCGATCTTCAGGCGCCCTTGCACGAGGACATGCGCAGGGTTCTGACGGCGATGGGCTTTGCGTAGCGTCACAAGACTTGTCCGGCGTTCGTGAGACCTGAACGGTGGACTTCATCGCCAGTCTTGACGCATCCTGAGCTCGCGACGTTCTCCAGCAGAGTCGGCAAGTCATCGTGAGTGGCTCGCCTCATCCTGCTTGTACCGGTAGGCAGTTGTACCCTCCGCGGCCTTTTCTCGGGAGACAACTGCCTACCCCACAGCGTGCCTTTCCCGGATTGCCCTCATGCCCACACCCATTGTCCTGAATCAGCCGCAACCGAAACACAGTCTGCTCGAAGACGTGCAAGGCTTTGCGATCTCCCTGATCACCACCGCCATCGGTCTGTCGATCATCGCGCAGTTGGGATTCATCACGGGGCAGACGGCGGGTCTGGCGCTTGTCATCTCCTACCTGACAGGCTGGTCGTTCTCCTGGGTGTTCTGGCTGATCAATCTGCCCTTCTATGCACTCGCCTGGACGCGAATGGGTCGGGAATTCACACTGAAGTCGATTGCCTGCGTGACGATCCTCAGCGTGCTGATGGCGCTGATTCCGAATTGGCTGAGCTTTGACCATATCAACCCGCTCTTCGGCATCATCACGTTCGGCATCCTGACGGGTTACGGGTTACTTGGCACCTTCAGGCACAAGGGCAGTCTCGGCGGTCTGGGCGTCGTTGCACTCTATGCTCAGGAGCATTACGGGGTACGCGCAGGTGTTGTGCAACTGGCATTCGACGCCGTCCTGTTTGCCGTTGCCTTCTTCCTGTTCGAGCCATCGCGTGTACTGTACTCACTACTGGGTGCGCTGATCCTGAGCGCCGTCATCACCTTCAACCATCGCCGCGACAGGTATATCGCCGACTGATACCGGCGTGGCCGACTCCGCAATGCCTGTTCGGTGTCGTCATGACACCTCACCGTTACGGCTGGCTTCGTGCCCCTGTCACTGGTACGCTGGATCCGTCGCGTTCATTGACCTGGATCGCACTCTGCGGCCGCGCATGAAACTGACGCAATGGAGGGGGCTTGCATCATGGACACAGTCGAATTCACTCGCATGCAGGACGGCACGACCGAGGAGTATGCCTTTCTGGAAGGCCTCGAACAGCAATATGCTGCGGAACTGCCACGACGCATCGAGGCACAATTGCTTGGTCTGGCGAACTCGTTGAGCGGTTATCGTGTGAATCGCCTCGAGCACTCCCTGCAGTCAGCCACCCGAGCCTGGCGCGATGGTCGATCAAGAGATTACATCGTGGCGGCACTGGTGCACGATATCGGTGATGAACTGGCTCCGTACAGCCACAGTGAGCTGGCTGCAGCCGTACTGCGTCCGTTCGTCAGTGAGCGTCTGTACTGGATTGTCAGAACACACGGCATCTTCCAGATGTACTATTACGGCGAACAGACCGGGCAGGACAAACATGCGCGTGAGCGTTACCAGGGACATGTCTGGTTCGATGATGCTGTCGAGTTCTGCGAACTCTACGATCAGAACTGCTTTGATCCGGCTTACAAGAGCCAGCCGCTGTCATTTTTTCGACCGATGCTCGAAGAGGTATTCACCCGTGAACCGTGGACTGTCGAGGGCAACCGTTCCTGACAGGTGTGGTTTGCACCTTGGCTGTCCCGGGGTCGTTGGCATGGGTTATGATCGGTTACCATGCTCATGATTCATTGTTGCCACTACGAGACCACCACGGGCCAACGACTGCAGATCGTCGCCGGTGGCAAGATTACTGAACTTGTCTGGACCACCGGTCATTGGTGGAAGGGCGAGGTCGAGATAAGCGGCGCCTACCGTTACCGGCTTGTGGAAGACGACACGATAGTTCGGCAGGAACACGGTCCGGATCACAAGCCGCCGCCGGAATTGACACATGGCACGCAGGTAGTCGATCGCTGGCAAGACCAGGACGCTCATCGTAGCTCACGCCGTTCCAGCCTGTTCTCCCGTGCACGTGCAGTTCATCATCACGCCGAGCCCTGCTCTGAGCCGGAGAATTCCGACGGGGTACGCTTCCGCTTGCTGGAACCGAACGTGCCTTCCGGCTGGCACCCGGTGGTGCTGGTAACAGGCGGCGCGAATGGCAGCACGATTGAGATCCCGATGCGTCCCGCGCACGATGGCTACCCCTGGTGGGAAGCCGTACACGGTCCGACCCCCGTGGCGGGCTATCGCTATGCCCTGCGCCGACCTGACGGAGGCCTGGAGCCTGAGTCCGGACAGCTGCGAATCGTACCGCCGGACGCCACTCGAACAGTGGTGGTCGACGAGGCCATTCGAGGACGCAGTGGTTGGCGCGGTGCAGGTCTTGCGCTGCCGGTATTCGCGCTGCGCGGCGAGCACTCCCTTGGGGTTGGACAGTTCAGCGACCTGCCCGCCTTCATCGATTGGGCTGCCGATGCCGGCATGAGCGTTGTCCAGTTACTGCCCATCAATGACACCACCGTCACGCACGACTGGCAAGACTCCTATCCCTACGACCCGGTCTCGGTTCACGCCCTGCATCCCTTGTATATCGACGTACTCGACCTGCCGAGTGCCGGCGCCGTGGTTGATGAGGTGACTCGGCTTCGAGGCGAACTCGACAATCTTCCCCAGATCGACTATCTGCGGGTCATGAGCGCCAAGTGGAGGCTATTGCGCACACTCTACGCCGCCGACGGGGAATACGAGGGCCTGCATGCCTTCATGGAAGCCGAATGGGACTGGCTTGGCCCCTACGCCCTGTGGTGCGTGCTTCGCGACCGTCATGGCACGGCTGATCGCAGTGACTGGGGCGTCGATGCCACCTTCGACCCGGCTCGTGTAGCCGCTGTTCGGCGGCAGGATCATGCTGATCATGACGAATTCCGCTTTCACGTCTGGTTGCAGTTCCACCTGCACCGCCAGCTCGAGGCTGCCGCCAAGCACGCCTGGCGCCGCGGTGTCGCCCTGAAAGGCGATCTTCCCATTGGCGTCTCTCCACATAGCGTCGAGACCTGGGTGCACCCCGAGTGGTTCAACATCGGCACCCAGACAGGCGCCCCGCCGGATGAGTTTGCTGTCGATGGACAGAACTGGGGCTTTCCAACCTACGATTGGGAGGCAATGGCAGAGGATGGTTACCAGTGGTGGCGACACCGATTCGCAGCGCTTGCGCGAACCTTCGACGCCTATCGCATCGATCATGTGCTCGGCTTTTTTCGCATCTGGGAAATACCTGCGGGTCATCACTCCGGGCTGCGTGGCCGCTTTCTACCCTGCCTGCCGCTGACCGAACCCGAGCTGCGCGGCTGGCTGGATGATATCGACCTCGATCCTCTGATCACGCCTCTCGGTGACGATCCTCGCAACCAGACATTGCTGGCGGTACCGGGTGGCTGGCACCCGCGTATTCAGTGGTGGAAGACAAGCGGCTACGAACAATTGTCCGCCGCGAATCGCTTGGCATTTGACGACATGGCCAATGCCTTCTTCTACTCCCGTCATGATGCGCTGTGGCGAGGCCGAGGTCGGATGGCTCTTCGTGGGGTGGTTGAGGCAACCGACATGCTCGCCTGTGGTGAGGATCTGGGCATGGTGCCACCACAGGTCCCCGAAGTGATGCGCGAGCTGGGCATGTTGTCACTCGAGATCGAGAGAATGCCCAAGCAACTGGGCCATTGGCGAACCGATCCCGCCACGGTCCCGTATCTGTCCGTTACCAGTACCGGGACGCACGACATGGCCGTGCTGCGTGGCTGGTGGAGAGAGTCGCCGGCAATAGCCGCTCGCCTGTGGAATGACGTGCTCGGGCAAGGCGGGCAGGTACCCACCGAGTTACCCCCCGCCGCCGCCGAGCATATGGTGGCCGCACAATTCGCCTCGCCGGCAATGCTGGCAATCCTGCCTTTGCAGGATCTTCTGGCCATCGATGCAGAGCTTGCGCATGAGGACCCCGATGCGGAATGCATCAATGTGCCCGAGGACCGCCACCATCGCTGGAGCTACCGCCTCCATCTGACTACCTCGGAGTTGCATTGTGCGGCCTCCCTCACTGCGCGACTGCGCCTGCTGGTGGAACGCGCCGGTCGGGCCACGTCCTGATGCCGAGGTTTGCAGCAGTTATCTGAAGACTTCTTCTCGTCGCGGGAAGTCGCTTATCGAGCAGCAGTTCTGTCAATCAACGCCCACCCTCACCCCGAGCTGCTCAGTTGGCAACTGGACCGCACCTTGGACACCCATTTTGAGGCAAAGTGGCGTCAAGAGGTGACTGATGTGCATTTAGCGCTGAAACTGACCAGCCTTGATGATGATGACCGTCCATGGCTGGCAGGGCATCATGAGAGTCAAGGCAAAATTCCTGACTACCAACCACCTGCGTTTCCAACAGGCACAAAAAAAGCCGCCTATAGCGACCTTTTTGACATGCTTTTGTCTGAAGAAATATGGTGGCTACACCTAGATTCGAACTAGGGACCCCAACATTATGAGTGTTGTGCTCTAACCAACTGAGCTATGTAGCCGCCGCACTTCAGCCAACTATTTTGATGACAATTGGCCACCCTGTCAAGGTCAAATGGAAAAAAATGATCAGGAATCTGCTGTCTTGCCGAATGGTCAGCATTTGCGGCCACGCTGTGTCGTAGCTGGGACGTCACCCCTGTCGCCTGGGGTGAATCAGCTTCAACCTTGAACGGGGGAACGATTCTTGGCGACCGATGAGGCCGCCAGTCTGAACGTGGGATTCCACGTGTGGCTGGACCACAATCAATCAACGCAGAGGACAACACCAACGGACCCGTGGATGGCACCGATGCGTTCGAGCGGTTTCCCGGCATGCCGATCCCCTCATACCCCAGCGGCACCGGATTTGCCCCGAGTGTCAGCTTTCAAACGGATGGCTGCTGCCTGTTCCTGTACACGTACAACACGGCACTGATCACGGCAAAGAACCCCAGGTGCAAGACGAACTTTGCATCCAGATGAAAGTTCAAGCCAGGCAAGGCCTCGGGCCTGATCTGCTGGAAGGACACCCACTGCACGATCAGGGCATTCGCCGGAGGCGCTATCAGAGTCGTGATCCAGGAGAAGGCCAGCGTGAACAGGGCAACCAGACTCATCTGCCGGTAGTTCATAATGACGATACCGCTGATCAGACCATAGAACACCGACACGGCCAGATGCGCAGCCCAGGCAATGATCAGAGCGGGCATGGCACTCCAGCTACCCATCTGCTGATACGCCGCAGCATGACGACTTGTCAGTGTATCCATGCCGAACAGGGGCTGCACGATGATGAACAATACACCAACAATGGCACCCAGCACGCAGGCCATGAACAACAGAGGCACATGCGACGTGTAGAGGCCGTTACTTCTTGAAGCGGTGGCGCTTGTATGGATGTCAGTCGTCAATGTGGGAGTCTCGTGCTGCTCAAGGAAGTGACCGCTGCCTGACGGAGGCAGATGTCTATTGCGCACTTACGACTGAGACCTCAGTGAATAGTTTCATGACCCACCACGCATAACAGTGGATCAGGTGTCATGCGCTTCCTCCAGTCGAGAAAGTCCATCCATGATGAAACTGGCAAAACGAGCGGCCGCCACCGACAGATGTCGTCCGCGCTGCTGCGCGAGCTGCAACATGCCGGGCGGCAGATCGTTGGCGTGAATGGGGACCGCGCAGATACCCTCCCCCGGGCCATCAGGTGCAAAGGCCACCGGAATCTGAAAGGCCAGCATGGGCTCGGTTCGCAGACACTTGAGCAGGAAATCGGCGCTGTCGGATTCGACGGTAGCGTGCAGCGTCAGCGAACGCTGGGCCGCAGCGACAGTCAGACAATGGCGAATACCGGCCCTTGGGCTCGGCAGTGCCAATGGGTACTCTGCACATTCGCTCAGCCGCAGCTGAGTCTTGCCCGCCAGAGGGTGATCACTGGCCATCAACACATGCAACCTCTGCGGTATCTCGTACAACACCTGCACCGCATTCGATGGCTCCATCTCGTACACGAAGGCAAGGTCAGCGGAAAAATCCACCAGGGCGCTGACCGCCTGCTGCCGCCCCCCGATGAACGCGGTGAAGGACACACCGGGATGATCAGCACGATAACGTGACACCAGGCCTGGCAGGAACTGCAGCATCATGGCCTGTCCGCACACCATCGAGACATGGCCACGTCGCTCGCCTGACAGATCGGCAATCTGCGATTGCACGCGTGCCATATCGGACATCTGCTGCCGGGCATACTGGATGAACAACTCACCCGCCACACTCAGGCGCACCCCATTGGGCAGCCGCTCGAAAATGGGCGTACCCAGGTCTTCTTCCACCGCCAGAATGCGCCGATTCAATGCAGTCGATGTAATTGCCAGCGATTCGGCGGCCCGTCGTATCGACCCCGTGCGTGCAACGGCGTCGATGTAACGTAATTGTTGAAGGTGTCTCATCAGCTAGCTCTCTGCCCTGCCAACGCAGTCTACATAGTGTACTGGTATGGTAGTGCATTCCTTGCACAACCCTGCTGCAAATTTAGCAGAGGGCAGCTGCCGGCCCAGTCGCTAGTATCGACCTGTCGATAACGTCAGTAGGCTGCGGCATCATGTCAATTCCTGCCCGAAACCCTGCCCTTTGTCAGAGGGAATGCCTTCCCCGCAACATTGTAGAAACAATGACCCAGGAGGCCATCGGCTAATGAAGCAAAAACTCCTTGTCATCGGTAACGGCGTGGCCACCACTTGCCTGCTGGAACACTTGATCGAGCTTGATGCGAATCGTTACGACATCACTGTCCTCGAGGCAAATACTCGTGTCAGCAACGCACCTCGGGTAATGTCACTGGAGCGCTTTGGCGAGGCGTATCACGGCATCATCACTCACGATGAAGATTGGTACGCCGAACACGGCATCCGACTCCTCATGTCGACGCCCGTCGAGACAATCAATACCGACAAGCAATGGGTCTGTACAGCCCATGGTATGCAATTCGACTACGACAAGCTGGTCATTGCCACAGGCTCCGACCCCATCATGGTCCCCTTGCTCGGTCATACCCTGCAGGGCGTTCATGTTCATCGTGATCTGGATGATGCAGATTACCTGCGCAAGATCACCCGCAACAAGGGACGAGCCGTTGTCATCGGCGGCGACCTGCCGGGACTGCAAGCGGCTGTCAGCCTCAAACAACAGGGGATGGACGTCTGTGTCGTGCATCTGGGTGAGCGGCTGATGGCAAGTCAGTTGGACAGCAAGGCCGGTTTTCTGCTGCGTCGGGAGCTCGAGCGCTGCGGCATCGGCATCAGAACGGCTACTCGGACAACGGACATACTCGGCGATTCGCAGGTCCTGGGCCTGCACTTTGCCGATGGCAGTGAAACCACCTGCGAAAAGGTGATCATGGCTATAGGCAATCGTCCCTCCACCCGACTGGCCGCCCAGGCAGGCCTTGCCGTCAGTCACGGTATCGTGGTGGACGATACCATGTGCACGTCAGTGGACAATGTCCATGCCTTGGGCGACTGTGTCGATCACCGGGGCAAGTGTCACGGTCTCATGGCCCTCACCCATGACATGGCAGAAGCACTGGCCAGCACACTGAGCGGCAAGCCAGCCAGTTTCAGCAGCGCAGCAACTGCCACAAGACTGACGGTCAATGGTATCGACTCGTATAGCGCCGGACGGCACCCGGACAATGCTGCAGAGTCCGGCCTGCAAGACATCATCCTGCGTGATGCCACCGCTGGCATCTACAAGCGTCTGGTGCTGGAAGGCCCGCGACTGGTTGGCATCGTGCTCTATGGCGATACCAGCGACGCTGACTGGTACGCCGACATGCTCAAGACTGGCACGGATATCAGCGAGATGCGTGACATCCTGATCTTCGGCCAGGCCTTTCACGAAGATGCCGAACGGGATCCATCAGCAGCCTTGGCAGCTCTCTCCGATGACGCTGAGATCCTGGGCTGTGCGGACCTGAACCAGGACGAGATGCGCTTCCAGAGCCTTGCAAAAAGGTTGCAAGGCACCCCGAGCGAATGAAGAAAAACGCCTGCTACCGGGCATCCACGACACAGCGCTGGGCTGGACTCATGAAAACGAATACGACCTGCCCCTACTGCGGTACGGGCTGCGGCGTTACAGTCGATCAGGCTGTTGATGGCACCTTGACTGTCAGCGGCGATGCCTCGCACCCTGCCAATCGGGGTCGCCTGTGTGCAAAAGGCAGCGCACTGGCAGAAACCCTGAATGAGGACAACCGCTTGCTGTCCCCGGAAATCGATGGACAGCAGGTCAGTTGGTATCAGGCTATCGATCATGTTTCGCGCGCACTCGAAGAGACCATCGAGGCATATGGTCGTGAGTCGGTAGCCTTTCATATCAGTGGGCAATTGCTGACTGAAGACTATTACGTCATCAACAAGCTGGTGAAAGGCTGGTTCGGTACCGCCAATATCGCCTCCAATTCAGATCTGTCCATGTCCTCCAGCATTGTCGGCCATCAACGTGCATTCGGCACGGATACGGTTCCGGGCTGCTACGAGGATCTGGAGGCGGCCAATCTGGTGGTCATGGTCGGCTCGAATCTGGCCTGGTGCCATCCGGTCCTGCACCAGAGGATACTGGCAGAAAAGCAACGACGGCCAGAGATGTTCCTGGTGGTCATCGACCCCCGTCGCACGGCCACCGCCGACTGTGCCGATCTGCACCTGGCCATTCAGCCCGATGGTGATTGCCTGTTGTTCAACGGACTGCTCGCCTACCTGGCCAGTCATGGCAAGCTCGATGAACACTATCTCGAGCATCATGTCAGCGGACTCAAGGATGCGCTGCGAGCCGTGGGTGATATGCCAATGCCGCGCCTGGCCGAGAGACTGGGGATCAATCTTCAGCAGCTGGAAATATTCTATGGCCGCGTGGCCTTTACGCCGAAAACCGTCACGCTCTACAGTCAGGGAGTCAATCAATCCGAGTCGGGTAGCGACAAGGTCAATGCCATCATCAATTGCCATCTGGCCACCGGCCGCATCGGCAAACCGGGCATGGGACCCTTCTCGATAAGCGGCCAGTCCAACGCCATGGGCGAGCGTGAAGTGGGCAGCCTGGCAACCATGCTGGCAGCCCATATGGAACTCGACAAGCCGCAGCATCGCGATATCGTCCAGCACTTCTGGGACTCTCCTCGCATTGCTGGCAAAGCCGGGTTGAGTGCGGTCGAGCTGTTCGATGCCATCGCGGATGGTCGTATCAAGGCGGTCTGGATTCTGGGAGGCAATCCGGTGGTCAGCTTGCCGCAAGCCGACAGAATCAAGGCTGCATTGCAATCCTGTCCCCTTGTGATCGTCTCCGAGGTGGCCAGTCGCACAGACACTCTGGACTACGCCACGGTTCGCCTGCCCGCCCTGTCCTGGGGAGAAAAGGATGGCACGACAAGCAATTCCGAACGCTGCATTTCACGGCAGCGTGCGGTGAAAGCTCCCCTCGGGGATGCCCGGGCAGACTGGTGGGCAGTGAGTCAGGTGGCCTGCCGCATGGGTTTTCGCTGCGGTTTCAACTTCAGTTCTGCCGCGGAGATCTTTCGCGAACATGCGCGCCTGTCGGCCAGTGACAACCATGGCAGCCGTCATTTCGATATCGGTGCCTGTGGTTCGTTCAGCGACGAGGAGTATCAGAGCCTGCAGCCCTTCTACTGGCCCTGGCGTGAAGGTCGGACCAGCGTCAAGCCCGTGCGCTTCTTCGCCAAGGGTCATTACCGCACACCCGACAACAAGGCTCGCATGCTGCCCATAGCCGCAGCCCGACCAGGAAACCGGGACCTGTCGGATCACTACCCGCTGGTGCTCAATACCGGGCGAATCCGCGACCAATGGCATGCTCTGAGCAGGACCGGCTACAGTCCCCGCCTGAGTGCGCATCTGAGTGAACCTTTCATAACCATGCACCCCTACGATGCACTGATCCATGGCATCGCCGATGGCGACATCGTACAAATCCGTTCGCCTCACGCGGCTATCCTGATGCGCGCCATGCTCAGTGATGAACAGACTCCGGGGCAGCTCTTCGCACCCATTCACTGGAGCGACGAATTTGCCTCGCAGGCAAGGGTCGACAGTCTGATCGGGAGCCGTACTGACCCGCACTCTGCCCAGCCGGCCTTCAAGAATCAGGCTGTTTCCCTACAGCGCTTTGCCGCTCACAGCCATGGCTATGCCATGCTGAGGCATAAACCGGATCGCCAGCTGTTTGCCGATGTCGACTACTGGGCCATGACGCCGGTCATCGGCGGTTGGCAGATCGAATTCGCCAGCCTGCAAGAGGCCAGGGAGCTGGACACAAGCATGGCCATGCGACTGACCAAGTCCATGCAACCGTGTTGCATTGAACCCCTGTCCTGCCTCGATCACGCCAACGGCATGCGCCGCATGGCCGTGTTTGAACAGGATCGCCTGCAGTTTCTCCTGTTTACCAGCGAGACGCCCGTACCGGTGTCCCGTTCATGGTCAGCCGCGCAGTTCGAGGCTCTGTGGAATCAACGATCCACCCGATGGCGCTTGCTGGCTGGCAGGCCCAGTATTGATCAGCCCGATACGGGGAGATCGACGGCGACCGTGTAGGCAGGATGCAGGTCAGACGTTGAAGCGAAAATGCACCACATCGCCTTCACGCATGATGTAGTCCTTGCCTTCCAGTCGCCATTTTCCAGCTTCCTTCGCGCCGGATTCGCCCTTGAACTGCACGAAATCCTCGTAGCCAACCACTTCGGCACGGATGAAACCCTTTTCGAAATCGGTATGAATGCGTCCGGCCCCATTGGGCGCTGTCGCACCGGCACGTACGGTCCAGGCGCGCACTTCCTTTTCACCGGCGGTGAAGAAAGTCTGCAAACCCAGCAAGTCATAACCAGCCCGAATGACACGATTCAGACCCGGCTCTTCCAGATTCATCTCATCGAGAAATTCCTTCTTGTCCTCATCATCGAGTTGCACGATTTCAGCCTCAATGGCTGCACAAACCGGCACGACATCCGACCCTTCAGCAGTGGCATAGTCGCGCAAGGCATCCAGCATCGGGTTGTTCTCGAAACCACTTTCATCCACATTGGCAATGTACATGGTCGGCTTGACCGTCAACAGATGATAGTGGTGCAGCCATTTGCGTTCCTGTTCACTCAGATCCAGCGTACGCACCGCAACACCATCGGCCAATGTGTCAGCGATCTTCTGCAGGAATGCCTGCTCGGCAATGGCATCCTTGTTGGATGATTTGGCCGTTTTCCGATTCTTGAACAAGGCCTTGTCAATGGCTTCCATATCCGCCAGCAACAATTCGGTGTTGATCGTCTCGATATCGTCCAGCGGGTTAACCTTGCCGGAGACATGGATGACATCATCATCCTGAAAGCAGCGCACCACATGGGCGATGGCATCGGTTTCGCGAATATTGGCCAGGAACTGGTTACCCAGTCCTTCGCCCTTCGAGGCTCCTGCCACCAGACCCGCAATATCCACGAATTCCATGGTGGTCGGCAGCGTACGCTGCGGGTGCACGATGTCTGCGAGGGCATCCAGTCGCAGATCCGGGACCGGGACGATGCCTACGTTTGGCTCGATGGTGCAGAAAGGATAATTTTCTGCTGCAATTTCAGCCTTGGTCAGGGCATTGAACAACGTTGACTTGCCTACGTTGGGCAAACCCACGATCGCGCATTTGAAACCCATGTCTGTTGCTACCGGTTGTCAGGTGGTTGGAGGCTTGTGGCTGTGCAAAGCCTTGGTGGCGACGTTGATATCGCCGTCGATGATGGTGGCGGATTCCCGCAAGGCAAGTTCGATCGCCTCATCCATCAGTTGCTGTTGTTCGGCGGTGGCGCGTTTCAGGACGTAGCCCGATACCGCACTCTTGTGGCCCGGATGACCGATGCCGATGCGCAGGCGCCAGAAATCTCCGCTGCCCAGCTTCGCCAGTGAATCACGCAGTCCGTTATGACCGCCATGGCCACCCGCTTTCTTCAGTCGGATATGGCCCGGAGGCAGATCCAGTTCATCGTGAGCGACCAGAATCTTCTCAGGCTCGATCTTGTAGAAGCGTGCAACGGCCGCCAGGCCCTGCCCGCTGTTGTTCATGAAGTTCATGGGCTTTACGAGAAAGACCTTGCGCCCATCGATGCGCACATCGGCGACAGCGGCAAAGAAACGCTTGTCGATACTGAACGTGCCACCGTACTGACGAGCCAGCTCGTCCACAAACCAGAATCCGGCATTGTGTCGAGTGGCAGCGTACTCGCTCCCTGGATTACCGAAACCGGCAATCAGTTCGAAGTTGATGTGTTCACCAGGCATGGGAGCTCTCAAAACGGCCAATCGCCCCGGTAACGTACCGTTTCGGGTACGTCTACCGGAGCGATCGGTGGGTCAGCAATCGAGAGTCGTGATTACTCGGCGCTACCGGAGTCACCAGCAGGTACATCAGCTGCAGGTGTTTCATCATCATCCGAAGGTTCGGCTTCAACACGTGGTGCGTTGACAGCTGCAACCTGACGGTCAGAGTCATCATGTGCTTCGTGCAGGTCAACCAGTCGCACACCTTCAGGCATGGTCAGATTGGACAGATGCACGGAATCACCAATATCCAGAGCAGCCATATCGACTTCGATGGCTTCAGGGATATCACGCGGACGACAGGCAACCAGAACTTCGTTGTCGTTGTGGCTGATGACACCGCCGCTCTTGGCACCAACACAGACATCTTCGTTGATGAAGTGCAACGGTACGCTGACCTGCAGTTCCGCACCGGCTACAACGCGAACGAAATCCATGTGCAGGATCTGTTGCTTGTAGGGATGACGCTGAACGTCCTTGAGCAGGGATCGAACTGGTTCACCACCATCAACACTGACGGATAACAGTTGTGAATAGAAAGCTTCGGTTTCGAGGTGTTTGACAACCTCGTTGTGCTTCAGCTGAATGGCTTGTGGTTCTTTATCGGCACCGTAAAGAATGGCTGGTACCAGATTGTCACGACGCAGGCGGCGGCTCGCACCTTTCCCAAAAACGCTGCGCGACGTGGCATTGACGTGGATGTTATCGTCAGACATGTCGGATTCTCCGTAAGGCGATGTCACCGGAATTGGTGCATCGTTCACTGCCCGCGACCAGGCAGAGCCGGCGAATTATATCAGATAGCTAGTCCATATAGACAGAGCTGACTGATTCATCCTCATGTATTCTGCGAATGGTCTCACCCAGAAGATCGGCAACCGACAGCTGGCGGATACGATCGCAAGCTCGCGCGGCCTCGGACAGCGGGATGGTGTCTGTAACGACCAATTCATCCAGAACTGAATCGTTGACGTTCGAAATTGCCTTGCCGGACAGCACCGGATGTGTGGCCAGTGCCACAACTTTGGTAGCGCCGTGTTCTTTCAGGGCTTCGGCAGCCTTGCACAAGGTGCCGGCGGTGTCGACCATGTCATCGATGATGACGCAGGTTCGGTCTGCCACTTCACCGATGATGTGCATGACCTGCGCCTGATTGGCCTGCGGCCGGCGCTTGTCGATGATGGCCAGATCGGCATCGTCCAGCTGTTTGGCAACTGCCCTTGCCCGGACCACACCACCGACATCGGGGGAGACGACCACCAGGTTGTCGTATTTGCTGCGCCAGATGTCCAGCAACAACAAGGGAGAGGCGTAGACATTGTCTACCGGGATATCGAAGAATCCCTGGATCTGCTCGGCATGGACATCAACAGTAAGTACCCGGTCAACGCCGGCGACACTCATCATGTTGGCAACGAGCTTGGCCGTGATGGGAACGCGCGCCGAGCGCACTCGCCGATCCTGGCGGGCATAACCGTAATACGGCACGACGGCCGTGATGCGGTCAGCCGATGAACGCCGCATGGCATCAACCATGACCAGCAGGTCCATCAGATTGTCGTTGGTGGGAGCGCACACAGGCTGTACGATGAAGACATCGCCGCCGCGCACATTCTCGAGAATTTCGACGGCGGTTTCGCCATCACTGAATCGCGTCAATTGCAGTTTGCCGATAGGCTGTTGCAGGTAGGCGGCGATATTTTGAGTCAAACGAGGATTGGCGTTTCCGCCAAAAATCATCAGTTTGCGCTCGTGCATGGGATCAGCAACTTGTTGATAAGTTTAAGAGGACTGATCTGGCACTGCATAGATAATGGCTGGGCCGGGAGGATTCGAACCTCCGAATGCCGGGATCAAAACCCGGTGCCTTAACCGCTTGGCGACGGCCCAATCAAGACTGCGCAAATTATACGCTAAAACTATCCAGAAAAGTCATAAAGTGGAGAAGCATTTCTTCCTTTTACTACAAAACCTGTCATTCCCTTTGGCAGGCGGTCACACAACTTCTGTGCTTCTTCTTCTGAATCGAACGCTGTGAAGACACAGCTGCCCGTTCCACTCATCTTAGCGCGAAAACCTCGGTAATTGGTACGCAACCAATCAAGAGCCGCGCCAACTTCCGGATACCTTGCTACCACGACCGGTTCGAACACGTTAGTGCTTCGGCCGTCCATGAAGTCGCGTATTGTGATCGGACTTGTGTTCCGTGTCAATTCCGGGGCGTTGAATAATGCAGCGGTTGATACCTGAACCATCGGATTGACAATCAGGTACCAGGGCTCCAGCGGTGCAACCGGTGTCAGCTTGTCACCGATACCTTCTGCCCAACTAGCCTGACCATAGACAAAGACAGGAACGTCGGCACTGACGGTGACGCCGATTTCTGCCAACTCCTTGATACTCAGACCCAGACGCCAGAACTCGTTCAGTGCCACCAGCGTGGTTGCCGCATCGGAACTGCCACCACCCAGACCACCGCCTGTAGGAATGACTTTCTCCAGAGTGATGTCCGTGCCGGCACGCGTACCGGAATGCGCCTGCAAGGCTCTTGCAGCACGCACCACGAGATTGCTCTCGGGAGGAACTTCCTTGAAGTCCGACTTGAGGTGAACCTCACTGTCTTCACGCACGGCGAATTGCAAGACATCGCAGAGGTTGACGAACTGATACACGGTTTGAAGCGTGTGGTATCCGTCACTGCGTCTGCCAGTTACGTGCAGGAAAAGATTTATCTTGGCCGGGGCCAGCCATCTGGTAGTCAACGTAGTCCTTTGAATAGCTATAGATTGAAAACTGAGGCGTAGTGTACCGCTACCGACCCGGGATCGGAAGCCTATTGTTTGATTCGGGCGTTTCAGGCACAACAGTTGTAGTTGCATACCCCCAGTTTTTCAAGAGCACACGCACCGAATATGGCCCGCCAGATGCCGTAATCAGTGATGGTACAGGCACGCCTTCCCAATCCGTGTAACGCCGAAAGCGTGCCTGCCAATAGGTACCCTGCTCATCAGTGAATTGCAGAGAAGACAGTTTTCCTTGTGCGTCACGCTTCACCCGGCTTGCGTTGCCGGGAAGACCCCGCACCCAGAAGGCCAGCTCCTGCAGGGGAACCGGCGCTGCCAGACCCAGCCCTTGCTGCAATACCGTGTCTGCATTACGCCCCTGGGCGATGGTCTGTCCGCCACGGCTGAGTGTCGTCAGCCCTGCAACGTCCTCCAGTTGCATTGTGCCGATTCCCAGTGGTCCTTCCAGCCTCAGGTTCAAGGCGTTCGGAGCCTGTAACCAGGTGATACGCACCGACAGGGTTTCATCATCGGTCCAGATTCCGAGGCCACCGCTGACTTCGAACGTGTCTCTCGCGCTCACCTGAGCCTCATGACGATCCGCCAGTACCTTTATCGCCTCTTCATCCGGCGCAAGAACCTGCCCCAAGGGCTGCTCCATGCTCTGACAGGCGCCGAGCATGACCGACAGGATCAGTGCAGCAAGCAGCGAGCTGCGCGGCAGGCACCTGACAATCATTCGATGTACTTCTTCCTGACCTGCAACAGGCGGTCGTCTTCAGGACTGGCGATCAGCGCCTTCTCCACAAAGCTGCGAGCCTCCTGTTCATTGCCGTTCAGCCACAACACTTCTCCCAGATGGGCGGCAATTTCAGCATCTGGAAACAGCTTGTAGGCAGCTTCGAGCAAGGTGATGGCTTCGGCCAACTCGCCCTGACGATAGCGCAGCCATCCCAGACTATCCATGATGGCCGGGTCGTTGGGCAGCAGGCGATTGGCCTTGACCAGCAGCTGCTCAGCCTGAGCCAGCTCGATATTGGAATCGGCATAGTGATATCCCAGCGCATTCAGCGCATGGGCATTGTCAGGCTCCGTCTCTATCAAGGCCTGAAGATCGGACACCAGCATGCCCTTGTCGCCAGCGGCATCCGCTGCCAATGCCCGCGAATACAGCAAGTCCGAATCGTTCGGGTACTTTTCCAGACCGGCCGTCAGAACCTTGACCGCTTCGGAGGCCAGATTGGCGTTCTGCAGCATGCGACTCTCCGCACTGAGCAACTGAATCTGCTGGTCCTCTTCAGACACTTGCGTGGCCAGTTCCCGCAGCCGTTCACGTCCCGCGTCTACATCACCGGACAGCCCCAACAACTCAGCCACGCGGATCTGTGCGGGCACCTGCAGCTCACTGGCACCAACGGCATCATAGAATGCGATTGCGGCATCGTGTTCCTGCTGCTGGTCACTGATTCGTCCCAGGTAGAAATTGGCCTGATCCGGGTATTCACCGGTTTCCAGCAAACTGGTCAGATAGGTTCTTGCGCGCTCCATACGGCGCGCATCCAGCGCCATCATGCTGATGGTCAGCAGCGTATCCGGGTTGTTGTCGGTGCTTTCATACAGGGCATCCAGCTGTTCGCCTACCGCATCGAAACGACCTGCCTCCAGCAGCAGACGAGCGTAGCCCAGACGCAACATCAACTTGTCCGGATGCCCGGCCAAGGAGGCATCGATGGCAGCAAAAGCCTCATCCGGCTCCCCGGCAGCCATCTTCAACTGCGCGTTGAGCAGCAGGGCTTCCGTGCTGTCGGCATCCAGTCGAAGAGCTTCCTCCACCGATGCCCGCGCGCCATCCAGTTCGTTATTGGTCAGTTTTATTCGCGCCACCCCCAGATGCACACTGGCGTTATCAGGTAGCGTTTCCTGCATGGCCTCCATGACAGCCAACGCCTGCGCCGCATCGCCGGCATTCTGCAGTACCGCCTGCAACTGGCGAATCATCTGATCAGGATCATCAACGACAACCACCAGTTCCCGATAGAGCGCTATCGCCTCCTCGGTCTTGCCCTGTTGCAACAATGACTGTGCGAGCACGTCACTGGCATCCAGAGACTCGGGGTCCAGTTGCAACCAGCGTCGACTGGCCTTCTCGGCCTCGGCCCACTGCTGGCCATAGAGCGCCAGTGCACTGGCGCGCTCGGACACGCGCGGGTCATCGGTATGCTGAGCGGCACGCAGGTAGCCCGCCATGGCGACATCCAGCTGACCCCGACGCCCCGCCAGCTCTGCGATCATCAGTTCGAACATCAGCTGTCCGTCCATCTCGGCTTGCCCCGACGCTGGCGCCGTCGCAGCCTGTGACGCATTCTGTCCGGCAGCCGGTTCAGGCTCCGCCGCGTCGTTACTCTGCGCCAGCACCGTCCCGGGACTCATCGGAACCGCACTGCAACCCAGCAACAACAGGCAGGGTATTACCCCCGAACACAGTCGCTGGAAAAATCTGTCTTTGACGTTACATTCATTACTCATTCGTCGATCCCGTGCGCTCGTTCACGCAAGACTGTCATCATTTATTGAGTGTAGCGGCACTTGACGACTAATCAGGTGCCAATCTGGACGGATTTGCCCCTGTTTTTGCTAGAATCAGGCAATGTCAATCCTCGCTCTCGGACTTAACCACCACACGGCACCCGTCGATATCCGGGAACGCGCAGCCATTGCGGAGGGCAAGCTGGGAGATGCGCTTGCGACGCTGCGGCGTGTGGGCGCGGTCAATGAAGCCGCCATCATCTCTACCTGCAATCGAACCGAGATCTATTGTGGCATGGACCACGAAGATACCGAGGCGGTTGTTGATTGGATGCATCACTACTTCGAGTTACGTGACCAGGGATTCCAGCCCTATCTGTTCCACCATTCGGACCGGGAAGCCGTTCGACATCTGATGCGAGTGTGCAGCGGCCTGGATTCCATGGTACTGGGCGAGCCGCAGATACTGGGGCAGATCAAACGAGCCTATCGTGACGCCGATGAAAACGGCATGCTGGGCAACGAACTGAGCACCCTGTTTCAGACGGCTTTCTCCGTGGCCAAGCAAGTACGCACGGATACGGCCATCGGTAACAGTCCGGTGTCGGTGGCATTTGCCGCTGTCAGCCTGGCCAGACAGATCTTTACCGACCTGAACAAGCAATCGGCCTTGCTGATCGGTGCCGGCGAAACCATACAACTGGCGGCCCGGCATCTGAAAACGGCCGGTATCGGCAACATCCGTATCGCCAATCGCACGTTCGAACGCGCCACGGTGCTGGCCGATGAAGTCGGTGGGACCGCCATCGAACTCAAGGACATACCCGACGCCCTGCCCTTGTCGGACATCATCATCAGTTCCACTGCCTCGACCCTGCCCATTCTCGGCAAGGGTGCGGTCCAGCGTGCTCTCAAGCAGCGCAAGTTCCGTTCGCAGTTGATCGTGGACATTGCCGTGCCACGCGATGTGGAACAGGAAGTCAACGATCTGGATGGTGTCTTCCTGTACACGGTTGACGATCTGCAGGAAGTGATCGAGGAAAATCGACAGTCACGTCAGGAAGCGGCTTACGAGGCGGAGCAGATCGTCTCCGCTCAAGTAGACCTCTTCATGCGCAAGATGCAGTCACTGACCGCCAAGGACTCCATTCTGGCCTACCGCGCCCAGGTTGAAAGCATCCGCAGTCAGGCGCTGGAAAAATCACTGAAGCAATTGCAGTCGGGCCAGGATCCGGAAACGATCCTCAAACAGCTGGCCCACTCCCTGAGCAACAAGATCATGCACAAACCCACGGCGCGTATGCGTCAGGCTGCCGAAAACGGCAACGATTCGCTGCTTGAAGCAGCACGCACGCTACTGGACCTGCCCACCACAAAAAAATGAAAGCATCCATCCAGTCCAAGCTCGAAAGCATCAGTGAGCGACACGAAGAGATCGCGGCGCTGCTCGGCGAAGCCGACATCATCAACAATCAGGACAAGTTTCGTTCCCTCTCCAAGGAATACTCACAGCTGGAGCCCGTGGTCAGCGCCTTTGCCGCTTACAGTCAGACCGAAGACGATCTGAAAAGCGCCCGGGAAATGGCCTCGGACAGTGACGCCGAGATGCGCGCCATGGCCAATGAAGAGTTGCCAGGGCTCGAGGAGCAACTGGCCACTCAGGAACGTGAGCTGCAGACGCTGCTCCTGCCGCGCGACCCACGAGACGAGAACAACGCCTTTCTGGAGATTCGTGCCGGTACCGGCGGCGATGAAGCGGCCATCTTTGCCGGCGATCTGCTGCGCATGTACCTGCGATTTGCCGAATTGAACAAGTGGCGCACCGAGATCATCAACGAGCGCCCCGGCGATCACGGCGGCTACAAGGAAGTGGTGTGCAGGCTGGTCGGTGACCGGGTGTTCTCTCGCCTGAAATTCGAATCCGGCGCGCACCGCGTGCAGCGGGTCCCGGAAACCGAATCACAGGGACGGGTTCACACCTCTGCGGCAACGGTTGCCATTCTGCCCGAGGTCGATCAGGTCGAGGAAATCAACATCAATGCTGCCGATATCCGCGTCGATACCTTCCGCGCCTCCGGTGCCGGTGGTCAGCACGTCAACAAGACCGACTCGGCCATCCGACTGACGCATATCCCCACCGGCGTGGTGGTGGAATGTCAGGACGAGCGCTCGCAACACAAGAACCGGGCGAAGGCCATGGCCTTGCTGCAGGCGCGCCTGCTCAATGCCGAGCTGTCGAAACAGCAAAGCGCAGAATCCGAATCACGCCGCCTGCAAGTCGGTTCCGGTGACCGTTCGGAGCGCATCCGCACCTACAACTTCCCTCAGGGGCGTCTGACCGATCACCGTATCAATCTCACCCTGTACAAGCTGGATGAAGTCATGGCCGGCAACCTGGGTGAGGTGATCGAACCGCTTATCGCAGAACACCAGGCAGACCTGCTGGCCGAGTTCGGGGACTGAACACCGTCGGGCACTGGTTGAAGCAGGCCCGCCAGTTGCTGGCAGAGGCTGCCAGTACAGAGCACGACAGGGAATCAGCCGAGCTTGAATCCCGATTGCTGGCGAGCCATGTCACCGGTCGTTCTCGCGCATCCCTGTTCGCCTTTCCGGAAGCCGAACTGACGGCAGAACAGTCGGACACCCTGCAACAGCTGTTGCAGCGGCGCTGCCAGGGCGAGCCGCTGGCCTATATCACCGGCCAGCGTGAATTCTGGTCTCTGCCGCTGAGCCTGGCTGCCGGCGCACTGATTCCGCGACCGGACACGGAGCTGCTGGTGGATCTGGCTCTGCAGCATTTGCCTGGACTGCCTCCCGGAGACATCTTCGAGCCAGGCACCGGCTCCGGCGCCATCGCGCTGGCACTGGCCCAGGAAATAACGGATCGTCCGATAGTGGCCATCGAACGTCACAGTGCAGCGTTACAGGTGGCCCATGACAATATCCGGCAATTCGGACAAGGGCGGGTGCAACTGATTCAGGCCAACTGGCTCGACTGCATCGCTACGGAATCAGCGGCCATGATTGTCAGCAATCCGCCCTATCTTGCCAGCGACGATCCCCATTTGCCGACTCTGCAATACGAGCCGCACACCGCGCTGGTCAGCGGGACCAGTGGGCTGGAAGATATCGAGCTGATCATCGAGGCGAGCTGTCGGGTTGGCAAGCCCGGTTGTCTACTGCTGCTGGAACATGGCAATGAGCAAGGTAGTTCTGTCAGATCCCTTCTGGAGAACTACAATTTCGAGCAGATCCAGACCTGTCGGGATCTGTCCGGCCACGAACGTGTCAGTCTGGGTTATCGGGAAGGATTATCCGGTGATGACTAGCGCACGGACCCTGGCTTCCTGCTGATGGGTCGATCGGGACACAAGGTAATACGCAGCGACTTTGTCAGCCGTGCTGACAAGGCCTACACACGACGGCGTACTGGAGTAGAGATCGTGAGCATTGAAGTACCCGAATTCAATGAAGCCTATGCGGCCATTGACCTGGGTTCCAACAGTTTCCACATGATTGTGGCGGAAGCTGAAGGGAATTCGATCCGCAAGATCGATAGTCTGCGCATGCCGGTCAGGCTCGGCGCCGGACTGGACAAGGACATACGGCTGATTCCCGAGACCGAAGCGGCGGCACTGGACGCCCTGGCCAAATTTGCCGAGCGTCTGCGCGAGGTCCCGCTCAAACACATACGCATCGTCGGGACCAACACCCTGCGCCGCGCCCGATGCAAGGACAACTTCATGCGCGAGGCCAGACGATTGCTGGGCAAGCCCATCGAGATCATTGCCGGTCGGGAGGAAGCCCGACTGATCTACTCGGCGGTGGCGCATACCTTTGCCGACAACAACCGGCGACGGCTGGTCATCGATATTGGTGGCGGCAGCACCGAACTGATCATTGGCCAGGGGCTCAATCCGGACTTGATGGAAAGCATCAATATCGGTTGTGTCAGCTACTCCACGCGTTTTCTCAATGGCAATGGCAGTGGCAGCGCAAAGCTGAGCAACAGCAGCCTGAAGCGGGCCATGGTGGAAGCCGAGCTGGAACTGCAACCCCTGATCGTCGCCTATCGTGACTGCGGATGGGACGAAGTCATCGGTTGCTCGGGAACCATCAAGGCCGCCTCCCGCATGCTGGCGGAACTGGGCATCAGCGATGGCACGATCACACTGGACGGCTTGCGCAAGCTGATGCGCCTGGCCGTCAAGGCGGGCAGCGTGGAGGCCATGAACCTGAAAAGCATCAGTCAGAGCCGCATGCAGGTGGTCGCCGGTGGTCTGGCCGTGCTGTGCGCCATCATGCGAACGCTGGATATCGATTCCATGCGCTCCAGTCAGGTCGCTCTTCGAGAAGGCCTGATCTTCGACATGCTGGGGCGCGCCGAGCATGTCGACATCCAGAGCCAGACACTGGCCAATCTCACCAGTCGCTACTCCATCGACATTCGACAGGCTACGCGCGTCGAAACGACGGCCACCATGCTGTTCGGTCATGTTGCCGAGCCCTGGCAGCTGGACCCTGAAACCGACCTTGAACTGCTCGTCTGGGCCGCACGCCTGCACGAACTGGGGATGGGCGTTGCCCACACCCAGTACCACAAGCATGGCGCCTATATACTGGAAAACTCGGACTTGCTTGGCTTCACACTGGCTGAACAGAAAGCACTGGCGCTACTGGTGCGGTATCACCGTCGCAAGATCGAAAACGAAGCCTTCGACAGCCTGCCCGAAGAGGAACGTCAACGCCTGCGGCGCCTGCTGGGTATCCTGCGGCTGGCAGCACTGTTGCACCGCGGCCGTCATGACGAACCGCTGGATGACATCAATCTGCGCATCAAGAATGGGCAGATCACGGTCATTGCACCTCAGGCCTGGCTGGATGAACACCCACTCACCAGCGCGGAGCTGGCGACGGAGGCCGAGCGGCTGACGCATGTCAGCATCAAGCTCAAGGCAGAGAAATCTGCCTGAGCCTGAACTGGGCAGCGAGACAGCCAGCGAGCCAGAACCAGTGCTGGTTCTGGTTCTGACACCAGCACTGGCACCAAAGCTAGAACCGGAGCCTGCCTGAGGCCCGTCTAGTGATCCATGTGATTGCCGCCGTAGCGATCAATCAGAAACTGCTGCGCACTGAAGGCTTCGGGTTCGTCAATCTCATCCGTCTTGCTGTCCGCAGGCACCAGACGCCGGTAGTTGCCATCAGGCTCCTGCTGCCAGGCATAGAGATTGTCCTTCAGATACACATCCAGACACTCCGTCTTGACACGTTCCAGCGCCTCGCCTTCCAGTGGCACGGCAATCTCGACACGGTTGAAGAAATTTCGCGGCATCCAGTCGGCGCTGCTCATGTACAACTGCTCGGCGCCTTCATTCAGGAACCAGTAGATACGCGAATGCTCCAGAAAACGCCCCAGCACCGATACCACACGGATGTTATCCGACAAGCCCGGCACGCCGGCCTTGAGCATGCAGATACCGCGAACAACCAGCTCGACGGTAACCCCGGCCTGCGAGGCTTCATACAGCGCATTGATGATTCCGGGGTCGACCAGTGAGTTCATGCGGGCGATGACATGGCCTCGCCCGCCCTTGTTGGCCACTTCGGTCTCATGGGCAATGCGGCCGACGAAATAGGAGTGCAGATTGAACGGCGCTTCAATCAACTGATTCAGGTACAGAGTCTGACCCAGTCCGGTCAGCTGAGTGAAGACCCTGTGCACATCTTCGGTGATGGCAGGATCATTGGTCAGCATGCTGATATCGGTGTAGGCACGCGCCGTAGTGGCATGGTAGTTACCCGTGCCCACGTGTACATACTTCACCAGCTTCTTCTTCTCACGCCGTACAACCAGCAGCATCTTGGCGTGGGTCTTGAACCCGACCACACCGTACACCACTTGTATTCCGGCTTCCTGCAACTGGGTCGCCAGCTCGATATTGGCTGCCTCGTCAAAACGGGCTCGCAGCTCGATGACCACGGTGACATCCTTGCCCCGGCGGGAGGCTTCCATCAAGGAGCTGACAAAGGCTGACTCGTGACCGGTGCGATACAGAGTCTGCTTGATGGCCAGTACATCCGGGTCGGTGGCGGCCTGACGCACCAGGTCGATGACTGGCACATAGGACTCATAGGGATGATGAAATATGACGGGTGAACGCAGTGCGATGTTGTCGAAGATGCTGCTGCGAGTCTCATAGGCCGGTGCCATGTGCGGACTGAACGAGGGGTACTTCAGGTCCGGTCGGTCGATCTGGTCAGGGATACCGAACAGACGGTTCAGATTCACGGGGCCATCGACCCGGTAGACATCTTCCTGCTCCAGCTGGAACTGGCGTTGCAGATAGCGGATGATGCGATTGGGGCAATTGGCTGCCACCTCCAGGCGCACGGCCTGTCCGAAGTTGCGCTGTACCAGCTCACTCTCCAGGGCACGTCGCAGATTGTTGACCTCCTCTTCGGAGACATACAGGTCACTGTTGCGCGTCACCTTGAACTGGTAGACACCCACCGGGTTCATGCCATGGAACAAGGAGCCAATCTGTGAATGCACGATGGACGACAGGAATACGAAGCCATCACGCACACCACAGATTTCAGCCGGCACACGTACCACGCGCGGCAACGATCGCGGGGCACGTACCAGCGCAAAACCAGAGTCCCGACCAAAGGCATCCACGCCTCTGAGATCGATGATGAAGTTCAGGCTCTTGTTGGTCAGTCGCGGAAACGGATGCGCCGGATCCAATCCCAACGGGCTCAACACAGGCGCGATCTCGTTGTTGAAGAATTCCTTGACCCAGGCGCTGACCTCCGGCGTCCAGCCGAGCCGATTGAAGAAACGAATTTCCTGGGAGGCCAGTTCCGGAATGAGGACATCGTTGAGCAACTGATACTGTCGCTCCACCAGCGCATGCGCCGCATGATTGATGCAGGCCATTTCCTGCAACGGCGAAAGCCCGTCGATACCGGCACCTTCGATGCCCCCCAGTATCTTCTGCTTCAGGCCGGCAACCCGGATTTCGAAGAATTCGTCCAGATTGCTGCTGGAGATACACAGGAAACGCAGGCGCTCCAGCAGAGGAACCTTGGTATCCGAGGCAAGTTCGAGAACCCGCTCATCGAACTTCAGAAAACTCAGTTCACGGTTGGCCAGAGGCAAGGAGCGATAGCTGCTTCGAGACCACTGCTCCGGTAGCACCGTAGCAGGCTGGTCGTTATTGTCACTCTCCACTTTCTCTCCCTGGAATTGTCATTGATGTCAGTTGCCGAACTGCCCTGTCATGCGAGATACACCCTGGCAGCATCAAGCAGATCAGGATAGAACGATTCGAAGGGTTCCTGCAATTGGTATCGCAGGATTTCCAGCTCAGCCTCACCCATGGCCAGCGGTGCAAACCGCGGTGATCGCCGCGACAATCTGGACAGGGTCAGCTCGATGGAAGACAGCTCTATATTGTTTTCCAGTATGCGCTCTCTCTGTAACACCTGGGAGAAACGCTGCAGTTTTTCAGGCAGGTGAGCATGATTATCGGCCAGTGCGGCGTGCACGATATCGGCGTGGCCTGCGAGGCTGTGTTCGCTGTATCGGGACCACTGGCGGGCCAGAAAATGATCGAACAGGACATCGATCACGATGCCGGAAAAACGATAGGAGATACTATCGATGTCTGACCGGGCGTGCAACAGTGCCGGGTGGGTGTCGGTGATACGATCCAGATGGCGATGCAGTCGAATGCCGGTCTCCACACGACCCGGAAAACGAGACAACTCACTACCGCGCACGAAGTCACCGCAGATCTGACCGGCAATCAGTTCTGCTTCATCAAATCCCATCAGGCTGTGAGCAAGGAAGTTCATTATCACTAATGTACTGTATTCTTGGCATCATGGACCTGACACCCGATAATCGTTACAGCCGTCATACCAGTCTTCCGCAAATCGGTGAGGCAGGCCAGGCTCGCATCCGCGCCAGTCATGTACTCATTGTCGGACTCGGCGGACTGGGTTCCCCTGCAGCCCTGTACCTGGCTGCGGCCGGCGTCGGACGCCTGAGCCTTGCCGACTTCGATACCGTCGAGGTGTCCAATCTGCAGCGGCAGGTTGCCCACACAACTGAACGCGTCGGGCAATTGAAAACCACCTCTGCGCGCCAGGCCTGCCTGGATATCAACCCTGATTGCCAGATCGAGACACTCGATTACGCCCTGGACGAAGAGGATCTGGATTCACTGGTAGCTCACTGCACGGTCGTCCTTGACTGTACCGACAACTTCCCGACTCGCTTTGCGCTGAATGCAGCCTGCGTCAGAGCCAGGGTGCCACTGGTCAGTGGAGCGGCAATTCGCTTCGACGGACAGATCAGCGTCTACGATTCACGACAGAGCGATTCACCCTGCTATCGCTGCCTCTACAGCGATACCGACAACCCGGTCGACAGCTGCGCCCAGGCCGGCATCCTGGGGCCCGTGGTTGGCATGGTGGGTTGTGTCGAGGCCATCGAAGCCCTCAAACTGATCAGCGGAATCGGCAACAGCCTGGCTGGCAGACTCATTCTGTTCGATGGCCTTGCCATGGAATGGAACGAGATCCGCCTGCGCAAGAATCCGCAATGCCCGGTGTGCGGCACTGACACAACGGACTGAGCTCGCATGCCTGACCCGCTACCGGGCCAAGCGTGCGCGGCGGCCAATCTGGCCGCGCCTGTTCGTCAGTTCTGCCAGGCTCCCGCCGTCACCTTGCCCTGCATCAACGACCGAAGTACGCAGTGCCCTTGAACGCCTCTCGCTGGTAGACGCGAATGTAGTCCGCCTCCAGCTGAATCGGAAAAATCGTCTCGTCGCTGATATCCGGCGTCGGCGCCCAGCCACTGCCTGCAACCAGATAGTTCACGATATTCATCGGCTGGCGTGATACCTGTGGGCCAAACAGTCGTTTGACTTCGATGCCATCGATATACCAGATTACCAGTTGTGGCTCCCACAACACGCCGAAGGTGTGCCACTCGTTGTCATCCGCGTAGGTGCCACCACCGGGCTTGGCGTAGGACATGGTGGGTGCCGAGCGCGTGATGCCGGTATTGGGATCACCGAAATGGTAGGTCTGGAAGGCATCCGGATCCCCATAGGGATTTTCACCCAGGTATTCGATGATATCGATTTCAGGTGCGTGGTAATTCACACCCGTTCCGGCATAGCGGTGATACAGATAGAAACTGGACAGAGCCCCCGGCGTACCACTGAGCTTGAAACGGCCCTCGGTATAACCGTAGATGAACTGGAAGCTATCGTGTGAGGACAAGGCACCGGACAGAAACTGACAGGGGGCCGGGTCGTCCGGATCACCTTCGTCACAGATGGCCGGCAGCTTTTCCTCCAGCTCTTCAGGAACCGGAATGGCGTTGATGACCACTGATTCCCCGGTAAAGGTGAACGGGTCGTAGCCAAAATCCGGGTAAGCCTGCACATCGACCAGATACTGCTGTTCCCGATTGACGATCCGACTGTCGCCCCAGACCAGGCGGGTCTGCCACTTGTCGGCGTCGAGTGTTTCCCCATTGAACTCATCGGAGAAGACCAGATCGAATTCGTCCAGCCAGTAAGGCACAGCCGACAGATCATGGTTCTGCACGAAGCGGTCATTGGCTCCCTTGTACAGATCGTCGTACAAGGGCACAGGCGCGTTGCGATTCTTCAGATAGGTAATGCTCAGCGGTTCAGAGGCTACCGATTCCTGCCCTTCGTCATCGGTTGCCGTGATTTCATAGGTATAGGTCTCACCCGGTACCGGCGTGTTCACGCCACAACGATGCAGACGATCATCGAAGCGTGTGTAATTGCAGTCGATGAACGAGGTGGTCAACCAGTACTTGTCGATCTCGTTCTGTGAACCGGAGGCAGGGTCGCTCTGGTCGCCACGAATCTCGTATTGCACACCATCGCTGCGATAGAGCGTGTACTGCACCACCTCGCCATCATCATTGGCCGGGGCCCAATTGATTTCCGCCCAGTTGTTGGACACCAGATCGAGCCGCAGATGTTTGGGTTGCGTTGGAGGACCACCGGCGACCGCCGGTTCATCATCGGTCTCCAGAAACGAGCCGAACGGGTCCTTGGGGTTGGGCAAGGGCAGTGGCAAGGCATAGGGGTCGGCCAGCTCGGGCACTTGTGGTGGTGGCAATTCACCACCGCCCTGCTCACCGCCGCCGTTGCCTTCGCCAGACCCTTCACCGGAACCCACGACAATATTCTCGAAGCGCTCACCCGTGGTGTGGTTGACGACAAGGTACTTGCCGGCTGCCACGCTGCAGGAGCGCCCGCCCTGACACAGGGACTCGAAGGTCTCGGCATCCTGCACCTGATACCAGCCGTCGTCCGGCCAGCTGATGAGCTGTCCTTCTACCGTGACGCCATCGACACTGGCGGCCGTGACCGCAATATTCTCGAAGCGCTGACCCGTGGAATGATTGATGACAATGTATTCGCCGGGGACAACCTCGCAGGCACTGCCGCCCTGACACAGGGACTCGAAGCTCGTCGCATTCTGGACCTGATACCAGCCATCATCGGGCCAGGAAATGGTCATGCCACTAACCGTCGGGGCCGCTATTGCACTATTGCCGAGACTCATGAGGGCCAGACAGAGCAGCGATCTGCCACCACCAACCGAATGCCGAAGGCTACGCCGCTGCGCTACCGTGAAAGTAATACCTACAGCATCCTGATTTTTCATGCTTCAGTCCCGGTCACATGGATACAACTGGAACCATGAAGTATACCGAGTCCACAGAGGCGATCATTCCCGCCCCTGCGCTGCAGGCAGGTACTTTTACCCTGTCTGCCCTCTGGTTCACAAAGTGTTGCAATTGACAGGCTCATGACAGATCAAGACGGGCCAGGACAGATCAGAACAAATCAGGACAAACCAGACGGAACAGGACAGATCAAGACAAACCAGGACAGTCAGGGCAGTCCATGACGGGCTGCTTCGGCATCAGTGGCGAGTGATGTCGCCATCCTCTTCATCGGCCACTGCGCTGACGACGGCTGTTGGCACTCCCTTGAACAAGGCGGCAACATCAACCTTGTCGTAGTTGTACACGCTGTCACAGAATTCGCAGCTGATCTCCACCTTGCCCTGCTCTTCCAGAATGCTGGTGACTTCCGCCTTGCCCAGCCCTGCCAGCATGCCGTCGGTTCTCTCCCGCGAACAACTGCAATGAAAACGCACGGGCGCAGGCTCGAAGACTCGCACCTGCTCTTCATGAAACAGTCGATGCAGCAGTGTCTGGCTGCTTTCGGTGCACAGCTCTTCATCACTCAGGGTATCGCACAAGGCCGTCGCCCGGTTCCAGCCATCACCGTCATCGCTCAGGCTCTGTTCGCCCGGCAGTTTCTGCACCAGCACACCCGCTGCCGTATTCTCCGTCACCGCCAGATAAAGCCGTGTTTGCAGCTGTTCGCTGGTACGAAAATACCCCTGCAACGCCTCAGCCAGTGTATCGCCCTCAAGCGGCACGATGCCCTGATAGGCTTCGGATTGACGATTGGCTTCCACAGTGATGATCATGCGTGCTTCTGGCCCGAACATGGCCTGCAGAGAAGGCTCTTCCGGCACCTCGTTCCAGCGCGCCAGACCACGCAGACTGCCCTCATTGGTCACCTGTATCACCAGCAGATGCACCGCCCCTTCGCCCCGCACTTGCAGTGTCAACTTGCCATCGAACTTGATGGTGCTGGCCAGCAGTGTTGCCGCCACAAAGGCTTCGCCCAGTACCTTGCGTACCTGTGGCGGATACTCGACTCGTGCCACGGCCTCGCGCCAGGTGTCGTCCAATTGCACGATATGGCCGCGCACATCACAGGTTTCGACGAGGAATTTCTGTTGGGTATCTCTATCTCTCACAAGGCATCACTCCAGGCGAGCATAGAACGCCTCACCAATTAACGGGGTCAGGTACATCGGCACCTGATAACAAGCTATGAACAACAACAGGGGTTCCATCTGAGTAGCTGGCAGCGCCGCCAGGAACAGCGCAATATTGCGATTCCCGTAGACCACTCCCGTGCCGATGGTGCGGGCAGAGCCCTGCCGCGCAAACCGTGAACCCAGCACTCCCAGTGCCTGAAAGCCGATGTTCACCAGCAGCGCCAGCAGCAACATCGTCCCGACCTCTGCCCAGCCATTGGCCGGTTCGTGAATGGCAGACATCAGCCCCACTACCATCAACGCCAGAGCCAGAGCACTCACACCATCCAGTGCTTCGGCATTCAGACGCACCTTTCCCTGTCGCAGCCGTTGCATCACCAGCAAGGCCAGCAACACGGCGCCGCCAATCAATGCCAGCAGCTGTAACGCGGGAGACAACATGGTGGTGATGGATTGCTCCGGTTGCAACAGGTAGAGTACCGGCAGGCAGCTCAACGGCAGCAACACCGTGCCCAGCATCAACCAGCGCATCGCCAGAGCCGCATCTCCACGCAGCAGCAGGACCAGATTGGGGCTACCCGACACCGGCGGTGCCGCGGCTACCAGAGTCGCCGCCAGCACCGCCACCCAGGGGGCTTGCATCAGGCTCAGCAGCCAGAAGACACTGATCGGCAGCAACAGCTGCGCCACGCCAACCCGCAGCAAGGTCGATGTCCAGGCTACCCTGCTGCGCATGGATGCGGCCGATCCGGCATCGGGCACAATGCGCAGCACCGCCAGAAACAGCAACAGGCCGATGAACAACGGAATGGCCTGCCGCAGGGGTCCCGCCGCCCAGGGCAGCAGCAGACCTGCCACCAGGCCAGCGGGCAGTACCCACCGACCGTGGCGGCCCAGGAAGGCGAAGGCGCGGATCAATCAGGCCTTCAGCTTGTCGCGCAGTATCTGATTCAGCTGGGCAGGATTTGCCTTGCCCTTCGAGGCCTTCATCACAGCGCCAACGAAGAACGACAGCAGCTTCTCCTTGCCTGCCCGGTATTCCGCCAGCTGTGACGGATTGGCGGCAATCACTTCATCGATCATGGCTTCGATAGCGCCCGTATCGGTGATCTGTTTCAGCCCGCGGGCGTCGATGACGGCATCCACATCCTGCTCCCCTCCCCACAGCGCATCGAACACCTGCTTGCCCAGCTTGCCGGACAATGTCCCATCATCCACTCGGGTAATCAGGTCGCCCATCAGGCGGGCGCTCACTGGCGCATCGGCCAGCGCCATGTCTTCCTTGTTCAAACGTGCAAACAGTTCACCCAGCATCCAGTTGGCTGCCAGTTTCGGTGCAAATTGTCGACCCTCGAATACCGCTTCGAAATAATCTGCTGTCTGCCGGTCGGCACACAGGGCCTGCGCATCGGCAGCCGCAATTTCCAGCTCGTCGATGAAGCGTGCCCGACGCGCTACCGGCAGCTCCGGCATGGTGGCGCGAACAGACTCGATGAAGGCCTCGTCGATAACCAGTGGTGGCAGGTCAGGGTCAGGGAAATAGCGATAGTCGTTCGCTTCTTCCTTGCTGCGCATGGAGCGCGTCTCATCCTTGTCGGCATCGTACAGACGTGTTTCCTGCACCACCGTGCCACCATCTTCGATGATATCGATCTGACGCTCGACTTCGAAGTCGATGGCGCGCTCGAGAAAGCGGAAGGAGTTCAGGTTCTTGATCTCGGTACGGGTACCCAGGGTATCGCTGCCAGCCTGGCGAACCGACACATTGGCATCGCAGCGGAAAGAGCCTTCCTGCATGTTGCCATCACAGATATCGATATAGCGCACCAGAGAATGCATGTAACGCGCGTAGGCGACCGCTTCGGTGGCCGAACGCATGTCGGGTTCCGAGACGATTTCCAGCAACGGCGTGCCGGCGCGGTTCAGGTCGATACCCGTCATGCCTTCGAACAGGTCGTGCACCGACTTGCCCGCATCCTCTTCCAGGTGCGCACGTGTCAGACCGATGAGCTTCTCCTGGCCATCCGGCAAGGTGATGGTGATGCTGCCTTCGCCAACGATCGGAAAGGCCATCTGCGAGATCTGATAACCCTTGGGCAGATCAGGGTAGAAGTAGTTCTTGCGTGCAAATACCGAACGCCGGGTAATGCTCGCATCGGTGGCCAGCGCGAAGCGCACTGCCATGCGAACCACTTCGCGATTGACCACCGGCAGTACGCCGGGCAGACCCAGATCGACCGCCGAGGCCTGTGTATTGGGCTCGGCACCGAAGGCGGTGGAGGCCGCCGAGAATATCTTGGAACGAGTGGCGAGCTGAGCGTGAATCTCCAGCCCGATTACAGTTTCCCATGTCATGTTTTACAAGCCTGTGTCAGTCGTTTACCGGAGCCATTCAGGCGAAGTTTGCGGGAATCTGGCGATGCCAGTCTGTCACGCTCTGATAGCGATGCGCCACATTCAGCAATCGCGCTTCCTGATTGGCGGGTGCACACAGCTGCAGACCCACCGGCAAACCTTCCGCAAAGCCGCAGGGTGCAGACAGTGCTGGCAGACCGGACAGGTTGGCCGAAACGGTGAACAGATCGTTCAGGTACATGGCAACCGGGTCATCGCTTTTGGCACCACGGGCAAATGCCGTGGTCGGTGTGGTGGGTCCGGCAATCACATCCACATCGGCGAAGGCATTGCTGAAATCATCGCTGACCAGCTGTCGAACCTGCTGCGCTTTCTTGTAGTAGGCGTCGTAATAGCCTGCTGACAAGGCATAGGCGCCGATGAGAATTCGGCGTTTGACTTCCGGGCCGAAACCTTCACCCCGCGAGCGGGTGTACAGATCGTCGATATCCTGCGGGTTCTCGCAGCGATGCCCGAAACGTACTCCGTCGAAGCGCGACAGATTGCTCGACGCTTCAGCCGGGGCGATGACGTAATAGGCCGGTATGCACAGCCCCTGATTGGGCAGGGAGATGGGTTTCAGGATGGCGCCTTCCGCTTCCAGCACGGCCAGAGCCTCGTTGACACAGCGCGCCACATCGTCATCCAGGCCTTCAGCGAAATACTCCTGTGGCACTCCGATACGCAGTCCTTTCAGCTCGGCGTTCAGCGTGGCACTGAAATCCGGTACTGCCAGCGGCGAACAGGTGGAATCGCGACTGTCGTGACCGGCCATGGCCTGCAACAACAACGCGCAATCCTCGGCTGTCTGAGCCATCGGACCACCCTGATCCAGACTGGAGGCGAAGGCGATCATGCCATAGCGAGACACCCGTCCGTAGGTTGGCTTGATGCCGGTGATGCCGCAGTAGGCTGCAGGTTGACGAATCGAGCCGCCGGTGTCGGTACCGGTGGCAGCCGAGGCCAGACGAGCGGCAACAATGGCGGCACTGCCGCCGGAGGAACCGCCAGGCACTCGATCTTGCTGCCAGGGGTTGGCCACCGGTCCGTAATAGCTGTTCTCGTTGGAGGAACCCATGGCGAATTCATCCATATTGGCCTTGCCCAGTGTCACCAGGCCTGCGGTGCGCAGTTTCTCCACCACGGTGGCCTCATAGGGCGAGACGAAGTTCTGCAGCATGCGTGAGCCACAGGTGGTCGGCATCTGGGTGGTGCAGAAGATGTCCTTGTGGGCGATCGGCACACCGGTGAGCGGACCGGCATTGCCGGCCTTGCGCTGTTCATCGGCGGCAGCCGCGGCACGGCGAGCGCCATCGGCGTCCACTGCGAGGAAGGCATTCAGGGCCTCACCATGCTGCTCGATGCGCTGCAGATAGTGCTCGACCAGATCGCTGCTGTGCAGCTCGCCGCTGGCGAGAAGTGCGGCCTGTTCGGCCAGAGTCTTGTCATGCATGGTCAGCACCTGTCATTCGATAACGCGAGGCACCAGGAAGTAACCGTCCTGGGTAGCGGGGGCGGGCGCCTGCAATGTTTCACGCTGATCGGTTTCGGTCACCACATCATCGCGCAGCAGCAGCGTGGCATTGGCCGGGTGGGCCATGGGTTCCACACCCTCGGTATCCACGGCCTGCAGCTGTTCCACCAGGTCGAGCATGGTAGACAGATCAGCGGCCAGCGGTTCCAGAGCGTCTTTATCGATGCCCAGGCGTGCCAGATGGGCGATTTTTTCGATATCGTCAGGAGTCAGGGACACAAGCGTCAGTCCAGTCTTGGTTTCGAGCGCGGCAATCTATCATACTGTAGCCCTCTCTCGCCCGTTACTCCGAATTCAAGATAAACCATGAACGACCACTCTGCCCTGCCGGATCCTGCTCTCGACGCCAGAATCGAGAACCTGGAACTGAAAATGATGGACCTTGAAAACACGGTGCACGAGCTTCACGAGGTGATTCTGCGGCAATATCGCGACATCGAGCGCATGCAGCTGCAGCAGGTTGAACTGATGAATCGCATGCACGGCAGTTCAGACTCGGCAGCCACACCCACCATCACCGATGAACTGCCGCCCCACTACTGAGAGCTTAACCACCGAGTATCAGCGTATCGCCCTCGAGCACATAGCGCGGCACCACCAGGTTGCGGTCGGCGTACTGCGAGCGGTACACCCTGCCCGCCAGGTCGTAGCGCGCCTTGCGACAGCTGTCGATGAACCCTCCCGCCCAGGGCGTGCCCTGGAATCGGGCGGCCTGAGGTGGCAGGAAACTCACCGGACACCCCAGATCGGTGCCCAGCGCGATGGCCACGAACAGATCGGGGCTGGCGGAGCGAAAATCATTGCGGTAGTCGTCCGGCTGCTGCGACTTGCGCGACGCGGCATCCAGCAGGCGCTCATCAGCGCTGCGCAGCTGCGAATAATCCGCGTCCTGACGCCGGTAGAGCATCACCGGGCGATCCTCCCAGGAAATCACCCGCGACTCACCGGGCTGCAGATCGCCGATCTCCACCCGCAGACTGGGCATGGAGGGCGTCTCACCACCTCCGGAGAAAACCTGGGCGATCAATACGTAGAGCAGACACAGGGTGGCAAAACCAACCATCAGCTTGGCAGCCACTCGCAGCCGCAGGCGACGCCGCTGATCATCAGTGGAAAGGGGTCTGTCAATCATGGGCAGTTCAGTGATTCCGATATGCAGAAGCCTTGCAGGAGTGTACGTTAGCAGTGACTGACTGGACGCCTCCACTGATCCTGGGCCGCGATCATTGTCCACACGGACACATGACTCTGGTATCTCAGGTTGCCGACGCCTTCGAGCGCCTGAATCTGCCGGACGCCGATACACGCGACGATACACGCGACAATACACGCGCCGATGCATCCACCGATGCATCCACCGAGAATGCCTGGGTGCTGACACGACATCCACAGAGCGAACCAGCGCCACCGCTGCTGGAGCTGGTTCGCCCCGATGGGGTGAAGCTGTCCATCGATTTCAGCTCGGGCAAGGCGCGACATCGGGCCAGTGAGGCGGGCAAGGGCATTCAGCCACTGGCACGGGCGCTTGGATTGACGGCATTTCGCAAGCGCACGGGGGCCATGCCGCGCGTGATCGACGCCACCGGCGGGCTGGGTCAGGACGCCTGGGCCCTGGCGACCCTGGGAGTGGACATGACCGTCATCGAGCGACATCCCATCGTGCATGCGCTGCTGGACAACGCCCTGGAGCGTGCCGTAGCCGAACCCGCCACCCGAGACACGGCCACGAGGGTCAGACTGCTACACGGTCAGGCAGAGCGGCTGCTGCCGACTCTGGAGAGCGATGTCATCTACCTGGATCCGATGTATCCGGAGCGGCGGCGCAAGAAAGCAGGTTCTCGCAAGGGCATGCAGTTCCTGCACGCCCTGCTGGGACCACCCGGGGATGATGGCAACGACACGCTGTTGTCTGCCGCTTTGAGTAGCGGCGCCAGACGGGTCGCGGTCAAACGCCCACGTGGCGCTGAACTGCTGGCTGGCAGCGAACACTGGCAGGGACAGCGAACCAGCGTGGAGTCACCCAATACGCGTTACGACGTGTACCACCTGCCCGGTCTTTAGAAACCGGATTCAGTCCCGGAAGTTCTGGAACTGCATGGGCAGACCCAATTCAGCGCCCTTGAGCAGTGCCATGACAGCCTGCAGATCATCACGCTTCTTGCCAGTGACTCGCAGTTGTTCACCCTGCACCTGTGCCTGCACCTTGAGCTTGGATTCCTTGATCTTTGCCACAGCCTTCTTGGCAATTTCCTTGTCGATCCCCTGGCGTACCGTGATGGCCTGCTTGACGCCTTTGCCACTGTTTTCCACCTTGCCGGCCTCCAGACAGGCAATGTCGATCTGGCGCGCCGTGAGTTTCTGATACAGCACCGGATGAATCTGCTGTATCTGGAAATCGCTGTCGGCAAACAACATGATCTTGCCGTCTGCCAGTTCGACCCTGGCTGAGGTACCCTTGAAGTCGAAGCGGTTTCCGATCTCTCGCTGGGTATGATCGACGGCATTGCTGAGCTCGTGTTGATCCACTTCAGAGACAACATCGAATGTAGGCATAGGGCTCTCCGCTGGAACTCGTTCAGAATAGATCGCAGATGTTAGCAGCCTTCACACACTCGGACAGCCTGCCTGAGCAGACTTGCCCACTCCCACACCCGGAATCATCACGTACATGAGTCAACTGACAGACAGCCGCTGGATGCTGATACTGGCGAGCCTGCTGGGCGCAACCGCGGTGATGAGCGGCGCCTTTGGCGCCCATGCCCTGCAGGGAATGCTGGACGAGAGGGCCAGTGGCTGGTACGACACAGCCGTCACCTATCATGCGCGTCACGCTCTGGCCCTGCTCGCCTGTGGTTTGTTGAGTCTGCAGATCGGCAAGGCTCCCGGCTGCCTCTGGGTAAGAGCTGCCGGCATCTGCTTTACGCTGGGTACCCTGATATTCTCGGGCACTCTTTACACGATGGCGTTTACCCATATCACGAAGCTGGGCATGATTACACCTATCGGTGGTCTGTTCCTGATCATAGCCTGGTTATGCCTGACGATTGCCGCTTTTCGGCTATCCTCAAGAACGGTTTAGAACCCGAACACATTCTCGTCTGCGATGAGCTTTTCATGACACAAGAAGACAAAGATGACGTAGCCAGCCTGATCGAGGCACGTCGCGACTATACCGCTGACACGCTGCGCCGCGCAGACCTTGCCAGTGGACCGATCATGCAGTTCACACGCTGGCTGCAGGAAGCGCGTGATGCAAACATCATCGATGCCACGGCCATGCATCTGGCAACGGCCGACGCACAGGGCCAGCCACATTCACGCATTGTCCTGCTCAAGCATTTCGATGACGATGGCTTCAATTGGTACACCTACCAGAAGAGCGACAAGGCGCGACAGCTGGCGGAGAATCCCAAGGCCGCCCTGCTGTTCTACTGGTGTGGCCTGGAACGTCAGGTTCGCATTGAAGGCTCAGTGGAAATGCTGGATGCCGAGAATGCCGAAAGCTATTTCCAGTCACGCCCTGAAGGCAGTCGCTTCAGCGCCGCCGCCTCCATCCAGTCGGCACCCATCGACAATCGCGCCATGCTGGAGCGGCGTGTTGCCGAGCTGCACAAGGAACACCCGAATGGCAATGTGCCACGTCCGGAGCATTGGGGGGGCTATCGCCTGCATCCGCATCGGTTCGAATTCTGGCAAGGCAGAGCGGATCGCCTGCACGATCGATTCATCTTCGAACGTGACGAACCATCCGACGATTGGTCGGTACAACGGATTTCACCCTGATACATGAAGTACATGATCATCATCGCTGTACTGGCTCTGCTGGGCATCGGCCTGCGTCTGGCCATCCCCAAATTGGGTTCGAGTGTTGCAGGCGGCATTGTCACTGACAATGATCAGCGGACGCTGGCGGCCTGCCCCGACACGCCAAACTGTCACCGGGACACTCTGGCAATCGAGGCTGACCCATCTGCCGCCATCGAGACCATGGCGGGTCTGATCAGCGAGCAGCCGGGTACGCAGATCGTGACCCGAACCGAGAATTACCTGCACGCCACCTGGTCCAGCCGACTGATGGGCTTTGTCGATGACATCGAATTCCTGCGGGTAAAAGGCTCGCCCGATGATCAGCCGGTACTGCAGGTTCGCAGTGCGTCCCGTCTGGGCAAGAGCGATCTGGGCGCCAACGAGAAAAGAGTCAATGCCCTACGCAGCATGAGCCGGGGGCGTCTGTAGGGAGCGCTCGCCCAGCCACTTGGCCAGCATGCGTTTCAGGTCATCGTCGGCAAAGGGTTTGGACACATAGTCATCCATGCCGGCGGCCAGGCATCGCTCACGATCGCCTGCCACGGCATTGGCTGTCACAGCCACGATCGGTAATCTGAATCCGTTCTCCCGCGCCTGGCGCGTTGCTTCGAAACCGTCCAGCTCGGGCATCTGGCAATCCATGAATACGATATCGAAGCGCGCGGACTGCAATGCTGCCAGAGCCTTCAGGCCGTTTTCCACCACCGTGATTTCGCAACCGAGCTCATCCAGCGTCGCCTCGATGACCAGCTGATTGACCGGGTTGTCTTCGGCCACCAGCGCTCTGATCGGTGCCTGCTGAATCTGCCCTTTCACGCTGCCACTGCAATCGGTCTTGTCCGGCCCGGCCGTTGCATTGCGCGATGACAGCGACAGGATGTCGGCGCCCACGACCACCGGTGCGACCGTCTCTTCGAGCGGCACGCTGACGGTGACACAGGTGCCCTTGCCCGGCTCGCTGTCGATCTGCAGCGTGCCGTCCATCAAGTCCACCAGCGCCTGAGCAATGGGCAAGCCGATGCCGATACCGCCAACCCGTCGCCGAGCCCCCGAGTGGACCTGGTGAAAGATCTCCCGGACAGCCTGTAGTTGAGTCTCGTCGATACCGCAGCCGGTATCACGAATCGTCATGCACAGATGACCGCTGCGATACCTCAGATCCAGCGCGACTTCACCGCGCTCGGTGAAATTGAGCGCATTGTCCAGCAGCTTTCGACAGATCTGTTTCCAGCGTTCGGCATCGAGACTGACGCAAGCCGGCACGCCCGGGTCGATGGTCAGATTCAAGCCCAGCTTTTTCGACGACAACTTGTTCTGGCAGGCATCGAACACCTGTCGGGTTATCTCGCGCGGGTCCCCGGGCTCCAGTGACAGCTGCACATCCTGGCTGGCCAGACTGGCGGCGTCCAGCAAGTCACTGACCAGTTCCAGCATATCCTCACCGGATTGGTTCAAGGTGGCGACCAGCGCCTGCTGCTCCTGACTCAGTGAGGTCTTCCCCAGCATTCTGACCATGCCCAGCACACCGTTCATCGGCGTTCGCAGCTCATGACTCATGCGGGCCAGAAATTCATCCTTGCTGCGCAATGCATGCTGATTGCGCAGACGCAGCAGGTGCATCTCGCGTTTCTGCAGGTAGAGACGGTAAGAGCAGTAGAGACAGCCCGTGGCGATCAGTGCCAGCGGAATCAGCAGGCGCGCGAAACTTTCATTGTCCAGCGCCCCCATGCTGAATATCATGGCCATCAGCATGGCACCGATGAAGCCCAGATAGGTAGGTGGCCAGTGCCCCAGAGACAGCAAGCCTCCCAGCGCTGCCAGCACCGGTATCAGCGCGATGACCAGCTGATCCACCATGCTCAGATCGGCAGACCACAGCAGTATCACAGAGCCCCACAAAGCGCCTGTGAGCACCATGATGCCGTTATAGAGGGTGACGGGCATCTGCCCGTTTGCCCGGCCTCGCCCCCACCACACCAGCAGGATACGCAGAGCGGATACCAGGAACAGCGAGCCGCCCCAGAGAATCAGGGCTTCAGCAGAGTTGCTTTCATACAGCAACATGCCACTGGCCAGCACGATGACGAGCCCCAGGCACAGCGACGGCATGGCTTCATCAAACAATGCGCGCTGTAACGCACCATTGACCTCCCGGGTTTCGAAATCCCGATCCATGCCACCAACCTGATTACCAATTACGCTCTAGATAACGGCATGGCGAACAGAAAGTAGTGGATCGGGACGACTCGCAGGGACTATTTTGTGACGACGTTGGCAGCCTGTCTGTCAGCGTGGTAGGACGAGCGCACCATCGGACCACTGGCGACGTGAGAGAAACCCATCTCATCGCCAAGACGCGCCAGCTCATCGAATTCTGTCGGATGCCAGAATCGGGATACCGGCAGATGTGAACGGCTCGGCTGCAGATACTGCCCCAGTGTGAGCATGTCCACCTGATGGTCACGCAAGTCCTGCATGACAGCCAGCACCTCTTCCATGGTTTCCCCCAGACCCAGCATCAGGCCGGATTTGGTGGGCACCTGTGGAAAGCGCTTCTTGTGATTTTCCAGGAGGTCGAGCGACCACTCGTAATCGGATCCGGGACGGCACTGTCGATAGAGCCGCGGCACCGTTTCCAGATTGTGGTTGAAGACATCCGGTGGATTGGATGACATGCCTTCCAGCGCCTTCTCCATACGACCGCGATAGTCAGGCACCAGCACTTCGATCTGAATACCGGGGCTGGCCTCGCGCACGGCCTTGATACAGGCATCGAAATGGCTCGCACCACCGTCGCGCAAGTCGTCACGATCGACGGAGGTAATGACAATGTATTTCAGACCCAGTTGGGCGACGGCCTTGGCCAGATTGGCCGGTTCATCGGTATCCAGCGGATTCGGTTTGCCATGCGCGACATCGCAGAACGGGCAACGCCGCGTGCAGATGTCACCCATGATCATGAAGGTGGCCGTACCGTGGCTGAAGCACTCGCCCAGATTCGGGCAACTGGCCTCCTCGCACACCGAGGACAGATTCAGCTCACGCATCATCTGCTTGATTTCCTGAACCCGCGGATTGGTCGATACACGGGTTCGGATCCAGTCGGGCTTGCGCACCAGCTCGGTGGTCGGCGCGACCTTGACGGGAATACGGGCCAGCTTGGCAGCACCGCGCTGGTGGCCTTCTGGATCGAAACGGGAGGGGGCTGTATGGTCCATGAGCTCAGTCTACCAGTTCAACAGGAAGTTACTGCACCCGACCATGACGGCCGGGCAAACAATTGCGCGTGTACTTGTGACACGAGCTGTTCGATCAACTGCTCCCTGGGTACGTGGATACCCAGCAATTGCGTGGACGTTACTGCCATGCCCCGGTATCCGCAAGGGTCAATCCCTGCGAAAGGCGCCAGATCCGCATCGATATTCATGGCCAGACCGTGATAAGTGCAGCCGCGCCTGACTCTGAGGCCCAGTGCTGCAATCTTGGCTTCATCGACATACACACCCGGCGCATCACGCCGCCCGGCAGCCTCGATGCCGTGCTCCGCCAGAAAACCGATGACGCTGTTTTCCAGACGGACCACCATCTCCCGGACGCCCAGATCGTTGCGACGCAGATTGACCAGGGTATAGACGACAACCTGACCCGGACCGTGATAGGTCACCTGACCACCCCGATCGCTCTGCACCACCGGGATATCGGCCGTATTGAGGATGTGTTCCTGGCGCCCGGCCTGGCCCAGTGTGTAGACCGGTGGGTGTTCGCAGACCCAGATCTCGTCGGCGTCCTCGTCGGTACGCGTGTCCGTGAACGCGCGCATTGCCGTCCACGTCTCGTGATAATCAGCCAGACCCAGATAGCGGGTCTTCACAGCGTGTACAACACCCTCTCATCGGCTTTCAGCGCCGCATAGATGCTGAGCAGATGCTCATGACTGGTTGCCACGAAATGCACACGAACCGCCAGATACTTGCCTTCCTTGCTGGGCACGACAGTGAAGCGCACGGAATCGGCCTCAACATGCGGCCGCACCAGATCTGCTATCAGGGCTTCAAAGTCGTCCTCGTTCAGCCCCATCGCCTTGACGGAGATATCGGTGGGGAATTCGATCAGGGTGTCGCTGCTCATGACGCTACTGGAAATAACGCTGAATGGAATGTTTCATGCGCGTCAAGATGCCTCCCTCTTCCACTTTTTGCAAGGCCAACAGCGGAACTTCGCTGACAATTTCGTCATTCACCAGCAGTACGCTGCGACCGACTTCCTGACCGATGCGAATGGGAGCACGGATATAGTCATTCACTTCAACACGCGATTGCAGCGTATCGAAGGAATCACGCGGCAGCGTCAGATACATGTCTTGCGCCACGCCCAGACCCAGACTCTCCTGCTCGCCCATCCAGACGCGTGCCTGGCTGATCTGTTCGCCCGCGGAATAGACCTGCCGTGTGCGGAAGAAGCGGTAACCGTAATTGAGCAGTTTCTGGCTTTCGGCAATGCGCGCCTTGTCGCTGGCGGTGCCCAGAACCACACTGATCAGGCGCATGTTCTCGCGCACGGCAGAGGCAACCAGGCAGTAACCGGCCGCATTGGTGTGGCCTGTCTTCATGCCATCCACGGAATCATCACGCCACAGCAGGGTATTGCGGTTCTTCTGAGTGATGTCGTTGTAGGTGAATTCACGTTCGGAATACAGCTGATAGGTCTCCGGATGCGTGCGAATGATGGCGCTGGCAATGATTGCCAGATCATTGGCCGTGGTGTAGTGCTCCGGATCGGGCAGACCGGAGGCATTGGCAAAGTGCGTCCCCGTCATGCCCAGACTCTCGGCCGTGCGGTTCATCATGTCGACAAAACCGCGCTCACTGGCGGCAATGTGCTCGGCCAGTGCCACACTGGCATCGTTACCGGACTGGATGATCAGTCCTCGTAGCAGATCGACCAGTGGCACCAGGGTGCCCGCTTCGATGAACATGCGTGAACCGGGCATGGCCTGCGCGTCGGCGGAGACCATGACAGCTTCGTCCAGCGAGACGCTACCGCGCTTGAGTTCTTCGGACACGATATAGGCCGTCATGAGCTTGGTGAGACTGGCAGGCTCGATCTGCTTGTCCGGATCCTTGGAGGCCAGCACCTTGCCGCTGACAAAGTCGATCAGCAGATAGCTGTCTGCCGATAACAAGGGTGGGGCGGGCAACGGCGCGGCAGCAAAGCTGGCCCCGACTGGCGCCAGCATGACCATGACGAGACTCAGTACGCCCATGCAGAACAGACGGCGGGAGCTTGAAACGCGGGGGAACTTCATAGCAGAACCTGGGTTATGACAAACCATGAAACGTGCACAACAGTGTAAGGGAATTGACGGCGGTGGTTGACCAATGACAGGTGTCAGTCGGTAACCTGGTAACTATCGATGCCAGCCAGAGACAGGGACTCCTGAGCCTCAATGATCTTGTGCTGGTCCTGCATGGGACCCACCAGGACGCGGAACAACTGCCGACTGGCATCATGACTGATCTGGGCAGGCGCATCCAGAAATTCACGCAGACTCACCAGCATGGCCTTGGCATTGAGTTCATCGGAATACGCACCTACCTGCAGAAACTGACTCGCAGGCGTAGTTTCAGCGCCGGCCGTCGGGCTGACAGGCGATTCGGCGTTCACCGCGATCGTATTATCGGGGAGCGCGCCGGCTGCTGGCGTCTCGTCCGGCGCTTCAGCCACCGGCTCATGATTACTGAGCGCCTCGATGAAGACATCAGCCTTGCCCGCTTCGATCATGCCCAGACGGGCGGCGGCCGCGTACGACAGATCGATGATGCGATCACCCACGAAGGGCCCTCGATCATTGACCTTGACCACGACCGACTCGCCATTGTCGACACGTGTTACCCGCACATAGGTCGGCAGCGGCAGATTCTTGTGGGCAGCGGTAAGCTGATGCATGTCATACGGCTCGCCACTGGAGGTGGGACGACCATGAAATTTCTTGCCGTACCAGGATGCCACTCCCCATTGCTTGAAATCCTCGGCGCTGTCGAGCACTTCGTATTCCTGCCCGAACACGGTGTACTGCGCCGGGTTGCCGTAGCGTGACTTGGGCAGGTTGGCGACCACCAGATCGGTGATATTGATCCGGTTGAGTTCGCCCGGACCGTCGCCGGCCACGGCCAACTTCCAGGCAGGCTGCGGCGTCAACAGGGAACAACCGGCCAGCATGCCCACGGGCACCAGACTGACAAGAAGCCGAAGCGTCGAATTCATCATCGGGTTGAACTATTCCGGGGTCGAATGGATGCTCTGTGCGAGCTGCAACACGGCCATGGCGTACAGGCGGCTGTGGTTGTAACGGGTTATCACGTAGAAATTGCGGTAGGCCACCCACGCTTCCTCACCCTCGGCACCTTCCAGCACCATGACGCTGAGGTGTTCCTTGCCACGGGTGCCGGCGGCAAGGCTGGAACCTGCGAACCCCAGAGCCGCTACCGTATCGCCGGCGATGACCGGCGTCAGCGAACTGCGAACCAGTGAACGCACCTCTGCCGGGATGTTGCCATCGGGAAACGACCAGCGTTCGGCGACCGGCGCGCCCTGCTTCCAGCCGTGTACCGCAAAATAATTGGCCACCGAGCCGATCACATCGGCCATGGAGTCGAACAGATCCCGCTTGCCATCGCCATCGAAGTCCACGGCGTAGGCCCGATAGCTCGATGAAATGAACTGTGGCACGCCCATCGCGCCGGCGTAGCTGCCCTGCCGCTCATGCGGATCCCAGCCTTCGGCCGCACTCAGGGTCAGAAATTCTGCCAGTTCGCTGCGGAAGAATGTCGACCGGGGTGGGTAGTCGAACGCCAGCGTTGCCAGTGAGTCCAACACATCATGCGAACCGGTGATACGGCCGTAGAAGGTTTCCACGCCGATGATTGCGGTGATGATGTTTGCCGGTACGCCGTAGGTTGCAGTCGCCCGTTCGAGCAGCTCAGCGTGTTCACGCATGAACTCGCGCCCCTGATCGATCCGCTTCTGCTTCAGGAAGATCGGTCGGTACTGCGCCCAGTTCAGGGTGCGCTCCGCCGGTGTCGAGATGGCATCGATGATGGATTGCTGTCGCTGTGCGCGCGCCAGAATGCCCGCCAGAGCGTTGCGATCCAGTCCGCTGTCGAGGCTCAGCTGATCCAGAAACTCCCGAACATCGGCTCGCTGCAGATAGTTCTCGGCAGGTGTAGCCGCCTCTGCCGCAGGATCGGCATTCGCCGTCGCAGCCGGGGTGTCGGCACGCAGCAGGCTACTGGCTGTCGGGGCCAGCAGGAGTGTCGCCACAGCGACCATAAAGTGAAGCTTCATCATTGCTCAGAGTCTAGTAGACACTTTCCGACAATTCACGCTCGAACAGGACAACTTTATGTCAACTGACCCGAAACCAGTCGATCGGAGTCTGACCGTGCGCTTCCAGCCACTCATTGGTCCTGGAAAAATGCCGACAACCCAGAAAACCACGGTGCGCTGACAGTGGCGAAGGATGGGGAGCGGTGAGGACGTGATGGCGTTTTTCATCAATGACCTGTCCTTTCTTCTGTGCATAGCTGCCCCACAGCAAAAAGACCAGGTCCTCACGCTCATCACTGAGCTGGCGAATGATGTTGTCGGTAAAGGTCTCCCAGCCACGCCCCTGATGGGATGCGGCTTGCCCGCTCTCCACCGTCAGCACGCTGTTGAGCAGAAACACCCCCTGCTCGGCCCACGGTATCAGACAGCCCTTGCGTAAACGGGCAAGCGTCGGCTCACCATCGGCCAGGTCACTGTCGATTTCCTTGTACATATTAAGCAGTGAGGGCGGTACGGGCACCCCTTCAGGCACTGAAAAGCTCAGTCCATGCGCCTGGCCGGGCCCGTGATACGGATCCTGCCCGAGTATCACGACCTTGACCTTGTCGAAAGGCGTCAGTGAAAAGGCCTTGAACCAGTTGCTGGAATGCGGGAAGACCACTGCCGACTGTTTCTTGCGCCGGGCCAGATACTCCCGGAGTTCACGCATGTACGGAGCAGCAAATTCAGTGTCCAGACGGGCCTGCCAGCTGGGATCGATTACGGATTGTTGAGCCATGCCGGAAGTCTACCTGCTTGTCGCGCTCAGGGGACGACCCGAAACAAGTTGCACAAGCATCATTGAGGCGCGCTACAAAGCCGTCTATCATCACCCCATCGATCACTGTTCTGGAATTTCGACATCAGGCGCGTGCACCTCATCTCCTCCGGATTGCTCGGCGCCCTGCCTGTCGCGACCCTGTCACTTCTGGGTAGCAGCCTTCTGGTGTCGCCCGTTCAGGCAGCCCAGTGTCCGGCAACCCGTTTCGTCCATGAACCCGGCGACTTCGACCCGGTGCCCGGCGAGAAAGTGGAGGCACTGGCAGACAAGTTCACGGCCGAAGGTGAAACGGTCACACTGGAAGGCAATACGACCATTCGCTATCAGGGCCGCGAGCTGGCGGCCGAGAACGCCAGCTACAACCCGACCACGGGTGAAGTGTCGGTCAATGGCGCGTTGAGTTTCCTCGGTCAGGGCTTCCGCCTTGAAAGCAACGAAGCCTATATCGACATTGATGACGACCAGTTCAGCACCGGTCAGAGTGACTATGAGCTGGATTTCAATGGTAAACGGGCCAGCGGTACGGCTGCGGCCATGGCGCGTGAGCCCAATGGCCACTTCACCATGCAGGATGCCACCTACTCGACCTGTCCGCCGGGCGATCAGAGCTGGTTCGTCAAGGCCGACAGCATCGACCTGGACACCGAGGAAGGCGTCGGTCATGCCAGGGATCTTCGCCTTATCTTCAAGGGCGTTCCCCTGCTGGCGCTGCCGGCCTTCAGTTTCCCCATCAGCGACAAGCGCAAGTCAGGTTTTCTGGCACCGGTTCTGGCGCGCGGAGACTCAACCGGCCTGGAATTGCACCTGCCCTGGTACTGGAACATCCGTCCGGATCTGGATGCCACCTTCACGCCGCGTTTCATGACCAAGCGCGGCACCCAGCTGCAGAGTGAACTGCGCTACATGAACCGCCAGGGATTGTGGACGCTGGACCATGAATATCTGAACGATCGCGTACTCGATGGTGAATCACGCTATTTCACCCAGCTGCTGCACAACGGCAGCTTCACACCCGACCTGACCTCCACCATCGTTGCCCGGCGCGTATCCGACAAGGATTACCTGGAGGACCTGGGTGACAGCCTGCAGGTGGCCAGCATCACGCATCTGGAACAGCGTGCCGACCTGAACTACGAGCGTAACGGCGCCAAGGTTCTTGCGCGCCTGCAGAGCTTCCAGACCGTCGATGAGGACATCGAGGCCGAGGATCGACCTCACCGGCGCCTGCCGCAGATCAAGGCCTATGCGAAGTCGGCCCGACTGCCACTGGGGTTTCGCAGCGATATCGACGGCGAGTTCGTGTATTTCGACAAGGATGATGCCGTCACAGGTACACGTATCGATGTCCGGCCACGCCTGTCGTTGCCGATCGTGCGTGATGCCTGGTTCTTCAAACCGAGCATCTCACACCGTTTTACCTACTACAGCCTCAACAACACCAGCCTGAACGACACCACGGAGCAGTTCGAACGAACCAACAGCCGTAACCTGGATTCCGTCAGTGTGGACAGTGGCTTGTTCTTCGACCGCGTGCTCGATGATCGAGGCTCGGTACAGACGCTCGAACCTCGCCTGTTCTACCTGAAGGTGCCCTATCGGGATCAGTCCGACATACCGGTATTCGATTCCAGTGAGTTCGATTTCAATATCAGCCAGCTGTTTCGTGAAAACCGCTTCAGTGGCGCCGACCGGATTGCCGATGCCAACCAGTTTTCCATGGCACTGACAACACGCATGATCGATGGCGTCAATGGTCAGGAGCGCTTCCGCGCCAGTATCGGTCAGGTACGCTATTTTGATGACCGACTTGTTACCCTGTCACCCACCGATACCGTGGATACTCGGGACTACTCGGATTTTGTCGGCGAGGTGGAAACGGCGCTGACCAAGGACTGGAATGGCAAGGGCAGCATCCAGTGGAACCCCGATGAGGAACGCACCGTACGCAGCTCCCTGTCCCTGAGTTACCGACCGGCCAAGGATCGCATCCTGAATTTCACGCACCGTGTCGTCAACAGTGACAGCGACGAGGACAAGACAGAACAGATCGACCTGTCCGGGCTGTGGTCCATCGGTGACAGCTGGCGTGTCGCAAGCCGCTGGAACTACTCGTTGGATGCGGATCGAAGTATCGAGTCCTTGCTGGGACTGGAATACGACAGTTGTTGCTGGTCGGTGAGGTTCGCCGCTCGGCGTTATATCGCCGATGATGGTGAAGATCATGACACCAGCATCTACTTTCAGCTGGTGCTGAAAGGCTTGGCCCCTCTGGGACAGAACTATGGGGCTCTATTGGAAAATGCCATTTTGGGCTATCGAGACGACGTGCAATGATTGACAGATTCAGGCTTCCGGGAAGGCCGGCAACCGCAGTGTGTACCGCCCTGCTGCTGTGCCTGTACGGAGGAACTCCGACCCTGGCGCAAACAGCGGATGCCACCGAGCAGTCTGCGGCAGCCGATGATGTCGTGCTCGATCGGATTCGTGCCGTGGTCAACGAAGGTGTGGTGCTGGACAGCGACCTGCGCTCTGCCATCAGCTTCTTCAAGCAGCAGGCCAGAAGCAATCGCCAGAACCTGCCGCCTGATGATGTGCTCGCCAACCGTGTACTGGAAGAACTGATCAATCAGGAAATCCGTCGCCAGCATGCACGCAGCACCGGTATTTCGATCGATGCGGCCAGTACCAACCGAGCCATCGAACAGATCGCTCGCAACAACAACATGGACTCGCTGCAGTTTCGCGAAACCCTGGCCAACCAGGGCTTCGACTACGACCTGTTCCGGCAGAATATCGAACGTGAATTACTGCTGCAACGCCTGATCGAGCGCGAAGTTCAGCCGCGCATCCGCGTGTCCCAACAGGAAATCGATGATTATGTCGAATCCATCAGAAACGATGCCGAGGAACAGCAGCGTTACCGCATTCAACATATCCTGATTGCCGTGCCACCGACGGCGGACAGTGCCGCCACAGACGAGGCCGAACAACGTGCCCGGGATGTGCTGCAACGATTGCAGAACGGCGACGACTTTGCCGAAGTGGCGGCCACCTCCTCGGATGGCGCTCGAGCGCTGCAAGGTGGCGACCTGGGCTGGCGAACGCTGCAGGAACTGCCAGACTTCCTGGCCGATGCCCTTGGCAACATGTCAGCCGGTGAGCTCAGCGAGCCACTGCGATCGGCTAACGGCTTTCATGTCATCCGGCTGGCTGACAAGCAAAGTGGTGACCAGTCACAACTGTCCGAAGTGCTGGCACGCCATATCTTCATCGCAGGCGATGCGACAGATACCGAACAACGACTGCGCGAAGTACGTCAACAGGTGATCGAAGGTGCCTCATTCGAAGCCCTGGCCGCCGAGATCAGTGAGGACCCGAACAGTGCCGACAAGGGCGGTGAGCTGCCCTGGTTCAGTGAAGGTCAGCTGCCCGCGGAGATGGAAGACATGGCCAACACGCTTGAGAAGGACGAGATCAGCCCGCCCTTTCGTACTCAGTTCGGCTGGCATCTGATGCAGCTACTGGATCGCCGCACTCGGGAAATCGATGAGGAAACGCTGCGCAATCAGGCAGCTGATGCCTTGCGCCAGGGAAAAGTGGAACAGGAAATCGAACGCTGGTCCCGGCAGCTGCGTGACGAGTCATTCGTGGAACTTCGTCCTTGAGCCACCTGATTGCGCTGACACCGGGAGAACCGGCCGGCATTGGTCCTGACCTGACAGTCATGCTGGCACAACAGCCGCGCCGCTCGCGAATCGTGGCAGTTGCGGATCGGGACGTCCTGCAACAAAGGGCGGCGCAGCTGCAGCTGCCATTGCAGATAGTCGATTTCGTGCCCGGTGCAGAACAAGCGCCTCTGACAAGCGACAGCGCCGGTCATGTAGACCAGGCCGGCGAATTGTACGTCCTGCATGTTCCTACTCAGGCGACCGTGCAGTGTGGCCAGCTGGATGCGCGTAACGGCAGCTATGTGCTGGCGACCCTTGATGCCGCCGTTGATGGTTGCCTGGCGGGCACCTTTGCAGCGATGGTCACGGCCCCCTTGCACAAGGGCGTCATCAACGATGCCGGAGTGCCCTTTACCGGACACACCGAATATCTGGCAGAACGCACTCAGGGCGAACCGGTCATGATGTTGGCCGCCGAAACGGCCAATGGCCCCTTGCGAGTCGCACTGGCAACCACTCACCTGCCACTGGCCGATGTTTCCAGGGCCCTGAGCGCGGAGGTGCTGCGCCGCGCGCTGCATATCCTGCATCAGGACCTGATCGAACAGTTCGGCATCCCGAATCCACGTATCCTGGTCGCCGGCCTCAACCCGCATGCCGGTGAAAGCGGCCATATGGGGCGCGAGGAGATCGACGTCATTGAACCGGTACTGGCCGAACTGCGTACTACTGGCATGCAACTGACAGGGCCACTGCCCGCCGATACCCTCTTTACCCCACAGCATCTGGATCATGCGGATGCGGTCATGGCCATGTTTCATGATCAGGGCCTGCCGGTGCTCAAATACGCAGGCTTCGGCAAGGCCATCAACATTACACTGGGTCTGCCAATCATCCGCACATCGGTTGATCATGGCACGGCACTGGACAAGGCCGGTACCGGCAATATCAGTAGTGGCAGCCTCGATGCCGCCATCACGCTCGCCGAACAACTGGCGAGCTCACGACAGAGCAAGAGTACACAGACCCCGTGAATCACAAGGCCCGCAAACGCTTCGGCCAGAACTTCCTGCAGGACATGAGCGTCATCGAACGCATGCTGGCAGCCCTGCGCCCCGAGCCCGGCGATGCCGTGGTGGAAGTGGGACCGGGCCTCGGTGCACTGACCCTGCCGCTACTTGCCAGACTGGACAAACTGGCGGTCGTGGAAATCGACCGCGACCTGATTGCGCGACTCGAGGCGCAGCAGCTGAACGGGCTGACCATTCACCCCGGTGATGTCATGAAGTTCGATTTTGCAGCACTGGCCCGCGAACTGGCAGGCCAGACCGATCACTCTCTGCGAGTCGTGGGCAATCTGCCCTACAACATCGGCACTCCGCTGCTGATCCGCCTGATGGAACAGCAGGCCGTGGTCAAGGATGTGCACGTCATGCTGCAAAAGGAAGTGGTCGACCGACTGCATGCCGAACCCGGCACCCGGGCCTTTGGACGATTGAGCGTATTGATGCAAAGCGTCTTCGAAGTCACCCCTCTGTTCACCGTGCCACCCGTCGCCTTTGATCCTCCACCGAAAGTGCAGTCCGCCGTGGTTCGGATGAAGCCGCGCAGCGATGCACCGGACACCGATACACTGGACGCACTGCAAGCCTGTACCCGCCTGGCCTTTGCCAGCAAGCGCAAGACGCTACGCAACAATTTCAAGGGGCATCTGGACGATAATGCACTCACCGACCTGCAGATAGACCCGCAGGCACGTGCCGAGACCCTGGACTTGTCTGCGTTTCATCGTCTGGCAAAACAATTGAGACTCGCGTGAGCAGTGATAACATGATGCCATCTTCCGTCAGGGACCTGTTTACCATGGATGTCGATATCAGCGAAGGTATCCAGGTGGATGTGGATACGCTGTACGTGGAATCCGAATCAGATCCGGACAACAACCGTTTCGTATTCGCCTACACCATTACCATCCGCAATGTGGGTGAGGTTCCCGCGCGCCTGCTGACTCGCCACTGGGTCATTCGTGACGCCAATGGCAAGGTGCAGGAAGTTCAGGGTGATGGCGTGGTGGGTGAGCAACCGCACCTGAAGCCCGGCGAGGGCTTCCAGTACACCAGCGGCACCATGCTGGAGACCTCCATGGGTACCATGGGTGGCAGCTACAGCCTGGTGACCGACGATGGCGAGGAATTCAAGGCGCCGATTGCCGATTTTCTGCTCTCGACACCACGCACCTTGCACTGAAACACCCGGGAAGAGCGTCACGCCTGACACGGTAGACGACGAGCCAGTGAGTGCCAGGGATGGCGCTTTCCATTCACCTCCGGAACAGCCACGAGTGTTGCATGACGACCTATGCCATTGGTGACCTGCACGGTTGCCTGACGCCCCTGCGCCGCCTGCTGGACAAACTGAACTACGACCCCGCCAATGATCGACTGTGGTTCGTCGGCGATCTGATCAACCGCGGCCCTGAATCGCTGGAGACCCTGCGCTTCGTCAAGGATCTGGGAGACAACGCCGTTACGGTGCTCGGCAACCATGACCTGCATCTTCTGGCAGTGATGCACGGCGTCAGAAAGCCCGCTGGCAAGGACACCCTGGAGGGCATTCTGAATGCACCGGATCGCGACGAACTGTGTCATTGGCTGGCAGCGAGACCACTGCTGCATGTGGACAGGGAACTCCATCATATCCTTGTGCACGCCGGCATCCACCCCGGCTGGACACTCAAACGTGCCAGAAAGCTCAGCAAGGAACTGCACCGGGAACTGACGGAGAATCTGCCGGAATTTCTGTCCCGCATGTACGGCAATACACCTGCCGGATGGAGCAAGGATCTCTCCCCTGATGATCGTCAGCGCTTTGCCATCAACGCCTTCACTCGCATGCGTTATTGTCATGCTGATGGCTCACTGGACTTCGACTACAACGGTTCGCCTGCAAATGCACCTGCGCCTCTATTGCCCTGGCATCAGCTTCCCACCCGCAAGGCACTGGACATGACCATCATCTTCGGCCATTGGTCCAGTCACCCGGCCATCTGCCGAGAAGGCGTCATACCGACCGACCGAGGTTGTGTCTGGGGAGGCGACCTGGTGGCCTATGCCATCGAGACGCGTCGTAGTCATTGGGTCAGTGGCCGTGTGTGAAAGTCATTCAACACCATCGAATTGCCAGACGATTGCCACCCCAGTGCATTGATATCCCTAAGCCAAGGCGTGGTGAGCTGAGCCAGCACTCGCTTCTTCCCGTTCCACCTCCTGGCTGACCAGTGGTCCGTTTATTTCACGAAAGAACCAGAGATCATCCCGCTCCCGCCGCTGAAAATTCAGCTCGCGTTCCCTGAAGATCGATGTTTCGAACAAGACTTGTTGCGCTTCATGCAACTGTGGGCAATCAGCGTAGCTAGCGAGTACTTCACGGATCATGCGTGGCGACAGATGCAAATAGATCATTCGCAGAAAGTTGATTACTACACCAATCTCCTCAATCTCGTAATTGCTCCGATCTTCCCGGAAGTAGTGACCTACAGTGATTGACGGACAGACAGTAACCGTCAAGCCTGCAGACCATACGCGAAGACACATCTCGATATCTTCATAGCCCCAACGTGTGAATTTTTCATCGTATCTGCCGAGCTTCTCGAATCGATCTCGAGTAAAGATCTGACAGGCTCCCGTCGAGAACGGCACGGCAAACGGCTCATTACTGGCCGGAGCGGTAAACCAGCACGGTTCCAGATCGAGAGCGTCCCAGCGCATGCCACAGGCTCGCGGATGCGATTCGTGCAGTTTGGTAAACGCGGGGCCGAGAAGACCGATCTGAGGGTCTTGCAAGGTCTTGCGAACATGATCAAGCCAACCGGGTTCGACGGTGCAATGTGCATCCATGAATACAAGAATGTCAGTATCGAGCTCCTGAGCACCTCGATTTCGTGCCCCTGAAACGCCGAGCCCACCACCCTCGACGACACGGACACGACGGTCTGCAAGCTTGATGACTGCATCGGTACAGCCATCGCTCGAGCCATCATCGACCACGACAATCTGAAGATCGTCATCCTGACTACCTACACTCACCAGCAAACTGCTGACGGTCATTTCAAGCATTGCACCTTCGTTGAGAGCGGGCAGAACCACCCCTACCGTTTTCAATGCGTTCATCGGGCCAATCCTCGCAGTATGGAACGGGCTACAGCCACGATATCGTCGAAGTCTTCGGAAGCCATACCCACGTCCGCTGCCACCGAAGGCGATGCAACAACCAGCTGATGCAAGTGAGTGATACCCACAGATGCAAATACTGCTGCCATCTCCTCGAAAACCGGCAACGCATCCAGCGCAAGTTCTTCCGGCGCAAACACCCGATTCTGGAACCGAATGAAATCACCCTGTGCTCGTTCATCCGAGAAACCGGGGTCAACGCCACCAGATGGAGGGGTGAACGGTCCAAATCTGGAGAAGCGGGTGAACTTCGTGAAGTTGGTGAATCGCGTCAGTTTGGTCAATTTCGTGAATCTCGTGAAATTGGTGAACCGGGTGAATCTCGTGAACTCGGTAAATCGGGTGAACCGCGTGAAGTTCGTGAACCGGGTAAATCGGGTAAAGCGCGTGAAATTGGTGAACCGGGTAAATCGGGTGAACCGCGTGAAATTCGTGAATCGGGTAAAACGGGTGATCGTCGGAAACTCGGTCGCCTTGAAGAAAAAGGGATCTATCGAGACTGCAACCGGAGTGACGCCATTGATAGCCTGAAGAGTGTTTGTCGCAAAGTTCGCATTTCGCTGATAAGTGACACCCTCCGGGAAGTTGTCGACATCCGGTGTGTTGTTGGCACTGAAAACACCATAGAACGCGCTACCCAGGGCGACCATGTGCATATAGTCCCCGATATAGGGTTGAAAGGCAGGAGACGGGGTGTTGGCCGGAACATCGGCCAGTATCTTGTCCTCTACCGAAGAGAACGCATTGGTCGTCGTCTGAAAGTGTGTTTCCCAGCGCTGTGACGCACCAAAGCCTACAACCTGCTGAAAGGCAAACGCAACCTTGCCAGCGTTATTGATCGCCAATGTCGGATTGGTGGCATTGGCAACGGTTGCAAGGTCGCTTGACCAGGTGACGCCGCGATCGGTCGAGCGTTTTACATGAATCGTATACTCACCGGCTTGCACATCGCAGTAGGCGATATAGAGAACACTGCTATCACCAGGATCTACGGCAATCGACAGATCCCCTCCCACCCGCTCATTACCAATCTGAGCGCCGAAGGTAAAGCTGGCACCAGATGTGACGATGCGACCTGACAATCCGTCTGCCGGGTCTGTCAGATCTGTAAAAGGCGTCCCTCCTCTTCCCCAGTCATCGTCTCGGACCACCACGACATCACTGGTGAACACATTACCCGGCGCTCGAGATCGCCAACCGTAGAAAACCGCATAGACTGTACCGTCCGAATGCACTGCAGGACGTATCTGCGGACCGTCCTGACCCGACGTAGCACGGGATTCGATTCGAACCGTTCGGATCGTGGGTGAAGCAGCATTGGCATCGAGACAGATATCGATAGAGGCTGTCTTGCCACCCGGCGCTGCGAAATCGTTCAGCCCTGTATAAAATCGATCAGCCCCGATATCGGGTCCGCTGGATACTGACGTCGCCTCGGTAAATGGCTGATCAACCTGATTACGATCTTCCAGAATGGTCATGGTGGTCGACGCCGTTCCACTCGCCCCCCGTAACAGGTTCATGCGCAAATTGCCGGGCCGCCGCAGGATGCCTCCGTATAAACGTCCCCCTGTTCCTGCAAACGCCGTCTTGATATCACCTGTGCCGATGAAGGCATTCGCCTCACTGGGCACATTCGCATTCAGGACCCAACTTGCTCCGCCGTTGGTCGAGACAAAGATGGGTGCGTTCGCACCACCCGTCGGATTCCCGGTAAAGGCGGTTACCACTATCTCCAACGGGTTTTCCGGATTTACGGAGATACTGGGTTCACTATCCTGGCCCGTCTCCCCAGAGAGCGAGTTCGGAATGACATTGATGACATCGATATTCATTGCTCATCTCCTTGCATCACCTTGCGAAGATCATCGAGCACCTCGATCGGTAGTGCATCACCACTTTCAAGCAGTGAATACTCATCGGGACTGGCTCCGGAAATTGCCCGACTCGCAGCTGCCTTTTCCTTCCTTGCATTGCCAAGCATGAATACTCGCCGATCGCCAACACTGACCTTTGGAGCGTCGACCCACTCAGCGTCATCGCTCGCAGCAAATCTGACTGTTACCTGCTCCGGTTTCGATCTGCCTGCTGCACGTTCGACCGATTCGATCTCGACGACAGCCTCGCGCCACTGCGGGTCATGCTCGGTGACGGGCTCGTTTTCCGACTTGCTTACCTCCTTTATGGAGATGACCTTGCCGCTCGCTACAAGCTCCGCCTCGGCAGCTCTTGACAATACTGCAGCTCTGGGTGCCTCCTCCAGAGACTCGACAACCGCCTGAGTATCAGCATCGGAATAGGGAGTGACGCTGGTCGCCAGCAGCGCAATGCCATCGCCATAAAGCCAACTCTGGGCATGTACGAGATAATTCTCACCGAGTTCCAGACCTGCAGGACTGTACTGCAGAGTTATCTCGAATCCAGCCAGGTCGCCTATTGCCTCTATTGAGGCCAGAGTTTCAACGACGCCGACGACAAATGTGCCGCCATCAATCGGCACTTCATCCATGGTAGCAGCGCCTTGCGCCAGCACTTGCACTACCAGTATGAACGGCGCCTCTTCCACACTATCATCGGGACCCTCAACCACGGCTTCCGGGACGGAAGTACTTGCAGATGCCTTCTTTTTCGATGATTTCTTCTTTGACTTGCGTGGTGGCTGCGTTTTCTTCGATGCCTTTTTCTTGTTCATATCCTGTCCTCATGAATATCAATTCTTGAACCTGCGAGGAAAAGCGGTCACTCGGTGACCCTGCAGAAGGACTCTGGAACCACTTGTAAATCTGGAGATCGCGCAAGTCCTGACATCGGTCAAATCATTCACCAGGACAAATACGCACAATCATCCTGATTCTCCGCCGCCCGCTGCAATCGAAAAGACCAGGAGCTTTGACAGGAATCTCGACACGTCGACCTACCAGCCAACAGGCTGAAGACTCCCAGACAGTATTGCTTGGCTCCTGATCAACCCTCGCCTGCTGACTGTACGGGGGTTTTGAAAACCCAGGCACCAAGCGCACTGAATACGAACCAGGTTGCCAGAAACCCCAGACATTCCAATGTGAAGCTATGAAATTTATAGAACCACTCAGCTATCAAGAAAGCTGCAAACAAATAGGGAATTTCAGTTGTCAGACTTCGGCGTAAACCGATTTCGCGAATCAAGGTGAACATATGAGCTCCATCAGCGAGGTGTGTGTGCCTGAGATATGCATCGAGTTGCCAGCTAGATGCCAGTAACTCTACTCGCCACCCCACTCTCTGTATACGGAAGCACCATCAAACGTTCGTCTAGTAGGAAAGGCTTACGCACATGCTTCAAGGCATGCTCACATCCGATCATTGCCCGCAATCTCACCATTGCAGGCCGCCAATCAGGGTTGATCGGCAGCCACTTCAATCCAGACAACTTAAAGGAATTGTAATGGTGGCACCTGGAAAGCAATGATCATCGGGTGACCATCAATCCTGACCCGTCACGAGCAGTCAGCCACCAGTCGCGCCATTGACGGAACCTGCGTCCTCAAGTCCCGTCAGCAAACGTGCCGTTTCCGGCGATTCCAGCATCCGCTGACCAAACAAGGATGCGCCCTCCATGGTCCAGTGGCCGTAATCGGTAAACAGCACCTTGCCCAGCTCATCCACCGCATCGCAACGACTGGCATCGGCGTTACACAGGAAGGGAAGCTTATCGACGAAATCCAGTTGCAGGGCTTTCGCTTCTTGCTGGAACTCTGCATTCAGATCGTCCAGCTCACTGACACGAGTCTCGGCCAATTGTTGCTGGAGATCGTCCGTCATTCCGTTCTTCAGTATCAGCGACGGCACGGTCTTGAACTCTCCTGTTCGCCCCATGAGCACGATATTGGGTGGAGTATCCTGCTTGCCATGTGAGCGCAGGAAACTCGTGAAAGCCTCCAGATGCGGCAGTGATATCCGCTCCCAGCGCGTCGAAAGTACGAAGTGATCGACAGAGGCCAGCAACTCGGAACGCTGGACCGCTTCGAAATTCTTGACACAGCGAGTCACTTCGGCGGCTGACAGATGATCATGGTTCTGGTTGTCTGCATCCTCAAACAGATACAGGCACAGATCGTCGATCTCCAGGCGCCGCACAGAGATGCGCGGATCTTCCGCAACATTCATGTAAAGGGCGTTGAACATATCCGTTGCATGTGAATCTCCCATGACCAGGACCCGCTCTTCGGCGCTGTCGTCGAATGGCAGATTGGACAAGGCATCCTCTGCATCGATGAAGCGCCGGCGAATCAGCTGCTTTTCCTCGAGATTGCCAATGGCATGGACGACGGCCGCATCGAAACGCTCCGGCCAGCCGTTGTTGATATAGGCATGCGCCGAACCCAGCGACAAGATCAGCGGAATGGCAAGGTAGCCGAATTGACGAAATCGTGGACTGGATGCTTTTGCCTGTGGCGCCAGACGAAAGCGTTTTTCAACACCATAATAGAGCGCCACGGCGGCCATCATGGTCAGCACCAGCAGGGCGATACGGGTCTTGCCGACCACCACGTCCTCGAAGGTAATGTGCTTGTACAGGACGACGATCGGCCAATGCACCAGATACAGTGAATAGGATATCTTGCCGACCCAGACACTCAGCGGATTACGCAGCAGCAGGCCCATGTAACGCGCGCTGCCACCGGCGATCAGCAAGGCCGCGCCCATGCAGGGCAACAGTGCATAGATATCGGGAAATGGCGTGAACTTGTCGAATACCAGCGCACTGTAGCCGATCATCATCAGCCCCAGAAGCACGAGCACTTCGCGAACCACATTGAGTCGGACCAGACCCGGCAGCATCGCCAACCCCGCTCCCAGACCAAATTCATAGACTCGAAACGGCATCAGGAAGAAACTGGCAGAAGGCTCGTAGCTGGTAAACACCAAGGCACCGTAGAGACTGGCAAGCGACAGCAGCGATATCACGGCCGGCAACAGCCAGCGCCCTCGGCCTGCAATCAGCACGATCAGCGCTGGCCAGATCAGGTAGAACTGCTCCTCGACACTCAGCGACCAGGTATGCAGCAGGGGCTTGAGCTCGGCCGTGGCGTCGAAGTAGCCGGATTCAAACCAGAAGAACAGATTGGACACCGAGAAAACCGATGACATCAAGGCGCCGGAAAAACGCTGAAAATGATCTGGTGTCAGATAGAACACGGACACCGCCCAGGTCAGCAACAACGTCACGATCAACGCAGGACCCAGCCTCCTGAGGCGGCGCAGATAGAAGCGTCCGAACCTGAAATCACCAGCCCGCACCTCTTTGAGAATCAGGCGTGTGATCAGGAATCCGCTGATGACAAAAAATACGTCAACGCCAACAAAACCGCCTGGAATCCACTTGAACTCCAGATGGAACAGCACGACGGCAATAACCGCAATGGCGCGTAATCCGTCGATTTCAGGCTGGTACTGTGTTGTCGCTGAACGACCCGCCTGACTGTTCGTACTGATAGTGCTGACTCCCGTCTTCATGCTTTATCCAGTACCCAGTAGGTCACCGGTAACCCACCGGTCGTGGCAGGGTCCCGGACATCTTCCGATACCACTTGCCAATCATCCCAGTGAAAACTCTCCAGCCAGGTGTCGCCTTCATAGGCGTTATCAACCGTGGTCAGGTAGAGACGCTGCGTCTGCGGCATGGCATCACTGCACAGGGCCGCGCCACCGATGATCATCAACTCAGGCTCGGCAGTGTCCTGTTCGACCTCGGCAGCCATTGCCAGCGCCTGCTCCAGGCCAAGAGCCACCAGAACACCATCAGCTGACCAGTCGGCATTGCGAGTGACGACGATATTCGTACGACCCGGCAAGGGACGGCCGATCGATTCGAAGGTCTTGCGGCCCATGACGATCGGCTTGCCCATCGTCACCGCCTTGAAATACGCTAGTTCACCGGGGATATGCCACGGCATCTGACCGTTGTTTCCAATCAGGCGATTGCGGTCCATAGCCATCATCATGGCTACCACGGGCTGGTTGACTGTCACCGGATTGGTTCCTCTCTCGCTTTGGTGCTGTGCCCATGTCAGCTCGAACGTCTCAACTGACCTTTGTCTCGACTGTCCGAGCAGGCCATTATACGTCAGTCATTGTGTAGCGCCTGTCGATAGACATCGCTGAATTCAGAGTCAATACCTCCGCGAAAACCGACTCAACCGGCACTTTGATGAATTCTATGGGCTGCGAACCCTGTGAACGATCAGGGACAGCTGTGCTGTTCCGTGTTCACAGAACCGCCAAACAGAATGGAAAAACGTGTTTGGTGAGAACCTGTCAGCTTCAGCAGCCCACCGAGGCCAGCGCCTGCAACGGTCCGACCCCTTGTATTGTCTCTATCTCTTCACGCTTGCGCGTATACAGCGTGCCACCAAAGCCAACCGCACTTATCGAAATACCTTCGTAGCACTCCTCGCTACGCGGCACCAGCAACAACCAGCCGTTACCCGCCAACAGATTGAATGGCGTCAGCAGTCCATCGGTACCGGGCTTCAGCTCCAGTTGCTGACAGGCGCGCTCGAAGCCTGCGAACAGGCTCTTCGCGGCGGCCTCGGCAGGCACATCCTGACCACAGTGCACACGAACAAAACAGTGTTTCATCGTCAGAGCAGGGTGAGTTGCCACGCCCTGTTCCTCGAGATCAGCTGGCAGTCCCGCTGCATAGAAATCAAGACTGGCATTGTCCTGCACGCCGGGAATCCACTGCAGGTGCTTGTGGCGTTGACTGGCGCCTGCGGCCGTGCCGCCGTTGTACAGCCCTGTTCCACCCGCCTCACCCATGATGATTGCCAGCGCTGCAAAATCGCTGTGCGTCAGCGGTAACAACTGTTCCTCGAAACTGCGCCGAGCCAATACCAGATGCCGCTCGCATAACGGGAACTTGTTCAGAATCACTACATGCTCATCACCCAGTGGACCCACTGTCAGCTCGGGATCGGGGTTCAGAAACGGGTTGAAATCAGGATCACGCGGCCCGCCTGGAATCGCGACTTTCGCCTCATCCTTGACCGCATCCTTGGCCGCCAGCGACGACACCCAGCGCACGACGAAGCGCAGACCGGCATCTTCCAGCTCCAGCTGTTCCACTTGCACCGGTTGCAAGTCACCGGACGCCAGCGCGCTTGCGCTGCATTCGTCAACCGCTTTCATCCACGTGCTCGTCATATCGCCTCTCCAGTGATTCGGCTGTCGTCTCAACCTGAAGAGTATTGTAATCCAGCCGTTTCAGCTATTGCCTCAAACGGTTAGCCGACCCTTTTCAGGAATTCCCTGGTTCGTGGATCCTGAGGATCATCGAACAGCTGCTGTGGCTTCCCTTGCTCCACGATGCGCCCACCTTCCATGAAGATCACACGGTCAGCGATCTCGCGGGCAAACTGCATTTCATGCGTGACGATCAGCATGGTCTGACGGCGTTCGGCGACGCGACGCATGAGGTCTAGCACCTCACCCACCCATTCCGGGTCGAGCGCCGAGGTCGGTTCATCAAACAGCATCAGCTCCGCATCGAGCGCCATGGCTCGGCCGATGCCGACTCGCTGCTGCTGTCCACCCGAGAGTGCCGCCGGGTAGGCATCGGCCTTGTCGGCCAGTCCGGTTTCCTGAAGGATTTCGTCAGCGCGCTTTTCGGCCTCGGCACGAGATCGCTTCTGCACGACGATCAAGGCCTCGGTGATGTTCTCGCGTGCAGTCTTGTTGGCAAACAAGGCATAGTTCTGAAAGACGAAGGCCGTGCGGCGACGCAGCGCGAGGATGTCGGCCTTGCCGGCTTTCGCCACATCGAGGTCAAGATCACCGATGTGGATACGGCCCGCCTCCGGGCTGTCGAGAAAATTCAGACAGCGCAGCAGCGTCGACTTGCCGGTACCCGAGGGGCCGATCACCACGATCCGTTCGCCATCCTCGATCTTCAGATCTATGCCGTTCAGGACAATGGTGTCGCCGAATCGTTTACTCAGGCCCTGGACTTCGATCATCGCGCAAATGCCTTGTTGAGTCGGGTTTCAAGCAGCTTCTGCACTTGTGAGAGTGCTTCCACGATGATCCAGTAGAGAATGGCAACCACGAGAAAGGCCTCGAAGTACAGAAAGCTGCCTGCTGCTTCCTTTTGTGTGGCGCCCATCATCTCCGTCACACCCAGCGTGAAGGCCAGGGATGTGCTCTTGATCATGTCGATGAAATAATTGACCAGCGTCGGCGCAGCCACCCTGGCTGCCTGCGGCAGCACGATCCGGCGCATCATCTGCGCCTGCGTCATGCCGATGGACTGGGCAGCTTCCCACTGACTGCGATCGACCCCGATGATCGCAGCACGAATACTTTCTGCCATATAGGCGGAAAAATGCAAGGTCAGTCCCATGACGGCCGCCGTCACGCCATTGATCTGCGTCAGGAACGACAGTACCTGGGGTAGCCCGTAATAGAACAGGAACAACTGCACCAGCAACGGCGTACCGCGAAAGAAGCTGATGAAAAGCATGACCAGAGTATCTAGAACGGGAACCCGAACCACACGCTCGACCGCCAGCAGCGAACCCAGTATCAACGCCAGCACCATGGCAGCCGTTGCCATGCCGAGCGTCAGCGGGATATAGCCCAGCAGTACCGGCACGAGGCCGAGCATGTAATCGATATCAAGGCCCTGCATCAATAACTACTCCGCAACCGTGATATCGCTACCGAACCACTTGTCGGAGATGTCCGCCAGTGTGCCGTTCTCCCGAAGTGCACTCAGAGCCGTATCGACCTTGTCACGCATGGCGCGGCCTTCGTCATCATTGCGGAACGGTAGAGCGTTACGAATCTCGTCGAAGGGCTTCCCGGCCAGAGCCAGCGGCAGTGGGCTCTTCGCGATCAGTTGTACCGAGGAAACCCGGTCCATTACAAAAGCGTCGACCCGGCCCAGGGACGTATCCAGCGCAATATTGCTTTCGTAGGTCTTGACGTTGATCTCATCCGCGTAGGGCAGCTCGTTCAGCAACTGCTCGAAGTTCGAGCCGAGGTTGACGGCAACCGTGCGGCCTTTCAGATCTTCAGGTCCCTGGATCTTGCCTTCCTCACCGGCCTTCACGACCACCTGAGCGCCATCGTAGACATAGGGCTGAGTAAAGGCGAACTTCACCTCTCGCTCTGGTGTGATGGTGATCTGGTTGGCAATCGTGTCGATCCGACCGGATTCAAGCGCGCCGACCAGACCGGAAAATGACATCGTCTCGAAAGCGATTTCCACACCCGCCTCATCGCCAACGGCATTCATGACATCGACTTCGAAACCTTGTAACTTGTCCTGACGAACGAAGGTGAAGGGGAAGTAGCCACCTGACATGCCCACCCGAATCTGCTCCGCGGATTGGGCGAAGGCAGCGGCAGGCAGGGTTGCCGAGAGCGCGGCAACCAAGGCAATGAGTTTGAGCATAGGGGGTCTCCTTGAAGAATCGACAACTTATAGCGCATCTGACGCGGAACCACCACCGACCCGGGATCAGGATTCCAGACGGCCTTTCACGAATAAGCTCTCACCCTGACCAGGAAGCCCTGCGTGACAAGTCTGCCTGGAGGATAGGGGGTGGGAGAGGGTCACACCTGCACTGCCTTTCAGAGTGAAAAACCCGATCCACCCGGGCAGCTTGCGCTACTATCGCAAGATCAGAGTCGAGTAACCTGGCTTACCGATGAAGAATCGGTCAACTCACTCCGTGCTGATCCTTGCCAATACCACCGGCTCGTCATCCATGATCGTGATGATCAACATATCTCCGGAACCAACGAACTGCCCCGTCAGCGCTGTGATATTGACCTGATGTGTCACCATCACAAGTGCACCTGATCTGCGATTGCTCCATTCGCGCAATGATTCCTTCAATTCCCTTGTCTGCTCAGGCTCAGCCAGCCTGTCTTCGAAAAAGGAATTGAGCATTTCGGTTGGCTGAGGATCTCCCAGATTCAACAGCCGGGCGGTTTCCAGACAACGACACCACTGGCTGGAGAGAACCTGAGCCTCTTCAATGCCATTGGATCGCAGAACATCACCGATGGCCGCAGCCTGCTGTCGGCCTGCCTCGGACAGATTACGTTGCGTGGAGCAATCCTCGATATCAAACTCCTGTGGGTCGCCGATGCCGGGGGCAATGGCGTGGCGCATGATCACAACAGCCTCACCGGATTTCACGGATTGCCAGGCAGCGGCCTCACTGGCTTCCCCTGCCGCCAACACGTTGGCAATACCGGCTGCGACTACGACCATGCAGACAAGGCGTATTTCGCAAAGCCTGCGTGAAATCAGGTTCGCCATGGAGTCTCTCATCATTCGATTCAAACCCATCCTGAGGGCTACAGCGCGCTTGAGCCTTACCGCCCGGTATCGCTCACATGTGTATACGCCCTGTGTCCCTACTCGTTACGGATAACTGCCTGCAACGGATCCACCGGCCACCATTGCAAGTGACAAGGCCACCTGACACAGCGAACATCGCACAGCTCGCCCGCCGCATGAACTGCAGGGACCATCTGCCACAGAGCACCCGCGTGGTTTGCAGTCGTGGTCCTTGGCGTATTTACACGGAGCCACCGCCAGCCCACGCGCGCGGTATTGTCCGTCCCGGTCTGGCCCTAATGTTCCATCACCGCGGAATTGCTGGCGTCAGCGCTTTTCACGAATATCAACAACATGACACTGGGAGATGAAATGTCTGAAGTCAAGGATCTGAAAGTCAACGCAGAACAGGCGCTGTGGGATCAAATAGCCGATGTCCGGGATGTACTGTTGGGAGCAGAAGGTGGCGGCTCGCATCTACAACCCATGGCACCGCAGGCTGATCCTTTGCGCCAGACGATATGGTTCTACACCAGCAAGACGACAGACCTGGCTGTGGCTGCACTGAACTCCCCCGCGGCCAAGCTGTGTCTGGTTTCGAATGATCGAGATTTCCATGCCAGTGTGGACGGCGTACTGAGCGTTCATCACGACCCGGCCACGATAGAGCAATTCTGGTCACCGGTCGTAGCCGCCTGGTACCCTGCGGGCAAGGAGGACGTGGACCTGACCATGCTATCGTTCAAGCCCGCCAGTGCCGGCCTATGGGCATCGACGGACAGCGCCATCAAGTTCGGATGGGAAATTGCCAAGGCCAATGTCACAGGCCATCTGCCGGACCTCGGGTTTCACACCACCATAGAGTGGTAGAGTTTGCCGTCGTGACTCTTCACAACGGGAAATCTTCATCAAGCTTCGTGGAGTAGCTGGCGATGACAAGCACCATTCCCGCAAAGCACATGGCTGCCATCAACCAGTAACCCTGTATGCCCACGTGGCTGTAGAGTGCTCCGGATGCAAGTACTGCCGTCGCCAGTGCAGCCGTTGCAAACGTGGCATACAGGGATTGCGCACGAGCCGCCATCGAATCGTCCACACGACGAGAGATGAAGGTGACGGTGGCGATGAACAACAATCCGAAACTGAAGGCATGCATGCCTTGCAGCAGGAACAGCACGGGCACGGTCGGGTCCATGGTGGACAGGCTCCAGCGCAGAACTCCCACAGTCCCGGCGGCCAACATGCAGTGACGTGATGACAGTCGCCTGGCAACGTCGGTGAATCGCCACATGAGGATGATTTCCATAACGACAGCAAAGCACCACAGCAACGAGCTGGTGATCGTACTGATACCCGACTCTATCCAGTGCAGCATGGCAAAGGCACTGAAAAACGCATGAGACCCGTTGATCAGGGCTGATCCTGCGATGACCATGAGGAAGCCGGCATGCTTGAGTCCGCCTGGCATTGACGGGGCTGTCATCCCTGCAGAGGCCATCGCCATATTGCCCGCCGGCGCACTCAGATTGTCGGCGGGGGCTGCCAGTTTTTCGCCAACCCTCTTGTTGATCACTGTCGGTGCGTCACGGAATCTCGGCAATGCCGTCGAGCAGACTGCCCGTAACAAGGCACCGATGACCAATGCCGGTACAAACCACTCCAGCCCCGCAGCATTGAAGATGAAACCACCGAGCAGCAAGGCAATGACGAACCCGACGGAACCCAGCGCACGAATTCTGGAGTAGTGGGTGCCACGCTTGCGAGTCAGGCTCAGCGTTGCCCCGTCCAGAACGGGGACCTTGACGGCAATCAGCAAACCGGTCAGCGTCCAGACAATGATGATGTCGATGACCTCCTGCCTGACCAGCATCCAGCAGAACAACAACAGTATTATCCAGTCGAAACCGATGATGGCGATTCGCCAATCAGACAATCTGTCAGATATGCTGCCCAGATAGACCGCGGCGATCACCATGGCTACCGATGGCATCGCCACGATCAGCCCGGTCAATTGCGCACCGACTCCCAGATGATGCAGCCACGGTGAGAAGAAGGGTCCGGTCAAGCCGACCGAGCCGTACATCATCATGAAATACAGCGTCAGGCGCTGCTCCGGAGTCCAGGCGGAAGTACTTGGCATAATGGGTGTCAGGGCTGTGCGGCAACTTGCAAACATTGAGTGAAGGGCGAGAATTGGCGCAATTGCCAGTCGTGTTCACTCGGGCATTGCTCCAGGCATTCCCGAGTGATGGAAGAGCTCGAAGAGGACGCTGGAAAAACGCAACCCACTGCATTCTCCCACCCCGGAGGATGCAGAATAATCCATGTTGCCGGGAAGAGACAGAGCAAAATGATCGGCCCGGCCCCTCGCTGTTTGCAGACACGTAATTCCATCGAAGTACTTGTCAGGAAGCGACCACCACACGGTTCTCCCCGAACAGGCCACACAATGAAATTCGCCACTATTACCGTAGTTCCGAGCTCAAGGAACCGCTGATTCGTATTGCTCAAACCTTGCATTGTCGTCATGCTTGTAACTCGTATAAAGTCGCCCCCGTCGAGGTAAATTTCATGAACATGTTAGCGGCCCGGTCAGCAGGTCTTGCCCTGCTGACATGCAGCAGTCTACAGGCTGCAACCTTCCCATCCACCTTCGAACCCATGCGTATGAGCGCCGCTGAAGGACTGGTTTTCAGCGGTGCCGCAGAGACCGTCAACTTTTCCAGCCAGACCGTCTCGCTGGGTGATATCAATGGTGACGGACTGGTGGATATCGCTCTCGGAACGGACTACTACTCCGAGACTGGCGGAATCTACATCATTCCGGGCAGCCCCGACCTCCAGTCCATGCAGATGACACCGGAGTCGATTGCCAGCGCCGGAGGTACCTACATACCGGGCGTCAACGAGATCAGTGCACTGGGTGACTTCAACGGTGACGGTCTTGATGACTGGCTGCTCTCATCCAGAGACTACAATGACAGTACATCATCAGGTGCCGTGGTAGTACTTGGCAGGCGTACTCCCTACCCCACGCCACTGGATATCACCGCGCTGGACAGCGGCTCCACCATGAGTCTGTCATTCAACGGCGCACCGCTCACTCCCTACTACACCGACGAGTCGTCCGTGCTCACCGATATGTCGCTCATCGGCGACATCAATGGTGATGGACGCAGCGACCTGGCTGCCTTCTCACGTGTTGCGGCCATCGAAGATCGCTCGTTCCTGACGATCGTGCTCGGCACGGATGAGCCTCTGCCTGCCACACTCGACTTGGCAACCGTGCCGGATTCCTGGCAATCGACTGTTCGTGCGTCTGCCTACATGAACGGCTCCGAATTCATCTGGTCCGCGTTCTACGGCAAGCAGACGACCATCGTCGATGCCAATGCGGATGGACTCAATGACCTGTTGTTTGGCGACAACGGCATGAAATACCTGGTCTTCGGCGCGGCCGATGGCCTGCCGGAGATGATCGATTTTCAGTCCCTCGATGGCAGCAATGGTACGACCCTGCTCGCCTACGATCCGGCATCCTTGTCAGATCCGATCTTCCGCTACAGCCAGTCCATTCTCTACGGTGACCCGGTCGATACCACCTCGGACTTCAATACCGATGGCCGACCCGATCTGGTGTTCAACAGCTATGACACCGAGACCTACGATTCTCTGAGCATCGTGCTGTACGGCCGCAGCGACACATGGCCTGCCGAGCTGAACCTGCAGGATTTACCCGAAGCTTACGGTCGCTTCAGCGATGAAGTCACCGGGGGATTCAATGGCATCGGCGACATCAATGCTGACGGGCTGGAAGACAGGTTTCAGAACAACTACACCGGAGCAGAAGTGATCTACGGAGGGGGTGACGCGACGTCAGCTTCGGTTGCTCTGAATGGGGTCAACGGCTTCAGCCTTTCCGGAACGGTCGACTCCGTCTATATCGATAGCGTTATCGGTCTCGAAGGCGACTTCAACGGTGACGGCCTGGACGATTTCCTGATCGGCAGTCCCGGCGGCTACGGTCCGAATGCAGACATTGATGCGTTGATCGACAACCCGTACGCGGACGAGTACTACTACCTCAGAACCGGCGTTGCCTACCTCATCTTCGGACGTCAGGACACGGGAGCCCCTGCATCGCCATGGCAGGCCTATCCTGCCCTGGCGCGTGACTCCATCGACCTGCGCTGGGAGCAGGCTGACGCTGCGAATATCGCCGGATTCGAGATAATCAGTGAGGGTCTTGTCATTGGCACACCCGGACCCGACGAACGCTCATTCGAGATTCCCGACGCAGCGCGATTCGATCGCCAGACCTACCAGCTCGTCACGATCGATGCCGCGGGCGAACGTTCGGCTCCTCTTTTTCTGAGCGTCAACAATAACGTCAATGAATTTCCAGAGCTGGGCGGCGAGGTGTATTCCGACACATTGGCCGAGATTTTCTGGGTATTCCAGAACCGTGAATATGACGTCTATCGAGATGGTGTGAAGGTTGATCGTCTGCAGGCACAGAGTTGGCTCGACACGGCTTACGATGCTCAGGAGCATACCTATCGCATCGAGACCATCAAGCAATACTACGATGACCATGTGCTTCGCTCACCCCTCTTCCGGCTTCCGGCACAGACGGGCAGCCGTCCGCCAGCCCCGGTGACTGGACTCAGTTTCGCCCTGTATTCCGAGCACACGCTGGAATTGTTCTGGGAGCCTGCTGCGTGGGGAACGCCGCCACTGACGTATGAAATATTCGAATCCGACAGACCGGTGGTGACCACTTCGGGCACCAGCCTGATGGATTACGATGTCTATCTCTACGGTGGCTACAACTACGAGATCGTCACTGTCGATGGGAATGGACGCCGCTCCGCTCCTGCCAGCCTCAGCGTATCGGTGTACTCGGCGCTGGCGGCGATTCGGCCAGCCATGCCGGTCAACCTGTCCTCGACAGCCTTGTTGGAGACATCGATACAGCTGGAATGGGAGTCATCGACCGTTGGCACGCAAGCTACCGGATACGATATCTACAACTATGAGACTCATGTTGGCCGGACAACAGATACCCGCTTCACCATCAACGGCCTTGAACCGGACACGACCTATTACACGTACCGGATAGTGGCCTTCAACGATGATGGTCAACAGTCAGAATCAAGCTACTTCCCTGATGTATCAACACTCGGAGGACCGACAGCACCTGCCTCGGCAGAGGCCGTTGCCTATGGTCCTCGCACGGCCGAGCTCTTCTGGTCCCGTGTCGAATTCAACGCCACGCCGGTCAGCAGCTACGCCATCTACCGCGATGATGTGCTGATCGACACAGTGCCGTCCATCAGCTACATGGACTACGCGCTCGAACCGGATACCGACTATCGCTACACCGTGTACTCGGTATCCAATACCGGCGCGCGTTCCCAGGGCTTTGCCACTGCCTTGTTGCAGACACCGGCAAACTAGAGACGTCGACACGCTGATCGAATGATCGCTGCGCGATCGTTCGATCGGCTCTCCTGTCGGGCGCTCGGCAGTTGGTCGAGCGCTCTCCACCAGACTCTCTGACCCGTTCGGTCAGCCGGTGAGTCGTTACCCTGCAGACCCATCAACACCATCCGGCGTGGATTACAAACACCAGCCACCTGCGTCCTGACACGGTATAAAGAGACCGAGTACACTTCGGCACTCGATGCGTGCCGCAGACGTACAGATCAACGACGCCCACGCAGACATTTCTTCTCCACCCCCACCGATAGAGACACGACGATGCTTGACATGCTGGCTAGCCCGGAAGCCTGGATTGCGCTAGGCACATTGACCGCACTGGAAATAGTGCTCGGCATCGACAACATCATATTCATTTCCATTCTGGTTGCTCGCCTGCCGGTTGAGCAGCGTGACAGGGCGCGAAAGCTGGGTATCGGGCTGGCGATGGTTGCCCGCCTTGGCCTGTTACTGTCGATCACCTGGGTCATGGGCCTGGTGGACCCCTGGTTTACGGCCTTCGACCAGCAGATTTCCGGCCGCGACATCATACTCATCGGTGGTGGTCTTTTTCTCCTGGCCAAATCCACTCATGAGATTCATGCCAGCTTCGAGATTGAAGAGGAGAGCGAAAAGAACGGCGCATCTGCGGCGTTCTACAGCATCCTCATTCAGATAGCCATTCTAGATATCGTCTTCTCTCTGGACTCGGTCATCACGGCTGTCGGTCTGGTCGATGAGCTACCGATCATGGTGGCGGCCATTGTCATTGCCGTTGGTGTCATGTTGCTGGCTTCCAAAGCCATCAGCGACTTTGTCGACAACAACCCCACCATCAAGATACTGGCACTGTCCTTCCTGATCATGGTTGGCATGACACTGATCGTCGAAGGGTTCGATGTACACGTCCCCAAGGGCTATATCTACTTTGCCATGGCCTTTTCAGTGGCCGTCGAGATGGTCAATATCAGGATGAGAAAGAAGCAGACCCATACCTTGAAGTTGAAGTAGTGTCGGAAGAGCTCGGGGCTGGACAGATTCCAGCGCCCGAGTGTTCACTGAGCAATACAGGTACCTCGTGATGTGGTCCGGCGGATAAATAATCTATAGTGCCGGTGCCAGAAGAATAATGAGGGAGCATTCCGCATGAAAGTCCTGATTCTCGGAACCGGCTTTGCCGGAGAAGGTCACGCCGATGCCTTTCGTGGCGCTGGCGCTGACGTGGTGGGTATTGTCGGACGTACACCTCATGTCGTCAGCAAGGTCGCCGGCAAACTGGACATCCCCTACCATGGAACCGACTGGCTGGCAGCGATTGTCGCCTGCCAACCGGACATCGTCTCCATCGCCACCCCTGGCGGTGCGCATTACGAGCCCATCAGGCAAGCCATTGAATTCGGTTGTCATGTCTTCTGCGACAAGCCCATGACAGCGTGCGCGGACACCGCTGTCGAGCTCCATGAGCTTGCGCAGCGCAAAGGTGTGAAGACAGCCTACGCCGCCAGCTTCCGCTACACCTCCGGTGTGCTGCACGCAAAGCACCTCGTTGCCGACGGTGCAATCGGCGAGCCTGTCGAGGTCGAATGCGTGTCTCACTTCAACCTTGAGAGAACCATTCCCTTTGGTTGGTCGCATCGCAAGGAGGATGGCGGCGGTCGTCTCAACAACAACTTCACTCACACGCTGTCGATCGTGACCTCGGTCATCGGCGAGCGCATCCTGTCTGTCATGGGAGAGGTGCGTGATGATTTGGAGAGAGCGCCGATCGTGGAAGGCGTACACAACTTCATGGAGAGACGGAAATTCATCCCTTCTGATCTTGATGACCCAATGTTGAAGTGGGGAGAGAGTAACGTCGAGTGGTCCTACACCGTCATGGCCAGACTGGCCAGTCCATTGGCGACGAAGCCCGTCTCGGTACTCTTCAAGCATGGAGGACTGGTGCCACGGTTCCACGAGGACCATATCGTGTTCTATGGGAAGGAAGGTGCAATCTATCTCAAGGGCCACTATGGCAGTGGCCCACTGTACCTGTGGAGCAAGAACGGCATATGGGAAGAGATTCCACGGCCCGAAAACATCACGGCGATGGTGCCGGACGTTCAGGGTGAAACCGAACAGTGCTGGCATTATCTGGCGCGGGAGTTTGTCAGAGATATCCGCGGCGAGGATGTCGAGCCCTACCCGACCTTCAGGGAAGGTAGCCAATACCAGCAGATCATCGACTTGATCCGCAGGAACGATGACTGGAAAGACGTGTCCGGTTTGAACTGAACCGATCGGTACCGAAACAGGAGAATTCACACGTGAAGATTACCGATGCCAGGGTATTTGTCGGCGGTCCGGGCAAGAACTACGTGACACTCAAGATCATGACCGATCAGGGCATCTATGGTCTGGGAGATGCCACGCTCAACAACCGCGAAACCTTGCCCGCAGCCTATCTGCAGGACTACCTGATTCCCAGCCTCATCGGGATGGATCCACGCAACAGCGAAGACATCTGGCAGTTCTTCTACCGAGGTGCCTACTTCCGGCGCGGCCCCATTGCCATGGCAGCGTTTGGTGCAATCGACATGGCACTCTGGGATATCAAGGGCAAACTGGCGAACATGCCACTGTATCAGCTGTTCGGTGGCAAGAGCCGCGAGGGCGCCATGGTCTACGCTCACGCCACCGGCGCTGACCTGGAGGACCTGTTCGATTCCATTGCCTACTATGTAGAACAGGGCTACAAGGCGGTGCGCGTGCAATGCGGCATCCCCGGTATGCCGACGGCCAGCTATGCAGTCCCTGACAAGAAAGGCGATACGAAGCATTTCATGTCCGACTTCAGCGGTATCCGACCCAAGATCGAGATCTGGGACAGCAATCGTTACCTGCGCTACATGCCAGAAGCGTTGGCGCGGATTCGCGAACGCTTCGGTCCGGAGTTGCATATTCTGCATGATGTGCATCATCGGCTCACGCCGCGCGAAGCCGCCGAGTTTGCCAAGGCAGTGGAACCGGTTCGCCTGTTCTGGCTCGAAGATCCGACTCCTGCCGAGGATCAGAATGCGCTGCGATTGATCCGCCAGCATTCCACCACGCCCATTGCCATTGGCGAGGTGTTCAACTCCGTATGGGAGTGCAACAAGCTGATTGAAGATGAACTGATTGACTTCATCCGCATGGCTGTCACCTATGGTGGCGGTATCACCCCGGTAAAACGCATTGTCGATCTTGCCGCCCTGCACCACGTGCGCACCGGCTTTCACGGCGCACCCAGTCATTCACCACTCTGCATGGCCGCACAGGCACACCTGAACGCCTGGGCTCCGAACTTCGGTATTCAGGAGTACCTGGTGCTCGGCACTCCTGACTGCGATGCCCTGTTCCCCTCCGAACACCGAATGGAAAACGGTATGGTCCATGTCAGCGAGGCACCCGGTCTGGGGGTCGACTTCGACGAGTCGGAGGCTGAACGTTACAGCTACCAGCCCGGCAGTCACCCGGTCGTCCGGCTGGAAGACGGGACGATGTGGGATTACTGACAAAGCGTCGGTATTGTCAGCGCCTGAGGATACCTTGAACCAGTCTGCTTACGGTGCAATCAGCCATCGTCCTCAAGCCATTGCCGCAAGACTTCTTCGCCATGCTGACCCGCACTGGGTGGCGGACGCCGAATACTGCCAGGCGTTCGGCTGAAACGAGGTGCAGGCGCAGGTTGCACACAATCGTCATGGGTCTCGAACACCCCCCTTGCATTGTTATGCGGGTGCCTGGCAGCATCGCGTAATCCCAGAACCGGCGCAAAACAGCAATCGGTCCCTTCCAGCAAGGCACACCACTCCAGCGAATCCTTCTCGGCGAAGATATCGGCAAGACGTGCCTTCATCGCCGGCCAGTGCTCCGGGTTCTGATAATCCCTGAAATTCTCATCGTCCTGCAACTGCATTCGCTGCAGAAACTCTGCGTGGAACTTCGGCTCCAGCGGACCGATCGAAATCCATTCTCCGTCGGCGCACTGATAGGTATTGTAATGGGGGGCCGCGCCGTCCAGCAGATTCTCGCCACGTTTGTCCTGCCAGCGATTGTTGTGCAAGAGGCCGTGCAGCATGGTACTCAGGTGTGCAGTGCAGTCACTGATGGCAGCATCAACCACCTGTCCCTTGCCACTGTTTCGTGCTTCGTAGATCGCCGCCATGATGCCGAAGGCCAGGTACATGGCACCGCCGCCAAAATCCCCCAGTAGGTTTACCGGTATCGCCGGTTTGCCGCCCCGCTGGCCCATGGCACTCAAGGCTCCACTGAGCGCAATATAGTTGATGTCATGACCCGCCGATTGTGCCAATGGACCATCCTGCCCCCAACCGGTCATGCGTGCATACACCAATGCGGGGTTCGCCTGCCAGCCTGCATCAGGGCCTAGCCCCAGCCGTTCCATGACACCCGGCCTGAAACCCTCGATCAGCACATCAGCTTTCGATAACAGCTCAAGCGCTGTAGCAATACCTTCAGGAGTCTTCAGATCCACGGCGACTGAACGCTTGCCGCGATTGAGCACATCGTATTCTATGCCCAGTAGATTATCGCTCTGACGGCGTTCCAGCCGGACAACATCGGCCCCCATGTCTGCAAGCAGCATGGCAGCAAAGGGTGCCGGGCCAAGCCCTGCAAATTCGATGACGCGCAGTCCTGTCAAGGGCCCCATAGAGCTTTCCCGATTGGTGTCTTGGCTCGTCAGTCTTGCCTGAAAACCATCGGACGCGCAAGCATCGACTGACCAGCGGGTCTACAGGAAAAACCGCAACGCCAGAAACAGAGCCATTCCCAGCACGATAGTCCATAGTAGATGTCGTGTGACAGCCACGAATACGATACTGGCGACACCCGCCACGAGGTATTCATTGTGCAGGCTCAGCTGCATGTCACCCTGCGGTGCCAGCATCATCGGCACGGTGATCGCACTCAGAACAGCCACCGGGACATAGCTCAATGCCTTGATCAGCCATGCCGGCATGGGTATACGACCACTGAGCGCAAGCACCGGATAGCGCACACCGAAGGTGACGGCCATCATGCCCACGATCAGCAGCACTTCCTGCCAATGATTCATGATGGCAACTCCTGAGATTTCGGCATACTCGTGCGCCTGCCAGCGACCTCCGCCAGCATGGCCACGGCAATGCCCGCCAGTGCACCCAGCATCAGGCCCAGTTGATTGGGCCACTCACGCAACAGCAGGGAGACAGCTCCTGCCACCACCGCACACAGGATCATCGGTACGTTTCTCAGCAGTGGTACCACGATACCGATGAAGGTCACCACCATGGCAAATTCCAGCCCCCAGTTGGCCATCCCTTGAAGCTGTGTGCCGGCCACCATGCCGATAGCCGTACACAGCAACCAGTTCGAATACATCGCCACCGACGAGCCCAGGTGATACCAATGCTTGTAAGGAGAATCATCGCCTCGGGCATAGCGCTGAACCACCACGGCAAAGGTCTCATCGGTGAGCCAGAAACCCAGCGGTACCAGCCAGCGCTGCGGCAGTTTGGACAGATACGGCCCGAGAGCGGCCGAATACAGGGCATGGCGTAGATTCACGACAAATGTGGTGAGAACAATCACGAGGATGCCGGCCCCCTGCGCCAGCAGCCCGGCGGCCACGAATTGCGAAGAGCCTGCGAAGACAAACAGACTCATGCCCAGGGTTGCGGCCACCGACAAGCCGGCGTTGATCGCCAGAGCACCGAAGATGATGCCGAAAGGAATGGCGCCCACCACCACCGGTATCGTGTCGCGAGCGCCTGACCAGAATTCCGAGGATTCGTTTGACATGCTGATCAAGATAGGAGCTGTTCAGGTTTGTGTTGAGCCACGATGCGCATCCTGGTGTCATCCGGGTATCAGCTGTTATTCCGGGTCACTGTTTTCCTCTCTGATGCACATGTGGGAAACGAGCATCATCTTAGCCACTAATTCACTGTCCTTCCGGGAAAATCCACGAGATGTCTGTCAGAACCGGATACAGAGTGCGCCTCGAGACCCTGAACCAAATCAACTGAACAGCCGAGTGGCTTTCGATGTTCTTCAGGCCACTGAAGCAACGGCACGCAAGGCTGGCGGATTTCTTGCGGAAACACTACATTTCCCGATCGGGAAATAAATAATGGAAAGTTTCCATGAAGACAGTTTATTTACCGATCGGGAAATTTGGTGTATCTTTTGCGTTGCTTTCCAATAAATTTCCCGTACGGGAACATCATGCCATTGATAAACGACACAGTAGAGTTGGGCAAGGCATTGCGCCAAGCCCGCAAACAACTCAGGCTGACGCAGCCGCAGCTAGCTCTCGCCAGCGGCGTGGGGGTCCGGTTCATCGTTGACCTGGAAGCGGGTAAACCGACCATACAGATGGCCCTGGCGTTACGGGTCATTGATGCGCTGGGTGGAGAGATACAACTCAATGGCCTTCCTGGAATTTCGGATGTAGATTCAGGTGTAGAACAAGTGGCAGATCAGTAAATGACAAGAACGTTGAATGTCTACTTGTTCGATCACCTTGTGGGAGTGTTGACTCAAACAGCGGGTAAAATCACCTTTCGCTACGACATTGACTGGCTGAACCATCCAGATCGTCGCGTGTTGTCATGCTCATTGCCCCTGCAGACAGATCCCTACGACGACGATCAATGTCGACCTTTTTTCGCAGGCTTGCTGCCAGAGGGGCAGTTGCGCAAACTGCTGATGCGCCAGTTTCAATTGTCTGATGGTAACGCGTTCGGCTTGCTCAATGAGATAGGTGGCGAATGCGCTGGTGCAGTGACTCTATCAAACACCACCCTCCCCCGCAGTGCGAACGAGAATGCAGATATTCGCTGGCTTGATGAGGTTGAACTGGCCAAACTGCTTGATGAACTTCCACAGCGCCCAATGCTGGCAGGCGACGATGGTATGCGCTTGTCGCTTGCCGGAGCGCAAGACAAGCTGCCTGTCGTGGCAGACGGCGGGCGAGTTGGATTGGCCATGAATGGTACGCCTAGTACCCATATATTGAAATCTGCCATCACAACTCTCGATGACAGTGTCGACAATGAAGCGTTCTGTCTGGCATTGGCCAACGCCGTAGGTATATCAGCGGCCCGCGCAACAATTTGCCATACGGAAAAACACAAGTTTCTGCTGGTGAAACGCTATGACCGAATCAAGTCTGCTGATGGGAGGTTGCACAGATTGCATCAGGAAGACTTCTGCCAGGCACTCGGACACCCTTCAGATGCGAAGTACCAGCACGAGGGCGGACCAGCATTGAACGATTGCTTCAACCTGATCAGACAGGTAACCCGACCCAGTGCACCGGCGGTACTGCAACTACTTGACTACATATTCTTCAACACAATGATTGGCAATCATGACGCCCATGCCAAGAATTTCTCACTGCTATATACCAGCGCTCGTCCTACACTGGCACCGTTGTACGATGCGTTATGCACTGCGAGCTATTCTGAACTGACAAACAAGATGGCCATGAAGATTGGAAGTCAATATACCTTCAAAGGGACCATGCCACGACATTGGGAACAGTTTGCCGAAGCGAATGGCCTGGCCCCGGCACAGACGAAAAAACGCTTGGCAACCCTTGCCGGAGTACTGCCAGTGAAAGCCCGGCAGTTACTGAGTCAGTCAGAGACACATCAGTTCGAACACAGCCAAGTCCTGGATCGCATACTCGGCATTATCGATCAACGCTGCACAACAACATTGAGGCGACTGGCCGCCTGAGCGTTATCATCTCGTTGCGCACTGGCAGCAAGCTGATCCCATCAAACCGCAATAGGTGCAGCAATGGACGGTTGCGCCTCATACCCTTCCAGCACGAAGTCCTCAAACGTGAACGCAAACAGATCAGTCACCTCTGGATTGAGCCTCATGCTCGGCAGAGTACCCGGTGTACGCGCCAGCTGTGTATGTACCTGATCGAAATGGTTGCTGTAGATATGGGCATCACCCAGGGTATGCACGAAATCCCCGACCTCCAGATCACAGACTTGCGCCACCATCATCGTCAATAGTGCATAGCTTGCAATATTGAACGGCACACCCAGGAAGACGTCCGCGCTGCGCTGGTACAACTGACAACTGAGCTTGCCGTCGGCCACATAGAACTGGAACAGCGCATGGCACGGTGGCAGTTTCATGTTGTTGATCTCGGCCACGTTCCAGGCGCTGACAATATGCCGCCGTGAATCAGGATTGTTACGTATCTGCTCCAGCAGCAGGCTGATCTGGTCGATATGCTCACCACCCGGTGTCGGCCAGCTGCGCCACTGACTGCCATAAACAGGCCCCAGGTCGCCGTTCTCATCGGCCCACTCATCCCAGATACGCACGCCATTCTGCTTCAGGTAGGCGATATTGGTATCGCCTGCCAGGAACCACAGCAGTTCATGGATGATGGATTTCAAATGCAGTTTCTTGGTAGTCAGAACCGGAAAACCGGCTTGCAGATCGAAGCGCATCTGATAACCGAATACCGAGCGCGTGCCGGTACCGGTGCGATCCTCTTTATCGGTGCCGTTGTCCAGAATATGCTGCAACAGATCGAGATAGGTTTGCATATGTGCCTCCTCTGTGATCAGGCAGAACGTTTTTGATAGGCGCTATACAACAACCAGCCCCCGAGCAGAATCATCGGGAAGGACAGCAGCTGCCCCATGGTCATCCAATCGAAGGCGATGAAGCCCAGATCAGCATCCGGCTGTCGGACGAATTCGATGAAGAAGCGGTAGATGCCATAGCACAGAACAAACATGCCCGACACAGCCCGTCGCGGCCGCTCTGTCGATGAGAACCACCAGACGATGAGAAACAGCACCACGCCTTCGAAGAAGAACTGGTACAGCTGATTGGGGTGGCGCGGCAAGTCACCTGCATGGGGGAACACCATGCCCCAGGGCACGTCGGTTACCCGGCCGTACAACTCACCGTTGATGAAATTGCCGATGCGCCCGGCGCCCAGGCCGATCGGAAAGGCCGGCGCAAAGAAGTCAGCCACCTGGAAGAAGGTGCGCTGCGTATGCCGGGCATACAGCCAGAACGCAACAATGACACCCAGAAAACCACCGTGAAAGGACATGCCACGCCAGCCGTACTCGCTGAACGGGTTGATGGCATCCAGCGGCCGTGTCAGCAGGATATCGGTCTGGTAGAACACCAGTGAGCCGATCTTGCCACCGAGCACCACACCCAGGACGATGTAGAACACCGCATCGCCGATTTCATCCGGATTCCAGCCGGAGCCCGCTTTTCTGGCCCGGTGTGTGGACAACCACCAGCCTGCCAGGAAAGCAACCAGATAGGTGATGCCGTACCAGTGCACGGTCAGCGGTCCGAGCGAAAACGCTACGGGATCGATATCAGGATATTGCAGCATTCGGGACGATGATCCGGAGAGGGTTCGGAAGGCAAACAGGCCGATAATTATACCCGCACAGCGGCAATTGGTTCCTTGAATTGCCGAATCAGACTGATCGGCAACCCTTCCGCCCGGCGATCAGTCACAGCTCATGTCATGACGGGCACTGACGGAAAAGGTGGTAGCCATGAGCCGGCAATGACCGACTCACTCTGACCTGTTCTTACAGCAAGCGGGCAATGCAACCGGTCAGGTACAACGTCTCCGGCATGGCAATGTTGACCGGATGATCCGGTCCCTGCTGCAATGGCGCCAGCACCTGCAGGCCCAGACTGCCGCGAGGTGCGCTCAACCGCATTTGCTGCAGCAAGTCCTCATGGCTCAGGGCCTGTGAACAGGATGCACTGACAATGATGCCACCCGGGTTCAGCAGGCGCATGGCAAGCCGGTTATTCAGAGCGTAGTGCCGCAAGCCCTGGTCGCGGTCCTTGCGTCGCTTGATGAAGGCAGGCGGATCGAGTACCACCACATCGAATTTCTCTCCGGCTTCGAACAGTGAGCGCATGGCTTCCACTGCATCGTCACAACGGAAGCTGACGCGATCCTGCAGAGCGTTGAGACTGGCATTGGCTGTTGCCGCGTCCACCGCCGTCTGCGACGCATCCACACCGATGACTTCACTGGCACCGGCCGCTGCCGCATTCAGTGCAAAGCCACCCAGATAGGTGTAGAGATCGAGTACGCGCTTGCCCTTGACCCAGGGCGCCAGAGCGGCTCGACTGCTGCGATGATCATAGAACCATCCGGTTTTCTGGCCCAGCTCGGCTGGTACCTGGAATTGCAGTCCGTTTTCACGAATCGTGAGCACTTCCAGCGGTTCACCCACCACCCACTCGCGGTATTCGGGCAGATGCTCCAGCTTGCGCACCGGTGCATCGTTGCGCAGATAGATGGACGTGGCGCCAGTCACTGATTGCAGAGCATCGACGATGTCATCGCGATAGCGTTCCATGCCGGCTGTGGTGATCTGCACGACCAGCACATCGTTGTATCGATCGACGGTCAGTCCCGGCAGGAAATCGCCTTCACTGTGAACCAGTCTGTAGCAGGGTTCGTCGTACAGATACTCACGCAGGTTCAGCGCCAGTTGCAGACGTGCCCGCAATACCGTGGCATTGAACGGTTCACGCGCATCGCGGCTGGTCACTCTTGCGGCTATCAGTGAGTGAGGATTGACGTAGGCATGAGCCAGGAACTTGCCGTTGGCAGATTCGAGCGTGACGGACGATCCCGGCTCGAGCCCCTTGAGAGGTGTCTGCTCGGTATCGATCTCGTTGGAAAATACCCAGCCGTGCCCGGCCAGTACACGACGTTCTTCACGCTTCTTGAGTTTGAGTGCAGTCACGCGGAAAGCGAGCCTCCGCGGTTGGAGCACTGCATCAAGGCAGTACGATAAATGGGAGCCGTTGAAACGGCCTGGGAATTACTGTTCGAGCGAAGCCAGAATCTGGTCTTCCAGTTCGCCGCGTACGGCGATGATCTCACCCAGTCGAGACAGATCACCCGCGAGCATGTCGACATCTTCAGAAGTGCCCTCAAAGGCGTCATATTTGTCATTGAAATCCACCAGGTAATCGGTGGTTTCGGCGATGGCAGGATACACATCGGCAGCGACATCCTTGACGGCTCGCCGGCGTTCCTTGCCCTCAATGATACGCTGATAAACCTCGAAGTGCCCCATTGCCGTGTAGTCGACCATGATCTGACAAAAGCGGCGCAGCTGATCGGCTTCGACGGCGTGGGACTCTTCGTTGCGGCTGTCGAAGGAGCTGACGCCTGAGAGTTGACAGTAACTGACGACGACTTCCTGACGCAGCTTCACCAGCGCGGCAATGGTGTTGTGAAGACGCTCGCGCCGTTCCACACCTGTGGGAGGGGGTGGTGTGGAAGCTTCAGCATTGACTGTCGACATGTGCATCTCCGGCGGGTACTTGTGAGTATGACAATACTGTATTGATACAGCGCCATCTGCTTAAAGCAAGGATGTTGCCATTCGATGTGTCAATTCAACCACAACTGTCTGATCTTTACTACAGACAAACGTAAAATCCGGTTTTCAATTGGAACTTCAAGTATATGATTTTTCTAGGTATTCCAGATTGCCACAATACAATACATGTTAGTCGCCACCTGTATTATCCCAATAGATCAGATAATGAAAATAATCTTCGGCAGGAACTTCCGCTTCTGACACACAACGATCCGCTACCGATATGCCTGCTTTGACGACACTTTCGGCATTACCGCTGACCAGCGGATGCCATTTTTCCAACGGCTCGCCCTGTGCCAGCTTTCGGTAGGCACAGCTCTCGGGTAGCCAGCCGATCTTCTGTTCGGTCAGCGGACGCACGGCCAGACAATCCGGGACTTTGCTGAAACGATTGCCATAGTCCTTACAGCGGCCACTACTGCAGTCCAGTTGAACGCAGGACACACGGGTGAACCACACCTCACCCGTGTCTTCGTCTTCCAGCTTCTGCAAACAGCAACGACCGCAGCCATCGCACAGGGATTCCCATTGCTGATCGTTCATTTCGTCCAGCGACAGGGCCTCCCAGAATGGAGGATCAACGCTCACGTCAGTCAGAGGCTTCCTGGTGGTACCGGATCAGACGCTCGACCTCTTCGGCTGACCCCATGATGACTGGCACGCGCTGATGCAGGGAATCGGGCTCGATCTCCATGATGCGTTCGGTACCGGTATGTGCCAGACCACCTGCCTGTTCGATCAGCATGCCCATGGGGTTGGCCTCGTACAGCAGGCGTAACTTGCCCTGCTTGCCATCCGCCTGCAGCTTGGCGTCCATGGGATACATGAATACGCCGCCTCGGCACAGGATGCGGTGAATGTCACCGACCATGGAACCTGCCCAGCGCATGTTGAAATTACGCCCACGCGGTCCATCCGTTCCGGCATTGCACTCGTCGATATAGCGCTTCTCTGGTGCCAGCCAGTGGCGTGAGTAGGAGGAATTGATGGCGTACTCACTAGTCTCTCGCGGCACCTTGATGTCCGGGTGCGTCAGAATGAACTCGCCGACGCTGTTGTCCAGGGTGAAGCCTGCCACACCATGTCCGGTCGTGAGCACCAGCATGCTGGCCGAACTGTAGAGACAATAGCCGGCGCAGACCTGCTCGGTACCCGCCTTGAGAAAATCGTTGTCGCTGGGCGCTGATGAATCGACATGATGGGTAATCGAGAAGATGGTGCCGGTCGCTCCATTGACATCGATATTGCTGGAACCGTCGAGGGGGTCGAATGCCAGCAGATAGTCACCACGTGGATAACGGTTCGGGATCGGATAATGCTCATCCATCTCTTCAGAGGCAATTCCTGCCAGCAGACCGGAACGCTGCATGGCGTCGATGAAGACCTCATTGGCGATGACATCCAGTTTCTTCTGTTGTTCACCCTGGACATTTTCCTGCCCGGCCGTGCCCAGAACGCCCGCCAGTTCTCCCAGCCGAACCAGATTCGACAAGCGCTTGCACGCGGTCGCGACATCGTTGAGCAGCGCCGTGAAGGCACCACGCGATTCGTTCTGGGCGCGGCCCTGCTCGATAATGTACTGGGTAAGTGTCGTGCCTATCTCGCTCATCAGATTTCCACCATGTCAAAGTCATCCTTCACCGCACCACAGTCCGGGCAGCTCCAGTTCAGAGGGACATCCTCCCACAAAGTGCCGGGGGCGATGCCATCATCCGGCCAGCCCTGCTCCTCGTCATAGATAAGGCCGCACACACTGCAAAGATATTTCCTGTATTTCACTGCGGGTTGTCTCGCATCAATCCGGTACGGCCATTGTCTCATTTACAAGGCCGACATGCCGTAATATGCACGTACCGATTCATGCATCAACCGCCAACCGGAGGCCACCGTGTCAACCAGCCGTACGCCTGCAGAACCCAACGCTGCCCAGCAACTGTTCGATCGTGCCCAGAAAGTCATTCCCGGTGGCGTGAATTCGCCGGTGCGCGCCTTTGGCAGTGTTGGCGGAACGCCGCGCTTCATCGCCAGTGCCAGCGGCGCCTACATCACCGATACCGAGGGCAAACGCTACATCGACTATGTCGGTTCCTGGGGTCCCATGTTGCTCGGCCACGCTCACCCCGAGGTCATCGAGGCGGTGCAGCAGGCAGCGGTCAACGGGCTGAGTTTCGGCGCCCCCACCGAGCTGGAAGTGCAAATGGCCGAGCTGATCTGCGAGATCGTACCCTCCATCGAGATGGTCAGAATGTGCAGCTCGGGAACCGAGGCCACCATGAGTGCCATCCGCCTGGCTCGCGGTTTCACCGGTCGTGACGACATCCTGAAGTTCGAAGGCTGTTATCACGGTCATTCCGATTCGCTGCTGGTGAAGGCCGGCTCCGGCGCTCTGACGCTCGGCGTACCCAGCTCACCCGGTATCCCGGCCGACTTCGCCAAACACACGCTCACCCTGCCCTTCAATGACAAGTCGGCCGTGCGTGAGCTGTTTGCCGAGCGCGGTGACAGCATCGCCTGCATCATTGTCGAACCCATTGCGGGCAACATGAACTTCATCGAACCGGCACCCGGCTATCTGCAGACGCTGCGAGAATTGTGTACGGAACATGGCACGGTTCTCATCTTCGATGAAGTCATGACCGGCTTTCGCGTCTCGCTCGGCGGTGCTCAGGAACTGTATGGCGTCACGCCCGACCTGACCACACTGGGCAAGGTCATCGGCGGTGGTATGCCCGTGGGCGCCTTTGGCGGTCGACGCGACATAATGGAGCACATTGCCCCCGTAGGCCCGGTCTATCAGGCGGGCACCTTGTCGGGCAACCCGATTGCCATGGTTGCCGGCATCAAGACTCTGGAACTGCTCAAGGCACCTGACTTCCACCGACACCTGCATCAGAAGACCGGGCGCCTGCTGCATGGCCTGAAAGAGGCTGCCGACAAGCACGGTATCGATTTCCACACGGCTCATGCTGGTGGCATGTTCGGTTTCTTCTTCACCGATGCCGCTGAGGTCACCGGTTTCGACTGCGTCATGAAATGCGATCTCGAACGTTTCAAGCAGTTCTTTCACGGCATGCTCGACGCAGGCGTCTACCTGGCCCCCTCTGCCTATGAAGCCGGTTTTTCCAGCTCGGCGCATAGTGATACGGATATCGACGAGACCATCGCCGCCGCCAGTCAGGTGTTTGCCCGCATGGCTGCCGGGCAATAGCCCAGTCGATAAACACGAGTTGAACAATCAGGGAGCCAGAAGCATGTCCGGACGTTGTATCGCCATGTGGTCAGGACCACGCAATATTTCCACGGCCATGATGCGCGCCTGGGAGAATCGTGACGATACCGTGGTGGTAGATGAACCCTTCTACGCCCACTACCTGCAAAGCACCGGCCTGGATCACCCGATGCGCGAAGAGGTCATTGCCAGTGGTGAAACCGATTGGCAGGCCGTCGTGCAATCCCTGATTGCCCCTCCGGACAGCGGAATCTTCTACCAGAAGCATATAGCCACGCACTGGCTCCCGCATTTCACCACCGACTGGCTGGACTCGCTGGATCACGTTTTTCTGATTCGCGAGCCCGAGCCGGTGGTGGCATCCTATTCGGTGAAGCGTGAAGGCCTGACAGCCAGCGACCTGGGCTACGAGCAGCAGGGTTTCCTGTTCGACCTGCTGCACGAACGCACGGGCGCTCGTCCGGCTGTCATCGACAGCAAGCGCTTCCTGGCAGACCCGGAAGCGCAGCTACGATCGCTGTGCACTCACCTGGATATTCCCTTTGACGAAAATATGCTGACCTGGCCCGCCGGTGCGCGTGACTCCGATGGCATATGGGGTTCGCACTGGTATGACGCCGTCAATTGCAGTACCGGCTTCGCGCCGGCACGCAACAAGGCGGTGGAACTCAGAGACGATCAGCGGGTGATTGCCAAGGCTTGCCGTCCGTATTATGAACAACTGCGTGAGCATGCCATCTGACAACCCTTATACAACGATGATCTTCGTCTGAAGACTGATTTCCGACTTCAAGGAATTGGTGATCAGGCAACCCTGCTCCGCCTTTTCCAGCAGTCGCAGCGCCTTTGCCTCGTCGGTGCCGGCCGGTACTGTCAGCTCGGCATTCAATCTGAATCCGGTGAACAGGGAGCTTTTCTCCGGCCGGTCCAGAATGCCCTCCACATCACAGCTCAGCGACTGCCAGTCCAGCTTCGACGCTCTGGCAATGGCCTTGAATGTGAGTATGAAGCAATCAGCCACTGCCGCCGAAAGCAGCGCCTCAGGGGACCACAGGTCACCGGGTCCACCGAACTGTGCCGGCGGTGCGGTCACCAGAGAGTCCAGTCCTTCACTCTCGATCAGAATGTTGCTCTGCGGCTCTCCCGAGGCTTTGACCACATAATGGTGCGGATAATCCTGCATTGCCTGACTCCCTTGTCAGTTGCCTGTGAACGATGAATCTGCATCAACAATTATAGGCTGTCACAACGTGGTATTCGGCACGATCCCTACACCACCGTATCTTCGGAATAGTGACGCATCGCTTCAATGTCCAGCAGTTCTATCTCGTATTCCCTGACACCCAGCAAGCCTTCGCGAGACAGCTTTGCCAGAGTGCGGGAGAACGTGGCTGGCACGATGGACAAGCGTGACGCAATGACATTCTTGGGGGCCTGTAAACGAACGACGGTGCTGTCACCATCAAACCCCTCAGGCAGCTGCCCGAGCAGATAGGCAATGAGGCGCGACGACGCCGTGTGCAGACTCAGGCGCTCGATATCGGCAACCTGTTCATGCAGGCGTTCGGTCAGCCGTTTGAGCACCGAAAAACAGGCACTCGTGGACTGTTGCAGTTCGCTGCAGTAATGCTCACCATTGACTGCCCAGACAGTACTGGCACCAATGGCTTCCGCATCCACGGGATAGACCCGAGCTCTGGCGAAAATGACCGCCTCGGCGAAGGTATTGCCAGGCGTTACCAGACTGATGACCTTCTCGGCACCGTTGGGACGGCGCCTGGCCAGTTTGACCTGACCCGTGGACAGCAGAAATACCGAGGGTGCGGTCTCTCCCTGACTGAACAGAGTTTCTCCATCCTGCAACAGGACGAGACACATCCGATCGACGATGGCGTGCAGACTGCTATCCTCGAGACCTGAAAACAGCACCGCAGCCTTGAGTTGTGACAAGGCTCGCTCTCGTTGAATGCCGGACAAACGCGTGATGACTTGAGGCACAGATTCTTCACAGTCGCTGGTTGAGGCCTGGTACAGGCATTAGGTGATTATGGCTCAGAACCCTTGTTTATACCCTGAACCCTTCCTCGCGAACAACTCATTGTTCTGTCTCCGGTCCGTACTTGCCGCCTAATGAGTCAATGCATAAACGACATAATTGATTCCCAGGCGGTACGCCTGTGTGGTCAATCGCGCCGGATACCGCGCATCATCGGCATGCTCCCAGGCATCCCCGATGTCCTGGTTGAAGTTGACCGCCACCATGACACGCCCCTGATCGTCAACGATGCCGCGCCAATGGGGGTTGCGACCGCCCTTCTCCCAGGTCTGGTTGTTCAGCCAGGCGCGAATGCCGGGAATCTGTTCTCGCTCAGTCAGGTCGTACATGACATGGAAGATTTCGCTGTCACCGGGCAGCTCCTCGATCGCTCGATCCGGAAACACCTGTTCCATGACATATTCGAACTGCTGCCACTCGGCGTGGCCATGAAAGTCGTCCACCATCAGAAATCCTCCGCGCAGCAGGTACTCCCGTAGCTGTTCGATCTCATCGACCGACAGGCTCAGAAATCCGACCTCGACCACATAGATCCACGGAAAATCGAACACATCGTTGCCTGCCATACGCACCAGCACATCCTCTTCGGCGACGTCGATCGAGGTCAACCTGTCCAGTCCGGCCGAGAAATGGGTTTCCGCCTCTGGCCAGTCAGCCTGCCAGCGAGGCCAGCTGTCGTAGCCACCTCCCCCGTACATCATCCGGGCGAATACGAATTCGTTCGCGCGTAATGCTGCGGGCAGCAGGCACATCAATGCCAGAACCACTATCAGACCTCTGGAAAAATGCATGAGCGCACCATGACCACCACTGCCTGCGTCGATAGTCGTGCATCCTGCCGGCAAGTGCAATGGGGTGGCGGCGCTGTACCCTGCGTTCGCCAAACCCTGCATAATCATTCTTGTTCTCGCATTATTGCCGGCAACAGCTTGTAAAATCGACAGCGGACCGACGATCGTGCCGTCGCGCATCACACAAGGCTTTCGATAAGTTGACGGCAGTGCCTGCGTGAACAGCGGCCTGTCGATGCGCTATCGCCGACTGTCACAACAGGAAACTACGGGTCAATGGGAATCGTCAACACACTTGCGCTGGTGTTCGCTCTGGTGGCCATCGGCTATGTACTGGCGTGGCGCGGCATATTGCGTGAAGGTGCCGGTGAGGCACTGGGCGATTTCGTGGTCGCTGTGGCAATCCCCGCCCTGCTGTTTCGCACCCTGTCGCAAGCCGACTTCGGCAGCGTCAAGCCACTGACCCTCTGGGCGACCTACTTCACAGCGATATTGTGTACCTGGGTGGCTGCGACAATGACTATCCGGCGAGGCTTCGGGCGTGACGCCCGATCCGGGGTGGTGGCCGGCTTATCGGCAAGCTTTTCCAACCTGCTGCTATTGGGCCTACCGGTCACGTACGCTCTTTTCGGGCAGGCCGGAACAGAAACCCTGTCGCTGATTCTGGCGATACACTTGCCGATCATGATGACAGCCTCGGTAATCCTCAATGAGCGCGCGGAGATACTCGATGGACTGCGCGAACAGCAGACGAGCCTGTGGACCACACTGCGACAGATCCTGAAATCGCTGGCCTCGAACCCCTTGATTCTCGGTATCGTGGCAGGCGTTATCTGGCGCTTTCTGCCCTTCGAACTTCCAGAATTTCTCAGCGAACTGGTTGACCGACTGGCAGCCGTTGCCGGGACCCTGGCATTGATTTCCCTCGGACTCAGCCTGCGTCGTTTCGGCATTGCCCGCAATGTGCCCCAGGCTGCAACGATGACGGCACTCAAACTCCTGTTGATGCCCTGTATCGCGACGCTGTTGTCTCTGGCTATTGGCCTGTCGCCAATCCAGGCAGAAATCGTGATCGTCGCAGCCGCCATGCCTACCGGGGTCAATCCCTATCTGTTGGCAACACGTTTCGGTACCGGTGAGGCCATTGCCTCGAACGCGCTTCTGCTATCGACCATGGCCGCGCCTCTGACGCTGTTGTTCTGGTCTTACGTGGCTCGCTCGCTGTTCTGATCATGGCGCGTGATTCGCGCCATGACAATGGATTGGTCCTCAGCGTCAAAAGACGATCAACTACCGCAAGAATGCGCCCTACGGATGAAGGGTTTCCCTCCTGGAAGGCGCTGCGCGTTTGTCAAACCGGCGCATCATCAGGGTAGAAGCGAAAGTGGATATTCCCCATGCCCTGGGCATGCTTCAGCCGGAATACGCCCTTGTCCTCGGTAAACTCCGCTGTGCTCTGTTGCAGGAAGTGCCTCAGTAAATCTGCATTGGCGTAACGCAAGTCCATACCCACGATACCGGGTTGATTATCTGCCAGTACCTGCCGAGGCAATGCACCTGATTCGGCTTCGATGCTCTGACGGGACAGCAGTCTCATCTGTCCATTGGCTGTTGTCAGACGATAACCTCCAGCGATTGTTTCTGCCGCACCGTACAAGGCACTGAACTTCTTCACCAGTGCCGGCTGATCATCGGGCTCGGCCAGAATGGTGATGCCGCAGATGCCATGCACGGAGTTCGGGTGTTCCAGCCACTCAGGCACATAGATCAGCTCGGGTCGATGTTGCTGACAGAGAAAGAACGACAATCTGGGCCAGCGAGCATCCGGCAACAACGCAAGGGTGGTCTTTGTTCTGTCTTGACGTCCATCCGGCAAAGTCACGTCACGACCGAATTCCAGATGACCGGCAACATCGAACCCCGCCGCCTGTGCCTGGCGTGCATCGGCCTGTGAATCCGTGCTGTGCAAGGCTGACAGCGCAACCCCTTCGCGTTGCATCAGGTGTTCGTGGACATGCCGCCCGAAATGAAAGTCGCCCGCTGGCACTTCATCAATCAGGGATACGTCGTAAATCCCCATGATCTCGATCAGGCAACCCTCGAACATGGCCAGAGAGGTGCTCGTGCCCCAGGGGTGCTTTCCGATGGCGGTCATGTTGAACCCCATGCTCATCAGGCGGTCGCGTAGCTGCTCGATATCGTGTACGGCAATCAGCGGATGATCAATACCAAAGGATGCATTCATGATGAACAGCTCGCTCTACTCGATGAAGGAAATTCTTGCAGCGCCGATGGCTCGCGCCTTGGTGCCGACCACGGCCGTATTGTCAGGCACATCCTGCAGAACAATGGAACCGGCTGCCACATTGGCGCCTGCTCCGATGCGGATATTGCCCAGTACGATGGCTCCCGCCCCGATGAGCGCCCCGCGTCCTACCGCAGGATGACGTGTCGAGCCACTGTCGTTGAGTGTACTGCCCAGTGTCACGCCATGCCAGATGGACACCTCCTCGTCGATATGCACGGTTTCACCAGCCACGAAACCCAAGCCGTGATCCAGCCAGAAACCGGCACCAATACGGGCACCGGGATGGATGTCGGTGGCCAGCGCCCGATCGCATCGTGCCTTGAACGCCAGTGACAGATCAGCGTCACCATCGTTCCACAGCTGATGGCTGACTCGGTGTGCCATGACAGCCTGTGCACCACGAGCAAACAGCAGCGTTGCCGCCACGCCGCCGGGTTCGAAATTACGGCGCGCTGTCTCTGCAATGTCGTGCTCGCACAGAGCGACCAGAGACGGGTTGTCTCGAAAGACGCGGCTCACCAGATCCCTGACCTGCGCATTGCCCTGACACAAACCCGCGAGCACATCTGCCGCCAGGTCGGCGAAGCTGCCCATGGCGCTTGCCTTGATTCCCAGCATGGTGGCGATCTCCGGTCGACTCTCCATCAGCCTCCGCACCTCGAGCACCACGCCCTGTCCAGCCTCGTTATTCATGTTTCTCCTGAATGACTATCGTCATCGTCCAAACGCATTGTCTGACACGCACTCGAGAGCTTGCACCGATCACGCTCTGCAACCGCATCTCCACCTTCCACTTTTCCGCACCGGCCACCGCACTCACGTTATGCTCACAGACAGCCATCCGCAGATGCCAGCCCTCGCATCACAGTGATATTTCATGACACACATCGAACACAAGCAGGCCCTGGCCTTCATGACCATCTGCGCCGAGGGCTCCATCCGGGCTGCTGCCGAGTATCTCGGCATCGAGCCCTCCACCATCAGCCGTCAGATTCAGGCACTGGAAAAGTCGTTGTCCATCACCCTGATCGAGCGTGGCCGCAAGGGTATCAGAACAACCGAAGCCGGCTCTCTGCTATTGCAGCATCTGAAGCGCCAACAGCACGAACTGGAAGACATCCAGTCAGAATTCGATGCCCTTCGTGGCATGCGCCGCGGGCAGATCGTTGTCATTCTCGGTGATGGATTCGTCAGTGATTTCATCGCGCATGCCCTGACCGGATTCAGTGTCACCTACCCCGGCTTCACCTTCTCGCTGCAGACAGGTTCCACCGATGCAGTACTGCATGCCCTGCGCAACGATCAGGCGCATATCGGCATCGCCTTCAATGCACCAAAGGATCAGACCATCCGCATCATCGGGGAAACCACGCAGCCGCTGGACATGATGGCCAGCCCTTCGTCGGCGTGGGCCGACATGCCAGCGCCTCTGGATATTCGCCAACTGTCAGAACTGCCCTTTGCCTTGCTCAATCCCGGTTTTGGCGTCGGTGCCATGGTGCGCGATGCCGAGTCCCGTTATGGCATGCACTTTCAGGCACTGGTCGAAACCAACTCACTGACGGTCCTGCGCAACTTCGTTCGAGAAGGGTTGGGGGTGACCATACTGCCCTCTTTCGTGGTCACTCGCGAAATCAGCGATGGTGTGGTCATCGCCAGATCACTGAGCAACCCGGAGCTGCATACCGGCGAAGTCTCGGTACTGGCTCGCAGCGGGCGACGCCTGCCAGAAGGCGCCCTGCGGCTCGCAGAGCATGCCATGCGCTCCATGGTGGCGTTTTCGAGACACGAATCAGCACCGGCTCGGACATGAAGCAATCTGCCTGAATCAGGCCCGCTTCAGCGACTGTCCATCCAAGGTGTTGCGCTCAGTGCAACAATAAACTCCATAGATTGCACTTCTCGTCAAAATTCAATAGGGCTATATTGAACGGACGTTCATTCGAGAGGTTGTCAATCCAATGCATTCGAAGCTCCTTCCAACTGCCGCGGTCGTGCTTGCATTCATGCTTGCCCCCGCCACCCAGGCTTCCGCAGCCACCATCCGTATCGCCTCTCAGGGGGATGCCACCAGTCTGGACCCACACAGCCACAACGAGAGCTTTACCAACTACTTTCTGGCCAATGTCTACGAAGGCCTGGTCGGGCGTGACCGTGATTTCAAGATTGCCGGTCAGCTGGCCGAAAGCTGGGAACAGGTTGATGACAAGACCTGGATCTTCAAGCTGCGTCCCGGTGTCACCTTCCATGATGGTTCCGAATTCAATGCCGAAGACGTGGTATTCAGTTTCGACCGGGCGCTGGCGGAGAGCTCCAACTTCAAGCACGTACTGGCATCGGTAGACAGCTATCGGGCCGTGGATGATCTGACCATCGAGATCATCACGACAGCTCCCAACCCCATTCTGCTCAATGATCTTCTCGATCTGATGATTCTCGACAAGCAGTGGGCCGAAGCCAACGGAGCAGAGGAGCCCATCAATCTGCAGGCCGAAGAAAAATCCTTCAGCGCCACCAACGCCAACGGCACCGGACCTTTTGCCATCAGCAGCCGCGCTCAGGGCGAGAAGACCGAGCTGGTCAAGTATGCCGACTACTGGAACGAGAGTGGCAATATCGACAAGGTGGTCTTCACGCCGATCAACAATGCCTCGACGCTGGTCTCGGCCTTGCTGTCTGGCGAAGTCGATCTGGTCATGCCCCTGCCCTTGCAGGACATCGCCCGCGTAGAGTCGGCAAAAGGCATCAAGGTGGTCTCATCCCCCGAAGCGCGAACCATGTACATCGGTATGGATCAATGGCGTGACCAGATCATCGAAAGCCCGGTTGAAGGCAATCCGTTCAAGGACCTGAAAGTCCGACAGGCTTTTGCTCATGCACTCGATGCTCAGGCCATCATCGATCGCGTCATGCAGGGACAGGCAACCTTGTCCACGCAATACGTGATGGACAAGGTCAACGGCTACAACCCCGCGCTCGAAAGGCTTGCCTATGATCCGGAAAAGGCAAAAGCATTGCTGGCTGAAGCCGGCTATGCAGATGGCATGGAACTGACAATGGATTGCTCTACGGATCGTTACGTCAATGATGGGCAGATCTGCCAGGCCGCTGTCAGCCTGCTGGCCAGGGTGGGCGTCAAGGTCAACCTGATTGCCCAGCCCAAGGCGCAGTTCTTCCCCAAGGTGGTTGCCCCTGAATTCGGCACATCGTTCTTCCTGCTGAGCTGGACGCCTTCCACCATGGATAGCCTGAACGTCTTCCAGAATGTGCTGGGAAGCCGGGATCTGGATAATGGCCGAGGCGCCTGGAACATCTCCGGCTGTTCCGTGCCGGAAGCCGATGCCATCGTCGAGGAAGCAGCCGTCACCATGGATGCCGACAAGCGCAGAGCCATGCTCGAAGAGGCCATGGCCTTGATGGTGGATGATGTCTGCCTCATTCCCTTGCATGTACAGCAATTGGTCTGGGGTGCCGCCGAGAACATCGACGTGGTTCAGCATCCCACTTTCGAGTTCCCGCTGGAATACTACAACGTCAACTGAGACGGCTGCGAGGGCGCCGGACCCGCGTTCGCGAACAGGCGCCCTCGACTGGTTTGCACGGCACCCTTGTGCGACAAGCACTCTGCATCGGCTCACGATTCTCCTGTCCATCGTGGCTGACACTGCATACCGGACAACGACTACTTCGCAACAGGAACACCATGTATTCAATCATTACAAGACTGGTACAAGCTGCCATCGTCATGCTCTGTGTCGCGCTGGTCGGCTTTCTTGTCTTCCAGTATGTCGGCGACCCCGTACTGGCCATGGTCGGGCAGGAAACCTCGGTAGCGGATCGTGAAGCCTTGCGTAAGCAACTGGGCCTGAACGACCCCATCGTCGTGCAATACATTCGCTATGTCGGCAACGCGCTGCAAGGCGACTTCGGCATCTCCTACAGCTTCAATCGCGATGTCAGTGACATGATCGCCGAGCGACTGCCGGCAACCGTCGAACTGGTGTTGCTCTCCGGCGTGTTGTCTCTGGCCCTGGCCATACCGGCAGGTATCTACACGGGTATTCACCGCCGCGGCGGCCTCGCTCAGACGATCATGGCGCTGTCCGTGATCGGGGTCTCCGTGCCCTCCTTCCTGCTCGGCATTCTGCTGATACTGGTGTTCTCTGTCTGGCTGCCCTGGTTGCCCTCCTTCGGGCGCGGCGATATCGCCGGGCTTGCAGGCTTCCAGTCCAGCCTGTTTACCGTGGATGGACTACTGCATGCGCTGATGCCTGCCACGGTGCTGTGCCTGTTCCAGTTAGGGGTCATCCTGCGTCTGATACGCTCCGAGATGCTCGAGGTTCTGCGCACCGATTACATTCGATTTGCCTGGGCACGTGGTCTGCCGGCACAGCGAGTCTATCTGCAACATGCACTGAAGAATACGCTGGTCCCGGTGGTCACCGCCGTGGGTCTGCAGCTGAGTTCCCTGTTTGCCTTTTCCATCATCACCGAGTATGTGTTCCAGTGGCCCGGCATGGGTTCCCTGCTGCTGCATGCCATCGGCCAGAGCGACATTCCCCTGCTCGCCGCGTATCTGATTTTCGTCGGCTTCGTGTTCACCCTCGCCAACCTGGTGGTGGATGCGATCTATGTGCTGATCGATCCACGCATTCGACACGGAGCGCGCTGAGATGCTCAATCGTATTCGCTCCGAGTTCTGGTTTCAGTTTCTCAGCTCGCCGGTCACAGTCGTGTCGGCCATCATCATCGTGCTGATTGTCCTGGCCTGTGTGTTTGCCAACTGGGTAGCTCCACATACGCCGTTCGACCCTGCCACCCTGTCCATCATGGACAACAATCTGCCACCGGTCTGGATGTCGGGTAGTGACCCCAGGTTTGTATTAGGCACCGATATACAGGGTCGTGATGTCCTGTCCGCCATGCTCTACGGCGGCCGCATCTCCTTGATGGTAGGGCTGGGAGCGGTCGCGCTGTCCGCTGCCATTGGCATGACAATCGGCTTGTTATCCGGTTATTTCGGTGGACTTGTCGATACCATCCTGATGCGTATCGCCGAGATCCAGTTTGCGTTTCCCCCCATACTGATTGCCCTGTTGTTCAATGGCATTCTGAAGACCACACTGCCCGCCCATCTGTTTGCACAGGCAGCGGTGCCCATCATGATTCTGGCCATTGGTCTGGCCGGCTGGGTACAGTTTGCGCGTATCGTCAGGAGCTCGGTACTGGTGCAACGCAGTCAGGACTATGTGACTTCCTGCCGGGCCATCGGCCTGCCGACCATGACCATCCTGCTGCGCCATATCACCCCCAATGTGCTGAGCCCGGTACTGGTGCTGGCCATGCTGCAGATTGCGGTGGCCATCGTGACTGAGGCGACCCTGTCGTTTCTGGGTCTGGGCACGCCATTGACCGAACCGTCTCTGGGTGCGCTGATACAGATCGGCAGCCAGTACCTGTTCTCCGGCATCTGGTGGGTCGTGATCTTTCCGGGCACCATGCTGCTGATCATGGTGATTGCCTTCAACCTGGTTGCTGACTGGGTCCGTGACTTTCTGAACCCGAGACTGCGATGAACACGTTTCTGCTGCAGACTGAATACCTGCAAATCACCTTCCCGCACCGCTTCGGCGATTTCATTGCGGTGAACGACTTCACCATGCAGGTCGATCGTGGCGAGATCGTTGGCCTGATCGGCGAAAGTGGCGCGGGTAAATCCACGGTGGGCAACGCCATCATGGGCTTGCTCTCGAACCCCGGCATCATCAGTCAGGGCAGGATACAACTCGACGGCGAAGAGCTGACAGAGCTGGATCCATCCGGTATGGCCCTGCTGCGCGGTCGTCGCATCGGCATGATATTCCAGGACCCGATGACCTCACTGAACCCACTGATGAAGGTGGGCGATCAGCTCAGCGAATCCATCGCCATTCTGCAAGGGATCCCGGTCAGCGAGGCGCGACATCTGGCCTGCGAACGGCTGGCCGATGTCGGTATTCCGGAGCCTGCGACTCGCATGCGCCAGTACCCGCATGAATTCTCCGGTGGCATGCGTCAACGCGTGGTCATCGCTCTGGCGTTGGCTGGCGACCCCGAACTCCTGATTGCCGACGAACCTACCACCGCGCTCGATGTATCGGTGCAGAAACAGGTACTGGACCTGATCAAGAGCATCTGCCGCGAACGCCAGTTGGGCGTGGTACTGGTCACCCACGATATGGGTGTCATTGCCGAGACGGCGGATCGGGTCTATGTCATGCGCCATGGTGCTCTTGTGGAAAGTGGTCCGACCCGCGAGCTGCTGGCGGCGCCCACTCAGGCCTATACCCGAGAGCTGATTGCCGCCATTCCGCGCATGGACCGTCGTGAGGATCGTTTTCGTAATCCGGTGAGTCGCGGTGGTGAAATAGACAGCTGGCTGATGCAGGATCAACACGACTCCACGGATGAAAACTACCTGAGCTGTACGCCGCTGATCAAGGATTTCGAGATTCGCAAACCGGGATTGTTCTCCGGCAAGGCACAATTCCGCGCGGTGGAGAGCCCTGCCATGGCCATTCGCCGTGGCGAGGTGTTGGGACTGGTTGGTGAGAGCGGCTCTGGCAAATCCACCTTGGGGCGCCTGCTGACAGGCTTGCTGGAACCGACCTCCGGCGAGATCGACTATGCCGACCATGGCGCTTTGTCCGACATGAACAGCAAGGCTCGTCGCAAGGCGTTCCGCCGGGATGTCCAGGTGATCTTCCAGGACCCCTATTCCTCGCTGAACGGGCGCATGCGAGTGGACCGCATCCTGGCCGAACCCATTCTGTTTCATGGACTGGCCAGCCGGCGCGAAGTCTCGCATCGAGTCGCGGCCCTGCTTGAACGCGTCGGCCTGCCGGCAGATGCGGCCCGAAAACATCCTCATCAATTCTCCGGCGGCCAACGACAGCGCATCTGCATTGCCCGCGCGTTATCGGTCCGCCCTCGCTTTCTACTGTGTGACGAGCCGACATCAGCGCTGGATGTCTCCATTCAGGCTGACATGCTGGCCCTGTTGATGGAGCTCAAGCAGAGCCTGGGCCTGACCATGCTGTTCGTCAGCCATGACCTGGCTGTCGTTCGCCAGGTCTCTGACCGGGTCGCCGTCATGCGCAACAGTCAATTCGTCGAGTGTGGCCCGTCGGAGGAGGTGTTCGACTCCCCGAGCAGTGACTACACCCGACTACTGCTCGACACGGCTCCCCGTCTCGACCAGCACGTTCAACCCATCATTCAGCATTGAAAACGGAGACAGTAATCATGATCGGAATCGTAGGCTGTGGCGCCATGGGTGGCTCCATGGTTCAAAGGCTGCTGGAAGAGGGGCAATCGGTCATCTGCCATGATGCCGTGAGTGAGACGCGCGCTCGCATGGCAGACACCGGCGCCCAGGTAGCGGATGATCTGGCCACCCTGGCCAGTCAGTGCACCACCATCATTCTCTCGCTGCCCAAGGCGGATATCGTCAAGGCCGTCATGCTCGAACTCGGACCCTTGCTGCAGGCCGGCAGCATCATTCTGGACACCTCCACATCCGAACCCGATGTGACCCGAGAGCTTGCCGCTCAAGCGGCGGAGGCGGGCTATGTGTTCATTGATGGCCCTGTCAGCGGCGGTCCCAATGGCGCACGCAAGGGCACCATGACCATGGTACTGGGCGGCCCTGCAGACTCCATCGACAGCATCCAGCCGATGCTGGCACACCTGACGGCGAAGACCGTCCACATCGGCCCTTCCGGCTCCGGCCATGCCACCAAGATTGCCAACAATCTGCTGTGTGCCGCCAATCTTGCATTGATGAGCGAAATGGCACGGTTGGCTGCGACACAGGGCGTCAGCCTGGAGAATCTGCTGGAAGGCGTCAACGCCGGTTCCGGACGCAGTGGTGTCAGCGAAGTGAATTTTCCGCTGTGGATCCAGAACGAACAATACAACTCTGGATTCACTATGGGGCTGATGCGCAAGGATGTCGGACTGGCCGTCTCCCTGGCCGAACGCACCGAGCTGGACCTGCCCGCAACTCGCGCCATTGCCGCCATCTGGGAAGCCAGCCGCGAATCCCTGGCTGATAGCGCCGATTTCAATGAAATCTACAAATTTGGGAAATCTTCCGATGTCTGATCGCAAGGAACTGTTTGCAACACTCATGGCCGAGCTGGGTCTCGGCGCCCTGCCACAGAGTCTGATTGGTGGAGAACTGCGCGATGGTCGCGGTGCCGAGATCAATCTGGAGGACCCCTACTCGCGCCAGAGTCTGACACAGTACGCCGACTGCGATGCCGAGCTTGCTCGCAGCGCCTGTGAGTGTGCTGCGGATGCGCAGAAGATCTGGGCGCAGCAATTCAGTGCTGCCGCACGTGGAAATGTGATGCAGGCCATTGCCGCAGTGGTCGAGAATCATAAAGAGCCCATTGCAAAACTGGAAGCCCTGGTCGCCGGCAAACCCCTGCGCGATTGTCGCGTGGAAGTGTCGAAGGTGGTGGAGATGTTCCGCTACTATGCCGGCTGGGCCGACAAGCTGCACGGTGAAGTCATTCCGGTACCGTCGGGCCACCTGAACTACACCCTGCGCGAACCGTTGGGCGTGGTATTTCAGATCACACCCTGGAATGCACCGGTGTTCACCGCTGGCTGGCAGATCGCGCCGGCCATCGCCACCGGCAATGGGGTGGTCATCAAGCCCAGTGAGCTGACACCGGTGACCAGTGTCGCGCTCGTGCTGTTGGCAGAACAGGCAGGCCTGCCCAAGGGACTGGTCAATGTACTGGCCGGACTGGGTCCGACCGCCGGGGAGGCCGCGATTGCCCACGAGGCTGTGCGCAAGGTCGTTTTCGTCGGTTCACCGCAAACCGGTCGCACCGTGGCCACCTCCGCCGGACGGGCCCTGAAACCGGTAGTACTGGAACTGGGTGGCAAGTCCGCCAACATCGTCTTTCCCGATGCAAACCTCGAGGCCGCCTGTCGCGGTGCCCAGGCCGCCATCTTTTCCGCCTCGGGTCAGAGCTGCGTTGCCGGCTCACGCCTGCTGGTACACCAGGATGTGCAGGAGCAGTTCCTGAGCATGCTGGAATCGGGCATGAAGCAGCTCACCCTGGGAGACCCTCTGGATGAATCCACCGAGGTGGGTCCGATCAGCAATGCCCGCCAGTTCCAGCATGTCAGCGACATGGTTCGTCAGGCTGGCGAGAAGGATGGCGGGCGCATCATCGCAGGTGATACGCCTGATGGTGAGGGCCTGTTTGTCTCCCCGACCATCCTGGCCGATCTGGCTGCTGATGCCTCCGCTGCCAATCAGGAGATCTTCGGTCCGGTTGTTACCAGCCTTGCATTTTCTGACGAAGCCGATGCCATCCGCATTGCCAACAGCACCGATTTCGGACTGGCAGGTGCGGTCTGGACCGCTGATGTCGGCCGCGCTCATCGAGTCGCGGCGGCCGTGCGCGCCGGTACCTTCTGGATCAACAGTTACAAGGCCATCCATGTATCGTCGCCTTTTGGTGGCTCACTCTCGTCAGGCTTCGGTCGCTCCAGCGGCACCGACGCCCTGATGGAATACACCAGTCCCAAGAGTGTCTGGTTAGACACCGCCAGCACACCTCGCATTGCCTTCGGCTATGCACCAGACGCCTGAGAGAACTGTCGATGACTTCAACCATTAACGACTACTTCAATGAGCTGCGCCCGGAAATGGAGTCCTGGCGGCATGAGCTGCACCGTCACCCGGAACTGGCCTACAAGGAATTGCTCACTGCTGATTTTCTCGCCGAACATCTGCAGGCCTTCGGTTACCAGCCCACTCGCGGCCTGGGTGGCACCGGTCTGGTAGCGACGCTGGATCGCGGGGAAGGTCCTTGCATCGCCTTGCGCACTGACATGGACGCCCTGCCCATCCATGAGGAGGCAGAGGTACCCTATGCCTCCGAGACGGACGGCGTCATGCATGCCTGTGGTCACGACGGGCACATGACCATGCTGCTGGCTGCCGCGCGCTATCTGCAGGAACACGACGGCCCTGCCGGCAAGATCCACTTCGTGTTCCAGCCAGCCGAAGAAGGTGAAGCCGGGGCACGTGCCATGATCAATGATGGCCTGTTTCGTGATTTCGACATCGACGAGGTCTATGGCCTGCATAACTGGCCAGGATTGGATACGGGTGTCTTCGCCGCTCGTGTCGGCCCACAGATGGCAGCCTTCGATGTCTTCGAGATTACTCTGCACGGTCAAGGGGCACACGCTGCCATGCCGCATATGGGTCAGGATGTGCTGTCAGCGACCGCCAGTCTGCAGATGCAATTGCAGAACATCGTGTCCCGCTCACTCGATCCGCTCGATGCCGCCGTTGTCTCTGTCACTGAGATGCATGGGGGCGATACCTGGAACGTCCTGCCTTCAAAGGCTGTATTGCGCGGCTGTACACGGCACCTGAGTGCCGCGACGCAGGATATGATCGAGCGGCGAATGCAGGAAATCTGCACTGGCATCGCCAGCAGTTTCTCCCTGGATGTGAAGCTGCATTACGATCGGCGTTACCCGGCGACCATCAACACCGCACAGCAAACCGCCACGGCCTTGCTGGCAGCTCGTGATACCACGGGCACACAGGCGCTGGGCGATGAGCTGCCTTCCATGGCTTCCGAGGATTTTTCATTCATGCTGGGAGAGCGGCCCGGGTGCTTCATCTGGCTGGGAACCGGCCTGCCAGACCCGGGTTGTATTCTGCACAGCCCGACCTACCGCTTCAATGACGATGTACTGGCCACCGGTGCAGCCTACTGGGCCAATCTGGCTCAACGGCGGCTGGCAGCCGCCAGCGCCTGATCGCAGCCTGAGCACGGCTTGCGCAGCACCCGAGCAGAGCCCTGTCATGACGGTAACACTCCGCCAACGACAGGGCCTGTCTACCGGCTCACCTTTCAGGCAGGTTCCCGACAAGCCATGGACACAGAAAGCTACACTTCCCTACCGATGTGAGTCTATCCTCCATGCCAGCATCGGCACACATAGACCCTGCAGGGAAGTTCCTCAATGCAATCACGACAAACCATCCTGATCGGCACGCTCGGCCTGATCACCCTGATGGCTGCCTCCCGTTTCGCTCTAGCGGACAGCTACGACCCCATCATCGAAAACTTTCGTCTGGGAGCTGATGACCAACTCACCATTGATCGCGGCGGACCGGTCGATCGTGCAGGCGACATCAATGGTGACAATCTTGAAGACATTCTGGTGGGCGCCGGTGTCGGTGGCATTCGCGTGGTCTTCGGACCCACACGCGGCAACAACGGCGTACTCAATGGTCAGCAACTGGACGGCAACAGTGGTTTCGTCATTCTCAATGACGATGAATTCGATTCGGTTCTGGCAGGTATCGGCGACATCAACGACGATGGCCTGAGTGATATTGCCGTTGGCTCGCTCACGGGCACTCGGATCATCTACGGCTCTGACGAGGGGTTTTCGCGCACCTTCGATATCGCCAGTCTTGATGGCAGCAATGGATTCATCTTCGGCTCGGCAGCCACCGACCTGAAACGTGCCGGTGATGTGAATGGCGACGGCCTGCCGGATTTCATTGTCGGCAATGCCAATGCATCCCCCAATGGGCTCAGCGGTGCCGGTGTCAGCTACGTCATATTCGGCAGCCGCAGCGGGATGCCGGCCACCTTGTCTCCTGCGGCGCTTGATGGCAGTAACGGCTTTGCCATCATCGGTGTCAGTGCCGAGGATCGTAGCGGCCGGTATGTCGCTGGCGCGGGTGACTTCAACAACGACGGTTTTGATGATGTGCTGGTCGGCGCACCCTACCAGACAACGGACGGCAAGGCCGAAGCCGGAGCGGCCTATCTGGTACTGGGCGGCGACGAATTTCCCGCCGCGCTGAGCCTGGCGGACCTGGATGGCAACAATGGAATGCTGTTCAAGGGCAGCAACATACAGGATGTGGCAGGTGCTGCCGTAGGCGGAATTGGCGACATCAATCATGACGGCATCGATGACATCGCCATTGGCGCACCGAGCAAGGGTCCGTTCGGGATACCCAGTGACTACCCGGGTGAGACCTATGTGTTGTTCGGCGGTTATTTCGCAGGTGTCGACTCGGTCGTGGAAGATGACCTGAATGGCATCAATGGCCTGACAGTGCGTGGCATTCGTGGCGGTGTCATTCCCATCGAGGAAGGTCAGGCCATCTGGGGCGACATGGCGGGTGCCGATCTGGATACCGCCGGTGACATCAATGGCGACGGCATCGACGATCTCATCATCGGAGCCCCGCACACCATCATCACACCGCAGCGCAAGGGCGTGGGTCAGGCCTATTTCATATTCGGCTCCGAAGGCGCATTCCCGGCTCGCCTGAACCTGTCCGATCTTGATGGCAGCAACGGCTTTCGCATCAACGGCACGGGCACCGTGGACTACTACGCCGTGTCTGTCGCCAGTGCGGGTGACTTCAACGCTGATGGACGGGACGACGTCATGATGGGCGCCTCGGGCCAGGGTGAAACCTACGTCTTCTACGGCAAGGACACCGGCAATGCGCGAGTGGCGGCAGCGCCTGCCGCAACAGTCGGTTCAACATCGACAGGCTTCCCCGCCGCTGCCCTGAGCCTGGGCACCGAAGCGGAACCACTGGCCTTCAACGAACGTGCCGACCCGACCGGACCTGAACCGCTGCCCCCGGGCACCCCGACAGATCCCACCAACCCGCAGACACCTGGCTATCAGGCACCTCATGCGTTCAATGATTCACCACCGCTGCGTCCCGACACGGATGCCGGAGAAACCGGTGGATCGACGGATGGCTCAACGGGGACCGATGGCGGCACTGACGATAATACCGGCGGCAGTCCTGACCCACAGACACCACCGGTATCCTCGACCGGCGGCAACACGGACAGCGATGGTGCCGTGGTTACCGGAGGCGGTGCGGCACTGTGGTTGCCCGTGTTGCTTCTGTTGATGAGGCGCAACAAGTCTTGCAGAGTCACATCCATGAACTCTGCCCGGCGTGTGCTCGTTCAGAAATAGAGTTTGATACCCAGGTTCACGCTGGAGAGTTCGGAGAAGGGTCCGTCGCCACGGACGTAGCGCACGTAGTCGGCGGACAGATCCAGCCGCTGCGAAATTTCTGTCTCGAGGCCGAAGCCATAGGAAAAACCCGAACGCTCATCGGAGAAGTCCCGTCGGTCGAGCGTCTGGGTATAGTCCACCGCTGATACCCCGGCCAGACCATACAGTGCACTGCGCCGGCCAACGGGCAGATAGCCTTTCAGAAAAGCGCCCGCATACACCGCCGTAAGGCGATCAGCTGCCGTGGTTTGCGATTCGCTCCCACCACCCAGATGCAGCTCGACATCGATCATGGGCGCCACCGGCATGCCAAGGCGCAGTCTTACGCCACCCGGATTCAGATCGTCATCCAGGCTGTTCTCGATATTCAGAGAGGAGCCATCCAGTCCGATATAGCCGCCTGCCTGGGCCGTGGCGCTCGTCGCCAGGCCAACGATCAGAGCCATAAGAGCGGCCCGACAGCCGCTCCTTCGTATTTTTCCGTCAATCTGCGCCATGGTGATGATGCCTGTTGTGAAGAGGCACCAGCCTAGCCGGATTGCGCTGAACCGATTCTGAACAACGATCGCTCGGCTCCCGAATTCAACCACCCACACAACCTTGCCTCAGCGCAAGGCATGCGGGCCGGTAACCCGGGAACCGAACAGTCAGACCAGGCTTGCGCCGCTCTTCCCGAACATCACCCTGTCAGGCAACACTTGCGGCAGCGGCAACATCACTCTCGTCTGCCTCATAACTGCTCAGCGGCGGACAGGAGCAGATCAGGTGCTTGTCACCGTAAACGTTATCGATACGCTGAACCGGCGGCCAGTATTTGTTCTGCTGCTGCTCGATTCCACCCGGGTATACGGCTTCTGCACGTGAATACGGGTGTGTCCACTCATCGGCGACCAGCTCACTGGCGGTGTGCGGTGCATTCATCAGCGGATTGTCATCAGCTGGCCAGGTACCCTCCTTCACCTTCATGGCCTCGGCATGAATCTTCAGCATGGCGTCGCAGAAACGATCGATCTCCGCCAGCGACTCACTCTCGGTAGGCTCGACCATCAAGGTGCCTGCGACCGGAAACGACATGGTCGGCGCATGAAAACCGTAATCCATGAGGCGCTTGGCAATATCGTCAACCGTGATGCCGGCCTCCGTTTTCAGGCTTCGCGTATCCAGAATGCACTCATGCGCCACACACCCCCCTTCACCGCGATACAGGATCGGGTAGACACTGGAGAGTCGGGCCGCGATGTAATTTGCATTCAGAATGGCGATCTCGGTGGCCTGACGCAGACCCTGTGGGCCCATCATGCGGATGTACATCCAGGTGATGGGCAGGATCATGGCACTGCCATACGGTGCTGCACTGACGGCACCACTCGTGTTTTCCAGCACGCCGTGTCCCGGCAACCAGGGCTTCAGATGCTCGCCCACACCAATGGGGCCGACGCCCGGACCACCACCACCGTGCGGAATGCAGAATGTCTTGTGCAGATTGAGGTGCGAGACATCACCACCAAACTTGCCTGGCTGAGCCGTACCCACCATGGCATTCAGGTTGGCGCCATCGATATACACCTGGCCACCCGCGGCATGTACTCGCTCACAGACATCGATAACGCCGGACTCGAACACACCATGTGTCGACGGGTAGGTGATCATGATGGCTGCCACCTTGCCTTCGTGCTTGTCGAGCTTGACCTGCAGATCCTCGACATCGATATTGCCAGCAGCATCACACTTGACCACGACGACCTGCATACCCGCCATCTGTGCACTGGCCGGATTGGTTCCGTGCGCGGAACTGGGAATCAGGCAGACGGTTCTCTGTGTGTCACCGCGGCTGTCATGGTATCCCCGGATGGCCAGCAAACCGGCGTACTCACCCTGACTGCCGGCATTGGGCTGCAGGGACATGGCGTCGTAGCCGGTGCAAGCGCACAACATGGCTTCCAGCTGCTCGATCATCTCCCGATAACCGACGCTCTGACTGGTCGGTGCAAACGGATGGACTCGAGTGAACTCGGGCCAGGACAGAGGCATCATTTCCGCTGCGGCATTGAGCTTCATGGTGCACGAACCCAGCGGGATCATGGCCTGATCGAGCGCGATATCGCGTGACGCCAGACGTCGCAGATAACGCATCATTTCTGTCTCGGAGCGATAATCGTTGAAACAGGCCTGTGACAGATAGTTCTCCGGACGGTCCCTGCTCTCATCGCGTGCCGGTACCGTCACCTCAGACAGAGTCAGGGAGTCCTGAGATTTGCCGACAATCGCGGCAACAATCTGCGGCAACTGCTCCAGCGTGGTGGTTTCATCCAGAGCCAGGCACAGTCTGGAGCTGTCCAGGACTCGGGCATTGTATCCTGCCTCTTCCAGACGTTGACGGCAGGCCTCTGCATCATCGGTGCTCACGCACAGCGTGTCGAACCAGCTGTCGTGCGACAGGACAAGACCCTGCTGTTGCAGCTGCGCTGCCAGCGTATCGGCGTGTTGCCGAACCTGCGTCGCTATGCGCCGGAGTCCCTTCGGTCCGTGATAACAGGCATACAGTGTGGCCATGATGGCCAGCAGTGCCTGTGCGGTACAGATGTTGGAGGTCGCCTTCTCGCGCCGGATATGCTGTTCTCGCGTCTGCAAGGCCAGGCGATAGGCGGGTTGTCCATCGACAGTCAGTGACTGTCCGACGAGTCGTCCCGGCAGATTGCGCTTGTAGGCATCCGTGGTCGCCATGAAGGCGGCGTGTGGACCACCAAAACCCATGGGCACACCAAAGCGCTGGGCACTGCCCACCACGATGTCAGCGCCCCATTCCCCCGGCGGTGATAGCAATGCCAACGCCAGCAAGTCGGCCGCGACGATGACCAGAGCCCCGGCCTGCTTCGCGGCAGCCACTGCGGCCTCTGGAATGGCTGCCTGCCCGGAAGTTCCCGGGTACTGCACGATGATCGCGAAGACATCGTCGGCATCGGCAGTCAGAGCGTCGGCCATGTCTGCCACGGACGCCGCCTTGACCTGAATGCCCAAGGGTTCGGCACGGGTACGCATCACATCCAGCGTCTGCGGATGGCAGTCGTCGGCGGCGAGGATCGTATTGCGCTTACCACGCAGTCCACGATGCGCCATGCTCATCGCTTCGGCCGCCGCGGTCGCCTCATCGAGCAAGGAGGCATTGGCAATCGGCATGGCCGTCAACTCGGCAATCAGTGTCTGGAAATTGAACAGCACTTCCAGTCGCCCCTGAGCGATCTCCGGCTGATACGGCGTATACGCGGTGTACCAGGCAGGGTTCTCGAAGACATTGCGAGCAATGACCGCCGGTGTATGGCAGTCACTGTAGCCCTGCCCGATCAGACTGGTCAGCAAGCGGTTCTTGTCGGCCAGCGCTGCCAATTCAGCCAACGCCGCCGGTTCATCGATACCTTCTTCCAGTGCCAGCGGCTGTAGATGCCTGATGGATGCCGGGATGACCCTTGCAACAAGAGCATCCAGAGATTGTTCGCCGATAGTGGCCAGCATCCGGGTGACATCGTCTCTGCGAGGGCCGATGTGCCGATTTGCAAATTGCCTGGAAACAAACTCTGTGTGCTCGCTCATGCTGTCGTTTCTGAATACGGTTGAAGGGTATCGGGTATTACGCTCGGGCCGAGCCTGAGGATTACTCCTCGGACTCGATATAGGCCGTGTAGGAATCCGGATCCATCAGATTCTCGACATCAGCAACCTCATCGGGTTGCAGTTTGAACAACCAGCCTTCGCCATAAGGATCGGAGTTCACCAGCTCGGGGTTATCGGCAAGATCCGGGTTGGTATCCACCACCTTGCCAGCCACAGGTGCATAGATATCGGAAGCCGCCTTGACAGACTCGACCACGGCGATACCTTCTTCGGCCTCACAGACAAGATCGATTTCCGGGGTTTCAACGAACACCAGATCACCCAATTGCTCTTGCGCATGGCCGCTGATACCGACCGTCAGGGTTCCATCATCTTCGACACGGACCCATTCGTGGGACGGTGCAAATTTCAGATCGCCGGGAATTTCCATACGAATGTTCTCTTGGAGTTGGTTAGACAGGATTATTCTACTCTCGGGCTTGCCCGTGAGGCACGAATGGCACAGAGGTTATATGTGCGCCGATGAGCCGGTCGCGAATCTTGACGTCACAGCCTCCGGGAAATGTCTTGTCCACTCGTGCCAGAGCAATCGACACTTCCCGGGTCGGGCTGAAGGTGCCCGAGGTGACCGTGCCAATCGGCCGGCCAACGCGTTCGACTACCTGTCCGTGACGCAGGACACCGCGTCCGTCCAGAATGATGCCGATCTGCACGAAACGGCCACCGAACAGGCGGTGATCTTCCAGCACTTCACGACCGATGAAGTCACGATCGTCGTCCTTGATGTCGATGGTGAAACCGATGCCTGACTCGGCTGGAGTGTGGTCTTCATCGAGGTCCTGACCATACAGGCACAGGCCGGCTTCCAGTCGCAGCGTATCGCGCGCACCCAGACCCGCAGGTTTGACGTCCTGAGCCAGCAACGCGTTCCACAAATCAGTCGCCTTGTCCGCCGGCAGGGCAATCTCCACGCCATCTTCGCCGGTGTAACCGGTTCGCCCGACAAACCAGTCGCCCGGTTCCAGGGCGCTGTGTCTGTCCATGGAGACCAGGTCGGCAGGCTGCCCCATCTCGGTAAAGGCTGCGTTGGCCAGGCGTACCGCATCCGGACCTTGCACGGCGATGAGCGCGGTGTCCTGCACTTCGTGCAATTGCACATTGGCAGGCTTGTGCCCTTCCATCCAGGCGATGTCCTTCTCACGAGTTGCCGCATTGACGATGAGCCGGAAACGATTCTCGCTCAGGCGATAGACGATCAGGTCGTCGATGACGCCGCCCTTCTCGTTGCACATGCAGGTATAGAGTGCCCGCCCATCCGACAACTTGGCAACATCGTTGGTAAGCAAGGTTCGCAACCAGGGAATCACCTCCCCCTGCAGGTCGAGGATAGTCATGTGCGACACATCGAACATACCCGCCGAACTGCGTACTGCCTTGTGCTCGACAATCTGCGAACCATAATGAATCGGCAGGGAATACCCGGCAAAGTCGACCATTTTCGCCATGTTGTCCAGATGTGCCTGGTATAGGGGGGTGTGCTTGCTCATGAGTGTCTGGCTTACCTCTGCTGGAAAAGTATGTGGCACTGGCTGCGCGCATCGGGTTCTGACCGAATGACTCTGCCTGCGCGCCGTCACACGCGCGTTATCAACAACACGGCGAATCCTGAATAGGCTCGATTGTACTGCATCGGGGCAGGCACTTTCCTGCTCAAGCTGCTGGCAATCGCAATCCAATCATCCACCGAGCATGAAACGATGGCAGCGTGCCTTGAAGCTGGCCAGCTGTACAACGCGCTGTCATCCCGTCAGGACAATGGCCGCTCCGGTCTCGACGGCAACACTGGCGAAGCCTGTCGATGCACACCTCGCCTGCCTCGCCAGACCCACAGGCAGATCAGCAGGCTGACGATGAAGACCGGCCAGTTACCCGTACGGGCATAGGGGGTCATACCCGTGCGTGGCTGCACCTGCACATCCAGAATGCCTTGTACATCGTGCTGGATTCGTCCCTGAATATTGCCTTTGTAATCGATGGCCGACGACACACCGGTATTGGTCACCCGAATCAGCGGCCGGGCAAACTCACGGGCACGCATGCGTGCCTTCTGCTCGTGCTGGTGCGGCGCTGCCGAGTCGCCGAACCAGGCATCGTTGGAGACATTGACCAGCATTTCGGAATCGGGCAGCAAGGCCCGCATCTCCTCGCCATAGACATCCTCGTAGCAGATCGACACGCCTATCGCCGTACCCTGCAGACGCAAGGGCACATGCGGTCCGCTACCTGCCGACAGGTCCGACATGGGAATGTCGATGAACTTTGCCGCAAAATCCAGTATGAAACGCAGCGGCATGTATTCACCGAATGGCACCAGATGACGCTTTTCATAGAGCGCCCGATCGCCACCGAGCTGCCGCACGGCGTTGTAGACATCGTCGCCGCTGCGCTGAAAACCACCGCTGAGCACATCGATGCCACGCTCGTCCATGGACTGGATGAATGGCCGCATGCCCGACTCGACCCGCTGAAAATATGTCGGGATGGCCGTCTCCGGCCACACCACCAGGTTGACATCCTGCCACCCCGGCTGCTTCGTCATGCTGGTGTATCGAGTGATGGCGTTGCGCAGACGTTCCGGTGAAAATTTCATCTCCTGCGGGATATTACCCTGCACCATTCTGACCACGAGCGGCTCACCCACCGGCGAAGAAAAGCTCAGACCGCTGGACAATGCCGCGGCCGCGGCAATTGCAACCATGGTCACGGCGGATACGGCGCGTTGCCGCCAGTCGGCCATCACCAACACAACCAGCAAGGCTGCCAGCAGCACCACCAGGAAACCGATGCCGTAGACGCCCATCACGGGAGCCAGGTCGCCCATTGGTCCCGAGGTCTGGCTGTAGCCCAGCAGAATCCAGGGAAATCCGTCCAGTATCTTGCCGCGCAGCAGTTCCGACAAGGCCCACAAGGCGGCGAACAGGACAGCATTGATGACAGCGGAATCAGGCAGTCGCCATCGCGACCAGAGCCAGCAACACAGCGCCGGAAACACAGTCATGACCAGCACGAAGGCCAGCGTCAAGGCAGCGGCCAGTGGCACGATGGCCGCGCCGAACAGGTGCAGACTGAAATAGACCCAATGCACCCCGATACCGAAATAGCCCAAGCCGAACAACCAGCCCAACCACAGAGCCTGACGCGGGCTTGCGCTCTGCAGGAGCGCATACAACAGGGCCGGTGCAACGATGGCAGCAATCCACCAGTGCGTGGGTGCAAACGCCAGCGGCAGCAACAAGCCACTGCAGACTGCCAGCGTGGAGGCGATCCAGCGAGGGAGTGCAGACATGATCAGCGAGGGACTATTCTTCCGATTCGGGAGGGGTGACCTGCAGCAGTTCCAGACGTCGCGAATCCGCCGACAGTACCCGGAACTTGCAGCCTTCAATGATGGCGACTTCGCCCACCTTGGGGACATGACCGATATGCTGCATCAACAAGCCGCCAATGGTATCGAAATCCTCGTCACCAAAACGGGTGCCCAGGGTCTCGTTGAATTCATCGATGGGTGTCAGGGCACGAACCGAGAAGCGTCCATCACCGTGATCCCGGATATCCATGTCCTCTTCCGCATCATGCTCGTCGTCGATCTCGCCGACGATTTCCTCCAGTACATCCTCGATGGTGACCAGACCACCCACACCACCGTATTCATCCAGCACGATCGCCATGTGATTGCGCGCCGTGCGAAACTCCTTCAGCAGGACATTCAGTCGCTTGGTTTCAGGGGTGAACGTGGGCTTTCGCATGATGTCGTCTATGCGAAAACGTTCGCTGGAATCGGCACCGGAAAACCGCAGTAGATCCTTGGCCAGCACCACGCCCACCACGTTGTCCTTGTCCTCGTTGATCACCGGGAAACGCGAATGTCCCGACTCGATCACCACCGCATGGATTTCCTCCAGCGTGGCATCGTACTCAACCACCTCCATCTGCCCGCGCGGAATCATGATGTCCCTGACGCGCATCTCGACCACCTGAAACACCCCTTCAACCATCTGCAGGGTATCGGCATCGAAGATCTCTCGAGCCTGGGCATTGCGCAGCAGTTCCAGCAGTTCATCGCGATCGCGCGGCTCGCCGCCGATGGCATGCACCAACCGATCCATCAAGGATCGTCCCGAATTACCGTCCTGGTTATCGTCGCTCATTGTCCGTTCACTACGTTTTCAACGGCATAGGGGTCCGGGATGCCGAGTCCCGATAATATCCGAATTTCGGCCGCCTCCATCAATTGCGCCTCCTGCTCCACTTCGTGGTCATGACCACACAGATGCAGGCTACCGTGGACCAGCATGTGCGCCCAGTGATGCAACAGCGGCTTGCCCTGTTCCAGCGCCTCGTCACCCACCACCTCGGGGCACAGCACCAGATCACCCAGCACCAGCAACCCACCCATGGGGGCCTGATCATCGGTTTCCGGCTCATCCATCATGAGCGGCAGTCCCGAGGCAAAACTCAGCACATTGGTTGCACGATCCTTGTCACGATACTGCTGGTTGAGCTCTCGCATGGCCTGCGAGCCGAGCAACTGCACGGACAGCTCGAGTGTGGCAACGTCCATCAATGGCAGCAATGCCTGCCCCGCGAATGCGGCCTGGCAGCACTGTCGCATGAAATCTTCCGTCAAGCCCTCTGGCACTGACTCATCACCTTGTTCGAACAGAATGTGCAGCTGAGCCTGTGAGCCCGGCAGCCACCCTTCCCCGGCCATGGCGGTGGCGTTCAGCGCACCGCTCGACGGAGGCTCGGCATCCGACTGCGAATCAGGCATGGTCGTCCTTCTCCACGGCTTCGTAGGCGGCAACGATGCGCTGCACCAGCGGATGCCTGACCACGTCGGTGGCATTGAACTCGCAAAAGCCCAGACCATCAACACCCTTGAGCACCTGCTGCACATGCTTGAGGCCTGACAACTGATGCTTGGGTAGATCCACTTGCGAGACATCGCCTGTCACGATGGCCTTGGAACCGAATCCGATGCGGGTCAGGAACATCTTCATCTGCTCGACCGTCGTATTCTGTGCCTCGTCCATGATGATGCAGGAGTGGTTCAGCGTACGACCACGCATATAAGCCAATGGTGCAATCTCGATGATGTTGCGCTCTACCAGCTTGCCGACGCGTTCGATGCCCATGAACTCGTACAGCGCATCGTAGATCGGGCGCAGGTAGGGATCGACCTTCTGCATCATGTCGCCGGGCAGAAAGCCCAGTCTTTCACCCGCCTCCACTGCCGGTCGCACCAGCACCAGACGTTGCACCTGATCGGATTCGAGCGCTTCCACCGCACAGGCAACGGCCAGGAAAGTCTTGCCGGTACCGGCAGGCCCGATGCCGAAAGTCAGATCGCGCTCCTTGATGCTCTGGACGTAGTCGATCTGACGCGGTCCGCGACACTGGATGGTGGAACGCCGAGTCTTGATGATGGTGTTGTTACGCGGCGCGGCGGATTCCTCCTTCATGGACTCCAGTCCGGATTCCTGCAGAGAGAGGTGCACCTCTTCCGGCGCCAGCGATTCGTTTTCAGTCATGTCGTAGAGATGATCGATTAGCGCTCTTGCGCTGTCTGCGGAAGTGGAATCGCCTTCGACCGAAAACTGGTCGCCGCGATTACTGATCGAGACATTGAGTCTGTTCTCGATCTGTTTCAAGTGTTCATCGAACTGCCCGCACAGGCGCGCAAGTCGCTCGTTATCGGGCGGTTCAACGCGAAACTCTAGTTTTGACATGCAGCAATCGCAGGCTCGGCCACTTCAAGAAATTCACCACGCAGAGAATTGGGCAGCGCCTCGGTGATGCGAACATCCACGAACTTGCCGATCAGTGCGGCATCTCCAGCAAAATTCACCACCCGGTTGTTCTCGGTGCGGCCACTGATTTCGCGTGGGTCCTTGCGGGCCGGACGATCCACCAGCACTCGCTGGACGCTACCGACCATGCTCTGACTGATGGCTGCCGCCTGAGCGATGATCAGAGCCTGCAGGCGTGCCAGACGCTCCTTCTTGACAGCCATGGGCGTATCGTCCTCCAGTGAGGCCGCCGGTGTACCTGGCCTGGCGCTGTAGATGAAGCTGTAGGAGTGATCGAAACCGATGGTTTCAATCAGCTTCATGGTGTCCTCGAAATCCTTCTCGGTCTCACCGGGAAAACCGACGATGAAATCGGAAGACAGGGTCAGATCGGGCCGCGCCAGCATCAACTTGCGAATTCTGGATTTATATTCGATAGCCGTATGACCGCGCTTCATCGCCGCCAGAATGCGGTCGGACCCACTTTGAACGGGCAGGTGCAGAAAACTGACCAGCTCGGGTACGGTGGCGTATGCCTCGATCAGAGAGTCGCTGAACTCCACAGGATGCGAGGTCGTGAAGCGAATGCGCTCGACACCGTCGACCGCAGCAACATAGCGGATCAGCAAGGCCAGGTCGGCCGTGCCACCTTCGTGCATGGGACCGCGGTAGGCGTTGACGTTCTGCCCCAGCAGGTGGATCTCGCGCACACCCTGCTCCGCCAGCGACATGACCTCATCAATGACATCGTCCAGCGGTCGGCTGATTTCCTCACCCCGGGTATAAGGCACCACACAGAAACTGCAATACTTGCTGCAGCCTTCGATGATGGAAACAAAGGCGGTCGGGCCATCGGCCTTGGGTTCGGGCAGGCAATCGAATTTCTCGATTTCCGGGAAACTGATGTCCACCACGGAGTGCCTGTCGGTGCGGCTCTGCTCCAGCAGTTCCGGCAAGCGATGCAGGGTCTGCGGACCGAATACCACATCGACATAGGGTGCTCGCTGATTGATGGCCTCGCCTTCCTGACTGGCCACACAACCGCCCACACCGATCACCACACCTTCGCGCGCCTCCTTCAAGGGGCGCCAGCGCCCCAGCTCGGAGAAGACCTTTTCCTGCGCCTTCTCGCGAATGGAACAGGTGTTGAGCAACAGAATGTCGGCCTCGGCCGGATCAGAAGTTGCCTCAACCGGCCCATCCTGAGCCAGCACATCGAGCATCTTCGCCGAGTCGTATTCGTTCATCTGACAGCCGTGTGTCTTGATGAATACCTTTCGAGTCATGAAATGTACAGAAAACGCCAAAAACGAAAGTATACGCTCCTGTGCCTGTTGTCGTCGGAACGGAATGCCGACGAATAACGGAACGGTCACCCGAAGCAGATGAAATAACGGAAATATAACGCTGCGCTGAGTGCGTCATCGCCGTCGACAGACCAGCCGGACGCTCTATCCGGTCGGGATTCAACTGCCAGCCTGTGCACCGAGTGGCCCTGTCAGACAAACTGCCCGCCTTCACGAAAATGCAAACCAGCTCACGCCGGCCAACTCCCGTGGCCAGGCGAAGAGAGAACTAACGCTCATGAAACTGTAAAGGTTTTATAAAACACAATTAACGGCATGATGCATGCAAACTACGATTTATTCTTTCAATTAAACTTTTATAGTCATAGGTCGTGTCAGCCCGGGATCAAAATCGCCAATCCGTGACTACCCTGAACGCCTTGCGGCGCCAGGCGGTGGAACTGCGCCTGGCTGGTAGCACACTGGCTGAGACCCAGAAATCCATCGGGCTGAGCGTTCCGACCATCATTGCCGCCGTCAAGGCCTACCGACACGGTGGCTGGGAAGCCGTAGATGTCGGGCCGCGAGGCCGCCCCAAAGCCAACAGCGCCGTCGCCGAGCTGTCAAAACTGCACCACCAGCTGTTAAGCGCTGCAACTTCAAGGCCGGAAGCAGGCCATCACGCCGCGACCCCCTGGACCAGCGAACGCGTCGGTCAATGGCTGGAATCGCAATCACTCAAGGTGAGCCGATCAACAGTCCTGAGCTGGCTCAACAAGTGGTCCCTGCAACCGGCAAGCCGCTATCGACGACTGATGAACGACAGGCAACACACCAGTTGGCGAGCGGCTCATGAACGCTTTTCACGTCGGTCCCGGCGCCGTGGCACTCCTGTCCTGTGGGTAGGCAGTCGCAGTCTGGACGAGCAGCGATGCCAGCTGTACGCCCACGACCTTCGAGGTCACGCCTACTGGTGCCTGACAGAAGGCCCACCCAGAGCGGCTCATTACCTGCATTTTCTGCAGTCATTATGCGCCGCGCTCAGTCAGGAACACCCCGATGGCATCGCCCTGGTCCTGCCCGGTGAGCATCTGAGCCGGGACAGCCTGCTGTCACCCTGGCTACAGACGAGCGGCACGGAGGTCCTGATCGTGCCGGACCCGACTGACCGCCCGCTGACCAACTCCGGCGACTCGACAAGAAGCTCGCCAATCGAACGCACACCGGCAGCAGAACCGCCGGGCAGAACAACAGCACAAGAGCGCGCCGACAGATCGTCGACCCGCAATACACCACAGACACTCCATTCCACCCCCCTGACTTCACAGGCGACCCCAACCATGACAACACCCAGCGAGCAGCAAGCTGCTGCATCGCCCGCCCCTTCCGGTGGCAAGGCGAGATCGACCCGCACCCTCACCCACCTGCAAAGACTGGAAGCCGAAAGCATCCACATCATGCGCGAAGTGGTCGCCGAGGCCGACAACCCGGTCATGCTCTATTCCATCGGCAAGGACAGCGCCGTCATGCTGCACCTGGCGCGCAAGGCCTTCTTCCCGGCAGTACCGCCTTTCCCACTGCTGCACGTCGACACTGGCTGGAAATTCAAGGCGATGTACGACTTCCGCGACTCCATCGTCAAGGAATACGGCATGGAGCTGCTGACTCATATCAACCCCGAAGGTCTGGCGCAGAAGGTCAATCCCTTCACGCACGGCTCCGCCCTGCACACCGACATCATGAAGACTCAGGGCCTGAAACAGGCACTGGATGAGCATCGTTTCGACATCGCCTTTGGTGGTGCGCGCCGCGACGAGGAAAAGTCTCGCGCCAAGGAGCGCGTATTCTCCTTCCGCAGCGCCCAGCATCGCTGGGATGCCAAGAACCAGCGCCCGGAACTGTGGAGCCTGTACAACACACGCAAGAAGTCGGATGAGTCGATTCGTGTATTTCCGATCTCCAACTGGACGGAGCTGGACATCTGGCAGTACATCCACCGAGAGAACATTCCCATCGTCCCCCTGTACCTGGCGGCAGAACGCCCCGTGGTAAACCGTGACGGCACCCTGATCATGGTGGACGACGATCGCATGCCGATGCAGCCGGGCGAAGTGCCGGAAATGCGCAATGTGCGGTTTCGCACCCTGGGTTGCTACCCATTGACCGGCGCTGTCGAATCGAGCGCCACCACACTCGAAGAAATCATTCAGGAGATGCTGCTGACGCGCACCTCCGAACGTCAGGGCCGCATGATCGATCACGATTCAGCCGCCTCCATGGAAAAGAAAAAGCAAGAGGGCTACTTCTGATGCAAGCCGAATCTGAAGCGCTGATCGCCAATGACATCAGCGCCTATCTGGAAAAACACGAACACAAGAGCCTGCTGCGCTTCATCACCTGCGGCAGCGTGGATGACGGCAAGAGTACGCTGATCGGACGCCTGCTGTACGAGTCCAAGACTCTGTTCGAAGATCAGCTGGAAACGGTGACCAGTGACTCGAAGAAATGGGGCACACAAGGCAAGAACATCGACTTTGCCCTGCTGGTCGATGGTCTCGCAGCCGAACGCGAACAGGGCATCACCATTGATGTGGCCTACCGCTTCTTCTCGACAGACAGTCGCAAGTTCATCGTGGCCGACACCCCGGGACATGAGCAATACACACGCAACATGGTCACAGGTGCCTCCACGGCTGATGTGGCAGTCATTCTGTGCGACGCACGCGCCGGACTGCTGACTCAGACTCGTCGACACAGCTATCTGGTATCGCTGCTGGGCATTCGCAATGTGGTTCTGGCCGTCAACAAGATGGACCTGATGGACTATGACGAGACGGTGTTCAATTCGATTACCGAAGAATACGCCGAGTTTGCAAAGGCACTGGATATCGAGAACATCACCGCCATCCCCATGTCGGCACTGGCCGGTGACAACATCACCGAACCCAGCAGCAAGATGCCCTGGTATCACGGCACCACACTGCTTTCATGGCTCGAAACGGTCAAGATCGACAACGAGATTCGTCAGCAAGGCGACTTTCGCATGCCGGTTCAATGGGTCAACCGCCCATCACTGGATTTTCGTGGATACGCTGGCACGATCGTCGGTGGTCGCGTATCCCCTGGCGATGCGATCCGCATCCAGCCTTCGGGTCGCATGAGTCAGATTGCCCGTATCGTGACCATGGATGGTGATCTGGATGAAGCGGTCAGCGGCCAGTCCGTGACACTGACCCTGGCTGATGAGGTCGATGCCTCACGCGGCGATGTGATCTCTGCTGCCGACGCACCTGCCAGCATCGCCGATCAGTTCGAGACCACGATTGTCTGGATGCACGACGAGCCTCTGCTGGCCGGTCGCCCTTACCTGCTGAAAATGGGCACCCGGACCGTCAACGCAACGGTCACGACCATCAAGCATCAAGTCAATGTCAACACCCTGGAAGAGAGCGCAGCCACACAACTGCAACTCAACGCCATTGGTGTCTGCAACATCAGCACCGACCAGCCTCTGGCATTCGACCCCTACAAGGTCAACCGCGAGATGGGAAGCTTCATCCTGGTCGATCGGATGAACAATACAACCGTGGGCGCAGGCATGCTGCATTTCTCCCTGCGCCGTGCTGACAACATTCACTTGCAGGCCACCGATGTCGACAAGACAGTACGGGCACGCCTCAAGGGTCAGAAGCCGGCCGTTGTCTGGTTTACCGGTCTGTCCGGCGCTGGCAAGTCCACCGTGGCCAACCTGGTTGAAAAGCAGCTCACCGCCAAGGGCCATCACACTTACCTGCTCGACGGCGACAACGTTCGTCACGGCCTCAACCGTGATCTGGGCTTTACCGATGCCGATCGTGTCGAGAACATTCGTCGTATTGGTGAAGTGGCCGGACTGATGGTGGACTCCGGGCTGATCGTCTTGACAGCCTTCATCTCACCATTCAGGTCCGAGCGCGCGCTGGCACGCTCACTGGTTGCCGACGGCGAATTCATCGAAGTGCATGTAGACACGCCATTGAAGATTGCCGAAGATCGCGATCCAAAAGGGCTCTACAAGAAGGCTCGCCGTGGCGAACTGAGCAACTTCACGGGAATCGACTCACCGTATGAAGCCCCTGAACAGCCGGAAATCATGATCGATACCTCGACCATGAGTGCCGAGCAGGCTGCCGAACGCGTCATCGCCGAATTGCGACGTCGTGGTATCTTGAACGCCCCGGAGTAGACGACAAACCAGGAAGCACATGCGACGACTGATCATCGACACGGATACAGCATCCGATGACGCTGTAGCCATCATGATGGCAGTCGCCGCCGACCAGGTCCGGGTTGAAGCCCTGACCATCGTGGCAGGTAATGTCACGGTGGCTCAGGGCAGTCTGAATGCCCGCCATACACTACAGCTCTGTCAGGCAGAAGTACCTGTCTACGAAGGCTGCGACCGGCCCCTGCTGCGAGAACCCAGCACCGCCGAGTGGTTCCATGGCCAGGACGGCATGAGTGATCAGAACTATCCGGCGCCACAGCTGGGCGCACAGAATCAGCATGCCGTGGATGCGCTGCTGGAACGATTCAGGGAAGCACCCGGCGAGATCGATCTCGTCACGCTCGGCCCACTCACCAATATTGCAACGGCACTGGCCATCGAACCTGAACTGGCTCATTGGGTCAGGCATTGCTACGTCATGGGCGGTGCGGCCGCCACACTGGGCAACGTCACGCCTGCTGCGGAATACAACTTCTGGTGTGACCCTGAAGCCGCTTGCCGAGTCATGCATTCAGGCATGAATCTGACACTCATCGGCTGGGAGCTGAGTTGTGGCGATGCCACACTCGACGATCAGGAAATACAGAATATCCTGAGCTTCGGCAACGAGCGAGCGCGGCTGGCCATCGACAGTAACCGTAAAGCATTGCAGGCCGTACGCAACCTGCAAGGACAGGCAGGCCTGGCACTGGCAGACCCTGTGGCCATGGTTGTGGCCTTGTATCCGGAAATTGCCACGAAGGCTTCACGACATTTCGTGGACATCGAGACCTCGAGCGAACTCACCAGAGGCATGAGCGTGGTCGATGTCAATCACGTGCTGGGGAAAACACCCAATGCAACTGTGTGCTTCGCTATCGACACTGCACGCTGGAAGCAGGAACTGCTTCGCGCCTTACGATAAACAGCAACAAGCGATCTGACTGACTCTCGCTTGTCTGCTAGCCCTGTCTGACGGGCCGGGACTGGCACCGTGACTCCATCCCTGGACCAATACAAACATGAGGCGGCTTGACGCCACCTCATGCATTGCCGGCAATCACGCTGCGTGCTTGCGTGATTCGAAAACACCTTCAACAGCAGGACGACCGTAACGAACAGCTTCTTCGATGCCATTACGAGTCACACCCAGTTCAGCCAGTTCACGATCAGAGTAAGAGCTCAGTTCGTTGATGGCTTGCTTGATTTCCTGACGGGCATGTGACGGCTTCACGGCACTACCATCCACTGACATCGGGGCGGCTACCAGATTGTCTGCATCCACACGCCATGGCCATGCAGCAACGCCGTCGAGCAACAATTCTCTGGAAAAACCGAAATCAGCCAGTTGGCGATCACTCATGCGCAACAGTTCCTGACGGGCGCGTACCTTGCCGTTGTGAACCGAGGCGGCGACAAATGCTTTCTTGATATTGCTGAAAATACTCATTTACATACTCTCCAAACGTAGAACTGGCAAACCCATGCTTGCCAGCGGGATTCGATATAGGGGTTACGTGATTCATCAATAACCGCTTCTGATGTCTATTATGTCGACATCGAGCATCAATACAACAGCTGAATTTCGGCATTACTTCTGTTGCGTTGCGTCATAAACCGAATAACCGTTACGCTGGAGAGCGCGTCAAACAAGGGCCTGTAGCACATTTACCGCCTCAATTTAGTGCACATGTACGAAAACCTACGCTATTTTTGCCCTATTGACAAATCGTTGAAAAAATTGTTGCATCGCAACAACATCTGCCCGTCTGCCCAATGGCTCTTGTGAACAGAAGGAACAGCCTGAAAAAGGGCTTTCATCGCCTTCAACCAGACGAATAGCGCAGATCCAGACACGCCACCTCAACCCATCAAGGCCCTTCGGCAGGCCGAGAGGGGTTGAGTCGTGGCAAGCAGGAATACTATTCGACGCTGGCAAGCGGGCCAGACAGCGCTACCGGAAAGAACCGTGTTTCACCACTGCTGTCATCGACACCATCATTGTCGGTCACCGCAAAAGCCTGCCCATTCGCATCAATGGCAAAGCCCTCGATCTTGTCAAGCACATAGCCGTTGTCGGCCTGTAGATCCGGTAGAAAGTCATGAGCCAGTGTCTTGCCAACCAACGGCAATTCGCCTCCCAATGGAGCCGGGACCAGTTCGCTGACGGCAACCTGGTAGAGACGCTTGATACGAGCCTGATCGGCAATCTGGTTATCTCGCTCAACGATATAGACGACATCCTCGTGGAATGTGATCTCGGAAAGCCCGACCCATCCCTGCTCGCTGATATCCAGTGGATAGTGTACTGCGCCCCAGGTCTCGCTATCCAGGTCATAGGCCAGCAACTTGACTCGATTCTCGGGGTCGTCTGCCCAGCTACGCTGAATGGCGACCCACAGGGTCCGTCCAATCAAAGTGATGCCCTCGCTGGCAAAGCGTTTTTCTACCGCCAGCAGTTCAGCGGGAAAAGGAATCTGCTGCTGAATCTCGCCGTCGGCATCCACATGATAGATGGCATGCGGGATCAGTCGATCACTGCGTCCTTCCGAGGCCAGCCAGAATCCACCCTCACCATCACTGCTCACACCTTCCAGATCAAGCAATTGTGCAGGACTGCCACCGCGTGTGATCGTCGTTGCGCTGGTGATGGAGGCAGGTTGTGTCGTGGCATCGATGGTCAGCAATTGTGGCTGCATGGCATAGAAGCTGTCAGTGACCGCATACAGGATGCCAGGGCTTACCGGATCAGCTGCCAGACCCGACAGCGCGCCCCAACCCAGCGGCTTGCCATCTGTCAGGGACGATTCCAGCGTCGGGTAATTCGCGGTTGGCTGATTGCGCTCATACAGCATGACATGAGATCGCGCTCCACCATCGGCAATCAGGTCCGCCTCGTTGGCCACTGCCAACAGCTTGCGCGAGGGAATCGCGACGACCCCCTCCGGCGCGACACCGGCAGGCAGCAACTGCACGAACTCCGGCTCGGCACCGGTGTCTCGATAGACACCGACGATACCGGCACGTTCGGCCAGCACGAACAGATAGCGCTCCCCATTGAATGTGGCGACCTCCAGCCCTTCGGGCTCGATGCCCTTGTTGGCGCTGCGCTTCTCCGGATAATGCCCGGCCGCAATGGCGCGGTATTCCAGATCCAGACCGCTTTCATACAACACCTCACCACCCTTGCTGAATATCGTGAATCCACGAGACCCACCCTTGTAGTCTCCCTCATTGGCTGTCACGAAACGTTCTGTATCCAGCCACTTGACAGCATCAGGCTCTCTGGGCCGACCCACTTGCCGCCCCGTGAAATCGAAGGCAAATTCCTCCTCCACATCGACACCCTCCAGATCCACACCCCCTGCCGGAAAATCGTTCAGAATGCTGCCGTCGACAGCATTGATGACCACCAGGTGATTGTTCTCCTGCAGGGTAACCACCAGTTCATTCTGTTCATTGAAATCCACGAACTCAGGCTCCGGATCATCGGCGCCCTCCATGTCGAGACCTGTCAGGTCGATGCGCCGCAGAGCAGCACAATCAACGGCGTCATCGGCCAGCGGCACGATACTGACAAAACCGGCAGGCAGCTGCGGCAGGGCTCCGTCATTCAAGTCTTCATCCCGCTCGTTTTCAATGGCGACGGCCAACAAGGACTTGTCACCGGACAGAGCCACCGAATCCGGCTGCCCTCCCAGCTCACACTCACTCACGATGGTTCGGGACGCAAGCTCGACCATGACCAACTTGCCCGAGGGCTCGAGGTAGCTGGACGATGTATTCACACCGATCAATGCATGGGACCCAGCCATGACCACCGATGTGGGTTCACCGTCCAGAGACAGAAAACCAGCGGGGCCGGGATTGGAGGCATCAGAGATATCAATGAAGCCAACGCCGCCCAATGGGCTGTCACTGTAGACCAGCGTCATGCCGTCATCGGAGGCGCTGATGATTTCAGCAGAGCTTTCCTGATCAGGAGCCGCATCCGCTGGCAGGTTGGCGGCAACCGGAAAACTGGCCACACGTCCGAAGTAGTCGGCCGCGGCCGTATTACCGGTGGTTGTGGCAAGCAGCAGGCCGCTGATCAGCCATGATGGATGTATTCTGTAGTTGGAGGACATTGAGATGGGAGCTCGTTGCTGATGACTGTAGTCGGTCAACGCACGAGTAGAACTGACCGACGTGACATCCACATGACGTCAGCCTCCTCGAACAAACCGCCCCCCATCAACCCAGCCGGCGGAGCTGTCGCCCCCGCCCCTTCTCTGACAGCTTCCCGTACGCCGCTCCGGCAGCTATCTGATGCCGAGGATCAACAGAATCAACGCCTCAGGTTTTCTCCAGACACTGCTGGTAGGCATGCCAGGTCGCATGCCCCAGCCACGGCCCCAGAATCACCAAGGGCCAATAATGCAGACTCAGGGACAAGGCCACGGCGATAGCGACAATCAGAAACCAAAGCGATAGAACCGCCTTGTTGTTCCTGAAGCAATTCACACTGCTACGTACCGCCTGCACCGCGCTGACAGGCAGGTCAAGCAGCATCGGGATGGCAACCGCGCTCGCCATCAACACGGACAGGGCCACCAGGGCCCAGACCAGCGTTGCCAGTACAAACAGCACGGTGAGACCTTGCCCGTGTGCCGCCAGCAAGGTTGCAGAGAGCCACAGCCAGAGCACCATCACGGCACTCAGATAAAAGGCGAAGCGACCGACGGCTGCCGGATTGCGGCACCAGCTGAACAGGGATAGCAGTAGATCCGGTGGTTCGCCGGCCTGCAATTGCCGCGACAGCTCATAGATGCCCATGGACAGAAAGGGTCCGGCAAACAGGAAAGCAGCACTCAAACCCAGCGCCACCGCCGGGTTTTCCACATGCGCACTGTCGATGCCCAGCCCCATCAGCACGAAGAACACGCCGTACACCAGACTACGGTAACCGCTGGCGCGGATGTCCCGAAGACCCTCTACCAGCCAGTGCCGAGGCGCCTGAGCGTCAAGCTGCCTGACCCGCACCTGCGGCACCTGTCCCGTTGCCTTGCCTGAGGGCTGATCGCGCGATGTGTTGGTATTCTTGACATACTCGTGCATGAGGGGACCTGCCGTCGCAATGACTTGAATACTACTCTAGCGATAACTGCACCTGCCACCCTTGAGCTATGTCAAACCAGCACCCGACCAGCGGCAGTGACAGGCAGGTGACGGTGGGTGCCACCTCCGCCGTCTCCTCTCTATGGCTCAGCCCGGCCATATTGCGATTCTGGCGTGAGAACAACGATACGGCGGTGAACCAGCTGGTGTCAGATACCCGGTTTACCGGCATCGAGACTCCCGAACTCTACATCCGCGATGGTCGTGACCCGCGATCCGGGCTGGAACAACAGGTGCTCTATCGCGACACACTTGTACCTGTCTGCGCCCCGCAACTGGCCGAGCAGCTGGGCAAGCTCTCACTGCAGCAGCTTGCCGCACAGCGACTGATCCATATGGAAACCAATGACTCCAACTGGACCACCTGGCAGAGCTGGTTCCAGGCACTGGGCTATCAGGAGCGGTTGAATGCCGGTATCCGAGTGAACAACTACACCATCGCACTGGCCGCCGCCGAAGACGATGCCGGTATCGTATTGGGATGGAAGCGGCTTGTCAGCCCATTGCTGGCGCGCGGCACACTGGCTGTATTGGGCGAGCACTCGATCGATGCCCCGAACCGATTTCATCTGGTAAGCCTGCCAGAGCAGCAGCTGTCACCCGCCGCTCAACAACTTCGTCAATGGCTTCTGGCCCATCTATAGCGTGTACGGATTCTTCCTGAGTTGAATGAAACTCACCTGTAGTTGAATTTTCCGGCTATTGAAAAGCATTGCGCAGAGGGTGACACTCTGGAGCTACAGGCCTGACCGGAGGACAATCCATGGGCAAGACTACTTCGCTTGCAGCCGTTCGCAACCCCATCGGCAATGCCAGGGGCTTGCCCAATGAGCATTACACCGACCCGGAAACCTTCAAGGAGGAAGCCAAGGCCGTGCTGTTCGCCAATTGGTCCGGCATCGGTTTCGGCAAGGATGTTCCCGACAATGGTGACGTCAGGCCCGTGGAATTCCTCGGCATGCCATTGCTGGTCATGCGCAACCATGACGGCGAGATAGGCGTGTTTCAGAACACCTGCCGTCATCGGGGCATGATTCTGGTGAGCGAAGCGAAGAATCTTCGCAATACGGTGCGCTGCCCGTATCACAGCTGGTGCTACTCCCTGAAAGGTGAGTTGAAGGCCACCCCCCATGTGGGTGGACCGGGGCACAATACGCACGAACTCATCGAGCCAGCCGAACTGGGATTGATTCGCATCCGATCCCACGTCTGGCGTGACGTCATCTTCGTGAACATCAGCGGCGACGCCCCGGGATTCGAAGAATGCCATGCCGACCTGTTGCAACGCTGGCAGGAGTTCGAGCAACCCCTGTACCACGGCGGTGTGGCCTCCTCCTTCAAACTGGAAGTGAAAACCAACTGGAAGCTTGCCGTGGAGAATTACTGCGAAAGCTATCACTTGCCCTGGGTACACCCCGGGCTCAACAGCTATTCGAAACTGGAGGATCACTACGACATTCAGCAGCCGCAGCGCTACTCCGGTCAGGGCACTTACGTTTACCGTCAGCTCACCGGCGAGTACGAGCAGACTCTGGCCGATTTCAATGATCTGTCCAAGCGGTGGAATACCGGCGCCGAGTACATTGCTCTCTATCCCAATGTGCTGTTCGGTGTACACCGGGATCACAGCTTCGCCATCATTCTCGAGCCATTGGACTGCGTCAACACCGTCGAGCATATCGAGTTGTATTACGCCACCGACGCCGATGCCGATGACAATCGCTCAGTGCTGCGCGAAACCAATGCCCGTCTGTGGAAGACCGTCTTCGAGGAGGACATCGACGTGGTGGAAGGCATGCAGAAAGGTCGCAAGGGCATCCTGTTCGATGGGGGTCGCTTCTCACCAGCGATGGATGCACCGACGCACAATTTTCACCAATGGGTAGCCGGCTGTCTGGAATCGTCACGCGCGCAGCGCGGCTCGTCTGAAGCATAGGCGCCGCCTGCGTGTATCCCTGCGACAAGAATGCCAGCATCCTGCACCAACGGATGCTGCAGACCCACGGCCGTATCCACACCCCATGACCCTGTTGCCAGCAGCAGCCATCGACCCTTACAAGAGGAATCAACATGCGTGAGCATGCGCAGGCAGTCGTCATCGGCGGTGGCGTCATCGGGTGTTCCATTCTCTATCACCTCACCAGACTGGGCTGGACCGACGTGGTCTTGCTGGAACGCGATGAGCTGACATCGGGCAGTACCTGGCACGCCGCGGCCAATATCCACGGGCTTCACGACAACAGCAACATCAGTCGTATCCAGCACTACACCATGAACCTGTACAAGGAACTGGAGGCCATTACCGGCCAGGGTTGCGGCGTGTTTCAGTCGGGCTCCCTGTATCTGGCACAGACTCGCGAGCGTGAGCATCAGCTGCGCCTGCAGGCTGCCAAGGCGCAATACTACAAGCTCGAGTTCAACGAGATCAGTCGTGATGAAGCCGAACGACTTCATCCTCTGGTCAATTTCGAGGGCATCCGCTGCATCATGTGGGAACCTGAGGGTGGCCATGTCGACCCCTCAGGGGTGACTGCGGCCTATGCCAGCGGTGCGCGTCAGAACGGTGCACAGATTCATCGCTTCACCCCGGTTACCGGCACCGAGCAGCAAGCAGATGGCAGCTGGATCGTACGTACCGACAAGGGTGATATTCGCACCGACGTGGTTGTCAACGCAGCGGGCCTCTGGGGCCGAGAGGTTGCCCGAATGGCCGGCATCGAACTGCCGCTGATGCCCACCGAACATCAGTACTTCGTGACCGAAGGCATCGCCGCCATCGACGCCATGGATCGTCGTCTGCCCTCGGTGGCTGATCGGGATGGCGAATACTATCTGCGCCAGGAAGGCAATGGATTGCTGGTTGGCGCTTACGAAAAGGATGTACGCTTCTGGGCAGAGAATGGCACACCCAGCGATTTCGGCCATGAGCTGTTCGACAACGACCTGGACCGAATCGAAGACAACATGATGCGCGCCATCGACCGTGTCCCCGCACTGGGCGATGCCGGCATCAAACGAGTGATCAACGGCCCCATGATCTGGTCACCCGACGGCAATGCGCTGTTCGGCCCCGTACCCGAACTGCGCGGCTATTTCTGCTGCAACGGCATCATTCCCGGATTCTCCCAATCCGGTGGCCTGGGCCAGTTGAGCGCGGAGTGGATTGTCCATGGCGAGACGCACCTGGACATGTTCCCCTGGGATCTGTCGCGGTTCGGCTCCTGGGCCACACCGGCATTCACCAAGGCGCGTGTTGGCGACCAGTACGCCAATCGTTTCTCGATTCATTTCCCCAACGAGGAACGCAGTGCGGGGCGCCCCGCCCGCACCCGTCCCGTGCACGATTTTCAGCAACAGCAGCTGGGGGCCGTATTCGGCCTCAACTACGGATGGGAACACCCGTTGTGGTTTGCTGGCACAGCAGGCGTACAGGACAGTAACGGATTTACCCGGCAGAACTGGTGGGAACCCGTTGGCCGCGAAGTTCGCAACCTGCGACAGAATGCCGGCATCATCGACATCTCCAACTTCGCCCGCTACCGCGTCAAGGGTGACGGCGCAGAGGCCTGGCTGAACAGCCTGTTTGCCAATCAAATGCCAGTGGCAACAGGGCGATCCTGCCTGACACCGCTGATCAGTTTTCGTGGCGGCATAGCCGGTGACTTCACGGTCACACGCCTTGCTGATGAAGACTTTTTCATCGTGGGTTCCGGCATGGCCGAACGCTACCATCTGCGCTACTTCAATCACGTGCCAAGACCTGACACGGTGACTTTCGAAAGCTGCACAGAGGCCATGTGCGGATTCAATGTGGCCGGTCCGCGATCACGCGAGTTGCTGCAAGAGCTGACCAGCACCTCACTGGCAACCAGCGACTTTCCCTTCATGCGCTCGCAGCAGATCACATTGGCAGGTATCAAGCTCATAGCCCTGCGAGTCTCCTTCACCGGGGACCTGGGGTGGGAGCTGCATTGTTCAGCAGAGGACCAATCGGCTCTGTACAGCGCCCTGCTGTCGACAGGTGCCGCCCATGGCGCCCTGCCCGTCGGCTCGCGTGCACTGGCATCGTTACGACTGGAGAAAGGCTATGGCTCCTGGTCACGCGAATACAGCCCCGAATACTGGCCACACGAAGTCGGTCTGAACACCCTGTGCAAGATGGACAAGCCGTTTCTGAACCGGGAAGCTGCCGAGACTGCCATGACGCAGCCGGCACGTGAGCACCTGATGTTACTGGAGCTCGATGGCGACGCCACCGATGCCTCGAATGCTGATGCCTCGGGAGGTGAACCCATCTTTCAGGACGGACGACCCGTCGGACGCGTCAGTTCGGGTGCCTACGGCTATTCGGTTGGCAAGTCCCTGGCTCTGGGGTTTCTCAAGGGTGTGCAGCCGGGAGACAGAGTTGATGTCATGGTCCTGGGGCAGACCCATCCGGCAACCGTACTGGCTCAGCCGCCGTTCGATCCGGAAGGCTTGCGCCTGCGTGCATGAGCCAGGCGTGACAGTGCGTCGAAAAGTCGCCGCTGCACAGGGCAGCGGCTGTGGCCTCACGGTGCCGGCTTGTCATCCGGTGTGGTGTGACGATCTTCCTGCTTGACGATCGCCGCAACGGTGCTTTCCATATCGAGGTGACCCACGACCTTGCCATCATCATCGGTGATGTTGACTGCCGCAACCTCGTCCTCTGACATGCTGCGCGCCGCCGTTTCCAGATGGTCGGAGATATTGATCTCGGCCACTGCATCCTCATGCGGACCATCACTCATGACACTCTCGGTCAATATGACCCGACCACGATTAACGTCCTTGACGAAGTTCTGGATGTACTCATCGGCAGGTTCCAGCACGATATCCTGCCCTGTGCCTTCCTGAATGACTTCCCCGTCGCGCAGTATGGCGATGCGATCGCCCAGTCGTAACGCCTCGTCGACATCGTGAGTAATGAATACGATGGTCTTCTTCAGCTCGCTCTGCAGATCGAGCAGTACCGACTGCATGTCCATGCGAATCAGAGGATCCAGTGCCGAGAAGGCCTCATCCATCAACAGCAAGGGTGCGTCATTGGCCAGCGCTCGTGCCAGGCCGACACGCTGCTGCATACCACCGGACAGCTGGTTCGGGAAGTTGTCTTCAAAGCCCGACAGTCCGACCCGATCAATCCAGCGTCGTGCTTCCGACTCCTGGCGAGCCCGGGGCACACCCTGCACTTCCAGGCCGTAAACGACATTGTTGATGACGGTACGATGCGGCAACAAGGCAAATTTCTGGAACACCATGGCAGTCTCGTGACGACGAAAATCACGCAAGGTGCGCTTGTTCATCTTGCAGACGTCCTGCCCCCCTACGATGACCTCACCCGCCGTCGGATCAATCAGACGATTGATATGACGAATGAGCGTTGACTTGCCCGAACCGGACAAGCCCATGACCACCTGAATGGAACCGGCTTCCATGGTCAGGTTGATGTCCTTCAGGCCCAGCACATGACCGTGCTGTTCCTGCAGCTCCTGCTTGCTCATGCCGTCCTTGACGGCCTGCAGGAAGTGCTGCGGGCGCTTGCCGAAGATCTTGTAGAGCCCGCGGATTTCGACGCTGGAATTCTTCTTGTCCATGTCTGCTGTTGCCTTACTTCCCATGGACGACCTCCGAATGCGACTGCAGTCGCTTGCCATAGGCCTGACTGACTCGGTCGAAGATGATCGCTACACCGACAATTGCCAGACCGTTGAACATGCCCAGCGTGAAATACTGGTTGGCAATCGCCTGCAATACCGGTTGACCCAGGCCCTTGACGCCAATCATCGACGCAATGACCACCAGTGCCAGCGCCATCATGATGGTCTGGTTGATGCCGGCCATGATCGTTGGCATGGCCAACGGTATCTGCACGTTCTTCAGGCGTTGCCACGCAGAAGAGCCAAAGGCGTCAGCCGCTTCCAGCACCTCCTTGTCCACCATGCGTATCCCGAGATTGGTGAGTCGAATGATGGGCGGAATGGCATAGATCACGACCGCGAGCAGTCCGGGCACCTTGCCGATACCCAGCAGCATGACAACCGGTATCAGATACACAAAACCGGGCATGGTCTGCATGACATCGAGCACCGGCGTCACCGCTGATTGCAGTTTGTCCGACTTGGACATGGCGATGCCGATGGGTATACCCAACACGATGGAGACGAAGGTGGACACCAGCATGATCGAGATGGTCCGCATCGTGTTGTCCCACATATCGAAGTAGCCGATCAGCACCATTGTGACGAATGTCATCAGTGTGATCTTCCAGCTGCGACTGGCGAACCAGGCGATACCCACGATGCCGAGCAGGATGATTGGCCAGGGTGTGTTCAACAGAAATTTTTCGGACCAGATCAGCATCTGCTTGATGGGCTCAAAAAAAGCCTCGACCGCATCCCCGTTCTCTCGGGTCCAGGCCCGGAAACCGCCATCGATACTTTTTTTCAGCGCACGCAGTGCCGACTTGTCCATCGCCGGAAATTCAGTAAGCCATTCCACTAATAGTTTCTCCTGATTAGAAATGCGAAAGGCGACCGCAGCCGCCTTTCGTCACAAGTTATTCAGCGACTCAAAGTGACGCCTTGACCTTACCCATTGCTTCTTCTGAAACCCAAGGGGCCCAGATTTCTTCGTAGTTCTCCAGGAAGTGATAGGCAGCTTCTTCACCGGTAGCCTGATTGTCTGCCATCCAGGCCAGCAATACGTTCACGGTCTCGTTCTTCCAGCTACGTGTACCGATGTAATCCATGGCAACACCGGCCTTGTCGGCGAATTCACTGGTCACGACACTGAACACTTCACTCTTCGCCCAACCGTTGACCTTGGGGTCTTCACAGTCCAGTACCGCAGTACAGGTATCCCACTCTTCCTTGTCGTGCTCGCCCATGTCCAACTTGACCATTTCGTAGCGGCCAAGTATGGCAGTTGGCGACCAGTAGTAACCCAACCAGCCTTCTTCACGCTCATTGGCCTTGGCGATGGAACCGTCCAGACCGGCTGAAGAGCCTGTGTCGACCAGTTCGAATCCCTTATCTTCAGCACCGTAGGCTCTGAACAGGTTACCGGTCGTGATCTGGCAGTTCCAGCCAGCCGGGCAGTTGTGTACAGCGCCCATGGAGTCGTCTTCCGGAGCCGGGAACAGATCCGGGCGTTCCAGAGCATCAGCAGGTGTCTTGATTTCCGGATGTGCATCAGCGACGAACTTGGGAATCCACCAACCTTCTTCACCGCCATCCGACAATATTTCTGCGGCGATGATCAGAGCACCTTCTTCAACGGCTGCGTCGAGTGGTTCACGAACCGCATTGACCCACAGTTCGGGGGCGAGATCAGGCTCCCCCTTTTCGCTCATGGAGGTGAATGTCGGCATGGTGTCACCAGCAATCAGCTCGGCGTTGCAACCGTATCCTTCACTCAGGATGACCTTGTCGATTTCAGCGATGAGCTCGGCGGATGCCCAGTTCATGCTGGCAATGGTCACATCACCACACTCTTCAGCAGCGTTCGCACTGTTTCCACCCAGCAGACCAGCGGCAATGATTGCCCCGGCCAGATATCGTTTTTCTAACATGTCTATCCTCATGGTTTTATGCATCTGTATCAGTATGACGCACCGGGTACAAGTTACCCACAACTTGAGCAAGTTTGTCATAAATCCAGTGAATTCATCGGCCGACAATCGATAAAAATGTCGCCTTCAGAACACAAGCATACCAGAATGCGTCATTTCACCCGATAACCATGGTCCAACGAAAAACGCCGGAGAGCCTCAGACGTAGCGGTCTGACGCATCTCCGGCGTTGTTGTACAGCCAGATCACGCCTTCGGGAATGAAGGTGTGAACTATTGTCTCGATCAGCGGCTAGCTGCAGACAGACGCCTGTATCGAGCTCGCTGGTCGACTAGTAGCGGTAATGTTCCGGCTTGTAAGGACCGGCAGTATCCAGACCGAGGTACTCGCTCTGCTCGTTGGACAGCGTTGTCAATTTTGCACCGATCTTCTGCAGATGCAGTCGCGCAACCTTCTCGTCCAGTGCCTTTGGCAGTACATGCACATCGACAGAATAATTCTCGCTGCGTTCCCACAGTTCGATCTGTGCCAGCACCTGGTTGGTAAAAGAGGCAGACATCACGAAACTGGGGTGACCCGTTCCACAACCCAGGTTCACCAGTCGACCTTCAGCCAGCAGAGTGATTCGCTTGCCGTCAGGGAAGATGACCTGATCGACCTGTGGCTTGATGTTCTCCCAGGTGTACTGACGCAGTCCGGCAACATCGATTTCGTTGTCGAAGTGACCGATGTTGCAGACGATGGCCTCGTTCTTCATCTGCTTCATGTGTTCGTGAGTCAGCACGCTGACGTTACCGGTACAGGTAACAACGATGTCGGCCTGATCAGCAACATCATCCATGACGACAACACGGTAACCTTCCATTGCAGCCTGCAGTGCGCAGATGGGATCGACTTCGGTCACCCAGACAGTGGCACCCATGCCACGGAAAGCCTGCGCGCAGCCCTTGCCCACATCGCCGTATCCCAACACGACGGCGATCTTGCCGGCGATCATGACATCGGTAGCACGCTTGATACCGTCAAGCAGTGATTCACGGCAACCATACAGGTTGTCGAACTTGGACTTGGTAACCGAGTCATTGACGTTGATGGCAGGGACTTTCAACGTGCCCTTCTTCGCCATTTCAACCAGACGGTGTACACCTGTGGTTGTCTCTTCAGACAGGCCCTTGATATCAGCCAGCAGCTCAGGGTAGTCATTGTGCATCATGACAGTGAGGTCACCACCGTCATCGAGAATCAGGTTGGGTACCCAGCCATTCGGCCCCTTGATGGTCTGGTGAATACACCAGTCGAATTCTTCTTCGGTCTCACCCTTCCAGGCGAAAACAGGGACACCAGAAGCCGCAATGGCAGCAGCGGCGTGGTCCTGAGTCGAGAAGATATTGCACGATGACCAGCGCACTTCGGCACCCAGAGCGGTCAGGGTCTCAATCAGAACAGCCGTCTGGATAGTCATGTGCAGGCAACCGACGATGCGGGCACCGGCCAGTGGTGCCTTGCCTGCGTACTCTTCTCGCAGCGCCATCAGGCCCGGCATTTCATGCTCGGCCATGGCGATTTCCTTGCGACCGAAGTCGGCCAGGTTGATGTCGGCGACCTTGTAGTCAGCGCTTGCGTCTTTTACTGATGCATTCATTATTTGGGGAATCTCTGAAGTAGTTGTTATCGAGTCGACCAGCGGCTCAGCTCAGGCCGGCAGCCTGGCGCAGCGCGTCGGCACGGTCGGTCTTTTCCCAGGTGAAATCGGGAAGTTCACGACCAAAGTGACCGTAGGCGGCCGTCTGTTGGTAGATGGGACGAATCAGGTCCAGCATGGTGACGATGCCATAAGGGCGCAGGTCGAACACATCGTTGATGATGGCCTCAATCCTGCGATCATCGATCTTGCCGGTACCGAATGTATCGATACTGATGGAGGTAGGCTCGGCAACACCGATAGCGTATGAGACCTGGATCTCGCACTTGTCTGCCAGACCGGCAGCCACGACGTTCTTGGCCACATACCGACCGGCATAGGCGGCGGAGCGATCCACCTTGGAGGGGTCCTTGCCCGAGAAGGCACCACCACCATGACGAGCCATGCCACCGTAGGTATCGACAATGATCTTGCGGCCGGTCAGGCCACAGTCACCGACAGGACCACCGATGACGAAGACGCCGGTGGGGTTGATGTGGATCTTGTTCTTCGGGCAGTTGGCCAACCACTCGGCAGGCAACACCGGCTTCAGGATATGTTCCATGACCGCTTCGTGCAGATCGGGCTGTGAGATATCCGGATCATGCTGAGTGGACAGCACCAGCGCATCGATACCGGCAGGCTTGCCGTCCACATAACGCAGTGTGACCTGACTCTTTGCATCCGGACGCAACCACGCCAGGGTGCCATCACGACGCACCTTCGACTGCTGCTGCACCAGACGGTGGGCATAGGTGACAGGCGCCGGCATGAGCACATCTGTCTCATTGTTGGCGTAGCCGAACATCAGGCCCTGGTCACCGGCACCCTGATCTTCAGGCGTGGAGCGATCTACACCATCAGCAATATCCGGAGACTGCTTGCCGATGCCATTGAGTACGGCACACGTCTCGCCATCGAAGCCGACCGCTGAACGGTCATAGCCGATATCGGTAACCGTCTTGCGGACCAGGGCTTCCAGATCGACATAGGCGCTGGTGGTGATTTCACCGGCAATGATGACCAGTCCGGTCTTTACCAGCGTTTCGCAGGCGACTCGCGCACCCTTGTCCTGGGTGAGGATTGCATCCAGAACCGCATCGGAGATCTGATCGGCCATCTTGTCAGGATGTCCTTCGGACACCGATTCAGAAGTGAAGATATAGTCTTGCGCCATTACACCGGTCTCAATTGAATTTCAGTTCGCATTGTACCCATAAACACATAAGGATGTGTTTATATGAGATTCCTGATAACGGCAATCATTGTTCCAGAATCGAGGTTCTCGACTGGCTTTTGCACAAAAGGGGAACGGGGCAACGTTACATTCTGGCTTCTGTTGACAAGAGCACAAGCCGCCCGGAGCTCTCTGTCGGGGCTCCGGAACGGCCCCCGATGGCCGCGAATTCAGCTGCCGCTGTCTCAGCTGTGAGAGCGTGCCTCTGGGCTGTCAGCATCGATGACAGCCGCGTTGGATTGCCTTGATTGCGAGAGGGCCACCATGGTGCTGCCCCACAGCAGGACCACGGCACCGGCAATCTGCAGACTCGTCAGCGCCTGTTCCAGCACCAGCCAGTTGATGACGACAGCCGCTACCGGAAAGAACATTTCAGCGACGGCACAAGTGCGGGCTGGAAGCTTCTTCATGCCCAGATAATAGAAGCCCATGCCGCCAAGACCTGAAATCAGCACCATGACAGCTATCAGGGTCAGCGCATTGAACGTGGGTTCCTCGCCAATGAATTGCAGAGGCATCTGCAAACCGGTCACTTCCATGGGCGATGCCAGCGACCAGGCCACCGGTGTCAGCACCAGAAACCCGACCAGAAAACGGCCAGACATCAGATCCGTGGTGCTGAAGCCCCGATTGCTCAGCTGCTTGCCGAAGACGGTCGCCGCCCCCCAACCCAGCACCGCTATCAGCGTGCAGCCGTAACCCAGCAGCAGATCCCGTGACTCGCGACCTCCCCAGCTGGAGGGTTTCAATGCCGGCATCAGATCAGCTGCCGCAATCATCAGACTCCCCAGCAGGCAGATTCCCAGCCAGAAAATGAATCCCCTGTCGACTCGCTCCTTGAGCAGGACAGCTGCCAGAGTTACAGCAACCAGAGGCTGCAGCTTCTGGATCAGAATGACCACAGAGGGATTGATCAGCGAAAACGCATTGGTAAAGGCGACGGTACTCACCGCAGAACCCAGCCCACCCACCACCAGAAAGGCCAGTAGAGAACGCTTGTCGAATGTTCTGTTGCGCCACATCGGCTTCAGCCAATAGAGCATGACGAGCACCAGAAACAGGTGTTCGAACCAGACGATGGACCAGGGACTGACACCGCTGAACAGCAGGGGGTAACGAACAAGCGTATCCAGCGCCCACAGGATACAAGCGCTGAAGATCAGGAATATTCCCGTCATGAATCGAATCCGATCGGTGGGTGCATCTGCGCAGATGACCATGGTAGGTGAAATGTAGTCGCCAGACAGGCTGTCCCGGACAGGCTGTCAGGAACAGGTCATCCCGGTCAGGTCAACCCGGACTGGCCGTCCCTGACGCAGTTGCCTGAACAGGGTCGCCCTGCAGCGTGAAAGCAGCTAGTGTACTGGATACAATCCGTTCGGCAGACTCTCTTCGACACGCACATGACGACACTGACAGAGCATCCCATTACTCGTCGCTGGCCAGCAGCAGACCCGCAGCGTCTGCAGCTGTATTCCTACCCGACACCGAACGGGGTCAAGATCTCGATTGCCCTGGAAGAGATGGGTCTTCCTTATGAGGTCCATACGGTCAGTATCCGAGGCGATCAGCACACGCCTGAATTCCTGTCTCTGAATCCGAACAACAAGATTCCCGCGATCATCGACCCACAGGGACCGGGTGGCCAGCTGATCACGCTGTGGGAGTCAGGCGCCATCCTGCTCTATCTCGCTGACAAGACCGGTACGCTCATCCCCGCCGATACTCCAGGACGTGCGCAAACCCTGCAATGGCTGATGTTCCAGATGGGCGGACTGGGGCCCATGTTCGGCCAGTATGGTTACTTCACGAAATTTGCCGGCAAGGACGTCGCCGACCCCAGACCTCGCCAGCACTTCATCGATGAATCCCGACGTCTGCTGGGCGTACTTGAACAACAGCTGGAACACCAGCCTTTCATCGCCGGTGAGCAATACACGATCGCAGACATTGCCATATTCCCCTGGCTACGCGCCGTACGTGATGTTTACGGTGCTGGTGAAGATTTTCGCATGCCAGAGTTCGAGCACACCATGAGTTATCTCGAGCGCTGCCTGCAAAGACCGGCTGTGCAACGTGGCATGAAAGTGCCCGATATCGGTTGAGGCCCACACGCAAGTGCCTCCTTCACGTCACCGCCTGACATTGCAATGCAGCGATGCTCGATGCCCGCCCGTCGCACCCCGGCCACGGGCGGGCTGCGCTGATCTGCCCTTCTCTCTACGCTCTGGAAGAGCCTGGCCCGCATGCGTCGCCCTGGCATTGTCGCTACTGCTGACGATCTCCGGCTGCCAGCGCGACCAGGAACCTACCCTGGTCAGTGAGAAACCAGACGCGGTAACCGCCTCGCCAATACCACAGGAGCAGCCTGGCATCAGTCGTTTCGGGCTGCGTGCTCGTGTGAGCTACGCCGATATCGAGGCCATCGCTGCCGATCAGCTACCGGCCTCCTATCCGGTGACCGGCGAAAAGCGTTTGTGCAAGCGCATCATCGGTATCAAGGTCTGCGGTACAGCGCAATGGGATCTGCTGATCGAGCGAACGGCGCCACTGAAGATGTCCGGTAAACAGCGCAGAATCATTGCCTCCGCCCCATTACGCTTCAGCGGCGTTGTCGGCATCCGCGGTGGCGCGGCTCAGGCACTGGGCTTGTCATCGCTTCAGGTCAACGGCGCCCTGCTCAGCACCCTCAGTTCCGGCCTGCATATGCAGACTGACTGGTGCCCACAACTGCAGGTGGACGCCAGCTACCACTGGATAGAGAAGCCCACGGCTTTATGGCGAGGCAAGTTGGACTTCGATCTCGAGGATATTGTCAATAAAGCTCTCGACAAGCAGCTGGCCACGCTGGAACCGCGCCTCAATGACAGCATCGATTGCGCGCGCTTTCGCAAGCAGTTGACCGAACACTGGCACAGTTACAGCTTTCCGCTGGACATCCCGGCTGGCAAAGCCAATGCCAATACGAATGCGAGTACAGATGCAGATGCAGATGCAGATGCAGCCATTGGCGTTCAACCGCAACAAGTCCACCTGAACATCGTGCCTACCGGCTTTGCCTTTTCGGGAATTCAGACCGAAACTGGCAAGCTGGGCATCGGCTTCGAACTGGAAGGCACCACGGTTGTTGCCAGCCAGGCACTGAAAGCCGAAGCGCTGGTGCTGCCACCACTGCGCAAGGTCGACTTTCAGGCCAGCCGCACAGATTTCGACCTGTTGCTGCGCGCGGACTACCAGCAGCTGGAGTCAGTCATATCACCAATGGTCCTGAACAAGGTGTACTCGTCCGATTCTGCCGCCGGCAAGGTCAGTGTGACTCTGAATCGGATTGTGCTATCCGGAAACAGCGACGGTGTCACCGTGGCACTGGATTTCATCGCACAGTTGCCTGGTACGCGCAAGGATACACGGGGCGCTCTCTATCTGACTGCCGTCCCGGTGGTCGATGCCAATGGTCAGCAACTGCAACTGCAGAATATCCAGCTGTCCCGCTTGATCGACTCCACGCTGTGGAACCTGATCAGCAACGTCTTCGAAAGCCAGATCATCTCGGCTATCGAACGGGCGTCCACCCTTGATCTGTCTGCACACACCCGCAAACTGGAGCAAGGCCTGCAAAGCCAGCTTCAGGACCCTGCGCGAACCGGAGGTTTGCGCGTGCGTGCCGATAATCTCGAGATACGCTTGCAGGGCATCCATGCCGAGGCCGATGCACTGGTAGCACGCACCAGGGTCAGTGCCGAACTCGATATCGATATACCATTGACGGTACTGAAGAAACCGTTGAAGTAATTCAGCGACCCCGACACACACAGGACTCAGGCAGTGGCAAAGTCATTACAGGAACAACTTCGACAGGCGGGCATCGCCAGCCAGAAACAGGTGGTCAAGGCGCGCAAGGCGCAGAACACCAAGGAAAAGATGCAGCGCAAGGGAGCTGAGGTCGTCGATGAAGCGGCCGAACTGGTCAAACAGAGCAAAGCAGAAACACTCGCACGCGACCGCGAACTCAACGCTCAAAGAGATCGGGCTGCCGAGCAGAAAGCCATCCAGGCGCAGATTCGTCAGATTGTCGAGCTCAACGCCATCAGCGAACGGGGCGATACCGAATACCGATTCGACCATGCCGGTGTCATCAAGACATTGATGCTGACACCAGAACATCGTCAGGCCCTGATACGAGGGGCCCTGGCTATCGTTGGGCAAGGTGACGACCTGATTATCGTGCCGAGACAGGCCGCCGAGAAAATCGGTGAGCGGGACCAGAGCTGGCTGGTGTTGCTCAATACTCGGGATGAAGCCGGTGAGGAGATCGAGGATGAGTACGCCGGGTATGAAATACCCGACGATCTCATGTGGTAATACAGCCTACTTACCGTAGGCTGGCAACTCGATGACGAAGGCATTCACCGAGCCGGAGTCATACCAGTCCGAGCCGAAGACGATACGCGTGCCACTGGGGCTGATGGTGGCATGCGGTTCGCCGAAATAGGCCTTGTAGCCTCCCCGCTTTGCATCCTTTGCGAAGGAACGATGATGCGCCAGGCGGCAGACCACTTCGTTATCGGGATCGGTATTGGCAAGGTAGATTTCGGACAGCAGTGCCGGCGCCTTGCGCTTGTTGCTGAAGAAATCAAACGAGCCGTAACCGATACTGGACATCGCGATCCAGCCCGGATTCCTGTAGGCCTGAGCGGAAACGTGAGTGCCTGATGTGGTGTAGGGGTAACCCTTCGCCTCATTGATGACAGGCCGGCACTCGCCGGTTTCCATATTGTGCACGATCAGGTGCCCGACCCCCTGCCAGAGGTCGTCATCACAGCCATTTGGCGATGGATCGAATACCGCCTGAAAAACCGCATCCTGCCCATCGTGTGTCTGGCCGATATTGGCATGCTCATGATATTTGTACATATCCTGCTTCAGCGTCACGGCTTTCATGTCAGGCTCCAGAACCTTGCCCTGTAACCAGAACCTTTCGCCGGACGGTCCCGGTATCGGGGCACTCCATGGCTCCCAGCCCTGTTCCTTGCTCAACGGTGCCTGAATGACCTCATCCGTGCTGGGACGATAGGAGAACATGAAGAATTCATCTTCACTCTTGCGGCAGCGAAAACCGAACAGATCATCGTCAAGTGACTGCATCTGTACGTCGTTGCCACCCGTCGGCAGGCCTTGCTTGCCACAGATGTCGTAGAAATCTCGCACCTTGTAGGACTTGTCATCCTTGATGCTGTAACGCTTCAGAAATCCGTAGTCCCGTGAATACTTGCTGACGTAATAGAAGGTATCCGGGTCCGTGTGGCTCCAGTAAACCTCTTCGAGATCGGAAGGCACGATATCCAGCTCACGAAACGGCTCGTAGGTCTTGCCATCTACCAGGATATGAGCGGAGTTTTCACCACCACGATAAAGCAGCAACAGGGACTCATCGGCATTCCAGGCCTGCATGGAACTGTAGGCAGGCTTGAAGACTTCGCCCTCCCGCGCATCAGTGATTCGGATGACCTTGCTGCCAAAAGCCGGGTCCTTGTAATACTTCATGAACGGTGGCTCGGCGACTGCCGGTATTGCCACCCGTTCCGTGCCGGTGAACAGGCCTTCACAAAGATTCTCGCTAGCCGCAGCATGAGTCGCTCCTGCCATGATCGACGTGGTCAGCAGCAGAGCGATAGAGAAATTTTGCATCGGGGTACCTGAAAATGTGCGGCGCGTCCAAGCACGCCGCCGTGGTCTGGGCTCTACACGTCAGTAAGAATCAGAACGGGATGTCGTCGTCGAATTCCGCACCAGCCGCCGTTTTCATCGGCTCGGTGTTCGTCGTTTGCTGAGTCGGCTGCGAAGATTGCTGCGGCGCTCGTGACGAGGTCTGATTGTAATCACTACCGCCACTGCCATCGCTGCGTCCACCCAACAACTGCATGTCTCTGGCAATGATCTGGGTCGAGTATCGATCTTCGCCGGTGTTCTTGTCCTGGTACTTGTCTGTTCGTATCGACCCTTCGATGTAGACCTGTGAGCCTTTTTTCAGGTATTCACCCGCAATCTCCCCCATGCGGTTGAATAGTGTGACGCGATGCCATTCCGTGCGTTCCTGTTTCTGCCCAGAGGCCTTGTCGGTCCACTGTTCCGATGTCGCAATACTGATGTTGGTTACCGCACCACCATTGGGCATGTAACGTACCTCGGGATCGGCACCCAGGTTACCAACCAGTATGACTTTATTTACTCCACGTGCCATGTAATTCTCCTCGTTTAGATAGCCGCCCTGTCCGTTTGGCGGTGGGGCAATTGTACCGTAGGGGTGGCTGTAAAATTGTATATTTTGCAGTTTTGACTGGCTTTGCTTACAGCGATGTCCGCCTCCCCCCTGCCCGCAGCGGTGTACCTGTGACCGTTAGCCCACTTTCCGGTATGACAGGTGTTCCTGTCCGCCACTACCTCATGCAGCACGCCTCGACCACGACTGCCAGTCCAAACCGGAGGCGGCTCGTGGACTCCACGAGCGCGATGCTCCTGCCTCTGACAACGCATTCCGGTTTCCGTTGGCAAACTCTCGTGGACAACGGGTTACTGGCGTCTCAAACGACACAGATTCATCACTGACAAGTGTGTATACCCCATGGATCCGCTGATCTGTCACTCGAATGCACAACCGATGCTCCTGCAATGACAGCCACGGCATCTGACCCATCGTAGAACGCCGGCAGGTCTCTGAGGCTGATGTCAAAACGCCGAACCTCATCACGGTGCCTGAACGAAAAACATCCATCCTTGCTGGCACTGACATGAAATCCTGACGACCAGTAACGGTGCTGACTGTTGACCTTGCAAACCGTATTACCCAGTGAATCGAGGTTGCGGTGGATCTCGATTCTGCCTTCATCATCGTTTCTGCCGACCAGATTTCGTGTGTAATAACGCCATCCCAGGTACTTGTCGGCAAGCACTCTGTGCTGCTCGTCAAGCATCTTCAGCTGTTCCGCCGTGTGATAGAGGTAGCGGGTTTCGGGATGATCAAGCACTCGAACATAAACGTCATGCGATTGTCCGACCGGCACATGCCTGATGACTTCATCATAGAACGTTTGATCGATGAGCAAGTGAGCGTGCCCCATGTCCGGGAAGAAGACATGTCGGACGTACCCCAGATTCAGTGCGGTCTCGATATGACTCCTGACACTGTCAATAAACCGCCTGGTGATCGGAACGGCTACTTTCTTGCCACCGGATTTCATGGTCAGCTCATACCTGGCCTCAGACTCGTTCCAACGGGCTCTGTCCATCAGACGCTTGCCACTGTGATAGATCTCGCCGAACCTCTCATCCATCTCGCGCGCACTGTAGCCCCAGCGAAAATCCTGATACCCCAGCACAGGCTCATCATCATCGGGAGCAGTACAACGCTCGTCCAGGGTCGGATCTGCAGTATCCGGATAAGCATGAGCCAAGCCGCAAAGCGTGAATACGATGAAAAGACGCAGCAGGAAACCTCGGAGCGATCCAACGATCGATACACTCGTGGCACGGCTCCGGTCTGAAAGCTTGCCCCTTGCTGACATGACACTCACCATACGGTAGAAAATGCCACGATAACGGCGCTCGAGAATGACACTGTTGACAGAAATCAATAACAGGCCTGCTCGTATTCTTTCCACGACGTCAGCCTTTTCAACCGAGAAAAAACGACAGAATTGATCTGGCTCAAGATTCATGCAACCGATTTGATGCAGCATCATTTCCGTAGTCGTTTCACAAGGAGACCGACGATGTTGATGCCAAGGAAATATCGCTACCTGCCTCTGTCAGTCATGCTGGTCACTAGCGGATGTGCCAGCCAGAGTGCGCTGGAATCACTGAAGAACGATGTTGACAGACTGTCAGAGCAGGTCGAACAGGCCAGCACTGAATCCGCCGAGGCCTTGCGACTTTCACAGGGCATGCAACAGAGCCTGGATGATGTAAAGCGCTCCTCGGACTCCGCCAGCAGTGATGCCAGCGCCACCCGGTCCATGATGGAACAGATGAACTCACGTCTGGATACGCTATTGGGTAATCAATCGCTGAAATAAGCTCACCCGGTGTCTCTGTCCTGCGGTTTACCACAATGACTCGATGGAATTGCTGGTCACCGACACCGGTATGCCGTCCCGGCGCTGTACGGCTCGCCTGACCAGCCAGGACTTCAGTCTGAGCTCTGGATGGACAGTCATGGCGTCCCTGACCAGAGCCATGGCGTGCACCAGTTGGTCGTCTTCACTCATGTCGCTTTCCTCGAGCGGCGGGTGCACCTCGACGTACAGGCTATCGCCCTGCCATCCCACCTTGACCGACTGATCGACTATCGTGACTGTCGTTGACTCAGGTAGAAGTCGATACAGAAACTCGACATCTTCCGGGTACAAGCGAATACAGCCATGAGTCACGCGCAGCCCGATAGCCGACGGGTTGTTGGTGCCGTGGATCAGGTACCCGGGCAGATCCAGATACAGGGCATGCCGCCCCAGGGGGTTGGCAGATCCGGCAGGCACTACATCCGGTAACGCGATACCGCGCTCGGCAGCCTCTTCGCGAATCGAAGCTGGCGGATACCAGGGCGGGTTTTCCTTGCGCGAGACCAGCTGCGCCACCGTCACGGGCGTTGACCAATCAAGCTTGCCGACACTGACGGGAAACGTCACGACCTGCTGAGGACTACCCGGACGCTGTGGGACGAACCAGTACAACCGTCGTTCTGGCAGATTGATGACCACGCCTGTCCGTCGAGCCTGTGGCAACACATGGCGAGTCGGCAGCAACACCATCTGCCCCCCCACCGGGATCCAGCGAGTCTTGCCGGGGTTGGCCAGCAGAAGTTCATCCTGGCCAAGATCATACGTGCGCGCCAGATCCACCAGCATGTCCCCCTCCGCAGCCGTTATTCGCTGCAATGAGCCGACGAGCGAACTGTCAACATCGTGCAAGGTGTAGGTTGCTGCCGTGGCATGCTCCGCGGCCAGCAGAACCAGCCACACCATGACAATGACACGTGATGGCCATCCGAATACCCGACCCGGCAATGGGCAAGGCCGTGGCTTGCACTGTGTATCAGACTGCGAGGCCGACGGCACCTGTACCTGAGGACACTCAGCGAGTCTGTCTCCCTCGCTATCGGTCGAGGACACCTCGACACTGAAGGAAGATCCCCCTCGATCATCCATGGCTCATTATCGCCGCAAATCCGCAGATGCAATTGATATGAATCAACCCGTAACAATGCGGTAATCCTGATGATCAAGGTTCGTCAGCTTGATCAGGGTCAATACAGAGTGCTCGTGAAATCGGCAACGTGAACGTATTCAGGTAATTGAATGCCGAATCCTGCGGTTCCCGATAAAAGGAGAAAAACCGATGAACAACACAACGGACAGTGACAGACAGGGCAGCCTATGGCTGAGACTCGTTTACATGATCCTCTTCCTGATCGTCTACAGCGTTTCCGAAACCATCGTTGTACTGACGACCGTGGTCGCCTTCATCTTTTGTCTGGTCGGAAAACCGGTTCCTCCCCGTATTCTGTATGTGGGTAGAAGTTTTGCGCGTTTCATCGAAGAGGTCATCGTGTTTCTGACCTTCAATTCAGAACAACGACCCTTTCCGTTTTCCCCATGGCCCGATGTCTCGCAGGAGATGACCCGCACATCCACGACAGATCACCCATGACTGACTGAGCAGAGCGCGAAAGACAGCGCTGCCCCTTTCGCAGGGGAAATCGAACGAATGCAAACAAGGGTTTTCGGACAAGGGCTCTCTTCATGCCTCGACGACATCGCTTGTCCGCGGCGTTTCTCCTTTTGCACGGCCGTTGATAAACAGTAGCAACTGTCCGAACAGCAGTGGTATGCAGCTCATCAGCAGAACCAGACACCATGCCTCGAACCCTGGCGGAATGATCCCCAGCGCATTCGCGAATACCGGTACGTAGACGCTCGACAATATCAGCACAACACACAGGGCCAGTGCCGACCAGACATACGGATTGCGGGTTATCTCATTGAAGAATATTGCGGACGTGGCCGAGCGCATATTGAATACATGCCACAGCTGTGAGAACGCCAGCACCAGAAACGAGACCGTTACAGACTCCGACGGACTCATACCCAACTGATATTCGGCAAGAAACAACGCGCCCAGCACGGAAGCGGTGAAAACCACGGCGTAAAGTCCGATAGTCAGCCAGTGCTTTCTCAACAGTAGAGGTTCGGCAATGGCTCTGGGGCGATGATTCATTTCGTCTCTGGATCCTTGACCGACGCCCAGCGCCAACGCGGGAAACACGTCTGTGACCAGATTGAGAAACAGAATCTGCAACGGTAACAGTGGCAGCGTTCCTCCCAATATGGTTGCGAGGGCAACAATCATGACTTCACTCACATTGCACGACAACAGGTAAAACACGAATGTGCGAATGTTGCTGAAGATGATTCTTCCTTCCTTCACCGCCACAACAATGGTGGAGAATCTGTCATCCAGGAGCAACATGTCCGCAGCCTCCTTGGCGACGGCTGTGCCGCGACCTCCCATGGCGACTCCGATATCAGCCTTTCGCAGCGCTGGCGCGTCATTGACGCCATCACCGATCATGGCAACCACTTGCGCGTCAGACTGATGAAGACTGATCAGATCGAGTTTCTGCTCTGGACTGACACGAGCAAACAATCTGGTCTGCAGCAGCTGTCCCTGCTTATCGGTACCAAGCTCTGCAATCGATCCAATTTCGGCACCATGAACAACCGCACTGTCCTGAGTATCCACGAGTCCCAGTTGCAAGCCGATGTTTCGCGCTGTCACCGGTTGGTCGCCGGTTACCATGACGATATGTATGCCCGCCTGATGACACTGCTCGATGGACTCCTTGACGTCATCACGCAGCGGATCCAGCATGGCCACCAAGGCGGAGATGCGCAGATCAGCATAGGGCTTTTCGTCGCCAGACATCGACTGCTTGCCCGCCAGCGCGATCACCCGAAACCCCTCTGAAGCCAGCTGCTCGTTTTGCGCCAGCCACCATGCGCGGCTCTGATCATCAAGCGGGCTGACGGCATCGTTCACATACTCTTCGCTACAGGCGGCGAGAACGGCTTCCGGAGCCCCTTTCACCGCAAACAGAAAGCCGTCATCGGAGGTATGCACGGTGGCCATCATCTTTACCGTTGAATCGAAGGCCTCCTCATCCATCTCCGGGTAACGAGCCACCAGCGCTTCTCGTTCCATGCCGACCAGCATGCCGGCCTCCAGCAGCGCGATTTCCAGCGGATCACCGGTTGTGTGGGTTTCGGCATCTTTTTCGCCTGCAAGCGAGGCGTTGTTGCACAGCACCGCTAGTTGCAATGATGCCTGCAAGTCGTCCAGCTCTTCGGGTGATCGGGGTACGCCATCGATGCTTGTCGGAGGTTGCTCTCCGGAATTCAATGCCACCGTACCCGAGCGCAGGACAAGCTGAGACACCGTCATCCTGTTTTCTGTCAGCGTGCCTGTTTTATCCGTCAATATCACGTTGGTTGCACCCAGCGTCTCGACCGCTGCCAGCCGGTTGACCAAGGCATTGTGCTGCGTCATTCGTCGCATACCACGCGCCAGCGCGATGGTCGCTACAACCGGCAAACCTTCCGGCACGGCGGCAACCGCCAGCGCCAGGCCGGTTTCTACCATCAACAGCGTGTCACGACCAGCCAGCATCCCGCCGATGATCACGATACCGGCAATGGCAATGGTGACCCATACCAGCTTGTGCGCCAGTGTCGCCAGATTCTGCTCCAGCGGTGTCTTGCGCTTCCCGTGCTCCTCTGTGTCGGCAACCAGTGCACTGATGGTGCCCAGCTCTGTCTGCATCCCGATTGCCGTGACGACCCCTCTACCTGCTCCACGCGTTATGGAGGTGCCCTTGTGCAACATGTTTTGCCGTTCAACCAACGTGGTCTGCGCAGGCAAGGGTTCTGTGAGCTTGCTCACGGCTGCACTTTCGCCAGTCAATGTGGACTCGTTGGCCTGAAGCTTGGAGGCATCAATGAGCCGGAGATCTGCCGTGATGATATCTCCGCCCTGCACCATGACAATGTCACCTGGCACGAGATTCTCCGCAGGTATTTCCAGAAGCCCTCCGTCACGCAGAACCCGCGTAGTCACCCTGCCGAGGGCATAGAGCGCTTCCATGGAGCGCACGGCATGCAACTCCGTGAAAAATCCGATGGCCGTATTGAAGACGATGACCACCACGATAGCCAATGACTCAAGCGTTTCACCGTAAATGAAGGCGAGAATTGCAGCCACTGCCAGTAGCGCAATGATCAGACTCTTGAGCTGTTTGAAGAATATTTCCGATATCTTTCTTCTGGCCGGCGCGCGGAGCAGATTCGGGCCAGACGACTTCTGGCGGTGTGACGCTTCTGTGGATGACAAGCCACTGTCAGAATTCACCTGAAGCGCCGCCGTGACGTCCTTTTCACTGTCAGCCCACGGATGAGGAATCTGCGGCGAGGCCGATGCGGTTCCTGATCCATCAGGGGTATTGATGCTACGCGAATGATCCATGCAACCATTCTAGCGCGATAGTCACAGGCAAACATTGCCTGTGCGAGCAGGCAACGTTCTGCCGGGAAAGGACAGACGATCTCAATGAACAGAAATCGCGCGACTGAGGTGACGACCTTCCAGGTAGCACTGAACCCATGACCCGATGTCTCGCAGGAGATGACCCCCACATCTGGGTAAGGCTGCCCAAACCCTGCAACTGGAGCCCTACCTCACCCGAAAAACCCGAGGAATCATCAGGAGGACAACGCCCGCGAGTGGCTATCGGGTATGCCATCGTCTGAAACCCGAAGATCTTTCTCTTCGATGAACCTCTGTCGAAGCTGGATGCAGAATTGCGAGTTCAGATGCGACTGGAAACAGTGCCAACGAGCCTGATTCTGGGGATACAACCAGAACACATCGATTCCAGCTCTGGCGAGCATGCAGTTTCGTTGACATCCTCCCCTCCCTGAAGGGAGGGAATTCCTACGGCGTTCAAGCAAATGCGCAAAGTGTAGCGTGGTCGCGATTCTCGGCGGAGTATCTTACGTCTATGCCAACTCTGGTAGCAGAGAAGCATTGACCATCGAACTGCGTCAACTGACCACTGCAGGAAAAGGCGGCACGATAACGGTGACCATGGATTCATCCGATTGCCTGTTGTTCTCACTGGATGGACTGCGGCTGTAAGGCAAACGCTCGATCATTCAGTCAACTGTTCACAGATTCCTTTTCGAACCTTCGGTGTTTGTCAGAATGGTTACACATTGAATCAGCATGCAGCCCGTCCTCCTTACTATGGTCGAAGCACCGCTTACCCATCGCCACTCTTCAAGGCGGGATCGAGCGGAGTCTGGCAACTACAGGCGGCACAGATCTCTTTACAAATTATTCTTCCTGGTCAATAGTAACGTGATTATCTGACCGAACTCGAACGACGACACCACGTTCGACAGCTCTGGCAAGACCAGAATACAACCGGCTCCAGCCGTCAAATACCGGAATGAGGAAAACATGAAATTACCATCGTCTCTGTTTGCAAGTGCTGTCGCCATTGCACTCACTGTTCCCCAGTTGGCCACCGCTGATACATCGGGTATGAGCATTGCACTGTCCAACAACTACGCAGGCAACTCCTGGCGTCAAGCCATGCTGGAAGTCTGGGAAGCAAACGCGAAGGATGCCGTCGCAGCCGGTACCGTCAAGGCCGCCGACACCTTTACTACCTCCGAGAACCAAGCCACTGAACAAGCTGCGCAGATTCAGAATCTGATCCTGCAGGGCTACGATGCCATCGTTGTCAACGCTGCCTCACCAACGGCTATCAATGGCGCCGTCAAGGAAGCCTGTGACGCAGGCATCAAGGTCATCTCCTTTGATGGAATCGTGACTGAACCTTGCGCCTGGCGTATTGCAGTTGACTTCAAGAAAATGGGTGGCGACCAGATCAAGTACCTGTCAGAACGCTTTCCCGACGGCGGCAACCTGTTGGAAATTCGTGGACTCGCCGGCGTCTTCGTCGATGACGAGATCCATGCCGGCATCGAAGAGGAAGTCGAGAACAGCAACTTCACGATCGTCGGTTCCGTGCATGGAGACTGGGCACAGGATGTCGCACAGAAGGCAGTAGCCGGTATCCTACCCAGCCTGCCGGAAATCGTCGGCGTCGTGACTCAGGGCGGAGATGGCTATGGTGCTGCACAAGCCATCGCTGCCACCGACAGAGACATGCCAACCATCATCATGGGCAATCGTCAGGACGAGCTGCAGTGGTGGTCAGAGCAACAGGCAGACAATGGCTATGAAACCTACTCGGCGTCCATTGCTCCGGGCGTCAGCACCTTGGCTTTCTGGGTTGCGCAGCAGATCCTTGATGGACAGGACGTACCCAAGGAACTGGTCGTACCCATCCATACGGTGGTCGCGGACACGCTGGCCGAATCCTTGGCAAGCACCCCTAAAGGCTCGGTGGCAAATGTGAGCTACACCCTGGACGACGCCAGGCAGACCATCGAAGAAGCCAAGGGCGGCTAGTTGGTGGACGTTTGCTTGAGCGTTGCAGGTCTTTCCAGCATCACTGGATAGACCTGCAACACTGCACAGACAGCCATACCTCCTGATGAGGAGGCCCCACCTTGAAGAGCTGCCGGGGAATCATGCCTGCACTCCGACATCTCCTGCCCCTACCGACTCGATGAATACTGCCATATCGGAGACACACGCCTCCACCGCACCACTGGTGCATCTCGATGCCGTACAGAAACACTTCGGCAAGCTGCAAGCGCTCAAGGGCGCTTCGCTGAGCATTTCGGCAGGCGAATGCCTCGGACTGGTTGGCCACAACGGTGCAGGCAAATCAACGTTGGTCAAGATCATCAACGGCAGATTGCCACCCACGCTGGGCACCATCAGCTATCGGGGCATGAGCCATTCCTACACGGCTGACGACAATGCCGAACAGGCGCACACAACCGGCATCCGCAGCGTTTTCCAGGAACTCTCCCTGTGTCCCAATCTGACCGTACTGGAAAACTATCGGGTGCCGTTTCGCGATATGCCACGACGGAGCTGGCGACGGGTGGCAGGCGCGCGCGTCATGCAATCTCTGGATACCATCTTTCCAGGCCATGCCATCCAGGCACGCGACACGGTCGAGAATCTGAGTATCGCCGAACGTCAGATGGTCGAGATCGCCATTGCCTTTTCCAGTCGAACTCACCCGGCCCGTCTGATGATTCTGGACGAACCCACCTCCTCGCTCGATGCGGCCATCGCCAGGCAGCTTCTGGACTACATCAAGACCTTCTGTCGCGCGGGCGGCTCGGTCATCTTCATCTCTCATATGCTGGGGGAAATATTCGATGTAGCCTCACGAATCATCGTCATGAAAGACGGTCTCATCACCGACGACCGTCCCACGGCTGACTTCAATCGCCAGAGTCTGGTCGATGCGATGGGCCATGTCATCCCCGAAGGCGAGGCCGTAGCGCAATCAGGCACCCGCATTCCGGGGGAACGGGTCCTGAGCACCGACAGCGGGCTGAACGCCAGAAAACATGAAATCGTCGGTCTGGCCGGCCTTGCCGGACACGGTCAGACTCGCGCCCTGGCGTCCTTCTACCTGGAGAGCACGTCGCGCTGGCAGGGCTCGCGCAACTCCCGGGTAGTCTTTGTCGCCGGTGATCGTGCTCGAGACGGCTTGATGCCCCTGTGGTCGATTCTACAGAACCTGAGCCTGAAGACGCTGATCGAGTTTGGCACACGTTTTTTCATTGATCGCCAGCAGGAGCAACAACTCGCCGCGGACTGGAAACAGAAAATCGGTATCCGCACGGATGATCTGGACAGTCCGATCCTGTCACTCTCGGGGGGCAATCAGCAGAAGGTTCTGTTTGCCAGAGCCCTGGCTTCCAGCGCTCCCATCGTGGTGATGGACGATCCGATGCGAGGTGTGGATGTCGGTACCAAGAAGGATGTATACGCCATGATCCAGCAAGAGGCCGCCAAGGGTCGCACTTTCCTGTGGTACTCCACCGAAACCGATGAAATTCTGGAATGTGATCGGGTGTTCGTCTTTCGCGATGGCCAGATATCTGCCGAACTGATCGGCGATGACATTACCGAGGAGAACATTCTGACCGCCTCATTCGGCATGAAGGAGAATGCCGCATGAACATGAGCCGCGATCATTTCCGCATACTGCTACCCGTGTTGTCGCTGGTGGTCCTGCTGGCCGGCGTGTTCTATCTGCAACCCCGAGCCATGAGCTACTTCGGACTGAACCTGCTGTTCAATCTGGCAGTCCCCGTGGCACTGGCAACCATTGCCCAGATGATGATCATCATGGTCAATGACATCGACTTGTCCATCGGTACCTTTGTCAGTTTCTGTGCCTGCGTGACGGCCACCTTCGTTCAGGAAACACCCCTGTTGGGCTATCTGATCCTGCTAATGTCCATCGGTGCCTATGCCGGTATCGGTGCACTCATTCATTACAGGAACCTGCCGGCCATTGTCGTGACTCTGGGCACCTCCTTCGTCTGGGGTGGTCTGGCCATCCTCATTCTGCCATCACCTGGTGGCTCATCGCCCGAATGGCTGCACGCCATCATGAAATCCAAACCACCGCTGGTGCCCATGGCCATCATTGCCTCGGTGATCATCGGCGTACTGACGCACCTGCTCATCAAGCGATCCTCCTTCGGCGTGCTGTTGCGAGGTGTGGGTGGCAATGACAGAACCCTCTCCCGCGCCGGCTGGTCGGTGCTCAAGCTGAAGGCCAGTGCCTATGGTCTGGCAGGCTTGTTCGGTGTGCTCTCGGGCATGGCTCTTATCGGCCTGACCACGTCGGCCGATGCCAACATTGCACTGCGCTACACCCTGCTCTCCATTGCAGGCGTCATTCTGGGCGGTGGCGAATTCACGGGTGGCCGCGTCTCGCCCATCGGTGCCGTGATCGGGGCCCTGACACTCACTCTGGCAGCCAGCTTCCTGTCATTTCTCAAACTCTCACCCGACTGGCAGATCGGTTCCCAGGGAGCCATCCTGATTCTGGTACTGGCGGCTCGACTGGCCTTTGCAAAACGGGAGGCGCAGCAATGAGCGACCCGACAACACCAGTACTGACGCGCCAGACCCGGAATCCCGTGTCCTTGTTCAAGAAACCCTGGATCTGGGCTTATGTGGCAGCAGGAGCGGCCTTTCTTGGCACCATGGCCATCTCCGGCGGTCAGGGAGCAGGCTCTCTGTTCTACACGGCGATGACCTTCGCCTCCTTTGCAGCGATTGTCGGTGTCGGTCAGATGCTGGTCATCACCCTGGGTCCCGGCAATGTGGACCTGTCCATCCCGTCAAGCATGACGCTGGCCGCCACGCTTGCCCTCAAGGTCATGAACTCCGAACCCGGTATGGTCTTGATCGGCCTGGCAACAGCCTTGCTGGTCGGCCTTGGCTGCGGCATCTTCAACTTCAGCCTGATCATATTGCTGCGCATTCCCCCCATCATTGCCACCCTGTCATCCTCCTTCATTTTCCAGTCTCTGGCCATCTGGTCAAACCGCGGCCTGCGAATCAAACCACCCGAGTCCATGTCGCAATTCGTTACCGGCGGTGTGCTGGGCATACCGAATGTGGCCTTGGTCGGGATAGCGATTGCCATGGCTGCCTGGGTGGCGCTGGAACGAGGCATTGCCGGTCGCTGGATTCTGGCCATTGGCCAGAACATGCGAGCCGCCAGTTTCAGTGGTGTGCCGGTCAATACCGTGCGTTTCGCGGTCTACGTCAGTTGTGCCGTTCTGGCCTCCATTGCCGGCTTCCTGCTCGCCAACTTTTCCGGTGGTGCTGCTCTCAACATGGGCGCTGAATACATGCTGATGTCCATTGCCGTGGTCGTCATCGGTGGCAGCTCGATCGGTGGTGGCAACTCGAACGTACCCGGCATCTGGGGCGCCTCCCTGTTCATGTTCCTAGTCGTCTCGATGCTCAACTCCTATGGACTGGGCGCCGGGGTGCGGCTGATCATGACCGGGATCATCATTGTGGCGGTGGTATCCCTGGCGAGCAAGCCAGGCGAGTTACGTTGAGCTATGTAGCGACACTATCCTGCTGATGGTGTCGTGTCGTGTCGTGTCGTGTCGTGTCGTAGAATCATGCCCGGTCTTGTCAGAGCGGCCCTGTCATGGTGTGACGATATGAGACAATGGAGCCGATTTTCAACAGTCTCGCAGCCCTGTCATGAGCAGAATGTTACTGGAGGTCGGGCAGATCGCAGATAGTGTGCGTTCTGCGCTGGCCTTGCCCTTGTCCGACATACCCCAGCGCCCCGCGCATCTGTACACTCTTGCTCGCGGTTCATCGCTGCATGCAGCCACTGTGGTGAACTGTCTGCTGTCGGATATCGGCATTCCATCTACCAGTCTGTCACTGGACCAGCTGAGTGCGTTGTTGCGATTGCCGCAATCCGTGATCCTCGCCATATCCCAAAGTGGTGCCAGTCCCGATCTGTGCACTGCGGTAGATACGGCAACCGGTCTGGGGTGTCCCGTTATCGCTCTGGTGAACATGCCGGATTCGACTTTGTCCCGTCTGGCAACCATCACCCTGTCTCAATGCGCTGGTGATGAATTGGCTGTCGCCGCCACCAAGAGCATGGTGTGTTCTGTCGTGATGGGGGCCAGGCTTGCTCAAACCTGGGGTACTGCAGACTACGAGCTCGAATCCCTTCCCGCTCACATAGAGGCAGTTCAACAGCGCTCCATCGATGCGCTCTGCACGTTTCTGGCAAGCGATGAACCTTTGCTGGTCATCGGTTCGGGTGCCGGGCTGGGCGTGGCTGGAGAGATATGTCTCAAGGCGCAGGAGTTGCTGGGACGGGCTGCCATGGCCTATTCCTCCGCCGAAGTCCTGCATGGACCTGCCGGCATGATTCGAGCGGGTTACCCGGTACTGGCACTGGCAGTAGGACCGGAAGCTGCCAGTGTCAGAGAGTCAGCCGAGCGATTGTCGAGCATGGGGGCATGTGTCTACACACTGGAGGATGCCCCCCGTAGTGATGCTCTGGCGGCCACCACACTGCTGGTCCACTGCTATCTCGCGGCCGAGCTTGCTTGCCAGCGCCTGGGCCGCTCGGCTGATCAGCCTGCCAACCTGAGCAAAGTCACCTTGACGGAAAACTGATGTTCAGAGACTTCCTGCTCTTCGAGCCTGGCTGAGGCGGCGTTTCATCGCCACCAGTTTTTCGTTGTGCGTAGTGCCCCGACGGCGAGCCACCAGAGTCGAAAGGATGTCCGATATCACCAGGGCTGCAATACGCGAGGTGGTCGGCGTGAACAGGTCGGTGTTGTCCAGCGTTTCCACATTCAGCAATACATCAACGTGATCCCCCAGAGAAGAGTCGGCAGCGCCAGTCATGGCTATGACCTTGACTCCGCGCTCCTGCGCCAGTCGGGCCAGCTCGATGATGGAATTCGTGCTGCCGGTATTGGAGATGGCCACAACAACCCCGCGTGTATCCATCATCGACACCGCCATGAGTTGCTGATGGCTATCCAGAGTTGCATTACACGGAAGACCAAGCAAGGGGAACTTCTGCTGCAGATCCTGCGCAACGATGCCTGATGCCCCGAACCCGAAGATCTCCAGTTGTTTCGCATGGATGATGATTTCGACAGCTGCATCCATCTGTGACATATCGATGTGATGCCGGGCCCAGTCCAGCGATGTCATGGTGTAGTCGAATATCTTCTCGACGACCACGTCGGCCGTGTCGGTCTGAGCAATGGCAGACTGGGTGGCGGGGGTGCCCAGGGTGAGGCTCTGCGCCAGACGAATCTTCAGGTCCTGGAAACCATCACACTCCATGGTGGCGCAAAAACGAACCACAGTCGGTTGGCTGACGTCGGCCAGTCTGGCGAGCTCTGCAACGGTGATATGCAGCAGCCGGTTGGGATCCTCCAGTATGACAGCGGCTACCTTGCCTTCGGATTTCTTCAATCCGGGGAGCTGAAGACGCAGGGATTCGAGCAGGTGACGGCCACCGGGTGTGATGGGATGATCTGACATGGGTTGATGCGTCCTTATCGGCAGTTGCAAGGCTCGTTCAGGCTGGGCTACTGATTCACACGAGCTTGCGTGCGACTCGCTGTATGGGCAATCTGCGTCAGCGTGTCGATGTGTTCCGCAGACAGATTGATGTTCATATCGAAAACCTCGGCGATCACCTGCGTCCAGCCATGGATGAAATACGTCCAGCCATCATGAATGACGAGCTTGCGCTCCTGTGCCTGGGCAGCCGCCTGATCCAGAAAGACCAGATCACCACGATAATTGAGGTCCCATACAATGGCCCTGTCCGGAAATCGGGCCAATTCGCTCAGGGGGGAGCCAGGCGCATCCTTGCCAAGGCCTGTAGCGTTGATGACGAGAGAGCCAGGCGTGAGCCCTGACAAGGCCTTGTCATTGTCAGTCGAGCCAGTGGCAAGCACGTAGTCGATGGTAACCGAGGATTCGATCCGGGAGTGAATGCGCCGGATTTCACTCAGGCGTGCCTCGCTGCGGTCTGACACGACGATACGCGATGGTACATCCAGGCCTCGCTCCTTGCGCATCAAGTGCCACGTCAGCGCGATAGTGGACCCCCCTGCTCCGATCGACAGGACTTCGGCACCCGTTTGTGCAAAATAGCCAGGAGGCAGAAATCCATCGATGGTCAGCCCGGAGGTGATCGGGTCCTTGGCGTGACAGATCAGCTTGCCGTGGCGTTTGGACAGGCAACTGGTTTCCCCCATCAGCAGCGCATACGGATCTGTTTCATCGAACAGGTCCTTGCATGCCTCATAGAGATCGATCTTGTGAGTCGTGACCAGCGCTCCCAGGGACAAGGGATCATCTCTGATGAATTCAACGGCGGCACGATAGGCGGCGGGGTCTGCCTGGAGCGGAAAGTCGATTCCCTTGATGCATGTGTTCTCCAGACCCCAGTGCCTTGCCCAGGCTGGAAACACCTTCATGATGGAGCTGCTGCCTGTGGTTACCCCGATGAAATAGAACGTGGGGCAGTTGGCAGGAAACAGGTCGGCCGAGGCGTAGCGACTGCTCATGACCTCTTGCCTGATTCGAATATGGTGGCTAGTTCCGCATCACTACGCGCGGTCCATTCCGGGTTCTCGATGGTCTTCCACCCACCCTGGCCATCATCCACGATACGCACTCGCAGGCCATTGGCGCGCTTGATGATGTTGTAGTCCTGCCCTGAATCGGCCGGATAGGCAAACATCATGACCAGTTCATCATTGCCAACGTTGACTGAACGATGAATCCAGTAGGGAGGTACGTAGCAGATATGCTGAGCGCCCAGCTCGACGATTCGAACTTCTCCGCTCGGACTTTCCATCTGCATCAGGCCGCTGCCGGACTGGCCATAATAGATTTCTGGCCGGTCACCTTTGGCATGGATGTGGCCACGTGTCATGAAGTATTCGTGACCGACCTTCCCCGGCTCCATACGGGTCACTCCCATGATCATGTCGCTGGTCTTGTCCCCCGGCGTATACGATGTGACCTCATACGCCACATCATCTGCACGACGTGCCAGCAATGCTTCAAAAGCGCTTGCGTCGGCATAGAGCCCGGACAGGTCACGGAAATGTTTCTGATAATGGCCGTCTGCATTACTCAGCAGCCCATTTTCGATGGAGACGGTGCAATGTCGGGGTTCTTGCAGTTGCATGGTGAATCTTCTTCCAGAGTCCGTAAAATGTAGCAATTCTACCTTCAAGGCCACTTTTCATCCTGAATGATGACTTCAGTTGGCCTGAAAATGATAGTAACATGTCATTTCGTCGATACAAGATGGGCGGATCATGTCATGGGAGATTGACTGGTGGAAACGAATTCGTATTGCACCATTGCACTCGATATCGGGACTGGTTCCACTCGTGCAGCACTGATGAGTTCTCAGGGACGAGTACTGAAGGTGGCGGCATGTGAGTACGACCAGATCGTTCCACGCTACGGTTGGTCGGAACAACGTCCCGAGCAATGGTGGGCGGCGACCTGCGAAACCCTGAAGACGATCACTGCGCATGCTCGTGCCGACGGACGGCGCATCGAGGCCGTTGCAGCCTGTGGTCAGATGCATGGTACGGTGCTGATCGATGATGATGGTCTGCTGACCCGCGAATCCGCACTGCTGTGGAATGACAAACGCACACTGGATCATGTAAAGGCGTTCGAAGCCAGTGAACGACTGACGGACTGGTTGCCGGCCACGGCAAACCCACCGACTCCTGCCTGGCCTGCTTTCAAGTTGCAATGGCTGCGAGACAACGATCCAGAGGCCTGGACAAGAACCACCTGCGTTCTGATGCCGAAGGACTATGTCAATCTGCGATTGACCGGCGAGCGCTGCATGGACTGGACCGATGCCGCCTGCTCGTTTCTGATGAACCCCGTCACCGGGCAGTGGTCCGACCAGGTCTTCGATGCGCTGGAACTCAATCGTGACAGCATGCCCGCCATTCGCCTGCCAACGGAAATACTGGGACATGTCAATGCAGAGGCTGCGAGCCTGACTGGCCTGATGCAGGGCACCCCGGTGCTGGTGGGTGGTGGTGATTACCCCGTGGCTCTGCTCGGATCAGGTGTTTGCCGCCCCGGGCTGGCCTCCGAAGTAGCAGGAACTTCTTCGATAATCACCCTTGTCGCCGAGAAACCGGTTTTGCACCCCGAAATCTGCAATGTAGGCACACCGGAAGGCAACTGGGGAGCATTTGTCCTTCTTGAATCCGGTGGTGATGCTGCACGCTGGGCACGTCGCACGTTTCATGACAATGAATTGTCCTACACGCAGATCATGGCGCGGGCGGAGACTGCGGCGGTGGGCAGTGATGCCTTGTTCTTCCTGCCTTATCTGGTGGGTGAACGGTTGGGCTCACATCGTAATTCACGTGCGCAGTTCTTTGGCTTGTCAGCAGGCCATGGTCTGGCTGAACTGCATCGAGCGGTACTGGAAGGCGTGGGTTTTGCTGTCAATCATCACCTGCAGATCATGGAACAGGCTACCGGGACGCGACCCGAGACACTGATTGCCTCGGGCGGCGGTGCAAAAGCCGATCTGTGGCTGAGCATCAAGTCGGCAATCTATGACAAAACCATCCTTATCCCGGAGGAACCCGAGTGTGGTCTGGTTGGTTGCGCCGTACTGGCGGCGGTGGCCACAGGAGCCGCAACCGATGTATCTGCCGCTGCAGCGTCCATGGTGAGCTATGCGCGTGAGGTGAAACCTGACCCCTACTGGGCGGCGCACTATCAACGCATGCAGCCACTGTTCGATAAACTGTATGTGCAGAGTCAGGGGCTCTACAATGATCTGGATGAACTGCATTCTTCCGATGCCATGGATGCCATGCCGTAGTCGAAAAACGAGCGGCAGCACGCATCGAATTCCGCCCCATTGCGCAAGCTGCGGCGTGGCCTTACAATTTCAACAATGCAAGAGTGATAACAGGAAATGCCACAAGCAACGCGACGCGGACCAGGTCGGTAGCGACAAAATAGAGCACCGCCTTGTAGGTTTCCACCATGGGCGTCTTGCGGTCCAATGAGTTGATGACAAACAGATTCATTCCTACGGGTGGTGTGATGAGACCGACCTCAACCACGATAAGAACGAGTATGCCGAACCAGATGGCAGTCTGTTCGATGTTGACCCGGTTCAGCGCGCCCTCGGTGACACCTCGCAAACCGAGCTCACGGGTGAGTTCACGTGACAGATCCTGCCCGCTGGCCAGCAAGTTCTGCGCTTGCTGTAATGCGGCAGCCGGAAGCTCCGCGCCACTGGCTACCAGAACTTCCAGCCGTGCACTTTGCAGCTGTACCATCGATACCAAACCGAAATCCAGCTCTTGCATGATGGGCCAGAAGATGGGGATCGTCAGCAGGATCATCGACAGGCTGTCCATGAGGCAGCCAAGCAGAAGGTAGAAAACCAGGATCAGAGTCAATACGACGAAAGGACTGTATCCGCTGGTCGAGACCCAGGCCGCTGCTTCCTGCGGCAGTTGTGTCAGAGCAAGAAAACCGTTGTAGAAAGCGGCGCCGAGCACAATGAAGAAGATCATCCCTGAGGCACGCGCTGTCACGAAAAAGCTTTCGGTCAATGAGGACCAGTTCAGACCTCCAACGGCAAAGGCAATCAGACCGGTGCCCAAGGCACCGACCGCAGCACCTTCAGTCGGTGTGAACCAACCCAGGTAGATACCGCCGACAACCAGGGAGAACACCAGAAGCACTGGCCACACGTCCATGAGCGCGATGAAGCGATCCTTGTAAGGCACACGCTGACGCGTACCTGCCGAACCGGGATTGACGCGCACATAGATGCCAATTGCGATCATGTAGCCAACTGCTGCCAGAACACCGGGGAGAAAGGCTGCAAGAAACAATTTGGCGATGTTCTGCTCGGTCAGAATGGCGTAGATCACCAGTACCACGGACGGTGGTATCAGAATACCCAGGGTGCCACCAGCTGCCAGGGTGGCGGTAGCGAATCCGCCCGCGTAGCCATACTGACGCAGCTCAGGCAGAGCGACCCGTCCCATCGTGGCAGCTGTCGCCAGCGAAGAGCCACAGATGGCACCAAAACCGGCACAGGATCCCACAGCGGCCATCGCCACTCCGCCCTTGCGATGGCCGAGCCAGCCTTCAGCGGCCTTGAAAAGCGCACGGCTCATGCCACCGAGGGTTGCGAAGTGCCCCATCAACAAGAACATCGGGACGATTGACAAGGAATAGTTCGAGAACGTCGTGTAGGTTTCTGCCTTGAGCCGAGCGAATGGCAGACTGGTGTCTCCCGTGACCATCATCAAACCGACGAGTCCCGCCAGAAACATGGCCAGACCGATAGGTACACGCAAGAAGATCAGAACCAGCAAGGCGGGGAAAGACAACAAGCCGATCAGCAGATCGCTCAATGTTCCGCCTCCAGATTCGATGGCAGAACCACGCGTCCGGTGATGACCTCGACAAACCGCGAAAGAGCGATGTATACCGATATCAGCGCAGCGGCAACAGCCCCCAGCATACTGAGCGCATAACCCCACCAGACAGGGAACTGCAACAACAGTGTCGTCTGACCCGAGGCGCGTTTACTTTCCATACCCTCGAACAATTTGAAGGCAATCAGCACCAGGACAGCCGCGAAGACCACGTCGATCACCATCCGCAGGAATCGGAAAACCGGAAGAGGCAATCTTGACGTGAAAATGTCGACTGAGGCATGCGAGTCATTGAGCTGACACAGAGGCAGGAAGGCAAAGATCGTGAACGCCATGCCAGCCTCTACCAGTTCAAAATCTCCATTGATCGGGCCAACACCGGTGGCGAGCAACGCATTCGCCAGGCCTGGAGAAAATGCTTGTGCAAGATCACTGTTGAATACTGAATTGAGAGACCGTCCGACGATGGAGAGACAGGTCATGAGAATAAGCGTGCTCAGGACCATGCCTCCCGATATTGCAAAGGCACGGGCTAATCGGTCAAAGTATCTATGCATTATCTGTTACTGAAAACTGGACCCGAACGGCGACCGACACACGATCGACGTTCAATCAACTACATTTCAGCGGTTACACCCTTGCACTCACCTTGCATCAGCGCTTGCGCCTCATCGATCAGCATCTGCCCGTCAATATCCTTCTCGGCAAGATCCGCAATCCAGCTTGCATAGATCGGCTTTGACAACTCGACCCATTCGCTGGTGTCAGTCACCGTAATGACTTCGTTGCCGTTATCGATTGCGAACTGTCGCGCGGGGCCGTCAGCGTCCTCCTGTGTACCGCCTGCGAAGATCGAAAAGTTCAGCCCCGAATTATCGTCGACTACCGCTTTCAGATCATCGTCCAGAGCTTCGTACACATCCTTGTTCATCGCCAGCACGAAGGTGAGATTGTATAGCGCGGGGCCTTCGAACTCGGTATGAAATTCGACAAGCTCCGACACTTTCAGTGCCGTGGTGACTTCCCAGGGAATGGTGGCACCATCAATCACACCTTTGGAAAGACTCTCAGGCACTGCGGGAACCGGCATGCCAACCGGCGTTGCGCCTGAGAGTTCCAGCAACTCATTGACCATGCGCGAACCACCCCGTATTTTCATGCCTTGCAGATCGTCTGGCGTGTAAACCGGCTCACTCGTATGAAAGATTCCAGGACCGTGTACCCAGGTTCCGAGAATCTTGACGGCGGAAAATTCGGTATCGGCCATGTGATCTTCGAACATGTTCCAGTAGGCGCAAGACGCTGCGCGAGCATCCTCGACCATGAAGGGCAGCTCGAACACCTCGGTGGAGGGAAAGCGCCCGGGGGTATAGCCAACCACCGTCCATACGATGTCAGCGATACCATCGATTGCCTGATCCATCAATTCTGGCGGCGTGCCTCCGAGCTGCATGGCGGGAAAGCGATTGATCTTGATACGCCCCTCAGAGGCCGCTTCCACCTTGTCCGCCCAGACATCCAGGATCAGTTTTGGCACATTGGCCTGAGCCGGCAGGAACTGATGCAACTTGAGTGTGACATCTTGCGCAACAGCGCCAGTTGTCATTCCCATAGCCATGACTGCGACTGCGAGTGGGCGCAGTATTGACTTGAATCCCGACATGTGTTGTCCTCTCGATTGTTCGTTAAGCGAGCGTAGAGTGCGCTCTGTTTCTCAATCTGTATCGCCTTGCGGTCAATGAAGCGATAATGTTGCAGGCAAAATCCCGTTCATTCTAGGCGCAACACCGTTGCAAAGTCACGCACCTTGGCAGCTCGGTTCGACCACCTCGCCAGAGTCGACAAAAACCGCTTCCTGGAGCGAGCATTCCTGCAGTTTTCAGCATGATGATCAATCAAGGCTACTGGTAGTCACCCCTGATCAGTGGCACTCGGCACCTTGCGCTCGCAGCGCTGCCAGGCGTGCTCCATGGCGATGGAAACCGCGCCGTCAGCCACACCTGCGCGGCTCCGGCTCCGGCTCCGGCTCCGGCCAATGATCCCATCAAGGCGATGCTTGATCAGGCAACTGTTTTCGAGCCTCGGCCAGCCAAAGTGCGGCTATCCATAACGACAAGTCTGGTGCCCCTCCAGTTCGTAAACCAGACCGGACTGCCTGGTCATGAGCTGTTACTGACTACCAGTAATGTCGGGGCCAGCTCATTTCCATTTGCAAAAACTACTGATCAAGGCTCAAAGGCACAACAACCACGGCGTGCGGCCCATCCGTCGCGGTGTCCGAGCTGTGCTCCACAGCGAACAGACGTTGGCCCGCTGTGTCCAGAGCGACGCCACGAATCTGTCGCAAGCCACTCATCAAAGGGGTCACCGTACCATCGAGACTGACTTCGAACAGATTGCCAGCGCGCGAGCCGAAGTACAGATGACTGCCGCCATTGCTGACCATCAGGTCGGTCGATTCCTCTTCCGTGAACTGGGCCAGAACCGTACCGGTATCAGCGGTGGTGGGATCATTGAGAACCGTATCCAGATCAAAACTGCGTAGTTCACCCGGCCCCTGATCATTCACGTACAAGGTTCTGCCTACGACAGCGATGCCGGTTGGCTTGTAGAATCCGACAACCAGATCGGTTTCCACTGCTGTTCCAGCAACCCTATCGGGAATCAGGCGGCTCACACCGCCGGTGCCACCGCGCACGAACCAGCTCACCAGCCATTCTCCGTCTTCTGTCTGGGTCAGGCCTATTCGACGTCGCTCACTATCCAGCTCCGAGTAGGCCACTGTCGACTTGTCCGGGCCGACCTGCAACAGGGTCCCATCAGTGCCAAAACCGAAGCGTGGCGTCCAGAAGCTGCCGTCAGCACTGCGAACCAGTTGACTGACATCGGCACCGGCCTCCGGTGCCGGATCAAGACTGGCATACGGTGTCAGCGTGCCATCCTCGGCAAATGCCAGTATCTGATTGCTTTCGTTGTCAGTCACATACAGCTGGCTTTCGGCTTCGTCCCACCAGATGCCATTGGGGTCGGCCGTGACTTCGAACCGTATTGATCCCTGATCATTCAGGATATCTGCTGCATCGTTATCGTCATTACTGCAAGCCGAGAGACTCAGCAACAGAGCGGATGACAGAAGCAGACTCAGACCCGGGCGAGTGGAGCCCGAATTCCGTACAAGACAAACTGCAGGCAAGATCTTCATGACATATATCCCTTACAGGGTGATCAAAGGATGCATATTATTACCTTATAGTGTGTAATTTACCAATAAACTGTTTAATTTACGGACTGGAGGCGCTGCGTATCTGAATTCGTACACCCATCGGACTCCTCTCATCTGTCCGACAGACTGCTTGTCCGTAACCAGCGCCACCCACCTTCTCTAACCGAGCACTTCGCAGCACGCCGAGCATCACCCGCTCCTTCCAACCAGACAAGGTGATCTGCTTGCCATTTGTGCAAAGCTTCTCGTGACCTTCTCTGTCCTGCAGGGCGTCCTCTTCAAGTCGACCAGTCCGGATGTCGATAGAGGGTGATGACGGCGATATTAGACAAGGCCACGCAGGTCACACTGGGATGGTCGAAAGACCGGGACTTCAGGCCATGATTGAACCGGTCGTGCTGTTCGTCGACGATGAACCCGCGATTCTTCGAGCAATCAAGCGGCTCTTTCGTCAGTCTCCTTTTCGAATCCTGACAGCCGATGGCTCGACCGATGCGCTGCTGATCCTGCAGGAAACCCCTGTCTCCGTAGTCGTATCGGACTACAGCATGCCCGACAGAACCGGCGCTGAATTGCTGGCAATGGTCCGCGAAATCTGTCCTGGCACCGTCCGCATGATTCTCAGTGGCAACAACGACCAGGAAGCGACCATTGATGCGATCAATCAGGGCGCTGTGTCGAGGTTCCTGACGAAACCCTGGGACGACCACAGTCTGCTCAGGGAAATAGATGCAGCCGTGAAGATCTGGCAGTCCCGAATCTATATTGATACGCACAAGGCATTGCTCAATCAGGCGGCGCTGATCCGGTTCATGGATTCGACACAATTGCGCCAGACGCCCACCCGTTCAGTCGTGGTGGTGATTGCCGTCAGAAATCTTGAAGGCCTGCAGCAGAACCTGGGGGTCGAGGGCCTGTTCCGGTTTCTGACTGTCCTGGCACCGACGTATGAACACCTTGTCGAGTGTCAGATGCTGGCGCTGTTGGACAATCAACACTTTTGCGGCATTCTCGATCTGTCAGACACTGACCACAACGCGTCATCGGCCATACAGTTGCTGCTCAATGCCTTTCCTGCCAATCCAGTCGTGAACCAGCAGGAACACCGCATCGAATACGACGTGGGTTATGTCGAGGTCGGACCACACGACGCTGATGGCTTGAGACTGGTTCGCAACGCACAACTGGCCATGCAGAACGCTCGCAACGAGCAGTCAAACACGGTTGTTGTCTACGATGAGCGAATGAACGCCACGCGTGGCAGGCAGTCGAAACTGGAAGCCGGCCTGAACTCGGCGTTGAGAAAAGAAGAATTCACTCTGTACTACCAGCCCAAGATTGCGCTATCGACTCACTCACTGCACGGCGCGGAAGCGCTGATCCGCTGGAACAGTGAAGGCATTGGCGGGGTCTCGCCCACTGAATTCATTCCTCTGACAGAACGCAGCGGATTGATTATCGACATCGGTGAATGGGTGATCAATGAAGCCATCCTGCAGTGGACGACCTGGTTCCCTGATTCCTTGTCCGGCCCGGCTATCTCCGTGAATATCTCTCCCAGACAGCTGAAAGATCCGAAGTTTCTGCAACGACTGGAATCTACCCTGCATACACATCCGATTCAGCCATCGCTTCTTGAGCTGGAGATAACCGAGAGCATGATGGTCGATGATATGGACAGGATCGTCGAGGTTCTCAAGGAGGTCAGAAACCTGGGCGTCAAGTTGTCGATCGATGATTTCGGCACTGGCTATTCCTCTCTGAGCTACCTGAGTCGGCTGCCGGTCGATACGATCAAGATAGACCGCTCGTTCATCCTGCCCATGCTCGAGTCGACTGAAAAACTGACGCTCGTCAGAAACCTGATCACGCTTGGACACGACCTGGGCATGCAACTGGTCGCCGAAGGCGTCGAGAACAGGGAGCAGCTGGACGTACTCGGGGAATTCGGTTGTGACGTGATCCAGGGCTACTATTTCAGCCCACCAGTCGCAGCTGCCGAATTCATCGCTGAAACCAGCAACATTCTCACACAACGGACACTGGGCAATTGCTTACTGTCTGCCAATTCAGGATAGACAGGCAGGTCACCGAACTATTCAACGAATACCGGGTGAAGCTGCTTGCATCGACAAGAAGGTAAAACGATGAAGTCACGAATACTGGTAGTCCTGATGCTCTCCCTGGGGCTCATCTCTCCGCTTTTCGCAAAGGAATATACCTTCGCTATCGTGCCGCAGCAGTCATCGACCCGGCTGGCTCAACTATGGACACCCGTACTGCAAAAGCTCAGTCAACAGACAGGAATGGATATTCGCTTTGCGACAGCGAAGGATATCCCGACATTCGAAAAGCGCCTGGCTGCGGGTGAATACGATTTCGCCTACATGAACCCCTACCACTTCACCGTGTTCAATAATGAGCCTGGCTATGTTGCCATGGCTCACCAGAGTGACAAGCGAATCAAGGGTATCGTGGTCGTGCGAAAAGACAGCGACATCGAGAATCTGGAAGAGCTGGACGGTCAGACGATGGCATTTCCATCACCGGCTGCCTTTGCCGCGACAATTCTTCCCATCGCCAATATCGAGAAGCAAGGGATGCACATCGAACCCAGATATGTATCTTCGCATGATTCCGTTTACATGGCCGTGTCACGTGGTCTGCTGCCCGCGGGTGGAGGTATCGTTCGAACCTTCAATAACACCAATCCGGCTATCAGAGAATCGTTGAGAATACTCTGGACATCGGAAGGCTACACGCCTCATGCCTTCGCAGCGCACCCTGACGTCTCGGCTGGCGACAGGGAAACACTGGCCAGGGCGCTGGCCGATTTCAAGCACACCGAAGAGGGTGCCCGATTGCTGGCTGAACTGGGTTTTGCCGGTATCCAGCTGGCGGACGACGCCAGCTGGGATGATGTCCGTGATCTCAACATCCGTACTCTTGAAACCCGTGACAACATGCTCGCCGAACAAGATCGATAACATGGCGTAACGTGTGCGCATCGCCATGTCCATCCGGCTGAAAACAGTTCTCGGGGTAGCGCTCATCGAAGCGGTACTGCTGGCATTGCTTGTCTACACGGCGATGAGATACATGCACGAGAATCTGGACGAGGCGCTGATAAAGCGCGCCAATACAACGGTGTCGCTTTTTGCTTCAACGGCGAAGGACCCTGTTCTTGCTTATGATCTCGCCTCGCTCGAAACCTTCAGTGTCGAGTTGGGTGGCAACGCCGACATCGTCTACGTGCGTACGCGCAGTCCCGATGGATTTCTGCTGGCCAGCGCAGGCACTTCGGAAAACCTCGACGAACCCTTCCTCGAGGACCATGATCTGAAGTCCGTGGTGGATGGTGTCTTTGATGTCTCAGCACCCATCTCCGTCAGTGGAGTCGAGTACGGCCGTGTCGAGATCGGGTTCGATATCGGCAGCATAGAGACAAGCCTGGCCGAAACGAGGCAACTGTCCACGTTGATCGCCATAGTCGAAATGGTATTGGTTGCGATCTTCTCGCTCTTGCTGGGGACCTATCTGACCCGTCAACTGATGGTGCTGCAGCTGGCTGCAAAGCAGGTATCACAAGGCGACTATTCCCTGAAACTGAAAGTCGATAATGGCGATGAAGTTGGCGAGGTGGCATTGGCCTTCAACCAGATGGCAAGCGTACTGAAGGAATCCCAGCAGACCCGCGACCGCTACGAGAACGAGCTTGTAGAGCTCAATCAGACTCTGGAACAGCGTGTGACCAGGCGGACGGAGAAGATCAATGCGCAATACGAAGAGCTGAAAGTGACGCATCGGCAATTGGCTGACGCGCAGGCCAAGTTGTTACAGGCTGAAAAGCTTGCATCCATAGGCCAGCTTTCAGCAGGCATCGCTCATGAAATCAACAATCCCATCTCCTTCGTTCACAGCAATGCCCATTCTCTTTCGAAATACATTGATACCTACCAGGAACTGTTGGGTATGTATCGAATGGCGTTCGAGGCGGGTCCGGAGGAGATGGCTGCCACCAAGGACAAGATTGCCGCCTACGAAGCAGCAGAGGATATCGACTTTGTTACTGAAGATATCAACACTCTCATAACGGATACGATTGACGGTACCGTGCGGGTCCAGGAAATCGTCAAGGGATTGCGCGATTTCTCGCACACCAATCACGACACCAAGATGCCCTGCGATGTCATTGAGTGTACTGAATCTACATTACGGATTCTCACCGCAGAGTTGAAAAACCGATGCCGTGTCATAACCGAATTCGAGCCCATACCACCGGTTCTGGCCAACCGCGGAGAATTGAATCAGGTGATCATGAACCTGCTGGTCAATGCGGGTCAGTCCATGGATGAATTTGGTGAGGTACTCGTGACGACAAAGGTTCAGGGTGATCGGGTGGTGCTCTCCATCAAGGACAACGGCAAGGGCATAGAAGCCGAGAACATCAGCAAGCTGTTTGACCCCTTCTTTACCACCAAGCCCGTCGGTGAAGGTACCGGGCTAGGCCTATCGATTTCCTACGGGATCATCAAGGATCACGATGGAACGATCGTTGTTGATAGCAAACCGGGACAAGGCACGACCTTCAGCGTGTGCTTGCCGATTCTGGATTCCCGGGAGAGCCTTGAAGCCGCGTGATCGACGGGCCGAGCCATGGGCCTTGAAAGGCAGGTGCCACAGATGTCTCAGGCATTGTCATCCCTGGGACATTCCAGATCGAGAAACGCTGTCGCGCCCTCACTGTCTCCCGGTCGTATCATCACACCGTGTATGCCCGCATCGGCGCCACTGACAGCGACTCCCGCCTCCTCGATCAGACCAGCAACCATGGATTCAAGCAGGGCCACGCTTGCATCGACCGGTCCGATACGGGTCACCTCGTTGGTGCTGAGGTCAACGCTGTCACCGGGTCCTAGCAGCGTAAGACGCACACCGTTTGCCACGAAACTGTCATTCTGGAGAACAAGCTTCATCGGATCTATTTCAATTAGCAGGAATCCGGATTTGCCGGCTGCTTCAAGATGGCAGCCTGCCTGAGTTGCCAGAACCGCGCTGTCCTCGAAAACGCCGATTCCGAAGCGTTCGTTTTCTTCGGCGCAGGCAACAACCAGCCGCCCCATACGATCCGACCGAATCAGGTTCTGATCGACGATACCAGTCGAAAACAGCCCAATCCCCTCCTGGATGGCCAGGCCACGATGACCCACATCGGAAGACACGCCAAAGCGCAGCGCCTCATAGGTCGACCCACCAGCGATCATCACGCCCGACAGTGCTGACGCCGCCCCGCTGGCCGCGATCAGCGGCACGCCGCTGGCATGGGCTTTGGCGATGGCGCGCAATACGGCACTTTCTTCGCCACGATGCAACAAGGTATCGACCAGCCGGATCTGATTGCCACCACAAAGCAGGATCGCGGACATCTTGCCGATGCTCTCCAGCAGGTCGGAATTTCGCGCGACATAATCAACATTGTTGATTGTCACTCCAAGGTTGACGGCCTGGATGCCCTGCTTCTTCAGCAACGCTATGTGCTCCTCTGCCGTACGACGTGGTTCGGACGATGCGCAGGCCAACACACCTACGGTACCGCCCGCCATGAGCGCCAATGCATCGGCCATCATTTCCGGGGCACTGTTCAAAGGTGATGAACCCAACAAGACGATTGTCGATTCGGGCTTGGGGGGCATTCCGTAGGTTCGGCCCCGTCGTCCCATACGATCAGCAAGTCGTGTCGCACTGAGTTGTTCGGATGAGATCGAGACATCAAAATCAAGCGCCGTCATGCGAAGCCCATTGTCGGGGGTCGACACGAAGCACTTCGACTTGCGCTCCTGACGCGCAAGGGTCAATTCGACATTGAACCCCGATTTGGCATCGAACGCTTCAGCACCATCACGTCGATAGACTCTCTTGTCTCCCAGAACAAGGCGCGCCATGAGGTCATAGATGGTGTAGGCACCAAAGACATTACGGCGAGAACGAACCGGCGCGCAATAAGCGATATCGGACCTGGCGACCTTGCGCTTGTTCTCACCCGGAAAGACCTTGAAGTGGCGCAGATCAATCGTATCGCCATCGTCGAGATAGGAGATGGTGACATCCGAATAGCGCTTGCTGTCGGAGTCGAGAACTGCCGCATCGAGGTTCAGCATCATCACACCGTATTCGCCGCAGATCTTGCCTGCAGCACCTTCGATGATGAGGGCCGTGTTCTCGTCGATACCAAAGCCGCGTGTCTGCCCGGCTTCGGTCATGGCCACAACCATTCGTCCGAGTCGACCACGCTTGATGAAGTGTTGATCCACCATGCCGAACGGGAAGAACCCAAGTCCGCGCCCGAGCAGAAGCCCCGGTTTGTCCGGGTCCTGAGTGACCCCGTGAATGACGGATTCCAGAGAGGTACCGCCCAACAACATCGGCTGGGACATGATCGCAGCACCGGCGCTCGATCCGGCGACCAGGCCACCCGCCATCTGCGCGCTCCTGATTGCTTCCAGTGCTGGCGTGTCTACCCCCTCAGGTGACAGCGCCTTGAGGATCTTTGCCTGATCACCACCGGTGAAGTAGACGCTACCAAAACTGGCAATCTTTTCAAGCAGCTCGGGATCACTCGCTACCCTGGGGGCTCTCCTGCCATACAGTGGTGCAATCTCTACCTCGAAGCCATGTGACTTGAAGGCGTCCGCGCTCTCTTTGCCAACTTCGATCGGCTCAGAGGAGGCAGTGGGAAACACAAGTATGCGGCCGCCTGAAAGTCGATGCATTTCTGCATAGACAGAAGCATTGTTGTCCTCGAGTCGTCCACCGATAACCGCCAGCTTACGGCCACCTTCTGCCTTATGAGCGGCTTGCGAAGGAGTGCGTACCAATTTCGGCTCGTTTCCGGTCACGTGTCTGGAACAATCCGGACACCACGCTCATCGCTGAGAATCCTGTGCCCCTCGGGCACTTCAAATCCCGCAGCCGCCACCTTGTCCTCGGCCGGCATCGGACGAGGTGCCTCAACTGGCTTGAAATAGACGATCTGTTTCCAGGACCGGGTGATGCCGTCACAGAAGATAAGTACAAGATCGTTCGGTCGCGCCAGTTGCAGCGCCGTATCGACCGACTTTTCCTCTTCGGGCACTATCTGTATAGCCTCTTCGGACACACCCGTTTCCATCAGCACGGCCTTGATCATCTCGGGCACCTCCGCCGTAGTACGTCCGCGCGGATTATCGTCCGAATGACAGATGTAATGGTCAAAGTTACCGGCCACAGCCATGGCGATCGCACGGATATCCTCATCACGTCTGTCCCCCGGACAGGTGACACAGACAATTCGTTTGCCTACGGGATTCAGACGATGGACCAGATCGACCATGGCGGTAACAGCCGCTTCATTGTGACCATAATCCAGAATCACCCGAAAACCGTGCTCATCGAAAACGTTCATCCGCCCCGGTGACTGGAAGAAGGAGTTGTCGAAGGTTCGCAGACCGGTGCGAATCTGATCGAGACTGAGGCCAAGTGAAAAGGCCATGGCTGCCGTGAACATGGCATTTTCGACGTTGTGTAGCGCCTTGCCTTCAAGAGTCGCGGGAATCAGGTGCGTCCAGATCAGTGGGATTTGCGCTCCGTTGTCGTATATGACAATCTGTTCGCCATTGAGGCCCTGCTCGAGCACGACCGCGCGCTTGCCCAGATTGATGTGCTCGCGCACCAGCGCATTATCCGGTCTGCGGGTCACATAGCAGATATGCCTGGCGTTGGTGTGTGCGGCCATTTTCAAGGTGTGTACATCATCGGCATTGAGCACCGCGCAATCCTTGGCGACCTCCACCACCAGCCTCTTGACCTCGGCAAGCTCTTCGACAGTTTCAACGCCCCCCAGCCCCAGGTGGTCTGAACTGACATTCAGAACGGCACCAACGTCGCAGTAGCGATACCCCAGGCCTGCCCGAACGATTCCGCCGCGAGCGGTTTCGAGCACGGCCATATCGACGGTCGGGTCGCGTAGAACCATGCTGGCTGAAGCCGGCCCCGTCATGTCACCTTTAACCGTCATGTTGCCATCGATATAGATTGCGTCCGTTGACGTCTGTCCGACAGTATGGCCAGCCATCTTCAACACGTGTGCCAGCATGCGTGCCGTGGTTGTCTTGCCGTTGGTCCCGGTGAGAGCCGCCACCGGAATCCGGCTTGGCGCACCTTCCGGAAACAGCATGTCCATCACCGCTCCACCCACGTCTCGACCCTTGCCCTCGGACGGCGCAATATGCATCCGCATGCCGGGGCCGGCGTTGATCTCGCAGATGGCCCCACCGGTGTCGCGATAACTCTGCGTGATATCCGTCGTCAGAAAATCCACCGCACCAACATCCAGGCCGACTGCCCGTATGGCACGTTCTGCCATCAGTCGGTTCTCGGGATGAATGATGTCAGTGACATCGATCGCTGTGCCCCCTGTCGAGATATTGGCAGTCTTGCGCAGGTAGACAACCTCATCCGCCAGCGGCACAGTGTCATGCGTGTAACCGGATTCCTTCAGGATACGATCGGCCGCGTCATCCAATTCAAGCCTTGTCAGCATGTTTTCATGGCCGACGCCCCTGCGAGGGTCCTCATTGACCCTGTCCACCAGCTCGCTGATGCTGTGTTCGCCATCCCCAACCACATGGCCGGGCATCCGCTTGGCCGCGGCGACCAATACGCCGTTCACGACCAGCAAGCGATGATCATCGCCTGCAATCATGCTTTCAACAACGACCGCACTCCCCTGGGCATCCGCAATCGCAAATGCCTCCTCTGCCTCTTCGTCACTCATGACATTGACCACGACGCCGCGGCCATGGTTGCCGTCAATCGGTTTCAAGACGACCGGATAACCGATATCGGCCGCCACCTCGGCGGCCTCTTGTGGATCTCTGACCAATTCCTGAACCGGCACCGGTAACCCGAGGTCGGAGAGCAGGCGCGTGCACATCTCCTTGTCAGACGCGATCTCCACCGCGATATGGGAAGTTTCACTGGTCAGCGCCGCTTCGATGCGCTTCTGATATTTCCCCTGCCCTACCTGGATGAGGCTTGCCTCGTTAAGCCTCACCCAAGGGATGTCCCGGGCATCGGCTGCCTGCACGAGCGCCTGACCCGAGGGTCCCAGTGAGCGGCGCGACGCAAAGTACATGAAATCTTCAAGCTTCTCTTCGATGGCACTGTCGCTTGCGTCCTCATCGCTTTCCGGCGCAATCAGGTCAAGGATCAGGTCACGCGCCACGTCACCGGCTTCTATCCCGATATCACGTGACTCGTAACCGAAAAGTACTTCGATTTCGTCCGGATGCGCCGTGGACGGCCTGGCAAATGCCATGCTGGCAGGCGCGCCGGCCTGATTCTGCAGAGTCAGTGCCAAATGCGCCATCAATTCTCCAAGATGGCAATCCGGCGCGCTGCGCGCCCGATCCATCAACAGCTCGCCATTTTCGGCGCGTGCAGTTGCCAGGCCCGGCACAAACCTCAACAAGGGCTCCAGCAGAACATCGGCGTAATCGGACACCGGTTTTCCAGCTCTTCGATGCAGATCGACAGAGAGCCTGATCAACGGTTGAAGCGAGTAGATGTTAGGGCCTACGTAGCACGAGGTTGATACTATCTGCATTCAGGCTCCGGGTATCTTGAGTTACGGGACGCTTGTGGAATACTGTTCAGCCGACCAGACTGATGAGGTATGGAGCTATCATTCATTATTGCATGAATGATGGCAACGGCTGGGCTGACCTGAACAGGAATAGATCATGTCGCTCATTGCCGGGACCAGGCAAACCAACACCAGTGATTGACTAACGCCATGAATTCCATATCCGACTCTAGCGAAAAATCAGACGTTGCGGCAACAACTTCTGTGCACCGCGAGGTAATCAATCTTTCTCCCTCTGCCGGGAGTGATGCGAAAGAGCTGAACGTCTTTCGCTTTGGACAACGGGGAGCACGCCCCAAAGCCTATCTTCAGGCAGGTTTGCACGCTGACGAGCTCCCCGGCATGCTGGCATTGCGGGAACTTGCTCAACACCTGGAGGAAGCCGACCAGAGAGGCGAAATCAGCGGCGAAATCGTGTTGGTTCCTGTCGCCAACCCGATTGGCCTGGCACAGCGGGATTTCGACATTCTGCAAGGACGCTTCGACGCTGAAAGCGGCGTCAATTTCAACCGGGAATACCCCGACCTGGGGACGGGTATCCTCGAAACGATCGGTAGCGCACTTGGTGATGACCCCGATGCCAATGTCGCCGCGATTCGATCTGAAATGAACAAGCTGCTGGCAGAAATGACACCTGAAACGGGAATCGATACCCTGCGTCACACGCTCATGAGGCTTGCTTGCGACGCTGATATCGTTCTGGACATTCACTCCGATAATGAAGCGCAGTTGCATCTCTATACAGGCACACCACTGTGGCCCGAGGCTGCCGACCTTGCCGCGGAAATAGATGCCCGCGCAGTATTGCTGTGCGAAGAATCCGGAGGAAATCCTTTCGACGAGGCCTGCAGTGCACCCTGGTGGCAACTGGCGGCTGCGTTTCCCGACAAACCGATCCCATCGGCTTGTCTTGCGGCAACTGTCGAATTGCGCTCCAGCAATGATGTCGACGAACGGCTGGTCCGTGATGACGCCGCGGCATTGCTGCGCTTTCTGACTCGACGAGAACTTGTGGCCGGCTCGCCAGGGTCCTTGCCTCGCCTTCTGTGCGAGGCCACGGCGCTGACTGCCATGCAGCAGGTGATATCTGCCACCGAAGGTATCATCATCTTTCGTGCCCAGCTAGGCGATCTCGTACGTGAAGGCGATGTCATCGCCATGATCATCGATCCGTTGGGTGAAAGCACGGAAATTCTGGCAACAACCGAAGGCAGACTGTTTGCCCGCCACAACCAGCGCTACGCATGGCCGGGCAAGATCATCGGCAAGATTGCCGGCGCAACCCCTTTACCCGAGCGAGTCGGCAACCTGCTGACAGACTGATTCTCTAGCGAAGGCTTGCGGGTCCAATGCGAGAAGGGCCCGATCTCGCTCAGTCGAGGTCAACTGCGTTCAGCGCCAACCTCCTCGTGCGCGAAGAAAGGAACCAGCTTCCTGATGGCATCTGCCGAGACAGGCTGACGAGCATCCATTTTCCTCTTCACTCATGTATTCCGCGGTCAGCGACGACAAGGGCTCCGAGACATGTTCTGCGCCGAACTCATCGGAATGCAGAACAATGTAGCGGCCATCATCCGAGTAGAAAGCGTGAGGCAACTCTTGGTGACTGACCAGAATCTCGAAGAGCCTTTCCCCCGGTCGCTTGCCGACGATTTCAATTTTTCCACCGTCACCAAAATCATCGGACAATTGAATGGCCAGATCCAGCATGCCCACTGATTTCATCCGGCTGCACAGCACAAAAGGACGATTGGAAATCTCTGCGTTTTCGATACTCTTGCGGATGAGAGCCGCAGCCTCTTCACCGGTGAACATCAGGCGATTCATGCGCGAATCAGTCAGCTTCAGCGTTTCATCTTTCCTGGCGCTATCAATCCAGAATGGTATGACAGATCCGTTCGAGCAAGCCACATTGGCAAACCGAGTACATACGAACCTGGTACGCTCATTGTAGTGTTCGAGGAACATCTGCTACATGATCTTCTTTGAATAGCCATAGATATTCTCCGGTTGGCAGGCCTTGTCAGTGCTGATACCGACAACAATCGGCACGCACACTCGCCTTGATGATATTCAGGCTGCCTGAGATATCTATCTCGGTGGTACGAGATATATTCAATTCAGCAAAGTTGACATGCTTCAACGCCGCCGCATGAATGACGATGTCAGGTTTCACCTTGAGGAAAATCGTGGTCAGGTGATCAAGGTCCTGGATGTCGGACACGCAGGAATGTACTTCTGGAAAGCAATTCCTGAGTTTTTCGATATAGGTTTCGTTACGACTGACATTAAATAACTGGAATTCATCTCTGTTTCACGAATGTGCGCGTAGTAGCCTGATCAGCGCAAGACGAAGACCGATGTCTTGCCGCTCCGTCCACGCAAGGGTATGGGCTCGTGAGTCTCGAGCCTGGCAAGGTATCGTGAAATATCGATCGATCCCTCTCGTTGCGCGGCCGCCGAGAGTTCCGAGCTGATCAGACACCGGCACCCCAGTTGCCGGGTGGCAGACTCAAGCCGGCTTGCCACGTTGACCGCATCTCCGATGACCGCGAACTCCAGTCTCTCTTCACTACCGATATCACCAACAACCACACTCCCGTGATGGCCACCGATAGCCAGACTCAGCCCTTCGGTATCGGGCAGCGTGTTGGATTTTTTCCAAAGCTCGAATGCATCAGCCATCTCCATGGCGGCAACAAGCGCATTCGACGCATCGCTCTGTGTGGGTTCCGGGGTACCGAATGTTGCCATGAGCCCATCGCCCATGAACTTGTCGAGGGTGCCATCGTTGGCGAAGATTATCCTGGCAAGGATGCCGTGAAATTCTCTGAGCAAGGTAATGCTCTGTGCCGGTGTGTGCTGCTGCGACCAGGGTGTGAACGAGACGAGATCGGCAAAGACGATGGCGCAATGAAGCTCGCGTGGTTGTGAGAAAGGATTGGTCTTGCCCGCCAGTAGCTCGGCTGTCTTGTCCGGGAAGTAACGGGCCAGATTGGCCTTTTCCCGAGCCAGTCTGGCTTGCTGGATTGCGATTGTTCGAGAACGTTTGACTGCCAATGCCAGCAGTCCGGCGGAAATGAGTAGCACTCCGACCTCCTGCACTCTGGTTCCGACATCGATATAGGTCGGTACGGCAAAGGCACTCAGAGCCGCTTCCGTACTCAGATCGCCGGCAGGAAACCGCGCGGTATCCGGCAAGCGTAGTAGCCAGAGACTGCCGATGGTCCAGCAAGCCGCAGCAGACAAGCCTCCCCACACCACAAGACGCGGCCTGTAGACATAGGTCAAGCCTGCCAGCAGCACGAAAAAGTAGATGAAATTGCCGTATCGCAGAATGAACTGCGGAGGATAATCGAGGGGCAACAGCGGATTCGGGAACAGCAGAATGAACGCCATCAAGGCGAAATCAGCAGTGACGAAAACGTATTGATGCCACGACTTGCCCCAAACCGCGTTCTCGACATACCAGCCTCCCCATCCCAGCAAGGCGAATACGAAAAGAACCGCATAGAGATACAGCGGGCCCGGCCACGGTACCAATGGCGTCACCAGCAATGCAATGGCGACAAGAGCCACGACTCTTCCACGCAACGCCGTGTGCTGGGCCGCCAACTGTTCTGCTCTCAACGACGGCAGCTTCTTGCGCCTTCTTTTCAGGGTTCGTTTCATCAGCCTCGTCCATATGTTGTAGACCCTGCAGACGATTGATTCAGTTATACGGAATCATTCCGGATAGCTGACTTTCCTGCATCAAAACCCGCGGTGACTATCCCACTGCACTGCTGCGAAGGTGATTCCCGCGTCTGACTTGACCAGATTCAGAAGCCGCCACACTACGTGAGCGGTTGAAAACGTGCCTTATCTACCTTCAGGTAGGCCACACCCTCATCCAACGCAATGACGACCTCCTCGACTCCGGGAATGGACTCCAGTTCTGTTATCAACCCATCGCCGCGACCCCGCTCCTCTTCACTCAGCGCTCGGCGGTGGGTCGCCATCTTGCGAGGCGGCTTGAAACCCATCAGCAGTATTCCCCAGACAAGGCACATCAAGGCGACTACCGCGAAGAGTCCGGACGCACCCAGACTGCCGTATAACCAGCCGGCCCCGGCACCACCAACAAAGGAGCCCATGAACTGACTGCTGCTGTAGATGCCCATGGCACTGCCCTTGGCAGCGGCAGGCGCCAGACGCGACACAAGTGATGGCAGCAGCGCCTCCAGGGTATTCATGAAACAGAAGAAGGTAGTGATGCCGATGAACAACCAGACAGCGCTGGCATCGAGCCCCAACAGACCAGGACCTGCAAACAGCAACTGAGTCAGCGTCAGGCCGGCGACACACAGCAAGAGCACGGCCCGCATCGCCTTGCGCTCGCCCCATATGATCAACGGGATCATGACGGCAAACGCCACCAGTACCGCCGGGAGGTAGACCAGCCACTGTTTATCGGAAGCGATTCCAGCGTCACGCAGCCCCAGCGGAACGGCAAAGAACACCGCCGTGATGATCATGTGCAGCATGAAGATGCTCACATCCAGCCGCAACAGCTGTTTGTGCCGTAGCAGGCGCTTCATGGTGCCCATATTGGCACCCGTATCGGCGCTGTACTGACAGCGTTCTGGCGTGGGCACCAGCGTATGCAACATCACGATGGCCAGCAGCGCCGAGGCGGCTGTCAGCCAGAACAGCCCGTCAATGGAAAACCAGCTGATCAGCAAGGGCCCGAGGACCAGTGCCAGGATGAAAGCGAAACCGATACTGGCGCCCATGCTTGCCATGACCTTGGTACGCTGCTCATCGCGCGTCAGATCGGCAGCCAGCGCCATCAACGCTGCGGCAATAGCCCCCGCCCCCTGCAGCGCACGCCCGAAAATGACGCCGTAAATGGTATCTGATGTGGCAGCAACGACACTGCCTGCGGCCAGCAGTAAAAGTCCGAGGGTTATGACTTTCTTGCGTCCGATGCGGTCGCTGAGCATACCGAAGGGAATCTGCAGACAGGCCTGCAAGAGCCCGTAGATGCCGATCGCCAGCCCGACCAACAGGGGGGTGCTCCCACTGTAATGGTCACCGAACAGGCTGAACACGGGCAGCACGATGAACAAGCCCACCATCCTGACCATGTAGATCAGCGAAAGCGACCAGGTCGCCCGCCGCTCTCGCGGTAGCAGTCCAGTAGAGGATGTAGGGATTGACTCGTTCAAGGGACCCGGGTGGAGCAGCGTTACAAGCGGGGTATAGTATCAGGCGAACAGCTCGACGGGCACCTGCCCTCCCTTCAAACCCAGCTCAGCAGAAACCCAGCGATGGATACGATCCGCATCCGGGGTGCACGCACCCACAATCTCAAGAATATCGATGTCGATCTACCACGTGATGCGTTGATTGTCATTACCGGGCTGTCGGGCAGCGGCAAGTCCTCATTGGCCTTCGATACGCTGTTTGCCGAAGGCCAGCGACGCTACGTGGAATCCCTGTCTGCCTATGCACGGCAGTTTCTGTCGGTGATGGACAAGCCTGATGTCGACCTGATCGACGGTCTGTCACCTGCCATCTCCATCGAACAGAAGTCCACCTCGCACAATCCGCGCTCCACTGTTGGCACCATTACCGAAATCTACGACTACCTGAGGCTGTTGTATGCGCGCGCCGGCACACCGACCTGTCCGCGCCACGGCGAGGTACTGGAGGCACAGACACTGAGTCAGATGGTGGATCAGGTGATGGCGCTCGAATCCGGTACGGCGCTGGCCTTGCTTGCCCCCGTGGTTCAGGATCGCAAGGGCGATCATGCCACTCTGCTGGAACGACTACGCGCTCAAGGCTATCTGCGGGCACGCATAGACGGGGTGATCACCGAACTGGAGGGCGACATCAGCCTGCCTGCGAAAAAGAAGCACACCATCGACGTGGTGGTGGATCGCTTCAAGGTTCGTGATGAGTTACAGCTTCGCCTGGCCGAGTCCTTCGAGACAGCAACCAATCTGAGTGACGGTAACGCGATTGTCACCCTGTTGAACGGTGATGGTCAGGATATGGTCTTCTCGACACGCTTCGCCTGCAGCCAGTGTGGCTATTCCCTGCCGGAGCTGGAACCTCGCGCCTTCTCGTTCAACAGTCCGCACGGTGCCTGCCCGGGGTGTGACGGCCTGGGGCTGAGCCAGTTCTTCGATCCTGCCATCATCATCGCTGACCCGTCCGTCAGTCTTGCCGGGGGAGCCATTCGCGGCTGGGACAAGCGCAATACCTACTATTTCCAGATGATCAAGTCGCTGGCGCGGCATTACGACTTCGATGTCGATACCGTGTTCGACGAACTGCCCGAACGAATTCGCGAGATCATCATGCAGGGCTCTGGCGAGGAGGAGATCACCTTCAACTACCAGAGCGAAAAGGGCCAGGCCAGTTACGAGTCCCGGCGTCCCTTTGAAGGCATCATCCCGAACCTCACTCGTCGTTACAAGGATACGGAATCGAATGCCGTTCGCGAAGAACTGGGCAAACTGCTGAGTTCGCGCACCTGCCCCGACTGCAAGGGAGCAAGACTCAATGAGGCGGCTCGACACGTACTGGTGGATGGTCACAGTCTGCCCGAGGTGGTCAGCCATTCCATCGGTGAATCCCGCGCCCTGATCGACTCTCTGACCCTTACCGGCCAGCGTCGCGAAGTGGCTGACAAGATCACGGGGGAAATCCTCCAGCGACTCGACTTCCTGGTCAATGTCGGTCTGGATTACCTGTCACTGGAGCGCAGTGCCGACACCCTCTCCGGGGGGGAGGCACAACGCATCCGGCTGGCCAGCCAGATAGGTGCCGGACTGCAAGGCGTCATGTACGTGCTGGATGAACCCTCGATCGGCCTGCATCAGCGCGATAACGACAAATTGCTCGGCACTCTCAAATACCTGCGTGACCTGGGCAATACCGTCATTGTGGTCGAGCACGACGAGGACGCCATCCGGGAAGCCGATCATGTGCTGGATATCGGTCCCGGTGCCGGCGTGCACGGCGGCACCATCGTCGCCTCCGGCACCCCGGCGCAGATCATCGACAGTCCCGACTCCATTACCGGCCAGTATCTGTCCGGCAAGCGGTTCATCGACATGCCTGACAGGAAGAAGCCCGGCAAGCAATTCGTCACGATCAAGCAGGCCAGTGGCAACAATCTGAAGAACATCGATGTGAAGATTCCGGTGGGTATCTGCACCGTGATCACCGGGGTCTCCGGGTCGGGCAAATCGACACTGATCAATGACACTCTCTACAAGCAGGCAGCGAATGTCATCAACCACGCCCGGCATACCCCGTCACCCGTCAAGAGTGTCAACGGGCTCAAGGTGTTTGACAAGATCGTGGATATCGACCAGAGCGCAATTGGTCGAACCCCACGCAGCAACCCGGCTACCTACTCAGGCCTGTTCTCGCCCATTCGCGACCTGTTTGCCGGTACTCATGAAGCACGTTCCCGAGGCTACAAACCCGGACGTTTCAGCTTCAATGTGAAAGGGGGGCGCTGCGAAGCCTGCCAGGGTGACGGCCTGATAAAGGTGGAAATGCACTTCCTGCCGGATGTCTATGTCGCCTGCGATGTCTGCCAGGGCAAGCGCTATGGCCGCGAAACCCTGGACATACGCTACAAGGGTCAGAACATTCATCAGGTGCTCTCCATGACGGTAGAACAGGCACATGACTTCTTCGCCGCCGTCCCGGTCCTGCACCGCAAACTCGCCACCTTGATGGATGTGGGGCTTTCCTACATCACCCTTGGCCAGAACGCCACCACCCTGTCCGGCGGCGAGGCGCAACGTATCAAGCTGGCTCGCGAACTGTCGAAACGTGATACCGGCAATACGCTGTACATACTCGACGAACCGACAACCGGCTTGCATTTCGAGGATGTCAAGGCATTGCTGGGCGTCTTGCAGCGACTCCGTGATGCAGGCAACACCGTCATCATCATCGAACACAATCTGGACGTAATCAAGACGGCAGACTGGATCATCGACATGGGACCCGAAGGCGGTCAGGGTGGTGGTAATGTCGTGGTTGCAGGAACACCTGATGACGTCATGGGCTGTGCAACTTCCTACACGGGTCAATACCTCAAACGAATGATGTCTCGCTAATGGCCAGTAATCCCTGGAAAACCCTGTTTCACCAGCTCGGTATGGGTACCGAGAATGCGCTTGATATCGTCAGATCGCGAGCACAGGAGAAACTGCATCCGGAAGTTCATCTGCATGTCATTGCGTATCGCGGCTTCGCCACGACATTATCGCAAGGCTGGCAAGGCAGTCTCAGCGGTCGTGTGCTGCGCTACAGACAACCATCTCTGCCAGGCACATCGACCTTGTGGAACAACCTGATGGACAGCTATGCACGCTTTGCAACCGACGAGGTTCCGGGTGTAACCGTCAGGGGCTGTGTCGGATCCGTTCAAACCGAGAGCGTCACGGACGCAGAAGGCTACTTTCAGCTCGATTTCGACATGCGTGGGACCACGGAATCAGGCTCCTCGATTCCTGTCGAGATCACCCTGCCCGGCTTCAGTACGCTGAAGGTCGATGGCGACCCGTTCATCAACCTGCCTGATACCGCAGCTCGTTTCGGAGTCATCAGCGACATCGACGATACCTTGCTGATCACCAATGCCACCTCCCTGAAACAGATGATGCGACTGACCCTGTTGGAGTCGGCCACGACCCGACTCGCCTTTGATGGTGTCGCAGAGTTCTATCAGGCACTGCATGAGCGCGGCAACCCTTTCTTCTATGTGTCCAGCAGCCCATGGAATCTGTATGAATTCCTGACCGATTTCATGCGCCTCAACCACATCGTGCCCGGTCCATTGATGCTGCGTGATTTCGGTATCGATGAAACCAAGTTCATCGCCGGATCTCATCATGAACACAAGCTGAAACAGATTCGCTCCGTGATGGATATGTATCCGACGCTGCCGTTCATTCTCTGTGGGGACAGCGGTCAGGATGACCCGGAAATCTATGCCTCCATCACCGATGAGTATCCCGACCAGGTCAAGACCATCTATATTCGCGATGTCAGTGATGAGTGGCGCAACGCCTCGATTCAACGGCTTGTCGAGCACTTGAAGCAGAAGAATGTGGACATGCTGCTGGTACCGGACACATTGGCGGCGGCGACTCATGCCGCCGCCCAGGGCTTCATTCATGCGGATGCCCTGCCGGCGATAGAACAGGGTGTGCATGCGCAGAAGACATCAAGTCAGCCATGAGAACGAGTGCGCCTTCCCTGTTTGCACATTGGCAGAACAGCACCACGTCGCCAAGCTGGGGAATTCTCTTCATGGTAACGGGAACCATGATTGTGCCCATCATGGATGCCATTGCCAAATTCCTTGGCGATAGCCTGTCGCCGCTACAGATCACCTGGGGCCGCTTTGTATTTCAGTTCATTCTCATGGGAGCAGCCATCATCCCATTGATGGGGATACGCGCACTCTGGCCAAGGCGGCCTGCCATACACGCACTGCGAGGATTACTTCTGGCCATTGCCACCACCTTCTTCTTCTTTTCCCTGCAGACACTGCCGCTGGCCAATGCCATTGCCATTTTCTTCGTTCAGCCAATGATCCTGACCCTGTTGGCGATGCTGTTTCTGGGTGAGACGACCGGCTGGCATCGAAAAGGGGCTGTATTGGCAGGTTTCCTGGGAGCCTTGCTGGTCATTCAGCCCGGCGGTGATTCATTCACGCCGGCAGCATTACTCCCCATAGGCGCCGCTTTCTTCTTCTCCTGCTACCTGGCTGTCACGCGTTCGGTAGCCAATATAGACCACCCACTGATCATGCAATTTGCTTCAGGCTTTGGTGCCGCCATTGCACTATCACTGGCCTTGCTGGTCGGCCTCTACAGTGGAAGTCCGGCATGGATGCCTGTCATTCCCGACATCGCCCAGTGGAGTTGGCTGCTGCTGATCGGCTTGATTGCGGCTGTCGGCCATCTACTGGTCGTCATAGCCGTCAACCGGGCGTCTGCCTCACTACTGGCCCCCTTTGGCTACGTGGAAATCATCGCGGCAACCGCGCTTGGCTGGTTTCTCTTCGACGAATGGCCAGATGGCCTGTCATGGCTTGGCATAGCCGTCATCGTATTGAGTGGCCTGTATGTGTTCGTGCGCGAACAGCATCAGGCGAGCAGGCTGACTCGAGGCCAACGGACATTCCCCGTCGAAGGCGAGGTCGACTGCCCGTAGTTCATCAGCGTGTCCATTCTCATACGTGCCCCCTCGCCTGCTGGCAGTACCTTGCTCAGGACGGCGCCGACTGGCAGACCGGCAGTTCGAAGCAGATACGACTCCCCCTGCCAGGCCAACTCCAGACAAAGGCCTCACTATCATGCAAGGCCAGAATACGCTGTACGATGCCAAGTCCAAGGCCGCTGCCGTGTAATGCAACACTGCCTCCATGCTCCAGCTGATGTCTGTCAATGGATGCAGGACGAGCCAGGCCTGACTCGAGTCCAGCCTGTGTCAGTTCCTCAATGCCTGTCAATGTACACCCATCAAGAGCACAGGCGAACCCTCTGCCTGTATCTTCCACCGCGACCTTCAGACGTGCATCACCCGGTACTTCCAGAAGGATAGTCACTCGCCCATGCTCCGGAGTGTGACGAATCGCATTGGTCAACAGATTTTCCAGGACTCTCTGCATCAGCCCCATGTCGGCCTCCACGAACATCGACTTGTCATCGCACTGACAGTTCACCAGCAGTTCAACGCCGCGTTCCCGTGCCACAGCATGAAGATCCTGCACCGTATCGGACACCAGTTCCGACAGGGGAAATCGCTCTGCCTGAAGGGTGACTTCGCCTGAATCAAGACGTGCCAGTTCGAACACCTGCGCAATCAGTCGCCACAAACGTCCGCCCTGACGTTGAGCCAGCAACAGATAATGCTCCAGCTCCTTTTCATCCAGCCCGTCCTTCTTGAGCAGCAGTGTTTCGATGGCACCGCTCAGACTGGTCAGAGGAGTACGCAGATCATGCGATACGCTGGTCAGGAAGTGTCGTCGCCGCTTGTCTGCCGCATCCAACGCCTGGTATTGCTCATTCAGTCGTTCAACCATGGCTCGGCAAGTGCTTTCAAGCGCGCGCAACTCGTTACCGTCCTGCCGGGTGTCAAACAGCTCGACAGCGCTTGCGTCTACCGGCTGACCGGCTGCCAGGCGCCACTGTCGTACCGCAGCCGTCATCGCTCGCACTGGCCGCGTCATCAGGAAAAACAACGCCATGCCGGCTCCCAGAGCGAACAACAGCACACCCGCCAACATGACAGAGGTATCACGAACGGCATAACTGACCCTCAAGGATTCCCAGAGCGAACTGTGTCTCTCACCACCCAGCACGGCATAGACATACCCGCACTGTTCACAACCCGTATTCCCAGCCTGGCTACCGTCGACAGGAAACACCGAGAAGACCCGTCTTTGACCGGGAACTGCAGGGTTGTCGCCGTACACTGGCAGCCGCGGTGCTTCGGAGAGAAATTGCCTTATGGGTTCCAGATCGACTACCTGCTGCCGAGCCTCGGTAGCGCCATTCGTCGTTCCCACCACCATCCCCTGATGATCCAGCAGGTATACCTGCAGACTCGGATTGATCATCATGACGTGATTGGCCAATTCATCCAGTGCCGGGACGTCAGGTTGCCCGTCCACGAACAACCGTGTCTGATTGGCCATGTACATGGCAACCGGCCGATTGAGTTCCTGAGTGAACTCCTCGAAATATCGCTGCTGGCTGCGATTGGCGATAGCCAGTGTCATCAGGCCCAGCGCCAACAGGATAAGGGCAAAGACCACACTCAGCCTGGCGAACAGAGACGATGCCATGGATCAGCAATCCAGCCTGTAGCCGACGCCCCAGACAGTCAGGATATATCTTGGCGTCGCAGGATCCGGTTCTATCTTGGCGCGCAGCCTGTTGATATGCGTGTTCACAGTATGCCGATAGCCTTCGTACTGAGTACCCCAGACGTTCTCGAGCAGTTCACTTCGCTTGAACGTCCTGCCGGGACGAGCGACAAACTCGGCCAGCAGAGCAAACTCCCGACACGTCAGATCGACCGTGCTACCGGAGACATTGACCGTTTGCGTATTGGCATCCATGACCAGATCGCCTGCGACCAATACCGGCTCACCAACCCTGCGAACCGCGGCGTCGGATCGCCGAAACAGGGCACGAACCCGGGCGACCAGCTCGATCATGGAAAAGGGTTTGACCACATAGTCATCCGCGCCGGCATCGAGCCCCTGAACCCTTTCGGCTTCAGAGCCGCGAGCCGTGACCATCAGGATCGGTATGGCAGGATTGTGTTTGCGCACCTGACGCGCAATGACGACACCATCGATCCCCGGCAGGCCCAGATCCAGAATCAGCATGTTCCAGACCCCCTGCAAGGCACTGCTCAGCGCATCGACACCGTCATCCACATGCACCACCTGCGCACCGTAGTCGGTCAGGTGCACCTTCAGCAAAGCGGCGATGTCCGGATCATCCTCCACCAACAGGATACGTCTGGCTGGATGCAAGGCCAGACTCTCTTCACCGAGAGCAGAGTCCGGCGCTGTCGATTCGCGGGTGTCAGTCATGCTGCTTGGAGACTGCACCGGTCACGAAGTTCATGGCCGCTCGCTATCTTGTTGTGACGCAGCACACTTGTTCGGTACACGCAGGAGAATCAACGTGCATTCGTGGTCAACTGAACGGCTCTTGAATCACCTTCGTTGCCATCAGCATCAATGGCACTGACCTCATAGCTGTAGAGGGTGCCTGCTGTCAGGTTCTGATCGAAGAAGCTCAACCCGTCAAAGGTGTCCAGCGTATTGCCGTCTCGCGTCACGCGATAGGCAACCACTGATGTACTGTCAGCCAGCGCCGGCTCCCAGAACAGTTCGAGGGCAGACGAGGAGTAGACTGCACCGGACAGATTGCCGACTGCACTGACACCCGCCTCTGAACCAGAGTCCCCTCCCCCGACTCTGGAAACGGTGACACGCGCGACCGGGTTCTGGAACCGGTGCACGGCAGTATTGATATCGCTCACACCGCCAGTGGGATCCAGGTCACCGATCACTCCCGGGTGCACATGGACATATCCTTCAGCCTGCGCACTGATACCTGAAGCTCCGGTACCCGTTCCCGTGGCCACCACCGGTGGGGGTGCAGGAAAACCGGGGACTCCTGGGGCGCCGCCGCCAAGCAGTTCGTCATTGGCTTCGGTACCTGCATCGTAGCCACGAGCGAAAATCGTCATGGGACCGGCTGATGCGGAGGACAAGTGAGCAGAGTCCACGCCAATGAACCCGTCATTGGTGGGCAAGAGCATGCCACTGAGCGATAACAGGGCGTTACTCTCGGCGACATCCGTCAACAGGAGCGTGACAGTAGCCCCAGGTGCCAACAGCCCCTCACCGGCCACGTAATCGGCACCGACCGTGCTCAGCAATTCGACCATCGGACCGATATCGCCACCTTCGGCAATGGATTGCAGTTGAGTGGAGGCCTCACTACCGGCGCGAAACATCTGAACACCGGCGTCATGAGCGGCGGCGACAAGTGGTGTGAAATGCTGACCACGGGTCAGGTTGGTGATCGTGATTTCATAATCTGCAGCCAGAGCAGGTACGGCAGATGCGGTGCTGGCAAGAAGAACGGCTGCAGCGGCGACTGAACGAGGTGGAAAATGCATGGAAACTCTCCTGAGTGATTGGACAATCAAGCGCAACGAGACGGCGGGGATTCGCCTCTCGTCAACAACTTCAGGAGTAGAGTCAGATCGGGCAGCCGAGTTATCACGAAATCATGACGATTCCATAACGAATTCAGGCAGCCTTGTTCAGCAAGCTCTCAGCCAGCTCCGTGTGACGTTCATCGTCTTCCACCGAGGCGGTGCCGGGCTCGATGTCACCGGCCTTGAAGAAGGCCAGCAACTCGTTCACTCGATGGGCCAATTCACCCAGAAACTCCGACGTTTCCCTGTTGGTGTCAGCCAGTGTCACGTCAGAGTCCATCAATACCCGAGATTGTCCAACGATCTCAACGATGGTGTCCATACCCTGCTCTTGCTGACGTGATTCGTTCACGATCGTGAGGGTAGCCTGCTCGACGTCATTGATCGATTGCCCGATGTTTTGCAAGGCCTGCCCGGTACTGGTGACAGATTCCGCACCCAGTCGGATGTCATCCGACGTCGCTTGTATCAGCGCCGTTATATGGGTGGACGCCTCTGCCGACTGCCTGGCCAGCTCTTTCACTTCATTGGCCACGACTGAAAAGCCGCTACCATGAACACCTGCTCGAGCCGCCTCAACCGCTGCATTCAATGCCAGCATATTGGTCTGTTTGGCGATGACATCCAGCACCTGGGTGGTACTCGCAATCTGCTGACTCTTCTCATTGATGTCATGCATGAAACCGATTGCTTCATTGGCAATGCGGCTGCCGTCCTCGGCGGCCTCCCTGGAGCGATCAACCAATGTGGTTGCCAGCTGCACCGAATCACGATTGCTCTGAATGGACCCCTTAACCAGATCCACCCTCTCCAGCAATTGGATCAGTGAATCGCTGTGCGAATTCGTGTGCTCCAGCAATCGCCGGGTATTGACTTGCATGCTGTCGGAGGACTCGGCAACGGAAGTCGATACCTGCCTGATCTGCTGAACCATTTCGTGGACCTTGGATGATGTTGCGTTGATCGAATGGGTCAGCAGTTCGATCTGCCCCTTGCCATCGCTCTCGATCTGTCGACTGAAATCCCCTCGGGACTGATGCTCCGCGACACCAACTACAGCTGTAATTGCCCCTTCCATGACCATCATCGAACTGTTCACCGCATGTTTGAGCTCCTCCAGCCGTCCTGAACAATCGGCATCGACACGCGCCCCAAAACACCCCTCACGCATGTCATCCATGACGAGACAGATATTGCCGATGGTCTTGTCCAGTGTGGCGATGGTCTCATCTACCTGTTGCCCGAATTCCCCCTGAACACGCGGGTCCAGGCGAACATCGAACCGTCCTTGCTGAATAGCCTGCATGACACGTGTCAACTCGAGCATCGTGAACTCGACGCTATCAGCCGTCTCATTGATCCCGCTTCGCAGCAACTCGAGCTCCTGTACGAATGTCCCTTCCAGACGATGGCGAAAATCACCCTTGCCGATCCTGGCAAGTGCTTCATTACACAGGCTGACAGCCTGCTGTGTTTCCTGCACGCGACGTTCCGAGTCCTCCCACGCCTTTTCTGCAACCCTGGTACAGCCTTCCGACTTCTCCTGCGCCTTGCGACTACTGATGGTCAGCACACCGCACAAGAACAACAATACCCCGACTATCGCGTAACTCCCCCATAGCAGGGCATTGGTCAGACTGACGGTTGCGTAGTACTGTTCAAGATAGGCCGTCCTGAGCTTTTCAGGCTGATTCATTTTTCCCAGCGCGGTGTACAGGCGGAGTGTGGATTCAGCCAGGTTTTCCTGCTGCACGAGGATCATTCTGGCATGCAGACTCAGTGGCTTGATGACAACGCCTGCATCACTCGATACCAACTGTAGCTGCTCAGCCTTTTCAAGCCACTTTGCATCCAGCTCCCGATAGGCCAGTGCGTGGTTGAGCTCGATCAGCAATGGCTGGGTCTGCTCGTTGATATTCTGTGAAAGCAGATCATTCAGCTCGCCCAGATACATGCGAAATGCCATTCGGGCGTTGTTCAACAGTCCGATGCTGCGTTTGCTGTCGTCTACCTGTTTTCTCAGGCTGACGACGGCCGCGGAATACTGCTCGAGGTATTGCCCACTCTGTTCCCGATATCGCTTACCGGCAAACCCGGGCACCATGGCCGCCAACTCTGCGGCCCTTTCCATCATTTCCAGATCTGCTTCCAGATAATCGTAATGCTGTACGAGTCCCTGACGTACCAGCAGGTGGTCCCGTTGCAGCTCGCCGGACAAGGCTTCCATATCACTCAGGTTGGCAAGATAGGCGGTATGGAAGCCGTTCTCGACCCTGGGCTTGATCACTATCAGTGCCAGCAGCGTAAGCAACAAGGCCGCTATCAACCACTTCACAACACCGAGCTTCCCTGGCGTATTCATCATTCGACGCTTGAGGTTTGCAGTGGTGCCAGTGCGTGCTCTGGAATCTCACCAGTCAGCGATTCCAGAAAGACCACAATCAACGCGATGTCTGCTTCATCAATGATTCGGCCCAACTGAGCGGCTCCCATGACTCGCACGGCATCGCTCAGCGTTGACACCGATCCGGTATGAAAATAGGGCGCCGTCACGGCTATATTACGCAAGGTTGGCACCTTGTAGACCGGAGTGGGATGATCAGAAGAACGTCCTCTTGCCTGGCCTCCCTCATCAGCATCGATCATGTGAAACGCCCCGAAATACTGCATCAGGTTACCGCCCAGATTCACGCCCTGATGGCATGCAATACAACCATACTCCTTGAACAGCGCATACCCCTGAACTGCCTCCGGACTGATGGCTGCGCGGTTGCCGTTCAGGTATCGATCAAAGGGTGCAGGAGTGACCAGGGTTCTCTCGAAGGTGGCTATGGCCTCGGCGATCAACGCTGACTCTATTTTCCGGGTTCCGAATGCCTCGTCGAACAAATCCAGCAATACCTCATCGGAGGAAAGCCTTTCCACCACGTCTGTCCAGTGTGCACCCATTTCCATGGGGTTGGCCACAGGCCCCAACGCCTGATGTGCCAGAGACGTAGCTCGACCATCCCAGAACTGTCGGAAGTTATGGCCACTGTTGAGCACTGTAGGCGCATTGATGCTACCCATCTGCCCCCGTATTCCCACGGAGGTCGCACGCCCATCATCGCCACCCTTGCTGATATCGTGACAAGACGCACAAGACAGGCTTCCATCGCCCGACAGCCGTTTGTCATGAAACAGCTGTTTACCCAGACGAACCTGAACGGTTTTCACCCGTAGCGAATCAGGGCCCTGCAAGGCTCTCACCGGCTCCGGGTACAAGACCACTTCACGTTTCAAATCATGGTAGTTCGTGGGGCGCGCCGCGTGATTGCTGAACTGCGTCCAATCAGCACTCTGGTTACAGGCAGTCAACCCGATCGACAGAACCGTGAGAACCAGAAGTTCTCGACAGCGATACCTCCCACGTGACACGCAGTCTGTTAGCGGCATTGCTGGTTTCTCTCCTATCTTGCTCACTACCTGGCTCGGACACAGGCAATGACCAGATTTTCCGTGGACACCTGCCTCTTATCGGCGCCCCGGAGTCAGAACTGGAGATAGAACAAGTTACATAACGAGCGCTTACAGTCGAAAGAGACCTGCTGTTACGCGGTGCCGACCATTCGGGAAACGACCGTCAGAACAGGCCCTGTTTCCAGTTGATCAACGGTGTCCGACACCTGGCTCACCCAATCATCATTGGTGAACAGACTATCCGGGACACCCGGGATACCAGCCAGACTGGCGACTCTTTGCCTCATGGGGCTGTCAGACTCGATGATCGACTTCAATTCCGCGAGCAAGGGATCGCTACCTTCGATGACCGCTCCCTGCTCATTCTCTCCCTGGAGGTAGCGAATCCACAATGCCGTGGCCAACACATAGGTATCCGCTGGCATTCCCCTGGAGAGGCGGATAGACGCCGGCATGAATATTCTCTGTGGCATCTTCTGACTACCGTCCATGGCGATCTGCAGGCAACGATGATCGATTGCCGGATTTTCAAAGCGCGTCAGCAGCTTCGCTCTGTAGCTATCAGAGTCAGCGGCATCGACACCTTCGAGTGTGTCGGCGGCAAATCGCATGTGCCTATCCACCAGAGCTCGATAGACAGGCTCTTGCATGACATCACGAACCGCAGGCAATCCTGTCACAGCCCCGAGATAGGCAATCAATGAGTGGGCACCGTTGAGCATGCGCAGCTTCATGTCCTCGAATGGCGCGACATCATCGACGAACTGCACGCCGGCCAGTTCCCAGGCGGGGCGTGGTCCGGCGAAATCATCCTCGATGACCCATTGACTGAAAGGCTCGGTTTCTATGGCTGCAGGGTCGGCCCGTCCCGACAGAGTGCGCGCCAACTCGAGTGTTCCCTTGCTGGCTGCCGGTGTTATCCGATCAACCATGGAATCGGGAAATCGGCAGTTCTGCTCGATCCAGCTCGCGAGTTCTTCATCCATCAAGCCTGCATACTCGAGCACTATTCGACGTAGCAGCTTGCCATTGGCCGGAAGATTGTCACAGGAGAGAATCGACAATCCTGTACCACCCTGTGCGTGACGCCTCTGCAGGCCGGCCACCAGGATGCCTGGCAGGGAGCGAGCCTGCTGCGCATTGGCCAGGTCGTGGATGATCAGTGGGTCATCGCGATTCAGATGGCGGTCAGTACCACTGAAGCAGTAGCCTTTTTCAGTCACGGTAACACTCACCACATGGACAGCCGGTGCCGCTATTCGCTCGATGACCGCTTCAGGCATATCGGGCAGGCAGAGCACCTCCCGGATAACCGACATTTCGTGCAGTACCGGACCGTCTGCTCGTTGTTCGATCAATGAATATCGACCGTCATTGGCGATCATCTGACTGGCCAGGTCGCGGCTGCGCATGGCCACGGCACTGATCCCCCAATCACCACCGGCACATCCAATGGCAGCTTCGGTATATCTCGCCTGGTGGGCACGATGGAATGCGCCGAGTCCGAGATGGACGATGCCAATGGCAAGTTCGGCAGGTAGTGTCGATGGTGTATAGCTCATGTCTGTAGATTACACCAAAGCTGCTCTCCATCAAACGCAGGTCCGCAAGGGTGTGGCACATCGATTTCGATAAACCGATTCCCGACAAACACCAACGCGCGAGCCGATGCTCGCTCAGGCATGCTCCCCGCCAGCGCCCAGTTCTCGACTGAGCAATGCCTCAACGGCATCCCTGGGGTCGACACCATCGACGACAACACGGTATATCTGTTCGATGATCGGCATACGCACACCGAGTCGTTGAGCCTGTTCATAAACAGCCCGCGCCGCGCCAACTCCTTCCACAACCTGACCTATTTCATCTGCTGCCTCCGCAATGCTCTTGCCGGAGGCCAGTGCCAGCCCCATCCGACGATTGCGGGACTGGTTATCCGTGCAGGTCAGAACCAGATCTCCCATGCCGGCCAGACCGACAAACGTTTCAGCCCGCGCACCCATTGCAAGACCCAGACGCGAAAGTTCTCGTAGCCCGCGGTTGATCAAGGCAATGCGAGCATTGGCGCCGAACCCCAGGCCATCTGACAATCCCGCCCCGATGGCCAGAGCATTCTTGACGGCCCCGCCTATTTCCACTCCCACCATGTCTTCCGAGGTATAGGCAATGAAATTTCGGGTTCGCAGGGCTGCCGCCATTCGCGCAGACCATTGGGGATTGGAGCCTGCAACGGTTATGGCGGTTGGCAAGCCCGCCCCTACTTCGAGAGCGAAAGTGGGTCCCGAGACGACAGCATAGTTCGTGCATTCCGGTAGCAGCTGGTGGGCCAGCTGATGCGGTAACAGACCGGTACTCAGTTCGAATCCCTTGGTAGCCCACGCCAGTTCCAGATCCTGCAACTTCTCGCCTTGAGTGACTTTCAGGGGTTCCAGAACATGCCGAAAGGCGTGGCTGGGCACCGAAATCAGTATTCGGCCGGCATTCCCGACAGCCCTGCCCCAATCGGCCTCGACGACCAGATTGGCCGGTAGTGAACACCCCGGCAGGTAGCGTTCATTGCTGCGATCTCGTTGCATCTGCTGCATCAGGACGGTATCCCGCCCCCAGAGTGTCACCTGCTCACTGCCGGCACGTGCCAGCTGTATGGCCAGAGCGGTGCCCCAGGAACCCGCACCGATCACTGTGATGGGCGGTTGTGTGGAGCCTGTCATCGCCTCATCGCACGTGGTTTCGGTATCACTGTCGCTCATATCATCATCCTGCTCAATGGGTTGCGCTTGTCGGAAAGGCACACTGGCGCAGCTACCCGCCCGCAGCCGCCACCTCGTGAAGCGAGCCCTGTTCCAACTATTCGACTTGTTCCGTCACGACGATGATAGCCCGGCGTCCGATCTGAACAAAGTCATTACTGCCTGTTTGCTACGGCTCTGCTTCCCCCGGAAACGAAAAAAGGCCCGCGCTTTTGCAAGCAGCGGGCCTCTCTTCTGATCAACCATCAAGGATGGTCGGCAATCTGACTATACTTCGCTACGCTCAACGAACTCGATGATGGCCATAGGCGCATTGTCACCGGGGCGCATGCCGCACTTGAGAATACGCGTGTAGCCACCTGGACGGTTGGCAAAACGAGGACCCAGTACGCCGAACAACTTGCCTACGGCTGCCTTGTCGCGCAGACGATCAAACGCCTGACGACGCTTGGCAACATTGTCCTGCTTCGCATTGGTGATCATCGGCTCGATGACCTTGCGCAGCTCCTTGGCTTTCGGCACGGTAGTCGTGATTGACTCGTGCTCTACCAAAGACGCTGCCATGTTGCGAAACATGGCCTTGCGATGGCTGGAATTACGGTTGAGCTTGCGCCCGCTCTTACGATGTCTCATGTTCTTGTCTCGTTCCTACTTGACCATCTCGCGTTGCTTCTGCAACTCGGGTGGTGGCCAGTTTTCAAGGCGCATGCCTAGTGATAGAGCCTGCTGAGCCAGTACGTCCTTGATCTCTGTCAGGGATTTCTTGCCCAGATTTGGCGTTTTCAACAATTCAACTTCTGTACGCTGAATCAGATCACCTATGTAGTAGATGTTCTCCGCCTTCAGGCAGTTGGCTGAACGTACGGTCAGTTCCAGATCGTCCACAGGACGCAGCAGAATCGGATCGATATCAGAAGCCTGCTCCTCTTCCTGGGTCTGTGTCTCGGCTTTCAGGTCAACGAAGACTGAAAGCTGTTCCTGCAGAATGGTCGCCGCCTTGCGGATGGCTTCTTCAGGATCAATCGTACCGTTGGTCTCGAGATCGACAATCAACTTGTCCAGATCGGTACGCTGCTCTACTCGTGCACTTTCCACGTTGTAGGCAACACGGTGAACCGGGCTGAATGAGGAGTCAATCTGCAAGGTACCGATGGGTCGGCTTTCGCCTTCCTCAAGAGTACGATGAGACGCAGGTTCATAGCCTCGTCCGACGCGCGCACGAAGTGTCATGTTCAGATTGACATCACCTGTCAGATGACAGATAACGTGATCCGGATTGATGATTTCGATATCGTGATCCAGCGTGATGTCGCCAGCCGTGACCACACAAGGTCCCTGCTTGACCAACTTCAGGTTCGCTTCGTCTTTCGCGTGCATCACGATGGACACACCTTTGAGATTCAGCAGGATATCGAGAACATCTTCCTGAACGCCTTCCATGGTGGTGTACTCATGCAGTACACCTTCGATTTCCGCCTCATAGAAGGCGGCACCGGGCATGGATGACAACAGGATACGGCGCAACGCATTACCCAGCGTATGGCCGAACCCACGTTCCAATGGCTCGAGCGTGACCTTCGCATGATTTGCGTTGGACGCCGACACATCGACGATACGTGGCTTCAAGAATTCAGTTTGCATGGCATTCAACGTAATTCAACCCCTATATGTTAGTGGAGCAGCCAGATCGCTGCTCCACCCTAAAGCTGTAACAAGCAAGCAGACGATCGCTTACTTCGAGTACAGCTCCACAACCAGAGATTCGTTGATCTCGGCTGGCAGATCCGCACGGTCAGGGACTGCCTTGAACATGCCTTCGAATTTCTTTGCGTCGACTTCGATCCAGCCTGGCAGACCGCGCTGCTGAGCCAGTTGAAGAGCATCGGCGATACGGGCTTGTTTACGGGCCTTCTCACGGATCGTGATAACCTGGTTCGGTTGAACCTGGTAAGAAGCAATGTTGACGATCTTGCCGTCTACCATGACCGACTTGTGTGATACCAGCTGACGAGCTTCGGCACGTGTAGAGCCGAATCCCATGCGGTACACAACATTGTCCAGTCGTTGCTCGAGCAGGGACAACAGGTTTTCACCTGTAGAGCCCTTGCGTGCAGCGGCGGATTTGTAGTAGTTACGGAACTGCTTCTCCAGCACACCATACATACGGCGTACTTTCTGCTTTTCACGCAGCTGGATGGCATAGTCCGACGGACGACCACGCTTGGCGCCTTGCATGCCTGGAGGTGTCTCCAGGTTGCACTTTGACTCGAGCGGACGAATACCTGATTTCAGGTACAGGTCGGTGCCTTCTCGGCGGCTCAGTTTGCACTTGGGGCCTATATATCTAGCCACGGTTCACACTCCTGCTGTTCTTCAAGTCTTGTCGATGGAATACGCGAGTCATCTCACACACGGCGCTTTTTCGGCGGACGGCAACCGTTGTGTGGGATTGGCGTGACATCAAGGATGCTGCTGATCTTGAAGCCGACGTTGTTCAGCGAACGAACTGCTGAATCACGACCAGGACCAGGGCCCTTGACGTGTACGTCGATGTTCTTCAGACCGTATTCCTTGGCTGCTTCGCCAGCACGCTCTGCAGCCACCTGGGCGGCAAAGGGTGTGCTCTTGCGTGAACCACGAAAACCTGAACCACCGGCAGTGGCCCATGACAGAGCATTGCCCTGTCGATCAGTGATCATGACAATCGTGTTATTGAACGATGCATGAATGTGGGCAATACCGTCAGTGACGGTACGGCGAACCTTCTTCTTGGTGCTACTAGCTGCCATAACTTTCTCTATTAACGCTTGAGCGGTCTACGCGGACCTTTGCGCGTGCGCGCATTGGTCTTCGTACGTTGACCGCGAAGGGGTAAGCCCCGACGATGGCGAATTCCACGGTAACAACCGAGGTCCATCAGACGCTTTATGTTCATCGAAACATCGCGACGCAAGTCGCCTTCGACTGTAAATTTTCCTACTTCCGTTCGCAGGCTCTCGATCTCGACTTCCGAGAGATTTCGAACCTTGACATCTGGCGCCACACTCGCCGCATCACAAATCTGACGCGCTCGTGTTCTTCCGATACCGTAAATCGATGTCAATGCGATCCAGGTATGCTTCTGGACCGGAATGTTAATGCCGGCAATACGTGCCATGCTTATCTCCGCCTAAGTATTTTTAACTAACCCTGACGCTGCTTGTGTCGGGTGTCAGTACAAATGACGCGAATCACGCCCTTGCGCTTGACAACCTTGCAGTTGCGACAGATCTTCTTCACTGATGCTCTGACTTTCATTGTGCTTCTTCTCCAGATAAGGAAATGCCGATCGGATAACGCTGACAGGGGCACGCCTGCCTCAGCGTGCTCCTTTCGGAACTCCCTTGGTACCTTGCTTCTTCATCAAGCCTTCGTACTGATGGCTCATCATGTGTGCTTGTGCCTGACCAACAAAATCCATGACCACCACGACAATGATCAGCAAGGACGTACCACCAAAGTAGAAGGGTACATTCCAGAACAGGATCAGGAACTCGGGCAGCAGGCAAACGAGCGTTATATACAACGCGCCGTAAAAGGTCAACCGTGTCAGCACACCATCGATGTATCGGGCTGTTTTCTCGCCTGGGCGGATACCGGGAATGAACGCACCCGATTTCTTCAGATTATCCGCTGTTTCCTTGGCGTTGAACACCAGGGCAGTATAGAAAAAACAGAAAAAGATTATTGCCGACGCATACAAGAGTATATAGACCGGCTGGCCTGGTTGCAGCGTTGACACGATGGTGTTGAGAAAAGAATTTGAATTACTGGTGGCAATGTCACCCAGAGTTGCCGGAAACAGGATGATGCTTGAGGCAAAAATGGGAGGAATGACACCAGCCATGTTCAATTTCAACGGCAGATGGCTTGTCTGGGCTGCAAACATCTTGCGGCCCTGCTGTCGCTTTGCGTAATTGACAGTGATACGTCGCTGACCACGTTCGACAAACACAACGAAGGCCGTTACCGCGATCACCATCGAGAACAACAGAATGACAACAAAATAACCCAACTCACCCGTACGTGCCAATTGCAGGGTTCCGCCAATGGCAGCCGGCAATCCTGCAACAATGCCTGTAAAGATGATGATGGAAATACCGTTACCGATGCCACGCTCGGTGATCTGCTCACCCAGCCACATCAGGAACATGGTACCTGTCACCAGCGTTATCGCCGCTGTCAGCACAAAGCCGGGACCGGTCAGGAACACGACACTCTGACCGTTCGCACCCTGGTTCTGCAAGGCAATGGCAATACCGATTGCCTGTACCGAAGCCAGTATCAGCGTGCCGTAACGCGTGTACTTGGTAATGACGCGTCGACCACTCTCGCCTTCCTTGCGCAGCTGTTCAAGCTGCGGAATGACGTGAGTCATCAACTGCATGATGATCGAAGCAGAGATATAAGGCATGACACCCAGCGCGAATAGAGACATACGCGACAGGGCACCACCTCCGAACATGTTCAACATGCCCAGAATGCCACCACTCTGCTGATCAAACAGATCCGCCATGACTCGCGGATCAACACCGGGAATGGTGATGTGCGAGCCAGTGCGGAAGATGATCATCGCAAACAGGACGAACAACAGGCGCGAGCGCAGCTCGGCGGTACCGCCGAGACCAGACAACGCAGGCTTGTTCTTGTCAGCGGCCATGATCTTAGCTTGCAGCCGCGCTGTCACCCGGTGCAGCAGGTTCCGTGACGGACCCGCCAGCAGCTTCGATAGCAGCCTTGGCACCCTGGGTCACACGACAACCAGTAACGGTGCAAGGTGTGCTGACCTGGCCGGACAGAATGATCTTGACTGTCTTGGTCTGCAGAGGCACGAGACCAGCCGCAATCAAGGACTCAACGTTGACGTTGCCGCCTTCGATGCTGGCAATTTCATGCAAGCGGACTTCAGCGTAATGCCGAGCCATGCGTGAGGTGAAGCCGAACTTCGGCAGACGACGCTGGATAGGCATCTGTCCACCTTCAAAACCGACCTTGTGCCAGCCGCCGGAACGTGACTTCTGACCCTTGTGGCCACGGCCACAGGTCTTGCCGCTTCCAGATCCGATGCCGCGACCTACACGGTTACCGACCTTGCGGCTGCCAGCCGCTGGTTTCAGATTATTGAGACTCATGACGTAAGCTCTTGTCTGTCATTTCGATAAGGGCGAGCGACAACATGCCACCCGCCCGGAAAATTGATATGAAGAACTGCTTTATGCAGGTTCTTCAACGCGCAACATGTAGTACGCCTTGTTGATCATGCCGCGGTTTTCAGGCGTGTCGATGACTTCGACTGTCTGATGCATACGGCGCAGTCCGAGACCACGAACGCTTGCCTGATGATTCTTCAGACGACCGTTCATGCTCTTGACCAGCGTGACCTTGAGAGTTTTGCCGCTCATCTTACTCTCCTTTGATCTCTGCGACTGTCTTGCCACGCTTCGCAGCAACAGTCTCAGGGCTCTGCATTGTGCTCAGGCCATTGATGGTGGCGCGAACAACGTTGATCGGATTGTTGGTGCCAATGATCTTTGCAAGAACATTGCGTACACCTACCGCTTCGAAGACTGCGCGCATGGCGCCGCCAGCGATGATTCCAGTACCTTCAGAGGCTGGTTGCATGTACACCCGTGCAGCGCCATGACGGCCCTTCAGGGGGTACTGCAGAGTGCCATCGTTCAGGGAAACCGTCTTCATGTCACGACGGGCCTTTTCCATAGCCTTCTGAATAGCCAAAGGTACTTCTCGTGCCTTGCCGTAGCCAAGCCCGACTCTGCCGTTGCCGTCGCCGACAACTGTCAGTGCGGTGAAACCGAACTGACGACCGCCCTTGACGACTTTCGCCACGCGGTTGATGGTGACCAGCTTTTCGATGTAGCCGTCACTGCTTTGATTGTAATCGTTCTGTGCCATACTTTTTTACCGAGTCCCGTGGTTCTGGCTGTACTAGGACAGCCTTGCCGCAATCTGCGCCGTAATCAGAATTTCAGACCGTTTTCACGGGCTGCATCGGCCAGCGCTTTCACACGACCATGGTATTTGAAGCCAGCGCGGTCGAAAGCGACCTGGCTGACGCCAGCTGCTGTTGCTTTCTCGGCGATGCTCTTGCCGACAGAAACTGCGGCATCGACATTTCCACCATTCGGCATCGAACCACGCAGGTCCTTGCTGACTGATGAAGCAGAAGCCAGTACGCGACTGCCATCGGCATCGATGACCTGGGCATAGATATGCCGAGGCGTACGATGAACCGTAAGGCGAGGCACGCTGAGCTCGCGGATCTTGGCGCGTGTGCGCTTGGCACGACGCAGACGACTAGTTTTCTTATCCATTCTCGATTGCTCTTCTGCGCTGCTCTACTTCTTCTTGGCTTCTTTCATGGCGACGAACTCGTCGACATACCGCACACCCTTGCCCTTGTAAGGCTCTGGTGGACGATAACCACGAATGTCAGCGGCGACCTGACCAACGACCTGCTTGTTGGTACCACTGACCACGATCTCGGTCTGACTCGGCGTTTCCACAGTGATGCCATCAGGCACCTTGTGAACTACCGGGTGTGAAAAACCGAGTGTCAGGTTCAGATTGCTGCCCTGAGCCTGCGCACGATAACCCACTCCACGCAATTCGAGTTTCTTCTGGAAACCAGTGCTGACACCTGTTACCAGGTTGTTCAGCAGCGAACGCATGGTGCCGGTCATTGCAACGGACTTCTGATCCGTACGGCTTGTCTTGACACCCAGAACACCATCTTCCAGGGATGCCGTGACGTCGTTGTGCAGAGTCATCGACTCTTGGCCCTTGGGGCCTTTTGCACTGACTGCCTGACCATTGATTGTGACCTCGACGCCCTTAGGCACCTCGATCGGTTGTTTTGCTACGCGTGACATTGTTTTATTCTCCGGCTCGCCGCTTAACTGACGGTGCAGATGATTTCGCCACCAAAACCCTGGGCGCTGGCTTGTTTGCCGGTCATCACACCATGGGACGTGGAGACGACTGCAATACCCAGCCCGCCGAGTACTTCAGGGATAGAGTTGGCACCCGAATACTGACGCAGACCTGGGCGACTGATGCGCTTGATCTTGTCGATAACGGGCTTGCCATCGAAATACTTCAATGTAACGGTCAGAGTCGGTTTGCCATCGACGACTTCAGTACTGAAGCCGGAAACGTAACCTTCATCCTGCAATACCTGCGCGACGCTGGACTTCAGCTTCGCTGCGGGCATGGATACCGATACCTTACGCGCCTGCTGACCGTTACGAATACGGGTCAGCATGTCGGCTATGGGGTCAGACATACTCATGTGTTAGATCTCCTACCAGCTCGCCTTGACCAGACCCGGAACATCTCCGCGCATGGCTGCTTCACGAAGCTTGTTACGGCTCAGGCCAAATTTACGGTAATAGCCATGAGGCCTACCAGTGATACGGCAGCGATTACGCTGACGAGCCGGTGATGAATCACGCGGCAGTTTCTGCAAAGCGGTAACCGCTTCCATTTTCTCTTCGAAGCTGACTTCTTCAGAGACGATCGTTTCTTTCAGTGCAGCCCGCTTGTCAGCGAATTGCTTTACCAATTTTGTTCGCTTGTTCTCGCGAGCAATCATTGATTTCTTTGCCATGAATGTCGCGCTCCTATTGGCGGAAAGGAAAGTTGAATTTCTTCAACAGAGACAAGGCTTCTGCATCAGTCTTCGCAGACGTGGTGATGGTGATATCCATACCGCGCACCGCATCGATCTTGTCGTAATCGATTTCCGGGAAGATGATCTGCTCTTTCACGCCCATGCTGTAGTTGCCACGGCCGTCGAATGAACGAGCATTGATGCCACGAAAGTCACGGATACGGGGAATGGATACCGCAACCAGACGATCCAGGAATTCATACATGCGATCACGACGCAGTGTCACCTTCGCACCGATCGGGTAACCGTCACGAATCTTGAAGCCCGCAATCGACTTGCGTGCAACGGTAACGACAGGCTTCTGACCACTGATGGCAGTCATGTCCTTGACCGCGTGCTCAAGTACCTTCTTGTCACCAATGGCCTCACCGAGACCCATGTTGATGGTGATCTTCTCGATGCGAGGTACCTGCATGATGCTCTGGTACTTGTGCTCCTCCATCATCAGAGGAACGATTCTCTCGCGATAATCTGCTATTAACCTGGCCATGACGCTCAACTGTCCACTGAAGAAGAATCAGAACGGAAAAAACGCTCCTTCTGACCTTCGTCGTTTGTGCGAAAACCGATGCGCCCGCCCTTCTTTGCAGAAGGGTTGAACAGCGCAACATTCGAAATGTGAATTGACAGTTCCTTTTCCTGAATGCCGCCCGGATCGCCCATCTGTGGGTTGCCCTTGGCGTGCTTCTTGACCAGGTTGATACCGTCAATGATCACACGATCTTCCAGCACGGTTTCCACCTTGCCGCGTCGACCTTTGTCTTTACCGACGAGTACGATGACATCGTCGCCTTGCTTGATACGTTGCATAATCTTGCCTATTCGCCGTTTGGCTATCCGGTCCCTACAGCACTTCAGGTGCGAGGGAGACGATCTTCATGAACTTCTCGTTTCGAAGTTCACGCGTCACGGGGCCAAAGATACGTGTGCCTACCGGCTCCAGTTTTGCATTCAGAATGACAGCCGCGTTGGCGTCAAAACGAATGGCAGAACCATCACCGCGACGAATGGCCTTTGCAGTTCGAACTACCACTGCGTTGTAGACCTCGCCTTTCTTTACCTTGCCTCGAGGAATCGCGTCCTTGACGCTGACCTTGATGACATCGCCAACTCGAGCGTATCGACGGTGCGAGCCGCCCAGTACCTTGATGCACTGTACTCGGCGCGCGCCACTGTTATCTGCCACATTCAGGACAGTTTGCATTTGAATCATCGGACGCTACTCTTTTTCCAGCCACGCTTGTTAATGTTCATTGTCGACAACGGCCTTATTCAGCCGCTTCGACGAGTACCTTGTCCAGTGTCCAGGATTTTGTCTTGGACATTGGGCGGCACTCTTTGATCTGAACCGTATCGCCGACGTTCAGTTCGTTGTTCTCATCATGCACATGGTACTTCTTGCTACGACGCATGTACTTGCCGTAGATGGGGTGCTTGATGCGACGCTCGACCTGCACTGTTGCAGTCTGTTCCATCTTGTTGCTGGTGACACGACCTGTAACGGTACGTGTACTCGTGCCTACTGTGGCTGATTCGTTCTGCTCACTCATGATCAGGCCTCTGCAGACTGCTTCTGGTGGATGATGGTCTTGATGCGTGCAATCTGACGACGTACTCGCTTGAAATCGTGTGGCTTGACGTCTTGTCCGGATCCACGCTGCATACGCAGGTTGAATTGTTCCCGAAACAGGCCGCTGAGCTCTGTGTTCAGCTCATCGACCGACTTGGTCTTGAGCTCTGATGCTTTTGAATCAGCCATTACGCTGCAGTCCTCACAACAAAACTAGTGGCAATCGGCAGCTTGGCCGCTGCGAGAGCAAACGCCTCACGCGCAATCTCTTCGGTGACGCCTTCCATTTCGTAGAGCATCTTGCCGGGCTGAATCTTGGCTACCCAATATTCGACATTACCCTTACCTTTACCCATACGTACTTCGATAGGCTTCTTGGTAACAGGCGTGTCGGGGAAGATCCGGATCCAGATCTTTCCACCACGCTTGATGTGACGTGTCATTGCACGACGAGCGGATTCGATCTGGCGAGCAGTCAAACGGCCACGACCGGTCGCTTTGAGGCCGTATTCGCCAAAGCTTACCTTGTTGCCGTTCTGGGCCAGACCACGGTTTCGCCCCGTGTGCTGTTTCCTGAATTTCGTTCGTTTTGGTTGAAGCATTTCTCGTTGCTCTGATTACTGCTGAGACTCATTGTTTTGCGGATCTCGCATCCCGAGGATGCGATCTCAGCCAGGTCTCTTGATTAGATTCGTCAGCCTTACTTGCTGGCGGTGCTAGCAACGCTTTTAGAGCGTTTTTCTTCGAGGTCGAACACTTCGCCGTGGCAGATCCAGACCTTGATGCCGATGACACCGTAGGTAGTATGAGCTTCGGCAACACCGTAGTCGATGTCAGCACGCAGTGTGTGCAAAGGCACACGACCATCGTGGTACCACTCGCGACGGGCAATCTCTGCCCCGTTCAGACGACCGGATACGGCAATCTTCACACCTTGTGCACCGAGGCGCATGGTGTTGGTCAATACACGCTTCATGGCACGACGGAACATGACACGACGTTCCAGCTGCTGAGCAACACCTTCAGCGACCAGTTGAGCGTCGAGCTCCGGCTTGCGAATCTCGGCAATGTTGATCTTGACGTTGTTGATGTTGATGCCAAGCATTGGCGCCAGTGCACGACGCAGACGCTCTACATCTTCACCCTTCTTGCCGATGACGATACCCGGACGAGCCGAGTGGATCGTGATGATGACAGATTTCGCAGGACGCTGGATCTGAATACGGCTGACAGAAGCATGCGAGAGTTCCTTTTTCAGGAACTTGCGGATTCTGATGTCGTCATTCAGGTAGTCAGCATAGTCTTCGTTGCCGGCATACCAGGTGGAATTCCAATCCTGGGAGATGCCCAGACGAATACCAATCGGATGTACTTTTTGACCCATCGTTTAGCTCCTGCCGTCCGAAACGGTCACGGTAATATGACTTGTACGCTTGAGAATTCGGTTAGCTCGGCCCTTGGCTCTGGCTCGCAGACGCTTCATGACCGGTCCAGCATTGACCTGTACGGCTGAAACCTTCAGCTCGTCGATATCCGCGCCTTCGTTGTGCTCGGCGTTGGCAATCGCACTGTCAACCAGCTTCTTGATGAGTGCACCAGCCTTCTTCTCACTGAATGTGAGAACTTCCAGCGCACCTTCTACCGGCAGACCACGGATCTGATCTGCAACCAGGCGCACCTTCTGTGGAGAGATGCGGGCCATCTTCAATGTAGATTCGACTTGCATGACTATCTCGATTTCTTGTCAGCGACGTGGCCTTTGTAAGTGCGCGTTGCCGCGAACTCACCCAGCTTGTGCCCTACCATGTTTTCGGAAACCAGCACCGGCACATGTACACGACCGTTGTGCACGGCGATGGTCAGACCTACCATATCTGGCAGGATCATTGAACGACGCGACCATGTCTTGATTGGACGCTTGCTATTTGCGGCGCGAGCTTCATCGACCTTCTTGACGAGGTGATAGTCGACGAACGGGCCTTTTTTCAGGGAACGTGGCACGAGTCTCTACCTCCTATTTCTTGCTGCGACGACGCACGATCATGTTATCTGTGCGCTTGTTTGAACGAGTCTTGTAACCCTTGGTAGGGGTACCCCATGGACTGACCGGATGACGACCACCCGAAGTACGACCTTCACCACCACCATGCGGGTGATCGACCGGGTTCATTGCCACACCGCGAACGGTAGGACGAACACCGCGCCAGCGCTTCGCGCCAGCCTTGCCAAGCTTCTGCAGTGAATGTTCGCCGTTGCCGACTTCACCGATAGTGGCGCGACACTCACTCTGTACCCGGCGCATTTCGCCAGAGCGCAGACGCAAGGTAGCGTACATGCCTTCACGAGCAACCAGCTGTACTGCAGCACCGGCACTTCGTGCAACCTGAGCACCGCGACCGGGCTTCAGCTCGATGGCGTGAACCGTGGAACCGACCGGAATATTGGCCAGTGGCAGACAGTTGCCTGCCTTGATCGGGGATTCACGACCGGACATCAATGGCGCACCAGCAGAAACACCTTTGGGAGCCAGGATGTAACGACGCTCACCGTCTGCATACTTCAGCAGTGCAATGTGCGCTGTACGGTTCGGATCGTATTCAACACGCTCAACAACGGCAGGTACGCCATCCTTGTTGCGCTTGAAATCGATGACACGATAACGACGCTTGTGACCACCACCGATGTGGCGAGTCGTGATGCGACCTTTGTTGTTACGACCACCGGACTTGGACAGACTTTCGACCAATGGCTCGTAAGGACCTTCTTTCGAAAGTTCCTTGTTGACAACGCGGACCTGAAATCGCTTTCCGGGCGATGTCGGTTTTGACTTTACCAGAGCCATGATCTAACCCTCCATACCCATGAAGTCGATGTCCTGCCCTTCAGCCAGGCGGACGATGGCCTTTTTCCAATCGGAACGTTTACCTTCACTCTGACCGAAACGCTTGGTCTTGCCGTGAACGTTGACGATCTGGACGCTGCGAACAGTCACATCGAACAATTTTTCGACAGCCTTGCGCACTTCCAGCTTGGTTGCATTGTTGGCAACACGGAAAGTATGACGACCTTCCATTTCAGATGCAGTGGCAGTTTTCTCGGAAATATGAGGTGCCAGAATCACCTGATAGAGACGTTGGTCATTCATGCGAATCGCTCCTCCAGTTGCTTCACGGCAGCAGCCGTGGCGACGATGTGCGGAAAACGCACCAGACTGACAGGATCAACACCTTCCACATCCAGAACCTGGACATAAGGAATGTTGCGACTGGCCAGGTAGACAGACTCGGTGACATCGTCCATCAGGAACAGCACCTTCTCGACACCCAGCTCGGCCATCTTCGCCTTCATTACCTTGGTCTTCGGGGCTTCCAGTTCCAGACTGTCAACCACGATCAGACGGCCTTCGGCCGCTGCGTGAGACAGAATGGAGCGAATGGCTCCGCGGTACATCTTCTTGTTGACTTTCTGTGAGTAGTCACGTGTCTTGGCAGCGAATGTCACGCCACCACCAGTCCAGATAGGACTGCGTGAAGTACCGGCACGAGCACGACCCGTACCCTTCTGCCGCCAAGGCTTGGCACCGCCACCACGCACTTCGGAACGCGTTTTCTGCGCAGAAGTACCGGCACGAGCCGCCGCCAGATAGGCAGTCACGATCTGGTGAACCAGACCTTCGTTATATGTGACTCCGAATACGGAATCTGCAACGGATACCGATCCGCCGCTGTGTGTTTTCAAATCCATCGTCTTAGCTCTTCGCGTTCTTCTGCTTGACGGCCGGCTTGATGATGACGTCGCTGCCATCGGCGCCGGGCACTGCACCCTTGATGAGAATGACTTCGCGACCCTCATCGATTCGAACTACCTGGAGGTTCTGGGTAGTGCGCTTTACAGCACCCATGTGACCTGCCATTTTCTTGCCTTTGAACACTCGTCCAGGCGTCTGGTTCTGACCGATTGAACCGGGCGCACGGTGGGACAGAGAGTTACCGTGAGTCGCGTCTTGCATCTGGAAGTTGTGACGCTTGACGCCACCTGCGAAGCCTTTACCGATACTGGTACCGGTTACATCGACCTTCTGGCCGGCTTCGAACAATTCCATACCGAATTCACCACCAACCTCAAGCTCGCTGCCCTCTTCACCTTCGAGGCGGAATTCCCAGAGACCACGACCAGCGCCAACACCCGCTTTCGCGAAATGTCCGGCTTCAGCCTTGCTCAATTGATTGGTTTTCTTGTCACCAGTTGTGACCTGGACGCTGACATAGCCGTCGTTTTCGACGGTCTTCCTGGCAGTGATTCGGTTTTTCGCTACTTCGATAACCGTAACAGGCGTTGAAACGCCCGCGTCATCGAATACGCGCGTCATGCCCAGTTTGCGGCCAACTACACCAAGAGTCATCGTTTTCTCCCACATACTCTAATCACGCCCAGAACAGCACGCACAGTGGGACCGCTTGCCATCCCCCCATGTGGTGCAGAACGCTTGGCGGCGAACTGTTTATCGGAGGTTGATTTGCAGCCGAGCAGTGCAGCTCGGAACGAAGTAATAAAACCGAAATAAACAAAACCCAACGGGATGTCCACGCCGGGTTGGTTAGCGCACCATAATAACACCCAAATCTTCTGATTGCTACCCTTGCGACGGGTTTTTGTTCACATGGGTGTCACGAAATGTCGATCATGGCGCTACCGAGGGCTGCAAGTCGACTGGACAAACGCACTCAGACCCGTAGTTTACGGCCATTCCAGCGCCCGACTTGAACAGGGCAGTGTAACTTGTGAAGATGCCACACAGGTTTCACTCCGGCTTCAATGGTCGGATTCATCAATCTGTTCGTTGACCATTGCCCCGCTTCCACCCCTCTCCCGGATCAGATTCCCATGTGCGTGTCCGAAGACTGCCCGATCCCACCGGATGACCCTCAATACCAGAGGTATCACGACGAGGAATGGGGTATGCCGACAGACTGCGACCGGTCATTCTTCGAAAAAGTCTGCCTGGAAGGATTCCAATCGGGGCTGAGCTGGAAGACGATCCTGTATCGTCGCCCCGCCTTTCGTCGTGCTTTCGCAGATTTTCAGCTTGAGGTCGTTGCAGGCTTCAACGACAACGACATCGATCGACTGTTACAGGACTCGAGCATCGTTCGCAACCGTCGCAAGATCTGCTCGGCCATCAACAATGCTGGCCGTGCGCTGGATCTCCAGCAGGAGTTCGGCAGTCTGGCAGCGTTTTTCTGGCAGTTCGAACCTGAACCATCCTCACGCCCCGACAGGGTGACACGCGCCTGGCTTGCAGCCAACCCGACGACACCCGAGTCGACGGCACTTGCCAGGGCATTGAAGACGCGAGGCTGGAGTTTCGTTGGCGCAACCAATATGTATGCCTTGATGCAGGCAAAGGGACTGGTCAACGATCATGTCTACAGCTGCCCGACGCGCCAGGTCATGCAGCACCACCGGCGTCACTTCGTTCGCCCCTGATACCTGTGCATTCAGCAAGACACGCCCACGCTCCTTGATCCACGAACTTTCCAACGCTCAGGGTGTCGCAAGATCCGCCCCACCCTCAATCAGAATACCGAGAAAGATGAAAACCAGACAATCGCGTACAGGCACACTGCTTCTACTGCTCGCCCTGTGCGCTGTTGGCGCCACAGCCATCATGCTGTTCGGCGCACGCCTGGGTCTCTGGGAGCCGATCGTCGGTTTCGGTTACTTCCGGCAATACGCAGCCCCCATTGCCTACGGGGCAAGTGGCCTGAGCCTGGCGGGTCTTGTATTCATGCTGAGCCAACGGAATCTGGCCGGTATCGTCAAGACCGGTCTGGCCTGCCTGCTTGGCGGCGTATTGCTCTTTCCCACATTGAAGGACCGCCTGTCTCCCCCGGTTCGCTTGCCGCCCATTCATGACATCAGCACCGACACGCTCAACCCACCACAGTTTCTGGTACTGGACGATTCGCGGCAGGGAGCTCGCAACACGCTGGTCTACGGCGGGCCGGAGGTCGCAGCACAGCAGCAATCGGCATACCCGGATATTGCGCCGATACCGTCAGAATTACCGGCAGAGACGGCCTTCGCACGAGCCATCAGCATTGCGCAGTTCATGGACTGGGAAATCGTATCGCAGGATGCCGACAATCTGCGCTTCGAAGCAACAGCCCGTACTCCGGTGTTTCATTTTGCCGATGACGTCGTTGTGGTTGTGACGCCGGAAGGTGATGCCAGCCGAATCGACATGCGCAGTGTCTCGCGTATCGGTCGCGGCGACAGAGGCGTCAATGCAGAACGAATTCGGGCATTCACCAAAGCATTCTGATCAGACCGGGCTGACGGAACTCAACCGTCAGCTACCTCATCGGAGCGTACATAGCCCATCGAGCTCTTCAACAATTGCTGCGTGTAGGGTTCATTGGCCTTCATGGCGCGCAGATCCGCCACGCTCAGCGTTTCCACCAGCTGGCCGTTCTGCATGACGGCAATCGACTCGCACAGATGCGCCACGACGGCCAGGTTGTGCGACACCATCAGATAGGTCAGCTGGCGCTGTTCCCGCAAGTCACTCAGCAGGTTCAGGATCTCTGCCTGCACGGAGACGTCCAGCGCTGATGTCGGCTCATCCAGTAACAGAATGGAAGGTTCGGCAGCCAGGGCTCGTGCAATCGCGACTCTCTGGCGCTGACCACCGGAGAGCTGATGAGGGTAACGAAAACGGAATTGCCGACCCAGCCCGACATCATCGAGCAGGCTGACAATTCGCCGATCGACATCACGCAGCTTGTGCAGTGCCAGAGTCTCGCTGAGCACCTGATCCACGGAGTGCCGCGGATGCAGCGACGCATAAGGATCCTGAAAGACCATCTGCACCTTGTTGTAGAAGGCCAGGGAACGGCGCTTGCCGAGAGTCTCGCCGTCCACTTCCATATGACCCGACCAGGAGCTGACAAGCCCGGTCAATGCCCGCAAGATCGTGGATTTACCGGAGCCACTTTCTCCCACAAGCCCCACGGATGTGCCAGCAGCAACCTGAAGACTGACGTCCCTGACGGCCTGTACCCGATCAGCATGCTCACCGAACCAGACGTTGAGCCCTTCTATAACGATACCTTGTGTCATTGGACGCGTGTCGACACGGCAGAAACCTCAATGGAAAGTCCGGTCGATCCCGGAGTGGAAGAGCTGCTCATGACGCATCATCCAGCTCGGCAGTGCGCCAGGCCGGATCACGCTCAAGCACCGACAGACGCTCGCTCGGGACATCCAGTCGCGGCATGGAATTGAGCAGGCCCTGCGTATAGGGGTGCTTTGCCTGATACAACTCATCGGCGCGGCAGGATTCCACAACGCGCCCGGCGTACATGATCAGGACCCGATCGCAGAATGAAGACACCAGGTTCAGATCGTGACTGATGAAGATCAGGCCCATGCCGCGCTCGGATACCAGCTTGTCCATGATGTTGAGCACCTGCATCTGCACGGTGACATCCAGCGCCGAAGTCGGCTCGTCTGCGATGAGAATGCCCGGATTCGGAATCAGCATCATCGCGATCATGATGCGCTGACCCATGCCACCGGACAGCTCGTGCGGATAGGCCTTGAAGACGCGCTCGGGGTCACGAATGGCCACCGCTTCCAGCATCTCGAGAGTCTTCTGCCGGCGTTCCCGGCGATTGCCACGTCGACTCTGGGCATAGGCCTCCATGATCTGCTCGCCCACCGTCATGACCGGGTTCAACGAGAATTTGGGATCCTGCATGACCATGGAAATTTTCTGACCACGAACCGCACGCATCTGCTTGTCACTCATGGCCAGCAGATCCTCATCGCCCAACGCCATGCGATCGGCAGAGACACGACCCGGTGGCCTGATGAGACGCAGGATGGCGCGACCGGTCAGCGATTTGCCCGAACCGGATTCACCGACGATACCGAGTCGTTCCTGTCCCAGTGAAAAAGATACGCCACGCACGGCATCGAATACACCGCTGCGCGTCGGGAAGGACACCTTCAGGTTTTCCACCTCCAGCAGATTCATGAGGCGCCACCACTTTTCGGATCCAGCAGATCGCGCAGACCATCACCCAGCAGATTGAACGCCAGACTGACGATGAAGATGGCAATACCGGGAATGGTTGCCACCCACCAGTAGTCGAGAATGAAGCGTCGACCTTCGGCGATCATGGCACCCCACTCCGGTGAGGGCGGTCGTGCGCCCAACCCCAGAAAACCGAGACCAGCTGCCGCCAGGATGATGCCGGCCATGTCCAGAGTGATGCGCACCACCAGCGAGGCGATACACAGTGGCCAGATATGACGGGTGATGATGCGAAGCGCGCCTGCTCCCTGCAGCTTCACGGCACTGATGTAGTCGGAACGTCGAATGCTCAGGGTTTCGGCGCGCGCTATGCGTGCATAGGGTGGCCAGGCCGTCAGTGCGATGGCCAGTACGGCGTTTTCGATACCAGCGCCCAGAGCGGCCACAAACGCCAGCGCCAGAACCAGCCGGGGAAAGGCCAGAAAGATATCGGTGAAACGCATCAGTACGGTATCCGTCCAGCCGCCGATATAGCCGGCAACGGTGCCGATGAACAAGCCCAGTATCGGTGCAATCAGGGCCACCAGACCCACGATGTACAAGGTGATGCGCGAACCGTAGATCAGTCTGCTGAGGATATCCCGGCCCAGCGAATCGGTGCCCAGCACGTGCCCCTCAGTGCCCAGCGGCAGCAGGCGATTGCCCAGACTCTGCTCGAAGGGATCATGCGGACTCAGCCAGGGGGCAAAGATGGCGATGAGTACCAGCAGGACCAGTATCAACAGACCCAGCAGGGCCAGACGATTGGTCTTGAATTCCAGCCAGCCGTGATAGATGGCCGCAGCACGAGCCTGTGCACGTGACTCGGGACTTTCGCTGTTGAGCCAGAGTTTCAGACTACTCACGAGGCGTTATCCCGGGCGCGCGGATCGAAAAAGGCATACAGCAGATCAGAAAAGACATTAAGGCAGACGAAGACCAGGCCAATGACGACAGTGCCGCCCAGCACCGCATTCATGTCGGCGGACAGCAGTGCCGTGGTGATATAGCTGCCGATGCCCGGCCAGGCGAAGATGATTTCGGTGAGAACCGAGCCTTCCAGCAGACTGGCATAACTCAGGGCAATGACCGTGATCAGCTGGACCTTGATATTGCCGAAGGCATGTCGAGTGATGACCGCCCACTCTGAAAGCCCCTTCACCCGCGCCGTGGTGATGTACTCCGACCCCAGCTGCTCGAGCATGAAGGACCGAGTCATGCGGCTGATATAGGCAAGACTGTAATAACCCAGGATACCGGCGGGCAGAATGATATGACTCAGCGCATCACGAAAGACATCCCATTGCCCATCCAGCGCACTGTCCACCAGAATCATCCCGGTTACCACAGGCACGACATCGACATAGAAGATGCCTACCCTGCCCGGACCACCAACCCAGCCCAGCACACCATAGAAGACCAGCAGGCCGACCAGGCCCAACCAGAAGATGGGCATGGAATAACCGACCAGTGCAATGACACGGGTGATCTGGTCAATCCAGGAATCGCGCTTGACCGCGCTGATGACCCCTAATGGCACACCGATCAGAACACCGAAGATGGTCCCTAGTGTGGCCAGCTCCAGAGTCGCCGGAAAGACACGTTTTATATCGTCGAGTACCGGGCGGGAATTGAGCAGTGACTGGCCAAAATCTCCCTGTATGACGTCACCGAGATAGACGAAGAACTGTACCAGTAGAGGCTTGTCCAGGCCCATGCTGATGAAAGCGGCATCGTACACTTCCTTGCTGGCCCGCTCTCCCACGATCGAGATGACCGGGTCGATGGGCATGACCCGACCAATGATGAAGGTCACGAACAGCAGACCGAGCATGGTCACCAGAATCATGCCCAGCGTACGTAATACGCTCATACCGGCCTTCGTCCACCACAGGGTACGTGGTGAACGATTGGCCAGCGTTGCCGATGAATCGGCCGCCGGTTGACTCATCGTCGCGATATCCTCGTCGCGCGATGCGACAGCCTGCGGTGATTCAACATGCGCAATCTTACTTGGTGACTGGCCAGTAGGCCGTGGCGGTCACGGATCCACCGATGGTGAAATCCTTGACGGAAGCCTGCCGGGCGGTCTGTGCTGTCTTCTGGAACATGATGGCAAACGGTGCAACTGCCTGGAAGTCACGCTGCATCTGTTCGTACATCTCACGACGCTTGTCGGTATCGCCTTCGATGACAGCCGCTTCAACTGCCGCAGTCAGCGGACCCGGATCCCAGGCGTTGCGATACGCCAGAAGACCAGTGGCCTGGGCTTCGTCGGAATTGTCCGGATTATAGGCAAACGTACCGGCATTGGTCTGTGGATCCGGGTAGTCAGGTCCCCAGGCGCCCAGATACATGTCCAGCTCACGCGCACGGTAGCGCGTCAGGATCTGCTTGCCGGTACCGATCGTGATGTTCATCGTGATTCCTGCCTGAGCAAAGGTGTTCTGCAAGGACTGGGCAATCTCGATACGTTCCTGAGCTTCGCGCACACCAGCTTCGAATTCCAGATTCTCGACACCCGCCTCGGCCAGCAGCTCCTTCGCCTTTTCGACGTTATAGCTGAACGGCTTGTCGTCGATGGCACCCAGATAACCGGCTGGCAGGAAACTCTGGTGTTCACGCCACTGACCTTTCAGAAAGCTGTCTTCCATTCCCTTGTAGTCGATGAGGTATTTCAGTGCTTCCACCACTTTGGGGTTCGACAGTTGCGGGTGCTTCTGGTTGAAGGAGATGTACATCAGATTGCCCTTCAGATCCGTATCTACCGCGACGCTTTCCTGATCCTCCAGACCTGCAACATCTTCAGGATTCAGGTTGCGAGCGATATCCACGTCACCCTTTTCCAGCAGGAGGCGCTGTGTGGCAGATTCCTGAATATGCTGAACGATAACGCGCTTCATGCTGGGTGCGCCCAGATAGAAATCCGGATTGGCTGCCAGCGTGTAGGACTCGGATGGCTTCCAGTTGACAACCTTGTAGGCGCCAGAGCCTGCCGAATTCGTGGCCAGCCAGGCATTGCCCAGATCCCCGTCCTGTTCGTTTTCCATGACCAGTGCCTTTTCGACGATACCGCCGAGCGTGGCGGTCAGGCAGTTCAGCACGAATGAGGTGGCGTATTTCTTGTCAGTGGTGATGGTCAGCGTATTGCCATCGGCGACGATGGTTTCCTCGACATTCTCGGGCGTGAAACCGAATTGCGTGAGAATGAATGAAGGCGTCTTGTTGAGCTTGACGACTCGCTGCAGGGAAAACGCAGCATCGTCGGCTGTCACCGGATTGCCGGAGTGGAAGTTCACCCCTTCCCGCATGGTGAAGGTGATGGAGAGGCCATCTTCGGAGACTTCCCAGCTCTCGGCCAGGTCAGGTTGAAAGCCGGCTTCCAGGTTCAAGGGATCGAAATTGACCAGCTTGCCGTAGACATTCATGATGACGTCGCTACCGGCAAACTCGAAGGACTGCGCCGGATCGAGCGTGGTGATGTCATCGATACGGTGCGCAATGACCAGCATGTTGTCTGGTGTCTTGGCTTCTGCCAATCCACCCAGACCAATCGCGGCACCCAGTGCCAGGGAGGCCAGTGAGCGTTTGAAAAATACTCGCCGCGTCAGTGGCCGGCTCGAATTTCTTGTCATCTTGAATGATCTCCTCAGTTTGGAAAGTATCGACCGAAGGCCGATCTGTGTCATGAATCGTTGCTGTGCCAAGTCTCTTCCAATACGCGAAACCAGTTACCGTGACACAGCTTGTCAATCAGCTGTTCACCGTAGCCATGCGCCTGCATGGCCGCTACCAGACGAGGTAGACCACTGACATCACCGATTACATCAGGTATCTCGGCACCATCAAAATCCGACCCCAAGCCTACACTGTCCTCGCCCAAAAACTCAATCAGGTAATCCAGATGCCGCAACATCTGTTCGACCGGGACATCGGTCAGCATCCGTCCGTCGCTGCGTAGAAAGGCCGAGGCAAAGTTGAGGCCGACCATACCGCGACTGGCCTTGATCTGCTCCAGCTGTGCATCGGTCAGATTGCGTGCATGTGTGCACAGGGCGTGAGCATTGGAATGTGTTGCTACCAGGGGGTGTCGGCTGTGACGCGCGACATCTTCAAACCCTTTCTGGTTGAGATGCGACAGGTCAATCAGAATACCTTTTTCGTTGCACCGTCGTACCAGCTCCATGCCCAGGTCGGTCAGCCCCGCACCGATATCGGGCGTTGCCGGGAACCGAAAAGGCACACCTTCACCGAAAATGGTGGAGCGACTCCACACCGGTCCCAATGAGCGAAGACCCGCCTCATAGAGCACATCCAGCGCATTGAATTCAGGGTCGATGGCTTCACAGCCTTCCAGATGCAGGATGGTCGCCAGACGATCGCTGGAAAAACACTTTTTCAGGGCCGGCACAGTCGTGCAGATTTCCACCACACCCAGTTCCTGCAGTCGGGTCAGAATGGCCGCCTCCCGCATGACGACATCCAGTGCCGTGCGTCGATCAACCAGCTCTGGCAGCGGTACATCGTATTCGGCCTGCGTCATCATGGACTGATAGTCCCCACCGGACGGGGAGGACACCCACATGGCGAAAAAACCGCCGCCAAAGTTGCCCGCCCTTGCCTTTTGCAGGTCGATATGAAAATCACTGGGATTCAGGAACAGCTCTGCCGACGATGCGCCTCCCGCCTCCATCAATCGCGTCAGTATGTCGTTGTGCCCATCGAATACTCGACCTCGCAGCTTGTCGTCAGCATTATTCGCATTCATCACGTGTATTCGTCGTTGTTCCTGTAAACAGACCGGGCACGAGCATAGCACTCGGGGCCTGACGATGGCCGACTCGCCCTCGGGTGAACGAACAGCTCGCCTGGTTGTCAACTCGAGAACGTCGCCGATCCAACCCGACAGTCCATCCCCCGATAATGACCTTCCAGTGAGCACACCGGGCATTCATGAAAAGAAGAAAACAGTTAGCCAGCAACACCTCGGCACTCGAACGTTTCACCCGATTGCCGGTCGAGAGAAAGCGACGACTGTTGCTGAAGTCTGCAGTCGGCCTGGGTGTACTGGGTGTTGCTGCCGGTGCAATTTCTGCCTACGACAACCAACAGCGCGAATTACATGACCTGACCCGGGTCGGCAGCGGTACGCCTGTGGTAGTGCAGATTCACGATACCACTTGCCCGATCTGTCGAAGCCTCAAGAGTGTCACTGCGAACGTCCTGAAGAATCACGCGCAGATTCAGTTTCGGATAGCCGATCTCGCCACATCGGAAGGGCAGGCATTGCAGCAGAAGTATGGCGTTCAGAAAACCACCTTGTTGCTGTTTGATGCCAAGGGCAATCTGCTTGACACGGTCATCGGCCTGCAAACCAGAGAAGAGCTGGAAACACTTTTCAGCCGGCACTACGGAACGGCAGTCCAGACATAGCCCACCGCGAAGGTCGATGGATGATCAGCCTATCTCGTACGACTGTTTGTGTAATCCGTGAATCTGATCGTCGAGTATCCATGACGCCAGGACCGCTCTCACCCGCCAGGCATGTACCAGAATCTGCAGGACGCTGGCGACATGAACGGGTGAGAGCCCCTTATGCGGATCGCTTATTCGGCCAGCGGAGCGTGCAGACGATGATGCACCAGAGTACTGACAGGCCATTTTTTGACAAGCCTGGCCCCTGCCAGAACCGCCAGATCGAACAAGGGTTCAATCAGAACCACGCCCATGTAGGCCAGGCCGAATGAGGCAACTTGCGCCATACTGTCCGCACCGAATCCATTGCCGTAAACCGCCCAGAATCCTACCCACACCACGATACCACCCTGATACGCCAGCGACAGTTTCAACGCCTGCGAGTAGCTGATATCGACATAAGCCGTATGTGCCGGAATGATGCGTTGCGCAATGGCCTGGGTGGCGAACAATGGCAGCAGCAGAGTCGTCACGTTCATGCCGTATTGCGGCAGATCTGCGGGTGCAAACAACAGCCCCTGCGTCAACAGCCCCATCATCAGACCGATGGCCGCTGGCGCCACACCGAACAGCAGAAGCAAGGTCGTACCCAGTATCAGGTGCACTTCGGAGACACCCACTGCATAATGTGGGAACAGCTCGAAGAACATGAAAACCAGGGCACTGGCAAAAAGTGTGCGAAGCAGCAATGGCACAGCACCATCCTGCCTGAGTGCCTTCCTGACATGGCTGGCACCCAGAACAAGCGAGGCAGCCGCTGTTCCATAACTCAACAGGATCTTCGATCCTTCCACAATTCCCGGTTCTATATGCACGCTTACTACTCCTTCAGGGTTATCGGATGAGTTGATTGTCAGCAGGCGAATCTGCCTGAACATTCACCCAGTGACTGGCTGGCGTATAGTGCGCCTGCCAGAGTTCAGCCAGCTGCCTGACACGACCAAGCGTCAGATAGCCGGATTCGAAATCCACCACATGGCATTCATGCACATGGCGGGGCAAGGATGGCAGCGGATCATATCGCCCGTCGCTGAGCAGCCACAGCACCCGATGCCTGTCCGGGTATCTTCGTCGTTGACGTTGCATCAACTGCTCGGCGCTCTGCACCGCCAACTGCACCGGGCTGCCACCTCCGCCTGAAATCGGCTGTATCCAGTCCAGGGCATTGGCACTGGCCTTGTGTGGATCGTGCAGTAGTTGCACCTGGTTGCCGGCGAAACCGATGACAGCCAGCGCATCCCGCTGCCGATAGACCTGCTGCCCCAGATCCAGGAGAATGCCCTTAGCCGCAGCCAGTTGACCGGCGCTCATCATGGAGGCAGAGCAATCCAGCAGCACACAATGCAACACTGACGCAGTTTTCCTTGTCGGCTTGAAACGCAGATGTTTTCGCTGAAGTCGCGAATCCCGGCGGACCAACAGGGTTCTCGCCCAGTGAATACCGCCCTTGTCGGTACTGTCTTGACTGCGCGGCTCTCGCAGCCCGCTCTTGCGCCCGGCAACCGATTCGTCATCAGCCGCCGAACGCATCAAGACTTTTTTAGGTCCTGCCCTCCCTTGCCCGGAACAGCCAACACGGGAACTGGTTGAGCTGGCATCGCTCCCCATTGCCGATCGAGGGATTCTCTGGAGACTGATGCAGCAGACGTCTCCCCGGCTTGCTGCGCATCATGACGCGAGCCGACTCTGCCGGGTGATTTCTGCTCACCCATCAGGCCCCGCGATGCCGATTCAGCGCTTCCATCACCGACCTCACCGGCTGATGATTCTTGTTCGGCGGGTGAATTCTGCTCTGTGCCTGTCCCTGAATGCTGCGCAGCCGTCGATGGCTTGTCACCCGCGTTGGACGATGACTTCTCCGTGTCCGGTGGAGACCGGCCGGCTTCATCCGTTTGTCCATGCCCGCAAGAGTTGGAGGCTGCTGAATCTGCTCGGCGTCGGTGAGCCAGCACCAGTTCGGCAACCGCCTCGATGTCATCGAGTTGTATTGATGAAGTTCCCTGTAACGCTGCCATGGCCCGGCTGGCACGCAGCATCACCAGGTCCGCTCTCACCCCTTCCACCTGTGCGTCATGACATCGCTGAGCGACCTGCTCATGATTCTGATCACTGAACGTGATCAGTGCCAGTTGCTGTCGCGCCTTCGACAACTGCTCGAGCAACCTCTGCTGGCGCTGCGCATACTCTTGTACAAAAGCCGCCGGATCATCGTCAAATGCCAGTCTGCTACGCACGATTGCCTGCCGCAGGCTCGGGTCCATCGTATCGTCGACCGATACAGACAAACCGAAACGATCCAGCAACTGCGGTCGCAACTCGCCTTCTTCCGGGTTCATGGTACCGATCAGCACGATATCGGCGGCATGCTGATGCGACAGGCCATCACGTTCGATACGATTGATGCCACTGCTGCAGACATCCAGCAACAGATCAACCAGCGTGTCGGCCAGCAGATTGATCTCATCGACATACAGCACCCCCCGGTGCGCACGTGACAAGAGCCCGGGCTGAAAAACCGTCTTGCCCTGCTGCAGAACCAGCTCCAGATCCAGAGAACCCAGCAACTGCTCTTCACTGGCCCCCAGTGGCAGATTGACGAAGTCGCCCTCTGGCAGGATATCCGCCAGAGCCCGTGCACTGGTTGTCTTCGCCGTACCGCGTGCGCCTTCAATCAACACCCCACCCAGGCGCGGGTCGACAGCCACCAGCTTCAGCGCCAGTTGCAGCGTGGACTGCCCTTGCAAGGCGGTGAACGGATACACCGGCAAGCTATCCACAGGCGAATGGTTCATGACAGTCATGCTCATACGGGGGCTCCGCTTTCAGTGGCGGTCGTGGCTGCGTGGCCAGCATCCATCGCGGCACCTTCCAGCGATGCCTCGGCAGCCAGCAGTCGAGCTTCGAGTTGCTCGCGATACTCGCCAGGCTCCTGCCACAGACCACGCTGCATGGCCTCCAGCAGGCGTTCGCAAATCTCCCGCAGTGCATCGGGGTTGTACTCCTGCAGAAACTGCCGAGTATCATCATCCTCCACATAGGCGTCGGTCACGCGCGCGTACTGATCATCGCGCACGACATGGGCGGTCGCGTCGTAGGCAAACAGGTAGTCCACGGTCGCTGCCATTTCGAACGCGCCTTTGTACCCATGACGCTTCACACCCGCAATCCATTTCGGGTTGGTAACACGGGAACGGACAACACGACTGATTTCCTCATCGAGGGTCCGAATGGCCGGCGCCAGCGGATTGCTGTGATCGCCGAACATGACACTGGGCTGCCTGCCACTCAGATGCCTTGCGGCCGCCGTCATGCCACCCTGAAACTGATAGTAGTCGTCGGAATCCAGCAGGTCATGCTCTCGATTGTCCTGATTGTGCATGACCAGATCGAGACTGCCGAGCCGCGTCGAAAAGCTCGCCCTGGCCTCGGTCCCGTTGTCATGCTGGCCATAGGCATAGCCGCCCCAGTTGAGATAGGCAGTCGCCAGGTCCTCATCGTCTGTCCAGTGCTTCTGATCAATGAGCCCTTGCAGACCAGCGCCGTAGCTACCGGGTCGCGAGCCGAATACGCGATGCCCGGCCAGACGACGCGCATCCTCACTCGCCATGCCCTGTGCTTGCAGTTCCCGGGTTTCTCGCTGTATGCGTGCACGAATCGGATTCAACTCTTCCGGCTCATCCAGCTCGGCCACAGCCTGCACAGCCGCATCGAACAGACGCATCACGGAGGCAAAGGCATCGCGAAAGAAACCCGATACACGCAGCGTGACGTCCACTCGAGGTCGATCCACCACTGACATGGGCAGTATCTCGAACCCACTGACACGATGACTGCCATCGGCCCATTGCGGACGTACACCGATCAGGGCAAAGGCCTGAGAGATGTCATCGCCCCCGGTACGCATGGTGGATGTTCCCCAGACTGACAGGCCAATGGTTTGCGGATAATCCCCGTGCTCCTGCATATACCGTACGACCAGTTGTTCCGCCGAGCGTGAGCCCAGCCCGTAACTGGTCATGGTGGGTATCGCCCGGGTATCGACCGAAAAGAAATTCCTGCCCGTCGGCAGTACATCGGGGCGTCCGCGTGACGGTGCGCCACTGGGACCGGCAGGCACAAAGCAACCGGACAGTCCACGTGCCAGCTGATACAGCTCCTGCTCACCGCAGGCATCCAGACTCGGACGCAGCTGCAGCCGCAGACGTGACATCACAGCCTGTGTATTCGGCCACCGGGCCAGCTGTGCCTGTAATGTCTCGGCCTCTGGCACAACAGCTGCTACCTCACCCTGTGCCAACCGGGTCGGTTCGATCAACTGCATGGCAAGATACTCGAGTCGTTCCCGGGTATCACCTACAGTTCGCCACAGCTCGGAGGAGCAGTCTTGCAATATGTCCGGACGGTTCCCCGACCATCCGGCACCCCAGTCTGCCATCACCAGAGGATCGAAGCCTCCGCCCAGCTGCAGATCCTGCGCCAGGGCGCGAATCAGACTGTTGTCCGAACCTTCGCCATTACCCACCGGGTGACGAGCCAGAGCCAGCAGCGTATCGCGGCGTAGTCGTCCCGTTGGCGACTCACCGAACACATGCAAGCCATCCCTGATCTGACTTTCCTTCAACTCACACAGATAGGCATCGATGCTGTTGAGCAGCGTCTGTTCCTGTTCGACGTCTGCCGGAGCGGGCAGATTGACGTCTCGATGCAGATCGTGTTCGACGATATGCGCCAGAATCTGCTCACGCAATACATCGGCGCGGCGGCGATCCAGTAGCAGGGCTTCGTAGTATTCATCGATCTGCCGTTCCAGATCACGCAGTGGTCCGTAGCTCTCGGCCCGGGTCAAGGGAGGCATCAGATGATCGATGATGACAGCCTGAGCGCGGCGTTTGGCCTGCGAGCCCTCACCCGGATCATTGACAATGAACGGGTACAGATGCGGCATCGGCCCAAGCACGATATCCGGCCAGCATTCACCGCTCAGGGCAATACTCTTGCCCGGCAGCCACTCGAGGTTGCCATGCTTGCCGACATGCACGAAAGCATCACACGCCCACTGTTCTCGCAACCAGACATAGAACGCCAGGTAATGGTGTGGCGGGATGAGGTCCGGGTCGTGATAGCTGGCCATCAGATCCAGTTCATAACCACGCGCCGGTTGAATCCCGACAAACACCTGACCGCAACGCAAGCCGGCGATCATGAAGCGCCCCTGGCGCAGCATCGGATCCTTGTCAGCCGCCCCCCAGCGCTCGTTCGTCGCACTGCGGATGGAGGCCGGCAAGCGGGAGAAGAAGCTCAGATAATCCGGCAGATCCAGGCTCTGCCGGGCTGGACGCAACAACCATTGCGAGGGATCATTGGTGATCCCTTCCTTCAACTCCCGCATCAGGGCATTGCCATCGGCAGGCAGATCCTGCGTGCCATACCCTTCACTCTGAAGATGTTGCAACAGCTTGATGACCGACGCCGGGGTGTCCAGCCCCACGCCATTGCCCAGTCGTCCTTCACGGGTTGGGTAATTGGCGAGAATCAAGGCCAGACGCTTGTCACTGTTCGGCAGTGATCGCAGACGGCACCAGCGACGCGCCAGCTCGGCAACGAATTGCAGTCGCTCGGCATGTGCCTGATAACCCACGATATCGCACTGCGTCAGCTCACAGCGTCGCTGCAGCCCCTTGAAACTGACGGCCCGACTGATGATACGACCATCGACTTCCGGCAGTGCCACGTGCATGGCAATATCGCTGGGCGACAGACCCTGCATGTCCGACTCCCAGGCTTCCTGATTGCCGCCTGACAGAATGACCTGCACCACAGGGATATCCCCCATCAGCGAATGATCGCCGGGATCTTCCATGGCCGACTGGGAAAAGGCGGTGGTGTTGAGAATCAGAGCCACTTCATGCTGCTCACACAGCAGCTGCATGCCGCTCATGACCTGCGGGTCTTTCAGGGAGGCCACCGCCAGTGGCAGAGGATTGAGTTGCTGTGCCTGCAACGCGTCACACAGCTGCAGAAATACCGAGGTATTACCCGATTGCAGATGCGCACGGTAGAAGACGATCGCCACACAAGGGGCTCCCGGCAGCCACCGACTCTGCCAGTCATTCTCTGCACTGAGTACGGGAGGCAGAATACTCAGGGCAGGCAACGGTTCGGGCTCATCCACCGCTGCCGGCAAGTTGAAGAAGCTGTCACCCAGCAGGCGGTAGAAATTGCGGGCGTTGTGGACACCGCCTTCACGAAGATAGCGCCACAACTGACGACACACGGCAGCCTCGACGGTGCTTTTCATCAACAGATTGCCATCCTCGGCATTGTCACCGGAGAACATGACGAGATGAATGCCACGCTCCTCGCACAGCTCGACAATGCGGCCCACCGCGTAAGGCCAATAGCCCTCGCCACCGAGAAGGTCGATCACGATCACCTTCGCATGCTGCAGAATCTGTTCGATATACAGATCCACCGATGCCGGTTGTCGCAGGTGCATCTGATTCGTCAGACGTACGGCGGGATAGGCATCCGCGAGCGGCTCGGCGGAAACTTTCGGATGGGCTGCCGACAACAACGCCAGTGTCGTATCCGCCGCACTGAGAATGACCAGCTCACCAGGCTGCTGGTCGATCCTTGTGATGACGGATGTATCCTCTACATAACCACCGGGTTGTGACGACAGCAGATGCATCAGATGATCTCGGAGCGTTCAGGCTGGCTGATGGACGTCTCGACAACCGTGGCCTTTTCCCTGTCTTTCGCACAGGCAACCATCAGGGCATCTCGCAACAGACCTTCATCCAGTTGCTGTCCGATCAGCACCAGCTGTGTATGGGGCGTTTCGTCCCCCTGCCAGCGACGATCGAAATAGCTGTCAAAACGTCTGCCGACACCCTGCACCACCATTCGCATCGGTTTTCCCTCAACCGCCACGAACCCCTTTATCCGGAACAGGGTGTGCTGCTCTACCAGCTCTGCCAGCACCGCCATCAAGCGGCTGCGATCCATCACGGGAAGCGTGACGACGATGGAATCGAACTGATCATGGTCATGGTCGTGTTCATGATCTTCACCGTGCTCGTGATGACCCTGACGCTGGTCGATCGTCTCCTCGCTGGCACTGCCCAGACCCAGCAACAGGCTGTTGGACACCTTGCCATATTCGCTCTTGATGATCTTGACCTGCGCAGGCAGTTCCTGCCTGACCAGTTCTTCAACCTGCTGGCAAGCGGACTCATCCACCAGATCGGTCTTGGACAGAACGACCAGATCGGCAGCCATCAGCTGATCCTCAAACAATTCATGCAGGGCGGACTGATGATCCAGATTCGGGTCTGCAAGTCGCTGCTGCTGGACGGCCTTCGGGTCATGGGCAAACTGACCGGCGGCTGTTGCAGGCGTATCGACCACGGTCACCACCGCATCGACGGTAAAGGCATTGCGTATCTCGGGCCAGTTGAATGCCTGAACCAGTGGTTTGGGGAGAGCCAGGCCCGAAGTCTCTATGACGACATGATCGATCTGCTCACGACGCTCCAGCAGCAAGCGCATCACCGGATAGAATTCTTCCTGCACTGTACAGCACAGGCACCCATTGGCCAGCTCATAGACATTGCCGGAAGACTCCTCTCCCTCCTCGCAACCCAGGCTGCAGCGCTCGAGAATATCGCCATCGATACCCAGCTCCCCGAATTCGTTGACAATGACCGCAATACGCAAGCCCGCTGCCGATTCGAGCATGTTGCGCACCAGCGTGGTCTTGCCACTCCCCAGAAAACCGGTAACGATGGTGGCGGGAATTTTCTGTGCATCAGCCATGGGAAACCTCACTCTTGCTGCTTGAAATCGATGATTCAGCACGACCTGCTGCTTCGGCAAACTGCAAGGGCGGTATACGAGCCACGAAGTGCCCCTTGATGCCTTGCGGCCATTGCTTGAACGGCACCTGTCCGGTCTCCGACACTCGGTAGCCGGCGGTGAAATCCAGCAAGGCTTCAGCGCTGTCGACATCCGGTGTGAACTCACCGAAGACGTAGCTGTACTTGCCACTCTGGTGCAGCGCTGCCGAGCAGGAGCGTTTGCATGACATCAGACAGCGTGTGCGTTGCAACTGCACCACCGGTTCGCCGACATCACTCAAGGCATGTTGTTTCAGTGCTTCTTCAACACGATTGGCAAAGTGCTCTCCCGGGCGCTTGCCATCGACACTGTCTTCCTGCTGCCCGCAGGTCGTACACACTACGACGGTTATCATTGAACTGGTATCTCATCTTGCAGGCGGAAGCCTGACTTGTTCGTGGAATTGACAGGCGTTGCCGAAGAGGAGCTCTGCCACGGCACGATATAGGGCTGATCACGGAATTCACCGTGAATGGCCTGTAGTTGATAGACCCTTTGCAGATTGTCGGGAGTCAGCACACGGCGTGGTTCACCCGCGGCCACCACAGCACCTTCATGCAGCAGCAACAACTGATCGCAGAAGCGGCTGGCCAATGTCAGATCGTGCAACACGACCACGACCACCCGATCCTGCCGACTCTGGGCGTGCAGCAGCTCCATCACGCTGAGCTGGTGAAACGGATCGAGGGACGCGCAGGGCTCATCGGCCAGCAGAACGTCGGCATTCACCGCCAGTGCACGTGCCAGTCGCACCCTGGCAAGCTCTCCGCCGGATAGCTGATTCAAGGGCCTGTGTGCCAGCTCGCTCAGGCCTGTCTGTTTCAGGGCCAGATTGACTGCCTCTTCGTTTGTTTGTGTGCTAGCCGGGCCAGAATCGTGGTCGGTCGAGCGTCGCCAGCTCAGCGGCAGGCCGGAGCCTCTGTGCGGCAGCCTGCCCAGAAACACGAAGTCCCTGACCGCCATGGGCCAGGCCAGCTCACCGGCCTGCGCCAGATAGCCCAGCCGCCGCGCTCGCCAACTCGCAGAGGTCTGCTCCAGCCGCTGTGCTCCCAGATGGCAATGGCCGGTATGTGGAAGCAATTGCGCCACGGCCCGCAACAGACTGCTCTTGCCGGCACCGTTGGGGCCGATCAATCCGAACAGGCTACCGGCCGGGATCTGCAGACTGACCTTGTCCACCAGGCATCGCTCACCTCGTTGTACCGAGACATCCTGCAAGTCCAGACAAGTCATCGGGCTACCTCCGCCTGATTGCGCATGACAAGCAACAGGAAGAACGGGGCACCGATCAGCGAAGTCACCACGCCCAGCATCAGTTCGAAATCCTGACTGACCAGCCGCAGGACGATGTCGGCCGCCAGCAGCAGCAATGCACCACCCAGGGCACTGGCTGGCAACAGACGCGCCGGGTGGTAGCCTGTAGCACGACGCAACATGTGCGGAACCACCAGCCCGATAAAGCCGATGGCACCTGCAACTGCAACGCTGGCACCGACACACAAGGCTGTACCGATGATGACCTTCAGCCGCAGCCGAGCCGGGCTGACACCCAGACTCTGTGCTTCTTCATCCCCGAGCGTCAGGGCATCCAGCTCCCTGCCACAGGAAAGCAGCAGACCAAGACCTGCCAGAACAAACGGCAGGCACAGTCGTATGTCATCGAAGCTGCGATCGGCAATGGAGCCCATCAGCCACAGCACGATATCCTGTACATCAGCCGGGGTCGGTGCCAGATTGATGGCCAGTGATATCAATGCAGCTGCCAATGATGACAAACCGATACCCGCCAGAATCAGTGACAGATTGCTGGTCGAACGATGCGCAAACAAGGCCAGCAACAGGGTCGATAGCGCCGCGCTGAGCATCGCAGACACTGGCAGCAGCCAGGCGCTGATGCTGGCAAGACCGAAATACAGGCACAGCACGGCACCCAGGCTGGCACTGGCACTGACACCCAGCAGGCCCGGTTCCGCCAGGGGGTTGCGCAGCAGACCCTGCAAGGCGGCACCTGACATCCCCAGGGATGCACCGACGATGATGGCCAACAGAACTCGCGGCAGACGAATCTCGGTGACGATCAGATGCAGACGAGCAGCTCTGTCGATACCGGCCAGCGATTCCGGTAACAGGTTCGCTGACCCACCCTGAAACAGCGCTGCCAGCACTTCCTGCATCGACAGCTTCAACGGACCGATCGTCAGCGACAGGACCATCAGGCAGGCCAGACTGGCCAGCAACAGGGCATTGAGCGCAAGATCATTGCGCAGGTTCACGGCGCTACCCTGCCGGCTGAGTCACCTGACTGCTCACCGAGCACGGCGGCAAGGCGTTCGACGGTGTCTATCTGCCGCCAGTTGCTGCAACCATTGTCCAGCTTGCTCAGCGCAAGCACCGGGCGAGAGTCCAGCGCCTGACGCAACAGAGGGTGGCGTGTGACACCGGATCGACCCGGAGAGACATCATGGCGCGTCTGGCTGATCAGGAAGGCATCAGGTGGTGCCAGCAATATCGACTCCAGTGAGACCTGACTCCAGCCATCCAGACCATAGGCCGTCGCCTGATTGCTGACATTCATGCCGTGCAACAGCGCATCGATATACGTACCGGCAGCCGCCGTTCCGCCATTGCCTCGCAGATACAACACGCTGCTGGCCGACAGCGGAGGTTCGATTGCTTGCAGTCTGCCCTGCGTCTGCCGGATGATGGCTTCCGCCTGTTCGGTGCGACCGATCAGGACACCCAGCTGTCGAAGACTATCGAATATGCCCGGCCAGTCCTTTGGAAACGGTACATTCACGACCGCTATGCCAAAGCGCTTGAACAGGTCTGACTGATGCTGCGACTGCCAGCGTCTGGATGCCAGCACGATATCGGGTTGCTGCATGATGACTTCTTCCGCGGTGGCCCGATTCGCGGGGAAGCGAGCGGCGGTGGCAGCAAGCGATGATCGCTGCGGATCCCGCGCCTGATGCGACAATGAGGTGATCTGTGCGTCATCGGCCAAGCCCAGCAGCAGCATGTCGGCGCACAGGTTCGTTGACATGACGCGCGGCAATGCCGAGGATTGGTTGTCGGGAAGCGGCTCCGGAGAAACAGCAGGCACTGAAGCAGGCGGGTCACCCGGCCCACTCTCCGCTTGTGCCGTCGAGGCCACGGACACACCAAGCAGGACAACAACACTGACGACAAGCAATACGTGGCCATACCGCCCTGCGAGATTTCTGCGGCAACAGCGCAACCCTTCAAGCACGGGGATACGCCGTGGCCGGCAGACTTGATCGGCCAACACCGGTCCGCCTGCCCCTGCCCGCCGCTCTTCAAAAGACTCTGACACGTCTTCTGACTCGTCAGAAATCGATGCCGGCCTGTGCCTTGACCCCTGCCTTGAAGGCGTGTTTCCTGTCAGCAATTTCACTGACCGTGTCTGCCAGTTCGTGTAGTTCGGGCTTGGCAGCACGACCGGTGATGACCACCGTCTGGTGTTCCGGTCGCCCCTGAATGGCCGCGACCACGGCCTCTGTATCCAGAAACTTGTACTTGAGCATATACGTCAGCTCATCGAGCAGTACCAGGTTCAGGCTGTCATCCTGCAGCATTCTCTCGGCATGCGCCCAGGCTTCATCGGCAGCTGCCTTGTCGGCATCCCAGTTTTGTGTATTCCAGGTAAAGCCTGTGGCCATGGCATGGTATTGCACACTGTCCAGACCCAGTCGCTGCTGCAGAAAGATCACCTCTCCGGTCGACTGGGTTCCCTTGATGAACTGCACGACGCCACAGCGGTGTCCATGCCCCAGAGCCCGATAGAGAGTACCGAACCCGGAGGTGGTCTTGCCCTTGCCATTACCGGTAATCAGGATGACGATACCGCGCTCGATCTGTGCCTTTTCTATCCCGGCATCGACCACGGCCTTCTTGCGTTGCATGCGTTCCGCATGCTTCTGTTTGCTTTGCTCTTCCATTCCTGACTCCCGCTGACGCAATTTTTCTGCACGGGGAGGAGCACAAACTGACGGACAAGTTGCCCAGAAATCGTTGGTGGATGGATGATCAGTGCTGCCTGGAGCAGAACCGACGTACGAGCCTTCCTGATGTCTGTAGCGAATCGTCGGCCATGCCCTCACCCCGGAGCAAATACCCAGATAAAACAGTTGTCAGGCAGGTCTTCTGGCTCACCATCCACCGGCTCACGTCACCTTCCCAAGTCATTTCGCCATGGCGAGACTCAGTGGTACAGGACGTAACCGTCAGGCTTACAGCAGCGGGGGCTGCGCCGGAATGAATCGATGCTTGCGCATGATTGTCACCGGACTTCCCTTTTCACTCTGGCAAAGCGTGCTTTGCCTGAGAACCCGAACGTGCATATAGTTGCATGAGCCTTCGTGCAGGTCAATGTCAGATTGTCAGGAACAGCCATGCCGCCTGCCAGGACTGATCAAGAGAGCAGCATGGATGTCAATGCCACAATGAGCATGAGCACCGCGCTCAACAGCACGGCCTGCCTGTAGAGCACCAAACCGTGTTGCAATTCATCGACCCCGGGGGAAATGCCGTTCGGATTGAGCCACGGCTCTTCACTGATTCCACTGGGATAGACACGCGGGCCGGACAGGCGCACACCCAGTGCGAACGCCATGGCCGATTCCGGCCAACCGGCGTTGGGCGAGCGGTGATGAGCGGCTTGTCGGGCAATTCGTGCCAACGAGATACGTCCTGCATCGGCAAGCCAGAATAGCAACGCGGACATTCTGGCAGGCACCCAATTGACCACATCATCCAGACGCGCCGCGAACCGACCGTAATCCAGATACCGTGTGCTCTTGTGACCGATCATCGAATCGAGCGTATTGATGGCCTTGTAGGCCGCGATTCCCGGCAAACCCAGTAGAACGCCCCAGAACAGCGGCGCGATGACGCCATCGGATGCATTCTCCGCCAGGCTTTCCAGGGCAGCCGCTGAGATGCCCGCCTCTTCCAGCTCTCTCGTATCTCGACCGACAATCATCGACACGGCCTGACGGGCTGCCGGCATATCCCCGGATCGCAAGGGCCCCGCCACAGCGGCCACATGCTGATACAGACTTCTGGCAGCGAGCAAACTGGAGGCCGCGACCGCCTCAAGCAGAAAACCGAACAGGTTGTCCGGCAGGAGATGCACCAACAGAGCTGCAACTGCGCCACTCACACCAATGACCAGTAGCGAGCTCAGCATGCCGGCGATGAAACGCTGCCGAGCAGAGGCCGATTGCCTGTTGAAACGATGCTCGAGCAGAGTGATCAACGCCCCTATCCACACAACGGGATGACGAATACGCGCGAACAGCCAGTCTGGCCAACCCAGCAGCAACTCGAGCAGTAACGCCGCCAACATCAACATCCTTCAGTCTCTCTCGTTCAGAAATATGAGCACCCCGGAAACAGGAAAGGCCCGCATGAGCGAGCCTTTCCAGGAGGTACTACCTTACTACCGACTGATTAGTTCAACTTGATCTGAACGTCCACACCGGCGGCCAGGTCCAGCTTCATCAGGGCATCTACCGTCTTTTCTGTTGGATCAACGATATCCATCAGGCGCTTGTGAGTACGCAACTCATACTGGTCTCGCGCGTCTTTGTTGACGTGTGGAGAAACCAGGATAGTGAAACGCTCTTTCTTGGTAGGCAAAGGAATCGGTCCCAGAACTCGGGCACCGGTGCGCTTGGCGGTTTCAAGAATTTCTTTCGCAGAACGGTCGATCAGACGGTGATCGAATGCTTTCAGACGAATTCGGATTGTTTGACTGGCTGCCATAATGTATTACTCGATGATTTTCGCAACAACGCCCGCACCAACTGTACGGCCACCTTCACGAATCGCAAAACGCAAGCCGTCTTCCATCGCGATCGGGTTGATCAGGGCAACAGTGATTTTCACATTGTCACCAGGCATGACCATCTCGGTGCCTGAAGGCAGCTCAACCGCGCCGGTTACATCCGTTGTACGGAAGTAGAACTGAGGACGGTAGTTGTTGAAGAATGGCGTGTGACGGCCACCTTCGTCTTTACCCAGTACGTAGATCTCCGCCTCGAACTTCTTGTGAGGAGTGATGGAACCTGGCTTGCACAGTACTTGACCGCGCTCGATATCGTCGCGCTTGGTACCACGCAGCAGGATACCGACGTTGTCGCCTGCTTCACCTTGATCCAGCAGCTTGCGGAACATCTCGACACCGGTAACGGTTGTCTTGGTGGTGTCACGGATACCGACGATCTCGATTTCCTCACCCACCTTGATGATTCCACGCTCTACACGACCGGTAGCAACCGTTCCACGACCAGAGATGGAGAAAACGTCTTCCACTGGCATCAGGAATGGCTGGTCAACAGGACGCTCTGGCATTGGAATGTACGTATCCAGTGCTTCGATCAGCTTGTCGATGGACGGACGACCGATGTCGGACGTATCGCCTTCGATGGCCTTCAGCGCAGATCCTGTGATGATTGGCGTGTCGTCGCCAGGGAAATCGTAGCTGTCGAGCAGCTCACGCACTTCCATTTCAACCAGTTCGAGCAGCTCGGCATCATCAACCATGTCAGCCTTGTTCAGGTAGACAACGATGTAGGGAACACCGACCTGGCGAGCCAGAAGGATGTGCTCACGAGTCTGAGGCATCGGGCCATCAGCAGCCGAACAAACCAGGATCGCACCATCCATCTGCGCCGCACCGGTGATCATGTTCTTCACATAATCCGCGTGTCCGGGGCAATCGACGTGTGCGTAGTGACGGTTCTCGGACTCGTATTCCACGTGAGCCGTGGCGATAGTGATACCACGTGCCTTTTCTTCCGGCGCGTTATCGATCTGGTCGTATGCACGTGCCGCTCCACCGAACTTCTCTGCCTGGCAGATAGTCAGCGCTGCGGTCAATGTGGTCTTACCGTGGTCGACGTGGCCAATGGTGCCTACGTTGACATGCGGTTTGTTACGTTCGAATTTTTCCTTAGACACTTAAGTTCTGGCCTCGTTTTCGATTGATCGCCCATGCGATCCCTGGTTTCACAGACCGAAGGTCTTGAATCGGGTCTGGGCTGCGGATGATACAGTATTAATGACTACATTTAGTAAGGCTAACGATGCAGTACTGCATCAACCACCGCCTGAGGTGGTACTTCATAACTCTCGAATTCCATTGAATATACCGCTCTGCCCTGCGTGGCGGAACGTAAGTCGGTTGAATAACCAAACATTTCTGCTAATGGTACCTGCGCCCGGATGACTTTGCCGCCCGGTTGCTCGTCCATACCGACGACAACACCTCGACGTCGATTCAGATCACCCATGACGTCCCCCATGTATTCCTCGGGAGTCACCACTTCAACTTTCATGACCGGTTCCAGCAACGCTGGGTTGGCATCGTTGGCACCGTTACGAAATCCCATTGATCCTGCGATCTTGAAGGCTATCTCATTGGAATCCACATCGTGGTAGGACCCATCATACAGCGTCACCTTCAGATCAACCATCGGGAAGCCGCCCAGCACGCCATTGGCAAGCGCATCCTGGACACCCTTCTGCACTGCCGGAATATACTCCTTCGGTACAGTGCCACCGACAATTTCGCTGACAAATTCAAAACCGGCACCACGTTCTAGCGGTTCCATCCGTAACAGTACATGACCATACTGTCCCGTGCCGCCAGTCTGCCGGATAAATTTGCCTTCTGCCTCGACTGCCTTGCGTATGGTTTCGCGGTAGGAGACCTGCGGCTTGCCGACATTGGCCTCCACGTTGAACTCACGCTTCATGCGATCGACGATGATATCCAGATGCAGTTCACCCATACCACTGATGATTGTCTGCCCTGAATCGGCATCGGTTCGAACACGAAACGACGGATCTTCCTTCGCAAGACGACCCAGCGCTGACGCCATCTTCTCCTGATCAGCCAACGTCTTCGGCTCTACAGCCACAGCGATGACAGGCTCCGGAAATTCCATTCTTTCCAGTGCAATCGAATGCTTCTGTTCGCACAAGGTGTCACCAGTACCGACCTCTTTCAAGCCGACAGCTGCTGCAATATCGCCAGCACGTACTTCCTTGATCTCTTCGCGGTTATTGGCATGCATCTGTAACAGACGACCGATACGCTCTTTCTTGCCACGCAGCGGATTGAACACCATGTCACCGGTCTTCACGACGCCGGAATAGACTCGCAGAAATGCCAGAGAACCCACATAACTGTCGTTGGCTATCTTGAATACCAGCGCTGAAAACGGCGCTTCATCATTGGCCGGTCGCTCACCGATCGACTCATCGGGCAATACACCCTGCACGGCTGCCACATCATCCGGCGCCGGCATGAAATCGACAATGGCATCCAGCAAGGATTGCACGCCCTTGTTCTTGAAGGCTGACCCGCAGAGGACCGGCACGACATCGTTTGACAGCGTTCTCTTGCGCAGGCCACGGCGAATATCGAATTCGGACAACTCCCCCGATTCCAGATACTCATCCATCAGGGCTTCATCGGCTTCCGCAGCCGCCTCGACCAGAAACTCTCTCGCAGACTTCGCTTTCTCCAGCAATTCGGCGGGAATCTCTCCAACGGTAAAGGTCAGCCCCTGATCCGCCTCGTTCCACAGAACAGACTTCATGGTCACCAGATCCACGACACCGGCGAAGGTTTCCTCGGCGCCGATGGGAATCTGAATGGCTACCGGGTTTGCACCCAGACGCTCTCTGATCTGTTTCAACACTCGATCGAAATCCGCCCCCACACGATCCATCTTGTTGACGAAGGCAACACGGGGCACGGCATACTTGTTCGCCTGCCGCCACACCGTTTCCGACTGGGGCTCAACACCACCCACGGAGTCGAAGACAGCTACAGCACCATCGAGCACACGCAGGCTACGCTCGACTTCAATCGTGAAGTCGACGTGGCCAGGCGTATCGATGATATTGATTCGATGTTGCTTGCGCGTACCATCCATCCCCTTCCAGAAACAGGTCGTCGCTGCGGAGGTGATGGTGATCCCACGTTCCTGCTCCTGCGCCATCCAATCCATGGTGGCGGAACCGTGGTGCACCTCACCTATCTTGTGAGACACACCCGTATAGAACAGGATACGTTCGGTCGTGGTCGTCTTGCCGGCATCAATGTGAGCCATGATGCCGACGTTACGATACAGAGATATAGGCGTGATGCGTGCCACAGACAGACTCGGGTCCAGACTAAGTTAGCTTCACACCAGATCCGCTTACCAGCGGTAGTGAGAAAAGGCCTTGTTGGCTTCCGCCATACGATGTACGTCGTCACGCTTCTTGACAGCCGTGCCGCGCTTTTCAGCCGCATCGCTCAATTCACCAGCCAGCTTCAGCGTCATGGATTTTTCACCACGCTTACGAGCAGCATCGATGATCCAGCGCATGGCCAGAGCACTACGACGAACCGGACGAACTTCGACAGGCACCTGGTAAGTTGCACCACCCACACGACGAGATTTGACCTCGACCGCAGGGCTGACATTTTCCAGCGCTTGCTCGAGCACTTCAACAGGCTCGGAAAGACCTTTTTCCTTCATCACATCCAGCGCGCCATAAATGACTCGCTCTGCAACGGCCTTCTTGCCGTCAAGCATCATGATGTTGATGAACTTGGCCAAACGAACACTGCCGTACTTGGGATCGGGCAGGATATCTCGCTTGGGTGCTTGAACTCTTCTTGACATGCTGGCTTAACCCTTGGGACGCTTGGCGCCGTACTTTGAACGACCCTGACGGCGTGAATCTACACCCTGGGTATCAAGACTACCGCGAACGGTGTGGTAACGAACACCCGGCAAATCCTTGACACGACCGCCACGAATCAGCACAACTGAGTGTTCCTGAAGGTTATGGCCTTCACCACCGATGTACGAAGTGACTTCGTAACCGTTGGTCAGGCGTACACGGGCGACCTTACGCATCGCCGAGTTCGGCTTTTTCGGTGTCGTGGTATACACACGAGTGCAAACCCCACGCTTCTGCGGGCAGGCTTGCAGAGCCGGTACATTTGATTTCTCCGCCTTGCGCTTACGCGGCTTGCGGACAAGTTGATTGATCGTCGCCATACAATGCTGTCGTTGGTCCGGTCTGGTCAGGCGTGCCTTGCAGCACTGCCTTGCACCCGGATATGGGCCGGGAAATTCCGTGAGAAACTGGTCGGGCCTGCAAGTTGATTCGAAAAAGAACTCGAAGGCCTTAACGAAAGACAGACCAACAAATTGATTGGCCTGCTATCGAGCTCCGGAATTGTAAGGTCGGTGAGCTGGAGTGTCAACAGCTACGCAATAGATTTTCTCATTCGATTGCTACAACCGGGTGGTTTTCTTCACAAATGGGCTGAATTCAGCCCTGTCACGACAGACGTGTCTTCATGGAAAGACTCGATTCTGACAATAGTGCCAGTGTCGGGCCTGCCTGACATGCCGGGCGATACACCAAACCCGGATGAACTGACAAACTGACACGATTTACGCATCAGGCCGAGCGCTTGGAATCGATATCGGCCGAATGCTGAGCATCGTTGGATGCTTCCACATCATAACGTTGCTGGACTTCTTCGCGCAGGATAGCGACATCCTTTGGAGCCTCGAGCCCCAGGCGTACCCGGTTGCCCTCTATATCCAGAACACACAGCGTGATGTCCTCACCAATGAAAATCCTTTCATCTACCCTTCTTGTCAAAATCAGCATCTGCTTGTTCTCTGTGTGGGTTTTTGCATGCTTTCGTCTACCCTATGTTGGCGACGAGAGGTCCCTGTGACTGAACCCCTGTCTTCATGTGCGGGGTAATACGCGACCAACCGTACAGAATGATGACGTGAGGCCAGGATCGGCGCCAAATTTCCAACACGCGCCAGAAACCTGACCGTCATGGATTTGTCAGCGTGCAACAAATCAGACACAAATCACGTTTTCATACGTTATTTGGATCAGTTCTCAATTTTTTCTCCAGTCTGTAACAGTTACGTTTCAACTCATTCAAAGCCCCATTTAACGGGGTTTCATGGACTCGAAACCACCATACGACGCGCTCCGCACGTTACATAACATGCCGATTGCGTCCCATTCTTGCTCCCTCCTTCATACCCGTGCCAATTTCGGCAATTCAACAGGGAGCAGAAGCGAGATCATGATGAATCAAGACAACGAGCAGGTTGTATCTTCACTCAGCGCCGAGGAAGTGACTATTGCACTCAACGGCATCCTCACGACTGACAAGTTCGCCGCCTCTCCGCAAATGTCAGCATTCCTCAAATATGTGGTCGAACAGACTCTTGTCGGTAACACTCGTCGCATCAAGGCCTTCACTGTCGGTATCGAGGCACTGGGCAAGCCTGCCAGCTTCGACCCGCAAACAGACCCCTCTGTCCGCGTACTGGCAAAACGCCTGCGTTCCTCGCTGGAGACCTATTACCTGCAGAACCCTGATACCACCGTATTCATCGAGATGAAGCCCGGATCCTACGTTCCCAAATTCCTGCTGCGCAGTGAAATGAAAAGCACCCCTCCTGCCCAACAGATGCCCAGCTACCAGACTACGGCTACACACTCCATGCCAGCGGCAGTCAGCCCCGCCCCTGCTCCAGACGTCAGTAACGAACGCACTGAGCCGCAAGCAGATCGCGAGACCGGTATCAACCAACTCTGGCAAGCCTACAAGACTGCATCAAAGGTGGCCTGAGACTGAATTGATTGGCCACGGTAATGCCAACCTGCTGATTCCACTGTCATCGTGCCATCCGGCACTGAACGGTTTGACAGGAAGAATCACAGGTTGGCAGGCGAAGCTTAACGCCCAGGTCAGGAGCAAGGACACGACGGGCGTCGTATCCGTGTCGGCCAGTGAGCATTGCACTCCATCCGGATCCGACTTTTCGCTACGTCCTCATTCAACGGCAACCATTGCCTGCGGCATGACGATCAGGCTTCTCCGAGCCTGCGCTTTTCCCGTACAACACTGATCTTGCCCGCCGCACCATACAGTGGCAGGTCATCCATCCTCTGCAGTGAGCGCAACAGGTCCAGACTCTTGCGTGTGGCATTCAGTTCCGACATCGCCACGGCCTTGTTGATGCGATTCAACTCTCGACAGGCATTCAGCTGCTCACGAAGTTCAGCCACAACGGGTTCACTCACAAACTCCGAAAACAGGTGAATCAGAAATTTATCGTTGCGCGCCAATTCCGCTATCGCCGCGTTCTTCTTCTTGACCAGCTCTGGAAGATCTGTGGCATTGCGCACTTTCATCAGCGCCGCCTCATCGCTCAAGAGCTTTCTGAAGGTCACGATCTGTTGCTGTACACGCGCGATGTGTGACTGGATTTCCGGCCTGTCGAACTCGCGCGTGGCGACCAGGGCATTTGTATTTTTCATTTTTATCGTCTTCTCGGATTCCTGAATGAATCCCTTGTCATTCGTGGGTCGATCGGAAAACAAGGGCATGCTCATAGTCTGTGTGCGCCCGTCCGACAAACTCGCTGAGTACTGCCTTGTTTCCCGATCGAACCACTAATTCAGTACGGCGACAACACCCTTGCTGACCACCACGGCGTCTATCACCTTTCCCGACCGGCTGTTTCTGACTTGCACCGGCTTGCCGGCACCGGCATCCTTCAGCGCAATGCCTTTGGTCTGCAGCTTCATTCCTGCCCTGTCGATTCGAATCAGGACAGCCTCCCCCTTGCGAACCAGCCGCGCCGGCTTGAGCATGCGTTCATTCAATACCTTGCCAGCGGCCACCCGCTGAGAAAATGAATACCCCATCCAGGGACCCAGATCGCCTATCGGTGCGCCCAGCGACGTGAAAGCGGCATTATTGGCTCCCAGCGTCACGGCCTGTCTGACCAGCACATCCTCATCCAGCAACTGTCCACGTTGCACACTTCTCGACAAGACCCAGACTTCACCTTCCAGGGTCACGGTGGACTGCACATGCAGACGCCATGGCTTCGGGCCGGGGCATTCCACTTGCACCGTCACCCGACCGATGCTGCGACTGCCTGGCGACCAGAAAGCCTGCAAGGGGCTCTCACAGGCAGCGAGACGGAGTCGCTTGTCCAGAGGGTTGACCTCGACCTGGATACCATTGTCCTCAGGATGCTCTGACAAGACGAATTCACTAACCGCCTGGGCAATCGCCTCCAGAGACTGAAGCTCTGCGGCTTTGCCGGTGTGCGGCACAGTCATCAACAACAGGCTGCACAAGACACCTGTGTGCCAGTCACAAAACCTCTTTTTTCGTATTTCCATTCCTGAAATTGCGCAAGCATCGGTCCATACGGCGGAATCACGGAACTCTAAACTGTAGTTAACGGTAACAAGTTTGAGAGGTGCTTCACTAAACCTGATGTCGGTCGACAACGTGGACATATTTCGGAAAGGAGAGGCACTATGTCTATACGCATCAAGCGACGTTGGATCCTGCTGGCTGGCTGTCTGGCCATCAGTGGATGTACTGAAAAAACCATCATCAGAGAAGTCCCCGCGGCTTCGCCGGAATCCGGTGTGCCGGAGGGTGAACTCGATGACGGCAGCAATCCGGATACGCCGGACACGGTCGGTGACACGGACACGGATACCGATACCGACTCGGATACTGACGCGGATACCAATACGGACACGGACGCAGAACCGGACACCGACTCCAATATGGTGACGGGGGATGCAGACAGCGATACCGAGACGGACAGTGACTCGGGCGGCGGTTCCAACATGGTGCCTGGCGGAGGCAGTCCGGATACCGACGCGGATCTGGAAGAAGACACGGACACGGATGCCAACCCGAACACCGATGCCGATGTAGACGAAGAAGCGGACGCGGATACCGACTCGACTATCGACGCCGATGTTGAGGAAGAAACCGACACGGAAGTGATCGAAGGCACGGATAGCGATGCAGATGCAGATGCAGATGCAGATGCAGATGCAGATGACGACGCTGATGCCGATCAGCTTGAAGACCCCGTGCAGCCGGATGAAAGCGAGACAGACACACCGGCGGAATCATCAGGCGATGAGCCGGTCAGTGGGGTCCCGGGCACAACCGTGGATTGCGACAACACTCTGCCCTGCCGCTGGACCAGTGAAGACACTCAATTCACTGCCACGGTTACCAATGCCGACAACATCGGCTCGCGCGATCGACTGCAACTCAACTACAACCTTGGCACCCTGCATGACACGCAGGTGTCGGTTACCGGCGGCGGACAGGCTGTGGATGGAACAGGCACCATGTTCGAGCCTGCCGAACAGCTGCTCGGCTCGGGTGTCAGTGGCAATGCACGCACCCTGATCGCAGGCGCGATGGTAGAAGGATCAATCGTGTTCGATCGTGGATCCGAAAGCAGCACGCTGACGAGCTGGTCGATGACCGTGCTCGATGGTGGGCTTGCCCGCATGCTCTCCTTCACGAACATCCCGGTCGGTACGATCACGACGGCTTACGCCGATTGCGAGGGAGTACTTCCCTGCGTCTGGGAAACGCCTGCCGGAGATGTCTCCATCACGCTGACAACAGCAGGTGGTTATTCATCCAATGGGCAACTGGCGACGACCTTTACCGTGCTGCCAGCCAAGTCCATGTTCGTGGCACTGGATGCCGGCGCGACAGCGATGAGTAGCACAGGCTTCAGATTCGAAGGCCGCACCCACAGTCTCAACGGCATCACCGGCTACAAGAAGGTGCGTACCGAAGCCTACGCCGGGTATGGACTGAATGGCTCCATCAGCTTTTCGCGCAATGCCGCAACACCCACGATGCTCAACGAGCTTTCGCTGATTCTCTATCAGGATAGCCCCGTACCACGCTGGAACCCCAGGTTCGTCAACATCCCGGTACAACCGTGAAAACCTGGTTCCAGCTAACGGTAACGCGTGCACTTATGACTCACGAATCCGGACGACAAGCCGAGAGCTTGTATCAGGCACACGATAAAAAGGACTCGACGCCCACATGATTGATGACTACCTGTCAACTCACGCAAACGCGTTGAAGCTGCGGTCACAACGAACCAAGGTTCTGGCCAGCAATATCGCCAATGCAGATACGCCCAACTACAAGGCCCGTGACATGGCCTTCGCCGAGGTGCTCCGGGATGTCGGGGGCCAGCAACGCTTTTCCAGCACCAGACTGGCCTTGAAAGGCATGCAGGGCAGCACCGGTGGATTGTCCGTCACCAACTCGCGTCACCTTGCCACCCGCCAGTCCGCAAGCACCTCTGTGCCCCTCATGTATCGACAACCGCAAGAGGCAGCGCTGGATGGAAACACGGTAGACAAGGACCTTGAGCAGGCCCGTTTTGCCGAGAACAACGTGCGCTACCAGGCCAGCCTGGAGTTCATAAAAAGTCGGGTCAGTGGTCTGATTCGCGCACTCAGGAGTGAATAGAATTGGCTCAGAGCATCTTCGACATAGCAGGCAGCGCCATGCGCGCTCAAAGCCTGCGTTTGAATACGACAGCCAGTAACCTGGCCAATGCCAGTTCGGTAGCCGGTACCGCAGAGGAAGCCTACAAGGCCCGACACCCGGTATTTGCCGCCGTACTGGAAAACGAGATCGGTGGCGTCCAGAGCCGCGGTGTCGTCGAGTCCACCCGTGAGCCCGAAATGCGCTATGAACCCGGTCACCCGCTGGCCAACGACGAAGGCTATGTATTCGGCTCCAATGTCGACAACGTTGAAGAAATGGCCAACATGATGTCCGCCTCTCGCAGCTACCAGAGCAATGTCGACATGATATCCACCGTCCGACAACTCATGCTGCAGACACTGAAAATGGGAGATTCCTGATGGTCACCATCGCAGCTCCGGTCGTAGACGAACAATTCCAGCTCAACAGTCAGACCGAATCGAAATACAACAAGGAACTGGGGCAGGATGAGTTTCTTGAACTCATGACCGCGCAGCTGAAGAATCAGGACCCGATGAAGCCCATGGACAACGGAGAATTCCTCGGGCAGATGGCGCAGTTCAGTACGGTATCCGGCATCGAGAAGATGCAGGCATCCATGGAGAATCTGAGTGCCACCTACGCCACCGGCCAGACGCTGCAATCGGTTCAGCTGGTCGGCCAGGAAGTCATGATCGAAAGCGGCTCGATAGAACTGTCCAATACCGGTGCTACCGGTGGCTCCTTCGAGCTGGACGCTGCCTCTGGAGACGTCAGGCTCGATATCGCGGATGCCAGTGGCACCGTGGTAAGGCAAGTCAAGCTGGGTGAATACGGCCCGGGGCGCCATGACTTTTCATGGAACGGCATGAACGACCTGGGCGAACGCGTCCCCGCCGGTAGCTACAAGGCAGTAATAAGTGCTCAACAAGGAGAAGAATTCATATCCGCCTCTGTTCTGTCCACACGAATCATCGATTCGGTCGAGTTCGGCGCGGGCGGTCAGGCAACTTTGAATACCAGACAAGGAGAAATTCTGACATTGGCTGACATAAGACAGATTCGCGCGGCAAGTCCTGATACTGCCGGCGAAACAGAACAATAAACGTTGAGGAAACAGCATGACCTTCCAGATAGCACTAACCGGCATCAATGCCGCATCGACCGAACTGAACACGATATCCAACAATATCGCCAACAACGCCACCACCGGATTCAAGCGTTCTCGCGCTGAATTCGCTGATGTCTACGCAACCAGCGCCTCCAGCTCCAGTAGCTCGACGGTGGGCCAGGGGGTACGCGTTGCGAACATCCGCCAGGAACACACCCAGGGAGACATGCTGTTCACTGAACGAAACCTCGATCTGGCTGTTGAAGGACTGGGCATGTTTCGCCTGGATGACAACGGCACTGCTCTCTATACCCGTTCAGGCAACTTCGGTCTGGATCAGGAAGGCTATCTTGTCAACACACAAGGCAATACCCTGACCGGTTACGGTGTTGACGCCGCGGGTGAGATACTGCCGATTGTCACCGATCTGCAGATCGACTATACCGATTTGCAGCCGAATCGCTCTACCAGGGTTGATCTCACGGCCAATCTGGACTCCAAGGCACAGCCACCAATCAATGTTGACAACGCCGGCAACGAGACTCTCGTGGCCTTCGACGTCACTGACCCGAGCTCTTACAACTTCTCGACGTCGACGCTGGTTTATGACTCTCTGGGTTCGTCCGAGGTGGCCAACCTGTATTTTCAGAAAGGCACTGACACCAGCTGGAACGCCTTCGCCTATGTCGGCGATCAGGAAGTCAGTAACGGCGGTGTACAGCTGAACTTCGATGAATCGGGTTTGCTGGTGAATGTCGACGGCGGATCAACCACTTTCGAATCCAGTCAGTACACGCCAGCTTCAGGTGGTGCGGCTGCGATGAGCTTGACCTTCGATTTCGAAAACATCACTCAGTTCGATGATTCCTTTGGTGTCAACCGAATTTCCCAGGATGGTTTCTCGGCCGGACGTCTGGAAGATTTCGACGTCGATTCCAGCGGTATCATCTTCGGGCGATTCTCCAATGGACAGGCGAAAACCATGGGACAGGTAACCTTGTCCAACTTTGCCAATCAGTCCGGTCTGCGTCAGGTCGGTACTACCAGCTGGACAGAAACCTTCACCTCTGGCGAACCCGCCACAGGCGCTCCGGGTAGTGCCAGTCTTGGCAAACTGCAATCCGGTGCCCTCGAGGGCAGTAACGTCGATATCACGCAGGAACTGGTATCGATGATTGGTGCTCAGCGTAGCTTCCAGGCAAACGCACAGGTCATCAGTACAGGCGACACTCTGACTCAGACTGTCATCAACATCCGCCGTTAATCGAGTAGAAGCTGATGGATAAGATGGTATATGTGGCGATGTCAGGCGCGCGGCAGGTAATGCTCAAGCAAGCCAGCAACAGCCACAATCTCGCCAACCTGAACACCAACGGGTTCAAGGCAGACATTGACAATTTCAAGGCCATGCCCGTCTACGGTCCCGGCATGCCCGGTCGTGTCTATGGCGAGAACCATCGTTCGGGCATCGATCATGCGCCCGGGCAGCTCATCAGCACAGGCGTGCCACTGGATGTGGCTCTGGACGGCGATGGTTTCATCGCCGTTCAGGACACCGACGGTGCGGAGGCCTATACCCGCAACGGTAGCCTGCGAGTCACCGAGCAGGGCCTGCTGGTGACCTCCAGCGGGCAACCGGTACTGGGTGAAGGTGGTCCGATCACCCTCTCCCCCTACGACGACATCCTTATCGGTCGTGATGGAACCATCACGATTCAGCCTTTGGGCCAGGATGGTGGCGAACTTGCAGTACTTGACCGTATCAAGCTCGTCAACCCGGATCGCGCTGAAATAAAACGCAACGAACGCGGTTTGTTTACAACGCCGAACGAAGAAGAACCTGCTGATGCCGACGTGAAGCTGGCTACCGAGTCGCTGGAGACCAGCAATGTGAACTCCGTCGAGGCTCTGGTCACGATGATCGAACTGTCACGACAGTACGAGACGCAGGTAAAGATGATGAGCACGGCCAAGGAGAACGATGTCTCGGCCGCACAACTACTGAAGATCAGCTGATCCAGGTCGGCTGAACGCATAACCACGGGAAAGGAAAAACAACGATGAACGGAGCACTCTGGACAGCCAAGACCGGCCTTGATGCGCAGCAGACGCGCATGCAGGTCATCTCGAACAACCTGGCCAACACCAATACCACGGGCTTCAAGCGAGACCGTGCCGTCTTTCAGGATCTGTTGTATCAGACTGTCAGGCAGCCAGGCGCGCAATCGTCGCAGGACACACAACTGCCATCGGGCCTGAGTACCGGTACCGGTGTACGGGTGGTCAGTACCGAGAAACTGCATTCACAGGGGAATCTGTCACAAACCGAAGACCCTCTGGATCTCGCCATCCAGGGTCGCGGCTTCTTTGAAGTGCTGACGCCGGATGGCACGCTGGCCTACACCCGCGATGGCTCCTTCCAGATCGACTCTGAAGGCCAGATGGTAACTGCGACCGGTTTCACACTACAACCGGGAATCACCATCCCTGAATACGCCACGGGCCTCACGATTGGCCAGGATGGCACGGTAACCGCATCCCTGCCCGGCAATGCAGCCCCAACACAACTGGGCGTCATCGGCCTGGCTGACTTCATCAATCCGGCGGGCCTGCAAGCCAAGGGCGGCAATCTCTATCAGGAGACAGCTTCCAGCGGCGCACCCCTTCAGGGTACTGCCGGCATCGGTGGGCTGGGCAGCCTGATTCAGGGTTCGGTGGAGACATCGAACGTCAACATCGTCGAGGAACTGGTCAGCATGATCGAAACACAACGTGCCTATGAAATCAGCTCGAAGGCAATCTCAACCACGGACGGCATGCTGCAATACATCAACAACAATCTGTAGGGGCTGATCATGCACCTGCCCATGGCAAGAATCGCCAGAGCGCTGGGGATACTCTCCCTGGCCGGCCTCTCGGCCTGCTCCATCACGACTCCGATCAAGGAAACAGGTTTCACACCGGCAGATCCGCCGGTCATCATTCACGAGGAAAAGGCAAGTGGCGCCATCTATCAGGCTGCGACCAATCGCTTCTTTTTCGAAGACATTCGTGCACGACGGGTCGGGGATGTCATCAATGTCATTCTCGATGAGCGAACCAACGCCAGCAAGACGGCTTCCACCAATGCGGCCAAGGGCAGCACGGTAAGCCTGCCGAGTCCAACGCTGTTCGGCGGCACCTTGACTGCCATGGGTCGAGACCTGCTGTCCAACGATATCTCTGGCAGCACCGACTTTGGTGGTAGCGCCGACAGTAGCCAGAGCAACCAGCTGACCGGCAGTATTGCCGTGGTTGTCGACAAGGTGCTGTCCAATGGCAATCTGTGGATCCGTGGCCAGAAGCGCCTGACCCTGAACCAGGGTAGCGAAGTGGTCCAGGTGTCCGGACTGATACGCCCCGTGGATATCACCCCGGAGAACACCATTCAGTCGAACCAGATCGCTGACGCCAACATCACCTACGGTGGCAAGGGTTTGCTGGCAGACAGCAATCGCGCCGGATGGATGACTCGCATCTTTACCAGCCCTATCTGGCCCTTCTAGAACGAACCGCAGTGCCCTCCTCGATGAACCGAGGGGAATTAAAGGCTTGATCGCCTGAGACGACAAGGAAAACGAACGATGGATTCGCTGCAACTATTCAAGTATTGCGCTACGCGTGCCCGCACGCGAAGTTGCCTGACCCTTGCCTTGCTGGCAATGGTTCTGCCGCTGCTCTGCACGCCGGTCCATGCAGAACGGCTCAAGGACCTGGCCAGCATCGCCGGAGTCCGTGACAACCCCTTGCTGGGTTACGGGCTGGTGGTGGGACTCGACGGTACTGGTGATACCACGTCTCCCTTTACCGAACAGAGCCTGCGCAGCATGCTGGTCCAGTACGGTGTCACCGTGCCTCCCTCCATCAACATGTCATCGAAGAATGTGGCCGCTGTGTCGATACACGCGGTACTGCCGCCCTTTGCCAAACCCGGGCAGAAGATCGATATCACGGCCTCCTCACTGGGCAACTCCAAATCCCTGCGCGGCGGTACCCTTCTCATGTCACCACTGCGGGGCGCCAACGGTGAAGTCTATGCCATCGCCCAGGGAAACCTGGCAGTCGGTGGCCTTGGGGTGGCCGGTGCTGATGGTTCATCCATCGCCATCAATGTTCCCAGTGTCGGCAGGATTCCAGGTGGCGCCACTGTCGAGCGGGCGGTGCCCAACCCGTTTGCCGATACCCGGCGCGTCGTCTTCAATCTGCATGATCCTGATTTCACCACTGCCCGACGCGCTGTCGACGCCATCAACGAAGCACTTGGAACCGCGGAAGCCGAAGCGCTGGATGCGGTTTCGGTCGCCGTCAATGCCCCCATGGAAGTCTCCAAGCGAGTGGCCTTCATCGGCTATCTGGAGGAGCTGGTCATCGACCCCGGCGAAGGTGCCGGCAAGATCATCGTCAACTCGCGCACCGGCACCATCGTCATCGGCAGTCATGTCACGGTAGGCCCTGCGGCAGTCACGCATGGCAGTCTGACCGTCACGATTCGTGAAGATACGCAGATCTCTCAACCTGAACCCTTCACTGACGGTGTTACCGCCGCCGTGCCGGACACGGGAATCGACGTGGTCGAAGAGCAGTCCCGCATGTTCGAACTGCCGCGCGGTACCACCTTGTCGGATATCGTCCAGGCCATCAACAGCGTCGGTGCCGCTCCCGGTGATCTGGTCGCCATTCTCGAGGCCCTGAAACAGGCAGGCGCGCTGCGTGCGCAACTGATCATCATCTGATGACTGATTCAGCTCCAGCGAACCTGAGCGCATTGATACAGATTCAGCGCAGTGCTGCCGACGTGGGCAGGATGCAACAAGCTGACACTCAGGCAGGCGACAGCGCAGAGCAGGCCAAGGCGCGTGATGCGGCCAACAAGTTCGAAGCGCTGTTGATCCACAGCATGCTCAAGAGCATGCGCAAGACGACCATGGCCGAGAACACATCGAATCAGCGAGCCCTGTATGACGACATGCTGGACAAGAATCTGGCCGACTCCATGATCAAGGCCGGTGGTCTGGGCATTGCCGATCAGTTGATGAGCCAACTGGGCGGCAGGAGCAGCTCCGCATCTGCGTCCGTCGAGAACACGGTGCATACAGGCAAGCACAGCGCCTTGACGCGTGATCGCCTGCGCCTGCGTGAACTGGCAATGTCGCTCAACGAGACCCGACCCGATTCGGACAGGAATACGCAAGCCAGCTCCTCCGGCACAGCCCCCACTTCCTCGGCGGAGAAAGGGCTTGCCCGTCTCAAGCTGATATCGAAACTGTGGGGCCAGACTGAAGACGCTCAGCCTGACAACGTTTCCAACAAGACGCAATTCCTGCAATCTCTGGCTCCCCACGCGCAGCGCAGCGCCCAGAGACTGGGGACCTCACCCAGTGCCATTCTGGCCATTGCAGCGCTGGAAACCGGCTGGGGCCAATCCATGCTGAAGCATGTATCCGGAGAGTCCTCCAACAACTACTTTGGTATCAAGGCCGGTGCAGACGATGCGAACTTCACCAACAACACCACCACCGAATACTTGAATGGCAAGTCACAAAACATAGAGGCACGGTTCAAGTCATACAACAGTACGGCCGATTCAGTTGAAGGATTTGCAGATTTCCTGCTGGAAAACCCCCGTTATTCGACCGCCCTGCAACACGCGAGCAATCCTGAACGTTTTCTCAGAGAACTGCATGACGCCGGTTACGCCACAGACCCTCGTTACGCTGACAAGGCCATCACGGTCATGCGCCAGGTCGAAGAGCATAGATTACAGCCATGAATGACTTACTGAACACCGGAAAATCAGCCCTGTTCGCCTTCCAGCGAGCTCTGGCAACGACCTCTCACAATATTGCCAATGTCAACACCGAAGGCTATTCACGCCAGCGGGTGGATATGGAGGCGATTCCTGCCAACACCAGTCTGCTCAATCAGCCGGGAGGTGGTGTCCAGGTTGTCGGCATCGAGCGTCTGCAGGACCAGTTCGCAACGGCCCGCGTCAATTCCAGCACCAGTGCCTTCGAGGAACAGAACACCTATCATGCGATGGCAAGCCGTCTGGATAATCTGATGGCCTCCGAAAGTGGCAGTGTTTCCCCTGCCATGAGCGACTTCTTCAATGCCTTGCAGGATGCCAACTCCGACCCCTCCTCCGTCGCCACACGTGAAGTGGTACTGGATCGTGCAGATCAGTTGGCACACCGGTTCAAGAGCCTGCAGGGACAATTCGATGACACCCGCGCCGAGGTCAGTGAACGCATACAGGCGGCTACCGAGACCGTGAGTGATCTGGCGCAATCGATCGCCGACGTCAACAAGCGAATCACCAGCATTTCCAGCTCGGGAAATTCAGAAGCGGCCAATGATCTGATGGATCAGCGGGATCAGCTGGTCAAGGAGCTGTCCGGATACATCGATATCGACACCACCATGCAGGAGAACGGTGCCCTCAATGTATTCATGGGCAAAGGCATCAGCCTGGTCATCGACAACACCGCCCAGGAGGTCAAGGCAGTACCTGACGATACCTACCCCGACAGGATGCAGATCCAGATTGGCAGCGAAGGCAATGAAGTGAATATCTCTGCACGCCTGCAGGGAGGCGAAATCGGTGGTCTGAGCGAATTCGCCAATCAGACACTGCAGCCTGCCATGGCTGAACTGGGCCGACTGGCATTGAGTGTCAGTGATGCTGTCAACCAGCAACATGCCATGGGCATCGACATCAATGGTGATGCCGGTGAGGCAATATTCGAACTGGCCGCACCCCAGACGTATGCCAGCAGCAGGAACACGGGCTCGGGCATACTCAGCGCTGAGATCAGCGATGTCAGTGCCCTGGAGGCATCCGACTATCTGCTCCGGTTCGATGGTGCGAATTTCACCGCCACGCGTAATTCCGACGGAAAGACAACTGGTGGCCCGATGCCCCTGGAACTCGATGGTGTGTCTCTGAGCCTGAGCGGTACGCCCGATGCCGGCGATACGTTCGTGCTCTCTGCAACGGGCAGAATAGCGGGCACGATGAACACCGTTCTGAGCAATGCCGAGGATATCGCTCTTTCCGGCCCGTTGACTACACGCAGCGAAATCGGCAATCTCGGGGACTCACGCATCAGCAGTGCCAAGGTACTCGATGCCAGCAATTCCTCCCTGACCGACCCGATCGACATCGTGTTTACCTCCGATACCAGCTACGACATCATCGATTCAGGCTCAGGTACGACACTGGACAGTGCGTCAGATTATGTGGCGGGGGATGCCATCGAATTCCATGGCTGGCAAGTCTCGATCAGTGGCGATATCCAGGAGGGTGACACGCATCGCATAGAAGCGAATATGTCGGGAATCGGCAACAACAGCAACGGCATGGCACTGGCTGATCTGCAGAACTCGCTGAGCATTGGCGGTACCCAGACATTCAACGAAGCCTATGGCTCGATGGTGTCCCGCATCGGTGCACAGACCAACTCGGCAGAAACCCGGGCAAGTGCGCTGGAATCACTTCGGGACAATGCGCTGGAAAGACAACAGTCAACGCAGGCGGTCAGTCTAGACGAAGAAGCCATCAACCTGACCCGCTTCCAGCAAGCGTACCAGGCTTCAGCACAGATCATATCCGTCGCCGACGATATGTTTCAGACAATACTGGGAGCAGTACGATGATCAACACACGGATGTCGTCCAATATTCTTGCGTCGAGAATCGCAACTGACCTGATCCAGAAACAGGGTGAACTGGCAAAGGCTCAGACTCAGATAAGCACAGGAAAGAGGATCAATACGCCCTCGGATGATCCGGCTCAGGCAGCTCACATAGTGAAGATGCAGGAAGCGGAAAGTCAGCTGGGTCAGTATCAACGCAATGCCACCATTGCAGAATCACAACTCTCTCTGGAAGAATCGTCTCTGACCGGCACCGCCAATACGCTGATGCGTATTCGGGAACTGGCATTGACGGCCAACAGCGGAACCGTGGATGACACGACCCGTGCAGCTCACAACGCCGAGATCAAACTACGCCTGGATGAACTCTACGACCTGGCCAATGCACGGGATACGCTCGGTAACTATCTGTTCAGTGGATCCAACACACAGACACAACCCTTCTCACGCGATCCGGATGTCAGCTACAACGGCAGTGACGATGCTCAATTGACGACCATCGGTCTGGGTAGAACGATTCAGACGGGCGACTCGGGAGCTGATGCCTTCATGCGGATACGCAACGGCAACGGTTCATTCCAGGTCGGATTGGACTCAGCCAATACCGGTACCGGCACCATTTCCCAGGGATCTGTAGTGAACCATGGCCAATACGAAAACAAACCCTTCGAGATCAGATTTACCGCGGCCGATGCCTACGACATCATCGACACCTCGACGGGCGGTACCCTGCAATCGGGCAGCTATGAATCCGGGAACGCCATCGAATTCAATGGCATCACGACCACTATCTCGGGAACACCGGAGCTTGACGATACCTTCCACGTGGCGCCCAGCAGCAATCAGGATATCTTCACCACCGTGTCGAAGTTTGTTGACGCTCTGGAAAGCTCCCCTTCGACGGCTTCTGAAAAAGCCCGCATGCAACAGGACATCAATGAACTGATCGGCAACCTCGACCAGAGCCTGGATCATATCAACACCGTCCGTGCCCAGGTTGGAACACGGCTGAACAATATCGACAGTAGCCGTGAGGAGAATGCCGATATCACGCTGCAGATAGAACGGACACGTGCGGAAGTCGAAGATATCGATATCGCAGAAGCCATTACGTCGCTGCAGACTCAAATGACATCCCTGCAGGTTCTTCAGCAAACCTACGGAAAGGTGGAAAGCCTGTCATTGTTCAATTACATAAGCTGACATTCTTTAAAGTCGAAAGCCGTGAAAATCATCGTCCATGTCACAGCTTTGCAAAAGTCATTGATTTTCTCGCTGATCCTTGCGGTGTTTCCATTTATCTGAGCAGCTCAGCTTCCGATAAATGGAGTATGTGTGCATGGTCCTCCAGACAGGACCACTTCACGAAAAGACGCCACATCCATCAATGCAAAGGATTCCCGAAGAATAGCGAGAATATAGAAAACAATGGCACAAACTATCAACACGAACGTCATGTCACTGACGGCTCAGAGAAATCTCTCCAAGTCTCAGTCTTCACTGTCAACCTCCATGGAACGACTGAGTTCCGGCCTGCGAGTCAACAGCGCCAAGGATGATGCCGCTGGTCTGGCTATCGCCGAACGCATGAACACTCAGGTCCGTGGCATGAACGTCGCTATCCGCAACGCCAACGATGGTATTTCCCTGGCACAAACAGCGGAAGGTGGTTTGCAGGAAGTGAACAACATGCTGCAACGCATGCGTGAGCTGGCGGTACAGTCCAAGAACGGTACCAACTCGACCAGCGATCGCGCAAACCTGGATGCCGAATTCACGGCACTGAACGAAGAAATCGGTCGTATCGCTGAAACGACTGTCTACAACGGTCAGTCGGTAATCAATAGCGCAGGCGGCAGTGTCAGCTTTCAGGTTGGAGCCAACAATGGTGCAGCCAACTCTCTGACCATCGCACTGACGGAAGTCACATCCATTGCTGCTGCTACGGTAGCGACCGTCGCAGGCGCTTCCGGAGCCATTTCTGCCATCGATAGCATGATCGATGATGTTACGGCATCACGCGCCGACTTCGGTGCCATGCAGAGTCGCTTCGAGAGTGCCATCAACAATCTGCAGGTAGGCATGGAGAATCAGGCCGCGGCCCGTGGTCGTATCGTGGATGCTGATTTCGCGGTGGAAACTGCCAACATGACGCGTTCACAGATCCTTCAGCAGGCCGGCAATGCGATGGTCTCTCAGGCCAACTCTGCACCACAGAGTGTTCTGCAACTGCTTGGATAAACCCCTGGTCCCGGAGTAGTCCGCCTGATCGGCCTCGGTGAGTTCTCCCGGGGCCTTTTTCATTTTTCGTCGGTAAAGCGCAAGGTATCCTCCGCCGCCTTCGCGTGTATGAGCGGCCTGCTGGACGCTGCCCACGGTGACCAGGCACACGGTTTTCCTGATTCTTTCAGAACCTTGAATCAGTTCCCTTCAGCTGGATTCAGCATCGACCGATAGCTGTCCCATGTGCGCATGGTTCGCTTGACCGAGCTACTTCAGGAGAAGACGCCACATCTCATAATGACAAGGACTTTCCGATACTCCAGGAACCTGTAATACAATGGCACAAACAATCAACACGAACGTCATGTCACTGACGGCTCAGAGAAATCTCTCCAAGTCTCAGTCGTCGCTGTCAACCTCCATGGAACGCTTGAGTTCCGGCCTGCGAGTCAACAGCGCCAAGGATGATGCCGCCGGTCTGGCCATCGCCGAACGCATGAACACCCAGGTTCGCGGCATGAACGTCGCTATCCGCAACGCCAATGACGGTATCTCCCTGGCCCAAACGGCCGAGGGTGGTTTGCAGGAAGTGAACAACATGCTGCAACGCATGCGTGAGCTGGCCGTGCAATCCAAGAACGGAACCAACTCTGACAGTGACCGCACGAACCTCGATGCCGAGTTTGCTGCACTGAACGAGGAAATCGGCCGAATCGCGGAAACTACCGTCTATAACGGTCAGTCGGTTCTCAACGAATCATCCGCCAGCGTCGTGTTCCAGGTTGGAGCCAATAATGATTCTTCCAACACACTGGCGATCAAACTGACCGAAGTCACAGCCATATCCGGTGCCACTGTCAGTTCTGTCGCTGGCGCGTCTACTGCGATCTCCAGCATTGATGCGATGATCGACACGGTCACCGCTTCTCGTGCCGACTTCGGCGCCATGCAGAGTCGCTTCGAGAGTGCCATCAACAACCTGCAGGTGGGCATGGAAAACCAGGCCGCTGCACGTGGTCGCATCATCGACGCTGACTTCGCGGTGGAAACTGCCAACATGACGCGTTCGCAGATTCTGCAACAGGCCGGTAATGCGATGGTCTCGCAGGCCAACTCTGCTCCACAGAGTGTGCTGCAGCTACTCGGGTAATCGTTTCCCGCACAAGCAGGTAGCAGGTCTGGCCCCGGGAGGTTTCTCCCGGGGCCTTTTTCGTTCCGACTACCGTATCGGTTCTGGCGAACCTGTCGGAACCGCGCTCAGCAGTTGACCGTGTTTTTCGTCACGTGTATCTGCGGTTCCCGCAATAGCCGTGATATCCGGTAACCGCCCTGCCCCCCCCAAGGCGCCTGCAATTTTCCAAATAACTTCTACGGTGCCCTACAGTTGGCAGACAGCGTGGTCGCTACCTGTTTCATGTGCGCATGGCTCGTTTGTCGAGCTACTTCAGGAGAGGACGCCACATCTCATAAGAACAAGGATATTCAACACTTCAGGAACCTGATAATACAATGGCACAAACAATCAACACGAACGTCATGTCACTGACGGCTCAGAGAAATCTCTCCAAGTCTCAGTCGTCACTGTCAACCTCCATGGAACGATTGAGTTCCGGTTTGCGAGTCAACAGTGCCAAGGATGATGCCGCCGGTCTGGCCATCGCCGAACGTATGAATACCCAGGTTCGCGGCATGAACGTCGCTATCCGCAACGCCAACGACGGTATCTCTCTGGCTCAAACGGCCGAGGGTGGTTTGCAGGAAGTGAACAACATGCTGCAACGCATGCGTGAACTGGCCGTACAGTCCAAGAACGGAACCAACTCCGACAGTGACCGTACGAACCTCGATGCCGAGTTTGCAGCACTGAACGAAGAAATCGGTCGAATCGCGGAAACTACCGTCTATAATGGTCAGTCGGTTCTCAACGAATCATCCGCCAGCGTCGTGTTCCAGGTTGGAGCCAATAATGATGCCTCCAATACACTGGCGATCAAACTGACCGAAGTCACAGCCATATCCGGTGCCACTGTCAGTTCTGTCGCTGGCGCTGCCACGGCGATCGACAGTATTGATGCGATGATCGACACGGTCACCGCTTCTCGTGCCGACTTCGGCGCCATGCAGAGTCGCTTCGAGAGTGCCATCAACAACCTGCAGGTGGGCATGGAAAACCAGGCCGCTGCACGTGGTCGCATCATCGACGCTGACTTCGCGGTGGAAACTGCCAACATGACGCGTTCGCAGATTCTGCAACAGGCCGGTAATGCGATGGTCTCGCAGGCCAACTCTGCACCACAGAGTGTGCTGCAGCTTCTCGGGTAAACATTTCCCCCACAAGCAGTCAGTATGGTTCGGCCCCGGGAGTTCTCTCTCGGGGCTTTTTCCGTTCTGAGGGCCCGTTCGGCTTCAGCAAGCCAGTCGTGACCACGAGCGGCCTATGACCGACCTCCCCATCATCTATCTCTGCGGTTCCAGCATCCGCAGCAACGTCTCATGACCGCCATCCCAGCCTTCGAATCGCGCCAAGCGAACTTGCCTGAGCGAGGCCGTTCAGGCCGGCGGAAGCCTCACTTGCAGATCGATCCACCATCAAGGTAGGTTCCTCGGAAAAGTGACGGCCAGAACACGGCGTCGTGCTTGTTACGGATATTTGATGCAGTTCGCTACAGTTGACGTGCAGAGCATCCGATAACAGTTGCATGTGCGCATGGTTCGCTTGCCGAGCTACTTCAGGAGAAGACGCCACATCTCATAAGAACAAGGATTTCCGATACTTCAGGAACCTGATAATACAATGGCACAAACAATCAACACGAACGTCATGTCACTGACGGCTCAGAGAAACCTCTCCAAGTCTCAGTCATCGCTGTCTACTTCCATGGAGCGATTGAGCTCCGGACTGCGGGTCAACAGCGCCAAGGATGATGCCGCCGGCCTGGCCATCGCCGAACGTATGAACACCCAGGTTCGCGGCATGAACGTCGCTATCCGCAACGCCAACGACGGTATCTCTCTGGCCCAGACTGCAGAAGGTGGTTTGCAGGAAGTGAACAACATGCTGCAACGCATGCGTGAACTGGCCGTGCAGTCCAAGAACGGAACCAACTCCGACAGCGACCGCGAGAACCTGGATGCCGAATTCACCGCATTGAACGAAGAAATCGGACGAATCGCCGAAACGACAGTCTACAACGGACAGTCGGTTCTGGATGCATCTGCGCCGTCCGGTGTCGAAGTCGTCTTTCAGGTTGGTGCCAACAACGATAGCTCCAACACTCTGGCCATCGAATTGAAGCAGGTCGCAACCATCTCAGGTGTGGATATCCTGGATGTGTCCGGTGCCGCCAGTGCTATCGACAGCATCGATGCAATGATCGACACGGTCACCGCTTCCCGTGCCGACTTCGGTGCCATGCAAAGTCGCTTCGAGAGTGCCATCAACAACCTTCAGGTAGGTATGGAAAACCAGGCCGCTGCACGCGGTCGTATCATCGACGCTGACTTCGCAGTGGAAACAGCCAACATGACGCGTTCGCAGATACTGCAACAGGCAGGTAATGCGATGGTATCGCAGGCCAACTCTGCACCACAGAGTGTTCTGCAACTTCTCGGGTAATCGTTACCCTCGCAAGTCAGTAGCAACAAGTTCGGCCTCGGGAGTTTTCTCCCGAGGTACTCACACCACTCGCCAGGAGAGGGGTAAACAGTCATGATTACAGCAGCCGGGGTAGGCTCAGGAATAGATGTCGAAAGCATCTTGTCGCAGCTCAACGAGTTGGAAAGAGCACCTGTCAACACACTGAACGAAAAGCGCGCGGCGCTTGACGTTGAGCTGAGTGCATACGGGAAGGTCAAGAGCTCTCTGAGCTCCTTCAAGGATACAGTCACCACTCTGGGCAGTGACCAGAAGTTTGGCGCCTTTGTCGCCACCAGTAGTGATGAGGAAGTCTTCACCGCGGTTGCCAGTGGTGGTGAGATTGCTCAGAACCTTGACATCGAAGTACTCTCCCTGGCAAGCAACCATCGACTGGCCAGTGCGGCCTACGCCTCGGCAGACGCCGCTGTCGACAATGGCACCATGCAGTTCTCCGCAGGTGACAACCAGTTCGATATCGTCATCGACAGCAGCAACAACACGTTGACAGGCCTTCGCGATGCCATCAACGACCTTGAGGACAACACCTCTGTCTCCGCCAGCATCATCAACGTCGATGGTGGCAGCCGTCTGATACTGACGGCCAAGGAAGCGGGTACGGCTGGCATCATCGATGTCACTCGGGCCGGCACCTTTCCGTTCGGAGACACCGATGGCGGATTCACCGAAGCGACGGAAGCCACCGATGCCAGTCTGATCGTGCATGGTTTCACGGTGACCAGCTCATCCAACACCATCACGGATGCCATCGAGGGCATCACCTTGAACCTGACCGGTGTCGGCAAGGCCACAGTGAGTTCCGAGCGTGATACCACCTCACTGCGGGAATCGGTTGACGCATTCGTCACCAACTACAACGCCATGGCAACGACAATGACGGCGCTCGCCACGTCCGATCTTCAGGGTGATCAGCTGCCCCGCGGAATCGACAGCCGTATGCGTGCAGCTTTCCAGGGGAGTGTTGACCTTGGAAACGGCGACAGCACGACTGCCCTGGAACTGGGTTTCACCTTCGACCGCTACGGTACCCTCAGTATTGACGATACTGTCTTCAATGAAGCACTCGATGCCGGTGTGAACCGCTACGTCACGGCCTTTGCCGACGCTGACAACGGGCTTGCTTCCCGGTTCAGCGATCTGGTCGAGGAATATACCGAATCAGGCGGCGTCATTTCCATCCGAGAGGATGGCGTAGATACGCGCAAGAGCACGATCGATGATCAGATCGACCGGCTTGAATACCGGTTGGAGAAGATCAGTGCGAGAACGAGAGCGCAGTTTACCGCCATGGATCTTGCCGTCACGAATCTAAACAATACCAGCGGATACCTGGCCAGCCAGCTGACCACCTATACCTACTAAACATGACACTACAAGCATATCAATCCGTACGTCGCTCAACGCTGGTCGAGGGGGCATCCCCTCACCAGCTCATAGCGATGCTCTATGACGGTGCCCTGAGCAATATCTCCATTGCCAGAAAGCACCTCAAGGAGGACAGAGGCTATCAGATGCATGTACATATCGACAAGAGCATAGCCATTATTCAGGAGCTGCAGGCGAGCCTCAAGGACTACGAGACCAACGAGCTGGCAGGCAATCTGTTTGAACTCTACAGCTTCATTACTGCAACCCTGATTTCAGCCAATCAGAAGAAGGATGATGAAAGCCTGGCGACCTGCACCGGTCTTATCGAAATTCTCAAGGATGCCTGGCAGGCGATCTCTCCGGAGCAGGTAGCTGCATGAACCCCCGTCTGTCCATCGACCAGCTGGAGCGGCTCGAGAGCATCATGCAGTTGATGCTGGTTGAGGCCAAGGCAGAAAACTGGCCCGAATTATCCCGGCTGGACGGTGAGCGGCGGATCATACTGAATTATCCCGAGCACGCACGAGAACGGCATCCCTCGGCGCTCTCGGAACCTGCCATTTCCTCGGGTCAACGACCCTTCGCACTGACACCCACGGTGCGGGCAGCGGCTCGACCGGACACCTCTGGATCGCTGCCGACAGACGACACTGATAGTCGGGCAAATGAACCACCTGCCGATGATGGATACCGCGCCTTGAGCAAGGAAGTCCTGGAGCTCGATTCGGCTATCAGAAAAACCATCGAAGACGCAAAGGACGCCTTGCTGAAAGAATCAAGAGGTATGCGAGCTCAGGTCAACGCCAAGAAAGGATACGAAAAAACCAGCAACATGAATCCTTGCAGCTATAGCTGAAGCAGCAGCTAGCCACGCCAGGAAAAACAGCTAGCCACTCCAATAAAAACAAGAACAATAAAATGCCGACCAGGCATTGCGGATCTGCATCATGATGACTACAGCCTCCTCTCGAACGGCCACCGCCAACCCATCCAGCATACTGCCCGATTTTCTGGCTGGCATGCAACCGGCATTCTGCAACAAGCGAACCGGAGAAGCTCATCTGTCACAGACTGAAGATGGTTTCCCCGCACTCGAATACGGTTTTTCCGGCTTGCCGGATGACTGGGTTGTCGAGCGCGATAATGACGGCAAGGCGATAGCCCTGCACCCGGACGTCATTGCAGGCTATTGGCGAGACGCCCGATTCGTGGCATTGTCCCAGCTCAGTCAGATGCCGCTGGACGCATAGAGAAGCGGAAAAGCGCCTGCAACACAGCCAGGTAATTCCCTGATACTCATATCAGGGTCCTGCAACGCGGCCGGCTGCTCCTTCATTCCGAATCGTCAGAATCGTACTGGTTGCGTCTGGCCTGCAACTGCAGCAACTGCAGTTTCGCCATATGACGGATGATTGCTTCAGTGTCATCGGGATGTATCTTCGCGAATTGAGTGGATACCTTCACTGTCTGCTCACCTTCCGACACCTCTCTCTCGACAGCTTCGACTCTGAGAATCTCGGCCAGGGTCACCACCTCGGTACCACTTGTCGATAACAACATGCCCAGCTCCAGCAACTGTCCTGGCACCAGGTCAGGCAGGTTCGTACAGAAGCGCAGACCGGATGCCGACATGTTGACCGCAGTCTCCTGCTGCATGTCACCGAACTCCATATCACTGTCATTCGACAGCCGCGCTGCCAAGTGGGCAATCTGTGTTTCCAGATGCTCCAGATAATCCGCGACTTCCGAGTCACGCTTGCGAATGCTCTGCAACTTCGGCAGGCGATCCTCGTTCTGATTGCGCAAGTGTGATCGCAGACAGGTGCGCACCCGGTAGGCATCAAAATCGGCGAAGATGCCGTCGGGGTCATCCTGGTCCACGGTCTTGACCTGCAACTTCAGCAGGTCGTCCATGCGGAATCCTTCTCTGCGGTTCTCATCCCCAGTCATCAGTATTCCTCCTCGGGCACACTGATATTGATTTCGATGCGACGATTTCTGGCGCGATTTTCCGGTGTGTCATTGTCTGCAACAGGCTGCGTATCGGCAAATGCACGTATCTCGATACGAGCAGGATCGATGGTTCGGACCTCGGACAGGTAGTGCACCACGGTCGCCGCCCTGGCTGCCGATAGTACCCAGTTCGACGGATAGAGCGAGGTTGAAATAGGCACATTGTCCGTATGCCCTGACACAATGATTCTGCTGTCTGCCTGCTCCCCATCGAGAAGGGTCTCCAGTTTGTCCAGCACGGGCAGGAAGCCCGATTGCATTTGTGCACTACCTGAGGGAAAGGCATCGGATTCGCGGATTCGCAGCATGACACTATCGGACAGCAATACGACCTCCACCATTTCCTCATCGATCTCCTTTTTCATCCCCTCTTCGATCTTGACCAGCAGTTCTTCGATTTCCGGAGATACGCTGGCGTTCACTCGAAGCTCATCGCGAGAATCATCCTGTGTCTGCTGCTTCATGACCGGAATGGCTGAAGGGGACGGTGTACCCGGGGAGAACTCCTGTTTGATGACCGACGTACCTCGCGGTATCGTGTCGGCCTCGACCTTTCTCTGTACACCAAAGGCGAATTTCATCGAACCGGCTACCTGCTTGTATTTCTGGATATCCATTTCGGAAAATGACAGTAGCAGCACAAAGAAGCACATCAGCAAGGACATCAGGTCGGCAAACGTTGCCATCCAGGCCGGTGCGCCCGCTTCGCACTCTTCGCATTCATTATCGTCATCCATCGTCTGGTCAGTCCTGTCTCGTCAGCATCACTTGGCCGCTGCCGCTGCTTCTCGCTTGCTCTCGGGCAGATAAGCCGTGAGAAGTTGTTGCAGAACTCGGGGATTTATCCCCTCCTGAATGCCGGAAACAGACTCCAGGACCAGTAGTTTGTTGAGACGCTCCTCGCTGCTGATCGCCTTCAGTTTGGCCGCGATGGGCAAGGCAATGGCATTGGCGATGATCGCACCATACAATGTGGTCAATAGCGCTACCGCCATGGCAGGTCCGATCGCTTTCGGGTCATCCATGTTCGACAGCATCTGTACCAGACCGATCAGGGTACCGATCATGCCCATGGCTGGCGCTGCCTCGGCAATGGACTTGAACATCATGACCCCGATGTTCTGACGCTGCAGTTCCAGATTGATGTCCTTCGACAGCATCTTCTGCACAACGTCGATCGAGTGCCCGTCTATGCACAGCTTGACGCCGCTATCCAGAAAGGGGTCTTGAATATCATGTCCTTCCAACGCCAGGATGCCCTCCTTTCGAGCGACGTCGGCCAGCGTGATCGCCTCTTCAATCAGAGCTTCGGGTGCGATGGACTTGTGCATGAAGGCACGCAGTGTCACCTTGAACGAGCCCAGGAATTGTGAGAGAGAGATCTGACACAGCGTCACCATGAAGGTGCCTCCCACCACAACCACAAGACTGGGGATGTTGACGAACGTACTGACACTGCCACCCAGGAAGATCGCCGAGACGATGACAGCGAGGCCACCAAAAAGGCCTAACAGCGTTGCGATATCCATTTATCAGATGTCTCCGGACCAGGTGTGTGATGACGAATCTTCCGTCTCGGCATCAGCCAGTGATTCAGCCGGTGGTTTTCCGTGAAGTGCGTGAATCAGTGCCGCCTCGTCCGAGGACAGGCCGTGTCTCTGAACCAGCATGCTGACATCACACCCTGCCCTGGCATCCCTGATGGCGTTCTCATGACGGTCGTCTGCATTCTGGTAGATCTCGCGTTGCAGGACATCGGTCGCCAGCTGATCCACACGCTTGCGCATGTCGTCATGCAGATCAGCCACCAGATGCATACCCACCTCGATACGATCCAGCTGTTCACGCTGTGTTCTTGCCTGCCCCTGCAATTTGCTCAGTCGGGTATGGAGCAGGACGCAAATGACGGCGACCAGCACCGTCAGACCCAGACTGGCTATCAGCAGTACGTTCATGCGCGATTCTGTACTGATCCCTCAGCAGCCTCCGTTGGCGTGGGGAATACCTGATTTGACGGTTGAATCAGACGTTGCAACCACTGATCGTCGGTTGACTGGTCGATGCGTTTTCTCATGGCAACTGCCGTCGCAATCAGTACCGATGCATCTGCCCGCTCCAACGGACGTTGCACGCTGGCATCATCCGACCAGTACGCCACGGGCGTTTCATGGCGGATGATGGCATTGAGCAATTCACCGAATCGGGCGCTTGTATCCAGATTTGTCAGAACCAGATGCATCTGCTGCTTGTGACTGCAATGCTTCCTGATCAAGGCGTCGGCGGTTGACGCCTGCGCCGTGGCCGGCAAGGCAAACAGATGCCTCACGGTATCCAGGTTCGACGGGCTCAGAAGAGAACGCGGTAGCGGTACCGACCTTTCGTCCTCTGGCAAGGTATGGTCTATCAGGACAAGCTTCTTGTGTTGAAACGCTGTTGCCAGGCTTGTCAATTCAGCCATGTCATGCGCATGAACAGTCGGAACACCCAATAGTCGACCGTAGGCCTGAAGCTCCTCGAAGGCGCCGATACGACGGGTATCCGCACAGATGATGACGATCGACTGATTATCGTGTTGTCTGACATGCTCGGTAGCCAGTTTCATCAGGGCAGTCGTCTTGCCTGCACCGGGTGGTCCGTACATGATCGTCACGCCGGGTACATCAAAGCTCTTGTCCCGGGCAATGTTCAATGAAGACTTGAGCGTTGCCAGCGACTGGCGGATGGCAGTATCGGCCGGCAACTCGGCTGCACAGCGCTCTACCAGGCGCACAGCCAGTTCGGCTCCGATTCCCAGTGACAGCAACTGTTGCAGATGCAGACTGCGGTTGGGCGCATTGACTCCCCACAGATTGACTTCAAGACTACGAAAATGCTGGTCCAGCACCTGTGATTGCGTTGTCAGAGCGGCTGCCAGTGACTCCAGCGTCGGTGCAACAGCCGTGCGCTGCCCTGCCTGGGCAGCCGGCTTGCCACCATAAGCACCGCTGTTGGCACTGTTCTGCCCTGACTCTCGTGGTCGCAGTACCGCCGCATTACGTTCGCCGAGCAATGGCGAACTGCCGTTGGACGTGCCGTGAGCGGCCGACCCCTGACCAGAGATGGAAACCGTGTCATCGGCGATATCCGACGTATCACCATAGTCCTTGATATCCGAATACCTGACCGGTTTCTCAGCCGCCCTGCCTCGGTCGTAGTCGGGCTCTGCATCAGCGTCGATACGAACAGGGCTGGAAGGGCCAAAGGCCGCCATCGAGCCATCCGCGTACATTTGCGGTGACTCGGCCGGGCGCGCTGCCATCGAGGCCGTGACCTCATCGGTACTGGATTCGGCCAGTGCGGACATGTCGTCCATTTGCGCTGTCGCGATGATCTCGACCTGATCCCCGACCCGACGATTCGCCAGAATAATGGCATCATCGCCCAATGCCATTCGGACCGCACCCAGGGCTGCAGGGGTTGTATCAGCAGTAAATCGTCTCAATTGCATGTCAGGATTCGCATTGGGTTGGCGGCAGAGTTTTCAGCGACAGATAGATCAAGCGACAGCTTCGCCGCCGATATTCGCAATCACCTTCAACCGTTTGTTTTCAGCAATTTCGTTGTAGGCCAGTACTTTCAACAGCGGAATGGTGTGTCTGACCATTCCAGCCAACCATGGACGCAACTTCGGACTGACCAGCAGTACCGCTGGTTCGTCATTGACTTCCTGGCGGTGCACACTTTCGGCCAGCGACTGATACAGACGTTCAGCCAGTCCGGGTTCAATCCCCAGACCGCCACTGTTTTCAGACTCGACCGAACTGAGGCACAATTTTTCCAGCTCCGCATCCAGCGTGATCACTGGCAGGGTTTCTTCGAATGAGGTCAACTGTCCGGTGATCTGACGTCGTAGAGCCACCCGAACCGCTGCCGTCAAATCTTCGGAATCGGTTGTATGAGTCCCCTTCTCGGCCAGTGTCTCGGCAATCGACCGCATGTCCTTGACCGGTATTCCTTCATCTAGCAGATTCTGTAACACCTTGACCACCGTAGGTAGAGGCAACATTTTGGGAACCAGATCCTCGACCAGTCGCGGTGCACTCTTGCTGAGTGTGTCCAGCAGTGACTGAGCTTCCTGGTGACCGAGCAGACTGCCGGCGTGTTGCATGAGTAACTTGCTCATGTGTGTCGCTATAACCGTGCCCGGATCCACAACCGTGTAACCCAATGCCTGTGCACTGTCTCGCTGATCGATACGAATCCACACCGCATCCATGCCATAGGCTGGATCCTTGGTGGCAATACCTTGCAGCGTGCTGCTCTCGATACCGCTACCAATCGCCAATTCCTTGTCGGGATGCAGATCGGCCTCACCTTCAGTGACGCCAAGGATGGAAATCCGGTAGCGAGTGGGCGGCAGGTCGAGGTTATCCTTGATATGCACCGCATGAATCAGAAAACCCAGTTCTTCCGTGAGTTTGCGTCGCACCGCCTTGATCCTGTCGGGCAACTTGCCACCCTGACGGGCATCCACCAATGGGATGAGTCCGAAACCGACTTCCAGACCCAGAATATCGGTCGTCTGGACATCCTCCCAGCTCAGCTCTGCAGGTCTCTCCGGCCGAACGTCATCCTTCACAGGCTCCGGCTTCTCCTTGTAGGCATTTCGCGTGTACCAGGCATACGCACCCAGACCACCACCCAGCGTCAGAAAGACCAGGTTCGGCATGCCGGGTACCACACCCAGCAGGCCGATCAGGATGGCTGTAATGACAAGAGCTCGCTGATCCTTGAACAGTTGCATGGTGATCTGTTCACCCATGTCTTCGGCTGCCGAGACACGTGTCACGATGACTGCTGTTCCCATGGACAGCAGCAGTGAAGGTATCTGCGCGACCAGGCCATCACCGATAGTCAGCAATGTGTAGTTATGCGCAGCTTCCGCGAAGCTCAGATCGTGCTGGCCAACACCGACCGCCAGACCACCAATGATGTTGATGAACAGCACCAGCAAACCGGCAATGGCATCCCCTTTGACGAATTTACTGGCACCGTCCATGGAACCGTAGAAGTCGGCTTCTCGTGCGATATCCGAACGACGCTGCCTGGCTTCGTCCTGATCCACCAGACCTGCATTGAGGTCGGCATCGATGGCCATCTGCTTGCCCGGCATGGCATCCAGCACGAAGCGGGCACTTACCTCGGATACACGACCGGCACCTTTGGTGACCACGACGAAATTGATGATGACCAGAATCGCAAACACCACGAATCCGACGGCATAGTTGCCGCCAATGACAAAGTTGCCAAACGACTCAATGACCTGCCCGGCCGATGCTGTCCCCGTATGCCCCTCGATGAGTACCACTCGAGTAGAGGCAATATTGAGGGACAGACGCAACATGGTTGCAACCAGCAGGACGGTCGGAAATGAGGAAAACTCAAGTGGTCGGCTGGTGTAAACCGTCACCAGCAACACGATCAGAGACAATGCGATATTGAAAGTGAACAGCAGATCCAGTCCGATGGCCGGGATCGGCAGGACCATCATGACCAACATCAGCAACACCAGAAACGGTGCGCCCAATCCGGTCAGCTGCAACTCCTTGAAAAAGGTTCTCGTATTCTGAATACTCATGAATCACCTCTTTCCCGTGACGGCTCGCCCCGCAAGAGCGGCAGGCCGTTGAACCGGACAAGCCGTGATGCGACACTGGCCGGTCTGTGCAATGCCAGAGTTGGGTGCTGCTGTAACAGCCTCTGGCTCAAGGTGAATGCTCTTCATGGATGGTCCGGTCTACTGATCCTTTTTATCCTGCATCGATCGCGGCACCTCCAGATCTGTTGGTGGCACCAGACGACGCTGGTCTGCGAAACTCAGCTTCTTTACCTGCAGCACATAGGCCAATACCTGCGCTACGGCAAGATAAAGTTCGGACGGTATGGTTTCACCGACTTCAGTGTGGCGGTACAAGGCTCTGGCCAGGGGCGGTGCACTGAATATGGACACCTTGGCATCCTTGCCGATTTCCCGTATCTTGAGCGCCATATGATCCACCCCTTTGGCAACAACTACCGGCGCCATGGAGTCTTCGCTGTACTTCAGGGCCACCGAATAGTGGGTTGGATTGACAATGATGACGTCAGCATCCGGCACATCGGTCAGCATGCGTTTATTGGCCATGACCTGCTGCATCTGCCGCACCTTGGCCTTGAGCTCAGGATTACCGTTCTGCTCCTTGCTCTCGTCACGCACCTCCTGTTTGGTCATGCGCAGTTTCCTGGCGTGACTCCAGCGTTGATATGGTACATCGACCATTGCCACCAGGCTGAGTGAGAGCACCAGGATCATCAGGATCGTGAAGATGACAACGAACATCTTGTTGATGGCCTCTTCCAGTGGCAGAACCCCCAGACTGAGATAGTCTTCGATGTGCCCCTCCATCAGCAAGACCGCCACCCACCCCAGCAGGATGACTTTCATCAGGGACTTCAGCAGCTCGACCAGCCCCTGCAATCCCACCATGCGTTTGAGGCCCTTCAAAGGATTGAGCTTGCTCGGATCAACCTTCAGCGATGAGGTACTGAATACCCAGCCACCCATGCACAAGGGGCCGATGAATACCGCAAGGAACATCAACAGGAGGAACGGACCCGAGATCCACAATGCCTCGATGAAGGGTGTCAGCAACCCATTGAGCAGCGCATTGTCCGAGAATATTCGTTCACGGTCGATCTGCCACTGATGGCTGGCCAGATCCCGATAGGCATGCACACCGCTACTACCCAGAACCGCGAAACCGATCAATGATGCCAATAACATCAGTACCGTATTGAGCTCCTTCGAGCGCGGCACATCGCCTTTCTTGCGGGCATCGGCAAGGCGTTTGGGACTCGCATCTTCTGTGCGATCCTGACCGCTGTCGGGTGCTCCTGCCACGGTATCAGTTCCTCAGAAACGCTGTGATGGTTGATTCAACCAGATGCAATAACGATTCGAATGACACTTGAAAAGACGGCAAGGTAAACAGGATGGACAGAAATCCGACTGTCATCGTGATGGGAAAACCCACGGAGAACAGATTCAGCTGCGGCGCTGCTCTGGTGATGACACCCATGATGATGTTGACGGTCAACATGGCCGCCAGTGCCGGCAAGGCGATACTCAAGGCGCCCTTGAAGATGATTCCTCCCCAGGTGAGCAATACCCAGATTGCCTCTTCTCCCAACGATTGGCCAACCGGCAGATAGGTGAAGCTGGCAGTCAGCAATAACAGGATGGCGTGGTGCCCGTTGAAGGCCAGAAACAACAGAGTTGCCAGGATGAGATAGAACTGACTCACCGTTGGCACCTGACTGCCGTTCTGCGGGTCATTGAGCATCGCAAAGCCCAGACCCATGGTGACGGCAATGCTCTCCCCTGCCATGGTGACCGCGTTGAATACGATCAGCACCATCAAGCCCATGGCGACACCGATGAACATCTGCTGGACAGATATCAGGACACTGTCCAGTGACAGGGGGTCCAGCTGAGGCATCGGATCCAGCGATGGCACGATCAGCAGAGTAATCATGAATGCAAGCCCGACACGAACCTTCACCGGCACCTCTCCACCACCCAGTACCGGCATGATGGACAGCAGACCTGCAACGCGGAACAGTGGCCACATGAAGAGCCCCACGTAGCCGTTGATCTGCTCTGCGGTGATCGTCAGGGCTGACATCAGCCACCTATGATTCTGGGAACAGTCTGCACGATCAGCTCGGAGGTAAAGTCCAGTATGACCTGCAACAACCAGGGGCCTGTGGCGATCAGGACAATGACCATCGACAACAGTTTCGGTATGAAACTCAAGGTCTGTTCATTGATCTGAGTCGCAGCCTGGAACAGCCCTACGACCAGTCCTGTCAGCAAGGCGGCCAGCAACAAGGGTGCACTGAGCATCACCGTGGTAGTCAGGGCCTGCCGCCCCAGGTCGATGACCATATCCGGTGTCATGTCATGCTCTCCTGATAGTCATCCAGCGCATCAGACAAAGAAGCTGCCGGCCAATGTACCCAGAACCAGATTCCAGCCATCCACCAGCACAAAGAGCATGAGCTTGAATGGCAGGGAAATGATCAGCGGAGACAACATCATCATCCCCATCGACATCAGGACGCTGGCGACAACCAGATCGATGATCAGAAAGGGGATGAAAAACAGAAAACCGATCTGGAAAGCCGTCTTGAGTTCACTGGTGACAAAGGCAGGCAACAATACCCAATAGGAAATGTCTTCAACGCCCTGTGGCGGCGGTGAATCGGATATCTCCAGAAACAGCTGCAAGTCGTTGTCGCGTGTCTGCTGCAGCATGAACTTCCTGAACGGAATTGCTGCGTTCATGATGGCGGTTTCGGCACTGATCTGCTCTGCCATGAATGGCTTGACTGCCGTATCGTGAATCTCGGTAAACACCGGTCGCATGACGAACAGGGTCAGAAACAATGCAAGACCGATCATGACCTGATTGGATGGCGTTGTCGGTGTTCCCATTGCCGTACGCAGTATTCCCAGCACGATGGTGATGCGCGTGAACGATGTCATCAGCAACAGTATTGCCGGCAGCAGAGTGAGCATCGTCATCAGAGCCAGTGCCTGCAGGCTCAGGCTCCAGGTCTCGCCCCCGCCTTCGGTGGCATCGATGATGAGCGCAGGAATACCCGCCTGAGCATGGCTGACACCGGGCATGGATACCAGAATCAGTAGTGTCAGAAGGCACAGAGAATGAAAGCCTTTTGCGCTCTGCCGCAGGCGACATGGCACCCTGCCCGCTTCAGCAGCCAGTCCGGTGCGCATCAGTCGGCAACCTGACGTTTGAGCGCAGCACTGAGTTTCTGCCGAAAATCTCCCAGCTCTTCGGTGCCACCATTGGCCAGAGGCTTGGCAAGAACGTGCAGTGTGTTGATCTGGCTGGCGGTTACTCCCAGCACCAGCTGCTCATCACCGGCCTGTACGACAACCACGCGTTCGCGTTGACCCAGTGACAGGGTTCCGACGATCCCGAGACCACTGTGTATCGTGCCGCGAGTACCTTGCAACTGACGCATGATCCGGGCGAAAACCCAGAAGACCACCAAGACCAGCAACAACGCAATGGCCAGTTTGCCAAGCGTTGCCAGGGGGGATATGACAGGACGGCTTGTTTCTGCCGCAATAGCCGGATTGCCCAGGCAGACACTACACAACAGCAGGCCGATTGCCGTAGGCCGTCGAAACATGAATTTCTCCTTCAGAATTGACCTGTCGCTCTTGCAGGCAGGTTTGCTACTGTCTTGACTTACATCTGTTGCTGTGGCCCTTCCCTTACTGCGACGGAATCAGGCAAATTTCTTCAGCCGCTCCTGCGGACTGATGACATCGGTCAGACGTATGCCGAAGCGATCACCGACCACCACTGCTTCTCCATGAGCAACCAACGTGCCGTTTACCAGCACATCCATGGGTTCGTCAGCCATTCGCTGCAATTCAATGACAGAGTCCCGGCTGAGCTTGAGCAGCTCACTGATGGAGATGCGTGTCTGACCGATCTCCATCGACAGCGTGACCGGTATGTCCAGTATCATCGAGATATCGGCAGTCGGCCGATCATCTGGTCCGTCTGATGGACTGGCAGCCATGTTCGGCGACTCTACGGGTCGTACCTGATCGCCTCCAGGGACGGCGCTTGCAGGGTCACCGGCGGCTTCCGAATTGGCAGCAGGGTCGACCGACGTTGCGTTCTCCGCCTCGGTTGCCGCACCGGAGTCTTCGTCGTCATGCATTTCAGTTGCTGTATTGTCTTCAGGCATGATTCATTGACCGCCAGGTAAATGCCAGCGAGACAAGCTGGCGGAAACTCTTCCATTGCTGTTGCCGATACGGGCATCGAACAATGGCATTTGCTGCGTCTTGAAGGAGACATTACGAACGTCTCTCAATGGGATGAAATCCCCGGCCTGGAGCTCCAGCAGCTTTCCCAACGTGATTTTCGTCTCGGACAGCACGCCTCTGATGTCCAGTTCACAATTCATCAGCTCAGATCGCAGGGCCTTGCTGAACTCGAGATCCTGCGCGGATGCCTTGGGCGTTTCATGTTGCAACTGTGCACTCAGCGGCTTGAGCATTTCGAACGGATAGATCAACTGACAGGGCAATTCCAGATCGCCCAGCTGCAACTGCATCTCGCTGGTTACCATGACCTGCTCCAGCGAGGCGTTTCTCAGCCTGCTGACCTCGACCGGACCGATCAAGGCTGTGTTGAGCGGCAACACCATGGACCAGCCAGACGTAATGGATTCAACCAGGGCTGCAATCACGTGCTGCACGACCCGACGTTCGGTACGTGACAGTTCGCGGGGCTTCTCCAGCGGTGTGATGGTGGCCTTACCGCCGAAATAGCTGTCAACCAGCGCCGAGATCATGCTGGCATCGATACAGAACCAGATGACGCCAGTGAGCGGACTCAATGACAACTCGTGGACCACACAGGTCTCCCCCATCGCCTCGACGCAATCCATGTACTTGCCACGCGTCGTCTGCAGGGTTTTTCCCATCAAGGAGATCTGCAGCCGCTCGCTCAAGGTTGTACCGAATGCGGTGGCAACACGCGTATTGACCAAATCCAGCACCGGCCATTGCCGGTTCAGCTTGTGACCCGGATGTACGAAATCGTACACCGTGGCCGACTGTTTCTCTTGTTCCATGTTTATCTCGGCTATCGAAGCTACCGGCTTTTCAGGGCCGGTCTGCTATCTGATCTATTGCATGACCAGGCGCGTTATGAACACATCCAGTATGCGTTCCGGCTTGTAGTGATTACTGACCACTTCATCGATTCGTGCCATCGCAGCGTCACGCAATGCCTGCTTTCCTTCGGCCGTCTTGAGTACTTCACTATCCTGCTCCGCCAGCAGCATCAACAAGGAATTTCGAAGTTCCGGATCATGATCACTCAGGATCACCGGCACTTCCTCGTCATGACTGGCAACCACCATTTCGATCATCAGGAACTTCACCCGGGTCTTGCCCTTGAAGTTCACGACAAACTCGGGCTGCACGTTGTAGTAATGGACCTCTTCAGGCACCGGTTCCGCCTCTTCCATCGCCGCCCCTGCTGCCGGCTCCTTGTTCAGCGCTCCGGTCAGAAACAGGGATGCACCGACACTGATTCCCACCAGCGCCAGGGCACCCACCGCAATGAGAATCATCTTCTTCATGCAACAACTCCGTTAGACATAGGCATCAAATGCAGAGGATGTTCGAGATCCTTCTGCCGCTCTGAGTGCAACACGCTGCAAGTCTTCAGCCATGTGTCTGTCTGTACCGACTGTCGAACCGTTGGAATCGCCATACTCTGTCTGATTACCGTTGTTACCACTGCTACTCTGCTCACCTTGAGTCCATGTATCGGACGGGTTACGTGTACCTGCAAACATCTGGCTGTTACCGCCTCTGGATTGCTCACCACGACCATCGGAGACATCCAGTTTCACGCTTTCATGCCCTTGACCGGCCAGCTGCTCACGCAAACGCGGCAACATGGCATCCAGAGCCTCTCGTGTCGTGTGTTGTGAGGCCACGATCGACACGCTCATCTGGTCCTGCTCCATACCGACCTTGATGGATATCGGTCCCATACCCGCAGGTGAAACCGTCACGGTTGCATTCTGCACACCCTCCTTTGCCATCCACTTGAGGTTGCTTGCCATGGCGGCATCCGCATCGTCAGCCATCAGTGGCAGCTCGAACGGTGCGCTGACCGGAGTGGCAGAAACAGCATCGGTGCGTTGCATCACCGGAGCAGTAACAATGCCGCTCGTCACGGGAAGGAACATGTTATCCGCCGATGCCGGTTTGATCAGAGTCTCCGCAGACGACGTTACCGATGTCATGCCCGGCAAAGCGTTCGAGTCGTTCAGAGCCGCTCGCTGGGTCTGCAGATCCTTGAGCAGATCCTCATGGCGCAAGACAGGCTGACCATCCTCCGGAGGAGACGCAGTCACTGGTGGTTGCACTGCGCCCGTCTCGGTCTTCACTTCAGCGCCCGGCGCCGTCAAGGAATTGCCGGCAGGCCCTGCTACCGGAGCAGGCTGATTGTTCAGAATCGCTTGACCATCCACACTGCCAGTGGAGCCCTGCACCGTGGTTTCATTCCCACTGGAAACCGGTGCAGAGACCCGACTGCCCGAGTCATTCGTCGCGAAACGATACCGGGCTGCCAGTGCGGCTTGAGAAATGACCTCACCCACCTCCGCTGGCTGCACCGGAGACGCGTTTTGACGTGGCCGTGATGCCACGAGCTCTTCATTGATCGTACTGTCAGCAACAGGCGGAGCCGCAGCAGGCCCTGCCGCATTGGCTGGTGCCTGCTTGCCGGGCGTGAGTGTCGCCACTGGTCGAGCGTCTGAGGACCCAGGCAGAACCAGCTTCCCTTCGGCGGCCGCGAGCAGGGACTGCGACTCGACGCTACTGTCTGTAGCTGACAGTTCAGGCGGTACTGTCGCTGTCAGGGTGGCGGCCTGTGACAACGGAGCTGCTGGTGTCAACGGCGTTGCCTGTACCAGCGCCGCTGTCGGTGTCAACGGGAGGGACTGCGACAGGGATTCCGTGGGCGATGACGACGAGAGCTGAGCTCCCGGTGTCATTGGTGTTGTTGGCGATAGTGGAGCGGCTGGTTGCAACGGTGCTGCCTGCGCAAGCGAGTCTGCCGGAGTCAACGGTGCAGAGGGCGCCGACGTATCTGTCTGGGTCAGCGGCGCCACCGGCGCAGGCTGTGCGGTCTGTGCAGGCGGAGCACTCGGCGTAGCAGCAGGTGTCTGTGGTGCAACGGCAACCCTGACGTTACCTGCCAGAACGACTGCATCACCGCTCTCGGACGCAGCAGCGCCCTCCACTGTCGCAGCCTGTACTGCATTGCCGGTAGCGACAACAGCCGTTGGCACGAGCTGTTCAGGCGTCACCGGCACCGTGTCAACAGCCTCTGGTGCCAAGGACAGGCCAGCCTGAGCAGCGGTTTCCGGACGAGACAATGCCGATGCATCCTTCGGCGCGTCTTCCGGCAATGTCTCAGTCTTTGCGGCCAACACGGTTGCGGTGGCGTCTACCGCCTCAGCATCAGCCACTTGTGCAATCGGATCAAGAGGCGGCGTGACAGCGACTGCCTCGGCGGATTGCTGCAGCGGTGCCGCTTTCTGTCCACTGACACCGCCAGGCCGAGCATCTTCCGTACTGGCGATTGTCGCAGCGGCCGTGAGCTGTTCCTGCGATTCCTGACTGGCGGCTTCCACCACTACGGCTGCAGAACCTGCCGGTTCTGCGGTGACGGCATTCCTGCCAGCTTCCCTGGACTGCGGCTTGGCGGGTGTGAGTGGTGTCAAAGCGGACTGCTTTTCCAGTGCCTGATCCAGTTCACGGGAGAATGCCTTTGCATCCTCCGGACCCGGATCCGGACCCGTACCCGGTCTGGCATCGCCTTTGGCAACTGCCGTCTTTCCGGATGCCGTCAGCGAGCTGATCAGCCCCTGGACGGAACTGTTCGACGATTCAGACATGCTCATCCTCCGAATTCACCTTTTCCACATGCTGCAGACCCTGAACGGCCTGATCCAGCTGTGATTGTTCCCGCTTCGCTTCGATATGAGCTTCGTGCAATCGTCGCTTTTCAACCAGGGAACCAATGGCAGCAGTCTGTGCGGTGTGCTCCTTCTGCTCAGCCACCCTCGCATGCAGCATCTGTTCACGCTGCTGGCGCTGTACGCTCAACAAGTCGAGCTTTTCCGTCAGTTGCGCAACAAATGCACGACGCTGTGCCAATAGCTGAGGAGCAATGCTCTTCTCGCCGATGACGCCTTCCTGATATTCCCTGTTGATCGCTTTCAGCTCCCGGTGCTGCCTGTCCATGATCGAAAGCTCCAGTCGTTGTTGCTCGACAGCGCTGCGTGTCTGATCGACACGGGTCTGTGAGAGGGTTTCAAGTTTTGACAACTGACCAGAGCTCATGGAGAGGTACTTGTTGAATGCTTAACCTCATGTCGGCACGAACGCGCTTTGGTACAGCTGAAGTTACCCATCCGGGGTTAGTTGACACGAATGGTTACATTCTCGACGCAAACCCGAGCCATTCCAGCAGTCCCGGCACTGAAATCGACGATCAGCGAAGCTGGAGAAGTGGAATCGGGTGACTGGCCGAAGGTTCGGCCTGAACAGTCAGGACCCGGTTCTCGCGCCCGGCTCTGTGACAGGCCCTCGAACGCGGCGGCTCAGCCCTGACGAGTGGCAGGCTTGCCGAGAATGTCTGCCAGCTGTTCTCTTGAACTACGGATAGAGACACCGGTGGTCGCAGGCTGTTGCAGGAAGGCCTGCAAGCGGGGCCAGAAGCTGACGGCCTGATCCAGTAATGGATCCGTGCCGGCCTTGTACAGACCGACTCGTAGCATGTCCTCCTGTGCCCGATAGGCTGCGGCCAGTTGCAGACACCGCCGGATCAGCTGCTCCTGTTCACTGCTATTGACGGCCGAACGTGTCCTGCTCACAGAGGCACCGATGTCAATGGCCGGGTAATGGGCAGCATCCGACAGGGCTCGGGTCAGGACGATGTGCCCATCGAGTACCGCTCTGGCCGCGTCGACAATCGGGTCATTCTGATCGTCACCTTCGGCCAGCACGGTATAGATAGCCGTGATGGATCCCCCATTTGCCATATTACCGGCCCGCTCAACCAGCTGCGGCAACATGGCAAATGCCGATGGTGGATATCCCTTGCTGGTAGGAGGTTCACCGGTGGCGAGCCCGATTTCACGCTGTGCCTGAGCGAAGCGGGTCAGAGAATCCATCAACAGCAAGACCTGTTGACCGCGGTCTCTGAAGCTCTCGGCAATAGCCGTTGCCATCATGGCCCCCTGCAATCTCAGCAGTGGCGGTTGGTCGGCGGGTACTGCGACGACTATCGCTCGCTTCATCCCCTCCGTTCCCAGGGTTTCCCGGACAAAGTCATTCACTTCACGACCTCGCTCACCAATCAGTCCGATGACAGTGACCTCAGCCTCGGAATGACGAGTCATCATGCCCAGCAAGGCACTCTTGCCGACACCTGAACCTGCGAACAATCCCACTCGCTGTCCACGCCCGAGCGTGATCAGACCATTGATGGAGCGAACTCCGACATCGAATACATGTCGCACGCCTGCCCGGTGCAAGGGATTGATCGGAGTCCCCATCAGGGGTGTTGTATAGGAGGTATGCAAGGGACCCAGGCCATCGATCGGTCGGCCTTTCGCATCGATGACTCGCCCCAGCAATTCGTCACCACAGGGGGCGCTGAGCTGGCCGGCTATCGGCTTGACACGTGCATGAGATCTCAAACCGGCAACACTGCTGGTGGGCATGAGCAAGGTTCGCCCACGATTGAATCCGACCACCTGCGCTTCGATATCATTGCCGCTGGTCGTTTCAACCAGGCATCGGGACCCGATCTCTGCCTGGCAGCCTTCCGCTTCCAGCGTCAAACCTCGCAATGTGCTCAGCCGCCCCTCTACGGGCAGTTCCGGCTCTGCCAGCGCCAGGCGACGTCGACGCAAACGCTCGGTGAGCGACTCAGGAGGGTTGGCCACGTGCGAGTCGCTCATGCAGGTCAGGCCTGTTGTGCCGAGTGTGAAGTCATGCCCAACTCCGCACCGACGAGAGCCAGCCAGTCGTCCAGTCCACCGTGTACGGTACTGGCCTCTGACACGATTCTGCAATCACTGCGTTTCATAGTGCCGTCCAGGACTATATCGACATTTTCCGGGAGCCGAGCCACCTCTTCCAGCATTGCCGCATCGAACGGGTGCAGATGTACCTTGACGTTCGCCTTGCCGGCGTTGGGCAACTGTTCGAGACCACGACGAACCAGTGAAGACATGGCATCCTCATCCATCTGCAACTCGCGCCCCAAGACCAGACGAGCGATTTCCAGAGACAGAGCCATGACTTCCTGCTCCAGCTCCGCATCCGGCACTTTCAATGCGGGTTTGCCGAGTGTATTGATCAGTGCCTGCAGCTGCTGTACCGACTGCTGGTGCAATTGTGCGTTGCCTTCTGCGTAACCGCAGCTATACCCTTCATCGTAACTGGTCTGCAGCATGTCAGCCGACTGACCGCCGGACATGGGGACACTGCCTGTCGATGCATCAGACATTCCGGAGCCGGAAACAATTGAATCGTCCGCCAGCATGGAGTTGGCATCGGACTGCAGACTTGTCCCCGATGACGAACCCCGTGCGCTATCCCCCCGGGCTCCCGACGCCGCTCTGCCGGGCATGGTTTCCCCCAGACGTACCGGAGTTGCAACCTGACGGGTATTGGCAACCGGCACGGACCCCTTGAGTTCAGGGGCCTGCCAGCGCGTAACCTGCTTCGCCTCATCTTCCGAGAGCACTCTAAACATAGTCGTCTCCTTTGCCGCCTAGCGAGATCTTTCCATCATCAGCCAACTGCTTCGCGGTCACCAGTATGGCTCGCTGCGACTCCTGCACATCGGACAACTTGACAGGTCCCTTGGCATCCAGATCATCACGCAGCAAGTCCGCTGCACGTGACGACATATTGCGAAATATCTTGGCTTGCAACTCTTCGGATGCGCCCTTCAGCGCCACGATGAGGTCATCGTTCGAGAGATCTCGCAACATCGTCTGGGTATCACGATCAGACACATTGAGCAGATTTTCGAAGATGAACATGCCTTCCTTGATCTTCTCGACGATCTCGGCATCGGCCGTTTCTATCGCATCCAGAATCAGCTCTTCTGAATCTTTCGAGACGCCGTTGAGAATCTCGGCAGCTACCTGCACACCACCCAATCCTGAAAGTTCTATGGTTGCATTATTCTCGAACAACTCCTGTATCACTTCGTTCAAGTCGGCCAGTGCTGCAGGGTGCAACTTGTCCAGTTGCACAATGCGCATGATGATGTCCGAGCGCAGGCCTTCGGGCAACAGGTCCAGAACCAGGCCAGCCTGCTCTCGTGACAGCTGGCTCAGCACGGTTGCCATGATCTGCGGATGTTCATTGCGAATGATCTTGGCAACGACACGCGGGTCCATCCACTTCAGAGCCGTGAGGCCCTGATCATCATCAGCCGGTTGCATACGAGACAACACACTGGTCGCCTTGTCCTTGCCCAACGCACGTGTGAGTGTCGATTTGAAGTAGCTGGCAGACTCCAGCCCCAGAGACGATTCGTTGCGAACGCGATTGACAAACTGATCAAGCGTGTCCCCGATCTGCTGCTGGGTTACCCCATTGATGGCACTCATCGCTTCACCCAGAGCCTGAACCTCGGCAGGTTTCATGTGCTGCAGGATGCCCGCGGCCTCTTCCTCTCCAAGCGCCATCAACAGGATGGCAGCCTGGCAGGAGCCACTCAGCCCCGGCTTGTCAGGGGACGCGCCCGCCCCCTCCGACTTTTTCTCCTCTTCAGCCATTACTGCTCGGAAACCCAGTCCTTGACGACTTTCGCAACACGCTTGGGATCCTCAGCTGCCATGGCTCTGGCCATGTTCAGAATATCACCATAGATGACCGGCGGTGGTTCCAGAGAAGCAGGAGAGCCCTCCAACGCTACCTTGCTGGTGGCCTCGGTTGATACAGCTCCTTCCGGCTGAGTTTCTCCATCATCACTCAGTACCGCCAGGGCCGCCTTGTCCTGAACCGGCACCAGGCGTCTGACTGCGGGTCGCAGGACCAGCAATACCAGCAACAACACCGACAGACCGATCAGCACCTGTCGAACCATGGTCCACAACCAGCTCTGTTGCCATATCGGGAGCGGCTCGATGGGCAGGATCTCCTCTACCGGCTTGAAGGCACGATTGAATACAACAACACTGTCACCTCGTGCCTCACTGAAACCGACAGCTTCCTGTGCCAGACGGGTGTACTCGGCCAGCTCCTCATCGGTCAGAGGCGTTCTGATGGGTTCCCCCTCAGGGCTCATGTCGAGACGATCGTCGATGATGACCGCTGCAGAAATACGCTGCACGCTCCCCGGTACCTGACGAACATGCGTGATGGTTCGGTCGAGCTCGTAGTTGCGAACCGAGCTGGAGTTTTCACTTTCTATACCGCCATTGGCACCGTCTTCCCCGGCAGCTTCACCCGGATCGACAGTACCGTTGCCAGGAGGCTGATTGGTCAGCGCTCCGGGGATACCTTCGGCAGCACCACCATTGCGGTTGATCTGGGTATCGAGCTGTTCGCTGCGCAACTGCTCTGCATCCGGCTCGTAGCTTTCCTGGGTCTGCTCATTGAGACTGAAGTCCAGGTCTGCGGTAACGATGGCTCGAACCCGCCCTGCTCCCACAATGGGAGTCAACAGCGATTCGATACGATCGGAATAGAGCTTTTCCAGCTTGCGTGCGTACTGGTACTGATCTCGTGTGGCACCGCCCGTCTGATCATCACCGGTTGAAAGCAGGCGACCCCATTGATCCACGACAGTGACCTGCCCGCTTTCCAGATAGGGAATACTGGAGGCCACCAGGTTGATGACGGCATCCACCTGCTCGTCTTCGATGCTGCGGCCCGGTTTTGCCTTGATCATGACCGATGCAGAAGCCTGCTCCCGATCACGAATGAATACCGACTGTTTCGGCATGGCCAGATGCACACGCGCTGATTCGACATTGCGCATGCTGCTGATGGTGCGACTGAGTTCGGTTTCCAGCGCGTGCTGGTAGCGGGCAGATTCAGTGAAGTGACTGGTACCCAGCGAAGGCTCCTGCTGCAGCAATTCCAGACCGACGGATTTCTGATCCGATACCAGACCACTGGCAGCCAGGCTCATCTGCACCTGCATGGCCTGATCCTGCGGCACCAACACGAGTCCGGTTGATGGGTCCAGCTTGTACTGCACTTGCGAGCTGTTGAGCATTTCCATGATCTGCAGGGAGTCTTCACGACTCCCCTGCCCGCCAACCGGCACATAGTCCGGCCGCATGGTCCAAATGATCAGCCCGACCCCCAGGGTCAACGCCGTTGCCACGACCAGCAAGGCACCCAGCTGCGGCGCAGCCAGGCTTCTCAGCAAGGTCGCCGCCACCGCATTCCCCTGGGGTTGGGCGTTAATCATGTTGGCATCGCTCATGGTGTATCAGCTATCTGCAGTATCAATGACACGCAAGCGTGTGGAGTCGGAAAACGATCGGGGCGATGAGTGGCATTACAAAGGCATACTCATGATTTCCTTGTAGGCTGCCACCATCTTGTTACGTACCTGCGTCATGGCTTCAAAGGATATTCGTGCTTTCTGCGCGGCGATCATGACGTCAGCGAGCTCCACATTGGGATTGCCCGCCTCGAATGATTCGCGCAGTGCATTGACCTCTGTATTTCGGTTATTCACCTGCTTGAAAGAGTTTTCCAGAACCTTCGAGAACTCGATGCCATCGGACGCAGGCTTGGCCCCCGGAGATACTTCCTCCGACGAAGGTATACCTGCATCCCGAGCCATCACTCGAAGTTGCGTTAACAATGAATTTGTATCGATTGAGTTATTCATCTCGGCTCCTACCGTGATCAAGTTGAGAGGAGCAAGGCGTGTGCCCCAGTCGACGAACCTTGAATCAGTCGGCGGAACCCGAGGGTTACATCGTTGGAAGATGGCACCAGAGGAGCGCATCAGGTGTGAAACGTCACAGTGTCACTTTCTGCCATGGAAACCTGCCTGTTCCCCTCTTTCACAGGCGAGCGATTCTGAACCCCACATTCGAGCAAAATATTCGCGAATGCTGGATCAGGTCAATGTTTTGACTTTTCGACTGCAGAATAACGCCTGACGGCCCACTGCCCGGCACCTCCGTCGCCGAATGGGCCCCCTGTCCACTTGATCAGGCAGTGTGCTCGTGGAACCATGCAATGGTCCCAACAACAGACAAGGAGCCTCCCGAATGATGATCAAGGCAGCAAGACTGATACTCGTGCTCGCACTCATCGGCAGCCAGAGCGCGACGGCGGCAACACTGGGTGATGATGGTCTGCACAAGCAGGAGTGGTTTTCACTGACATTCAGAGACGTTGCAGAGGATCTGGCTGAAGCGAATGCCGACGGTAAACGACTGGCCATCGTGTTCGAACAGGCAGGCTGCATCTACTGCAGCAAGATGCATGAAACCGTGCTGGCGGATCCTGACGTCGTCCGCTACATCAGTGAGCACTACAAGGTCGTTCAATACAATCTGTACGGCGACGAAGAAGTGATCGATCTGGACGGTGAGGTGCTGACCGAAAAGACGGCCGCTGCCAAATGGGGAATCATGTTTACCCCAACCTGGCTATTCATGCCTGAAGAGGCAGATGGTAGCGTGGATGTAGCTCAGGCTGCGGTGGGAACCATGCCCGGAGCCTTTGGCAAGGGAACATTCCTGGATCTCTTCACCTGGGTGCAGGAAAAGGGGTATGACGGCGACGAAGCTTTTCAGCGTTATCACGCCCGCCGTATTGCCGAGCGCCAGGCCGCTGGCAACTCGGACGACGCTCTCGACTAGAGGGTCGATCGGGAAATGACCAGGCCCTGAAAACGACAATGCCCTCGCAAGGAGGGCATTGACAGTCCTTCAGACCGGCCAGACAGCGCCGCATGAGGACCAAGGTAACGCACGGCCCCGATCAACTCGGAGCCGTAGTCATTTCATCAAACGCTCAAGCGTCTCCTGCGGCAGCGTTATCAGACCCCATATCCAGCAAGCTCGGCATGGCGGCATCGTCCGGCAAGGTGCCTACACCGGATGACAACGCTGACTCCTGCTCGATCACCTTGTCGAAAGCCTGATCGGCACTGAGCTTTGCACGGCTCTTGCGGCGTTCGTTATGGAAGGCAAGACCAGTACCGGCTGGTACGAGTCGACCCACGATAACGTTCTCCTTCAAGCCCCGCAGATCATCGCGAGCACCGCGTACGGCAGCATCGGTCAGAACTCGTGTTGTCTCCTGGAAGGAAGCAGCAGAGATGAACGACTCGGTAACCAGAGAAGCCTTGGTGATACCCAGCAGCAGATTTTCGAATTCTGCCGGTCTCGCATTCGGGTTCTCAGCCAACAGCGCTTCGTTGATCTCCTTGACGCGCAGGAAGTCCACCTGTTCGCCACGCAGCAGTCGAGTATCGCCAGCCACCGAGATGTCCACTTTTCTGAGCATCTGGCGAATGATGACTTCGATGTGCTTGTCGTTGATCTTCACACCCTGCAGACGGTAGACGTCCTGGATTTCCTGAACCAGATAAGCCGCCAGAGTCTCTACACCGCGCAGTCGCAGAATATCCTGTGGATTGGGTTCACCATCGGCAATCATCTCACCGCGTTCTACCGTTTCACCCTCGAACACGTTGATATGACGCCACTTGGGAATCAGTTCTTCGTGCGGCTTGGGGCCAGGACCGGTAATGATCAGACGCTGCTTGCCCTTGGTCGGTGTACCAAAGGAGACAGTACCGCTCTCCTCGGCCAGAATTGCAGGTTCCTTCGGCTTGCGAGCCTCGAACAGATCGGCAACCCGTGGCAGACCACCCGTGATGTCACGCGTCTTGGAAGACGCCTGCGGAATACGAGCGACAACGTCACCGACCTGAATCTCGTCATTATCCTGCAGGTTGATGATCGCACCTGGCGGCAGGAAGTAGTGAGCAGGAATTTCAGTACCGGCGTAGTTCAAGTCGTTACCGTCCTTGTCCACCAGCTTCACCATTGGACGCAGATCCTTGTTGGTACCACCGCGTTGCTTGTGATCCGTAATGATCTTGTCCGTCAGACCGGTGGTCGGATCGGTTTCTTCCTTGGTGGTAACACCTTGCACAAAGTCGGAGAACTTGGCAAAACCCGCAACTTCCGTGATGACCGGATGGGTATGCGGATCCCAGGTAGCCAGAATGGCACCGGCCTCGATGGCCTCACCCTCTTTCGCCTGGATAACAGCACCATAAGGAATCTTGTAGCGCTCACGCTCACGACCCGCATCATCCACGACCGCCAGTTCGGCAGAGCGTGAAACAGCCATCAGCTTGCCTTCGCGGTTAGTGATTTCCTTCATGTTATGAAGGCGTACCGACCCCTTGGACTTCGATTCCACACTACTGGCAGCAGCAGAACGACTTGCAGCACCACCGATGTGGAAGGTACGCATGGTCAGCTGCGTGCCCGGCTCACCGATTGACTGAGCCGCCATGACGCCCACGGCCTCACCGATATTGATGATATGACCACGTGCCAGGTCACGACCGTAACAGGCAGCACAGACACCGTAGTCGGCTTCACAAGTGATTGCGGAACGCACCAGGATCTCGTCGACACCGGCCTCTTCCAGCATGTCCACCATGTGCTCGTCCAGCAGCGTACCGGCTTCCAGCAATACCGTAGTGTCATCACCCGGCTTGGTGATAGCCTCCGCAATGACTCGTCCCAGCACCCGCTCGCGCAGCGCTTCAACCACATCACCACCTTCGATGATCGGCTTCATGGTCAGACCGTTACTGGTTCCACAATCAGGATCCACGACAACCATATCCTGAGCAACATCCACCAGACGACGTGTCAGGTAACCGGAGTTGGCAGTCTTCAGAGCCGTATCGGCCAGACCTTTTCGAGCACCGTGAGTCGAGATGAAGTACTGGTTCACGTTCAGACCTTCACGGAAGTTCGCGATGATCGGCGTTTCGATGATCGAGCCATCCGGCTTGGCCATCAGACCACGCATACCCGCCAGCTGACGAATCTGGGCAGCAGAACCACGAGCACCGGAGTCGGCCATCATGAAGATCGAGTTGAACGATTCCTGCTGAACCGTTTCACCTTTCTTGTTGACGACAGTTTCGGTACCCAGACTTGCCATCATGGACTTGGCAACCTGATCGTTGGCAGCAGACCAGATATCGACAACCTTGTTGTAGCGCTCACCCTTGGTAACCAGACCTTCGGAATACTGGTCCTGGATCTCGCTCACTTCGGCTTCTGCCAATGCAATCAGACGCTTCTTGTCGTCCGGCACCATCATGTCCTCGATACCGATGGAAACACCGGCCAGAGTCGCATAACGGAAACCCAGATACATCAGCTGATCGGCAAAGATGACCGATTCCTTCAGACCCAGACGGCGGTAGCAGAGGTTGATGAGCTTGGAGATATTCTTCTTGGTCAGGTTCAGATCGACATTGGCGAACTCGAGCCCTGGTGGAAGAATCTCGGACACGATCGCACGACCGACGGTTGTCTCGACACGTCGAGGTACGGGTACCCAGCGACCTGCTTCATTTTCAACGTAGTCGGTGATACGCACGGTAACCATGGCGTGCAGATCGGCAACCTTGCTCTGGTAGGCGCGGTGACATTCGGCGATGTCCGTGAAAACCATGCCCTCGCCCTTGGCGTTGACCCGTGTTCGCGTCATGTAGTACAGACCCAGAACGATATCCTGAGAAGGGACAATGATCGGCTCACCATTGGCAGGCGACAGAACGTTGTTGGTCGACATCATCAGGGCACGCGCTTCAAGCTGCGCCTCGATGGACAACGGCACGTGTACCGCCATCTGGTCACCATCAAAGTCAGCGTTGAACGCCGCACAAACCAGAGGGTGCAGCTGGATGGCCTTGCCTTCGATCAGTACCGGTTCAAACGCCTGGATGCCCAGACGGTGCAGTGTTGGAGCACGGTTGAGCATGACCGGATGCTCGCGAATGACTTCCTCGAGGATATCCCAGACTTCCGCACCTTCACGCTCCACCATCTTCTTGGCAGCCTTGATGGTGGTCGCCATGCCACGAATCTGCAGCTTGGAGAAGATGAACGGCTTGAACAACTCCAGAGCCATCTTCTTCGGCAAACCGCATTGATGCAGACGCAAGGTCGGACCAACCACGATAACGGAACGACCGGAGTAATCCACTCGTTTACCCAGCAGGTTCTGACGGAAACGACCCTGCTTGCCCTTGATCATGTCAGCCAGTGACTTCAGAGGACGCTTGTTGGAACCGGTGATGGCGCGACCCCGTCGACCATTGTCCAGCAGTGCATCCACAGACTCCTGCAGCATGCGCTTTTCGTTGCGCACGATGATATCCGGCGCATTGAGCTCCAGCAGACGACGCAGACGATTGTTACGGTTGATGACGCGACGATACAGATCGTTCAGATCCGATGTCGCGAAACGACCACCGTCAAGAGGTACCAGAGGACGCAGATCCGGCGGCAGTACCGGCAGAATGGTCATGACCATCCACTCGGGACGGTTGCCTGATGCGATGAACGATTCAACCAGCTTCAGACGCTTGGTCAAGCGCTTCAGTTTGGTTTCCGATTTGGTCGCTTCGATCTCTTCACGAAGGTTCTCGGCATCGGTACTCATGTCGATGTCCTTCAGCAGGTCATGAACCGCTTCCGCGCCCATTCGTGCATCGAACTCGTCACCATGCTCTTCAACGGCTTCAAGATACTGTTCATCGGACAACAGTTGTCCGGTTTCCAGTGTCGTCATACCCGGGTCGATGACCACGTAGGCTTCGAAGTACAGGACACGCTCGATTTCACGCAGCGTCATGTCCAGCAACAGACCGATTCGGCTTGGCAGTGACTTCAGGAACCAGATATGCGCAACCGGGCTGGCCAGGTCGATATGACCCATGCGCTCACGGCGTACCTTGGTCTGTGTCACTTCCACACCACACTTCTCGCACACGACACCGCGGTGCTTCAGGCGCTTGTACTTTCCGCACAGGCACTCGTAGTCCTTGACGGGTCCGAAGATCTTCGAGCAGAACAGACCATCACGCTCCGGCTTGAATGTCCGGTAGTTGATGGTTTCCGGTTTCTTCACCTCTCCGTAAGACCAGGAACGGATGGTCTCCGGAGAAGCGAGCCTGATGCGAATTGCATCAAACTCTTCGGTCTGGCCCTGCATCTTGTACAGATTCAGCAGATCTTTCATTATTTGATTCCCCTATCTTTTACAGCGGAAAACGTATTTCGCATGATCATCCGGGCAAATTTGTCTTTTGAACTCAATGCCTTATTTGTCCTGCTCGAGTTCGATATTGATTCCGAGCGAGCGAATTTCCTTGAGCAGCACGTTGAATGACTCAGGCATGCCAGCATCCATTCGGTGATCACCGTCAACGATGTTCTTGTACATCGTGTTTCGACCTTTCACGTCATCGGACTTGACCGTCAGCATTTCACGCAGTGTGTAGGCAGCACCGTAGGCTTCCAGTGCCCAGACTTCCATCTCACCGAAGCGCTGACCACCGAACTGGGCCTTACCACCCAACGGTTGTTGAGTAACGAGACTGTACGGACCGGTTGAACGGGCGTGCATCTTGTCATCCACCAGGTGATTCAGCTTCAGCATGTGCATGTAACCCACCGATACCGGACGTTCGAAACTGTCACCGGTACGACCGTCATACAAATGCGCCTGACCCGACTCCGGCAAATCTGCCAGCGCCAGCATCTGCCGAATTTCCTTCTCGGAAGCTCCGTCGAATACCGGTGTGGCCATGGGAACACCACGGATCAGGTTATGCGCCAGTTCCTTGATCTCCGCATCACTCAGGCTGTCGATGTCGACATGCTGTCCTGCACCTTCGTGGTTGTAGACCTTGTCAAGAAACTCGCGAAGCTCACCAACAGCTTTCTGTGCCTTGATCATACGGTTGATCTTGTGACCCAGCCCCTTGGCCGCCCAGCCCAGATGCATTTCCAGCACCTGACCCACGTTCATGCGTGACGGTACGCCCAACGGATTCAAACAGATATCCACCGGTGCACCATCTTCCGAATAAGGCATGTCCTCGGTTGGCACGATCATGGAAATAACACCCTTGTTTCCATGACGACCCGCCATCTTGTCACCCGGTTGCAGGCGACGCTTGACGGCCAGATAGACCTTGACCATTTTCAGAACACCTGGCGCCAGATCATCACCGGAAGTGATTTTCTCTTTCTGCTCCAGGAAGCGCTGTTCGAAGGCATCGCGATGATCCGAAATGCTCTGCCCGATCTTCTCGAGCTGCACGTTCAGGTCTTCGTCCTGCATGGAGATCTGGAACCACTTGTCGCGCTCCAGCCCACTCAGGTATTCGCTGGTGACCTTGTCGCCCTTGCTCAGGCCGTTGGGTCCCTTGTCCACTTCCTTGTTGACAATCAGCTTCTCGATACGCTGGTAGATATCGTTTTCGATGATACGAGTCTCGTCATCGATATCCTTGCGAACCTGCTTCAGCTCTTCACGTTCGATCTGCTGGGCACGCAAGTCCTTGTCCACACCATCGCGGGTGAAGACGCGAACATCGATGACCGTACCGTCCATGCCAGGTGGCACACGCAGAGAGGTGTCTTTCACATCCGACGCCTTTTCACCGAAGATGGCTCTCAACAGCTTCTCTTCCGGAGTCAGTTGGGTTTCGCCCTTCGGCGTTACCTTGCCCACCAGAATGTCGCTGGGTCGAACTTCAGCACCTACATAGACAATGCCCGACTCGTCCAGCTTGGACAGCAGTCCTTCACTGACGTTGGGAATATCGGCAGTGATGTCCTCAGGCCCGAGCTTGGTGTCACGTGCAACCGAGGTCAGTTCTTCGATGTGGATGGTGGTAAAACGATCTTCCTGGACCACGCGCTCGGAGATGAGGATGGAATCCTCATAGTTGTATCCGTTCCATGGCATGAACGCCACCAGCATGTTCTGACCCAGAGCCAGCTCACCCATATCGGTTGAGGGGCCATCGGCCAGCACATCACCACGCTCGATCTGATCACCAGGCTTCACCAGCGGACGCTGGTTGATGCAGGTGTTCTGGTTCGAACGCGTGTACTTGGTCAGTGTGTAGATATCCACACCACCAGCACCCGCTTCTGCTTCCTCGTCATTGACACGGACAACGATACGCGCCGCATCCACGGAATCCACGATACCGCCCCGCTTGGAGACGACGGCAGAACCGGAATCCACAGCCACGATGCGTTCGATACCCGTTCCCACCAATGGCTTCTCGGCACGCAGTGTCGGTACCGCCTGACGTTGCATGTTCGAACCCATCAGGGCGCGGTTGGCATCATCGTGTTCCAGGAACGGGATAAGCGCTGCCGCGACCGATACGATCTGCTTGGGCGATACATCCATGAACTCCACCTGCTCGGGACGAGCCATGGTGAATTCATTATTGGTACGAACCGATACCAGCTCACTGATCAGGTTGCCTTCTGCATCCAGCTCGGTGTTGGCCTGAGCGATGATGTAGTTGCCTTCTTCGATCGCAGACAGATACTCGATCTGGTCAGTAGCCTTGCCATTGGCAATCTTGACATAAGGCGTCTCGAGGAAACCGAAGTTGTTGGTTCGCGCATAGACCGCCAGTGAGTTGATCAGACCGATGTTCGGGCCTTCCGGCGTCTCGATCGGGCAGACACGACCATAGTGAGTCGGATGCACGTCACGGACTTCAAAACCGGCACGTTCACGTGTCAGACCACCCGGGCCAAGAGCCGAGATGCGACGCTTGTGAGTGACTTCCGACAGAGGGTTGTTCTGATCCATGAACTGCGACAACTGGCTGGATCCGAAAAATTCCTTTACCGCTGCAGCTACTGGCTTGGCATTGATGATGTCCTGCGGCATGAGGCCTTCAGACTCGACCATACCCAGACGTTCACGCACAGCTCGTTCAACACGAACCAGGCCTACGCGAAAGACGTTCTCGGCCATCTCACCAACACTACGAATACGACGATTACCCAGGTGATCGATGTCATCCACCGTACCGTTACCGTTACGGATATCGATCAGCACCTTCAGTACAGCCTGGATGTCTTCTCTGTCCAGTGTACCGGGGCCTTGAGTGTCTTCACGCATCAGTCGACGGTTGAACTTCATGCGTCCAACGGGTGACAGGTCGTAACGATCAGGCTCGAAGAACAGGTTGTTGAACAGGTTCTGTGCAGCTTCCTTGGTAGGAGGTTCGCCAGGACGCATCATTCGGTAGATTTCTACCTGTGCTTCAAGCTGTGTGTTGGTCGGGTCGATACGCAGGGTATTGGAGATGAAAGGACCACGATCCAGATCGTTGACATACAGTACTTCAATCTTCTTGATGCCTGCATCCTTGATCAGCTGGACCAGTTCGGCTGTCAGCTCGGCATTGGCAAATGCCATGATCTCGCCGGTTTCCGGATCGGCGATGTCATGAAACAGAATCTTGCCCACCAGGTAATCATCCGGGATTTCCAGCTTCTTGATATTCGCCTGTTCCAGCACTCGCACATGACGTGCAGAGATCGGGCGACCGGTCTCGACAACCACATCCTTGCCGGCCTTGATGTCGAACGCAGCTGTTTCACCGCGCAGACGCTCGGGAACCAGTTCCATTTCGATCTTGGTCTTGGACAGGGATATCTTGTGAGTTTCGAAGAAGTTTTCCAGAATATCGCTGGTTTCAAAACCCAGAGCGCGCAACACGATGGTTGCAGGCAACTTGCGTCGACGGTCAATACGCGCGAAGACACAGTCCTTTGGATCGAATTCGAAATCCAGCCAGGAACCACGGTAGGGGATGATGCGCGCGCTGAACAGCAATTTGCCCGACGAATGCGTCTTGCCGCGATCATGGTCGAAAAATACGCCCGGAGAACGGTGCAACTGAGAAACGATGACGCGCTCAGTACCGTTGATGATGAATGTTCCATTATCCGTCATGAGCGGCAATTCACCCATGAAGACTTCCTGTTCCTTGATGTCCTTGACGACTTTACTGCTCGCAGGAGCGGTCTTGTCATAGATGATCAGACGCGCCAGAACGCGCAGCGGTGCTGCGAACGTCAGGCCACGGATCTTGCATTCCCGCTCGTCAAAAGCAGGTTTGCCCAGTCGGTAGCTGACATAATGCAGCTCGACGTTGCCAGAATAACTGACAATGGGCATCACACTGTTGAAGGCTCCATGCAGGCCTACTTCAGTACGATTTTCCGCATCTTTATCTTCCTGCAGGAAGTTGCGGTAGGAGTCCAGCTGCGTTTGCAGCAGGTACGGCACCTCAAGGATTGGAGCGCGCTTTCCAAAATCCTTGCGGATACGTTTTTTTTCAGTGAACGAAAAAGCCATCAACGTTCCTCACAGTCTTGAAGGTCGCGCGCCGGGCGAGCACGCAAGTTCGAAAATTTTCCGTCGGAAACGACGGCAGGCCGACAGTCACAGCGACTGTCAGCCTGTCGATGTTACGGCCCCGAGGCCTAAGCCCCGGGGCTGCAACGAGGGATACAACGCTTACTTCAGCTCGACGGAGGCGCCAGCTTCTTCCAGAACCTTCTTCAGTTCTTCAGCTTCTGCTTTAGGCACGCCTTCCTTGATAGGAGCTGGTGCACTTTCAACGAGGTCTTTTGCTTCTTTCAGTCCAAGGCCAGTTGCGCCACGTACTGCTTTGATAACGCCAACCTTGTTCTCACCGAAACTGGCCAGAACGACGTCGAAGTCAGTCTGCTCTTCAGCAGCTGCACCGGCTTCAGCGCCAGCAGCAGGAGCTGCAGCAACTGCAGCAGCAGCTGATACGCCAAACTTCTCTTCCATCGCACTGATGAGGTCGACAACCTCCATCACTGACATATTGGAAATGGTTTCCAGCATGTCTTCTTTTGAAACTGCCATTTGTCTTTCTCCAATGGTTACCGGTAAATTGCCGGATAACCGTTAAGTCTAAGTTGAGTGAACCGGACGATCTGGTTCGTATTAAGCTTCTTTGGACAAACGTACAGCTTCCACTGTACGAACAAGCTTGCCCGGAACTTCGTTCAAGGTACGCGCGAGTTTGGTAACCGGCGCCTGCATGACAGACATCAGCAATGACAGAGCCTCGTCCCGAGTCGGGAGGTTGGCCAGTTTGCCTATGTCGCCAGCATCGATCGTTTCACCGCCAACTGCACCCAGAGTAATGACAAGCTTGTCATTATCCTTGGCGAAGTCACGGAACAGACGTGCCGCTGCACCAGGATCCTCTTGCGAGAATGCCAGCATCAACGGACCGCTGAGGCGATCGTTCATACACTCGAATTCAGTCCCCTTGACTGCCAAACGTGCCAGGGAATTCTTGACGACTCGCACATACACACCAGTCTCACGTGCTTTCGCACGCAGAGCGGTCAATTGCGAGACGCTAAGTCCCCGGTACTCGGCAGCAACTGCCGACAAAGCTGAACCCGCAACATCTGCGACTTCGGCTACGACGGCTTGCTTCTCTGCATAAGTCAGAGCCATAGAGCACCTTTAGTTAAACGGCTTTTCAAACCACTCGAAAAGCCATGCCTTGCAAGCTGCACGAAAACGCAACTTACCCACTCGGTTCTGCAACCGACCATGAAACATCGGTTGCATCCCCATCTGCGCAGGCCATTAAGTCGATCCTTGCGGACTGACACCTACGGTCTTCGATGAGACAGACCAAGTCATGGCTAGCCATGGCACAACGTCTGCTCACTCAAAGTTCTTCTGTACTACATTCCTGCCCGACAGCAGTACCGTCGGTATATCGGTTCGACCGAGCCTGCCCCGGCTTCCCGAGGCAGAGTCAGTCGAAATGGATCAGACGAGAGACGAATGATCGATTGTCAGACCAGGACCCATGGTGGTGGATACTGTAATCTTTCGCATGTAAACGCCTTTGGCTGCCGATGGCTTCGCCTTGACCAGGTCGTTGACCAGAGTCTGCAGGTTTTCCTGCAACGCCTGAGGTTCGAAACTCGCCTTGCCCAGTGTGCAGTGAACGATGCCGCCCTTGTCAGCGCGGTATCGCACCTGACCAGCCTTTGCATTGGTGACAGCTTCTGCAACGTTCGGCGTTACCGTACCCACTTTAGGGTTAGGCATCAGACCGCGTGGACCCAGGATGGTACCCAGAGCACCTACAACGCGCATGGCATCGGGGGCTGCAATGACAACGTCGAAATCCATGCTGCCGCCCTTGATCGATTCAGCCAGATCTTCAAAGCCAACCAGATCAGCACCGGCTTCACGAGCTGCATCAGCCTGAGCGCCCTGCGCGAATACGGCAACGCGAACAGTCTTGCCAGTACCGTTAGGCAGTACGCTTGAACCACGAACAACCTGGTCGGATTTACGTGGATCAACACCGAGGTTGACCGCAACGTCGACAGATTCTGCGAACTTGACGGTAGAGAGTTCTTTCAGCAGCGTGAAGGCTTCAGCGATGTCGTATGTCTTTTCAGCATCGACTTTTTCGCGAATCGCCTTGGCGCGTTTTCCCAATTTAGCCATCTTATACGCCCTCTACTTCCAGACCCATGCTGCGCGCAGTGCCAGCGATGGTGCGAACGGCTGCGTCCATGTCGGATGCAGTCAGATCAGGGTTCTTCGTCGTGGCAATTTCTTCAAGCTGATCGCGTGAGACCTTGCCGACTTTTTCAGTGTTTGGACGACCACTACCCTTGGCCAGTCCGGCCGCCTTACGCAGCAGAACAGACGCAGGAGGTGTCTTCTGGATATACGTGAAGCTACGGTCGTTGTAGACTGTAATCACGACAGGAATCGGCAAGCCGGCTTCCAGACTCTGCGTAGAGGCATTGAATGCCTTGCAGAATTCCATTATGTTTACACCATGCTGACCCAAAGCGGGTCCAACTGGTGGACTGGGGTTCGCCTGCCCGGCAGGCACCTGCAGCTTGATATAAGCCTGGACTTTCTTGGCCATACTGATTGCTCCTGATCGGGTTCAAACGTCCGACAGCTGCTCGCGCCCTGCCCGACTCCCCGATGGTTATACGCAAGATTGCGTGATTTGCAGACCTGTTACAGGCCTGCGACTAAATAATGGTCAGGCTTTTTCGACCTGACTGAATTCGAGTTCCACTGGCGTGCTGCGTCCGAAGATCTGCACGGCAACCAGCAGGCGGTTCTTGTCGAAGTTGACTTCTTCCACAACACCGTTGAAATCATTGAAGGGACCATCTGTCACGCGCACCACTTCACCCACATCGAACAGGACCTTGGGCCGAGGTTTCTCGACTCCATCCTGAACACGCTGAAGGATGGCATCGGCCTCCTTGTCTGAAATGGGGGCTGGCCTGTCAGCGGTACCGCCAATGAAACCCAGTACTTTCGGTACATCCTTGACCAAATGCCAGGTTTCGTCTTCCATTTCCATGCGGACCAGAACATAGCCCGGAAAGAATTTACGCTCCGAACGACGCTTCTGTCCGTTGCGAATCTCGACAACTTCTTCAGTTGGAACGAGAATATCACCGAACTTTTCACCCAGACCAGCGCGCTCGATCCGCTCTTCCATCGAACGTTTTACCGTTCCTTCGAAGCCGGAGAACGCCTGCACCACAAACCAACGCATTGCCATGCTCGCCTAGATTCCCGTGATTGCGCGAAAAAGATACGCCAGCAGCATATCGAATAACCACAGAAAGATGCCGACCAACACAACGATGATGAAGACTGTCAGAGTTGTCTGAGTCGTTTCTGCGCGGCTGGGCCAGACTACCTTGCGAACTTCGGTCCTGGCATCACGAAAAAAGGCAACGGTACGCTTGCCCAGATCGGTCTGATAGACAATGAAGGCCGCCAGTCCACCAATGACAAGCAAGCCCACCACTCGCATCAGCAGAGACTGCTCAGCGAAATAGTAGAATGCCACAAGCCCCAGCAGCACGAGTGCGCCGGCGGAAGCGAGTTTGATGGTATCTGCGCTATTACTAGTTACTTCGGCCTTTGAGACCATGAATATGCTCGCGGCAACCCTAAAGTTGAAATGCTCAACGTGTGACACATACCGGATTGGCAGGCCAGGAGGGAATCGAACCCCCAACCTGCGGTTTTGGAGACCGCCGCTCTGCCAATTGAGCTACTGGCCTAATCCGGTTACTTCAGGAAATCATCGATTTCCCGGGCAGAACATGAAAAGCCCGGAACTGATATGCACCAGGCTTCTCATTCGAACTCATGACTGACAAGTCAGCCTCACTACTATAACCACTCGGAATGCCAACTGACATTACCGAGCCGCCTACTATAACCTATTACTCGAGGATTTTGGCTACAACACCCGCACCAACTGTACGACCACCTTCACGAATCGCAAAACGCAAGCCGTCTTCCATCGCAATCGGGTTGATCAGAGCAACAGTGATTTTCACATTATCACCAGGCATGACCATCTCGGTGCCTGAAGGCAGCTCGACCGCGCCGGTTACATCCGTTGTACGGAAGTAGAACTGAGGACGGTAGTTGTTGAAGAATGGCGTGTGACGGCCACCTTCGTCCTTACCCAGTACGTAGATCTCTGCCTCGAACTTCTTGTGAGGAGTGATGGAACCTGGCTTGCACAGCACTTGACCGCGCTCGATATCGTCGCGCTTGGTACCACGCAGCAGGATACCGACGTTGTCGCCTGCTTCACCTTGATCCAGCAGCTTGCGGAACATCTCGACACCGGTAACGGTTGTCTTGGTGGTGTCACGGATACCGACGATCTCGATTTCCTCACCCACCTTGATGATTCCACGCTCGACACGACCGGTGGCAACCGTTCCACGACCAGAGATGGAGAAAACGTCTTCCACTGGCATCAGGAATGGCTGGTCAACAGGACGCTCTGGCATTGGAATGTAGGTATCCAGTGCGTCGATCAGCTTGTCGATGGACGGACGACCGATGTCGGACGTATCGCCTTCGATGGCCTTCAGCGCAGATCCTGTGATGATTGGCGTGTCGTCGCCAGGGAAATCGTAGCTGTCGAGCAGCTCACGCACTTCCATTTCAACCAGTTCGAGCAGCTCGGCATCATCAACCATGTCAGCCTTGTTCAGGTAGACAACGATGTAGGGAACACCGACCTGGCGAGCCAGAAGGATGTGCTCACGAGTCTGAGGCATCGGGCCATCAGCAGCCGAACAAACCAGGATCGCACCATCCATCTGCGCCGCACCGGTGATCATGTTCTTCACATAATCCGCGTGTCCGGGGCAATCGACGTGTGCGTAATGACGGTTGTCGGACTCGTATTCCACGTGAGCCGTGGCGATAGTGATACCACGTGCCTTTTCTTCCGGCGCGTTATCGATCTGGTCGTATGCACGTGCCGCCCCGCCGAACTTCTCTGCCTGGCAGATAGTCAGCGCTGCTGTCAATGTGGTCTTACCGTGGTCGACGTGGCCAATGGTGCCTACGTTGACATGCGGCTTGTTACGTTCGAATTTTTCCTTTGACATCAGGCGCTGCCCCTACCGGATTGTTGTGTTCTGTCGTCGACCTAGAAAATACTGCCGCGCGACGCCGCGGCTACCGTAAGATACTGACTGGAAGCCAGCAACTCCTTGCAAACACCGCAACCTGAAAAACAACACAGGTAGTGCAAGACAAATGGAGCTCATAATCGGAATCGAACCGATGACCTCTTCCTTACCAAGGAAGTGCTCTACCGGGCTGAGCTATATGAGCACTGATTTGCCACTTGCAACACTTCAGGCGTCGCAAACTGCACAAGAACAACAGTTTTTACGAGTCGTCCCAAACTACCCCTGACCAGCCCTTGGACTACCAGGAGACTGAAATGGAGCGGGTGAAGGGATTCGAACCCTCGTCATCAGCTTGGAAGGCTGAGGTTCTACCATTGAACTACACCCGCACGCTTGAACTGATTGACCTGCTGCTGTTCCTGACGATGCTACCTGAAGATTTCAATAACTTATCGGTACTTCAACACTTGCCAAAATGGTGGAGGGAGGAGGATTCGAACCTCCGAAGGCTGAGCCAGCAGATTTACAGTCTGCCCCCTTTGACCGCTCGGGAATCCCTCCATCAGGCAAGCCGATAATTATGAAACCTAAACAAGTAGATGTCAATACTATACGGATATTTTTACTGCTACTCGGCTCTCAAGCCCTGACCACCCGAAAGCAGTTAAAGTCTCGAAAACCGAGTGCCGTATTGTACATACTTTTTTCAGTGAGCAAGTATCTGACTGAGAAATAATTGCGTTCTTTCTGATTGAGGGTTGTTGAAGAACTCTTCTGGCTCGTTTTCTTCGATTATCTGTCCGCCATCCATGAAGATGACGCGATTGGCGACAGTCTTGGCGAATCCCATTTCATGCGTGACACAGATCATGGTCATGCCTTCATGAGCCAGTTCGATCATGACATCCAGCACCTCCTTGATCATCTCGGGATCCAGTGCGGAGGTAGGCTCGTCAAACAACATGATCTTGGGGTTCATGCACAGGGATCGGGCGATTGCCACACGTTGCTGCTGACCGCCCGAGAGCTGCCCCGGGAACTTGTCGGCCTGCTCCGGAATTCGCACGCGCTCGAGATATTGCATGGCTATCTGCTCGGCGTCCTTGCGTGGCATCTTCTTGACCCAGATCGGTGCCAGAGTGCAGTTCTGCAACACCGTGAGATGCGGGAACAGATTGAAATGCTGAAACACCATACCGACCTCACGGCGGATGGCATCGATGTTCTTCAGATCATTGTTCAGCTCGATACCGTCCACGTTGATCGAACCCTGCTGATGCTCCTCGAGGCGATTGATGCAGCGGATAAGCGTGGATTTTCCCGAACCTGACGGGCCGCAGATGACAATCCGCTCTCCCCGCTTGACCGTCAGATTGATGTCCTTGAGCACGTGGAACTGCCCGTACCACTTGTTCATGTCGGTGATGCTGATCACCGCCTCTTCACCAACCTGCATGGCAGACGGATTTCCGGCTACCGAGCCCGGTCTGTTCTGATCACCTTGCATCATCGCTTGTGTCCTGTGTGCAGTTTGTCTTCGATGTACCGGCTATAGCGCGCCATGCTGTAGCAGCAGATCCAGAATACTATGGCTACAAAGGCGTAGCCGGTGTAGGGAACGGATCGGACTGACCAATTGGGATCCGCTATGGAGGCCTGAACCACTCCGAGCAGGTCGAACAGGGCAATGATCAATACCAGTGTCGTATCCTTGAACAGACCGATGAAGGTATTGACGATGCCGGGTATGACGATCTTCAGCGCCTGCGGCAGTATGATCAATCGCATCATCTTGCCAAAGGGAAGCCCCAGGGCCATCGCCCCTTCATACTGCCCCTTGGGAATCGCCTGCAAACCACCGCGTACCACCTCGGCCATATAGGCCGACGAAAACAGAGCCACACCGATGACTGCTCGCAGCAGTTGATCGAAGGTCACGCCAGCCGGCAGGAACAGAGGGAACATGATGGTGGCCATGAACAGCACGGCCACCAGGGGGATACCCCGCCAGAATTCGATGAACACCGTGCTCAGCAGGCTGATGATGGGCATCTTCGAGCGCCGTCCCAGCGCCAGTAATACACCCAGCGGCAGCGAGGCCACAATGCCGCTCAGCGCAATGACCAGCGTCAGTGTGAAACCACCCCACTGGGAAGTTTCCACGATGGGCAGTCCCAGCGCCTCGTTGCCATACAGCATGAAGAATGCAAATACGGGGTAGATGAACAACATGAATATCGCCGCCAGAGAACGCGCCGGCATGCGCTCGATGGCAAGCCAGGCAACTCCGATGGCCAGCATCACCAACAGGATGTCGACTCGCCAGCGTTCGGATTTCTCATAGAAGCCGTACAGGAACTGTTCCCAGCGGGAACCGACGAACGGCCAGCAGGCGCCGTCCGGATTTGCTCTGCAGGCCTCCACACCACCACTCCAGTTGGCATTGAACACCAGCCAGGAGAGCAAGCCGGGCAATACGTACAGCACCAGCGCAAGTGCGACCAGCGACAGAATCGAATTGAAAGGGCCGTTGAACAGATTGTCCCTCATCCACGCAACAGCACCTTCTGTCGCAATGGGCGCTGGCTTGTCTGGCAGATCGCCGGCGTGAACCACACCTTGTGGCTTTGCATTGTCATTGATAGCCATGACCTATCGCTCCACCAGCTTGATGCTGGAGTTGTACCAGTTCATGAACGCAGACGTCAGCAAGCTCAGGGTCAGGTAGACAGCGAGCGTCATCGCCATGATTTCCACGGCCTGCCCTGTCTGATTCAACGTGGTACCGGCGAACACGGAAAACAGATCCGGATAGGCAATGGCGGTCGCCAGACTCGAGTTCTTCGTCAGATTGAGGAATTGACTGGTCAGCGGGGGAACAATGACCCGCATGGCCTGCGGCACGACTACCAGTCGCATGCGATGCGTCGGCTTGATCCCCAGCGCAGACGCAGCCTCGGTCTGCCCGTGGCTGACCGACTGGATTCCCGCACGCACGATCTCGGCAATGAAAGCCGCGGTATAGATCACCAGAGCCAGCAACAGAGCCACGAACTCCGGAATGATCGTCACCCCGCCGCGCAAGGCAAAGCGCGACATCTCGGCCGGCATGAATTCCAGAGGTCGCCCCATGACGAAATACGTGATCAGGGGTGCACCGACGATAAGTCCCAGACTGACCAAGAAGTTCGGGAACTGCTCACCGGTCTGCATCTGCCTGGCGTAAGCCCATTTCCGAATCAGCCAGCTGACCACGATGGCGGCAAAGAAGGCGTACCAGACGTACTGAAAACCTTCCTGCCCCATCGGTTCGGCAAAGATCAGGCCGCGATTGTTGATGGAGAAATACACCGTCTCCCCGGCCTCGTGCAGCTCTCTGGGCCCGGGCAATGGTTTCAACACCGCGCTGTACCAGAAGAGTATCTGCAGCAGCAGCGGGATGTTGCGAAAGAGTTCGATATAGAACGTTGCGATCTTCTTGATCAGCCAGTTGCTGGACAGCCGTGATATGCCGACCACAAACCCCAGAACCAGTGCCAGTACACAACCGACAAATGCAATGATGATGGTATTGACCAGCCCCACCAGAAACACGGTGAAGTAGCTGGAATCTTCCGTATAAGGTACGAAAGGTGTCGAGATGATGCCGAAACCGGCCGACGAAGTCAGAAAGCCGAAGCCCGAGGCCAGCCCCCGTGACTCCATATTGGTCGCGGTATTGTTGATGATCGAGTAAAGCAGCCAGACGATGAATGCCAGCACCAGCGCCTGATAGACGATTGCCCGCTTGTCAGGATCTCGCCAGAAGGAAGGTGCTGGTGCCGCTAGAGCTGTCTTGTTGGAATTATTCGCCATACGTTGACCCCATGGATTGCAAAAGGGGCCGCGTCTGATCCGGATTTCTCCTGACAGATCTGCGGCCCCCCACGTTCAACTACCGTTTGCGCTTAACGATTATCGCTGCGGTGCTGCATAGAGCAATCCACCTTGTGACCACAAGGCATTGACACCACGCTCGAGCTTCAGCGCAGTCTCTGGACCGACGTTCCGGTCATAGCTCTCGCCATAGTTGCCCACTGCAGCCACGACATTGGCACAGAAGGCATTGTCCAGACCGATCTTGGCACCCAGGTCGCCGTCAGTACCCAGAATACGCTTGATGTTCGGATCGTTGGACGTCGCCATATCCGAGACATTTTCCATGTTGATACCCGCCTCTTCCGCATTGATCATGCAGTTCAGAGTCCAGCGACCCACATCGGCCCACTGGCTGTCACCATGACGAACGAGAGGACCCAGAGGCTCCTTGGAAATGATCTCGGGCAGTACGACGTGATCATCCGGCTTGGACAGCTTGGTTCGTTGAGCTGCCAATCCGGAACGGTCAGTCGTGTAGACATCGCAACGGCCGGCATCATAGGCCGCGACCACTTCGTCTGCCTTTTCGAAGGCAACAACCGTGTAGTTCAGGCCATTGGCGCGGAAGTAATCGGCCACGTTGAGTTCGGTGGTAGTTCCCGTGTTGGTGCAGACCGCTGCTCCATCCAGTTCGACAGCGCTACTGACACCCAGGTTGGTAGGCACCATGAAGCCCTGGCCGTCATAGTAGTTGACACCAATGAACTCACCGAAGTCGGCGTCGCGGCTCATGGTCCAGGTGGTGTTACGTGCCAGTACGTCGATTTCACCCGAAGTCAGTGCCGTGAAACGTACTTTGGCGGATAATGGTGTGTATTTGACCGCGTCAGCATCGTTGAAGATGGCAGCAGCCATGGCGCGGCAGAAGTCGACATCCAGACCTGTCCAGTTACCCTGGTCATCCGGATTGGAAAACCCTGGAAGCCCTTGTGACACACCGCACTGCACGAACCCTTTGCTCTTGACTGCATCAAGCGTTTCGTCTGCCTGAGCCAGTCCGGCTGTTGCGGCAAGAGCTACTGAAAGCGCTATCGTTTTTACTGGATGCATGTATTGCTCCGAATTGATCGAGATGAATGTAGACGTGCGATCGTGTGCATCGCACACTCGGGCTCGGCATCCTTGCCAATCCAAGAAGTGAAACTAAAGTACCACATTACAACAAGGACATCGCCAGAGGAACAAGTGTTGATCCGATTCTTCAAGATGTCACAAAGTTTCATGATTGGGCTCTGTTCATGATGGCAGAACTGGCAGCCTTGGGCGCCGCCCTGTGCTGGGCGCTGGGCAGCCTGTTCGCCGCCTCGGCAACACGTCAACTGGGAGCGATACCGTTTACCCGGCTGCGCATGGTGATGGTTTTCTGCATGTTGCTCGTGGCCTTGCTGGTCAATGGCAGCGGTACGGTGGCCTCGGCAGACTGGGGCTTGCTGATCCTCTCGGGTTTCGTCGGCATCTTTATCGGCGATACCGCCCTGTTCTTGACCCTGAGCCGACTGGGACCACGCAGAACCGGGATTCTGTTCTCATGCAACGCACCGATGACGGTCTTCCTTGCCTGGTGGATCCTGGACGAGCAGATGCGACACCCGGCAATACTCGGTAGCGTGCTCGTGGCGTCGGGCGTTTTCGTTGCCATAGTCCATGGCAAACGACGCAACCAGCTGCACGTCTGGGAGGAGGTGCGCGGCAGCCTCCGGGTCGGAATCGGAATCGGCCTGCTGGCAGCGCTTGGCCAGGCGACAGGATCGCTGATGGTAGCCCCCGCTCTTGCCAATGGCACCGACCCCCTGACAGTTGCCACGGTGCGTATCGGCAGCGCCCTGCTTGCCTTCTACCTGGCACGCATTGCGTTTCCCCGACAGACTCGCTGCCAGCAACCCCTCACCATCGAACTGAGCTTGCGCATGTTTGCCAGCGGGTTTCTGGGCATGGCTGCCGGCATGACTCTATTACTGTATGCCTTTGCTCACGGTTCCATCGGCCTGAGCGCCGCTCTGTCCTCCACCACGCCTGTCATGATGATTCCGATCCTCTGGATCGTCTCTCGCGAAAGACCGGCACTCGGTGCCTGGATCGGCGCACTACTCGCAGTCATCGGCTCCTGTCTGATTGTTCTATACCGTTAGCGGGTCGATCGGGAAAGCAAGCTGGTACTCAGCGAGCTGGTCAGCCGTGCTGGCAAGGCGCTCAGCTGTTGCCACACGTGTTCGACTCATGTTCACAGCAATATTTGCCGATACTGTCGAAACAAATGGTATGCGTCGGAAGTGGCGTTACTGTATCCCCGAACAGTTGACTGGAACCTGCCGGCACAAGCTTTGTCGGTCGCGATTTCCGGCCGGCGATTCAAATTCAAGACAGACAGATGACACTGCGCAACAGGGTCGGCGATCATGCCGAATCTGCATTGAAATGCTCGAAATGGCTGCGAATACTCTCTGGCTTGAGTATAGTCAGTCTCTTTCGCGATGCACCATGGCGAGGGCGGCGAGCAAGCTGTCAATAGTTTCTATAATTTTGCGCACGACACTTTGGACGTATAATCAACGTAATATCGTTGGAGAAAAAGCAAATGACTGAACGCACAATAACCATCACGACCGATGACGGACGTGAGTCTGTATTGCCTCGTATCAGCCCGACCCACGGGCCCGATGTGGCCGACGTGCGCAGTCTCTACAAGGATACGGGGCTGTTCACCTACGATCCCGGCTTTGCCACTACCGCCAGCTGCAAGAGCGCCATTACCTTCATCGATGGTGATGAGGGCGTGCTTCTCTATCGTGGTTATCCCATCGATCAACTGGCCGAGCACAGCACCTATCTGGAAGTGTGCTACCTGCTGATGTACGGCGAACTGCCGAACAAGGAACAGGGTGAATCCTTCAATCACATCATCTCGCAGCACACCATGGTGCACGAGAACATCCGCGATTTCATCGATGGCTTTCGCTACGATGCGCACCCCATGGCCATGCTCGTCGGTACCGTCGGCGCCATGTCCTCGTTCTACCACGACTCTCTTGACATCAATAACCCTGAGCATCGCGAGATTTCCGCACAGCGACTGATTGCCAAGATGCCGACCATCGCATCTTACTGTTACAAGCATCACCGCGGCATGCCATTCATGTATCCGGACAACAACCTGGGCTACGTTGAAAACTTCACACGCATGATGTTTGCGGTTCCGGCAGAAGACTTCCAGCTGAACCCGGTTGCCGTCAAGGCCATCGAACTGATCATGATCCTGCACGCCGATCACGAACAGAACGCCAGTACTTCCACGGTCCGACTGTCAGGCAGCTCCGGCGCCAACCCGTTTGCTTCCATCGCATCAGGTGTTGCCTGCCTGTGGGGACCTGCGCACGGTGGTGCCAACGAAGCGGTCATCAACATGCTCGACCGTATCCTGTACTCGGGTGAGTCCATCGAACAGACAATAGCTCGCGCCAAAGACAAGAATGACCCTTTCCGACTCATGGGCTTCGGTCATCGCGTCTACAAGAACTTCGATCCACGCGCCAAACTCATTCAGAAGATGTGTTACGAACTGCTGAAGGACCTGGGCGGTGACCAGCCTCTATTCGAGCTGGCCATGGAACTGGAACGTGCCACCCTGGAAGACGATTATTTCATCGAACGCAAGCTGTACCCGAATGTCGATTTCTACTCGGGCATCATCCTGCGCGCCCTGGGCATTCCGATGAACATGTTTACTGTCATGTTTGCCATGTCTCGAACGGTTGGCTGGATTTCTCATTGGATGGAAATGCACGAAGATCCGGAATTCCGTATCGGTCGTCCTCGTCAGATCTACACCGGTGCCCCCCTGCGCGATTATCCGAGTGGTAGATAATTCGGACATGCCGAGCATCACAGCCTCGGCATTTACCTCGGCACTCTCGCAGGCAGCGAACGGAGTGTCCGTGGTAACCACTTCACATGAAGGCATGGAGGCTGGCCTGACGGTCAGCTCCATGTGTTCCGTGTGTGCCGACCCTGCCCTGCTGCTGGTTTGCGTGAACCTGGACAATGAGTTCTGCACGTTGACTGACAAGAGCGGGCGATTCGCTGTCAATATCCTGCCCAGCCACTGCATGGAGCTGGCAATGGTATTTGCCGGCCTGGCTGATCAGCCCGAGCAGTCACGTTTCGAGACCGGCCATTGGACAACGCTCTCGACTGGAGCCCCCGTGCTGAGTAATGCACTGGTTGCTCTGGACTGTGAACTGGACTCCAGCCTGGTCAAGGGCTCGCACCGAGTGTTCTTCGGCAAGGTTGTGGATGTACGAACAACCAGCGGCGAACCCCTGCTATACACTGACCGTCGTTTTGCTGTCGTGGAGCCTGTCCCTCTTTGACATCTTCCCCTCCCTGAAGGGAGGGGATTCCTGCGGCGGTAAACGATACGCTGGCGGACACGCAGGGAAGCATCGTCCGTCAGCTCCCGAACACGCTGAATGTTACGATGGCAGCCCTGCTTTCAACGAGCTTCCCGTCTTCATGAGTATCCTCTATTACTGCAAGGGCGATGACGGCCAGGTATTGCAGTCGTTTCGACAACATCTGCCAGGTCACCGGATCATCGACTGGAACAGCGAGCGTCCACTGACTGCCCCGGAACAGATCACGGCAGCCATTGTCTGGATGCCACCCGATGAATTCTTCGAGAATCTCCCTGCCCTCAAACAGGTGTATGCCTTCTCCGCCGGCGTCGATCAACTGTTACAGCACCCGAGCCTGCCGAAGGATGTAGCGATCATTCGCTTGCTCGATGCCGGCATGGCTCTGCAAATGGCAGAATACGCGCTGTACGGAACGCTTCATTTTCAGCGTCAGATGGGCCTGTTGCGCAAGGCACAGGCCCGGCATGAGTGGGTTTGCGAGGTCAAGGCAAACGCGACCGCCGACACCCGTATCGGCGTGCTCGGTGCAGGCGCTCTGGGTCTGCAGGTCGCCACACGACTGTCGCTCAATGGCTACCCGGTCAGCTGCTGGAGTCGCTCCGCTCGACAATCGCCGGACGGCAGGATGACCATGCTCCATGGTGACGAGGCCATGCCCGAATTCCTGGCCAACAGCCAGGTACTGGTCTGCCTGCTACCCATGACCGAGGCGACCCGAGGCATACTGAACCAACAACTGTTCAGCGGGTTGCCTCGGGGCGCCTTTCTGATAAACCCGGGGCGCGGCGATCACCTCGTCGACGATGACCTGTTGTCAGCGCTTGCCTCTGGACAGCTGAGCGGCGCATTGCTCGATGTATTCAGCGTGGAGCCGCTGCCCGAGGACCATCCCTTCTGGGACCACCCGGATATCCTGATTACCCCGCATGTCGCCGCTCAGAGTCTGGAGGAAGAATCCGTCAGACAGATTGTCGATAATATCGAAGCGATCGAACGAGGCAAATTGCCCTCAGGGCTTGTCGACCGGCAAAGCGGATACTGACGGCGCCAGGCTTGCAATGGTCCTCAGGACGATCTGCCTGACCAGCTCTTCTTCCATTTCTGCTCGCAGAATCCGGGCTTCGTTCTCCTTGCCAAGTACATTGGTCTCGTCATAGGTATATTCGCGCGTTACATCTACCCGGTTGAAAGTCTGTCCGGGCTGATAAGCCGGCGCACGACCGTCAATCGACTCGGCGATCAGCATGTTGACCGCATGGCTCAGTTCGAGCTCACTGACCCGACCGGTACTCTTGACCGAGACGACCCTTTCGGTCTGCTCCTCATCGGTCAGACGTAGCAGAATATTGGCATCATCCCGATTGGAAGCCAGCTCGAAGGCAGCATCGGTCAAAGCCTCTTCGATGGCAATCGAGATACTGATATTGCGCGATGCATCGACATAGATGCTGCCCAGATCCGTCAAGCGAGTGACACTTCCCCGCGGGTGGAAACCACAACTGGTCAGCAGCCAGGGCAGCATCAGCATCAATAGAATCGATACCGAGCTCCGCAGCGGTCGAGGGACAACTGCCATCACTCGCTGGTAGCCGCCTTGGCAAAGTTGGCCAGCGCACCGCTGACTTTCTGCAGTACTTCGTCACAGCCCTCAATGGCATGTCTTGCCTGCAACCAGGCGGGATCGTTCCAGCCAAGGTGGGTCTGTCCGTCAGCATCCTGCCAGGCCAGCATCTTCTGAGGCAGATCGATCGCCATGGTGGGTGCACAGTTCATCAATGGAGTACCCAGTGCCGGGTTGCCGAATATCAGCACTTCAGTGGGTCGCAGAGACAGATCGACTCTCTCGGCGTTGGCAGCATGATTGACTCGACCGAATATCGTCATGCCCTTGCTCTCCAGAGCAGTGGTCAACTTGTCGATAGTAGTCGCAACATCGAAAGGACTCTCTACCGTGTTGAGCCCGTCCTGAGCGAAGGCAAACTGGGCCGAAAAGAGGGTTACCAAAGCAAGAATGGCTGCGCGCATGAACAATATTCCAGTATTTATCCGATCGACCACGGTAGTGTACTCCTCGTCAGCAGTTTTTTGAGGCAGCGCTACACTCACTCCATGCACCGACTTCTGCTCAATAAAGACATCTATACCGAGTTCCTGCAAACGGACCTGCCCAGGGCCAGGAAATTCCTGTGGATTGTCACCGCCGATATCAAGGATCTGCATGTCGAGCACAACCATCGCTTTCAGCCCCTGCTGGAAGTGCTCAATGACCTGGTGGAATCCGGAGTCGCCGTTCGTCTGATTCATGCCAAGGAGCCCGGGCCGCGTTTTCGTGAGGATTTCGATCGCTGCGATGCCCTGATCGGCAGCGAACTGTTCGAACGAATCCTGTGCCCTCGAGTGCATACCAAGGCCATTGTCATCGATGGCATTCGTGCCTTCGTCGGCTCGGCCAACCTTACCGGAGCGGGAATGGGTGCCAAGCATGCCGACAAGCGCAACTTCGAAGCCGGTTTCGTATTCGACGACGAAGCGCACCTGAACGAACTCATGCACTGGATAGACGAACTCTATCTGGGCGATTACTGCCATGACTGCAAACGCCGGGAACACTGCCCGGATCCGATCATCGAGCTGCATCGCTGACTGAAGACACCATGACCCAGGACGCCCCACACCCCTCTTCCAGCCCGGTACAGTTCGTTGCTGATGCACTGCAATCCCTGGAAATAGAAACGGTTCACAGCCAGGCCAGCATGGTGGAAACCCGACAGTGGTTGAACAATCCGGGGCTCGACGACCCCTCGCTGGTGGATCTGACTCACCTGCCGTTCGTGACCATGGACAATCCGGACTCGCGCGATCTTGACCAGGCGCTGCTGATCGAACGCCACGACGACAAGTATTACCGGGTGCGCTATGCGCTGGCAGACGCCGCCTACTATGTACCACCGGGCTCTGCACTGTTCGAAGCCGCTCTGGCCCGCGGCACGACTTACTACACCCCGCTTCTGGCAGTCCCCATGCTGCCCGCCGAGCTCTCAGAGGGCTTGATATCACTTAACCCCCAAGTTGACCGGCGCGCGCTCGTGTTCGACATGATCGTCGACGATCAGGCGACCGTCACACGCACCTGCATCGAACGGGCAAGAATTCATAGCCAGGCCAAGCTGAGCTACGCCGGGGTACAAACCTGGCTTGACAGCGAATCGGCTCCGGAGCAACCCTATGATGAATCGTTACTGCTGCTGCGTGAACTGGGGAACCTGCTGATACAGGCCTCTGCCCGACGTGGCGTGGTGCGCTTCGACCGCACGGAGACACAGATTTCCGTGAAAGGAGAGCCACCCCAGTTCTCGGCCTCCAGGCGCGAGCGCCATGACACCGAGCGCTACAACGAACAGCTGAGCCTCATGTGCAACATGCAAGGAGCGGAGATAATGCTGGCCTTGTCGGGCGTCAGTGATGCGGTCCAGGCGGTATTCCGCGTCCATGAGGCGCCGCTGCGCAAACGCCTGGCCGAGCTGCGTGACAAGCTTACGCAATTTGCCGAGCGTCAGTCCGATCCTGCTGCCTGGCACTGGCAGGCTGACGAGTCACTGGCCGATTATGTGGAAAAACTGCCGGATGCAGCTCCCTACCGCCGGCAGGTGAAGTCCGTTCAACGCCAGATCATGCAGGCCCAGCGAGCGTCCAGTTTCACGCCCGAAGCGGGAGAACACCATGCTCTCAAAGCGGCAAGCTATGCCCGCTTCTCGTCCCCCATGCGAGAAGTTGTCGGTATCTTCACCCACAAGGAATTGCTCGAAGCCCTCGGGGGTCATAGCTATGACAAGGACAGTGATACGGACCTTCGTGATGCCGTGATCGAATCAGCCAATCGCTCTCGCCAGGTGCAACGCAAGCTGGAAAAAAGCATCGAGTTCGCTGCACTGTCCAGCGTCTTTTCCGACGAACTCGCGATGCAGAATCCGCCCCACCATGTGGGCACGATCATGGGTCTGCGCGGTGATCGTCTCTACGTGAGCCTCGACGACATGGCAATGGATGTCAAACTGTACCGGGAAGATATCGAGGAGCAATTCGGCACGGACTACGACATGGGCGACATCGCAGCGACTCCCACGGACCCACAGGGCCCGGTATGGCTACTGGGTGATGCCGTGCAACTGTGCGTCAGAAGCTATGACAAGGAGCGCAAACGCTTTCGTTTCAAACTCGAACGGCACGCTTGATAACCGGGAAAGCAGCCCACCGCTGCGATACTTCATTCCATCACCGATCATTCATCCTTGATACTCCGACACCGAGATTCCAGACAACATGGCTAAAGTGACTCCGGGCGTAGGCCCAGAATACCCCCAGGTGGTCGTACTCTTCGGCGCGACAGGCGATCTGGCCAAGCGCAAACTGATACCGGGCATGTATCATCTGTCCAGTGCCGGTTTCATCCCCGACTGCAAGATCATCGGTGTCTCGCTGGAGGAGCTGAGCGATGAGGAATTCCAGAATGTGTGCCGTGCATCGCTGGAAGAGTTCTCCAAACGCGCGATTACCGATGAGGACTGGCAGGCCTATCGGGATCGCCTCTCCTATGTGCCCTTGTCGGCCGGTGCAGCCGCACTGGAAAAGGCCGTTCTGACGGCTGAAGCCGGCATTGGCACCGAATGTCGCAGACTTCATTATCTGTCAGTACCGCCCAAGGCGGCTCTGTCGGTCATCAATACCCTGGGCGAAGCGAAGCTTATCGAGCGGGCTCGTATCGTCATGGAGAAGCCCTTCGGTGTCGATCTCGACTCGGCCGTGAAACTGAACAGCGAAGTCCACAAGGTGTTCGATGAACAACAGGTGTTTCGCATCGATCACTTTCTGGGCAAGGAACCTGCGCAGAACATTCTGGCCTTTCGTTTTGCCAACGGCCTGTTCGAGCCCATCTGGAACCGTAATTTCATCGATCACATACAGATCGATGTACCGGAAACACTCGGGCTGGAGAACCGTGCCGGTTTCTACGAGACCACCGGTGCCTTTCGCGACATGGTGGTCACGCACCTCTTCCAGATTCTGGCCTTCGTGGCAATGGAGCCACCGGTGGCTCTGGAACCTGCGTCCATCAGTGAAGAGAAGAACAAGGTATTTCGCAGCATGATGCCGATCCTGCCCAGGCATGCCGTGCGGGGTCAGTTCAATGGCTACCGGGACATGGAAGGCGTCAACCCCGATTCGGAGACCGAAACCTTCGTTGCCCTGAAGTGCTCGATAGACAACTGGCGATGGGCTGGCGTGCCGTTCTACCTGCGAACCGGCAAACGTCTGGCAGAGGGACAACGCATCATCTCCATCGCCTTTCAGGAACCGCCAAAGAGCATGTTTCCACGCGATTCAGGCGTCGGCCTGCACGGGCCGGATCACCTGACCTTCGATCTGTCGGATTCATCGCGCACCTCGCTGAGCTTCTACGGCAAGCGCCCGGGTCCGGGCATGAAGCTGGACAAGCACAGTCTGCAGTTTGCAATGGACGAGACCAAACAGGTTGGCGAAGTTCTCGAAGCCTATGAGCGACTCATTCTGGACGCCATGCGCGGCGATCACACGCTGTTCACGACTTCTCGGGGTATCGAGCGACTGTGGGAGGTATCGGCACCGCTACTCGAAAACCCGCCCCCGGTTGCCCGTTATTCACAAGGCTCCTGGGGCCCGAATGCCATCCATCAGCTTATCGGGCCACGCGCCTGGCGACTGCCATTCGAACGCAACTGGCGTGACTGATCACAACGAGGGCCGAAGCTGGTAGAGACAATTCTGCCAGCCGGCCATCAATCTGCGGAAGACGACTCGCCGGACAGGCAAGCGGCCGGGTATCCACTTACCCGAGTTCAGGATTCTGCGTTGACTACGGCAGCTTTCGGTTTGACAGCCGCTTTTTCGGCCAGTGCAATACCCGCCAGCACCAGCAGCAGACCCGCCAGATGAAACCAGCGAAACTGTTCACTCAGAATCAGCACCGCCAGCAGTGAACCGAAGATCGGCACCAGATTCACGAACAGACCGGCGCGGTTGCTGCCAATGAGTTCGACCCCGCGCGCAAAGGCCAGCTGGCTGACCACCGTGGGAAAGATGATGACATACAGCAGCACCATCCAGCCGCTGAAGCCTGGCATGCTGAAACCCTTCTGTGATATCTCCCACCCGGCAAACGGCAGGGTCATGACGAAGGCACTGCTGGCGATAATCCACATGAAACTCATCCAGTGAATATCCGGGCGCCAACGCAGGCCAAAGGAATAGCCTGCGTAGAAAATACAGGCCACCAGCATGATGGCGTCACCACGATTGAGCCCCTCCGAAAAGAAGCGAGCCGGCTCCCCCGCCGTGGCGGTCAGCAGTACACCGAACAGGGTCAGCAGCAAACCGACGATCTGCAACCACCTGACTCGCTGTGACAGGAAGACAAAATTGGCCAGCATGATCAGCATCGGCAGTGCCGCCTGCTCGATACTCACATTGATGGCCGTGGTGTAGTTCAACGCCAGATACATCAGCATATTGAACATCGCCATGCCAAACGCTCCCAGTGCAATCAGCACCCACAGGCGTGGACGGATTTTCGGCCAGTCTCTTTTCAGTGGGCCGTAGGCGAATGGCAGCAGATAGAGGGACGCACACAACCACCGCAGACTGGTGACCGTGAACGGCTGCCAGTCGGCGGTTGCCAGGCGACCTGCCACCGCATTGCCACCCCACATCAACGGGGCGATGATCAGCAGCAGGTAGGCATTGCCGATCGTGCTGTCAAAGGCACGTTTGAACAAGGCCGTCATGATGTTGTTTCCGGCACGGACGAACACAGCCACTGCAAGCGCCGGACGTTCACTGCCCGCCCTCGACCGTAAGCCGGAAACATCACACCCTTGACTCCTGTCTGACTCAGTTGGCGACAATATTGACCAGACGCCCCGGCACCACGATCACCTTGCGAATGGTCAGACCATCGATGTGACGTTGTACCCCGGCATCGGCCTTCGCTGCAGCTTCGCAATCATCCTTGCTGGCATCAGCCGACACGGTGATCGAGGAACGACGCTTGCCATTGACCTGTACGACCAGTTCGAGTTCGTCCCGAGTCAGCGCGGCCTCATCAGTCTCCGGCCAGGCTTCGTTGATCAGTGCCGTGCTGTAGCCCAGATGCTGCCAGAGCTCATGCGTGATGTGTGGCACCAGCGGGCTGAGCAGACGCACCAGAGCGCTACAGGCTTCGAAGACCACCGCCTTGCCCGCCTCACTGCGATCATCGAAGCGAGTCACTTCGTTGAACAGTTCCATCATGGAGGCAATGGCGGTATTGAAGGTCATGCGACGTTCGATATCGTCGGTTACCTTGGCAATGGTTTCGTGAGTCTTGCGACGCAGAGCTTTCTGGTCGGAACTCAGACTACCCGCATCCAGTGCTGCCTTGGAAAAAGAGTCATCCAGCGCCGTGATTTCCCGCCACAGACGCTTCAGGAAACGATGCATGCCTTCCACGCCACCTTCCTTCCATTCCAGCGACTGGTGCGGAGGCGTATCGCTCATGGAAAACAGGCGCATGGTGTCCGCGCCATAGCGATCGATCATCTCCAGCGGATCAACCCCGTTGTTCTTCGACTTGGACATCTTCTCGATACGGCCGACCGTGACCGGCTGACCGTCAGCCTTCAGGATTGCACTGGCAATACGTCCCTTGTCGTCATACTCGATGTCCAGCTCCTTGCGGTTGTAGTATTCCGCCTTGCCACTGTCCTCGGTACGGTAGAAGGACTCGGCCACGACCATGCCCTGAGTCAACAACCGGGTGAAAGGCTCATCGGAGACAACCAGTCCGGCATCACGCATGAGCTTGTGAAAGAAACGCGCGTACAGCAGATGCATGACCGCGTGCTCTACCCCACCGATGTACTGATCCACCGGCAACCAGTAGTTGGCGCGCTCATCCAGCATCGTGTCAGCACCGGGCGAACAGAATCGCGCGTAGTACCAGCTGGATTCGAAAAAGGTATCGAAGGTATCGGTTTCACGTCGGCCCGGCTTGTCGGTTCCCGGTACGGTGGTATTGATGAAATCGGAATCTTCCTTGATCGGTGAGGTGACTCCGGAGAAAGCGACATCTTCGGGCAGCACGACCGGCAGGTCTTCTTCCGGCACCACATGCACATTGCCATCTTCATCATAGATGATCGGAATCGGGCAACCCCAGTAGCGCTGCCGCGATACACCCCAGTCACGCAGGCGATAGTTTACCTTGCGTTCGCCAGCGGCTACCTTCACCAGGTGATCGGCAGTCGCTGCGAAGGCGGCCTCATGATCCAGACCGTCGAATTCGCCGGAATTGATGGTGACCGTGTTTTCCTTGTCGGTGAATGCCGATTCGCTGACATCCACAGGATTCTCGACCGACTGCACGACCTGCTTGATTGGCAGACCATACTTGGTCGCGAAATCCCAATCACGCTGATCGTGACCGGGAACCGACATGACAGCGCCGGTGCCGTAGGTCATCAGGACGAAGTTGGCCACATAAACCGGCACTCGCTCGCCAGACACCGGGTTGATGGCTTCCAGACCCAATGGAACACCACGCTTTTCCATGGTTTCCATGGCGGCTTCGGAGGTGCCCGTACTGGTGCATTCTGCGATGAAATCAGCCACTTCCGAGTTGCGCCTGCCCATGGCCCGGGCCACCGGATGCTCGGCAGCCACGGCCATATAGGTCACACCGGCAACCGTATCGGGACGCGTGGTATACACACGAATGGCGTCAGCCATGCCATCTCCGGTGATATCCAGCGGCTTGTCGCCGCGCCCTGCCAGCGCAAATTCGAACTCGACGCCTTCGGATCGACCTATCCAGTTCTTCTGCTGGGCGCGTACCGCTTCCGGCCAGCCTTCCAGCTTGTCCGTCTCTTCCAGCAGCTCTTCGGCATATTGGGTGATCTTGAGGAACCACTGAGGAATTTCGCGTCGTTCCACTTTTGCGCCCGAACGCCAGCCACGACCGTCGGCATCCACCTGTTCATTCGCCAGAACAGTGCCCTCAACCGGATCCCAGTTGACCACGGCCATTTTCTTGTAGGCCAGGCCCTTCTTTACCAGCTGGGTGAAAAACCACTGCTCCCATCGGTAGTACTGGGGCGTGCAGGTAGCCAGTTCACGGGACCAGTCATAGGCGATACCCAGTTTCTGCAACTGCTCGCGCATGACTTCGATGTTGGCGTAGGTCCACTGGGCCGGTGCCGTGTTGTTCTTGATGGCAGCATTTTCTGCCGGTAGACCGAAAGCATCCCAGCCCATGGGCTGCAGCACATTGAAGCCCTGCATGCGCTTGTAGCGCGAGACGACATCACCAATGGTGTAGTTCCTGACATGCCCCATGTGCAGACTGCCACTGGGATAGGGAAACATGCAGAGGCAGTAGTACTTGGGCCGCTCGGGGTCCTCAGTAACCTTGAACGCTTCGTTGGACGTCCACACGGCCTGCACATCCGATTCAGTGCGGCGAAAGTCGTATTGGTCCTGCATGAGATATCTTCGGTGAATTGCCAGGGGGGAGAGAAAGTGATTTTCCGGCCACAACCGGACTCCCTAATATACAGCAGCGACCGCAGCTTGCCACCCGCCCCGCTGCACAGGAGTGATTTGCGCCCAATCGGACGCATGCTCGGATCAACCGGTGCGCAGCCAGGCTAGTGTGAAGACATGTCCCGGTGTCACAGCCATGCGCAGATTCAGCGCTGACGGGTCAAAGCGCGCAGCCAGATCGTCGCTGTGAAAGGCGACCCGGGGTCGGCCGCTGACGATATCGCTGATTTCCACCTCGGCGAACTCGATGAAGCGCCCGCATACGGGGCGCAGGCACTTGTAGAGGCTTTCCTTGAGACTGAACAGCGCAGTGGCGTGCCAGTCCTCGCTGCCCGACTCATCAAGTTCAGCCCGTTCTGCCGGCGTTGCCACCAATTTCAGGACCCCGGCTTCCAGCAGCTGGATACGCTCCAGATCGACCCCCAGGCTGAGTGCTTCGCTCATGTCCCGCACTGCCACGGCTGCAACAGCCCATTCGTTGGTATGACTGACGCTGCCGATGACACCCTCCGGCCAGACAACGGCGCCATCGGTGGCGCGTAACAGCTGAACCGGTGGCAGGCCGGCCTCTGCCAGCGCGGCCCGGGCGCAGTAACGGCCACTGGCAAAGGTACGACGGCGCAGCGGCGCCGAGGCACTGACCAGTTCGAATTCCTGCGGGTACAGTGCATCAAGCCCTTCTCCGACCTCGCAGCAGGCCAGATACACATTGGTACCGGCCCACTCAGGCGCATAGGTCAGCCCATTGATGGGGTTCAGGATGGGCTCGCCGATGCCACTCACGACACCGGGATGTCTTCGTAGACAGCAGAGCGTGTTTCCGGGATCGGCTGGTTGTCCTCGGCCCGGTAGGTGTAGACCAGCGAGCGTTTGATGATGTCGGAATCGTTCTGCCCGGCAGCGTGCAGGGTTCTGGAATGAAACAACAGCAGGTCGCCCGGCTCAAGCTCCACCGCCACTGCTCGGGCCAGCAGCTCTTCGTTGTCTGGCAGATCGGTGCGCAGGAACAGGGAGGCATCGAACTGACCCGGTTCGAAATCCAGAGTGTGGGATCCGGGAATGACCAGCAGTCCACCGTTATGCGCATTCTCTGGCCCCAGCGCCAGCCAGGTACTGACCAGCTCGCGCCGGTCGAATCGCCAGTAACGGATATCCTGATGCCAGCTGGTCACGCTGCTGAAGCCCGGGTGTTTGGTCATGACGCAATTGTGGTGATTCTGCGACAGACGAATACCATCGGTACCCATCAGAGCCTTGAGCATGGCAACCACCTGAGGATGCGTGCCCACCTGCTGGAACAGTCTGTCCCGGCCAAAGGCATGCAGCAGTCGCCGCGGCGTATTGCCACCCGGCGCTGTCTTCGACGTCGGTGCGCCCGGATAATGTACATCGGCTTCGAACTCCACCGGCGCCAGAGCCGGCGACAGCGATTGATCGATCAGCTCGACCAGTGCTGCTACTTCTTCACGTGAAAACAGTGAACGAGCCACGTAGTACCCGTCGCGCTCGAAAGCCTTGACGGCTTCGCTGATGACATTCAACTCCATACACTCCCGAACCGATTGAACCTGAGAATCTGCAACAGACCGTTACCACCGGGGCGTGCTCGCCAGCCCCAGGCCACTGAGCAGCCTTGCACTGTCCGATTCTAAGCGTTGTGAGACCTGATTGCTGTGATCGGACCTTGGCTGGTTGAGAATGTTGCGGCACAGATGCATGGACAACCGGCGATCAATCGAGTTTCTGGCCCTTACCGAATGACCCTGAAAGCGGCTGAACCAGCAACTCCCCGAACACTACAGTGCAGCAAGCGTCCGTGGCAGAATCAGTTGACCTTCGTTCTGACGTTCGCTTGCAGTCAGCTCGCCGTTAGCGACACGGCACAGCGTAGCGGAGAGATTGTCTGCTGCCTGCTCAAGGCTGTATCGACCATCGATCAAGCCAGTGACATCCAGGTCAACGCAGTTGCCCCAGGTGGCAACCGTGGCCGGGTTGCCGCAGATCTTCAGCACAGGCATCAGCGGCATGCCAGACGGGTTGAATACCCCGATCGCAAACAGGCTGATCTGAGCGCCACCCAGAGCCATTCCGCTGAGCGATGTCGGGCTGAAGAACGGCGTATCCATGAAAAACAGGCCAGCCCCCGTGGGTGCTTCCCCGAACGCCAGGCACCCCTCGAAGGAACTACTGCCTATCTTGCAAAGAGCTCCCATGGTTTTCTCGGTCAATGTCGTCAGCCCTGCTTCCATATTCTCCTGGGTCGGGTTCACACCACGATAGTCCTCACCGGATTCAAGCATCAGCGCCTCAACGCGAGCCATGCGCCGCAGAATGTCCTCGGCAATGACCGCTGTTTTCGACTGCTGGCGCACCACGGCTTCACCGCCGAGAAACTCGGCAGTTTCCGACACGATGGCGGTGCCACCTGCTGCGACAAGGCGATCAACGAAGCGGCCTATGGCGGGATTGGCACATACCGACGATGAAGCATCCGAGCCGCCGCATTCCAGAGCCACGGTCAGCTCTGCAGCTTCCATGGGGCGTCTTGGCGTAGCGACGGCTGCCTCATGCAAGAGACTCAGCTGACCTGTCATGGATTGCAACGCCGCATCCAACCCGTTCTCCGCCATCAATGCAATCACTGCAACGGGCTTTGACAGACTCGAAAACTGCTCTTTCAGTGCTTCTGCGGCGGCACGATCATGAGTCACGACCAGAGCTGCGCCAACATTGGGATGATTGACCACGGCCGCAATGGCGCGTTTTTGCAGGCTGGCGTCTGCTCCACGAATGCCACGCTCGAACTGCGGCGTCAATGCCAGCGTACCCGGCACACGAGTCGCCGCCTGTCGTGTCACCTGATCGGTCAAGGCGACGGTCGAGAAGGCGATGACATGATTACGCAAACCTGGTGCCAGACCACCTCGCTCCCAGCACATCAGCTCGTCAAGATCAGGCAACGTTGTGTACATGCACATGCTCTCCCTGATTGATCACACTCGTCGCTGTGCCGATGGTGACCCCGTACTTGATCACGGGCTCTCCTGCGTCCAAACGATGCAGTGCCACCTTGTGGCCAAAGGGGATACCTTCTGCGATGGACATGCCATCAGCCAACAGGACGCAAGCCGTATCACCGTCAAGCAGAGTCGCCACATTGTCGTCCGCATGAACCTGCAAGCTGATACGGCAGCCAGGCCTGGCGTTAGCCGTGCCCGGGCTCATGCCTGACCTTTCCGGTAAACCGCGTGTTCGGTTGTATAGAACTGAATGGTTGATGGTCCGTTGGACCCACCCACTCCCAAGGCACTGTCCTTGATACCCACAAACGGCACATGGTTCTCCGGAAAACTACCCGCATTCACATGCAACATGCCGCTCTCACTTTCCGCCAGGAACCTTTCGATGACTGGCGCCAGTTCGGAGTACAGACAGGATGTCAGACCGTAGGCAACATCGTTGGCAATCTGCAGGGCCTGATCCAGTGTGTCATAACTCAACACGCTCAGAACCGGACCGAATACCTCTTCCCGGGCTACTTCCATATCAGGGGTGACATCGGACAGGACCGTGGGCAGGTAGAAGTACCCGCCTTCCGGCGAATCCAGACGCTGGCCTCCGGCCGCGACCGTCGCGCCCGCCTCTCTGGCTCTCGACACAAAGGCATCCACATCATCAAGCTGACGTTGGCTGGCCAGCGGCCCCATACGGGCACCCTCGACAGAACCATCTGAGGGTACGATGGCCATTGCCCGTTTTGCCAGACCCTCGACGGTCTGCCGCAATAGATCTCGATGGACGATGATGCGGCTGATTGCCGTGCATCGTTGACCGCAGAGTGCGAACGCTGCCGTGAAAATCTGGTCAAGGGCAACATCCAGTCTGGAGGCATCATTGAGAATGACCGGGTTTTTGCCACCCAGCTCCAGACTGACTTCAGCCAGATGTGACACCGCGGCGGCGGCCACTCGTTTGCCTACAGCCACCGAGCCTGTAAATGTGACGGCATGAACTCCGGAATGTTCGCACAAGGTCTCAGCCATACTGCCCGGACCAATCACGGCCTGCACCAGGCCCTCCGGCAGTATGCCGGCAGCGATATCTGCCATCAGTTGTACCGCTCCAGGGGTTTGCGAGGCGGGTTTGAGCAGGATGGCATTGCCATAGACCAATGCGGGAATCGATTTTCTGACCGGTGTGCCGAAAGGAAAATTCCAGGGGTTGATACCAACCACTACCCCGCGAGGCCTTCGCGTTGAATAGGCTGTCACGCCGGGCAACTGAGACGGCAGCAACTCTCCAATCGCAGCACCAGCGCGTTGCGTTGTCATACGGCCTTCGGCAATGGACTTGGCTACTTCACCGCGGCTTTCTGCCAGGGTCTTGCCCATTTCCAGAGTGATGGATCTGGCAATATCCTCACCACGCGCTTCGAGCGCATCAAGGAAAAGACCGATCAACCTGCCTCGCTCCGGTTGTGGGGTCGCCGCCCACTGTCGCTGAGCTGCCTGCGCCCTGATGACGAGTCCATCAATGTCGGCAGCTCGGGATTCCGTATATACCGCCACGACAGAATCAGGGCTGGCAGGATTTCTTGTTTCAATGGACATTGACTACCTCAGACTTCGCAGTGTTTCAGGCAACCACAGACTCAGCTGTGGAAAGAAGATCACGATCAGCATGGCAACCATGAGCGTGAGGACAAACGGTACGATGGCAACCGCCACACGTTCGAACCGGATATTGGCAATCTGGCTGGCAACAAACAGGTTGACTCCCAGGGGTGGCGTCAGAAATGCAATTTCGATCGTGACGATCAGAATGATGCCGAAATGAACAGGATCGACACCATAGCTGGTTACCAGTGGAACCAGGATGGGCGCCAGGATGATGATGGCACTGATGGTTTCCATGAAGGTACCGACGATGATCAACATCGCGCAGATCGCCAGCAAGATGACGGTCGCACTGTCGGTAATGCCAGCAAATGATGCAACTACATCCTGTGGTATGCGCTCCAGCGTGATCACCGTGGCAAACAAGGTGGAACAGGCAACGATGATCATCAGGGCACCACCCAGACGTACGGCATTTTCGAAGGCAGCTCTCAGCTTGAGCAATGTCAGCTGTCTGTAGACCACCACGCTGACAAGCAACGCATACACCACGGCACAGACCGACGCTTCCACCGGTGTGAACACACCGGAATAGATTCCCCCGAGTATGAACACAGGCAGGAACAGGGCGAATTTTGCCTTCCACACCAGCCGCCAGATATTCTCACGTTCGACACTTTCGTCTACCTGCATGACAGCACCCGAACGCCGGGCCAGAACGTAGGCGACACCTGCCAGCAGAAAGGCCGTGAACAGGCCTGGCAACATGCCGGCAGCAAACAGGTCGGCGATGGAGACATTGGCAATGATGCCGTAGATGATCAGAGGATTGCTCGGTGGAATCATGACGCCCAGGGTACCGCCGGTCGCCGAGACACTGGCGGCATACTCTGGCGGATAGCCGTACTTGATCATGGAAGGAATCATGATGGCACCGATGGCGGCAACCGTGCCGGGGCCCGAACCCGAAATGGCGGCGAAGAACATGCAGGAGAAAATCGTGACCAGTCCGAGACTACCGGGAATATGGCCAAAGGCATGCCGGAAGATGCTGATGATGTCTTCAGTTATCCCCCCTTTTTCCATGATATTACCGGCGAGAATGAAGGCGGGTATGGCCAGAAGCGCAAACTTGTCCAGACCGTTCAGGACATTCTGTGTAGCAAACACCAATGGGGCATCAGTGAGGTAACTGACTGCCAGGCCGGTAATGCCCAGCGCCGCATAAATGGGAATTCCCAGAAACAGCAGCAGTGGAAATACTACGAGCAGCACGAGATAGACTTCATTCATTGCCTGTCTCCTGTTGCGGTTCATCGAGCATTCCACCGCGCAGCAGGATCCAGAAATCGCGCAGATGCAAGATGAGGATGATCAGGAAACCTGCACTCATGGCCAGAAACAGATGATTCTGGTTGAACCCCATGGCCGGTGAGGTGTTGGGATACCGCAAACCGTCGATGAAGTTCAACCATGAAAAGACTGTCATGACTGCGGCAAAGCCAAGCAGTACTACGGTATGCATGAAATCGACAACTCGAACGCCGACCACTTTCGCCAACAAGTCGGAAAATACCGAAACACGCAGATGTGTGCGCGTCAGTGTGCCGTAGGCAGCGGCGATGAAGACCATCACGATGAAGCTGAACCTGCCCAGCTCTTCGGTCCAATCGACTGCCCAGTGAAACTCGCGTGACAGCACTTGCAGGAACAGTGCGGCCACCATCAGCCCGAGGCCCCCTGCTGCCAGCGCAAACAGGACATGTCGTAGAAATTGCATGGATTGCTCCTTACGGCGCCATTGTCGTGTTGCCCGGCGAACGACCTCGCCGGGCTCTGAGGAACCAGCAATTACTGCCTGCCGGGAAAGCCTTCCAGGATTTCAAGTGCCTTGTTGGCAACTGCTTCCCCATCGTCACCGATGGCGTCGTAGTAGTCAGGCCAGATGGCACGTGCCTTCTCCAACCATTCGCTTTCATCTTCGATAGCAGTGATTTCGACACCGGCCTCTCGAGCCTTGTCCCACCAGTTGGCCTCATCCAGTGGCTGCCACCAACGGATATAATCGGTGGCCTCCTTGCCGGCTCGAAGAATCGCCTCCTGATGTTTCTCCGAGAGTTTCTGGAACCAGCGCTCCGAAACCACAATAGGGTGTGTCAGTATGGTGTAGTGAAAGGTGGTCATGCGATTGATCACCTCATTGAACTTCATGCCAATGACGTCTGTCACCGGGTTGTCCCCGCCTTCCACGACCCCTTGCTGAAGTGCGTTGTAGAGTTCTGCCCAAGCGATGGGTGTCGGATTACCGCCCCATGCTTCGTAGGTGGCAATCATGATCGGATTGGGCGGCACACGCATTTTCAGCCCTTCAAGATCTGATGGTTTCTCGATGGGATTATCCGACTTGTAGAAGAACGCACGCCAGCCCGAGTTTTCCCAACCCACGATACGAACACCAGCCTCCTCGATGACACGGGGTACCAGATAAGGGGTGATTTCATCCTGCAGATAGTTGACCTGCTCGGTGGACGTTGCCAGGTAGGGCAAGATGAAGACATTGAGCGATGGCGCCAGAGCTGCAATATTATTGGTGGCTGGCAGAGTGACGTGCAGGGCGCCCTGCCTTGCCTGCTGCACCATCTCACGCTCCCCACCCAACTGTGCACCCGGGAAGATCTCCGGTTTGATTTCGTTATGGGTATAGATTGCCACCAACTCTGCAAACCGCTTCAGGGTTGCGGTGTGGGATGACCATTCCATATTGACCGAATGACCGATCTTCATGGTGATCTGATCGTCCAGTTCCGGCACTGATTCCCAGTTGAGTGGGTTGTTATCCTGGGCGGTGGCCAGAGCCGGCCCGAACGCAAGAATACTAGCCAGGCAGAATGCCTGTTTACGTAGTCGCATGACTGAATTCTCCTTGGTGGTTGGTGGTATCAGTGGCAGCTCGAATCATGGAGGCTGCCTTCTCTGCAATCATGTAGGTTGCAGAATTGGTATTGGCTGAAGTGATGCGCGGCATGACAGAGGCGTCAACTACGCGAAGCCCTTCAACACCGAGAACTCGCAACTGTGGATCAACGACTGCGTTGCTGTCTCGACCCATCCGGCACGTGCCAACCAGGTGGTAGACCGTGGTTGCATTGCCCTGTATCGCCTGCAATATTTCCTCGTCGCTCTTGCAGTTATCCCCGGGAATGATCTCGCGCGTCCATTCGGACCGAAATGCCGGCTGGCGGTAGATGTCCCTGACCAGTTTCAGACCTTCCACGGTTACATCACGATCTCGTTGCGCGCTGAGATAGTTCATCTGTATGGCCGGATCCTGCAGCGGGTCTGACGAGGCGATGTGTATGCTGCCACGGCTTTCAGGGTGACATTGCCAGAAGGAAGTCGTGAACCCGGGGTATCTGTGCAGTGGCTTGCCTGGCTTGTCGACGGACAAGGGCATGACAAACAGTTGCAAGTCCGGGCGACTGCCGTCAGCGTATTTCGTGCACAAGGCTCCACCAACCTGACCGGCACCGACAGTCAGCGGTCCGGAAGCATCCAGTAACCAGTCCAGCCCCATCCTTGCCAGCCGCAGAGGATTGCGTACATGATCATTCAACGAGACTCCGCGTTTCGAGAGCTCTACAATGGTGCGCATCTGAATATGATCCTGCAGGTTCTCCCCCACTTCCGGAGAATCGTGCCGAACCGTGATGCCATGTCTTTGCAACAACTGCTCAGGGCCAATGCCAGAGAGTTGCAGCAGCTGAGGAGTCTGTACGGCACCACCACAGAGAATCACCTCACTATCGGCAATCGCCTGTCTTTCCCGTCCTTGATGGAGATAATTCACACCGCGCACCCGATGCCCTTCGGCATGCAAGCCGATAACATTGGCAAGCAGTCTTACCGTCAGGTTGGGGCGACTCATCGCAGGCTTCAGAAAGGCGGTGGCAGCACTGTCCCGGAAACGGCCGTTCAGGGTCAATTGATAGGAACCGATGCCGTAAGTCGTTTCTGCATTGAAGTCCGGATTGAGTGGCAACCCGCTTGCCTGCGCTGCAGCCATCCAGGCGTCGCAGGCCGAGTTCCGGTTGCGCAGGTCGCTGACATGCAAAGGTCCAAGACTGCCGCGGTACTGTGAGGCCTTACCGGAATAGTTCTCAAGCGTGCGAAAGTGTGGCAGAACACTGTTGTAGTCCCAGCCGTCCGCCCCCTGTTGCGCCCAATCGTCGAAGTCATGATGCTGACCGCGGATGTAGATCAGGCCATTTATCGAACTGGACCCACCTATCACGCGGCCTCTGGGGCAATCCATGCGGCGATCGTTGATACCCGGATCAACCTCGGTGCGATACAGGTGAGAATAGCGTGCGTTGTAGATCGACTTGTAATAGCCGACTGGCAGCCTCAGCCACAGGTTTCGATCGGACCCACCAGCCTCGAGCACGAGCACTCGACAGGATGAATCTTCCGTCAGCCGCGCAGCGAGCGTGCTGCCTGCCGTACCTGCGCCCACGATGATGTAATCAAAGCCTTCCATTTTCGTCCGTAAGCCAACACCCAAAGTCCTATATATAGGACTAATGTGCAAAGTATAATCAGCGCCGACAGCTCGATGCAAGACAAAAATACCAAATGTAGGACTTTAGGTTCTTTTGATGGTCAACCGCAAGAAAGTCAGGTATGAATGAACCTATGTCAAACTCGAAATTCCGCAAGGATCGAACCCCGCTCTACCTGAAGGTGGCAGAAGTGCTGCGCCAGAGAATCCTGCGCAAGGTCTGGCAAGCCGGTGAGTTTCTGCCCACCGTCAACGAGCTTATGGAAGAGTTTCAGGTGGCTCGGGTGACGGTTCGTGAAGCGGTCAAGATCCTCGAATCAGAAGGATTGGTGGACCCCAGGCGTGGTCGAGGCACTGTCGTTCTGGCGCATAAATCCCCGACGCGCCCGCTGCACGTTGTCACCAGCCTGTCCGAACTTGTCGATGTCTATCGTGGTGATGTGCCGGATCTGGTCAGCCTGGAAGACCGCGTCACCGAACTGCCCGAGGGTGTCTCTACAGGCACCTCCGTCGGCGAATATCACATGCTCAAACGCATGCATTCCAGAGACGGGCAACGGTATTGCGTGATTACCCTGTATCTGGCAAAGGCCATCTTCGACAAGCACGAACAGGAATTTCGAACCTCTCTGGCACTGCCCGTCCTGTTTGATGACCCGGATATCGACATTTCCATCGCTCGGCAACGACTGCTTGTCAGCAAATGCGACATGGAAACCGCCATGCACCTGGACATCCCACTCGGCGAACCAGTCGCGGAGGTGCGCAGGATTCTGTGTGACTCCAATGAAAACATTCTTTATGTTGCCGACGTGATCTATCGCGGTGACTACATCCAGCTGGACATGAACCTGCTCGCATGACTCAGACAATCCGGATCAGGCGCATTGACGCCTATGCACTGCGAAGCCCGATTGAGCGTCCTGTGGCGACCTCGTTCGGTATCCTGCGAGATCGGCCCGCGGTCTTTCTGCGCATCGAAGACGCGGATGGGGCTTTCGGCTGGGGGGAGGTGTTTGCCAACTGGCCAAGCGCTGCTGCCGAACACCGGGTCAACCTGCTGGCACGAGACATCGGCCCACTGGTGTTCGACCTGACGCTGAATCACCCGAGTGAGCTGTATCCGGTGCTGGAGCGGCAAACCCGTATCGTGGCCTTGCAAAGCGGCGAATGGGGCCCGTTTCGACAGGTCATTGCCGGCCTCGACATCGCGCTGTGGGACCTGTTTGCACGCAAGTGCGATCTGCCACTGAGGCGCTATATCAATGGCAGTGCCGTGGATACTGTTCCGGCCTATGCCAGCGGTATTCACATCGATCAGGCGGAGAACCTTGTGGATGAGGCCAGACAGGCAGGTTTCAACGCTTTCAAACTGAAGGTCGGATTCTCGATGCAAAGAGATCTCGAGCAACTGCAGCAGGTAGTGAGCAGCGGCGAATCCTTTGCGGTGGATGCGAATCAGGCCTGGAATACGGATACGGCCAGAGAATTCATGAGCGGATCCTCGTCACTGCCGTTGGCCTGGCTGGAAGAACCCATTCCCGCCGATGCTCCAAAGTCCGACTGGCAGTTGCTGCATCAAGCCAGCAGCTATCCCCTGGCGGGCGGCGAAAACCTGGTGGGCCATGATGAATACGATCAGGCAATAGCTGCCAGATACCTGAGTGTCGTACAGCCTGACATCATCAAATGGGGCGGCATCACGGGCTGTCTTGAGGTCGGTATCAAGCTGCGCAAGGCAGGCCTGCGTTATTGCCCGCATTTTCTGGGTGGCGGTATCGGCCTGCAGGCATCAGCCAACCTGCTGGCCGCGGTGGGGGGCGACGGTCTGCTGGAGGTCGATGTGAACCCCAATCCGCTCAGGGACGGGTTCGGCAAGGTGTCATCCATGCTGACCAACAGGGGCTGGCAATGCAACGATGAACCCGGCCTGGGCATCACCGCTTTACCAGAGGATATTGCATCCCTCGAAACACACTCCATTATTCTCACTCCCTGATCACTACCGGTCGGCCCTCTTCGGCGAATTCCTTGAGCGGCACTGGCCGCGGTGCGCGGGGTGATTGACTGAAGCTGGCAAAGGCTGTGCTTGAGAGCCTGCGAGAATGGCCTGAACCTGCACGCCTGTGTCAACTCTACAGCCGCGCCAAAGCATGATCCTTCGTGGTCCAAACTACCGTATATCCGTACACTACATGACCAGCGTCAGTCGGATTCGGAACCACAGTGCCTGCCTGGGCCGGTGAACCGATTCCAGAGCACGGCGCAAGGCCCGCCCTACTTTTCTTCAGACAACGCCCCTGAGTTCATGAGCAAACACATACTGATCGAGAATGCCTATCAGAACAATCTGAAGCATCTTGATCTGAAACTGCCCCATGGCGAGCTGATCGTCATCACCGGCGTCAGCGGCAGCGGCAAGTCCACGCTGGCCTTCGACACCATCTATGCCGAAGGCCAGCGACGCTATGTCGAGACCTTCTCGCCCTATGCGCGACAATTTCTGGATCGCATGGACAAGCCGCAGGTGGATCGTATCGAAGGCATCCCGCCCGCCATTGCCATCGACCAGACCAATCCGGTGCGCACCTCCCGTTCGACGGTCGGCACCATGACCGAGCTGAACGACCATATCAAGCTGCTGTTCGCCCGTACCGCCGAGCTGTATTGCGGCTGTTGCGGCAAGCCGGTCAAGCGCGACACACCAGAGAACATCAGCAACGAATGGTTCGACAGCGGAGAGTCGACCCGCGTCATGGTGACCTTTCAGGTTCCCATTCCCGAGAACTTCGAGGCCGCCGAGATTCAGGACTGGCTGGCTCGACAAGGCTATACCCGGGTACATCAGCAGAACGAGACCAGCATTGATGTCATTCAGGATCGCCTGAGCACACGCGAGGATAATCGGGGACGCTTCATCGAAGCGATCGAGGCCGGTTTACGCTACGGGCAAGGCAAGGTTACCGTCCATACGCTCGACGATGAGCGTCAGTCCGCCTCACAGGCCAGCTACTCCGTCGCTCTGCAATGCGAGGACTGCGGCATTCGTTACCGCGAACCCACGCCGTCCAGCTTTTCCTTCAATTCACCCATTGGTGCCTGCGAGACCTGCAAGGGCTTTGGTCGTGTCATCGGTATCGACTATCGTCTGGCGCTGCCCGATGTCAGCAAGACGCTCAAGGGCGGTGCGGTCAAGGTCTTCCAGACCGAGAAGAGCTCGGTCTGTCAGCGCGACATGGAAAAAGCGGCACGCAAGCAAGGCATCCCGCTGGATATCCCGTTCGAGTCCATGAGCCAGCAACAGCAGGACTGGGTCATCAACGGCGATGGTGGAGACGACGATGACCACTGGTATGGCGTTGTCGGCTTTTTCGACTGGCTGGAACGCAAATCCTACCGCATGCATGTGCGCGTCATGCTGGCCAAATATCGCAGCTATGACGAATGCCCCGCCTGTCACGGCGCCCGACTCAAACCCGAATCGCTGAACTGGCGCGTCGGTACACTGGAAGATGCGAAAAGGGTGATTGATCCACTGGCGCGCCACCGCTCGGTAGACTCACCGCTGTCCGACAAGGTCATGAAGACCCTGCCCGGTCTGAATATCGTTGATCTGATGCAGCTGCCGTTGTCCGCGTCGCTGCAGTTCATCGAGGCCATCTCGGAGGGCCATGTCGATGACCCTACCGATATGGTGGTGCGCGAGATGCGCGCTCGTCTGAGCTATCTGAACGATGTCGGCCTGAGCTATCTGACTCTGGACAGACAATCGCGCACGCTCTCCGGTGGTGAGGTTCAGCGTATCAATCTGACAACCGCGCTGGGCACCTCCCTGGTCAACACCCTGTTCGTGCTCGATGAACCGAGTATTGGTCTGCATGCCCAGGACATGGATCGAGTCATTCGGGTACTGCAACGCCTGCGCGATGCCGGCAACACACTGATCGTGGTCGAGCATGATCCGCAGCTGATGATGGCCGCCGATCGCATCATCGACATCGGTCCAGGCCCCGGACGTGCCGGTGGCAACATCGTGTTCAACGGCAAACCGGCAGCCTTGCTGAAAAGTCGCAAGTCGCTGACCGCAAAATACCTCAATGGCGACAAGACCCTGCACTTCCAGTCGCACCAGCGCGACAATGAGAGCGTTGAGAAACTGATTCTGTCTGGTGCCAATGGTCATAACCTGAAGAATGCGACCCTGGAAATCCCGCTGAACCGCCTGGTGTGCCTGACCGGTCCCAGCGGATCCGGCAAATCCACCCTGATTCAGGACACGCTGTTCAATGCCCTGTCTGCACTCAAGGGCAAACCGAAGGAACTGGCGCTGTCTCATCAATCCATCAGCGGAGATGAGCTGATCAGTGATGTGATTCTGGTCGATCAGTCCCCGATCGGAAAATCGGCCCGCTCCAATCCGGTCAGCTATACCGGTGCCTTCGAGCCGATCCGCAAGCTGTTCGAAAAGGTACCGGAAGCACAGGAGCGTGGTTACAAGGCCAGCGCCTTCAGCTTCAATTCCGGCATGCGTTGTCCGGCCTGTTCGGGCAATGGCTTCGAGCATGTGGAAATGCAGTTTCTGTCAGATGTCTATCTGCGCTGCGCCGAATGCCAGGGGCGGCGCTATCGTCCTGAACTGCTGGAAATCAAGCTGTTCAATGCACATGAAGACGAGGGCCAGTCGATCGCCGATGTGCTGGACATGACCGTCGATCGCGCTCTGGAGTTCTTTGTCGATGACAAGGCCGTCCGTACAGCGCTGCAGTCCCTGCTCGATGTCGGCCTGGGCTATCTGCAACTCGGGCAGCCGGTACCCACGCTCAGTGGCGGCGAGGCACAACGGCTGAAGCTGGCGGCCTATCTTGGTCAGGCGGCCATGATTCGTTCCAAGCGAACCATCGAAGGCCACACTCTGTTCCTGTTTGACGAACCGACCACCGGCTTGCATTTCGAGGATATCGACAAGCTGCTGGGGGCCTTCGAACAGCTGGTCGAACAGGGTCATTCCCTGGTGGTCATCGAGCACAATCTGGATGTCATCAACAATGCTGACTGGATCATCGACCTGGGGCCAGCAGGTGGCGACGCCGGCGGCGAAATCGTGTGTACCGGTACGCCTCAACAGGTCATGGCTCACAAGACCAGCGTCACCGCTGCTTCCCTGCGTGACTATCAGAATGCCAGCGACCAATTGCGGTCCTCGGCCGTGGCCGAACCCGCAGCCGGTGCACTGGCTCTCGTACCGGTGCCGGAACCCGGCGATGCCATCGAAGTGCACAAGGCCCGCGAGCACAATCTGAAGAACATCGATGTCAGCATTCCGCGTGACAAGCTGACGGTCATCACCGGCATGAGCGGCAGTGGCAAGAGCACGCTGGCGTTCGATATCGTCTTCAATGAAGGACAGCGTCGCTATCTGGAATCGCTGAATGCCTACGCGCGGCAATTCGTGCAACCAGCCTCCAGACCCGATGTCGATGCCATTACCGGCATTCCGCCAACGGTAGCCATCGAACAGCGCACCAGCCGGGGTGGGCGCAAGAGTACGGTCGCAACCATGACCGAGATCTATCACTTCCTGCGGCTGTTGTTCGTCAAGCTGGGCGTGCAGTATTGCCCCGATTGCGAGGTGCCGATTTCGGCACAATCCGTCGATGCCATCACCGCACAGGTGCTCAAGCGCCATCGCGGCAAGCAGATCCATCTGCACGCCCCACTGATCGTCGATCGCAAGGGCTATTACACCGATCTGGCCAAGTGGGCCTTGAACAAGGGCTTCGACACCTTGCGCGTCGATGGCAAGGCATTGCCCACGGCCGACTGGCCACGGCTCGATCGCTTCAAGGAACACACCATCGACTTGCCAGTGGCCAGCTTCGCGGTGGATGTTCGCCACGAAGCCGAACTGCAGGCCCTGATCCAGCGCGCAGTCGACTTCGGCAGTGGCGTGGTGAAGATAGGCACCAGCAGTGGTACCGAGAAACTGTTCTCCACGCAGCGCGCCTGTCCCTGCTGCCAGCGCAGTTTTGCCGAGCTGGACCCGCGCATGTTTTCCTACAATTCACGCCATGGCTGGTGTCAGGACTGTTTCGGTACCGGGGAGATCATCCCGGGTTTCGATGAAGAACAGACCGGTGAGGAGCGCAGCTGGTCCAGCGCTGACCAGGAACCGGTCGTCTGCCCGGCCTGTCACGGCCAACGGCTCAAGCCCGAGTCGCTGGCGGTCTATTTTCAGGACTGGAACATCGCCGATTACACCACCCTGTCGATTGTCGAGGCGGGCAAGACATTCGCCACGATCAAGCTTGATGAGCGGCAAGCCACCATCGCCCGTGACAGTCTCAAGGAGCTGAACTCTCGCCTGTCATTTCTGGACGAGGTCGGCCTGTCCTATCTGTCGCTGGACCGCTCTGCCCCCACCCTCAGTGGCGGTGAGGCGCAGCGAATTCGGCTGGCAGCGCAGCTGGGTTCCAATCTGCAGGGTGTGTGCTACATCCTTGATGAACCTACCATCGGCCTGCACCCCCGTGACAATCGCATGCTGCTCGATACGCTTGCCAGACTGCAGAAAAAGGGCAATACCATCGTGGTGGTCGAGCATGACGAGGAGACCATTCTCAGTGCCGACCATGTCATCGACATCGGTCCCGGCGCGGGCGTGCGTGGTGGCGAGATCGTTGCCGCCGGCACGGTGGCACAGGTTCGCAAGAACCCGCTATCCGTCACCGGTCGATTGCTGGATCACCCCCTGCAACACCCGCTCTACCCCACCCGCGGCAAGACCGATCAGCAACTGCATGTGAAGAATGCCACCTTGCACAATCTGAAGAATGTGTCGGTGGACATACCACTGGGACAACTGGTGTGTGTCAGTGGTGTGTCCGGATCGGGTAAAAGCACACTGATACGAGATGTCGTGCATGACAATCTGCGGGTATTGAACGCCCAGAAGAGAAAACGCAAGCTCGGCCCCCTCATGGGCTGCGAGGAAATTACCGGCTGGGAAAACATTTCACGATTGCTGGAAGTCGACCAGACGCCCATCGGCAAGACCTCGCGTTCCTGCCCGGCCACCTATATCGGTTTCTGGGACAATATCCGCCGCCTGTTTGCGGACACCACCGAAGCACGCATCCGTGGCTATAGCGCCAGCCGTTTTTCCTTCAATACCGGCGATGGTCGCTGCGAGGAGTGCGGCGGCCAGGGCATGCAACGCATCGAGATGAGCTTTCTGCCTGACGTACGCGTCCTGTGTGAAGTATGCAATGGTCAGCGCTTCAACCATGAAACACTGTCGGTTCGTTACAAGGACAAGTCCATCGGTGAAGTGCTGATGATGAACGTTGATGAAGCTGTCGAATTCTTCGACGCCCATGTCAGCATTCATCATGCGCTGAAACTCCTGCAGGATGTGGGCTTGGGCTATCTGACCCTGGGTCAGCAGAGTCGTACCCTGAGTGGCGGCGAGGCGCAGCGCATCAAACTGGTCTCGGAACTGGCCAAGGCCAAACCCACCGTCAAGGACTCTTCGGGCAAGAGCATCGTCAACGTGCACACACTGTACATCCTGGACGAGCCCACCGTTGGTCTGCACATGGCCGATGTGGAAAACCTGATCCATGTGCTGCACCGACTGGTGGAAGCGGGTAATTCGGTCATCGTGATCGAACACAATCTTGACATCATGGCGGAAGCCGACTGGATCATCGATATGGGACCTGAAGGGGGTACCGGCGGCGGCAAGGTGGTGGCCAGGGGCACGCCAAAGAAGGTGGCTACCTCGAAACGTTCACGAACAGCACCTTATCTCGCCGGATTGTTCAAGACATGAGCGGTACGCTGTGTGGCATGCTGGGTGTCTGCGGCGGATAATAAAGAGGTTCGGTGTCATGAGTGACAGTTTCTTCACCACGACGGATGGGCTGTGGTTTCAGCCCACCGAGCACACGCGAGGACCGTGGGACGAGCATGCCTGCCATGCCGGGCCACCCACGGGCCTGCTGGCACGGGCCGTCGAACAGCTGTTTCCCGAACACCGTTTGAGCCGACTGACCGTCAATCTGCAGCGCCCGGTGCCCTTTGCCGGTTTCAGTGTGAGCGCCAGTATCGTGCGTCAGGGGCGAACGGTCTGTCTCTCCGAAGCCAGCCTGCTGGACCGGGACGGCCGCTGCGTCATTACCGCCGCCGGCCTGCACCTGAAACCGTCGGAGCCGTGGACTTTTCCAACACAGGATGTGGACATGGGCACTCCCGAGGAGGCCAGTGTCGGTGATTTTCCGATTCGGGGAACCTTGCATGGCAAGCCGGCATTCAATGGCAGTGGCGTCGAGGTTCGCTATCCCGCCGGGCAGGACAGCAGCCCCGGTCCGACCCGCGCCTGGATGAAGAGCGTGCCGCTGCTGAATAATGAAACTGCCAGTGCCTTTCAGCGTATCTGCCCGCTGGCCGATTGCGGCAACGCCTTCGGGCGCAATGCCGAGCCTGACGAGGTGACCTTCATGAACGCCGACCTGACACTGTTGCTGCACCGGGACCCGGTCGGCGAATGGCTGGGCACCGACAGCATCAATTACTGGGAGCCGAACGGTATCGGCCTGGCGGATGCACTGCTGTTCGATGCTCGTGGCCCGGTAGGCCGTGCCACGCAAACGCTGGTACTCCGCAAAAACCCGAGTTGATCGGCACTTCTCGACGCCTGCCAGACTCGCTGGCCAGAAATCGCGACGTGCGTCCGTTTCATCTTGTCTGTCCCCACGTAAGATTCATCTCGTCAAGCCAATAACCGAATCGCATCGCCGATCCGGTCCTCCCGCGAAAGTGATCCTCCAGAGCACTTTCGCGGGACTTCCTTGCAGGCAAGGCACCGCCGACGCGCTATCATGGCCTCAGTCGCCAGCCAGCCGCCCCCATGAGATATCCCGAGAACGCTCCGCCGGATCCGGCCGTCCCCTATGGGGAAACGATGCATGACATGCTCACCCTGTCCATGTTCATGTCCCTATTCATCGGTGTCTGCCTGTTCATTGCCGGACGGCACGGGAAGATTCTCTGGATGAAAGTCTGGAGTATCGGGCTGATTGTCTGCAGCCTGCTGTATCTGATCAGCCAGTGGCTGGATTTGAGCCTCTGGTAAATCGATCTACCCACTGGACTACCACCGCACAGGGTCGGCTTGCACACATGGCGTTCGCACAGCACAATGCCGTTACGACCTGTCGACGACAAACGCCTACACCATGAACAAGCCCTCTCCAGTCAATACCTCACAATACGCAAGCGAGTCTTTAACGGCATCACTCAGCCGGCTCATGCTGCGTGGCATCCGCACGATGTCGTGCAAGCTGGCAGCGGCGGCGCTCATCACGTCCCTGTCCGCCTGCCTGCTGCCGGGGATTGCCTCTGCCGCCGAGCTGCCCGACCTGGAAGGTCGCGAAGTGGTTGTGGTCACCGAGAACGCCTACCCTCCTCTACAGTTTGTCGATCCGAAGAGCGGTGATGCCATCGGCTGGGAATACGATGCCATGCGTGAGCTGGCCAGGCGTCTCAACTTCACGCTGGTCATCGAGAATTCCAGCTGGGATGCCATGATCCCGGCAATCAGCGAAGCGCAGTACGATATAGGCATGACCGGCATTACCATTCGTGATGATCGCAAGGAAATGGTGGATTTCTCCGCCCCCTACATGCGCTCGGAAATGTTCATGCTGGTCCGTGCCGATGAAGAGCGTTTCAGCAATGCGGAACAGTTCGCGGCGCTGGAAGATGGACTGGTCGGCGCGCAGGCGGGCACCACACCGTTCTACACCGCTGTCTACGAGGTACTTGACGGCAATGAGCAGAATCCGCGCATCAAGCTGTTCGAAACCTTCGGAGCCTCGGTGCAGGCCTTGCGCAGTAATGATGTCGATCTGGTTCTGACAGATGGTACGGCCGGCAAGGGTTATGTCTCCGCCAATTCGGACACCTTCAAGCTGGTGGGAGAGGCCATGGGCAGCGAAGATTTCGGTTTCATCTTCCCCAAGGGCTCCGAGCTTGTAGAGCCGATCAATGCCGGCATCGCCAGCATGCAGGAGGACGGCACCATGGACCGGCTGAACGTCACCTGGTTCCTCGAATACAAGCTCGGTGAATAGACTCCACCCCTTCTCGCTGACACCACTGTCGACAGACTGAACCCGTGCAGCAAGGCAAGGACCAGGCTGACCCGTCTGCCAACGATTTTCCATGGTGGTTGCTGGCGACTCTGGCAATCGGGCTGTGGCTTGGCTATCGCATCGTCAATGATGAACTCTACGCCGAGGTCTTCGATGTACTGGTCAGAGGAATCGGTATTACCGCGTTTGTCACGGTAACCGCATTTGCTCTGGCCAGTGCGCTGGGATTGCTGCTGGCAGCGGCGGTGCTCTCACCCTGGCTCCTGCTCCGGCAATGCGCGCGCTTCTACATCGAGATCATGCGCGGCATCCCCATGCTTGTATTGCTATTCTACATTGCCTTTGTCGCAGCGCCGGCGGTGGTGGCGCTGGTCAATGCGCTATGCGAGCCCTGGCTGGACGCGCCATTCAGGACGCGGGATTTTTCACTGATGTGGCGCGCCATTCTGGCACTGACACTGGGCTACTCCGCTTTCATTGCGGAAGTGTTCCGCGCAGGCATTCTGTCAGTCGGACGCGGTCAGACGGAGGCTGCCCTGTCATTGGGGCTGACACCGCTCAGCCGCTTTCGCTATGTGATATTCCCGCAGGCCTTTCGCACCATCCTGCCGCCGCTGGGCAATGACTTCATTGCCATGATCAAGGATTCGGCACTGGTCTCGGTACTCGGTGTGGCCGATATCACGCAGCTGGGCAAGATCTATGCGGCAGGCTCCTTTCGTTTCATGGAAACCTACAACATCGTTGCCTATATCTACCTATTGGTCACGATCGTGCTGTCGCTGTTGCTGCGACGACTGGAAGCGCGCTTGCGCCAGCAGAGTAACAGTCGCCGTACGAGCCGTGATTCAGCGCCTTGAACGTCGCCGTCGCAGGCGTTCGTTATCCGCTTCAAGTACCGTTGCCCCCACCCCCCAGGCGAGGCGCAAACCAGACAATGCAGGGTGATCGTCACCGCAATCATCAGCAGGCGACTGAATCTGTCTGGCGTGATACTGAACACGCAGCAAGCCGGCTATCAGGCCTTCGAGATTGTGGTGACCGACACTGAACGCCTGCCGATAGCGATACACGCGTAAGCGACCGAACTCTGCATCGAGCAACTGCCGAACCTGTCGATGAGCCACATCGAGCTGTGGCTTCGGATAACCGGCCTGCAGGCTGTCGATATCATCAAGACCGATTGATGCCTGGTAGCGCAGGTTCTGCCGGATGGATAACAGTAACGCAGAGCCGCGCTGTTCATCCGGAGAGCCGTCTCGCCGGCGACCGGACGAATCCAGTAATCTCACCATGTCCACTATCTGGGCAGTGTGTGATCTGTCGGGCTGTGCACTCATGGCTTGCGTTCTGGCAACTTGCGCTAGGGCGTTGGTCAGTGTGACCAGCGGTATGGCAAGGCGATCATCCCGGAGCAGCCTTACCGCGTTGCAACAGAGTGTACAACGTTGAAATCAATGCTGGTAAGCGCTCATTGTGATTCGTGAAACAGACACAGATATGGCCACTATGGCGTGCTTGGTGTCAGATATTTGTCGAGTATTTCTGCCAGTTCAGGACGACTCTTTCGCACTTCCTCATGTGACAAGCCTTCCAGAGAATGCGGAAATTTCAGCCATTGATCGGTTTCATGCAGATAGTAGTCCGGGGCCTTGCCGGTCTTGTTGCGACTCGGCTTGTAGTATGGAACGGCCACCCGAATATCCTGTGGCAGGTTACGCCGAGTCTTCTCACGCAGTGTCTCGATGATCGCCTGCACACTCCTGCCAGTGTCGTAGACATCGTCAACGATCAGCAGCCGATCTTCCGCACTGATCTTGCGCACCAGGTAATTCAGGTTGAAGACCTGGACCCGGCTGGCCTGCTGATCAATGTCGTGATAGGACGACGTCCGCACGGTAATGTGATCGGAATGCACACCGCGATAGGCCAGCAACTCCTGCATTGCAATGCCCATGGGGGCACCACCACGCCAGACGGCCACGATGAAGCTGGGACGAAAGCCACTTCGATAGACTTTGGCCGCCAGGGAAAAGGAGTCTTCCAGCAGCTGCTGGGGATTCAGATACAGTTTCTCGCTCATGCGCGGAGTTTACCTCAAGAGCAACACTTATCCGGCGTGACAGTGTTGCCGCCACCGTATTGGTAAATTGGTTAAACTGCCCACCCTGGCGTCCCTATTCATGCCATGCCAGTGCATCTGGCTGGAACCGGACACCCACCTCCTTCGAGTCACTGCAGGCACCCTATTGTGCAAGCCAAACACTACGTTACCGAAACCGACCTGCTACACGATGCCTACCGGCTGGGTGTACAGATTGCCGAAAGCGGATTCCGCCCTACCTTCATCGTCGGCCTGTGGCGCGGTGGCAGTGTGGTCGGCATTGCCGTACAGGAATGCCTGCAGTATATCGGCATCCCAACCGATCACATCGCTATCCGAACCTCCTACCGCGGTCTGGCCAGCTACCAGCAGATGGTTGACAACCCGGAAACCGAGATTCGTATTCATGGCACACAATACCTGCTGGACACACTGAATCAGGACGACTCCCTGCTCATCGTCGATGACGTGTTCAGTTCCGGTCTGACCAGCAGTGCCGTCATCCGGCGCCTGACGGCACGGCTGAAGAACAACATGCCCTCCGATGTCCGTATTGCCGTGCCCTGGTACAAGCCCACCCACAACCGCACCACCCTGAAACCGGACTACTACGTCAACACCTCGGATGACTGGCTGGTCATGCCCTATGAGCTCAGCGGGCTGACTCACGAAGAAATCAGCCAGAACAAACCCTGGATGCTGCCGATCATTGCCGGCCTGGACGATATCGACCCCTCATGAACGCTGCTCTCGGTCTGTTTTTCAAGGGGCTCGCCATGGGCGCAGCCAACGTCATTCCCGGTGTATCAGGCGGTACCATCGCACTCATTACGGGTATCTATGAACGCCTCATCAATGCCATCAAACGCTGCGATCTGACGGCCGCCCGACTTTTCTTCACCGGTCAATGGAAAGCCTGCTGGCAGCACGTCGACGGGCAATGGCTGAGCATCCTGCTCGGTGGGGTCGCGATCAGCATCATTACGCTTGCCAGGTTGTTCGAATATCTGCTGGAGCACCATGAGCGCTACACGATGGCGTTCTTCTTCGGACTGATACTGTTGTCCATTCTGTACGTCGCTCGCGGCGTCAGGCAGTGGGGCATGCCCACCCTTCTGGCATTGGTCATCGGTACCGCCGTAGCCATGGGTATCGCCATGCTGGCACCGGCCTCACAGAACGATGGCATGGCATATCTGTTTCTGTGCGGTGTGCTGGCCATCAGCAGCATGATCCTGCCCGGGCTTTCCGGCTCCTTCGTGCTCATACTGCTGGGCAACTACGCGCTGGTACTGGGTGCCATCAGCTCCTTCTCTCTGAGCGTCCTGATACCCCTGGCACTGGGATGTGCCTTTGGCCTGGTGGCGTTCTCGCACATCCTTGCCTGGGTCTTCAAACGTTTTGCCGACGTCACACTGGCCGTCATGACAGGCTTCGTCATCGGTTCTCTGGTGGTCATCTGGCCGTGGAAGAATGCCATCACCCATACCGTTGAACGGATTGGCAAACCACCTCGAGAGGTCGTGACCAGTTACGAATGGTTCATGCCCAACCTGGCTGACAGCAGCACCTGGATCGCCATCCTGCTGATGCTGGTCGGTGCCGCCGGTATCGCCCTGATGGAACGCTACGTCGGCGACGACAAGCAGGCCGACTGAGACAGGCTCAGATTCCTCTCAGTGCCTGCTCACGCCAGCGATCCTCGGTCCGTGAGCGCAAGTACAGGACAACAAGCAGCACAGCCAGAGCCATGCACATGATTGCCATCGGCCTGGCTGTCCCGTCATTGAACAGACTGATCATGACGGCTGCCAGACCGGCCATGCACTGTTCGATACCGCTCAGCATGGCCGATGCCGTCCCCGCCTGCCCTTCGATGGATCGCAAGGCCCGGCTCGGGGCGACGGCAAACAGTGGCCCCATGCCGAACGTCATGATGGAATAGGCCGCTGTCAGGGTCACGGGGTCGGCAGTACCCAGCATCACGACCCATGCCACCGCCACCGCGCCCCCCACGACCAGCACCACCCCGAGCGTCAGCAGTGAGCTGCCTTCCCAGAGATCTGCCAGGCGTGAAGCCAGCACGCTTCCCAGAAAGAAAGCCACCACGATACCGGCCTGATAGTAGCCAAATTCATCGGCAGGCACGCCCATCATGTCCATCAGCACGAAGGGGGCACCGGTGACGAACACGAAGATCAATCCCAGAGCAACACCCAGTACCGCGGTATGCGTCAGGAAATCCGAATTGGCCAGCAGATCCTTGTAACCGCGAAAGATGACTGAAGGTTTCATTGCATGAGGATCGGCCTGAGTCGATTCCGGCAGCAATCTGGCCACGAAGGCCGTGGCCATCAGTGACATCACGGCAATCACGAAGAAATTGGCCTGCCAGCCAAAGGCTACATGAATATAGCCTCCCACTATCGGCGCGACCGCCGGTGCCACGGCAATCACCATGCCCAGCAATGCCAGCGCCTTGACCTGTTCTTTCTCCGTGTAGAGATCCTTGATGATGGCCAGCCCCACCACCGCCTCGGCGCCTGCGGCGAACCCCAGCAGCACTCTGGCGGCAATCAACTGATCGATACTCTGTGCGGCGGCACAGGCCAGACACAGCACCGCAACGGCAACAAGGGAAGTCATCATGACCGGTCTACGGCCGAAACGATCAGACAGTGGACCGTGAATCAGCTGGGCCAGTCCGAAGGCCAGCATGTTCAGACTGATGGTCAGCTTGACGTGGGTAGGCGTGGCATCAAACCAGATGGCAAGATCCGGCAGGCTCGGCGTATACATGTCGGTCGACATGATGCTGATACTGGAGGCCAACACCAGGATCCCCACGACCAGACCGATACGGGGCCTCGGTGCCATGACACCGGGGCCCGACTTTCTCTGATCTGACATGCCACACGACTTTTAGCGAAACAGGGCGCACTAAAGTACGCCCTTCCGTACTACATGGCCAGTGCTTTATCGGTGACAACCGAAGTCCAGGCACCTTCGGGCTCCTGGGTGATGACCGGATCGGAACCACCGGACAGCAAGGTCTGTACGGTACGCTCGTAGTCCGCCGGATCCAGAGAGCCGTCACTGCCTTCGGTCAGCTTGTTGACTTCTCGAACCATGCGGCGCTGATGCTTTTCGGTCTGAGCACCACTGGCATCGTTATCCAGCACGATTTCGGCAGCCTCATCCGGGTTCTCGCGTGCGTATTCCCAGCCCTTCATGCTGGCAGTGACAAAGCGCGCCATCTTGTCGACAAAGGCTTCGTCCTGCAGGTTCTCTTCCAGCACATACAGACCATCTTCCATGGTCGATACACCCGTATCCTCGTACTGGAATACCACCAGCTGGTCTTCGGTGATACCGGCATCGATGACCTGCCAGTACTCGTTGTAGGTCATGGTCGAGATACAGTCTGCCTGCTTCTGCAACAGTGGATCCACATTGAATCCCTGCTTCAGAACCGTCACGCCGTCATCTCCGCCTTCGGTGGGGATACCCAGGGCCGACATCCAGCTCAGAAACGGATACTCGTTACCGAAGAACCACACGCCCAGGGTACGCCCCTTGAAATCATCAGGAGAGGTGATGCCCGTCTCCTTCAGGCAGGTCAGCATCATGCCGGAGCGCTTGAATGGCTGGGCGATATTCACCAGAGGCACACCCTTTTCACGACTGGCCAGCGCGGAAGGCATCCAGTCGACGATGACATCAGCGCCACCACCGACAATGACCTGCGGAGGTGCGATATCAGGTCCACCCGGTTTGATCGTGACGTTCAGGTCGGCCTCGTCATAGAAGCCCTTGTCCTGAGCCACGTAGTAACCGGCGAATTGCCCCTGGGTCACCCACTTCAGCTGCAGGGCAACATCATCTGCAGCGCTTGCCTGGAAGGATGCACACAACATCGCGCCCCCTGCAACAGCCATCGTCGTGCCGTATTTCAGTCGTTTCATGCTTGCTCCAATTTTCTCTATGGGTACAGGATTTACAGCTTGCCCCGGGACCACCCTGCCGTTCGCCTCCACCCTGTTGAGGCTAGCTGCGAACGGATGGATGCCAGAACGTGAAAATTCTCTCCAGCAAGGCGATGAGGCCATAGAACAGAGACCCTGCCAGTGCAGCCACAGCGATCTCTGCCCAGACCATATCGACATTCATGCGCCCGACTTCGGTGGAAATGCGAAACCCCATGCCCACCGTCGGCGTGCCGAAGAACTCGGCCACGATGGCCCCGATCATCGCCAGTGTCGAATTGATCTTCAACGCGTTGAAGATGAATGGCAGCGCTTCGGGTATGCGCAGTTTGAACAGGCTCTGCCAGTAACTGGCGGCATAGGTCTTCATCAGGTCGTGCTGCATGGGCTGCGCCGCCGACAGACCGGACACCGTGTTCACCAGCATCGGGAAGAAGGTCATGATGATCACGACTGCCGCTTTCGAGGGCCAGTCAAAGCCGAACCACATGACCATGATGGGTGCGACCCCCACTATCGGCAGAGCCGATACCAGGTTGCCGATGGGCAACAGTCCACGCTGCAGGAATGGCGAACGATCGATCAGTACCGCCACCACGAAACCGGCACCACAACCGATGGCATAGCCGATCAGCACAGCCCTGAGAAAGGTCTGCTTGAAGTCTGCCCACAGGATGCTGCCGGAGCTCATGAAACGCTCACTGATCTGACTGGGCGCCGGCAACAGCACTTGCGGCACATCCAGACCACGAGTCAGAAGCTCCCACAGGATCAGCAGCCACAGCCCGAACAGTACCGGGATGACGACACCGAGCACGGTGCGATAGATTTTCGACAAGGTACGTATGGCGGACAGCTGTTCCACACTGCCCCAGGCCAGCAACCAGGCGGCCACCACCAGACACCAGAAGCCGGCATTCACAGCCCCGGCTTCGTCGACCAGACCAATGAGGCTGTTGGCCGCAACCAGCGCCATGCCGCCGGTCGCAATGGCTGCCAGCAGACGCGAGCGCTTCAATTGCAGAAAGGCGATGAGAGCGACGGCCAGCATCGCGATACCCGTTTGCCATGGCCCTTGCAACAGCACACCGAGCACGGAAAAAACACTCGCTCCCGTGAACAGAATGCGCTCCATCAACCGGTAACGATAAGGCTTGAGCGAAGGAAGCTGCCCTGTGATGGTATGAAGGTTCACCGACTCAGCCACGGACCAACCCCATGCGACGGTTGACCCAGTCGCCCAGCAAACCCACGACAACCACCAGCAAGGCGGCCAGAATCGAGGCCACCACCAGTGCCGACCATATCTGCACGGTTTGTCCGTAATAGGACCCTGCCAACAGCCGCGCTCCCAGCCCGGCAACGGCGCCCGTCGGCAACTCGGCGACGATGGCCCCCACCACGGAAATGGCGACAGCCACCTTCATGCTGGTAAACAGAAACGGCAACGATGTTGGCAGTCGCAACTTGATGAAGGTCTGCCAGCTGGATGCATTGTAGGTTCTCATCAAATCCAGATAGCTGCTGCTGGGTGAGTTCAGGCCCTTGACCATGCCCACAGCAACCGGAAAGAAACTCAGGTACATCGAAATGAAGGCCTTGGGCAGCAGGCCCTGTATACCGACGGCATTCAAGACCACGATGATCATCGGTGCAATGGCCAGTATCGGAATGGTCTGCGAGGCAATGATCCAGGGCAAGAGACTCTTGTTCAGCGCATCGTTATAGACAATGATGACGGCCAGCACGATACCCAGCAGAGTCCCCATGGCAAAACCGAGCATGGAGGATGACAGGGTGATGCCGGCGTGATAGATCAATGATCGCTTCGAGGTGATTTTCTTCTTGATGGTGGTGTCGATGATTTCCTGCACCACCTGATGCGGTGAGGGTAATACCGGACGCTCCTGATGCATGGTGTTGCGCAGCATCTGAATCGTGGAGACCGGGGTGTCGTTGCGCTGGGCAACACTTTTCTCCCAGGCCAGATTCAGCATCGCCGCGCCGACGTACCACAGCACGATGATGGCCAGGCTCACAACAGCTACCGGCATCATCGCACTCACATGGCGAGAGACCATGTCAGGAGACCTCGTCATAGCTGTGGCCGGCCCGCAATCCATCGCGTACCCGATTGGCCAGATGCAGGAATGACTGGGTCTCGCGAATCGACAGATCCCGCTCCGGCGGCAGATCACTTTCGATGACTTCGTGTATGCGCCCCGGCCGTGGTGACATGACCACGATGCGGTTGGACAGAAAGACGGCCTCGGGAATCGAGTGCGTCACGAAGACCACCGTCTTGTTGGTCTTGGCCCAGAGCTTCAACAGCTGTTCGTTGAGATGATCCCGCACGATTTCATCCAGCGCACCGAAGGGCTCATCCATCAGCAACAGGTCAGGCTCGACTGCCAGCGCCCGTGCAATGGAGGCACGTTGCTGCATGCCGCCCGACAGTTGCCAGGGATATTTCTTGCCGAACCCTGCCAGGTCCACCAGCGCCAGATTTCTCTCGACCCGGGAACGAATCTCCTCACCCTTCAGGCCCATGATCTCCAGCGGCAACGCAACATTGCTGGCAATGGTACGCCAGGGATATAACGAGGCTGCCTGAAACACATAGCCATAGGCTCTGGCCAGGCGCGCCTCCTCCGGCGTCATGCCGTTCACCTCGATGGAGCCGGCAGTGGCCTGCTCCAGATCGGCGATCACCCGCAGCAGCGTCGTCTTGCCACAACCCGACGGCCCGATGAACGAGACGAAATCTCCCCGGTTGATGGTCAGATCGATATCCTGCAAGGCCTGCACATCGCCATCGCTGGTGGGGAAGGTCAACGATAATCCGTTGACCTCGATGACCTTCGAAGCATCATTCATCGTGGCTGATTCCGGCCGCAGCACGCATCAGACACCGGCTGGCATCTTCGACGGATCGCGCTGCACCGGATGTGGCGCAGTCAGTTCCTTCCACTGTGACAAGGCACGGTTGACTGCCGGATAGGCGTCTCGCGCGACGAACTTGCCATGCCCTTCCTGAGTCTCGATCTTGTCTTCGGTTACCACACACTGGCCACGTGTCAGAGTGAAACGTGGCAGTCCTTTCAGCTCGAACCCCTCGAACACGTTGTAATCAATCGCCGATTGCTGAGTCGCGGCGCTGATGGTTTTCGTCCGCTCGGGATCCCAGACAATGATGTCGGCATCCGCACCTTCGACAATGGCACCCTTCTTCGGGTACATATTGAGAATCTTGGCAATATTGGTGGAAGTCACTGCCACGAATTCGTTCATGGTCAGACGACCGGTATTCACGCCACGTGACCAGAGTACGGGCAATCGGTCTTCCAGTCCGCCGGTGCCATTGGGTATCTGGGTAAAGTCTCCCAGCCCCATGCGCTTCTGTTCGGTCGTGAAGGCGCAATGATCGGTAGCAACGACCTGCAGACTCCCCGCGGCCAGACCAGCCCACAGTGAATCCTGATGGAGCGCGCTGCGGAACGGCGGTGACATGACGCGCCGAGCAGCATGATCCCAGTCCGGGTTGGCATATTCGGATTCATCCAGCGTCAGGTGCTGCACCAGCGGTTCACCGTAGACGCGCTTGCCCAGCTGGCGTGCACGCCGGATAGCCTCATGCGCCTCTTCACAGGACACATGCACGACATACAAGGGCACCCCGGCCATGTCGGCAATCATCACGGCCCGATTCACCGCTTCGCCCTCGACCTGAGGCGGTCGGGAATAGGCGTGCGCCTCGGGGCCACTGTTGCCTTCCGCCATGAGACTGGCTTGCAACTGAGCCACGACATCGCCATTTTCGGCGTGTACCAGCGGCATCGCGCCCAGTGCGGAGCAACGCTTGAACGAGGAATACATCTCCTCGTCATTGACCATCAGGGCACCCTTGTAGGCCATGAAATGCTTGAAGGTATTGATGCCACTGTCGACGACCTTCTCCATTTCCTCGAAGACCTGCTTGTCCCACCAGGTGATGGCCATGTGAAAGGAGAAGTCACACGATGCCTTTACCGTCTTGTTGTCCCACATCTGCCGCGCTTCAAGCAGCGACTGGCCCGGAGCCGGCAGACAGAAATCGACCACCATGGTGGTACCGCCGGACAGGGCGGCGCGCGTACCTGATTCGAAATCATCGGTGGAATAGGTGCCCATGAACGGCATTTCCAGATGGGTATGCGGATCGATACCACCCGGCATGACATAACAACCGGTCGCATCGAGTGTTTCGTCGCCGGAGAGATTGTCGCCTATCGCTGTGATGACGCCCTTCTCTATCCTGACATCGGCCTTGTAGCTCCGGTCGGCAGTGACAACCGTGCCTCCCTTGATCACCTTGCTCATGTTCTCTTGCGGCTCCTGTGATGTTTTTTGACGAATTTCAATCTGGCGCTTTGAGCACCGTTCATGCAATCAGGGTAGATCAGTCAACGATACCGGCGGTCTCGACCACCGCATGAAAAAGAACATTGGTGCCCGCAGCCGCCCATTCGGGTGATATTTCCTCGGCCTCATTGTGCGATAGCCCACCGACGCAGGGACACATCACCATGGCAGTCGGTGCCACGCGGTTGATCCAGCAGGCATCATGTCCAGCGCCTGACACCAGGTTCTGATGGCTGTAGCCCAGACGTTCTGCCGCATTGCGCACGGCCGTGACGCAGTCTTCGTCAAAGGCCACCGGATCGAAACCGCCGACCTCCTCGATGGACATCTGCAGCCCGATGCCGTCGGCTATTTCCTTTGCACCGGCACGGAAACGCGTTTCCATATCGGTGATGACATCTTTTTCGGGATGCCGGAAATCGACCGTGAAAACCGTCTTGCCCGGGATGATGTTGCGTGAGTTCGGATAGACATTGCATTGCCCGATGGCGCCCACCGCATAGGGGGCGTGGCTCAGTGCGATCTCGTTGACAAGCTCCGTCATGCGCGCCATTCCCAGACCTGCATTGACCCGCATGGGCATGGGAGTCGATCCGGTATGACTCTCCCTGCCGATGAGCGTCACTTCCAGCCACTTCAGGCCCTGACCATGGGTCACGACACCCACGTCCTTGTTCTCGATCTCGAGGATGGGGCCTTGTTCGATATGCAGCTCGAAGAAGGCGTGCATCTTTCGGGCGCCCACGTCTTCCTCTCCCACATAACCGATTCGCTTCAGTTCATCACCCAGGCGCTTGCCTTCTGCATCCGTTCTGTCATAGGCCCAGTCGAGCGTATGCATTCCGGCAAACACGCCACTGGCCACCATGGCCGGCGCGAATCGGGACCCCTCTTCATTGGTAAAGTTGACGACGACAATCGGATGCCGCGTCTTGACGTTCATGTCGTTGAGCTGGCGGATGATCTCCAGCCCGCCGAGGACCCCCAGGACACCGTCATATTTACCGCCTGTAGGCTGAGTATCCAGGTGACTGCCGACATACACCGGCAAGGCATCAGGATCTGTCCCTTCACGTCGAGCGAACATGGTGCCCATCTTGTCGATGCCCATGCTCAGGCCCGCTTCCTCGCACCAACGTGTGAATAGCCGACGACCCTCGGCATCTTCATCGGTCAGGGTCTGGCGATTGTTGCCTCCAGCAATACCCGGCCCTATCGTCGCCATCTCCATGAGTGAGTCCCACAGACGTTCACTATTGATGCGCATGTTGCTGGTAATGGCCATGTCCTGCCCTCTTGCTGTTTGAAACGGTTGACGTCTTGACGAATACTGAAAATACGATGACCTTGTTCTGACTGGGAAGACACAGGCACCGGGCTCATGAGCCATCCGGTGCAGGCTGAAATCAGGTTGGAAACGTGAACACGGCTCCCGACTTGATGCCCGTCGGCCAGCGGCTTGTGACGGTCTTCAATCGGGTATAGAAATGCACGCCTTCAGGCCCGTAGATGGAGTGGTCGCCAAACAGGGAGCGTTTCCAGCCACCAAAGCTGTGATAGGCCACCGGCACCGGAATCGGAACATTCACACCGACCATGCCGACCTGGATGCTGTCGGTAAACGATCGTGCAGCATCGCCGTCCCGGGTGAAAATGGCGGTGCCGTTACCGTACTCGTGATCGTTGATCATGGTGACAGCATCATCGTAGGTTGCGGCCCGGACAACGGCCAGCACCGGCCCGAAGATCTCTTCCTGGTAGATCTGCATATCGGTGGTGACCTTGTCGAACAGCGAACCACCCAGAAAATAGCCGTTCTCATAACCCTGCAGTCTGATGTCGCGGCCGTCGACCACCAGCTCGGCACCTGCCTCGACACCGGAATCGATCAAGGAAGTGATTTTCTGCTTGGCGGCTGCTGTGATCACCGGCCCCATCTCGGCATCAGGATCGTCCGCCGGACCGATACGCAGTGCCTCCACACGTGGGCGCAACGCATTGACCAGCCTGTCGGCGGTCTCTTCTCCGACCGGCACTGCCACGGAGATGGCCATGCAGCGTTCACCGGCCGACCCGAAACCAGCCCCCATCAGCGCATCAACGGCCTGATCCATGTCAGCGTCCGGCATGACAACCATGTGATTCTTGGCGCCACCGAGTGCCTGCACCCGCTTGCCCGCCTTGGTACCGCGGTGATACACATATTCGGCAATGGGCGTGGAGCCCACGAAGCTGATGGCCTGAACCTTGGGATGATCCAGCAGCGCATCCACGGTTTCCTTGCCACCGTGCACGACATTCAGAACACCATCAGGCAGACCTGCCTGATGTAGCAGATCGGCCACCATGAGAGCCGCAGACGGATCACGCTCGGATGGTTTCAGCACAAAGGTATTGCCACAGGCGATGGCGACCGGGTACATCCACAAGGGCACCATCGCCGGAAAGTTGAAAGGGGTAATGCCCGCACAGACACCCAGCGCCTGCCGATCCGACCAGGTATCGATCTGCGGACCGACGTTACGGGAAAACTCGCCCTTCAACAGATGCGGAATGCCGCAGACGAACTCGACCACTTCCCTGCCGCGCTGCACTTCACCCAGAGCATCGTCATGGGTCTTGCCGTGTTCGCGTGAAATCTCGCGGGCGATGTCATCAGCATGCTTGATCAACAATTCGTTGAAGCGGAACATGATGGCTGCACGCTTCAGGGGCGGCGTCGCAGCCCAGGCCGGAAAAGCCTCGGCAGCCACTTCAACCGCGGCCGCGACCTCATCAGCCGTGCTCAGACCCAGTTCATCAATGGCTTCACCGGTAGCAGGGTTGTAAACAGGCTGCGATTGTCCGCTGTTTGTTGCTACTCGTTGGCCACCGACAAGATTCGTGATCATGATTGGACTCTCAGGCTTGGGCTGATATTGCTTGTGATTGAATGAACGCTATCGTATCTTGACCACTTGGTCAACATTTTAAGAACACTCTCTTGGCAGACGACGAGATCAATCTCAACGGCGAAGTGGCAGCAACGGACTCGAGTCCGCGCAAGCGCACACGCATTCAGATACGCAACGAGGCGCGTATCGTGCGGGCTGCGCTGGACGTATTCTCCTCCAATGGCTATCGCGGTTCTACCGTCGATCAGATTGCCGACACCGCCGGCATGTCCAAGGCCAATATACTGTACTACTTCAATACCAAGCAGGATATCTACGCTGCGGTGCTGGCACGCACCCTGACCGTCTGGCTGGATCCGCTCGACGAGCTCGACGCCGGTGGCGACCCTATCGAGGAACTGTGGAAATATGCGCAGCAGAAGCTGCAGCTGTCACGCAAGGCACCGCATGCCTCACGGTTGTTCGCGAATGAGATCCTGCAAGGTGCTCCCGTCGTACGACCCTTTCTGGAAAATCAGCTGAAGGCTCTGGTGACGTCCAAATGCCGGATAATACAAACCTGGATAGATGAGGGAAAGCTGGCACCTGTCGCACCACTGCACCTGATTTTCCTGATCTGGTCGGCGACCCAGCATTATGCCGATTTCGCCCCACAGATCAGCGCCCTCAGCGACGACCCCGAAGAGATGCTCTACGAGCAGGCCGAACAGACGCTGAAACTGATACTCACACGCGGACTGGCACCGGAATGAATACATCAGGTACCCGCGCCCGGCTTCGGCAGCTTATCCGCAAGCCCGTACCAGAGCTGCAATACGCAGTGTCGGCTTGCCTCGCTCACACATGAGCCAGGCCGAATCCTTCCCACCCCTGGAAGGGCCGACGGCGCACACCCTGATACTGGGCAGCATGCCGGGCCAGGCCTCGCTGAGCGCGGTTCGCTATTACGCCCACCCACGCAATGCCTTCTGGCCCATCATGCTGGCGATCACGCAAGGTCATGCAGAAGCCAGCTTCGAGTCCGTGCACACTCTGGATTACGCGCAGCGTTGTGTCTTGCTCACTGCCAGCGGTTATGCGCTGTGGGATGTGCTGGCCAGCTGTGAAAGGCCCGGCAGCCTCGACAGCCGTATCGTGCGTGCCAGCGAACAGGCCAACGATATCGCCAGCCTGGTTACCCGCCATCCACAGCTGCAATGCATTGCCTGCAACGGCAAGGCCGCAGAGAAGCTGCTCAAGCGACACTGCGGCGAGTCACTGGACAAGCTGCAGGCACGCCTGCAGCGCCACCTGCGTATCGTCTCCCTGCCCTCGAGCAGCCCGGCCATGGCCAGCTTGACGCTGGCCGAAAAGCATCAGCTCTGGGCGGATGGATTATTGGGGTGAGTCGTCCAGTTGGCGTACTCGCTCACGATGGGCTTGCCGGTGCGTACATCCATTCCTTCAGTCACCTGCTCCATGGAAATGCAGTCGACCACCGGGCAGACACTGACACACAGATTGCAACCCACGCACTCTTCATCGATCACCTCGAAGTGACGCTTGCCATCCACCATGGCAGTGATTGCCTGGTGTGACGTGTCCTCACACACCACATGGCAGCGACCACACTGGATGCACAGGTCCTGATCGATAACAGCCTTGCTGATGTAGTTCAGATTCAGGTTCTTCCAGTCCTTGACGTTCGGCGTCGCCTTGCCAACGATGTCGCTGACCTGGCTGTAACCCTGGTCGTCCATCCAGTCGGACAGACCCTGCGTCAACTCCTCGATGATGCGAAAGCCGTAGGTCATGGCTGCAGTACAGACCTGGACATTGCCGGCACCCAGTGCCATGAACTCCGCCGCATCACGCCAGGTGGTCACGCCGCCAATACCCGAGATGGGCATACCGGCTGTCTCCGGATCGCGGGCTATTTCAGCCACCATGTTCAGAGCGATGGGTTTCACGGCAGGACCGCAGTACCCACCGTGAGAACCCCAGCCATCAATGGAGGGCTCTGGCGACATGGTGTCCAGGTTGACACTGATGATGGAGTTGATGGTGTTGATCAGGGATACCGCATCGGCACCACCAGCCATGGCCGCCCGCGCAGGACCACGAATATCCGTGATATTCGGTGTCAGCTTGACGATGACCGGCATCTGCGTGTTCTGCTTGCACCACTCGGCAACCATCTGGATATATTCGGGCACCTGCCCCACAGCCGCCCCCATACCGCGCTCCGACATTCCGTGTGGACAACCGAAATTCAGTTCCACGCCATCGGCACCGGTGTCCTCGACCTTCTTCAGGATCGTCTTCCAGCTCTGCTCCTCGCAGGGCACCATCAATGACACGACAACCGCTCTATCGGGCCAATCGCGTTTGACGCGCGTGATCTCATCCAGATTGACCTGCAAGGGACGGTCGGTGATCAGTTCGATATTGTTCAAACCGATCAGCGTGCGATCGCTGGAGTACATGGCGCCATAGCGCGGACCGTTGACGTTGACCACATGAGGATCCTCTCCCAGTGTCTTCCATACCACCCCGCCCCAGCCAGCTTCGAAAGCACGGACGACGTTGTATTCCTTGTCGGTCGGTGGCGCTGATGCCAGCCAGAACGGATTGGGGGATTTGATGCCCAGAAATTCGCTGCTCAGATCAGCCATGTGCCTACCCCTTTGTCAGAGTTGAATGAATGGATTCTGCGGCCAGTTTGCCGTCTTGCACCGCCGCCACGGTCAGGTCCTCGCCACCGGCGATACAGTCGCCACCTGCCCAGACCTGCGAATCCGAGGTGCGCCGCTCAGCGTCGACACGAATACGCCCCGCTTCCAGCTCGACTGCCGACGCACCATCCCCTGTCGCTACACTATTGACGAATTGCTGACCGATAGCCTTCAGCACACGGTCACAGGGCAGAATCAGCGTTTCTCCGGTAGGACCGTATTGCCCGCCTTCTTCGCTCATTCGAGCAAATTCAACCCCCGTGACCTGACCGTTCTCGCCAACCACCCGCAATGGCTGCAACCAGTTGCGAATCACCACGCCATTGACCTTGGCCAGATCCTGTTCGAACTGGCTGGCATTCATGCGCTCGACACCACGACGATAGGCCAGCGTGACCTCTTCACAACCGAGCATACGACTCTGCACGGCCGCATCGATTGCCGTCATGCCGCCACCGATAACGATGGTTCGCTCACCCGGATCGAGCTGCGAATAATCCTGGCTCTGACGAAGCTCGGCGATGAATTCGATGGCATCCACAACACCTGCCAGCTCTTCGCCTTCGATACCGAGGTCGTTGACCGCACCCAGCCCCATTCCCAGAAAAACCGCCTGATAATCACGCTTGAGGTCATCGAGAATGAAGTCTTCACCCAGAGCTTCGTCCTGACGCAAGGTAATCCCACCGATGGACAGGATATAGGCGACTTCCTGCTGAGCAAATTCATCAACCGATTTGTAGGCAGCGATGCCGTACTCGTTAAGCCCACCAGGCTTGCCATTCGCATCGAAGATATCGACCTCATGACCCAGTAGTGCAAGCCTGTGTGCACAGGCCAGACCCGCAGGACCTGCACCGACAACTGCAACCCTGCAGCCAGTGATGGACGCCCTCTTGAATGGCTGCTCGCCGGTTTCCATCTGATGATCGGTGGCATAACGCTGCAATTCACCGATGCGGACGGGGTTGTCTTCAGCCGTATTGCGCACACAGGCCTGCTCACACAGTGTTTCCGTGGGACAGACCCGAGCACACATGCCACCCAGTATGTTCTCGTTGAAGATGGTGCGGGCCGAGCCCGTGGGGTTATCCGTGCTGATCTGACGGATGAACAGGGGAATGTCGATGCCCGTGGGACAGGCAGTCACGCAAGGTGCATCGTGACAGAAATAGCAACGGTCGGATTCCACCGAGGCTTCATGCCTGGTCAGCGGAGGGTGCAGATCTTGTTGCAGTTGTTCGTAACTACTGGACGCCATCGTTGAGGACTCCTCTACAGACTGTGCCGCCGCGCATCAACCAGGCTGGATGACCACGGGATGAATCCGATTAAAGCAATTTTTTTCCAAATGGTCAAATTTTTAATGACGAACTGGCCGCTCGCCCACATCGCAGCCTGCTGCCTCGCCTTTTCGAGTGCCTGTCGTGCTCCTGCCGCCCGGCCTGCCGGAATCTCCCCCTTACCGAATCCACAACGATCAGTTATGGTCATCGCCCTGCCCCCCCCTTCAAGGAGCCTGTACACACATGACACTACCTGCCTGGTCTGACTCCCTGGCACCTCGCCTGAAGTCCCAGATCGAATTTCTGTTCGCCATCGACGCCCTCAAGTCGGTTTACCGGGCGACCCTGATTGCTTCGGGTGAACGGCGCGAGAACAGTGCAGAACACAGCTGGCATCTGACCCTGTTCGCCCGGATTCTGGCCGAACACGCCAACCAGCCGGTGGATGTCGATCGTGTGGTTTTCATGCTGATGGTGCATGATATCGTCGAAGTCGATGCCGGCGATGTGCCCATTCACGGCCAGCAGAATCCGAACAAGGATGCCGAGGAACAGGCAGCCGCTACCCGCCTCTTCGGACTGCTACCCGATGATCAGGCAAGCCTGCTGCGACAGTATTGGGATGAATTCGAGACAGGAGAGACAGCCGATGCCCGCTTCGCCAAGGCTATCGACCGACTCCAGCCGGTACTACTCAATGCGCTTACCGGTGGCGGCACCTGGAATGACTTCGATGTATCACTGGATCAGGTCAGAACCCGCACCGCTCAGATCGGCAAGGGTTCCGACGAGCTCTGGGAGATGGCCAATGCCATCTTCAGCGAGGCTGCCGAGAACGGTTGGTTGAGAACAGATCCACCAACTGGCTCGTCATGACATCGGCCAGCTGAGCGACATCGTGAATGGTCGTGGCACGCGAATAATACTGTCGCACGTCATGACCGATACCGATCGCCACCAGCTCGACTTCATCCTGCCTTTCGATCTGTGCAATGACATGCCGCAGATGCTTCTCCAGAAAACGCCCCGGATTGGTTGACAGGGTGGAGTCATCGATGGGCGCACCATCGGAGATCATCATCAGGATGCGACGCTGCTCAGGCCGCTGCAACAAACGACCATGCGCCCATTGCAAGGCCTCGCCATCGATGTTTTCCTTCAACAGCCCCTTGCGCATCATCAGCCCCAGATTACGTCGTGACTGGCGCCAAGGCGTGTCTGCCGCCTTGTAGATGATATGCCGAAGATCGTTCAGCCGCCCGGGGTTGGGTGGATAACCATCGGCCACCCATTTCTCGCGGGAACGCCCGCCCTTCCAGGCACAGGTGGTAAAACCCAGAATCTCGATACGCACGCCACAACGCTCCAGCGTGGCGGACAGAATGTCGGCACACACCGCGGCTACCCGGATCGAGCGACCGTGCATGGACCCGGAATTGTCCAGCAGCAAAGTCACGACGGTATCGCGAAAGGGAGTTTCCGATTCCTGCTTGAAGGTCAGTGGCATCATCGGATCCGTGAGCACCCGCGTCAGTCGCGCGGTATCCAGCTGACCTTCTTCCAGATCGAACTCCCAGGAACGACGCTGCTGGGCCATGAGCACCCGCTGCAGTCGATTGGCAAAACGGCCTATCTGACGTTGCAGGTCACCGATATGACTGTCCAGCGTCTGCCGCAGGCGCGTCAGTTCCTCGACATCACACAGATCGAGCGGCCGGATGACCTCGTCGAATTCCTGTGTATAGACGTGATAATCGTTGATCGAGCGTCGTTGAGCCTCGCCCGCGGTGGCTCGCCATTCACTGCCCGGCGATTCCGAGCTGCGCTCCGGCATGTCCTCTTCGGGCTCGACGATATCGCTGCCATCCTCGGCATTGCCATCGTCCTCCTCCATGGACTCCGACTCACCATCTTCTTCCAGAGAACTGCTATCGGATTCAGAGGATTCGGACTGATCCTGTTCCGACTCCATATCATCGGACTGCTGGTTCTCATCATCGAACTCATCCGGATTGTCACTCGGATCACTGTCCTCCATCTCCAGAGAACGCAGCAGCTGCCCCAGGGCCTTGGCAAAACCAGCCTGATCCTCGAGATTGAAATCACCGGCCTTGAACTTGTCTGCCACATCGCTGGACAGCCATTCGCGCCAGTCGGACAGTGCCTCTGCCGCCGCTGCCGGCAAAGGCCGGCTGCTCAGCTGCTCCCGCAGGTAGAGACTCAATGCATGCTCGATACCCAGACGCGGCTCGGTCTTGTTCTCCCGCATGTCGATGACAGGCTTGCGAACCGTGTCAAGCAACAGGCGATATCGCCCGTCCAGCGCCGCATCCAGATTGCGCCCGACGCCTTCATACATATTGGCTCCGAGCAGCTCGACACGTGTCTGCTCGGCCATGGCATGCAGCCGCTGCGAGGTATCGGTCGAGGGTTGGTAGCGAGCGTGTGTGCGTGCATCGTGGTGCTGTTTGTGCAGCGCTATGGCATCACTGCGACCGCGTGTCTTGCGTCGTTCCAGCTCGGTGGCATCGTCGGGAATCCCCGGCAGCACCATCCCTTCCACATCAGCTGCATTCTCATCGAACGTGATATCGATGGACGTATCCCGGGCGATTGCCCGAGCACAGGCACCGGTTGACTGCCGGAACGATTCAGGCATGCCTGAATCCTCCTCCCGAGGTGCATTGATGCCCTGGCCCACTTGCACGGGGGTCGATGCAGCTGCTTTCAGCTCACCGACATGCTGTGCCTGTGGCGGCTTTGAATCATCAGACGCCAATGTCCGGAAGCTCCTCACCAAAGACACGCTGATACAGTTCACCGAGCAATGCGCGCTCGGCGGGATCGCACTTGTTGACGAATGCCAACTCGAGAGCCAGCCCGACATCCTTGAAGAAGGTCAGGTTCTGAGTCCAGGTAATAACCGTCCGCGGGCTCATGACCGTCGCCAGATCGCCGTTGCGAAATGCGCTGCGAGTCAGCCCCGCCAGTGCAACCATCTGCTCGACCAGCTTCTCACCCGCCTCGTCCTGCAGATGCGGCGCCTTGGCCAGCACCACCTTGGCTTCCTGATCGGGTGGCAGGTAGTTGAGAATGGTTGTCACGGACCAGCGATCCATCTGTGCCTGATTGATCTGCTGCGTGCCATGGTACAGGCCTGTCGTATCGCCCAGACCAACCGTATTGGCCGTTGCAAAGAAACGGAAGGCCGGATGCGGCTTGATCACCCGGCTCTGATCAAGCAGAGTCAACTGACCGGCGGACTCCAGCACGCGCTGGATGACAAACATCACATCGGGACGCCCGGCATCGTATTCATCGAAAACCAGAGCCACGTTGCGCTGATAGGCCCACGGCAGGATGCCATCCTGAAATTCTGTCACCTGTTTGCCATCACGCAGAACAATCGCATCCTTGCCGATCAGATCGATGCGGCTGACATGACTATCGAGATTGATGCGCAGACAGGGCCAGTTCAACCTGGCAGCCACCTGTTCGATATGGGTGGATTTACCCGTTCCGTGGAATCCCGAGATCAGCACTCGCCAGTCATTGGCAAAACCGGACAGGATGGCCATTGTCGTGCGGAAATCAAACAGATAGGATGGATCGATATCTGGCACCCGCTCGGTATGATTCGAGTAGGCAGGTACCATGAGGTCCACATCCAACCCGAAGACTTCCCTGACGGAAACCGTGGTATCGGGTAGCAGAAGGTTATCTGACGCATCGTTTAGTGTGGAGTCGAGCATGGTACCGGGCAATGTGCTTGATAAAGACGTTATCCTACACGTACAGCAACGCACAGGCACCCACATGGAAGGTTCTGCGGATAAAAATAATCTGAACGCTTACAGCCGGCAATCTACCCCCCTTCATGTACCTGCAGGCCACTGATTCCGTGATGTCTGACAGACTTCTGCCCCCCACCAATCGGCGGGTTGGCATCATGGCTGAACTCACAGGCGCCTCCAGTCTGGCACCATTGGTCGACGCGGCCGTCGCCCGACTCGAGGCCAACGGCTTTGAAACCGTGGTGGTATCGGCCGGGCGCAGCATGCGTGCCGAGAAGACTGCCTGGCATATTCTCTCGCGCAGTGCCTGCGACGGAATCATTCTTCACTCGGACTGCCTGTCCAATGATCAGCTGGCACGTTTGATCAGTACGCGCAAGAATGTAGTCCTTGCCAATGTGCACAACACGCAGACCGGCAAACTGGCGGCAGCTCACCTGCTGAAGACAGGTCACCGGCGTATCGCCCTGGTGTCCGGCCCGCTCTACCGATTCAGCATTCAGCATGTCGTCGAAGGCTTCATGCAGCCCATCAACAGCCCTCAGGGGCGTGACGTGACATTGCAGACGCTGGAATCGTCCATGGACGAGGAAGGTGGAGCCAGCGCCATGAATAGCCTGCTGGCCTCCAAGGTGACCCCGACCGCCATCTTCCTGCTCAATGATCGAATGGCGATTGGCGCCTTGCGCGTCTGCCAGGAAAACGGCATTCGTGTCCCTGACGACATCTCACTGATCGGCTGCGGAGATCATTACGAGGCAGCCCATACGCGCCCCGCCCTGAGCACCCTGCACCTGCCGCTGGTCCATGTAGGCCAGAGCGCGGCTCAGCGTGTCATGAACCTGATAAACAACGTCAACGCACGCTCCGTGGAAGACGATGACCCGAGCCACAGCCAGCCGCGGGTCGTGTCGCGCAACAGTGTTCGCGACAGAAATGACAAGACTGGCGATGCTGCCGGGGATAGCCATATCAGCGCCCGGGAACGCGAATGCCTGAACTGGGCCGCCAAGGGCAAGACTTCCTGGGAAATCAGCCAGATACTGGGAGTGACGGAAAGCACCATCATCTACCACTTGCGCAACGCCACGCGCAAGCTCAATGCTGCCAATCGCCTGCATGCGGTAGCCAAGGCATTGAAAGCATCCATCATCGATTTCTGAAGCGTCTCGCAGGCACTCGTCGCGAGTGCATCGACGATCCAGGCAGTCAACCACCTGAATCAACCGAGCAAAAAAAAGGCGCTCCTCTCAGAGCGCCTCTCGTCTCACGAAACGTTACGGCTGATTACTTCGCCGCCTTGCGTTCCTGAGCTTCCTTGATGACCACGTCTGCCACATTCTTCGGACAGGCATTGTAGTGGCTGAACTCCATGGAGAACTGGCCACGACCTGACGTCATGGTACGCAGATCACCGATGTAGCCGAACATCTCTGACAAAGGCACATCTGCCTTGATGCGAACACCTGTTGCACCTGGCTCCTGCGACTTGATCATGCCACGACGACGGTTGAGGTCACCGATGACGTCACCGACGTGATCTTCAGGTGTGAACACATCCACCTTCATGACCGGCTCGATGATCTGAGGACCCGCCTTCGGAATCGACTGACGATAAGCACCCTTGGCAGCAATTTCGAACGCCAGCGCACTGGAGTCAACGGCGTGGAAGGCACCGTCTTTCAGCACGACACGGAAGTCGAGCAGAGGGTAACCCGCCAGGACACCTTCGTCCATGGACAGCTTGAAGCCCTTTTCGACCGCTGGCCAGTATTCGCGAGGAACGTTACCACCTGTGACCTTGGATTCGAATTCGAAACCTGTACCCGGCTCGCCCGGCTCGATGGTGTAGTCGATACGACCGTACTGACCAGAACCACCAGATTGCTTCTTGTGCGTGTAGGTATCTTCGATAACCTGCGTGATGGTTTCACGATAGGCCACCTGAGGCTTGCCAACTTCAACTTCAACACCGTGAGTACGCTTCAGGATGTCGATCTTGATGTCCAGATGCAGCTCGCCCATTCCCATGAGGATGGTCTCACCACTTTCCTCGTCAGTCATGACGCGGAATGAAGGATCTTCTGCAACCATCTTGCCGATGGCCACACCCAGTTTCTCGGAACCCGCCTTGTCGATGGGTGAAACCGAGATGGAGATGACCGGATCAGGGAATACCATTGGCTCGAGCGTGGCGGGATGCTTGGGATCAGCCAGCGTATGACCTGTCTGTACGTTCTTCATGCCCAGAACAGCAACGATGTCGCCAGCCTGTGCAGAATCACGCTCGATGCGATCTTCAGCATTCATTTCCACGATTCGACCAATTCGCTCGGTCTTGCCCGTAAAGGTGTTGAGGACCGTATCGCCCTTGGCAATCTTGCCGGAGTAGATACGAATGAACGTCAGTGCACCGTAGCGGTCATCCATGATCTTGAATGCCAATGCGCGCAGCGGCTTTTTCGGATCAACGATGGCGAACTCACCGGTTTCAACACCTTCCAGATCGACTTCAGGCTGTGGCTTGACTTCGGTCGGGCTTGGCAGGTAGGCAACAACGCCGTCGAGCATGGGCTGCATGCCCTTGTTCTTGAACGCGGAACCACAGAATGTCGGAAACCAGACAAGCTCGATAGTGCCCTTGCGAATGCAGCGCTGCAGGGTTTCGATATCCGGCTCTTCACCTTCGAAGTACTTCTCCATGGCTTCATCGTCCATTTCCAGGGCGCTTTCAACCAGCTCTTCGCGGTACTTGGCAACCAGCTCGACCATATCGGCAGGCACTTCTTCGATCGAGTAGTTTTCCGGGTTTCCGGAATCATCCCAGACCCAGGCCTTTTCAGTCAGCAGATCGACCACACCAACGAAGTCATCTTCCGTGCCGATAGGCAGGACCATGACCAGTGGACGTGCGGCCAGAACGTCCTTGACCTGCTTGACGACGCGATAGAAATCGGCACCCATACGATCCAGCTTGTTGACGAAGATGATTCGTGCAACTTCTGATTCGTTGGCGTAGCGCCAGTTTGTTTCCGATTGTGGTTCTACACCGCCGGAACCGCAGAAGACACCGACGCCGCCGTCGAGTACTTTCAGTGAACGGTACACTTCGATGGTGAAGTCAACGTGTCCCGGGGTATCGATGACGTTGAACCGGTGACCATCCCATTCACAGCTGGTAGCAGCCGACTGGATGGTTATACCGCGCTCTTGCTCCTGCGCCATGAAATCCGTGGTGGCTTCACCATCATGGACTTCACCGGTCTTGTGAATCTTGCCCGTGAGCTTCAGGATACGCTCTGTGGTTGTGGTTTTGCCCGCATCAACGTGGGCAAAAATGCCGATGTTGCGGTAGTGTGAAAGCTCAGTCATCTTGGTGCTCACGGTCTGGGATTAATGGCCCGGTGTCTTGTTCTAACCCGGACGTTACCTTGCTGGGACCCGCTACAGGTCAACCCTCCGAAACCCGATACCCTGATCACTGGACAATGGCTCGCAATTGATTGCTTGCCATCGGAGCCGTGAATCAGACGCAAAATGGTTCGAGAAGATGCCTGACGCGGTAAACCCACAATTCTACCCAATTTTGGGATGCAATGTCAGATAGCAAGCCAGATTCGACACATGATGAGAGTCACCGCATGGCAGGCGTGATGATCGCCCTGCTCTGGGTACTGGTTCTGGGTGGCGGCACATGGCTGGCACAAGGCTGGCTGGATGCCCGAAAGGCTGACAGGGCCCCGCATTGGTCAAGTGACGCTAGCGGCCGGCAAACGCTGACTCTTGAAGCCGATCGCTACGGCCAGTTCGCACTGAACGGTAGCGCCAATGACGAAGAAGTCTTGTTCCTGATCGATACAGGCGCCTCCGGCATCAGCATACCCGGTGTTGTGGCAAGAACCATGAACCTGCCTCAAGGCAGGCCCTTTGACGTCATGACAGCCAATGGCAGCACGCGTGTCTATCAGACGCAGCTCGACAAGCTCACTATCGGCCCTTTCACTCAATATAACGTGACAGCGCACATCAACCCGGGCCTGGAGGGCGACACGGCACTACTGGGCATGAACTTTCTGCGACACTACGAGTTGTTGCACCGTCGCGGTAAATTGACCATCAGCCTGCCAGAACCCAACCCGCGGTGAATATTGCAATCCCTGAACGATCAGACCGAAGTCACGTTAGCCTCACAATCGAATAAACGGATCATCCCCGCAACGGAACCTTCCCGGCTCGATCGGCTCACAACCGCCAATGAGATCGAGCATTCACATCTTTACGTCGGGTAACGATATTGCAAGCCGCCAGTGCCTCCGAGCAGTGGCAGTGACACACCATGACACTGTAATATTGCGGGTTGTGGGATTTCTGCCCAAGCATCACGGAGTCAGTAGTAGGTCGACATGCATATCACCATAATCATGGTTGTAACCTACATCCTGTGCTGCGCGCGCACAGGTACCGCGCCCTGGCGATACTGGCAACTCAATGCACGCTATTTCTCGGCCGAGCACGGTATCTTCTCGAAGCTTTCACTGGATGCGCTGATTCCGGACCGCTGGCGCCTGCCACAAAGCATCGACTCGGACGCAGTTATCCCCACGACCTACCCGGTATTCCTGAAACCTGAATGGGGTCAGAACGCCCATGGCATACATCGCGTGGACGATGCCGAGCAGCTGGTCCGCCTGCGGGCCTCCCTGCGTTCAGAGCCCCAGCGTTATCTCATTCAGCAAGCCGCACCCGGCAAGCGTGAATACGAGATATTCAGCATCGACGCCAATCGCAGCGACGGCAAGCATGACGTTCTGAGCATTACCGAGGCGGTCAATGATCGTGAACAGTTCCCGATCAACAGCAAGAACAACCGGCATACGCGCTATGTCGATATCAGCAAGCAGTTCTCTGCAGAACAACAGGATATCGTTGCAGCGTACCTGTCTCAGGTTGGAGAATTCGGCATCAGCCGAATGAGCGTCAGAGCCGATTCCAATGAAGAACTGGTTGCCGGCAACTTTCATGTCATCGAGATCAACCTGTTCCTGCCGATGCCCATCAACCTGCTGGATCGTGACTACAGCTGGGAACAACGCTGGAAATTCATCCGCTCTGCCATGATGAGTCTGGCAAAGGCCACCCGAATGATCACGCCGGTGGAAAACCCCCAGCCAATCTTTGCCCGCATGATGTTGTACGGCCGTGGAAAATCCCGCGCGACCAGCACCGTCACGACCAACAATACAACGCCCAAGATCGGCGAGCACTACATACAACCGTGAAATCAATCAAAGCACTGATTTATGGCTGGGTCAGCCAGAAGTACATGGCTGGCTGTAGCAACTACAACTCATTACAAGTCAGAAAAGCCAGTCGCTCCAAGAGGCAGGCTCGCGAGATGTTTGCCCGGCATGACATCCCGCATGCCCGCGGCACCCTGTTCCTGAATCCCTGGAAGGCCCACCTGTTTGCCAGAGAACATGGCTTCCCCCTGTGCATCAAACCCAATGTCAGCGGATTCTCCCGTGGCAGTCATTTCCCGATCAACAATTACCGTGAACTGTGGAAAGCCGCCCTGCTGGTCAAGGTCTGGTGGCCCACCAGTATCGTCGAACAATATCTGCTTGGCGCCAACTATCGGGTTCTGGCTACTGGTGACTCACTGGTATCCGTCATTCGCCGCTACCCTCCGTTCATCGATGGCAACGGCAAGGATTCCATCAGCACCCTGATTGATGCTGAAAATGCCACGCGCGAACGAATGGGCCTGTACCCGACGGTACACCCCATTCCGAAATCTCAGACAACCATCGATTACCTGCGACGTCATGGGAAAACGCTGGACAGCGTGCCGGCCGAAGGTGAGCGCGTCTACACCTTCAATCGAGTGGCACTGGCGCCTGGCGGCGTCATCGAGATCATCGACCAGTCCACCATTCCCGAGGCGAATCGCGCACTCTTCCTGAAAGTCATCAAGGCCTTCGACGCCAAACTCTTCGGTATCGACGTCATTTTCGAAGAAGGTATCGAAAAGGACTACCGCGAGCAGCGCTGCATCTTTCTCGAAGTCAATTCCCGCCCCTACACGCGCATGCACAGCGCACCGCGTTATGGCGAGCGTGAAAATCTGGATGATTTCTATCAGGAAATGGACTCACTGGTAGTCGCGGACTCCGATATCTACTGACTCCGCAACCGTTGCCAACCATCGCGCCTTGTGCGCCAGCTGACGATCACACGGTTGGCAGGCGGCCCCCATGGGACTGAGATTACCGACGGCTCACTCTGGTCCGGGTTATTTCTACCTGTTTCTGGGTGTCCATTCCTTGTTGATCGGCCTGCTGCCGTTCTTCCTGCCGGTATATCTGTGGCAACACGGGCTTGACCTTGCTGGCCTGTCCCTGCTGATCGGCGTGTCCGGGCTCAGCTTCGCAGCGGCGCTCGGCCTGTGGCAGACACTGTCTCGCCACTGGCACCTGAAACATCTGGTCACCCTGACCTTTGCGCTCGAGTTGATGTTGCTCGCTGCAGTCGGCCTGCTGACCACCGTACCAGGAGCTGCGTTGTTCACGCCCCCCGGTGACAGCCATGCGATATCGACGACTGCCATGGTGTTCGCCGCCATCGTGCTTGGCCTCTGCAATGGTCTCTACAACGCATTCTTCTGGACCACACAACGCGCACTTTTCCTGCTGCAGCTGGGCAACAACGATAGTGGACGCCAGTACGGTAACTTCCAGATCTTCGTGATGGTGTTTCTGAAAGTCGGCATCCTGCTCGGTGGCCTGCTTCTGGAGACCGGTGGCTTCGTCTGGCTGCTGGCTCTGTCTGCAGGCACAAGTCTGGTCGCCAATCTGCATCTGGCGGGCAAGCAACCCGGCCAGAAACGGCTGTCCTCCGAGCGCGACAGTGGTGCAGCGTCCCTGCCTGGCAGCCTGGCATTCCGGGATGAACGCGGGTCGCGAACTGCATTTGCGGTCGATGGACTGTTTCTCTACCTGGAAAGCCATTTCTGGACACTGACGCTATTCCTCGTCGTGCAGGAAGATTTCGGTCGACTGGGCCTTGCGGTGGTTGTACTGGCCCTGGTGTTTGCTGCGCTCTTCTACCTGATCAAGAACCGTATCGATCAACTGGCGTCTCGGCAGGTCTATCGGGCAGCAGTGTGGCTGTATATCGGCTCCTGGTTGTTGCGCTTCACCCTGGATGGAGACTCCGGGGGACCCAGCCTGTGGATAGCCCTGATCCTCATCACCTTCTTCTCATCCTTTTTCCGCCTGGCCTTCAACAAGCGTTTTTTCGATGTTGCCAGAGGAAGCGGCAGCCAATCCTACCTGCTGGTGAAAAGCTACAGCTCCCAGTTCTGGCTGGGCACCACATTTTCATTGCTCGCTATTGTATTGCTTGTCATACCGCTGCCGCATGATCAACTACTACAGTACCTCTATCTGCCAGCTGCTGCGCTCGCGGCCCTGTACCTGCGTTACTCGGACAGGACCTGACGTGCAGGCATGATATCGTTGCTCAAGAATTCGAACGGAGCTGCAATGACAGAACAACAGACGACCCCACCCCCACACGCCTCGGCAAGTTTCACGGATGCCACTGAAGCAGTCGATTGCCTGATCGCTCTCTATGATCGCAATACGGCTTTTCTTGCAGACGCCTTCGCCCAGTACCTGACCGGCAGCCTGCCGGACAACAAGCACCGCGCCTTCTACCCTGAAATCCGCTTTCGCAACAGTACTTATGCGCGTGTGGATTCGCGTCTCTCCTACGGCCATGTGGATCAGCCCGGCCTGTACACCACCACCATCACCCAGCCTCGTCTGTTTCGCGATTATCTCATTCACCAGCTCAGCCTACTGATCGAAAACCACGCAGAGCCAGTTGAAATCGCTGAGTCCGATGTCCCCATTCCCCTGCATTTTGCGCTGGAATCCGGCTCTGCACTGGCGGTCCACCGCCCTCAGAAGATTACAGTCGCGTTGCGAGATGCCTTCGACGTACCGGACATTGCGCAAGTCAACGATTACATCGTCAACGGGACACACGAAATCGAACCCGGACTGGCGCTGCCACTGGCACCATTCCCGGCGCAGCGAATCGACTATTCCCTGCATCGCCTGGTGCACTACACCGCCACGGCTCCCGAGCACTTCCAGAACTACGTTCTGTTCACCAACTATCAATTCTATATCGACGAATTCTGCCGCCTGGCGCGCGGCATGATGCGCAAGGGTGATACCGCCTATGAGTCCTTCGTGGAGCCGGGGAATGTGATCACCCTCAGCGGCGAATCGGAACCCAGTTCAGGCACACCACCTCCACGCCAACCACAGATGCCGTCCTACCACCTGAAAGCCGGCAAACAGAAAGGCATCACGATGGTCAACATCGGTGTGGGTCCGTCCAATGCGAAAACCATTACCGACCACATTGCCGTGCTACGACCTCATGCCTGGCTGATGCTCGGCCATTGTGCCGGACTCAGGAATTCTCAGGAACTGGGTGACTATGTGCTTGCTCATGCCTACGTACGTGAAGACAAGGTACTCGATGCCGACATTCCGGTATGGGTGCCCATTCCGGCACTGGCCGAAGTGCAACAGGCACTTGAAGGCGCCGTGGCGGAAGTAACAGGACTGGATGGCTACGAACTGAAACGCATCATGCGTACCGGTACTGTCGCCTCCATCGACAACCGCAACTGGGAGCTCCAGGATCAACGAGAACCGGTTAGACGTCTGTCGCAGTCCAGAGCGATTGCCCTGGACATGGAGTCGGCAACCATTGCGGCTAATGGCTTTCGGCTGAGAGTGCCGTATGGCACCTTGCTCTGTGTCAGTGACAAACCCTTGCAAGGCGAACTGAAACTACCCGGCATGGCATCGGAGTTCTACCAGAACCAGGTATCGCAACACCTGGAAATCGGCATGCTGGCTCTTCGGAAACTCAGTGAAATGAAATCCGAACGTCTGCATTCCAGAAAACTCAGAAGCTTTTTCGAAACCGCCTTTCAGTAGAGACGCAGGTCAGCAGCTGGTTTGAAAGACATCGGTCGGTGCAGGGTTGTCTGTTCCGCACCGCCCGATGGACTTTCCTGTCAGCGTGTCAGCTGACCCGTCAGGGCCATGTGAGCCATATCCACGAACGAGGCCCCCAAGCGCATGCTGCGCTCCGGTGACCAGCCACTGAAAGGACGTGGTGTATCCAACGTATCCTTGAATGGCATTTCCAGGGTCATGGCCAGACAGCCGAAGCTCTGCGCCAGATTACTGCTGCAGATAGCCAGATTGGCCTGCCCCCCGGGTGTTCTTGGATAACCATTCGTGTACTGGAAATCCGGGTTCACAGCTGCCCATTCACGCTTGAACGCCACCAGCTCTGCCTCTCTTTCATCGTTCCAGTCGGCTATACCCTCGGTGCCGGCTATGAAGTTGTACGGCAGGCCCTCATCACCATGAACATCCAGCGACAGATCGATACCGGTCTGCTCCATGCGCTGCCGAACATGAAACACCTCCGGACTCTTCTCGATACTCGGTGACTGCCACTCGCGATTCAGGTTGACACCCAGCGCATTGGTCCTGAGATTGCCCAGAAAAGTGCCGTCAGGGTTCATGTTCGGCACGATATGGATGTCCGCCAATGATCGCAATTCACGGCTGCGCGCATCGTCCTGATCCAGCAGGCGATCGAGCCATCCTTCCATCCACCATTCTGCCATCGACTCGCCCGGATGCTGCCGTGCGATGACCCACAGCTGTTTGCGCTTGCTGTTGTGCGGCTCATTCGCCGCTTCCGACTGCAAACCGCTCACCTGCAGATAATCGATACTGCGCCCCTGATGCGTGACCCCCAGACTCTCGTAACGTACCCCCTCGGCGGTGGCAGCCGCGGCAACGAAATCCAGATGCCGGTCCATCGTGTAGGGGGCAAAGTAGGCAAACCAGATCAGATCGCTCTGTGCCTCGACTGTCCAGCTGAGCTGTTTGCCATCATAGTCTGCCGGAGTGCGGTACCAGAACTGCCGATCTATCGAGGTCGCCACATCGTAGCCTTCCCAACCTTTCGGATAACTGGTTTCAGCGGCATTCACCAACGTGATTCGGCACGTCTTGCCCTTGACACCCGCCACGCTGAAATAGAACCACTGCAGGAGATCCGAGTTCGAGTCCTTGCGGATCTTCAACTGGATTGAAGAGGCGTCGCTGGCATCGATGACTTCGATGTTGCCACTGTCGAAACTGCTGTTGATGCGGATTGTCATTGAATAACTGATTCTGTAATCGAGAACTTCACTGCAGGCAGAGACCGACTTTGCACCCGTGAAATGATGAGCTTGGAGCCGACGCGTCACTCAGGGTATCCGACCGACCGGCCTGTTGAAAGCAACCTCTATCTGCTACTCAAAAAAAAAGCCGGAGAATCACAAGGACTCTCCGGCTTTACTACCCCTGAATTCCGCAGGAATTCAGTATCGTGAAAGGTAGTTGGTTACTCGTTACTTACAGAGCACCTTCAACCGAGTAGGTTACAGTCGCATCGCCACCTACCAGAGTAGCTGGGAGACCATTGACTGTCAGTGCATCAGCAGTTCCACCGAAAGTCAGTGTCGTGCCGCCGAATGAAGGGCTGGTGCCCATGTCGATCAGCTCTTGAGCAGTCAGACCAGTGCCAGTGATGATGTAGTTACCAACATCGATATCAGCAGCAGCTTCAGTTGGAGCAAATACGGTCCAAGGATCAGCATCTGTAGCAGCGTCAAGCTTCTGCGCACCGAAACGGTTTGAGAAAGCTGTCAGGAATGCACTGTTGTTGGTTGACAGAGATGTAGCAACTGGGCCACCTGTCTCGCCACCGCCAGTTTCACCACCGTCAGTCTCGCCACCGTCAGTCTCACCGCCGTCAGTCTCACCGCCGTCGGTCTCGCCACCGTCGGTCTCACCACCGGTTGTTTCTTCTTCAACTTCAGGAGCAGTCAGCACACCGGAAATCTGGTGAACGATACCCATTTGCTCTGTAGCTGCATCAGCATCAGCATCAGCATCAGCATCAACGTCTGCATCAGCATCAGCATCAGCATCAGCATCAGCATCAGCATCAGCATCAGCATCAGCATCAGCATCAGCATCTGCATCTGCATCTGCATCTGCATCTGCATCAACGTCTGCATCTGCGTCAGCAACAACAACATTCAGATCAGTACCGACAACTGCCACACCATTGACGGCAACGCCCTGGCCTTCAGTTGAGCTTGACAGAGTCACGCTCTCGCCTTCAAGCAGTGTTTCCTTCTCGACGGGCTCACCACCGGCAGCTGCCAGATCTGCAACGATAGTTGCGGCAGTCAGTGTGCTTGCAGCTACGTGGTATTGCAGCACTTCTTCCAGACGATCTGGATCAGCCAGCAGACCAGCGACTACACCCTCTTCCAATGATGCGAATGCAGCATCGTCAGGAGCGAACATGGTCAGGCCCAGAGTGACGTCATCCAGCGTATCGGCCAGATCGTTGGCAGCATCGATAGCCGCTTTCAATGTAGTGAACTCACCAGCGTTTGCAGCAGAATCAGCAATGAAGTCGTACACCGAACCAGCGTCGTCAGCTACTGCTGGCGGAGAAACGTAATCAGGAGTACCGCCACCATTCTCGCCGTCGCTATCGTCGTCGGAAGAACAGCCAGAAGCTACTGCCACACTGGCAGCAACGAGACTCAATGCAAAATATTTGTTGATCATATGTGATCCTCGATTGAAAACATGAATGAATGACTGCCGAACACACCGCATAGTGTATCCGACAAAACTAACAACTGTTCAACGGTTATGAAGCACCGTTGCAAAAACTACCCTGTATCAGGTGTAAATCGAGTAAGCCCGCCGCCACGGTCATATCGAATCCCGATTGACGCAATCATTTCCTGCCTGCCGCAGCCACTATTCTGCATCAGGCAAGCTCTCTGTCACCGAACGAACGCGCATAGTACTGGACGCGCGCATTATTTCAACGAAACAGTTAACAACCACAGCACTGTCCCTAGTATCAAAATCAAATCAACTCCTCAAGCCATTGATTCCAGTGTGATTTTAGACAGACTTACAGAGCATTGCAATTGCGATAACAAGAATTTACAGTGCCCGCAATCTGTCTACCATCACGAATTCTGTCAACTCGAGAAACGAGTGAAGACAAACCATTCGGGAACACGGTGGCGCCAAACCGATTGATAATGAAAGAGACGTTGAATCAAGTCTGTGCATGGTTCGCAAAATTCGATGTAAAGCACCATGAACACAGGAGAAAAGTCGCCTGACGCCAACCGGGCGTACCCGAACAGCAGGTGAAAACACTGCAATTGGTCGTGTCGGCAAAAAGAGTGGCCGTCCGTGGCCTTCATGGCTCCGTGCCTCAATACCACTTGGAGGAGGAATAACGAAAGTCACCACACTTTCGAGTCGCTATCATACGAAATCGCCCCCCCCTTTGATTGTGAAAGCAAAACAACTGTGTCACGCCTCGAAATCAGTAATCATCGGTCGTTAGTGCAACATATAGCGCAACTCCGCAATCAGGCAAATACCGACAGGCACCGAGCCCTGTTGGTCATCCAGAACCCACCAGGCGGCTATCTGCAAACTCTGGCAACCGCTATTGACGCGCCGTTCCTGGCTCCGGAAGACACGTCTGACCGTGCCGATCGAATCACCAATGTGCTCGGTCGGGAATTCGACACCCTGGTGCATGAAACTGCCGCCCCCGTCGATGCGGGACTCCTGGCCGCTCTGACAGGCACGATCAGAGCCGGTGGCATATTGATACTGGGGCTGCCCTGCAAGCTGACAGGCGCTGCGCACAGGCCAACCGCGAAATCGGACAATCGCTTCCAGCAGCGTCTGGCCAGACTCCTGCTGCAATGCGAGCAAGAGCACTCCGACAAGATCGGCGTCATCAGCCTGACAGAGGCTGCCAAATCGAACGATGCAGCTCCCGCCACCGATCTGTCGCGCATTGGCAAACTACCCGCAGGAAACAACGCTCCACTCGAGTCAGCTGCTCACGAGCAGGATGACCTGTTGCTCGCCGCAACCCGGCATCTGCAACGATACCCCGATGCCTGCCTGACGATCACCGGACGCAGAGGACGTGGCAAGTCTGCATTGCTGGGACGTATTGCCCAGTGGCTGGTGCAGCAGGAAATATCGGTGGCGATGACAGCGGCCAGACGCAGCGCATTGCTGAGCGTGGAGAAACAAGGCGTTGACATCCCGTTCTTCGCTGCATCAGAGGCCGCCGATTCCGGTTGTCGTGCTCTGTTGGTGGACGAGGCAGCCAGCCTGCCCATCGACACGCTGACACGATACCTGCAGCATCACGAGCATGTTGTTTATTGCACAACGATTGAAGGCTATGAACAGGCAGGTCGAGCTTTCGACATTCGATTCACGGACATGATCGCTCAGCTGCCTCGTAAGGTGCTGGCACTTCATCCCGGTAGTGCCTGGCGGTGGGCGCCAGGAGACCCGCTGGAGGCATTCATTGACACACTTCTTCTGGCACGACAGACCGATACGGAAGAACACGACAGGAAACCTTGCGCGGCACCAACCGGAGATCCCCTCGACCCGGCCATGATCAGCAAAAAACCGGATCAGACCGATCTGCGGATACGCCGCCTCGACAGGGACGAGCTGGTGCAGAACGAATCCCTGCTCGCCGAGGTCTTTTCCCTGCTCCGGGAGAGCCACTACCAGACCACCGCGTCCGATATCTCGCATGTGCTTGACGGGCCGGATCTGCAGATCTGGGTGTTGGAAGAGCAGCAGGCAATCAGTGCTGCGCTGCTGCTGGCCGTCGAAGGGAAAATGGATGCCCGCCTGCACGAGGCTGTGCTCAGCAAACAGAGGCGATTGCCTCATCAGCTGTTGCCTCAGTTGCTGGCGCAGAGCGCCAACCGGGCGGCACCGCTGGAGGCCTCCATGGCCCGAATCATTCGGATCGCCGTCTGCCCGCACCGACGCCGCCGAGGACTGGGATCCCGGCTTTTACAGGAACTTGCTCGTGCAGTTGCTCGCCCCGTCGGCAGCCTGTCAGCCCTTGGAGCCAGCTTTGCCGGTGACAGTGCCAAACTGGATTTCTGGCAAGCAAACGGATTCACTCGCTTCCACACAGGTTACAGACGCAACCCGCGCACGGGAACCCGGGCTGTTGCCGTTCTCAAAGCGTTCGACACGTCTGTGGATGCAGCCCTGCAGCGAGCTGCACGCATTCATGATGACAACCGGGGGTGGCTGCAGGGAAGCACACTGAACACGGTCAAGGATCCTGCTGATGAGGAATTATTGCACCGTTTTGCCAGCTCCCAGCGCAGCCTGACTGACACCTACGCAGCAATGAGCCGCCTCGCCTTGCACTATCCCATCAATCTGAACCCGACAGAGGGTACATCCAGACGTCAGCACGAAGCCGAGCTCAGAGCCTTTGCCGATCGATACCTGAAGTCAGCTTCAGCACTTGCGCAACAGTAGCTGGCCGACGTCCGTGCGGCCCAGCCTGAAGCCGGTTTCGCAGTAATCCAGATAGTAGCGCCACATGCGCGCAAAGCGATCGTCGAAACCCAGCGCAGTCACGTCGGATATGACCTGATCGAAGCGTTCCCGCCAGTGCAACAGTGTTTGTGCATAGCTCGTTCCGAACCAGTCAACTTCAACCAGCTCGAAACCTGACCCTTCAACCAGTCGACTCAGGTGTTCCTTGGTTGGCAGCATGCCACCGGGAAAGATATAGCGCTGAATGAAGTCCGGGCTGGCGCGATAGTCATCAAAGCGTTGTTCGTCAATGGTAATCACCTGTAAAAGAGCGGTTCCCCCCTGCTCCAGCAGCTGACCCAGCTTGTCGAAATACGTATTCCAGTACTTCTCGCCGACCGCTTCAAACATTTCTATGGAAACGATGTGATCGTAGCTACCCTCTACTGCCCGATAATCCTGGTAGCGGAATTCCGTACTACCCCGCCCCTCTCCAGCACTCTCGACATTGTTGCAATCCCTGGCGTATCGCAGCTGCTCCTGTGACAGTGAAATACCTTCCACCTGGCACTCCGCCTGCGTCGCCAGCTTGTGGGCCATGGCTCCCCAGCCGCAACCGATCTCCAGCACCCGAGCACCGGGCGCAGGCTTGATCGATTCGACCACCTTGGACAACTTGGCCTCCTGAGCCTGCTGCAGTGATTCATCACCTTCGAAGACAGCCGATGAGTAGCTCATCGTCGGGTCCAGCCAGAGCTGATAGAAATCATTGCCCAGGTCATAGTGAAACTCGATATTGCGCTGACTGCCACGCAGGGAATTGCTGTTCCTGCCATGCCTCAAGGTGTTGAGCAAGCGTGCGTACCAGCTACCCGTCGTCATGACGGCCACTTCCGGCTCGTTATTGAGAATCAGGGTGAACAGATTGCGAAGATTGTCCGACGACCAGTCACCCTGTAGATAGCTTTCCGCAAAACCGTTCTCGCCAGACATCATCATCTGACGAATGGGGCGATAGTTGTGCAGGGTCAACTGTGCATTGCGAGCAGGATCAATCGATTTCTTGCCATGTCGACTCAAATGACCATCTGGCCACGTCAGACTCAACTGACCATGGGTGATGCCATCGAGAAGGTGGTCAAAACGGCGACCAATGAGACGACCCAGTATCTGTTGATGCCACTGAGACGACGGCAGCCCACGGCTGATTGTCTGGTTTTCCATATCTGACATGTCTTTTGTATGTATTCGGCTCGGTGTATTGGTCAAGCGGATGTCTTGGGCTGGTGCCTGAACCAGGGAACGCCCTTGCACCACAACAGGAAGGCTTCCCAGTGGATTCCGATGACGACCTTTACACCCAACAGTGGATAGGTAAAAAAGTACCGCAGCAGCCTGCCGGCTGTAATGTGTTTTCGAAGTGCGACATAACTTGCCGTGATCACTAGCCCCTGTTCGTCAGAGGCTCTGATCACGATGATCTGCCGTTCTTCGGGCAGATTGACTCTGAAGTCGTAATGCATGTCCATCCTGGCAAAGGGCGATACGAACAATTCCTTGTTGGCGTTCTGCTTGATCCACTGCGGCGTGTGTCCGTCCTGCAGCTCGACCGGCAGGACGTAGCAGTGTCGTTCGCCGAACGTATTGTGAACCTCATGCACGATCGCAAAACAGCGACCCTGCTTGTCCAGACAATAGAAAAGACTCAAGGGATTGAATGCATGACCCAGCACACGGGGATAACAACTGAGCAGGATCTTCTCGGGCTTGTCCTGCAGGCCAGCGGCCTGCAGGCTATTCGTGACATATACCTTCAGAGAGTCTTGTTGATTTCCAAAGTCGCCGTCATGAAACGAAAACAGATTGAAGCGGTTACGGGAAAACAGCCAGAGCTCACGATCCAGCTGGTCGATCTCATCGAGGTCGAGCAGCATGGAAAATACCGAATAGCGCAGACGATGTACTGTCGGTCGGCGCCGACAGTGAAAAACCTGTCCAGCGTAAAGACGACTGACGAGCGTCATGCAGCAACTTGCCTGGCAGGCGAATCAGCCTGCGCAGATATCACGATACGACCGGAAGGATTCTCAAGCACCCAGGGGCGCTGCAAACCACCCAGCTGTTCTGCAACCGCCAGACCGGACTGCACTGCATCTTCGTGAAAGCCGGAGCCGAAATAGCTGCCGCAGTACCAGGTTCTGTTCTGCCCCTGCAACGACCAGAGCTCCTGCTGTGCCTGCCAGGTATCCGCATTGAACAAGGGGTGCTCGTAGGTATGCGAACGCAGTACGCTGTCGGCCTCCGGCGCTCTGTCCGGATTGAGAGTGACCACGTATTGCGCCTTGCTATCCAGATTCTGCAAACGATTCATCCAGTAACTCAAGGACACTTGCTGCGACTCACCCGGGCCTTGTTCCACATAGTTCCAGCTGCACCATGCACGCTTGCGCTTCGGCAGATAGCGAATATCGGTGTGCAGATAGGCCTGGTTGCTCTCGTAGCGAAACGGGCTCAGCAAGGCAGTTTCTCGTGCCGAAGGTGCATCAAGACAGGCCAGAGCCTGATCCGCGTGCGTGGCCAACACCAACTCGTCGGCATGCACGGTGCGGCCGTCCAACGAATGGATGACGACCCCATCGACCCCGCGTTCGATTCCCTTGACTTCGAAGTTGGTCAGAATGGAATCCTGACCGATGATGTCGGCTACCGCCCTGACATAGGACTGACTGCCTCCGGTGACGGTTCGCCATTGCGGCCGATTGCTGACCTGCAGCAATCCGTGATTGCTGCAGAAGCGTATGAAGGAGGCTGCCGGGTAATCGAGCATCTGTTGCTTGGGTGTCGACCAGATGGCGGCACCGAAGGGCAGCAGGTGGTCTTCGATGAACTCTCGAGAGTAGCCATTCTGACTCAGGTACTCCCCGAGAGTCATGCAGCCGTCTTCGGGAATCTGGCCGGGAGCTTCTCGATAGAATCGCAACAGATCACGCAGCATGCGCCAGAAACGCGACCTCAACAACAGTCCCGGCTGGGCCACCAACCCCAATAACGGCCCACCTGCGTATTCGAAGTTGCCATCGTCGCGGGATACCGCAAAAGACATGTCACTGGCTTCGGTTTCGACCTGCAAGGCATCAAACCACCGTGTCAGGTTGGGATAACTGGGTTCGTTATAGACGATGAAGCCGGTATCGATCCCCAAGGCCTTGCCATCCGCTGCCCCAGCAGGAACCGTTGCAGTATGCGCATGGCCGCCAATCCGGTCATCCTTTTCCAGTAAGGTGACACGGTGTCGATGTGACAATAACCAGGCAGCCGCCATTCCCGCTGCGCCGCTGCCAACGACGGCAATGTGCTTTTTGCTGTCTGGGACCATACTCTTGAGTCTACTCTATAGTGGGTATATGAATGCACTGCTACGCATTATCGGGATGTCAGGATCAGTCATCATGACCTGTCGTCCTATCGACGGTACAATGACCGAATGACCAATATGGCAACTACCAGGCAAGACAAGCCCACAGAGGCATCCGCCGCTCTCAGAAAGCGCATGGGTGACAATCTGAAGGCCATCGGTCGTGATCGCGATGAAAACGCATTTGCCGATTTCTACAACTATTACGCTGGGCGCGTCAAATCCTTCCTCATGGGCAAGGGTATGACCGAAGAGATTTCAGATGAGTTGATGCAGGAAATTATGCTCATCGTCTGGCGCCGGGCCGAGAGTTATGATCCGTCGAAAGCAGCTGCCAGCACCTGGTTGTTCACCATTGCTCGAAATCGTCGAATCGACTATCTGCGAGGCAATTCTCGCATCGAAGTCGAGCTGGAAGATGAAATGCTCGATGTCGAGAATGATGAGTCAGAGACACAGGCCGGCTATGTCGATGCCGAACAGGCTGCGGAGCGGCTGCATCGGGCTTTGGAGAAGCTGCCTCAGGAGCAACGGCAAGTGATGCACCTTTCCTATTTCCGGGGCCAATCGCATGGAGATATCGCAGAATGGCTGGATTTACCGATTGGAACGGTAAAATCACGAATCCGTTTGGCGATGCAGGCCGTAAGGTCAAGTCTGAAGGATGAAGACAAGGCTGCTCTACTCAATGAGTCCAGCGGCAGTCCCATCAACGATTGACCAACAGAGCCAGACAAGTTTGACATGAGCGTCTCCCACCACCTGACAGACGAAACAATACACGACTATGCAACGGGCAGCCTCAGCATGCCCATGGAAACGCTGGTCGCCTGCCATCTCACGGTATGTCGGCAGTGCCGTGCCCGTGCACAAATGGCCGATGGCGTTGGCGGTGGCTTGTTTGACCGCCTGGAACCAACCCCCATCAAGGTATCAGCTATGGATCTGATTTCACGATCTGATGCGGCTGCGGATTCACCGGCGAGCGACATACGCAACGGCGCCTCGCAGGCTTCCACGGCGAAGGTGGGTACGACAGGCCCTGTCAAGGGAGTTCCTCGCCCGCTTGGCCGATTGCTGCCGGCCCCTCTGGAGCAGTTACGCTGGAGGCGTGTTGCGCCGGGAATCAAGCAATACAAGCTGGATGATCAGCATCGTCGCCATGGCGCCTTTCAGCTGTTGCATCTGGCACCCGGTGCGGTACTGAGCGAACACTCCCATCACGATCGCGAACTCACCTACCTGGTACAAGGCTCCTATCGCGACAGCATTGGCAGATTTCAGGTGGGGGATATTGCCGATCTGGATGGCAGTATCGAGCATCAGCCTGTGGTCGACAGTGAAGAGCCCTGCATTGCATTGATTGCCACTCAATCACCTGTTCGATATTCAGGCGTGATAGGCAAGATCATGCAACCCTTCGTCGGTATCTGATTCGAGCTACGGTAGCGCCCCGTTCATCGGGGCGCGCCTCGTACTGCCAACGGTACGTGCCTCAGGCAGTCTTGAGAGCAGGCTCGGCCTGGTCTCTGTAGCTGCCGTCGAGCACAGCCTGCCACCAGTCGGAATTGGCCAGATACCAGTCGAGAGTTCTGCGTATTCCGGTTTCGAAATTCACCGCAGGCTCATACCCCAGCTCATCCCTGATTCTTGCCGTATCAATGGCGTATCGGAAATCGTGCCCGGCTCGGTCGGTGACGTAACTGATCAATGAGTCACAGCGCTCACCGCTGGCTGCCGGACAGGATGGGTAGTGCCCTGCCAACGACTGATTCGCGGCGAAACGTTCGTCCATCAACTCGCAGATGAGCTTGACGATATCGATATTCGTCCACTCATTGACGCCACCGATGTTGTAGGTCTCCCCAACAACTCCTTTGTTCAATACCAGCTCGATGCCACGCGCATGATCTTCGACATACAGCCAGTCGCGAATATTCTTGCCATCACCATAGATCGGCAATGATTTGCCATGCAGCAGGTTGATGATGATGAGCGGAATCAGCTTTTCCGGAAAGTGGTAGGGACCATAATTGTTGGAGCAATTGCTGGTGGTCACATTCATCCCGTACGTATGATGATAAGCACGCACCAGAAAGTCAGAGGACGCCTTGCTTGCCGAGTACGGAGAATTGGGTGCATAGGCAGTCGTTTCGGTGAAGGCAGGATCATCTGATGCCAGCGACCCATAGACTTCATCGGTAGAGACATGATGGAAGCGGTGCTCGTCCACTGCGAGTCCCTCGACCTGCCAGACTTGCCTGGCCGCCTTGAGCAGACTATGGGTGCCCAGGATATTGGCCTCGATAAAGGCATCCGGGCCTTCAATGGAACGGTCAACATGACTTTCAGCCGCGAAGTGCACAATCGTGGATAGCTGCTGGTCACGCAGCAAGCTCTTGATCGCATCGGTATCGTTGATGTCGCATTCCACCAGTGAGCAACGTTCGGACAAGACACCTTCCAGGTTTGCCTTGTTCCCTGCATAGGTGAGCGCGTCAACGATCACGATGACATCTTCCGGATAGGTTTCAAGCCAGTACCGGACAAAGTTGGCGCCTATGAATCCGGCGGCGCCGGTTACCATCATACGTCTCATTTCAGCTCCTTGAGCATGGTTCGAAGATCGCAGCGCCAATGTTCTGCGTGTTGATCAAGTGCCTTCCAGGTCCGAGTCAGTTCCAGCACGCTGTAATGAGGGCGCGCTGCTGGAGTCGGGTATTGCTCGGTCGTCAGTGGGTTGACGACCACCGCTCGGTCTATCAGGCCAAGAGACCGGGCTTCTTCTTGAATGGCAACGGCAAAATCATACCAGCTGGCCACCCCTGCTCCGGTCCAGTGCAGGGTGCCGCTGGACTTGTTGAGTGCGGCATGCCACAGCGCCCTGGCCAGCGAGTTGGCCCAAGTGGGTGAACCTACCTGATCAGCTATGACACCCACCTCACCACGCTCGTTCATGACCCGCAGCATGGTCTTGACAAAGTTGTTTCCATGCGACGAATACACCCAGGCGGTCCGCAGGCACAGACTGGTATCCGGCATCAGGCGTTGCAATACCTGCTCGCCAGCAAGCTTGGTCTTGCCATAGACGCTCACTGGCGCAACGGGCGCATCTTCGGTAAATGGCGAACCATCGCCCTGCCCGAACACGAAATCGGTCGACACATGAAGCAGCCGTGCGCCGGTTGCGATTGATGCACGTGCGAGGGACTCAACGGCATCGGCATTGACTGCCATGGCCTGCTGCGGCTCCGACTCGGCCTTGTCGACCGCCGTATAGGCCGCGGCATTGATGATCACATCCGGTTGCAAGCTGGCAATGGCCGACTGCACCGAGCGCTCATCAGTGATATCCAGACGCTCGCCCAGGGTCAGGAGTTCTACGTTCTCAGGAATGGAACGTAACAGCTCCCAGTGCAATTGGCCTCGACTGCTACCCGTAATGAACGCTCTCATATCGCAGCTACCCGGCAATCAGGCTGCCAGTCGCCGTGGTGGGACATCTTCAATCTCGTCGCACTCGGCAAGCGGCAGGCCAGCGGCATCCTTGGGCGCGAGCATGGGCTCGGTACCTGCCACAATGGGCCACTGGATACCAATTTCCGGATCATTCCATATCAGGCTTCGTTCGAATTCAGGGTTGTAGTAATCCGTGCACTTGTACTGAAAATCAGCCGACTCGGATACCACATAGAAACCGTGGGCAAAGCCCTCCGGCACCCACAGTTGTCGTTTGTTGCTCTCTGACAGAGACACCCCTACCCACTGCCCGAACTGTGGTGAGGAACGGCGCATGTCCACAGCAACATCGAACACCTCGCCGCGGGTTACACGCACGAGTTTACCCTGTGGGTGCTTGACCTGAAAATGCAAACCTCTCAGCACACCTTGCGATGAACGACTGTGGTTATCCTGAACAAAATGTCCTGGCAAACCTGCCTTCTCGAAGGCCTGTCGGTTCCAGGACTCCAGAAAAAAGCCTCTGTCGTCACCGAAAACACTTGGTTCCAGAATCTTGACAGCCTCCAGAGCTGTATCGATGATTTGCATACCAGTCTTTGAGTTACCCATTTGGAACTCCTTACGAAGCACGAGGCGGGCCACTTCCACCGCCGGCATATTGCCGACAGTGATGATCCGGCGCGCTGGATCGTTCATCGACAAGGTGAATGCCTGAGGACACGAGCGTCAGCGCATACGTGCCCCGGTTGGATCATAGGCTGCGCGCAGACTGGCAGCTGCATCAAAGCGCTGGCCACCGACATCAATCTGCCATTGCTGGCCTGCCAGCCAGTCAGCGCTTATCGGCTCGATACTCTTGACGTAACCCAGACCGACGGAGCCACCCAGTGTATGACCATAGTTACCCGAGCTCAGATAGCCCACGCACTCGCCGCCCGCCAGTATCGGTTCGTGGTGGTAGAACATCGGCTCGGGGTCCTGCAGGACGAACTGCACCAGCCGCTTGTTCAGATGGGACTTGCTCTCCTTCTGCCGTGCAATCGCATCGTGACCGATGAAGGGGACGGACTTGTCCATCGCGCAGACAAATCCGACTCCGGCTTCCAGAGGGGTATCTTCATCAGCAACATCGTGCCCGAAATGCAGAAACTTCTTTTCGATTCGGCAACTGTCCAGAGCGTGCAAACCTGCCAGCTTCAAGCCGTGTGCCTGACCCGCTTCCAGCAGTCGGTCAAACGTGGGCATCGCCATTTCTGCAGGCAGGCACAGCTCCCAGCCCAGTTCACCGACAAACGATACCCGGGTGACGCGAATGGGCGCATAGCCGATCTCTCCCGGCACACTGCGACCAAACGGAAAAGCCTCATTGGACAAGTCCATGCGCAGCAGTGGTTCGAGCATGGCTCGGCTGTTTGGCCCCATGACACCAAACACCGCGTACTGACTGGTGACATCGGTAACCGTGCAGAAATCATCTGGCCCGATATGGGTTCTCAGCCAGTGCAGATCCTTGTGTGTGGTAGCCGCGCCACTGATAACCAGATATTCGTTCTCGGATTGACGCGTGACAGTCAGATCAGCTTCGATGCCGCCGCGTTCGTTCAGCCAGTGCGTATAGATGATCCTGTCGGCCGAGACATCGATATCGGCCGTACAGATCTTCTGTAGAACACGTGTGGCATCGCGCCCCTGTACAAGGTACTTGGAGAAGCTGGACTGGTCATACAGTGCCACGCTCTCTCGAGTAGCTGCGTGTTCGGCCGCGGAATGTTCAAACCAGTTCTGCCGTCCGAAGCTGTACTCGTACTTCGGCTCGACCCCGGCCGGAGCAAACCAGTTGGCTCGCTCCCAGCCTGCTACCTGGCCAAAGCAGGCATTATGTTCCTGCAGACGCTGATGAATGGGAGACAGACGAACGTTGCGACCGGTGTCGAACTGGCGGAACGGATAGTGATTGGCGTACAGAAGCCCGAGCGACTCTTCGGCACGTTCCGCGGCGAAAGCCTGTGTTCCCATGAACGGGTACATGCGGCGAATATCATTGCCCCACAGATCCAGCGGGCAATAACCATTGTGCATCCACTCCGCGCAGACCTTGCCCAGCCCGCCAGAGCTCTGGATACCCACCGAGTTGAGCCCGGCCGCCACGAAATAACCCCGAACCTCTGGTGCCTCACCCACATGAAACTGATCATCCGGTGTAAAAGACTCTGGCCCACAGAAAAAACTGCGCCACCCCACGTCTGCCAACATGGGAACGCGAACCATCGCGTCTTCCAGCACCGGCATCAGCTGATCTTCCATATGCCCGGGAAGCTCATCGAAACTGAAGTCTTCGGGAATGCCCAACTGCCCCCAGGCAACCGCCTTCTTTTCGAACGCTCCTACCAGCAATCCACCGGCATCCTCCTTGATGTAGACACATTTGTCATGGTCTCGAAGTATGGGTAGGTCCGGCGTCACCAACTCATGTTTTTCGGTCACTGCGTAATAATGTTCGCAGGCGTGCAAGGGTATGTTTACCCCGCTCTTCTGCCCGAGTTCGCGGGCCCACATGCCACCACAGTTGACGACAAAATCGGTAGCGATGGTGCCCTGCTCGGTTCGCACCCCGGTAACCTTGCCCTTGTCGATCAGAACTTCCTCGACCCGGATGCCTTCCAGACACTGCGCTCCGTGCAGGCGTGCCCCCTTGATGAACGCGGTCGTAATCTCTATAGGATTTCCCTTGCCATCATGCTCCACAAAGGTGCCGCCAATCAGGCTGTCAGTGTCGATCAGGGGAAACAGGGCCTTCACCTCGTCAGGTGTCACCGTGTCGACTCGCGTCACGCCGAAAGCGTTGTTCATCGCGGCGACGCGTCGGAGCTCCTCCCAACGATCCTTGCTGTGTGCGATGCTCAGACTGCCCACCTGACGAAACCCCGTGGACTGACCGGTTTCCTGCTCCAGGTCGTGAAGTAGACGCATCGAGTATTCGGTAAGACGGGCATGACTTTCGTTCGCCCGTACGGTGCCGATAAGACCTGCTGCATGCCAGGTGGTACCGCAGGCAAACTGCTTGCGCTCCAGCAGAACGACATCCTGCCAACCCAGTTTGGCAAGGTGGTACGCCACACTCGCGCCGGTCACGCCGCCACCGATGATAACGGCGCTAGCCTTGCTTGGCAGAGAATCTGTCACGGTCAGGTACCTCGATTGGGTGAAGGGTTGTCATGCGACAACTATCACTTGTATCAGAGTTACCTGCAACCTTCGACCGTCAGAACTGCACCGCCGATGGGTCCAGTCAGCCACTGCCATCCAGATGTCTGATCATCGGGCAGATGACTCTGAACACCTGAGTGAAATCTTCAGGCCTCTGCTGCATCCACAGATCCAGCTCCTGCAGGCTGACCCAGCGACCATCCTCGACCTCCTCTTCCTGAAGTACCAGCACCTGATCCGAGAAGGCGACGTAGACTTCAGTGAATTCGAAGCCGTTTCGTTCGTGCGGCCGCAGCTGACCAACAGACTGCAGACTCTCGGCATCTACCCGGACACCCAGCTCTTCCTGTAACTCACGAACGGCACAGGCCTCATAGGACTCGCCACTGTCAACATGACCAGCGGCGCTGGTATCCCACAAGCCGGCAGCCATGTCCTTGAAGCGGCTGCGCAACTGCACAAAGATCTGCCCTTTCGAATTGAACAGGGCGATATGTGCCGAGCGATGCAGATGCCCCTCGCGATGAACATGATCGCGTGGGGCTCGGCCAATCACCGTGTCTGTCTCGTCTACGATGTCCAGCCATTCCGTCATGGCAACACGTCAGCAATCAAGGCAGCCACCGACAGTTCTCAATCGCCGGAGCGCAGCAGTCGCTGAAGCTTGCGAACATGCTTCTGCAACTCGGCATCGTCATTGAGACGATCACGGAAGTACCGTTGATTGCGGCTCATGGTGGTCAGGTCCCGATTGAAACGTGCCGCCATTGCCGTCAGGCTGGCCACTTCCAGTTCCATCGCAAGATAGGTGATGGTCTGCCGGATGCGGCTTTCGTGTCGGGCGCGGCTCTCGCTCTTCAGCTGCGCCTCCTTGACGTCCTCTTCCTTGCAAACCCGCTTCACCAGTTGGTTGAGCGTCATGATGGGCGGCTTCACCTTGACCGGCTTGAGCGCCTTCTTGGCGAATTTGGCATTGCCAAGCAGACGTCCACCATCGGTACCGCGCATCAGATCGACTCGCTCGCCTTCGTCCCGACCGGCATCAACGAATTTAGCAAAAGCCTTGCGTGAAGCCTTGTCGGTCTTGCCGAATGTGGTCAGTACAGTGGAGGTGGTCAACCATGGCGGCTGCTTGTCCGCATCCATGTACGCCTGGTAACTGGTCCACTTGGCCGCGTCTGCCGACTTTGCCTTGGCATTGCGAACAGGGTTGTTGTGAATGTAACGCACAAGATCGTTGAGGTACTCATCTGGATCGATGAGGATCGCCTTGTAGCGCCCTTGAAACAGAGCCCCTTCACGCTTGTGGTGCTTGTTGAAATATCGGGTATACCGGAAGGACAGGTTCTGCATCACCTTCGACAGAGGTGCATCACCTACCTGAATTGCCATTTGCACATGATTCCTTGCCCAGCAGTAAGCGTGCAAGGTGTGCCCGAAGCGCTGAGCTCCTTCTTCCACCAGTGATTCCCACGCTCGGCGATCAGCAACTGTCTTGAATATCGGTTGCTGGTCAAGCCCTGTGAGAGTCACATGGTAGACGGCTCCTGAAAAATGAATCCTGGGTTTTCTGGCCATTGTCAATTGAAGTTATGATTTAACGTGCGAGCGATGACACGGGTGCCAATACAACTACCTTATGACACACGCGATTCCTTGAGACATAAAACGAAAGTACCCTTCAGGGCCATCAATTGTATTTCGTCTATGTGTCATACATTGTATCCGGCAAGTTTTTCCATACTGCCAAATGCATCTTGCGTTCAGACCCTGTAGAAAAACTGTACCTTGTAAAGTACGCTCGTTGAGCGCCGATGTCTTACACTATGATGTCACTGTTGGCATATTCAAGCTGACACGGTAATTGTCACCTGCAATTGACATTGCCTCGACAGCCTGACTCTACCTGAAAACAACACCATGACCGGGACTGACCATGTCGATCCTGGCAGGAGCAACACCTTGAGCGCCTGGCTAGAACGACGATCAGAATACCAGAGCCATCCGGGGCGCGGATTCAATAGTACCCGAGAAGATAGCCAGTATCAGCGTGATCGCGCCCGAATCATTCACAGCGCATCTTTCCGCAGTCTGCAGTCCAAGACTCAGGTGCTGGGCCTGGGTGAAAGCGACTTCTACCGTACCCGCCTCACACACTCTCTGGAAGTGGCACAAGTCGGTTCCGGTATTTGCGAATGGCTGCGCGATCAACCGGAAAATGCCGACTACGAGCCGCTGATACCCTCATTCAGCCTCATCGAGGCCATCTGCCTGGCCCACGACATTGGACACTCACCCTTCGGTCATGGTGGCGAAGTCGCCATGAACACCATGATGCGTGACCACGGCGGCTTCGAGGCCAATGGTCAGACTTTGCGTATTCTGGCTCGCCTGGGGGAGTATTCACCCGATTCCGGGCTCGACCTGACTCGCAGGGCGATGCTGGGGACCATCAAATACCCCACGACTTATTCCAGGGTCTGCAACTACGTCCCCGTAGCACAGGACAACCCTCTGAACATAGATCAATGGGCTCCCCCGAAGTGCATCTACGACTCCGAATCCGATGTTCTCGACTGGCTGTTGGAGCCCTTTTCGCCCACTGATCGCGACAGATTTCTGACGACTGAATCATCGCCGCTCGGCCATGGCCGTACACGCTACAAGTCTCTGGATACCAGCATCATGGAGCTGGCGGACGACATCGCCTATGGTGTTCATGATCTCGAGGATGCACTGGCTCTGGGCCTGGTCGATCGCGACGCATGGATGGAGCAGGTTGCGGCAAGACTGCTGGAGTGGCCTGAGAATCCCATCAACAGGCATATGGAGGAATTCAACCGCCTGCTGTTCAGCGCCTCGGCCAAGGACCGCAAGCATGCCATCAGCCGTTTCGTGGGTTACCTCATCCGCAGCATTGTCATCGAGGAGCAAGACGCCTTTGATGCCCCCTTGCTGAGATTACAGACAGTCATGGAACCACTGGCCTACAGGATCCTCAGACTGATCAAGGATTTTGTCATGAGTCATGTGATATTCCGTCCTGAATTGCAAATGCTGCAATACAAGGGGCAGCGAGTCGTCGTCCGCCTGTTCGAAATATTCGCTGCCAACCCGCAACGACTTTTGCCGATCCCGGTGTTCGCGCAATACGAACAGGTTGGTCTACGGGCCATAGCCGACTATCTGTCCAGCATGACCGATGTATCGGCCGGCAAGCTCTACCACAAACTGCTCAGCCCTACCTCGGGTTCGATATTCGACAGGCCATGATCCGCCGATCGGCGGATCATGGCCTGATGCTCTACAGCAGTACCTGCTCCACCCCGCCCTGATTGGCACGATCGACGAAATCATTGGCCCAGTTTTCACCAAACAGGCCTTTGGCCAACTCGACGACGATGTAATCGGTATCCATGCCGGTTTCATCGCGGTAGCGACTCAAGCCTTGCACACAGGCCGGACATGAGGTCATCATCTTGACATCATGCTGTGTCTGACCCTTGCTGACACCGTTGGCTTCCAGATTGGCCACCAGCTCATTCGCCTTGCGCTGACGTACCTGAGAGGCGATATCCGGCCGCGCCACCGCAAAGGTACCTGCCTCCCCGCAACACCTGTCCGACAACGTAACCGGCTTGCCTAGCAGCGCCTCGGTCACTTTGATCGGCTGGTAGGTCTTCATCGGGCTGTGACACGGGTCGTGATAGACATAGTGCTCACCACTGACCCCGTCCAGCGAGTACTGCTTTTCCATCAGATATTCGTGAATATCCAGCAAGCGGCAACCCGGGAATATCTTCTCGAACTCATACTTCAGCAACTGGTCCATACAGGTGCCGCAAGACACGATTACCGTCTTGATATCCAGGTAGTTCAGCGTATTGGCAACCCGGTGAAACAACACCCGGTTTTCGGTAGTGATCTGCTTGCCCTTGTCCACATCTCCGGTGGATGTCTGTGGATATCCGCAGCACAGATACCCTGGTGGCAGAACGGTCTTGCTCCCGGTGTCATACAACATGGCAAGTGTGGCCAGCCCCACCTGACTGAACAGGCGCTCCGAGCCACACCCCGGGAAGTAGAACACGGCATCACTGTCATCCGTCGCCTTCTCAGGATTCCGGATGATCGGTACATAGTCGCGGTTCTCGATACCCAGCAGAGCCCGGGTCGTCTTTGCAGGCAGCATCTTGCGATTCGGCAACTTGCGATTGACGAAGTGTACGACCTGCTCTATCGGCTTGGCAGGCTCACTGGTATTGGGTGGTTGTTGACGACTGTGACGGACAGCCGGTAACTTGCCCAGCACGGAACTGGCCGCACGTTGCGCCTGAAACCCCCACTCGGCCATGCCTTTGCGCATGATCTTGATGGTGGCCGGATCCTTCGCATTGAGAAATGCCATGGATACCTGGGTACCCAGGCTGAAGTTCTTCTGGCCACGATCCTTCAGAATCTTGCGCATGGTGATGGACACATCACCGAAGTCGATATCGACCGGACAGGGCGCCAGACACTTGTGGCAGACCGTACAGTGGTCGGCAATGTTGTTCATCTCGTCGAAGTGCCTGATGGACAGGCCCCGACGAGTCTGCTCCTCATAGAGAAACGCTTCGATGATCAGACCCGTACCCAGCACCTTGTTGCGAGGCGAGTAGAGCAGATTGGCACCCGGCGCATGCGTGGTACACACAGGCTTGCATTTACCGCATCGCAGACAGTCCTTGATGCTGTCATTGAGCGCTCCGAGCTCACTCTGTTCGAGAATCAGCGCTTCCTGCTGTACCAGTCGCAAGGACGGCGTATAGGCATTATCCAGACTGGAGCCGGGCATCAGCTTGCCCTTGTTGAAATGCCCCTCGGGATCCACTGCCTGCTTGTAGTCGGCAAAGGCGCTGACCACACTCTCGTCCATGTACTGCATCTTGGTCAGACCGATACCGTGCTCACCCGATATCACCCCATCGAGCAGACGTGCCAGCTCCATGACCCGGTCAACGATGCCTTCAGCCTGGCGCATCATCGTGTAGTCGTTGGAATTGACCGGAATATTGGTATGAATGTTTCCGTCACCCGCGTGCATATGCAACGCGGCGAACAGGCGCTGTGGCCGCCATTGACCATGAATGTCGTCGATTTTCTTCAACAGGCGAACATACCGCTTGCCCGAGAAGCGATCCTTCAGCGGTTTTTCAACCGATGCGCGATAGGAAATCTCGTCCTCGCGCCCCAGCAACGCCTTCACACACTCGTCCTGCTCTACCGGTTCTCGCCGGTCGCGCAGTGCCTGGATGAATTGCTGTTCCGAATGCTGCAACTGATCATAGAGTGCCGCCCACTTGTCGTAGACCACATCCAGCATGGCAGCGCCCGCTGCCAGACTGCCATGCACGATCGCACTGCCCTCTTCCGAATCATCGGCCGGGCTCGCCACCAACGCACGCGACTCATCCGACTTCAACAGCCGCCTGACTTCATCGAGCATGCGCAACTTGTTGCTCAGTGAATGTTCGATATTGATGCGCTCGATGCCTTCGCTGTAGTCGGCAAGCCGCGGCAGCGGGATGACCACATCTTCATTAATCTTGAAGGCATTGGTGTGCGCTGCAATGGCGGCAGTCCGTGAACGTGCGGCCCAGAATTGCTTGCGGGCTTCCGCACTGATGGCAATGAAGCCTTCAGCCCCGCGCTTGTTGACCAGCTGTACCACGCCGGAGGCAACCTTGCCCAGCAGGTTCTCGTCATCGCTGACGATATCAGCCATCAGCAACATCCGTGGCAACTCCCCACGAGCGGCCTTGGCGCTGTACTTGACTGCCTTGATATAGCGGTCATCCAGATGCTCGAGACCGGCCAGCAGGATGCCGTCAGTCGCATCGATGAAGTCCTTGACCTCCGTAATTCCCAGAACGGCCTGTCTCAGGTCTCGCCCATAGAACTCCATGCAGACGGTTCGCACGTGTTCCGGCATGCGGTGCAGGATGAAGACCGCCGAGGTGATCAGACCATCACACCCCTCTTTCTGCACGCCCGGCAGGCCCCCGAGAAACTTGTCGGTGACATCCTTGCCCAGACCCTGCTGTCGCAGGCTGGCACCCGGTGCATCGATGACCCAGGGCTCGCCAATGACTTCATTGGTATCGGCATTCCGTCGCGTCACCCGAAACTGCACGACGGGCTGCACGTGAATCTTGCCCAGATTGTGCGCAAGGCGCTCGATATCCAGCCAATGCCCATCCGGATCAACCATGCGCCAGGAAAGCAGATTGTCGAGCGTTGTTCCCCACAGCACGGCTTTCTTGCCACCGGCGTTCATGGCAATGTTGCCGCCGATGGTGGAGGCATCCTGCGAGGTCGGGTCGACGGCAAAGGCCAGGCCCATGGCTTGCGCATCTTCGCTGACGCGACGCGTGACCACGCCGGCTTCGACGCGAATCGTGTGAATCTGCCGCTCCGGCAGATCCTGCTCAGCCGGCAAGCTGATCGCCTGCACAGCCCCTCGCGCATCCAGTTTTTCCAGATTGATGACAGCCGTGCGAGCGTGTAGCGGGATTGCGCCACCCGTGTAACCGGTGCCGCCTCCTCTGGGAATCATGGTCAATGACAATGCAATGCACTGCTTGATGATGCCGGGCAATTCTGCCTCGCTATCCGGCGTCAGGACGACGAACGGCAATTCGACGCGCCAGTCGGTCGCATCGGTTACGTGAGACACACGTGACAAGCCGTCAAAGCGCACATTATCAGCGTGAGTGACACCGCGCATCTGCTGCAGCGTGCGCTTGCGCAGTGCCTGCATGTCGGTGAGCCGCAACTGGAAAGCCCCGATGGCATCGCTTGCCAGACGGATGAGCTCTTCGACTCGCGTGTCGTCACCGGCACGCTCGACGATCTGTGCCACGCGATGGCGCAAGGCTTCGACCAGCGCATTGCGTCGCTTGCGATTACTCAGCAAATCTTCCTGGATGAAGGGATTCCGGTCGATGACCCAGATATCACCCAGTACCTCGAACAGCATGCGCGCCGACTGCCCGGTCTGTCTCTCACTGCGCAGGGACTGGATCAGTGCCCAGCCACTTTCCCCCAGATAGCGCAATGCTATCTCTCGATCGGAGAACGAGGTGTAGTTGTACGGTATCTCCCGCAACTGGCTTGCGGGAAGTTCGATCGGATCTTTGACCAATGGTGCATTCATGACGTCGACAGTACACTCAATGACGCTTTGCAATAAGCAGGTTTAGACAATAATTCATGTTACGAATCGACAGGCATTGCGGACCGTCGATTCGCAGAAACAAAAAAGCCCCGACTTGCGGGGCTTCTTTTGCAATAGCTTGACGAAACTGCCGAAGCAGCTCCGGGAAGTTCTTATCGCTTGGAGTACTGAGTCGCTTTACGAGCCTTGCGAAGGCCGACCTTCTTACGCTCGACTTCACGAGCATCACGAGTCAGGAATCCAGCACCGCGCAATGTCACACGCAGCGTTTCGTCATATGACAGCAACGCACGGGAGATACCCAGACGAATGGCACCGGCTTGACCACTACCACCACCACCTTTGACCGTGATGTTGAAGTCGAAGTTACCCAGCGTATCAGTACGCTCGAGTGGCTGGCGAATGACCATATGCGCAGTCTTTCGACCGAAATACTCGTCAAGCGGCTTGTCGTTGACGGTGATCTTGCCACTGCCGGAGTTCATGAACACTCGAGCTGTAGAAGACTTTCGACGGCCAGTGCCGTAATACTGTTGAGCTGCCATACTTATTTCAGTTCCAGGAGCTGGGGCTGTTGAGCCTGGTGTGTGTGCTTGTCGTCCGCGAACACACGCAACTTGCCGTACATGGCACGTCCCAGAGGATTCTTTGGAAGCATTCCCTTAACGGCCAGTTCGATGATTCGCTCTGGATGAGTTTGCTGCAACTTCTCGAAGTTTGTAGTCTTGAGGTTGCCGATGTAACCAGTGTGGTGACGGTACAACTTGTTCTTGGCCTTGTTGCCAGTCACTTCCACTTTGGAAGCATTGATGACAACCATGTAATCACCCGTGTCCACATGGGGGGTGTAGATGGCCTTGTGCTTGCCACGCAGACGGCGGGCACATTCTGTTGCTACGTTACCGAGCGTCTTGCCTTCAGCATCGATAACGAACCAATCACGTTTAACCTCTGCAGGTTTTGCGCTGACGGTAGTCTTGTTCACGTATATATCTCGGTAGGGCACTGTCGAAACTAAGCCCACAATTGTAAAGGAGGTTTGCATGAATCTCAACCATCAGGAGAACATTTCCTGTGCTGATGCGAACCCTGTAACAGAGTACTGGCCCACATTTTCATGAATCAGGCATTGACACGCAAAGAGCCAGTGCGGCCAATCGGGGCCACACTGTAAACCATCCCGGGAAGTTGATGGAGGAGAAAACGTCACTTGCGTGATGTTCCGGCAGCAATCGACAGGCCAGGTTTCCCTCCCCGACACTGACACTGCACCGATCCTGCACCCATTATTTGTATAAGAATTTGTATAAGAAACACTGTATTGCTGTTAGCACACTCGACGTCAGCGGCAGAACAACGCCAGCACTACAGTGCCTTGTTGACACCAAACCTGCCGATCTGCTGCCTTGACCAGACCGACAAGGCTGTGGAGAGCCGCGTTTGTAACACTACAACAGCAGTCAACTAACACGTAGCCATTCGGCTGTTCACACCGTATCACTGCCAATCGGACTTGCCCACCCGATGACTATCAGGTGCACAGTCAACCAACTCGACTGTGGGTGCTCGGCAGTACGGGCATTACCGATCAACGGCCACCTGTAAACCCTCAGCTTTCGATGATTTCCCACGTATAGGTAATGGTTGCGCTCTTTTCGAGCATCTTGGTCGCCGAGCAGTACTTCTCGGCAGAGAGAGTCACTGCGCGCTCTACATGCCTGGCGCTCAAATCCTTCCCCCAGACCTTGAAATGGGCCTTTATGTCGGTAAACACCTGCGGAATGTCCTCTGCCCGCTCAGCATCGAGAGCCACTTCCACGTCAATGACGTTCTGGCGAGACTTTTGCAACATCAGCACAACATCGAAAGCAGTGCAACCACCCAGACCGATAAGAAGCATTTCCATGGGACGAACGCCCAGATTGCGGCCGCCGTGTTCAGGAGAGCCATCCATGACCACTGAGTGGCCACTACCGGACTCACCAACAAAGCTCATATGATCAAGCCATTTTACTCGTGCGTGCAACGTTACTCGTCCTCGTGTCCTGAATCGGCCACGCGCGGTGGTGTCGATTTCATTGAAGAATTTAAAAATACCGCCGATCAATGTTTGACGTTAGACAAAAACAGTCTGGAGGGTCAATACAGACCCATCAGGTTCTTGCGCAAACCTTGAGTACGGAGAATCACAAAATGCTGGCGCCACGTATTGCACCGCCGCCTGTCGAATGGTTGGACATGTTCCTCAGAAGTAGCCACCGACGACAGTACCCGGCAAAAACCACCATCATCCATCACGGCGATGTCCCCGAGACGTTGTACTACATTGTTGATGGTTCTGTCAGCGTTGTCATCGAAGACGACGACGGCCGAGAGATTGTACTGGCCTATCTCAGCGCTGGCGACTTTTTCGGCGAGATGGGGCTGTTTGATGAAGCAGCCGGTCGCAGCGCCCTGGTAGTAGCCAGAGTGAAGTGCGAACTGGCTGAAATGAATTACGACCAGTTCAGACGTCTGGCTGCAGATCAACCTGATCTGATCTATGCCCTGACAACACAGATGGCAGCACGCCTGCGAAGAACCAGCATCAAGGTACGAGACCTGGCATTTCTGGACGTCACCGGGCGCGTCGCCTCCACCCTGCTGGACCTGGCCAGAATGCCGGATGCCATCACTCACCCCGACGGGATGCAGATTCGCATCACCCGCCAGGAAATTGCCCGTATCGTTGGCTGCTCACGCGAGATGGTCGGCAGGGTATTGAAGGAACTGGAAGATCGAGGTCTTATCCACGCACGTGGCAAAACCATGGTCATCTACGGGACACGTTGAGTGAAGAGGCATTCGACTGGTCAAACATCAGACAATGTCTCTCTGTTCTCCACGACTCGACATCAGGGCATTAGTCCATTGCGCAGCTTGCAGACGACGACTACCAGAGTAGTCCTGTCGCCCGGAAAGCCGGAACCCTGAACTGGAGTTCCGGCTTTCAGGCATCCTGCACGGCACGACTCAGACCTCTCCGGTGACAGCTTGCCCAGCGACAGCCTGCCATTTTTATCATTCGCTATTCGGCAAACATCTGTTGAAGCGCCAGCCCCGGGTCCGGCGCACGCATGAAGGCCTCGCCCACCAGGAAGGTGTGCACACCCGCGCTACGCATGCGTTGCACATCACCGGCATTCATGATTCCGCTCTCGGTGACGACATGGGTTTGCGCAGGAATGTCCGCCAACAGCGATTCGGTTGTCTCCAGCGATACCTCGAAGCTCCTCAGGTCCCGGTTGTTGATGCCCAGCAGCATCGGTGAAAGCTTCAGACTGCGCCGCAACTCGACGGCATCATGAACCTCGACCAGTACGTCCATGCCAAGATCCACGGCCTGGCGATACAGATCGGACAATGACTGATCATCCAGCGCCGCTGCAATCAGCAGAATGCAATCCGCCCCAATGGCCCTTGCCTCGGCGACCTGATAGGCATCCACGATGAAATCCTTGCGGATGACAGGCAAGCGACACGCGGCCCTGGCCTCACGCAATGCCGTTTCACTGCCTTGAAAGAAATCGGCATCGGTCAGCACTGACAGACAAGCCGCCCCACCCGCTTCGTAGCTGGCAGCAATACTGGCTGGGTCAAACGGATCTCTCAGAACACCCTTGCTCGGCGAAGCCTTCTTGACCTCGGCAATCACGGCAGCCTGCCCCTGTTCTACCTTGTCGTTCAAGGCCTGCACGAATCCACGACAATCCCCTGCCTGCTCGGCCTGCTTGATGAGGGCATGCAGGGGGGAACTGCGCTGCCTTTCAGCGATTTCCTCATGCTTTCGGGCAATGATCCGCTTGAGAATATCCGGCACATCCTGTTTGGTGTTCATCTTCGCTAAGACTCCTGGCAGATCAGGCTGGATCGAATGACTGGGAAACGGAGATCAGTTGAGCCAGCTTGCGGGCAGCTGCACCGTTGACGATGGCCTCGTCAGCCAGAGCAACACCCTCTTCGATCGACTCGGCAATACCGGCAACACACAGCGCGGCTCCCGCATTGAGAACGACAATATCCCGAGCGGGACCCGCCTCGTTGGCCAGCACGCTCCTGATCATCTTCAGACTCTCGGCGGCGCCCTTGACTCTGATGCTGTCCAGCGGTGACACCTCGATACCGAACTGCGACGGCTCGATCACGTATTCGCGCACCTTGCCATCCTTCAGTTCAGCCACCAGAGTGGGTCCGCTGATGCTGATTTCATCCATGCCATCGTGACCGTGAACCACGATGACATGATCACTACCCAACTTCTCGAGCACCTCGGCGACCGGTCTGACCCAGTGTCTACTGTAGACCCCCAGCAGCTGACTCCGTGCACCGGCGGGATTGGTCAGAGGACCCAACAGGTTGAAGATGGTACGGACGCCCATCTCTCGTCGCGGCCCGATAGCGTGCTTCATGGCGCTGTGATGGCGTGGAGCAAACATGAAACCCAACTGCAGCTCGTCAACGCAGTGCGCCACCTGCTCGGGCGTCAGGTCGATATTGACCCCCGCCTCCTCCAGCAGATCTGCCGCACCGGACTTGCTGGACACCGAGCGACTGCCATGTTTCGCAACCCTGGCACCTGCGGCGGCTGCCACGATAGCGCTACAGGTGGAGACATTGAAGGTGCTGGTTGAGTCCCCGCCGGTACCGACGATATCAATGGCGTCGGCATGTTCCAGTGAAACCCCGGATGCCAGTGTACGCATGACCTTGGCTGCCGCCGCAACCTCATCCACTGTTTCACCTTTCATGCGCAGGGCAATCAGGAAACCGCCGATCTGCGCAGGCGTGGCTTCACCGGTCATGACTTGCCGCATGACCGACTCCATGTCGCTCGCCTGCAGATCCTTTCGTTCTATCAACAGCTCGAGTGCCTGCTGGATATTCATGTTCGCTCAACCTGTGTTCAGGGCAGGAGACCTGCTCGTTTGAAGAAACTGCCCAGCATATCGTGACCATGCTCGCTACTGATCGACTCCGGATGAAACTGCACACCCTCGAGAAGATAGTCCCGGTGACGTACTCCCATGATTTCCTCACGAGAGCCATCGGCATTCTGTGTCCAGGCCGTCACTTCCAGCTCTTTCGGCAAGGTGTCGGCATCAATGACCAGAGAGTGATAGCGCGTGACCGTAACCGGATTCGGCAGGCCTTCGAACACACCGGTGTTGTTGTGATGAACCGGTGACAGTTTGCCATGCATGATCTGCTTCGCCAGCACGATCGAGCCGCCAAAATGCTGACCGATACTCTGGTGCCCGAGACAGACCCCCAGTATGGGTATCTTTCCCGCAAAGCAATCCAGTACAGGCAGGGATATCCCCGCACTCTCCGGCCGCCCCGGGCCGGGTGAGATCATGATTGCCGTTGGCTGCATCTCTGCCAGCTCATCGCAGCTGATGACATCATTGCGAAATACACGAACCTCACAGCCGAGCTCGGCTGAGTACTGCACCAGATTCCAGGTGAAGGAGTCGTAGTTGTCGATCACCGCCAGCATGCTCATTCATCCCCCTCGCCGGGCAGTTCATCAAACAGATCGGGACGTGAATCCAGCCCTGCCTCTGCCATGGTGACAGCCCTGAATATGGCACGCGCCTTGGAATGCGTTTCCTGCCATTCGCTCTCGGGATCCGAGTCGTACACGATTCCGGCGCCGGCCTGCACATTCAGGGTGCCATCCTTGATGACCGCGGTGCGAATGGCGATGGCCGTATCCATATTGCCATTCCAGGACAGATAGCCGACCGCCCCCGAATAGACGCCTCGCTTGACAGGTTCGAGCTCCTGGATGATTTCCATGGCCCGCACCTTCGGTGCTCCAGAGAGCGTGCCCGCCGGAAACGTGGCTTTCAGAACATCCATGGGGCTCATGTCATCCTTCAGCTTGCCAACGACATTGGACACGATATGCATGACATGGGAATAGCGTTCGATGCTGAACTTGTCGGTTACCTCGACCGTACCCGTCGTGGCGATACGCCCGATATCATTGCGCCCCAGGTCGATCAGCATCAGATGTTCGGCCAGCTCCTTGGGATCGGCCAGCAGGGATTCTTCATTGGCCTGATCCTGAGCCTCATCGGCTCCACGTGGCCGTGTTCCTGCCAGCGGTCGCACTGTCACTTCGGAATCTTCCAGTCTGACCAGAATTTCCGGCGAGGCACCCACGACATGATGATCCCCAAGGTCCAGATAGAACATATAGGGTGACGGGTTGAGCGTGCGCAAGGAGCGGTACAGGTCCAGTGGCGGGGCTGCGAACGGCACGGACAGACGCTGCGACAGAACCACCTGCATGCACTCCCCTTGAGTGATGTAGTCGATGATCTTCGCTACCGCCTCCTTGTAGCCTGACTCGGTAAAACCACTTTCGAAGTCTGCCTCCGCGACCCTGGAGATGGTGTGGCTGCTTTTCTGAACCGGCAGAGGTTGGCGAATCTGATCATGCAGCTCGGCCACCCGCCTGATGCCTGCAAGCCTGGCATTCTCACACTCCGGATCCACCAGCACGATGATGGTCAGCTTGCCGCTGAGGTTATCGAACACCACCAGCTCATCGGTCACCATGAGCAGGATATCGGGGTTGCCAATGGGATCCGGATGCGGATTGTCGCCCAGACGAGGTTCGATGTAACGGACCGTGTCGTAGCCGAAGTAACCGACGAGACCGCCCGTGATACGCGGCAGCCCGGCAATATCCGGCACCTGAAACTGCGATTGGTACTCTTCTATCCAGTCCAGCGGCTCCGCCACTTCCTGCGGTGCAGATTCGACCCCTTCAGTCTCGATGGTGATCTGCTTGCCACGGACACGCACGATCGTCCTGGCCGGGAGCCCGATGATCGAGTAACGCCCCCACTTCTCGCCCCCCTGCACCGATTCAAGGAGAAAGGTGTAGGGCTGGTCGGCCAGCTTCATGAAGGTGGAGAGAGGGTTGTCCAGGTCCGCGATGAGCTCACAGCTCAGGGGAATACGAGTAAAACCTTCGGCGCGGTAACGCTCAAAATCGGCGGGATTCATGACTGTCGTTTCTCAAACAAGGCTATCAGTTGGTGTGGCTATCGGCAGGCCCGGTTTTCCGGGTGCCAATACAGGCATTCAGGCAAATGCGGTCGATCAGCTTCGCCAGCGCCAACTCTGGGTACTGCAGCTCTTGTTATGGGAGAATTCATTCATCACAAGCGGATATTGCCCTCACTGATTGCCACCCGTCAAGCCCCTCTGTGCATTCAGGCTCTATAATCAGTATATATGAGTGGCTATTGCCGCCTATCTTCCACCCCAGCCAAGAGTCCCTTCGATGAGCGTGATTCGCCAGGATGACCTGATAGACAGTGTCTGCGATGCCCTGCAGTTCATGTCGTATTACCACCCCAAGGATTACATCGATGCCGTGCACGAAGCATGGCTACGTGAAGAATCCAAGGCGGCCAAGGATGCCATGGCGCAAATCCTGGTCAACTCCCGCATGTGTGCCGAGGGTAAGCGACCGCTGTGTCAGGATACCGGCATCGTGACCGTGTTCGTCAAGGTCGGCATGAACGTGCAGTGGGATGCGAAGATGAGCCTCACGGACATGATCAATGAAGGTGTCCGCCGTGCGTACAACCACCCTGACAACAAACTGCGTGCCTCGATTCTGGCCGACCCGGCCGGCGCCCGCAAGAACACCGGTGACAATACCCCTGCGGTCATCCATACCGAGATCGTGGAAGGCGACACCGTGGACTTCGAGATTGCCGCCAAGGGCGGTGGCTCGGAAAACAAATCCAAGCTGGTCATGCTCAACCCCAGCGACAGCATCGTCGACTGGGTCGTCAAGACCGTACCCACCATGGGTGCCGGCTGGTGCCCGCCGGGCATGCTCGGCATCGGTATCGGGGGCACCTCGGAAAAGGCTGCCGTGCTGGCCAAACAATCCCTGATGGCACCGGTCGACATCCAGGCACTGAAAGATCGTGGACCGAAGAACCGAATCGAGGAGCTGCGACTGGAAATCTTCGAAGCCGTCAACGCACTGGGCATCGGCGCCCAGGGTCTGGGTGGTCTGACCACCGTCGTGGATGTCAAGATTCTCGATTTTCCGACTCATGCGGCCTCCAAGCCGGTGGCCATGATTCCGAACTGTGCCGCCACTCGACACGCACACTTCGTACTGGACGGCAATGGCCCTGCCCTGCAGACGCCACCGTCACTCAATGACTGGCCAGCGATTACCTATGATGCCGGAGCCGGTGCCAGGCGCGTGAACCTGGATACGGTCACCCCCGCAGAGGTCGCCACGTGGAAACCCGGCGAGACCCTGCTGCTCAGCGGCGCCATGCTGACGGGGCGCGATGCCGCGCACAAGCGCATCCAGAGTCTGCTGGAAAGTGGCGAAGGACTACCCGAGGGTGTGGATTTCAACGGACGTTTCATCTATTACGTGGGACCCGTTGATCCGGTGCGCGATGAAGTCGTCGGACCCGCCGGCCCCACCACCTCGACCCGTATGGACAAATTCACCGAGATGATGCTCGATCAGTGTGGCCTGCTCGGCATGATCGGCAAGGCCGAGCGCGGCGAAGCCGGCATCGATGCCATTCGCAAGCACAAGGCTGTCTATCTGATGGCTGTCGGTGGCGCCGCCTATCTGGTATCCAAGGCCATTCGCAAGTCCAGAGTCGTGGCCTTCGAAGAACTGGGCATGGAAGCCATTCATGAGTTTGTCGTTGAAGACATGCCGGTCACGGTCGCTGTCGATACCACTGGCGAGTCCGTACATATAACCGGGCCTGCATTGTGGAAGGGCAAGCTGGACAGAGGCGAAGTCAAACCGGTGTATTTCAAGTGATGCGATCAACAGTCTGTCGAAGCCTGATTGTCATTGCCCTTGCTACCCTGCTGAGTGCTTGCGCCTCACCGGGTGGCGGCCTGAACAAGTCCTCGCGGCCTTCAGGCAACGGCGGCCATGCCAACGCCTGCAAGAGCACCGACACTCAGGTGGACAATAGCAGTCAGTGCCTGCAGGACGATGCGGCCTGTTATGAACTGAACAACGGCAAATGGTGTACCGGAGAGCGAGGAAATGTCTGTCCGGCCGGGTCCACCGCCCTGCCTGCCGGCATACCTTGCGCACCGGGCAAACGCTGCATTCGCATCGGAGAATCACTGGAGTGCGCCATCAATTGATCACCCCATGAGACAGATTGCGACATCTGTCTCATGGATCGGACTTCACATTACCTGCTGTTCTAACGCTTTGAGGTTCAATCGCCGATAAGGTGTTGACTCTGCAAGTGAAGTTTCGATGACTATTTCGTTGATCAACAGCCCGGCGTTCCAGAATCCATCAGCTCCCCTCGATGCTGTAGACCTTACCGGCGTCTCGTCCGTTTGTCCCGCGAACGAACGAGCACGCTGGAAGGTACTGGTGGATCTGCTGGATTCAGCCATCCTAGCACAGGCAGACGAAATACACCTCGAGCCTGACAACGACTGCCTGAGACTACGTCTTCGCACCGTGTTTGGTCTGAGTGAGGTTCGTATTGAAAATGCCGCGTCTCATCTGGACTGCATGGCACTTCTGCAATCCTATCTCTGGGGAGACTCTCGGCAGACGAAGGCGCGCCGTGCGTGGTTCGGTTTCACGCTGCAGACAGGGCCGCGGCTCATACAACTGGATGCGGTCCCCACTTCCCGGGGTGATACCTACCTGATCACAGTGCAGCATGATCTGAAGGCCCCTCCCCCTCGGCTCGACGAACTGCCATTGAGCAGAAAACAACAGTCGCAGATACGCGAACTCCTGAAACAGGAATCCGGCCTTCTGCTGGTCGCCTGCTCGCACCCACAGGCACGTGCACAGACAGTACGCGCCATGGCCCAGGAAATGGTTGCTCCCGATCGCAAGATCATCTGCGCGGAGACACCCGGACATCCACCGATGCCCAGAGTCATACAACTGGCCATCGACACCGTCGAGGCACCTGACGATCTGCAGAACTGGCCAGCACTGTGCGAACTTGGCTGCGATGCCATCGTTGCCTGCAATATGCACAGTGATGACATGACACAACGACTGGCAAGGCAGGCCAGCAGCTCGACCCTGATCGTGCAAGGCGTGAGGGCCGAATCCGCCGCAGCGGCAGTGGACCATCTGCTGGCAGCTGGCGTACGCAGTGAGGCAATCGCCCGCTCACTGTCGGCGGTTCTCGTACAACGACGCTTGCAGTGCCTCTGCCCCTACTGTCGCTACCCCCATTCTCCAGACGATCAGGGTACAGCCTGGTTGTCCGAGCACAGCCCGATCATCGCCGGCAATATCAACGTCTGGCTACAGCATCGCATGCGCTCCTCCTTCAGCGCCGCCGATGGTTGCGAGCGCTGCAACCATACCGGTCTTGGCAAGACGCTGGACCTGTGCTCCATCGTCACGCTGGACGATGAGGTCAGAGACGGCTTCTACAACAACGGTATTCGGCAATCGCTGCAACGCCTGCGCGATGAAAGGGGCATGTCCAGAGACCTTCTGAGACTGGCACAGGAAGGCATCATCACTCTTGCAGAGGCCGCAAGAATACTACCCGTAACTCAGACCTGACGTCACAAACGGCAAGCCCTGACACACCCACGGTGCCTGGTGGTGTATCAGGACTTTGCCGGAAACGAGACAGTAGAACCTCCTTGTAGCGAAGCTACCCGAGACTCTTCGTCTGGTCCCTGCCATTCATCATCAAGCTGTCTGACTCATCGTATCGACAAAGCACAAGAACGGAACCGACAAGTCGAGCCTCAAGCAGCCTCGGCGTTGCCATCGCCACCCTTGCGCGGACGCGATGCCTGTTCGCCACGTACCACTCTGAGTCGTGGCTTGCTGACGGGTTCGACCTTGGCCTCCTTCCAGCGGTGCTCCTTATCCAGATCACTCGACCAGACGATGCCACTGGCACCCTGGTCACCAATACGCCGGTAGAGATTGCCGTTCAGCTGATTTCTCATGATGAGAAATGATCGGAAGGCCTGAAAGTTGGCCTTGTCCACGAGTCGTTCCACATTCCAGAAATCATCAAGATCCAGCTGTGAAGTCAATCCGGGTATATCGTAGATCGTCTTGCCCAATGGTTTGACGGGTGTGCCATGAAACAGCGATGAGAGTCCGACTGTGCTGTTTATCAGCACCGTGCCTTGTGCATGTTGCAGCAATGTCGGCAGGCAGACGTCATGTACATAGAACACTCTCCCCTGCAGCCCGAGCTCCGCCGTGAGATTGGCAAACAGCGTTGTATAGTCGGTATACCCGCGGTCCATGGGATGATGCTTGAATACTATCGCCTTGCTACTGGGGGCATGTTGCCGGAATGAGGCCAGCACATCCCCGACAAAATGTTCAATGGAGTTGTAATCCGAATGTACAACGACTTGCATGTCGCAATGTACCTGCAAGGGACAGACAAAGTAATTTCCATCAAACTGCGGAAGCAAGGTGTCGAGCACATGCTTCTCACGTCGCGAGTAGATCCACTTGCGCGCGAATGAACGCAGCCAGCGGACCCCTTCCGGAAACCAGTCAAACGGACGGTGGTGACGATAGTGCTCGAAATGGCGCCTGCCGGCAGCACTTGCCCAGTAGTAGATCATGGAGTACAAGGCCGTTATCAGGAACACATTGACCGGTTGCTGATGTTCCTGTGGCAGCTCTTCGGGCACACTGGGTATGGCGCAAGGCTGGGACAGCATGGTGGAGCGGCCGTTGACACCGTCTTCTTCCAGTGTGATGAAATTCGGGCGAATATACCCCTCTTCGAAAACGAAGACTCTCACATTGTTTCGGGCGGCAACTTCACAGGCAATACGATGATAGGCGCGGCAATCACCAAAGAGGTAGAACCGTGAAAACCCGCGATTGACCACCATGCGCTCGAGCCATGCTTCCCAATCGTCCAGTGTTCCGGTGTAATCGAGAGCATCGGGGCGGCGATAGAAGAAACGGTCGCCTCCGTTGAAATTTATCTTGGTGACTGAAAACCCGCGATCTTCCAGGTCTTCGCTGAAGCGCGAGAAAAACGGACCCACCGGTCCCTGCAACAGCAACACGTTTCGCGAATTCTGTCCATCCCGCCTGACAACAGACTCCCTGCCATCATGCGTGGGTGGTACCGCAGACAGAAACGCGCTTTGGTGCATGTTTTATTTTCCCTAACATATCTTCGGGCGGTGAAGCAGCATCGGATCTGTGGCTACAGTCTCTTTTACAAATCACGTTGGGTCATCAATGATCTGTCGAGCAACCGCAATATCGCTGGATACCCCACATGGCTAAGAGTGTTATCGACTGTTCTCCCCTTCTCTTGAGATACAAAATCCATGCCTCACCGTCATGAGTTTTGTCAAACCGGCCGGTAATTGACTGCTTTGCGGATGTTGTTGAGTTTCTTCCACAGGTGCATCGAGTTGCTGTGGGCTGATTCCTCCTTTTCGGCACCCGTGGCCAGTGAAGACACCAGTTGCTCGACGGTGATGAACTCCCCGCTGGCGACATCCAGGTAGCGTGGGTAGACCACCAGACACAGATAGATCAATTCCTCCAGCGTCCGGATTCTCCTGCGCTTCTGAAATTCGACATGGTCGTGGGTCAGGCCCCACCCTGCGTAGAATGGCATGCCATAGGTATGCACAGTCTTGCCGCGGAGCAAGGCTTCAAAACCCGACAAGGATGTCATCGTATGCAACTCATCACTTTCTTCCAGACAATCGAGGAAGTTTCGCTGGTGCTCCACTCTGTCAACACACTCGTCAAGGATACGGGCCGACACCGCCCCCTTGCGATTGCCCGATTCGACATCCGGATGAGGCTTGTAGGTGATATGGGCACTTGGCCTGGCAGAACGAACGGCACGGCACAAGTCTCCATTCGAGGACACGTCGACACAACCTCGCAGAATGGATTGATCGTCCTCCACTTGCCCGACGACCAATACATGCAGCGCGTTGTCACTGTCCGCCGTGTCGAGCGGTGTCACGGCTCCTGCTCTTGAGGACACATTGTATTTGGTCAGCCGACTTGCCAGAAGCGAGTGTCTCAGTCGTCTGGCTCGTTCGATATTCTCCTCTGTACAGTCGACGCTGTTGAGCAGCGCCTGCAGGTCACTGTCTGATGAAGGATCGAAGTACAGACCGCCATGGTCTACGACCAGTGACGCCGGCAAGACGAAATCCGAACCAAGTCCGCGTGACCGGATGAAACCATCCTCGAGGCGGGAGACAGCCTGACGCTCTCCCCCCTCAGAGGAGGTGCCTGCACCAGTGGAACCATCGATCATTCTGGCATCGGAAAAACTCCAGTACACTGCTCTTTCATCAATGCTGACATCGTCCCGCCGACAGAACCGGACATTGCCATCGGGCGATCTCAGATACTGTGCAACGATCCCCTTTTTCCAGGGCGTGATGCCGACACAGGCGAAGGCATGGGCATTACGCTCAAACGCTTCCAGCTGCACTCGCACATGCTCTATGCACTCGTGCAACTGCCATCGCGCTCCACTGACCGGGTCGAGGTATCGGGCCAGGTAGACATGACTCGCATGGAAAACCTGATCCAGTGTGCGTGTTCTCACCCGTCGAGCCAGAGTCTGGTAATCCTCGGTCAAGCCCCAACCGGCATAGAACGGCAGACCTGCCACACTGACCCGGCATCCGCACATCAGTGCCTCGAAACCCAACTGTGATGTACCGACATAGACTCGGGCGGCCTTCTTCAACCAGAAGATCGGGTTATCGCCCGCGGCACTGATTTCCAGACCCAACTGCCTGGCGTACTCGCTCAGATAGCCTTCTCTGCGACCAACGACAACATCGGGGTGGGTTCGTACCACGATACGTGCACCCGGATTCTCCGCCACGGCGCGATCGAGCATTGCCGGAAAGTCACCCTCCTGCATTCCGCCGAAACGCACCGAGGCGTCATCCCTGGTCTGATCGATCACGAGAACCAGCGGCCTTGCGCCTGACTCCAGAATCGCATCTGCAGGTTTCGGACAGAAATTGTATTTGGTTATGCCATGCTCGACCATTCGTTGACGATTTTCCCGAGCGTACTCGAGCGCCTTGGCGTTGCAACTCAGAGCGAAGTCAGCATCCGGCAGATTCAGATAGTTTTCGATATCACTGGGCTGTCGGCTGTCGTAATAGACGCCGGTATCGTCCACGAGCAGGGAATAGCAGCATCGGGAATGCGCATCTCTGGAACTGGTCCTGATCCAGCCATCTTCAACGTAGCGTACGTTCAGCCCATGACATCCGGCGTACTGCAGTGCCCGTTGCGAATTCTGCTTGCGCCCCCAGACGACGACACTGGAAACCGCGTTCCTGTTCTTCCAGGCATGGCGTGGGCTGATGAGCGAGTCCACCTCCAGAAATCGTTCGATGTTTCTGATGGCGCGTATACCGGAGGAAAACGCCACCGCCGGTCTGGAATCAGCTTCTCTGTTCACGTGCCCCGCCTCATGCCGCTCGTTCAAGAACCTCCTTGATCACCCGGGCATCATGGTTCAGATCGAACTTGCGACCGAACAGATCGTTGGAGCTTTCGATGGCAGGCAGGTCTTCCATACCAAAGACCTTCACTCGGGGTATCGGCCCGGGACGCAGGATCAGGCGGCCGTAATCATTGTCTGTATTGTCGCGAAACGGGGAGTTCTTGATATAGGTCTGAAAATAGCTTTCATCCGGAATGAAGGTATTCTTCAGAACATCGTACAACTCATAGGCAAACTCATCCTTCTGCATGTGTTCGATCACCGACCTGTGGAGGTTGAACCAGTTTGCACCGATGTGGAAGGGATACTTCCTGAAATACATCTCTCGACGTTTCAACAACAGGGAATCACAACTACCGACATAGACATGGCCAATTTCGCCAATCTCTGCCACATCCACCAGCCATCGTGCGGCAAAATCGACTTGTGGATTGATAGTGCCAGGCTTGGCAAATACCTTGGTGTGTCCGCGGTCTCCCCAGAGAACACACTCATTCTTCTTGTTGTCTACCGGTATGTCATCCAGAGACATCACGGATGTGCGTACCGCACGAATGTAGCTGGTCTTCTCGGCAATCCCGCGACCCAGGCGGTTCTTTATCTGCTCTCTGGATTGCAGTGGCAGATCCTGACCACTCAGCACGACATAGTAGTCCCAGGACTTATCGGTATCGAGAAGAAAGAAGGCCCCCTTGATGGTCTTGCGTAGAGTCCCTCCCCCACCCCAGGAGATATTCGAGTCACAGCTGATGTGAACGTTCGAAAGATTTCTGTACTTCTCCAGAGGCTTCAGATCAGGCTTCTGACCATCGTCTATATCGATCAGAAAAACATCATCGGTGCTGAACAGAGAATCTACAAGCATGGCTACCTGCTTGAAGTTTCCATGACAAAGAATATGGTAGGCAATCATAGCGGTGAGTGTTTCGGTAGTCCTGACGAAGCTGGCAAGGTCACTGGCAACTGGGCGAAAGCATGATCTGCAAGTACGTGAATCCAGGCTTGTCAGGCAAGTCCGACAGGCATCCGGCCAGGTTCAGGACCTTTCCCAATGCGGCCGGATATCCGTGACACCGGAAACCCGATTTACTACCGCCAGCCCGCTGAGCGATACAGTATTCATGCCAACGGAATTCACATTCAGGAGACTGATGAGGCTCAGCCGCCCGGAAATTTCTACAAGGGTTTCAGTTTCATGCGTTTCGGCGCGTGATGTGCAATGAATTGGATGTTGGAGGACGCTGTTGCCGATCCGCCAACGGCAGCACCAATGACTCCTCCTCTGCTCTGTACTGAAAACTGTCGATGCCACGTATGACGAGTATTGCCAACTTGTTTCTAACGCTTTCGGGTTTGAGGAAGCCGCTCAAATGGGGAAATTCCGTCTGCCTGGATTCCAATGCGAGACGAATCTTCATCAACCTGAACCCGGGCTGGTACCTGTTGCAGGTCAGTCCGCGCGGCAACGATTCTGTTGAAAGTCCGCTGGGACACACCCTGACTCTGGATGTGGCAGGACGAAGCGAACAGCTGTTGCTCACCAGCGCGCGGGCAACTCGAAGGGTTGTACAGGTCAGAGAGAAGATCACCCATATCATTGTCTCGCTGGAAGAAAACCTGGACGCCAGCCTGTGTCTGGATATCGATCTGACAAGAGTCTCTCGGCGTCGCGCAGCAAAACGCATGCTGAAGCGCATGACCAGGCGGTTCGACCCTCTGCAGCACAAGGACTCCGTTGACAACATAGAACATGTTCAGACAGACATGTTACGCAGTCATGGTCACTGGCCTTCCGTGGAAGAGCTTTATCAGGTGTACCACCAGACAAACCAGCGCGGATTCACCCCCAGGCCCTACTCCTACTGGTTGCATGACCACCTCATCACGCTGGCCAATCACTGGAGAAATACAGACTGGCACGGCTTGTCGACAAACAGGATCAGTTTTCAGATTTTCACGATGAACCAGAGCGACAATGCTGTCTGGGAGCAATCGATCACGGAGCTCAGAAGCATGCTGGGTGGGCGAACGCCGAGCGTGGCCATCCGTTGCCTGGCCGGGCAGGAAACGTCGACAGATGCCCTGACGGAGCCCCATCATATCGTGCTGGCAGGTTCCGGGATTGTTCCCGGTTCGGAGTTCCTGATATCGATTACCCGCGTACTGGCGCAGAATGCGCAGTGCGAGCTGCTTTATACCGATCATGACAAGCTGTGTGGGAACCGGGAGCGAAAGCACCCCGTGATCAAGCCTGGCTGGGACCCCTACCTGCTTGAAGCCGGAAATTACATCGGCGATCTGTGCGTATGCTCCAGCGAGCTCTACCTGCAGACGGGCGGACTGAAGTCGTCCATGGCAACGACGGCGATCTATGACTTTCTGCTACAGGCCCGCTCGCTGATAAACAGGGACCAGGTAGTACATATACCCGGAGTCATGTTCTCACAGCCGGAACCGAGCGATGTGTCCCGCCAGGATCGCTGGTTCACGCAACGCGCTGATGCCCTGCTCACACCGCCAGATTCCGCGCTTCAGCTGAACAGGCTCGAGGCCTTGCCACGAGTCGAGATTCTCATTCCTACCCGCGACAAGGAACCCCTGTTGCGTCAGTGCGTGGAGTCGATCCTGTCCATGACCGACTACTCGAACTACCATATCAGTGTCATAGACAACGGAAGTACGGAAGCGGCGACAACTCGTTTCCATGATTCGATGCAAGATGAACCTCGCTACTCGGTACTCGACTTCCCCGGTACCTTCAACTATTCGGCCATCAACAACCACGCTGCCAGCCAGACACAGAGTGACGTACTGATACTACTCAACAACGACACTGAGATCGTGCAGCCAGACTGGTTGACACGAATGGTACAGGCATGCATGTCACCCCGCGTCGGTTGCGTGGGAGCCAAGCTGTTGTACGACAACGGGCGGGTACAGCACGCCGGTGTCGTCATGGGGATGAAAGGTGTCGCAGGCCATGCTCACCGGTTTCAGAAGACGGACGCAGCCTCCTACCTGCACAGGTTGCAATGGCCCCATCAGGTAAGCGCTGTAACCGCAGCTTGCCTGGCTATCCGTCGCGATACCTATGAACAGTTGGGTGGCCTCGACGACAAGGAACTCACTGTGGCATTCAATGACGTCGACCTCTGCCTGCGCGCACATGCCGCAGGCTTCGACAATCTGATGCTCTCGGACGTCACCCTCATCCACCACGAATCGCTGTCTCGCGGCAAGGATGATTCGCCTGACAAGGCAGCCCGCTTCGCGGCGGAATGCAAAGTCATGCACCAACGCTGGAAGCACTACATCCACCGGGACCCCTACTGGAACCCGATGCTTAGCCTGGTCGAGGAACAACCCATGCTGGAAGCAGCACCACCTCCTGTGGCCTGAGATTTGCACCCCTTGCATGATCAACCGCCACACGCCGTGATTCAGGTACGCCAGTTGACATGAATGTACTATTCCTCACACATGCTCGATTGGATCGGCTGGCCTACGGCGATGGTTCTACACGCTACCGCTGCTTCAATCATGCTGAAGTGCTGCAGAACAACAATCACCAGGCAGAAGTGCAGAGCCTGGCTGATCTGCGTACCACCGACCTGAACCGCTACGACATCATCAGCTGCCTGAGACCTCTCTATTCTCAGAAACTGCAACAGCTGAGCGATGTGTGCAGAGCCCGGGGAATTCACCTGGTCGCCGACTTCGATGATCTGGTCTTCGACCCCGCCATGGCAGAACAGTCCCCGAAAGTACTGAACTCACAGGCATCGGCAGCGCACGTGCAGAATCAGTTCAGGAAACATGCTAGAGCACTTGCTCTGTTTGACGAACTGACCGTATCCACCCCTGCACTGGCATCAGCAGCACGCAAGCACTGTCCGAACACGCGAATCACCATCGTGCGTAACGGTCTGTCTGCCTATTGGCTGCAGCACGCTGAACAGGCAAGAATCCCCCCACCCGCCACCGCCAGACTCAGCTACCTGCCGGGTAGTCGCAGTCATGATCGAGACCTGCAACTCATTGCTCCGACACTCAAGCGTTGTCTGGACGCTCACCCCGACGCAACATTGTCACTGGTGGGGAAAATAGGACTGCAAGGTACGACACTGCCGGGAGAACAACTGCACCTGACACCATGGGTCGATTACTACGCTCTGCCAGAACTGATTGCACAGAGCTGTGTGACGCTGGCCCCCTTGCTCGACACGCCTTTCAGCTTTGCCAAATCTCATATCAAGTTCATAGAATCTGCAGCTCTGGGTGTACCGGCACTCTGCTCCCCCACCAGTGATCTGCTGGAGCACGACATTGAAGGGTTGATGGTGATAAAGCGCGAAACCGACTGGGAACAGGCACTGAACCGCGCGGTGGACCCCGACTACCGCGCGGCCTGCTCGGATGCACTGATCAACTACGCGACTCGGCATTGTACGGCTCAAGCCCAATGCGCAGCACTCATGAAGGCCTGGGACAGTTCCGAATACTGGAAACACACCAAACCGGCAATTGCGGCCTGATATGCTGATGAACCTCTGCTACGAAGATCGCCTCAATGCACAACTCGAGGGGATTTCGCACTGCCTGAAAAGCTCCCTGGCGCATGTTGTAGACACTTCCTGGAATAACCTGAATCGTGGCTCGATACCGCACGCCTCGGGCATATTCTCGGATCACCTGTTGAGCGCTGATCAATGCCTGGGATTGAGCGTGGACAACGGCCACTGGCTCAAGCTTGCACCCCTGGCGCCCGGAGGACTGTTTTGCGACAAACTGCTGCTTCAAGCCGATCGTGATTCACACGCAACATTGCAAGAGGTCATCGGTGAATACGGTATCGAGGCAAAGCCGGCCTGTGTCATGACATCGGCAGAATTCCACTCTCGATTCAGATCGGATGCGCAAGGACACGCGCTTCAGTCGGACCGGGCGAATTATCGACTACTGATCATGATGCCGGACGGCACAGAGAGTCGTCACGATGATTCGCTGATCGAGAAAATCTGCTCCTTGCTCGACACGCTCAAACCCGTGCCATCCCAGACCAGCATCGAGTGCGTACACAGAGATGCTTTCGGAGCGAATCACGCTCGTGAGCTCATGGCTCGGCTCAGAGCTCGAATTCCGGGCCTTTCCAGAATGGGCATGACTGCCGTGACGCCTGACAGGAAAAGCATGCTGGGGGCCCTGATGGGCAATGCCAGCATTGCCTTGTGTGGAAACGCTGGCAATCTGGCAGATGCCTTTCAGTTTGATCTGCCGGTGGCACTCTGGAAGGATGAAAAACTTCTGGATGTGGATGCCATCAACCATTACTCCATCAAGTGGCTTCGGCATGGGTGCCACACCAGCAAATCGATGGTAGCCCGTCAACAGCAGAAGAGCTGGCTGCGAGCGTATACCGGAGAGGGTTCTGCCATTGTGGTTGACAATGCATGCCGACAACTACGCAGCACGATAGAAAAATGGCTTGAAAACAGCAACTCTGGTACCTCATTGCATATCACACTGCAGGGCCACTGGGCGGGACGGGCCTTGACGGAACGACCGGTATCCTGTCTGAATTTCATCATCCCTTCTGCATTTTCGCCAGCAGCCTCTCCCAGCCGATTACAACTGCTGAGAACCTCTCTTGAGCGCAAGCACAGAAAATTCGTCAAGTTTCGGCAATCTCCGAGTCGCTTCATCGAAGACAGTGAGGTTCGCTGGTTGCGAGCGTTCAAGCATCCACGCTGATGAACACCATCAGTGTTTCCGACTGTGAACGAAGATTCAGGCAAGGCCGCTGGACCCAGCAACTGGTAGATGACATATGGAGCCTCGTCACCCGCTCCTCCGATACTGATTCAGTCGTACTGGCCTACGATATTCAACACTGCATCCGCGGTCTGAGCTCCGAGCATCTGACCTGGTTTGACGCCTGGCAGAAACACCAGAGGAGTACCAACTGGGCACTTTTCTGGCGTTTACTCAGCGCTGAACTCCAACTGGGGCTTGCGCAAGAGGCAAGCTCACGACTTCAGAGTCTCGAAAACCAACGGTGGTCCTTGAGACGCACGCTTGCACTCTACCGATTCCCCCTGGCTCTGAATCGTATCGCTCAGCACAAGAGAGGCAGCAGTGATTTTCTGACAGGGCGTATGGCAAGGCTGGCCACCAGCCTTCTGGAGCGCACAACCACGCTGACGCAGTGGTGTGAAGAGCTACTCGCTCAACAGAAGAGAGACGGCTTGCCACCTCGTATTGCTGTTGTCGGCAATGGGCCGTCGTTGCGGGGCAGTTCTGCCGGTGAGCGAATCGACTCAGCCGACCTGGTCATTCGATTCAACCAGGTTCATACGGGGGAATCGATCCGACACGATACCGGCCAGAAAACCGGCCTTTGGGTGGTATCGCCAGGATTCTCCATACATGGAGGCAGCATGCCGTGTCAGAATCTATGCCTCAGCGGGCCAGCCCCGTTCATGCGAAGCTCTCGCTACTGGTCACGCCTGGCACGACTGCCCTTCTCCAGTCTGGCTCTGACATCACTGGATAGCTGGTATTCACTGGTTCGACTGCTGGAGGCCCCACCCAGTGCGGGTATTCTCGTTCTGCATACCCTGACAAGCCATTTTCCGGATCTGCACATCGAGATTCATGGATTCACCGTCGATACGACGGAATCAGAAGACAGGAGCAGAGCCGGTAGCCACTATGGCGATTGCCACAAGGTGTCCACACGCCATGATTGGCGGAAGGAAAGCCTGCTGATCCAACAGTGGATCAGCAAGAGAGATTGGCATCAGGAGGGATAGCCCCCCCCCCCGAACTTCAACTGGCCAGCTTGAGGGTATTGTTGAACTGCTGTTCCCCGAGCAGAGACTGAAGATATTGCCCATAGCTGTTCTTGGCCATGGGCGCCGACAGTTCCATCAGCTCATCGTCCGAAATCCATCCGGATCTCCAGGAGATCTCTTCAGGACAGGCAATCTTGAGCCCTTGTCGTCGTTCCAGTGTCTCGACAAACTGACCTGCCTCGAGCAAGGAGGCGCAAGTGCCGGTATCCAGCCATGCGTAACCCCGGCTCATGCGTTGAACCATCAGCTTCCTCGCCTCGAGATACACACTGTTGACATCGGTTATCTCCAGCTCGCCTCTCGCCGACGGCTTGATGCTCTTGGCTATGGAGACCACATCGTTGTCATAGAAATAAAGACCGGTTACCGCAAAGTTCGACGCCGGGTGCTCGGGTTTCTCTTCGATACTTCTGGCACGCCCCATGTCATCAAAATCGACAACACCATAGCGTTCAGGATCACTGACCTGGTAGGCAAACACCGTTGCCCCCTCCTTCTGTGCTGCTGCCTTCTGCAGCAAGCCAGCCATGTCAGTGCCATGAAAGATGTTATCGCCCAGTATGAGAGAAACGCTGTCCTGCCCGATGAACTCCTCGCCCAGAATGAAAGACTGCGCAAGACCGTCCGGAGAAGGTTGAACCCTATAGCTCAGGTTCACCCCCCATTGACTGCCATCACCGAGCAACATCTCGAACAGGACGATGTCGCGCGGTGTGGAAATCAGCAGAATGTCTCTGATACCCGCCAACATCATCGTTGTCAGCGGGTAATAGACCATGGGCTTGTCGTAGATAGGCAACAACTGCTTCGAGATCACCTGTGTCATCGGGTTCAAACGAGTCCCCGATCCCCCTGCTAGTATGATGCCTTTCATTTCTCAGTCTCCGGAAGCTTTTCAGCCAGCCTTGAAAGAACCCTCGGACAGGGTTTTTTCGAAATAGGTGATTGTCTTGCCCAGACCTTCTTCAAGCTTCACTTTCGGCTCCCAGCCCAATTTTTCGCGAGCTTGCGTGATATCCGGACGTCGTTGAGTTGGATCATCGCTGGGAAGATCCTTGAACACCAGTTTGGAACTGGAGTTGGTCATTTCGATGACTTTCTCGGCCAACTGCAGAATGGTGAATTCGTCAGGGTTGCCGATGTTGACGGGACCCGTGAACGAATCATCTGTTCCCATGATGCGTACGAAAGCCTCTATCAGGTCGAGGCAGTAGCAGAATGAACGAGTCTGATCGCCTTTCCCGTAGATAGTGATGGGTTCACCGGTGAGCGCCTGAACGATGAAGTTCGACACGACTCGTCCATCATTGGGATGCATTCTGGGACCATAGGTGTTGAAGATTCGCCCTACCTTGATACGCAGGTTGTGCTGACGGCGATAATCGAAGAACAGGGTTTCTGCACATCGCTTGCCTTCGTCGTAACAGGAGCGGAATCCGATCGGGTTGACATGTCCCCAGTAGCTTTCGTGCTGTGGGTGAACCTTCGGGTCTCCATAGACTTCACTTGTGGAGGCCTGGAAGATCTTGGCGTTGGTTCGTTTGGCCAGGCCCAGCATGTTGATGGCGCCATGCACACTTGTCTTGGTGGTCTGCACCGGGTCATGCTGGTAGTGAATCGGTGAGGCCGGGCAAGCCAGGTTGTAGATTTCGTCTATTTCCAGGTAAATCGGAAATGTAACGTCATGACGCATGAGCTCGAATGACGTGTTTCCCATCAAGTGCTGGATGTTGCGTTTGGAACCGGTAAAGTAGTTATCCATGCAGATAACTTCATTGCCTTCATTCAACAATCGTTCGCACAGGTGTGAGCCAAGAAAACCGGCACCGCCTGTTACCAGGATGCGCCTGCCACCGATAGTGTCCCCAGAAGAAATAGCGTCGCTCATTTAGATATAAAATTCCGTCAGTTACTGTTGATGTCGTGTAGACATGAAGGCATTACGCCCCGCTGAAGGTCTTATGCCTGGCTGGCAACATATCCACGATATGAGCAGCATCGGCAATGACCCGAAATACCAAACCGGGATTCTATCAGCCTAAGGCCCGACTCAAGCAAATTGCAGGCCACGCCAAACGCGAATACAGGCCGGGTTTTGCACTGGGGTGTACCCATATCGTCGTTGTACGGCCTGGTAGCAAGACATGTGAGCTTGGTAATGTCCTTGCGATGCCTCGCGCCAGACTGCGCGCGAGTCGCGGTACAAAGTCCTTTGCCCTCTTGCCTGATCGGCATCCCGGCCTGGCGCTCCGAGCGCTATCGCCAGGCATACCGGCCTGCCAGTAAACTGTCACACGCACCGAGCCAGAATCGGCCCGCGATACCCGATTTGCGTCACAACTGTCGCGGCGCCAGGAGAGCGATCCCATTACGCCAAGCCTGACAGTTTTCATTCGCATGATCGTGTCCAACCGTAACTTCTGCTGTCCGATCAGCCCTGAGAGCGCGCAACACGGCACGGTATCTGCTGAACCAGTCAGCAAAAAGCCACATCTTCGTGCCGCGTCACACTACGAGAACCAACCGAATTGGACATGCTACAACCTGTCATGGTGAGAACATTCGGCCGCACTGGCTCAACGCTATTGATGCAGCTGTTAGGCAGCAGTGACCGAGTCTTCTTCGAGCGCGTATACCCGTTCGAGCATCGCTATCTGACCTACGTTCACAACATGAGTCGGGTCGCAGGTTCCCCGGTAGTGGATGAAAAGGTCTGGAACAACGACATCATGTTTCAGGGCAAATCGAACACGGTAGGGGCCTTGCCTTATGGCTTGATACGCTCACTGGACCGCAAGTCATTGCAACAGCAAACATTTGTTGCACTGTGGCAGGCCTTCTCGGAAAACATACGCAGAAAGACCGGATTGGTCTCCGGACCGGGCTGGTATGCGGAAAAAGCGCCATCGGAGGTCGCGACAATGGCAGTCGACCACCTGAATGCCAAGAGCATTTACCTGCTTCGTGATCCACGCGATGAAATGATCTCGATCAAGAGCTTCAACGACAAACGCGGTTTCAATTCATTTGGCTGGCAGGATACTGACACTGACGCCGTCTACGCCGCCCGGTTGTGTGAAAATCGACGCAAGTTCATGCAGAGGCTCATCGATTCCGCGACGACACCCAGGGAAATTCACGTGCGATACGAAGACCTGATACTCGATGGCAAGAAGGAGGCTGCTCGTCTGTCACGCTGGCTGGGGACCCCTCTGAATATCAAGGCTGCCATGAAAGACAAGAGCGTGATCAATCGCCACATGACCTCCCGTAATCCTCAGTCGTCAGTGGCTCGATGGAAAACCGAAATGAGTGATGACATCCAGGAAATCTTCCGAAACAAACTGGGCTCGGAACTGCAGAATCTCGGCTACGAGCTCTAGGCTGACTCCACGCTCCGTACGCTCGCGTTCAGCCAGACTGAAGCCGGGGCCAGAGACCCGTCGCCGCTTGCCATCGCAAGCGACTGACACTACCCGGCCAATGGCCAGATGACTCTGGCCCCCGAGTTCAGCCAGCCGCCCTCAGAGGCTCCGGATGGATATCGTGATCCTGGTCGTCCGAACCGCCCCACTCCCCTCCATCAGCATTGAGCTCATTGCAGAGTGCAATATACAGATCACGATGCTGTAGAAACGCCTTGTTTCCCGGATAGCTGTTCGCCATGTTTGTGGCATAGGTCTGGTGTAAATGACGGTTCTCGACCGCCCAGGTAATCTGCTCCGCCAGTGACTCTGAACGTCTTGCCAGAAAATGCCGACCATTGAACCCATGATCGACCTTTTCCTGCATTCCACCAATATCCGAACAGATTACCGGGACCCCGTATTTCTTCGCTTCGAGAATGACCACCGGCGAATTCTCCCACCAGACCGAGGGCACGATCATCCAGTCAGTGGCACTCAGCAGGCTCGGTAGCTCGCAACTCTGATATCGCCCGCGCATCGACACGGTGGCACCCAGCGATTTCAATTTGTTACGGATGGTATTCTGAAAGTGATCAGCCTGATGCTCAAGCCCACTTCCATTGATCGACAGGTGTACCTGCTTGCGGATCGGCTTGGGTAAACGCCTGACGGCATCGAGCAATACCTCAAGTCCCTTGAATCGGTTTATCTGTCCGAAATAGGCAAGTCTGAGAGGCAGCTGAGCTTGACCACTCTGCTCTGCATTCAGTGCAAGCCTGTTCCCATTCTCATCGTCGTCCGGTTCATCCTCAGCGATGATGACGGGCCGGTCGGTGTCAGTCGCCCGGGACAATGCCGGTGCCTTATCGGTAATCGGGCTGACGAGCGTGGACGAGTCATCGGCTGGCTCTGCCTCAAGCAGATTCTCCACGACCTCAATGGAGCTGTCAGCCAATCCCCACTCTACATACCGCTGTTTCAGAAAATGGCTGGGAGCAATGAACTGGTCGACGCAGGCAAAACAGGATTGAATGAACTGCCGCCGCAGAAAGAAGTCCTGTGCGGTCTTGTTCTTGAAACAGGCAGCGCAGGCGGCAGGCGATGATTCATAGCACAACGCACCGCTACCCACCTTCTGCATCTGCCCTTCATTGTTACAGATTGCCATGTACTCGTGCAATGTAAGCACTATGCGGGTATCCGGATTTACATTCTTCACTTCCCGAATCAACTCCAGCCCCAACTGGAAATAATGATGGAAGTGGACTATATCGGGTTGATGCAACTCCAGAAAACCACGAAAATCTCTCCAGACTCGGGCTTTATCGGGCTGGGAGAAACGAAACCAGTCAGGCATGCTGCTATAGAACAGCACTTCACCGGGACGTCCCGTACCCGCAAACGGGGTACCTCCGTGAACCAGATCTTCCTGGCCATGTCGGGCAAAGAACATGGATTCGAATTCGACGTCCGCCACAGTGTCTACACGGTGCTTGTCATTGCCTGCCAGTGATGAGGACTCTGCTCTCACCGCGCCTCTGCCATTGAGCGCCTTGTGAAGCTGATAGGCAGCAATTTCGCCGCCACCCGGATTGAAGTCCGGGTGACCATGGGCCACCATCAATACTTTGAGTTTTCTAGCCATGGGTCCCAGTCGCCTTCATCGACAAAATGTTCTTATTCCATCGTTCATGATGTTGCCAGCAGTTGAAGTACGTCAGCTCTTCCTTCCAGCGATCTGACGTCAGCAATGACTGGGATTGCCTTTCAAGGTGGTACAGTGATATCCCGGGCAACAGTTGCACAGTCAGCCCCATCTCGCGCGCTTTCATGCACAGGTCGGAGTCTTCGAAATCACCCAGAATGTAGTCTTCTTCCAGCCCACCCATGGCCTGGTAGTTACTCCGCGTCAGGAACATGCATGCACCAGTGACCGCTTCGCAATTCACGGCGGTTGCAGCACCAGAGAAAAGATCGGAGGGCATACCCTTCCCCGGGTGTATGTTTGTCCACAAGCCTTCGAAAAAAGGTGAAGCGAAGAATTCCATTCCTTCATGCTGAACGGTCTCATCTTCGTAGATCAGGCGAACTCCGGTGATGCTCGTGTTCACATCGCTCCCTTGCAGATCGATCAATTCTCGCAACCAGCCCGCCTTCGCCGGCATGACGTCCGAATTCATCAGCAGGATCCTGTCGCCTCGGGAATGCTCTACCCCGACGTTGTTGGCTCCCGCGTAGCCCATGTTCCGGGAGAGATACAACACCGTAAACGGCAGTTGATATATCCGAGACAAGGTCTCACAACTCTGGCGTATTTCCGCCTCCAGGCGAGGATCATCGATGACATAGATGATCTCGTGATTCATCATGTCCTGATCATTGACGAACATACTGATCTGATACTCGATGAAATCATAGCGCCCGTATATGGGCACGATAAGGGATACCTCGGGCTGGCCTCTGTGCAGCTGTTCGTTGTATCTCTGAACATCCACGCCTGGTCTGTCAGCGTCACGCAGCGACCAGATACTTCTGATGGCAGGACCGTAGGTGGAATCGAACAGAGCGCGCTTGCCATTCAGCCTGGCCGGTATTCGTTGAAGAATCCCCCTGATGTCCGCCAGAGGGTTCTGACTGGCCTTGCTCAGGTTCAGCTCATGTCTGATGGTCTTGCCACCCTTGATGTTCAACCGGATACTGCTCGCTTCTGCGTTTGCATGTCCATCAGCACCCTGGGGATACTCCACCCATGCGATGAAACCGGGCAGTTTGCCCTGTCTGTTGCTCGCTGCCGCGCTGAAAATGGGAGCACCGGGTATCCGTTGCATGGCCCTGTCCAGCGAGACGATATTGCCGTCACTCAAGACAACCTCAATCGAGGCGACCCTGGAGTGTACATCTATCAGGTTGCCCTGCAGATACACACCCCTGCCATCCACATGAATTGCCTTCTCGAGCCTGATCGAGGCTGTTCGCCTGAAGCTCAAGCCTGTTCTTGTTATCTTCGTCGCCAGATTACGCGCACGTTGTTCACCAACCCTTCGTTTGAGTTGACGAAATATCTGCTTTCTGATTTTGTTAACGACAGCCATTTTATTCAAACGATTATTAACGGAACCGGGAATCGAATATCAACTAAACGGAATACCCGAGCCCTTCCAGCTCGGCACCCAGTTTATCGCTGAATATCTGTCTGGCATCGTCGCTCAATTCACTACGCCAGCGTTCAACAGAGGAACTTCCATCTGCACTTGTCATATGAACTGCCTGGATACTGGTGTTTCTGGCCATTTCATCAGTACTCAGTGGCAAGCCCAACCAGTCGGACAATCTGCCGACCTCCTCGCTCTGCTTCATGATCAGGTCTTCGTAACGAACGAAGATTCGCCGCCTGTTCGTTTCGAAATCCAGCATGCTGCGCATGAAGGCTTGCCGGTTTGCACACATCTTCAAGGCGTAGGATTCATCGGTATCCGAGTCCTGCCATCCGAAGGAATTGAAACCTCTCTTCAGATTGAAACTCTTGATGGAAACCAACTCATCTCTTGGATCACGTAACAGGAAAATATTCCGGGCTTTCAACAGCTCGTTGGCAGGCTCTGCAAGGTAGGGTGGAATCTTTTCCGCGTAATAAGCGGTTTCGTTGCGGCCGATGCCGGCAGAGTCACGCATCTGATTGCTGAAATCCTTCCAGACGGATACGAAAGCTTGCCTGCTCAGCTTTCCGACATCCAGCGATGGCGTCTGGCCATAGGGAAGACACCCCACCATGCGGTGCTTCCCCTGAAACAGCACATCATTGTTCCAGGGTTCGTCCACCTTCGCAGGCAAGCCGATCACGCGTGACAGGTTGTATGCGTAGGCCAGGTAACGATTCTCGAATGGGTACACTCGTTCAAAGCAGACATACCGGTTCGAACCCAGTATCTGCATCAACAAAGTCGACCCGGTTCGACCAAACGTCCGTACCATCAGTGGTACCAATCCACTCACATCGCACCTCACCACCTGTATTCGCCTGAAATGGCAGACCTGGAAAAACCTGGAAAAACCTGGATACACCGTGAATATCCAGGGTTGATCCAGAACCTGCAATTATCACACCCGGGCAAACGGCTTCTTTGAGCTTTCAGACAATCAAGTACATGATGAAAACGGTGATACAGGTGCTCAGGAAAAGATCCCTGATCATGGCCTTGCGCGATGCCACTCGCGGATCAGGTGTATCCATGTCTATCACCGGCAATACCGATTCTTTCTTCTTCTTTGACGAATCGAGTATTTCCTGGAACATCTCCAGCTTCACACCCGCTGCCAGTGCATAGGCGACGAACGTGTTGATGACAAGCTCGCCTCCATCCCCCGGGTTCTGACGGATCATGTTCGTCAACGAGTTCAACGCCGGTATCAGCATTCCCGATTCGCGTGCAACCTTTCTGGCATGAGCCATATCGCGTTCGAGTTCCGTCATCTGCAGCAACTGCTGCCGGAATTTCTCCTCGGTAAGAGGATCCACGACGCCATTGATCATCTGCGACTCGAGACAGGATCTGATCAATTTCTCCTGTTCCTCGTGTCGACTGTTGAAACCCAGCTCAACCAACACACCCACTGTCTGAAACGGTGCGCCCAGGGCAATCAGGTTTTCCCTGACATCATGCATTTCCCGGTGCAGATGACAGAATTCCTCTACCGTTTTCAGCACACGGTTCTCTTCATCAGCGAGTGCTACTGATGAGCTATCCGGCTTCGCCACATCCTCATCAGGCTTCTCTGCATCGCTGACACTTTTCTTCGGTGCATCAGCGTCGATGTTCACGACCAGTTCAAGGCCTTTCTTCGTGGATTCCTCGTCGTCCTCACTCGGTTCCAGTTTGCCTGCTTGCAATGCCATGACCCTAGAGCTGTATGGCTACAGAGGCGGCGACGGCGACCTTGTAGACGATGTCCACGATGGTTGCAGCAATCTGCAGACTCTTCACTGGCACCTTGGGCAATACCATTATCTCGTCCCCCCGTCGAACCTTGGGATTGGTACCGGTGGACACCTCTCCGTTGGCGTGAACGATCACCAGACGCTTGGTCTCGGCCTGACGCGTGAAGCCACCCGAGCGTTCGATATAGTCCCGCGCCCTGCGGCCTTTCGTATACAACATGGCCTGTGATACCAACACCTCTCCACCCAGCAGTATCGAATCACTCTTCGCGGGGATGGTGACGGTGTCACCCTGTTTGAGGACGACGTTAGCGATACTGTCATTACTGGCAACCACCAATCGTCCATTGGGAACAACCCGGCGTGCGCGTTCGACAAAGCGACTGATCAATTCTGCTTCCTTGACACGAATGGCAGACTCCTTGTCGGTTTGAGAAGACGCCGTCAGATAACTGGCTTCCAGGCGACGCAGACTTTCCTCGAGAGCCTCCTTCTGGCGGGCAGCAATGGCCTTGCGCTTCAGGGAGATGGAACGAATATCTGCCATGACAGGATCGACTTCCACGTAATCCAGGAACTCGTTCAATCGAGTGCCGACTGGCACCGAGAAGCGCGACGGACCGAGATAGCTTCCTTCAACCGTGATGACAATCTGCATGTCGTGCTGGTCTGCCTGAAAGTTGACAGCATCACCGTTCTCCAGTCTGATCGACCTGAAATCAGCAAGCGTCATGTACGAGGCGATGGGTTTTCCATCACGGATACCGGACAAACCCACGTAGTTTACCCCCACATCCACCTGTGCCAGCTTCAGTGCATCAGCTCCGGAGATGTTCTCCTTGTTGAATTCGAAGGTAGCGGCATTGGCCACACTTCCGCTGACTTCCACGACATTGCCTCTGGAGCCCACGACAATCGTGTCGCCATCCTGAAACTGAACCTCCGGCAGGAAACCCTCAAGCATGAATCTGTAGAGATCAACCACAGCCAGGTCCTTGCCGTTTCTGACGATACGCACGCTTCTGAAGCTGCCACGCAATGCATCCACCCCCCCTGCCCTGTCGAGATAATACAAGGCCGAGTTGGACGGTATACCGGCATATCTTCCCGGGTTTCTGACGAACCCGGTTACAAAGACGGCAACCGGCTGCGTACCATCCAGGTTGGTGTATACCTTCACATCTTTGGTAAACACCTTGCCAACGGCCTTCGATACTCGTTCATTGAGCGAGCTGTTGGGTATGCCGGCGACATGAATCGGACCGACCGAAGGCAGGAATATGTTTCCCTGATGATCCACCGTCAACTGTTCGTTGAATTGAGTTGCGCCCCAGATGCGTACCGATACGCGGTCTCCCGGCTGTACGACATAGTTCCTGTTGAGGCCATCTTCACCATCACTACTGAAGCCGCCCTTGAACAACAGGGAACCGAATGGCTCGGCAGCACGATCATGCTTCGAACGAAGCGCATCGTGTTCCTGAATGAGATCACTGGCTTCGACCACCGGTGCATCGGCACTGATTCCCGAGCCACCCAGTGACTGCGCGAACGCCGACGGTATGAGCAAACACAGCCCGATACACGATCCAGCAAAACGACTCATCAGAGAAATATCTTTTTTCTTGAACATGTTATTGCTCCGATCAAACACGAATGTGATCACGCAGTGCCGACCACATCAGCCCGCAAATCAGATAGATTATCAGTGAGGAAAACAACACGGTGAGCACCTCAAAGAACCGCTTGGGCTCAACCGCTTCGTCGGGAAGGTTGGGCAGGATGAACGCAATCAGGTACTGCTTCTTGCGTTGTGTTTCCAGTCGCGCCATTTCCAGCGATGTCAGCGCCGAGGCGTATTGCTGCTGGGCCATCTCCTTCTCCAGGGCCAGCGGCTGGTAGACATCCATCAAACCACTCAGGCGCAAGCCGGATTCCTCACCCGCAACCCTTCCCCGTTCCAGACTGAGCTGTCGATTCAATGCACTCAATCTGTTCTTGAGCGTAATGACCTCGGGTGCCGTGGGTTTCATGTAGGCAAGCTTTTCGGACAACATCGTTCTGGTCTCCGACAACCTTGCTTCAAGGTTCGATACCAGCCCCATGACAAAAGCGGATTCCTCAGCCGGATCAAGCGAATTGTTGTCATTGCGAAACCGGGTAATCGTGTCACTGGCATCCCTCAGGCGGGCTGCCAGACGATCCACTTCCTTCTTCGCCATGGAAAGCCCATCCTCTTCGATCCTGTTCGACATGCGATTCACCAGATCTTCACTCTGCGCAATGATCAACGAGGCCAGTTTCTGCGAGAACTCGGCATCGTAGGCATGGACCTTCAAGGTGATGACATCACTGCCCGTGTCGTGCAGCAATTCGACTCGCTTCTGATAATATTCAAGCAGCTCTTCATCGGTTGCATCGACTTTCAAACGCGAAAGAGCGTCACGCTCAGGATTTGAATAGTGCTTGCGGATATCCATGCTCTGTTCGATTCGACTCAGCATATCCTGCGACATGACGTAATCCGTCACTATCACACTCTCCTGCCCTCCCGAGCCGATCATGGGAGACGACAGGAATGCTGCCAGTCCGGTACCGGACCCGGCCGACTTGGACGAGCGTATGGCAAATCGCGCTTCTGACACATAGACATCGGATGCGATTGCGCCGAAATAGATGCCGGCAATCAGGGTAGGTATACCGCACACGATCAGAAAACTTCTCAGGATGGCATTCATTATCGGACTGCACGGGTTTGCAAATATTGGTAGTACTCAAAGGCTTCTTTGAGATCGTCGTACATGGTCAGTTTTCCTTCATTCAGGATCGCGGCCATATCACAGTTTCTCCTGATGGTCTGCTCGTTGTGCGAGACCAGAATGACTGAAGAATCGGCTCTGCGCTCTTCGAACGCCAGCCGGAATTTTTCCTTGTAACGTGCATCACCCGTCTCGAGTGCCTCATCTACCAGATAGAAATCGAAGTTGCAGGCGAGACTCACCGAGAAGGCAAATCGCCCTCTCATACCCGCTGAATAGGTGCGCAAGGGCAAGTCGAAGTAGCTTCCCAACTCTGCAAATTCCTCGGTAAATCGCTCGATTCGCTCGGGAGGTTCACCGTATATTCTGGCGACGAACCTGGCGTTGTCTCTGGCTGTCAGATTGTTCTGAAATCCACCTGAATAACCCAGAGGCCATGAGATATTGCCCTGGCGTCTGATGGAACCTGAATCGGCTGGCTCTGCATCACCGATTATCCGAATGAGTGTTGACTTGCCAGCGCCGTTGAGTCCCAGAATTCCGACGCTTCTTCCCATTGGAAACGTGACAGATACATCGTCAAGTACCACCTTGGGAACAGAACCGGTGTAGTAACGCTTACACACGTTCGTCAGAGTTATCATTTATCTTCTTTCAAATGGTCAACTGTTCGCTTTCGACAAGAAGGCGTTCGGATATGGCGGTGCTATCAGGATGCGTCTCTGGCCAGACCTGACATGAGTCTCACGTCGCAATAACTGTGCCGATTGAATCTCCCGATACTGCCCCCCCGCTTGTCGATATCCCCACCGAATCGCACGGCGTTTCGCCGACCATCTGTCAGCGAGGAAAGACGCATACCCCGTGCCTTGACAGCCTGCATGACACGGTACCGGGCATCCAGTGACCGCCTCGGGTTGCACGCGACATCCGGAAGACTTGCAGAGGCAGGTCACGCTGCACCCGTCCCTCCTGCATGCTACCCATTGCCATCAGAAACCACCGATGACCCTGACTCGAAACCCGCCGATACGGCGCAATGCATGCATCAGGGAAAACAACTCCCCGTCCGGGTCCATGATCGACTCTGTCTCTTATGAAACTCAAGAACGCACTGAGCCTTGCAGGCTGTGTTTCCATGTCGCTGGTGGGTAGCCAGTCGCTGCTTGGTTGTAGCGCCTCGGATGGCAACTCGTCCCATACTGTCGAAAAACCTCTGTACGCCGGTCAACCCAGTGCTGTCGATAACGGACAGGTGGATCCGCTTGCAGAGCCTGATCCACGACCAGACATCGTGGTGGTACTGGCCGATGACATGCGCTGGAACCTCATGAGCGGTGAAGGTAACCCCTTCCTGACGACCCCCAACCTGGACCGTCTGGCCAACGAGGGGGCAAGGATGAACAAGGCATTCGTGCCGGTGCCTCTCTGCTCGCCTTCCCGTGCAGCCTTGCTGACCGGACGAGAAGCACATCAGGCCAGCGCACCGGGAATCAACTACCGCAACAATTCATTCCTGAAGACCCAGCGAACGTTTGCTCAGGACCTTCAGGACGCGGGTTACACCACGGCCTACATCGGAAAATGGCATCTGGGTGATGGCGCTACCCCACAGACCGGATTCGACCACTGGGAAAGTTTCGATTGGCTTGGTGATTTCTTCAACCCCGACGTCTTTGTCAATGGGCAGGAGCAGCACTTCAGCGGCTACGTGGACGACGTTCTGTCGGCAAGGGCGGCGATGTACCTGGAGTCGATGTCAGAGTCGAAAAAGCCGGTATTTCTGATGGTCGGGTTGAAGGCTCCTCATCTGAAGTTCGAGCACCCTTCTCGATACGATGAGACTTTCAATGATGTCCACATACCCAAACCTGATACCTATGACGAGGATTTCAGTGTCAGCGGCAAGCTTCAGAAGGTGAAAGACTGGCTGGGTATCGACAATTTCCATTGTGGTCTGAATTGTTTCGAGTACAGCTGGGACAACTATATAAGGAAGCACTACCGCGCGGTTCTCAGCCTGGATGATTCTGTCGGCACCATTCGGGGCGCTGCGCTTTCCCGAGAAAAACAGGACAACACACTGTTCGTCTTCACCAGTGATCATGGCTACTCTCTGGGCGATCATGGACTGACAGAGAAACACATGTTGTATGAAGAACCTCTTCGCGTTCCGTTTCTGGTCGACTTTCCGGGGGACGACGACAAGGGCATGCGGTTCGATGGCATGGTCAGTACGCTGGATATAGCGCCCACGGCTCTGGACTATGCCGGATTGGCCGTTCCGGAACGCATGACGGGTAGAAGTCTGCGCCCCCTTGTGGATAGCCGCAACATCGACGATGCATCCCCTGCCGATTGGCGAGAGGAGTTGTTCTTCTTCTACTCCGAATGGCAGGTGGCCATTCGTACAGAGCGCTACAAATACATAGAGTCACTCCAGGAACCGGGTCATATCGAACTGTATGACTTGCAGGAGGACCCCGGCGAACGTCGAACCGTGCATGCAGATCCAACCTATGCATCCGTGCTGGAAGAACTGGAAGTTCGTCTGGAGGAACTGAAGACCAGACACCAATGGACCCCGCGCGTACGCAGCCCACTTCAGAGAGTACTGGTCTCATCCCCTGTGCCAATCCAGTATGCCGATGCGACCGCTCGCATTGTATCGCTCGGCCCGACACCGGACCCGGAGGCTGAGCCTGAAAACGGACTGTCGTGGAGACTGGTGACACGTGATGGCGATCGATTCGAACTGGGTCGCGACATCCCCCCCGGGCATACGGTTCTGGTTGCCATTCCCTTGGAAAGAACCCTTGATTGGGATCCACATGCTCGCATCCACCTGGGATCACCCTGGTCCAACGCTCTGTACGTCGATGGCGAGCCGGTCTGGGACAACTACGAAAAACGCCCTATCGATTTTCCCAACCCGCCCATGAAAGAGCCTGCATCACTGAGCGTGTTGCGCATAGACGGACAAGGCGACGTTACCGTCGGCATCGGGCTGGAAGCACCGAGCCACTCGATGACAATCACCCTCGAATCCCGGTTGCTGGAATGATGAATCGAATCCAGAGAGGATGCAGTGATCAAAACCCATGCTGGTACGGGATTAGCTAGTCATTAGCAGTTTCCCGTTCAGTACACAGCCATCAGGTGCCCTCAGCTCACATGCCCGATATCAAACAGACACAGCCTGAAGACATACCGTACGAGGGCAGACCCAGGATTGATATAGCCAGTATCTGTCAGGCCTTGAGTACCCAGTTCACCGTCATCTACGCCCTTATTCTGCGTGAAACCAAGACACGCTATGGTGATCACAAGATCGGTTTTCTATGGGCATTCATCGAGCCGATGACCTTGATCATCATCCTGTCCAGCCTGTACAAGGCCATGGGAACCCAGGCACCCTCAGGCATGCCCCTGTTCGTGTTCATGACAACCGGCTTTCTGCCGTTCATGATCTTCCGGGATACGATGACACAGCTCATCAATGCCATCGCATCCAACCAGAGTCTGCTTGCCTTCCCGCAGGTTACAACCTTCGATGTCATTCTGGCACGGGCGCTACTGGAGCTTGCGGTACTGATTACTGCTCTGGTGATAATCCTGTTCGGATCATCCATCTTCGGCAACGACATTCGGATGGAGAATCCGCTCGGTGTCTTCGCAGCGATAGGGCTTCTATGGATATCGGGACTGGGGATGGGGTTCATGCTGGCTTGCCTGTCTCCCATACTCCCCTCGATCCGACAGATCGTCTCGGCGTTTCTCGGCCGCCCGATGCTCATGGCATCCGGCATATTCTATACGTCGGAATCCTTGCCTCCGAGCATTCGGGACGTACTGTTATACAACCCCTTGCTACACATGATCGAGTTGCTGAGATCCAGCTATTTCTACAGTTATGAGTCCCGTTACGCCAGCTGGAGCTTCGCCAGTCTGAGTGCAATCTTCGTTCTGGCTTTCGGGCTGCTGGTACATCAGGCAATGCGCCGCCGTGCCATCGTCGGACTCTGATGCCCTGCCCGCCATGAGACCGTGGTAGCCAGTCATCACCCCTGTTCAACGTCAGATATACCCGGGATATTCAGGCACAGGCTCCCCATGGCGCGCTAGTTGCTTGATCAGACTCTGTAACCGACGACAGCGGTCAAGCCTTGTGCAGCAGGCTGACCCCTCGTTACACTCTTTGAAGGATTGAACATATACATGAATGACGTTGAGTCGACTGCCGGAAATCTCGTGCTTGGCGCTACACGGCCGGATATCTTCATCACCGGTGTCATGAAGGGCGGAACCACCATTCTGCACGAGTACATCTGTACTCATCCGAAGATCGTGTCAGCCAGTCTGAAAGAGATCCATTACTTCTCTCTGTATTATGATCGTGGGCCGGAATGGTACGCCGAGCACTTCAAGGATGTACCCGCCGACTGCCGTTCGATCGATGCCAGTCCTACCTATTTCGACGTCATCAATACGCCGATGATCCCGCGTTTGATTCGAGCCGCCGCACCGGACCCGAGAGCGATCATCATCACTCGTGACCCGGTACTGCGCGCCTTGTCGCACTTCAAGCATTTCCAGACCATCAACCAATTGCCGGAATTGCAGGGTGTAACCGCCGATGAGTTCTTTTCCTCATCGTTCGAAGATGCCTTTCGCCAGACAGGCAAGTTTGGCGCTGCGTTGAACCATGTGCTGAATTTCAGTCTCTACTCACGCAAGCTGTCCACTTACCGACAGGTTTTCGACAAGCACCAGTTGCTCGTGCTGGACAATGATGCACTGAGAGCTGATGCGCAGAGCACCATGCGCGACGTGTTTTCATTCCTGAATGAAGACTATGTCGAAAACGATATGTACGGTGTCGTGAAGTATTCCAATGGCAGTGCTCTGGACGAGCTTTCATCAGCTACAGTCAGGAAGCTGGCTGATTTTCTCTATGCAGATTATCGCAGCTATTGTGCTGACGCCGGCATAGAATTCAAGCCACTGAGCCCCCGCCCTGCTCCAACCCCAGCCCCGACCCCTGCTCCAAAGCAGGAAAGCAAACCCTCCGACATGGTGCACCAGGGACGAGAAGGCTGGCTGTTTCTGGTAGGCGGCACCAATCGAGTCATCGACCTCTATCGACACGAGTCCACTTTCACTCCCGAGATTGCGACGGCCTGGGTGAAACTGCTCGAAACACGCAAGGCCAGACTGGCCGAACTGGGTATTCGTTACGTGCATCTGCCGGCCCCCGAAAAACTGACCATCATGCACCGCTTCTTTGATGGTACGCTTGAATCGATAGAGGGCAGCCCCATTCGCAAACTGGTCGCGAACCATGGCGATAGATTGCAGCACATGGTGAATCCTGTCGATTACATGGTCAAGCAGTCTGAAGGCTTGCCTCTCTACTGGAAAACCGATACACACTGGTCGGCACTGGGTTGCTTCTGCGCCTACCAGATGCTGTGCAGCAACCTTGGCGTGAAGTCCAACCCCTCCTTGCTCGAATATCCACACGTCGAAGGTGAAGCCTTGCTTGATCTTTCCGGAAAGATGGAAGAGCCGACGAGAGAAAAGGCGCGCTACTATGACTTGAGCAAGCATTCAAAGCGTATACATGCAAATGAACTGGTGCTCTTCAAGGAGGAAAACGGACTGATCAACGAGGCCAATCTGCACGTGGGTTCTCATGTGGTCTTTCACAATGATTCGGAAACGGCACTGGATCAGAAGGTCGTACTCTTCGGGGATTCCTTCGCCGAATACAGGCCACAGTTACTCACTGGCATGCTGGCCGAGACCTTTCGCGAAGTCCATTTCATCTGGAACGCCAGCATCGATTACGACTATATCGAAAAGGTACAACCCGACATCGTCATCACGGAACTTGCCGAACGTTTCATGACACGAGTGCCGGGGGACGATCTCTGCATTGAAACCTTCGCCAAGGAACGTCTCGCCAGCTACCTCGACGAGCAAGCTGTTGCAAAGGCTTCATAGGCACACCCTGCCTCTCCACGATGTTGCATGAGCAGGTGGATCACCTGTTCATGCAAGTGGAAACCAGAAAGATTCAGCGATCGTCGCCGACACGATTGAGCGTCGCCTTGGCGGGGAATGCACCGGCCAATCACGCTGCACGCATGATCCTTCACAGATCCTTGCACCGGCCCTTATACAACTCGAGCACCCAGCCGCGCACCGGCTGAGCTTCATCGACCAGGCGATTTCTCCCCTTCCTCGATGGACTGACTGCAGTCCGATGCTCGAATGTACACGCCCGATATAAAGGACCTGTTGCATGCCCTCTTCCTGCTGAATCGGGCCGTGAACGAGCCAACGCTGTGGCATAGCTCTTGCTCGATTGTCACCCATACGAGCCCAGATCCGCACCTCCATGAGCCGCGTTTTCGCCTCAGCTTCAACAGGCGTCAATCGTACGGAAAATCGATAGAAAAGGAATCCCAACTTGAACTTCAATTTCAATGCTCTGCAAGAGAGCCTTCGTAACGGGGTGATGCAGGAGCTGACAGCCGTCAACAACCTGATCGAACGTGTCGAGAACATCGACCTGGGTAACGTCGCTGCCTCACCGGCCGAACAGGAAATGCTGGGTAGCAACCTGCAGAAATTGTTCGCCAGCCTTCTGCCATTGAGTGACTACGTGAACATGCCAGTGCAACAACGCTCGCTGCTCACGCCCCGATCACGTTTGCGCGCCGCGGCCAGGCGCAACAAGGAATTGAGCACAGAATTCGAGGCGGTGGCAAAAGTCGTCTCTGAGTTGCGCCGGCGAGTAAACAGCGATGACCTGCGACTGTTGCGCCTGCAAGGCTCCAGAGCACGTGTCATCAGCAATCTGAAATTCTACCGACTGGTATTGCTTGATCTGTTGACCACTGTCACCCCTGACAACAAGGGCGCCTCCCCTTCCGATGCAGAAGTTCTGAAGAACCTTCAGCTGGCCAACCACAAGTTGTCCCGGTACCTCGATTTTCCACAATCGTATATCGCGGAGTTCAATGAGAGTGCCTACCTGGAAGCAAATCCGGATGTGAAGTCTGCGATATTCCAGGGTGTTTTTCCATCCGGACTCGCACATTTCGTGGCGCACGGCCTGACGGAAGTCATGCACAATCAGCGCAATCGTGATGTCAATGACCCCGTTCACATGATGGTATTCCCCGGGGCGAACAGGCAGGATGCCGGCACCATCGAGGTCGCCTCCAGCCACTCACTTCAGGCTGACAGCACGTCCGAATTCCCGGAACAACACGACGATGACAGCATCCGGAAGGCGGTGACATCACTGCCTCAACGCGCTCTGGACGAGCTGCAATTGCTTCGCAGCTCAGGATTGGTTGACGAGGCCTGGTACAAGCTTCGCATCAGCTCGGCCAGCGATAGCTGTGCACATTTCTACCTGTACGGTAGTGCCGCCGGGGCCAACCCCAATGCCCTGTTTGATCATTCCTGGTACTCACACAAATACCTCAAGACAGAAGCCTCGGCCATGGAGGCGGTGTTGCATTACATCCGTCAAGGAGATGACAATTTCATCTGGCCCGGCCCGGCCTTCGAGCCGGAATGGTATCAGGAGGCCCACGATATCGTTACGGGTGACTACACCACTCTGGCGCATTACGTGAACATCGGTCGTGCAGCTGGCCTGAACCCCAACTCGGTATTCGACAACCAGTATTATCTGGAAAGCAATCCCGATATTGCCTCATCAAAAATCGATCCGATAGAACATTTCCAGACAGCCGGCTGGCGTGAAGGACGCAACCCCTCAGCGAACTTCGACCTGAACTTCTATCGATCCATGCATCTGGACGACAATGCCGAGATCAACCCGGTGTCGCACTACCTGCAAACCGGTCGGCAGAACCGCCTGACGATCAATCATCGACAGCATTCTCGCGTCTCGGGCACACCCCCTCTGAAGGATATGGCAGCCAATCTGCGCTTCTTCTCGAACAAGGGGCCCGATTTCGAAGAACCCATACTGGCAACGAACCACAGAAAGCCACTGGCCAAGGCCGTTGCCTTCTTCCTGCCTCAGTTCTACCCATTCGCCGAGAACGACAAATGGTGGGGTGATGGTTTTACCGAATGGCGCAATGTGGCCCGTGGTGCTCCACGTTTTGAAGGTCACTATCAGCCGCGCATTCCACGCGACCTCGGATTCTACAACCTCACCGATGAAAGCACATTGATACGGCAGTCGGAGCTGGCCCTGGCCAACGGGATTGAAGCTTTCTGCTTCTACTACTACTGGTTCAATGGCAAGCGTCTCATGGACAAGCCACTGGACTTGTTCGCAGGGTCCTCGGAGATCAAGCAGGATTTCTGCATCATGTGGGCAAACGAAAACTGGACGCGCACCTGGGACGGATTCGACAGCGAAGTACTCATCAAGCAGGACTACCGCGATGAAGACGAAGATGATTTCATCGCCGATACACTCAAGTATTTTCAGAATGAACGCTACCTGAGCGTGGATGGCCGACCGCTGTTCATTCTCTATCGTCCCGGTCTGGTGGACTCGGCGAAGACCACCATCGAAAGGTGGAGAAGCAAATGGAAAAAGACCGGCAACGTGGAGCCGCTGATCCTGATGGTTCAAGGTTTCGAAGACATGGATCCAACGCTCTACGGGCTCGATGGAGCAGTCGAGTTTCCACCGCACAAGGTGGCCAAGGATATCCGTAACATACACGACGAGCTCAACATCATCGACCCCGACTATTCGGGCAACGTGGTGTCATACAAGGAAGTTGTGAACAAATCACTCTGCGAACCCACGCCTGACTTCCCGTTGATCAAGACCGTCTCCCCGCACTGGGACAACGATGCCCGTCGCGAAGGCTGCGGCTTCACGCTTCATGGCTCGACGCCGGCAAATTATCAGCACTGGTTGCGCGGCGCCATCAATCATGCCAGGAAGAACCCATTCCACGGAGAAAGCCTGGTCTTCGTCAATGCCTGGAACGAATGGGCCGAGAGTGCCTACCTCGAACCGGACGTGCATTACGGGCACGCCTACCTGAACGCAACTCAGCGTGCCTTGCATGGCGTGTCCAGCCACAACCGGCGCGAACGTGTACTGCTGGTCGGCCATGATGCCTACAAGCATGGTGCGCAGATGTTGCTGTTGAACATCGCGGATACGTTCAAGAACCAGTTCGGCTTCGATGTCATCATCGCACTCAAACGTGGTGGTCCCCTGCTCGAGGCGTATGAAAAGATCGCCAAGGTGTATGTACTCGAATCCTGTGGTGAAGATGCACTGCTCGAGGCTGTGACCGACCAAGGCTGCACATTGGCGATCACCAACACCTGTGTGACAGGTGATCTGCTCCCCACACTGAAGCAACTGGACATAAAGGTCGTGTCGCTGATACACGAGCTGCCGCGCCTGATCGCAGAGTACAAGCTGACTGATCACGTCAAGAGCATCGGCAGTGAATCGGATCATGTGGTCTTCGCATCGGACCGGGTCGAGAAGGGCTTTCTCTCGGTCTGCGGCGAGATCAGCGGGCAATCTCACATCCTCCCCCAGGGTATCTACAAGACGATGGAGACTGCGTCCGGGGTTGAAGCCGAGGCTGCACTCAAGGTGCGCCTGGAGATGGGAATCACCCGTGAGCACAAGATGGTGCTGAACGTTGGCTATGCCGACATGCGCAAGGGCTTCGACCTGTTCCTGGCCTCGGCGCGCGAGGTCATCCAGCAGCACCCGAATGTGCATTTCGTCTGGGTCGGCGGAATCACCGATGAGCTCAAGCGCTGGACCCTGTCAGACCTCGACGCAGCACTGGCGAAACGGATACATATCGTCGATTTTACCGACAATGTATCAGCCTACTTCCATGCGGCAGACTGCTTCTACCTCAGCTCGCGCGAAGACCCCTACCCGTCCGTTGTACTCGAAGCACTTTCCGTGGGGTGCCCGGCCGTCATCTACAGCGAAGCTACCGGACTTGAGCGTGTCGTTGATCAGCACGGCAAGATCGTCGACAGAAACTGTACGCAGGAGATCAACCGTGCGTTGAATGAATGCCTGTTCAACGATACCGCGCAAAAGAAGGACGCCCGTATCCGCTTCATCAAGGAGAATTATCAGTTTGATGATTACTGCTTCTCCCTGCTGAACCTGGCACGTCCGGACATTCAGAAGGTTTCCGTGGTCGTACCCAACTACAACTACGCCCAGCATATCGAAGACAGGTTGCTTTCGGTATTCGAACAGCACTACCCGCTGTTCGAGATCATCGTGCTCGAAGACAAATCACCGGACAACAGCCTTGCTGTGATCAAGGACGTCATCGCACGCAGTGGTCGCAAGGTGAAACTGGTGGTCAACAAGACCAACAGCGGTAATACCTTCCGGCAATGGCAAAAAGGACTGACCCTCGCCCGTGGTGAACTGCTGTGGATAGCCGAAGCCGATGATCTGGCCAGTAGCCGCTTCGTCAGCGAAGTGACAGGGGCCTTCAACGAAAACACCCGCCTCGGCTTCTCCGATTCGAAGCAGATCGATTCGGATGGCGAACTCCTGGGTGACAGCTACAGCTTCTACTATCGTGATATCGATGCCGATCTGTTTGAAAAATCCCGCTCCATGAAGGGCGAAGAGTTTGTCAGACGGGCAATGACGGTGAAGAACTGCATATTGAATGTCAGCTCGGTGATATGGCGTACAGAGGCACTGCGCGATGCCCTCGCAGCAGAGCACGATGCCGTGCTGGCTCACAAGCTCGTCGGCGACTGGCGTCTCTACATCAGCGTGCTGCTCGCACGGGATGCTCAAGTCGCCTACCTGGCAAAGCCGTTGAACACACACCGGCGCCACGCGGAAAGCGTGACGCATGCGCTGGATGTCAAGGCTCATCTGGATGAGGTGTCTGCCATTCACACGCTGATCGGCAAGTCGATGAAGTTGACACCAGAACAGCTTGACAGGATGTCCAACTACATCAAGGAACTGCAGTTGCAGTTCGGATTGAGCGACAGCAACAAACCGGATGCGAGCAAGGCAAAGTCGGACCATATCCGCAAGGTGGCCTGAACAATGCTTCGTGGCATGACAGTCAGACTTTTCGGTGTGAACACTGAACAGCGTCCACCTCGTCCTGCATGCAGGTAGTTGAATGAGCCAAGAGCTTCAGGAATCGACAGGAACCATTGCAATGAACAACAAGAACGTACTCTTGCTCGGTAGCACGAGCTTCACGGGCAGCCACCTTCTGCACCACCTCGCAGATCAATACACATTCAGGTGTGTGGGACGTCAGGAAGGACGTGTAGACGTCGTGTTCGATATCTTCAACGATAGTGTCGACAGATTGAATGAAGATCTGGCATGGGCAGACGTGGTCATCAACTGCTTCTCCAATGGCGATGTGGATAGCTGCGAGGAGAACCCTGCCCCGTCCAGACAGTTGAACCTGGATTTTCCCAAGGCACTGTGCGACCTGCAGGAACAGAACGATTTCGATCTGATCCACTTCTCGTCCAATGCGGTCTACGACGGCGATCATCCGCTGTATTCCGAAGATCATGAACACAAGCCCGTCAACATCTATGGGCAGCTGAAGAGTGAGGCGGACAAGTACCTGCTGGAGCATTCCAGTCGCTGTACGGTGCTCCGGCCCATCACGATGTTCGGTCAACTACTCGGAAAGCAACGCCACAACCCCTTCTCGTTCTTTCTCCAGAAACTGGTCAATAACGAAGACATCCAGGCTGTGAATGACGTGTACGTCAATATGCTGCATGTCGACGTGCTGGTCGAATGCGTACAGAAGGTCATCGAGAACAGGATCTTCGGCGAGTTCAATATTTCAGGCGACGATGTCGTCAATCGATTCGAGTTTGTCTCTCTGGTCAAGCAGAACCTGCCCAACAGTCGCTCGGAAGTGTCTGAAACAGACTCCTCGAAGTTTGTCACGGCGGCACGCCGTCCGGTCAACACCTCTTTTGACAACAGCAAGATGAAATCGATTCTTGGCGTACAGCCGAAAGAGCTGGCCCGGACCATTGAAGAACTGGTCACCAATGCGATTGATCAGGATTCGAAAGACGATCAGTACAAATTGAATCAGGCAGCCTGATTGTCTTGTCGCCAATGTCAAAGAGAATAGTGCGACGCACTGCAGAACACGTCAGTTCGACCTGAAGCAGACACACTGGAGAATACAACTTGAACCAGCCCCAAATGGCCTTCGCCCCGGCCCCTGCCCTGACAGCTGAGGTTCTGTATGCAAGGGTGAACCATGAACATGTCGGTCAAAGGCTCGTCGAGGACTGTCTGAGCAACACTCGGGTTCTGGCAACGGAAACCAGTGAAAGGTCTGCTCTGCTGTATTTTGCAATGACGGTTCTGGGACAGCACCCCAAAGGCACGTCAGCTGTCACCGACTTCACGGCGTTGTTCACCGAGCTTGGCCTGACGCAGTGTGCTGACACCGTTCGTAGCGGCAAGTATCAAGCGGAGGATCTGGCCTTTTTCTGGTCGAGTACCTGTGACTTCTCCAGGCTGTTCGAAGCCAGCAATCTGGCCCCGGCCGAAACATACAGCACCTGCGAACAACAGCGTCCCCTGTCCGACACACTCATGTCCGACGAATGGGATGACAACGAGTTCTACGTGTTCGATACTCTCAAGGATTCCCTGCCCCCCAAGAGCTGGCACCTCTACCAGGTGGAGAACGCCACTATCGTGTATGACACCACGGAATTCGTCGTACTGGATTCGTCGGGTCGTCCCGTTCCGGATCTCTGTAGCCAGTTCTATCAGCACGTTTTCTTCACCCCGCTGTTCGGGGAACAACTCGATCGACTGCTGCTTGATGAGGGCGATTCCTTCAGCCAGGATGACGTACTGGCATCTGCCTTGATGATCCAGGACCTCATACCCGCGCCCAATTACTGCCACTGGCTGCTGGACCAACTGCCTCGTACCTGGCAGCTGGATGCCTCTCAGCGATTGATCATGCACACACTGGCCCCGTTCATGAAGAACATGCTGGAACAAATGGGTATCAGCGCTGATCGAGTCGTGGAGACAAACAGGAGCTCGATCATCAGAGTCGAGCGACTGAGCATCGAATCAAGTATGGCCAGACATTTCCACCACCCCTGTCAGGAGATGAATTCCCGTCTGGTACAGTACGTCAAGGATAGTCTGCAGGCAGAAACGACCGACGTTCCGGCCGACAGACAACGGCGTAATGTGTATATCTCCAGAAACCGCACCGACCGACGTCGCATCAGTAACGAAAGCGCGTTGCTGGCATGTCTCGAGCCCTTCGATTTCGATGTGGTCTACCCTGAAGAGCTATCGTTGGCCGAGCAGATCGGTATCTTCAGGAACGCCGCGGTCATCGTGACACCGCATGGTGCCAGTCTTGCCAATATCATCTTCTGTGACCAGACGACCATCGTCGAGATATTCAATCAGAATTACGGAACACCGACCTTCCGCCTGATGTCCCAACTGATGGGATTCGATTACCAACATATCATCGGGAAGAACCCCCTGCTCTCGACATCCGAGCAACAACGCATCGGACGAGCACAGCTGCAGAAGGAAGATATCGAAGTCGATATCGCGAAGCTCAATGAATGTCTGGCCAAGATCTTCCACAGCGCAGATGAAGGATCAACCACCCCAGCATCCGCCTGAAGAAGCTGTTGTCCGACAGGAAAGTCGGACAACACCTCATGCATGCCACATATGCAGTTTGCAACTGAAGCTCAGTTCGCGACGGACAGCTTCAGATCATCGACCAACATACGGTTACCAGGCTGCTGATTGACAATCTGCATCTGTACCGATGCGCTTCTCGCCGGAGCGCGGGTCTCGATCAGAGGAAGACCAACGAACGGTTGCACAGTCGAGTTGTCAGCATCGCTGAGATTCCTGCATTGCTCACCCGATTTGTTCCCGGACGCATCCCGGAAGATCAGACACCAGCGCCCGGCCGGGTTTTGAACCCAACCGCTGCCTACAGCCAGTTGCCCTGCCCTGATCGCCACTGCCGGACCGACCAGCTCTGCATTGGCGTTGTTGCAATCCGCGTTGGCAAGCTCCAGCTGTACGGCACATTGACCAAAGCGTGAATCCCCACCGCAACGTCGAGTCACCGAGCCACCCGCCGAACAACTGACCGAACTGTCAAACCGTCCACCCAGATCGTTGCCATTTTCGAAACTGTCGAAGTGCTGGGTATCCTGCACGCGATTACCTGTTTTCACAGCACCGGAAACGTGTTCGCCTGTGGTGTTGTTCAACAACGCATTGTTGCGAATCTGCACGTTCTTCAGTGTGCTGTTGCTGTTCTGAGAGATACCGACCGCGTCATTGTTCAATACGCGATTGTCACTCAGCACGACGTTACTGACAGACGCACGGTTGGGCAGACCCAGTTCGATACCACTGACACCGGATCGATTCCTGCGTTGCACGAAACAGTTGTCGCAGTAACCATCTCTCACCACGTTGTTTCGTACCGTCACGTTTGTCGCCTGGGCAATGTAGAACTGCCCACCACCGGTAAAGCCTGTACCGTATTGCGGCAACACTGCCCACTGGCCGCGTCGATGATTGCGCACAAACAGATTGTTTGCTACCAGATTGGAGCTTATCGATGACCCCTTCACACCCAGCAGCGCCAGACCATTGGTCTGGTTGTCACTGAAGACTGAATCGGTGATGGAAATGTTGCTTGAAGCATCATCACCATGGCCTATATACATGCCAAGCACGCCCGAGTTATGCAAGGATCCGTTCCTGAACTCGAAGCCGTTGGTTCCCTGAACGTAGAACGCATAGCCCTTGCCATTGCTGATGTGCGTGTTGTTGAAGCTGATATTGCTGGAACGCTTGATATGGACCATACGCGGGCATTTATCAGTCACCTGGCAGCCACCGACATTCGCATCATCATCGAGAGACAGGTTGCTTATTCGCAGGCCGGTTGAGCCGTTGACATCCAGCAGACTGCATTGGCGTTGCGAACTCTTGCGTAACAGACGCTTGCCATTGCCTGCAATGTGCAGGTCATTGACGTTATCCAGGCGTAGCATCGCCAGACCGTTGGGACAGCAATTCCCGTCGCAGGTGATGTCCTGCGCAATATCGATTCGGCTATAGGCATTCGCATCGCGCACACAACTCAGCAAGCCACTGACATCGCGAGCAATGCAATTGTCATTGCCCTGCACTATGTCCACCGGGTCTGGAGTGGCAACGGGTACTTGCGTATCCGGAGTGGCAACCGGTGTCTGTGTTTCAGGTTCTGGCGCAACCACCGGCGGCACCGGTGCGGGTGCATCGTTGCTCGGTACGGGCTCGTTCGATGGAGTACCAGACGAGTTGCCACCCGCGGTATTTACACTCAGTGCAACGGCTGATGAGCGTTGTCCGCCTGGAGCCACAGAGCGCAATTCATAGTTCAGTGTCGTGTCCGGCGGCAGATCGGACTGAAACAGACTGCTGGCGTCCAGCTGACCCAGTGATTCGCCGTTTCGCTTGACTTCCACACGGTAGGCGACGCCTGAATCACCATCCCTGGCAGGTGTCCAGAAGAGTTCGGCTGCCGTACTCGAGTAGATCAGTGATCTGACATGGGTCGGTGGCGCGATTGACTGTCCAGAGTCACCACCGTTTTGCACGACAATCGGAGTTTGTGATTCTGAAGGCGTTGGGGCTACTGATTCATCGCCCTGCCCGGCCCCGTACACACGTTCCCCTGGCACCGTGAAATCAGCCGTGGACAAGTTGACCATGACCGCTGATGACACCTGCCCGTCCGGTGCCACCGATCGCAATTCATAGTTCAGCTGCATACCCGGCTGCAAACCGGAACGAAACAGACTGCGAGCATCCAGCAGACCCAGTAGCTCACCATTCTGCCTGACTTGTACACGATGAGGGAGGCCAGACTCGACAGAACGTGCCGGTGTCCAGAACAGTTCGATGGCCGTGCTGGAGTGAACCAATGCACTGACGTTCGCAGGTGGCTCCACTGATTCTGCAAGGGCGGATGTCGAGGATGCCAGGGATGAAAACACAAGCAGACTGATAACTGCACAAACCTTGTACAACAGGAACCGGCGAACTTTCGTGATCATGAGCAGGCAGGGAGCGTAAAAAATGTCGAACAGACAATGCCATCAGACTGGATAATCTGCAAGCCGACTCTTGCGCGCCTTCTTTGCCTGCCTGTGCATCACGACTGACATTCCGCCGTGAGGCACAGGGAGTCACCCTTCTCCCTCTTGGATGACAAAATGGAAAATCCACGTCAAGGCACCTCAGTCAGAGTTGCATTATCAGTGATACGTCGAGAATCCCGATATGCCAACACTGGTAAAACCGATGTGCCTTGAAAAAGATCGGGTCAACAAGCCCCGGCGGAGTGCAGTCGAATTTAAATAGCCCCCTATTTAATGGGTATTCAGCGTACGACAATCAATCTCGGAGTAACGATGATTCGACTTCCAACGACTGATTTGCCCAGACCGAATCGACATCGTCGATATTATTGAATTCTGCAATCTTCTTCCAGTTCATGGCACTACCGGTCACTCTGGACGCAAAGGACCACAATGACTCGCCCGCATTCAAGGTCATGCTGACAGACTCGGCAACAGCAGTACTGGCCGCGACAGATGTCGTGGACTGCGCAAACGGGTCAGATACGGAAATGCTGCGCGTGGTGTACCAACCGCCTTTCTTGTCCTCGCAGCTGCGTAGCGGCAAGGCAACACCATCAACCGTTGCCAGCTTTCGACACTGGCGTCCACTGGCGGCAGTATAGGTGGAACTGATGACGACCTCTCCAGCCCCCTCGATCTGCATGCGATCTTCACGCTCGGCCATGACAAGCAACTGTTCCACCCCATGACTCCCTTCACCCAGGGATGTAGGATGACTACCGTTCGTTGCGCAGGCACTCAGCACAAGCGGTAATGACAATACAAGCTTGCCTATCGATGAATTCCTTGCCATGACCATGTCATTCAACCTTTGTTGTTGGCAAAGATTTCAATCAACCCGCAGACCTGATCTTCATCGCCATCGCGTGCACCGGTAACGATCAATGCACGAATCTTGTACTTGCGCATGAGAATCTCGGCTTCAGTCACCATGGCATCTGCTGAGATGGTCACGGGAACCGGTGTCATGAAATCCCTGACACGTTTATCCAGCATGGTCGGATCCATGATGAGTGCACGTCGCAGATCACCATCCGTCAGAATTCCCAGCAGACGGTCACCTTCCACGATGATGCAAAGACCCAGTCTGCCGGACGTCATGCAGAAGATGGCCTCCCTGACAGACTCTTCAGGCCCGATCAGCGGTAGGTTTTCAGTCAGCATGGTGTCGGAGACACGAGACAGCAGTCGCCGGCCCAGCATGCCGCCAGGATGAAACTGGGCGAAATCGGAAGGTTTGAAATCACGAGCCCGAATCAGACACACTGCAAGCGCGTCTCCCAGAGCCATGATGCCCAAGGCAGATGTTGTCGGTGCCAGGTTATTGGGACAGACCTCTCTTTCGATGTCCACCCGCAGTGTCACATCGGCCTGCTTCCCTACCGTCGTGTTGGCAGCGCCGACAATGCCGATTATCTTGTTGCCAAAATATCTCAGAGAAGGCATCAGTTTGATGACCTCCTCGGTCTCACCACTGTAGGAGATCAGCACAATCAGATCTTCGGCGGTGATCATGCCCAGATCGCCATGAATGGCCTCTCCCGGATGCACATAGAAACTGGGCGTGCCCGTCGAGGCAAAGGTGGCTGCGATCTTCTTTCCCACGATACCGGACTTGCCCATGCCGGATACGATGACCCGCCCCTTGCAGCTCAGGATCAGGCTGACTGCATCGTCGAATTCCGATCCAATCTTGCTGGCAATGGTCGCAAGCGCCTTGCTCTGGATTGTCAGCGATTCAACAGCCGTGGGTATGAAGCTCGACGAATGATCATTCGAGCGTATGGTTCGTTGAGTAAGGCTCATCGTGATATCTATTCTTGGAAGGCCGAAGGCCCATGGCAAGTGTCACGACTGCACTTGCCATTTTCGTACCAGAGCCGACGAGCCCTTCAGATGCATGCTTGCTGATCGACCCCGGAAATGGGCAGTGGACGACGATTCAACGCAGTTGATACGGCGTTGAACCTCCTCCAGAGCCCATCCGGCCGCAGAACCGACCAGCCATGCTGCTACTGCGTTCCCGGGAGTTTCTGGTCCATGAGCTCAGCCAGTGCAATCGCTTCGCCGGAGCTGGCCGCCAGACAGTTGACATGCCCCATCTTGCGTCCCGGCCGCGCCTCTGCCTTGCCATACAGGTGCAGATGCGCGCCTTCGCGCTCGAACAGGGACGACCAGCGAGGTTCACCTTGCGACCAGACATCGCCCAGCAGATTCAGCATGCACACCGGTGACAGCAATCGCGTACTGCCCAGGGGCAAGGCACACAAGGCGCGCAATTGTTGCTCGAACTGTGAACAGACAGTGGCATCAAGCGTGTAATGCCCACTGTTATGTGGTCTGGGTGCCATCTCGTTGAACAGGATCTGCCCTGCTGCATCGATGAAGAATTCAACCGCCAGGACGCCATGGTAGTCCAGCCCCTCTGCCAGCTGCAGCGCAAGCTTGCGAGCCCGATCAAGCAGTTCGTCATCCAGTGACGCCGGCACGGTAGACGTGCTCAGAATGCCATTGACATGAACGTTCTGCGAAATGGGAAATACAGCGGTATCACCGGCATACCCTCGCGCCAGCACAACGGAAACCTCAGCCACCAGCTCGATGCGTTTTTCCAGCACACAGACTGTCTGGCCCTGACTGATGAAGGCAGCCTGTACATCGGCTTCTGACTGACACACTATCTGCCCCTTGCCGTCATAGCCCAGACGCGCCGTCTTGACAATGGCGGGCAGCCCCACCGCCGCTACCGCGCCGGGTATATCACCCGTTTCTCGCAATGCCGCATAAGGTACAGGTTGCAGGCCCTGTTCACTGGCCACCGATTTCTCGACATTACGATCCTGAGCAATGCGTATGCTGTCCGCTTCGGGCGCTACTCGACAGAGTGTCGCCAGGTGTTCCAGGCTCTCGGCCGGAACATTCTCGAACTCGATGGTCACGGCATCACAAGCCTGGCCCAGAGCGCTCAAGGCATCGGTATCGTCGTAAGCTGCGACCAGCTTGTGCTCCGCCAGCTGCATGGCAGGCGCGTTTTCGTCCGGATCCAGTACCCAGGTGTGATAACCCAGCCGCCTGGCCTCGATCACGAAATACCGGCCCAACTGGCCACCACCCACAACGCCGACCGTTGCACCCGGCTGCAGTGCCTGCACGCTGTCGTTCACTGTCTTGTCTGCCATCACGCTTGCTCGGGAGGTAGTGTCATGGCTTCGGCCTTGGCTTGCTGAGCCGCTCTGAAGGCCTGCAGACTGGCAGCCAGCCGCGGATCTCCAACGGCCAGCATGGCCACGGCAAACAGGGCGGCATTGGCAGCACCGGCCTCGCCAATGGCGAAGGTGGCCACGGGCACGCCGCGGGGCATCTGCACGATGGAGTACAGAGAGTCCAGACCGTTCAGGTGGCGGCTGGGTACCGGCACACCCAGAACAGGAACCGTGGTCTTGGCAGCCAGCATGCCCGGCAGATGGGCGGCGCCCCCTGCCCCGGCAATGATGCAGCTGAGACCTCTGCCCGCTGCCTGCTCGGCATACTGGAACATTTCATCGGCCATGCGATGCGCAGAAATCACCCGCTTCTCATGCGGAACCCCGAATTCTTCCAGCAACTCCACCGCACGCTGCATGACGGGCCAGTCACTGCTGCTGCCCATCAATACGCCAACCTTGATATCCGTCATAGCCACTTCTAGAGAATGTTGTCTTTATGGCGCAGTATACTGGAGCCTCTTTCCCAGCTTGCCAAAAACCTCCAGAGCATGAGCGTACATTCAACCGATGAAGGCCTGCACACCACCACGATCAGCTCTCTGAAGCTGCAATATCGTGGCAAGGTGCGTGATATCTACGTTATAGACGATGCTCACTGGCTGATCATCGCCACTGATCGGGTGTCAGCCTTCGATGTCATCATGCCCAATGTGATTCCGGGCAAGGGCAAATTGCTGACCCAGCTGGCCATGTTCTGGTTTGATCGGGTCAGAGCCTTGATTCCCAACCACCTGGCCAATATCCCCCTGGAAGAGATTCTGCCGGATCCGGCAGAACGCGCCCAGGCAGAAGGTCGCTGCATGATCGTCAAACGCCTCAAGGCGGTGCCGGTGGAAGCGGTGGTCCGGGGCTATATCATCGGTTCCGGCTGGAAGGACTATCAGGAAACCGGCGCCATCTGTGGCCATACCCTGCCCAGTGGGTTGCAACAGGCTGACAAGCTGCCCGAGGTGATCTTCACCCCTGCCACCAAGGCAGAGCTGGGGGACCATGACGAGAACATCAGCTTCGACACCATGGTGGCAACCATAGGTCGGGAACTGGCCGAGGATATCCGCCGCGTCAGCCTGGCCTTGTACAAGGATGCGGCTCGCCATGCTCTGGAGCGCGGCATCATCATCGCCGACACCAAATTCGAATTCGGTCAGGATGCTCAGGGCAATCTGGTACTGATGGATGAAATCCTGACCCCCGATTCCTCACGATTCTGGGAAGCTGCCACCTGGAAGCCGGGCATCAGTCCACCCAGTTACGACAAGCAGTTCGTACGCGACTGGCTGGAGACGCTGGACTGGGACAAGACGCCTCCGGGGCCGGAAGTGCCTGCGGACGTCATCGAGGGTACGCTGTCGCGCTATCGGGAAGCGGTCAATCGTCTGACCAGCTGAGGAGAGCTCGGGAACGGGAAGTACTCGCTCATCCGGGCAATGCAGGCGCCAACTCAGGCGATGCGTCAATCACCAGTCTGCCGGAGAATGCTTCCGGCAGATCTGTGTGACCAGAATACTGCCAGCGACCTGTCCTTGCCGGACAAGTCGCCTGCTTCACGGAAACTGACTCAAGCGACAGTTACGCGTTCGTCCAGGTAGGCATCCTGAATGGCGTTCAGCAGTGCTACGCCGTCCTTCATGTCCTTCTGGAAGGCCTTGCGACCAGAAATCATGCCCATGCCACCGGCACGCTTGTTGATGACCGCAGTGCGCACCGCCTGTCCCAGGTCATTGTCGCCAGAACCACCACCGGAATTGATCAGGCCGGCACGTCCCATGTAGCAGTTGGCTACCTGATAACGGACCAGATCGACCGGATGATCGGTCGTCAGATCGGAATACACTTTCGGGTGCGTGTTGCCGAAATTGACCGCGTTGTAGCCGCCGTTGTTCTCGGCCTGCTTCTGCTTGACGATATCTGCCTGAATGGTGGCTGCCAGATGGTTTGCCTGACCTGTCAGATCGGCTGACACATGATAGTCGACACCATCCTTCTTGAACGCCGGGTTACGCAGGTAGGCCCACAGTACCGTGACCATGCCCAGTTCATGAGCGCGGTGGAAGGCATCCGAGATTTCCTGAATCTGGCGACGTGAATCCGGCGAACCGTAGTAGATGGTGGCACCGACCGACAGCGCTCCCAGATCGAAAGCCTGTTCTACCTGGGCGAACAGAGTCTGTTCATAGATAGCCGGATAGGTCAGGGTTTCGTTGTGGTTGAGCTTCACCATGAACGGAATGCGATGCGCATACCGACGCGAAACCGAACCCAGCACACCCAGTGTTGACGCAACGCAATTGCAACCGCCTTCGATGGCCAGTTCGACAATGTTCGCAGGATCGAAGTAGATGGGGTTGGGAGCGAAAGATGCCCCAGCCGAGTGCTCGACACCCTGATCGACAGGCAACATGGACATGTAACCCGTGCCGGCCAGGCGGCCGCTGTTGAACAGCTGCTGCATGGCGCGCATGGTGCCCGGACCACGGTCGCTGACACCGATTACCCGGCTGACATAGTCAGGGCCAGGCAATTGCACCAATTCCTTGGGAAGTCCCTTGCAGGTGTGATCAAGCAGATATTCTGCCTCATCGCCCAATAAAGAAACCGTATCGGTCATAACATTCGTCCTGTGTAGTAATCGACAATTAAAGCCAAAGGATGCGTCAGTGAGAAATTACCCTCACGTACTGCGGGAATTGAGCATGGCAACCGCAGGCAGCGTCTTGCCCTCGATGAACTCGAGAAAAGCACCACCACCGGTTGAAATATAGGACACCTGATCTTCGATACCATACTTGTCCACGGCTGCCAGAGTGTCACCACCACCGGCAATAGAGAACGCCGAAGAGGCAGCAACCGCTTCGGAGATGACACGGGTACCCTCGCCGAACGCGTCAATCTCGAACACGCCCACAGGGCCATTCCAGACAATCGTTCCGGCATTGCGCAGGATAGCGGCGTAGGACTCTGCAGTTTCAGGGCCGATATCCAGAATTCGATCATCCGGCTGTACGGAATCCGTTGACCGAGTGCTGACTGGCACATCGTCTGCCAGTTCAGGCGCACAGACGACATCGACAGGCACCGGAATGGCAGCCCCTCGCGCTTCGGCTCGCCGCATGAGGTTCGCCGCATCACTGACCAGATCCTTTTCGTACAGCGATTTGCCGACTTCATGACCGGCAGCCGCAATGAAGGTGTTGGCAATACCGCCACCCACGATCAGCTGATCGACCTTGTCCGTCAAGGATTCCAGTACCTGCAGCTTGGTGGAGACCTTGGAGCCGCCCACGATGGCCACCAACGGCCTGCGCGGATTGTCCAGAGCGGCATTCAAGGCGTCCAGTTCGGCCGCCAGCAAAGGCCCTGCACAAGCGACCGGTGCGTGCAGACCGACGCTGTGGGTGGAAGCCTGTGCACGATGAGCGGTGCCAAAGGCATCCATGGCGTACACATCACACAATGAGGCATAACGTTTGCCCAGGTCATCATCATCGGCCTTCTCACCGACATTGAAGCGCACGTTCTCCAGCAGTACGACCTCACCTTCGCCAACGTAAGGCTCGGTGTCCAGATAATCGGTTACCAGCCGCACCGGCTGGCCCAACAGTTCGCTCAGTCGCTGGGCCACCGGGGCCAACGACGACTCGGCGTCCGGTTGCCCCTCGACGGGGCGTCCGAGATGCGACATGACCAGCACGCGCGCACCGGCTTCAATGGCGTATTGCAGTGTCGGAACCGATGCGCGAATACGCGCATCCGAGGTAATCACGCCATCCTTCAGCGGTACATTCAGATCCTGCCGAACCAGCACCCTCTGACCCGCCAGAGGCAGCTCCTTGAGTAGCTTCATCATCAGGCGTTCATCGCTGCCAGAGTGGTGTCGAGCATGCGGCAGGAAAAGCCCCACTCGTTGTCATACCAGCTGCAGACCTTGACCAGATTGCCATCCATGACGCGTGTCATGCCGGCATCGAAATTCGAAGACGTTGACGTGTGGTTGAAATCGATGGAGACCAGTGGCTTGGCGTTGTAGGCCAGCACCTTGCCGTCAGCCGCTTTCTGTACGATGGCGTTGATTTCCTCAACCGTCGTATCACGTCCTGCGGTGAAGGTCAGATCGACGATGGAGACATTGATGGTCGGTACACGCATCGCGAAACCGTCCAGCTTGCCGTTCAGTTCCGGCAGTACCAGCCCCACCGCCTTGGCAGCACCTGTGCTGGTAGGAATCATGGACATGGTAGCGGAGCGCGCACGACGCAGATCGCTGTGATAGACGTCAGTCAGCACCTGATCGTTGGTGTAGGCATGGATGGTGGTCATCAGACCATTGACGATGCCCACGGAATCGTTCAGCGCCTTGGCCATGGGTGCCAGGCAATTGGTGGTACAGGAGGCGTTGGAGATGATCTGGTCAGACGACTTCAGCACGCCTTCATTGACACCGTAAACGACGGTAGCATCGATATCTGCGGAGCCAGGAGCCGAGATGATGACCTTCTTGGCACCGGCAGTCAGATGCATGCCCGCTTTTTCCCGGTTCTTGAACAGCCCCGTACATTCGAGCACCACATCAACACCGAGTTCGCCCCAAGGCAGCTTCGATGGATCGCGCTCGGCGAAGACCTTGACACGATCGCCGTTGATGACGATTTCATCCCCTTCGACGGTCACTTCACCCGGGAATCGGCCATGCGCCGTGTCGTACTGTGTCAGGTGTGCATTGGTTTCGGCATCACCCAGATCGTTGATCGCCACAACGTCGAACTCGCTGCTACGACCCAATTCGTGAATGGCCCGCAGCACGTTGCGACCGATTCGACCGTATCCATTGATTGCAATCTTGACTGTCATCTGGAAATACCCCTGTTTGATTATCTGTTTTTCTTTGAACCTGACGCCTTGCAACAAGGCACGTCAGGTCACTTTTTACGTGCATGTTGTGACACCAACATGCACGTAGTCCGACTTTACTACTCAGGCGACGGCGGCAACCAGCGTCTTGACTCGCTCGGCCAGTGCATCCGCAGTCAATCCGAAATGCGTGAACACCTCGGCAGCCGGTCCGGACTCGCCAAAGGTGTCGATACCCATGACGTCGCCTTCCAGCCCCACATACTTTCTCCACAAATGCGTAGTACCCGCCTCGACAGCCATTCTGGCCTTGAGCGTCGGAGGCAGAACCGAATCCCGGTAATCGGCATCCTGAGCATCGAAATGATCTGTGCTCGGCATGGAGACTACTCGCACTGCCGTACCCTGCCCAGCCAGTGTCTGTGCGGCTTCCATGGCCATACCCACTTCCGACCCCGTCGCAATGATAACGGCAACGGGCGCAGTATCAGGCTCGTGCAGGATGTAACCCCCACGGGCGATGTCTGCCACCTGACTGTCGCTACGCTGCTGATGTGGCAACGCCTGACGGCTGAAGACCAGACTTGAGGGCCCGTCCCTGCGTTCGATCGCCTGTTTCCAGGCCACCGCCGACTCCACTGCATCACACGGTCGCCACAGCGCCATATTGGGCAGCAGTCGCAGTGTGGCGGTCTGCTCGACCGGCTGATGAGTCGGTCCATCTTCGCCCAGACCGATGGAATCGTGGGTGTAGACGAAGATGTTGGGCAACTTCATCAGCGCGCACATACGCAGCGCGTTGCGAGCGTATTCGGAAAACATCAGGAAGGTGGCGGTGTACGGCAGGAAACCGCCGTGCAGGCTGATGCCGTTACTCATGGCGGTCATCGCAAATTCGCGAACACCATAGTTCACGTAGTTGCCGGCAGGATCATCATGCACCACCTTGGAGCCGTTCCAGATGGTCAGGTTGGACCCTGCCAGGTCCGCTGAACCGCCCAGCATTTCAGGCAACAGAGGGCCGAAGCCGTTCAGAGCGTTCTGCGAGGCCTTGCGCGATGCGATGGTCTCGCCCTTGTCGATCACCTGCTGGATGAAAGCCTGCGAATCGGCTGCCCAGTTCTCTGGCAGGTCGCCAGCCATGCGGCGCGCAAACTCTGCGGCCAGATCCGGGTTCGCAGCGGCGTATTCGTCGAACAACGCGTCCCAGGCCGCTTCCTTCTCGCTGCCCGCATCACTGGCGTTCCAGCCTTCATAGACGTCTTCAGGGATCTCGAAGGCACCGTGTTCCCAGCCCAGCTGGGCTTTGGCCAGCTTGATTTCATCGTCGCCCAGCGGTGCGCCATGACTGCTTTCCTTGCCACCCTTGTTGGGCGAGCCGAAGCCGATGGTAGTTCGTGCGCAGATCAGAGTCGGCTTGCCGGTTTCGGCTTTCGCCGCCTCGATGGCCGCCTTGATGGCATCTGCATCGTGCCCATCTACCGCGGATATGACGTGCCAGCCATAGGATTCGAAGCGCATGGGCGTGTTGTCAGTGAACCAGCCCTCGACTTCACCATCAATGGAGATACCGTTGTCGTCGTAGATGGCGATCAGTTTGCCCAGACCCAGCGTGCCGGCCAGTGAACAGGCTTCGTGCGAGATACCTTCCATCAGGCAGCCATCGCCCAGGAATACCCAGGTGTTGTGGTCGACAATGCGGTGTTCAGCCGTATTGAACTGCGCGCCCAGGGTGCGTTCGGCCAGCGCCATGCCTACGGCATTGGCAATGCCCTGCCCCAGCGGACCGGTGGTGGTCTCGATACCGGGTGCGTAACCGTATTCAGGGTGACCCGGTGTTTTCGAGTGCAACTGACGAAAATTCTTCAGCTCCTCGATCGGCAGGTCGTAACCTGTCAGATGCAGAAGCGAATACAAGAGCATCGACGCATGGCCGTTGGACAGGACGAAGCGGTCACGATCGACCCAGTCGGGATTGGACGGATTGTGTCGCAGGAAGTCATTCCACAGCACTTCTGCCAGATCGGCCATCCCCATGGGCGCTCCGGGGTGTCCCGAATTGGCCTTCTGGACGGCGTCCATGCTCAGGGCTCTGACGGCATTTGCAAGTTCGCGACGAGTGGTCATGCGAAAACGATCTCCTGTAGTTGGTCGCGCCCGTTAAAGCGCTGCGATTACGCCCCTGCCACCACTGAGTACGCGATGCCAGGGGGCGCAGTATAAGCGAGGAGGCACCTTTAAATTGAAGCAGTCGGCAATATGTTCGTTCCCAGTGGACGCATGAGGCGGAATAACCCCACTTTATTTACCAGAAATACGTCAGAAACGACCTTCCCCACTACCATTTAGCGCCCCTCCGAGTATAATAGGGGGTTACGCTGACCGCAGGTACTCTATGACCGCTCGCATTGCAATGGACAAGTCGCAACAGTCCAGCCTGAAAGAACTCATTTCAAAAGGCAAAGAGCAGGGATTCCTGACTTATGCCGAAGTCAACGACCACCTCCCCGAAGGTATAGTCGACCCGGAACAGGTCGAAGAAATCATCGCCATGATCGCCGATATGGGCATCTCGGTCGGTGAAGTCGCGCCTGAAGCCGACTCTCTGATCCTCTCTGACAAGAATTCCAGTGCCGATGACGATGCTGCCGACGAGGCTGCTGCCGTTCTGGCTACTGTTGACGGCGAGTTTGGCCGCACCACCGACCCGGTTCGCATGTACATGCGCGAAATGGGAACGGTCGAGCTACTGACCCGAGAAGGCGAAATCGAGATTGCCAAGCGCATCGAAGATGGCCTCAAGCAGGTTCTGCGCGCTCTGGGTACTTATCCCGAAACCATCAACCTGCTGCTGGAACGCTATCAGCAGTTCCAGGAAGAACAGCTGCGTTTCACTGACATCATCGTCAACTTCGCGGAAACCTCTGATGAAATCAAGGTAGCCAAACCACCGTCCGACGACGATGACGACGACGAACCGGTCGATACCGGCCCGGACATGGAAGAAATCCAGCGCCGCATGATGGCCATGCAGAAAGCCTACGGCAAGGCGCTGAAAGCCATTGACGCCGCGGGCGGCATCCAGGATGCAGCCAGCAAGGCCGAGATGGAAGCCGTCTCCGAAATCTTCCTGGAATTCAAATACGCACCAGCCTTTGTGGTGACACTGGTCAGTGGGCTGCGTGGTCAGGTCGATCGCATTCGCTCTCTGGAACGCCAGATTCGCGACATGTGTGTCAAGCAGTGCAAGATGCCTCGTAGCGCCTTCATCCAGAGCTTCCCGGGTCACGAAACCGATCCCGAGTGGCTGGATTCCGTCATCAAGGTGAAGAAGCCTTATGCCAAGGCCCTGGAAGAGCGTCGTACCGAAATCGAACTGCTGCAGACCCGTATTCAGCAGATCTGTGTCAGCAGCCTGCTGCCGATCACCGACATCAAGGAAATCAACCGCAAGATGTCCATCGGTGAAGCGAAAGCTCGCCGCGCCAAGAAGGAAATGGTGGAAGCCAACCTGCGACTGGTTATATCGATTGCCAAGAAGTACACCAACCGTGGCCTGCAGTTCCTCGATCTGATTCAGGAAGGCAACATCGGCCTGATGAAGGCGGTGGACAAGTTCGAATATCGTCGTGGTTACAAGTTCTCGACCTACGCCACCTGGTGGATTCGTCAGGCCATCACCCGCTCCATTGCGGATCAGGCCCGTACCATTCGTATTCCGGTACACATGATCGAAACCATCAACAAGCTGAACCGTATTTCCCGGCAGATGCTGCAGGTCATGGGTCGCGAGGCCACGCCTGAAGAGCTGGCCGAGAAGATGGAGATGCCCGAAGACAAGATCCGCAAGGTGCTGAAGATTGCCAAGGAGCCTATCTCCATGGAAACACCAATCGGTGATGACGAAGACAGCCATCTGGGTGACTTCATCGAGGACAACAACATCCTGTCTCCGGTTGAAACCGCCACAGGCCTGGGCCTGGGTGAGACCACCCACGAAGTACTGGCCAGCCTCACCCCGCGTGAAGCCAAGGTACTGCGCATGCGCTTCGGTATCGACATGAACACGGATCACACTCTGGAGGAAGTCGGCAAGCAGTTCGACGTCACCCGCGAGCGTATCCGTCAGATCGAAGCCAAGGCGCTGCGCAAGCTGCGCCACCCTACTCGTTCAGAGCAACTGCGAAGCTTCCTGGACAACCAGGAATAGGTTCGACGTAGAAAAGCGCGACCCGCTCTGTTTGTAGCAGTGGGGGTCGCGCTTTTTTTTCGTCTGGAATTCGGGAAGGTAATATCCGGACAACTTGAGGGGTGGCGCGGCAGAGCGTTTCCTGGAAGCCTCAGACCCCATTTCGTGGCGCGAGCGTTCAGACGAATAAACGGTTCCACCGAGTGGTGAGGTTTGCTTCACGAAGAAGTGTTTAGTCGTCTAAACGATTCCGGCATATAACGAGACCTGCGTCACGTAGAGTGTTTAGACGAGTAAACGATTCCGGCATATAACGAGACTTGCGTCACGCAAAGTGTTTAGACGAGTAAACGATTCCGGCATATAACGAGATCTGCGTCACACAAAGTGTTTAGACGAGTAAACGATTTCGACAAACCACGAAGTCTGCGTCACGAAAAAACGTGTAGACGACTAAACAGCGCCACGTTGATGCAGGCAGCGGCCCTGCCCTTCCGATGACTCGACCATGTAACTCTGCACAATCGCCATCGATACTCCCGCCCGCTCTCGCCTCGTGAAAAGCGGCACACTTATACAATTGCATGAGTTAGAATACCGACCTTGTGGGCCTGTAGCTCAGTTGGTTAGAGCAGGGGACTCATCTAAATGGTGCGTCCATGTTGTAAGACATGGAATGAACGGGATGAATTCAGGGAAACCTTAACAGCTCGGCAAATCGCTGAGGCTGATGGCAATCCTGAGCCAAGCCAGAAGTACACTTCTGGAAGGTGCAGAGACTACCTGAGAACTTCAGTGTTCTTGATAACAGGCTAGAGCGTCCCGCGCCCCACCAGTCACTTCGATTGAGGGTGATGAGATAGTCCGCTCCGTGCAGAAATGCTCGGTACAAGTGAATCCCTTGGTCGCAGGTTCGAGTCCTGCCGGGCCCACCATTTCATGCAGATCAAAGTAGTTCAAAGGCCGCCATGTGCGGCTTTTTTATTGCCTGCCAATCAGTCGGTTTCAAAACAACCTACTGCCAAGGCAAGATTGATTGACTGAACTTTCTTGACGAAAGCCATCAGGAAGGGATCCTTGCCTGACGTGAATTTCCGCGGAACAGGCGAGTGAAACTGGCGTCCTACCGCTTTCCCGCCCTAAGCCGCCGCCTCCCCGTCGAAGCCAAGCAATGCCGTGAACTCACCCGGCGCAACAGCTCCGCCGTAGAAAAATCCCTGATATTCCTGACAATCGTAGGCTTTCAAGGCTTGCAGCTGAGCTGAGGTTTCCACCCCTTCAGCGACCACGTCAAGATCGAACAGACGTGCCATGGAAATGATCAGCTCGATGATCGGTTGTGCCGTATCGAGCTGTGCGATGAATGATCGGTCGATCTTCAGGCAACTGATCGGATAACGATGCAGGTAGGACAGATTCGAGTACCCCGTGCCGAAATCGTCAATGGCGATATGGAAGCCATAGTCCACCAGCGCCTGCAATTTGCCGATGGTCGCCTGATCGTTGCCCAGCAGAACCGACTCCGTGATCTCGAGCTCCAGAAAGTGCGGATCACCGCCATTATCCTCGACAATCTGCATGAAGTCCTCAACCAGCGTTTCTCCGGCGAACTGTACCGGTGACAGATTGACCGAAATCTTGAGAGCATGGCCATTCTGGGCCCACTGACGCTGCGCAATCACGGCCTGTGTCAATACGAGCTTGCCCAGGCAGGCAATCAGGCCCGAGTCCTCACAGGCTGGAATGAAATCAGCAGGACTGACAATACCCCGCTCAGGATGGACCCAGCGCACCAGGGCTTCCGCGCCACGTATCTCTCCCGACTGCACATCAACCCGTGGCTGAAACCAGGCTGAGAACTGCTTCTCCTTCAGCGCCACCATGAGTTCGGACTCGAGATTGATGCGGCAATCCACCGCCTCGCTCATGTCCTGGGTGAAATACGCCGCCTCGTTGCGCCCCAGATCCTTGGCATGATACATCGCAAGATCTGCATGCCGCATCAGCTCATTGATGTTCTTGCCATCGGCCGGGAACAGACTCACGCCAATGGATGGGGTAACGCGAACGTTTCTACCCTGCAGCATCATGGGCTCAGACAGGTGCTGCTTCAGCTTGGCAATCCTTGCGTCGACCTCTCCCTTGTCCATCAACGGCCCCATAAGCAGCAGGAACTCATCCCCTCCCAGTCGTGCGATATTGTCGGTGTCGCCAACCAGATGCTTGAGTCGATTGGCAATTTCGACCAGCAAGCTGTCACCGGCCGCGTGCCCCAGGGAATCATTGATGTCCTTGAAGTGATCCAGGTCAATGAATATCAATGCCCCCTGATCACCTCGTGCATACATCTGCAGAATGCGCTGCTCAAGCACGATGGAGACATGATTCCGGTTGGGCAGGCCCGTCAATATGTCATGCTCTGCGAGGAAGTTGGCACGCTCCTGAGTGGCCTTCAATTGGGAAACATCCACCTCACTGATCAACCAGGCAGACTCCCCCGACACGGCATCCAGACAGCGACGCGCCGATATATCGTGCCATCGCTCGCCACTGCCGACATGCACGTTGGCAACAAAATTGACTTCCTGCTCACTTGCAATGTCGAGTCGGCGCATCGCCGTGTCTTCAATGAAGTGCTCATGCAGATGTTCATCACTGCTGCGTACCGAGGCACGCGCAGCCGGGTTCCGATACAGGGGCTCACCCGTAACGCTGAAAAGAGAGATCATGACCGAGGTATACAACAGGGCTTGCGAACTCCGGAGTGCATCGTTATCGAGCCGCTGGAACCCCTGCGCCTCACAGAACATCGCCATCCGCCCATCGTTCAGGCGAAAGGCACTGAACAGGATCTCCACGGGTTGTGGATCGCCATTGGGATACAAGGTCCAGTATTCCCGGAATTGAATACTGTCGTCGCGCAGGAAATCCTGCTGATACTGTTGCAGACGCATCGTCACCACCTGCGTCATGTCTTCAGACAGATCGCGCTCACTGAGCACCTGGAGCGATTCCGCCTGCCACAACGCCAGCGCTTCGGCATTGGCCCAGGCAATGCTGGCATCGTCGAAGTCGTACACCCAGAGAGGCTGGTGCACGCGTTTCAACTCGGACAGACGATTATCGAGACATGCCACCGTAGCCTGGTGCGCGGAGAGCTGGCGATTGGTTCTCATTGTGTACTACGCAGTAGCTCTGAACCGGCTGTCCGCACCACTCGACAATGAGCCGAACAGTCTGCATTCCGGCTGCTGCTTGAGGTTGCCTGGCGAACCCTGATTTACATCAACATATGGCATACCGTTCAAAAATTCTGCTCCCGAGCGAGTTCTGCAATGCTGATTAGCGGCCACACACACGAATATTGAAGGTGCAAGAGAGTTCCAACAGGTCCGCGATGCATTGATGCGCCATGCCTTGGCGACGCGGTCACCGCGAAATGCAGCCATATCCCTCGGACTTCTAACACTGTGCCGGTGTAGCAAGTCACCGGTGCGCCGCTACCTGCTGAACGGGGAAGTCTTTCAGCCGCTCCCTGCATGACTATCCCCAAGCAATGGAGCTCCCGATGAACCCCCTACTCTCTGCCAGCAGGCTCCTCATCGCCTTCATGAGCATACTCACCTGCCAGGCCTCGTTTGCACAAGAGGTGGGAGTAGCCTGGATGGGGAAATCAAGCATGGCCAGCGCCGTACTGGCAGGTGTGCAGGACAGACTCAAGGAGATCGCTCCGACCATCAGACTCGATATTCACGCAGAACTGGGCTCCATCGATGAGATGGATGCCGTGGTGAAAGGGTTCGCCCGAGAGAACAAGGCGGGACAGATCATCCTGCGATCGAGTGGCACTGTTTACCTGAGAGACTACCCGCCAACTATTCCCTCTTTCATCGGTGGCAACAATCACCCCGTCAAGCTGGGTACGCTAAAGAGCATGGAGAGCCCTCAGGGACTGGTGACCGGCGTTACCTATTTCATACCCATTATTGAAACCATCGAGAGTTTCATGCTGCTCCACCCTTATATGGATTCCATCTTGCTGCTCAGTCAAGCCAACTATGTCTCCTCGGCCATCGACTGGGAAGGCACGGAGCAGGCTTGCATTGAATTCGGATTCCGGTGTGAACAGGCCATGGCAGGCAGTCGAGAAGAGCTCAAGGAAATCATCCTCGAGAAAGGACATCTGTTCTCGGCGATAGTCATGGGGAACCAGAGCAGAATATTCGACAATACGGATGTCATCATCGAAAACAACAGCGAAACGCCGTTGTTCTCTTACGCTGCAAAAGGCGTAGCCAAGGGAGCAGCCGGAGGCGTCATCGCCGATGATCACAAGCTGGGAGGAATGCTCGCGGATTCTCTGGTGGACGTCATCATCAATGGCAAGAAAGTGTCGGAAGTGCCGGTCAAGATCGACGACGAACCCGTACTGATGGTGAATATAGAAGCGATTACACGCTATGGCCTCGACTTCCCGGCCTCTCTGTTGAACGTAGCGGAAATCATAGAGTAGTCGTCGTCCGACATTTACCTGGCAGATTCGTCAGATTCATCGCATAAAGGGACACTATCGTGACGATATCCATTCACGGCAACGCTGCAAGCGCCAGATCAGGGCAGTCGAAGATCGTTCGCAAGCTGATCCTGTCGGTCGCACTGGTTGTGTCTGTCGGCTGCATGATCTCGGCATCCCTGATGATCGGCAAACTCAACGATTCGCTGTACAAGGCTGAATTCAAGTCTTTCGAGGACAGCACCCGATTGCTGCTGCCCTCCATGGCCACCGCGGTGAAATTCAAACAAGGTGCAGCGATCAGAAAGCTTTTCGAGGAACGCCAGATAGAGCAAGGCGCCGCTGACACATTGCGCCTGGCCCGAATCTCGGATGTCGATGGCAATGTACTCGTACAGCATGCGCTTGACGATTGGGAACCGGACAACAGCGAGTCCGCATTCGATGCCGTTCGCCTCGAACAGGAAGGCATGCCAAGCCATCAGGAAAACGATTATCTGTTGGTCAGCAGTCAACTTGTATTCGGTCCGCGCAAACAGCCGGTTGGCTCGATTGTCATTGCGTGGGATCTGAGACCCTTGCAGGCAAACCTGCATGACATATTGATCAATACGGTACTGACTTTTTCAGTTGTGATCGCCTTGCTGCTGTTGATCATCTACCTGCTCATCAACAAGCTGATTGCTCGCCCTCTCGACAAGTTGTCCGCGGCGATGACCCTGATGTCCGATGAGCAGGTCGACATCGATGTGCCCTTCGTGGACAGACGTGACGAGATAGGAACGATGTCCAGATCGCTGCAGGTGTTCAAGGACGCCATGCTGGAACGACAAGCTCTGGAACAACACCGTATTGCAGCTCTGGAGGAGCGCGAGGTACAGAAGCTCGAAAGCCAGCGAATTGCCCGGGAAGGGCAACAGCGCGAAGAGCAGAGAAACCGGGAACTACTCGCAGCTGCCGAGAGTGAACGCGCGGAGTCCCTTGCCTTGAAGACCCGAGTCGATGAGTTGCTCGCCACGGTCGATTCCGTGGCTCAAGGCAAGCTGTTGAGTCCGGTCACTGTCAAGGGGGACGATGCGATCGGGCTGATAGGGCAAAGACTGGAAAAGGTCTTCCGGCAATTTGCAGAAAGCATGACCAGCATCAGTCGCAGTGCATCCACCTTGAGCAGTGTGTCAACGTCGCTCTCCAGTGCCAGTGAAAGCATTGCTACCAATGCACAACATAACTCGTCTCAATCGATTCACGTATCCCAGTCTTCGGAGAACATCAGTTCCGGCGTGCGCAACGTTGCCGTGGCTATTCAGGAGATGAGCGAGACTGCCAACGATATCGCGGCCAACACGCGCAGTGCCACGCAGGTGGCAGAAGAAGCCGCTGATGTGGCACAGAGCACCACAGGCCTGGTGGTCAGATTATCCAACTCATCTGCCGATATCGGCAGTGTCATCAAGGTGATAACCTCGATTGCCGAGCAGACAAACCTGTTGGCACTCAATGCAACGATTGAAGCTGCCAGAGCAGGAGAAGCGGGCAAGGGATTCGCGGTGGTGGCCAATGAAGTCAAGGAACTTGCCAAGGAAACGGCTGTGGCAACGGACCAGATAAGCGACAAGGTAGCAGCCATTCAAAGTGACAGTGGTGGTGTCGCTGAATCCATCTCCAGAATCAGCGCAACGGTGGATCGTATCTACACGATCCAGTCGAATGTTGCCAAGGCGGTCGGCGAACAGGCAAGCGCCACGTCTGAAATCTCCCAGATCATATCCAACACGGCAGAAGGTAGCGAAAATATCTCCAAAAGCATGTCCGAGGTGGCAAGCGCTACCCAGCAGACACTCACAGGCGTCAATCAGTTACGCCAGACTTCCACGCAGATGGAGTCTGTTTCCCGGGACCTGGAAAAACTGGTCAGTCAGTTCGATCTGTGAAAGAGAGACTTCCCTCGCCCCAGGAAAGTCTGAGGTCCTGGCGTACTCGCTGGTAGCGCCAGTTCGTCGATATGTCGTCTGCTAGAAGACAGCCGTGCAGTCTTGAACCTGATCTTGTATAGTCTCGCGCACGAATTACCGCCTTGCCAGCAACCACACTGCACCTCCATCGACCTGAACAAATCGACTTCGCCGTGACGATGAATGGCGGTATTGCCGCACTCCCGATGTACGACTGGCCGGAATTGCATGCGCCGATGGATCACCTGTGGGCGGCGATCACGCAGGAGCTTCACAAGGACGGTATCAGCGCTCCTGCGCGACTTGCGCGTGAGCTGCCCTATGATGCCGGCTGGACCCGACCCGATCTCGTGCTTGGCCAGACCTGCGGGCTGCCGATGGCCACGACACTGGCAAACCGGGTAAGCGTCGTCGGCACTTTCGATCACGCACTGGAGGCCTGCCCTCCAGGTCACTACCGCAGCGCCTTGCTGGTGAGAGCAGACAGTGACATCGATTGTCTGGCGAACGCCCGTGGCAGTCGCCTGGTGATCAACAATCTGGACAGTCAGTCAGGCTTTCATTCAATCATGGGGCGGTTGCGAACGCAGTTGCAAACGCGGTTGCAAACGCGGTTGCAAACGCGGTTGCAAACGCGGTCCTTGGACTCGATGCCGACGCAACGCTTCTTCTCATCCGTCGCAGTGAGTGATGCGCACCGCAACTCCATTGCCTGGCTGCTTGATGAACGCGCCGATATCGCGGCCATCGATTGCCATTCACTGGCACTTGCTCGGCGCTTCGGACCCTCGCCCGATCAGCTGCGCATCGTTGGCTACACACCGGCGGTACCGGGCACGCCCTTGATCACGGCACAGCACACCAACGCTTCACGCATCGGTGATGCCGTGGAGCGAGCGCTGCAGGAGCTGGATGCCGATCAACGGCGCAAGCTTGGTATCGTCGGGCTATGGCGATGTGATGTGACTGACTATCAGCCAATGGCCGACGCAGGCGTTGCGCGCATTGCCCGGCGAGAGCTCGGGCTTGAAGAGCAGACTGAAAGTCATCACTGAGTCAGCCTGCCGGGCCTGAAACGGCGGTACGGCCCGTACTGTCCTACTGCGCATCTGCTTTGGGAGCGAACAGGTTCAGCTCTCCCTTGTCATTGAACCGGGTGACACTTGAACCACCCTTGCCTGCCCCCAGCTTGCCCGTGAGCGAATAGACGATCGGCTGACCAAGCGCACCACCCTCACCCTGCATGTCTCCTGCCCGTGCCCATAGCTGACGAATGGCACTGAAAGCGGAAATACTCACTGGCACGGTCAGAACAGCATCACTGAATCGCGGTATTTCACCGGCAGCGTTACTGACGCCACTGGCCAGACCCTGACCGTCCAGGTCCAGGCTCACCGACATGCCATCGTAGTGCAAGGCTTCTTCGTTGGGATTCTGCACTCGCAATTTCAGTGCAAAACGCACTTCCAGGCCCTCGCTGGGCAATGGCTCCAGGCCCACCACTCTAACATTGGGTGAATCGCTGACCGCCAGAGTGGCACAGCCACCCAGAAGGACCAGTAACAAGGGCAGCAATACCACGGCATATCGGTTCATACGGTCAGGGCTCCTGAGCATCCATCTGGAACATTAGCGGCATGGTCAGCACATGGATTCATGATGCTGAATCGACCAACGGCCATGACTATACAGGGACACCCGGCATGCTTGTACAAACTGAGTTCTACCGTAACAGTCCCGTTCACTCGCTCATGATCAGCGCACCATCTCTTCCAAAGAAGTGACATTTACAGACATCGATATCGAGATCTATCTCCGATCCGAACATCAGGTTCCAGCGCTCCAGTGAAGAAACGTTCAAGCGTCCACCCGCAAGCTTCACTTCGATGATGCTACGGTCACCCGTGCACTCGATATTGCCGACGGTTCCAAGCGCATTACCACCCCCACGACTTTTTGCGATACTCATGTCTTCAGGGCGAATGCCCAGCGTTGCCTGACCTACTGGCCAGTGACCCTCAGGCAATTCAACGAAAATGCCGTCACTGATGAATGCCGATACCGGGCCTGAATTGATCTCACCCTCGATGAGATTGATGGGGGGAGAACCGACAAAGCCTGCAACAAATTTACTGCCGGGGTGATCGTACAAATCCAGTGGTGCACCTATCTGCTCGATTCTGCCCGCATTCATGAGCATGATTCGATCAGCCATGGTCATGGCTTCGACCTGATCGTGCGTCACGTATATGGCAGTAGTTCCCAGCTCCTGTTGTAACGTACGAATATCCGTTCGCATCTGCACACGCAGCTTTGCGTCCAGATTCGACAAGGGCTCATCGAACAGAAACACCTTTGGGTTGCGCACGATGGCGCGCCCCATCGCCACCCTCTGGCGCTGACCACCGGACAAATCTCTTGGCTTGCGGTTCAGGTAATCACCCAGATTGAGCATGTCGGCGGCGCGCATCAGTTGCGTCTTCTGCTCGGATTCGGAAACCCCTGCCAGTTGCAGTGGAAAACAGATATTCTCGCGCACACTCATGTGTGGATAGAGTGCATAACTCTGGAACACCATTGCAATATTGCGCTCGCGCGGTGAGAGGTTGTTGACTACGCGCCCCCCGATGGAAACCTCTCCATCGCTTATTTCCTCGAGTCCTGCGATCATCCTCAGCAATGTGGATTTTCCACAACCGCTTTCCCCGAGTATCGCGAGAAACTCCCCCTCTTCGATGGAGGCGTTCAGTCCATGCAATACCTCGACATCCCCATAGGACTTTCGGACTTCATTCAATTCCACAAATGACATAATTATTCCGGCCTTCCTTCATGTCGATTGGGGACATTGCGTGATGCCCCCGCGCTCTTTGTTGGGTATGACGAACTCGTTCTGCAAAAAATCGTTCAGAAACCGAGTCTTGCAAATGCCTCTTCAGGAGCATTGTTGAGCTTCATCTGTTTTTCGATTTCAATGGCTAAGCGCTCTTCCACTGGTGAAGCAACCAGAGGTGACAATTGACCAGGGTCGACCGACAGATCGAAGACGACACTCTGACAATCTGCCATGCCGCCCGGTCCGTGCGAGCTGAACCAGTGGGAGTCCTTGTTCACGGGTATGCGCATGACCGGAAAGCCGTCTGCGAAGGCATTGTTCTCGCAAAAGGACGCCTCACTGAGCTCTTCACGTGAAAACGGCGTCAGCATATGCGCTGGCATCAGCGTGTACTCATTGAGATTTGTCGCCGACATGTTCTCCGGATAACGCATGTAGGTATATCTACCATCCGTTATATTCACGGCCCCACCGAAGTATCCATATATCAGGACATCACGCAAGTTGTCCTTAGGATCACTCAGCGCAGGCAGCAACGATTGCGCAGTCGAATCGAAGTCGTTATGGCAACCAAAGCAATCCAGCAAGGTTGGCATGATATCGATGGTTTGGGTCAAGGCATCACGCCGGGTACCCGCTTGCTCCTTGTGATCCGGATGGTGAACGAACAAGGGAATATTGGCGACCTCATTGAAACATGGCATGCGGTTCTTGGCCCACCACTCATGCTCACCCAGCAGGAAGCCGTGGTCGGTTGTTGCAATCAGGCATGTGTCGTCCCAGATATCCAGTTCATCGAGTTTGTCCAGCAGCCTGCCCAACTGCGTATCGCAATGTCGTATCAGCGCCTTGTAGTTCTGTCTCAGCAGATCATTCTCGGGCAGTCCATCTATATAGCGATCGTAATGAGGCCAATCGAATGTGGGCTGATCGTCCAGTTGATATTCGGCGCGATAGCCCGGTGGTGCGAGGAAGGGTTCGTGCGGGTCGAAGGTTTCGATCTGCAGGACCCAGTCATCGACTTTGGCGTAGGTATCGATGAACTCCAGCGCCTCATCAAAACACTGCGTTGACGAGAAGTCACTTTCGTCCTTGATCAGCTCTCGGTTGGCCATGTTCTGCATTTGCAGGGAACCCGGGGTGAAGTTCTGCTGCTTCTCATGATATTGCTCGCGCCATTTATCAATGGGCGGGTTGAGAGTCGGCACCCATTTATCACCTTCCTGGCCACGAAGAAACGCATAGGAATCATAGCGGGTGTGGTAGTTGCCCGCGCCATCTTCAAAATAGTGATAGTGGTCTGTTATCAGGTGTGAATAGACCTGATTCTTGCGCAGGGTCTCGAACACGGAATTATCGAACGGCTCCAGCGGCCCCCAACTGCGATGCAGAAAGCTGAGGCGCCCCGTATGGATATCGCGCCGCGCCGGCATGCAAGGCAGACTACCGACGTAGTGTCTGTCGAACGTCACGGTCCGCTGCGCCAATCGGTTGAAGTTGGGTGTATCGACATCTTGCCCCCCATAGTTCTCCAGAACGTGACGGTTCAATGAATCAAAGATCAAAAGAATAGCGCGCATTACGAATTCACCGTTTTTCCATGTTTTGAAAACCGCAGCGCCAGTTCATAGCGCCGCTCCTTGCCGGGCTGCAGTACGTTCATCTCCCCACGTTCGCGTGCCTCAAGTCGACTGCGGCCGCCGGTGGTGCAGGGTTCAATGCCCATTCCGTAGATTCCGCAGTTAGTCATGCGCAATACCTGACAGCACGGCAGCTGCGCCGCCGGGTACTCCAGGCAAAGCGACAGGCCGCTTTGCGGGCTTGTCAGCAACACGTGTCCGTGGGTCATTTCGTGCTGGTAGATTGCCAGTGTGTTTTCAGCGACGTCCTGTGGATCGGGAAAGGCAGCCAGGGGATCATGTTCCTCCGACTTCCAGATACAGGCCGAATCGGCGACATCCACTTCGGTATCCGGCGCGACCATCGGGAAACCGATATTGAAGTGATACAGCTGCATCTGTGTGGTGGCATTGTTGCCGACATTGCGCACGCTATCCTTTATATGGAGCGTTTGTGAACCGACGGGCACCTCGATTCGTCTGCGCAGTCTGAGTGCGGAGACGAATGCCATGGACTGCGTGAATTCGACTTCACAGAATACATAGGGCTCTTTGGCATCATCGACCAGACCATGGCCACGAATGACGCCAGGTTGAAACGTGCCTTTACCGTGCAACGGAAACTGGATGTTCGACAAGGCATGCTGGTTGGTCTGTTCAACTTCATCATGCTCGGGCTGACGTATATGGTCCAGACCACAGGTGTTCAGGAAACCGCCGAATCCACGCAGGAAACCCTGCCCCTGATCACCCTCACGGTCAATCAACCAGGGTGACGCCAGACCCGCCGGGGAGTGCCAGGAAAGCACTTGCCCGTCAATACAAAGCCGTCCGATATCCGCACTGCGATCTACCGTGATGTCGAAGTCAAGGCCACCACCCGAGCGCATTTCGATGACACGCATGCCCCGCTCCACACCCTCCTCCAGTGTGACCAGGCGCGTGCCTGCATAAGTGCCTAGACCGGCACTCACTCTGTGCAGCCTGTCCTGGTCCCAGCCAGCCACGGTTGCCGGGCTCATTTGACGGCTCCGGCCGTCAATCCACGTACGATGAAGCGCTGGCCGAACAGTAGCGCGATCAAGGCGGGAATCGCCGACAGGACCGATGCTGCTGCCATCTGTGTATACTTTATTTCCTCTTCCTGTGCGTACTTGGCGATGGCAACAGGCACAGTGCCGGTTTCGTTGTTGGTCAGAGCCAGAGCCACTGGAAACTCGTTCCAGCTGAACACGTAGATGAGAATGGCAGTAGCCACGAGACCTGGTGCCATCAACGGTGCCACGACACGTCGAACCAGTGTGATGAACCCGGCTCCATCCACATAGGCCGCATCTTCCAGCTCACGCGGTATTTCCCGGAAGAAAGAGGCAAGCAACCAGAGCGCTATCGGCAGATGCAATGTCGTGTGCGCCAGGACCAGAGCCAGATAATCATTGCTGATACCTACCGTACGTGCCAGGTCATACCATGCACTTGCCAGCGTGACCGACGGAATCAGGTTGAACGCCATGGACCAGATCAGGAAGGTGTTGACCACATAGGAGGGCCATCGCATGCGGAAAAGCGAGTAACCGGCAAAGAAGGAAATCGTCACCACGAAAAGAGTACTGATTGTCGTCACGATCACGCTGTTGGTGAAATTCCTCAGGTAGTCAGACGTCCGATCGAACAGCACTTCGTCGTAGTTGAGCAGTGTCGGGGTAAAGGTGACCTGCCCCATCAACAGCGAGATCTGCGTCTTGAAGGACGACAGAGCGATATAGACGAACGGTGCCAGGGTAATGAAAATGGCAGCGATAAGAAATCCGTGCAGAAAGACATCGGCGCGGCGATATAGTCGAGACTTTCCTGATGTTGTCATGATTGTGCCAACTCTCTACTACGACCTGCATTCAGGGCTATCACGATGATGACGGACACAACGAAGATGATCGACACCGACAAAGCAGAGCCGTAACCCGGATTGTCCTGCAGAAAATAGCGCTGAAATATCGTGAAGCTGACCACTTCCGTCGAAGTGCCGGGACCGCCTGAGGTCAGCAGAAAGACTTCATCAAAGATCTTGGATGCCATGACGGCACGAAACAGGAACGTCATGAAGATGGCCGGATAGAGCAAGGGAAGCGTGACATACCGAAACTCCTGCCAAGTGGTTGCCCCATCGATTTTCGCGGCTTCCGATACATCGCGAGGCAAGGACTCTACCGCCGCCAGCAGCAACAGAAAGGCAAAGGGTGTCCAATGCCAGATATCGACAACGATGACCGAGGCCAGTGCCGTGGATGAAGACCCCAGCCAGTCATGCCCTGTCAATCCAACGGCTTCGAGGATGAGATTGAACACACCGAATTCCGAGTTGTACATCAATCGCCAGATGGCGCCGATGACTATGCCGGGGATGAGCAGCGGCAGAATGATCAGTGGACGGTAAAAACGGCCCTTCTTGCCCAGTGCGGAACAACCCAGTGCCAGAGCAAGCCCGATGATGACTTGAGCACTGGTGGCGAAGATCACCACTATGGCCGTATTGATTACCCCGGCCTTGAACAGCGGGTCTGCCGGAATATCAGCGTAGTTGTCCAGACCCACCCATTCCATCTGCTTAGTCCCCGCTTGCCAGGACACCTCATGGAAACTCGTTATCAACAGATTGATAACGGGCAGAAGTGCCAGCAGCGCAAACACCAACAAGGCTGGCAACAGGGACAGGTATTTTCCTAATGGGCTAAAGTGGGGCATCGAGGTGCCGTCGCTCCATGTCTTGAAGAAGTGTCAGACGAGTGCAAGCTCCTGCCGTGATGGAAAATCAAACCCATCGACGCAAGCAACTTCACACCAGGATATGCAGGAGGGGTGAAAGTCACCCCTCCCGCAGGACAGTGCTATTCGAGATCAGGCAGGCGACCGGTGGCATAGCCTGCTTCGGATAGCACGGACTCCAGATCTGCCGCCATGGAATTCAGCGCTTCAGTGACTGTGATCTCGCCAGCCACCGCCCGGTTCAAGCCCAGCTCCGTGATGGCTGCCAGTTCCGCCCCTTCGGGAATGGTCCACATGCCTTTGGCCAGCGGTGAGGCTGTGACCATCGCTTTCATGTAGCGATTTTCAGGACGATCCGCGATGTCGGATTCATACGCTGCCGCACTGATGGGTGCACCACCCATTTCCGCGTATTGAATCTGCGTCTCAGGTTGTTGAAACCAGTCGAGAAACGCAAGGGCTGCCCGTTTCTTCTCGTCCGGGATATTCTTCGGAATACCACCCAGCCAATGTCCCAGTGCCGGAGTTGACGGAAAACCTTCAGCCGATGGCAAGGTGGCGTAACCCACTTTACCGACCACGGCCGATTTGTTCGGATCATCCATCTGTGCCCACGCGGCCGCTGGCAGAACAGTATGCGCCAACTTCCCGGTAACCAGCAGCTGAATCAAGTCTCCTTGAGTCAGGTTGGCAGGATTCTCCGGGCCCACTTCACTGGCCAAGCGTACATAGGTTTCCAGCGCTTCACGCGCCGCTTCGCTGTTGATGGTCACGAAGTAGTCACCGGCATCAGAATCACGAAAATAGGATCCGCCGAACCCCTGAATGTACGGGAAAAAGTCCCATGTCACAGAAACGGTCGCCCGCCCTGCCCGCTGGGCAATGCCATACATCTTCTTGGGATTGTGCAGAGCTCTTGCATTCGATTCCAGTTGCTCGAAGCTCGTCGGTGCCTCCCAACCCTTTTCTTCGTAGAGATCCTTGCGGTAGAACAGCAAGGTGATGTTTGGATTCACCGGAACCGTCAGCAGCTGGCCATCCTCTTTACCAATGGCCCTGGATTCCGAATCGAACCAGGGAGTACCGCCGTATTCATACACACGCGAATCCAGATCGAACTCGGGATCGATGCTCTTCAATGGCTCCAGAAAGCCCCCGTGATACATCTCCGGGTAGAAAATGCCGTTGATGATCAGGAGATCGTATTCACTTTCTTCCGAACGAACCGCGTTACGTTGCTTCTCGAGACTGCCTGCATAGGGGTTCACGTCAAGCGTTATCTCATTGCCGGTCTCATCCTCGTAGAGGTCTGCGATTGCCGCAAAGCCTTCGAGCCATGGGGATTGATTGATCACCACATTGACCGGTGCATGCGATGCTGCAAAGGTCGCCGATGAGGCCAACATGGCAGCGACGATCGATGCCTTGCCAATCATGGCCATGGATGGAATCGTGTTCTTTTCTGGTGTTTTCACCCGGTGTGTTCCTCCGAACTGGTTGCCTCATTCAGAGTCACACGATTTTAATGATCGCACAATCTTCTTTTTCTTAGACTACTAAAGCTTTTGGTTATAATAAGAAAAAAGGAGCACTCTCATGGCCAACACCCGTCGATATGCTCATTTCATCGCCGCCATGGAGCAACGCACCCTGCTGGGTGCCGCGCAGATGGTCAATATCAGCCAGCCGGCGCTGTCAAAAAGCATCCAGGCACTGGAGGACGAATACGGGGTCAAGCTTTTCGATCGTCACCCAAGGGGTCTGAACCCGACGGTATACGGCTATGCGCTCGATCACCACGCACGACGTATCCTGCTGGATATTCAGCAATCGAAGACAGACCTCAAGGCCGTTGCTTCAGGTGCCGCGGGTCGCGTCCGGGTTGGCGTCGGGCAGATGTTGGTGGAATATGTTGAAGAGGCATTGGTCGAACTCGAGAAGACCTATCCGAGTATCGACAATACGGTCATCACCGATTACGCCGAAGGCCTGAGACTTGCCCTGCTGGAAAACCGTGTGGACATTGTTCTCGGCATGGTGAATCGTCTGGTGGACGATGAAGACTTCGAAACCACTATCGTTGCGACCGATCCCATTCGTGGTCTCTGCCACAAGAACCACGACTTCGCGTGGCAAGAGGTATCACTCGATGAGCTCATCGGCAAGGAATGGATCGTGCCTGAGCATGGCGAGGTAGCTCGCTCGGCGCTTGAGGCCTTCTTTCTAGTGCAGAACCAGCCTCCACCCCGCTTCAAGGTGGTCACCAATATTCCTACCCTGGTCGGACGCTATGTGCGTGACTATCCTCTGCTCAGTCTGTCTCCCATGGGGAGCTTTGCAGCATACGAGGAATACGATCTGGCATGGTTCACGATCAGGGATTTCGAGTTTTACCGACAGATCGGCATCGTGCAGAGAGCCAATGTCGCGGCCAACCCGTTGACCATCGCGTTCAAGGAAATTCTCGGTAAGTGCCTGGGCGATCACTTCCGCGGCAATGACTTTCCGCAGCAGCCACGCGCATTCCCGTGAAGCGGATCAGGATCATTCACTGAAAACAGAAAAGCGCGCGTACCGCGCAACTTGCAAGCACACGATAAACAACATCCCTTGGAGTGCAAGCAAACCCCATACAAGACAAGCCGCTCCAACCCGGAGCGGCTCATCACCTACCGGTTAGTCCTGCAGATCGAAGCGATCGGCATTCATTACCTTGGTCCAGGCAGCCACGAAATCGCGAACGAACTTCTCTTCGTTATCGTCCTGGGCATACACTTCAACATAGGCACGCAAAATGGAGTTGGAACCGAATACCAGATCGGCACTGGTCGCTGTCCATTTCACCTCTCCACTGCTGCGATCGCGGATCTCATAGGTGTCACCCACCGGGTGCCAGCTGTTCCCCATATCAGTCAGGTTGACGAAGAAATCATTCGTCAATTGACCTGCACGATCAGTGAATACGCCATGCTTCGAGCCGCCATGGTTGACACCCAGTACTCGCAGACCACCGAGCAATACAGTCATCTCGGCCCCGGTCAAGCCCATCAGTTGTGCACGATCAAGCAACAGCTCTTCAGGACCTACGGCATATTTCTCCTTCTGGAAATTGCGAAAGCCGTCAGCCAGCGGCTCGAGAACCGAGAAGCTCTCGGCATCTGTCATCTCGTCAGTGGCGTCACCGCGTCCCGCGGCGAATGGCACCGCAACATCACGACCAGCGGCCTTGATGGACTGCTCGAGACCGACATTACCGGCAAGCACGATGACATCGGCAACCGAGGCGCCCGTGTCAGCAGCAATCTGTTCCAGAACCTTGAGCACCCGACCCAGACGTTCCGGCTCATTGGCAACCCAGTCCTTCTGCGGAGCCAGACGAATTCTTGCACCGTTGGCACCACCACGCTTGTCAGAACCGCGGTAGGTCCGAGCGCTGTCCCAGGCTGTCGCGATCATGTCTGCGGCTGACAAACCACTGTCGGCAATCCTTGCCTTCACTGCATTGACATCGTAAGAGCTTGAACCTGCTGGAACCGGATCCTGCCAGACCAGATCTTCAGCCGGTACATCAGGGCCGAGGTAATTGGCCTTGGGCCCCATGTCACGATGAGTCAGCTTGAACCAGGCGCGAGCGAAGGTATCGGCGAAATACTCTGGATCGGCCATGAACTTCTGGCAGATCTCGTTGTAGATCGGATCGACCTTCATCGCCATGTCGGCATCGGTCATCATGGGTTGCTGCCGAACTGAAGAGTCGGATGCGTTCAACGGCCGCGCCTCTTCTGGCATGTCGATCGGCTGCCACTGATTCGCACCTGCCGGAGATGTGGTCAGCTCCCACTCATAGTTGAACAGGTAATCGAAATAGCCCATGTCCCACTTGGTCGGGTTGTAGGTCCAGGCGCCCTCGATACCCGAGGTGAATGCGTTTGCCGCCTTGGCATCATGACCGGCATTCGCCCAACCGAAGCCCTGCCCTTCAAAACCCACGCCTTCAGGCTCCGCACCGATATTCTGCACATCACCCATGCCATGCGCCTTGCCGACCGTGTGGCCACCCGCAGTCAGTGCTGCTGTCTCTTCATCGTTCATCGCCATTCGCGCAAAGGTCTCGCGCACATGCCTGGCGGTGAGCGCCGGGTCAGGCTTGCCGTTCACGCCTTCCGGGTTCACGTAGATCAGACCCATATGTACTGCCGCCAGCGGGTTGTACATGGTTGAAGGATCGTCGAGGTTCTCGTAGCGATTTTCACTGTCGGCCAGCCATTCATTTTCCAGCCCCCAGTTGACATCAATCTCAGGGGCCCAGATATCTTCTCGGCCAAACGCGAAACCGAAGGTTTTCAGCCCCATGGACTCATAGGACAGGGTACCGGCCAGCACGATCAGATCGGCCCAGGACAGTGCGTTGCCATACTTCTTCTTGGCAGGCCAGAGCAGACGTCGCGCCTTATCCAGGCTTGCATTGTCAGGCCATGAGTTCAAGGGGGCGAAACGGATGTTGCCCGAACCTGCGCCACCACGACCATCACCCATGCGATAGGTACCTGCGGAGTGCCAGGAGAGACGAATCATCAGACCACCGTAATGGCCCCAGTCCGCCGGCCACCAGTCCTGACTGTTTTCCAGCAGTGCCTTGACATCGGCCTTGACGGCATCGAAGTCCAACGCCTTGACCGCCTCACGATGGTTGTAGTCGACGTCCATCGGGTTGGTACGCGCACCGCGCTGATGCAGGATGTCCAGATTCAGCGCGTTCGGCCACCACTTGGTGACCGGGTTTTCATTCGACGTGTTACCGCCGTGGGCAAAGGGGCAGCCCCCTTCAGCTTTTGCATTCATGACTATCTCCTGATATCGAGTGGTTTTGGTGGTGATGTGGTACTGCAGTTATTCACGTGTCACTGACAATTGTGTTCTGACAAGCCGGACAGACGCCCCAGTAGGTCACCTCTGCCTCGTCTATCTGGTACCCGTGGTCATCCTCTGCTGTCAGACACGGAGCCTCTCCAACGGCACAATCGATGTCGATCAGATTTCCACACCGGCGGCAGGCCAGGTGATGGTGGTTGTCGACACGGTGCTCGTAGCGAGCAGCAGAACCGGCGGGCTGGATGCGGCGGATGATGCCGTGCTCGGACATCACTTTCAGTGCATCGTAGACAGCCTGACGGGAGATGACTCCCAGCTCCGCCCTTACCGCCTTGCAGATGTCATCGGCAATGGCGTGGGGGGTGGAGCAGACGGCACGATAGACAGCCAGGCGCTGGGCGGTGATCTGCAGACCCGCAGCCTTGAGTGCCTTCGAGATATCGACGGGGTGTTGATGTTGAACGACTTCAGACATGCTCATGGTTTGATCATATTGCCAATTCTTTACACTGTCAAGAGTTTGGATTGAAGTTGCCAGCCCGTCCAGCCGCAGACACTGCGTGTGGAATGGGGATGACAGCGAGGTTGACGGCAGCGTGGCTGTGCAGATTCAATGAACAAGGCGCAACTTCACCGCATCGAATTTCCGGCAAGATGGTTCATTTACCGTGCTTGCAGGCACATTCTGCGCAATACCGGTGCAAAGACCGCTAGCGAAAGGCTCGCAACGATTGCCTTGACGCAGATAAATGTATATTCTGTCCGCTCAAAACTAACATACTAGTTTACAAGTTACTCACAGGAGTCAGATATGACCAAACCCGTTATCGGTTTCATCGGCCTCGGTCTGATGGGCAGCAACATGGTTGAGTGCCTGCAGAAGAACGGCTTTCAGCTCAATGTCATGGACCTCAACAAGGATGCGGTAGCAGCCGTTGTGGCTCGCGGCAATGCCACCGAAGTCACCTCCCCGGCCGAACTGGCTGCCGCCAGTGACATCGTCATGCTCTGCCTCACCACCTCTGATGTGGTTGAAAAGCTGGTCTATGCCGATGACGGCATTCTCGCCGGCATCAAGGAAGGCAGTGTGCTGATCGATTTCGGCACATCCATTCCAGCATCAACCCGCAAGATCGGCGCGGATCTGGCGAAGAAAGGCGCCGGCATGGTCGATGCCCCCCTGGGCCGCACACCGGCTCACGCCAAGGATGGATTGCTCAACATCATGGCCGCTGGCGATCAGGAGACCTTCGACAAGGTGAAGCCGGTTCTCGAGGTGCAGGGTGAGAATATCTTCTACCTGGGCGCACTCGGCGCGGGCCACACCACCAAGCTGATCAACAACTTCATGGGCATGACTACCGTCTGCACCATGTCACAGGCATTCGCCGTGGCTGATCGAGCGGGTGTTGATCGTCAACAACTCTTCGAGATCATGTCTACGGGTCCGTCCAATTCGCCGTTCATGCAGTTCTGCAAGAACTACGCGGTAGACGGTGTGAGCGATCTGGGTTTCTCCATCGCCAATGCCAACAAGGATCTGGGCTATTTCCTCGAGATGGCCAAGGACCTGGGTACACGGGCTCAGATTGCCGAGGGCACCTCTGCCAACCTCCAGGCCGCTTTCGATGCCGGCATGGGCGATGGCAATGTTCCTGAAATCTTCGACTACTTTCTCAAGCTCGAGAAGTAAGTCGACTGCTACCTGAAAACGGTCTCGTGCCCCTGTTTCTTCAGGGGTGCGGGGTCAGGCAAGTCGCTGGCGATGTCCAGATAACCCGGAGAAAATACAATGTTTGTACATAACGAAAACGTGACACTGGAAGACCTGGGCGATGGCGTGAGCCGTAAGGTGCTGGCCCATTCCGACAACATGATGTCGGTGGAAGTGCACTTCGAAGAAGGTGCCGTAGGCGCCATGCACAATCATCCGCATGAGCAGCTGACCTACGTCCTGTCGGGTGAATTCGAATTCACCATCGGCGATGAAACCAAGGTGGTCAAGGCGGGTGACACCATGTACAAGGAGCCGAACATCATGCACGGCTGCCGCTGCCTGAAACCCGGCGTGTTGATCGATACCTTCACACCAATGCGTCAGGATTTCATGCAAGAGTGATCCGCGATTGCCCGGTATCGTCAGCGCACGCAAGCCGGGCAACGGCAATACCTCGACAGGATTTGTCTCCTGGCTGATGTGCTGCGCGTTGCCGCAGCCAGGAACTCGACTTCCCCGGCCTGATGCCAGGCGCGGAACACCCCTGCGAGTTCAGGCTTCAGGCTTCAGGTTTCAGGTTTCAGGCTAGCCTTGCAGATGTCTGGCCAGCCAGATCGTATGCTTCGTTCCCTTGCTGCCGTGAGCAAAAACGGACTTCTCCGACACCCGCAAGCCGCCCTTGCGCAGTTGTCTGGCAAAACCTGAATCAGGTGTCGCAGACCAGTAGGCAAGTACCCCATCGCGCGTGATGCGAGCGCAGGCGCAGGCGATCCCTTCCGGCGAGTAGAGCCAGTTGTTGCTGGTCGAACTGAACGCTTCCGGCCCATTGTCGACATCAAGCGCGATGACATCATAGCTGGTGTCCGTGCCACGTAGCAGATCACACACGTCCCCCTGATACACCGTCGTGCGAGCATCATTCAGCGGGTAATCGGAATAGCTGCCCAGAGGCCCCTTGTTCCATTCGACGACTTCCGGCACCAGCTCAGCCACGACGACTTGCGAATTCGCGCCGGTGGCCGCCAGCACGGCAGCCAGGGTGAACCCCATCCCCAGCCCCCCAATCAGCACATTGACGGCCTCCGTGCTCTCGAGCAGTTCACAGGGCAGCCTACCAAGCGCATCTTCGGAACCGTGCTTGCGAGTGGACATCAATTCGCCCTTGCCGGCAATGACGATAGTGCAGTCGTCCTTGCTCTGATACAGCTTCATCACGCTGTCACTACCGGGTATGACAGCCTGTCCTGAAAGAGTACGTTTCATGTGTTGATCAATTGCAAGGGGTAAGGTGGCGTGCCGGGGCCTTATCGACAGGACTGTCTGGCCGCATCCAGATGCTTCGACTTGAGCAACCAGTCGAGATTCAGCTCATTGGTGATGGAGCATACCGTGTCGGCGTCACCGGTGTAATCCACACCGAATACGGCTTTGCCTGCCTCCACGAACGGCAACAGCATATCGCACTCTTCGTATTGTACGCACTGTTCATTCAGGGCCCAGTCGAACCATGGCTCCAATTGCGACACTTGTTCAAGGTCATTCTTGAGACCGATGGACAACCCTCTGGCATGCGCAGCATCGGCAAGCCAGATATTGAAACGGAGCTGGTCTTGCGCATCCAGGGGAAAACCGCTCTGATTGGTATACGCGTCGACATTGTCCGGTTCGACGCCATCACACCCCTTTGACACCGCCAGGTCAAGCCTTGCCGACAGGATCGGCGCCAGCGCATCAAGCGCTCGGATATCCAGCCAACGCTCACCCGGCCAGCCATTACCAAGTCCCTTGACGCTGTCCGGGTATGCTTCGGCATCTGCACGCCAGTCTTCGAAACTCCCGGCACTGAAATAACAGATGACCGCAATAGCGCGTCCGTGCAGTTCGTCGATGACAGACTGCGGCGCATCAAACAGATCGATGTCATACATCTCCACCTGAAACGAGGTATCGATTCTGCCGCTGAGTTGCCACTGCCAGGAGGTGCCCGGCGCGGGTGACCAGACCGTTGTGGTCGGTACGCTTTGAGTTATTGCGACCGGATCAGGTGCCAGAGTTGTGGATTGAGCTGTCGCTACCTGATTCGCAACTGGCAACATGCTACCGATCAGGCAAGCCGCCGGCACCCACCGAGGCTTGAGGATTCGCCAACACGCGCAAACCACGTCACCGCACTGCCATGCTGATTTCACGATAGGGCTCCGTGACATGCCGGAAGATTCATGACATTAATTCCCGGGAAGAAAACAACGATCGTTTCTGCACCAACACCATCAGACACCCCCTCTCCAACGACTTCACTGTGGTCTCAAGCTCGCTCCGATGTGACATTCGCCTCGCAAGCGACGGCAAACTGGTCCATCATCGGCAATGGTGCCATCATAGACATTGGTGCGAGCGTACCAGCCGGCACCGAGGTTCCCGCTGGACAAATCTTCACCAGCGATGGCACCGTGGCGCCGCTGCCCTGATTCGCTGTTCACGCATCCGGTCAGAGTCATGTTCTGGCCGGGTGCGATACAAGACCACAGCTCCTTGGGCGACTTCAAACGATTCGAAGCCTCCCAACTCCCATCACGTACGCGCAGCCTCGAACTCGCGCCACGCCTTCTCCAGCTTCTCGATGTTGAAGCCGGGTTCTCTCGCAGGCCCGAGTATCAGGTGCTCACTGCCCTGCATGGCCAGAATGGCAGCTTCGAGTGTCGGGATGACCTCTGGCGGTATCACCAATGCGCCGTGACGATCGGCATGAACCAGATCCCCTGTTGCAACGGTAATGCCTTGCACCTGTACCGGCGTGCCTATCTCGCGTACATGCACAAACGCGTGACTGGGGCCGATGGAGCCTGCCACGACGGGAAAGCCCGGTTGCAGATCGCCCAGATCACGCATGACGCCATTGGTCAGCGCCCCTTCCATTCCAAGCCCCTTGTGTACCGTGGTGTGTACTTCTCCCCACCAGGCGCTGACACAGTGCGGATAGTCCATATCCTCGACAACCGCAATTGCTGGCCGTGGTCCATCAGCCATATGACGGAAGTAGTTCAACCGACGTTCGCGAATCTCCTCCCTGGGCTCCACCGGTGGTTCGAGGCCGGCAATTCTGGCGGTACGGGCATAGCCGACCATGGCGGGCGCCGCAGGATCGGAGGCCTGCATCGTGCCCTTGGTATAGTTGTTGAATCCACGCTGCCCCTGTGCCACCTCGATGGCATTGCAGACGGTCGGGGTATCCACGGTTTTCAGCAGAGCCAGAAGCTCTGCTGGTAGATCATGATCAGACATGGCTTGCTTCCGGGTTGGGTTCTGGATTGCCAGGCGGCTGCGCGCGACCTGTGGCGGTAGTGTTGGCGGGATCTTGTGCATCACTGGTATCGCAAGCCTGTAACCAGGCCTGCAGGTGCTCATTGGTTTCAAGCGGCTGCTCCAGGACCGGCAGGTGCCCGGCATGCTCGACAATGGCGAGCGTTGAGCCTGGCACCATATCGTGCATGAGGCGGTGTCTCTCGGGCGGACACAGTCGATCTTCCTTCCCACAGAGAATCAGGGTTGGCACCGCTGTCGCTCGCAAGGTATCACTCTGGTCTGGCCGGTCGCGTAGCGCCAGCGACTGGCGGATAAACACAGCCTTGCCCAGCGCCTGCGCCATCTGCGCGCACAGCTGCAGAATATCGGCCTTGTTGTCGGCCTCGGCCAGGTAGTTCGGTTTCATCTCGTCGCGCATGACTTCCAGCAGCTTGCCAGCCTGAACCTTGTCCATCTGCGGAGCTCGCCCCTGCTTGACACTATCCCGCTCTGCCAGTGGATTGGTATCGAGCAAGGCCAGGCCACGCACCCGCTCAGGTGCCTGACGCTGCACTTCCATGGCAACGATACCTCCCATGCTCAGTCCACACAGGGCAAACTCGGTTGGTGCCTGACGCAGCACTTCCGTGGCCAGCCTCTGCACGTCCTCGAACAGGGTCAAAGGGCTGAACTGCACCGCGCGATCAGCGGAAAACCGATCGATCTGATGCCGGTACAATCGCGCGTCACACATCATGCCCGGCAATAACAGCAGAGGAATCAAGCGTCGGACCTCGCCAGCGCCGCCCCCTCAGCCAGGGCGCCGAGTTTTGCGTAGGCAATATCCGGGTCAACGGCACCAAATCCTGCAAAGGTGCCAAAGCCGCAGTCCGAGCCGGCGTACACACGATCAGCACCGACGATATTGACAAAACGTGTCAGTCGCTCGGCAACCAGCTGTGGATGTTCGACAAAATTGGTGGTGGTATCCACAACACCTGGAACCAGAATCTTGTCATCCGGAATCTCGTTCCGGCGATCACGGAACACACTCCACTCATGGCCATGCCGTGGATTGGCGGTTTCGAACAGCACATGCCGGGCACGGGTTTTCATCAACACCGGAAAGACGGTTGCCATGTCCACATCGCACACATGCGGCCCTTCATAATTGCCCCAGCAGATATGGACTCGCACCCTGGCGGGGTCTATGTCACGCAGGGCGTGGTTGAGCGCCTCGACATGCAGATGCGCAATCTTCAGGAACTCGGCATCGTCAAGATCGCTGAACAGCATATGGCGCGACAGGGCCAGATCCGGACAATCCAGTTGCAGGGTCAATCCTGATCCCACGATCGTCTCGTACTCGGCCTTCATGACATCAGCCAGAGCGGCCAGGTATTGCTCACGATCCGGATAGTAGCTGTTCTGCAGAAACAGGGAGATCACTCCCGGAGACGCAGCATTCATGAATCCATCGCTGGCACCGTGTTCACGCATGGCAGACTGCAGATTGGCGATATCCTTTTCCAGCTCCCCCTGGCCCTTGGACACGACTTCACCGGTGCACATGGGCCGCGCATACTGGGGAGTGCCCCCCTCATTGGCCAGCCTTTTCAGAAAACCCGGGAACAGTTTGAGATCACCGGGCGCATTGCGCTCGCTGTCACCTGAAAAGCCTGTGTAGCGATCCTTGACGTAGGTGGCGTAACTGATCTTGCTGGTCTCGCCATCGGACACGATGTCCACCCCGGCATCGACCTGTCGCTTGACCGTTGCGGAAACAGCGTCAGTCATGCAGCGGTCGAAAGCCGCCTGCTCATAGTCCTTGCCATGCTCACGGGCAAAGATGAAATCCACCACGTTCTGACTGCGTGGCAGTGAACCGACATGGGTGACCGGTATGTTCTTCATGAAAGCGCTCCTGTCGGGCCTGCCTTGTCGTCGGTATTACGCACCCGGTACAGACTGGCCTCACCGCTCATGCTGGGTACGAGGGAATGCGCCAGACCCGGCGGCACGGCACAGGTATCGCCGGGGTTGAGCACATGGCTGCCTCCTTCCCAGCTCAGGCGCCAATGCCCGCGCATCACCATCAAGATCTCGTGGCGTTCGCTGCTGTGCATCGCATCATCGAGCGAATCACGGCTGATGAAGTCGACATCGAACCCGGGACGATCGCGGATCAGGGCCTCGGCACCAATGACCTGACACGGCGCCTTGGCAGAGAGCGCCATCATGTCCTGATAGCGTGCCACGAACTGCCCGACCACCTCCTGCACACCCGGCTCACTGATGGCGGCCAGCTGCTCCTCGCTCAGCAGCGGCATGGGCTGCACACCGTCGGGCAGCTGCTGCCCTTGCTTGCTGTCGTACAGCACGCCATTGTTGCCCAGTATCAGGCCATGCGCACGGGCATCCTCGATGACCTGCGGCGCCCAGACGACCCCGCCCCCGGCATCATCGCCACCGAGCACGGCCATGATCATGCCGTAATCGGTACCGATGTTCTCGAAGCCACGGAAAATGCCGGTAGGAATATTGAATATATCGCCTTCTTCCAGCGTCACTTCTCCCGCCGTGCCGTGCCGCCCCCAGAAGAAACGCCAGCGCCCCTTGAGCACGAAGAATACCTCGGCGGTGCGATGGGTATGCAGCGAGTTACGGCACTTCGGCGGTTGACCGGCAGCCCCGATATTGAAGCCGGGTGTCTCCTTGATGTGCACATGCTGATCCGGGCTCTCGGAAACACCTCCACCAATGATGGTGAAGTTCTCTTTCTGATCCGAGCCCGGTGTATGTGCATCGATGAAGGCGGTACGACAGGGTTGCAGTTCGCCGTATCGAACGATGCGATCTTCCATTTGTTCAGGTGTCATGATCTATTACCCGGTTTTCAGGACGATTTGTTTCCAGATGGCTGTTTCATCGAACAGCACGTATTCCCGGCGCAAGCCCCAGGGACCAAACTCGGCATGGCAAGCCCCCATGATGTAGACATCCGCGCCACTGGGGACACCATAGGCACCCCAGCCATCATGTTTGCCCTGCAGGCTCCAGCGAATCGCGGCTCGTGGCGGCATCATCGGATCGTCACGCCCTATCTGATGCTCGATACGAAACTGGGCATTGGGAAAACTGGCACGCAGCGCCGTCCAGAAGTGATCGGCATCGGCATGCGAGTGGCCGGCATGCCCACCGGGGTATTCCAGTTGGCAGGCTCGGTCGTATTCGGCAGGGATGGCGGCCAGATCCGCCCCCATGATGCGGTTGAGCAGATCGGCGTAACGTTGTCCCCATTCGTTATCGTTGCCCGTACCCGTATAGGGGCCAGGCTTGTCGATTTCTGCCGAGAACAAGGGTGCACACTGGTCTGCACCACCTTCACGGGCAATCTGGTCACGCGCGAAGTCAGCCGGCTGCCAACCTAACTGGCGAACGATGGCCCCCTGATCCCGAATCAGCCATTCATCGTTGATCTGGTTGTTGATGGCATGACAGTCCGCGATGATGCGGTAGCGCAGCTGCTTGCCAGTTGCCTGACCATAAACACCGTCGCCGCTGTGTGTGGCAGTGGAGAACAGCCGGTGTGAGGACAGCATGCCCTCCTCCGGGCTGCCACTCCAGATGACATCTTCCCCCAGCAGCGTCCGGTCGGGAAACTCTGCCAGTGTGGCCAGCGTGGCCGCGATGACCCCCTGATTACCCACCACGACCGATGCCGGCGAGCGCACGATGATATCCGGCGAATAGTACTGGTGCAGCGTGGCTATGCCGCGCTCTTCCCAGATCTCCCGGGTAATGCCGATGATGTAATCGGGGAAGTCCTTGAACCTGGGGTCAAAGCCTTGCATGCGTATTCTCTCTTGTCAGGGTTTGACGCTGGTGCTGCGTACTACCAGCGGGCCATCGATCGACAGTCGCCGTGGCGGCGCGTTGTCTTGTTCAATCTGGGTCAGAAGCGTGGCAATCGTCTCCTCGACCATGCGGTTGGCAGGTTGTCTCACCGTGGTCAGCTTGTAGGCGCCCCAGGCCGCGGCGGGAACATCGTCGTAGCCGACCAGGGCGACATCGTCCGGTACGCGCAAACCCATTTCATCGCGTAGTACATCCATGACGGCGAACGCCATGTGATCGTTGCAGACGAACACCGCATCCGGTCGCTCGTCAACCGAGAACATGCGTCGTGCGGCCAGTTTGGCCTGTTCGAAATGGAAGTCGCCTTCTTCGCGCGCAAAGAGCTTGACGCCTGCATCAGCCAGACCTTCGCGGAAGCCGGCCTCGCGATCTCGCTGCGTGGAAGCCCCACTCCAGCCGGCAATATAGGCAATGCGCTGGTAGCCGGCCTGCACCAGATGCTCGGCGACCTTGCGCCCGCCGGCGACGTTGTCAGCGGTAATGGAGGACAGAAGGTCATTATCCTGGGTGCGGTTGAACAAGACCACCGGCACCCCCGCCGCATGACTGCGCAGCGCCAGTTCGGAGGACATGGCCACCGATGCCAGCACGATGCCGTCGGCCTGATAGTCCAGGATTTCTTCCAGTACCTCGTCGATGTTTCCGGCTGTCTGTGCGGCCATGAATACCAGCACGTGATAGCCCTTGGCCTGCAGACCGTTTGACAGCTTTTCCAGCACTTCCGGATAGAACTGGTTGTTCAGGTAGGAGACAACGAGGCCGATGATTCGGGACTTGCCGGTAATGAGCGAACGTGCCAGTACATTAGGCCGATAACCCAGTTCATTCGCGGCAGCACGAACCTTCGATGCGGTTTTCGGCGATACGCTGGCACCGGGCGTGAAGACACGAGAGACGGCCGATTGGCTGACCCCGGCCAGTCTGGCGACTTGGGATGAGGTGACCTTCTCGCCAGCCATCAGTCTGCCGTCCAGCCGCCATCGACCATCAGAGCCGTACCCGTGACCAGCGCCGATGCATCGGATGCCAGATACAGGACTGCCCCCATGATGTCTTCCACCACACCGGTTCGACCCAGCTTGATCTTCTCCTCGATCCAGCGCACACGCTCAGGCTGATCGAAGGTCTGCTCGGTCAAGGGTGTACGCACGAAGGTCGGGCAGATGGTATTGATGCGTATGCCTGCCCGGCCCCACTCGATGGCCATGGCCTTGGTGAACCCTTCCACCGCAAACTTGGACGCGCAATAGACCGAGCGATCGATCCCTCCGACGTGAGCCATCTGCGAGGATATCGTGATCAGAGAGCCCGGCTTGTTCGCCTCGACCAGCTTCCGTGCAACCGCCTGTGCCAGGAAGAAGGCACCGCGCAGATTGACGTTCATCACGGTATCGAAGTCGGCCAGCTGCGTCTCCAGTGCCGGACTGTGAATGGCCAGACCTGCGCTGTTGACGAGAATATCGAATGCCTCATGACGACTCACCGCAGCCTGCACAGCCTCGACATCAGACACGTCCAGTGCCAGGGCCTCACAGCTATGGCCGCGTTTCCGCAGAGCTTCCACTGTACTGTCGAGCCGCTCGATACCCCGCGCCGCCAGTACCACATGCGCCCCTGCCTCTGCCAGTGCAACCGCACAACCCTGGCCGATACCGGACGAGGCACCTGTGACCAGCGCGCGCCGGCCGTCGAGTCTGAAGGAAGGTGTGCTGGGAAGTTTCATCATGTTGCTACGCTGTGAGCCTTGACATTCGGATCATCATTGTCCGTCATCCGGCAAGCCTTTTATCCCTGAGCTCGGCCATCCGGCCGAACAGGTCGATACCCATCTGGCCAAACAGATCGATCATGTCGACAAACACCCAGTTCTCGGTGAACTGCTCGTCGGAACGCAACCAGAAGTCGATACCGGAAATATCCAGACGCGCCCCGGAGGCCGCCTCCCCCAGATAGGGACCGGTGTGAGTGGCGCGTACTCCCGACACGCCAGAAGATGCCAGCAAGCGTCCTTCCGCGAACAGAGACTCCAGCGCCTCCACCTTGCGATCGGGAAATGCCACCAGCCAGGGCTGCTGATGATATTGCTCGAACTCGGCAAACGACAGACAGGCACCGATGCCCCCTGGCCCATACCATTTCAGATTGGGGTGAAAGAAGTCCGCCATTCCCATGCTGGACAGATTGTCCTGATCGAAGCCATTCAAGCCGCCATACAGCAGTTTGTGGCCCAGCTCCAGGGTCAGTTGGGTGTCCTCCTCACCCTGCGCCGTCTCCAGCACACCATCAAAGCCGGTCGCCGCCGGATAGACATGCGAAGCGCCACGCGTCCCTGGCAGCACGGGCAGACCGATCTGCTCGAACCAGTCGACAAAGTCGAGAATGAGCTGCGACTCCACCATCACATCGTCCTTGAAGCGAATGAACTCGCTCCAGCGGATACGCAAGGGTTGGCCGGTGGCGGGAATACCCAGAAAGCTGCCACTGGCCGTGCCGCACAGATAGCCGGTACCGGCGACCCAGCAGGCATCCCTGGCGTCACTGCCGACATGATCGATGGACTGCCCGCCCATGAACAGATGCGTCTGCCGGCTCAGATCCGGAATCGCCCGTTTCAGCGGTGACAGAAACTGCTCCGCCAAGGCAGCGGGGCTTGCAAGGGTCCCCAGTGGAGCCGGGCCTTTCCAGAGAAAATCCGGTGGCAGGTACGCGTTCGCAACAGCAGGGAGTTGCTCAGGCGTGGCGGAGTCGATGGCGGACCAATAGTCGCGCACCCGCGCCTTGTTGGCTTGATTGCGTTGCATGGCCACTTACTTGCCAGCGTCTGCGTAGGGAGCCGCACCGCCGTACGGAACGTTGATGCCGCCATAGCGTCGTACCCGCACATTGGCCTGTTCGGCATGACCGACAAAACCTTCCAGCAGACACAGCCGTGAGCAGTAGGCCCCTATTTCAGCCGCCGCTGCATCGGTCGTTACGCGCTGATAACTGTGCGTCTTCAGGAATTTCCCTACCCACAAGCCACCGGTATAGCGCCCCGCCTTGTTGGTAGGCAGTGTGTGGTTGGTGCCGATGACCTTGTCACCATTGGCAACGTTGGTCCGTGGCCCCAGAAACAAGGCGCCATAGCAGGTCATGTGCTCGAGAAACCAGTCATCGCGATCAGTCATCACCTGCACATGTTCACTGGCGATATCATTGGCTACCTGCAACATCTCGTCATGGCTGTCGCATAGAATCACTTCCCCATAGTCGCGCCAGCTGACCGCGGCCGTTTCTGCCGTGGGAAGAATCTGCAGGAGTCGATCGATCTCGGCAAGCGTCTCTTCTGCCAGTTGTCGTGAGTTGGTCAACAGCACCGCCGGCGAGTTGTAGCCGTGTTCGGCCTGCCCCAGCAAGTCGGTTGCGCACAGTTCTGCATCGACCGTATCGTCGGCAATCACCATGGTCTCGGTCGGTCCTGCAAACAGATCGATACCGACCCGGCCGAACAGCTGGCGTTTGGCTTCGGCCACAAAGGCATTACCCGGTCCGACCAGCATGTGCACCGGCTCGATCGTCTCGGTACCCAGCGCCAGTGCGCCCACCCCTTGCATGCCACCCAGCACATAGATCTCATGAGCGCCTGCCATGTGCATGGCAGCGATGACCGCCGGGTTCGGCTGTCCCTGGAACGGTGCGGTGGTCGCCGCGATACGCGGAACACCGGCAACAGATGCCGTCAGTACCGACATATGGGCCGATGCCACCATCGGAAATTTACCGGCAGGCACATAACAACCGACCGACTGCACGGGGATGTTCTTGTGACCCAGAATGACGCCAGGCAAGGTCTCCACTTCGACATCGGTCATGGAAGCACGTTGCGCCTCGGCGAAGCGGCGAACCTGAGCCTGAGCATACTGTATATCCTCGATATCCCGCGGCGCTACCTGCGCAATCAGGGCCTGTATGTCTGCATCGCTGAGTCGATAGCTATCTCGTGAATCCTTGTCGAACTTCTCGGCCAGCTCACGCACGGCAACATCGCCACGCGCTTCGATATCGGCCAGCGTGGTCTCCACGATCTGTCTGACCTTCGCATCATCGGCAGCCCGCTCACCGAGAGATTTACCACGCTTCAAATACTCGATTGTCATTGTTTTTTTCCCGCCTGAAAGCCCACCTGAGATTTCAGATCATGTGAATAGGGTTGAAGGTATCCAGCCAGATGACTGGCTGTTGCATTGACCGAGTTACGGGCAGATCTACTGGCTGACTTGAGGCGCAGTGCGTTCGCCCCGGTCAAAGGCTTCCCAGCCTTCGCCGCCAAACACATCCTTGCCCAACTGTGCCAGTACGTGCGGAAAATCCACCATGACCCAGTTATCGACAATCTTTCCATCAACCACCTTCCAGAAGTCCATGTAACGAATCTCGACCTTCTTGCCGCTGGCCGGCACGCCCATGAAGTCACCACTGTGCACCGCTTCCTGACGGCCGAAGGCGGCGGCCCACTCCCCCATGTACAGACGCGCCTCGTCGACACACACCTTGTCGGAAAAGGCTGCCTGAAACGGCTGCTGCCAATTGCTCTGAAATTCACGCAAACCATTCTTGGTGCCACAGCCCGTATTGCCCATCCAGCGGAATGTCTCGCTGAAGAACTCACCGATATCACCGATGCGATGATCGTTCAGACCATCCACCATGCCCTCGATCACCTGACGGGTCTGATCGGTCTTGCTCATGTCCGTATCACGGCTCAAGGCCGCCTGTTCTGGTCTTGTACCTTTCATGATGACGACTACCCCTTGACGGCGCCGGCGGTCAGGCCGGACACGATCTGACGTTGAAAAAACATGATCATGACGAACAATGGCGCGGTCACCGAGACCACCGCCGCCACCGCAAACATCACATTACCCTTGGTCTGGGTGGTGCCCAGGAAACTGGCGATCTTGGGAACCATGGTCTGATTCTCCTGGGACAGGATCATCGCGGTTACCGCAAAATCGTTGTAAGCCAGCAGGAAGGAAAACAATCCGGTGGTGATGACGCCGGGCCACATCACGGGCACGATGACATGCCGAAAAGCCTGAAAGCGATTGCAGCCATCGACCATGGCGCTCTCGTCCAGGTCCTTGGGAATGTTCTTGAAAAAGGAGTGCAGCATCCAGAGCGTGAAGGGCTGATTGATGGCAACCAGTACCACGATGGCCGTCGACAGATTGCCCCACATGTTCCATTTGAAGAACACGGGTAGATAACCCGAAACCAGCGTGATCGGTGGCATGGCGCGAAAGATCAGCGCAATGATCAGGAACCAGAAGGTATAGCGATACGTGGAGCGTGACAGTGCATAACCGCCCAGGGTGCCGAATGTCAGGGAGATGGTGACCACGAAGATACAGACGATCACCGTATTGATTGCCGCCAGACCGAAGGCTTCCTTGATCCAGGCCCCGTGATAACCGGCACCGGTGAACACACTGCCAGTCTCCTCCAGTGTCAATGGCCCTTTGAGTGCGTTGAACCAGTCAGCCTTGGAGAAGAAGTCTCCCTCCACCTTGAATGAACCCCACAGGGTCCACAGGAACGGGAAGGCTGCCATTGCCATCCATACGACCAGTACGCTGATCAACAATACATTGAGAGCGGCGGATCGTCGTTGCGTTTGCGCAGTCATCAGACCCCCTACTTGCGTGAAAAGTCGCGCCAGGTGCGTATCAGCACCGGCGTCAACAGGATTGCGATACCCAGAATCGTCAGCACCGAGGTCGCCGCAGCCGAACTCAGTTGGCGTGTCTCACCGCCAAGATCGTTGTAGATGGCCCACGACAATGACGTTGCATGTGCCGATGCCGAGAAGCTGACAATGGGCTCGAAGACGCGAAAGTTATCCATCAGCTGCATCAGAGCGATGAAAGTAGTCAGCGGCAACAGATGTGGGATGACCACATACCGGATCTGCTCCCAGCGACTGGCACCATCGATCATGGCGGATTCCAGCGTGTCGTTGTTGACGGTCTGCAAACCGGCGTAATAGACGATGAATGCAAAAGGCGCGGAATGCCATACTCCGTACACCATCAGCATCACCCAGGTCAGCGGCGTCGAGGCCTTGACCGACAGATCCGGGTCACCGGCCAGGTATTGCAGGGCTGCCCCCACAACGCCTCGGGCATCCACCATCCAGAAGATGATCAGGGAACCCACCAATGGCGTGACCATCATCGGCAACAGGGAAAAGAATATCAGCGGCCCACGAATCTTCCGGGTAGCACTGTTGACTGCCACCGCAATGATGAAGCCGACAATGATGACCAGAGGTGTGACAATGAAGGTATAGGCCAGGGTGAAACTCATGGCCTTGTAGAACGGCAGATTGACCAGCTTGTCGAAGAAGTCGCCGATTCCGGTAGAACGGTTCCACGCAGCAGCGACTTCATCAATGGCCAGATGACTGCGATCCAGATAGGTATCCAGGCCGGCAAAGCGACCGAGCGGGCTCGCCTGTTGCAATGCCTGAGTGGCTTCCTGATCAACGGCTGTCGTGGTGGTGCAACCGAACGGGCCACAGTTCTCGACTTCCTTGATGACTTGAGCGTGATCAACATAGACCGACTGCACCAGCACCGATACGATCGGCACGAAGATGAACAGCAGCATGGCCAGTGACGAGGGCAACACGAACCAGAAAAACGTCTTGTGTTTCATCAGTTCCTATCCGGGGGAGGCAGATAAACATCGATGGGGGCGGCAGACACCGCCCCGCGGTCGACGGCCTAGTTCAGAAAACCCTTCTCTCTGGCTGACGTGGTATAGGTCGCCTCTATATCCGCCAACGCCTCTTCGGCGCTTTCCTTGCCTTGCAGATAATCGGACAGATTGTCGCCCAGCGCCGTGTGCAGCAATCCCATGTAAGGCAGCATCGGATACGGTCGGGATTGGGCCTGAATGGCGGCAAACACACCTTTGTTGACAGGTGCCGGCTCATAGCCGTCAATCATCCAGACGGCCTGGGCCATCGTTTCATCGTTGAGAATATCCGGGCTGGTACCTGCCATCATGGCCACGAAGGTCGCTTCAGCGTCTTCATCGGAGATATTCTTTGCAACTGTCCAGCCATCCCACCACAAGGTAGTTGCAGGCACCGTACCGCCGGCGACCGTCAGCGGACCATCGACCGCCACATTGCTGTAGACCACTTCTTCTGCACCTTCGTCATCCATCAGCACGCCCACGCGTGAGCCCCACATGTTCATCAGGGCTACATTGCCGGCTTCCACTTCGGCATTGGTCGCATTGGAGTCATGAGTCAGGAAGTCGGGATTCATGTATTCAGTCAGCGACTTCATCATTTCCAGGGCGGCAATACCCTTGTCATTGTTGATGGATACCTCTGCCGTTCCAGGCTTGTAGAATTCGCCACCGGTACCGATGTACATATTCACGAACTCGGTTGCCAGGTTCCAACCGGACTGGTAGGCCCCTCCAACCGGATTATCCATGATGCCCTTCTCTCGGATCATTCTGGCCGCCTCAAGCAGTTCTTCGTAGGTGCGGGGAGGCTCCACGCCGATTTCTTCCAGCACATCCTTGCGATAGACCAGATGCTGTGCATTGGCCATGAAAGCCACGGCCATTACCTTGCCATCAACGGTGATCAGGTTGCTCTTGGGAATATCCTGTCCGTATTTCTCGATCAGATCGTCCAGCGGGCGAATCACATCGGCATTGATGAGTGCCACGATGGAGGAATTGGCGATGATGGCCGAGGTGTATTCAGCCGGATTGCCCTGCAGGCCGGCCAGATTGATCTTCTGATGATCGGCAGTCAGATTGGCCGTGACACTGACGTTCTCGTCAGCACAGGTTTGTGCCGCCTTGACGACCGTGTGAATGGCGGGGAACTCGTTGCCAACGATATTGACGCGTCCTTCAGCCACGCCGCAGCCGGCATGGGCCGCGTTTGCGGACAGGGCCAGGGATGTGGCGATGATCAGTTTTCTCAAGAGCATGGTTTGTCTCCAGGGGTGAATGTCGTGGTGATGGCTCGTTGGCCGCACCGCTCGTTGATTCAGTCGTACTTACAACTGTTGCGACAGACGTGCACCGGTACCGGCATCGAAGAGATGACAGAACTGCGGTTCGATGATGATGGACACCGGATCGCCGATTTCTGCGCGGAAATTCTTGTCCGCCTTGACCGACACCAGCACGCCATCGATACGCACCGAGATCATGGTGGCGTCACCCAGCAGCTCCAGTGTGTATACCGGTGCGTTGATCTGCCCGGGTTCGCCTTCGGCAAGCCTTGCGTCTTCAGCGCGAAAACCCAGTGTCATCGGGCCATCCTTGGCATCGTTCACGGGTACCGACATATGCCTGGCCTTGAAAACGCCCGCTTCCACATGGCCATCGACCAGGTTCATGGCAGGTGAGCCGATGAAACTGGCGACAAAGGCATTGCTGGGGTTGTCGTAGATCTCCGTGGGCGTACCCACCTGCTGCACGACACCCGCCTGCATCACGACGACGCGATCTGCCAGCGTCATGGCCTCGATCTGGTCGTGTGTGACGTAGATGGTGGTCACCGCCAATTCATGGCAGAGATTCTTGATCTGAGCGCGTGTGGAGACTCGCAGCTTCGCGTCCAGGTTGGACAAGGGCTCATCCATCAGGAAGGCGTTGGGTTCGCGCACGACGGCCCTGGCCAGAGCGACCCGCTGACGTTGACCGCCGGAGAGTTCAGCAGGTTTGCGATGCAGAAAGTCGTCCAGTTCCACCATCGCGGAGGCACGCTTGACTCGCTCATCGTGGCTGGCCGGATCCACCTTGCGCACCTTCAACGGGAAACGAATGTTCTCGTAGACATTCATGTTCGGGTAGAGCGCATAGGACTGAAACACCATGGCCACGTCACGATCCTTGGGTTCGAGGTCATTGATCAGCTTGCCATCGACACGGATCTCACCGGAGCTGACATCTTCCAACCCGGCGATCATGCGCATGGTGGTTGTCTTGCCACAACCAGAGGGCCCCAGCAGCACCAGGAATTCACGATCGGCAATGGTCAGGTTGAAATTATCGACCCCGACGAAACTGCCCCACCGCTTGCAGAGATTACGTAATTCGATTTCGGCCATGACAGCTTCGTTCCCTCTGATGCGCCAAACATTGATTTTGCATTCGTTTGCAAAACCATACTCTCAGGCCTTTATAGAAAGCAAGATATTTTTGCATTCGTATGCAAAACTATCCATTTTACCGGTTGAAAACAGCGCTAGAATCATGGTTTCACACCTATTTATTCCTCCCAGTCAAATAACGATGCCCAGCATCAGTCCGAGGTTGTCATGAGTGGATTTCAAGCTGCCAAGCAGACAGTGCGTCAATACCTGCAGGCCATGGAGGGTGCATCGGCATCGACAGTGGCGGAGGTGCTTGCCGTGCACACCAGTGACTCGTACCGCTGGCGCGGTGTCTATCCGTTTCGCGAACAGGACAGCAGTCAATCAGCTGCTCGGGTTTTCTGGCAGCCACTGATGCAATCCTTCGCTCATCTACAGCGGCGTGAGGACTTTTTCATCGCCGGTGAAAACATCCATGACGGTGAAGTCTGGGTCATGAGTTCGGGCAATTTCATGGGTTTGTTCGACACCGACTTTCTGGGCATCCCGGCAACCCGGCGCATTGCCAATCTTCGCTACGCCGAATTCAGCTGCGTGCAGGATGGCAAGATCAGCCAGAGCGGTTTGTTCGTGGACCTGATTGGCCTGATGATACAGGCAGGTGTCAATCCACTACCCCCCTCCACCGGTGTCTATTACAACTACCCTGGTCCGCGTTACCACGATGGTCTGTTGCACGAGGATGCCGACCCACGGGAAGGTGAGATCACGCTGGCACTGGTCAATGCCATGGTGCAGGACCTGAGCGATCTGAACAACAGTGGCGCCATGGACTGCCCACCGGAGATCCTGGCAAAAACCTGGCATCAGGACATGCTCTGGTATGGCCCGGCAGGCATCGGAGCCAGCTACACCGTTCCCCGTTATCAGGAACAGCACCAACTGCCCTTTCGTCAACAACTCGGCGACAAGAAATTCGAAGGCCATGTCTGCCGATTTGCCGAAGGTGATTTTGCCTGTTTCTTCGGTTGGCCCAACCTCAGCAACAGTCCGCTGGGTGGCTGGCTTGGTTTGCCCGGCGGTGCCCGGCACACACAAATGCAAGTGGTGGATATCTATCGCCGTGAAGGCGACAAGCTTGCCGAGAACTGGATACTGATCGATCTGCCCTGGTGGCTTAAACAGCAGGGACTGGATGTGCTGGAGCGAAACCGCGAATTACGTGGTTTGCCAGAGGCGGACAATCGAGCGGGATAGCCGAAGGCAACGTCGAGACGGCAGAGCACGCATCTGGCGCGCCCTGCCTGCCCTTGTCATGCGCTCAACGCTTCAAAGGTTCCAGCCCCGAGAATCGGAAAGCCTCCTTTTCCAGTGCATCAAGCTCATCGGCAGCAAGCTCGTCGTGTGCCACCGTGATGCGACCGAGGAAAACCAAAGGCAATTCATCGGCGCGACCTTCCATATCGGCCTTGATGGCCTCGGCCGTGGCCGCTCCGACATCATCCCCCATACGCATCGGGGTTGCATTGAGCTCTCCCCGACGAATGGCATCCAGTTCCAGCCCGGTACCGCCCCAGCCCGTCGAGAAGATCTCCTTCTCCTTACCGGCAGCTACCTGCGCCTCCACCGAGCCCATTGCCATGGCGGTGTTGGCATTGTGTATGACAGTCGCTTCAGGATAGGCTTGCAGAATCGAGTTGGTTCCGTCATACCCCCCCTCTCGCTGATACTCACCGTAGTGCTCGTAGATCATGTTCCAGTTGCCCTTCTCGGCAACACAGTCCTTGAAATCTCCAGAGCGCTGATTGTCCGTAACTCCCGGGATGCCACGATTCATAGCGTAGGTGACATCGTTACCCAACCGTTCCAGCATGTAGTCACAGATCTTCTGCGCACCATAGGCCGATGAGAAGTCAAACCAGGCCGCCGGCTGCTTCTTGAAATGCTTCAGCGGTGTATGGAAAGCCCAGACATAGGTGGTCAGCCCCTCGGTATTGACAAGCTTTTCGATATTGTCGGCCTGGGTTGCCAGCTCAGAGGGTCCGAATATGACGTAATCATAGAGGTCAGCATCCTGCGCAACCTGAGTGGCGTAGGTTGACTGCAGCGAATGCTCTATCTGACGTGATGCAAACTCGGTGGTCTCGAACTCGATGCCAACCTGCTCGAGCCGGGTGGTCATGGCGATGTAGTTACGCGCCCAGAAGTCGGACGTATCCGATGAGGGGTAGATCAGGGCGATGCGGATGGGGCCTTCCTGCTCACCTGCATACGCCGTTGCCTCGGCCCCTGTCGCCTCTTGCAAGGCTTCCAGTTCGCCAGCTGCGTTGACTTGCTCCGGCAGCCAGTGATCACGATCGGCATCATCAGGCAGGGACTTGAGCGGCAGCTCCTGAGCAAACAGTGATGAGGAGACAAGTGCCGCTACGGAGAACAGGACTCCGGCGTGCCGTCGATGTGTGGGGTGCTTGTGCTTCATCTCGATTCTCCAGAAAGGGTGGTGGTCGTCATCTTGTTATCGTGAGGCCAGATGGCCTGGGTGCTGGTGTACACCCGGTGAATCGGCTAACCGCTGCCGGTTGTCGTATTGGCGAACATGAATCCAAGGACAATGAAACTGATGATGCCCATGCCAAGTACCGCGGCAAGCTTGAACAGCTTCTTGTTATCGGGTGTGGACAGACTGGCCAGTATGCCCTTGGAACCGTCTCGGTCCTTCTTCTGCAGCCAGGTATACAGGCCGACCGAAAGTATGATGACCACGCCCGAGGCGACGGACTGCCAGAAGAATTCTATTCGCAAGGTGACGAGTGCATTGATCATCAGCGACAGCAGAAGCACACCTGCCAGCGAGCCGAGCATATAGGCCCTGCCCCCGAACAGTGAGGTGCCACCAACAACCACCGCGGCTATGACATGCAGATTGAAATAAGGCGCCGATGTCGCCTGAATGGCGTTGAGCTTGCCGGTGAGCATGACACCTGCCAAGCCGGCCATCGCCCCCATCAGAACGTAGGCATACACCTTGTAGCGGTCTACCGATATCCCCGTCATCTCTGCCGATTCAGGACTGGAACCGATGGCTATCGAATAGCGCCCGAACCAGGTCTTTCGCAGCAATATCGCGCCGATGATGAAGGTAACCAGCCCGATCAGTACTGGGATGGGCAGGAATCCTTCGATACGTCCGCGACCGATGTCGGTTATCAGATCAGGAAAACGCGCCAGTACAAGACCCTTGGCAAGCACCAGGGCAAAGCCTCGATACACGAGGTCCATCGCCAGGGTGCCGATCAAGTCCGGCACCTTGAACTTCGTGATGATCAGGCCGTTGATCAATCCGAAGGTTCCCCCGATCATCACGGCCATACCCACAGCCATCCAGGCGGGGAAGCCGTATTGCTTGATGGCAAAGGCCATGATGATTCCCGTCAATGCCGCCACCGAGCCGATGGACAGATCGATGCCCCGCTGTGTGATGACGAAGGTCATGGCCATCGCCATGGGCATGTACATGGCTGCTTCGAGCAGGATGATATTGAGGTTGGACAGGCGAAAATAACGCGCAGGCTCCATGACCCCCATGAACGCAAGAATCATGGCTATCATGGCCAGTGGGCCGATGATGGCCAGATAGGGTTCGAGTCTTTCCTGCCAGGAACGGCGCGCCGCAGGCTCACTGATACTGGCGTTGTGGTTCGCTTGAGTGTTCATGAGGCATCTGCCGTGGCTTCGGCACCGACAATCATGCCCAGCACTGCCTTGGTCGAGGATTCAGCCGTATTGACTACCCCTACCCTGCGGCCTCGCCGCATGACTTGCACCCGGTCAGCGACGGCAAAGACATCATCGAGCGAATGGGAGATCAGAATGATAGCCAGACCTTCTTCACGCAACACCTTGATGAGTTTCAGTGTTCGGGCAGTCTCCTGCGGCCCCAGTGCCGCTGTCGGTTCATCCATGACCAGTACGCGAAGATCGGAATGGTAGACAGCACGCGCGATTGCTACCGCCTGCCGTTGCCCTCCCGACAGACTCTCTGCAGCCACGCTCATGCTGCGCAGTTTGACCCCCAGGCGCTCATCGAGTACCCGTTCGGCTTCCTGCCGCATTCGCTTGTTGTCGAGAAACGGAATTCCGAAGATGCGTCGAGTGAGCTCCGAGCCCAGGAACATGTTGGCGGCTGGATCCAGATGGTCAGCCAGTGCCAGAGTCTGATACACCGCGTCTATGCCCAGACTGATGGCATCGGAATGGTTGTCCAGAACCATGGCTTGTCCATCCAGGGTAATGGACCCGGAACTGGGCTGATGAACCCCCGTCAGGATCTTGATGAGTGTGGACTTGCCTGCGCCGTTGTCGCCGACTATCGCCAACACCTGCCCTGCATAGGCCTCAAGGTCCACGTCTTCCAGAGCCGTTACGCCACCGAAGTGCTTGTGGATGCCCCGCATTTCGATCACTGCCTGCGGTGGATTTTCTAGCGCCGAAACTGCATTCATGGTCGACTGACTCGTGGCAACAGGGTTGCGTTACGATCAGAACGTTACCGGTAACGTTGAGGCTTGTCAAACCTGGCAGAGCAGGAATTCCATCTGAAGGCCGTTCATTCGGCTGCAGTGCGGATTCAACACAGATTCAACACGCTGACAGCTGCATGTCTGAATTCAGGCGTTTGATGGGGATGCAACGATGGATAAAGCACTATAAGGCAGAAATCTTGACATGACACAGTGCGATTAAAGGCACACCGGGCCTTCATGGTACACAAGCGCTCCTTGCAAAAGCTGACATACAACTACCCCGGCCCCCTCACGAACAAGCCGGCCAGGGTAGCTGCAGTCAGTCGCGACCTACTCCGTCAGCTTTTCCAGGGCGTTCTTCAGCAGCCCTTTCACGAGGTCGACCTTGTAGCCGTTTTCCGACAACGGCGTGAAATCGTCCACCACGTTGTCGATTGCCTCTGCAAAGAGTTGCGCCGAAGGTTCGCGTCCACGCAACACCGTTTCCAGGCTCTCCAATCGCACCGGCGTATTCGCCACGCCCGAAAGGCACAGGCGAACGTCATGCAACCTGCCATCGCGCAGGTCCACGGCCGCCGCCACACCACACAAGGCAAACGCCCATACCTTTCGGTCCATGGCTTTCAGATAGCAGGAGCGGTAGCCCTCCCCCAGTGTGGGGACTCGGATTGCCGTGACGATCTCGTCGGATTTCAGAACCGTCTCTCTGCGATGCCCTTCGACAGGCGATACGAGAAAGTCGGCAACCTTCTCGCTGCGCTGGCCTTCACGCGACAGAATATCCACCGAGGCCTCCAGTGCGACCAGGCAGGCAGCGAGGTCGGAAGGATGCACCGCGACGCAGGGGCTCATCTCCACAATGGCATGATGGCTGTTCCGTCCTTCCCGGGCAGGACATTGCGTTCCACCCTTGCGCCAGCAGTCCACATCGGGATGCCGGTAATACCAGCAGCGTGGTGCCTGCAGCAGATTGCCAGCAACGGTCGCTCGGTTACGTATCTGCTGGGTCGCCGCCTGGCCGGCAGCATCCTTGAGCAATTGATATCGGCCATCCAGGGATGATTCGTCCACATCACTCAGGGTACATAATGCACCCAGGACCAGCTCATCATCACTGAGGTTCAGTGCTGATTCCAGCTCTGTCGCCTTGATATCCAGCAGCTCCGTGGGCTGATCGAGCCCTGCCTTCATCCGGGTCAGAAGGTCTGTCCCCCCGGCCAACACCTGTCGTGACGTGTCGATCTTCTGCAGGACATTCGTCAGTGTCGTCTGACGCTCATAATCGAACTCAAACATGCGATGCTCCTTCCTGTCGGGTCTTGGCCAGCGCGTCAAGCACAACACGCCGACTCAGAGGCAAGGTGGTGAATCTCACGCCGATAGCGTCATACACGGCGTTGGAGATGGCTGGCGCACAGGGAATCAGTGGCAATTCTCCCAAGCCCTTGGTACCTGTCGGGTTGGCGTTGAGATCCGGAATATCCACCAGCGCATGCTCGATCGGGGGAACATCCGCAGTGGTCGGCACCAGATAGTCTTCAAGAGACTGATTCAGCACGACCCCCAGTTCATGGTCCATGATTCGCTGCTCCGTGAGCGTGAAGCCGATGCCCTGTGTAACGCCGCCTATCACCTGACTTTCCGCCAGCAGCGGATTGAGTACCCTGCCACAATCGGGAGCCGATACGATCCGCAGGACCGTGATTTCACCTGTGTCCACATTGACTTCCACCTCCGCGCACTGAACGCCGAAAGGACGAATGGAGGTATTGGTCGTATTCGCCTGGCGAGTGCCCTGCGCCTGAATGACCATGCCTGACAACTCGCCCATCAGTTCAGCCAGCGTCGCACTGTGCCCTGAGGGACCCTTCATCACACCGTCTTCGATGAAGACGTCAGCGACCTTCACCTGCCACCACTTGGCTGCAGCCTCTCGCAACTGCTGTCGCGCATGAACCCCGGCCTCCTGCACTGCGGGGGCCATGGTTGGCACAGTGAAACTACCCGAACTGATGGGTGCGGGCAGTCCGCTGACAGTATCACCGACGCTGACCTGGACGGTATCGACCGACACGCCAAGAGCTTCGGCGGCAACCTGAGCCAGAACCGTACGAGTGCCTGTACCGATGTCCTGCGTGCCCAACAGTAACTGACAGCTTCCGTCGCTCTCCACCACGATCCTTGCATAGCCGGGCGGATTCCCTGACCCGGCCATCCATTCATGAGACGCCATGCCGAAGCCGCGTCGAAGGGAGGTCGATTCCTGCGATTTCTTGCGCCCTGTCCAACCGAACGCTTCATCCGCGCGCTCATGACATCGGCGCAAGGCATCGGGCGACGACCAGGGAAGACCCTGAACCTGATCCTCGCTGGCAATGTTCATCAATCTCAACGCCATCGGGTCCATGCCCAGCTTGTGGGCAAGTGCATCCATGGCACTTTCCAGTGCGAAGCAGGCTTCGACATACCCTGGAGCGCGAAATGCCACTGCAGGCCCCGTATGCGTATACACGGTCCTCTCCGTGGTCTTCACGTTTTCGCATTGATACAGGTGCTGGTACAGCCCACCGACATTGCTCGCCTCGCCGCCCATTCGGTAGGCGCCGATATTCTTGACAGCATCAAGCTTGATACCGGTGAGTTTTCCGGAACTCTCGGCTGCAAGAGTGACTGTCTGTTGTGTCGCATTGCGGTTGCCAGCAGCCAGATTCTCCGACTCACGGTCGAGGAATATCTGCACAGGACGCCCACATCGCCGTGATAGCAAGGCCGCCAGCATGGCCTGCTTCCAGGGCTTCTGCTTGGCTCCGAACCCTCCTCCCATGTGATGACAGATGACCTGCACCTTGCCCACGGGCATATCCAGACGCTCGGCCATTTCACTTCTGACAGAGTGTATTCCCTGAGTGGAATCGTAGATCACGAGCGAATCACCTGTCCAGTTGGCGACAGTTGCGTGCGACTCCAGTGCATTATGAATGGCTGTAGGTGTGTCGAAACTCAGCTGAATCGTCACAGCTGCCTTGTCGATCGCCCCCGGGGCGTCACCGCGCTCGAATACCTCTGCCTCTCCAATCTGATTTCCGTCACCGTGGACCACAGGCGCTGAGGCATCCAGCGCTCGCGTCATGTCGGTCACATGAGGCAGTATCTCGTACTCGACCTTGATCAGCCCGGCTGCACGTCGGGCGATCTTCAGCGTGGTTGCCGCCACTACCGCCACTTCATCGCCGGCAAATCGCACGACGTCGGCCAGCAGCGGAACCTCTTCTTCATACCAGACATGCTCACTGACATCCTGATGAGTCAGGACCTGCACGACACCCGGTAGTGCCAGAGCCTCTGCAGTCTGCACCGAACGCACCCTGGCGTGCGCATGCGGACTACGAATGACCACGGCGCTGAGCTGTCCGGGCAGTTGCACATCGGTGGTGTACTGTGCGGCGCCCGTGACCTTTTCAATTCCTTCCTTGCGAGTCTCTGCATGGCCTACCGTCTTGAACGACTGGCTCTGCTTCCAGTTTGCCGGAGTATCCTGTTCCGGTATCTCGACGGAGTCCGCCTTGTCATTCTCGACATGCCGAAACTCGGGAGTCTGCTTGCTCATGGCTCAGTCCCCCTGCTGCTTTGCACGGCCGGCGTCCGCGACTTGCAATGCTGCGTCCCGGATATGTCGGTAAGCCCCGCAGCGACACAGATTCCCGCTGGTGGCCTTGACGATGGTGTCTTCGTCAGGGGTCTCGTTCGTTTCCATCAGGCAGGCAAGGCTCATGAGTTGCCCGGGCGTGCAATAGCCGCATTGAAACGCGTCCTTGTCGATGAAGGCCTGTTGCAGTGGATGAAGCTTGTCACCCTCTGCCAGCCCTTCAACCGTGGTGACATCACGTCCGTCACACTCACTGGCCAGGACCAGACAACTGTAGGCACTCTTGCCGTCAAGACTGATCGTGCAGGCTCCACAGTTGCCCATTTCACAACCGCGTTTTGCACCGGTCAGCCTGGCTTGTTCTCGAAGCAGGTCGAGCAACAGCGTACTGGATGCGACCGAGAAATCCTGCTGGACACCATTCAACGTGATGGTGATACTTTTCTGGCTGCTGTCGGCTGTCGAGCGCGAGCCGGGATTCTGTTCATCAGACATAGGCATGATCCGCTGTTTTCGAAGGTACCGGCAGGACCGGGAGTGGGATCAAAACTAGTTGAAAAACTACAACACAAGAGTGGCGTTGCAATTGTTACCCGCACAAGCTTCCGCGTTGATGCGCTTGGTAATACGCAGAATGGAACGGGACTTGGCAGCGCGTCGAGTCATGCCTGTGGCAGCGTCTTGCACCGAGAACTGCAAGACAGTGCACCATCAGTCATCGACGGCCGATATTCGCCACACGCGATTTCCGACATCGTCCGTCACCAACAGATTGCCCTGACGGTCAACGGCGACATCCACCGGCCTGCCGAGCGCCTCGCCCTTGTCCGATACGAAGCCCGTCAGAATGTCCTCGGGCAGACCTTGTGGCTTGCCATTGTCAAAAGCGACGAATACGACCTTGTAACCGCTTCGCGGTTTGCGATTCCAGGAACCATGCTGGCCTATGAAAGCACCGTGATGATAACGCTCGGGCAAGGCATCACCGGTATAGAAAGTCAACCCCAATGAGGCCGTGTGCGCCCCCAGCGCATAATCGGGTTTGATGGCCGTTGCCACCAGATCCGGTCGTGGCGGAGTAACGCGAGTATCTACCGTCTGTCCGAAGTAGCTGTAGGGCCAGCCGTAGAAGCCGCCGTCCTGAACCGATGTCATGTAGTCGGGCACCAGATCACTGCCCAGTTCGTCACGCTCGTTCACGGCAACCCAGAGCTCCCCTGAATCGGGTTGCCAGTCCATGCCAACCGGGTTGCGCAGCCCGGAGGCAAAGACTCGCGTCTGCCCTGTTTCGCGATCCACGGCGAGAATGGCGGCGCGATTCTCCTCTGCCTCCATGCCATTTTCTGCCACATTGCTGTTGGAACCGACGCTGGCATACAGGGTCGAGCCGTCCGTGCTTGCAATAAGGTTCTTGGTCCAGTGGTGATTGATCGGCCCCTCTGGCAACGGAGCAAGCGTCTCACCCGGCGCGCTGATCGTGGTGTCACCTTCGCTGTAGGGAAAAGCGACGATGCCATCGGTATTGGCAACGTAGAGCGTGTCATCCACCAGTGCCATGCCAATAGGTGAACGCAAGTCCTTCAACAGTATCGAACGCTGATCGGCGACACCATCATTATCGGTGTCACGCAGCAGCGTGATACGGTCGGCACTCGGAACGCCAGCCCCACTGCGCTTCATGACCAGACCCATCACCCAACCGCGCAAGCCTGATGAGGGCATCGGCTGAGCGTTACTCTCTGCGACGAGCACATCGCCATTGGGCAGCACATGCAACCATCTGGGGTGATCGAGGTCTTCTGCAAAGGAGTTGACCTGCAAGCCAACAGCAGCTTGCGGCAGGCTGCCGTCGTCCCAGCCGGTGGCCGGAGCGATATTGACAGTCGGAATGAGTGTCTGGTTGGGAGCGGGCAACACCGGATCAGTCCCCTGCCCCGCCGCCACTGATAAGGTGGCACTTTCGCCGCAGGCAATCAGCAGAGTGACCGGGATAAAAGCGAACAAGGCTGCACAGTGACGCATGATGACTGAAGTTCCGTTGCTTTTCTCGCAAGCATCAAGTCTGCCGCATTCTCGGTTCACACGAAACCCCTTTGTAGTGACGGCCTTGCAATGGACAGAATCACAATGACAACCGATCGTCTGGATAGGGTCATGGGACTCCGACATCGAGCCGAAGACATCACCCTGCCTGTCGTCGGCATGTTGCAATCGCCTGAGCAAAGCCTTCCACCACTTGCTGCAATTCTTTCAAACGTGATGGATCGAGTACACAGCAGCAGATCATGGCCGCACTTCTAAAGACAGGAAAACGTCGTTCATGAGTTCAACAGCCCACGATTCCCTATTCACCCCTCTCAAGGTCGGCGCACTCGAGCTGCCGAACAGGGTCCTGATGGCCCCGCTGACTCGAAACCGGGCACACGCCGATGGCACGCCGAACAGCCTGGCGCAAACCTATTATCGCCAGCGTGCCTCTGCCGGCTTGATTGTCAGCGAGGCCACCCAGATTTCCGCCATGGGTAAAGGCTATCTGGACACACCGGGAATTCACGAGCCATCGCATGTCGAGGGCTGGAAAAAGATCGTCGAGGCGGTGCATGCTGCCGGAGGACGAATCTATTGCCAGCTCTGGCACGTGGGCCGCATCAGTCACACTTCACTGCTACCCGATGGCAACAGCCCGGTAGCCCCCAGCGCCATCCAGGCCAATGCCCAGACGTACACCAGTGAAGGCTTCGTCGATTGTTCCACGCCAAAGGCCATGAGCCAGAATGACATACGCCAGACTGTCGAAGACTATGCCCATGCAGCTCGCTGTGCCCGCGATGCCGGTTTTGACGGTGTGGAAATTCACGCGGCCAACGGTTACCTGATTGATCAATTCATGCAGGACAAGACCAACCAGCGAGATGACGAGTATGGCGGCTCCGTCGAGAACAGAATGCGGTTTCTGAAGGAAGTTGTCGAGGCCGTCAAGAAGGAATGGGACAGTAAGCGCATCGGCGTCAGGCTCTCGCCTCTCGGTCATGCCAACGACATCGAGGACAGTGAGCGTGAGTCTCTGTTTACACCGGTTTACCGATACCTCGATGATCAGGCTTTCGCCTATCTGCATGTGGTCGAGCAATTTCCCGGCAATGACAATGACGATACGCAGCAGCAGTTACTGAAAACACTGCGCAGCCTCTATCACGGTGTCTATATCGGCAACGGTGGTTACGATGCCGACTCAGCCAGCAAGCTCATTGCCCAGGGACAGGCGGACGCCATAACCTTTGGACGGCCTTTCATTGCCAACCCGGATCTGCCGGAGCGTTTTCGCATCGGCGCCGCACTGAATGAACCGGACGCCGACACCTTCTACGGTGGTGGAGAAGCCGGCTATACCGATTACCCTTTCCTCGACCGGCACTAGTGGATCGATCGGATAACCAAGGTACTTGATACAGCGTCTGCCCGAGGAGCCTGAGCGCTACTCGGGCAAGGCGCCGCAGAAACCACCGGCACTGGCAGCCCCCGAACCCAATGCAACAATGGCTGGCTGCCGGTACGGGTTGGGAGGGCTTGCAGTCAGATCTGCAGCAATCAACAGAATCAGCATGGCCATCGCAACGCCCGCCGTGGTGCGACGTGTCATGAGCGTGCCTCCAGTCCCAGCAGAGGTCGCAGTTTGACCCCCTGGATCGATCCGATGAACGCTGCCACGAACCAGACCCAACCATGCAGGCTGCCCGTCGAAACGCCGGAGAAGAATGCGCCGACGTTGCATCCGAACGCCAGGCGCGAGGAATACCCAAGCAGGAATCCAGCGACGATCGTGGCAAGCCAGGCACGCATCGGCAGCGTCGGCATACCTTGTGACAGACCGCCGCTTCGCCAGCTGGCGACCAGAAACGCGCCGGCCATGATGCCGATATTGGTCAGTGAGGTGTAATCGGTCAGCAGGCTCGATTGAACGCGTTCGACCGACCCCGACGCTGCCCAGAAGGCGGACCCGGACAGATCCATGCCCGACGCTGTCGCGCCTTTGGCGACCCACAGACCCAGACCATAGACCACACCCCAGGGCTGTCCGACGACGATCAGGTTGGCAATGGCCAGCACGGCAATCAGGACCGCTGCTATCAGGTAGCGACGGGGAATCGATCGATGCTCGGGAGCAGCCTGTCTCAAAAAGAAAACGGCAACGCCAAGCAGTGCCGTCAAGGTGATGGCCACCCCACTCCATCCGGTAAACCGGATGATTGGCAAAGCTCCCAATTCAGTCCAGTCAATCAGATGATAGGCCCCTGCGAAGCTGCCGATTGCAAAAAACGGCAATGCCAGCAGACCAATCGGATTACCGGAACCTGCGTTGACCAGCGTACCGGAACCGCAACCCAGCACCACCTGCATGGCCATGCCGAAGACAAAGGCACCACCAATCATGGCCCAGCCGACGGGTGCTTCGGCACCCACCAGCTCCCCACCACTGGCATCGATCAACGGCAGGGCCACCGTGGCCACAATGCCGATGGCCATCAGCTGCGCCAGCATCCCGGAGGGATCGCGTCGCACAATCATGGCCCGCCACGGCCCGGCAAAGCCGAATCGAAGCCCTTCCAGCACCAGACCGAAACCGAGGCCGATCATCAGCAGCAATCCGAATCGGACGCCTGCAAATATCGCCACCGACAGTATCAGGACCAGCGCCCCTGCGACCAGGGTGCTGCGCCCGGCAATCGAGTGTGTCACCTCGCCTCTCCGTGCTCGACTCTATGCCGTCATCAATTGCCTTTGATCTTGTTCAGAAAGTTCTTGACCACACCCGGAGTGTTCTGCATTTCATTATCGGTGCTGGAGTACTCGACCATGGAGCCGGGGTAGAGCTTGACGTTGTCGATACCGGCAACTTCGGACAGGGCAAACCAGTTGGTGGCAGCCCAGTGACCGGTGTTACAGAAAGACACGACTTCCTCACCGTCTTTGATACCCAATTGCTCACGCAGACTGGCAGGATCCGCAATATCGGACATGGCCGGTGAGCCTTCGCTGAAGAACGAGCTATAGACAAGGTTCTCGGCACCCGGCAGCGTACCCGGGCGCGCCGCGGCTCCATGACTCTTGCGCCCCTGATAAAAATCATCCGGCCGGGCATCAAGCAGCAGTGCATCGACTTCGCCGCGAGTCACAGCCGTGACTTCTTCGGTATCCGCGGTCCACTGGTCGGAAAACGTGATATCCAGCTCGCTCGGTTGCAGCACCACTGGATCGGCACTCATCGCCAGCCCGGCGGACTCCCAGGCCAGAGCCCCACCATTGAGGATCGACAGATCGGAAAAACCGGTGGATTTCAGCGTCCAGTAGACTCGCGCTGCAGCACCGAAGTCCGAATCGTTCTTGCCTTCAGGCACGATGACGACCGGCTTGTCCAGAGTCAGGCCGAGGGACTCGTACCGCTCTTCGAGCGTGGCAACATCCAGGATCTGACCCGGATTTTCCTTTGGCCCGCGAAACAGTCCGTAGGGGGCAGAAATGGCGCCGGGTATGTGTCCCTTGGCGTAATCGTCTCCCCGAATGTCGAGAATCACGGGGTTGAGCTGTTGCAGCTCTGCCGACAATTCGGCGGGGCTGACCAACGGAGCGAATGAACTGGCAGCGGAGACCGTGGCGGCAGCCAGGCCGAGGGTGGCAGAAACGACGGAGGCGAATATTTTCATGGCGACTCGATCTGTGCAGGTTGATGGCGCGGCAGGCTTGCTCGAAAAAGTCGGCGATGGCCCGTATCAAGCGCGATTATAAGGCGCATTGGGCTTTCAGTCCAAACGCAGACACATTGACTGCGAAGTAGTTCAGTTGCTTGTTGATGACAGCGATATCGACAACGCCTCAGCGACGGGTTTTCCCAGACCTCGGAAGAACCGATGGAACTTAACCGATTGCCAGATGTTTAACCCCGAGTCATTCAATTACCCGAACAGGAAAAAACAGTCATGACATCGTCTACCCGCAAAGGTCTGGCCACACTGCGCATCGGCCTCTTTCTCTTCATGATGGTCTGGGCACTGGAAAAATTCATCAGACCCGAAGCCTTTCAATCCATTTTCGGCTCATTCTACGGATTCGATGCAGGACACACACTCATCTTTCTCATCGGTACCGTACAGGTCGCCATCCTGCTGTTGTTTGTCAGCGGCACGTTCAAGACAGCGAGTTATGGGCTGGTCATGTTCATGAATGTCATGACCCTGCTGGTCTCCTATCGCCAGATTCTGGCACCCTACGAAGGCTCGACCAATCACCTGTTTGCGGCCTCCATCGTGGTCGCAGCAGCCAGCATTGCCTTGTTTCTGTCACGCTCGGATGATGACTTTCTGGTTCTGCCCATGAAGCCAGCCTCGAGTACAGACACCGAACTGCCGAGCGAGTCTGCCAGCGCCTGACCCCTGATCGAACGCGAACTGAGAGCAAGCTGCACCGGCAGTGACCGCCTCTACAGGGTGCTGCCGGACAATCTACCTCTGCTGACGACCAAGAAGACATGAGGTATTAACCCGTTAACGTCCCCGTTGTTTTCGACTGGCTCGGTCGTTGCACCTGTAAGCACTCTGCATCCGATCACCAGAACTGGTGATGCACAGGTAATACACAGTGAGCTTGTTCACCGCCAATGCAATCGAAGCAATCGCTTTCCACATTCTTCCAGAGTACCGAACCCTCGACGCTGGATAACTGTGACCGAGAACAGATCCATCTGTCCGGTGCCATCCAGAACAGGGGGGCGCTGCTGGTCATGGACCCGCACAGTGAACAGATCGCGGGCTATTCCGAGAATGCAGCCGATTGGTTGGGGCTCGATATCGAACAGCTTGCCTCTGCATCGCTTGAAGACATCAACGCAGAACTGGCAACGCAAGTCCGGGAGATTACCGACGGCACCCACATTCTCCACGAAGTACTGGACTTCCAGCTGGAACACGCCGGCATCATCCATGACACGGTTACACATCTTCACGCCGGGCGACGACTGATCGAATTCGTCCCCAACATCTGCCCGACCGCCGGTGCCGCTCGCAAGAACATGCGTCATTGCAGCAAGGCCTGTGCAACCATTCTGCACACCGACAGTTTTGACGATGCGCTGCAGATCGCCGTGGATGCGGTGCGTCAGATCACCGGGTTCGCGCGTGCCAAGATCTACCGATTCCAGCCCGACTGGTCAGGCAAGACCATCGCTGAAAGCAATGATGGCTCCCTGCCCTCCTATCTTGGATTGCATTTCCCCGAGCGGGATATTCCTAGACAGGTAAGACATATGATGACCCTGGTGCCGTACCGTGGAATAGGCTCGATATCCGATGATACCTTGCGTGTCCATGCGGTCGGACAGGAGAACCAGGAACTGGATCTGACCTGGTCGATTCTGAGATCGGTCTCGCCGATGCACACGCGATACCTGTCCAACATGGGGGTCGCATCGACCTTCTCTACCAGCCTGATGCACCGTGGTTCGCTGTGGGGACTGATTGCCTGTCACAATACAACTGAGGGAATAGTGCCTTTCGACAGCTGGGGCTTGCTGCACGAAATAGGCACGGCACTGATGATTCGTCATGAACAGCAAAGGCAGACCGACATCGCAAGCATGTCCCATCGCCTCAGACTGATCGAAAGCCGCTTTTCTTCGGCCCTGCAACAGAATGGACGCGTCGAACAGGTCATCAGCCTGCTCTCGCCCAGCCTTCAGGAATTTCTTGAAGCCGATGGCTTCGCCTTTCTGTACGGTACCCGAATCCATATTTCCGGCACAACACCGCCCGAAGCGTTCATCCGGGAGTTGGTTGATTGGGCCGATAGTGGTGGCGAACAATCCAGGCAATACCACACATCGACACTTCAGAAGCAATGGCCTGCCGCGTTGGAACACCAGGATACGGCCTGCGGCGTCCTGGTCCAGTCGACTACGCTGCACCGCGTCTGTCAGCTTGTCTGGTTCAGGAAACCGATTACCCAGAAGGTACATTGGGCGGGTTGTCTCAAGGACCAGACGCCAAAGGCAGCCGCGAATGAAACCTCACTGACCCCGCGGCTCTCTTTTGACCGGTGGGTTCAGGAACACGCTGAACAAAGCACCGAATGGCGGGAAACCGAACTGGAGATGGCGCGGGAAATACTCCGGGATTTTCTGGATATCATCACCTCTCAGCTCTTGCTCAATCAGGAAAACGAATTCCTGCGGCACTTTGCCGCCTCCGCCGCCCATGACCTGAAAACACCCCTGCGTGGCATCAACGCCGCTCTGGATATCATGGACGAAGAGGATTTCGATGAGGATGTGGTCAAGCAGACACATGCCATCGCCAGAAAATCTGCCAGACGCCTGTCGGAACTGACCTCCGGACTCATGGAGCTGTCAATGACAAGCGATCAGCAGCATGAGTTCGAAGCGGTGGACCTCGGCACCACGATCGGCGATGTTCTGGAAATGCTCTCACTCCCCATCAGCGAAACGGGTGCTGACATCACGATTGACGAGATGCCGGTCATTCAGGCCAACGACACACTGCTGCTTCGTCTTTTCCTGAACCTGATCGCCAACGCCATCAAATACCGCCACCCCGAGCGCACACCCGAAATACACGTCAGTGCGGCTCCAACGGCAGAGGGGGGTATGAACCTGTTCATCACGGACAATGGGATGGGGATTGAACCGAAATTTGCAGATCGCATATTCCAACCACTGGAAAGACTGCATAGCAGTGACAGCATCGAAGGCTCCGGCCTGGGGCTGACCATCTGTCAGCGTGTAGCCGAAGTCCACTCGGGCACGATAAGACTCGACACCGATCACAGCGAGGGTTGTCGGTTCATCGTCACCCTCCCGGCTCAGGCTTGACACCGTGCATACGTCCGGATCGGAACCATCCGTACGCCAGATGCTGGCCACACGCACTCGCAAGGTTCATCTGGAACTGCACGAACACCTCTGGATAGCATCGCTGGGAAAGCCTGAACTCACGCTATGCCGATACGCGGCAGTACTGGGTGCCTATCATCGTTTCTATACACATGTCGAACAGGCATGCTCGAATCACCCTGTCCCGCCGAACCTGTCGATACGTCCCGCCAGGGAACGACTCGACGCCGATATGGACTGTCTTGCCGCTCGGCACGCCTCTGAACCGACGCCTTCGGCGGCACTGCCGGTCGAGCTGGAATTCAAGGATCCCCTGGAAGCCCTCGGCGCCCTCTATGTGCTGCATGGCTCCGGCTTTGGTGCCACGATACTGAACAGGAACGTGCGCGACGTACTACCCGATGCCCCTCGCCACTTTCTCGCTGCAGGTACCGAGCGTGATCTGTGGCAACAGCTGAATCAGGAACTCGAACGAGCCTGCCATGACGATCTGGCACGGGCAAGAATCCTGGCCGGTGCCAACGCAACGTTTCAGGCATTCGGTCGGTATGTGACCCGCTATTGCGAAGACAGGCTCCCAATGCATGCAATAAATTGCAATAAGCGCACAGGAATGTGACACTGGCTGAGCTTGCTTTCCGCTCACCGCCTCAGATTCCCGGTCCCTTCATGCGCATCGATGTCGCCACCCCCAGTTCGATTCCCACACGACAAGTCAACAGTCACAAGGGCATGCTCATGATGCTGGGCGGCATGTTCTGCTTTGCCGGTGCAGACGTCCTGTCGAAGGTGCTCACCGAGTACTTTCATCCGGTGCAGATTTTCTGGTTCAGACAACTTGCCCTGCTGCTGGGCGTACTCATCATGCTGAGCCTGTATGGCAGGACCATTCTGCACACCCGACGGCGTGTACTACAGATCACCCGCGGCACTCTGGTGGTGTGCTCCGCCCTGCTGTTCATCTTTGCCGTCAGGCATGTGCCGCTGGCCGATGCTGTCGCTGCAAGCTTCGTGGCACCCTTCTTTCTCACGATACTGGGCGCCACCTTGCTGGGCGAGAAGGTCGGCATGCGCCGCTGGATGGCCGTCGCCGTTGGCTTCATCGGTGCCCTGATCATCGTACGCCCCGGCATGAACACCGTACACCCCGCCGTCATGCTGGTCGTTCTGGCCGCCGCGTGTTATGCCATCAGACAAGTGCTTGGACGCCTGCTGGCAGATACCGACAAGAGCACCACGACAGTTGCCTATACCGCACTCACGGCCAGCTTCATCGCCACGCTGACCCTGCCCTTTTTCTGGCTGTGGCCGGAAACCCGCTTTCAGTGGCTGGCCCTGTTGGGAGTCGCCATCTGTGGCGGTGTCGGGGAAATTCTGGTGATCAAGGCACTCGAGGCGGCAGAAACCGCAGTGGTTGCCCCGGTGCACTACACACTGATCATCTGGGGAACCCTCTATGGCTATCTGGTCTTCGATCAATTGCCAGACCAGTGGACCTGGATCGGCACCGCCATTATCGTCTCCGCCGGTATCTATACACTGCAAAGAGATCGACTCAAGCGCACGGCATGACACGGCTGCGTCCGGCTTTTCCGGCTTTTCCGGCAAGGTATTAAAACCGGGATCGATACCGATAGTGCTCAGTACAATGAAGTGACTATGCACTCCGGTGACCCCGACGAGGACCTCCCGCATGACTTCACCCGTCAATTCTGGTGTCAAGCGCACCACCCGGCACCGCTTTGGATACCAACTCGGTAAGGGCCCGTCACCGGTACGCGGCACACTCCTTCTGTTGACGTTGGGGCAATCACTGGCGTATGCACAACCGACAGTGTCAGGCAATACGATCAGTGTCCCCGCCGGCGACTGGTATCAGATTCAATCCAGCAACAGCTACGAATCGCTGTGCCAGGGGGTGACGTTCTGCACCGTGCCCGATGGCGATTACATCGTCATCAACCACACCACGGGAGAGCGCTTCACGAACGTTGTCGTGAGTGCAGCGCCCCCTGCTGCCGACAGCATCACGGTCAATGGCAATACCATTCGTTGGCCCGACGATGGCTGGTACCAGGTTCAGTCCGAAGCGGACAACCGCTCGATCTGTGAGGGCGGCAGATCCTGTGACGTGACTGATGGCCGCTACCGTGTCATCAACCTCACCACAGGCCAGCGCTTTACCGGCATCGAGGTGGGTGGCAAGCCCGATGTGCAGCCTCCCACTCCGGCCATCACGCTCGACGGCAATACCATTTCCTGGCAAGGCGATGACTGGTACCAGGTTCAGGATGCCAGCGACTATCGTTCCGTATGCGAAGGCGGTAACAGCTGTACGGTCGAGCCTGGTACCTACCACATCATCAATCTGACCAGCGGCGTGCGCATCGACAACTTTCAGGTCGGCGATTCCACCCATCCCGAGCCTCCCGTTTCAGGCCACGACCTGATAGCTGCAGCTCAGGCACCGACCATTGATGAGAACAATCAGGTCAGCTGGGCATTCAGCCCGATCGAGTCAGACGTGACACTCACGATAGAACCCTTCGTGGAGATGCCGCTGGCCAGCGATGGCAATCCTGCTCGCTGGAATGCGATGACGACGCTGGATCAGCAGATCTTCCTCCTGGATGAGCAGGACGGACGGGTCTACGACATTACCGGAGGCCAGGCCCGCCTGTGGTTCGACATGGCTGATGCCATTCAGTCCACCACCGGTCGCCGATTGAATATCGACAATCCCTTCCATGGTGGTGTGCGCAGTATTGCCTTTCATCCCGACTTTGCCAGCAACGGCAAGCTCTACGCATCCTTGCTCGAAGAGCGTCCCTCCGACCCGGCACTGCATCATTATCTGTCTGATGCTGCCATGCTGGATGCAGACAGCGTGCTGGTCGAGTGGACTGTGGATGTCGAGACCATGAGCGTCGATCCAGGCAGCTATCGTGAGGTCTTCCGAGTCGGCATACCTGAATACGATCACCCCATCAAGCAGATCGTCTTCGATCCTTCCGCCACTGCTGACAACAGCGATTACGGCCTGCTGTACATCGCTCATGGCGATGGCAGCAAGGAATCCACAACCACTGTCGGTGGTCAGGGCAACAACGCGCTGGGCAAGATTCTTCGCATCAACCCGCTGGCCACCGGCTCGGCGAGCTATTCCATCCCTGCCGACAACCCCTTCATCGGCAACCCGGATATGCTCGATGAAGTGTGGTCCCTGGGTCATCGCAACCCACACCACCCCGCCTTCATGCAGGACGGTACGCTGTTCGTCGGCGAAGATGGCCGCGACAATATCGACGAGATCAACCTCATCGTGGCAGGGGGCGACTATGGCTGGTCGCAACGCGAAGGTGCCTATCTGCAACTGGGGCAACCCGGACTGGCAAGCGGCGTTGCCGTACTGCCTGACAACGATGCTGACAATGGCTATGTGTATCCGGTTGCACAGTTCGGCCATACCGGTAACGCAGGCGCCTCGTTTACCGGTCAGGCTCTGGGGGGCGGCTTTGTCGTCGAGAACGGCTCCGAACTGGACGGCCTGTATTTCTACATCGATTTTCCCAAGAGTGGTGAAATATTCCACTCACGCGTCACGGATCTGCTGGCCGCCGATACGCAAGGCTCTCCCGACAGCCTCAGTGTCGCTCGTACCTGGCGCGACCGTATCGTATTCGATCACGACAACAATCCGGACACCGCGGCGATCAGCAGCAGCCTGAAAGCCGTGGTGCAATCGGCCAACGGCTTCGTCGATACCAACGATCGTGTGGACCTTCGCTATGGACAAGGGCCTGCGGGCGAACTCTATCTGTTCAGCAAGCGCAACAACATGGTGTATCTGATCAGCAACTCCGTGCCGGCAGGTAGTGCAGCATCGGAACCCCACGGCGCCGCTGTCAGAGACCTGATGAGCGCTGCTGCCAGTGCGGCGGCACCTGCCGATTGCCTGCTGACAGCCTCTCCCGCCACCGCGCCGTTCTACTGCTTCAGCCCGGCGGACCGGCGCCTGATGCGCATAGAGCAGGATGGCCGCATCGCCTGGCAGTTTCCACTGCCCGGAGAGAATGCCAGCAATCATATGGAGTCCATCAGTTTCGTCAATGGCCACCAGGTGGCGATCATCGCCGATGCCACGCCATCACCGGATGACTCGGCTTTCGACATGTCCCTGTTCGAGCAGACCGGTGCCTATATCGGCACCTATCACATCATCGCCGACATCGAGAATCCTGATGGGGTGGATTTTGCCGGCGTCAATCTCGACGGTCGTGATCTGATTGTACGTACCGGGCCACTGCGCCAGGATGAAGAGGCGGCTCAAGGCTACACCAGTGACCTGTACGTCTATGGCGAACACTACAGCGCCAGACCCGATGCAGATCTGACCCTGTTGAGCGGCTGGAAGAAGGAAGGGGCTTTCAGAGCAAGACTTGATTCAAGAACAGGGGTAACTCTCGATACCCGCCTGTTTCCCGGCATTTCTGCGGCGCAGGCGGTTCTGCAATGTGCAGTCCCGACCAATGCCGCAGCGGATGGCTGCTAATGGCCCTCAGGAAATGACTGCATTTCGAACCAGGCAAAATCAGCGACGGTAGCGCGCCCACTGATGTGACGTCTTCGGGGTCCAATTCTACGACGGTATCAGCGCGATGACGCCACTCACGTACAAGGAATGATCCGCGCTGTCTGCCGTACTGATCGTGACATATTTAGCCGATGTGACCTATTCAGCCGAAGTGCACACCGGCGGCGTTCGCGACCGGCATGGCGGATACGGAGAATCTCCTCGTCCGCAGCACTGATCTGCAGGTGCTGGATCAGATACACTCAGCGACCAACAACACGCTCGCCAATAACCATGAAACTGCTCGTCCGCAATCTCGACCGAACCCTCGATGAAGACACACTGCGAAAGATGTTCGAAGCCTTTGGTCAGATCCAGTCCTGCACCATCGTCATGGACCCCAAGTCAGGCGTCTCCAAGGGCTTCGGATTTGTCGAGATGCCGGTACCCGGTGAAGCCAAGGCTGCCATGAAGCAACTCAACGGCACGGTTGTCTCAGACCTGACGATGCGGGTCAAGAAGGCCGAGTAGGACGGCCCGAATCACTCCTGTCTGGTTTGCCCGGCAAGCAGATTCTCGGACTCTGACTCTGCCAGCTCCCGGTCGACATTCTGCTGAATGGCGGGATCCACAGTGGTATCACTGGCCGCCTCTTGAACCGCGCCCACCTTTTTCTGCACAGGCCGCGGCGACTCAGTTCTGGCTCGCGGCAGCTCCTCTTGCGACGGTAGCGGCTTGCCCCATCCCTCACGCAAATGCACGCGATAGATCGGCTCTGGCATGACAATACCAGCGTCGTCGAATGCCTGCTTCACCTGCCGGATCGACTCACTGCGCACTTTCATCAGATCACTACGTGTCTGATCAACCCATGCCGACAGCAGCAAGGAGACGCTGGAGTCTCCCAGCTCCTTGATCAGAGCGGTGGCCGCCGGGCTGCTCAGTACCCCATCGACCTGATGGATGGTATTGATGGCAGTCTGCTGAGCCGCATTCAGATCCAGATCGGTATCCACACCCACAAGAAATTCAAAGCGCCGTTCTGGCTGTCTGGTGAAATTGACAATGACAGACTTGTAGACCAGCGCATTGGGCACTCGCACCTGATTGCCGTCCCGTGAAATGAGAATGGTTGCTCTGGATGTCAGGCGTGCCACTGCGCCTTCATGCTCACCGATACGGACATAGTCACGCGCCAGAAACGGCGTACGCAGACTGAGCAGAATACTGGCAATGAAGTTCTCTACCGTATCGCGAACGGCGAAGCCGACGGCCAGACCGACAATACCGGCCGCACCCAGCACAGAGCCCAGGATGGAGGTGGCATCGAGCAGCGTCAGCGCCAGCACCAGGCCGATCAGCGTCACGACAAACCGTGCAACCGTCGCCAGCAGTTCGGCGATGAAACCATTGGGTGCCACCATCAGAAACACGCGTCGGTGGCTCCCGACCCTGCGACCGCCCCACCAGAAAAACACGATGATGCTCAGCGCAAGCAACAGGATCGGCAGCGCGTTGACAAAGGACTGAAAGGAGGCCTGCAAGCGCTCCAGAGTCGACTCCACGCGGCGCGAGACATTCGTATCGACACTCATCTCGTTGACCACTTCGATGACACCCACGACCTGTGCGGCCAATCTTGATGCCTGCTCCCCGGCCTGTGCGGATACCACCTCGCCGCTCAAGCTCACCACCCCACTGCTCACCGAGACCGCCACGTTCTCCAGCGTGTCCAGCTCGGCGTAGATTCCCAGAAGCCGCTGGCGAATGGCGTTATCCGAACGAATGTCATTCTCCACTTCGATACTCTTGCGCTCCGCCGTTGGCTCGGCTGCGCTCTCCGGCTTGAGCAGATCGTCGATGACGTCACCCATTGCCACTGTCGCCGCCGTGGTGAGCAGCAGAACCATCAAGGCTCGAACAATCAGAATTTTCATGAAACGGGTCGACTCCGGCTTGTCCCAGGGGTTATCAGCTGAGGTAATGACTGATTCACACGGACAGAGGAGGTCAGCATACCAATTCGACAGCCATTGACGCGCGCCTGCTCCCTCTTGCAAACCAGCGCCGGAACTCAAGGTGTACCCTGGCATGCCGCTAGACTCGAGATGCTCCGCGACAAGCAACCGCCAAACCAGGATGACCTGGCAATGTGCCCATCATGAACCCCCTCCATCTGCCACTGATCCGGCGACTGGCGGGAATCCTGTCGGGGATACCACTGCGCGTGCAGATTACGGCCATGTGTTGCTCGTTTGTCGTGGTCGTCTCGCTGGTCACCTGGATCATCGTGTCCAGAAGCCAGGAACAGGTCATCCAGTTCGAGGCCTTGAAGCTGGCGGATATTGTCGTCAATCAGGCAGCCTCTGCGCGTTCGGCCTACTCCAGCCTGGCCGTATCCAAGCTCAAGGCAGATGGTCTGGGCGCATCGGAGTTCTCAGATGATCTACCCGGTCACATTCCACTACCTGCGCAATTTCTGAAGGACCTGTCGTACCGGAGTCGTCAGGATACCAATGGCCTGTTCAGCTTCCGCCCCATCAGCAAATGGAATCTGGCGCCGGAACATGGCATCCAGAACAGCTTTCAGGAATGGGCCTGGGAACAACTGGAAGATCAGAACCGCCGTGCCCCGGATGCGCCTCTTGACTGGACACCTGTGTGGCGCATCAGCGACGATGAAAACGGGAAGATTCTGCGTTATCTCACGGCTGACCCGGCGGCAAGCTCGTCCTGCGTCAACTGCCACAATGAACTGGAGAAACGCGCAGACGTCATTGCGCAACGTATTGCCAGCGGCGTACAACCGGGTAATCAGTGGCAGCTGCATGAATTGCTCGGTGCCATCGAGATCACCATCCCGCTCGACCGGGTGGCGGCTTTGGCCCGGGCGCAGACCCGCGACGGCCTGCTGATCGTGCTCGGCATCACCATCATCGGGGTCTGCGGCGTCTGCTTCATCGTCTTCTATGATGCAGCCAGAAATCATGCTGCCAACGCAAAACTGACGTTTCATGCCAACCATGATTCGCTGACCGGCCTTCCCAACCGCTTTGCCCTGGAATCGACCCTGAACCAATTGTTCAACGTGGACGGTGAAGGCATCGCCTGCGAGTCCGTTACCTTGATCTTTCTGGACCTTGACAACTTCAAGCAGATCAACGATGCGCTGGGGCATGAAACCGGCGACAAGGTTCTGAGCCTGGGTGCCAATCGCATTGCCCGGGCACTGCCCGCAGATGGCTTCGTTGCACGACTGGGCGGCGACGAATTTGCGGTGGTCCTGCGCGACAAGACCGTGGAGTTCGTCAACACGGTCGCCAGCGATATCGCAGAATCCATCAACCAACCGTATGAAGTGGAAGGCTACAAGCTGTCTCTGGGCGTCAGCATCGGTGCGGCGACCTGTCCGGAACACGCGTGCACCACCTCCGAACTGCTGCGTTGTGCCGATGTTGCCATGTACTCGGCGAAGAACGGCCCCCTGACATTTGCGTGGTACGACCCTGCCAGCGACACCAATGCCATCTCCAACCTCGTCATGAAGAACGAGCTGCGAGAGGCGATCGAGAACGATGGACTGGAGGTCCATTACCAGCCCAAATATTCGTTGAAGACAGGCCGCATGACTGGCGTTGAAGCACTCGCCCGATGGCACAGCCCGAGCGCAGGGTTCGTCTCTCCTGAAGTCTTCATTTCACTGGCAGAGCATGTCGGCCTGATCAATGATCTGACCACACTGATCCTGAAACGCGCTGCAACCCAATGTCAGCAATGGCGGCAAATGGGTTTTGATCTGTCCGTCTCGGTGAATCTCTCCGCCATGAATCTGCACGAAGGCACCTTGCCCGACCTGATCCGAACAACACTGGCCGATACCGCTCTTCCCGCATCGGCCCTGACGCTGGAGGTGACGGAAGGTACGGTAATGACCAATGTCGATCGGGCCTGCGAGGTTCTGTCACAGGTTCGCGCTCTGGGCGTCAAATTTTCGGTTGATGACTATGGCGCCGGATACAGCTCCCTGTCCTATCTCAACAAACTGCCGATCAGCGAGCTCAAACTGGATCGCGCCTTCATCACCCACGTTGGCAGCAGTGAGAAGGACGCTGTCATCGTTCGTGCAACCCTGGAACTGGCCCATAATCTGGGGCTGATCATGGTGGCCGAAGGCGTCGAGGATGCTGCGGCGCTGGACTTCCTGTGCTCCATTCAGTGCGATCAGGTGCAGGGCTACTTTCTGTGCAGGCCACTGCCAGCGGCTGAGCTGGAAAGGCGTCTGCCATTCATCCACGAGTTCACACCCGCGCCGCAGGCACTCGAGCCACTTCAGCCAACAGACGACCTCCTCCACCCAATACCACAGGACAAGGCTGCCTGAGCTTCAAGTCACCTGCACCAATGAAAAAGGCGATGGCTGCACCGCAACCATCGCCCTGATCGTTCAACTCAGACGTCTATCAACCTGCTCACTCGTAGCGGTAAGGGACACCCGCCTTTTCCATGACAGCATTGTAGTTCTTGAATATCTCGATGACCTTCGCTGCGCGGTCATTACGTGATGCCAGTTCATCCCAGAAACCTTCGGCGTCAGCGACCACCGTGTTCCATTCTTCCTGAGGGATGGTGGTCAGTTCCAGCTTGTCGCCATTGACGCGCAAGTCTGCCTCGCCGCCCCAGTACCAGACCTGTCGATAATAGTGTGACTGGTCCATGGTGATCTTGAACAGCTCCTGCAGATGAGGCGGCACCTTCGCCCAGCTATCGCTGTTGGCAAAGTACGATCCACACCAGGCGCCCGTGACGTTGTTGAGCAAGGCGTAGTTGCAGATATCGGCCCAGCCGACCTCATAGGCTTCGGTGAAGCCGCACCAGGCGACACCATCAAGCTCACCCGTCTGCAAGGCAACTTCGACATCTTCCCAGGGCACGGTGACGGGAATCAGACCATAACGAGCCAGAAAACGACCGGCCGTGGGCACACCGAAAACACGCTTGCCTTTCATGTCGGCCAGAGAGCGAATCGGCTCCTTGGTGAAGATATGACACGGATCCCAGGCCCCTGCGCCCAACCACTCGACGCCTTCGATCTCGTCATAGGAATCCTGCCAGATCTGGTTCAGCCCGTAGCGCTCGAACAGTACCGGCAGATCGAGACTGTAGCGCGTGGAAAACGGGAAATAGCCGCCGAAATCCGAGACATCGGCTGGCGATGACATGGTGGCATCATCGGACTGGACAGCATCCAGCGTACCGTTCTGCAAGGCTCTGAACAACTCACTGGTAGGGACCAGCTGATCCGCGTAGTAGAGCTCGATTTCCATCTCGCCATTGGCAGCCTTGTTGAAGGCTTCAATCTGCGGCTTGATGACATGAGCCCCCAGCGGCGCTCCGGAATAGGTCTGCAGGCGCCACTTGATGGTCTCCTGCGCCTTGACGATTGCCGGTGCGCCAGCGATGACGGCAGCGCCACCCAAACCGGCTGTCTTCATGAACTTTCTTCTATCGGCCATTCTCGGATCCTCTTGGTTGTCTCGGACGTACAGTCAGATTCACTTCATCAGCGCAACACCGTTCGCACAAGCGGCGGTGCTGCAACCGGGGTTGGACTATTCATCAATATTCGAACAGCCCGGCATGTCTACTTGCCGTACACATAATTGGGTAACCACATGGCGATATCGGGGAACATCATGATCAGAGCCAGAGCTCCCGTCATCACCAGTACAAATGGAACAATCGATACATAGATATCCTTCAGCTCTATTTCCTTGGGTGCCATGGCTCGCATCAGAAACAGGTTGTATCCGAAGGGTGGCGTCATGTAGGCGATCTGCGTGGTGATCGTGTAGAGAACACCGTACCAGATCAGATCGAAACCCAATGCGCTGACCAGCGGAACGTAGAGAGGAGCGACGATGACCAGCATGGCGGTATCGTCCAGAAAGGTTCCCATGAGCAGGAAGGACAACTGCATCAGTATGAGTATGGTCCACGGACTCAGGCCAAGTTGCTCAGTGAACAGACCCTCGATGGCCTTGACGGCGCCCAGTCCATCGAACACGGCACCAAAACCCAATGCCGCCAGCACGATCCACATGAACATGCAGGAGATGGCGAGTGTCTGCCGTACGGAGTTCTCGAAGACAATGCGCGTCATGCGTCCCTTGAGCACAGCGGCCAGAAATGCGGTCACGGCACCGATGGCCGAGCTTTCGACCAGGCTGGTCCAGCCCTTGATGAATGGAATCATCATGGCGAAGAAAATGACCAGTGGCAGCATGCCCGCCGCCAGCAGGCGGCGCTTTTCAGCCTTGCTGACACTACCGATTTCCTCCTGCGTCAGCGCCGGCCCCAGACTGGGTTGCAGCCGGCAGCGTACGGCAATATAGATGACGAACAACAGAGCCATCATCAATCCGGGTACGACACCCGCCAGCCACAACTGCCCCACCGGTTGCCTGGCGATCATGGCATACAGCACCAGTACGACCGATGGCGGCACCAATATGCCCAGCGAGGAACCCGCCTGCACCACCCCGGTGACCATCTTCTTGTCATAACCTCGCCGCAACAATTCAGGCAATGCAATGGTGGCACCAATGGCCATACCTGCCACCGACAGTCCGTTCATGGCGGATATGAGCACCATCAAGCCGATGGTACCGATTGCCAGACCACCGTTCAGAGGCCCCATCCACACGTGGAACATCTTGTAGAGATCTTCGGCAATCTTGCTCTCCGACAGGACATAGCCCATGAAGATGAACAAGGGCAAGGTGAGCATCGGGTACCACTTCATGACTTTCATGGCAGCGGCGAACGGAATATCCGAACCACCAGTCCCCCACAGGGCCAGCGCGGCAATGGCGGCGATACCACCGATGGCCCCGAATACCCGCTGCCCGGTAAACAGCATCAGCATCATCGAGGAGAACATGAACAGCGCGATCATTTCCTGCGACATCACACCGACGCTCCACGCAGTTTGGCTATGTCCTTGATGAGTTCCGAGATGGCCTGCAGCAACATCAGAAAGATGCCGAGGCACATGATGCTCTTGATGGGCCACATGAGTGGCCTCCACAGACTCGGACTGGTCTCCTTGTACTTGATGGCGTACAGCGTCGAATCGATCCCACCGTACAGCAGCACGCCCAGATAGAAGATCAGCAGCAATACGGTGAAACTGTCTACCCAGGCTTTCTTGCGATCGGACCAGTTGTGATAGAACAGATCCATGCGCACATTGGACCCGAGCTGCAGCGAATAAGGCCCTCCCAGCAGGTAGTAGGCAACCAGTAGAAACTGCGCAACCTCCAGCGTCCAGAAGGCCGGGACGGTAAAGGCGGCCTTGGAGATGGTGGACCACATCAGCACACCGATCATCACGAAAATGCCGTACATCATGACGCGGCCGATGCAGTAGTTCACGCGATCAACGATACGGACATACCTGACTGCCACCTTCGGCATGGTAGCCTCGAGACAATCTGCATGGAGATTAGAATTACTCAACGCACATTCACCTTCGCGCCCTGCAGCGCTGTTGACAATGGGCCAAAGAATAGCCTATCGGTTACCGATTGATCGATGCACGATCCGGTCTGCCAAGAGAAAGTAGCAGTTATTGCCATCGAGTTGGGAACAATGCTCGGATGAGAAACGAAGACCCATGCCCGAACCCCTCGGCAGAGTCCTGCATACCGACATCAGGAAAAGCCGCTTGTGAGGATGTGCGACACCACCCGGGCAAGGCTGGGCACGCCAGGTGAATGAGACACAACCGATCACACTGGAGGTTTCCGTTTCAACAATACTTGCTGTATTGTGGCTTGTCAAAAAAAGACCAGCGAATACGCGACTGATGATCAAGGCCTTGCAAATTGCCATGAAACGGTATGGGTGACAACGGCTCTCGGTTGCTGGAGCCGGGCATGGTGGACGTTGCCGTCATCGGTGCCGGTGTGGTGGGATGCGCCATCGCAAGGCGCCTGACACTCGATGGTGCACGGGTAAGCGTTCTGGAAAAGGCTGCCGATGTGCTTGACGGTGCCTCCAAGGGCAATAGCGCTATTCTGCATACCGGATTCGATGCTCCGCCGGGGTCCCTGGAACAGCGCTGCATTGCCGATGGCTACCGGCAATACCTGAGCGAGCACGCACAGCTTGGACTGCCCCTGCTGCGTAGTGGTGCAATGGTGCTCGCCTGGACTGATGAGGAACAGCAAAGCCTCGATGCACTGATCAACAAGGCGCACAAGAATGACGTCAATGACGTGAAGCGCCTGAGCGCTCATGAGATACAGGTTGCAGAGCCGCATCTGGCCACTCACGTCAAGGGCGGCTTTCGTGTGCCTGGCGAGTATCTCATTGACCCCTGGGCCACCGCACACCTCTACATAATGCAAGCACTGGCCAATGGCGCAACCTTGCAACGCAATGCAGAAGTAGTGTCCGGCGACTTCGACGGTGAGGCCTGGTGCATCCAGACCACCCGCGGCCAACTGCGAGCCCGTCATGTCGTGACCTCGGCGGGCCTCTACGGTGATCGTATCAATCAGCTACTGACGGGCAGACGCCGCTTCGAGATCCGGCCTCGCAAGGGCCAGTTCGTCGTATTCGAGAAAGCCGCCTCACGACTTGTCGAGCACATCATCCTGCCGGTCCCCAGCGCCACTACCAAAGGCATTGTCATCTGCCGTACCCTGTTCGGCAATGTGCTGGTCGGGCCGACGGCCGAAGAGCAGTCCAGTCGGGACGATGCCTCCACTGAGCGTGCGACACTGCAGACACTTCGTGACAAGGGCATCGAACTCATTCCGGCACTGTCAGGGTGCGAAGTCACTGCCACCTATGCAGGCTTGCGCCCGGCTACCGAATTCAGTGATTACCAGATCGACAACGACGCCAGCCAGAACTACACCAGCGTGGGTGGTATTCGCTCGACCGGACTGAGCGCCGCTCTCGGCATTGCCAGCCATGTTGCCGGACTGATCGAGCAACAACGTCCTTACCGTGGACAGAGCATTGCCGAACCGCTCGTACCCAAGGCTGACAGGCTGTCGAACTATCACCCCCGCGACTGGCAGGAAGCAGGTAACCAGGGCGTTGTCTGCCATTGCGAACAGGTCACTCGCCGGGAAATTCTCGCAGCCCTGAACGGCCCGATGCCACCGGCCACCCTGCAAGGTCTCAAGCGGCGCACGCGCGTCTGCATGGGGCAATGCCAGGGATTTCACTGCAGCGCTGAGCTGGCCTCCATCACTCAGGGACGTCTTGACAGACCAATGACGCTGAGCCCGGAATCATGACGGCGAACAACAGGCAGACAGACCGTACCGTTGCCTGCTCGGTCGCCATTGTCGGCGGCGGCACCTCGGGTCTCGCCCTGGCGACCGAACTGAAGCAACTGGGAATCGATGATGTCATCGTCATCGAGCGAGAGGCAACCGCCGGCGGCGTGCCACGACATTGCGGGCACTACCCTTTCGGTGTCAGCGAATTCAGGCGACTGCTGAAGGGGCCGGCCTATGCGCAGCTTCTGCTCGACAAGGCAAGGCAGGCTGGCGTCACCTTGCTCACCGGCACGAGTGTCACTGCATTACACCCGGCAGGCCTGCTGAGCCTCAGCGACCAGGATGGCCCATACCAACTGCAGGCCGAACGCGTCATCCTGTGCACCGGCACTCGAGAGGCCACTCGCGCCCAACGATTCCTGAGCGGTCAGAGGCCACAAGGCATCTTGCCAACCGGTGCCTTGCAGTCGATGGTCTATCTGCACGGACAACGTCCTTTCCTGCGACCCGTGATACTCGGTACGGAACTGGTTTCTCTGTCGGCAATCATGACCTGCCGGCATATGGGCATCCACCCCGCCGCCATGCTGGAGGAAAACCCACAGCTCATTGCCCCCGCCTGGATGCGTGCCTACCCGGTCATGCGGCGTGTGCCCGTGCACCTGGGGGTCAGCGAAATACACATCGAAGGCAGACAAACGGTAGAGGCCGTACGCTTCACGGACGCTCACGGCAACAGTCGAACGATAGCGGCTGATGGCGTCATCGTATCCGGACAGTTTCAACCCGAGTCAGCCTTGCTGCGCAATAGCCATCTGCACATCTGCCCGAATACCGGTGGTCCTGTCATTGACCAGTTCTATCGAAGTTCAGACCCGAGCTACTTCTGCACCGGCAATCTGCTCAGACCCGTGGAAACCTCCGCCTGGTGCTGGCAGGAAGGCAGGCAGACAGCACGAATCATTGCCGATGAACTGTACTCCGGCAGCGCGCCATTGTCGGAAAGCACGGTCGGACTCGTTCTCGATCACCCGGGTCTGAAATTCATACTACCGCAGCAACTGCGCCCGTCAACGCGTAGCCATGGCATGCAGCAGATGCAGCTGCGCCTCAGAGTGCCTGCCGACGGCAAGCTGGTGTTCCGCGCAGCTGATGACCAGCTGCTCTGGTCAGGCAGGCTCGAAAGTCTGCCTGAAAGACGAATCCTGGCACCAATAGAACCAATGGCAGAGCATGCCCGGCATGCCAATCAGGGCGACACAATCAGGGTCGGCATTGAACAGAGCGACTGATGCCGATGCAATCAAGATCACTCCAGACTTGTCGTGATACCGGCAGAAGACGCTCATGCTGATAGCGGCAATCGATCAAGGCACCACCAGTACACGCACACTCCTTGTCGACCATTCAGGCGACTTGCGTGTCGCGCACAGCCTGCCCCACCGGCAATATTATCCGCAGGAAGGTTGGGTAGAACACGACCCGCTGGAGCTGTTGAACAATGTCCGCGCCTGTGTGCAGGCGGCCGGCGCCGTCGCCGCAGTGGGCATCGACAACCAGGGCGAGAGTTGTCTTGCCTGGAGAAGCGATACTCGAGAGGCGCTGACCCCCGTCATCGTCTGGCAGGACAAGCGCAGTCTTGCTCACACAGAGACCCTGAAGGAACAAGGGCTGGAAGCCGAGACACTCAGTCGTGCAGGTCTGCCGCTGGACCCCTACTTTTCAGCCAGCAAGCTTGGCTGGATAATGCAACACGTACCCGCAGCCAGAGAAGCATGGCGGCAAGGCAAACTGAGGCTCGGCACCAGTGATGCCTATTTTCTGGACTGCCTGACCCATCGTTTCGTCACTGACATCTCGACGGCCTCACGCACCTCATTGATGAACCTGCGCAGCGGCCAATGGGATGCCGAACTGTGTCAGCTGTTTGGTATTCCCATTGAGTGCTTGCCCGAGATCGTCCCCAGCACGGGTGACTTCGGCCTGTTGCAGGGCTCCGCCGGCGTTATCCCCTTGACAGCCAGTATCGTCGATCAGCAGGCAGCGCTTTATGGCTTCCATTGCCAGGAACCCGGGCAAGCCAAGATCACCTTCGGCACCGGGGCCTTTGCCCTGATGTGTACCGGACACGATATCCATCATCATCCCGAGAAAGGCTTGTTACCCACCGTCGCCTGGCAGAAGAATGGGGAACGCCCGGTCTATGCGCTCGATGGAGGCGTCTACACCGCCAGTGCAGCCATCAACTGGGCAAGAACCCTGAGGCTGTTCGACAGCTTCGATGCCATCAACTGCTTCGACTCCGGTCCTGCCATCGACTCCGGCCTGGTGTTCGTACCCGCCCTGAGTGGCCTGGGCTGTCCACACTGGGACCCTCGTGCACGCGGACAATGGCTGGGCCTGTCCATCGATCATGGCGCTCAGCAACTGGTACAGTCCATTCTTGAAGGGGTTGCGTTCCGGGCTGCCGAAGTGCTGGACGCCATGTCAAGCTGTGTTGCTCGCACCGGAGCACTGCAGATAGACGGCGGCATGAGTCGCAACCCGTATTTCGTGCAGTTCCTGGCCGACATTCTGGCCTGCCCGGTGAATGCCGCAGCGGTACCTGAACTGACCGGCCTGGGCACGGCACTGCTGGCAGCCGATGGGGCAGGCATTGCACTATCATCCAGCACCCGCTTCAGCACCTGTCTGCCACAGACTGACAGACAGTCTTCACGACAGCGCTTTGCCGAAGCGGTTGCCATGAGTCGTCAATGGGGACAACACTGACAGGGCGAACATGCCCGTGGCGCAAGCTCTGCGCGCCACGAGCGTCTTGCCGCTACTGGCAGACGGCAGGCGCAGATTCCAATTCAAGGTACATTGCCGTGTCGCTTTCCGTCATGATGTCATGGCAATCAACCTTGTGAGGAGAAAGACCATGAATACCGTCGCCACCGAGCCTCGATCAGACGGCTATGTCATAGCGCCGCCTGCCCAGGCGACACTGTCCATTGCAGGCAGTACGGAGCTATTTCCGGTGCACCGAGTGTATTGTGTTGGCCGCAATTATGCGGCTCACGCCGTCGAGATGGGCCACGATCCGGACAAGGAGCCCCCGTTCTTCTTCCAGAAGAATCCGGACAACCTGATCTCTGACGCTACCTCCTTCCCCTATCCCAAGGCCAGCAACGATGTACATCACGAGGTGGAATTGCTGGTTGCACTGAAATCCGGTGGCGATGACATTACTGTCGAAGACGCCCTGGATTGCGTTTACGGCTACGGCGTGTCACTGGACATGACTCGTCGTGATCTGCAGGGCGAGATGAAGAAGCTCGGTCGGCCCTGGGAGATCGGCAAGGCCTTCGAGATGTCAGCGCCAGCCGGCCCCTTGTTCCCGGTAACACAAGTGGGACATCTGGCAGAGGGGGATATCTGGCTGAAGGTCAATGACGAGCCCCGTCAGAGTGGTGATCTGAATCAGATGATCTGGAAGACCGCGGAGATGATCTCCATACTCTCAACCCTTTTTACCCTGCAACCGGGCGATGTCATCATGACCGGAACACCGGCCGGTGTCGGGCCTGTTCAGCGCGGCGACAGGCTGCACGCGCATGTTGCAGGTATCGGTGACTTGCAAGTGACAGTCGACTGAGAATCGCCGACTGCCTTCAATCAACACCCGGAAAACAACGCGTTTTCCGGGCCTCTGGCGACAACGAGCCTTACTTGTCGTCTTCGCAAACCTGCTTCTGCTGACCCAGGTTCTCGATACCCAGTTCAACCACATCACCGGCCTTCAGGTAACGAGGTGGCTTGAAGCCCAGCCCAACACCCGGAGGTGTACCGGTAGAGATGATGTCTCCCGGATGCAGGGTCATGAACTGGCTGAGGTAGCTGACCAGATGGGCAACGCCATACACCATGGTGCTGGTGGAACCGTTCTGAACTCGCTCACCGTTGACCTCCAGCCACATGGCCAGATTCTGCGGATCGGCAATCTCGTCACGAGTTACCAGAGCCGGACCTGTCTGACCGAAGTTGTCACAGGACTTTCCCTTGGTCCACTGGCCTTGACGTTCGATCTGGAAAGCGCGCTCGGAGACATCGTTGATGACGCAGTAACCGGCCACATGCTCCAGCGCCTGACTCTCATCGACGTATTTGGCCGCCTTGCCGATAACCACACCCAGCTCGACTTCCCAGTCAGTCTTCTCGGAACCGCGTGGGATGAGGATGGGATCATTGGGACCACAGATAGCGCTGGTGGCCTTCATGAACATGACAGGCTCGCTGGGTACATCCAGGCCGCTCTCGGCCGCATGGTCGGCATAGTTCAGACCGATACAGATGAACTTGCCAGTCTGACCAACACAAGCGCCCAGACGAGTCGCGGCATCCACCTGTGGCAGTGATTTCCAGTCGATGTCCTTGAACTGCTCGAGGTTGGTCAGCACGTCGCCGGCGATATCGTCGCACTTGCCTTCCAGGCTACGGATGTTGCCTTCCGGGTCGATCATGCCGGGCTTCTCTTGCCCTCTTTCTCCAAATCTTACAAATTTCATCGTGCAAACTCCTTGAGGATGGTGTGACGCGTACATCGACGCGCTACGGTGGGTGAAATCAAATCAATGGTTGTCGCGCGGCACGCCCTTGGACTGTGCAATGCGTTGATAGTCAGGGCCATTCTTCAGTACCATTCCCTTGTCGAACTGGGTGACCAGAGAACGCTGGATTTCCTGCCATGGTGTCTGGTCTGCCGGGTACTGGAAGCCACCGGCCGCAGCCAGGGCCTCATGACGCGCCTGCAGCTCTTCGTCGCTGACCAGCAGATCGACACGACGCTTCTTCAGGTCGACACGGATTCGGTCGCCCATTTTCAGAATGGCCAGACCACCCTGCACCGCCGCTTCAGGCGCCACATTGAGAATGGATGGCGAACCGGATGTACCCGATTGGCGACCATCACCGATACAAGGCAGCTCGGTAATGCCGCGCTCGATCAGATAGGCCGGTGGCTGCATGTTGACCACCTCGGCACCACCGGGATAACCGATAGGCCCGGCGCCGCGCATGATGAGAATGCAGTTCTCGTCCATCTCCAGCGCAGGGTCCTCGATGAGATCGTGATAGTGCTCGGGACCATCGAAGACCATGGCACGACCTTCAAACGCTTCCGGATCATCAGGATTGGACAGGTAACTCTTGCGAAAACCCGCCGTGATCACCGATGTCTTCATGATGGCACTGTCCCAGAGATTGCCACCCAGGTTGAGAAAGCCTGCCATGTCTTTCAGCGGCTTGTCGTAGGCTCGGATGACTTTCTCGTTGCTGGACTCGATGCCCTCATACTCTTCGGCCACCGTACGCCCGGTAGAGGTGAGAGCACTGGGGTTCGGCAGCACGCCGGCCTTCAACAAGGTGCCGATGACCGCAGCAACGCCACCGGCGCGATGAAAGTCCTCGCCCAGGTAGGATCCTGACGGTTGCATGTCAACCAGCAGAGGAATGGCATGACCCACCGCTTCCCAGTCAGCATTGTCCAGTGGCACACCCATATGAGCGGCCACAGCGTTCAGGTGAATGGGCGCATTGGTAGACCCACCGATGGCGGAGTTGACCACGATGGCATTTTCAAAGGCCTCACGCGTCATGATGTCGGATGGCTTCAGATCTTCGCGGACCATGTCGACGATGCGTTGCCCGGTCAGATAGGAAATCTGGCCGCGTTCGCGATAAGGTGCCGGGATGGCGCCGGAACCTGGCAACTGCATGCCGAGCGCTTCGGCCAGATTGTTCATGGTGCTGGCCGTACCCATGGAGTTGCAATACCCTACTGAAGGCGCCGAACCTGCCGCCAGGCGCAGAAATTCATCCTGATCGATTTCCCCGACAGCCAGACGCTGACGGGATTTCCAGATGATGGTGCCTGACCCGGTTCGCTCTTCACCTTCCCAACCGTTGAGCATGGGTCCGACCGACAAGGCCAGCGCAGGAATGTTGACCGTGGCAGCAGCCATCAATAGTGCCGGAGTTGTCTTGTCACAGCCAATGGTCAATACGACGCCGTCCAGCGGGTAGCCATAGAGACTTTCAACCAGACCCAGATAGGCCAGGTTGCGATCCAGCGCCGCAGTCGGCCGCTTGCCCGTCTCCTGAATGGGATGCACGGGGAACTCCATGCAGATACCACCTGCAGAGACAATTCCCTCACGAACACGCTTGGCCAGCTCGATATGGTGGCGATTACACGGCGACAGGTCACTGCCGGTTTGCGCGATGCCGATGATCGGCTTGCCGGAACGAAGCTCGTCCAGTGTGATGCCGTAGTTCAGATACCGTTCGAGGTAGAGCGCCGTCATGGACGGGTTGTCAGGGTTGTTGAACCACTGCTGGGAACGTAATTTCATGGGTGTACTCCGGAACTCTCTCTACGGGATGAATCAGGAACGAACATGTCTTGCTTTCTTGTCGACTTGTCTGGCGGAAGCGGACACCGGTGCTGTGGTGCCGCGCTTGACCAGGGTGCAGGCCGCTATCTCATGCACCTCAGCGCCTGTCACGCTCGCCGGTTTTTCGATGCGGCGAATCAACTGATCGATCGCTCTCTGCCCGGTCTTCACCGGGTCGAAGGAGACACTGCTCAAGTTGATACCCGGCAGGGATGACATGCTCATGTCATCGAAGCCGACGATGGAGATATCCTCGGGCACCTTCAGCCCGTGGTTTGCCAGCGCCTCCATGGCACCATAGGCCATGAGGTCACTGGCACAGAAAACAGCGCTGAAGGTCTGCTCTGCCAACAGAAGCGCCTCGCAGGCCTCGCGCCCGCCTTGTCGCGTATATCTCCCGCCAATCAGCAGCTCTGGATCGACCGACAGACCGGCATCAGACAGCGCTTGCTCATAGCCTTCACGCCGCCCGGTCCCGGTCGAATTCGGCAGGCCGCAGATATGAGCGATATGACGATGCCCGAGTTCGATCAGATGAGCGACGGCATCCCGAGCACCACGACGGTTATCGGCCTCGAAGACATCGCAACCGGCCTCCCCTGTCCTGTTGAGCAATTCGACATAGGGTACGCCGACATTCAGAACCATCTTGCTCGCCTGCGCTTCGGGATCGGATGACGACATCAGGATACCGGCGACATTGTGGTCGACAATGGTATTGACCAGTTCCAGCTCGGTCTTGGCATCGCGCATGGTCACGGCCATCATGACGGTGTAGCCACACCGTTCGGCCTCGTGCACGATGGTTTCGGCGACCTCTGCGTACATGGAGTTGGTCATGCTGGGCACGACGAGTCCGATAAGCCTGGACTTGTTGGTCTTCAACGAACGGGCCACCGCATTGCCGCGATAGCCGCATTCGCTCAGGTGCGTCAGCACCAGCTGGCGTGTCTCTTCGCTGACAACCGGCTTGTTGTTGACGACATTGGAAACCGTCTGCACCGAGACGCCAGCCGATGCTGCGACTTCACTGAGTGTGACTTTGCGTCTCAAGCGGGAACCTGACTGATCTCGGTGGTTTTAACGTTAAAATAACAATACGCGAGTGCAGATTGTCTGTCAATCGGTTCCCGATGGACTGCAGGACCGCCAGAAGTCTGGATGGTCCCGCCTTCAGCCAGGGAACATCGAACTAGAAAGTGTAATCGGCAGTGATCTTGAAATTGCGACCCGGCTCGTAATCCTGCAGATACAGCTCGCCGAACCTGGGATGCAGACTCAAGCCGGTTCTTGATGACTGAGACGCATAGTATTCATCAAACAGATTGTCGATGCCCACCGTCAGGGACAGACCCTTGATGGCCGCAGGATGCCATTTCGCAGAGAGGTTGTGAACGGCAAAACCATCCTTGGCATTGTTCTCGGTAGCCCCGTCCAGATCGGTACCGGCACTCAGCGATGTCACGACCTGCGTATCCCAGTGCAATGCCAGGCGAGCGTCTGCAAGGTGATAATCCAGACCCAGGGCAAAGGTGTCGCCCTGCTTGCGATCAAGTCGCGCCTTGTCCAGCGCCAGATAATCGCTGTCGGCATCCAGCTCACTGTCGGCGATGGAGTAGCTGAACAGTGCTTCGAACTGGCCGATGTCATAGCCCAGATAGGCCTCGACACCCTGGATATTCATGTCACCGATATTGTCTTTCCAGCTACCACCACCGTCAGCCTCGGCAATCGGTGCATAGTCGTAGATGTAATCGTCCAACTGCGTATTGAAAACCGTGATACCGGCACTGAATTCATCAGCGCCCAGCACGGCATCGGCGTACGCCAGCGACAGTTCGGTATTGAGGCCGGTCTCCTGTCGGATATCGTCGTTGACCGTATCGTACAAGCCGGCACCAGTGAACACTTCACCGATTTCGGGGCCCTTGAACAGTTGCGTGGTACTGGCGCGCAGATGAACCGTGGGTGTCAGGTCAAAGTCGGCAGCCAGCGCAGCCGTGATGTCGTCGAAGGTGTCATCGGTAACCACGGTATCGTTGTTCTGTACATTGTAGCGAATGCCCGGAGTCACGGAGAACCGCTCATTCACGCGAATACGATCCTGAACGAAGATGGCAGAATCGACGATTTCCTCTGACGAACTGTCCTGACTACCGTTTTCGTAACTGGCACTGAAATCCGTCTCGTATTGCGTCACTTCGGCACCGTAGCTGACGCCATGCTGCCCAAGCTCCTTGCGGACGATGACGTTCACCCCGGTGTTGATCGCCTCTCCTTGAACCTGCCCTGCCGAATCGGCAAAGGCTTCATTGTCCGCCCAGCCACTCTCGTCACGGTTCAGCGTACTGTCATTACGGAACAGGGTTGCATTGATACTGCCCGCTCTTGCAGATTCTCCTTCGTAGTTCAGCGTGTACGTATCGCGGCTGAATTCGGTCGGCCACAGCAAGGGGACACCTAGGCTGTTGGTAATGGCCAGATCCGTTGCCAGCCCCATGTCCGGCCGGTAACTGTAATCGCCTTTATCCAGATAGCTTTCCACGCCGAAGCTGAGGCGGTGGTTGTCGTTGATATCCCAACCAAACTTGAGCAAGGCATCTCGCAGGTCTCCCTCCAGACCGCGCACCGTACCATCGCTACCGTCAATGACATTGCCACTGAAATCCTTGATCTCGCCACCGCCGACCTCGTAGTTATCTCGCTTGACGCCGTTGTAATAGGCGAGGACATCGACCGAGTCGCCGAGGCGACCGAAACCGGTGATGGCTGCGCTGGAGCTGGAATTGTCACCATAGCCCAACTGCACACGTCCACCCATACGCTGCCCCTCTTCCAGCAACTGCTCTGCCGATTTGGTCCTGAACCGGACCGAGCCACCCAGACCGCCATTGATCACACTGTTGTTACCGACATCGATGTCGACAGTCTCCAGAATATCGGCGTGGATCTGCAGATTGCCCATGTGGTGGTACATATAAGTGTTCTGGTTTGCCCCGTCGATACTGATGCGCAGGTCCTTGTCATCCATGCTTCGGATGGTGATGCGCTGGTTCAGGGAGTGTGCCCCGCCCACATCCACCCCGGGCACCGAGCGCAGCAGATCGCTGACGTGATCCGCTTGTTTGATGCCGATGCCTTCACTGCCCAGCTTGACCGATGAGGATTGAACCTGCGTGCCCCAGACCACCAGAGGTCCAAGTACGGTCAGCTCCTCTTCATCAGCCTGATTCTGAGCGTAGGCCTGCTGCATCGAGAGTACCAACGGCAGCAAGACGAATACGGAGGCACGCGACAACGGCGCGGTCGGAGAGCTTGAGATGGACATGGGTTTCCCTGTAGGCAATTGCACGCCCTGGACGGCAATGTGAAGTGACACGAATTCACGCTAACGCTAATGCGAACGATTAGCATTTATATTATGATACACAGGTGATTTGCAAAATCAATCAACATCGATCAGATAGCCAGACTGGCTTGGCTGCCCCCTGCAGGCAGCCCCTTCGCTCCCTCAACCGCGGAAATACACCCATGAAGCTTTTTCCTCCCAGCGCAGGCATTGCCCTGATTCTGAGCGCCGTCATCACACCGTTGACAGCGACTGCCGTTGAACTGGAAACGGCTCGCGGCCCTGTCACTATCGACAGCACACCTACCACACTTGCAGTATTTGACATTCCTGCCGTGGATACCCTCTCTGCTCTGGGAGTTCCCATTGCAGGAACGGTCGACAAGCTGTTCGTCGACTATCTGGATTCGGTGGCCAGCTCTGCCACGCTCGTTGGCAGTCTGTTCGACCCGGACTATCAGGCACTGTTCACTCTGCAGCCCGATCTTGTCATTGTGGGCGGCCGGTCCGCCGGCACTCTGGACGCCGTTGCGAAACTGGCGCCGGCCATCGACATGAGCATCGACGGTACCGATCTGATCGAACAGACCCGAGAGCGTACGCGACAATACGGCGAACTTTTCGACAAGACCGACAAGGCAGAGGAACTGCTGGCACAACTGGACGCCTCACTCGACAAGGCGCGCGCAGCGGTTGCCGGCAAGGGCAAGGTGCTGGTGCTGATGACCAATGGCCCCAAGATCTCCGCCTTCGGTCCCGGTTCACGCTTCGGCTGGATGTACTCGGAATTGGGCCTGGAAGCCGCTGTTGACGAAGTCGCGATTGCCGACCATGGTGATGCGGTGTCGTTTGAATTCGTGCTGCAATACGATCCGGACTGGTTGCTGGTGATCGATAGAACCGCAGCCATTGGCCAGGAAGGCGACAGCGCCCGGCAGACACTGGATAACGAACTGATTCACCAGACTCAGGCCTGGCAGAACAATCACCTTGTCTACCTGAACAGTGCCGACGTCTACATCGCCGGCGGTGGCATACAGGCGCAGACTCGCACCCTGAATCAGATAGGCGACGCCTTCAGTATCGCCAACTGATCCGACGAGCCCTCCCCTGCATGAGTACTCGTTCGGCTCTGGCCATCGGCGCACTGCTGCTCTGTGTCATTGCCAGCCTGTTCATCGGCGTCATCGACATGCGCCCCGGCGAACTGCTGACAGACCCGGAGGCGCTCTGGTTATTGAGCGTCAGTCGGCTACCCCGCACCCTTGCCGTATTACTGACGGGTGTCTCCCTGTCCATTGCCGGGCAAGTCATGCAGGTACTCGTGCAAAACCGTTTCGTTGAACCTTCCACCGCCGGAAGCGGTCAATCGGCCGTGCTGGGTATCGTGCTGATGACACTGTTCTTTCCCGGCAGCTCCATCGCCAGCACCATGATCGCCGCCAGCATTACCGCCTTGCTGGGAACCCTGCTGTTTCTGATGATGATCAGAAGACTACCGCCGCAGGAGACTTATCTGGTGCCCCTGGTGGGTATCGTCTACGGCGGCGTGGTGGGCTCCATTGCCATCTGGCTGGCATGGCAGGCCGATCTGCTGCAGCTGCTGGATGTCTGGATGACCGGTGAATTCTCCGGCATGATGCGCGGCCGTTATGGGCTGTTGTGGATTGCCGGCATTCTCGCAGCCTTTACCTGGTTTGTCGCCGATCAATTCACGATTGCCAGTCTGGGGCGCGATCACGCGCGCAACCTGGGCCTCGACTATCGCACCATCATGGCGCTCGGCCTGCTCGTGATCTCGGTAGTGACTGCCGTCACCATCGTCACCGTCGGCATCATCCCTTTCGTGGGGCTGGTTGTTCCCAACATCGTCAGTCGCCTGCAGGGCGACAATCTGCGCCATTCACTGCCGCTGGTGGCATGGCTGGGTGCTCTGCTCACCTTGTCGAGCGACATGGCCGGCAGACTGATCATCGCTCCCTATGAAATTCCAGTGGGAACGCTCTTCGGTGTCATCGGCGCTGTCATCACTCTGTGGCTGCTGTACAGCAAGCCTGCAATGCGACACTCGTGAGGTCCTGGAACACTCAAGGTGGACAGCACAGGCACCTCTGTTGGCTGCTCGTTGCACTGAGCCTGGCCACCGTGCTCGCCTCAGCGCTCTATCTCTTTCAAGGTGCAAACGGCAATCTGCCCTTCATCATGGCCTTCAGGCTACCCACTTTGCTGGGCCTGTTGATTACCGCTTCGGCGATTGGAGTATCGACCCTGCTGTTTCAGACCCTCAGCGGCAATCGCATACTGACGCCGTCCCTGATGGGCTTCGATTCTCTCTACATCCTCATACAGACCAGTGTTGTATTCTTTCTCGGTAGCAGCCACTACGTCACTCTGCCCGTCCCGGCAAAATTCCTGGCAGAGCTGGGCATCATGACCGTGCTCGCACTGGCCTTGTTCAGCACGTTACTCAAACGCGGCCAATCCGATTTCTCACGCCTGATACTCACCGGCATCATCGTGGGCGTCCTGTTCCGCTCCCTGTCCGGCTTCATGGCTCGCGTACTGGCCCCCAACGATTACGCGGTGGTGCAGTCCGCCAGCTTTGCCCGCTTCGGCAACATCGATGCATCACTGCTGGGCTATGCCGGCGTGACGGTCATCGTGGCGCTGTGGCTGACGTGGCTTTTGCGGCGCAAGCTGGATGTCATGGCACTGGGTCGCGATCTGGCCATCGGCCTTGGCGTGGATCATGACAAGGGGGCATTCCAGATCCTGGCACTCACCGCCGTATTGGTTGCGACCGCCACCGCCCTGGTCGGTCCGGTGGTCTTTCTCGGCTTGCTCATCAGCAGTCTGGTCTACGCCATCAGCCCTGACCACCGACACGCCGCCCTCGTTCCTCTGACCATTCTCACCGGCATGCTGGTGCTGCTTGGGGGACAACTGATTCTGGAGCGACTACTGCACATGCAGATCACGATCAGCATCGTCATCGAACTGCTCGGTGGTCTCCTGTTCCTCTACCTGCTTCTGGTGAAACGGCCATGATCAAGACCCGCGATATCGATCTGACGCTGGATGGCAACCAGATACTCAAGAACGTCTCCATCGAACTTCCGCCCGGCAAGGTCACCGCCCTGATCGGTCCGAACGGTGCTGGCAAGTCCACCCTGCTGCATACCCTGTCCCGACTGCAGAATCAGGACAACGGCGAGGTCGAACTGGCGGGCCGTCTGCTCAAGGACTATGCCTTTGATGAGCTTGCCAGGCATCTATCGATATTACGCCAGCACAGCACCATCGGTTCGCGTCTTCGAGTTCGCGATCTGGTGGCTTTCGGCCGCTATCCACACAACAAGGGCAGAAGCACTGCCGCCGACGATGACATCGTCAATCGGGCCCTGTCTGACTTCGACCTGGACGACCTTTCCGCGCGTTTTCTTGAAACCCTGTCCGGCGGCCAGCGGCAACGCGCCCTGCTCGCCATGAACTTTACCCAGGCCACCGACATGGTGCTGCTCGACGAACCCCTGAACAATCTGGATCTGCGCCACGCCCGTCTGCTGATGCAGCTGATCCGCCAGCACGCCGGCAAGGGACGGACCTTCGCACTGGTGCTACATGATCTGAACCATGCCGCACGCCACGCCGACTACATCATTGCCATGAAAAACGGCGAGATCTTCAAGGCCGGTGACACGGCCACCGTGCTCGACTCGGATGTATTGTCCGAGCTGTATGACACGGAGATCAGGATGGTGACGGTCGAAGGGGGCCTGTTTGCGTTGACGGTCTGATCGTGTGAATCCTTGTCTCGGTGCCGGCGAATGCTAAGTCTCATCCGCGTCCACGATGACCACGGGCGGAACCAGTCTGCACAGCAACGAGACCAGGTTGGGCTGGCTACACGTATAGGTTTTCTGGAACACCGCCTTCAGGTGCGTTCTGGCCGTATTGAGGCTGATGTGCGCCTCATCGGAGAATTGTTCCACACTTGATCCATTGAGCAAGGCGACAGCTATTCTGCATTCGGCATGGGTCAATCCGAACAATGAGCGCAGCAGCGAAAACGGAATCGCCATGCTCTGCTCCGGATCCGCGATGAAAACCAGCACAGTAGCAGGCGATCCTGTTTCGGAACCAGCAGATCCTCGGGGAAACACTGCATACAATTCACAGTAGCGACCTGTCTTGACAGCTTCGATGTTGCACATCCAGAGCTTCCCGACGGTGTCTCTTTTCCTGAACACCTCTGCAACAAAGGCTCGCAGGGCGAGTGTCTCCTGCTGCCCGACCGCGCTCAAGCTACCTTTCGATGAACGCAATATGTCTCCGGCCCTGAACAGCTCTCGAGCAGCACGATTGCTGTTGAGAATCAACATGTCTCTACACAGATAGAACGCAGGCACGCGCAGAATATCGATCAGAGAATCGTTGACAGTCAGGTATTCGTCCAGCAACCCCTCCTTGTCGACATCCTCGGTTGTCAGACAACGCCGGCTTGTCGACATCATCTGCGCAGTCAGACTGACGGCATCGCGCCGCAGACCCTGTCCTGGTTCAGTACCGGCGCTGCGCTTTGCGGAATTGTCGTGACGCTTGCGATCAGCAATAACACCTTCCTTGTCCATGTCTTGCGACTCCTCGTTAAACCAGTCCTTCTGCTTCATGGCTTTGCACTTCTGGCAACGTCTGCTCTCTTCCAAGCGATGCGATGCACCCACCATTTACTGCGTCTTGTTCATACGGGATTGAATCAGCAGAGCGTTATCACCGACTTGAGCGTGATCTGCACTGATACATGATTGATCGGACTCACGGCTCTGCATTGTGAAGAATCATCTGTGACTACCACGATAGTCTCCACCTCCATTCAGCATCGTGCCTTTTTTCGGAACTGATCATCTGTGTCAATGCAGTGGGTCTTCCTTGACCAAGCCTAAGACATATTCCGGCCATATTCAATCACATGCGGGAACATTCATATTACCGTTTGCTAGTCACTGTCGCAGCGCGTACCTGAATCACCCTGTTGATTAATCGTGTAGGTATTTTCCTGCACCACACTGTCTTCGTTGTCGGTGATATTGACCTGCTCGACCGATACATCATTGGAGGCCTCAGGCATCGTCGGAACCATCTGAGCGTCGGGACAGAGAATCTGTTCCGGCTCTGAATGGATCTGTACTGTCACGACAATGGATGTGCTGATGCCCGCTCCACTCACACTCACGGTTGCCGTCCCGTTTCCGATTACCGTGATTACACCCTGTGAATCGACCATTACGACACTCTCATCACTACTTCGCCATATCAGCGCCACATCATCCAGCATTGCCCCATCTTCGGCATGAACCGTTGCTGTCAACTGCAATTGCTGCCCTACCTCGTTCAGCTCTTCGATGAGGGGTTCCAATTGCACATAGCCTGCAACAGGCGTCGCGTCGACCTCGCCTGATGTGTCTACCTCATCCGATGGTTCTTCATCACGCGCATAGGCCAGCTGCACAGCGCCATCAGCGGACTCGAGCAGCAGATGATCGGGAAGCAGAATCAATCGAGCATCAATACCCAATGCGAGCTTCATGGAAGAGGACAGCAGGTCTCCGGCCATGCCGATGACTTCATCCCAGCTATCGTCACTCACATCTGCGAACAATTGCTGCTGCTCGGTACTCAGTGATATTTCCTGAAGCTCGGTGATGATATCGAGTTCGACATGCTTGTAGCGTGCCTCGACCCGAACGGCAATCCCAGCGCCGGAAACGGTCGCGGTATAAGACGCCCCGTCCACGAACTCGATGGTGGCCTGCAACCCTTCCGGTGAGTTCCCATTCGCGGCACCTGCTCCGTGCAGGGCCCACCGACCCGCAGGCTTGGGCATATGGCGATTCAAGGTCTTCTGAAAATGCTCGACGGCCTGTCTGTCGTTGACAAGCGAATCAACTGACCTGGCTCGTGCAATGAAATCCAGAACAAACGGGTTTTGCTCGAAGGCACTCAGCGAACTGTTGAAATCCACAGAGGCACTTCCGTCTGGCAGGACATCCACAACCGATGGCAGTGTTATCCCGTCGTCTGCGTTGCCATCAAGATCCAGCGTCTGCAGGAAGCGCAGCATATTGACGACAGATGGCTCAATGAATTCTTCTCCCGCCAGATCCAACGGAGACATTATCTGATGTGCCTGAGCACTCCCAAGGTGCCATGCCTGCGCTGTCAGGAATGGGTCACCAATATAGAACTGTATGTTCTCTCCTTCCAGGTATAGAAAGGAGCCTTCGGCATCCGTGTAGCCATTTCTTGTATCAGTAGCATACGCCAAGCCCTCGACTCTGCTGTCGATGAAATGACCCGTCAGGACGACAACCCCTGCGTCGTCGCCTTCAGTGCCTTCTCCGCCGTTTCCGTTGTCGTTTCCGTTGTCGTTTTGCGTATCCGTACGTCCCGAACTGTCTGTCCCGTCACTACAGGCCACCAATGACGTGGTGATGATTACGAGTGCCAATGCAACGGACATTCTCTTGACGTTCTTCGTCACTGCTGAAGAATCAACTTCCATTTTTTCAAGGGATATATTCATGGCTGCCTCTTGTCGACGCGTAAACCACTGTCCCCGGGTTCGTTCCTGAACAGGGGGACAGTGATCGTGGCAATCGACTTAGTTATTGCTCTGAAATATTGCAGAGTTGTTGGCTTGCAGCGCTCCCACACTGAACAAGGCAATGTTGGCCTGGGTGACGACTGCAGTGTTGCCCAGCAGGCAGGCAAAGCAGAAATCGAATGCTCCACCTTGAACGGTGTCAAGCTCCGCATTGCTCATCTCGATTGCAATGATATTGGCTTGCGTCTCCAGAAGATCGCTACTATCTGCATTCACTGCAGTGCTGGCAAATGGAAGAATGACTGCTGCTGCAACGGCGAGTAATGTATTTTTCATGATTTTCTCTCGATTGAAATGATGGTTGAATCAACGGATCGCTGACTATCCGATCAGTTGTTGCTCTGCCAGACAGCTGAGGCGTTGTTCTGCGCGATCAGTGCGCTGACTGCAGAGATATTCAGCTGTGTGACATTGGCAGTGTTGGCCAGCGCACACAGAATGCAGATGTCTGCGAACCCACCCTTGACTTCAGCGAGTTCGGTATTGCTCATCGGAGCAACTTGCCCAACAATTGAAACCAGAGGTTGAGTCTCGTCCGCCGTCGCGGTACCCAGTGCGAAAGGCAGCAAGATACTCGCAGCTAAGATTGTGTATTTCTTCATGTCTATTCTCCTTAAATTGACTTTCAATATCCCGAGTACTCCTCGAGAAACTGCCAGCAGTTCGATTTCCCTGATAAGCGGATAACCCCCCTCTGACACCTACAGGATTACCTTGTTACAGTTATATGTAATCACCTGTATGGGTGAGATTAGTCGTAAGTATGATTAGTAGATGAACTGTGGCTATTGACTCGACACCTGATCGAAAATCGACAAGCTGTTTCCCGGTATTCATCGTCAGGCAAACCCGCTTCCGTTGAAGGCGGGGTGACACGCGACAAGGGGAATGAAGCCCGACGCCATCAGTCATCGGGCAATAGGCTTCCTGGTTGTATGCAACCCGGCTCTATCGCAACAAGGGCAACACATCACCAGGAGAATAGCGCTCCAGTTGTCGTTGCCAACGCACTTTATCGGGCAATTTGTCCCGAACAGACAGATGCATGAACGACGAATTGCCCGAGTCCGGCTCGCCAGATCTTGCCATGACGAATACAACCCCACTCCATTCATCAAGGAAACGCGAGACACTCATCCTGAGATTGCCTCTGGACGGATCTGCCAGGAATACCCGATCCCCGACGATCGTGCGCAAGACTGCGAAATGCTTGTAGCCCAATGGCGTGACATGAACGATTACCGGCGCAGAGAGTTTTCTCAGCTGATCCAGTGTCAGCCGATAACCCGCCGACCTGTACCCCATCTGTTCGGCAGCCATCTTCATGTCAAGCAGTGAAAATCCGGCATATTCCCGGTTGCGTTGTTCTTCGACATCCAGACCCGATATCAACGCGTCCAGTACCTCCAGTTCAGAGGTCTCATCATCGAAGTAATAGCTCATCATGGTGGCCATGGTGGCAGCGCCACAGGAATAATCGCTGTCCTGCCTTATCACCTCCTTGAAACGCAGGCCCATGAGCGTTTGCCGAGTGCTCGCCTGTCGAGTTGGAGCGATGACATCCCGCTCAGGATCGATATCGAGATGACTCGGCGATTCACGGCTATCTACCTGAGCTGTTCGAGCCGTAGGTTCAACCCGTTCCCGGATGTCGAACAATTCATCCGATGCCAGCGAAACAGTCTGCCCAAGGCTTGCAAGCTGCAGCAAAGCCAACACTCGGACGGCTTGCATGGTGCTGCTGTTCGAGACCATATGCGCCCCCGTTCAGAAAGTCAGACTGAAACTGAATCCGGCATCGGGCGCCTCTTCGGTAATGCCGACAGAGAGCATCGGTTCGAAGAACATGTTCCTACTCAACTGCACCGTGGTACCGAACATCAGATTGCCGGCAAGCTGGCTGGTGCCTCGTATGCCCAGATCCCCCACCGATGTCCTTTCGGTATAGGAGAGTCCATAGCGGATACTGTAGCCAACACGATCATTGAGTGAAAAACCGCTACCGAACTGAAGAGCATAGTTTGCGCCGCGCTGCACACCGTCCACCGCAGTGGCATAGGTATATTGGGTCTGAAGAAAGAACACGGCAGGGTCGATCGTTTTCACGACCGTTGCCCCCAGGCCGATACTCTGATCTCCACTACCGTTCCCGTCGTCTGCGGTGTCAGCCTTGTATAATAGAGCAATCGCCAGATCAGGGCGATACCCCATCTCCCGGACAAGCTGATAACGCAGTCTGACCTGCGCATCCCCGATGCCCGAGTCGCGGCGATCCTGGAGTGAAGTCGCCGATGACAGGAATGCATAGTCCACTTCGGTGCGGTCAACGCTATACGGAAGTCTGAGACTGACTTCAAGATCATCTGTCAAGCCATAGCGCAGCTGGACCGACAAGCTTGATGTCTGCTGCGACAATGCCGGTACGATCGTTTCGCCAAATCTGACATTTCTTCGTGAATCCGTAGTCACCTGCAAACCGAGTTCGAACTCACTTTCGCCTTTGGCAAACAATACTTTCTGATCACGCAGGAACATGTCGAGTGCAAGTTGCGCCTCTTGAGCAAGTTCCTCTTGCGATGGGGATGATGCTCTCGCGCGGTCGGATTCCTGCTCTGCAGCACTGCTCCCTAACTCCCTCGTGGCATCCTTGCCATCGGTTCCCTCTCCCTGGGTAGTGGCACAGGCAGTCAACAGAAAACAGCTGATAACTGCGCCACTCAACTCACCCCTGATCATTCTGGATGTGTGCATTATCGATTATCTGATTTTTTTGGCAAACCAACAGGCTGACTGACAGACCGGTCGAGCTGCTGTTGCTGTCACGGAATCAGATTACCGCCGAAGATGAATCCGTTGTTGGTCTGAGAGGTTCCAAAGCAGAAAAGGCAGATGTTGAATTGAGGCATGATGGCGATATTGAATCCGTTCAGGAAGCTCAAGTTGAAAAAACCACCTTGAATACCATCCAGTTCAGCATTGCTCAGACTGACTATCGAACCATTGTCCAGCGAGGACAGTGCATGGAAATCATTCCGGTCCGGCAGTGTATCTGCCGTTGCTGCCATGGCGGGAACCGTGCAGCTCAGCAACGCTGCAGCGGTGACGAGTCGGATCGTTTTGTTGTTGCTCATTATTCGTGTCCCTCGATCAAATTGAGCTTCAGTCAAACATCAACTGTGCGTCTCAATTAGTACCGAGGCAACGTACACCTGTCCTCACCTATATGGGTGATATTCCCATTCACCAATGACAAAGGTTAGCGGCTATCGACAGATCGGTATATCGTCTGAGCGCCTCTAAAGTGCAATGGGCATTGACGATTTTCTCGGCAATCTGCTACCGGACCGGTTCACCTCACTCACGGCAATCGCCGCCTTTATCAGTCGTGTTTCAAGCCGCTGACACTTCCGTGGGAGCGATTTTCGTGATGGTGTCACTCATGTAGAATCAGGCAGGCCATCAACTATTGCAAGCCCCACCATGCCCACCCGAATCGATGTGCAGAATCAATCTGATCTGAGAAGAAAATATAGCGGCAAGAGGTTTAGCGGTGAGTTTGTCCTTCTACACGTTTTTCCGGAACAGAAATGACAACCCTCAAGAGCTGATGGCTGCCGCCACAGGGTGGATTCAGACCAATGAGCTTGATCACTTCGAGAAGGTGCTAAAGAGACGAAACCAGGGTGTTGAATAAAATATAGTGCGCCTGACAACCCGGAGCTTCACGCACTCAACGCATCCCAGAACGCCTCGGCCACCGGGCTGAGATGTTTTTCCTCATGGCGAATCTTGCGCAGCTCGCGGTACACGGTCGGGTTATCGGGTTGCACGAAGTCGACATTGGCCATACCGCTGGTAATGGCATTGCTCGGCAGAACCGTGGCCCCCAGACCATTCTGTACAAAGGCCAGCAATGCCGTGGTGCTGCGTGCCTGCAGTGTGCACCGCGCCAGATGATCTGCCACCAGCGGGTGATGGATCATCTCACACAAGGGATTGGCAATCAGTGGTTCCAGTGACAGCAACTCCCAAGCAGGATGCACATCAGGATCTCGCAGTGCATCAGCGATGGCGCCGTTTTCTGAATATACGATACCGAGGCTGTCGGTCAGAATGACGTCCTCCTGGTGGGCTTCCGACGGCGTGGCGGAAATGATGCCGATATCGGCCTCGTCGGTCTGGATACGACGACGTACCGCAGCGCTGTCCACATCGCTGATCTCGAGGCGGACATCGGCATGCTCCTTGCGAAAAGTGGCTATTGCCTGCGGCAGCAGGCTCACGGCAGCCGAAGGTACCGCCGCAATACGCACCGTACCGGCGGTGGCCAGCACATGACGCTCAATGGCGTCGGTGCAGCGATCGAAGGTATCCGTGGCACGGTGACACTCCTGCAATACCAGACGACCCAGCGGAGTCAGCCGGTTCTTTCTATCCGTTTCGAACAGTGGAGCGCCAACGCTCTCAGTCATCTGAGTCAGCGACATCGACACGGCGGCCGGCGTTCGATGAAGCTCTTCCGCCGCCGCCGCCAGACTGCCCTTCTCTGCCACCGTCTTGAAGACCCGCAGCATCTCCAGCTTGAACGCCATTTCAGTTTTTCTTAATATTTTGTCAATTAGTTTAGATTGACTGAATACTTCACCCGCGTCAACAATCGCCTATTGATCATGCGGAGTGTTGACATGCAGCAAACAGGAATTCATATCGCCGGGCGCTGGGATGCAGGTGCCACCCAGATCGAGAACCGCAATCCATCGGATGTCTCGGATCTGATCGGCCACTATGCTCAGGCCAGCAGTGAGCAACTGGAAGAAGCCCTCGACTCGGCCCATCGGGCGCAGAAGATCTGGTGGGCTGCCGGTGTGCAGAAGCGTCACGATGTACTGATGGCCATCGGCACGGAGTTGATGAATCGCTCGGCCGAAATCGGTGAACTGATTGCCCGCGAAGAAGGCAAGCCAGCAGCAGAAGGCAAGGGGGAGGTTTACCGCGCCGGGCAGTTCTTCACCTGGTTCGCCGCCGAGGCATTGCGCAATCAGGGTGATCTGGCAGAAAGTGTACGTACCGGAGTCGAAGTGGATGTGCGTCGCGAGCCGGTTGGTGTTGTGGCCATCGTCAGCCCCTGGAACTTTCCGGTAGCCACACCGGCCTGGAAAATCGCACCGGCACTGGCGTTCGGCAACGCCGTCGTCTGGAAACCTGCCAACCTCACACTGGCCAGTGCCGTTGCCCTTACCGACATCATCACGCGTCAGGACATACCGGCCGGATTGTTCAACCTGGTGTCCGGAGCGGGCCGCCAAGTCGGTCAGCGTCTGATCGAGAGCCCCCGCGTCGACGCCATCAGCTTCACCGGTTCGGTGTCTGTCGGACGCAGTATTGCTGCGTCTGCCATCGGCAACATGACACGGCTGCAGATGGAGATGGGATCAAAGAATCCACTGGTGATCATGGATGATGCCGATCTGGATCTGGCAGTGTCCTGTGCTGCCGGTGCAGCCTTTGGAGGAACCGGGCAGAAATGCACAGCCGCCAGTCGACTGATCGTGCATGAATCCATCCACGACGTTTTTGTCGAGCGCCTGGTGGAAGCTGCCGAGGCACTCACCGTAGGCCATGCGCTGGATGCAAGTACGCAGCTGGGACCGGTGGTCAGCGATGCCCAGTTGCAGCAGAACCTGACCTATATCGAAACCGGAGAGGCCGAGGGTGCAAGCCTGCTGTGCGGTGGTAAGCGGCTGGAGCGTGCTACGGAGGGCTACTACATGTCACCAGCAGTCTTTTCCGACACCCACAACGACATGCGTATCAACCGCGAAGAGATGTTCGCACCGATTACCTGCGTCATCAAGACCGGTAGTTATGAAGAAGCGCTGAACATGGCCAATGACAGCGAGTTCGGGCTGACGGCAGGCATCATGACTCAATCCCTGGCTCGCGCCTCCCACTTTCGTGCGAACGCACGAGCCGGCTGTGTCATGGTGAACCTGCCTACCGCCGGTACCGATTATCACGTGCCTTTCGGTGGTCGTGGCGCGTCATCCTATGGGCCCCGCGAACAAGGCAGCTACGCTGCCGAATTCTATACCGTGGTAAAAACGGCTTATGTCGCGGCGGGTGATCCGCTGTGAGCATTCATGAACTTGCCGACGCGGTAGCAGGTTCGGACAAGGCGCCGCTGATCGATTGCCTGCAATACGCAAACTGGTCGGAGAAGATATTCCGGCAAATGCGCGAAGGTGGGGTTGATGCAGTGCATGTGACCATCACCTATCACGAGAATTTTCGGGAAACCGTACAGAACATCGAACGCTGGAACCGCTGGTTCGAGCAGTATCCCGATCTCATCATGCACGGCCGCTCCGCCAGTGACATTGCGCGGGCACGGGAGAGCGGACGCACAGCCATCTTCTTCGGTTCGCAGAACCCTTCCTGCATGGAAGATGATATCGGCCTGGTGGAGATTCTGCACACCCTCGGGCTGCGCTTCATGCAGCTGACCTACAACAATCAGTCGCTGTTGGCTTCGGGTTGTTACGAAGCTGTCGATAGTGGCATCACCCGCATGGGACGCGAAGTCATTGCCGAGATGAACAGGGTCGGACTTGTCATTGACATGAGCCACTCCGGCGAACGTTCAACGCTGGAAGCCATTGAACTGTCCTCCCGCCCGATTGCCATCACCCATGCCAACCCCGCCAGCTGGCATGCGGCAGGTCGCAACAAATCGGATGCCGTATTGCAAGCGCTCGGCGACAGTGGTGGCATGCTGGGGTTTTCTCTCTATCCGCACCATCTGGAGCACGGTAGTGCCTGCACGCTGCAGAGTTACTGCGACATGATCTGTCGCACGGCTGAACTGATGGGCCCAGAGCATATCGGCATCGGCAGTGATCTGTGCCAGGACCAGCCCGACAGTATCGTCGAGTGGATGCGCGTGGGGCGCTGGACGAAATCCATCGACTTCGGAGAAGGCAGCGCCGCGGCGCCAGGCTTTCCCGACATGCCCGACTGGTTCTCCGACAACCGCCACTTCGGTCAGATTGCCAGCGGTCTGAAGAACGCCGGCATGAGCGACATGAACATCGCCGCTGTCATGGGCGGTAACTGGCAACGTTTCTTTGCCTCCAGCTTTACCGCTGCCAATGCGGATACGGGTGATTCTCGGAAGCCCCGGATCCAGCAGCACCAGCAACAAAAGCAGTAAACGCACCAACTCTGGCAACAGACCGGGCAGCCACTTCACTGTCTGATTACTCCCTTATCGAGGTTTCCCCCCATGAGCGATACAAAGACCATCCCTGTATCAGTTCCAGGCACCAGTAGAGACTCATCAAAGGCCGCTGCGCAGAACTCAGAGCCACTGGACAAGACCCTGTTTGCCCTGACGGGTGGATTCATCCTGCTTTTCTGCACTCTGGCACTCGTCGACATCGACGCATTATCAGCCGCAGTGGACTGGGGGTTCAACTTTGCCGCCACCTGGTTTGGTCTGTACTGGCAGCTTCTGTTGCTGGCAACCTTTCTCATGGGAATCTTCATCTGCTTCCTGCCGGGCAGCCGCACGGTTCTTGGCAATCTGGAGCGAGCGGAGTTCACCTGGTTTCAATGGGCCTCCATGATCATGTGCACCCTGCTGGCGGGAGGCGGCGTGTTCTGGGCCGCCGGTGAACCCATCGCGCATTTTCTCTCTACGCCCCCACTATTCGGTGATCTGGCTGGCGACGCCCAGGCGCGCACTCAGGTTGCCATGGCGCAGTCCTTTCTGCACTGGGGGTTTCTGGCGTGGGCCATCCTGGGCTCGCTCACCACCATCATGCTGATGCACTATCACTACGACAAGGGCTTGCCACTGGCACCACGCACCTTGCTGTACCCGGTGTTTGGTGAGCGCGCCCTGCATGGCCCCATTGCCGTGTTCGCAGACGCGAGTTGCATTATTGCCGTGGTTGCCGGTACGGTCGGCCCTATCGGCTTTCTGGGGCTGCAGATGTCCTATGGCGTGAATGCGCTGTTCGGTATTCCCGATACCTTTGTGACTCAGGTGGTGATGATACTGACGCTGACAGCCGTCTTCACCCTCTCGGCCATCTCCGGGCTGTCCAGGGGCATCCAGCTCCTGTCGAAGCTGAATGTCATCCTCGCCTTCCTGTTGCTGGCGTTCATTCTGATTGCCGGCCCTACCGAGTTCATTGTCAGCAGTTTCTTCGGCGGACTGGGAACCTACTTCCAGCACTTCTTCGGCATGGCGCTGTATCGCGGTGATGCCGGCGTGTTTGGCGCACCGGGCTGGCTGGGTTGGTGGACGGTGTTCTTCTGGGGCTGGTTCCTGGGCTACGGACCACTCATGGCCATTTTCATCGCGCGTGTCAGTCGTGGACGTTCGATTCGCAGCATCATCGTGACTCTGTCCGTGATTGCACCGCTGGTGACGCATTTCTGGTTCACCATCATTGGCGGCTCCGGCATCGCCTTCGAGCTCGCTACGCCGGGTGTCATCTCCGGGCCGTTTGAAGGATTCAATCTGCCTGCCGGCTTGCTGGCCATTACGCAGAACATGCCCGCAGGTTTTGTCCTGTCACTGGCCTTTCTGGTGCTGACCATGTTCTTCGTGGCCACCACCAGCGATTCCATGAGCTATGTCATTGCCACCGCCATGTCGGGTGACAACCCGTCGGTGGGGTTGCGCGCCTTCTGGGGCATAGCCATGGCCGTCATGGCGCTGATACTGATCTCCACCGGCGCCGGCGGCATCGGAAAATTGCAGAGTTTCATCGTGGTGACAGCCGTTCCCGTGTCGCTGGTTCTGCTTCCCTCGCTGTGGGACGCGCTACGCATTACACTGTCGTTGAACAAGGGGTCATGAGATGTCTGCATCCACGCCTGTAGAATGCACCATAGAGCCTGTTGCTCGACGCTCGCCCGAGCAGGTCATGCGACTGGACAGGCTCGGCTGTGCCCACCCGATGCGCCTGTCCTTTCTGCGTATCCTGATGCGTCGCATGTGCCAGGAAGGCTGGCGTTTCGACAGACCGGTCTGGAACATGGACTCCACAGGGGTCGGCGTCGGCGTTTACCGCGCCATCGGCCCTGAGCGAACCTACTCGCTGATTGCCTTTGCTCACGACCTGCCGGATGAGATGCGCTCGGACCGAGTGATCGCGACCGCCTGGGATGCCACCTTCACCCTGTTCGATGGAGACCCCACGCAGGCCGATATCGAGCGGCTGTCCCACAATGTCCCCTTGCAGGAAGCTGGCAGAATCAGTTCCTCCGAACTGTCCCTGAGTCGCGCCAATCGGTCGGTTCGGTTGTTTACGCATGTCGTGGATTGCCTGTCACAGGGGCGACAGCCGGATATTGCACAAATCGATGCGGTCGGTTATCTGATGCGCACCACAGCTGTCTATGGTTCCGGCAAATTCGGTGCCGCAGATCGGCGTGATCTGAGCGATCGTGCCGAATTCACGGCACCGTTCCAGGTGGAGATGCTGTCGGTCTGGCTGACACGACAGTTCGTGGTTGATATTGCAGAGCACATCGCCGGCTGTCGAGGTGGAAAGCGGGCCATCAGACTTGACCCCGAGCTGCGTCGTCGCCTCGGCGTTGGCAATTCCACCGGACTGGGGATGGCGCCATTCATCGTACGTCACCCCGTGTTGCTCAACAACTGGATGATCGCTCGCGAAGAGGCCTTGTCGCGAGTGCGCTCCTGTGATGAAGTCGAGCCGACTGTTCTCATCGCCATGCGTGAAGCACTCGACCAGGCACGCGCCAATGCTCGCAGCTGGCATTCCGAGCACCCTGTACAGGTACCGAAGCTTGCCGCCTTGCGCACCGACCTGGACAAGCTGGCAGAACGTCTGGATATTCTTGATCTGACGGTATTCAGGCCGTGGAATGTTCTGTGGCAGTGGGGTGAAAAGAGCTTGTCACTCGAGGGTCAGGAGGCCTTGTTGTCCATTCTCCTGGAACCTCATGGGCATCTGATCGATGGACTATCCGGCTGTCTGAGCGCCGATGAATCCGTCGCATTTCGGCTCGATGGTGCCATGAGTGTCGCCAAGCTGCGTACGCTTCTGGAAGAGTGCTACGACTGGGCTCTTGCCATCGATTTTGATGATCCGAAGAACAGTGCACGCTTCTGGTATGTCTCCGAGGAGAAGCTTGAGCCACGACTGGGAGAGCGCGCCAAAGAAGATGGAGCCGATCGTGAACAACCCTTGTGCGTGGCACGCCTGGCCAGGACACTGCACAGCACTCTGCAGCCATGGGCAGATGACACACCGGTCGCCGCCTTTCTGCTGCAACACCCCGAGCAACGATTCATGATTCGCCGCGCGCAGATGGGCGCGCGTTTTCCCTATGCCGAAGTCCGCGATAACCTGATTGCAGAGGACATTCTGCCGATCGACCTGATGCGCTGCAAGCTGGCGTTCTTCGGTGCCAGTCATTTTGATCCGCGCTCGGACCGCTGGGTACGTATCAGCCTGTTTCAGGGCGCCCCCTACCCCGATGAGTTGAACCAGGAGCTCGGCTGATGAACAGCACCGTGAATGATCCCACCCGGAGCGGGCCGCCATTGAGCGTAGCCTCTGGCACAACGCTCCGCCTGTCACGCAACGAAGTCGAGTCGCTCTGTACCAAGGCGGCTCGTGGGGCGGGAATGAGCTGGGGTCTTGCCGAGGAGGCCGGCTATGCCGCCGGTTGGCTGGTCACCCACGGACTCGACGGCGCCAGCATGCTGGCCCGACACCTGCGCTGCGCACAGGGAAAATCCTGGCCGGAGATCTGTCCTGTCGTGAAAGCAGGTGCATGGCTTGCAATCTCACCTGGCCAGCCATTATGTCCGATTGCCCTGGGTGCCACCTTGAGTGATCACCTGGGTGTGGACAGCGCGCTGTTCAATGGCAAGGGCCTGCGTGTTGGCGAGGTCAGTTCTCCGGCATTGGTGCTGCCGTTTCTTGCCATGGCGGCAGCGCAAGAGCACGCGATCTGCGTGCACCATGAAGACCATGTCCTGCGCATCGATACCAACGGATGCGTCAGTGGGGATGTGTCGACACTACTCGCCATGGAACTTGCAACGCTTATCATTGCTGCGGACAGCCCGATGGAAAACAACGTTTCCGAATTGCAGCCCACCCCAGAGCACCCCGCCGCTGTCGCAGCAAACGCCCTGACATTCCTTCATGAACTCTCCCTGCGCACCACAGTACCCGCATCCGCCGCTTCAAGAGCCAATGCCGGGGCTACGGGGAGCGACAATGATTGAACCATCAAAGGATAACAACGATTCCCTGCCGATCCAGGGCCACAAGCCGGGCCAACGCATGAGTGGGGTTGCCGATGACTCTCAACCCAACACCGGCTGTAGCCTGACCCAGACCAGCAACAGAATACCTGCACAGCACAGCCATATTCCGGTCGCAATCGACAAGGTACCCGTCAGAGAAAAACGGTAGCTCAGATAGTAGACCGCCAACAGATAAGCCGCATAAGGCAAGAGCGAAAACAGACCGAACAAGGCTGTCACCCGCAGGTCGGCCATGGAGCGTTCGGTGCCGACGATGTAATGGGCTATCAACGCAAAACTGGGGAATAGCGGAACCAGCCCTGCGATGAAGAAGCTCTTGCTCTTCGATAGTAGTGCGATGAGCAGTACTGCAGCAGCACCGATGAGAGATTTCAGGAACAGCGAGGTCATGAGCGGGTTGGTTCCTTGGCTCGGAAGTATATCAGCGCGCCGATGTCGATATCGACGCCAGGGCTCTTACCAGACGCTCTGCTGCCGCCGGTATGGCCAGAGTATCCACGTTGCCGAGCCCGATGACAATAGCCTTGCAGCGGCTGGGACGAGCGATCCGCCAGTCCAGATACTCCAGCGGTTGCGCCCCTATACTCGCATCGGAAAAGGCAGTCAGCAGTGCACTCAGGGAGACGCTGTCCTTCAGATGAAGAACCAGGCTCAGGCTACCCGACACCTCGTCGATCGGTTCGAACAGTTCGCAGCCCCGGAGTGTGTTGATCAAGACCTGTCGACGCTGTCCATAGACATGCCTGGCCTGACGCAGGTGCCGACCGATCGAACCATTGTCCAGAAGCTCGGTGACCACCCCCTGAGCGATGGTATTGCACCCGCCTCCGATGACGCGCAGACAGCGCTCTGCCTGTTCAACGGCATGGTGCGGCAACACCAGCCAACCGACTCGCATCGCAGGAAACAACAGCTTGGAGAAGGTGCCAGCGTGCAGGACTCTGGCACCGGCTGCATCGGCGGCCAGCGCTGGCCGGGGCTGAGTATCATCCCGGAACTCACTGTCGTAATCATCTTCGAACACGATACAACCCTGCTCCCGGGAAAGCGTCAGCAGGGCTGAGCGGCGCTCGGTGCCCAGCGGTACACCCGTGGGGTACTGAAAGCACGGCGTGACATAGATCAATCGTGGGGACTGCTTGCTGGCCGCCGGCATCACCAGTCCCTCAGCATCCACATTGCACGGTGTCACCGATAATCCTGATTGCCGGAAGGCATCCACGGCTCCCGGATAACCCGGGCATTCCACCCAGGCCGAATCGCCGGGGTCGGCAAACAGATGCGCCGCGAGCGCCAGACTCTGCCGCGTACCCGAGGTAATCACGACCTGCTCCGCCTCTACCGACAATGAGCGGTAGTTGGCCAGATAGCGGGCAATGGCTTCACGTGTCTCGGGCAAGCCGCTGCTGCGATAACCCAGCCTGCCGCCCACGCTGTCAATCGCCCTGGATTGAGCCTTGCGCCAAACCGCGCGAGGAAACAGGCGACTATCCGGCTCTCCCGGTGCGAAAGCGCTACCCGTGGACTGTACGATTCGATTGCCGGCAGCGCGTTCCGAGTGTGGCCAGTGCGCTTCGTGTCCGCCGCTGCCCGGACTGATCTTTCGGGCCACCCGAGTCCCTCGCCGCCCGTCGGTCTTGAGCATGCCCTCCGATGTCAGTTGCTCGTAGACTCCAATGACGGTGTTTCTCCCCAGACTCAGCTGCGACGCCAGATCGCGACTGGAGGGTAGACGAGTGTCGAACGGCAGCTGTCCGCCTTCGATAGCGCCGTACAGGTTCAGATACAGCTGACGCACTTTCGGCAAGGGGCTTGCGTCCCGGGTTCGCAACGATTCCAGCAATTCTGCCGAGAGTGCCGTTATATCGGCTGTTGGCAGTCGAGTGTTGCTCACGGCTATTAATGGCTCCTTCTGTTGTCGCTTATTGTACCTGTGCGAAGGAACCATAGTGTGAGAATCTGTCGCCTGTTCCAGACAACAGAGTCATGATCATGAGCAGTAATTCCCCGACAAGCACACCACCGCCACGAGGCGACAAGCGCCTGGTGCGCCAGTCTGCCAATCGAGCAAGCTACGAGCGCGAAGACCTGTATCACGTGCTCGACGCCTGTCCCATCGGGCATGTCAGCTTCGTGCACGAGAGCTGGCCACAGTCGGTACCGACGGCCATTGCCAGAATCGATGATCATCTGTATCTTCACGGACATCCCAAAAGCCGACTTTATCAGGCTCTGTCCAGAGGCGAGCGTGTGTGTGTGTCAGCCTGTCGGGTCGATGGACTGGTGAAGGCGCGTTCTGCGTTTCACTGTTCGATGAACTACCGCAGCGCCGTCATCTTTGGTACCGGTGAGCTTGTCGGTGCTGATGAGAAACCGGCCTTGCTCGACCGCTTTACCGACCGTCTGATCCCGGGAAGCCTCGAGGATTATCGTCCCTACCTGGCCAAGGAATTGAAAGGGACTGCCTTGATTCGTCTGGCGCTGGATGAATACTCGGTGAAGATTCGCACCGGGGATCCCATTGATGATGAGGAGGATCTCGAGCTGCCTCATTGGGCCGGGGTGATTCCGATTGAATCGACTTATGGCACGCCGCTGCCGTCGAAGAATCTGAATGCTGCGGTGGACGTGCCTGCGGCCTTGCTGGCAGGCGTTGATCCCTAGTTGCATTGAAGCGGCGAACAGACTTGTACTGTTCGCCGCCTCATCCGGAACTACTTACTGCTATCGGGCAGACTACGTCAGTACGTTGCGCGGCCACCTGACAGGTCGAAGACACCGGCAGTGGTGAAGCTGTTTTCCCTTGAGCATAACCACACGATCATGGCGGCGGCTTCATGCAATTCCAGAAAACGACCGCGCGGAATCTTCGACAGCATGTAGTCGATGTGTTCCTGTGCCATCTGGTCGAAGATGCGTGTGCGTGCGGCAGCCGGTGTTACGCAGTTCACGGCGATATCCATGTCCGCCAACTCCTTGCCCAGTGATTTTGTCAGTCCGATAACGGCCGCCTTGGACGCGGAATAGGCCGATGCATTGGGGTTGCCTTCCTTGCCGGCCACCGAGGCGACGTTGACGATTCGGCCGTAGCCATGCTCGCGCATCAGAGGGACTACGGCGCGGTTGACGTGGAAGGTTCCCATCAGATTGACGTTCACGATCTGCTGAAACTCTTCCACCGGGTAGTCTGCCAACGGACCATTGCTACCGGCGATACCTGCCGAGTTGACCATGATATCGACACGACCAAAGGCCTTGGCTGTCGTGGCCATGGCCTGTTCGACACTGCTCCAGTCAGCCACATTGACCGGTACGGCAATGGCCCCTGCGCCTATTCTTTCAGCGCTCTCCTGTGCCAGTGACTCATCCATGTCCCACAAGGCAACACGTACACCCGATGTTGCCAGTTGCTCGGCAACCGCGCCGCCTATGCCTTGTGCGCCGCCGGTGACGATGGCTGTTTGATCCTTGAAAGTCATGATGAAGTGTCCGTAGGTTATTGGGTTGAATGAATGATTGTTGACGAGTGCACGGTGGGTAGCTACCTATTCATGAGTGCCTTGGCTTTCGACCCTGTGCTCCTGTCAGGCGCTGTCACGTTCGATGATCTCGAAACCCACGTCGTATCGTCTGGCTTCGGCGACAGCAGAACCGTCAGGTTTGCCAGCAAGGTCGGACAGCACCATCCGGGCTGCTCGCGATCCGATATCGCGCGCGCGCAAACGTACGGTTGTCAGCGGCACCGGTAGATGCTCTGACAGACTCAGATCGCCAAAGCCTGCCAATGCCACATCACCCGGTACCGATATGCCGTGTGCCATGCAGGCCAGCATGGCGCCATGAGCGGGAATCTCCGCCTGAAAGAAGATGGCATCCGGTTTTCGACTGCCATCCATGAGCTGCCACAGGGCTTCCTTGCCACTGGCAATGGTGGTGGGATTGGGCACCGAGACGATATGCTCCTCCGGCACCGGAATACCAGCCTCGCTCATGGCAGCCAGAAAGCCATCTCGCCGGTCGACGGCCTGATCGTTGTTCTCGAAAGCGCCGCCCACCATCGCAATCTGTCGGTAACCTCTGGACAACAGATAACGCGTCATCACGGCTGAAGCCTGAAAGTTGTCATAGCCCACACACAGGTCGATGGCGCCGGGTTTGAGGTTCCACGTCTCCACGACGGGTCCGTCAAAGCGTTCGAGCAATTCGCGACAGGCGTGCGAATGGGTAAATCCGGTGACGATGATGGCATCGGCCTGTCGCGCCATGAAGGTCTTGACCACTTCGTACTCGTCATCGACCGAGCGATTACTGACTCCCAGAAGCATCTGCCGGTCGTGTTTGCGCAGCTCGGTAGTCACCCCCTGTGCGAAATCTGCAAACAGGGAACTGGCCAGTATCGGCACGATCACGCCCACCATATTGGAGCGTTGCGACACCAGAGAGCGGGCGGTCAGATTCGGTAGATAGCCGATTTCCTCGATGGTACGCAGGACCTTGTCGCGGGTAATCGGTTGTACCAGCTCAGGCTGACGCAATGCCCGCGACACCGTGATGAGCGACACACCAGAGGCGTTGGCGACATCCTGAAGCGTGACATTACGGTTGCTGGACTTCATACGACCATGGGTAGTAGAACCACCTGGATTGGTTGACTGTCTTGAACAGGATATCACCTGTACGCACGTACGCCAAGTACAATGACATACGTGCATCATCATAATGACATTCGTCAATCAGATAGATGAAATACGTATATCATCTATCTTTACTGTACTGCGAGTATCACATCGATACGTGTCCACTGCCCTGTCAGCCGTCGCCCCGTTGAAAAATCGAGCCGACCGGCGTGCCTCATTCGGGAATGGTGATGGCCGAACGCCTGAAACCCGGTAGCAACAGGCTGAGACCCGAGAAGACAACCAGCAGACAACCAATGATCATCGGCATATCCAGTGTCTCTCCGAACAACAGAACCCCCAGGCTCAGACCGAACAGAAGACGCGTGTACCGGTAAGGTGTCACGGCAGATACCTCACCGGTACGCATGGCCTTCATCAGCGAGCTATAGGCAAACACGCCCATGCTGATGGCGCCGAGCATGTAAGCGCTGACCTTCATGTCCGGCACGCTCAGCGCCCGGCCCTCCCACAGTGAGTAGCATGCACCAGCGAGCACGATGGTCAGAAAACCGTAAAGCCCCAGAATGGAGGTACTCAGTGACAAGGGTGCTGCCCGACTGGCAAGATCCCGACCGGCAAAGCCGATCATGCCGATGACGGCCAGCATGGAGAGCCACGAAAAACTGTCGGACGAAGGACGCAGTATGACGAGCACACCGAGTAATCCGACAATGATCGCAGCCCAGCGCTGCCAGCCGACCTTCTCGCCAAAGAAGACGGCAGCACCCAGCACCACGATGATCGGTGTTGCCTGCAGGATGGCCGTGGTGGAAGACAGTGGCGTCATGGCCAGTGCCAGCACGTAGAACAGACGTCCCACGAATTCAAAGACAACGCGAATGCGCATGGTGCGCGATACGACATCGGCGGTAAAAAGGCGTTCATTTCGCCTGTACGCCATGAAGCCGAAGACGATGGCCCCACCCAGCCCGAATATCATCAGGACTTCCCCGACAGGCAACTGCACCGCTGCAGCCTTGACGAAGGCATCTTCCACCGCAAAACCCGCCATGGATGCAATCATCCACAGGCTTCCACGAAGGTTGTCGCTCAGTGTCTTGTCGACTGTCATTGATTTCGTCCTGGGGACGCGGTTAACGAGAAACGCGGAATTATCCTCTTTTCAAGCTGATATGTCCGGTTGCTGGTGATCCTTGAAGCCCCGACTCATGGCATGGACTTCCCGCTCAAGGAATCACACCTTGAACACTGTATGGTCAATCAGTATTCTGAGTCATCGAACCAACCCATCAGCTGCCACCCGGATCCCGAGCTCTCGATGCCTGAAGCCTTCAAGAACCTGATTTCGCCGGAACTGGTCACGTGTCTCGCCATGCATCTGGGCAGGCAGCTGCCCGCCTCTGCCTCGCAAACCTTTGCCGATGCGGTATTGCCGGAACTGGGCAAACTGGAACTCAAGGCCCGTGTGCAGCTGATTACCGACGAGATGATCAAGGTTCTGCCAGTGGACACCCGTCAGCGCAATGACATTCTGCTGTCGATGTTGCATCCGGAGACGACGTCCGACACCCTGGTTCGTGCGTCTGATGACGATGGCATTGCAGGCTGGGGAATCTGGCCACTCTCACTGATCGTCGGTCAGCACGGTCTGGATGAGTTCGATGCATCAATGCAATTGCTGCGTGAGATGACCGTACGCAGCACTTCTGAATTTGCCATACGGCATTTTCTGCTGGCCGATCAGCCACGCGCATTGAACATCATGCAACAGTGGCTCGACGATCCGAATGAACATGTACGACGTCTGGTGTCCGAAGGCTCGCGGCCTCGACTGCCCTGGGGCATGAAGCTGCAGGCGCTGTGCAAGGATCCGACACCGACTCTGGTGCTGCTTGAAGGCTTGAAAGACGACCCGTCAGACTATGTTCGCCGCTCGGTTGCCAACCACCTCAATGATATTTCTCGAGACAATGTGGCGGTGGCAACCGAGCTTGCCAGCCGCTGGATGAAGAACGCCGACAAGCAGAGAACCGCCTTGATCCGGCATGGTTGCCGTACTTTGATCAAGGCGGGTCATCCGGACATCCTGTCTCTGTTCGGATATGGCTCACCTCAGCTCGATAGCCGGCCGCTGATCTTGTCCAGAGACCAATTGCGCGTGGGCGATTCTCTGCAGCTGTCCACCGAGCTGATCTCCACCGCCGCAACGCCCCAGAAACTGATCATCGACTACACGGTTTTTCACCGACTGGCCAACGGCAAGCGTTCGGCCAAGGTATTCAAGGGCGGTGTGCTCTCTCTGGAACCCGGACAGAGTCTGTCGTTTTCACGGACTCACACGTTTCGGCCGGTAACCACCCATCGCTACTACGCCGGTACTCACGCCATGGCCTTGCGCATCAATGGTGTGGATACCGACGAGGTTGCTTTCCAACTGGACCTTGCCTGAACGGGGAATCATCGAGCCCTTACGTCAACCAGATATTAACTCAGCACCCTTGCAGTGCCCTGCAGAACTCGACAAGGGCTCGAGGCTGTACAACACACCGCCTTTCGCCAGTATTCCCTGTGCCCGCTCGAATGTCCTGTTGCTGACCAGGGGACGAACGTCTGTTATCCCCAGCTCCAGCACTGCCGACCTGTTCAACGACATGGCTTACAACGACTCGGCATGGCAAACTCAGGAGTCCATCATATCGCCATCAGCGATACATCATTCCATCCATCCACCGACGGCCTTGATTTCCAGAAACTCCTCCAGACCCCACTTGCCACCTTCTCGCCCGTTACCCGATTGCTTGTAACCACCGAAGGGGGCGCCGGCCGAGCGTGCCTTGCCGTTGATATCCACCATGCCCGAGCGCAGACGCCTGGCAACACGTCTGGCCTTTTCAGGATCCCGGGTCTGAATGTAATTGGTCAAGCCATAAGCCGTATCATTGGCGATGGCGATGGCTTCCTCTTCGGTATCGAATGGCATCATCGATAGCACCGGTCCGAAGATTTCCTCGCGCATGATGCTCATGTTGTTGTGACAATCGGCAAAGATGGTCGGGCGTACGAAGTAACCACGCTCCATCCCTTCCGGCCGTCCAGGACCACCTGCCAGTAGTCGCGCGCCGTCTTCACTGATACCGCGCTGAATCATCTCCTGCACCTTGTCGAATTGCATCTGGCTGACCAGGGGACCGATGTGGTTGCCGCGATTCTCGGCAAGATCCACACCTGTTCTTTCTGCCTGCTCCAGCGCCTCGGCCAATGCCTCTTCATAGCGTGATCGTTCAACAAGCATGCGAGTCGGTGCATTGCACGATTGCCCGGTGTTGTTGAAACAGCGAGCAACACCCTGGCGAACAGCGCCTTCGGGTGCATCGGCAAATACGATGTTGGCACCCTTGCCGCCCAGCTCCAGCGATACTCGCTTGAGACTGTCTGCCGCGTTCTTGGAGATGGCAATACCCGCACGGGACGAACCGGTGAACGAGACCAGTGCAATATCCGGATGCCCGGAAATCATGGTGCCCACGCCGGGGCCATCGCCATTGACCAGATTGAACACACCCGCCGGTACACCCGCCTCGTGCAGAATGTCGGCAAACAGCATGGCCGACAAGGGCGACAGTTCAGAGGGTTTGAGCACCATGGTGCACCCGGTCGCCAGCGCTGGCATGACCTTCAAGGCTATCTGGTTCATCGGCCAGTTCCAGGGCGTGATCAGTCCGCAGACACCAATCGGTTCGTAGATGATGCGATCTTCAGGCGTGTTCGGACGCAGTTCCTGTTCGAACTCGAAATTCTCCAGCGCCTGAATGAAGGCTTCGATGTGATAGGAGCCTGAACCGGACTGTGACGATTCTGCCATATCGATGGGTGCACCCATCTCGCGACTGATGATTGCTCCCATTTCATCACTACGTGACTGATAGATAGACAGGATGCGTTTCATCAAGGCAAGACGTTCAGCCTTGTCGGTCATTGACCAGTCGACAAAGGCGCGCCTGGCGGCAGTCACGGCAGCTTCGACATCGGCTTCACTGCCCAGCGATATCGTGGCGCACACGTCTTCCGTCGAAGGGTTGATGACATCCAGCGGAGAGCCGCAAATAGGGTCAACCCAGCTGCCATCAATGTAAAATTTACGCGTATTCATGCTTCTGGAGTTCAACCGATAGGAAAAAGACGACGCAGTCCTGCTTCACGAGTATCCATGTCCAGTCGCTGCGCGTGACCGGACAATTCTAACGAACAACGACGGGCGTGGTCCATCTGCACAGGCACGAGTCACTTGAACGTGACAGGCTTGCCTTCCCTCTTTTCACCCGGCAAGCAGGTATTTTCCCGATTCCAGGAAAGTCCGGGAACATCAAGGCACAGGGTCAATCAGGCCCTGTCACTCCGGCCGACGACCCTCCACCGCCGTTTCCCGAGTCTCGACGCAGCATTTCGCATGGCCATCACGGCACTTCGGACTGTCCATCCACACCGTACAATCGACGCTCGGTACGAACAATCCTTTGACATTGTTTTACACCTGCACCTTCTACGGACTGGAGCACTGTATCGGCCAGATGCCAATCAGCAGACATTCTCCAGTCCGGTATCACCGGCGGCACTTCGAGCTCCGCACTGCTGAGCGCAAGACTCGCGGCCAGCACCGGAGGCTCGCTCAGGCAGCGCGGGAATGTTCTGGCTCATCGCCGATTTCTGCCATCTTTGTCTCCAGCTTGCGGGTCATGTCCTGCACGATTTGCGCATAGGCCGGATTGTGGTAGACGTTGAACAGTTCCAGCGGATCCTTCTCGCAATCGAACAGTTCCCACTCCCGATCCTCGCCACCGTGATTGGTGCCCGGTAGCTCATAGCCTTCGTTGTACCAGTAGATCAGCTTGTAGCGCTGATCACGAATACCGTAATGCGAGTAGGCATTGTGATCCGGGTCGCGGTGCATCCAGTAGCGGTGGTAGGCAATCTCCGGCCAGTCCTGCGGTGTTTCGCTTTTCAGCAGCGGCTGGATACTCTTGCCCTGCATGTAGCTGGGTATGGTCAGACCCGCCAGGTCGAGAAAGGTTGGCGCGAAATCCACATTGCAGATGATGTTCTCACACACGTCACCGGCCTTGATCTTGTCCGGGTAACGAATCAGGAATGGCATCTGGAAGGATTCTTCGTACATGAATCGCTTGTCGTACCAGCCGTGTTCACCGAGAAAGAAGCCCTGATCGGAGGTATAGATGACAATGGTGTTGTCAGCCAGATTGTTCTCTTCCAGATAGTCCAGTACCCGGCCGACGCTCTCATCGATGGACTCGATGGTACGCAGATAGCGTTTCAGATAACGCTGATACTTGAAGTGACTGAGCTCCTGCTGCGTCTCGAAGGTGAAGACCTCTCCGGTGTCCTTGTCGATCAGTCGCAAACCCGAGACATCCTCAGGATTGGGCACCTTGCGATTGGTGCTGCTGCGCATGGTGCGTTCACCGACCTCGGAGCCGCCTTCGGGTTGCACCAGACCCAGGTCGGCATATTTCATGTCGTCCTTGATGCGCATCTTTGCCTCTGCAGCGGCCTTGGCGCGATTGCTGTAGTCATCATCGAAGGTGGGCGGTATCTCGATATCGTCCTGATACAGGCCACGATTCTTCGGATGCGGCTCCCACTCACGGTGCGGCGCCTTGTGGTGGCACATGAGAAAGAAGGGTCGGGATTCGTCGCGTTGCTCCAGCCAGTTCAGGCTCTTGTCAGTGATGACATCCGTGGCATAGCCAGGCACCTCGATCTCCTCGCCCATTTCGATCATCAGCGGGTCGAAGTATTCACCCTGCCCCGGCAATACCGACCAGAAGTCGAATCCGGTGGGCTCGTGCTGCCGGCCTTCACCCAGATGCCATTTGCCGATGATGGCTGTCTGATAACCGCCGGTGCGCAGGTGCTTGGCCACATTGGGCAATCGGTTGTCGATATGAGTGTCCAGTGTGGACACGCAATTGACATGGTTGTAAGTGCCCGTCAGGATTGCCGCCCGGCTCGGGGTGCAGATGGAATTGGTGACGTAGCAGTGATCGAAACGCATGCCTTCGTTGGCCAGACGATCCAGGTTCGGGGTCTGATTGATGCCGGCGCCATAACAGCTGATCGCCTTGGAGGCGTGATCATCGGCCATGATGAAAACGATATTGGGTTGCTTGCTCATACCTGCAGTGCCTTTTTGCTCTCGCGATCAAACGCATGTAATTGTTCAGGGTTCAGCCGAACGGCCAGTTGCTGCCCCTGCTCGGGATAGCCCACACCATTGACGCGCGCCGTCATGATTTCCCCACACACCGACAGGGTCAGCAAGGCATCGGCCCCCAGCAACTCTGCCAGCATGACCTTGCCCGGCAACACCCACGGATCATCCCCCACAGCCGAGGCATCCAGAATCGTCATGTGTTCGGGACGAATGCCGACTCGGACGGTGTCGGCTCCTCGGGTATCGAAGCCTGGAAGTTCGGGTAGTACCAGCGTTGATTCGGTCGAACTCCAGCTGCCATCGGAGGCAAGCTGCATTGTCATGAAATTCATTGCCGGGCTGCCGATGAAGCCGGCAACGAATTCGGTGGCAGGCTTGTCATAGACTTCACGTGGTGTTCCTACCTGCGCAATCACACCGCCGTCCATGATGACAATGCGATCCGCGAGTGTCATGGCTTCCACCTGATCGTGCGTGACATACACAGAGGTCACACCCAGTCGATCGTGCAGCTCCTGCAGCTCCATACGCATCTTGACGCGCAGTTTGGCGTCAAGGTTCGACAGCGGCTCATCGAACAGGAAGACCTCGGGTGTCCGTACGATGGCGCGGCCAATCGCCACGCGCTGGCGCTGCCCGCCGGACAGTGAACCGGGTTTGCGTTCCAGATAGTCGGTCAGACCCAGCATGTCGGCGACGCCGGCAATACGTTCTTCTATGTCGGCCTTGGGCATTTTCTGCAGCTTCAGGGCCATCCCCATGTTCTCCGATACCGTCTTGTGCGGGTACAAGGCATAGTTCTGGAAAACCATGGCAACGCCGCGATTCTTCGGGTCGACGTTGTTCATTCTGGTATCCCCGATCAGCAGGTCACCGGTGGTGATGCTCTCGAGTCCGGCGATCATTCTCAGTGTCGTGGATTTGCCGCAGCCCGAAGGCCCCAGCAAGACCAGAAACTCACCATCGCGTATCTCCAGATTGAAGGCTTCGACCGCAACGCTGCCGCCGTAGGATTTGCCAATCTGCTGAAGTGAAACATTAGCCATTATCTGTACTCCTACTTGCCCGAGCCGGCCGTCAGGCCGCCCAGTATCTGTTTCTGGAAAATCGCGGTGATGACGAGAACCGGAATGATTGCGATGACCGTGGCGGTCGAGATGGTTTCCCAGGGAAAAGCGAACTCGCCGGGATACAGAGAGATACCAACCGGCGCGGTGCGCATGGCGTCCTGCGTCATCAGTACCAGCGAGAGCGGAAATTCATTCCAGGAGAAGATGAACACGATGAGCCCCGTGGCCACGAAGCCCGGCCAGGACAAGGGCAGGATGATGGAGAAGAAGATTCGCAGAAACCCCATGCCATCCAGACGCGCAGCCTCTTCGATCTCTACCGGCAAGGTGCGGAAGTAGCTGGCCAGCATCCACACCGTGTAGGGCAGGAACAAACCGGTGTGGGCCAGAATCAACCCGGTGAAGCTGTTCAGCAGGCCCAGATTCAGAAATGTCTGGAACAGGGCCGGCAGCAAGGCGATGGGTGGAAACATCGACACCGACAGGATGATGACCATCATCACGCCGGCAAAACGCATGCGCAGACGTGACAAGGCGTAACCAGCCAGGCCACCCACCGACAGGGTCAGTATCGTGCAGCCCACACCCACGATGAAGCTGTTGAGCACATAACGCAGCAGCTCGGGGGTCTCGGTGAAGATGGACCAGTAGTTCTGAAACGTCAGTGGATCGGGCCAGTACTGCACCGGCCATGAATAGATACCGGCGGTGTTCTTCAGCGAGGTCAGTACCAGCCAGACAATCGGGAAGAAGGAGATCACCACCGACAGGCCGACCAGTGAATACAGAATGATGCGTGGACGATTGCTCATGATTCAGTCCTTGTTCCGCAGCGTGAAGATATAGAGAAGGCTCAGCGAGAAGATGACGGCAAACTGCACGACCACGATGGCCGAACCTGCGTTGAACTCGACGAATTCGAAGATCACCTTGTAGGCATACAGGGACAGGGTTTCGGTGGCAGAATCCGGCCCACCATCGGTCAGGCTGAACGGTAGTTCGAAGGTTCGCAGTGCATCCATGGAGCGGATGATCAAGGCCACCATGATGGAGCCCTTGAGCAGCGGCAAGGTGATCTCGCGAAATTCCTGCCAGCGACTCATGCCATCCATGCGACCGGCTTCATACAGATCACGGGGAATCGATTGCAAGCCGGCGAGGATGATCAGCGCCATGAAGGAGCTGGTTTTCCAGACCGAGACGATCACCATGGAGGCCATGGCCAGTGTCTCGTCGCCCAGCCAGTTCACCGGTTCACTGACGAGCCCCGATTCCAGACCGATGGCATTGAACAGACCGTAGTCGGCGTTGTACATCCAGCGCCAGATCAGGGCATTCAAGGCGGTTGGCAGAGCCCAGGGAAACAGCACGGCCAGACGTGCCAGACCTTTTCCATGAAACGATTCGTTCATCAACAAGGCAAGACCGACACCAATCATCAACTCCAGAGGAATGGAGATGGCGGTGAAGATCAAGGTCACCGACAGCGAGCGCCAGAACCTGTCGTCCTCCATCAGAGCGGCATAATGTTCCAGCCCGACAAACTGATAGGGTTCGAAGCCATCGACACTCGATTGTCCGACGCTCAACACGATCGACTGGACAACCGGATAGACCAGAATGAGAGCAATGACAAGAAATGTCGGCGTCACGAAGCCGATGCCGACGAACTGGGTTCGCCGTTCAAGGGTATTGAAAGCGTTCAAGGCAACAGGTCCCAGGGAAGGGTTCGCTACAGGCAGCGAACGGGGTATGAGGGTGACAAGCGCCCCCTCTGCGGGGCGCTTCTCACCAGAGAAGTAGCGGGCACGGCGATAACTGCCCGTCTGACAAGCGGGAAGGCTATTTCGCCAACAGCTTCTCTATCTTTTCCTGTGCATCGTTCAATGCTTCTTCAACGCTCTTCGACTGATGCAGGGCACTGGTGATGGCAACCTGCATGGCGTCCGACACCTTGGGATAGAGACTACCCGTACCGGCGGAGGGGCGAACGACGCCGGCGGCATAGGCCTTGCCGAATTTCTGCAGCACTTCATCGTCCTGCATGGCTGCATCCTCATAGACATTCATGAGACCCGGACTCTTGGAGGCGTTGACGGCAGCCGAGAGTTGCATGTCATAGCTGGTCATGTGCTTGAGTAGCTTGATCGCCGCTTCGCGGTGCTCGGTATTGGCATTCACTGCCAGCAGAAAACCACCCATGGCCGTGGCCGGTGCATCGGCATGACCTTCGAAATAGGGGTTTCGGGTGAAGTCGAACTTGCCCTTCACGGGGCTATCGTCGGCATTCAGAGGCGCATAGACAAAATCCTGCACCATCATGAAGACCGCCCTGCCCTGCTGAAACAAGGTACGCGCATCATCGGGCCGCATGTTGAGAATGGACTCGGGCACGATCTTGTGCTTGTACAGCATGTCGACCATGGTCTGCGTGGCCGCAATGGCTTCCGGTGAATTCACACTGACCTTGCCGTTTTCATCGAAGAAGGTCGCGCCATTGGCATAGGTAAACGACAGCCAGTTCATGAACAGCCCTTCGATCTTGGCCCACATGGAGACAAAGCCTGTCAGATCCGGATTGTTCTCGCCTTCCAGAATGGTGGTCGAGGCGCTGATGACCTCTTCCCAGGTCCTGGGCACGTCCAGTGCGTACTTTTCCAGCAGATCGCTGCGGTAGAAGAACTGCGTACCGTCGACATAGAGTGGCACGCCGTAGAGCTTGCCATCCACGGTGGCGGCCTCTCTGAACGAGGCATTGAAATTGCCGAGCTCTTCTTCCGAGAACGCATCGTCGATGGGTCCGATCCAGCCGCGTTGGGCAAATTCACCGGGCCAGATGACATCTACGGCAAAGACATCAGGTGTGGCGCTGCGTGCCATCAGACTGGTGACATAGAGCTTGCGTGACTCACTGGGCACATCCGAGATCTTCAACCATTCGACCTTGATATCGGGGTTGTCGGCCTCGAAACTCTCGATGGCAGGACCCACAGCGGCCCCGTAACCACGAGAGCCGATGGAGAGCACCAGGTCGTCGGCAACAGAGACACCGGACAGCAGCAGCGTCGATGCCGTGGCGAGAGCGATAGAACTTTTCTTCAAGAACTTCATGAGTTCCTCCAATGAGTAAACAGGACTAGCCAGTCTTCTGTGGCGAGGAGACAGACTCCAAACCCTCGTTCGACTGGTTATTGGCACTGACCAACTCCAGCTCGACTCGGGTACTTTCCAGCGTTTCCCGTATTCGGGCGATATGCTCTTTTTCGTCTCGCACGGGAATCGCTGCTTCCGCCACCGTCAACAGCGAAACAAGCTCGCCCCGGGGTGACGCTATCGCGATGGAAAAACGTCTGATGCCCTTGGCATTGCCGAGCATGTCGTATTGCATGGCCAGGCGGTCGGTCGCCAGAATGCGTTCGCGCGCCTCGGCCCATTCCAGTCGTTTGCCCTGCACACCTACCTCGTGGAAACTGGACAGATCCCAGCTGCTCTCGATGTCCTCGATTCGGCAGTAGGCCAGTGCCAATCTGGAGATCGAATCCAGCTCATAGGTGGAACGCACATAGCCCGGATGAGCGCGCAGCTTGATGGGCTGCAGGGGATGTTCGTCGGTCACATGCCACAACAGACTGTGACCGCGCAGCAGGATGATCTCGGAGGCCGATTCGAGACTGGCAGAAATGGACGCACACGCCTGGCGCAACTGAATGGGTGAAATGTTGCCGATACCGATGCGACGTTCGAACGAGAAGTTCGGCAGCAGCCGACCTTCCGGCGTGGTGTACACATAGCCCGTCTGTTCCATCTCGCTCAACAGTCGGTAGACCGTGGATGAGGGCAGACCCACGCGCTCGACGATTTCGGACTTGCTGAAACCCTCACTGGGCGCATCGGACAGGGATTCTGCCAGCCTGAGGATACGGACAAAGTTCTTGGACACCGTGATTCCCAAATTTGAGAAGATTGATTCTCATTATATGGAATAACAGTTGTGTGTCAACCGCAAACCAGTACCCTGTTCGAATCTGTTATCCGGGCAACAGTGTCGACCCGGCTCGTTTGCACCGGTAGCGTCGCTCGCAGCAGTCAGTTAAAAAAGCATGTGGCATAGTGGTTTCCATCACTCTGCCTGCCGATACCCGAACCGTCGGTATCGGATGACACCGGCAGCATTTTCCGCGAACGACTCGAGCAGCCCGACACACCAACATGCCGACACCCGAAACGCCTGTATTCGAAAGCCCCGACTTCCTGCAGCAACACATCCAGTCCATTCTGGATTTCTATGAACCCCGAGTCATCGGCCCGGAAGCCGGGCTGCGCTCCTGCTTTCTGGACAATGGCGATTGCTTCGATCCTCACAGCCGACAGCTGGTGGGTTCAGCCCGCTATGTGGTGAATTACGCGACCGCGTATCGTCTCTATGGTCAGGCCAACCATCTGGAATGGGCGCAGCGGGGTCTGGATTATCTGACTCAGGTACACCGTCAGGACAATGGCCGGTATGTCTGGCTGCTGGAGAAGGATGCCATTGTCGATGATCGGGTCATGGCCTATGGTCACGCCTTTGTCATGCTGGCCGCAGCCTCCTGCGTGCGTGCAGGTATCGACACCGCCCTGCCTACGCTGCATGAAGTCAACGATTTCATGGAACACAATTTCTGGGATGACAGCGCAGGCGCCTATGCCGACGAGCGCAATGCAAGCCTGGAAGCACTGGATCCCTACCGCGGCCAGAACGCCAATATGCACATGTGCGAAGCACTACTGGCAGCGTGGCAGGCCACCGGTCACAAACCCTTTCTGGACCGCGCCGAACAACTGGCGGCGCGCTTTACCTTCGAGCTTGCCGGGCAGTCCGACGGACAGATCTGGGAGCACTATGACAGCAACTGGCAGGTTGACATGCAGTTCAACATCGACAAGCCGAATGATCGCTACAAGCCCTGGGGATTCCAGCCCGGTCACCAGGTGGAATGGAGCAAGCTGCTGCTGATACTGAACGAAGAACGGCCTGACGAGAAGTGGTTACCCAAGGCCCGTGATCTTTACGAGCGCGCAATGAGCTCGGGCTGGGATGCGGAGCATGGAGGACTGGCGTACGGCGTGGCGCCTGATGGCAGCTTCTGCGCTGCCGAGAAATATTTCTGGGTGCAGTCAGAGGCGTTTGCCGCTGCCTGGCGGCTCTACACTCTCACCGGTGAAGAGCGTTTTCTCGACGACTATCGCCGAATCTGGCAATGGAGCTGGCAGCATCTGGTGGATCACCGCTACGGTGCCTGGTTCCGCGTGCGAAACCGGGATGGATCGGCCATTGATGACAGAAAGTCACCATTGGGAAAAACCGATTATCACACCATGGGAGCCTGCTGGGACGTGTTGTCGCAGCCCCTGCCTTCGTGACAGTCTCTCACGGCATGAGCGCTTTTCAGCTACCATGGGGGATTGCGGCTCAATGGCCTACAGCGGCGATCTACACGACCCGCCCTGGGCCGATTGGGCAATCTTGTGGTGACTTTCAAACGTACAGGATGTGGGTACCAGAGTGCTCGACAGAGAAGATGAGTTGATTGAAGCTGACATGAGCAATAACAGCGCCACAGATTGGCCAAGGCATATCGACCTGAACAGAGCGGAAGCGACCATGGGCGCGGGTGCAAGCGCGGGTGCAAGCGCGGGTGCAAGCGCGGGTGCGGGTGCCAGTGCGGCTGAAGCCGACTTTGCCGGCACCCATCTGTTGATCGATTGCTGGCAGGCAAGCCGTCTGGACGATATTGCGCACATTGAGGCGACCTTGCGTGAAGCCGTTGATATCAGTGGCGCCACCCTGCTGCATATTCATCTGCATCACTTCACACCCAATGGTGGCGTGTCGGGTGTGGCCGTGCTGGCGGAGTCCCATATCAGTATCCATACCTGGCCTGAGCGAGACTATGCCGCGCTGGATGTCTTCATGTGTGGCGATACCCATCCACAAGCGACCGTACCGGTCTTTGCCAAGGCTTTCTGTACCGACAACATCCAGCTCAGCACCCATCAGCGCGGCGCCAGTGCCGGGTCTGCACCAGATGCTCCAACTGCCGACAGAGAGAACGTATCGTGAAGCTGCTCAGAGCCATGAAGAAGGCCGATATCGACGCCGTGGTTGATCTGATAGACAGCCACGATGAAGACGATGCCGAGGATGCGAAAGCCGGCTTCACCGGCAGGGATGGCATCGACGACTATTTCGTTCTGGAAGTGGATGGTCAGATCATCGGCGTCACCGGCTTTCGTACGCCGCCTGCCTGCGAACAGACCCACTGGCTCTCATGGACCTATATTCACGATGACCATGTCAATCAGGGACATGGCCGTCGCATGCTCGGCGACATGCTCGAACACCTGAAGGAGCTGGGTGGACGCAAGGTTTTCGTCAAGGTCAGTGACTACGTCGAAGTCGATGAATCCGGCGAACGGGTGGAAACCTATGCCGCCGCACTGCATCTGTACAAGAGCCTGGGTTTTGCCGTAGAGCTGACGCACAAGGATTACTACGACGCCGGCGAAGCCATGATCGTGCTGGGTCTGCGTTTGACAGAAGGTGATGCCAGCTTCAAGGATGCCGATTTCGGTGATGCGACCTTCACCGACCTGGGGAAATCGCCGCTGCTGCAGGCGCGCCCCGTACAGTTCAACGCGGTATTCGAAATTGCCGAAACCGACGGCGCCTTCAGCTTTGGCTGGAGTGATGATGGCAAGAAGATGTTTTCCACCGAGGATGTGGAACTTGGCCTGGAAGAGGTGAAAAAACGCCACGGACGTGCCGTTTTTCTGTCTTTTCCCTCAGACTACAAGGATATCGATCAACGGCTGTTCGCCGCCGGTTTCCGGAACTCAGGAGTACTCGATGACTATTTCGAAGACGGTATTCACGAACAACACTACACCTACAACTTCCCTCAGGAATTGCTACTCGGACATGACTAGATCAGCTATCGGCGGCAAATTGACCGCCATTGCTCTATTTTCTTCCATGGTACTGGCTGGCTGCGGCGCGCAATCCGTGTCCGAGCCTCGCGTCGATCTCGATCGCGTGATGAACATCGCCGGCGAAACCATGAACAGCTTCGATGCTCGTGCCAGCGATGTCAACGAGGAGAACGCCATGAACGAGTTCTCCGTGCTGCTCGGCTACGATCTGAACGATGCACAGCCGCCACTGTATGACGGCTACATCGGTGTTGCCCCTCAGGAGGATGGATCCCTGCTCGGCTTCAACGACGCGGACAGCGACAGCAGCTATGACAGTGGTGAAGATGAGCTGTTCAAGGTGGAAGTGGACACGGAGAACAATCGACTGCTGGCCTCTTCCGAAGGCGTGGTACAGGAAGGCGGCGGCTTCTCCATGGGCGGTCTGTTCATGGGCATGATGCTGGGCAACATGCTGAGCCGTCAGCGCTCCGCCGGTGTCAACCCGGCCTCACGCAAGGCAGGTCCAGCGCCGAGTGCTCGCTCGCGCTCCGGTTCCGGCAGCCATTCAGTCGGCAAATAGCCAATCGTCTGCAGGAAGGTGCCGGGCAAACGTTGCCCGGCAAGCGTTGCCCGGCAATCGTTGCCCGGCACCTTCCCTTGTGGTTCTCCTATCATCGGATTACCGATGAAGCGATGATGATGGCGATGTCACGCCGCGTGCTGCGCTGACACACGACTCGCCCGTCGTACACCTCGCTTATCACTCCCCCCATCGTTCAAATTCAACGTGACGCAACCCCAATACGCTGGCCTCAGTGCCCGCCAGACTTCCGTACTGCTCCTGTCGATCCTGATAGTCGCCCTGTGCGGCATCACCTATCAACTGATCATCAGTACCGTCTCCAGCTATCTGCTGGGGAACAGTGTCTACCAGTTTTCCCTCACCATCGGCTTCTTCATGTTCGCGATGGGCGTCGGCTCCTACCTCTCGAAGATGCTCAGTGAAGATCTGCTCGCGAATTTCATCGCGATAGAGATCGCCATTTCGCTGGTCGGTGGCGTCTGCAGCCTGTTGCTGCTGCTGGCGTTTCCGTTTGCTCGCGCGCTGTACGAAACCACCATGTTCAGCCTGATCTTCATCATCGGCGCACTGGTGGGCATGGAAATCCCGATACTCACCGGCATACTGACGCACAAACAGGGCATTCGCGACTCCATTGCCAATGTCATGTCGCTGGATTACATCGGCGCACTGATCGGTGCCGTTGCCTTCCCGCTGTTTCTGCTGCCGCACCTGGGCCTGATTCGTTCATCCTTTGCCATCGGCCTGATCAGCATATTCACGGCGCTGATCAATATCTGGTTCTTTCGCCATCAGTTGAAATCACCGCGGCTGATGAGCTTCCTGAGCCTTGCCGTGCTGGTCCTGTTGGTCGGCTTCACCCTGTTCGGCAGTCAGCTCAGCAGCTTTGCCGAAAAGCATCTGTATTTCGATCAGGTGATCTACCAGAAGCAGACGCAGTATCAGCGTATCGTCGTGACCGAATCCGTCTCACGCAAGGACACGCGTCTGTTCATCGATGGGCATATCCAGTTTTCCTCGCGTGACGAGTATCGCTATCACGAGTCACTGGTGCACCCCGTCATGAGCGCACCCGGCAGTCGTGCCCGCGTGCTGGTACTCGGTGGCGGCGACGGCCTGGCCATACGCGAACTGCTCAAATACGATGACGTACAGCAGATCGATCTGGTGGATATCGACCCGGAGATGACGCACATCAGCCGGACCCTGCCCATGCTGGCCGACATGAATCAGCATAGCCTGGATGATGCTCGAGTCACGGTCTACAACGATGACGCCTTCAGTTTCATCAACCAGGCGGGTGTGCTCTACGACCGCGTCATCATCGACATGCCCGACCCCCACAATGAGGCCATCAACAAACTGTATTCACGTGAGTTCTACACGATGATACGCAAGCGCATGGCGCCTGATGCCCTGGTGGTGACACAGAGCTCCTCACCGTTTTTCACCCGGCGAACGTTCTGGAGCATTCGCAATACGCTGGACAGCATCTTCCATGACACGACCAGCTACCAGATCAGCATTCCCTCGTTCGGTATCTGGGGATTCAACATGGCCAGTGCCGGTCCGGACATTCCCGACACCCTGACATTTTCGGTGCCTACGATGTACATGTCAGAGGATGTCATGCAGGCGGCCCGGGTATTCGGCAAGGATACTCAGGCTCTGGACGTACCGATCAATTCGATCATGGAACCTCGGCTGTATCAGCTCTACCTGCAGGATCTGCAATCCTGAAGCGAATCACACGTCGACGTGCTGCCGCCATTTGCCTTCGCGGAACGCCTGCAATGCCTTGCGGGCCAGACTGCTGTTCACCTCTTCATCCTTGTTTCTGAATCCGCGCTGCAGAAACTGGTGAAAACCCTCCAGATTCTTCGCACTGCTCTGGTTCGATCGATAGAAGCCCATCGACCAGCCATCGAAATCCCGATGATCGACTTCACCGCGAAACAGTACCTGAGTTTCCGTATGACGAGGATCCTTGCCGATCCTGTTGTAGATGGCCTCGACCTGCGCCTTGTCGCCTTCCAGCGCCTGGATGAAGGAGCCTTCATGAAAGAGCAGCATGCCTGACACACCCTGCTCCTCATTCTTCACCCTGGCCACTGCCAGCAGTTCCTGCAACTCCTCCTCCGTGAATTCATGGGTGGCAGCGCTGATATACAGAAGCTGAAAGGCCGTTTCCAGCTCCTCCACGGCTTCCGATTCATCACCCACGCCGTCTACCGATCCAATGGTGTCAATTTCCAAGATCATGCCTCCTGTGTCGCAATGGTCAGGGTATCGGCAGCGAGGCTTATTGAATGTCGTTCAATTGACTCGGAATACGCATTCGTTCAGGTAATAACGCAGAACCGCATCACGTGCCAGACGGAGCACTTCCTGCGCTCCGGGCCTGCAGATATTTGTTCAGAGCGCCGGAACTGGAGTTTCCGCGACGGGAGTCACAGGCGCGCCTGACTGGAACCAGGAGACGATGTTGTCCACGACCAACTGACCCATGGCATTGCGACACGGCACACTGGCAGAACCCACATGAGGCAGCAGCACGACGTGTTCCATGTCGATCAGCGCCTGCGGCACATTGGGTTCATCGGCGAAGACATCCAGACCGGCCGACAGGATGACCTTGTCCTGCAGAGCCTTGATCAGGGCTGGCTCGTCGACCACCGATCCACGTGCGACGTTCACCAGAATGCCGTTCTCCCCGAGTGCTTCCAGAACCTCGCGGTTGATCAGGTTCTGAGTCGCCGGACCACCGGGCACGATGACGATCAGGGTGTCGACATCCGCCGCCATGGCCAACAGATTGTCGTAATAGGTATAAGAGACGTGAGAACGCGGTGTGCGCGTATGGTAGACCGGCACCACGCCGAATGCCTCGAGTCGATGGGCAATGGCCTCGCCGATGCGGCCCATGCCGATGATGCCGACCTTGCGACCCTGCAGTGACGATGGCGTCAGCGGGAATGCACCCTTGACCCATGAGCCATCCCGCACATGGCGATCAGCCTGCGGCAACTGGCGTATGGTCATCAGCAACAAGGCAAGCGTGGTATCCGCCACTTCCTCGTTCAGCACATCCGGCGTATTGGTCACCACCACACCAAGCTCGGCGGCAGCCGGGGCATCGACCTTGTCATAACCCACACCGAAATTGGCCACGATCTGCAGATTGGGCAAGGCTTCCATATAGGCGCGATCGACAACCGCTCCCTGAGTGACAATGGCTCTCACCCGCTCGGCACACTCGGCCAGCACAGCCGCCGCATCGTCGGCTTCGGCCAGCTCGATCAGCTCATAGCGAGCGGACAGTTGTTCGGTGATGAGCGCAGGCAGGGCTGCAGGTGCGAGTACAGTGGGCTTGGGCATTTCGGCTCTATTCCTGTTATCGAGACTTCGGGTCTCATTATGATGATATGTAGTCCGCATGGCGGCATGCTTGATCCAACGCCATGACGTGATTGTACCGGATGTCATTCAACGGCCTTGTAGCCACGTCGTGACAGGCACCCTATCCTGTCTGTTTCACGGGTTCAGTCGAGTGCCTCTGATCAGCGGGTTTCGGGGCCCGCATGAATACTGGTCTCGAAATTCCCGTTCTCATTCACCATCCCCCGGTACATGCCCTCGCAGTTGAACGGCATGGTGACATGACCCTGCGCATCCACCGCAATCAGCCCACCGGACCCATCGTGCTTGCCCAGATCTTCCATGACGACATGGTGTGCAGCATCGACCAATGATTCTCCGGCATGACGCATGCGGGCAGCGATTTCGGCCGCCGCGTTGTAACGGATGAACACTTCACCATGCCCCGTACCTGACACCGCGCAGGTCTCGTTATCGGCAAAGGTACCCGCACCAATGATGGGCGTGTCACCGATCCGGCCGGGAGCCTTGGCCGTCATACCACCGGTGGACGTGGCTGCCGCCAGATTGCCCTGCGTATCGCAGGCGACCGCACCCACGGTACCGTGGCGACGAGCGGGATCATCATCTTCCTGTCCGCTGGCGCGCATGGCCAGCGTGGACTGCAGAGCATCCCAGCGCGCCTGAGTGAAGAAGTACGGTGCCTCTTCGAAAGGCAAACCCGCCTCTCTGGCGATCTGCAAGGCATTGGGCCCGATCAGCATGACGTGCTCCGTGTTCTCCATCACCGCTCTTGCGTTCAACACCGGGTTGCGCGGACCGAATATGCCGCCAACGGCACCGGCTGCTCGTGTTCTTCCATCCATCACCGCAGCATCCATTTCCTGCACCCCTTCGCTGGTGAACACAGCACCACGCCCGACATTGAACAGGGGTTCGTTTTCCAGTGCACACACCGCCGCGGTCACGGCATCCATGGCACTGCCCCCTTGTTGCAGAATGTCATGACCTGCCTGCAGAGCCGTGCGCAATCCGTCGTGATAGCGTACTTCCAAGTCGGGGGTCAGACTGGCCTTGTTGATGGTACCTGCCCCCCCGTGTACTGCGAGAGAAAAACGGCTCATGATATCGGGTTTCCTGTATTTTCAGACTCAGCCAGACAATAGCTGGCAATGTCGGCATGGGTGGCTATCCAGCAGTCACCCGTTGCCACGATGTGTTCGAGCAGTTCTTCGAGAATGAAGATGCGACTGCGGTATGTGATCACATGGGGGTGCATGGTCAGCAGAAACAGCCCACCCTCCTCTCTGGCACCGTCGAATTCGCGCAGAAAGATATCCAGTACATCGGCTGGTGCCGTGTAGGGACGCTGCGCACCGAAGCGGTTCATCATGAAGTACACGGCATCATCACGAATCCACTCAACCGGTAGTTCCACGATACCCGTTGGCTCGCCATGCGCCATGATCTCGTACGGGTCATCATCAGAGAACAGCGAGCTGTCATACAGCAGTCCCATCTCGCGAGCGATATTCAGCGTGTTGGGGCTGTAGTCCCAGGACGGCGTGCGCATGCCGCGAGGTCGGACACCGCACACCTGCTCGAGCGTGTCGGAGGCGCGCAGCATCAGCTCTCGCTCTGTCGCCTCATCCAGTTTGGTGTTGAGCTCATGAATCCAGCCATGCAGGCCGATCTCGTGCCCCTCTTCGGCCAATGTACGTTGCTCTTCAGGATGCAGCAGCGCTGATACAGCGGGTACGAAAAAGCTGGCCTTGGCATCAAAGCGATCCAGTACACGCCGGATGCGCGGAATACCGCGCCTTGATCCGTACTCTCCCCAACTGAGGCGTGCGACCGATTCGGCACCGTCGCGCAACTCATTGGTCTCATGATCACTGTCGAATGACAAGGCCACGGCACAGCGAGCACCACCCGGCCAGCGCTTCGGCAACAGGGAGCGCCCTGCCCTGACTGCATTGACCTTGTGTCGCCAGGTGGGCTCATCCCACTCATGGGGTTCACTCATGTTCCGTTCTCCATCGAATGGCTGGAATGTGTCATGCATGCCCCCCATCTACCTGCAGAATCTGCCCGGTGATCCAGCTGGCCCTGTCCGAGCACAGGAACGTCACGGCATCAGCGATATCCTCTGAACGCCCCAGCCTGCGGGTATGAATGCTGTTGACGATCTGTGCCTGCCGTTCAGGCCCGAAAGCCTCCCATTGCTTCTCGGTCGACGGATTGGACAGCACAAAGCCCGGGGCAACGGAGTTGACGGTAATACCTTCCGGTCCCAGCTCCAGGGCGAGCTGTCGAGTCAGCCCCACCAGCGCATGCTTGGCCGAGGCGTAGGCCTGTATACCGGTGAGGCTTGGTTTCAGCCCCGCCCCCGATGAGATGGTCACGATTCGACCCCAACCGCGTTGCTTCATCGCCGGGGCAAAACCTTGCGCACACCACATGGCAGCATCCACATTGGCGGCGAAAATGGCTTGCCAGTCCGATGGCGTGATCGCCTCCAGAGGCCGGCCCACCTGACCGCGTACACCTCCGGCGGCTGTGACCAATCCATCGACATGACCGTGCTGCTCGATGATGTCCTTGCAGATGGCGTGAGCACTCTCGGGCGAACCCAGGTCAGCGCTGTAACAGCTGACTCCGGACTGTGTCTGCAGTTGTTCCAGTCCGTCGGCATCGATATCGATTGCCGCAACCGTGGCCCCTTCGGCCACCAGTGCCTGCACGATTGCTGCACCGATTCCCTGAGCGGCTCCGGTCACCGCAAAGATGCGTGACTTCAAGTTCAGTTGCATAGTGGCACCATGGCTTTGAGAAGGTCGCTGGATTGTTCACGTTTGCCGTCTTCGATATCACGGATCAGGCCGTACAGAGCTTTCAGAGCCGGTGTGGCGATATCGAACTGCCGGCCAATCTCGACCAGAATGCCCACTTGCGCATCGACTTCCGTCTTGCGTTTACGAATGGCCAGATCGCGGTAGATGCCCGAATGCGTCTTGGCAGTCTTGCGGTTATGCGCCACCATCGTATCGATGGACGTGTCGATCTGCTCGGTATTGCCAGTGCGAAAGGCATCCGGGTCGAAACCATTGAAGCCGATGGGCTGAACGCCATCGGCTGCGGCCAGTTGCATGACTTCGCGGCCCAGCGCAGCATAGACCACGCGATACTCGGCCGGGTCCATGGCATCCGACATCGATTCTGGTGTCAACGCGGTCGCAAACAGCAGGGAACCGTAACCCATCTTGCCCCACAGATAGCCCCAGATATTGTCTGTCATGACGGCATCGGGTTCGACCAGACTGAACAGCGAATGCATCTCCTGTAGACGATCACTCATGCTGCCATCCAGCTCGCCGAGCGCCACGGCGGCACGATTACCATACAGTATGCGTCCCGGCTCCAGCCAGTCTGCACTGAAATTCACGAAGCAACCCAGCGTACGATGTGCACCCACACGCGCAGCGATCTGCCGCTCGTTCATGCCATTCTGGGCCGAGACGATATAGCCGTCATCGCTCAGATGCGGCAGCAGCATATCCAGTGCGATTTGCGTGTGATGCGCCTTCACGGCCAGAATCACACGTCGGTATCTGCCGCTCAAGGTGGCCGGTGTGGCCGCGGGCAACTGCTGCCTGAATTCTTCCACCGGCCCCTCGATCAGCAGACCCTCGCCGCGCATGGCGTCCACGTGTTCTTCCACGATATCGACCATCTGCACCGCCTGGCCGGCGCGAGCGAAAAAGGCACCCAGAATGCCACCTATGGCACCGGCTCCCCAGATGAGTATCGGATCGTTCTCGGCACCCGTCTTCATCGCCAATCGCCTTCGAGCAACTCACGCGTTTCGCTGACAGCGATATCCCAGATCTTCCGAGTATCCTCGTCCGAACGTTGATAGTAGCCGCCGTAGTTTCCATCACCAATCAATTCGCGAACCCCCTGGGCATTGCGATCGCGCAGACGATCAAAGTCGACATAGGGCTTCTGCTCACTCGGCATCTCGCGACCTTCCAGCCGGGTCCAGGGGAAGTTCTCCATCCAGGAGGCATGCGAGGCGATGGGATCGACGGACTGCACGGCCTCCCAGGTTCTGGGCGCTCGCCACCAGTCATGAAAGCGACAACGAGCCCCCTCGTTTGCCTGCATCCATTCGGCACAGGCGCTCTGCACGGGGCTGTTGCCACCATGCCCATTGACGATGAGGATACGCCTGAAGCCGGTGGAATAGAGGCTGTCGAGCACTTCACGGACCACCGTGGCATACGTACTCAGGCTCAGCGACACGGTGCCTGGAAAAGCCATGAAATACGGCGTCAAACCATATGGGATGGCCGGAAAGACAGGCACACCCAGCGGTTCTGCCGCATCGCTTGCGATCTTCTCGGACAGGATGGAGTCGACCGACAGACTCAGATAGGCATGCTGCTCGGTACTGCCCAGTGGCAATACACAACGGTCATCAGTTTCCAGCCAGCGTTCCACGTCGAACCAGTTGCTATCACTAATCTTCACGATCTATCTCCTTGGACACTGCACTGGTTCGTGCAGCTTCGATTGCCGGCAGCAACTCCTGTTTCACCGAGTTGCTGTCCGGGGTATGTTTGTATTCGATGGCGATCTGATCCGCTCGCAGCTGGTCCCGCAAGTAGCCGGCACCACTGGAATGGATCAACACATCGGCTTTGCAAAGCAAGGCATCCAGCTCCGTGTCACTACGCGGCACTGCGATGATGTCATCGACATGCGGCGCAAAGCGCGAGACGCCGCTTTTCATCAAGGCAAGAAAATCGTCGAAGAACGACACGACCAGCACAGTGGCTTCCGGCGGCATGGTTGCCAATGCAACTCGGGTGGCGCCATTGGGAATCAGGGTCAAGCCGACCACCGGTGTTTCGGGAAACAGACGCCTGGCTTCGCTGATCATGGTATGTGGACAACACACCAGATCGGCCTCGGGAGGTGCTTCATCATCGAGCCTGTCAACACTCCATGCGATCACCTCGTCTGCACTATCGACAAAGGGACGCAAATCCTCGGCATAGGCTTCGGTCGTATCACGAAAGGTTGCCAGCATGAGAATGCGCAGCGGCTTGATCGTTGAGCGTGCTGTTGCTACCACCACCCGAAAGGCGATGTCCTGGCGTGACAGCCCCAACGTCTCCCCCGTCCGGACAAGCTCATCCAGCTGTTTGTCGAATGCAGCCATCTGCAGCGTTTCAGATGCGGATGGCGTTCCCCGATCCACCACGAAGGTGCCGGAACCGACACGCCCTTCGATATGTCCCCGCTCCTGCAACACCGCATAGACGTTGCTGACCGTGACCGGTGACAGTTTCAGGTAGGCCGCCAATCGTCGAACCGGCGGCAGGCGGGAGTTTGCCGGTAACTCACCCGTGGCTATGCCGTATTCCAGGGCTCCTCGCAACTGCACGGATACGGACACCGACGAATCAAGATCGATCGCGTCCGTGATCCTTTTTAGTGCAGTGCCTATGCAGTTTGATTCATTTTGAGTCATTATCGTATCAATGTAGCATAACAATTTTGATTCCAACAAGATCCGAAGAAGGAATGCTTGCGCTATATCTAGCACTAACGCCTGGATAAATGGAAGCTCAACGATGAATGATAAAAAATAATGCCTTGACCCCTTCTGCAAACTGCGTTTAGTGTTACAGCCGTTCATAACAATCGGAGATGCATGATGTTGAAGACTACCCTCAGACCCGGCATTGCAGCACTTGCCCTACTCACCGCCGCCCCCGGTGTCATGGCGCAAGATCTGATGATCGGTCTGCGTGCCGGCCCTGACTCCATCGACCCACACTGGTCAACCCTCGGCAGTCAGGCGGAAGCGCTGCGCCATGTATTCGATACCGTGGTCGACGTCGATGACAAACTGCAACTCAAGCCCGGCCTGGCAGTGAGCTGGGAAGCGGTTGACGACATCACCTGGGAATTCAAGCTGCGCGAAGGCGTGACCTTTCACGATGGCAGCCCCTTCACCGCTGAAGATGTGAAATTCTCCATCGAGAGAATTCCGGAAGTCACCGGCCCCATGCCGATGACGCTGTACACGAAATACGTCGACTCGGTAGAGGTGGTTGACGACTACACGCTGCGCGTGACAACCAAGGGACGTGCCCCCTCATTGCCCAACGATTTCACCCGCCTGTTTGTCGTGCCATCGGAAACCGGCATGGAAGCACGCAATGAAGCATTCAATTCAGGTGAGAAAGCCATCGGCACCGGCCCCTACAAATTCGTCAGCTGGCAGCCCAAGGGTGACATGGTGCTGGCGCGATACGATGACTTCTGGGGAGATGCACCCGCCTGGGAAAACGTCACACGCCGGGAAATTCCCGATGATGCCGCTCGTGTGGCTGCGCTCAAATCCGGCCAGGTTGACCTGATCAACTATGTACCGGCCACGGACTATGTGGCCATGCAGAATGACTCGAGCCTGGAGACCTCTGTCTCTGACTCCATCTATATCCTGAACATCGCGCCTTCCGTAAAGGATGAAGAGCCTCAACCCATCAAGGTCAATGGCAAGGAGGTCGAAGGCAATCCACTGCAGGATCTCAGAGTGCGCAAGGCGCTGGATTACGCCATCGATCGCAAGACACTGGTACGCGTTGTACTGGAAGGCCTCGGAACCCCTGCCAACCAGCTGATGCCGGAAGGCTTCTTCGGCTATTCCGACAAGCTGGGCGAGCGTGAATACGACATCGAACAGGCCAAGTCCCTGCTGGCTGAAGCGGGCTACCCGGATGGCTTCGAAATCGATTTCACCTGTACCAACAATCGTGTTCCAGGTGACGCCGTGGTGTGTGAAGCCCTGGCTCAGATGTGGTCGAAACTGGGATTGACGGTCAATGCTCAGGCGCTCAACGGCACCGTGTATTTCCCCGCTGCAGCTCGCGAGGAATACACCATGACCATGTCCGCCTGGGGCACCTTGACCGGTGAGGCGGCTTATACCTACGGTGCGCTGGTCCATACAAAGGATGCCGAAAAGGGTTTTGGCAACTTCAACCGCAGCGGTTATTCCAACCCCGAGTTCGACAAGGTATTCGGAGAAGGCTCACAGACTCTCGACGCCGAGCCGCGCCGCAAGCTGTACGAAGAAGCGTCCTATATCGCCATGGAAGATCGTGCGCTGATACCCACAGTCATCCTGCAGACCGTCTGGGCCTCCAAAGCCGGCAAGCTGGACTTCCCACCACGGGTTGACCAGGAAACACGGGCCTACGAAATCACGCCCGAGTAGGGAGCCTCAAGGCGGGCATCCATTCGGGTGCCCGCCTGATTTCCACTGCCCATCCAACTTTTGCACTCGTCTGTTCCTCGACACACGTAGCGCCTGACTCTGATTCCAGCTGCACAATGCCAAGCTCTCCCAACACCGCCAAGAGCCCGAGGTTTCCATGTTCGGATATCTGATCGGACGACTCTCGCAAGCCGTCGTCGTGGTGTTCGCCATGTCGATCATCGTGTTCGTCGGCGTCTACGCCATCGGCAACCCGATCGACGTCATGATCGATCCGGGTGCCACCCAGGAAATACGCGAGAACCTGATCCGCCAATACGGACTGGATCAACCCCTCTGGCGCCAGTATTTCACCTTCGTGAGCAATGTCTTTCACGGTGACCTTGGCCGCTCCATGGTCTACAACATATCGGTTACCAGCCTTGTATTTTCCAGATTGCCGGCCACGGTCGAACTGGTCCTGGTATCGGTTGTCATCGCCACACTCATCGGCATCCCCGCCGGACTGTATGCCGGCTACAAACCCGGAAGCCTGGGTGCCAAGCTGATCATGGCCCTGTCCGTTCTCGGCTTCTCGGTACCCACCTTCTGGATCGGCATGCTGTTGATCATGGGCTTTGCCGTCGAGCTGGGCTGGCTGCCATCCGGGGGCCGCGGCGAGGTGGCCAGATTTCTCTGGTTCGATACCTCACTGGCCACACCCAATGGCTGGTCGCATGTCATCATGCCCGCCATCAATCTGTCCCTGTTCAAGATGGGACTGCTGATTCGACTGACGCGCGCCGGCATGGTCGAGGCCATGGGCGCCGAGTATGTGCGCTTCGCCCGTGCCCAGGGCCTGCCGGACCAACAGATCGTCTTCAGCCACATTCTGCGCAATATCTCGATTCCCATTGTCACGGTATTCGGCCTGGAGCTGGGTTCGACACTGGCCTTTGCCGTCGTCACCGAAACGGTCTTCAACTGGCCCGGCGTGGGCAAGCTGATCATCGACAGCATCCTGCAGCTGGACCGCCCCGTCATGGTGTCCTACCTGGTCATGGTGGTTGTACTGTTTGTCATGATCAACCTGATCGTCGACCTTGTCTATGCACGTCTGGATCCGCGTGTTCGACTCAAGGGAGGCGCGTGATGAACAACAGCTCACCGGACAACAGCAACGTGGCAGATTCATCGCCGATCATCGCTCGGGAGACCACCGCGACACGCCTGCGCAATTTCTGGTCGGACTACTGCGAGTCCAGAGTGGCCTTGATGGCCCTGTTCGTCATCATCGCGCTGACCATCGGCGCCTTCGGTGCGCCCTGGCTGGTTCCTCAGGATCCCTATGACCTGTCCCTGCTGGAATGGTCCGATGCCTTTCTACCGCCTGGCGAGGTTGGCTCTGGCGGCTACACCCTGTTGCTGGGCACCGACAACGCCGGGCGCGACATGCTCTCCGCCATTCTGTATGGCCTGCGCACCAGCTTCGTGATCGGCTTGTCTGCCGGTGTGCTGGCACTGACTGTCGGCATCACCGTGGGACTCAGTGCTGCCTATTTCGGTGGCAGGCTCGAAGCCTTGCTCATGCGCATCGTGGACCTGCAACTATCCATGCCCGCCATCCTGCTGGCGCTGGTGTTGGTGGCCATGCTGGGACAGGGGGTTCCGCAGATCATTCTGGCACTGGTGGTAGCGCAATACGCCTACTTCGCGCGGACAACCCATGGGGCAGCATCGGTGGAACGGCGCAAGGACTATATCGAAGCGGCGCGTTCGACACCGCTGCCTACACGACGCATCATGTTTCGCCACCTGCTACCCAACGTCCTGCCGCCATTGATCGTGGTGGCCACCGTACAGGTCGCCAGCGCGATCTCGCTGGAGGCCACGCTGTCGTTTCTGGGTGTCGGCCTGCCCTTGACCGAACCCTCATTGGGATCACTGATCTCCAATGGCTTCAAGTACATACACGCCGGTCGCTACTGGCTATCCATCTATCCGGGAATCTTTCTGATGATCACGGTTGTCGCCATCAACCTTGTCGGTGACCAGGTCCGCACCGTACTGGACCCGAGGAACAGCCGATGAGCGCCGCACTGGATGTCAGCGGCCTGACGACTCGTTTCGATACTCGCAGCGGCAGTGTCACGGCCGTGGACAACGTCAGTTTTTCGGTCGAACCGGGGCGCATTCTCGGCCTGGTGGGTGAAAGCGGTTCTGGCAAGAGCGTCACCGGTTTTTCCATCATGGGTCTGGTTGATGAACCGGGACAAGTGGTGGCCGGCTCGGTCACCGTGGATGGCGTCGATCTGCGCAGCCTGTCAGATGATGACATGCGCAAGATGCGTGGCAGCCGCCTGGCCATGGTCTTTCAGGATCCCATGATGACCCTGAACCCGGTACTGCGCATCGGCGACCAGATGGCCATGGCCGTGCGTGTGCACCGCAAGATGCCCAAACGCGAGGCCCTGGAAGAATCGCGCAAGGCATTGGACATCGTCGGCATTCCCTCACCGGCAGAGCGCCTGAAAGCCTATCCGCATCAGCTCTCCGGCGGCATGCGGCAACGCGTGGCGATTGCCATGGCCTTGCTGCACCGGCCCAGTGTGATCATTGCCGACGAACCCACGACAGCGCTGGACGTCTCCATCCAGGGGCAGATACTGGCCGAGGTGCGACGGCTTGCCGATGACATCGGCACAGCCATCGTCTGGGTGACCCATGACCTGGCCGTTGTCTCCAGTCTGGCTGACGATATCTGTGTCATGTACGCAGGCCGTATCGTCGAACGGGGTACCGCCGAACAGGTCATCGGCAATCCGCGACACCCCTATACCCAGGGCTTGCTGGACTCGATCCCGGCCCGGCATGAGCCTGGCGGACATCTGCCGCAGATACCCGGCTCCACGCCACAACTGTCGCGACTGCCATCCGGTTGTCCGTTCCGGCCACGCTGCAGCCGCGCCACCGAACAATGCAAGAGCGAACCACCCAGTGACAGCAGAGACGGTCAGATTGTCCTGTGCCACCATCCTCTGGAGGGCTCATGAGCCAATCACTTCTGTCCATCGATCAGGTGTCAAAACGCTTCACTCGCAAACCCGGGCTGGCAGAACGCCTGGCGGGACGACTGAGCGGCGGCGGCGAGCCCGTGGTGGTCCATGCCCTGACCGATGTCACGCTGGAGGTCGCCCGAGGTGAAGTACTGGGAGTGGTCGGTGAATCCGGTTGTGGTAAATCCACACTCGGGCGAGTGGTTGCCGGCATTCACGCCCCCAGTGATGGCACGGTCATGCTCGATGGCAAGCCCATCACGCGGGATCAACGCGGCACGGCGGAAAAACTGACCACCCAGGTGCAGATGATCCACCAGGATCCGTTTGCCAGCCTCAACCCTCGCATGAAAGTCGGTGAGACCATCGCGGAAGGTCCTCGCTACCACAAGATCATTCCGGCCAATGTGGTATCCGAGCGCGTGGGCAGTCTGCTGGAGCAGGTCGGGCTGGAAGCCGCCTATGCCGACCGACTGCCACACCAGTTCTCCGGAGGCCAGCGCCAGCGTATCGCCATTGCGCGAGCGCTGGCCATGGAGCCCGAACTGCTGGTGCTGGATGAGGCCGTGGCGTCACTGGATGTCTCCATTCAGGCTCAGGTGCTGAATCTGTTCATGGACCTGCAGCGCAACCTCGGACTGACGGCACTGTTCATCAGTCATGACCTCTCCGTGGTGCGTCATGTCTGCGACCGGGTGGCCATCATGTACCTGGGACGCCTGGTCGAGCTGGCACCCGCAAAGGATCTTTACGAGCGTCCTTTGCACCCCTACACCTCGGCGCTGTTTGCCTCCGTGCCGACGGTCGGCACCGGCAAACGCGTGTTCGAAGCCATCCAGGGCGAGATTCCCTCCCCCATCAATCCGCCACCGGGCTGCGCCTTTCACCCGCGTTGCCCACAGGCCGGGCCGCGTTGTCGGCGCGAGGTCCCACGGCTGGCACAGGCGGATGATCAACGCACCGTAGCGTGCCATCTGAATGATGGTGGTGTGGCATGAGAACGGATCATGGCATGAAGGAACTGAGCGAGAGAATCGCACGAGTGAACGACGTGCTGTGTGCCGTGAACACCCTCAACTGGGATGCACGCACACAGATGCCCGCCGGCGGTGCCACCACGCGTGGACAGCAGATTGCCACGCTGATGGGCATGGCTCGCGACATGCTCGTGGACCCTGCCATGCAGACTGCGGTTGACAACGCGGGTGAAGACCCGGCAGCCATAGCGGTGCAGGAAGCGATCGATTATCACCGCCGACTGCCTGCCGCTCTGCTCAAGGCACAAGCCGAAAGTGCAACCGTTGCTGGAGCCGCCTGGGCCAGGGCACGCGCGACAGCCGATTTCTCCGTGTTTCAACCGCATCTGGAAAAGGTCGTGGATCTGGCCCGGCAGTCAGCCGAGGCTCTCGGTTACGAAGAGCACCCCTACGATCCGATGGTGCGACTATACGAACCCGGCGAGACAGCGGCCAGTCTGAGCCGGTTCTTTGGCGAACTGCGGGAGGGCATTCTTCCCTTGCTGGATACGGCGCGGGGCCGACCTGTACCGCGTACCGATTTTCTGTATCGCGACTACCCACCAGCCAGCCAGCAGGCATTCGCTGCAGAGACAGCGCGTTCTCTGGGATTCGATTTCGAGCGAGGTCGGCTGGATACCACGGTGCATCCGTTCGAAGTCAGCTTCACTCGCAACGATGTGCGTATCACCTCGCGCTGGCCACAGAACTACCTGCCCATGTCGATTTTCGGCAGCATCCATGAAGTGGGACATGCCTTGTACGAACAGGGTATTGCCCCGGAACTGACGCGCAGCGCCTTCACTACCGACATGATCGGTCTGTACGCGGTAGGTGGCACGAGTTTCGGCATGCACGAAAGCCAATCACGGCTCTATGAAAACCACGTTGGGCGAAGCGCTGCGTTCTGGGAGACGCACTATGCGCGTCTGCGAGACACCTTTCCCGAGCAATTGCGCGATGTCAGCGTCGAGGAATTTGTGGCGGCCGTCAATCGGGTCGAGCCCGGACCCATTCGTGTGGAGGCCGATGAGCTGAGCTACGACTTGCACATCATGTTGCGCGTCAGGATCGAGATGGGTCTGATGGATGGTTCAGTGGCGGTTGCCGATATTCCCGCGCTCTGGCGAGAGGCCATGCAGAACGACCTGAGCGTCAAGGTCGATGATGATGCCAATGGCTGCCTGCAGGATGTGCACTGGTCGTCCGGCTACCTGGGCTCCTTTCCGACCTATACCATCGGCAATGCCACAGCCGCTCAGCTGATGGCGCATCTGGACAGGGAGTCCCCCGAGATTCGCCAGGCCTTGAATGCGGCGGATACCGCACCGCTGAACCGTGCGCTGGGCGAGAGTGTCTGGTGTTGGGGGCGGCAGAAAACACGTGCCGAAATACTGCAATCGCTGGGGCTCGAGGCAAACGATGCGGCGCCCTATCTGGCGTATCTGGGCAGAAAGTTCGGATAACCGATCCGAACATCCCGCCCGTGGCAGGCATTGCCACGGACGGGGATACGTCTCGATGAGACGCTGGCGGAAGCTGGATCAGAATTCCTGCTTCGAACCCTCACGGTACTTGTTGTGAGGGACGAAACCGCTTCTGCCCGCTTCACGTGGTTGCGGTACCCACAAGACGCGATCCGGATGCATGCCGGCGCCATAGACTGCCGAGACGGCAGACAGTCGCATGCGATTCAGCAAGCGGGTATCCACCTCGCCACACAAGGGGTGCATGCCGCCGTTGTCCGCGACCACCTTCTCCCAGGCGGCCTTGCGCTCTGCCAGAATGGCAGGATCATTCAGGGCCGTACAGTTGAGTTCGTTGGTGTCCAGATCGACGATGATCTCATCGCCGTCTTCCACGAAGGCAATCGGACCGCCCAGTGCAGCTTCTGGACCGACATGACCGATAACCAGGCCGACGGATCCACCAGAGAAGCGCGCATCGGTCATCAGGCCCACCACGATTTCACGTTCGCGACACAGCGTCGTGATGCGTGACGTGGAATCGAGCATTTCGGGCATGCCCGGCGCACCACTGGGGCCTTCATAACGCACGATGACCATATCGTGGTTCTGAAAGCTGTCAGGGGCTGATTCCAGTGCATTCAGCAGATCCTGCTCGCCATTGAAGATGCGCGCACGACCGATGAAGCGATTGTCTTCCAGTCCGCCTTCCACACCGGCCAGTTTCAGCACGGCGCTGAATTCGGGCGACAGGTTGCCACCGAGAACACGCAAGCCGCCAGTGGGCTTGTAAGGCTTTTCAACGGGATAGACCACGACGCCATCAGGCTCGGGCGTGTTGAGTCGATCAACCTGCTCGGCCAGTGTTTCCCCGGTGCAGGTCAGTGTGTCGCCGTTGAGCAGACCGGCATCCATCAGCGCCTTGACGATGACCTGTACACCGCCCTTCTCGTCGATATCGACCATGGAGTACTTGCCATAAGGACGAGCGTCGGTGAGAACCGGTACCACGTTCTTCGACAGGTGGTTGAATTCCTCCGGTGACATGATGTCCTCGGCGAAGCTCTTGAAGCCGGCAGCACGGGCAATCTCGGGCGCGTGCAGCAATACATTGGTGGAACCACCAACGGCCATGGAAACGATGACGGCGTTGCGAATGGCATCGCGCGTGACAATATCCCGAGGCGTGTCCCCGCGTTCGATCATGCCTTTCAGGTAGCCAACCAGCTCTTCGGGGAAATCGTTCAGGCGACGCGGGTCGTCAGACGGTGGCGCCACCATGTGCAGAGGTTGCATGCCGACGACACCGATGAAAGTCTGCATGGTGTTGTAGGTGAACATGCCACCACAGCTGCCGTAACCCGGGCAGGCTTCCTTGGCAATGCGCTTCTTGAAATCGGCATCGTGATCACCCGCCACCTGGAAGGCCGAGACGATATCGATGGGCTGTTCGGTCACGGAATCACGACCCGGACGAATAGGACCATCGGACATGATGATGGCTGGACGGTTGTGTTCGAGCAGACCGGCCAGAGTACCCACTGGCGGTTTGTCGCAGGCGACGACCGCAATGGTGCCTTCCAGGCCGCTGGCGGACAGGTGTTCGCACACGGTGTCGTGCGTGACTTCACGTCCGATCAGGGAATAACGCATCTCGCGCGTGCCATTACGCATGCCGTCGGATGTGGCAACCGTGTATTCGGGCTGTACCAGACGCATGTGCATCTTGCCCTCTTCACGGCCCAGCGCCTGACGCAGTCGCTCGTGAATGGCCTCGACCTTGCGCTGCACACCCACGTAACACTGGCTGTCGCCCTTGGTACCCATCACGCCAACCGAAGGCTCGTGAATCAGCTCCGGGTCGGTATTCAGCAGGCGAGCGACCCCATAGGTCTGCGCATTGCGGCCGGGGTTGTTGTCGAATACCACCGCTTTCGACTTGTTAGACATCGATCTTTCCCTTATTCCCTAGAATTTGTTCAATTTTGCCTGAATCAGCCGGCAAACGATGACGAATTAGATGCTCTAGGTCAACCCGGACTGATAATTATCTGCTGTGAGTGTTTCAGGGGCAGCAAAAACAGATCTTTTCCGAGCCCGGCTGTACCACCGCATCGGGCTGAGCTGTCGCAACCAGACAAGATGATCGGCAGCAGGAACCCACAGACAGAGCTATACTTCACAAAAATGGCAGGCTGAATGCGTCAACGACACGCCTGCGCCGTTCGCAGCACCGCGCCGTATCTGATGTGGGCTGCCGGAAACCGGCACTGATACCCCCTACTTTTACCGTACGCCGATTGTCATGCTTGACACGCGGCACGTATGCCCTCACGTCCGACTATCGGCTGAGAAAAAACAAGACTGGAGAAAACAATGACTGTAAAAACCGGCATCGTCCTCTCATCACTGGATGTGGACCGCCTCGAGAGCCTGCTCGGCTCCCTGCCGCGCGAGGAACGCCTGCGCCACGCCGGGCTACAGGAAGAGCTTGACCGCGCCGAGGTGGTGGAACCCAGGGATGTGCCACCCGATGTGGTCTCGATGAACAGCTCGGTCCGCTTTGCCATGGAATCCGGTGAGGAGTTCAACCTGACGCTGGTCTACCCCAGAGACTCCGACGGCAGTGCCGACAAGGTGTCGATACTGGCGCCGGTTGGCAGTGCCCTGCTGGGTCTGTCCGTTGGCGAGCAGATCGAATGGCCAAAACCCGGTGGTGGCAAGATGACTGTGGAAATCAAGGAAATCACCTGGCAACCGGAACGAGCTGGCGAATTTCACCGCTGATCCGACACCAGGGAATCGACCAGGTGGACTCAGGCACCGCGAACGGACAGGCCGCCGTCCACCCTCAGCACATCGCCGGTTATGAAACTGGCGCGTTCGCTGGCCAGGAACAGCACCGCTTCGGCCACTTCGGGCGGGTAGCCGAATCGGCCCAGCGGGTGCGCCTTGTTCCAGCTGTCTATCAGTTCACTCGGATCGTCCATCGAGGCAAACAGTTTCTCATTGAGTGGCGTCATGATGGTTCCGGGCGCCACCGCGTTGATACGGATCTTGTGTGGGGCCATTTCCACGGCTGATTGCCAGGTCAGGGCATTGATGCCGCCCTTGGCCGGTGCGTAGGCTGCGTAGCCATCAAAGCCGAGTGAGCCCTGCACCGAAGACATGTTGACGATGGCGCCGCCACCGCGCTTCTTCATTTCGGGAATGCAGACCCGCATCATGCGCCAGAACCCCATCAGATTGATATTGATGGTCTTCAGAAACTCCTCCTCGCTCATCTCGTCCACCACCCCCTTGATGGCCTGACCGGCATTGTTGACCAGAATGTCGATGCCACCGAAGTACGCCACGCCCTGTTCGGCCATGGCGGTAACTGACTGCATGTCGGCAATGTCGGTGCGGATGAACAAGGCCCGTTCGCCAAGTTCCTCAGCTGTCGCAGCACCGGCGCCTGCATCCAGATCGGCGATGACGACCGCGCCGCCGCGTTCGATGAAGCCTTCCGCACAGGCGCGTCCGATTCCCATGGCCGCGCCGGTGACCACGACAACCTTGCCCTCGAAATCCCTTGTCAGATCGGTACCCATTCTGCTGAACTGCTCACTCATTGCTGAGGCGCTCCCATGGCATGTTGGTGGATTGAAGTTCTGCAACGAGGCTCTTTGAACAGTCAACGAGGCAGTCTCGATTGCTCAACATAACGGTTGCGACGATCTGCTGCAAGATCAGTCACTCACCTCGAAGTGCCGAATGAAATCCCGGTCAGGCTCCACCCCCAGCCCGGGACCATCAGGCACTCTCACATATCCGTCATTGGTCCTGACCTGCTCCTGAATCTTCAGTGGTTCCAGCAACAACTCATCGCGGAAGCGATTATCCGTGGTATCGAACTCAAGCATGGGTTCCCAGGGGTGCAAGCCGCCGGGCATCGGTGGCATGGCCGCCAGCAATTGCAGATTGGTTGCCACCGCGATGGCCGAACCCCAGACATGATTGATGACGGGCGTGAAATGCGCATGACACAGCGCCATGACTTTCAGGTACTCACTGATGCCCCCCAGGGCGCAGACTTCCGGCTGTGCGATGTCCAGTCCCCGGTTCTCCAGAATGGCTCGCCAGCCCCAGCGACTGAACTCGGCCTCTCCGCCTGAAATATTGACTTTCAGGCCTGCGCGCAATTCACGATACCCATCGTGATCCTCAGGCGCGACCGGCTCTTCGAACCAGTAGGCATCCAGCTCTTCCAGCGCCCGCCCCACGTAGAAGGCGTCCGACGTGGTGTAGCAGTGGTTGGCATCCACCATGAAACGGAAGTCCTCCCCGACACCGCGCCGAACCGCATCGCACAGACGCACATCATCGCGAGCACCCAGGCCGGTTTTCATCTTGGTGGCAACAAAACCCTGTTCCCGAATTCTCGCCGCCTCATCGCTGAAGCGTGCCACATGTTCATCGACACTTTCACGCTTGAGCATCATGCCGTAACCATAGGCCTGAACCCGGTCGCGGTGTGCACCACCAATCAGCTTGTGCAGGGGCAGACCGGCCAGCTTGCCGGCGATGTCCCATAAGGCAATGTCAACACCGGACAAGGACTGCATCGGCATGCCCTTCTGCCCGTGATCACGCAGCAGGTTGTAGACCTTGTGCCAGATGACATCCCGGTCCAGTGGGTCATGCCCCAGCACCATGGGCTGAATGACCTTCTCGACAATGCACTTGTTGGCAAGCGCAACATTACCCGGACCGAAACACTCTCCCCAACCGGTGATGCCTTCGCTGGTCTGCACCTCCACCAGGTGCGCCGAACGTTTCGAGTAATACTGCTGCGAATAGCCCAGCTCCTCCGGCATGTCGTATTGCAGTACATGACTGATGATGGCGGTGATCTTCATGCGACGCTTCTGTCCAGTGCACGCGTTATGCGCTTGATATGCAGATAATCCTGCAAGGCCAGGTGCGAACAGTCATGCCCGATGCCTGATTGCCCGATGCCCCCGTGGGGCAGATCGATATCGTATTTCACGCCATTGATCTGGACTTCTCCGTAGCGCAGGCCGGCAGCGTAGCGCTCGGCCCTGGCCAGGTCCTGCGTGAAGACATAGGCCGTCAAGCCCCCTTCCTCACAATCGTTGGCCTGTCGCAGCAGGTCGGTTTCATCATCGAAAGGGATGATGCTGACGACCGGCCCGAAATTTTCCTGCCGGTAGATGTCCATGGTCTGTGTCACATGGCCCAGGACGGTGGGTGCCAGAAAGTGCCCCTGTTGCAGTTCCTGCGGACGATCACCACCAGCGAGCAGTCTGGCGCCATCGGCAACGGCGCTGTCGATCAGTGACTTGATGCGCTGCCAGGCCCGGCCATCGATGACGGGGCCGGTGACGATATCACGCGTCTTGTCGAACCCTGTCACGGCCGCATTGGCGCGCTCCACGGCCCGCTGCGTGAAGGCCTCCAGCACCGAGCGATGCACGAACACCCGGTTGGGCGAGACGCAGATCTGCCCGGCATTACTGAATTTCACGCCACAGACGATATCGGCAGCCTGATCCAGATCGGCATCCTCGAACACCAGTACCGGTGCATTGCCTCCCAGCTCCATCGAGTAGCGCTTGATGGTCGTGGCACCGGTGCGCATGATATGTCGACCGGTATTGGTTGAACCGATCAGGGTGATCAATGAGGGCACTGGAGACGCGGTGAGCGCATCCGCCACATCGTAACCCTCGGTACAGAGAATCTGCACCACGCCTGCCGGCAATCCAATCCTGTGGCACAACTCGCCGACGGCATAGGCCGAGATCGGTGTTGCCTCGGACGGCCGTATGATGATCGGGCAACCGGATGCCATGGCGGGGCCGATCTTGAAGGCCAGATTCAGCAGCGGAAAATTCCAGGCGATGAAGGCCAGCGCCACACCGACCGGCTCATGCACCAGACGATGCTGGTGCGTACCGGCCCGATCTGCAATGGCTGTGTCATGCACCCGCGCGATTTCCTCGGCATAGAACGCCAGTGAATTCTTCAGGCTATCGACATCCTCCTGCGTACTGCTCCAGGGTTTGCCCATCTCCTGATGGATGCAGTCACGCAGATGCTCTTCATTGGCAATCACCTCATCACGCAGGCGATGCATCCATTGCTGGCGCTCGCTGATGGACGTTTGTGACCAACCGGAAAATGCCTTCCTGGCAGCCTGCAGCGCACGTTCGGCATCAATCATGCCGGCTGCGGCGACCGTTGCGACCTTCTGATCGTTGGCCGGGTTGATCACCTCGATCTGACCTTCACCACTGACCAGTTCGCCGGCGATATACATCGATTTCGAATAATTCACGATAACTCCTCAGTCGAACAGATTGCCAATGTTGTTCTTGATGCTGTCACCGATATACAGCGCCAGCGCCTGAATGGTGGACGTGGGATTGACAGCGCCGGCGGTGACGAAGATGGAACCATCGACGATGAACAGATTCTTCACGTCGTGGCATCGTCCCCAGCCATTGACGACCGATGTCTCCGGGTTGTCGCCCATGCGGCAGGTACCCATCTGATGCCAACCGGCCCGCCACCAGAGCTCATCGCCGGACTTTGACAATACCTCTCTGGCACCCGCAGCCTGCAGCAGTTCGGTGGCCCGAGCCTCACCATGGGCCAGCATGCGACGGGTGTTGTCACCGAGCCGGTAGTGAACTCTGGGGGCCGGAATGCCATCGCTATCGGTCAGCTCGGGGTCCAGGGTCACGCAGTTGTGTTCTTCCGGCAGATCCTCCGCCACGATAGTCAGGCTGGCAAGAAAGGGGTAGATATCATCCATGACATGCCGATGCTCCTGCCCCCAGGGTATGGGCTGATCAATGCCATAGCCGCCGAGTGCAAATGTCATCGGTGTGGTCGAACGCCCCGAATGCAGACCATAACCACGCACGAAGTCGCGTTCCGGATCTGTCTCGTAGAATTCCTGGCTGAGTATCGAACAGGCCATGGGTCCCTTGTGCCCATCCATCGGCTCATTGAACACTCCGGATACGCCCTTCAAGGGATGGAACATCAGATTCTTCCCCACCATGCCCGAACGATTGGCCAGACCATCGGGGAACAGTCGCGAGGCAGAATTGAGCAATAGCCGAGGTGTACCGATACCGTTGCAGGCCACGATCACCAGCTCGGCATCCTGACGCTGCACCTGGCCACTGGCATCGTGATACAACACGCCGGTCGCCAACCCGCTGTGTTCATCCACCAGAATTTCACGAACCCGGCTATGGGTTCTGAGCTCCACCCCCGCCTGCTCCAGCATCGGCCAGTAGGTGAAGTTAGTGCCACCCTTGGCACCCGCCGCACAGCCTAGATCGCAGGTACCGGCATTCACGCATTTCTGACGGCCCTCGACATCCTCACTCAGAATGGCAACATCCGATGGCCACCAGTGCCAGCCCAGCGCATTGAACCCCTGCGCCAGTCTCTGCCCGAGCTTGCCTATCGGTATCGGTGGATGCGGCGGCTCATAAGGTGGGTAGGCAGGATTTCCCGCAAGCCCGGAAACCCCGGTATTGCGATCATTCATCGCATAGAAAGGCTCCAGAGTTGCATAATCGATCGGCCAGTCGGACGCCACACCATCGAGCGTATGTGCCCGGAAATCCGATGGCTTCATGCGTGGCCAGTGGCCGAGAAAATTGATGGTCGAGCCGCCAACGCCATTGAAGTTGACCGGTGCTATGCAGCTGTCATCAACGTTGATGGGGTAATCCTCCGGCAGCCCTCTGACATTGGGATCGCAGGAGAACTCGGCATAGCGAGCCAGCTCGTAGTCTTCGCGACGACTCGGAAAGTCCTTGTCATGCACGTGCCCGCCCTGCTCCAGACAGACAATCTGCATGCGTGTTTCGAGCAGTGACCAGGCGATGGCCGCGCCTGATGCCCCGGCGCCAATGATCAACACGTCTACCGGTTCTGCGGACATGGTCGTATACCTCGTTGTGGTTGGTCGTTCAGCAGGGCCGATAAAGACGACCGCGCGCTTTCACCGCTGCTGTCAGGGCATCGAGCTGCTCGGGCGTTTCGCTGGCAACCTGGTAGCCTTGCGGATGTACCGGCCAGGGTGCCAGGCCCAGTTGCTGCCGGACATCAGCGCGGCTGTAATACGCCATGTAGACCAGTCGCTGCAGGCTGGCAAACGCCTGCGGCTTGTCGCTCTGCAGCTGGCGCAGGGTATCGGCGGTCACCACCATTGGCGATGCGCTTGCCAATAGCTCTGCGACTTGCGCGTGCAGTTGGCCCTCCTCCTGTAGCCTCTGCTGCAGGAAGTTCATCACGCCCGGCGCATTGCCAGAGGGAATGCCCTTCGCCGGATTACCCGGAATCAACAGATCCAGTATCTGCTCGAGCGTCTGAGACTGCTCTGCACTCAATCGGCCGGACATGATCTGCTCCTCACCTCAGCGTTCCTGTGCACTGCCTGCTCGTGACAAGGCATCGATGGCAACTGCCAGCAACAGAATGGCCCCCGAGAACATCAGCTTGTCGGCAGCACTGGCGCCAGACAGATCCAGACCGTTACCGAGCGAGCCGATAACCAGGGCCCCCAGGATCGCGTTCCAGACCGAACCGCGCCCACCGAACAGGGATGTTCCACCGATGACGGCGGCACCGATCGCTTCAAGCAACAAGGGACCACCGGCAAAGGCATTGAAGGAGACCGAGGCATAGCGTGAAGCGCCGAGAATGCCGGCGATGGCTGCCATCAGACCGACGATGCCGAACGCGGCAATGCGGATGTAATTGACGTTCATGCCGACTCGGCGAGCGCTCTCGGCATTACCGCCAACAGCGTAAAGGGAGCGACCGAAGGGTGTGGATGTCGTGATCCAGCCGAGCAAGGCTGTCAGCCCCACCAGTAGAATCACCAGCAAGGGCACCCCCTTGTAGCTGTTGAGTGTCATCACCACGGCCAGCAGAATCCCTGCAAAGAAACCTATCTGCCCCCACAACGCCAGCGCGGAATCGACCTCGACACCCCGTTGCCGACGCTGCGACTGTCGCCGCAGCACGATCACGGCAAACACGATGATGCACAGAATGGCCACCGCCCAGCCCAGCAGCGGTGGCAGACTGACCGTGGTCAGACTACGGACGAACGGGTCACGCATATTGACGGCACCCTGCGCACCGAGAATCTTCAACATCAGGCCCTGAAAACCCAGCAAGCCTGCCAGGGTCACGACAAACGAGGGTATGCCGACATAGGCGACCAGCCAGCCCTGAACGGAGCCCAGTACGATTCCGGTGGCCATGGCAGCCAGACAGGCAAGCGGGCCCGGAACCCCCATGACGATCAGCACCGCCAGTACCGCCGCACAGACCCCGGCGGTGGCGGCTGCCGACAGGTCGATATCCCCCAACAGCAACACCAGCGTGATGCCCACCGCCAGCGTACCCACCACCGCCGACTGCATGAACAGGAAGTAGAAATTGCGCGGGCTCAGAAAGGCAGGCTCGGCAATGCCGAAGTAGATCCAGATGGCAATCAAGGCCAGCATGACGGGCACGAATGCGCCGAAACGCGTTTCGCGCAGACGCCCGAAGCGTTGCCCGATGGATAGTGTCGAATCAGATGGCATCATCAGGCCCCTCGTCCAGTCCACGTGTCATGGCCACCACGATTTCATCCGGCGTCGTGTCTGCCGTTCGCCAGGTAGCCACATTCATACCGTGCCGAAGAACGCAGATGCGATCGGCGACCTCGAAGATATCCCGTAGATTGTGGGAGATATACACAACGGCATGCCCGGTATCACGCAGGCGTTTGACCACATCCAGCACCTGGCGGGTTTGCGCAACACCCAGGGCTGCGGTCGGTTCATCTAGCAGGACCACGGAACTCTCGGCCCCGACCGCCCGCGCGATGGCAATGGCCTGACGCTGACCACCGGAAAGCCCTCCGACCTTTGCCCGCACTGAACGCAGGGTCCGCACTTGCAATCTGTCAATGGCAGCCTTCGCCTTGACCTCCATTTCCATCTCGTCAATGGGACGCAGAAAGCGTGGCAGGAATGTCCAACCCGGCTTCAAGGGCTCAGCCCCCAGTGACAGATTGGCCGATACATCCAGATTTTCGCAAAGTGCCAGATCCTGATAGACAATCTGGATACCCAGTGAGGTGGCATCCAGTGGCGTGCTGACACTCACCGGTTTGCCCTCCATCTGAAAACGTCCCTGATCAGCAGCAATGGCTCCGGCAAGCACCTTCATCAAGGTGGATTTGCCAGCACCGTTGTCACCGACCAGCGCCATGACCTCACCCCGGGCAACCTCGAAATCGACTCCGCGCAGTGCTTCCACACCGCCGAAACTCTTGCCGATTCCTGTCACCTTCAGGTGAGCCGGTGGAGCCTGAGGCTCCACCACTGCTGCTGTCGAGTTCATCTCAGTTCGCGCAGAAGTCTGTCGTGGCGGCCACACCCTCGCAGACCATCTCCTTGCTGACCGAGGAATCGTGCTCGATCACATAGGCAACACCTTCTTCGCCCACCGCCGAGTAGGAACCGACCGGCACGAAAGGTACTTCAGCGCCCATGCCGACGGTTACCGTTTCAGTGGCCAGATCCGAAAAGTCCTTGCCGTCGAGCATGCGTACGGTGACCTCGGCAGCAGCATGCGCCATTTCGGACAGAGGTCTCCAGCCGCATTGAGTCTGTTTGCCCAGCAACATCAGTTGCTGTGCCTGCACCGTGCAATCAAGCCCGGATACCGGCACCGTACCGGCCATGCCCTGCTCTTCCATGGACGCAATGGCAGCGCCGGCATTACCGTCATTGGACGACACCACACCCTGCACCTTGTTATCGAGCTGAGTCAGCGCCTGGTCCATGGAACGTCGCGCAATGGCCGGATCCCAACCCTGTGTCCAGTTTTCATAACCCAGCACTCGCTCACCGCTATCGAACAAGGGCTGCAGTGCCTTGACCTGCCCCTTGTAGATATCGTGTGCACCCGGATCGGTAGGAGACCCCTTTAACAACACAAGTGTGTCACCTTTCTCGGTATTGTCGACCACATGCATGGCCTGATCGTGTCCCATGCCAACAAGGTCAGCCTGAATCCAGACAGCGTTGTTCTCCGAATTGATCAATCGGTCATAGGCAATGGTTGGCACGCCGGCTTCGGCAGCACTGTCAGCAATGATGGCCGAGCTTTCTCCGTCGATGGAAATGACAACCAGCACCTTCGCACCCTGTGTCAATGCCTGTTCAGCCTGACGCTGCTGCGCCGTGGTGTCATTGTTGGCATTGAATACCTCGACGCTGACATCCGGAGCCAGTTTCGCCATGGACTCCTTGAAGAACATGGCGTCCTGGCTTTCCCAGCGAGGGTTCACATTCTCTGGCAGCAGCAGAGCCACCATGTCTTCAGCACTGGCGGCACCCGCGCCGGAAAGTACCAGTGATGCCATGGCGATGGTCACTGCCTGTCTGCTCTTGTTGAAAATCATTGCTTCGCTCCTCATGAAAATGATGACGCAACACTGCGCCGTGGTGTCGGTGGTAACAACGCCAGGTACTTTTCTGCGGGCACGGGGAGGCCCAAGCCGAAAATTCAGGGTTGCTTGTGGACCGGGCTCACCCACCGGTCGAGTCCGGGCAGTACTCAGGAGGCGGCTAGCGCGAGGCCATCACCGCTGGAGCCGATCGATGCCGGCTTTTCAATCAATCATTCTGATTTGCCATAGTCGCTCACGGCCCGCGTCATGCGCTCATGGGCATCTGTCAGCAAGATGGTCATCTTCTGTTCCGCCAGAGCGGCATCGCGTGCCAGAATGGCATCGCACACCTCCCGGTGAAACGGGATGGAATCCTCGTTCTTGCGAGGATCGTTGTTGGTCAGCCGAATGGAGGTCAGCAAGGCGGAAAAGATGACCCCTTCCATCGAGCGCAGAAATTCATTGCCTGCGGCATGCAGAATGGCTCGATGGAAAAAGGCATCGGCCATCACGAAATCTTCCACTGCCCGCTTTTCCTGCTCCATTTTCTGCTGCGCAGCTTCAATGGCCGCATGGCTGTCAGGGGTTCCGACGCTGGCGGCCCAGCAAGCCGCCTTGGGCTCGATCACCAGGCGAATATCCATCAACTGACGCAGGAAATCAGGACTCGGCTTGGCTGACTGATGCCAGGCGAGCACATCGTCGTCGAACAGCATCCAGTTGGAGCGATCCCTGACTCGTGTGCCGCTACCGCGTTTGACTTCCACCATGCCCTTGGCCACCAGCAACTTGATGGCCTCACGAATGACGGACTTGCTCACCCCGAAGCGTTCAGCGAATGTGGTCTCGTCACTGACCAGCTCGCCTGCCGGCGGTGAGCCTGCCACGATTCGGCGGCCGATTTCGCGACAGATCTGCGTCGCCAACCCGGGAGCTACACCGGAGGCACCTTTGAGGTCGTAATAGAGTAATTCAGACATGCCTTATTCAAACATCTGATGTTTCGCTTGTCCAGACCTTTTCGCGTTTTTCAGATGATTTGAGTATTCACGGGAATTCAGCTCGAAGTGCTCCGCTGTGTCGTGAAAGGCTTCCAGTACAGGAAGAGTGCCGTCAACAGCACTGTTCGCCTCGACGTCGGCAACGGCACGGTCATCACCTCGATGATCACCAATGCCGCAGTGGCCGATCTGGGTCTGGCAGAAGGCGCGAGCGCCCATGCCATCGTCAGGGCATCAGATGTGATGGTCGCCGTAGACTGACACCCTCTCGAAGGCCTACGCAGACTCGCGCAGGGCCAGGCCGTCCGATGCACGAAAGAAATGCAGTTTGGAACGGTCCAGATAAACGTCGACAACGTCGTCCGGTTGAGACTTGTTGCTGGCTGGCATCTGTGCGGTGAACTTCTCGTCCCCCACCTTGCCTATCAGCAGAGTATGCGGGCCGAGAGGTTCCATTTCGATTACCGTTGCCTTGATGCAAGGCCCCAGTGATGAATCCTCGCCGGTATGTTCCGGACGAATCCCCAGGACCATCGCCTCGCCGGCGGCAGTGGCCAGATGGGCGGGTGCCGGGACCCGGAAGCCGTTGTTGCTGACGAACACGGGCTGCCCGTCTTCCATGGCAACCTGCCCTGCCAGCATGTTCATGCTGGGAGCCCCGATGAACGAGGCTACAAACAGATTACGCGGCCTTTCATAGAGCGTGATGGGGTCAGCGGCCTGTTCGATGACGCCGCCTTGCATGACCACCACCCGATCAGCCATGGTCATGGCCTCGACCTGATCGTGTGTGACATACACGATGGTGCTCTTGAGCCGCCTATGCAATTGCTTGATTTCGGTGCGCATCTCGATGCGCAATTTGGCATCCAGGTTCGACAGCGGTTCGTCGAACAGAAAGACATCCGGATCACGCACCAACGCCCGGCCAATAGCCACCCGCTGACGTTGCCCACCCGATAGCTCTGCAGGTTTGCGATCCAGGTAGTCATCCAGATTGAGAATGCGCGAAGCCTCCTTCATCGCCGCGTGTGCTTTCTGCTTGTCTTCGCCGCGCACCTTCATGCCATAGGTGATGTTCTCACCCACTGTCATGTGGGGGAACAGGGCATAGGACTGAAAGACCATGGCGCAGTTGCGCAAGCCGGGACGCAGATGGGTCACATCTCGCGAGCCGATACTGACGGTACCGCTGGTCGCAGTTTCCAACCCGGCGATCATGCGCAGTGTCGTGGTCTTGCCACAACCGGACGGACCGACCAGTACGACAAATTCGCCATCGGCGACTTGCAAGTCAAGCGAAGGAATCACTTCCACTTCGCCAAACGACTTGGTGACATTCTCAATGTTTATTGTGGCCATTTCCAGGTATTCATTTTAGCCGTGTTCGGCTATCGCCAGTCTCGAAACTGCTCCTCCGGGCTTGACCCCGAAGGAGCAGACATCACTTGATCGAAACAAGTGTCCGGATCAGTTGAGTCCCATGGACGCCCGATAGGCTGCCAGTTGCTCTTCACGACCCAGATCATCTGTCAGCTCGTTCCAGCCAGCTGCAACCGTATCCAGTGCTTCCTGAGGGGTGACATCACCAGACAAGGCCTTTGACAGTTCTATCTCCAGAATTTCCGTGTAGGAAAAATAGGCTGGCAGACGCATGTCCAGAGCGACATTGTCGGCTGTGACCGACGCCTGCTGTGCGCCCAGATACTCCTTGGCTTCACGCTCGGAGAAAATGCTGGCCCAGCGTTCCATATTGGTCGTGTGCGAGATCCGGTACGGGTTGACGCCAGTACCACCCGTCACTGTTGCCTCTCCGGAAACCTCAGGACTGGACAGGTAGGAAATGAAATCCCAGGCTGCATCCTTCTTGCCGGACATCTCGGGCACTGCCGCCTGCCAGCCGCCGAATGCCATGAATGGCGTGTTCAGCACCTCATCGAACGTGTCCCACTCACCCGTCTTGTAGTTATAGACTTCTCTGGCACTGGGCAGCACCGCGGAACCGACACTGCCGGCCACCTTGGATTGCTCGGGGTCCGCAGCAATGACGCCGGTATCACCCCAACCGATGGACTGGGCAACCTGCCCGCCAGCGAACGCGGCATTCACTTCTCCGAAGGAGAAGTTCAGGGCGCTGGGCGGCGCAAGTTTCGAGGCGCGGATGTACTCTTCCAGGCCCTTCACCCAACCCGGGTTGTTGATCTGAGCATCCATGGTGTCAGGGTCGAAGAACATGGATCCGGGGAAGTCAGGATGACTGGTGTAGGCAGCGGCGTGGCTGAACAGGAACCAGAACTGCTGGCCACCACGCCGGAAGGCCTCGGCAGTTCCCCAGACACCATCGACATTGTCCTGAAAGTATTCTGCAATATCCAGATATTCGGTCCAGGTAGCGGGAATGGCCAGGTCATAGCCATATTTTTCCTTGAATCCCGCCTTGTTGGCTTCGTCTTCAAACAGATCGATGCGATAGGTATAGGTATGAACGTCGCCATCCATCGTTTGTGACAGTACCTTGCCATTCCAGACCATCAATGATTCACGATAAACGGGGGCGATGTCCTGCCAGTCCTCGCCTTCCTGATAGCTTGCCGGCATCTCTGACAGATACGGTGTGAAATCCGGTGCCCAGGCCGGTGCAAAGGCAATGACGTCGAATGCGTCATCGCCTGAGGCCAGCGTGGTCACGATCTTCGGATACAGCTCCGACCATGGGAACTCGACAACCTTGACCTTGCCGCAGGTCTGGGCTTCCCAGCCCTTGGCAGCATTTTGCAGAGCCGAGGCAATATAGGGACCTGTCTGGGTGGTGGCCGTGATTTCAACACCGGAAAAATCCGGTGAACACTCGGCCCAGACAGCCGGAGCTGCCAACACAGCGGCAACTGCCAGGGATGTTTGTTTCAACACTCTTTTCATGGTTTTCTCCTCAGGGTAATGCTTGTATTATTTGACTGCGCCGATGGTCAGCCCGGAACGCATCAGGCGTCCGAGTAATCCCGCAATGATGACCATCGGGATGATTGCCACCAGAGCGGCCGCCGAAATGGCCCACCATTCATCACCGCGCTGGCTGTTTTGCCCGGCAACGAGAATTGGCAGGGTTTGCCACTTGGAGTTGGTCAGGAACAGTGCAAACAGAAACTCGTTCCAGACAAACGCCAGCGTAATCACGAAAGTCGCTATCAGACCGGGCCGTGCCATCGGCAGGACAATGCCAAAGAATATGCGCCATGACGGCACGTTCTCCACCAGTGCCGCCTCTTCCACGTCAACCGGCAGGATGGCAATGAAATCGCGCATCAACCAGACCACGATGGGCAGCGAGAAAGCGACATAAGCCAGGGTCAGTCCGAAGTAGGTATCCGTCATCTTGAATCCCAGCTTGCCCATTTCGGTGTACAGCAGAAACAGCGCAAAGGCGACGACGATCGGCGGAAACAGACGCTGACTGACAAACCAGAAGATGATGTCGTCATTGCCCAGAACGGCTCCAGGCAAGGCAAAGCGGTTGAGAAAGATCGACAGGGCCAGTGCAACACAGAAAGCCACGATCGATGCCATTGCAGGATTGACCCCGAAGACCTCGCTACCCAGCAGATAGCCGCCCATGGCCACGATGAAGAAAATGATGCCACTGGCCAGCCGCACCTTGAACGGAAACCGGACCAGCGCATAGGCAGCCATGCTGCCCACCAGAGTGGCAATCACGGAAGCCGACAAGCCGACGATGGTGGATGCCCAGAACGTCGAGAAGAAGCCTCCCCGAGCACCACTGAACAGATCCTTCCAGGCTTTGAGGGTGGGTTGGAAATCGACGAAGGGAATGTAGGTCGGCCCGCCGACCACATCGACCGGAGACTTGAGCGAGGTGATGGCCACCCAGTACAGCGGAAACAGGGTGAATACCAGCCAGACCAGGCACGCAGACAACACCCAGTAACGTTTACCCCCCTTGAGGTCACGAACGCTCATTTGTACTTCTCCAGGTGGGGCTTGAGTATCGCCAGATACACCAGGCTGATGATCAGGACCACGGCCAGAAACATGAATGACAGGGCCGAGGTATAACCCAGATTGAATTTCTTGAACCCTTCCTGATAGGCATACAGCGTCAGCGTTTCGGTGGATATGCCCGGACCGCCGCCGGTCATGACGAAAACCGTGTCGATGATCTTGAAACTCTCCACCACTCGGATGAAATAGACCGCCGCCGACATGGGCAACATCAAGGGAAAGGTGATGCCCCAGAATTGTTGCCAGCCACTGGCGTTCTCCAGCTCGGCAGCTTCATAGACATCTTCCGGCAGACTCTGCAGTCCGGCCAGCAGCAGCAGAATCACCAGTGGCGTCCATTGCCAGATTTCCACCACGATCAGTGATCCGAGCGCCCACTTGGTTTCGGTCAGAAACGGCAGGTTGGAAAAGCCGAAGAAGCTGGTCAGCTGATTCAGCGGACCCATGGTCGGGTTCAGTATCTGACGTGCGACCAATGCCACGGCTACCGGTGCGACCAGCATGGGCAGAAGGAAACTGACACGGAAGAAATCGGCACCCGGCACCCGCTTGACCAGTGACAGGGCAATGGCGAAGCCGATGACAAACTGCAAGGTCACCGAGGTGAAGGCGATGAAACTGGTGGTGCTGACCACCTGCCAGAAACGATCATCCACCATCAGGTCAGCGTAGTTCTCCAGACCGACGAACCGTGCAGGTCTGGGTGGGATCAGCCGCAGACTCATGAAGCTGTTCGCAAGCGAATAGATCAACGGGAAAATGGCCATGACCAGCACGATCAGTACCGCAGGCCACAGGAAGAAATGCTTGACAGGATCTTCGCGAGTCATCAGCTGACGGCGCCTGCAACAGAGTCCAGCAGTACCTGTATTTCCTGCCTGTCGGGCATCGACGGTGCGGTGCCGCGTCGGGTGACGGAAATACCGGCCGTGGCACAGCCGAAGCGTACCGCCTCGAGCACCCCGTCTCCCGAGGCCAGAGCCGCCGAGAAACCACCGACAAATGCATCTCCGGCCCCACTGGTATCTATCACCGCGGCATTGCACATTGCGGGCACGTGCGCATCGACGTCATCCGTCAGCACATAAACCCCCTTCTCGCCCAGAGTGATCAAGGCGCCCCCTGCACCTCGCTTGCGCAACTCCACGGCGGCGGCTCTGGCCTCGTCAATCGTTGTGACCGGGAAACCGACAATGTCTCGCGTTTCCGTCTCGTTGGGAATGATGAAGTCGCACAGTGCCAGCATCTGCTCGGGGAATGGCTCGGCAGGTGCCGGATTGAACAGTGTCGTGACACCCGCGTTTCGGGCTATTTCCAGACCTCGCACCGCTGCCTCGACGGGCTGTTCAAGCTGTGTGACAAAGACTTTCGAGGATTCGATGACACTGCGCCGTTGCTCGACATCCTGCGCCGAAATGGTGCCACCGGAACCGGGGTAGACGATAATGGCATTCTCGCCACTGGTGTCATTGACGAAGATGAAGGCAGCGCCGGTCGGGAAATCTGCCATGATGTCCAGTTCGGGAATGACGCCAACCTCACGATAGGTATCCAGTGCCAGCTTGCCGAAGGTGTCATCACCGAGCTTGCTGATGAAGCGGGTAGCGGCACCGGCACGAGCTGCGGCCACGGCCTGGTTCGATCCCTTGCCGCCAGGCCCCATCGAGAATCCACTGCCCGTCAGCGTCTCGCCAATGCCCGGCATGCGCGATGCCTGGTAGGCCGTATCCGCGACAAAGATCCCCAGTACGGAAACTCCCGTTTGCTCACGCATGACTCAACCTCTTGCTGATACCTGTCTTGAATGCCACTCGCACGACTGTCTATTCTCCGTAGGGAACCCAGATGTTCTTGATATCCGTTGCCCGATTCAGAAACTCTCGCCCTTCACCCACTCGGGAATCCAGCCAATCGATCTGTCGGTCAAAACCACTCCAGACTCTCTTCAGATTGCCTGCCGACTGTTCTTCGACCAGTCGGGTCATGGTCGGCCCGCCAAAGGCCCACAGCGCATCGACATCATTGTGCTTGCTCAGCGTATCCGCCAGCTCCAACGCATTCCCCGTAACGATATTGATCACACCCGCCGGCACATCCGACGTTTCGAGTACCTGATAGAAATCCGTGGCAGACAAGGGAGACGCTTCGCTGGGAACCACAACGCAACGATTACCCATAGCCAGCAACGGCGCGACCAGACTGATGAATCCCAGCAAGGGGGCTTCGGTCGGACAGATGACACCGACCACCCCCTGGGCTTCCGGTAGTGCCAGCGTCACCCCCTTGATGGGTGGCAGATGCACGGCACCTTCGAACTTGTCGGCCCAGGCGCCATAACTGAACAGCCGGGAGATGGACGCCTCCACTTCAGCCTGCGCCTGTTTGGCCGTCGCACCGGTCATGGCCCGGATACGGGCGGCGAACTCCACATCGCGTATCGACAGGTTTTCCGCCAGGTAGTACAGGATCTGGGCTCGATTATGAGCGGTCTTGCTCGACCAGCTGGCCGCCCCTCGGGCTGCTTCTACCGCGTTGCGAATGTCCTTTCGATTGCCTTCGCCCACGTCGCCCAGACGCTCACCGGTCGGTGATGCCACAGCCCGTGAGTAGTTGCCATCCGGCCGTGCCTGTCGACCACCGATGAACAGTTTCGCGGTTCTGTCCATCGCAAACGATCCCCCCTTGGTGGCAAGCGCCACGCCTTCAGGGTCGATTCGCATCGGGGCTTTCATCCAGGCATCGGGCTTCAGATAATCGAGACAGCCTTCACGCCCCCCCTCACGACCGAAACCACTTTCCTTGCGCCCGCCAAAACCGACACTGGCGTCCATCGCATTGGTCGTGTTGATCCAGACGATGCCGGCCTCCAGTGCTGCGGCCACTTCCAGAGACTGGTTGACCGATTCACTCCAGACACTGGCTGCCAGACCGTAGCGCGTGTGATTGGCCAGCGCGATGGCTTCGTCGAAAGTGCGGAACGTCATGGACACCACCACCGGACCGAAGATTTCCTCACACACCACGGATGAGGTCGGGTCAGCGTCGCTGAGCAGTGTCGGCGGATAGAAACTGCCACCGCTCGGTATCTCGATATCCGGCTGATACAGCGTCGCGCCGGCCTCTACTCCCTGCTGCACCATGGCCTCGACACGTTGAAGCTGTACGGGAGCCACCAGTGAGCCCATGTCGATGCATTTGTCCAGAGGCTGACCGAGGCGCAATCGAGACATGCGCAGCCTCAGTCGGGCATGAAAATCCTCGGCTACCCCCTCCTGCACCAGAATCCGGGAGCCGGCACAACAGACCTGTCCCTGATTGAACCAGATCGCATCCACCACACCCTCGACGGCCGCATCCAGATCGGCATCCTCGAAGACGATGAACGGGGATTTTCCGCCCAGCTCCAGAGTCAGCGACTTGCCGCTGCCCGCCGTGGCCTGGCGTATCCATTTACCAACAGCCGTTGACCCGGTGAAGGCTATCTTGTCGACCTCGGTGTGCTCGACCAGCATGGCGCCGCTCTTGCCATCACCGGTCACGATGTTCAGCACGCCATCCGGCAAACCGGCAGTCGCTGCCAGCTCGGCAAACAGCAGCGCCGTCAATGAAGTGTATTCAGCGGGCTTGAGCACCACCGTATTGCCCAGCGCCAGAGCCGGGGCAATCTTCCAGGCCATCATCAGAAACGGAAAATTCCACGGAATGATCTGACCGACCACACCAATGGCTGAGTGATCGGGAAACTCGCTGCCCTGCAACTGCGCCCAGCCGGCATGATGATAGAAATGGCGGGCGGCCAGGGGGATGTCGATATCCCGGGTTTCCCGGATGGGCTTGCCGTTGTCCAGCGCTTCCACCACAGCAATCAGGCGCGCATGTCGCTGGATGATTCTGGCCAGCGCGTAGAGCACTTTGGCCCGAGCATGTCCGGATTGCTCCGCCCAGCCTGTCTGAGCCGCGCGTGCCGACTTCACTGCTGCATCGATATCGGCCTGCTGCGCCATCGATATTCTTGCCAGTACGGTACCGGTAGCAGGCTCGAAGGTGTCAAAATTCTTGTCGCTGACGCCGGTGAACTCACCATTGATGAAATGACCAAAGCCGTCCTGATGGGTGGCCAGCCATTGCCGCGCTTCTGTATCGCTCTCGGGAGCTGGACCGTAGGACATGGTGTCAAAGTAGTTGGCTACGTTCACGAGGGTTATCCGATCGGGTGACGGTGATGGGCGCTGTAAGCGCCGTCGACATGGTGTTCCAGCTGCCGTTCGATATCACCCAGCAGGCTGGAGGCCCCGAAGCGAAACAGCTCGGGTGTCAGCCAGGCATCGCCCAGCTCTTCCTTGACCAGTGCCAGATAGGACAGTGCATCCTTGGCTTTCGACACCCCACCGGCGGGTTTGTGACCAACGAGAAATCCGGTCAGCATCTGGTACTGACGGATCATGCGCAACATGATCATCGTGATGGGCAGCGTGGCATTCACCGATTCCTTGCCGGTGGATGTCTTGATGAAATCGGCACCCGCCATCATGCAGACCAGGCTGGCCCGAGCGATATTGTTCAGGGTCTTGAGGTCTCCCGTGGCCAGAATCGCCTTCACATGCGCATCTCCACAGGCCTCACGGTAATCCTTCATTTCGGCATACAGGGCCTGCCAGTTGCCGGTCAGCACATGTTCGCGGGTGATGACGATATCGATCTCGCGAGCCCCGGCTGCCACCGACGCTTCGATTTCCTGCAGCTTCAGATGATGCGGTATCAGACCGGCTGGGAATCCTGTTGAGACGGCGGCAACCGGAATGCCACTGCCTTGCAAGGCGCTGACAGCCGTGGGCACGAAGCGATGATAGACACACACGGCAGCCGTCGTGATACGCCGTGGCTCCATTCCCATGGCTTGCAGCAGATCCTGCCGCACAGGATTGGCGGCCTTGGCACACAGCCGTCTTACGCGTCCTTCCGTGTCATCACCATTGAGCGTCGTCAGGTCCATGCAGGTAATGGCCTTGAGCAGCCAGGCTGCCTGTGCGTCCTTCTTGACGGAGCGCCTGCCCGACAATGCACTGATGCGCCGGTCTGCGGCCGACCGATTGATGCGAACACGTTCGACCAGACCGGAATCCAGCGGCATGCCGGCGTTGCGTTTCACGGTCACGGCATGGCTGTCGGATGGTGAGGACGCGGTCGCAGGCGCGGTCGCGGTCGCGGACGCGGTCGCAGACGCGGGCATGGTCGCGGACTCAGATGCAACGACTTCCGGTTTTCTGACGTTGTCATTCATGACAATCGTCGCCTGTGTAACGACATGGGAATAGGTCCTTTGATCTTTATGCATAAGATTCGCCTATTTTTGTCACAATGTAAACATTGTTTGTTATTTTTATTACATAATTTTTCGGGGGCATCGCCAGAAACAGACACCGTTGGTGAGGTCCTCCCCTAATGATCCGCTACCAGCCGGAGTTTTCCAGTGGGCAATCGCAAGCAGAATCGCCTCTCCAGATTACTGGACCTGATCACGACCAGACCCAGCACTCACATCCGGGATGCGGCAGAAATACTGGATGTCTCGGAGATGACCATTCGGCGTGACATCCGAGCCCATCCCGACAAGTTCGAATATCTGGGCGGTCATATCGTGCCGGCCAATCAGCTGTCCAATCGAACGCCCTACGATCTGGGGCTCGCCGCCGATGTGCACGAAAAGGAAAAGATTCAGGCGTGTGAACAATGCCTGCCTTATGCCATCGGTGAAGACATGATATTCGTCGATAGTGGCACCACCTTGGTACACCTGATGGATATTCTGCCTCTGGAACTGGAGATTTCCGTTATCTGCTGTGCCATGAATGTGGCTGACCGAGCTGTGCGAAAACCCAACGTCAAGCTGATCATGCTCGGGGGTGAGTACCATCCACCGACTACCTCCTTTCATGGTCTGGGCGCCGAGTCCATGTTCGATCGCCTCGGTATCAACACAGGCTTCTTTTCGGCCGCAGGCATCCACGGCGAACTGGGAGCAAGCTGCACCCATTTCAGTGAAATCCGTGTCAAGCAGGCTGCGATGGCCAGCAGCACTCGCAGAATTCTGGTGGCGGACAGCAGCAAGATCGGCAAGGTACTACCCGCCCGCTACGCCCCCATGAATGACTTCGATCTGGTGCTTACCGAACAAGGCGTCTTCGAGTTCGAGGCTGAAAACAGCTGAACCAGCGAGTTGCAAGGCCATCTGCGTGTTTGTTGTATTTCTGACATTTGTTGCATAGACTGCCAACAGCGCCTACCCGCCAGCGACGGCGCGTAATCCTTTCTGATCAAGCAACCGAGGACCGGGAACGTGACCCAGCAGCAGACGACTGTACCCAGTGACAACAAGATCATGGCGCTGGAAGCCTTTGAACATGTTCCCAACGAAAACGTTGCCCGCTATCTGGAACTGGCTCAGATCATCGATGATCTGGTGCGCGACAAGGAACCCGGCATGCTGGTGCACGCCTTGACGCAGACCAGTCAAAACGAGACAGAAACCGTTTTCCGGTGGCTGGAAGTCTTCGAAAACTCCGATGCTCTGGAAGCCCACTTGGGCAGCGATCATGTCGCCAGGCACATCGAACAACTCTCGAAAGGCATTCTCACCGGCCAGATCGATCTGGTCATCTACGCCGATTGGGATGAGGCCACTCGAGCCTACTGGCAGAACCGGTTTTCAACCGTGAACTTCAGCTATGCAGCCGTGGAGTCAGGCTTCTACCGCCAACGCTGATCGATCAGCCATCACGGCTCTCAAGACCTGGAGCTCCGGCAACCCGGGGCCGCATTGTCCCTCTGCAGATTGACCCGCCCATCGCGCCGGGACAGACTGCCCTACGCCAGAAGTACGATGGAGGCGTAGCTGACAACAGTCGGCAGCAATCGAAACTCGGTGCCTGAGCTGCATTGTCAAGGCACAGCCAGAACCCGAGTGTGAACTGGCGCAAACTTCCCCGACCGATCGCCCCACCCTGGCGACAGTACGCGAACCGGTCGCGGGTCGCGCCATGTTCGTGGTAGATTATTCTCACTTCACATCTCCCCTCTTTGCCAGCTGTGCCACGCCATGACTCATGAGTGACTCTAGAGAATTCTGGTTGTACGATCTCAAGATCGAGGTCATCGCGTCCGACAGACCCATGGTCTGTGATCACCAGGTCGGTCAATATTTTCTGATGCAGGGAGAAAATCTCGTTTTCGGCCCCGAAGGCCGATTCCCACTCTATCCTCTGGCGGCCCTGCTGCCGCTACTACCTGCACGCCAACGAGAAACCAGTGAACACGACTGGATGAGCACGGATGCCGTCATTGCCTGTCCGGATCCGCATTGCGGTGGACGCTTCCTGATCACGCGCACCGGCAAGCGCCTGTTCACCCATGCCGGCACCACCGGTCTACCCGACCAGCGCGGCACTCCGCACTGGGCTGCTGCTTCCAACTGATAACTGATCATGAGTGTTTCGCGTACCGAATTGCGTTCGGGCTATTCCATCAGTCGCATCATCAAGGGTGGCTGGCAACTCGCAGGCGGCCATGGCAGCTTCGATCGTCAGCAGGCCGTCGATGACATGCTGCGCTTCGTTGACAATGGCATCACCACCTTCGATTGTGCCGATATCTATACCGGTGTCGAAGAGATGATTGGCGATGCCGTCAGACAGTTGCGCCAGCGTGACGGCGCGCCTGTGGAGGAGCGCATTCAGGTTCACACGAAACTGGTCCCGGATCTGGACAGCCTCACCTCCATCCGTCACAGCGATATCGAAGCCATCATCGATCGCTCATTGAAGCGTCTGAATCTGGAACAACTGCATCTGGTGCAGTTCTACTGGTGGGATCTGTCGCTGGGCGACCCCCTCGCCAGTCTGGACATTCTCAAGACACTCAAGGCCAAGGGCAAGATTCGTTATCTGGGCTGTACCAACTGGGATCAATTCGCCATGCAGGGTTTTGTCGACAATGATTTCGACATGGTCTCGGCACAGGTGCAGTATTCCCTGCTCGACAATCGGCCCGCCGGTGCCTTCAGCCAATGGTGCTCGGACAATGACATCCGGATTCTGTGTTACGGCGTGCTGGCCGGTGGTTTCCTGACCGACAAATGGCTGGGGCAGCCAGATCCGGGGTTCACGTTCGAGAACCGTTCACTCATCAAATACCGCCTGATCATCGAGGACTTCGGTGGCTGGGAGCTGTTCCAGACGCTTCTGCGCACCCTGGATGACATCGGCAAGGAGCATGGAGCCCCGCTGTCCGCCGTGGCCACCAGCTACATGCTGGTTCAGTCGCAGGTGGCCGCCACCATCATCGGGGCCCGCACGGCTGCCAACATTCAGGACACACTGGCCAGTGCCGAGGTCTGCCTCAGTGACGCACAGACAGCGGCTATCGAGGCTGTGACCTCGCAACGCCGCGGACCTCTGGGCGATGTCTACGCACTGGAGAAGGATCGCAACGGCCCACATGGCCGCATCATGAAATACAACTTGAATGCCCCACAATGACGGCCCCCTCTGCGGTGGATAACACCCATCTGGAAGTCCGTCATCTGAGAAAACGCTTCGCCGACCTGACAGCTGTCGACGATGTCTCTCTGAGCATCGAGCGTGGATCCATCACCGGACTCATCGGTCCGAACGGTGCTGGCAAGTCCACCCTGTTCGAAACCATTGTCGGGGAGGTGCGTGCCGATGAAGGCAGCATCCTGTTCAATGGCAAGGCCATACAGACCTTGTCAGCCGATCAGGTCTACCGGGCCGGGCTGGCACGCACCTTCCAGATTCCACAACCGTTTCCGGAAATGACGGTGCTGGACAATCTGCTGCTGGCAGCTCCCGGCCAGCTGGGCGAGACCTTCTGGGCGCCGGTGATACGCCCTCTGGCCATTCGCAAGCAGGAAGAAGAACACTTGCAGCGGGCGCATGAGATTCTCGAGTTCACGACCCTGTCCCGGGTTGCCGGACTGGCAGCCAGAAATCTCTCGGGTGGGCAGCAGAAGCTGCTGGAGCTCTCACGGGTGCTGATGGGCAAACCCGAGCTGATCATGCTCGACGAGCCCGCAGCAGGGGTCAACCCTGCATTGACCAATCTGTTGATGGACAGGATTCATGCCTTGAATGATCAGGGCATCACCTTTCTTATCATCGAACACAACATGGATCTGATCATGCGACATTGCCAGCCCATCATCGCCATGGCCAATGGTCGGGTGATCTTCACGGGCACGGCGGCCGAAGCCATGGACTGTGACGAATTGCTGGAAAGCTACCTGGGTGACATGAGCACCGTACCCTCATGATGGCCACACAACTCAGTACCGGCCTCCATGTCGATGAACTGACAGCCGGCTATGTGCCCGGTATGCCGATCATCTCGGATGTGAGCCTGGCGATGAAGCACGGTGAGATCGTCTGCATCATCGGCCCCAATGGCGCCGGCAAATCAACGTTGCTGAAGGCCATTGCCGGTCTGCTCAGCGTCGATTCGGGTACGGTCTCGCTCGACGACAGGGTCATCACGGGCATCAGCCCTGACAGGCTTTCCCAGTCGGGTGTCGCGCTGGTACCCCAGCTGGACAACATCTTCCGGACCATGAGTGTCGAACAGAACCTGCGACTGGCCGCACGCCGCTGCGAAGAACCCTGGCGCCAGGCCGTCGATGACATGCTGACACTCTTTCCGGTGCTGGCCGAGCGGTATACCTCCAGGGCCGGATCACTGTCAGGCGGACAGCGGCAGTTCCTGGCCATTGCCATGGCGCTGGTCGCCTCACCCTCCTTGCTGTTGCTGGATGAACCCAGTGCGGGCCTGTCACCCAAAGCCGCTCAGGAAGTGCTGGGCATGTTGCCGGGTATCGCGCGCACGCGCGTCGCCATTCTGATGGTGGAGCAGAACGTCCGAGCAGCGCTGACCGTGTCCGATCGCGCCTATGTACTGGCCGAGGGGCGCAATCAGCATGAGGGCGATGCGCGTGCACTGATGAACGACCCGGTGCTGGGTGAAATCTACATGGGCGCGCGACGCGTGGAGGCACATGCTGCAAAGTCTGTTTGACGGAATACTGGTCGGTTCGATTCTTTCGCTCGGTGCGATAGGTCTGACCCTGATCATGCACATTCTGCGATTTGCCAACTTCTCCCATGCCGAACTGATTTCCATGGGGGCCTATTTCACGTTGACGCTGGACGCGGTCTTCACCGCGTTTTCCCGTGCTCTGGCAAGCAAGCTACCCATGCTCAGCGTGTCCATCTCCTTGCTGCTGGCCATGCTGGCAGCCTTGCTGATCACCGGTATTGCCGCTGCCATCATCGACAGACTGGTGTTCAAGCGTCTGCGAGAACAGGCAGGTCCATTGACCATGGTATTCGCCTCCTTCGGCATCGGCCTGATCATTCGCAACGTCATCGGTCTGGTTTACGGGCTGAAGTCCGTTCACTACAACAATGACATTGCCTTTGCGATCATGATCAGCAGCGACCCTCTGCTGCTGGTCAAGGCCGACCAGTTGTTCATTCTGGCTCTGACTCTGCTGGTCATGGTATCGCTGCATCTGTTCATGTCCAGAACCTCCGTGGGTTTTGCACTCAAGGCCATTTCCGAAAATCCGGTGCTGGCGCAGATCAACGGTATCAACCTGGCCTCCATGGTGAGGCTGGCCTGGCTGCTCGGCGGTGCCCTGGCAGCTGTTGCCGGTGTCTGCTACGCACTCAACAATCAGCTCAGCCCGGTCATGGGGCGCGACCTGGTCCTGTCGCTGTTCGCGGCGGCCATTGTCGGCGGTATCGGCAGCATCTATGGCGCCGCTCTTGGAGGCCTGATTGTCGGCCTGGCATCCAGCCTTGCATTGCTGGTCATCCCGACCGGATACAAGCCAGCCATACCGTTTCTGATCATTCTTCTGGTGCTCTATCTGCGCCCCAACGGTCTGTTCGGAGAAGAGCGGTGATCGGCATCATTTCCTACCTTGCCTTTTTCCTCACCATCGCCCTGATCCTGGCCATCGCCGTGCTCGGGCTCAATCTGCAGTGGGGCCACACCGGCTTGTTCAATGGTGGCATCGTGGCCTTCTTCGGTGCAGGTGCCTACGGTATGGTGCTCCTTGGGGGCCCGGACAGAGTCGATGGTCTCGGCGGTTTCTCCCTGTCCTACCCGCTGGCTCTGCTCGGTGGCATTGCCTTGTCAGGTCTGCTGGCACTGATCGTCGGTCTGGCCACCACGCGCCTGCGCCACGACTACCTTGCCATCGCCACTTTCGGCGTCGCCATCGCCATGGAATCGCTGATGCGCAATGCTACCTGGCTCACGGGTGGTGCCACCGGACTGCGGGGATTCGAGCGGCCGCTTGAAGCCTTCGTCGGCAACGCCTTCGCCTACAACCTGCTGTTCATGTTCTTCGTGCTGCTGTGCGTCAGTCTTGTCTATCTGTTTCTGGAAACACTGGTGCACTCCCCCTTCGGCCGCTTGTTGAGAGCCGTGCGTGAGAACGAACGCGCGGCTCGCTCTCTGGGAAAGTCGCCGGCAGCCGTGCGCCTGACCGCCTTTGTCATCGGCGCCATGCTCATGGGTCTGTCCGGTGCCTTGTACGCCACCTTCTATGCCTTCATCAGCCCCCAGGACCTGGCTCCCATCCTGACCTTCCAGATCTGGGCCATGCTGATCGTCGGTGGCAGTGGCAACAACAAGGGCGCCGTCGTGGGCACGCTGGTGGTCTGGGGTGCCTGGGTTGGCAGCGGCTGGTTACTGACCGCCATCGCGCCGACACACCTGCAGCTGTACACCGGCTCCATCCAGTACATACTGGTGGGCTCCATCATCGTGTTTTCCTTGTTGTGGCGCCCACGCGGCCTGCTGCCGGAGAAACTCAGTACTCACAGTTACCCGCTACCTGAACCCGGCGCCCCCAATCAGCAGACAGGTTCAGCGTCATGACGTACAAACCATTCAAGCCAACCAGCCGAGAATACTCTGTGAAAAAACGTACCGGATACCTGACCCGACTGTCCTCATCCTGCCTGCTGTTGCTCACAGGCCTGTTCCTGCTCGCGCCACTGTCTTCGGCACAGGCTGCGGATTGCACCACCAAGATCGGTGCAGTGCTGCCCACCTCGGTGGACTGGGGACGCCCTATCGCCGAAACGGCCCAGTTTGCCGTCGAGCTCTACAACGAATCGGGCGGCGTCAAGGGCTGTGATGTCGAGATGGTGCTGCGAGATACCCAGACCGATCCCAAGATCGGGGTGGATGCTGCCAAGGCTCTTGTCGATCTTGACAAGGTACCCGTGCTCATTGGTGCGGTATCCAGTGGCGTCTCCATGCCTATCCTGACCTCGGTCACCGCACCCTCGGGCGTCATGCAGATGTCCTGTTGCTCCTCTTCCACGGCATTTACCGATGTCGCCAAGGAAGGCAAGACACGTGGCCTGTGGTTCAGAACCTTTGCCACGACCCGCAACCAGGCAGCCATTGCCGCCAAACTGATTCAGGAGCGTGGTTACAAGAGTGTCGGCATCTTCTACAAGAACGATGACTGGGGCCAGGACATCGGCAAGCTGGTCGCCGCCGATCTGGAGACACTGGGAATCGACGTCACGACGTCTGCCGCCATCAACGACGCCCAGCCTTCCTATCGGGCTGAAGTGACCTCTGTGCTGAAAACCAGACCCGAAGCGCTCTACCTGGCACTGTATCCCACCGAGGGCATCTCGCTGGTGCGTGAATGGTTGTCGCTGGGCGGTACGCAGGAATTCGTGGCAGCCAACTCACTCAAGTCCGATGAATTTCGCGATGGCGTGGGCATGCAATATCTGGAAAAACTGGTTGGCCATGATTCAGCGCCACCCCGTACCGACTCGGCCACGACCTTCGTCGACATGTACAAGGCAAAATTCAGCTCCGAACCCAATGGCCCCGGACTGCCGAACAGTTTTGATGCGGTCATGATTTCCCTGCTGGCCATGGATGCCGCTGCGGAACTGGACGGCGCCACCATCGCGGCGAGTGTGCCCCGGGTTACCGATCCTGCCGGCACCCCCATCTTCCCGGATGTCGCTGGACTGAAACAGGCCCGTGAACTGCTGGCTGCCGGTGAGAACATTTCCTATCAGGGCGCAACCGGTGCGGTGGTCTTCGATGCCAATGGCGATGTATCAGCCCCTGCTGTGGCCTGGACGTTCAGTGAGACCGGCGTGGAAGAAGCGGCCTACTACCCGCTGGCCGATGTTGATGCCTTCATCAGCACGCTGAACGACTGAAGCTCTCGCTTGACTGCTCCTCAGCCCCTGATTCACAACGCCCCATGACAGATTCGATCAAGACGCAGGCCCTGCATTCCCTGGGCCTGCAGGACACGCCGCTCATCACCGGTTTGTGGCAGGTTGCCGACCTGGAACGCGCAGGCCAGGATCTGGACCGTGAAGCGGCCGCTGCGGATCTCACGGATTATGTGAAGGCGGGCTTTGGCCATTTCGACATGGCCGATCACTACGGCAGTGCCGAACTGATAGCCGGTACTGCCCGACGGCAACTGATCGACGCCGGCCACGGTGGCGAGTCGCCGGTGCAACTGTTCACCAAATGGTGCCCACAGCCTCATCAATGTACTCGGGAGGCCGTGCGTGCCGGTATCGAGGAACGCTGCGAAAGACTTGGCATGGAGACCATCGACCTGCTGCAGTTGCACTGGTGGAGCTTCGATCATCCGGGCTATATCGACGTCATGGACCATCTCATGGAGCTTCGTCAGGAGGGCATGATTCGGCACCTGGGGCTGACCAACTTCGACACGGATCACCTCAGTGTGCTGCTCAGCTGTGGTCACGAGATCGTGTCCAACCAGGTCTGCCTGTCGGTACTCGACCCCAGAGCTCTGGGGGACATGAGCCAGCTATGCATGGACAGTGGGGTCAGATTGCTGGCCTACGGCACTCTGGCTGGCGGCTTTCTCGGTGATCGCTGGCTCGGTGCGGATGAGCCGACGGTGGTACCTGACTGGAGCAAGATGAAATACCAACGCTTCATTCATGCCGTGGGCGGCTGGCAAGCCTATCAGCAGATGCTGCAGGTGCTGGCGGGCATTGCTGCTGAACATGAGGTATCCATCTCCAATGTGGCAACACGCTGGGTCATGCAACAGGCGGCGGTCACCGGTGTTATCGTCGGTGCCCGACTGACTGACAGCCAGCACAGAGAAGACAATCGCAAGTTGCTGGAACTGAGATTGACTGACGACAATCTGGCACAGATCCGTGATGCCGGTAAACAGTTGACCCCCATCGCCGGGGATTGTGGCACTGAATATCGACGACCGCCCTTTCTCACCGCATCAGGTGATCTCAGTGATCACCTGGATTCCCTGCCACCGGTATTTACCCGTCAGGCCGTTGCCGGTCGAAGCGACCGATGGCGCATTTCCAGCGGCAGTGAGTACGAACCCATCTGTGGTTACAGTCGGGCGATACGCGACGGCAACCGCGTGCTGGTCAGTGGCACAACGGCCACCCATCAGAGTGATCGTGTCATCGGGGCCGATGACCTGCGCGCGCAGACCACGTACATCATGGACAAGATCTCCGCCAGCCTGTCCTCGCTGGGGGCCAGCCTTGATGATGTCATCCGCACGCGCATCTATCTGACGGATGCCAGCGACTGGGAAACGGTATCCCGTGTCCACGGCCGCTACCTGGGCAATTGCATGCCAGCCAATACCCTGATCGAGGTCAGCCGACTGATTGGGGACTACCGGGTCGAGATCGAAGCCGAAGCCCTCATCCCTGCAGCGGCAGAAACAATTCCGTAACCAGCATCTCCGGCGCCGTGGTCTCGGGATCGTTCATATAACATTCGAACGGGAACACGGTCTTGGATACCTTCAGTTTCTGGTGTCGTGATTCGCTGATCAGCAAGGCCCAGGCATTGCCCAGGTGATGGTAAGGGCCGGTATGCACAACCTTCAGGGCGCTGCAGTCCGGTCGCCGGCCCGAGAGCAGCGGCGGCGTCACCTCGACCTGCCCCTGCGTGGGTATTGCCACGATGTATACGCAGGCGTCACGCTTGTAGTCCATGCGCTCGTAGAAGCAGAACGGATTGCCACCACTGCGGAATTTACGGCTTTGCTCCGCCCGATGGATCTGCTGGAAACTGCCCGCGACGGACTCGGCAATGCCGACCATCCCGGTGCTCGCCCGACAACCCACATAATCGCAACCATCGACCCTGACCGTACCCACGAATTCGCTGTGCGACGGCACCGTTTCACATTCGATATAGTCCTTCAGCAAGGCCAGCCCGCGGCGGTAGTCCGACCGAATCATGCCGTTCATGGTGTTTTTCATGAAGAACATGAAGAACGGCAGACGACTGTCCATGAACCAGCTGACGCGGGTGGTCGATGAATCCAGGGCCTCCAGGGTGAACCTTACCCGGGCGAACGACTTGAAGGGTTTCAGAAATTGCAGATCACACTCGATCCGGTCCTCGGTCGTGGCGGTCAGGGTCATGCCACCGGCTCCCACCTTGTTGCCCACCCAGTCATAGCCGTGACCGGGCTGCCCGATGTCGCCTCGGTAGCTTACTCTCGTATCCGGTTCGAGATACAGCCACGGGGACCAGGCAGACCAGGTATGAAAGTTCACCAGTACCTCGTGAACATCCTGCCTTGACGCCGAAATATCGATGGATGCTTGAGCCGTGAGTGCGGGCATGCTGATTCCTCCGAAGAACGCTTCGCCCAGATTATCAAACAGAGGTGTCTGCGGTACAGCGATGCGATGGTATGTCGGCCCGGAAATGCCGCGTACCACACTGCAGAACTTCAGCAAAGCTGTCACCTCGCCGCTAGACGGATGTGGATACTACGCAAAACTACTATCAGCTTCTGCATGTCCTGCCAGATGCGCCGGTGCCGGTAATCAAGGCCAGCTACCGCGCCATGATGCAGAAACTGCGGCACCATCCCGACCTGGGCGGTGATCCCGCCCTGGCACAGCTGCTGAACCTGGCTGCCGATACCCTGTGTGATCCGGCCCGTCGTGCCCGGTACGACAGCCAGTTACAGGAGTCCGCCAGATTCGCCGCCGCTCAGGCTCAAGCGGCGCGGTCTGCCGCTGATGCCCGCAGGTCGGCCGAAAGCGCGGGAGGAAACCCCCGCCGGGAAGCCAGCGAACCGCACAGACCGAACTCGGCCCGTGAGTCAGCGAACGAATCGGCCCGTAAGCGGGCCGACGAGTCGGCGAATGCGTCGGCCGACGATTCATCGAGCAGCGCACGCACTGGCTCGGAAAATGGCTCGGAAAATGGCTCGGAAAATGGCTCGGAAAATGACTCGGCCAATAGCTCACCTGGCAGCTCATCCAGCGATTCACCAGAACAGAAGGGTCCGCAGCCAGACGGGCACCGGCAACAACGCAGCGAAAGTCAGCCACCACAGGCAAGAACCAGCCTGCCTGCCCGCCCCCACTGTCTGTTCTGTGGGGCCACGCGTGCCCACGCACCGGCCAGACGCCAGCCTTACGGAGCCGGAAAACACTGCCTGCGATGTGCAGCACCGGCCGTTCCAATCGAGGAACTGCCAGAGTCGCTGTCCGATGAGCTCAGGCGCATCTACCGACATGACATGCAGGAGACAGTAACGCTCTGGTCACACTGGCCGAAGGACAAGGCCATGATCGGCACCCTGCAGGACCTGTCACTGGCAGGCTGCGCCGTCGGCTGCCAGCAGGAGCTGGCAGGCAATACGCTGGTGCTGCTGGAGACAAGCCTGTTGACAGCCATCTGCCAGGTTCGTTACTGCAAGCATGGACACGATTCAAATACCTGGCAGATCGGCCTGCAATTCAGGACCCTGGACATCAAGGCGCAACCGGGCACCGTGTTTTCCACGGTTGCCTGATGGCTCTGGCCGCCCGCAACATGCCGGGCGGCCGAGAATTCACATCATGGCTTGGTCGTCAGCGACAGCGCGACCGCCGGTCCGGATACGCCCCGCGGATCTGACGCGACGACTTCATAGGTGTAGGCCGTGTTCGACTGCAATCCGGAGTCGAAATAACTACGCCCATCGTTGGTCGCCAGCAGTTGTCCGTCCCGCAACACCCGGTAGTCGAACACCTCACTGCTGCCTGCCGGAGGCTGCCAGAAAATCTCGAGCGCCGATGAGGAATACACCAGGCCGGTGAGACTGGCTACTTGCGCAGCTGCCGAGGAGGGGTACCCTGCAGCCGTCTGCAGACTGATGCTGCCTTGCGCGAGGGTGTTGCCCTGAGCGTCAAAGGCCGATACCTCATAGAGATAAAGGCTGCCGGGAATCAGCCCCTCCTGAAAGAAGCTGCGCCCATCATTGCCTGCTATCCGAACCCCGTCGCGCAGGATGTCGACACCGACCGGCGTTGTCTGCAGATTGTCGTAATGCCAGAACAATTCCAGTGCGGTACTGGAGTACACCGCCCCGCTCAGGGCCAGTGTACCGACTGGCGCCGTGTCGCTCATGTCGAGCCGAACAAGTACCGGCTCATGGTCACTGGCAACCGTGGAACTGAACAATCGCGGGAAGTCGACGTTGACATTGACGTAATCCGCCTGCGCTCCCTCCAGCAATGATTCGGTCACGAACACATGGTCCAGTGCCTGCGCATTACCCTCGAAATTGTACGAGTACGCCTGAGCCCCGGGTACGGTCTCGATGAGATTGTGCAGCAGTCGTGTACCACTGGCCGCGGGCAGCACATCACTGAGTTCATCCGTGAACTGGAAGGTGTTCAAGTCACCCAATACCACGACCCTGGCATCCGGATCCTGCTCAAGGACGGTTGCCACCCGTTCATGCATGGCCAGGGCCTGCGCCGCCCGCGCCGCTTCGCCCGCCTGAATGAAGGGTTGTGGACCACCAAAGATGGGGCTTGAGCCGAACCGCGAGGAAAAGTGGTTGTTGTACAGCGTGATCCGATTGCCGTTGAAGTCGAACACAGCCTCCAGCGGATCGCGCGAGGTGTTGAATGCATCGGGCACGCTGGAACCGTGCTCGGCAAGTTCCTCTCGAGTTATCCCCTGATAGCCGAGTAGCGTGACTCGTTCTGGATTGTATAGATAGGCATTGCGAATGTTACCCAGCGACGCACCGCCAAAGGTGTCGATGTCCTCGCGGTTGTCATCGCTTGTCTCGACCAGCGGGTCCACATTGACGAAGGCATACGCTGGACCGCCCTGCTCCTCGATGGCATCAGCCAATGCCTGCAAGGTAGCGGATGCATCCAGTACACCCGCACAGCCAGAGGTATCGTCGCTGCTGCAGTCGCCGATATCACCGTTATTATCCTGCACTTCCTGCAAGGCAATGATGTCCGGCCCGTTGAGTGAGTCGACAATCTGTCGGGCAATGACCTGTCGCTGCTCGGCATCGGCGTCCACGGCACTGAGATTGAGCACGTTGTAGCTTGCCAGCAGCAAGTCGGATTCGCTTCCCATCAGGACACTGCGTTCGGCCTGCAGAGCGCCATCGGCAACACTCACTGGTCCGAGCGCGTTGACCTCGTAGTTACCGAAGCTGTATCCCATGACACCGGTGACGCTCTCCAGCGTATCGCCCACCTTGATGGCCGGGTAATCGGTGCTGCCGTACAGCGTACCGTCGAACTGGATCTGGATACGTTCCGGGTTCTGATCACCACGATTTGCCGGATGCGGTTGCAGCAGGATGGCACCGCGCTCACTCAGGGCTTCCACCGGTTTCACCAGAGCGCCACGATCGGCCAGCACAACGACTTCGGCACTGAAGCGGCCAAACTGGCGTACGCCCGACACGGCCACGGGCTGCGCGACAGTGACCAGCATGCCTTCAAGCGACTCCATGAAATCGATGGCATCGGTTTCCGGATTGAACGGCGTCGCTGCCGCATCGGCCGCCAGTTGCAGATTGATATCCACAAGCGTTTCGCTGTCGCTGATCACGATGCTCGACGAAGGGTGCCGTCCCGCCAGCCCCAGCACGACTGGCGCTGGCAGCTCGGCCTCGGCCTCACGGCTCAGCTCCTCCACCTCGATCAGCGTCGTGGTTGACAGATTGCCGCTCGACACACCACCGCCGATGATCTCCGCAACCGTGGCCCGCAGCACCAGACTGGTGCCGACCGGTGGCTGCTCGCCACTGTTGGAAACAAAGATGCCGTCGGAGGTCGCCGGATTGTCATCGCCCAGCGCGTCCTGCAGATAGTAGCCGTTGAAAGCGGCGGCAGTGACCACACCGCAGGTTTCCACACTCTGCCCCTGCAGTGCCGAGACGTGGGAGGCCCCCTGTATGTCGAAGATCGGAGTGCCTTCACTGCATTGCCCGGCAGCCCGTAACGAAGGCACCCAGGCGGCCGCAGCCAGCAATAGAAATGATGTTGGAACGTAATACTGTTTCATCCGTTTTCTCCCTCGCAGCCAGCCGGATTCTGATCCGGATACACCATGATGCCCAAATCGGCAGCAATAGCCTACGAAGACGTCGTGTCAGCGACATGACCGGGTGTATCATCGGCCGCTCGGAAACGTCATCAACAACCTACAGAAGAGACAAGACGATGAGCATTACCCGGATGGACTCCAACCACCGCATGACACAGATCGTGGTACACGGCGATACCGTCTACCTGGCAGGCCAGGTGGCCAAGGGCGACACGGTCGCCGAGCAGTCAGCCGGCATTCTGGCTCAGATCGATGCTCTGCTGGCCAAGGCAGGTACCGACAAGTCCAAGGTACTGACAACCACGATCTGGTTGTGCAGCATGGACGACTTTGCCGAAGTCAATGAAGTCTGGGATGCCTGGATCGATCCGGCCAACCCACCGGCTCGCGCCTGTGTGGAATCACCCAGACTGGCAACGGCTGAATTCAGAGTCGAAATGATGGTGGTTGCGGCGAAGTAAGCCGCAGTGGCGCTGCCGCACGAAACGTGCGGCGCGCTGCATGAACCGTCAGCTGTCCTTCAGCTGGCAGCAGCCTGCAAGGGCACCCATCCCAGTGAACGGGATGCAGGCTGCACCGACTCGTTCGCCGTGCCTTTTTCCGCGGCCATGTTGACCTTGACCCACAGGCCCAGCTTGTTGCAGACACAGGCATCCACCACCTGCAAGGTTGCATTCCAGACCGAGTCGCGCAAGCGCTCGCCGCTGGGTGCCTGGTAGACAACACCATCCCAATCCCCCACCAGCCTTGTCATCGCATTCATGACCAGGAAGGCGTACGGCTTGTAGGTGAGTGAATCATCGTGCGTCACCCATTCCAGTGAACTCTCGGCACCGCTATCCAATACGTCGAAGGTCATGTCCGGCGTATCCGCATCATTGGCCGCCAGATCGTCCAGGTAGACTCGCTCTCTGGAATCGACCTGATACTGAATCTGGTCATCTTCACCGTGGCTGAATTCATAGACTGCCGTGCGAAATTCACGCGTGCCGTCAAAACCGAACAGCTGGCCGACAGCCCGACGCGGGTCTGCATGACGCGAATCGAGTTGAACCGGTGTAAACGGGAGCGTACTGGAGAGTTGTATTTTCATGTATCCAAATCGGAAGGCGACTGTTCGTTACCGTCATTGAACGACAGTTGCGGGCCAGACTGAGGGTTGAATATAGTTCGAATTCTGATCAATTATGTTCAGGCAGAGAAGAAAACAGGATATACGGGCACAATAATGAGAATTAACAAAATGCTGACACATGGCACTAGCCAAACCGCCCAGTGCTGCTGGTACACTGGAGTCAAGCGCTCTTGACAGCTTGTCTGTCGCAGAATCACGTGTCATTCTGGCTAGACTATAGACCAGTATCCGGCATTATCACATCGCTTACAGTGTTCTGGATGGCCTGCTTTTTGCCCTGATCATCCGGTGGCCTTGCCGTTTTCACGGCTATCCACTTCAGCACTTGCGGTCTTTGTATTCCTGCCAACAACAGTACCTGGAAATTTGCATCCACTATGACCGAGACGGTAGTCCTAACGGCGGAAATGGCAATCGTGCTGTTCTTGCTTGCCGCCACGGTCTACCTGTTTGCGTTCTCGGTTGTGCGGGTCGATGTCGCCGCCCTGATCATCATGGTCACGCTCGGCCTGGTTTCCCGTGTCCCCGGCCTGGACCCCATCCTCAACCTGACGGAACTGTTCTCCGGGTTTTCGAGTAATGCCGTCATATCGATCATCGGCGTGATGATCATCGGCAAGGGCCTGGACAAGACCGGGCTCATGGGTAAATTGGCCCAGCTGATACTCTCCATCGGTGGCAAGACGGAAAGTCGTATCAGCCCGCTCATGTCGGGTATTGCGGCTCTGGCTTCCAGTTTCATGCAGAACATCGGCGTTGCCGCCCTGTTTCTCCCCGTCGTCAGTCGAGTCTCCACGCGTACCGGCATTCCCATGAGCCGCCTGTTGATGCCGGTGGGCTTCTGCATCATTCTGGGCGGCACGGCCACCATGATCGGCTCCAGTCCGCTGATCCTGCTCAATGATCTGCTGCTCTCATCCAACCAGCAGTTGCCTGCCGACCAGCAAATGGAAAGCTTCGGACTGTTTTCAGTCTTGCCTATCGGTATCGCCCTGAGCATTACCGGCGTGCTCTATTTCGTTCTGGCAGGACGATTCGTACTGCCCAAGAACGATCCGGACTCCAACCGAACGTCACGAACGGATGACTACTTCCAGAGCCTCTATGGCATCAGTGGTGACCTGCTGGAGGCGCAAGTCACGGTTGACAGCCCCATGGTCGGCCTGAGCATCCACCAGATCGAGGAAACCTACGAGAACACGCCATTCATCCTGGCACTGTACAGCGGTGATGTCGTGAAGATCCCGCCTGACCGGGAAGAGACAGTCTGGGTGAATACCCGCCTGGGCCTGCTGGGTGATCCCGAAGAAGTCGCCGCCTTCTGCAAGGAGTATCACTGGACGCTGCGTGGTGAACCGGATCGGTTTGCCAAGGTACTCAACCAGCAGTACAGCGGTATCGGTGAAGTGGTCATACCGCCCGCATCGACGCTGGTCGGCAAGGCCATTGGCGAGATCAAGCCTCGGCGCAACTTTGGCGCCAACATCCTGCAGATCTACCGTGCCGATCATGTCATCAAGAGCGGCTTTCGCGACACCATTCTGCAAGCCGGTGACACCCTGGTGGTGCACTCCAGCTGGAAGGATCTGAACAAGCTCAAGAGCAACCGGGATGTGGTTGTGGCCACCGATGTCAAATACGAAGACATTCGTACCAACAAGCTGCAGCCGGCAATCATCTTCTTCGTACTGTCGCTGGTCCTGTTTCTGCTCACCGACACGCTTTCCATCTCGCTTCTTGCCGGCGCGTTGGGCATGATCCTGTCCGGGGTACTGACCATCGACGAAGCCTACGACGCGGTCAGCCTGCAAACGGTCTTCCTGCTCGCCTGCCTGATACCACTGGGCATTGCCGTCGATCATTCGGGCGCTGCCATCTGGATCGCCAATCACCTGTTGACCGTCATTGGCGATGTGCCGATCTGGGTCATGCAGGTTGTCATCGCCGGCCTGGCAACCTTCTTCACGCTGGTCATGTCGAACATCGGCGCTACCGTGCTACTGGTGCCGCTGGCCGTCAACATTGCCGTCACCATTGGAGCGGACCCTGCCATGTTCGCTCTGACAGTGGCCATTTCCACCTCCAACGCCTTTCTGATTCCGACCAATCAGGTCAATGCCCTGATCATGGGTCCAGGCGGCTACAGCGTGGCTGATTTCATGCGCGTGGGCGGCATCATGACCGTGTTGTACCTGGTCGTCAGCCTGCTGGTCATGAATATCTTCATGTAAACAGTTCTCTCGCCTGCCGGGTCTTGCCCTGAGGGAATGCGTTTACACGCGGCGTGTTACGCCGGACTTCCCCGAAACGTCGCATCCAGCTAACTCCTGTCGTTTTCAGCGCTTGTCAGGTGCTTGACCCGGGCTTCGCCCCAGTCGATATTGCATCCGTGCGAGCGCACATTTTCTTGGAGTATGGACATGGGAAAAACCTACAAAACGCTGCCCGACGAATATTTCATCGATGACTTCTCCAGCTATGACCTGGACGAAGTCGAACTGGATGACGAAATCGATTCCTTGCTGCTGGACACTTCCGCCAAGCGGCGTAAAAACAGACGCAGCAGACGAGGCAGTCTCGACAGACAGACGTCTCAAGGCTCGCAGCGTTTACCGTCAGACTGGTTTGACACCGACAATTTCAACAGCGGCACCCGCCACCACTGGCGCTAGGGAAACGGCAGAAAACAGCATGACCCGGTACGTGACAGCCATGAAGTAACACTACCGGTCCGGCCTCCAGGAACAGCTTGCAGGGCTGAATTCCGACGAGGCCGGCCCGTCAGCCACCACCTGCCCATTCGACTAGTGGTTTGATCGGAAGATTCGCTGAGTATCACCTTGTGTCCCGATCGAACCACCGGCGGGCAGCTGGCTTGAACCCACAGCAACCTGAGCGTATGCAATACTAGTGCTGGCCAGCATACGCACGGTATTGCAATGATGTTCCATTTCCGGATATCCGATCGAGTCAGCGAACAGTTATTGCGGATATGCAGCCGTAACAGTGCCCGAGCTGCAATCCCGCTGATGCTCGCCATTCTGTTCACGGCATTGGTACTGAACAACAAGGTTGACAATCAACTTCTGCAACTCTGGGTACTGTCCAGCTGCAGCGTCATACTCATACGGGTGATACTCCTGCGTGTCGTCACCCGGCACTCTCGCCTGAGTGAAGCTCGAAAACGGGTCATCGCCACCATACTGACGTTCATACTCGGCTGTACCATAGGGTCCGTATTGTATTTCTACCCCCGCGTTGGCAACTTCGAAAGAGCCATGCTCACGGCCATCCTGCTGGGTCTGTGCACCATCTCCCACAGCACCAATTTCGGCTACCGCCCGCTTCTGCTGAGTTACATCGGCCCGCTTCTGGGCACACTCGGGGTCCTGTGGATAGCCAATATCGACCAGCTCATGCACCCTGCTCTGGCTATTGCCGTGGGCGTCTCGGTCCTCATCGTGGGGCTGACGATGCTGCTGAACGGCAAGTTCATGTTCGATGTATTTGCACTGTCCATCGAGTCGTCCATCAAGCTCGAAGAGCAATCGCGGCACTTGTCTGACGCTCTGCAGATTGCCGAACAGGCAAAGAGCGAGGCGGAAGCCAGCAGCCAGTCCAAGACACGCTTCATTGCTGCTGCCAGTCACGATCTGCGTCAGCCCGTGCATGTGCTGAACATGCTCGGCGCCGCCATTGCCCGTGAAACACTGAGTCCGCGTGCCAGCGACATCGTGGAGAACATGAACATAGCGGTGACCTCATTATCGTCACAGCTCAATGCACTGCTGGATATCTCCGAACTGGACTCCGGATCGATCAAACCGGTTATCCGCTCTGTCAACCTGTCCACACTGGCTGACAAACTGAAACTGGAAATGCAGCAGCTGGCCTCGGACAAGCGCATCGAGCTTGTCTGTGACCTGCCCGCCGACCTCTACGTCAGAACCGATGCGGCCATGCTGTCGCAGATCATCCGCAATCTGTGTGGCAATGCCATCAAGTACACGTTCTCGGGCTATGTCAGGATCCAGGCAACCGCCAGCGCCTCCACCGTGACACTGTCGATCTGCGACACCGGCATCGGCATCGAAGACGCTGATTGCAACAAGGTGTTCGAAGAGTTCTATCAGGTATCCAACCCGGGGCGCGACAAGGGTCGTGGCATGGGGCTGGGACTGTCCATCGTCGAGCGCCTCATCCGCAACCTCGGCCACACGATCAAGCTGACCTCTCGTGTCGGCAAGGGCACCGATGTCTCGATCAGCCTGAAGCGTTGCACGCAGAGTCAGATTGCCGCAGCCGTCGCAGCGGAGCCTCATCAGAGCCCGGTAGTCACCTTGCCACCGGGAATCTGGGTGCATCTGGTCGAAGATGAGGAAGCCGTGCAGAAGAGTGTCGAGATGTTCCTGCAATCCGTTGGCTGCAAGGTGACGATCACGGACAGTTCCGGCTCGACCATCGAGTTCCTGAAACTGCAGACTCCCCACGTCATGCTGATCGACCTGCGACTGCAGAACAACGACTCCGGCCTGACAGTCGTCGACTGGGTTATCGAGAAACAGCCGGACTTGCCGATGGCCATCGTCACCGGCGAATCCCTGGCCGAAGGTCAGGTAGCCCGGCAATACCCCGATGTCCTGTTGCTGCAGAAACCGGTCAGCAACAACAACCTGCTCGAATTGCTGGACTACCTGGTGAACAGCGACGAGAATCAGGACAAGGAAGACAGCGCCACCTCCCTGGAGCACTAATAAGAATACTCCGGCCCTTGTTCGATGGCGTGAGCACACCCTTGTTTGTTGTCAGGAGCAGTGTGCGCAAGGACACGTAACCAGGCCTGCGCTGAATGGAACACTTGACCCGTGATGGTGTGCACTGCATCATCTGATCAGGTAATCCACACATCCGTGAAACCAACGGGAGCATGTAATTTCAGAACCAAGCCGGTATGGTATCTCCCGTTGTTTCCTGATATTCCAGCAATAGCAGACTGACAGACACCATGAATGCAACAGCCCAGAGCTCCACAGAGGTGCGCGGCGCGGCGGTGCGCTTCGACCACGTGCAAAAAAGCTACGATGGGGTCACACTCGTCGTCAAGGACCTGAACCTGGACATCGCGCCAGGTGAATTCGTCACCATGCTGGGCCCCTCGGGTTCGGGCAAGACGACCTGCCTGATGATGCTGGCAGGCTTCGAACCAGCCACCCATGGTGAAATATTTCTCAACGACAAGCCCATCAACAATGTCCCGCCGCGCAAGCGCGGCATCGGCATGGTTTTCCAGAACTACGCACTGTTTCCGCACATGAGCGTGGCGGAGAATCTGGCCTTTCCACTCGAAATTCGCAAACTGGGCAAGAGTGAGCGCGATGCCAAGGTCAAACGTGCACTGGATATGGTCGAACTCGGTGCCTTCGGCAATCGCCGCCCTGCCCAGCTCTCCGGTGGACAGCAGCAGCGAGTCGCGGTCGCACGTGCCCTGGTCTTCGATCCTGACCTGGTCCTGATGGATGAACCACTGGGTGCTCTGGACAAGCAGCTGCGAGAGCAGATGCAGTATGAAATCAAGCACATCCACGAGAGCCTCGGCGTCAGCGTGGTCTACGTCACGCACGATCAGACTGAAGCCCTGACCATGTCGGACCGGGTCGCGGTCTTTCAGGATGGCGTCATCCAGCAGCTCTCATCGCCCGACGCCCTCTACGAGAGCCCACAGAATTCCTTCGTCGCCCAGTTCATCGGCGAGAACAACAAGCTCTCGGGCAAGGTCACCGCTCGCAATGGCGATCTGTGCACGCTGGTACTCGATGACGGCACGCAGGTTCAGGCCGAAGCGGTAAACATCGGGGAACCTGGCGCACGTTCCACGATTTCCCTGAGACCGGAGCGAATCGAATTGCAGCCGTCGGAGTCACGCGACAATATCGTCGACGGTGTGGTCAAGGAAGTGCTTTATCTGGGCGACCATCTGCGCATCGTCATGAGTGTGGCCGGCAACGACGAATTCATCGTCAAGCTTCCCAATGGGGGACGCAAGACCATTCCGGTAGAGGGCCAGGTCTACAAACTGGGCTGGAGTGCGGTCGATGCCAAGGCGCTGGACGCGGTTGGCTAGTTTGCCGACCGGATACCGGGCCGGGCCTGCAGGCTCTTCATCCGTGCCCGAGGACAGGACGTTCAGAACAACAGCTGTGAATCTGCCAACCTCGTAGACGATTGCACCAAACCAGCACTCAAAACAAGTGTTTTGGGTGCCACCACGCCCCTTATTGGTGCGTTTCGTTCATGAGAGTCGTGCCTGACTATGTTAGGCTTTCGTATGATTTCAAAGAGGAATTCCTGCATGAAAATAATTTACGGACTCACCGGTGCTTTCGCACTGAGTGCGGTCGCCATGGCTGCATCGGCCGCTGATGAGCTGCCCGCCTGTGAAAACTGTGTCGATGAACTCACCATCGTTTCCTGGGGTGGCGCTTATTCGAACTCCCAGATCGAGGCTTACAGCAAGCCTTACGATGCACTGACCGGTGTCAAGATCATCAATGATGAATCTTCCAATGAAGCCGTGCCCAAGCTGCGCGCCATGAACGAAGCCGACAACGTCACCTGGGATATCGTTGACGTGGTCGCCTCCGACGCCATTCGCCTGTGCGACGAAGGTCTGGCGATGGAAATCGATGCAGACGAGCAACTGGCTGCAGCACCGGACGGCACGCCAGCGTCCGAAGATTTCGGCGACCTGCTGGTCTCCGAGTGTTTCATTCCTCAGATCGTCTACTCGACCACGTTCGGCTACCGCACCGATGTCGAAGCCTGGGGTGGCAAGACGCCTGAAGATATCTGCGCCGTATTCGACACAGCCACCTTCCCCGGCAAGCGTGCCCTGGAAAAGCGGCCCATCAACAACGTGGAATGGGCGCTGATCTGCGACGGCGTTGCCAAGGACGACGTCTATGACGTGCTGTCAACGGACGAAGGTGTCACTCAGGCACTGGACAAGCTCGCCACCATCAAGGATCAGGTCATCTGGTGGTCTGCCGGTGCTGAAACACCCCAGTTGCTGGCCGATGGCGAAGCGGTTATCGGTTCCACGTACAACGGTCGGCTGTTCTCCGTCATCGAAGAGCAGAACCAGCCAGTTGCCATGTTGTGGGATGCGCAGGTATTCGATCTGGATGGCTGGATCATCCCGGCTGGCCTGAGTGAAGAGCGCAAGAACCGCGCCCTGCACTACATCATGTTCGCCACTGATACACAGCGTCTGGCTGACCAGTCCAAGTACATCTCCTATGGTCCGGCACGCAAGTCATCAGCTCCGCTGGTAGGCAAGCACGCCGAACTGGGTATCGACATGGCGCCGCATATGCCAACCGATCCGGCCAATGCGACCAACACCTTTCTGTACAACTACGAATGGTGGGCTGACAATCGCGACGATCTCGATGCCAAGTTCCAGTCCTGGTTGTCCCAGTAAGATCCGGCCAACTGGTGGAAGGATTCAGCAGGTGTGAGTGTTGATATCACACCCTCTGACCAGCTCCGGCCGTGACGCTTCCCTGTCACGGCCGGACAATGCCTTCAAGAGCAGTCACTTTACTGAAATCGGAATGAGGAACCCCCGGCCTTGAGCGCATCAACCACGGTATCGTCGACGTCCGGTTCCAGCGGAGCATCGGGTCCACTGACAAACGATGGTCAGCCCCTCAAACGCAGTCTCGCCCGCGCCCTGCGCCGCGAAAAATTTCGGGCCCTGCTACTGATCTCCCCATTGTTGGTCTTCATCCTGGTCAGCTTTGTCATGCCCATCGGCGACATGCTGTTCCGATCGGTGGAGAACAAGATCGTGGAACAGACCATTCCCGGCACTGTTCGAGCCCTGGCGAGCTGGGATGCCGACAGCGCAGAGCTCCCGGATGAGGCAGTGTTTGCCGCCCTTGCCGACGACATGATGCTGGCACAGGAAATCAAGATCCACACCCGGCTCGGTAGCCGCCTCAATTACGACCAGCCCGGCATATCCAGCGTATTCCGCAAGAGCGGGCGCAAGATCAAGGGCCTGGATCACGAAGCCGCCATGGCAGGCTTCATCGCCATCGACCCCGCCTGGGGAACCCCTGAAGCCTGGACCACCCTGCGCAACATGAAGGCCTGGCCGGGTAAATTCCCAGCCACCGCCCAGTCCTGGGACAACTGGAAGGCCTGGTATCTGTCAGAGGAAAAGGAAGAACTGGACCCGGCGACCACCATTCCTCACGGGTTTACCTATGCCGCGCTGTACCACGACCTTGCAGCCATGCCGGCGTCCTCAATCGATGCATTCGCCACCAGCAAGAACACCGATGCTGCGGCTCTGTTCAAGAACCTCGTGGGACAGGTCGACTCCATACCGAGTGATGATTTCAAGGCACAGTTTGCCGACATCGAAAAAGGCTGGGCAGAACTCGACAACTGGCAGGCTATTCAGCGACTCTCACCGCGGATCGTCGACAGCTACTTTCTCGCCGCCATCGATGCCGAGCGCACGGCAGAGGGTATCGAGAGCAAGCCGGACAATGAGCGCCTCTACCTGAAGCTCTTCGTGCGAACCATCTTCATGAGTCTGGTCATCACAGGCAGCTGTATCCTGCTGGGCTACCCGGTCGCCTACCTGCTGGCCAACCTCTCGGTGCGCGCCTCCAACATGGTTCTGATACTGGTCCTGCTACCCTTCTGGACATCATTGCTGGTCAGAACCAGCGCCTGGAAAGTGCTGCTGCAGCAACAGGGGGTCATCAACGATCTGCTGGTCTGGGCCGGCGTGATCAACGAGGCAGGCAGGCTGGTCATGATCAACAACATGACCGGCACCATCATTGCCATGACGCATATCCTGCTGCCATTCATGATCCTGCCGCTGTTCTCGGTCATGAAAACCATTTCACCGACCTATATGCGCGCAGCAAAATCCATGGGGGCCAGTGATTCACTCGCCTTCTGGCGCATCTATTTCCCCAATACGGTCCCTGGTATCGGTGCCGGCTCCATCCTCGTCTTCATCCTGTCCATCGGTTACTACATCACACCCGAGCTGGTGGGTGGAACCACCGGTGTCTTCATCTCGAACCGAATCGCCTACCACATCAGTTCTTCGCTGAACTGGGGTCTGGCAGCCGCACTGGGCTCGATCCTCCTGATTCTGGTACTGGCCTTGTACTGGACCTACGATCGTATCGTAGGCATCGACAACGTGAAGCTGGGGTAATCCATGAGCGCACTTCCTGCCTACGCCTCGACCGGACAACGGATCTGGCACTACACGTTCCGTTATGTCATCTGCGGCTTCATCCTGTTCTTCCTGATCGCGCCGATACTGACCATCATTCCGCTGTCGTTCAACGCCGAGAACTTCTTCACCTTTACCCCGGCGATGCTCTCGCTGAGTCCCGAAGGTTATTCATTGAAGCACTATCAGGATTTCTTCACCAACAGTGACTGGCAACAGGCTCTGAAAAACTCCTTTCTGATAGCACCGGCCGCCACGATCCTGTCCACCTCGCTGGGCACGCTGGCGGCAATCGGTCTGTCGCAGAGCCATGTGCCCTTCCGCCGCGCCATCATGGCCATTCTCATCTCGCCGATGATCGTGCCCCTGATCATTTCGGCCGCCGGCATGTACTTCTTCTATTCTCGCATCGGATTGCAAGGCACCTACTGGGGTGTCGTTCTGGCACACGCTGCGCTGGGCACCCCCTTTGTCATCATCACTGTCACCGCCACCATGGTCGGATTCGATCGTTCGCTGACCAGAGCCGCCGCCAGCATGGGAGCAGATCCGGTCACGACCTTCTTCAAGGTACAGATGCCCTTGATCATCCCGGGTGTGGTCTCAGGCGCACTGTTTGCCTTCATCACCTCTTTCGATGAGGTCGTGGTGGTTCTGTTTCTGGGGTCGGCAGGCCAGAAAACCCTGCCCTGGCAGATGTTCACAGGCCTCAGAGAGCAGATTTCACCCACCATTCTGGCCGTGGCAACCATCATGGTGGCCATCTCCATCGTCTTGCTTAGTGTGCTTGAAATGCTGCGCCGCCGTTCTGAAAGACTGCGCGGGCTCAGCCCCAGTTGATTCTCTGAACAACATCAGCGGCTGAACAGGAGATTCCATCATGGCTAGCTTCACTGCCGCTGAATATGCCGCCCGGCTGAAGTCCACGCGTAGCGCGATGCAGGCGCGTGATATCGATTTGCTGGTCGTCACCGACCCGTCCAACATGTCGTGGCTTACCGGCTACGATGGCTGGTCATTCTATGTGCATCAGGCCGTGCTGATCGGACAGACCGGCGAGCCTGTCTGGTGGGGTCGCGCCATGGATGCTCTGGGTGCCTGGCGCACCGTCATCATGAGTGATGACAATGTCGTCGGCTACGACGATTCCTATGTGCAGAATCCCGACAAGCACCCCATGGAAACCCTTGCCGCCCTGATTCTGGAACGTGACTGGCAAGCGTCAACCATCGGCGTCGAGCTGGACAACTATTACTACTCGGCGGCGGCCCATATCTGCCTGACCGGCAAGCTGAAGGATCATCACTTCGTCGATGCCACGGGGCTTGTCAACTGGCAGCGAGCCGTCAAGAGCGACGCTGAAATCGACTGCATGCGCAAGGCTGCGCGTATCGTCGAGCATATGCATCAGACCATTGTCGAACGGGCTGAACCGGGCCTGCGCAAGAACGAGCTGGTGGCTTCCATCTATGCCGCTGCCATCGAAGGCGTCGGCGATTGCTGGGGAGATTACCCGGCCATCGTACCGCTGACACCCTCCGGCATGGATGCCACGGCTCCGCACATGACCTGGGATGACAGCCCGCTGAAGGCGGACGAATGCACCTTTTTCGAAATTGCCGGTGTTTACCGACGCTACCACTGTCCGCAATCACGCACCCTGTTCTTCGGTGAACCACCGGCCAAATACCGGGCCGCCGAGAATGCCGTGCAGGAAGCGGTCAGCGCCGGCCTGGCGGTGGCCCGACCGGGCAACCATTGCGAGGACATTGCCAATGCCTTCAATGACACACTCAACAGACTCGGTTTTGAAAAGGACAGCCGCTGCGGCTACTCCATCGGTCTGTCCTACCCGCCGGATTGGGGCGAGCGCACCATGTCATTCCGCCGTGGCGATCGTACCGTGCTGCAATCGGGCATGACCTTTCATTTCATGCCGGCCATGTGGCTGGACGATGGTGGCATCGAGATGACGGAATCCATACTCATCACCGAGGCCGGCGCAGAATGTCTGTGCAAGACCCCGGGGGGTCTGACCGTCAAGTAGTTTCCGGCGCCCCTGGAAGCTCTGATCAGCAGGCTCAGTCTCGTCGCCTGGCATGGCGACGCCTGGCAGCCAGTACAGACAGGAAACCCAGCAGGTAGACAGACACACTGCCGCCACCGCCGGATGGTGTGGCAACGTTCTCGTCACCCGCAGCGGTGAGCCCATCGTCCGCTGGCCTGTCAGCCGCGTCGGACGTCTCCGCCACTGTATCGATCCAGCTGAGCATCTGCTCGACCGAGTCCCGGGTCAGTGCCGCGCTGGCAGGGCTGCCTGCCAGGCAAAGCTCATCGGCAATACACAGATCCAGCGCATGTTCACCTTCTGCAATCAGATGTAACTGACTACCGTCGGTTCCACACTGGAGAATCCGGCGCAATTCCAGGGTGGCCGACGGTGCAACCACCGGCGTATCCGGAGAGATACCTGCCAGCGCATTGCACAGGCGTACCGATTGCCGATACGGCAACACCGTGTCCTGCTCGCCATGTAGAAGAAAGAATGGTGGCAATGGTTTGGGCGGACGGCTGGCCGAGTCGACCAGAACACGCGCGGGTAGCGAATTGCGCTGAATCAGCGCCGACCCCACATCCAGAGTATCCAGTGTCTGCCCCAGTACGGCTTCCAGAATGCGTTGGCCGGTCTCGGTATCGATCTGCCCCGCCAGCAATTGGCGCGCGAAGTCGGCGAAATCCACCGGCGCATAGAACAACACGGCACTGGCAATTTCCGCTGCCCGCTCCACGGCCAGCACCCCGGCCAGATGACCCCCGGCTGATTGACCGAAGAGCACCGGTTTGCCACTGACCCCGTAGTGCGATGCGTTATGCAGTACCCAGGTCAGCGCATCACTGGCATCCTGCAGCACCTGCTCGAGCGTCGCGTTATTGCAGGCCATCGTCCCTTCTGTATCACTGATGAGGCGATAGAACGGTGCGAAGACCACAAAGCCCTGATCGACCAGCTGTGCGGCAAACGATTCGATACCCAGCGCGCCGGACGAACGATGTTGCCAACTGCCCCCATGAAAGGCGATCAGCGGTCGAAGCCCCGAGTTACGTGCTGGCTGCCCCTCAACAGTCGGCAGTGGAGCATGGATGCGCATCTCCAATTCACACTGACCCATGTCGGTTGCGACGCTCTTGTAATTCATCCGTTGCGTGAAGGGTTGCAGTTTGCCACCGAGTGGTACGGCACCGATATCGAACCGCGTGCCGGGAGACAGTGTCCAGCGTTCCAGTTGATCGCTGAACGAAGCTGCGTTCCCCAGTCGCTGGGTGTCGAAGGCTTCACGGCAGAAGTCCAGGGTAGTGCTTGCCTGAAAATCCATGGCCAGCTGACAGGCCGCGTCGGTGTACCAGGTCGTGGCGTTGACCTGTTCGATCTGCCCTGCATCCTCTGGTCCGGCAATGGCCGGAATCTGTACCGCGGAGCATCCTGCCTCATCCAGGGTATAAACGGGCTGATGCGGCAACGCCACCTGCAGGCTACCGGCGGCCTCACACTGGGCAGCGTTGCCAACGAGCTCTTCCAGCCGCGCATCGTCTCCCAGAATCAGTGCCGCCAGCAATTCCAGCCGATGGGTTCGCAGATAGCCCAATGACAGGGAAAAATCGCCGTCGGGTGACAGCTGGGTATACAGGCGATTGACTTGCTCATCGGACGGATCCGGCAGATCTACCACCAGCGCCCCGTTGTCCAGTTCGGCATCCAGCGCTGCCAGCAAGTCCTGTTGCAGCTGCGCCACCATGCGCGTGACCTCGTTCTGATCCAGAGCGTCATCGATCTCGTCTTCCAGAACACTCTCCAGCACATCACGCAGCAGCGAATCATCCACATCAGCCCGGATGTCGTGCCGGATCAGATTGCCGCTCAAACTGATGTCAGGACGCAGGACCAGGCGTTGTCGGTCGCTCTCCAGCACCGGGTTGAGCTGTAGAACCAATGCCATGGACAAGGACGCAGTGCCGCTGGCATTGAAGCTGAAACTGTCACTTGCCAGCTCCTGACAACCTCCCAGGCGAAAACCGATGACCTGCTTCGCCCGGCCGTGTGCCGCGATCTGCACATCCCATTCCAGCTCCAGACTGATGGGCTGGTCAATGGACTCCAGTGACAGGTACAGACGCGTATCCGATGCCAGGGTGACGTTGGTGTTCAGGCTTCGCACCTCGGTGCGGTTGCAACTGTTACTGGCCACCAGATTACTGGCCGAATCGCTGAACAACAGCTCACCTTCGCGCAGGGTCAGATCGGCTGCGGCCAGCTCGTCACGAATCTTCTGCAGTACCAGTTTCTGAATGGCATCAGGTTCACTGTCCAGCCGCTCGATGGCACTACCCAGCTCTCCCACACTGACCTGCAAGGGCTCGGCGCCAAGCGGCGTCATGATGCCGGACAAGCCCAGACTGATGGCAGTCAGACACGCGAATCGACGGTAATTGCTGCGAATGACATCATCTCCCGATCATGCCGGAACACAAATGGCCTCACGTGCTACCAAAAATTGCAGGGTTCACAGGCAATCGAGGCCTTTGCCCGGCTGGTGACTGAGAATAACAGCGACGTCAAGGTTGTGCACGGCCTCTGGTACGCTTGAGCCAATTCACCATGGCTCACCCGTCGAGCCACGACGGATGAGCTTGCCAGTCAGTGTACGTGACCGCCGGACAAGGGCGAACCGTCCGAATTGTAGAAACCGGATGCACCATGCTGAACGAACCCCAGCTTGATCATCTTCATCAGAAAGGGGTCGGATTCATTGTCACCCACATCGGCATAATCGGTGGCTGCATAATCATCGAATGCGTGCAGCGTAGCGTCCACCAGCGCCTTGTCGCTGCGCAGGACTTCCAGTTGCCACCGGGTAATCCGACGCTGACCCAGTGAGTCGGCCTTGCGGACCTGGTAGCTTTCGACCAGTTGCAATTCCGGTAACCAGCTCAGGCTCACTGATGAGAACGGGTCAGGCTTGCCGCTCTTGCCAACGGGGGTGAATTCATAGGTTTCGGTTTTCATGCAACCTTCCCCTTGCGTGCCCGTCAACGACATGGCGTCGATCTGACTCTGCGTGATCCAGCGCGAGCGTGACTCCCAGTCTCTGGACCCCTTGCCACCATTGATATCGAAGGCATCGTATTCGATGGCTCGCTGGTCAGCGGTAAAGTAGCGAACCGGCTTCAGATAACCATTGCTCGTCAGAGTCCACTGATCGGCCAGATTCCGCTCGGGATAGTGGTACAGCACACGACTGCCTGCTCGCCAGAACTCCAGAGTCACATCCTGCCTGCCGTTCGAGGAGACCGTATAGCTGGCCCCCAGTGCCTGGCGGAGCTCGTCGCACGATGCCGGCGCTTCTTCTGCCAGTACGGTGCTCGACGATGCAAACACCATGGCCAGAGTCAGAGCGCCCGCAATGCATGCGGGCGTCCGTTCAGGAATCCAGGCTGTCAATTGAGTGCACCCAGGGCGCTATTGGCCTTGCCGATCAGATCCGCGGCATAGTCCATCGCATGAAAGATCTGGTTCTGCTCCAGCGTACCGGTCAGCAGAGAGGCGGCGGGACCTTGCGAGTAGATGCCGACATCTTCACCGGCATGGGTCTCGGAACCCAGCGGTATCAGGGCTTCCTGATGGAACCCGGGAGTCGTGGTGTCCACCAGCGTCAGATCCTGACGGCCGTTGGCGGCAGGCAGATCGTAGCCGGCGTCGGCATTGGTTTCACCTTCCAGATTGCGGAAACCCAGTCCATTGGCATAACCCAGCGTGGTGTAGGGAAGATCATCCGCTGCCAGCGAAGGCTCATCGGAACCCACCGCGATCACCTTGCCCAGAATCGGATTACCACGCTTCGGGTAACCGGCAATGGTGAACACATGGCTGTGATCGGCAGTCACGATGATCAGTGTCTCGGTCGGGTCTGTGGCGTCCATGGCGGCCTGAACCGCGGCGGCAAACTCGATCGTGTCCGTCAGCGCACCGGAGGCATTGCCTGCGTGATGAGCATGGTCGATACGGCCTGATTCGACACTGAGAAAGAACCCCTTGTCGTTGTTGTCCAGCACCGCGATGGCCTTCTCGGTCATCTCCGTCAGGCTCGGTTCACCGGCAATATCATTGCCGCGATCTGCCTCGTACTGCATGTGCGACTCGTTGAACAGACCCAGTACATGCGATGTCACTTCCGGATCGATGGCATCGAAACCTGCCTGGTCCATGACGTAACTGCCATCGGTATACAGGCGTGTCCATTCTGCCGTCAGATCCCGCTCGTCAGTGCGGTCACCTTCGGTCTCGCTACTGGCATCGCTGCTGTTGAAGCTGACATCCCGGGGCAGGAAATGACGTCGACCACCGCCAAACATGACTTCCAGGCCATCGACATCCAGACCGTTATAGCGAGCTTCCAGGCGGGCTTCGAAATTGACCAGCTGTGAGGCGATGTCTTCGCATCCGGCAGCGAGCGCCTCCTCCGGCATGTCGGATACATCCTCCCAATTGCGATCTGCCGATTTGGCGTAGGTTGAAGCCGGGGTCGCATGGGTAATCCGCGCCGTGGATACCACGCCGGTGGACATGCCAGCCATTTCAGCCAGCTCCAGTGCCGTGACCAGCTCGTTGCCGGCGACGGTCGAGCAATCACCGCGAACGATGTTCTCGCCCACGCCGATGACACCGACATCCGTTTTCACACCACTCATCAGAGCCGTCATGGTGCCGGCAGAATCCGGCGTCTGAGCATCGACGTTATAGGTCTTGGCAAGACCCACATGGGGCATATCACCGAAACTGAGCGTATTTTCCTCGCCCTGCTCGCCACGCTGCTGTCCTTCCAGAATGCGAGCGGCGGTGACTGTGGAAATACCCATGCCATCACCGACAAACAGAATGACGTTCTTCGCAGCCCCACGTGTCTCGGCGTAGTCCTGTGCGTCAGCGACACTGGCGGCGGCCTGTACGAACCAGTCGTTGCTGGTGGTATTGCTCAGCAGTGCAGCTTCGGCACCTGTGGTGTCGTCATCCTGCGGTGAGGCATCATCGTCATCACTACAGGCTGCCAGAGTCATCGCTGCCAACAGTGACAGGGTCATCAATCGAATGTTCATTATCGTCTATATCCTGTGTATCGGTTCAGTTGCTGACGCTGGCTGGAAAACTCTGAGTCGTCAATTCCAGGGCTTGGTCAATGACATGAAAGATGAGGTTCTGCTCGATCACGCCATTGACGCGATAGGCTCCCGGACCACTTGCATGCAAGGCGACATCTTCACCGGCATGTGTCTCTGACCCCAGGGGAATCAGCGTTTCCTGATGGAAGCCCGGTGTCTGAGTGTCCACGACAGACAGATCCTGACGGCCGGCGGCAACATCCAGATCGTAGCCCGCATCGGCATCCGTCTCGGCACCCAGGTTGCGAAAACCCGGACCATTGCTGTAACCCAGGGTTGTATAGGGAAAACCATCTCCGGCAAGACTGGGTTCGGTATCACCCACGGCGACCACCTTGCCCAGAATCGGATTACCACGCTTGGGATAACCGGCGATGGTGAACACATGACCATGGTCAGCAGTCACCATGATCAAGGTCTCGCTCGGGTCCGTCGCCGCATAGGCGGCCTGGACAGCGTTGGACAGTTCGATCGTGTCGTTCAAGGCATTGTAGGCATTGCCCGCATGGTGGGCATGGTCGATCCGGCCCGATTCCACGGTCAGGAAAAATCCCTTGTCATTCTGTTGCAACAGCTCGATGGCCTTGCCCGTCATCTGGCTCAGTGAAGGTTCACCGGCGATATCATTGCCGCGATCCGCCTCGTACTGCATATGCGATTCGTTGAACAGACCCAGTACCGGGCTTGCAGAATTGTCCAGTGCATCGAACTCTGCCTGATCAATGACGTAGCGGCCTTCCGGATACTGTGCTTGCCATTCAACGACCAGATTGCGCTCATCACTGCGATCACCTTCGACCTCACTGGCGGCATCAACACTGTTGGCCGCGGCATCGTTCGGCAGGAAATGCCGACGCCCGCCGCCGAAGACGACTTCCATGCCATCGACATCGGCACCGGGGAACCGCGCCTCCAGATTGGCTTCGAAATTGATCAATTGCGAGGCAATATCCTCGCAACCCGCATCGATGGCCGCTTCGGGCATATCCGACACATCCTCCCAGTTGCGATCGGCCGATTTGGCATAGGTCGCTGCCGGGGTTGCGTGTGTAATGCGAGCCGTACTGATGATTCCGGTGGAAAGTCCCTTGAGTTCGGCCAGTTCGAGTGCCGTGACCACCTCGTTGCCAGCGACGCTTGAACAGTCGCCGCGTACGATATCTTCATCCACCCCGATGACGCCGACATCGGTCTTGATACCGGAGATCATGGCCGTCATCGTGCCGGCCGAATCCGGCGTCTGTGCATCCACATTGTATGTCTTGACCAGCGAGGTATAGGGGAAGCGCTCAAAACTCAGATACCCCTCTTCACCCGGCTTGCCATCACGTTGTCCAGCCAGAATTCTGGCGGCGGTCAGCGTCGATACGCCCATGCCATCACCGACGAACAGAATGACGTTCTTCGCCGTGTCGCCTGTCTGCCGTTGCAGGCGTTGTGATTGCACGGCCTGAGCGTCGGTAAACCAGGGGCTGTTTGCCTGCGCTTCGGGTACGGCCTGTGCATACGCCTGAGTGGATAAGGTCAATGCGGTGGCAAGGGCACTCATGCCCGAGGCCAGTGGTATTCTGGTTTTCATGACGACGATGGTCCTTGAATGTGCGCGCAGCCTGCCATTCCAGCGTGAAACTATCGTGACAGGCGAAGGTCGGAGCCACAGAGCACCGCCCCGTCTGTTCCGAATACAACTTGTTACATCCAGCAAGCCTGGCTTTTGTCATGATTATCAAACAACGCATGAGAATTTCACAAGCATGAAATCCTGGAAATTCGGCGGCCTGGCCGCGATTGTCGTCATCGCAGCAGCCTCATTCTGGTGGTTTCAGACACAGGACATGACGGGCTCTGACGAGGCGCAAACAGCAACAGGCGGCGCCGGCAACAATGGCCGTGGGAACGGAGGTCCGGGATCCGGCCCCGGTGGCAGGGGCCAGGGGGCCTCACTGGTGGTGGTGCGGCCGGTGGTGGACGCCATCATCAACGATCGCCTGAAGGCGGTCGGCAACGGCACCGCCCTCGCCTCGGTCAGCGTGGTCCCTCTGTCCAGCGGCCTGCTTACCGATGTACTGGTGAAATCCGGCCAGCGCGTCAGCAAGGGCGATATCCTGGCCCTGCTCGATGACGACGAACAGAGTCTGGCCCGCGACCGAGCTGCCCGCACCGCCGAAAATGCAGCTGTGGAAGAGGCTCGCCTGGCCAAACTCTATCGCACTCGCACCACGACCGAAGCCGAACTGATCCGGACGCGAGCCGATCTGGCCGATGCCAACCTGGCGCTGCGCGAGGCAGAACTGGCACTGGCTCGCAGAAAGATCGCAGCCCCCATTGACGGCATTGTCGGCCTGGTTGCCGTGGACTCCGGTAACTATGTCACGACCCAGTCCGAGATCGTCACCATCGACAATCGCGAAACCATCGTGCTCGAATTCTGGGTACCTGAGCGCTTTGCCAACCAGATCGCCGTGGGGCAGCCCATCGAGGCCACCGCACAATCCAACCCTTCGCGCGTTCATCACGGTCTCATCACCGGCATCAGCAGTCGCGTCGAGAGTGACAGCCGAACGCTGCCTGTCGAGGCGCAACTGGACAACTCGGACGACAGACTGCGACCGGGCATGTCGTTCAATCTGACGCTGGCCTTCAATGGCGAGACCTACCCCGCCGTTGACCCTCTGGCCATCCAATGGGATTCCACCGGCTCCTTTGTCTGGCGAATCCGCGATGACAAGGCAGAACGCATTCCCGTACAGATCATTCAACGCAACCCCGAGTCGGTCCTGGTGTCCAGCGAGCTGGTGGCGGGCGACGATGTGGTCACCGAAGGGCTGCTGACTCTGCGACCCGGCGCTCAGGTAAGAATTCAGGGTGCCGCGCGTGGCAACCCCGACAGACAGGGCCCCGACAACAGAGCGCCGGCCGGGGAAAACACGGCATCGGCTGACAAGGCCGCAACCGGGGCTGCAAGACCGTGAGCGAGAACAGACAAGACACACCCATGCCACTGGACGACAGTTCGTTGTCATCCAGCCAGAACGACTTCACCTCACTCTTCGTCCGGCGACCGGTACTCTCGACCGTTCTCAGCCTGCTGATTATCGTGGCAGGGCTTGCCGCCATCGTCGGCGTCGAGATTCGTGAGCTGCCGGCAGTCGACAGTCCTGTCATCAGCGTCAGCACCACCTACTCCGGTGCCTCCCCCGAAACCATCGATCGCGAGATTACCGCCGTGATCGAATCTGCCGCAGGTCGGGTACCCGGGGTCAAATCCATTTCATCCTCGTCCTCCTTCGGCAGCAGCCGGGTTACCGTCGATTTCAAGGAATCCACGGACCTGGACGTTGCAGCCTCTGACATGCGCGATGCCATCGCCCGGGTATCGCGTGATCTGCCAGACGATGTCGACGACCCACGCATCGTCAAGGCGGATAGCGACGCTGAAGCGGTCATGCGTCTGGCGGTGACCTCGGACCGTCTGACTGCCGAGGAGATGACCATCATTGTCGAGAACCAGATCGTCGACAATTACACCGCCATCAACGGTGTTGCCGATGTGCAGGTCTACGGTGATCGTGAGCAGGTGTTCCGAGTGGACGTCGATCAGACGCGACTCGCCAGTCGGGGTCTGAGCATCGCCGATCTTGCTGAAACCCTGTCCGATGCAGCCTTCGATACCCCGGCAGGTTCACTCTCCAGTGATACTCAGGATCTGTCCGTGCGAGCCACGGCGACCGTGACCTCAGCCGAGGAGTTCGAGTCCCTGCTGATCGATGAGCGGACCCGCATAAGCGATATCGCAACCGTCACACTCGGTGCCGATATCGGCTCCAGCTCTCTGCGCGCCAATGGGCGAACCGGCATCGGCATGGGCATCATTCGCCAGGCCGGCTCCAACACCCTGGAAATATCCGACAACGTGCGCGCCGTCACCGATCGTCTCAACGAGATACTGCCCGAGGGCATGGATGTACGCGTCACCAGTGACGATGCCGTCTTCATTCGCGGTTCCATCAAGGAAGTGCTGTTATCGATTTCTCTGGCCATCGCCATCGTCATCTCGATCATCTACATCTTTCTGCTCAACTGGCGCGCCACACTGATACCGGCCATCACTCTGCCGGTTGCCCTGATCGGCACCGTGGCAGGCATCTGGCTTGCCGGCTTTTCCATCAACATCCTGACCCTGCTGGCCTTGCTGCTGGCCACCGGCATGGTGGTGGACGATGCCATCGTGGTGCTGGAGAACATCGTCAACCGGCGCAACGACGGCGCCGGTCCCAAGGCTGCCGCTGTCATCGGAACCCGCCAGGTCTTCTTTGCGGTCATCACCACCACGGCGGTGCTGGCTGCGGTATTCGTGCCGCTGTCCTTCCTGCCTGGCAAGGCCGGTGGCCTGTTTCGAGAATTCGGATTCGTCCTGGCCATTGCCGTAACCATCTCCTCCATGGTGGCGCTGACGCTGTGCCCGATGCTGGCCTCGCGCCTGCTCAAGGATGCACCGGCCGCCGCTGACACGCAGGCTGCCGAACGAGCGCTTGAACGAGCCTCGCGCAACCCCATCAGACGTTTTGGCAACTTCTGTGCTCGCCTGTACGCCCGCGTACTCAAGGGCTGTCTGCGCATGCCCTGGGTCGTGGTTGGTGGCAGCCTGATGATGGCGGCCCTTGCCTGGTTTACCCTGGCCTCCGTCCCCGAAGAACTCATTCCACGCGAAGACCGCTCCGTTGCACTGATGCGCATCACTGCTCCGCAAGGCGTCAGTCTGGATTACACCGCAGCCCAACTGCGCAAGATCGAGAACATCGTCCAGCCCCTGGTAGACAAGGGTGAAGCCGAGAATGTCTTTTCCCTGGCCGGCAGAGGTGGCAGCAGCAACAGCGGATTCATGGTGGTCACACTGAGTCCGTGGGAAGACAGAGACCGTTCGCAGCAGGAAATCGTTGATGAAATCAATGCCGGCCTGAGAACCATTCCCAGTGTGCGCGCCTTCGCCATACAGCCCAACAGCCTGGGCATTCGTGGTGCAGGCTCGGGCCTGAAGGTCGCGGTGGCCGGTAGCAGCTACGAAAGCCTTGCGGCAACGGCCGACAGCATCGTGCAAAAGCTGGAACAGGACCCGCGATTCGGTCGCGTGGAACAGGGATACGAGACCAATCAGGCTCAGCTGTCCATCAGCATCGATCGGGAAAGAGCGGCTGATCTGGGCATCAATATCACCGGCCTGGCTGCCGCCATGCAGTCGGTACTCGATGGTCGTGACATCGGTGATGTGTTCATTGAAGATCGCGCGGTGGCCGTGAAACTGCTGTCCACGACTCAACCGGTCAATGACCCGACGGATCTGGCCAATCTGTTTCTGCGCACATCCGATGGTCGCATCGTGCCCATGTCGACTATCGCCACGCTGACGGAATCTGCCATCGCCCCTTCCCTGCCGCGTGAAGAGCGATCACGGGCAGTGACCATCACGGCCGGTCTGACGCCCGACATGCCATTGCGCACCGCCATGCAGGAATTCGAACGGCTTGCCACACCGCTGCTCGAGAGCGACATGCGGTTGATCCCCATGGCTGAGGCGGCTTCCCTGAACGAGACATCCAGCGGTCTGGCCATGACCTTCGGCTTTGCCATCGTCATCGTCTTTCTGGTGTTGGCCGCGCAGTTCGAGAGCTTTGTCAGCGCACTGATCATCATGTTCACCGTGCCTTTCGGACTGGCCAGTGCCGTCTTCGCCCTGTATCTGACTGGCACCAGTCTGAATGTCTACAGCCAGATAGGGCTGGTCTTGCTGGTGGGCATCATGGCCAAGAACGGCATCCTTATCGTTGAATTCGCCAATCAGCTGCGAGACGACGGCCTGAGTGTGGCCGAGGCATCACTGCAAGCTGCCACGGTTCGTCTGCGTCCCGTGGCCATGACCCTGTTTTCCACCGTTCTGGGTGGGGTACCGCTGGTCCTGGCATCCGGTGCCGGCGCGGAAGCCAGAACCGCACTGGGCTGGGTCATTGTCGGAGGGCTGGGCATTGCCACCTTCTTCACCCTGTTTCTGACGCCGGTGGCCTACCGCCTGCTGGCAGGATTCTCAACCTCCAAGGGTGACGCGGAGCGGCAGCTGACCGAAGAGCTGCAGCGAGCCAGCGTTCGCAAGCCGCCTGCAGGACAGCCAGCATGAGTGCCTACACCGAATCGGCGCTCTGATTTGAGCGTACGATTCGCAAGAGAAAAACTATCATGTCTGTAATTGTACTGACATATTCTGCTTGAAATAGTCCGGTGCGCTGTTAAGGTGGAGCCCGCAAGTCACGCTTGCGTCGGACGATCCCTGTCGATGGTCCGATGTACCTTCCCCCCTCTTCGGAATATCGACACATGACGACACGACGGATGCTTTCGCCCAAGCCACTGGCAGCACTCGGATCATTCTCCCTTGCCAGCCTTCTCGTCGCAGCCCTGATGACCAGTGGCGCCGCAGCGGCCGCCGAGTTCACCGCTCGCATCGGCCACCTGGAGTCGGACCAGCAGTCTCGTCATGTCCACCTGCAGAAAGTCGCCGAGCTGGTGGCGGAGCAAAGCGGCGGCGCCGTGGAGTTCCAGATCTTCCCTCAGGGGCAACTGGGCGGACAGCGTGAAATGACCGAAAGTGTCCAGTTGGGCACGCTGGAAGCCACCGTGTCACCCGCAGCGTTTCTCGGTGGATTCAACGCTGCCGTGTCGATTCTGGACATCCCCTTTCTGCTGCCAGCCGACGAGACAGCCGCGCAAAGCCTGCGTGATGGTCCCTTCGGTCAGGCCCTGCTCGCCTCTTTCGATGCCAAGGGTGTCAAGGCCATTTCTCTGTGGCCCAACGGTCGCAAGAACTTCACCTCCAACAAACCCCTGGACAGCATCGATGCCTTCAATGGACAGAAATTTCGCGTCATGGATTCCAGGATCCTGATCGAGCAATTCGATGCCCTGAATGCCAGCGCCATCGCCCTGCCTTTTGGTGAGCTGTACACGTCGCTGCAAACCGGCGTGGTCGATGGCCAGGAAAATCCGCTGGACACGATTCAGCGCATGAAATTCCATGAAGTGCAGGAGTATCTGGTGCTCTCCAATCACGGCGCCATGGAAGATGTCGTGCTGTTCAACCCGGGCTGGTGGCAGAGTATCGGTGCGGATAATCAGGCCATCATCACCGATGCCTTTCATTCCGTCATACCCGAACTGAGCGCGCACAAGACCAAAGCCGTGACTGCCGCGCTCGAGATCATCTCGCGCAGTGACATAGATATCCGTGAACTCAGCGAGGAAGAACGCGCCAGCATGCGTGAGCTGGTGTTCGACAAGGCACGTGATGCCTACCTCGAACGCGCCGGTGAGGAAGGTGCCACACTGATGACGACTTACGACGAAGCCTACGAAGCCCTGTAATCGACAACACCTGGTCTCATTGCAACATCTCCTGTGAATCCACTCAAGTTGCTCAGGCGCATGGAGCGCGCCTGGCTGATCACGATCTTTCTGAGCATGGTCGTGCTGTTCTTCGTCAATGTGCTTGTTCGCACCTTTGCCCCGCACTACGCCAGTGATCTGGCCTGGATCGAGGAAGCCGTCAGACTGCTGAACATCTTTCTGGTGTTCGGCGGTCTGGGGCTGGCACTGGAGCGTGGGCGCCACGTCAGCATCGACAGTCTGCGAGAAACTCTACGCCCCTCTGTACGCAAGGCGCTGTATCGCGGTATCGATCTACTGGGTCTGCTGGCCTCTGTGTACATGGCCTGGTTGTCCTTCACGCTCGTGCGTTTCGTGCTGGCGACCAACCAGCGCAGCCCGACACTGGATATCCCCATGGGCTGGATCTACGCTGCGCCACTGGGCGGATTTCTCCTGCTCGCCCTGCGCTACACCCTCAGTCTCTTTCAGCTCATCGACCGTCGTCCTCGGGCCGCCAGCCAGGCTTCCACAGCCAACTCGACACCTGCCGCGAAATGATTGCGCTCGTCATACTGCTCGCACTGGGCTTGCTGGTGCTCGGCTTCGAGATGTTTCTGGTACTGCTGATACCGGCACTGGCCACCAAGACACTGTTCTACGCCAACCTGCCGGATGTGGCCCTGATCCAGAAGATGGTGGGTGGCATCAATCATTCCACCCTGCTGGCCGTGCCCTTCTTCATTCTGGCCGCCGAGCTCATGGGCTCGGGACAGATCGCCAGCCGTCTGACACAACTGGTCAAGAGCCTGCTGGGTCATTCGCGCGGCGGCATGGGGCACACCGTCATCGGCGGATCCATGGCCTTCGGCTCGGTCTCCGGGTCTGCACCTGCCACCGTGGCCGCGATGGGTCGCATGGTCTATCCAGAGATGCGCAAGAGCGGCTTCTCGGAGCGCTTCAGTCTGGGTCTGCTGGTCGCCAGCGCCGAAACCGCTCTGCTGATTCCCCCCTCCATCACCTTCATCATCTACGGCTGGATGACCGGCACGTCCATCGCCAGATTGTTTGCCGGCGGACTCGCCATCGGCCTGGTGCTGGGCCTCGCCTTCGCGCTGCTGGTCTCCTGGGAAGCCCGTCGTCAGGGCCTGGCACCCGCCCCCAGAACCACCGGGGCCGAACGACTGGCCGCATTGCGATCGGCTACCTGGGCTCTGGGCATGCCACTGATCATTCTGGGCGGGATCTACTCCGGCATCTTCACACCCACCGAGGCCGCCGCCGTCAGCGTGGTCTATGCCATCGTCGTGGAGGCGCTGGTCTATCGTAATCTGAGCCTCCGGAAACTGGCCGACATCGTGGAAACGAGCGCCCTGTCCACCGCCATCATCTTCGTGCTGCTGGCCATGGGAGGCATGCTCTCCTACTTCGTGACTCTGGCCCAGGTGCCGCAAGCCATCAGCGCGTTTCTGCTGGCCATCGACGCAGGCCCTGTCACCTTTCTGCTGGCCGTGAACCTGTGCTTCCTGATTGCCGGCATGTTCATCGACCCCAATTCGGCGCTGCTGATCCTTGTCCCACCGCTGTTCCCGGTCGCTACCTCCCTGGGGGTGGATCCGGTGCATTTCGGCATGATCGTCTCGCTCAATATCGGCCTTGGCATGATCACACCGCCCTTTGGTCTGGATATCTTCGTGGCCTCATCCACCCTGAACAAACCGGTCGCCACCATCATCGGCGGTGTCTGGCCGTTCGTGCTGGCCAACCTCGTGGTGCTGATGATCATCACCTATATCCCGGGCATCTCGCTGTTCATTCCCTCGCTGCTGTTCGGTTGAGCCGCTGGCAAACAGGTAGAATCCAGTGCGTCTGCCAGTGCCGTGAAAGGCTGGTAGACAATGCCCCCTGTTTCCTTTCATCGATGTGGCTGCCGGCATGAACCAACGTTCCATTCTGATTACCGGGTGCTCTTCAGGCATCGGGCTTGATGCTGCCCGCACCTTGCAGGCACGTGGCTGGAGAGTGCTGGCCACTTGCCGCCAGGCCGCTGACTGTGAGCGATTGATCGCCGAAGGACTGGAATCCTTCGTTCTGGACTATGCCAGCAGCGACAGTGTGCAGGATGGCGCCCGTCAGGCACTGGAACTGACCCATGGCAAGCTTGACGCCTTGTTCAACAATGGCGCCTTTGCCATTCCCGGCCTGGTGGAAGATCTGCCACGGGATGCCTTGCGCGAGCTGTTCGAAACCAATCTGTTCGGCCAGTTCGAACTGATCAACGCCGTACTGCCTGCCATGCGGGCACAGGGCCAGGGTCGAATCATCAACTGCTCGTCGGTATTGGGGTTTGCAGCACTGCCCTTTCGTGGTGCCTATGTCGCCAGCAAGTTCGCCATGGAAGGCCTGACCGATACGCTGCGCATTGAAATGCGCGATACGGGTATTCAGGTGGTGCTGATAGAACCCGGTCCGATCGGCACCCGCATTCGGGAAAACTCCATTCCGCACTTCGAGCGCTGGATAGACTGGGAATCCTCGGCCCGCAGAGACGCCTATGAAACCATGCTGCGACCCCGGCTGTACCAGCCCAGACTGAAGAAGGACCGCTTCGAGCTACCGTGCAGCGCCGTGAGCGAAAAACTGATCATGGCACTGGAGAGCCGGCGAGCGCGCCCGCGCTACCATGTAACCATCCCGACCCATATCGCCGGCCTGTTGAAGCGCATTCTGAGCACTCGCTGGCTGGATCGCGTCATGTCTCGCTGAGCTGTCGCAGCGCCTGCATTCACGATTTCGTCACAGTTGACGCTCGCTGGTATACCATATAGCAGATTTTTGGGGCGTCAATTACATTCTGGTGGCAGTTCAGCCGCCACTATTTCCATCGCAGTGTCCATGCCTGAGCCGATAATCGCGGCCTCAGTCCTGGCCTCTGATCGGAAGAGACCCACGGAGAGACAGGTGCTTAGACGGCCAATTGCTTCAGTGCTAGTCAATGACGACGGGCAACAAGCGTCTGTGCCTGCCTTCCAGAGCCGCCGTCGATTCCCTGCATTCTCATCAAGACCTCCACTGATCACTTTTCCGGCGGGGTGTTCCTCGCAATGAGCTCCCTTTCTGTTCCCCGATTACCCGGTCGCCTCCGGCGCTATGCTGCGGCTCCCGACCCTTGTTAACAGTCCATCCCTGAGACCTTGCTTCTATGAATATTCATGAATACCAGGCAAAGGCGCTGCTGAAATCGTTCGGCGCCCCCGTATCCGAAGGAGTGCCCATTCTGTCACTCGATGATATCGATTCTGCGGTGTCAGCCTTGCCTGGTCCTGTCTACGTGGTAAAGAGCCAGATTCACGCTGGTGGACGCGGCAAGGGCAAGTTCACGGAACTGGCCAGCGATGCAAAGGGTGGCGTTCGTGTGTGCTTTTCAGCGGATGAAGCTCGCAGCAATGCACAGGAGATGTTCGGCAAGACTCTGGTCACCGCACAAACCGGCCCTGCCGGCAAGCAGGTCAACCGCCTGTACCTGGAAGACGGTGCGGACATCGCCCGTGAACTGTATCTGTCCATTCTGGTGGACCGTGACAACAGCAAGGTGTCCTTCGTAGCCTCCACCGAAGGTGGCATGGATATCGAAACCGTTGCCCATGACACGCCCGAGAAGATTCACACGGTCGCCATCGACTGCCTGAAAGGCATGGTCGATGCCGATATCGATGCCCTGAACAAGGCTTTCGAACTCGACGGTGACGCCGCTGTTGATGGCAAGACGCTGTTCCCTCTGCTCTACAAGGCATTTGTCGATACCGACATGAGCCTGCTCGAGATCAACCCCCTGGTGGTTCTCAAGGACGGTCATCTGCGCGTTCTCGATGCCAAGGTCTCGTTTGATGGCAACGCCCTGTTCCGTCACCCCGAGATTGTCGAACTGCGTGACAAGACGGAAGAAGACGACAAGGAAATCGAAGCCTCCAAGTACGACCTGGCCTATATCGCACTCGATGGCGACATCGGCTGTATGGTCAACGGTGCCGGCCTGGCCATGGCGACCATGGATATCATCAAGCTGTACGGTGCCTCGCCTGCCAACTTCCTGGACGTAGGGGGCGGCGCAACCGCCGAGAAAGTCACGGCTGCCTTCAAGATCATCACCTCCGACCCGAACGTCAAGGGCATTCTGGTCAACATCTTCGGCGGCATCATGCGTTGCGACGTCATTGCCGAAGGTGTGGTCACAGCGGTCAAGGAAGTCGGTTTGCAAGTACCTCTGGTTGTCCGTCTCGAAGGCACCAAGGTCGAAGAAGGCAAGGCCATCATCAATTCAAGCGGGCTGAACGTAATTGCCGCAGACGATCTGGACGATGCCGCCCAGAAAGTTGTCAACGCGGTCAAGGGATAAGCAGACATGTCAATATTGATCAACGAAAACACCAAAGTCCTCGTCCAGGGCTTGACGGGCAAGACCGGTACTTTCCACACCGAACAGGCGCTGGCCTATCACGGTACCAAGATGGTTGGCGGCATCCACCCCAAGAAAGGTGGCAGTGTCTGGACCTGTGGTGCTGGTGAGGCTGAAGGCACGGAACTGCCTATCTTCGCCACCGTAAAGGAAGGCAAGGAAGCCACTGACGCTACGGCGTCCGTGGTTTATGTGCCGCCTGCCGGCGCCGCGGCTGCCATCACCGAAGCCATCGATGCCGAGATCGAGCTGATCATCTGCATCACTGAAGGTGTACCGGTGCGTGACATGGTTGAAGTCAAGGCTCGACTGGCGGATTCCAACTCTCGTCTGGTCGGTCCGAACTGCCCGGGTATCCTGACACCCAATGCCTGCAAGATCGGCATCATGCCCGGCAGCATCTTCATGAAAGGCAGCGTCGGCGTTGTCTCTCGCTCCGGTACGCTGACTTACGAAGCGGTTTACCAGACCACACAGGCAGGCCTTGGCCAGACTACGGCGGTAGGTATCGGTGGTGACCCGGTCAAGGGTACCGAGTTCATCGACGTTCTGGACCTGTTCCTTGACGACGAGGAAACCCAATCCATCATCATGATTGGTGAGATCGGTGGTTCTGCCGAGGAAGAAGCTGCCGAGTGGCTGATCGAACAGGCCAGGCAAGGTCGCAAGAAGCCCATGGCCGGTTTCATCGCGGGTCGTACAGCACCTCCGGGACGCACCATGGGTCACGCCGGTGCGGTTATCTCCGGCGGCAAGGGTGGCGCTGAAGACAAGATCGCAGCCATGGAAGGTGCCGGCATTGTCGTATCACGCTCGCCGGCCAAGCTGGGTGAAGCCCTGCTCAAGGCTATCGGCTAGATAAAGGCTCCAGCCTTTTTTCCGGCAGGCAGTGCTCGAACCGCACTGCCTGTGACAGGAATGCCGGCCATCGTCCTGATGGCCGGCCACACCGCCAATCAGGCGGCCGGTTCCGTGACTCTCGACTCCACTGCCGACACCCGGCAGGCCGAGAACTTGAATTCCGGAATCTTCCCATAGGGATCCAGTTGCGGATTGGTCAGGATGTTTGCTGCAGCCTCCACGTAGGCGAAGGGCAGAAACACCATGTCTTCCGATACCGCACGATCCGCACGCGCCATGATGCTGATGGTGCCACGTCGCGTCTCCAGCTGCATCATGCCTCCGGGTTCGATACCCAGGCGGCGAAGCGTCTTCGGATGCAATGAAGCGTTGGCTTCAGGCTCCGCCCAATCCAGCACCGAGGCACGTCGTGTCATGGAACCCGTGTGCCAATGCTCCAGCTGTCGGCCCGTGGTCAGGATCATGGGGTATTGCTCGTCCGGCACTTCTGCCGGTGAGGTGACCTGCGCAGGTGTGAAACGGGCCCGCCCTTCCGGCATCGGATAGCCATCGGCGAACAGGATCGGCTGGCCCGGGTCTTCCGGTGACAAGGACGGATAGGTCACCGCCGTTTTCTCCAGGCGCTCCCAGCTGATATTGTCCAGAGAGGGCATGGAGAGCTTCATCTCGGCAAACACCTGCGAGGGATGGGTATACGTCCAGTCCAGACCCAGGCGCCTTGCCAGTTCCACGGTGATCCACCAGTCCTCTTTTGCCTCGCCCGGGGGTGAGACGGCGGGACGTCCCATCTGCACCTGTCGATTGGTATTGGTGACCGTACCGGTCTTCTCCGGCCAGGCGGATGAGGGCAGAATGACATCAGCATAATTGGCCGTTTCCGTCAGGAAGATATCCTGCACGACCAGATGCTCAAGCTTTGCTAGTGCATCACGGGCATGCGTGACATCCGGATCCGACATGGCCGGGTTCTCTCCCAGCACATACATGCCACGAACCTCGCCCTCGTGAATGGCATCCATGATCTCCACCACGGTCAGGCCTTTCTGACTGTCGATATTGTCCGAGCCCCAGATACCGTTGAACGCCGAGCGCACACCCTCATCGGTGACGGATTGATAATCGGGCAGGAACATGGGGATCAGTCCGGCATCCGACGCTCCCTGGACATTGTTCTGTCCTCGCAGCGGATGCAAGCCTGCCCCCGGACGACCAATCTGTCCCGTCATCAGGGCCAGGGAAATCAGGCAGCGTGAGTTGTCGGTGCCGTGGATATGCTGGGAAATGCCCATACCCCAGAAAATGAGACCAGCCCGGGCCCCGGCAAAGGTACGCGCAACATCACGCAATACCGATTCCTCGATACCGCACAGCTCGGACATCTTGGCCACCGGAAATCCTGCCAGATGCGCCTTCATGGCTTCCCAGTTCTCGGTGAAGCCTGCAATGTACTGTCTGTCGTACAGCTCCTCTTCCACGATCACGTTCATGATTGCATTGAGCATGGCAACATCGGTACCGGGACGAAACTGCAACATGTGCGACGCATGCCGCTTCAGACCATGCCCGCGTGGGTCCATGACGATGAGCTTGCCACCGCGCTTGGCAAACTGCTTCAGATAGGTGGCGGCAACCGGATGGTTCTCCACCGGATTGGCGCCAATGACGATGGCCACATCGGCATTCTCGATCTCGTTGAAAGTCGCGGTCACACCACCGCCGCCCACATTTTCCAGCAATGCGGCAACCGAGGATGCGTGACAAAGTCGCGTGCAGTGATCCACGTTATTGTGACCAAAGCCCTGACGGATCAGCTTCTGAAACAGATAGGCCTCCTCATTGGAACATTTGGCAGAACCGAAACCGGCAATACGCTTGCCGGTGTCCTCACGCAGCCGGGCCATGCCTCCGGCTGCGAACGCCAGGGCTTCATCCCATTCTGCTTCGCGAAAATGACTCAGCGGATTGGCAGGATCGACATTCAGGCCCTTCGGCGGCGCATCCTCACGCCGGATCAGCGGTTTGGTGAGTCGATGCGGATGAGCGATGTAGTCGAATCCGAACCGGCCTTTCACACACAATCTGTTTTCGTTGGACGGCCCGGCAACACCGTCTACCCAGACAATCTTTTCCTCCTTGACCTTGAACGACAACTGGCACCCCACGCCGCAATAGGGGCAGACACTCTTCACTTCGCGATCAAACGCCTGACTATCACCCACACCCTGTTCATCGAGCACAGCTGCGGGCATCAGAGCGCCGGTGGGACAGGCTTGTACACACTCGCCGCAGGCTACGCAGGTGGACTGTCCCATGGGGTCATCGAAGTCGAAGGTGATCTTCGCAGAGTGGCCGCGACCTGACATGCCGATGACATCATTGACCTGAACTTCACGGCAGGCCCGTACACACAGATTGCAATGGATGCAGGCATCCAGATTGACGCTCATTGCCAGGTGCGAGGCATCCAGCAACGGCACCTTGGCCGTTTCCATGGGCGGAAAGCGACTGACGGAGATGTCCTGCATTGCCGCCATATCCCAGAAGTGCGAGGACTGATCGTGCGCCTCGCGTCTGGCAGGCTGGTCGGCCATCAGCATCTCGACCACCATGCGACGAGCACTGCTGGCCCGCTCGTTCTGCGTATTGACCACCATGCCTTCGGTCGGCGTACGAATGCAGGAGGCGGCCAGAGTGCGCTCGCCTTCAATCTCCACCATGCACGCCCGGCAATTGCCATCGGCACGATAGCCCAGAGAATCCTTGTGACACAGATGCGGTATCAAGGTGCCTTCGCGCTTGGCGATCTCCCACAGATTTTCATCAACCCGGGCACTCACCGTCTGGCCGTCGAGCGTGAAGGTGACCGTGTCTGTCTTGTTCGAATCAGTCATGTTCTATACCTCGTCAGCAAAATGCTTCATGGTCAGCCGTATCGGATTGGGCGCCGCCTGTCCCAGTCCGCAAATGGAGGCATCCACCATGACCGTACACAGCTCCTCCAGCAGTGGCTTGTCCCAGCGCTCCTGTTCCATCAGTTTGACCGCCTTGCCACAGCCGACACGACAGGGCGTACATTGCCCACAGCTCTCGTCTTCGAAGAAGCGCAGCATGTTCAAGGCAGCGTCACGCACGCTATCCTGATCGGACAGGATGACCACGGCGGCTGAACCGATGAAGGTACCATGAGGCTGCAAGGTGTCGAAATCCATGGGCACGTCACTGAGGCTCGCTGGCAATAATCCGGCGGACGGTCCGCCTGGCTGATAGGCCTTGAACACATGCCCGTCGAGCATGCCACCGGCCGATTCGATCAGGTCCGTGATGGTCGAGCCTGCCGGCAGCAGATGCACACCCGGCTTCTTCACTCGCCCGGAGATGGAGAACGAACGCAGACCCGTGCGGCCATTCTTCTCGACGCCCGACAATATCTCCGGCCCTTCACGACAGATACGCGCTATCCAGTGCAGCGTCTCGATATTGTGGACCAGCGTCGGGCGATCGAAAATGCCTTTCTGCGCCACGAATGGCGGACGGTGACGAGGAATGCCCCGCTTGCCTTCGATCGATTCGATCATGGCACTCTCTTCACCACAGATATAGGCACCCGCACCGCGCCGCAAGTCGATGTAGCCCGGCTTGACCAGACCGCTCTCCTCAAGAGACCGGATCTCGTTGCGCAGGATCTGCAGAACTGCAGGGTATTCATCACGCATGTAGATGAAGCAGGTCTCGGCCTCCACCGCCCAGGCTGCAATCAGCATGCCTTCGAGAAACAGATGTGGCTCTCGTTCCAGATGATAGCGATCCTTGAATGTGCCCGGCTCGCCCTCATCGCCGTTGACAGCCAGATAACGTGGGCCCTGCTCGGCCCGCACGAATGACCACTTCTTGCCGGACGGGAATCCGGCGCCGCCCAGGCCCCTCAACCCGGCTGCCAGTATCATGTCCTGTACCTCATCAATCGTCTGCTCTCCATTGCGCAACGCCTGCAGACGATCGTAGCCACCGCCATGACGGTACTCACCGAACCTCTGGTAGTCCGGTATGTGCGCATGGGTATTGTCGGCAGCCAGTGCTTCCTCTACCCGCTCGGGCGTCGCATGGTCGATATGATGGTGTCCAAGTTCCAGTACAGGAGCCGTATCGCAGCGCCCCATGCAGGGCGCTCTGAGCACCCGAACACGGCTCGGATCCATCCCTTCGCGCAATTGGCCCAACAGCTGCTGCGCCCCGGCCAACTCGCAGGCCAGAGAGTCACAGACCCGGATGGTCAACGCCGGTGGTGGCATCTCACCGTCCCGGATGACATCGAAGTGGGCGTAGAAGGTCGCCACCTCGTACACCTCTGCCTGCGACAGGCGCATTTCATCCGCCAGCGCATTCAGATGCGCGCTGGACAAGTGTCCGTAGGCATCCTGAATGAGATGCAGATGCTCGATCAGCAGATCCGCACGACGTTCACGGGTTCCCAGCAGCTGCCTGATGTCCGCCAGCGCGGCGTCCTCGACCTGCCGTCCCTTGGGCGTATGCCGCCCCTTGCCCTTTCCCGATTTCCAGATACCTGCTGCACTGCTGGACGACGCCATGACCCCACTCCGATACGTTTGCTGCCATGGGAATCGAAATCGTCAATAAATACAAATCATATTTTCCAATTGTGCAATCTGTTTTCGTTATCGTGAGCTCGAATGACAGCATACAGTGCTGAAATGGCCGGCAAGCTCAATTCATGATCCTGCACTGCAATGCCGATTTCCTGCACCACCTCGGGATTCGTCAGCGGCAGACTGATGGTGCGCTCGGACAGTAGAAGACTGTCTGCCAGCCGTTGCGGTGCCACGGTGCCCGCGGAGCCGATGGCCACCTGCGCCAGAACGGCGGTAAACGCATTGGTCTCCATGACCGGCTCCGGTGTAACCCCGGCCTCCTGAAAGGCATCATCGACCACTTGTCGAAAATGCATGTCCTTGCTCAACAGACACAATGGCAATCGCGACGCCTCCTCCCAGGTGGCGCTGCCCTGTTTGCGCGGCGCCAGTTCGGCGCTGACCAGCAAGACATAGCGCTCTTCGTAGATCGGCTCGAAGCGCAGCGCAGTGTTTTCCATATAGGCCCGATAGACAATGCCGGCATCCACCGAATAGTCTCCCAGCGCGCGTACGATCTGCGAGGAGGTCTGCGAGGCAATCTCGATGGCCAGACCCGGGTGAGTGCTGCGCAGATGCGTGGAAATGGAGGCAGCATAGGGCAAGGCGGTGGGCACCACGCCCAGCACCAGCTTGCCTCGCAGCTCACCCTGCGCCACTTCCATGTCCTGACGCAACCCTTCCGCATCCACCAGCAATCTGCTGGCCCAGCGAATCACCCGCTCGCCCTCCGGAGTAAACCCCAGAAACCGGTTGCCACGTCTGACGATGGGCACACCCAGGTCCTCTTCCAGATGCCTGATCCGCGCCGAGAAAGCCGGTTGGGAAATACCGCAATCGGCTGCGGCCTGCGTGAAGTGCTTGCGTCTGGCCAAGGCCAGCAGCATCTGCAGATCTCGAATGTCCGGATAACTGATCATGACTCGCTGTTGTTCCCATGGTCGCGACTGAAGCACATGATAATGGACATTCGCTTTTTCAACGACTCGTCACAGTATCTGGTGCAAGCGTAGCAAACCCGGTAATCCAGCTGCATTGCCTCGCCACCTGACAGGCGAAGAGAGTAAACTGGCAAGGTGTCATGTGATTCGACTCTACACCTCAAGACTGTCCCCATTGGCATCATGCAGTCGTATCGTCAGCCATGGAAAAACAGCCTGTTTCCTGAAAAATCAGCTTAGCGTGGAACTGTCATGATCTGTCAGTGTTCGAAGGAAAGAACAGCATCAGCCAGCTCCATGAGACTACCGAGGACAGTAACGTGAGTGACAAGAATGTCAGCCAGGCAACATCACCTGACCCGAAGGAGCTCGTCAAGCATCCACGGCATCTGTCGAAGTTCGTGTACGACTCCCTGTTCAGAATGATCCGCGAGCGAGAACTGCGCGGTGGCGACACCATTGTAGAAGCACGTGTCGCTGAACAACTGGGCGTGTCGCGCACGCCGCTGCGTGAAGCCATGCAGCGACTGGAAGTCGAGGGTTTGCTGCAGAAAGGCGCCAACCGCTCCTACCAGGTGAGAAAGGTGGAGCTCAAGGAATACCTGCAAAGCCTTCGCGTTCGCGAGGTTCTGGAAACCGAGGCCGTCGGTCTGGCCATCGATCGTGTTCTGCCGGAAAACATCGAAGCCGCCCGTTCTGCCGTGAGAACCGTGGAGAACACCTCTCCCTACGACAAGGTTGCGCACTGGAAGGCTGATGACCTGGTGCACGAGCTGTTCATCAGTTGCTGCGGCAATGATGTCATGACTCGCCTGTTGCTCTCGCTGCGAGTCACGACTCAGTTGTTCGAAATCGATCGACTGGCCAACAGACTGGAACCGGACTCACGCGAGCACGAACGAATCCTTGATGCCATCGAAGCCAGAGATGAAAAGGCGGCCCGCAAGCATGTTGGCAATCATCTGCGCTCGCTGTTCGATTTTGCCATCAAGAGTACGACCTGACAGCAGAGGCACCGATGGTGGCGATGCCTCGCCTCTACGCTCAGGCCAGACGAAAGCGAATCGTCTGAGCCCCCTCCCACAAGACCTTGTTACCCAGCTCGAACAACTTGTCCTGATTGCTCGTGATCGTGATGAAATGATTACCGGCAAGTTGTCCCATCTTCGATGAGAAATCCACACCGCCATAGGCCAGCAATATTTCGGTTTCACTGATCCCACCCGGATACAGGATGAACTGACCCGGCGCTGGATGACTGGTATGGTTTTCATAGCCAACGCCGAAGTCGTGATCGCCCAATGGAATCCAGACACCTTCGCCACTCCAGCGAACATGCACCAGCTGACTTTCGTACGGCATGGCCTTGGCGAATGCCTTGCAGGTTTCAGGGGCCAGCTCGGTTTCGAGCTTCGCCTCGAACGTGAAGGGTCCGGCTTCGATGATGATCTGAGTCATGCCTTGGTCTCTCTTTGCAGGGAACTGATGGTCAGTTCCGTTGATGGTTGAAACGCTCCAGTCCGAAACGTTTCAGTGATGCTGGTATATGCCCTCTCAGTGCGACGGCAGCGGCCTCTCGCCCCATCAGGGGGCCCAGGGTGTAGCCATTGGCTGTTGCGGCCACCACGACGCCCGGGTGGCCCGGCAAGGGTCCCAGTAGCGGCGCACCGTCGATATCGATGTTCATGGCAGCCCAGCTGCGAATGACATGCAGGTCACGCGCTTGCGGTATGGTGCGGGCCGCGACCCACAGATTGCCCTCCAGACTGTCCGGCAGGATGCGTGTCTGCCCACCCGGGGCGGTTTCGGCTGTCCAGGCACCACCGATGATCAACGAGCCGGCACGCGCCTGCTTGAGTGTCAGGTGGCGATCGGCATGGGCCAGCAGACAGGGCACCAACGGCGGCGCAGGTTCAGTGACGATCATCTGCAGAGGCGCTCCTCGCACCGGCACAGCAGCCCCCAGCATGGCGGCGATCCCGGCTGACCAGCCACCGGCGGCAATGATGACTCTGGAACAGACGATCTCGCCATGAGGTGTCGTGACCCGATAGTGCTGGCCGTCTCTCTGCAGGGCGTTGACCGCGGTGCGTTCCTCGAACTGTACGCCTGCCTGCTTCGCCGCATTGATCAGTAGAGGCCCTGCAATCAGCGGATTGATCTTGCCCTCGCCCGGGCACCAGGCAGCGGCCACCATGCGCGGGGAAATGGCCGGCATGATGTCTCGCATGCGAACCGCATCGATCACCTCTGACTGCACGCCCACCCTGCCTTCAGCGGCTACCTTGTTCTCGAGAAAGGCAATCTGCGAATGACTTTCGGCCACCATCATGCCGCCGGTGGTCTGCATTTCGAAATCAGCGTCCAGTTGCTGTTCCAGCGTTTTCCACAAGGCAATCGACTCCTGCTGCATCGCCAGAGTGGCCAAGGCTGCCGAACCATCGCCAGCCGCCTTGCTGCCAAAATCCCAGGACAGCAATTGCAGATGCAGACTGCCAGCGTTCCCGCCGGAGGCCTCTCCATTGAGTGACCCGCGATCCACACACATCACGCTCGCCCCGTCACGTGCCGCAAACAGAGAGGCGCAAACCCCGGTGACGCCGCCGCCAATCACAAGCACGTCGGTACGTGTCGCCTGCAATGGCTGTGTTCGTCCGATGGCTGGACGTGCTGCCGGCTGGCTCTCACGATGACCACTCCATTCGGGTTTTTCCTGCTCCAGCGCCGCGATCGGCACCGGGCGTACCGGCAACTGCGGTGCGAACAGACTTTGCGCGTGGACCACTTGCCCCCTGTCCTGCAACAGTCGAGTAGCCGTAGGGACACAATAGCGTCCCTGACACCGCCCCATGCCGAGCCGTGTTGCTGCCTTCAGCCCGGCAAGGCTGACGGCACCCTGTTCCATCGCCTTGTTCAGCTGCCCCATACTCACCGACTCACAGCGACAGACCAGAGTCTCCTCGGCCGGTAGTTGCCGTGGCGGCGCCTCATACAACGACCACAATGCTGTCTGAAATCGATGAGCACGTTGCAGCGTAGTGAGTGACCGCGGTGATTTTTCACACCGCGCACCCAGATATTCGCAGGCCCGCTCCGCCGCCAGACGGCCTTGCGCTTCGGCCGCAACCGCGCCCTGCAGTCGACCCGCATCGCCCGCTATCCAGAGCCCGGGAACATCGCTCGCACCGTACAGATCGCGTGTCACCGAAGTGGCACCGGTCGCCGCATCGACGTTGACAGCACAGCCGAGCAGTCGCACCACCTCGCATTGTGGCGCAAACCCATCACCGGCAAAAACCCAATCCACATCGATCAGCTGCGTCTGTCCGGTGTCACGATTGGCATATTCAACTTGTTCCAGTCTATCCTCACCCAGAAGGCGAGTGATCTCATGAGCATAGAGCACCGGAATGCCACGCCGCTTGAGACGCAGACGATAGCGGGCAGCCAGCAACAGCAAGGCAGGAGAAAGAGACGCTGCGGTCATCATGTGCCTGCCGAAACGCGGCGTTGATCGTTCCAGCAAGGCCACGACATCCACACCCTGCAGGCTCATCTCATACGCCAACTGCAGGCCCAGTGGCCCATGTCCGGCAATCACCACCTTCTTGCCCGGTGTCACGCCATAGCGCCGTACCAGCGTCTGGCCAGCCCCGATGGTCATGACGCCTGGCAGGGTCCAGCCAGGTACGATGGCCGGGCGCTCGTAGGCACCGGTAGCCACAATGAGCGCACGTGATTCGTAACGGTGTTGCACCGCCTCCCTGACGGTACGCAACTCGAATCCATCCCCTTCATCAGAACCACGAGCGAACCACACGGTTTCCCCCAGGCGCAGGTTCACAGTGGACGCGGCCACTCGCTGCCGTAAGGCCTGACCGTTCAGGTGCTGGCGGTCCAGCGCATGCACGGCCCGGCTTCCCTGACTACGCGGCTTGTAGTATTGACCACCCGCCGCATCACGCTCGTCGATGAGCGTGACACGCAGCCCGGCAGCACTGGCCAGCAGTGCAGCCTGCATACCGGCAGGTCCGGCGCCGAGCACGATCAGATCCTGCACAACTGCCGGCGCCATTTTTTCGGGCGCATCGGGCATGTCGCACCTGTCCTCGACGGAAGCTTCCACCTGAGCGGGCGTCGCTTTTGCGTCTTGCTGCGATTGAACCCGCAGACCCGGGTGAGCCTCCACCATGCAGGCACGCTGTGAACGCCGGCCGTTGACGATGACCAGGCAGTCGGCACACACGCCCATACCGCAGAACATGCCCCTGGGCTGGCCTTGTCGGGTATGCCGATACGCTGAGATGCCTGCATCACTGAGCGCAGCTGCAATGCTGTCGCCGGCCCGCGCCTCGACCGGCTTGCCATCGAATTCGAACGTCAGCCTGGCGGGTACATCTGCCGTCTCACTCATGGGCAAGTCAGCGTCATGCCTGCAGACCGACTGCTTTCAACACCGCCATCAGTTCAGGCATCTCCGGTTCAGGAGTCGGTAGCCGAGGCGAGCGTGGTGCGCCAACAGGCAGGCCGATGATACCCAAGGCACTCTTGGTTGCAGATACATAGCGATGCCCACCGACCAGCCTGATCAGGGGCAGCAGTTGATGATACAGATTCCGGGCCTCGTCATAGTTCTGCTCATCAGCCGTCAGCGTGAAGAGTCGGGCAAATTCCTGCGGCATGATGTTCGAGCCGACAGACACCCAGCCCACCGCACCATTGACGAAGGATTCGAAACCCATGATGCCGCCGAATACCTGCATGCGCTCACCACACAGGTCGATGATATCACGCACCCGCGTGACATCCATGGTGGACTCCTTGATATAGGCCACGCCTTCGATTTCACTCAGACGAGCAACCAGAGCCGGGGTCAGGTCGACATTGGCCGTTGCCGGGTTGTTGTACAGCATGATGGGAATACCGATGGCGTCGGCAATTCTCTCGTAATGCCGGAAGAGTTCATCGGCTGTGGGGGTCGAATAGAACGGTGGAATGACCATGACACCATCGGCACCCAGTGCTTCTGCGTCCCTGGCATAGCGAATGGCATCGTCGGTGCTCTCGGCCCCGGTGCCTATCAGTACCGGTACCCGCTTGCTGGCTGTATCCACCACGCAGCGTGCGACTTCATGGCGCTCCTCATCGGTCATGGACAGAAACTCGCCGGTTGATCCCAACGGTACAAGCCCGTGGATACCGTTGACAATCTGCCAATCCGTATAGCGGGCTTGCGCCTCGAGATCGATGTCACCCGAATCGTCAAAGGCGGTGACCATGACGGAATACGTTCCGCGCAGATCAGTTGTCATGCAGGTTTTCCTCTATTGTCAGCAATCGTCGCGGATTGCCGTTGATCAGGATGTCGGTCACGGAATCGTCAAACCCCGTCTGCCGCATCAATGGAAGTACGTTGCGAAACAGGTGTCCGTACCCATGACCGCCCCATCGAGTCAGACGGGTCTTGGTGCAGATGTCCTGCGATAGCAGTATCTGTTCGGCAAAACCGGCATCGAGCATGTTCCGGATCAGCCTGAGCCTCATGCCATCGGTCGGTATCTCCACGTTTTCTGCCATCCAGTAGTGCGATTGTTCGATACCGAAGAAGTCCCATTCCACATTGACTCCGCGTTCCAGCAATGCCTGAACACCTTCACCGTCCGGGTAGGTACGATCCATGTGGCAGATGATGATGCGTTCAGGCGCAGCCCCTTCGGCCAGCAGAATATCGACAATGTCATGGGCGGCCTGCGGATGCCGGCCGGGATGCACACTGATCGCGGCGCCGGTCGCCACCGATGCTCTGGCGGCAGCCACCAGGGAGCGGCCTTCCACGGCGGCCAGAGGCCAGGAGCAGCCAATCTCACCAATGAGACCAGCCCGTACGTCTGTGCCATCCAGACCGAGCGTCACCTCATGGATGAAGCGTTCGCTCAGCGCATCGACATCCAGCGCCAGAGTTGCATCGTCGAGATAACTTTCCGTATAGAGCCCGGCGCAGGCAACGACTGCCACACCACTGGCACGGGATGCCTGCTGCAGACCGAGGGCATCGCGAGCCAGGCCACCGACGGATTGATCGACAATCAGGCCACCGCCGTCGGCTAGCAGGGCCGTCAATTCCCCGGTGGCAATGTCGACATCCTGCTGATGTGCATTGGCAGGATTCTCGTTGGAACGATAATCGATCTGCCAGCGATTGCTGATGTCGATGGTTGCGTGGCGATCACCCGTCGCCTGAGGCGGCACGATATCGAACAGTACATGCTCGTGCATCAGCAAACAGGAGACAGACAGCGGATCGATATCGCCGCAGACGGTACGAATGATTCCCATGATCGCTCAGTGCGACAGGATCTTCGACAGAAAGAGGCGAGTGTGTTCACTGTCCGGATTGTTGAAGAACTTCTCCGGTGGCGCCTCCTCCACGATATGCCCGTCATGCATGAGCAGCACACGATCGGCGGCCGCGCGAGCAAAGCCCATTTCATGGGTCACCGCTATCATGGTCATGCCCTGTGTCGACAGGTCGATCATCACGTCCAGCACCTCCGAGATCATCTCCGGGTCCAGTGCCGAGGTGGGCTCGTCGAACAGCATCACCTTGGGCTTCATGGCCAGTGCTCGGGCGATGGCAACCCGCTGCTGCTGTCCTCCGGAAAGCTGCGACGGGTAGGCGTTTTCCTTGTCTGGCAACCCGACACGATCCAGCAATTCCCGTGCATGAGCGCGTGTAGCGTCCTCATCGGCTTTGAGTACCTGCACCGGAGGCACGACAATATTGTCCAGCACGGTCAGGTGGGGAAACAGATTGAACGACTGGAACACCATGCCCAGATCCTGTCGTTGCCTGGCAATATCGGCCTCCTTCAAAGCAGTGCGTTTACCCCCTGCACTCTCCTTGAACCCCATCAAGTGACCACAGGCTCTGATTTCACCGCTGTCGATGGTCTCCAGATAATCCACGCAGCGCAGCAGGGTCGACTTGCCCGATCCGGAGCGCCCGGCAATGACAACCACCTCACCCTGCCGTACGGTCAAGCTGACGTCATGCAGTACCTTGTTGCCGTGAAACGACTTGGCGACATTGCTGATCTGGACGATGGGGTCACCCAGAGTACGATCGGCGTTCCGTGTATGTTCGACTGTGTTCATGTCCTAGGCCTGTGTGCTGGTTATGTCGGCAATCTTGTTGATGGAGGGCGCGGCCTCCGGTTTGCCCGCAGGTCCGAACGGCTTTTCGTAATGTGACTCGAGACGTTTCTGCACCTGCGCCCAGATGGTGGTCAGCAGGATGTACCAGCACGCGGCCACCAGATAGACTTCCAGCACGCGGAATTCGATCTGCGCCAGTTGCTGAGCATGACGCAGCAACTCTTCCATCGAGATGACCGAGGCCAGAGAGGTGGTCTTCAACATCAGGTTGAACTGATTGCCCAGTGGCGGAATGATCACGCGAATGGCCTGCGGGATGGTGACAATGCGCATCTGCTGAGCCCAGGTCATGCCCAGTGCCTTGGAGGCATCTTCCTGCCCCTTGTTGACCGACATGACACCGGCTCTGACAATCTCGGCAAAATACGCCCCTTCATGCAGGCTCAAGGCCAGAATGGCGGATTCGACAACGCCCAGTCGGATACCGATCTGTGGCAGTCCGGTATAGATGATGACCAGCTGTACCAGCAGCGGTGTGCCACGCCACAACCAGATATAGGTATTGGCGATGAGGCGCATGGGCCGCCTGTCTGACATCTTCATGAACGCCAGCACAACGCCCAGCGAACAGCCCAGTATCATGGAGACAACGGCCAGCCAGACCGTTGTCCAGGCCCCTTCAACGATATAGCCGCTGAAAAGATACTGAAAGAAATGCTCCCAACTCCACGTCATCACCAAACCTCGTCAGCTAAAGTCAATCGTATGACCCGACCGGTGAACTCCGGCCGGGCTTGTACTATCGTTGACGATTACTCGCCGGCGTAGAAGGCCGTGAACTCACCCGGCCAGGCATCCCAGGTCATGATCTTGGTAATGCCGTAGGAATCCATCAACTCATCATAGGCACCATCGGCTTCCATGGCCTTGAGGGCATCAACCACAGCATCGGCCAGGCCCTGCTCCTGAAAGGCAAAGGCGGCAGGAGAACCGGGGAAGAGCCCACTGAGCATCTTCGTGAACTGCCCCTTGTTCTCGTAGTACTTGCCAATCTCGTCACCGGCGAACACCGCTTCCAGTTGACCGGCGCCCAGGGCCAGGAAGGTGTCACCGTAGGTATTGAAGACACGAATATCCATGGGTTCCAGGCCAGCCTCGACCTGCTTTGCATCAATCTCACGCAGTGTCTTTTCTTCGAAACCTGCGATTTCCACACCGACAACCTTGCCTGCCAGCTGTTCCAGTGTGGTCACGTTCTCGGGGTTTCCATCCGGGCCGATGACGGCCATCGAGTTGACCTTGTAGGGCACCAGCTTCATGATCTTCGATCGCTCTTCGGTGAAGAACAGACCGGTATTGATCATGTCCCAGCGCTTTGCCTGAAGACCGGGAATCTGCACTTCGAACTGCACATTGGCATATACCGGCTCAAGGCACAGGCGCTCTGCCAGCAGGTCACCGAATTCACGGTGCAAGCCGACCAGCTCACCACTTTCGTCGATGTACTGAGTCGGTGGAATCGTGGCGTTGATGGACATCGTCAACTTGCCTTCTTCAACCACCGGCAGCTCCTTCGGGCAATCCTGGGCGTGAACGGATGTGCTGGCAAACAGGGCGCAGGCGCTGAACAATACGGTTCTACTGATGGATATCATGGTAGATGTCTCTCCGGGTTCACTCTGAGTTAAGGGATTGACAACCTGACCTCCTGATGCGGAGATCCGGCTGCTTGGCGTCACACAGTCGCAAAAGCTCATGCTCAACGGCACCAGTCGATGGCCACAGCCGTCGTGACATCAACCATGCGCAGGTAATCGTCGACATCCACCCATTCGTTGTATTTGTCGTTCTGGGTCAGGTCGCCACACAGGCAACCCAGACCGACACAGGGAATGCCTTTCTCCACAGGCGGATTTCTGATATCGCTGGAGGTGTGCATGGCATTGACCCAGGGCTCCAGCTCTGTCACCCGCCTCACGGCCTGGCTGGTGACCTGATACAAGGGGTGAGTCTCTTCCACTTCAGCACCGGTTACCCCGGTGAGCCATTCCAGAGTCGGCGGGTGCTCTGACAACCATGCATCCTTCTCGACACAGGCTTGCAGTGCCGCTTCGAACTCGGCCTGCACCGAGGCAAAGGTCTCGCCAGGTGGAAACGACAGTGCACCACCGAGCTGACAATCTTCATGAAGCCGTGAAAAACTGCGCATTTCACCGCAGCTGATGGTTGATACCTGCAGATTGGTCGAGCGCTTGACTGCCGCATCCAGACGTGGATGATGCACACGCTCTGCCCGCTCGCCAGCCAACGACTGCAATGCAGCGATGATGAGCAGGGCCTTGTCGATGGGATTGACGGCGAGATGTGAAAACGCGGTATGCCCAGGCTCCGTGGTGTCAGGTAGCTGACCATGAACGGTGATCCTGAACTCGAGCTGTCCCGAGGCAAGTGCCTTGATTTCCTGCATGCCCACCCCCGATTCTGCCGGGTGCAGATAGAGCGACGCGTCGGCATCCAGGTCGTGATGCAACAGTGCCGCCACACCCCGCGCATAGCGCTTGCTGGGGGTACTGGCAAAGCTGACCGAACCCAGGCTGTCGCCCGATTGAGCTGCCTTTTCAATGGCCAGTACGGCCGCTGCACAGCCCGCCAGATCGTCAGCGATACCCCATCCATACATACGGCCCTGATCGACCGTGCCGGCAAAGGGATCGTACTTCCAGCCATGGTCCTGCTGCAAGGGTTCCGCATCAGGATGGGCGAACATCAGCAGGCTGCGCTTGTCCGGATCGCCCACCAGCGTGCCGACCACGGCCGTCCGTCGTTCGGTGGCGCGTGATGTATCTGCCGCGAATTCGCCGATGACCGGGACTTCCGCCGGGTCGTATTCATGTCGTTGTATCTTGCATCCGGCCTGCTCGAGTCGCTCGGCGATGAGCTCCTGAACAGCCGATTCTCCTTGTGTCTGAGCCGCAACCAGCTGACGCAGGAACGCTATTGCAACTGTGTCTTCGGGGACTTCCGTACTTGCCGACATAGGGTCTGTTTCTCGTTTCGAGTTTCTGCATACGAACGGTATACCGTTACAGTACACATCAAGAACTCAGACTTTGCAAGTGTTTTTTGGTCGATATGGGGAGCTGGTCGACCCTGCGTCTGAGCGTGCTCGGTCTTGATGCAAAGACGGTTTCTTCGCGTATTCATGCACGATAAGGATGCAACTTCACCGAGCTGGCGTCGGCTCTGGGGATCGCCATGCCAGCCGGGGACAGGTCTGCATTGATTACAGACACGACGATGCCTGCCGTGCACAATCAGTGTGCAAGCAGGCCATCATCATCGGTTTGCTGCCGTGCGCCCTGAAGGCGCACGGCGTTCAGCGCATGCGGTGTCTAATTGTGGTACGCAACCTCGACCATCTGATGCCCGGTCATTTCCGGTACCGTGAACCGGATGCGCTCACCCTCACGATCGTATTCCAGCGTCTTGCCGTCAGGCACGGTACGCACGAGCGCAACATCTCCCGAGACAGCGATATCCATCTCGATATCACGCAGTGTCAGCAGATCCTGAACAGGCTGGATATTGGCGCCATGCAGATTGCCACGCAGGGTCGGGGTCGCGTAGAGCAGATGAACGATGTCGCGCTTTGCAGCGGCCTGATGCCGGCGTGTGACTCGCCCTGCCCGGGGCAGACCTGCCTTGATCATGCGCTCATTCGGCAAGGCGCGAGCAATGAGCTTTTCGGCTATTTCCAGCATCGCCATGGAACCCGCCTGCTGATAGCAGGAAAACAAGGGAAAGGCGAAATAGTGGAAGCCCCCCTTGCTGGCGCCGGCAACATGTTCTTCAGGGTCAGGCTTGCTGGGTGCATTGACATGCCCCGAGAAATGGCGCGCGCTACGATCCATATAGGGCTCGTAGACCTTGCCCAGTGAATCGCCATCGGTCAGCAGTATCTTCTGACAAGGCTGGTACAGGAACAGCGGATCATTCACGTCTGCGGCGCGCAGTTCGGGAATCGGTAGCACATAATCACCGCCGGCGTTCGCAGACAGGGACTCCCAGCGGGCCCCGACATCGAATATCAGCCCGCGCTCTGCATCGAGACCACTGTTCCCGGTCAGAAGCACTTGACCGCCATCGGATACATATTCGAGCAGGCGATTTTCCAGGGCCGCATCCACCACGATGTCATCGGGCAGAATGATCAAGTTGTACGCCGCGAACCGACTGTCAAGATCCAGGACATCGAAAGTGAACTGGCCTTCAAGCAAGACGCGCACGGCACCGGTATCGGCAGGGTTTGCACGATTGCTGGTCGCCATGACACCAGCCAGTGTATGAGTATTGACCGCTTCGGATGACAACAGACCGATTTCGGCACGGTTGACGGTGTCGACAGCCCAGGCTTCACGCTGGCGTACCCAGTCATAGGCTGGCGCAATGACAGCCATGGACGAGGCATCAATGGCGCCAGTGGGATGCAGATGATCACCAATGGAACAGCGTGATCCATGCGCCAGCATGGCGCCGCATTCGTAGATCAGGGCTTCGGGTTTCTTGTAGCCTCCCACCTCACCCCAGTGATAGTGAAACTTGCCCGTCATGCCCAGAAAGTCGACCCCCAGCGTATCTGCATAGCGCGCACTCATCGGAAAATGATCGTAGCCCCAGCCGGCCGTCGGCAGGGATTCAAGCTCCAGGTGCGTGTAGAAGCGCTGATAGTGCTGCCGTGCACCGCGCTGGATATGCCCGGAGTTGTAGAAAAGAGGCATCTTGTCGTCGTACCGTCGTACCGCTGCATGTGTTTTCTCGAACAGGTTTTCCAGCGCCCAGCTGCTGAAACGCAGCTGATGATCCGGGTTCGTCCAGTCAAGCCCGTCTGCTTCCATCTGAGCCTGCGCATGGACAGAGACATTGAGGGGTTGCAGAGCAATATCGACAAAGATGCCGTCGCAATCGGGGAACAGCCTCACCATCTCTTCTATCTGCAGGCACAGATGATCGACATAGGGTGAAGAGAAGTCGAGAAAGGCCCAACCGGCACCATTGGGCGTCGTACCCGCTCTGGGCGAACCGCCCTCGGGTGACACGATGCGCCACTCGGGATGCTCACGGGCGGCCAGCTCATCCCATCCGGCTGTCGTATACAGAGGCGCATTGATGCCGCGGGCATGCAGAGCATCCAGTTGTGCGCGAGCCAGATTGAAATCCAGGTGCGGGTGAATCCTGCCCACCTCGGTCGGGTGATAGCTGTAGCCGTGGTGACATTTGGAGAAGATGGTGACGCTATCCACATGGGCATCGGCAAATGCCTTGCCGAAGGCGTCTGCCTCAAAGCGGGATCCGATACCGGGTATCAGCTCCGATGTATGAAAATCCAGATGAATCTGACGATATCGCATGCGACTGATTGTCTCTTGGTGATGGCGGATTCAGGCAGTAACCGTGCTGTCGGACCGTGTCAGGCTGCGCCTGCCAGCAGGTGATTCGGTGCCAGAGGGAATACGCAGGTTTTTCCGGATGCATCGAAGACATAGGCGGCCCCCGGATCGATCGCTACCTGCAATTGTTGACCATGTACCGCCTGCAGTTGTCGTGTTCGATGAATGGCGAGGTAGCCTTCATGGGATTCGGAATCGAAAGCCTTGATACCACCGCCATTCAGGTACAGCAGGGTGTCGCGCCCGAGGCTCTCTACCACGGCCACCTGGCCTTCGATACGCCAGTCACGGTAACCCTCGACATCACCATCCACGAAGCCTTCCGGTCGCACACCCACGATGACGTCGGTCCCGCTCTGCATGCCGTCCAGCGCATTGTCAGCGTGCAACAGCGGTACCCGCAGGCGACCAGCAAGTCCAGCGGCTTCAAGGTGCAGATGATCATTGTCGATGGTGTGCACCGTAGCCTTGATGAAATTCATTCTCGGCGAACCCAGAAAGCCTGCCACAAAGCGCGTCGCCGGAAAATTGTAGAGCTCCAGCGGTGCACCTACCTGTTCGATGATGCCATCACGCAGGACCACGATACGGCTGGCCATGGTCATGGCTTCCGTCTGATCGTGAGTCACATACACCATGGTGGCACCCAGCTCGGCATGCAGTCGTCCCAACTCCACCCGCATCTGCGAGCGCAAGGCCGCATCAAGGTTCGACAGGGGTTCATCAAACAGGAAGACATCCGGCGAACGTGTAATGGCTCGGCCTATTGCCACCCGTTGTTTCTGCCCACCGGACAGAGACTTCGGCTTCTTGTCCAGCTGATTCTCGATACGCAGAATACCCGCTGCACGCTGTACAGCCTTCTCCACATCGACCTTCGAGGCCCCACCGATCTTCAGGGCAAAACCCATGTTCTGCCGAACCGTCATGTGCGGATACAGGGCGTAGTTCTGAAAGACCATGGCAACACCACGGTCGAAAGGCTCGACCTTGGAGATGTCCCGACCGTCAATGGAAATCTCGCCGGATGTGATGCTCTCCAGCCCGGCGATGGAACGCAACAGCGTCGACTTGCCACACCCGGACGGCCCGACCATGACCACGAACTCACCCGAAGGCACCTCCAGGCTGACATCCCTGATGGCCTTGAAGCTGCCATAGTCCTTGATCAAGTTGCGTATTTGAAGACTTGCCATGCGTGTATTCCTGTTCGTTCAGCCGAAGCGGCACCGGCTCACTTGCCCAGTCCAGCCAGTGACCTGACAAAATATTTCTGTGCCAATATGAAAACGGTCAATATCGGCAGAACCGCAATGGACAGCCCTGCCATGATGGCCGCCCAATCCGATGTGAATTCTCCCCCGAGTTGCAGTATTCCCACGGTCAGTGTCTTCACCGCCGGCTTGGTCAGCATCAGCAAGGCAAGCAGGAATTCGTTCCAGATGAACACCGCCTGAAAGATGGCTGCACTGGCTACCGCCGGCCCCATCAGAGGCAATACGATATGAAAGAAGGTCTTGACCGGCCGACAACCATCCAGCAGAGCCGCCTCCTCCAGCTCTCGGGGAAAATCCAGAAAGAAGGCATAGAACAGTATGATGGTGAAGGGAATGCCATAAGCGGCATACGGCAGAACGATGGCAAACAGCGAGTTGAGCATGCCGGCACCGGAGACCATCTGGAACAGCGGAATGATGACCGCTTGTACCGGCACGGCAAAACCCGCCACGATGACCAGATAGACCAGACGCATCCAGCGATTATCCGTTCTGGCCAGCACATAGGCCGCCATGGCGCTGACCACCACGATCACCAGCACGGACAACGCCGTGACAAACATCGAGTTCAGCAGGAAGCCACCGACTCCGGTGCCCCAGGCTCGTTCAAACGCGTCGAAATCGAAGCTTGCCGGCATACCCAGAGGGTCGAGAAAGAACTCGCGCTTGGTCTTGAACGCGCCGATGACCATCCAGGCAGTCGGCAGCAGGACGAACAGGCTCCATAGCGACACAAAGCCATACAACAACACCTGTACCCAGCGAAATCGTGACCCCATGTCTGTTCAACTCCTGCGAGATACTTGCAACTGCAACCAGCCCAGCAGCACAGCGATGAGCAGCAACACCACCGAGATGGCATTGGCATAACCCATGTTGCCCAGATTGAATGCCTGCTGATAGATATAGGTACCCAGCACCTGGGTGGCATTGGCCGGCCCGCCTCGCGTCGTCGCAAAGATCAGGTCGAACACCTTGAAGCCGCCAATGGTCGTGATCAGCACGGCCACGATCAGCACATTGCGAATTCCCGGCAGCGTGATATGGCGAAATGCCTTCAGCCCCCGCGCACCGTCCAGTGCTGCGGCCTCGTACAGCTCCCGAGGAATACCCTGCAAACCCGCCAGAATCAGCACCATCATGAAACCGGTGTACTGCCACATGGCAATGACCAGTATCACCCACAAGGCAATATCCGGATCTCCCAGCCAACCCTGCGTCGGTGGCTGCATGCCAAGGGCCTTGACCAGGGTATTCAGAGCACCGACGTTCGGATCCATGATCACCAGCCAGATCAGGGCCACGGCAATGGTCGACATGACCATCGGCGCAAAGATGATGGTGCGGAACAGGGTCGAGCCGCGTGGTAAGCCTCGATCGAGAATGGCCGCTAGCACCGTGCCGAAACCCACCTGCAGAACAATGGAGCCCACCACCATGATGAGGTTGTTGCGCAAGGCCAGCCAGAAGATCGGATCGTTCAGGGCACGGGTATAGTTTGCCAGACCCGCAAACTGCCAGTTGGTCGAGCCGATGCCTATGGTGAAGAAGGACCCGGCAATGGCCAGCAGCGCCGGAATCACGATGAAGAGGATGACCAGCCCGAGGGCCGGTGTCAGCAATATCCAGGTGCTGGCATCCGGCCCGGTGACAGGCTTGGCAAGAGAGGTGTCAGACACGATACTTGTCCTGTAGATCCGTCAGCAGATCAAAGCGGCCTATTGACCTGCCGCCAGCTTCTTCTTGCCCTCCACAGCGGCCGTGCGTATCACACCCATGGCTTCTGCCGGTGTCTTGCTGCCATTGAGCACCTCCACACCCATGTCAAGATAGGCTTCCGAGACGCCGGCTTCGAGCATCACATCCAGCACACTGAACGACTCGGACAGCGAGCCGACATCCTTTGCGACCCACTTGAACTGTTCGGTGGCGTCCATCTCCCCTACCTTCTCGGGATTCGACGGGATGGCACCGCGCAGTTCGGCGTAGAGCCTGGCCATGTCGGCGGTGACCAGAAAGCTGGCAAATTTCACGGCCTCCGCCGGGTGTTCCGACTTGGCTGATATCTGAAAGCCCTGGGGGATGACCATATTGGTACTGCCATCACTCGCACCATCCGTCATTGGCGGAAAACGAAACAGCGCGTAGTCGGTGAAGCCTTCCTTGTCGAAGATGGACATGCACCAGGTGCCACAGAAGATCATGGGCGAGATCTCTGCAGAGAACAGGCTGCGAGACACTTCGGGTGAGGTGGCATTCGGCGCATCCTGAAAGCAATCGGCTGCCTGCATGGCCAATACCTTGCCCCAGGCCTTTTCATAGTCCGGATTGGTGAAAATTTCGTCGTCAGCAGTTTCCAGCGCATAGTCCGCCCTTACGGCATCCAGACCCAGCACACGTTCATTGATCACGGTGATCAGATGATTGAGCTTCCAGCGCTCGGAATTGCCGAGCGGCAAAGGCACCATCTCAGGATCGATTTCCCGTACCTTGCCGCACAAGCCCAGCAGCTGGTCGAAGGTTGCCGGCACCTTGAGCTCATGCTCGTCGAAGAAACGGGTGTTGTAGTAGAAGTACTTGGAGACGGCATCCACCGGAATGCCGTATTGACGCCCATTGACTGCAAAGGCCTGTTGCCAGGCCTCTGACAGCACGTTTCTGTAATTGCCTTCTTCGGCTCCGAGATCGGTGATATCGAGCGCCAGACCGGACCGGGCAAGTCGCGCCGCATCCTCTCCCGACCAATTGAAGAAGATATCCGGCGGCTCGGAGCCAACCAGCGCCACCTGAATGGCCGTCTTGTAGGCCTCATTGGGAATGCTTTCCAGCTCGACGTTGACGTCAGGATTGGCTTTACGGAATTCCTCTGTTGCCGTCTGGATTAACTCCGGATAGTTCTCGTTGACCAGCGCCCACATCTTCAAGGTAACGGGGTCGGCCGCCATCGCAGTACTGCCTGCTGTCAATGTGCTCAGGGCCAGCGCCCCGCCCATCAGTGTCCGGCACCATCCGGTCGGGCCCTTGTGGTTCGCATGTCCAGTCATGGTCAAAGCTCCTGTTGTCAGCCTGTCTGTGATCGTCATCTGCACGGCGGTTCGAATCGGTACCCGCATGGCACGTCCCTGCGTGGCACACTGCCGATTTGCAATCGAACCGGTTCGATGGAACAATAGAGTTGCATGAAATTCACGAATGAGTCAAGCCGGAATGACAAACTTTTCCACTGAACGAGATACGCTTCTGCCATGAGCACCATCAGAGATGTGGCCAGGCAGGCGGGTGTATCGGTATCCACCGTCTCCCTGGCTTTCAACACCCCCGAGCGGGTCAGCAGCGAGACCCGCAAGCGTATTGCACAGGCCGCCGCCGAGGTCGACTACCAGAGCCCCGACCCGGTGGCGCAGACCCTGTCCAGCGGCCGCAGCCAGTTGATCGGCATGGTGCAGGCCGACATCAGTAATGCCTTCTTCGGCAAGCTGTTGCGAGAAGTGGAGCTGCATGCACATGCCCGGGGTTATCTGGTAATCGTCTCGGATTCCAATGCCGAGTTCGAACGCGAGGAAAAGATTCTGCGTCACCTGGCAAGCATGCGGGTCGCCGGCATGATCGTCTCACCCTGCGGATTGAACGAGGCCGAAACGGCTCACCTGCACGATCTGAAGACGCCTTTCATCCTGTTCGATCAGAAGCACGAGGGCCTGAGCTGCGATTTCGTCGGCACCGACAATCAGCTGGCCAGTGCCACCCTGACTGAACACCTGATTCAGCTGGGACACCGGCGAATCGGCTTTCTGGGCGGTGTCGAGGGGCTCTATACCGCCAGCGAACGCGAGCAGGGATTCGTCAAGACCCTGCAGGCCTCCGGGCTGGAAACAGACAGCGAACTGATCGTTGATGCACGCTACACCTACGAGGGCAGCTACGCCCAGACAAGGCGTCTGTTGGCATTGGAGAATCCCCCCACCGCCCTGCTGGCCTGCAGCAATGTCATGTCGTTGGCAGCCTTGCAGGCTATCCGTGATCTGGGGCTTGACTGCCCGGGCGATATCTCCCTGACGGGAATCGATGACGTCCCCTGGATGCACATGATCAGTCCGCAGATCACCGTGGTAGTGCAGCCTGTGGAAGCCATGGCTCAGGCCACGGCAAGACTGATTCTGCAGCGGATAGAACAACGCCAGAGTGGCTCGGAGCCCGGAACTGACTTCACTGACACGATCTTTCCGCCCATCCTGCAGCTGGGTCAGTCCGTTGCGCAGATAACCCGAACCTGATACGCGCATTGCAGGTCACTGGCAAACCGGCAGGCAGGCCAATCCGGAAAAACGGCGACCTGCCCGATCAGCCGCTCAGCTCACTCGCGCCGGATCGTTCTCGACGCGGGTCGCCCAGTAGTCCATGTCGAAGGATTCATCGCCGGTGAGGTAGCGCCACAGATGAATGCGATTGATCATCTCCAGCCGGCCGGTATCGTGCTCGAACCAGGGTTGCGTTGCCATCAGACGTTGATGAATCGGATGTCGCGGTGCATCCGGGTTCTTCCAGAAAATGGGCTGCTGCTCGTTCATCGACTCTGGCAGGTCAGAGGTATCCCAGAGGCGCACCTGCGGCTCTCTGGGGCACATGCGGATCTTCAGTACATAGCGCTTGTCGTGGCCTTTGTTGGCCCCGGCACCGTGCCAGATGCCATGATGAAAGAAGAACACCGAGCCGGCCGGACACACGACACTCTGCTGCCCCAGGATGTTCTGATAACGCCCCAGACTCATCTCGCTGACAATGCGTAGATGCGTGCCCGGTACGAAGCGCGTCCCCCCCATGTCGAGAGTGACGGCATGCGGGAAGTAGAACATCTGCACATCGAAGGCCCGACGCAAATCGATGGTGGAGTCCTGATGTGTATCCTGCGCCCGCCCACCGGGAAAGGTGATGTGCAGATAGTGATGATCCACCACGGCGCTCTGCCCCACCAGGCTGGCAATGGCACCGGCCACTTCCGGCACTTGCAGTACTCTGTTGATGGCAGAGTCGGCATCGTAGGCCTGCGCCAGTGGCGTGCCGGGTGCCACTTCCGGTACGGCCCGCTCGCGCATCAGGCGCTGCGAATGATCACGCGGTGATTCGTCCGGCAATTCGCTCATGGCCTGCATGAAGTGCTGATTGACAGCGTCCGGCACAACAGCCTCGAAGCGCAGCAAACCGGTAGCGGCAAAATCAGCCATCTGCAGTGTGGTCAGTTTCTTCATGCGTTTATCCTCGCCAACTCAGAGCCGCTACAGCTCAACCAGTTTTTCGAAAAAGAATTCGAACTTGAGATAGGAAGTGGTGAATTCACTTCCCGGCACGTGTGCCTCGATGGGACTGGCCTGAATCAGCCGCCAACCATCCTGCAAGGCCGCAAGACCAGTCTCATACGGCGGCTCTGACGAGTCACCCGGTTCGCCGGGTTGCTCTCCGGTTCCATCGTAACGGGCCCAGCCGATGACGGCTGAATCCAGCGCCGAGCTTTTCAGATACAGAACCAGAACCTGTTGCAGTGTCGACATTGAATTCAGTAGCTCCCGAAAGGCTGACCGTGGTGGCAGGAATGCACAAGCCTACCTCAAGCTGTCGGTGTTCGCAGCATGGCCTGACGCTCGCGAAACCAGATGAACAGGCCACTACTCACGATAATCAAGGTGCCGATCATGGTCTTGCTGTCCGGTGTCTGGCCGAACACCAGCCAGCTCAGGATGGCGATGTAGATGATCTGCGAATAGACAACCGGCGCCAGCACCGAGGCCTCGGCATGGCGGTGTGCATTGCTCAGACAGGAGTGGCCGATGATGCCAAGACTGCCGATGATCACGATGACACCCCAGGTCAGAAGATCCTCCGGCCATACCCAGTTCAGTAATGCTACCGGTGCCAACAGTACCGTGGCGATACCGGCCACGTAGAACTGCACGGTAGCGTTCGAATCCACGCCGGCAGCCAGTCGACTCATCACGAAATAGCCACTGACACAGCTCATCGCCGCCAGCGACAGCAGAATGGCCGGTTCGAACTTCTGGCTCCAGGGTTCGACAATGATCAGTACACCGACGAAGCCGACCATGACAGCCAGCAGTCGTCGGATGCCGACCTTCTCTCCCAGGATGGGAATGCTCAACAGACAGACCGTCAGCGGGGTCACGAAGAAAATGGCAATGGCCGTGGTCAGCGGCAGGTACTGCAATGCCGTGAAATTGAAGCAGGTACCTGCCAGTAGAAACAGCGCTCGCAATGCCTGCACACCCGGTCGATTGGAGCGGATCATGGAGGTACCGTGTTTCGGTGCATAGACCAGAACCGTGCAGATGAAATGTCCCAGATAGCGCAGCCAGGCAACCTGCAGTGCCGGGATGGCCGCGGCCACCAGCCACTTCGCGGAGGTGTCCATGCCGGCAAAGCACAGGAAGGCGAAAAGCATCAGGCTATAGCCCAGAGTGAGAGCAGACACAGGCAGTCGTTGACGAATCAGAGGCGTTTGGGCAGATAGCTTGTCGAGATGGCCGCGGAGAAATGCATCAGGGCAAGCACGAAGAAAAATGCATGGAACGGCAGGAACACTAACACGGCACTGACCAGCAAGGGCGTGAGCAGTTCAGAGGCCTCACGCCAGGTGGAAAACACCGAGGTCATCGCCACGCGTTCATGCGCCTTGACCGAACGCATGAAGGGAATGTTGCCCAGCACATCCAGCAGAACGCCACCCACAGCGCCGCTCACCCAGAACAGGATACCCAGAGGATGCGGAGAACCGACCAGTCCCAGCGCCAGCAGACTGATCCCCGTGATGGTCAGGCCGGTGTAGATGACCTGCCGAGTCCCGAAGCGATCAGAGACACGGCGAATGACAGGACTGAAGAACAGCATCGCCGACACCGCAGACAGCAGCACGCCGGCTGACCATATCGGCAGGCCCGCCTCCACCAGGTAGATGGGTCCATACACATACAGCACCACCCAGTAGCAGGAGCGGCTGACCGTGATGCCGTAGGCTATCCGCAATCGCTTCTGGCCCGAGTAGCGCTTGATGGCAAGCCAGGGGTTTCTGGCCTGTGAACGCGCTTCGCGCACCACCTTGTTGTCACCCAGCCTCAAACGCCAGAAATAGGCCAGCATGAGCATGGCGGCGAGGATGGACAACAGAAACGGCAGGTTGGCATGTCCCTGCTGCACCAGCCAGGAACCCAGCGCCGGTCCGGTCAACCAGGCCAACCCGGTGTATTGCGTGCGCCGGGATTCATTGAGCGTCAGGTCCTTCTTGCCGATGTAATCCATGATGTACAGAGACAGACAGACGGTGTACACCGACGCTGCTGCCGAACGCAAGCCAATGCCCAGTGGCAGCAGTACGATGGACCGGGAATACAACAGCAAGGCCGCCAGCATCACGAAGCTGCCGCCCAGAGTCACCACCCAACGTCGTTGCAGGAATCGCTCGATGGTGCCGACATTGAGCGTGATGCTCAATGTCAGCAGGCCGCCCAGTAGATAGACCAGGGCAACATTCTCCTTGCTGCCGAGTGTCTCCAGGGCCACCAGAGGTACGATGCTGACGAGGATCGAACGGGAAAAACCTTCGATGGCTGACATGCGAGCCAGGTTGAGGCTGGTGTTGCCAGATAGCTGACTCAGCGCTTCCGGACGACGATGAAACATAGGATGAACTGAGCGGCGCAGTGAAAAGCTACCGACCGTATACTAGAGTTCAGCTCTGCGTAGTCCGACTGTCCTGATTGCGGCACCCGGTGTCACTATCAGAATGCCTGGCCGGTGAATGTCATCCTTGACGTGATCAGCAGCAGCGCCATGAACCTCAGCAACCGCACTTCCCGGAGCCGCCTCATGTTTCCGAAAAAGACGATCCGCTTTCTCAAGGAATTGTCCAGCAACAACAACCGCGACTGGTTTGCGCTGAACAAGACCCGTTACGAGGATGAGGTGCGTACCCCCGCCCTGAACTTCATCGACGCGATGGAGCCTTCCGTCAAACGCCTGTCGCCCTACATCGATTGCACCGCAAAGAAGGTCGGTGGCGCCCTGATGCGCGTGCACCGGGACACCCGTTTCGGCAAGGACAAGACGCCCTACAAGACCAATATCGGCATTCAGTTCCGGCATGTACGCGGCAAGGACGTTCACTGCCCCGGCTACTATGTGCACATCGAACCCGGTGAGGTTTTCTTCGGCGCAGGCATCTGGAAGCCGGACAGTGCGAACGTCAAGGCCATTCGCACCTTGATCGACGAACACCCTCGTGAATGGCGTGCCCTGAAGAAGAAGGTATTCGGCAAGAGCGACTTCGAATTCTCCGGAGAGTCACTCAAGCGCGCACCCAAGGGCTTTTCACCGGAGCATTCGGAGATCGAAGATCTGCGACGCAAGGACTTCATTGCCGTCCTGAACCTGCCGGTGAGCGCCATTCATCAGGAGGATTTTCCCGCACGGATAGCCGCCCACATGAAGACCACGGCCCCCTTGATGAAGTTTCTGTGCGAAGCCAACGACCTGATGTTCTGATCCACCCAGCCCCGCTTCGATCGACGCCACTGACCGGAATTCCTGCATGAACCTACACCCCAGAATCACCGCCGATACGCTCCCCGTCTGTATCACCGGAAGCGCCCATGTGCGGCTGATGAACGACAGTCGCTGGCCCTGGCTGCTATTGGTTCCGCTGCAGGAAGGCATCGACGAGCTGCATGATCTGACTCACGAGCAGCGGGATCTGTTCATGGCCGATGTCAATCAGGTCAGCCGTGTACTGCAGGTGATAACGCGCTGCAAGAGCGTGAATGTGGCCATGCTGGGCAATGTGGTCTCGCAACTGCATTGTCATGTCGTGGCCCGTGATGAAGATGACCCTAACTGGCCCGGTGCTGTCTGGGGGTTCGGCACGGCTGTCCCCTACTCGGATGGACAAGCCGACGAGCTGATTGACACCGTTCGCAAGTCCTTCAGTTGACACGGATTCCGGGAGGTCGCGCCCGCAAGAGCGCGAAGAACGCCAGCACGAGACTTGCGCCCGACCGAGATTCGATAGTATAAAAGATCGACGGCCGACTGCAGGAAGTCAACCCTAATCCCTGCCCAGCAGCTATGCTAGGCAGCTTGTTCAAACTCAGTCGAGGCACTGACAGTTGGCATTTCAGTTTTATCTGACAGCTCCCCAAGGTTTCAGAAAAGCATCGAAGCAGTGAACATACTGCCCGGGCCTGAACCAGTCGAGGAGAGCTTGCATCACGAGCCAGGCACAGAAATTGATGCTGCCCGTCGGGATGGCCATCAAGTGCCGAGTCACGGAGCGTGCCTGTCCCTATTCAGGACAGCGAAACTCTGATATGTCGCCTGTGCTCCGCCATCTGTTGCTTGCCTCGATCGCCCTGATCCTGCCTGCCAACCCCGCACTGGCTATCGAGCCCATTACCGGTGCCGAGGCCTCCTTGTCGGCAGCCTTCTATTCTGACAGCTCCTGCCTGTTGACCATCGATGCCAACGCTCAGGCCGGCAAAACGGTCATTGATGCAAATGTAGACGGGGAAGTCTCCCGCATGCTCATTCATTGCGATACCGAAGATGGTCGGCGACTGACACTGCTGGCTCGCGGTGATGCGCTCAATGTGGCGCAACGCGTTCCACTACTGACCCGCGAGGAAATCGAAGAAGGTGAACTGGGCATGATCGCCTGGCTGACTCGCAGCGGCGTTCACTATACGGACGATGCCGCCCCGCGTCGCTATGTCATTGCCGGCAGCGTCATGCTGAGGAAGTCCCCCCCGGTCCAGGCCGCAGGCAACGCCCTGCACAGTCAACGACATGCCTTTGGTCGGGTTGTCGGCATACTGGAACCGCTGCTCGAATCAAGGAACAAGAGCATCTCTGCGCCGCTGCCGATGGCGGGCGATCAGAATGAATCCGAAGACATCCCCGAGGATGAGCTCCCGCAAGATCCAACGGATGACGAGATTCCGGACGCGGTCCCGGACGCGGTCCCGGACTCGGTCCCGGCCGAATCAGGAGAGGAGCAACCGGAGACCGACACCGATGAAACCGCTGCTCCGGAGCCACCTGCAAACGGCTGAATGTCAGTCTGGCTGACGGTGGATCAGTCTTCTGCACACGGCGAAGCGCGCACTATAATTCCTGCACTACCTGCGCGCTACTGCCCATCGACATCAATGATTGACCGGGCTGAGCTTGCGCAACACCTCAGGCACCTGCAACAACAACTGTTCGGCACTCATGGGGTATTGCAGATCAGCCGCCGCCTGACCGTGCAACCAGACTGCTGCACAGGCAGCTTCGAACGCCGGCATGCCCTGAGCGAGCAGCGAGGCGGTGAGCCCCGCCAATACATCTCCGGCACCCGCGGTTGCCAGCCATGGCGGCGCATTGGCATTGATGGCCGCCCGCCCATCGGGCGCCGCTATGACCGTATCAGCACCTTTGTACACCACCACCGCGGAAGCCTGCACGGCGGCCTTTCTTGCCAGGTGCAGACGAGACCCGGCGCTCTGTGCCCCCTGCTCGGCGAACAATCCGCCGAAGAGTCGACGGAATTCACCAGCATGCGGCGTCAACACGGCAGTGCACGAAGCTGCCTGTAGTTGCTTGAACAGCTGCTGTCGATCCTCAGGACCCGCCCAGCAGGACAAGGCATCGGCATCCAGCACACAGTGCTTACCGGCTGCCAGAGCCTCCAGCACACAACCCCGCGTGTGCTCGTCCACCCCGTTCCCCGGCCCGACCACCACCGAGTTGATACGCTCATCCTGCAGAAGATCATGCCACTGCTGCACCGTATCGCAGCCCTTGAGCATCACGGCCGTCGAATGCGAGGCATTGACCACCAGCGCCTCCTGCTGACTGGCCAGAGTCACCAGCCCGGCGCCACAGTACAGCGCCGCGTGAGCGCTCAGTCGAGCCGCACCGGTTGAGATCACCGGGCCACTCCTGACCAGCACATGGCCACGATCGAACTTGTGGCCATCACTGGACAGGGTGGGCAGCAGCGAACTGAAAAAGGCCGGTTCGTTCAGCAGGCACAGAGGCCATTGCGGATCGAGCTGCGCATCACCCAGACCGATCTGTGCCAGGGTCTTGCGCCCACACAGCGCACGTCCCGGATACAGAAAATGGGCCGGCTTGTAGAGGAAGAACGTGACGGTGGCAGTCGCCTCGATGCAACTGGCACTGGCCTCATGGGTATTGCCATCGAGCCCACTGGGCACATCCACGGCCAGCACCCGCGCGGCAGAGGCATTGACCTGTGCAATCACATCCGCCAGCATCCCCTGTGGAGGACGCGACAGACCCGCACCAAACAGGGCATCCACGATCACATCGGCCCGCGTTATCAGCTTTGCGAACGCCAGGTCAAGCTGCGGTTCATCCAGACAGCAATCATGAACCTCACCCTGCCAGGCAGCAAATGCCCGCTCGGCGTCTGTCTCAGCACCTTCCCGGGCCGAGCGTGACAGCGCAGCACGAGGCAGAAAACGCAACACACGAACATCATGCCCTCGTTCCCGCAGAGCTCTGGCGGCAACGGCACCATCACCGCCATTGTTGCCAGGGCCTGCAATCACCAGAAAACTGCCCGGGCGAGTCACTGCCAGATCGATGGCCGCCTCACACACCGCCTCACCAGCAGCCGTCATCAGCTGAAAACTGTCAAGCCCCTGCTCCAGTGCCCGGGCATCGACTGTCTGCATCTGGGCGGCACTGAGCAACCGCAGCGGACGATCATCGGTGGTCATCGCATTGCTACTGCGTCGATTCATGTCACCAGACTCCTTGTCATGCTACGGCATTGATTGGCCCTAATTCCTGATCACACCACCTTCGTGCAACAAGGCATGGATACGTGCACGGGTCTGCGCGGTGGCAGCCAGCCTGACGAAGGCTGCGCGTTCCCGGTCATACAGATCCTGCTCGGTAGCCGCACTTGCCTCACCTTCCGCATGGCACATCACCGTGGCAATCTGCATCGCAACGGTCTTGTCGTGCGGCATGAAATCTCCCCGTTCGATGCCGGCATCCATGAACGCCGCCATTCGACCGAGAATATCACCACCGGCAAGTTCGAAAACCGGTTCTGCAGGCACCTGATAATCAACACTCAGTTCTTCCAGGGCCTGTAGTGAACGACTGTAGAGACGATCGCGGTTCATGACCGAGACATCCTGCCCAGGCCTGTAATAGTGAAGTGCTTCGGCCAGTTTCGGAGATGATGCCATGGCACCGTAGCCCAGGTTCATCCAGGCTTTCCAGGCCGCCTCCTGCCAGTCTCCTGTCACTTGATACCAGCGCCAGTAGGTTTCCTTGACGCCGCCGCCGGCAGGCAGCAGGCCGACACCACTCTCGACCAGCCCGACCACGCTGTTGCTGTGCATCACTCGCTGATCACAATGCAGCAACACCTCGAAACCGCCTCCCAGGGCCAGACCGGACGGCGCGCCCACCACCGGAACCGGCGCATACTTGAGTGCACGAACCGCTTGTTGAAATCGAGCCAGAAACCGATCTATCCCGGACCAGTCCTCTGCATCGATCAAGGCCAGAAACGCATTCAGATCGACACCGGCCGAATAATGCTGAGCATCGTTATGGATCAGAATACCGCGCCCGGGATTCTCGGCGGCAAAAGCCACCATCTCCATGGACTCATCGGTCAAGGCATTGGCCTTGGAATGATACTCGACCAGGCGAAAATCGTTGTCGATGGCAAAGACACTGGCAGCACGATTCTGCTGCAGAACCGGCGTTACCCGACGTTGCAGGTGGAAACGGACAACCCCTTCCGGCAGATCGACAGGCTGCATCTGTCCGTCGGCGTGCTGCACCTTCAAGCTGCCCTCTTCCGCCGCATAAAACGGCATTGCTCGCTGTAGAGCTGGCGGTACCGGCTGTCCACAGGCCTGCAACAAGGCGGCTACGCGCTCGGCCCCCAGGGCATCGATCATTTCAAAAGGCCCGCGAACCCAGTTGAATCCGAGCTTCATCGCATCATCGATATCCTGCGCCGAATCACAGACCTCGCCCAGCAGACTGGCGGCATAACCCAGCACGCGTCCCAGTACGTTCTGGCAAAACTGCGCATCCTTGTCCGCGCTGTCATCGCCGGCGGCTATCAGGTCACTCAGGGGCTCCTGCTGATCGGCAATGGCCCTCATCGCCGCCATGGCGCGCGCTGGCAATTCGCTGCTGGCGGCTCGGTACTCACCCGACGCCAGATCCCTTGCCAGCCGCTGCCCGTCGGCATCGCGCCGGTAGAATCCACCGCCACCCTTCTGCCCGGTCAGTCCGGCATCGACCATGGCATTGATCATGTCACTCTCGGCACCCACGGCGTGAAAGGCATCGCCCTGTGGCAGGATGCTGCGCAGGGAACGAACCACATCTCTCATGAGATCGATACCGATCAGATCGTACAGTCCGAAGACGCCCGTCTTCGGAATGCCCATGGGCCTCCCCATCAGCGCATCCGCCCGTTCGATAGGCAGATTCAGGGACACGGCCTCATCAATACCCACCTGCAGAGCGAACACGCCCACACGATTGCCCAGGAACCCCGGCGTATCGTTACAGCGAACAACGCCCTTGCCCAGCTCGCGATCGTTGAAATCTGCCAGCTTCTGCATGACCGTGGCATCGGTGGCTTCACCGCGGACCAGTTCCAGCAAGCGCATATAGCGAACCGGATTGAAATAATGAGTAATCGCGAAGCGTCGCTGGAAGGCTTCCGGCATGCCCTCGACCAGCAGACTGATGGGAATCGTCGAGGTGTTGGAGGTGACAATGCAATCAGCGCCGATGAGCTGATCCAGACGACGGTACAGCTCCCGCTTGATATCCAGACGTTCCACGACCGCCTCGATGATCCAGTCGGCCTCCGCCAGCCTGTCGAAATCGTCTCGCGTATTGCCGGCCGTGATCAGGTCGGCCGCATCCGGGTGCATCAAAGCCGGTGGGTTGGATTTCAGCAGGCGGCTGATGGCAGCCTGGCTGATGGCGTTGGCGTCCTCCTCGCCCGGCAGATCCAGCAGCAGAACGCGATGACCGGCGTTCGCGATCTGTCCTGCGATTCCCGAGCCCATGGTGCCAGAGCCAATGACTGCAATGTTCCTGAACATCGTATACCCGTTCCGCTGTGTGAGTGCAGCATCAAGCCTGCAAACCCGGATTATAACGCGGCTGTCGCCTCTGCATCGGCTCGGGCTGGCAGGTGAACGTCCATCTGAGGATACGGGATACCAATGCCCTCTTCGTCGAAACGCTGTTTGATCCGTTCATGCAAGTCGAAATGCAGCGGCCAGTAGTCTGCGGTGGCAACCCAGGGGCGAACGGCGATGTTCACGGACGAATCTGCCAGAGCCAGCACACCGATCTGCACCGGTTTGTGCGCGTCGAGCACTCGCTCATCGCCTTCGACGATGTCGCGCAGAACGCTCTTGACCTGCTCGAGGTCACTGTCGTAGCTCACCCCGATGACCATGTCCAGACGCCGTGAGGATGAGGTGGAATAGTTGGTGATGGGCCCGCCCATGATGCCGGAGTTCGGTACGGTGATGGTGCGCTGATCAGGTGTCACCAGGGTGGTGCTGAAGACCGTGATTTCCCTGACCGTGCCGGACACACCGCCCGCTTCGATATAGTCGCCCACCTTGCAGGGCCGGAACGAGACGAGTAGCACGCCCGATGCAAAGTTCGACAGCGAGCCCTGCAGAGCCAGGCCGATGGCCAGGCCAGCAGCGCCGATGACCGCAATGAACTGCGCCGTGGGTATGCCCAGCTGTGACAGCGCGGCGATGATGACCAGCATCAGCAGCGCCATGTAGAGGATGTTGGACACGAAGCCGCCTACCGTGGCGTCGATGCCACGCTGGTTCATCAGGCGACTGCCCAGATTCACCAGGCGGCGAGCCAGCCACTTGCCCACGAAGAAGATCAACAAGGCGGCAAGCAGGTTCAAGCCATATTCACGCGCCAGTGTCGGCACCGCCTCGGCGTACGTTATCCACTCCATCACTACCTGCCTGTCTTTGTCGCGAGTCCGGGAGGAGTGTAGTCGTCCATGGCGCGCTTTGCGAAAACAGGTGAACGCTACGCGCTGCAGCCCCGCCAGGCAGCATGCTAGTCCACCACTGTTGCCATCGCCACAAATGAAGAGGTATGCGCAACATGAGGCAGCTCAGACAATTTTTCGCCCAGTACCAGCCGAAAGGCATTGATATCGGCGGTGCGTATCTTGACCAGGTAGTCGAAGGAACCGGCGATCAGGTGCAGCTGTTCGATTTCCGGAATTTTCCGGGCAGCCTCGTTGAATGCCTCCAGCGCGGCCAGTTTGGTATTGTTGAGCTTGACTTCCACAAAGGCCACGTGTCCCAACCCCAGCTTCTCGCTATTGACGATGGCCTTGTAGCCCAGGATATAGCCATCGGCCTCCAACCGCTTGACTCTCGCCGCACAGGGCGTCTTTGTCAGGCCGACACGCGAGGCCAGCTCGGTCAGCGTGATGCGTCCATCCGTCTGCATTATGGAGATGATCACTCGGTCGAATTGATCCAGCATGAGGGCCTCGCCTGTTTACGCCTGCACTTCAGAATACGCTCGTCGGTTACACTCGATCCACCCCGACTTCCAATCAGCACTTTAGTACCGCATGACTTCACCACAAGAACTGCAGCATTGCCTGATGATTGTCGGGGCACTCCATGTGGATGACATTGCCACAAGTTGCGCCCCACTGATAGCACAGGCTTCCAACCCTGTGACCTGGAAACAGCATATCGGAGGCGTTGCCGCCAATGCTGCATTTTCTGCCAGAGAGGTCGCCAGACAATCCCGGCAGATCGGTTTCTGTGCGGCCACCGGCGACGATGCCGTCGCCGACCAGCTCGAAAAAGCGCTCCGCGCAGCCGGGCTCCAGGCCAGTCTGCAACGACTGCCAGGCAGTCACACCGGTCGCTACACCGCGATCATGAACCATGATGGCGAGCTGCACATCGGCCTGTCCGATGTCGCCCTGGCAGAGCGCCTTGACCCCGAACGGGTTCCCCTGGGCAGCGAGGCGGCCCCCTGCCAGGCCATGCTTCTGGATGCCAACTTGTCCGAGCCTTGTCTCGAGGCCCTCGGTCAGCAGGCCACGTCACAAGGAATCACTCTGGCAGCCATGAGCGTCTCACCGATGAAGTCGCGGCGCCTGCTGCCTCTGGCATCTGGCATTGACCTGCTCTTCGTCAATCGTCGTGAAGCCATCGCCATGATTGACCCGGACCTTGCGCTTGATCTACCCATCGACAGACTGGCCGATGGCCTGATCAAACTCGGCTTCAAGCAGTTCATATTGACAGATGCCACGGATCCTGTACTGGTACAGAGCCAGACAGAACGACAATACATTCCTGTCCCTCCCATGACGAGACGTGTATCAGTCAACGGGGCCGGTGATGCGCTGGCGGGTGCCTGTTTTGCCGCCTGGTGCGATGGTCTGGCACTGGCAGATGCCGTGCGCACCATCGGATTGAAGCAATCTGCCAGAGTGGTCAGTGGCGAACGTCAACCCCCGGTATTCAACGGCTGAAATTCGCCGATCTGCTGGTCTGACGCTACAAGCGACAGCGTTTGAACGCCGCTTGCCGGAACCATTCGCCTGTCCAGCCGATGACCCTGGCACGATCATCCTTCAGGACAAGCGTGTGGTCCGCCTCCTGGATATAGCGCTCGCTCAGGTGAGGATTGTCACGCAAGCCTGGAAACATGGCGCCCAGCTGCCCCTCATAGGTGTATGTATCGTGCTCGCTGCCGGTGTACACGAACAGCAGGTCGGTTTCAGCCTGGCACAGACGTTCCAGCATCTGGGCTGTTTCTTCCTGCGGTGGAATCTGGCGACACGGGTCACCGTGCCCTGTGCCAACCCATTGCTCCTGCCCGCTCAGCGCAGCAGTATCAGCAGAAACACCCTCCCCGACAAGCGCAGTCCTGCTCGTGGGCAGGAGGCGCTGCAATGATGCGGTGATGCGGTTGCGCAGCGCCTGCCACATGAGCAGGCGTCGCAGGAAGAACTTCACTGCCCGGTAGCGCTTGAAGTGCCCCGCCGGATAGGCGTAGCCATTGAGCAGCACCGCACCCACCACGCGAGGATCCTGCTGCGCCGTGGCCAATGCATCATCGGCACCCGAGCTCAGACCGACCAGGACAAAGCGCTGTTTGCCGTGGTGAGCCTGCAGATAATCCATGGCCTCTCGCACTTCACGAATCGAGCGTTCGCGGAAGTCTCCCGCAAGGCTAGCCGACTCGCTATCACCGGCACCGGAGAGATCGAAGCGCAAGCCTGCAACACCCTGCCTGGCAAGATGCCGTGCCAGTTCCACATGCAGGCGGCTCGGCCCGATGTGATGCAGCAGATCAGCTGTCAGAAACACAGCGCAGGGCTGGTCTTCATGGGCGCCGGACGGCGCGGTATAGACACCGGTCAACTGGCATTGTGATCCGAAGACACAGGCAATTTCCGGTGCGTGAGTGGTATTGCTCGCCATGACCCTACGCTGCCCGCCGCTCATCTTCATCCATCTCAGGCAAGCGCCTGATCAGCCTGTCACCCAGCACACGGGCACCTCGGGTGACAAGCATGTCCAGCGAAGTCGCGCCAGGATCCAGCCAGTCATTGGCTTCATCGACGACTTGTATATCCACACCTGCCAACACCAGCGATCGGAGCCGTTCATCATCCGCAAGGCCGGGGTTTATCAGCAAATGCGCGTACTGCTCGCCGGCACTGTCCAGCAAACCCTCCGCCAGCGTCAGCGCCGCTAATGCCTCACACAGCTTGTCCTGAAGTTGCAAACCGGCGACTTCGCGAATACCCACAGGCCTTCTGCTCTGCCTGCGCGGAAACAGAAAGCGGGAAGTATCCCTCTGGATCCCCAGTTGCAACACCTGCATCTGCGCCAACCATTGTTCACCGGACAACACCGGGTCCCAGTAGTAGCGTGCATTGACCGGCCAGTCATCCAGTGGGGCACCGGCGGCTATGAGTGCCCCGGTACGAAAGGCCACGATGTCGAGCGAACTTGCCTGCGTGGCCAGCAGGCCCGCGGCATCATAGACATCATCGGTCCAGGCTTGCAGATCAGTCAGGGACTCGGCCTCACCACTGGAGTTACCCGTGCCGGTCCAGTCAAATCGCAGCAAGGTGTAGCCCAGGCGAGAGAAATTCTGCATGAGACTGCGCAAGGGTCGCTGGATACGGCGCTGCTCATTGCCCAACGGCGGCACCAGCAGCAGGCCACGCCCATTGTCCTTCTCGGGAGGGGGTCTCTGCAGTACGGTGTACAGCTGCCGACCGCGACGGTTGATGAAGGCAGGCGCCGGCGGTGGCACCCTGCGGGTGACGCCCTCGCCCTGTATATGCCCGGCGAGCAGAGCCACGCTATCCAGGAAGAAGAAATCCCGGGTCGATACCGTGAACGACAACTGCTGCTGAATCTCGGCAATGGCGCGTACCGCCAGCAGGGAATCACCGCCCAGTGAGATGAAGCTGTCATCCACGCCCACCTCAGGCAGGCCCAGAACCTGGCTCCATATCCGGCACAAGGCATGCTCCATGTCATTACCCGGAGCCACATAACCAGCGCTTCTGAGCGCCTCACCATGGGCCGGGTCAGGCAACGCCTGCTGGTCGATCTTGCCATTGATCGTTTTCGGGAATTGCGCCATGAAGCAATAGCGCGACGGCATCATCCAGACAGGCAGCAAGGCCTGCAGATGAATGGCCACATCCACAGCCTGCAGCGCCGTATCCGCACTGGCGACATAGGCAAACAGCTGTCGCTGCTCAGCCTGCTCCACCACACAGACCAGCGATTCACTGACGCCCGGACAGGTGTTGATGGCATTTTCGATTTCACCCGGTTCGATGCGATAGCTACCGACCTTGATCTGCTGATCGATACGTCCGGCATAGGCGATGTTGCCATCGTCCAGCCAGCGCGCCAGATCACCGGTCCGATAGAGCCTGGCACCGGGTGACTCGGAAAAGGGATCAGCGATGAAGGCTCTGGCGCTCTGCTCCGGTCGGTTGAGATATCCTTCGGCCAAGGCGTCTCCGCCGATGTGCAGCTCACCGGTTTCACCGGCATCCAGCGGCCGCCCCTGGGCGTCCAGAATATGGGCCGTATATCCAGGCAAGGGCTTGCCAATGGGCAGGGCATCTCCCTGCCAGTCGGCTGGTGGCACGAATACCGTTGCCGTCACTGTCGTCTCGGTGGGTCCGTAGGCGTTCGCCCACAGTACAGACCGCTGCGTCAGGGACAGCCAGCGTTGATAATGTGTCGCAGACACCTTCTCACCGGTCACTACCATCAGGCGAAGACTGGCTGGTGTGGACACCCCCGATGCCACCATCAGATCCACCCATTCGTGCCAGTAGCCTGTGGCCAGATGCACCGCACTCACTCGATAACGATCGATGATGTCGCTCAATTCTATCTGGGCATCACTGAGATCTGCAGGCCGTAACACCACGGTGCTACCGATACTCAGCGGCGGGAAGATCTCCTCGATGCTGATATCGAAACTCAAGGTGGCAAATTGCAGCGTGCGATCATCCGGCTGCAGTTGATAGGCTTGCACATCGGCACGGCAGTAGCAGTACAGTGCGCCATGCGAAATCGCAACGCCCTTGGGTTGCCCGGTCGAGCCCGAGGTGTACATGATGTAGGCCCGGTCGGTAGCAGCCGGTTCCGGTTTGTCGGGTATCTGAAGCTCCGTGCCGGCACCCTGCAGCTGCTCACGGGGGGCCGGCACCGCTGGCGCAGATGTCTCGACAGCCTCCTGATGAGGGCACAGTGGCAACGCCAACTCGTCCGTGCTCACCATGACGCTATCGCCGCTTGAAGGCAGATGCTGCAGACGACCCGCGGTGGCATCATCGGTGACGATGCAACGAACCGCGGCATCGTGGAGCATGTACTCCACTCGCTCGTTCGGGAATGCAGTGTCAATGGGTACGAACACACCGCCTGCCCGGAGCGTACCCAGCATGGCAGCAATGGTATCGATCGAACGCTCACACATGAGCGCAACGCTATCCCCTGCCCTCAGGCCTCTCGCCTTCAACTGCTGCGCCATGCGACGACTCAGCAGGTCAAGCTGCTCATAGCTCATCGCCCGCTCTTCATGCACCAGCGCAACAGCTGCCGGACGAAGCAGACACTGCCTGTCAAAACCAGTCAGAAAAGTATTCATTCAGTGCGAATGGACAAACAGTTAGCCATGGGGGTTGCATCGACCTCGTCAAGCTGTTGATGCAAAGGCAAGGCCAACTCCAATTGCTTATACTCGCAGGCTCTGTCCTGTTTACCCATGCATGCATCATGTCCAATCCCGTATTGACCATCAGCCCTGACGTCAAGGCAGCCCTGAACAGCCACCAGGGTGTCGTCGCGCTGGAAAGCACCATCATCACGCATGGCATGCCCTACCCGCAGAACAGGGATACCGCCCTTGGTGTGGAACAGGCGGTCAGGGACAGTGGCGCCATACCAGCGACCATTGCCATCCTTGATGGTGAGATCATGGTGGGTCTTAATGAAGAGCAACTGGAAACCCTGGCCAAATCCAGCAATGCCATGAAACTCTCCCGTGCAGACCTTGCGATGGCTCTCGCTCGCAAGGCCATGGGCTCGACCACCGTGGCGGCCACCATGATCATTGCGCAGCTGGCAGGCATCAAGGTATTTGCCACCGGCGGCATCGGTGGTGTGCACCAGGGCGCCGAACTGAGTTTCGATATATCGGCAGATTTGCAGGAGCTGGGCCGAACACCGGTCACCGTTATCTGCGCCGGCGCCAAGGCCATCCTCGACATCCCCAAGACGCTGGAGGTGCTGGAAACCCTCGGTGTTCCAGTATTGGCTTATGCTCAGGATGAGGTACCGGCATTCTGGTCACGCAGCAGTGGCCTTGCGGCCCCGCTGCGAGCCGATACCGTCGAGGAAATCGTCGACTTTCTGCAAGCGCGTGAATCCCTGCAACTGGGCGGTGGCGTTCTGGTGGCCAACCCGGTACCGCGCGAGGCTGAAATCCCTCAGGCCGAGATGCAGACCTTCATTGCGCAGGCCATCGCCGAGTCACAGGCAGCCGGTATCAGCGGCAAGGCCGTCACACCCTGGTTGCTGGGTCGTATCGTGGACATTACCGATGGTCGCAGCCTGATATGCAATCAGGCCTTGATCATCAACAATGCGAAACTGGCGGCGGCGCTGGCGGTTGCGCAGAGTCAGCGCTAGGACAATACGGCGGCAGCCTTGAAACGCTGCTCCGCCTCACCACTGTCCAGGACCTTGCGGATGAGCTCGCCGGCCTCCGCCATGCCAGCGGCCAGACCGCGCGCATGCGCCATCACGGCACCGGCGTAGATCAGGGAATCCCGCGCAGGTCCGGCCTCGCCGGCGAGTGCTGCCAAGCCGGCGCTTGCCGCGTGACGGGCAATCTCACGTGCCAGCTCGTTGCCCGGCGCCTTGACCGAGCGGATGGAGTCATCCGTCAGATGCTCAGGCAGCGACACGGCGCGCTCTTCGCGCTCGATGCCCAGTTCGGCCGGCTCGAGATCCACCTGAACGAGATCCACACCGTCCGTACTCGTGAAATATCGTGCTGATTGCGACAAGGACGGCACCACCCCACCCTCGACACCACGCACCAGAATGGAACTGGCGAAGCCGGCGGCGGTGGCCATCCTGGCGTAAACCGGTGGATACGGCTTGTGGACAAAGCCTGTCACCAGATGACTGGATGACAGAGGCACCAGGCTTCTGACTGCCACCTCAAGGGTGGTCAGGCAGGGTCGCTTGACAATGCGTGTGCGCAAATCGGTCAGCGCAGCCAGTTCCGGTGCCAGTTCCTCCTGCGACACATAGGCCCAGCCACATTGAGAATCTTCCAGTTGTGCGGCAGCGCTCTCGCGCGTGATTGCCGGGTTCAACCCCGCCTCGCGCAGAATCATGGAATGCGATGCGCCAAACTTCGGACCCATGGCATCCACACCGTGAGTCAGTGTGGGCAGGCCACAGGCGGCCAGCACGGCCGGCAGGAAGGGTCCCATGGGCAGCCCCCGCAGATACCCATCGTAAGGGTCGACAATGGTCAGCAATTGCTCCACCTTGACCGTCAAGGGTGTGATTCCCTCATTGATTGCGTCGAGAATTCCGGTAAGCTCCTCGTCGGTTTCCCGCTTCATCCGCAAGGCAATCAGAAAAATACCCGCTTGCACCTCGTCTGCCTTGTCCTCCAGGATAAGCCGCATGGCTCGCCGGGCGTCTTCGGCCGACAGATCCTTGCTCAGCGTAGGGCCCGTGGCAATACGCTGCAGCGCATCGCGCATGATTTCGGCATCGGTCATGGAATCGGTTTCGAAGGCTGGCATGATAGTGATCAAGTCTCTCGGAGTGGCAAAGGTCTGCAAACGTCTGCGGCGATACACCTTGAAGCCATGTTAACCGAGCCAGAGCAACATAGAGTCAATGACAGTGAATCGAACCGAGCAACAGGGTTTCCAGAGCTTTCCCGCCTTTCTCGACATGAGCGGGCGCCGAGTCGTGCTGATCGGTGGCGGTGCCAATGCCGAACGCAAGGCCGTGCGACTGACACGCCATGGTGCAACTATCGATGTGATTGCACCGCAGCTCTCAGCAAGTCTGTCGGACACGGTCAAGGAACACCTGCTCAATCACATCGAGCGGCACTGGCAGGCCAGCGACCTTGAAGGCGCCTGCCTGGTGGTTGCTGCCAGCGACGATCGAGAAGAGAACGCCAAGATCGCCGACGCTGCGAAGGCCGCTGACTGCTGGGTCAATGCGGCCAATCAGCCCGAGATCAGCAATTTCCTGATTCCCTCACTGGTCGATCGCTCACCGCTGCTGATAGCGGTATCCAGCAGCGGCACATCACCCGTGCTGGCTCGCCTGCTTACGGCTCGCATCGACGCCTTTCTGCCGCATACCTATCGAGAGCTGGCAACGCTGGCCGATCGCTATCGGGATCGCATTCGTGCAGAGATCGGCAACTGGCGTCAGCGCAGACGCTTCTGGGAACGCCTGCTCAATGGTCGCGTGGGTGAACTGATTCTGCAGGGTCGTCTTGCCAATGTCGATGCCGCACTGGAACAGGCCATTCAAGAGCACGACGACGACAAGGTCGATGGCGAAGTCTATCTGGTGGGCGCAGGCCCTGGCGACCCGGACTTGCTGAGCTTTCGTGCCCTGCGACTGATGCAGCAATGCGATGTCGTACTGTATGACCGCCTGGTGTCCGAACCCATCATGGCCCTGGTCAACGCTGCGGCTGAAAAGGTGTATGTCGGTAAACAGCGGAGCAACCATGCGGTGCCGCAGGAGTCCATCAATGCCCTGTTGGTCAAGCACGCACAGGCCGGCAAACGTGTGCTGCGGCTCAAGGGTGGCGACCCCTTCATCTTCGGTCGTGGTGGCGAGGAAATCGAAACCCTGGCGGCCGAAGGTGTGCCCTTCCAGGTGGTACCCGGTGTCACGGCGGCGGCGGGTTGTGCCAGCTATGCCGGTATTCCGCTGACTCATCGCGATCACGCACAGTCCTGTCTGTTCGTCACCGGGCACCTGAAGGATGGCTCGGTGAATCTGGACTGGCCGGCTTTGACCCGACTACAGCAGACTGTCGTGATCTATATGGGCCTGGAAGGCTTGCCGGTCATCTGCCAGCAGCTGATCACACACGGGCTGCCAGCCACCCACCCCATCGCCATCGTCTCGCAGGGCACCTTGAGTAATCAGCAAGTGATTACCGGCACGCTGGAGACTCTGCCGGCGCTTGTGGCCAGTGAATCCGTCAAGGCCCCCACGCTGATCATCATCGGCCATGTGGTGTCCCTGCGAGAAAAGCTTGCCTGGTTCGAAACCCGCGCCTGAGCCACACCGACATCGTTACCGGAAAACCACAGACCATGGCCACTGACCAACCCACCACACCCGCCGCGGGCGAACATCGATTGTTGCCTCTGGCAGAGCTGAAAGCCGGCATCCCATGTCGCGTCGAGCACGAAGGCAAGGGTGTGCTGTTGTGCCTGGTGGATGATGTGGTGCATGCCGTACACGATACGTGCACGCATGAAGATATATCGCTATCACTGGGCGTGCTGTGCGAACACCGTCTGCGTTGTCCCCTGCATGGGAGCCAGTTCGATATCCGTACCGGCAAGGTACTGGATGAACCGGCCGAGATCGATTTGCCGGTGTATGACGTTACAGTGGTGGATGGCTGGGTTTGTATCTGAAGGCTGACTGATCGCCTGGGCGATGCGGGGCCAGTGGCGCTAGTTGCGGTTACGCATGTGATCCGCAAAAGCGGCAAGTCTTGCCTCGACCTCTGTTCGTAGCGCCTCATCGGCCACATGTTCCTGCAAGGACTTGTGCATACACAACATCCACGCGTCGCGCTCGGCTGGACCAATCGGAATGTGCAGGTGACGTCGCCGCATCATGGGCTCACCATACTGTTCTCGATACCGGTCCGGCCCGTCGAAGAAACGGGTAAGGAACGCGATCAGACGGCTACGAACCTCCTCTGTCCCCATCTGATGCAGGGAATGAATATGCGCCGCTTCCGGCAGCGTCTCCATCCAGTTGTACAGGCTTGTGGCAATGGCCTCGATGCCGCGTTCTTCACCGAGTCGCTGGTACAGTGTTGGAAGTTCAGTCATGTTTCTGTAGTCAGTCTTGTTGTCGCAGATCTTCTGGCCGCGGACACAAGGTTCCCTTTTTCAGACCTTCTTCGTGGTCGCGAAAGGTAAAGAGGCATTCCGGCGAGACGCCACTTGGAGATGGGTGTGCCGGCTTTGGATTGAAGTCTGGAACACGGGCGCGCGTCCAGTCGATCAAGGCATCGCGGGCGTAATTCCAGGGGTGGGCTTCGTCGTAGGGGCTGTTTTCCATGTAGTACGTCAAGGCTTCCAGTTCCGCTGGATGTAATTCGTAAAGCCCCAGGAGTTTCAGTGCCATGGGGTATTTGCTCCCTCTCAAAGCCATAGTAAATGCCGTCTGATGGTTACGGAATTTTTCGATGGCTTCTGGCACAAGATCTACTGATGGATCTGCTCCATGCTCCAGCAGATAATCGAAGGCTTCGAAATTCCACAGATAAACCGCGCAGGCTAGTGGTGTCCTGCGATCCGAGTACCCCACATTCCAGAAGGCATTGGTAGACGCGCCATATTCAACCAGCAATTCAAGATAGCGGCTGCTACGGTCATCAATGGCAGTACAGACCGCATGATCACTCAAATCCGGGCCCAGGATGGCTTCCGGATTGGCCCCCTTTTCCAGCACCTGGCGAGCGGCATTCAGGTCCTTGGCATTCAGGCTATTCAGCAACTGGAGATCGAGAGACTCGTCGTTCTCTGCAACCAGCGTGGTGGTGCAACCCACCATCAATACCGCCAACAAAGCGCTGCACAAACGCTGCACGAACAGATTCCTGAATCCATTTCTGGCCTTGAACAGGGTTTTCATGTTGCGCAGTTGAACTCCATCAATGATTCCATTACATGGATAACGGCATTCATCGAATGCCAGATGGTCGGCGCAAATCCTTCTCCAAAACTACTGGCTTGCGCATTGACCTCGTTCATCCAGGGTATATCGGGATTTGGAATTTCAGTAGATATTCCCGGTGCGGTCTGCAAATCATGAATATCCAGTTCATCGGCTCGCTCCTGCAGGACGGTAACAGGATCATAATCGGTATGTAAATGACGGATATAGTCTTCCGCATCTTGATACTCGGTATTCAAGCCGTATGAGTTAGCAGTCCCCGGTTGCAAAGCAGCCGTATTGAAAACAGTCGCGGACCTCTCCGTTCCCAGCGCGGCAATTGAGGCCAATCCACCTCCGAGAGAATGACCAGAGAATTCGACCTGGGCACCAGGCAACTCCTTGACCACATCTCGCCCCAGATTCAACGCCAGATCATACTGCCGAGACCACTCCCCCTTCGCCTGATCAAGATTAGCTGTCCAGTCATCCCCCACGCCATCCGTACCACGAAACACCAGAATATACCGATCTGGCTCGTCCGGATCCTGATACAACTGAGCATCAAACCCCTGGTTATCAAACCGATCATCAGCCATCCCTATTTCAGACGGCGACACCAGACGGAAAGCCGGTTCGCAACTCTCACCGCCGTAGGCGCAGCGTGACAGCAGGGCCATATCGAGATCTTCGGCCAGCTGTTCGCAGGTCAGACCGGCAGGCAATCCGCAATAGCGGTACATATCGTGCCAGAACGGCAGGGTCGCCTCCTTGTCATCAATCCCGGATGACTTCGAGCGAACCGCGCGTCGGTCAGAGTCGATAAACTGCTTCACGGTGTGTTCGAACTCGACCATGACAGCAGGATCGAGCTCGCAGGGCGATTCACCGTTGCCCAGTGCCGCTATTCGATCGTGAGAAAAGGTATCAGGATTATCCGGAAAACTACCGGCAAAACAGGGCTGCAACTGACCCGAAAAATGTTGTTCGAGGATATCGGCATAGGTGGTCTGGCCGATCTTCAGGTTCTTGACCTCGCCAAGTCGGTCTGTCGTCATTTCAATCGGCACATCTCCCTGCGGGTGTGGGTAGATGCCAGAATAAGTGGTGCGCCCGGTTCCCTGTTCGGGCTGGTCGGCTGACAAAACCATGTCTTTCAGCATCGACTGAACTGACTCGGCCATCGAGCTCATGCCAGCGTGCAAGCCACTCTCGCTTGAAACGGGCTCATCCTGTGCTGATGTATCCGAACCTGAAATGGCACCTTGTTCAATACCAGCCCCCTCACGGGACAAGACCGACGGTGCCTGAGGCAGACAGTTGTCGCAGCTGATGATCGCAGCCGCGTCATCGTCACCAAAACCATCATCAACCGGTGTCCAACGGTATAGCGTCTTGCGACCATCGGCGTAAGTCACGGAGGCTTGTGCTGTCGATGCCTGCTACCCTGAAGAGCTCGAGCCTTCGAGTACTTCTACCGATGGTGGGAGACTGCGCTCTATCTCCAGCCCATTGATGCCACCGCCTTCCACCCAGGCCACGCCCAACCCCTGCCTGTCGTATCGCCATTCGCTCAGCCTGTCATCAGCGGTAGACTGGCGCCGTGTCAGATGACTGGGCCAGTCGCTATCGGCATACACATAGCCAATACTGTCATCATCCGGGTATCGAACCCCCGTCAGATTGCCATGCTTGCCATAGTGGTACTGGATGAGATCTGCGCCGGGCAACAGCACTGACGCAATGGAGCCGGCAGGTTGTACGATCTGCTGGCTGCCATAGTCGGGAAGTGCCGGTGTACCCGGTACATAAATGAAGCTCAGGCTCGACCCGTGCTGATCCGTGACGGTATCGAGCTTGCCGTTCTGATAGTGAAGTGTCAGCACACCCCCACGTTCACCGAGTTCCATCCGCACCAGATAGGAGCCCTGAAAAATCAGACGTCGTCCATCAACGAGCGTCCAGACACTGCGCTCCCCCAGTTGCAGATAACCATCACTGGCCTGTGATGCCAGAAACAGATTCGCATCACCAGAGGATGCCTTGTGAAAGCTGATCAAGCGACCATCGCTTTGCACGATATCCAGCCGCTCATCGCTGATACGCGTCAGAACCACCTGAAAACTGTGTCGCCAACCAGCACCGATGCCGACATCGTACTCACTCAGAGAACTGTTGTAGTGACGCGCCAGTGCCAGCCCGGAATTCGGTGACTGATAGTCGAGCTCGTATTGATACTTGTTGCCACTGACGACATCAATAGGGTTGCCGACCTTGTGCGGCACATCCGATTCATAGCGCGAGCTACCGGGCGCCGAGTCGATACCGCAGGACGGTGCACCTGCATCCGGTATCGGACAGCTTGCCGGCAAGGGCCCACCCTCGGTCGTGTCACCGGGCACTGCCATTGCCAACACCGGTATGCACACGGCAAGCAACAACAGGAGACGCAGGTAGACCCGTGTTTGCGAATATCGCTTACCCGCTGTCACAGACAACTCACCGCCAATAACGGCTGGAAATTTGACGAATTGCATTGACCATCCCTGTACTGTGCAACCTGGTCACCTTCCGTGAACCAGCGATATGTCTGCCTTGCAGGCAGTGTTTTGATGAACAGGCGCCGTTCCAGTTTCATCCGATTACAGAAAAAGGGGCCGGTGTCATCACCACCGAGTCAAGAAACCCCGGCGGCCGGTCATGGTAGCCATCAAGCCCCGGGGCTGTCTTTTACACGGGTCTCACTTCTGACAATTCGCAGAAGGTGTCGCCTCTTGATCCAGAAAATTCAGGATGTCCTGCCACCATTTATCGTCGACATGATCAATCCAGTTATTATGTTCTGCCTGTTCAAGTATGAACTTTGCCTTGACTGCGGGTATATTCTCGAACAGACGGCCACCGTGATTCGCCGGAACAATCTGATCCTTGCCAGCAAGCACTATCGCTTTCGGCTCATTGAATGTCTGCAGATTCTGGATGCTGTCATATCGGTCAAGCAATAACCATCGCACGGGTAGGAAGCGGTAGTGAGTTTCGGCAAGACTGGTCAGGGAATCCCAGGGCGTGATCAGGACAATACCGTGAATTTTTGCGGGTTTGCCGACAACGGCAGCTGAAACAACGGCCGCACCCAGCGATTCGCCGATCAACAGGAGTGGAACGTCTGGAAAAGCATCAGCTGCCAACGCCAGTGTTTGTCTGGCATCGCTGACCAGGAGCTTTTCCGAAGGCGAACCCGGGCGCTGGCCATAGCCCGGATACTCAGCCAATATGATTCTGGACCGGGTCGCCGCAAGTGTATCCAGAAAATAACGGCGATGGCTCGCTTCTCCAGCATTTCCATGAAAGACAACGACAGTGCGTCTTGCATCCGGCGGATCATGCAGGTAACCACGGTATCCACTATCGTCAGGCCATTTCTTCAGGGATAGTACGGCGGCTTGCTCTGTCGTCAAACCGTGCTTGCCGGGCAGGTACAACAAGGATCTCTGCATGACAAACATCAACCCCACCAGAGCCAGATAGATCGCTATGCTGCCGATGATCAGTTTAAGCATTGTCTCGGGTGCCGATAAAAGGCCAGGGGCTGTCTTTTACCATTTTCTCACTTCTGACAATTCGCTGCCTGTCAGAGCCATGCAAAGAGTCCGCAACGCTCAGTTCTCAACCAGCGCCTCATCCCGAAAAGTCGCCTCGATCTTGTTGCCGTCAGGGTCCTTAACGAAGCAGCCATAGTAGGCCTGCCCGTATTCAGGTCTTGGGCCCGGAGCCCCTTCGTCAGTCCCGCCCACCGCCAATGCCGCGTCATGAAAGGCGTGCACCGCATCACGTGACTCGGCAATGAATGCGATATGCGTACCGTTCCCGACGCTGGCCGGTTGCTCATCGCCAGGCAGAGCAATCCAGAATTCCGGGAACTGCCTGCCATAGCCTGCCGCGATGCCCTCCAGCGTCTCCAGGCGGACAATGCCCAGTGTCGCCAGAGTGGCATCGTAGAAACGCACGGCTCCGTCCGGATCGTTGGTGCCCAGCGAGATGTGAGACAGGATGCCGGGGTTCTGATCGCTCATGTCATTCATTCTCCTGTCTCAGTTCGATAACAGGCCCATGACTTTCAGGGCAAATGCCTGTTCCAGTGCCGTGTCGGCCAGAGAGGCATAACGACCGGCCTCCCCGAAATGCCCACCGTGCATATTGGTTTTCAGTATCAGGCTTGCAGAGTCAGCGCGCAGCTGCCGATGCTTTGCGACCCATTTGGCAGGTTCCCAGTAGGTCACCCGCGAGTCGCTGATACCGGCGGTCACCAGTATGGGCGGATATTCCCGGGCTTGCACATTGAGATAGGGACAATACCGGCGAATGTCCTCGAAGGCCTTCACATCATCAATCGGGTTGCCCCACTGTGACCACTCCCCCGGGGTGAGCGGTAGTGTGTCGTCCAGCAAGGTATGCAGCACATCGACAAAGGGCACATCCGCAACCGCCGCCCCCCAGAGTCCGGTTTCCTGGTTCAGCGCAGCCCCGACCAGCAATCCACCGGCAGAGGCGCCAGACAACACGATTTTCCCTGCCGCCGTATAGCGCTGCGACACCAGATAGTCACCCACACAGATCAAGTCATCGATACTGTGGTGCTTGCCGGCAAAGCGCGCCGCCTCATACCAGGCACGCCCTTTCTCCTGCCCGCCACGAACGTGTGCTGTTGCGTAGACAAAGCCGCGATCTACCAGCGATAGCATATTGCCTGCAAACGAGGCAGGAATGGACGAACCGTAGGCACCATACCCGCTGAGCCAGCAAGGCGCCGATCCGTCAATGCGTGTATCCCGATGATGCAACAGTGTCACGGGAATGAGCTCACCATCCAGGGACGGCGCGTTCAGACGTCTGACCACATACGCCGACGGGTCATGCCCGCTGGGTATCTTCTGCTCCTTCAACAGGCGGCGCTCGCCCGAGGCCATATCGAACAGCCAGGTCTGCTCAGGCGTCGACGGTGATTCGTAGCCGAAGCGAAAACGCTTCTCACCGAATTCCAGCAAGGGCTCAAGACTCATGGAATAAGCCTCCTCCTCGAATGCGATGTGCGACACCGGGCTGGCGGTCGAATCGAGCTCGATGATGGCCTGACCCGACACGCTGACGCCCGGGCTGCGGGTATAACAGATACGCGGCAAGGCGTCTTCCCGCTCGATCCACATGACCCAATCCTGGTAGGCATACACATCCAGCACCATGCGGCCATCGCGTGCCGGCAACCAGTCACGCCAGTGCTGTCTCGAGGGACTGGCACAAGGTGCCTGCATGATCTTGAAGTCACTGGCGCCGTCTGCATTGGTGAGTATCAGAAAGCGCCCTGCCTGATGTTCAACACTGTATTCCAGTGCTTCCGTGCGTTTTTCAATGAGTACCGGGCTTGCAGTGATATCACTACACGGGATATACCAGACTTCACTCTGATCATCCGTATCGGACGAGATGAACACATAGTCCCCCGACAGGCTGGTCCAGACGGAACAGGAAAATCGCGGATCCTGCTCTTCATGGACCAGCACATCCTCGGACGCCTCGCTGCCCAGCACATGCCTGAAGACCCGATTGGAACGCAGCTCCTCATCCATTCTGGTATAGAACAGATGTTGCGCATCGCCCCAGCAGACAGATTCGACATCAGGAATGGTGTCTTCGTCTTCACCACTGTGAAGGTTGCGAATTCTTGCCGTGTGACGCTCGGCACCGGTCGTATCCACGCTCCAGATCAACCAGGCATGATCCGGGCTGTACTCCACTTCACCGGGGGCAAAGTAGTCATGCCCTGCGGCCTCCACATTGAAGTTGACCAGCAGATGTGGCTGACCCGTCGACGCTCGTTTCTGCCGCCAGTAACTCGGGTACTCATCATCACCCTGATAGCGCTCGAAATAGGCCCAGGGCCCTTCCTCATCCGGCAGGGAGTCATCATCGGCCTGAATGCGCCCGCGCATCTCTGCCTGCAAGGTTGCCTGCAGCTCGGTGGTGTCCTGCAGGCTCGACTCGCACCAGGCGTTCTCGCTGAGCAGATACTGTTTGATATCCTCGGGCAGCAACTCTGGCTCATTCACACACTCCTGCCAGTTGTCTGCGCGCAGCCAGTGAAAGTCATCCGTCCAGCGCTCACCGTGCAGTTCATGCTCCACCGGAACACGCTTCGCCTGCGGCGGCCTCAAGACAACACCAGGGCATCGCCTACCAGATGATGAAGACTCGTCACTTTTACCTCACTCAGATCATGCAGGGGCAACACGCCCGTTAACTGCGTCTTGCAGATGGCACAGATGGCTGCCAGATGCGTCACCTGGTCGCTGTCGACAACCGCCCTGAGCGCCTGCGCTCTGGGCAGAGACCCCTTGACTCGCACGTCCATCATCTCATCGTTCAGCAGACCACCTCCCCCACCACAACAGAAGGTCTTCTGACGCACGGTGTCGCGGCTCATTTCCACCAGCTTGGGCACACTGGCCGCCAGCAACTCCCGTGGAATGGTGAACTGACCGTCCGGTGCATCACCCATGCTGGCACCACGCGCCACATTGCAAGAGTCATGGAAGGTCACGACCTTGCCGGCATTACCCTGCGGGTCCAGCTGAATGAGGCCGCTGCGCCATAACTGATGGGTCAGCTCGCAGATATGCTCGACGCGCGGGTGTTGTGGGTCCAGAAAATCCATGGGACCCACCAGGGTGTCGAGAAAGCTGTAGGCAACGCGCCAGGCATGACCACATTCTCCCATGACGATACGCGACACACCCAGATCGATGGCCGCCCGTCGAATGCGTATCGCGATATCGCGCATGTGTTCATGATGGCCCGTGAACAGGCCGAAATTCGCAGCCTCCGACGCCTCGGAGCTGAACGTCCAGCGAATTCCGGACTGGTGCAACACCTTGGCATAACCGATCAGACCATCCACATGCGGTTCGGCAAAGAAGTCGGCCGAAGGCGTGACCACCAGCATGTCCGCACTGGCGTCATCGAGTGGCAGCCGTATTGCAACTCCGGTATCGTCGAGAATATCCTCTTCCAGACTCTCCAGTACATCGGCCAGCGCCGGCGCCTTCATGCCCAGATTGTTGCCGATGCGTTTGACCTTGCCGATGATCTCCTGCGAATACTGCTGACCCAGTCCGACCGTGGCCAGAATCTCGCGCCCCGCCATGGTCACTTCACTGGTGTCGATGCCCTTGGGGCAGAATACGGTACAGCGACGGCACTCCGAGCATTGATGAAAATAGGTATACCAGTCATCGAGCATCGCCCTGTCGAGGTCGCGCGCACCTACCAGCCACGGAAAATGGCGGCCGGCAAAGGTGAAGTACCGTCGATACACCGAGCGCAGCAGATCCTGCCTGGCGACCGGCATGTTCTTCGGATCATGAGTACCCAGAAAGTAATGGCATTTATCGGTACAGGCGCCGCATTTGGTGCAGCTGTCCAGAAACACACGCAAACCCCGACGCTCCTGTACCAACTGGCCCAGTCGCTCGATCGCTCGCGCCTGCCAGTCCGGCAGCAGCGTACCGGGCATGCCAAGCGACTCCTGCACTTCCGGCCGCGCCACCGTACTGCTGTGCGCAGCCATTGCGCCTTCCTGAATCAGGGGAATGACACGATAGCGCCCGACGACGGGAGCCGTCTTGTTCAGGCTCTGCTTGTCATGCCTGTTCATGCGTGAGGATCACGCTGGTTGAAGCTGGGACTGAACAGGACACCGGCGCCATGCAGCAGCTTGCTGATCGGGAAGATCATGATCAGCAGCAACACCAGCGCCAGGTGCAACCAGAGGCCAGGCTGCATGGGCAGGCTCTGGGCATCGAGCGTCAGAGCACCTCGCAGAAACATCCCCACGGCATGCAGATCGGTCGGCCACAGTCGTTTCAGGGCAGTGCCGGACAACCCGATGGACAGCAGCAACAGCAGATGCAGGTAATCACTCGGTGCCGAGATATAGCGCAACCGGTCCACCCACAGCCTGCGGGCCAGCAATACGCTCAGCCCCAGCAGCATTGCCAGAGTCGCCCAGCCGCTGAAGCGAAGAAGCGGCAGCAGCCACAACGGCAGCTGTACGAACACGAATCGCAGGTGAACCAGCAGTACCAGCAACAGGCCATAGTGAAAGGCCATACTGGCAAGCCAGGTTGTCGGGTTGGCGCGGGCCAGTGACCTGAACAGCAGGAATTCCAGCAACAGCCGCCCTGCCACGCCGACACGCGTGCGCGGCGCCGGAGCCAGAGGGATGGGCAATGGGGAAGGTGTCAGAGCCCATTGCAGCAGGCGCCAGGCCGTCGCCAGCAGCAACCACAAAAAGGCGGCACTGAACAGCCAGGATGGCAGTGCCTCAGACACAACCGGTTGGTTTGGGTAACCCGGCATAACGGCAGGCCTGCTTGGCAGGCCCGCGTGGAAACAGCTCGTAGAGATACTTGCTGTTGCCCTTCTCGCGACCGTAGCGCTTGCCGATCTGCTTGGTCAGAATGCGAATGGCCGGCGCAATCTCGTAGTTCTCGTAGTATTCCTGCAAGAAGTTGATGACTTCCCAGTGAGCCTCGGTCAGCTGAATATCATCGGCCGCCGCCAGCTCCAGAGCCAGTTCCTGCGTCCAGTCGCTACGGCGTCTCAGATAACCTTCGTGATCGGTCTCCAGAGTGTCTATCAGTGCGCTCATGTATCTGTGTCAAAGGTAAGTCGAGCCCGGCAGCTTACGCCGGTTACAGGTGGCCGGGCAACGTGTTCAACTGGCAAGTTTCAACAGCACATCCACCAGCTCGTCCGATGTTCCCAGGTAATCGGTGATGCGAATGTCCATATCCGGGTATTGCGTCTGCTTGATCTGCACCTGCTCCGGAATGTCTTCGGCCACGTGGGTGCCCCGCGCCAGGAAATACGGAACGACCTGAACACTGGTGGCGCCCTGGGAAATACACAACTCGATGCCGTCGGGTATCAGTGGTGCCGCCAGTTCCAGAAAGGCATGCTGCACCAATCCGAACTCCTCTCCGGCCTTGGCAGCAACACGCGCTGCCAGTCGCGCGATTTCCTCGTTGGATTCGGCACGGCGACTGCCATGTGCCACCAGAAGTAATGCTTTCATGTCTATTGCCTGTTGTTTGCAAATGAATACCGGACAGTCAGGGCTGACGGCCGCTTGGCCGACACCCGTATAACTGCCCGATTCATCGTTGATACGTAAAGCAGCGCCATTCGGCCGTCAGCCTTTCTGTCGGGCCTCATCACGCAGTGCAGAGACTGCATTGGCGTGGCCGTCAAACCCTTCATAAGTTGCAAACCGGTGGGTATGCGGTGCCATTTCCGCATAACCGCCTGCCGTCATATGGCCCACTGAACAGGTCTTGGTGAAATCATGCACCCCCAGCGGCGAATGGGTTCTTGCTGCGCCCGAGGTCGGCAGCACGCAATTGGGCCCCATCATGTAGTTGGCAATGGAACCGGCGGCGTGTTCCCCCAACAGGATTTCACTGGCATTGCGGATATGTGCCAGATGCTCGTAGGGGTTCTTCGACAGCACCTGACAATGCTCAGGGGCATAGTCATTGATGAATTCGTAAGCCTGCTCTCTGGAGCTTGCCAGCACGATGCCGCCGCGCTCACCACTGAGAACCGTCGAGGAGTAGCCTGCCAGTGTCTCGTTCTGCTGGTCCCAGTAACCCGGCACGGCAGCCCGGATGGCATGGGCCAGTTCTGCATCCCAGGTGACCAGAAAGGCACTGCTGTCCGGCCCGTGCTCGGATTCAATGGTCATGTCCAGCGCGGCAATCAGCGGATTGGCAGTTTCGTCAGCCAGCAGGATGGTTTCGCTGGGGCCCGCCGGCATACCAGGATCGATACGACCTGCCAGCACTCGCTTGGCAGCAACCAGCCACGGGCTGCCAGGGCCGACGATCTTGAAACAGCGAGGAATGGTGGCCGTACCGAAGGCAGCAGCTGCCACTGCCTGCGCACCGCCGGCCTTGAACACCTGTTCCACGCCAGCCAGACGCGCCGCGACCAGGGTGGCCGGATCGACTCGTCCATCCGCACCGGGAGGGGTCAGAATGATGGGATTGGGAACCCCGGCCACCGCTGCCGGCACGGCCGTCATCAGGGTCACGGATGGAAACGAGCCCTTGCCCCGCGGTGAATAACAGGCCACGGAATCGATAGGCGTGGCGCGTTCACCGACGAGCACACCGGGACGAATTTCCTTCATCCACATCTCCGGAGGGCGCTGCGCTTCATGAAAGCGTCGAATGTTGTCCGCCGAGTATTCCAGCGTCTCGATCATGGCGCGATCCACCTCGTCGAAGGCCTTGTCGATATCCGCCTTGGTGGCAGCAATGGAATCGGCATTCAGCGACTCGGCGCCATCGAATTCTCGTCCAAAGCGTGCCAGTGCCTCGTCGCCTTCGACTCTGACCGCCTCGATGATCGGTCCGACACCCTCGATGAACCGCTCCAGATCGTCTTCGGCGCGGCTCAACAGCCGGTCACGTTCTTCACTGGACAACTTGTCCAGTTCGTGCAGGGCAACAGTGGGATAGTTTCGGGCAGACATGACTTGGTATTCGACCTCAGCAGGACAGTCTGAAGTATACCCCTTCAGGCCTGCCGGCTTGTATTCCCCACTGGCGCAGGAGTCTGGCTGAGTGCCTCGTTCAACCAGGTGCGCGATAGCAACTGCTCACGCCAGCCCGGGTTGAAATGCACCAGACCTTCGACGATGCCGCCAGCGTAGTTGCCGTTGAGTTCCTGACCTCCGGCCAGCATGAGCCCGCCCTCGGCCTGATAGCTGCTGTCCTGCGTACCGTTGGTGGCAGCCAGCTTGCGCACCGCCTCCCGAGTGGCCTGGTCCGCATTTCTGACCGTCACCGACGGCAGATGACTGGCCAGCGCCGTGACATCATTGCCGCTATCTCCACTGAACAGGCTCGCTTCATTGGCAACTCCACGCATGTGCTGCACATGCACGATGGCTTCGCGCTTGGTGGCATGCACGGGCAGGATATCGAGTAGCTGCACATTCTTCTCGGGGTCATCGCTGAACACCAGCGAGGCCCGGACGCCCAGTGTCTGCAGATGCGATTCCAGTTGCCCGGCCAGTGCTGCCGTGTCCATATCCTGTGGCAGATAATAGCTGCACTTGAACCGGGTCTGACGGTCGGACTCCTGCTCTTGCATGCCAGTGAAATCAACCAGTGTTTCACCGATTCCGGCACTGTCGTAACCGTTCCAGTCCTGTCCGATCAGGCAATGCCACTCGTCGTGCAGTTCCCAGCCTCCCCCGGTCGACACATATATACTGGTGCCGACATCGGCCACGATCACATCGGGCACCTGCAAGTCGTAGTCATCAATGGCCTGCAGGACTCGACCAATATCGCGGCCAGATACATAGGCCAGTGCCATGTCGTTGCTGCGCAGCAGATGCCAGAGAACGGGACGGGCCAGTGCCGACTCCGGCTGCTCGCCGTTGGGTACCAGCGTTCGGTCGAGATCGGTACACAGGAGCTTCATCAGGCCGGTTCCGGCTCGGGTCTGGGCGCCTTGCAGTCACCCAGAAAATCATAGAATTCGATGGCTTCGAGAATGCCGGCGGCGTAGGGCTTGTCCGTGAAGTGGATGCTGGCGCCTTCGGTCAGCTGCGACAATTCCTCATGCGAACGATTACCCACGATGGCGGCCAGCGTGTTGCCGCGCATCATGTCCTCGTCGGCTCCCGAACCACCAATGGCAAGCACTCTTTCCAGCGGAATGTTGAACTTCGCCACCACATGCCGCAGCGCCAGCCCCTTCGAGGCACGGATGGGCACGATGTTCAGGAACTGACCGTGCGAGAAGATGATATTGACGGCCTGATCTTCCTGAAACAGACGGGCACTGATGTCATCGATGGACGGCGCAACCTCGGCGTCATACAGATAGCTGATCTTGAAATCACTCTGTTGATCGCTGCTGCGCAGACTGATTCCCGGCACATCGGCCAACACCCGACGAACCTGCTGTGGCGTCCACTGCTTCTCGATATGCCGCGTCCAGCCGGTATCCTCGGTCAGCTTGGGAGCAAAGGTGATTTCCGTACCGGCGCTGGTAATCAGTACGTCCGGCTCGGGGATGCCGTGCTTCTTCAGCAGTCGCAGCGCCGCATCCAGCCGCAAGCCGGTATTGATCCCGAATTTCATGCGCTTGCGATTCTGCCGGACCAGACGAATCAGCGTCTGCAGTGATTCATCGTCGCCCAACAGGCTACGGTTCAGATCGGTGAACAGCGCTCGGTCCGTGTAGCTGGCACTGTAGGAGTCGCCGTCATCGATCGATTCAAGGCTGGTTTCCTTGCCGGTAATCGACGACACCATGTTGAGGTACTCCTCGGCATGTGCCGGCCAGCTGTAATGATGCCGAACCCCTTGCAGGCCGGAGACCGAACGCGTCTGCCACATCTCCCAGTCACCAATGACATCCTTGATGGCCTGAGCAATACCCGCCTGCTCCAGGGGGTCGATCAACAGGCCATTCTCGCAGTTGCCGATGATATCGCGCGGTCCACCGTCCTCTGTGGCCACAATGGGCAGGCCACTGGCTGCCGCTTCAATCAGGGTCAGACCGAATGGCTCGGTCAGGGCCGGGTTGACGAACACGCCGCCGGACAAGGTGGCGAGCCGATACAAGACAGGCACATCATCCGAGCGATGCTGTTTCGGGTAGGCGACTCGGCCATAGAGATCATATCGATCGATCAGCTGCAGCAGCTCGGTCAGCACGTCACGCGCCCCTTCTTCCAGATCGTTCAGATCCTCACGGTTGCCCATGACCACCACCAGATTGGCCCGCTCCTGCAATTCCGCATCGTTGCCATAGGCATGCAGCAAGGCGGCAATATTCTTGCGTGCATCGGCACGTGACACGGCCAGAATCATCGGCTTGTCCGGCTCCTTCAGGAATCGATTGACCTCCTGAGCGATACAGGACTCATGCTCCTTGCCCTGAGGGGGCTGAAAACGGGAAAGATTGGTGCCCGGCGGAATGACGTGCATGGCCTCCGGACGATAGAAATCATAAAGCTCGTATTGCTCTTCGATCTCCTGGTGTGTACTGGTAATGACACGCTCGGCCGACGCAAGGGTGGTCTCTTCTGCCGTGATCCGCCGAGCCATGTTGTAACGATCATCGATGGTCCGACTGTCCAGACCGCTGGCCAGCAGTCGATGCCGTTTGACCCGCCCCAGCGAATGACCGGTATGAATCAGTGGCAGCCCCATGACATGCGCAACACGGCTGCCGATATACCCGGCATCGGCGTAGTGACTGTGAATGAGGTCTGGTGTAACCCCCTCTTCCCGATAACGATCGATCAGATTATCGACAAAGGAATCCAGGTGATCCCACAACTGCTCCTTGGCGAGATAACTCAGGCCACCGGCTTCGATACGCAGAATGCGAGCCTTGTCGGACAGAGGCTCGCTCTCCAGTCCGTACTCCTCGCCCAGATGATCCTCGCGGATAAGCCGCGTGACCAGATCGACCCGGGCAACGCCCTCGGTCTCTGCCAGAGCACGGGCCAGTTCCACCACGTAGAGCACCTGACCGCCGGTATCGGCATCGCGCCCCAGTTCCAGCTCATTGCCACGAATCAGACCGTGCACACTGATCAGGCAGATATGTAGTCCTTTCCGAGTTTTCATTCAGCCGTTTTCCGTACCTGTTACCGATGTGATTGGTGCAATGGAAACACCTGTGTTGCTGCCGGCCGCCAGCTCGAGATAGACAGGCATGTGCACTACCGGTATCAACGCATGGCCTTGCGGCATTGAGCACCATAACATTATGGGCAGAAACTACCTTTTGGCCAGCGGTGGGAAAAAATTACAGCGCTGCAAATCCACGGACGCTACCCTGCCCCATGGCAGTGCATTTTTTCCCTGTCTTCTGTACACCATCGATATGGCGCAAGCCCTCGATCAAGAGTATAAGACGCTTCATGAACGTAACAACTACCATGACACCATCAAGTCACACCGGCCGTGGAACCAGACTGGGCATTCTGCAGGCAGGTCGCTCACCAGAGCCGCTCCTGGCGCACTATCAGGACTACAACAACATGTTCGTGGACCTGTTGGGCAAGGATTCCTTCGACTACCGTCACTGGCCGGTGCTGGACGGTGTCTTCCCCGACAGCCTCGATGAAGCCGATGCCTGGCTGATAACCGGCTCGCGCTTTGGCGCCTACGAAGATCATGCCTGGATACCACCACTGGAAGCTCTGATCAGAGAGATATATGCCTCTGCGAAGCCGCTGGTCGGTATCTGCTTCGGACATCAGATAATCGCCCAGGCTCTTGGCGGCAAAGTCGAGAAATTCTCCGGCGGCTGGTCAGTCGGACGCGTCGAATATCAACTCGATACATCCGTCTTCGGCACCGGCACACCCTCCGCCGATGATGCCACCGCACTGATGGCCTTTCATCAGGACCAGGTGACACAGCCACCCAGTGAAGCCCGCAACGTGGGCAGCAGCAATTTCTGCAAGCACGCAGCGTTGATCTACGACAACCGGATTCTCACCCTGCAACCCCACCCGGAATTCGACAGTGACTTCATCGAAGGCCTGCTGGAGACCCGTGGAGAGATACTGCCGGACGAGGTGAAGACTCGCGCAGAACAGTCATTGGCAAAGCCTGTCCACCGGGAATCCATTGCCACTGTCATGCGCCAGTTCCTGACACGCGAAAACGCCTGATCGCCTCATCCAATCGAATTTCATTCCCGACTTCCTGACTCAACTCACAACACCCCTATGAACACGAATAATTCGTGGATGGATCAACTGCCAGATGCTTTCCATAACTGGCTCAATGGACGCAGCGTTGATGATGTGGAGTGCGTGATCGCCGATATTGCCGGCACCTCCCGCGGTAAGGCCATGCCTGCGCGAAAGTTTGCACGGGCCGATCCCATGTACCTGCCCACCTCCATCTTCTATCAGACCATCACCGGCGAGTATGTCGATCTGAAGGATATGCCTGACCAGTGGACAGAATCGGACCTGGTGCTGACGCCTGATTTCACGGCTGCCACAGCGGTGCCCTGGTCCGCAGATGTGACACTGCAGGTGGTTCATGATGTGTGTAACCAGGATGGCACGCCAGTGGGCATGTCACCTCGCAATGTACTCAAGCGCGTGGTGGACGCCTATGCGCAGAGGGGCTGGCAACCCGTGGTTGCACCGGAGCTGGAGTTCTATCTGACCAAACCCAATATCGACCCGGATCTGCCCATCGAACCGCCCATCGGGCGAACCGGTCGTCAGGGCATTGCACGCCAGGCCTATTCCATGAGCGCGGTGGAAGAGTATGGCCCGGTCATCGATGACATCTACGACTTTGCCGAAGCGCAGGGATTCGAGATCGACACCATCATCCAGGAAGGCGGTGCCGGCCAGATCGAGATCAATCTGCAACACGGTGACCCGGTACAGCTGGCCGATCAGGTATTTTTCTACAAGCGCCTGATTCGCGAAGCGGCACTTCGCAACAACTGTTTTGCCACCTTCATGGCCAAGCCCATGGAGGAGCAACCCGGCAGTGCCATGCACATCCACCAGAGTGTCATCGACACGCGCGACGGCAGTAACCTGTTCAACGATGAGCACGATAACCCGTCCGAGCATTTCTATGGATTCCTCGGCGGTCAGCAAGCCCTGATTCCGGATGTGCTGTGCATGTTCGCCCCCTATGTGAATTCCTATCGTCGCTTCCGGCGTGATGACTCGGCCCCCATCAATCTTGAATGGGGCATCGATAACCGCACGACCGGCATTCGGGTCCCCGTCTCCAGCCCCGGCAGTCGCCGTGTCGAGAATCGTGTCGTGGGAATGGATTGCAATCCTTATCTGGCCATCGCAGCCAGTCTTGCCTGCGGCCTGATCGGCATGACCAGAAACATGAAACCACGTGACGCCATCAAAGGCGACGCCTACTCACTGCCGCATGACATTCCGCGCGATCTGCTGCGCGCCCTGGAGCTGTTCAGCGCCAGTCCGGAAGTCGAAGCCCTGCTCGGCCCGGACTTCTGCATGCTGTATCGCGCCATCAAGCACCAGGAGTCAGAAGCCTTCCTGCAGGTGATCAGCCCCTGGGAACGTGAGCACTTGTTGCTGAACGTCTAGCCGGGCAAGTCCATGAAGCTTCTGCACGCCAATGACCGCCGCGGTGAGCACGCCTCTTCCTGGTATCAGGCAAGTTGTGCTACCGAGTCGCGTCCCGCGCTCGAACAGAATGTGCACGCCGATGTCTGCATCATCGGCGCCGGCTACACCGGACTTTCCGCAGCCTGCGAGCTGGCTGTCACCGGGCATTCGGTTGTTGTGCTCGATGCTCACCGCATTGGCTGGGGAGCTTCCGGGCGCAACGGTGGGCAACTGGGCAGCGGCTTCAACAAGGACCAGCGCGCTCTGGAACAGCTCATGGGAAAGCCGGCTGCCCATGCGCTCTGGCAGATAGCCGAGGAGGCCAAGCTGCACATCCGGCAGCTGTGCGAAAGCCATTCCATCGACATCGATTGCACGCCCGGAATCGTCTATGCCCAGCACCGACAACGACATGTCAGTGATGCCCATGACTACAGCCGATTTCTTGAACGCGAGTACGGCTATGATCAGATGGAGGCACTGTCGCGAGAGCGCATCCGTGAGCTTGTCGCCAGCGACAATTATCACGGCGGGGTGCTGGATCATGGTGCCGCTCATGTTCATCCGCTGAAACTGGCATCCGGTCTTGCCAGGGCTGCGGAGCACTCTGGCGCCAGCATCCACGAACTCAGTGAAGTCCTGCGTATCGATTCAGGCCAGCCTGCAGGATCAGGCCATCGCGTGGTGACAGCCACCGGCAGCGTGCGTTGTGGCAAGGTGATTCTGGCGGCGAATGGCTACCTGGACGATCTGCAGCCGTCGCTGAACAAGTGGTCCATGCCCATCAACAACTTCATCGTGGTCACCGAGAAACTGGGAGAGCGTGCCCGACAGCTGTTGCCTCAGGACCATGCCGTGGCAGATTCACGCTTCGTGGTCAATTATTACCGACGCGTGGATGACGATCGCCTGTTGTTCGGCGGCGGGGAGAATTACACCTATCGCTTTCCGGACAGCATCGCGCGGTCGGTTCGCCGCGCCATGCTGAAGGTCTTTCCCCAACTCCACGATGCGACCATCGAACATGCCTGGGGAGGCACGCTGGCCATCACCCGGAATCGCCTGCCATTCCTGCGGCAGCCGGCTCCGGACATCTACGCTGCAGGTGGCTACTCGGGACATGGTCTGGCACTGGCGCCGATGTACGGCACCGCCATCGCAGAGCATATCAATGGACAACCAGAGCGCTACCAGCAACTGTCGGCACTACCGGCGACGGCCTTTCCAGGGGGAACTGCCAGTCGCCCCGCCCTGCTGGCACTGGCCATGAGTGGTTACTCCTGGCTGGATCGACTGTAATCACGCTCGGCAGTGCCTGAGCTTGTGTACGGGGCACATCCGGGGTTACATTGATTTCATCTGCCAGACCATGACGTTATTACGCATGGATCGACGCATAATTGACTCCTCGGCCTGTTTATTTCTTCAGCAACGCCGCATAGTTTGTGTAAATGAGTGACTAACGCGAACCATGACAACCCTCGCGGGTTTCAAGTCGTTATCATGTGATGTTGCAGGACTAACGGGAGCAAGATGCGGTGATAGCAAAATCCGACCTGGTCATACTGGCCATTTCAGGCACATTGCTGGCTACCAGTATCTACCGTTGGCAGAGCACCTTGAGTCCTGCCCCACGCTCGCCGGCGGTCGCGACATCCCCTGCCCCACAGACAAACGTCAACCGCCCGGTAGCCGCGGACACCCCGCTGACGGGTAACTCTACCGGGTCGATATCTGCCAGCGGCAATGTTCGTCAGACCGATGTTCCGGTCGCAGCACCCACCGCGAATACGGCCGCAGTTGGCGACTCGACAACAGGCGGAACGTCTGCCAATACCACTGACAACGGCGTGTTGGAAGCGGCCTCTGCCGATACTGACACGGGCCTCTACGGCACCTATATTGTCCAGCCGGGTGACAACCTGACGTACATTGCCGACCTTCACGGCACCAGCGTTGACACTCTGCGCACCATCAATGATATCGAAGGTTCATTGATCTACGTTGATCAGGAACTCCTCTACCCCCTGCCTGCCAACTAGTCACCATGACCCATTCTCTGTTTGGCTCGCTCTTCAGTGGGCGAACTGTCGTCATCACCGGCGCCGGTCGCGGCATTGGGCGAGCGGCTCTGCTCGCCTTTCATGATGCCGGCGCAAACGTCATCGCACACCTCGGACGCAGCGAAGAACACGCGGCCGACCTGCCGCCGGGTATCGATTGTTTCTGCAGCGATTTCACGACACCGGAAGGGCAACAGGCGTTCATCGCTCATGTCCGCCAGCGCACCGATCATGTCGATGTACTGGTCAACAACGCTGGCACCATGTTTGGTCGCTTCCCGGCAGACACACTTACCGATGAGCAATACCAGATGATCATCGAGCTGAATCAGAGCGCCGTGGTTCGCATCACCCGCGGCCTGTTGCCGCTGTTGAAAGCAGCCGACAAGGCCTCGATCATCAACACGGTCTCCATCTCTGCCTCCACCGGTGGCAGCCCCGGCTCCTCCATCTATTCGGCCAGCAAGGCCTTTGTCAGCACCTACTCGCGCGGACTTGCCCGGGAGCTGGCGCCGTTCGGCATTCGGGTGAATGCGGTGTCCCCCGGCGTCATCGACACCGACTTCCATGGTCGCTATTCCAGTGCAGAGAAACTGGAAGCCACGCGTCAGCAGATACCGCTGCAGCGCCTGGGTACCAGCGAAGATTGTGCACCGGCATTCCTGTTCTTTGCCGCCAGCGAACTGTCAGGTTACATTACAGGTCAGGTGCTGGAAATCAACGGCGGCCAGCGCTGATCAGTCGCCAGACCTGACCTTGATCGTTGCAGTCCAACACAATCAGTATGTGCAGAGGCGTTATTCAGTAGGTACAATCCTCCCGCCATTCTGGCGAGCGAGGTGAATCTGGCCATCGGCGTGAGTTCCCGCACCTGCTACACAACGAGGCGATTTCACTGAAGACAATGCACACCAGCGACGCACAGGTTCATGACCAGGCAAGGGCTGATGAATTCCTGGTGCTGGTCATTGAAGATGACTCTCTGGACTTCACCATTCTTGAACGTCAGCTGCGCAACGTGCAGGTGTTCAAACTGGTCTGGGCACAGTCAATGCGAGAGGGCCTGGCGGAACTGGAACAACATCCCTTCGATGTCATCCTGCTGGACCTTTCCCTGCCCGACAGCAATGGTCTGTCAACCGTCGAGGCCTTCACCGCGCAAACCAACACCCCCGTGGTTGTCGTGTCCGGCCTGGATGATGAAGAGACAGCCTTGAAGGCTGTCAAGCACGGCGCGCAGGACTACCTGGTCAAGGGGCAATACAGCACGGCCCTGATCTGCAAGACGCTGCGTTACGCCGTTGAACGCTATCGATTGCTGGAAGAACTCAATCAATCTCGTGAGCTGATACAGCGCGAACGTGAGCTCAGGCGACTCGAATCCGATGTTGCGCAGCTACATCCCGTGACCACCCAGGAGACTCAGCCGCACTCATCACTGGTTGAAACCCACCCTTCCGTACATCGGTACGCGGTGGGCGAATATTCCGGACTACTGGATAAAGCCATCGAAAAGCGCAACTTCAAGACAGCGTTCAACCCCTCCGTACACATCAGAGAGCTGGCGATGGCACTTGGCAGCTACCAGGCGACACCCAGAGATATCATCGACATCCACACCTTGTCGGTTGATGTCAGGATATCCGGCATGACAGCGAACAGGCGACGACTTCGCAGCGAGGAGGCGCGTTATCTGCTGACCGGTTTGCTGGGGCATCTGTGCTCGTTCTACCTGTCACACTGCAAGCAGCTGCCACCCGGCCAGTCACTGCCCGGCATGGAGCAGACAGCGCCCGCCAAAGGCAAGAACCGGTAAGGACAAGTGAGCAAACTGATCATGAAGTTGTTCATCGCCGGACGCTCGCCACGATCCGATCTGGCCGTCGAAAACCTGCATCGGATGCTGGCAGGCAACCCGGAGGATGATTTCGAACTGACGGTGATAGACGTACTGGAAGACCCTCAGCTGGCAGAGGACGACTTCGTTCTGGCCACCCCCACCCTGATCAAGGTAGCACCGACACCGAGTCGGCGAATCATAGGAGATCTCTCGGACAGAACGTCCCTGCTCCGAGGACTCGACATTCGGGACAACTCGCTGCCCGGAGACCCCAAGACGACATGACGGCCCATTCCCACCGCCCGATCCTGAAACTCAAGACGGGCATCGCCGGTTTCGACGCCATATCCAACGGCGGCATTCCCATAGGCAGGACCACGCTACTGGCAGGAACAGCCGGTAGCTCGAAGACCGTATTTGCCGTTCAGTTTCTGGCCTGTGGCATCAGCATGAACGACGAGAGTTGCGTATTCGTGACCTTCGAAGAGACGCCCGATGACATTCGCCAGAACATGCTCAGCTTCGGTTGGGACATAGCCGCCTGGGAGGCTGCCGGCAAATGGGCCTTTGTCGATGCATCACCGAAACCCGAAGATCCTGTACTGCTCAGTGGCGACTACGACCTTGCAGCATTGCTGGCACGCATCGAACACGCCATTACCCGAACCGGAGCTACGCGTATTTCCATCGATTCACTCGGCGCCATCTTCAGCAAGTTCGATGATCATCATGTGGTGCGCGGCGAATTGCTGCGTATTTCAGTGGCATTGAAGAAGCTGAATGTCACCGCTCTGATGACTGCCGAGAGAAATCAGGAATACGGGGATATCGCTCGTCATGGCATCGAGGAATTCGTCGCTGACAACGTCATCATCCTGCGTAATGTACTCGAGGCAGAGAGTCGGCGTCGCACCATGGAAATACTCAAGTTTCGTGGTACCGACCATCGCAAGGGGGAACACCCTTTCAGTATCGTCGCCGATGGCGGCATCGTGGGTGTCCCCTTGTCGACCGTTGAATTGAACCACCGCTCGTCACACGTTCGCATCAGCTCTGGCACTGACAAGCTCGACGCCATGTGTGGGGGAGGCTTCTTTCGTGATTCCATCGTATTGATCTCGGGTGCAACCGGTACCGGCAAGACCCTGATGGCAACCAGCTTCATCGGTGGTGCCGGCGCGAACGAACGCAGTCTTTTCTTCGCCTTCGAGGAGAGCCGCGATCAGTTGTTTCGCAATGCCGACGGCTGGGGTGTGGACTTCCAGCAGATGGAAGAAGAAGGTCGCCTCAAGGTCATCTGCACCTATCCGGAGACAACCGGCCTGGAAGAACATCTGATCGAGATGAAGAAGGCGATCATGGAATTCAAGCCGACCCGAATCGCCGTGGACAGCCTCTCGGCACTGGAACGTGGCGCTACACCGAAGAGCTTCCGCGAATTCGTCATCGGACTCACCTCCTTCATCAAGCAGCAGGAAATCGTCGGGGTTTTCACCTCCGTCACGCCGACGCTGATGGGTGGCACATCCATTACCGAGGCGCATATCTCGACGGTGACTGACACCATTATCCTGTTGCGTTATGTGGAGCTGTTCGGCGAGATCAGCCGTGGCATTGCGGTGCTGAAAATGCGCGGGTCTCGCCACGAGAAGGAAATCAGAGAATTCAATATCGATCAATCTGGCATGCATGTCGGCAAGCCGTTCCGCAATATTACCGGCATCCTGACAGGCAACCCCCAATTCCACCAGACTCCGGAATCGGAGCGCCTGCAAGAGATGTTCGAGGACGTGTGATCGTGCCAGCCCTGCGCATCTGTATCATTCGTATTGAGTACAACCCCGACACGGCGACGATTCGTAGATCATGCGCAAGGAAGACGAAACCCGCATAGCGGCACTGCAGAAAAGACTGGCGGCCTCCGAAGCTCGCTTCAACAATGTGGTTCACAGCTCTCCGGATGGGATTGTCGTCATCGACTATCAAGGCATCATCCAGTACGTGAACCCGGCTTCGGAGTCACTGTTTGGCCACGGCAGTGAACGCCTTGTCGGGGAGTCGTTCGGCTACCCGACTCTCGCCGGGGAAAAGGTGGACATAGAAGTGCTGACGGCTGATCAGAACCCGACACTGGTCGAGATGCGCATCGTCGACATCGAGTGGGAAGATCAACCCGCCTATCTGGCAACACTCCGGGATATATCCGAGCGTCATGCCCTGCTGAGTGAGCTGCATCGATCAAGCAAGGACCTGGAGCATTTTTCCTCGATCGTCTCGCATGACGTACGCTCTCCTCTGCGCAACCTGAATCTGCTGACAGGTTGGTTGCTGGATGATCATGCCGCCGAACTCAACACGGATGCGCTGGAAGATATCCAGTTGATTCGCAAGACCACCATTCGCATGCAGCGCCTGCTGGAAGACTTGCTGCATTACAGTCGTGTGGATCGAGTCAGGCGTATCTCGAAAGACATCAGTCTGGATGAGATTCTGGACGATGCACTGGACAACCTGGCCGACGAGATGTTCCGGAGTGGACTGCAACTGGAACGGGAAAAGCTACCGGAGATCGACTGTAACGTACAGCAGATGGTTACATTTTTTCAGCACATCATCTCCAACACCATCGTGCATTGCGAGCGAAAACCGCACGTCAGCATTCGTTGCAAAACAGGACCGAGGCTCTGCCATATCAGCATCGCTGATAACGGCGTTGGCATAGAAGAGAAATATATTGCCAATATCTTCATACCTTTCAATCACTTGCACTCGAAGGATTCTCACGAGGGATCAGGGGTCGGTCTGGCGACCAGCAAGAAAATCATCGAAGGGCACGGCGGCAGGATCTGGATCGAATCCAGGCGTGGCGTCGGGAGCGTGGTTCACGCGGAAATCCCCCGGCATTCGTCAGAATCCAAGGGGTTAACTAATACATGAAAATAGCCTAGTATCCTTGCGCTGGTAGTGCAGGTGACTTGAAAGAGTTCCGGGCAAAGGGAAGAAACCACTTCAAGATGATTGCTATTTTATGTGCCAGCGAAGCGAAGATACCCTTCGATCAGCACATGCTGAAGGAGCTCCATGACGAGTACGTCAAGAGAAATCGCGAACTGGGACTGACAGGCTATCTGAGCTGGAAGAATCACCGCTTCTTCCAGTATCTGGAGGGGCCCGAGAACGCCATCGACGAAGCGATCGAGTCCATTGACAACGATCAGCGACACACCATCCTGCGTACCTTGAGGCTTGGACCGATTGAACAGCGTCGCTTTTCACGCTGGGACATGCTCAACATCTCTGGCGCAGGCATACCCGATATTCGTATTCAGGATCTCATCGAGGACGTGATGAAATCCACGGTCGGCAACGTCTTCGCCGAGACCGAATCACGCCGACTCATTCTGGAAATGCTCGACCAGATGTCCAAGGCGCAAAAGAGCGGAAGCAATGTACAGCTACAGCCAGCTTCCAGCAATACCGAGCTCGGTGTCAAACCGCCGTTTGTCGTGGTACTGGGTGCATCGGCGGGCGGCCTTCATCCCCTGCAATCGATCATACAGAGCCTGAAGCCGAAGCTCGATGCCGCCTTTGTCATCATCCAGCACTTCGCGCCTGAAACCGAAACGATGATGGACATGATCCTGCAGCGCCTGACCTCGATGAAGGTGTGTGCTGCTGCAGCGCACATGCGCATCGAAGCCGGCAAGGTGTACGTCATCCCCCCCGGTGAGAACCTTGAAGTGGCCAATGGCAGCTTTGTTCTCAGCAGACAGCACCGGTCGAGCCCGGGGCCCCAGTTCCCCATCGATATCTGCTTTCGGTCGGTTGCTCGCGAATATGGCGACAGGGCCATTGCCGTGATCCTGTCGGGAACCGGAAGCGATGGCTCTCGTGGCGCCAAGCTTCTCAATGAAGCGGGCGGCGTCGTACTGGCACAAAGTCCGGAAACCTCTGAATTCGATGGCATGCCGACAGCCAGCATCGACACCGGCATGGTTCACCAGGTGCTCGCCCCTGCCGACATTGCCGACTTCGTCAACAACCTAAGCAGCGATTATGTCCATGACTCCCTGGCGTTGTGGCCGTCCAGACGTGCCGAGTACGTCAGCGAGGTAGTTGCGCTGCTGGAAGACAACGACGTCGATTTTGCACAATACAAGAGTGAAACCCTGTTCCGGCGTATTGAAAGGCGTCGTGTGCTGGCCAGCGTGGCCACCAGCGATGAATATGTCGAATTCGTTCGAACCTCCCCGACAGAGCGCGACGAACTGCGCGAAGACATTCTCATCACGGTAACCAGTTTCTTTCGCGACACCGATTCCTGGGAACGGCTCAAGGAGTCCATCCTGCCACTGATCAATTCCGAGATCATGCCGGGTGAGACCTTTCGAGTCTGGGTAACCGCCTGCTCGACGGGCGAAGAAGCCTATACCATCGGCATCATTCTGACCGAACTGCTGGAGACACTGGACAAGCAGATCAATTTCAAGATCTACGCCACCGATATCGAACGCAAGGCGCTGGAGCATGCCAGCACCGGCATCTATAGCGAACGCTCGCTCGAACACGTCAGTGAAGAGAGGCGCGACCGGTTCTTCAACCGCAAGGCTGGCGGTTACATCATCTCGCGTCAGATCCGTGAAAACGTGATCTTCGCACCCCATAACTTCATCAAGAATGCACCCTTCACGCGGATGCACCTGGTCACCTGCCGCAATGTGCTGATCTACATGCAACCGGAATTGCAGCAGATTGCCATCAAGATGCTGCATTTTGCATTGAACGTACACGGCATTCTGTTTCTGGGTCCGTCCGAAACCCTGGGCAATCTGCAGAGCGAGTTCTACCCGGTTCATCGTGAATGGAATCAGTACAGGAAGTTGCGCAATCTGCGCCTGCCCTTGCACCTCTCTGTCGAACGCTTCCGAGATGTCACGCGTGAACCTTCGGCCAGTCTGCAGGCGCTGCAGATAAAGAGCGACGATACTCAGGGCAATGGCCTGCTCAGACTGTCACTGGATGCGCTGGCTCAATACACGGGCGGCACCAACCTGCTGGTGGACGCGACGCGTACCGTCATGATGGTCATATCGGACCCTGCCGGCATACTGCAGGTACACCGCGGTGAACCCACGCTGGATATCGCCAAGATGATCCCCGAGAGCCTGCGCCCGTCCATGACCTTTGCCATCTCGCGGGCCTTCAAGGAAGACAAGTCGGTTGCACACAGGCAACTTCGGTGCAAGCCTGTCGGTCAGGGTGAGCGCATGGTTGACATAGAAGTCACCCCGCACTTGCCACTGGGTGAAAACAGTGCTCAATATGCACTGGTTGTCATCGGCCCTTCATCGACCGCCTCGTCACACCTGTCCAGCATCGTTGAAGACACGCAGGCAGACAACAGCCAGGTCGATCAGTTGCGGCTTGAGCTGGAGGAGACCAGGAAAGCGCTGCAGGCAGCCATCCACGACCTTGAATCCTCCAACGATGTGCAGCGCTCGGTCAATGAGCAGCTATCCGCGGCCAACGAGGAATTGCAGAGCACCAATGAAGAGCTGCAATCGGTCAATGAAGAACTGTACACCGTCAACTTCGAGTATCAGACCAAGATCCATGAACTGTCCGATCTCAATCATGATCTGGACAATCTGCTCGACAGCACCAATCTGGGCGTGATATTCCTCGACTCCGAATTGTGCATCAGGCGTTTCACCGACGTGGCAACCCAGACAGTCAACTTGCTGCCATCCGATATCGGTCGACCGTTTGTCGATCTGGCGCACAACCTCCAGTACAGGGAATTGATGAGCGACATGCGTCGCGTGCTTTCCATCGGCAAGTCGATCAGCCGGGAAATATGCAGAAACAAGGTCGATCAGCTACAGGTCGGCATTCACCCCTATCGCGCTGGCGGTGGTCTCGCTCAGGGAGTGTTGATCATGTTCCGTGACCTCAAGGCCAGATCCCCGACAAACCAAGCCGCGGAAGATCTGGACAAAGTTCATTGATTCTCTCATTGTCCAGTTGCAGCAGGCGCGTGATGTCGTGAGGCAGTTCTGCCCGCGACATCATGAAGCCTTGCACGGCATCGCACTGATTGGCTGACAGGAATTCCAGCTGACTGGCCTGTTCGACACCTTCGGACACCACGCGCATGTTCAGGCGGTGCGCCATGGTGATGATCGATGAGATCACTGAACGCATCTGCTCGGACTGATCCAGATCCTTGATGAACATCCGGTCTATCTTCAGTCTGGACACCGGCAGGTGTACCAGTCTGGCCAAGGATGAATGACCCGTACCGAAGTCATCGATGGTGACGATATGCCCGGCATTCTGCAATTGCCTGAGCGTCTCCCTGGATCGCTGATGATCGATCATGATGGCCGATTCGGTTATCTCGATCTCCAGCGCCTGACTGGGTAACTGATAGCAGTCAAGAGTCCGCTGTACTTGAGCGGCGAAGTCCGGTTCAAGCAGTTGTCGCGTCGACACATTGATGGCAATGGGCTTGGAAAAACCCTGACGCCGCCATTCATTTGCCTGCCAGCAGGCTGTTTCCACCACCCATCTGCCAATCTCGACGATGCGATCCGTTTTCTCGGCCAGGGGAATGAATTCGTTCGGAGAAATGATACCCAGCTCCGGGTGATCCCAGCGAATCAAGGCCTCGATGGACTCCACCGTCAGGGACACCGTGTTGTAGATTGGCTGGTAGTACAACTCCAGCTGCCCATCGACCACGGCTCGTGCCAGACAGGTTTCCAATCGCGACAGGCGGCTGAAGGACTCCACCGATGCCCGGCTGAACAGTCGCACCTGATCCCGCCCTGCCTGCTTGGCCTGATACATGGCGGCATCGGCTCCCTTGATCAGGTCATCGATCCTCATGGCATGATCAGGGTAGAGACTGACGCCCATACTGCTGGTGACACTCACTTCACCATCTTCCAGTGTCATCGGCATGCTGATGATTCGGGCAATTTTCCGTGCCACGGCAACTGCTGCGGATTCGTCCACCGGATCGCCCAGGATGATGGTGAATTCATCCCCACCCATTCTGGCAATCGTATCCACGGGGCTCAGATGTTGGTGAACGCGATCAGCCACCTGACACAGCACCTGGTCACCGATGTGATGACCCAGAGTGTCATTGATGGGTTTGAAGCCATCCAGATCGAAATAGATGATGCCGACCTTGCCATTCTCCAGGGCGCGCTGAGCCACCAGAGATTGCAGTCGGTCGGTGAACATCGTGCGATTGGGCAGATTGGTCAAGGGGTCATGATGCGCCAGCTTCTCCAGGTAGTCGTTGGCATTACGCAGCAGTTTCTCGGTATTGAGCTGCTGTGTGATATCGACCACCATGATCTGATATCTCATCCGTGAGGCATTCCTGGCGCGAATACAGCTGGAGACCAGCATGACGCGTTGTGACAGGCCGTTGCGCAGTTGCAGTGTCACCTGCCACTTCAGGGACAGATGCGTTTCGGCCACTGCGGACAAATGCTCGTTCAGATGCGAATGATCGGCTTCGCACAGGAAGTCCGAAAAAGGGGTGTTGATCAGCTGCACACTGGGCAATCGCAGCAGGCAGGTCGCAGCCAGATTCACCTGCTCGATGATTCCGTCTTCATCGACGGCCAGATACGAGACCGGCGCCAGATCGAACAACTGTCTGAAGCGGCTCTCGGTGCTCTTGTGCTCGTTGATCAGATTCATCAGCTCGGCACTGCGACCCTTCATCTCGGCCAGAGCCACCCGGTAACCGGCAATCTGATCGTGCAGCTCCTGTTCTCTCATTTCGAGCTCGGTGTTCTGATTCTCGAGAATACGCAAGCGGGCCCGCATGATATGCAGATCGTCACTCGCAGGCGCTACGGTATCCAGCGAACTGTGCAGATCGTCTACGGCCTTTCTGATGGATGTAATCATGGTGACTTGCAATAACCAGGCTTGGTTCTTCAGAACTCCAGTGAAGCAAAGTTTATGCGAGTCACAAGCTCGGTTTGAGGGACACCCGCTGTCAGCGTAGCTCTCGACACGTTACTTCATGTTACTTCTCACTCAAGTCAGACTGCCAGTTGCCGACGCGCCGGAATAACGACATGGAACACGCGTACTCGCTCCTTGCTGCACCAACTCTGGCGCCACCCGCCCGGGATCCAACGGCTTCCCGTCATTGTCAGCTGACAGTACAGTGACGCGTCAGTGGGCGTGACGCATCAACAACAAGCCTGTCACCGATACCAGAGCAGACAGACTCAGCAGAATGAACAACCAGATATCGGCAGATGGCAGAAGATAACCCATGGCCACTGAGAGGACAACGCCGAAGGCTGTCTGCACACTGCCCGCCAGCCCCGATGCCGATGCCGACAGTTCAGGCCGAAAACTCATCGCCAACGTGATCATGCTGGGCAGCGACATGCCGTTACTGAAAGCGACAATCATCATGGGCAGAAACAGGGCCAGAGGATGCTGTAGCGGCAGCAGCAACCAGAACAGTACAAGCCCGGTAACGAAAGGCAGAAAGCCGAGCAACAACATCCTTTCGACACCGACTTTCTCGGAAAACCTGCCGGCTACAAGATTGCCAGTGAGATAACCGATTGCTACCATGGCGAACCAGATGCCATAGGACGAGGCACTCATACCCCGACTTTCCATGGCGATATAAGGGGCGCCGGACAAGAAGCCGTAGTAGACCCCCACCGCACCGGCGAGCATGCAGGTGCAGGCAACGAATCCCTTGTGCCGTAATAATGTCAACGATGAGGAGAAGAATGTACTCTGCGATCCGACCTGCCCGTTGATCGACGCATTGCCAAGCGTTTCCCGCTGGTAGCGCCAGCACGCCAGAAACAACAGGCTGGTCAGGCCCGCAAGACCGCCATACATGAATCGCCAGCTGGTGTTGTCTGTCACCCAGCCCCCCACGGCCGGCCCGAACAGTGGAGCGACCATCATGGCGGTGGTCATGTAGCCGATCATGCTGGCCGCCTTGCCCTGCGAATAGATATCCCTCACGATGGTCCGCGGCAGGAAGACACACACGGCCCCTCCCACTCCCTGCACGAACCGACCAGCGAGCAGCACCTCGATGGATCCGGCAGTGGCGCACACCAGGCTACCGATGATGAACACCAGCAGGCTGAACAACATGACCGGACGCCTGCCATACGTATCGGCAGCCGGACCCAGCACCAGCTGCGATAACAGATTGGCCGCCAGAAACACCGTCAGAACCATCTGCGCCAGTTCGTAGCGTGTCGACAGATCCGCCATGATGGCACTGGTTGCCGGCAGGACACCATTGAGTGTCAATGGCCCGATGGCGGCCACGGCAATCAGCAGGAACAGAAGTGGTTTTCCCAGCTTTTGCATGAGGATAGTCGGCTCAGTCTCTATCGGCCAGACGGACGGCACGCGCCAGCAGCTGCTGCGCCATCTCCAGGTGAAGTCGCTCTACCATCTGCCCCTGAACCTGCACGACACCGGCTCCGGCATTGCCTGGCTCATCAAAGGCCGCCACGATGGCTTCCGCCTGCGCGATGGCCTCGGGCGATGGTGCAAACAGGCGGTTGGTGATGGCAATCTGCCTGGGGTGGATCAGCGTCTTGCCGTCCATGCCCATGGCCAGTCCCTGCCGACATTCGCTCTCCAGGCCTGCGCTATCGGAAAAATCGTTGAAGACACCGTCGAGTATCTGCAAACCATACGCTCTGGCGGCAGCCACCAGTGTCATCAACCACGGGGTCAGCAGCGTCCTGTCCTTGCTCATCGGCATGCCAGCCTCTCGCACCAGATCGTTGCTACCGACAATGAACAGTGACAAGCGCGGACATTCGCTGACACACTGCGCAATGGACGCTGCATTGAGGATGGCCAGGGGCGACTCCATCATTGCCCACAAGGCAATCTCCCCCGTGTCCGGACGCGCATCCAACGCTCGACTCAGCGAACGCACATCGTCTGCAGTCTCCACCTTGGGCAGGACGACGGCATCGGGCCGGCTGCGCGCCACCGCCTCCACATCATCCTCGTGCCAGCGTGTACCAGCGGCATTGATTCGCAGCGCACGCAAACGGTGCCCATAGTCGTATTGTGTCAGCGCCCTGACTGCCTGCTCGCGAGCCCTCTGCTTGCCCTCCGGGGCAACAGCATCCTCCAGATCCAGAATCACGGCATCCGCCGCACACGTCGGCCCCTTGGCCAGCACCTTCTCGACCGATGCCGGCATATACAGTGCCGACCGGCAATCTACCTGATTCATGCTCTTCTCCCCTCCTGAAAATTGACAGCCATATACATCATTGCCCCTACCAGCAGCCCCCAGAAAGCGCCACCGACACCCATGAATGCAAGTCCAGACCCGGCAAAAAGGAACGTGATGGCCGATGCCTCGCGTTGTCGGGTATCGGCCAGTGCAGCGGCAAGTGCGTTAGAGAAGGAACCCAGCAGCGCCAGACCGGCAATGGCTTCCACCAGCACTGATGGCACCAGCACGATGAACAGCCCCATGACCCCGGCAATCAGGCCCCACCCCAGATAGGCAATGCCTGCAAACACGGCAGCCCAGTAGCGCCGCTGCGGGTCTTCATGCACATCCTCACTGCAGAACATCGCGGCCGTCAACGCCGCGAGATTGATTCCCAGAGCCCCGAAAGGTGCTGTCAGCAAGGAGAAAAAGCCCGTGTTGAGTATCATGGGCCCGGCCTTGGGTTGATAGCCATAAGCCCGAAGTATCGCCACACCCGGCACGTTCTGCGATGCCATCGTCACCACGAACAGCGGGATACCGATGCTGATCATCGCCTGCGGATCGAATACCGGCCTGATGAATTCGACATGCGGTATCAGGCTGGCACGCAGCTGCACGGCGAAGTCTTCGGGAACACCCAGACGCCAGGCGACCAGCGGCACCAGAACCAGCAGTGCCGCGGGTACTGCGAAAAAGCGGTTGATACGACCGACCAGCCACCAGGTCAGCAACAGCGGCATGGCAAGCCAGGCATCGTAGGCCAGCGCGTGAATCGGCGCCAGACAGATAGGCAGCAGCACCCCTGCCAGCATGGCATTGGCAAGGCTGGCAGGAATGGCTTCGATCAGCCGCCCCAGCGGACGGAACCAGCCGGCAATCAGCAGCAGCACAGCGCTCATCAGATACGTGCCGATGGCCTCGTTGACACTGCCCAGGGTATCGCCCGATGCAATCAGCAGAGCCGCGCCGGGTGTCGACCAGGCAACACTGATCGGCATCCGGTAACGATATGCCAGCACGATTCCCGATATTCCCATGCCGATGGACAGAGCCACCAGTCCGGAGATGGCTTGTGCTTCCGTGGCCCCTGCCGAACGCAGCCCCTGCAGGACAATGGCAAACGAGCAGGTATAGCCGACAATGCTACCAAGCACACCCGTACCAAGGGCTTTCCAGGAGGCATCGTCCAGGCGTTTGCCGGCTGGCTGATCGCCACCGGCGCGAAGGTTGTGTTCAGTCATCAGGGGATATCGTGAAAAGGGCGAGTCCTTGGAGATCGCCTCTTGCGTCCAGGTGCCAGACTGTCAGTGACAGGCAACTCGGTGACTCCCCCCTTGCCGAACAGGGTATCGAGCGGATCTGCGCGCAAGTCCAGCACTCCGAACATGACAATTCGGCATTTCATCTTTCTTCCAAGCTAGAATAACGCTTTTGAGTTCTCAACTGGCCATGCATATTCTATTGATCGGTAGTGGTGGACGCGAACATGCGATGGCATGGAAACTCGCGCAATCACCTGATGTTTCTCGAATCAGTGTCGCGCCCGGCAACCCCGGCATGCTGCACGACGCCAAGATTTCGCTGGTACCGATCGAGGTATCGGATATCAGCGCGCTGCGCAACTTCGCCCAGACTCAGGATGTCCACCTGACGGTGGTCGGTCCGGAAGCGCCGCTGGTCGCCGGCATCGTGGATGATTTCAGTGCACACGACCTGCGCATATTCGGCCCGCACAAGGCAGCCGCTCAGCTGGAAGGCAGCAAGGCCTTCGCCAAGAACTTCATGGCGCGCAACAACATACCCACGGCGGCCTACGACACCTTCACGGACGTGGAGGCCGCTCAAGCCTTCATCGAGAAGCACGGTGCGCCCATCGTCATCAAGGCTGATGGTCTGGCTGCCGGCAAGGGTGTCGTCGTGGCTCAGGACAAGCAGGAAGCCTTTGCAGCCGTTGAATCCATGCTCGGCGGACAGTTCGGCGAAGCCAGCGCACAGCTTGTCATCGAAGAGTTTCTCGCAGGTGAAGAAGCCAGCTTCATCGCGGTGGTCTCCGGTCGAGACTGCCTGGCACTGGCCACCAGCCAGGATCACAAGGCACGCGACGAAGGCGATACAGGCCCCAATACCGGTGGCATGGGAGCCTACTCTCCTGCCCCCGTCGTGACCGACGCGGTGCATACGCATGTCATGAAGGACATCGTGCAACCGACCATCAATGCACTGGCCGATGAAGGCATGCCGTTTACCGGCTTTCTGTATGTCGGCCTGATGATCGACAGCCAGGGGAATGCCAGGGTTGTTGAATACAATGTTCGCCTGGGCGACCCGGAAACCCAGCCACTGATGATGCGCCTGCAAAGTGATCTTCTGCCCTTGCTGGATCATGCGGTAGACGGCACCTTGCCCGAAGCCACCATCGACTGGCGTGAAGGCAGTGCCATCGGTATTGTCATGGCCGCCGGTGAGTACCCTGCCGGCAGTAGTCACGGCAAACCCATCAGTGGTATTGAAGATGCCGAATCGGGTCAGTGCAAGGTCTTTCAGGCAGGCACTCGGCTGGAAGACCAGCAACTGGTGACTGCGGGCGGACGAGTACTGTGTGTCACGGCCACCGGGGATTCACTGGCGCAGGCCAAGCAGCGCGCCGAACTCGGTGCGGCCTGCATATTCTGGGAAGGCTGTCGTTATCGTCGTGACATCGGTCACCGGGCATTGTAGAACCGGATGGGTCGATCGACACACGGGGGGCCCGACCGGCATGCGGTCGGTCTACCCGGCTGAGCGAGTCGAGTAGCACATCCAGTGCTACTCGATGGTCAGTCTGTGGCGCCTGATCAGCGCTTCATTGAATCGAAGAATTCGTTATTGGTCTTGGTCTGTTGCAAGCGACCCAGCAGGAATTCCACCGCTTCGATCTCATCCATGGAATGGATGAACTTGCGCAGGATCCAGGTCTTCTGCAGCTCTTCGGGGTCCATCATCAACTCTTCACGGCGAGTACCGGAACGATTGATGTTGATGGCCGGGAAGACACGCTTTTCAGCGATGCGCCTGTCAAGGTGCAGTTCCATGTTACCCGTACCCTTGAACTCTTCGTAGATGACTTCGTCCATCTTCGAACCGGTGTCGACCAGCGCGGTTGCAATGATGGTCAGACTTCCGCCCTCTTCGATGTTGCGAGCCGCACCGAAGAAACGCTTGGGACGATGCAATGCATTGGCATCAACACCACCGGTCAGTACCTTGCCCGAGGATGGAACAACGGTGTTGTAGGCACGTGCCAGACGTGTGATGGAGTCGAGCAGAATCACCACATCCTTCTTGTGTTCAACCAGTCGCTTGGCTTTTTCGATGACCATTTCAGCGACCTGTACGTGTCGCGCAGCAGGCTCGTCGAATGTGCTGGAAATGACTTCACCCTGCACCATGCGCTGCATTTCGGTGACCTCTTCCGGCCGTTCGTCAATCAGCAGCACGATCAGGTAGGAGTCGGGAGAATTGGCGGCAATACTCTGCGCGATGTTCTGCAGCATCAAGGTCTTGCCCGCCTTGGGAGGCGATACGATCAGGCCCCGCTGCCCCTTGCCGATCGGAGCTGCAAAATCGATGATTCGAGCGGTGATGTCTTCGGTACTGCCATTGCCCCGCTCCATGGTGAAGCGTTCATTGGCGTGCAGAGGGGTCAGATTTTCGAACAGGACCTTGTTCTTGGCCTGCTCTGGTGGGCTGAAGTTGATTTCATCGACCTTCAGCAGAGCAAAATAACGCTCACCTTCCTTCGGAGGTCTGATCTTGCCGAAGACCGTGTCTCCGGTACGCAGTGCAAATCGGCGAATCTGACTGGGCGAGACGTAGATGTCATCGGGCCCTGCCAGATAGGAACTGTCCGCCGAGCGCAGGAAGCCGAATCCATCCTGCAGGATTTCCAGCACACCACTGGCAAAGATGTCTTCCCCCTTGTGCGACTGCGCCTTCAGGATCGAGAAGATCATGTCCTGTTTGCGCTGCCGGGCTACGCTCTCGACACCAATGGTCTGTGCAAGCTCGATGAGCTCGGTAGGATTTTTTTTCTTGAGGTCAGTCAGGTTCATACACGGAATGCGCGGGAAAGCCGTAAAAGGCAGAATTAAGGGGATGGCCACAGGGCGTGGCGGATCAGTCTCGAGTGGAGCGTAATTCTGAAAACTGGGTACGTGGCGCGCGCCGGGAGACGGCGGGCTGCAGGACGTCGTGGCAATAACTTAGCACGATTTCTGAGGAAGAGTCCAGCGATTGCTGGTAAACCGATATTTACTGTCGATTTTTCGAGTATATCGAAACAGGAATGGCGATTCCCTGATCAGGATACAGCAAGGGTACAACGGACCTGGCTAACGATATTCCTGAATCCGGGGTTTGAATATCCCGCTAGCCAGAATCGCGCCAGAAACACGACCCGGCCACCCATCGCAGGCAGCCGGATAATGATTATTCGATAGTGATATCAGGCGTTTTCGTCAAGGAACTGTGTCAACTGTGTCTTGTTCAGGCCACCGATCTTCGTACTTTCAACGGCACCATTCTTGAACAGCATCAGCGTAGGAATGCTGCGAATGCCATACTTGGGTGGTGTATTCGGATTCTCGTCTATATTCATCTTGACGATTTTCACTTTTCCGGCGTATCCGGGAGCGACATCTTCCAGCACCGGCTGAATGGCCTTGCACGGTCCACACCATTCTGCCCAGTAATCAACAAGAACCGGAGTATCGGATTTCAACACTTCTTCTTCGAAGGTCGCATCAGTAATGGGGGTAATATGTTCGCTCATTTGCACCTCTGCATGAAAACAGTACGGAGCCAGTTACGCAACGGCGGCGCAACCGGCATGGATAAATCGACAGGCTCTGGCTACTTACCAGCCTGCGTCAGGAATGTTTATAGTGAGTTGTCCAAGGTGTCCTTGATGAACGAGGATCCTCAGTCGTGCCACCGCGCGTCTGTGCAAGGTCGACAATCAGCCCCACGACGGGTTTCAATTTTATCAGATCGCATCGCACACATCGCATGACAACCACAACTCCAGACTCACCAGCTAACCCTACAGAGAATGCTGGAATCAGCACCTTTCGAGAACTCGGACTGCCGGAACAACTACTCAAGGCAACCGACGAACTCGGGTTCGATACCTGCACTGAAATCCAGGGACTCTCCCTGCCCGTCATCGCCTCCGGCCAGGACATTGCCGCACAGGCACAGACCGGAACCGGCAAGACCGCAGCCTTTCTGCTGGGCAGCTTCGCGCGTCTGCTCACACAGGATGGAGGCGAGAGACGCAAAGATCAACCACGCATGCTGGTGATTGCCCCCACGCGTGAACTGGCCATGCAGATCAAGAAGGATGCCGACTCACTGGGAGCCCATACCGGGCTCAAATGCGCGGTGGTCTATGGCGGCATCGACTACGACAAGCAGAGAAAGGAACTGGCCGATGGCGTGGATGTGCTTATCGGCACCCCGGGACGCCTGATTGACTATTTCAAGCAGAAGATCTTCGACCTGAAGAAGCTGGAAATCATCGTGCTCGATGAAGCCGACAGAATGTTCGATCTGGGCTTCATCGCCGACATCCGTTTCCTGCTACGCCGCATGCCGCCTCCCGGGGAACGCCTGAGCATGCTGTTCTCGGCCACCTTGTCGCATCGCGTCATGGAGCTGGCCTATGAACACATGGACAACCCGGAAGCGATCAAGACCGAAACCACCGGCGTCACGGCAGACGGTGTCAAACAGGCACTCTATCAGCCGGCAACCGACGAGAAGATACCGCTGTTGCTCGGCCTGCTGGGCACACTGAAGCCTGCCCGCGCCATCGTCTTCGTCAACACCAAACGTGCTGCCGAGAAAATCGAAAGCTATCTGCTGGGCAATGACATTGCCTGCGGCACTCTCTCCGGCGATGTGCGGCAGAGCAAACGCCAGAAGATACTGGCCGATTTCACCTCCGGCCAGCTGCCGCTGCTGATTGCCACCGATGTGGCTGCTCGCGGCCTGCATATCGACGATGTCAGCCATGTATTCAACTACGATCTGCCGCAACAGGCGGAAGACTATGTGCATCGCATCGGTCGAACAGCCCGAGCCGGGACCCAGGGCGTTGCGGTCAGCTTCGCCTGCGAAAACTATTCCTTCTCGCTACCCGAGATTCAGGAATACATCGGGCAGAGCATTCCTCTGGAAATGATCACCGACGAACTGCTGGTCGAACCCAAACCGCCCAAACGCATCGAGCGTGACCGTGTAGGCGATACGCACGGCGGCAGAAATGGCAAAAGTGGGAAGCCGGGGCACAACAACCGAAGTGGTGGTGGCCGCAGCGGTAGCAGCAATAGCCGAAGTCGCAGTGGCGGCAACGGTAGCAGCAGCCGTGGCGAGCGATCCGACAAGCCCGCCCCTGCCAGGGCAGAGAGTGCTCCTGCAGCCTCCGGGGATGCAAATCCGGCAGTCAAGACGCAGGATGCTGCCAGTGCGGATGCCCAGAAGCCTCGTCGCCGACGCAGAAGACGCAAGTCACCGGCTACCGGTGAATCAGCCGGCCAGACAGGCTCAAGCGCCACGTCCGGCGATGACAAGGCACCCGGCAAGGATCAATAGCCGCTTTCTGCGCGAACCCGGTGCCGTGGCAAAAGCGTGGCACCTGTCACCAAAAGCAGTAGACTGACCGTGGACAGTCGGTATCGACACGCCTTTCCAGCGGCCACGATGACAACGCTGCCGGGTGACTTGAGCGAACAGGTACCGGCCTGTCTCCACCGATGATTCAAGAGGCAGGAACATGGCGACCGGTACAGTCAAATGGTTCAACGAAGCCAAAGGCTTCGGATTTCTGACGCAGGACGATGGCGGCGAGGACGTCTTCGTGCATTTCTCGGCCATTGAAGGCGAAGGCTTCAAGACACTGAACGAAGGCCAGAAGGTCACCTTCGAAGTCGAGGCTGGCGCCAAGGGGCCACAGGCAACCAGCGTGATTGCACAGTAGGTTTCGACCTGTGAAGCAAGCTTGTTACAGCGTGGTACGACTGGAAGGGCCGCTTGCCCTATAATTCGTCCAGAATGGCGCTCATTGATGGCCGTGCGAGCGCTTCGGATTCGCACTCAGACAATCTGGCACTCCAATGGATCTACAGCAAGCCCGCAGCAACATGATCGAACAACAGGTGCGTCCCTGGGACGTACTCGATCAACGTGTACTCGATGTCCTGTCGGAAATACCTCGAGAAGACTTTCTGGACCCGGCATACCAGGGTGTTGCCTACAGTGATTTCCAACTACCGATAGGTCATGGCCAGCGCATGTTCAAGCCGACTCTGGACGGACGTCTGTTGCAGTCGCTGCAGCTGGAAGTCACGGACAGCGTCCTCGAGATCGGCACGGGTAGCGGCTATCTGACTGCCTGCCTGGCGCGCCTGGGTGGCCAGGTCGACAGCATCGAGATCATTGCAGAGCTGGCGCAGAGTGCTGCGGCTCGTCTGGAGAGGCTCGGCATCAGCAATGTGGCCGTCCTGCAGCAGGACGCCACGGCACAATGGGATGCTCGGGACGGTTACGATGCCATCGTCATCGGCGGGGCCGTGCCTTCAATCCCTGACTTCTACCGCCAGAAAATGAACATCGGCGGTCGCCTGTTCGCCATCCTTGGTGAGAACTCCAGCCCTGCCATGGAGGCGGTCCTGCTCACTCGTGTTCGCGACACGGAATGGAGCCAGGAAAGCCTGTTTGAAACTCGCGTAGACCCTCTGGTCAACGTCGACTCCGAATCACCCAGCTTCGTGTTCTAGATGACTCCCGTGAAAACCCTGACCGACCCTAATCCGAAGCAGCCGCGCTTCGCCGTCAGCCTGGTATGTTCAGCCCTGCTCAGCCTGCCCATGCTGTGGAGCAGCGCTGTCAACGCCGCCGACCTCGAAGAGGTCTATGAACAGGCGCGGCAGTATGATGCCGAATATTCCGCAGCCCGATATGATCTGGAAGCTGCGCGACAGGTCATTCCGATTGCCCGCTCCCCCCTTCTGCCCCAGCTGACCTTCGGTGGCGAAGCCGGGCTGGGCACACAGGCTGATGATGGTGAAAGCTCCTACGGGGAGACCGCACTGTCTCTCTCACTGCGGCAGACACTGTTCAATCGAACGTACGGCAAGACACTGGACCAGGCAGAAATCAGCGTCATGCAGGCAGAGGCCCAATACGCCGCGCTGGGTCAGGCACTGATACTGCGGGTGGCCACGGCCTATTTCGAAGTGCTGCGTTCACAGGCCATTGTGGAATTCAGTCAGTCCGAACTGGAGGCCATCAGTCGCCAGCTCGAGCAGGCCGAACGACGATTCGATGTCGGTCTTGTGCCCATCACCGATGTACGCTCGGCACAGGCTCAATATGATCTGGCCGTTGCCCAGGAAATTGCCGCCTCCAACCAGCTGTCCACGGCACGTGAAGCTCTGGTTCTCATCAGCGGTGTGGATACCGAGTCGCTGGCCCTGCTGGCCGACGACCTGCCCTTGTTGCCGCCCGAGCCTGCCGATATCGATGCCTGGGTCGATCAGGCCCTCGAGCAGAATCTGGAACTCACGATTGCTCGATACGCCGAAGAGAGCAGCAGGACTCAGATCGCCATCGAGCGTGCCGGCCGTTATCCGACGCTGGATCTGGTGGGAACTGCCGCCTCCAACACGACCGAGCAGGAACTGCGCAGTGATACGGATGTGGCGCAGATCCAATTGCAGTTGAGCATTCCCCTCATTACCGGCGGGCGTATCAATGCGCAGGTGGCTCAGGCACGTGCCTTGGCAGAGTCCTCCGGTGAACAGTTGTTGGCTCAGGAACGCGCCACAACCCAGCAGACCCGCGACGGTTATCGGGGTGTGCAGGCGTCCATCAGTCGAGTCAAGGCCTTGCGACAGGCGCTCGAGTCCACCCGGAAATCTGCCGAAGCCACCGAAGCGGGCTTTCGTGCCGGCACACGCACCTCGGTGGAAGTCCTGCAGGCCTTGCGGGACACCTACAGTGCCCGGTCTGACTATGCCGGAGCGCGTTACGACTACATCATCAACAGCCTCAACCTGAAAGCGGCATCAGGCACTCTGTCCGAAAGTGACCTGCTTGCAGTCAATCGCTTTCTGGCAGAAGCTGACGCCGAATAGGGTTCGTCGCTTGTCAATCAAAGCGCGAGACTATCTCGCGCCGCGTTTCTGGCCTACCTGGCTGGGATTCGGTCTCTTCTGGTTGCTTACCCGGCTGCCCTACCCCGCGGTCATGCGAGTCGGGCGCGGGCTTGGCCGGGTGATGTATCGCGGTTTTGCCAGCCGCCGCCGGGTAACGCTGATCAATCTGAAACTGGCCTTTCCCGAGCTGTCCGACAGCGAGCGCGACACCCTGGCCCGCAGTGCCTTTGCACATCTGGGCATGGCAATCGGAGAGACGGCCTGGACCTGGTATCGATCGGTCAGACACATCAGCCCGGTCCAGATCACGGGCAAGGAGCATGTCGATGCCGCATTGGCCAGAGGCAAGGGCGTCATCCTGTTGCAGGCGCACTTCACCCTGCTGGAAATGTGCGCCGCCGTGGTGGGCTCCACCTGGCCGATCCGTGCGGTCTATGACAGCCCCAAGAACCCCCTGTTTGCGGCCAATCTGCTGAAGCACCGCTCACGCCACCTGGCTGGCATGATCGACAACAAGGGGATTCGCGAGATGGTCAGACAGCTCAAGCGCGGCGAGATCGTCTGGTATTCCCCCGATCAGAGCGTGGCGGCCACTCACGGTGGCATCGAGACCCTCTACTTCAATCAGCCGGTACTGACGACCGGTGGAACCGCCCGCATCCTGCGCATGACGGATGCCGCCATCATTCCCTTCATCCCTGAACGCAAGCCCGATGGCAGTGGCTATGTCTTCGCCTTCCAGCCCCCACTGGAACTGGATGCATCGGATCTGACCCGCGCAACGCAGCAGGTGAACGATCATCTGGAAGCACAGGTGCGTACGCAGCCCGAACAGTATCTGTGGGCGCACAAGCGGTTCAAACCGCCAACACCTGCGCACGTCAACCCCTACAAGCGATGAGCCCGCCGTGGCGCTATCGGCTGCTGGTGCCGGTGCTAAGCCCACTGCTGCTCGCTTACACCGCCTGGCGCGCCCTGAAGGACGGAGGCTGGCGTTACTGGTGGCAGCGTCTGGGTATCTACCGAAGGCAGGCAGGCTCGACCGCCGAGACTGACGAGACACTCTGGGTTCATGCCGCCTCGGTTGGTGAAGTCTTGACGGTATTGCCACTGATCAAGGCGTGGAAGAGGCACTCGCCGTCCACGCTCTTTCTGGTCACGACCGGCACACCGACCGGCGCTGCCGTCCTGCAGAAACAGGCAATTCAGGGTCTTCGGCATCAGTATCTGCCCGTTGATTTTTCCGGCGCCAGCAAACGCTTCGTGGCGCAGCTGCCGGCACGCCGCGGCTGGATTGTCGAGACCGAGATATGGCCCTGGCTCTACGCGCATTGTGCACGGCGTGATATCGAGCTCACCCTTGTCAACGGTCGCCTGTCGGATCGGACCAGTACACAGTCCGGCGGCCTGATGGGCAGCAGTTACCGGCAAGCCCTGTCTCATGTGCGCGTACTGGCCCGCTCGCAAAGCGATGCCGACAAGTTCGTGACCCTGGGCGCATCGGCCACCCGGGTGCAGGTGGCAGGCAATCTGAAATATGCCGATTCGGACGCAGCAGTGATCAGCCCACGTCCGGTGAAAGGCGACTATGTACTGGCAGCCTCCACCCACGATGACGAAGAGCGGCAACTGGCCAGTGCCTGGCTGGCCAGCGATACCGACGGCTTGCTGGTCATTGCCCCTCGTCATCCGGAGCGAGGCCGCACGCTGCAACGGGATCTTCAGACGCTGGGCGGTCGTGTATCGCTGCGCTCTGCCGGACAGCAACCACAGCCCGGCGAACGGATCTACCTGGCAGACACACTGGGCGAAATGCAAGCCTGGTATCAGTATGCAACAGCCACATTTGTCGGTGGTTCACTGATCGAGCGCGGTGGGCACAACATGCTTGAACCTGCCCGCCACGCCTGCCCTACCGTGGTCGGCCCGCATACCGGAAACTTCGACGACATCATGCAACTGATGCGTGAATCCTCTGCCATCCAGGTCGTGGACTCTGCCGAACAAGTCGTTCGCTTCCTGATCGAGGCGTCGGACCCGGCATCCGAGTATCGCGCCATGGGTCAGCGTGCGCTGATTCTGGCCGAAGACAGCCGCCGCGTCCTGCAGCGTTATCTGCAGCTACTGAATCGAGAAGCAAGCCTCGAATCCGATTATCGATCGTATATTACCTGAACTTAACGTACCGACTGACGATATACGTTGAATATCATTTGTATATACACTATCATTCGTTTTCCCATTAATCGGAACAAGAGAAAAACTCATGTCAAAGATATCCACCAAGAAAGCCAAGTCCATCGCCCAGAAGCTGGCTCGTAAAGCCGTGAAAAGCGTTGGCGTGAAGTCCAAGAAGAGCAAGGTTCTCAAGAAAGCCACCAAGGCAGCCCTGAAGCCAGTCAAGAAAGGCAAGAACGGCAAAGCTCGCAAGGCTGCCCGCAAGGTTGCCAAGAAGGCAAAGTAAGCCCACTTGCCTGAATCGTGATCAGGCCATCGTTATTGCCTGATCCGCCACCACTCGGCCGGCCGGCCGGGTGGAAGCTCGATTTCCGAATCCAGTACAGTCGTGATAACGTCACCACTGGCGTGACGCCATAAACTGCCAGGCGATCTCGCAATGTCAAAAGAAAGCGGTACCAAAAAAGCGAAGAACAAGGAGTCACAGCTGGTCATTCGGCTGGACAAGGAACTCCGTGATCAGTTTGTTGCAGCCTGCAAGGATGTGGATACGTCCGCTTCTCGCGAAATCCGGCGCTTCATGAAAAGCTACCTGCTCCGCTATGAGCGGGGAGAGATCGACTGAGTCAGCGTTTCCCGCCACTGCCGTTCCAGCAAGGCAAAGCCTTGCGCAAAATCGGCTCCATCCCCCGATACCTTCAGCACTGATCGCTGCAGGCGCTGAATATTGGCCAGGCACCAGCCACTGGTGGGATTCCCTTCAGGCAATGGTCGAACCCTCGCCCTGTCAAAATCGATCAGGAATACCGCCCCCTCGCCATCGAGCATGATGTTGTGGGCGTTCAGATCCGCATGAAAGACGCCTGCGGCGTGCATGCGAGCAATCAGCTCCCCCGTCTTCAACCAGGTATCGGCAGCCGGTGCCGAGCCTGCCTTGCCCGACAGGCATTCTGCCAACGTCTGGCCGGCCAGCCAGTGTGTGACCAGGCTTGCCTGGTAGAACGCTCCTTGCCGCAGCACCTGGCAGGCGTAGGGCCTGGACACCGGCAACTGCTGTCGGTGCAGGGCCAACAGGATGTCGAACTCGCGCATGGCGCGTGTCCGTTCCAGCCCGGTATACAGATAGTGCCGGCGACTCAGTTTCTGCGCCAGACCCCCTCGGCGGTAGTGACGCAGCACCAGCGGCTGCCCCTGCAGCGTGAAGAAGAAGGTGTTACCGCGTCCGGCACCTGCCTGCCCGGTAATCAGCTGCTGACGTGCCAGCTGCTCCTCATCGAAGACAATCGGGTCGAAGGGCAGTTGTGGATCGTTGCAATGACGCCAGACAACGCCGGAGTGCTCTGCAGAACACTCCGTGACAATCGAATCAGTCAAACGTCAGGAATTGTCCGCACTCTGCGCACCGGCAACTTCGTCGGCAACCGTCGCAGGGGCTGCCGACTTCTGCGCGACCAGTCGATAGACTGTGCCGCAGTAGGCGCAGGAGGCTTCCGGCGAATCATCCAGCGGGATGTAAACACGCGGATGGCTGTTCCACAGTGAGCTATCAGGTGTGGGGCAATGGATAGGCAATTCGTCGCGGGTGACTTCAACGAATGTCTGGGCGTTGGGCTGTTGCATGAACCTCTTGACCTGTGGATGGCATTCAGAGCGCTAGTTTACTGTATTGACGATGGCGCCGGTCCGAGCACCCGTGTCTTCAACTCGATGATGTCATCGCGCAGCTTCATCAGCACCTCATCAAGAGGCACTGTCGACGAGGCTTCCTGCAGAGCCTGCCGGTGCAGGCGATCTCGCAGCTCCAGATAACTGTCGCGCAGCAGCCGGACATCGGCCTCTGCCATGAGATGAATGCGCTCGACCACATCCAGCACCCGGATATTGTCGGTGTATTTCAGCAGCTCGGGATACTCGACGGAATAGGCCAGAACCAGATACTGCACGATGAATTCGATATCAGCCACCCCGCCAGCGTCCTGTTTCAGGTGCATGCTGTCGCGCTTGTTGGTGCCCAGGGAGACTCGCATGCGTTCGCGCATATTGGCAACCGCTTCGCGCAGCTCCGATTCCGAGCGCGGCTGCGCCAGCACACCGAAGCGTATCTGCTCGAACTGAGTCCGCAGGGACTCGCTGCCCAGCACCATGCGTGCCCGCATCAGCGCCTGATGCTCCCAGGTCCAGGCATCACCGCGCTGATAATTGCCGAATGCCTCCACACCTGTGACCAGCACCCCGGAACTGCCATTGGGACGCAGACGCAGATCGATCTCGTACAACACGCCGGCCGGGGTCGTGGTGCTCATGAAATGCACGAATTTCTGCGCCAGGCGTGCATAGAACACGGAGTTGTCCACGCTTTTCTCGCCATCGGTGTGCTGCGCAGTACCGCAACTGTCATGCAGGAACACCAGATCCAGATCGGAGCCGAACCCCAGCTCCAGGCCGCCCAGCTTGCCATAGGCGACGATACCCAGACTGGTGTCGCGCAGACCACTCTGTGTATCGCTGTCCGGACAACACTGCGGTTTGCCATGCCGGGCAACCAGCGGGGCTCTGACCAGCTCCAGCACCACCTCGATAAGCGCCTCGGCCAGCCAGCTGAGTTGATCACTGACTTGCATGAGCGTCAGCGTGCCATCAAGCCTGGCACAGGCCAGTCGCATCTCGCGGCTCTGCCGGTAATGGCGCAGGCTGTCCATCTGCACCTCCAGATCGGCATCACGCAGGCGTTCCAGCTGCTCCAGTACATTCGTGCGTACCGCGGCACTGTCCGGGTACAGCACCGCACCGGGGCCAATCAACAGCTCGTCGATGACCATTGGCTGGCGCAACACGAAGTTTGCCAGCCAGCGGCTCTCGGCAAACAACTTGACCAGTCGCGCCAGTGCGGCCGGCTGATCCCCGAGCACCTGCAGGTAACCGCTTCTGCCAGCCACGGTTCTGACCAGCGCCAGACAACGCACCAGCGTCTCCGACGGCGCGGCAGTATCCAGCGATTGCAGCATGATCATGGGCACGATACGCTCCACTCGCTCCTTGCTCTCGGCAGTCAATCGCTGGTAGAAGCCACCGCGACTGATACCGGACACCGCACTCAGCATCTCTTCACCGGGCTCGAATCCGCATTTGCTCAGAGCCTCGGAGCGCTCTTCATCGTCCACCTCCGCTGTGCTGATGAACTGCCAGGTGTCGACCACCCGTGCCAGCCGGGCTTCGAAGGCTGCCTGCCCCGAGGCTTGTTGCCCCTCCGTGTCACCCGACTGCGAGGAGTGGCTGTCACTGTCGGGCGAGACGCTGCCGACCTCCTCCACTTCGAACAGGCCCGAGAAACTCTCGGAGACACGCTCCTGATGGACCGCCAGTGTCTGCCGGAAAGACGCCCAGTCCGGCTCATCGAGCATGGCAATCAGGCGCTGCCGGTCTTCCTCGTTATCCGGCAAGCTGTGTACCTGCTCGTCCCGCATCATCTGCACCGCATTTTCCACACGACGCAGATAGGCGTAGGCCGCCAGCAGAGCATCCACTTCCACCTGTTCCAGCAACTTCTGATGGGCCAGCTGTTCCAGCACCGCCACGATCGAGCGGCTGCGCAGGCGTGTGTCACGCCCACCACGAACCAGCTGAAAGGACTGGCCGATGAACTCGACCTCGCGGATACCGCCGGCACCGAGCTTGATGTTGTCTTTCAGACCCTTCTGCCGCACCGACAGAGCGATCTTGCGCTTGAGATCACGCAGGGAATCGAAGGCGTTGTAATCCAGATAGCGACGGTAGACGAACGGGGTGACCAGCGACTGATAATCCTTGATGTCCTCCGGCAAGCCGGTGACAGCGCGCGCCTTGATCATGGCGTAGCGTTCCCAGTCACGAGCCTGCGTCAGGTAGTAGTTCTCCAACCCGTCCAGGTTCATCACCAGCGGGCCGCTCTCGCCGAAGGGTCGAAGTCGGGTATCGACGCGGTACACGAAGCCGTCTACGGTTGCATTGTTGAGCAGACGCGTCAGCCGCTGCCCGAGTCGACGGAAGAACTCCGAGTTGTCGATCACCCCCTTGCCCCCGTCACGCCCGGTGGTCTCGCCGGGTTCGGCAAACAGGTAGATCAGATCGATATCGGACGAGACATTGAGCTCGTAACCGCCCAGCTTACCCATGCCCAGAACGATGAGACGTTGCTGGCGTCCCGAGGCGCTCAGGGGTTCGCCAAAACGCTCGACCAGTTCTTCATGAGACCACTGCTCGGCGGTGATGATGCAGGCATCGGCAAGTATCGACAGATCTTCCAGCGTCCGGAACAGCCCGGCAGCCCCCGTCAGGTCGTTCCACAGGATACGAAACAGCTGACGGTGACGGAATTGCCGCAATAGCTGCAGCTGCGTGCTTTCACGTTGTTTGCTGTCCAGCGTCACCGTGGCCTTGTCCTGCATGGCCTGCCAATCGGCCTGGATGTCGTCGCGCAACGCTTCCAGCGTGGGCGACGGCGCACCCTCCGACAGGGCACCCTGCTGCAACAATCGCTGTATGTTCACCGGATACTGTGACGCCACTCGCAGCAGATAGGGACTGACGGCACATATCGGCAACAACCAGGTCTGCATCAGGGCCTGATCATGCTCATTGAGCTCGAGAGATTGCCGAAGTTGTTCAACCTGCTCCTGAACAGCAGGAGTCACCCATTGTGTCGAATAGTCGCTGCGCACGGTCTGACGTTGCCTCTTCTTGGTCTTCAAAGGTGAAAGGTTCGGGTATCATGCCGGGCATGGCAAACCAGCTGGCACTAGAACACATCTGCGTCGATATCGATGGTACTCGCATCATCGACGATGTGTCATTTTCACTCGAACCCGGCGACATCGGCTGTCTGCTGGGACCCAGTGGCTGTGGCAAGACGACCCTGCTTCGCACCATAGGTGGCTTTCAGGCGCCCTCGGCGGGCTCCCTGTCAATCGCCGGCAAGGAGGTGGCCAACGCCGACCATCAGGCCTCCCCGGAGGAGCGCCGTGTCGGCATGGTGTTTCAGGATCTTGCCCTGTTTCCTCACATGAGCGTGCGTCGCAACGTCGCCTTCGGTATCAGCAGTCAGCCACGCAAGACCATCGATGCCCGCGTCAACGAACTGCTTGAACTGGTGGGCATGCAGAACTTTGCCGATGCCTACCCGCATCAGCTCTCGGGCGGTCAGCAACAACGGGTCGCCCTGATTCGTGCCATGGCCCCTCGCCCACCGGTACTGCTGCTCGACGAGCCCTTCAGCAGCCAGGACACCGAACGACGGGTACAACTGGCGCATGAGGTTCGTGAAATACTCAAGCGCGACGGCATCACCGCAGTACTGGTCACCCACGATCAGTATGAAGCCTTTGCCATCGCCGACCATATCGGCGTCGTCTCGCAAGGCCGCCTGCGCCAGTGGGACGATGCCTACAGCCTGTATCACACACCGGCAGACCGCTTTGTCGCGGACTTCATCGGCGAAGGGGTCTTTCTGTGCGGCAATACGCTCGATGACAATGTCATTCAGACCGAGCTGGGTACCATCCACGGTGAACTGAGCGAGGATGTGCCGCCGGGACGCCTGATCGAGCTACTGGTGCGGCCCGATGACATCATCCATGACGACAACAGCCCCAACAAGGCCACTGTCATCGCCCGTGATTTCCGGGGAGCCGATCATCTGTACACCTTGCGCATGCCCGGCAATACGCGCCTGCTGTGTCTGGCGCCGTCGCATCATAACCACCCGGTGGGCGAGCAGTTCGGCATTCGTCTGCAGCTGGATCACCTGGTGATCTTCGATCGCCAGGAAGATGCGGCCTGAGGCTCGCAGGCTCAGAGCTCTGTCAGCTGCCTGACCTCACGGGCAATGGCCAGACTGGCTGTCAGCCCCGGTGACTCGATGCCGAACAGATTGATGAGCCCGGGCAAGCCGTGCTGTTGTTCCGAGTGAATCAGAAAGTCCGGGTACAGTTCTCCATCGACACGAATCCTGGGGCGAATGCCTGCATAGTCCGCTGCCAGTGAGTCATCCTGCAGATCAGGCCAGTACTGACGCACGGCCGCATAGAAGCCTGCCGAACGCGCCGGGTTCACCACATAGTCTTCTGCTTCGATCGGCTCGACATCCGGCCCGAAACGCGCCTGTCCGCCCAGATCGACGGTGATATGGACCCCCAGTCCACCGGGCTCGGGCACCGGATAGATCAAACGGCTGAAGGGCGCCTTGCCGGAGAGGTGGAAGTAATTGCCCTTGCTCAGGACCGGGGTCACCGTTGGCGCGGTGCTGCCTTGCATCAATGGCGCGGCCAGTTCACAGGCACCGTGACCAGCGGCATTGATCAGGTACTGCGTGCTCAGGGACATGCCATCCTCGCCGCCAACCTCGACCCGGAAATGTCCCATCGCACGGTCATGCGTCAGCGCCTCAACCGGCGAGTGCGTGGCCAGCGACGCCCCGTGACGCTCGGCATCACCGAGCAGCGAGAGCATCAGTCCATGACTGTCGATGATGCCGGTAGAGGGTGAATGCAGCGCCGCCAGACAATGCAGTTGCGGTTCCATGGCCATTGCCTCGACCGCCTCGAGCAGTTGAATATCATCGACACCGTTGGCCAATGCCCGGGCCTTGATGGCTGCAAGCTGCTCCACCTGCGCATCACTTGTCGCCACGATCAGCTTGCCACAGCGCGCATGTTCGACATGATGCTCTCGGCAGTATTGATACAGTGCATCGCGTCCGGCCACACACAGCCGCGCCTTGAGACTGCCAGCCGCGTAGTAGATACCGGCGTGAATGACCTCCGAGTTTCTCGCGCTGGTCATCGTACCGAAAGCCGCCTCCCGCTCCAGTACCAGCACCTCCTTTCCAGCCGCCGCCAGTTCGGCCGCGATGGCAAGCCCTACAACCCCGGCACCAATGACAATGCACTCGCAATCTGTACTCACTGACTCTGTGTATCCTGTTCGACGCGCCTCACTTTATCAGACTACAGTGGCCAACCTCGAATATGTCAGCGCAGGCCTGCCTCGGCTCAAGGCGTGATCAGCACTCAGGGAGCCGGCACCAGAAACGGTAGATTGGCCGTTGCCACCCCGCCCTGCTCATCATCGGCCCAGGCATAGAGTCGGTAGTGTCCGGGCTGCACCGGTACCAGCAGCGTCACACCATACCGGTCGTCTGTGCGGGTGTGCTCACTGAAGCTTGCCGCCACGCTGTCAGGCTGTGCTTCGAAGTGGCCGCCATGGCTGCGCGCCTCAACCTCCTTCATCAGCTGCCAGCGAACCGACAAGTCATCCCCGTTCGGATCACTGAGTTGCAGACTGGCTCTTGCCTTGCTACCCGGCGCCAGCGAGACACTGGCCCCGGCCGGCTGTTCATTCAGAGTCAGGTTCCAGGCAGATGGCGCACGCTGCGCCGGATACTGGCCGGTCCACAAGCGCGTCAGTTCATCCACGGCCGCCGTACGACCACCGTCTTCGGTAAACAGGCCATACCAGGTGGGTGTGCGTTCCTGTTTGTGTCCCCACAGAAAGGCAAAGCCACCCAGCAGCGGCCCACGCGGATCATCCAGCCCGGCCTTGTGCATGCGTTCGACGAGGCCGATTGCCTTGGCACCGCTGGGTTCTTCGATCTCGCGTCCCCACTGTGTGGATGGCATTTCCCAGTGCCCCAGCGGACCGAACTCGGTCACCATGTAAGGCAGGTCCACATTCAGCTCCCGCACCAGATCGGCCACCACGGGCAGAGCCCCATAAGCCTGAAACGACAGGAAGTCGAGTGCCGGCATCGCTTGCAAAGCCAACCTGACGTCCTCGGCCAGGGTCGCCGTGAAGGCAAACGCCACGGTAGCAGGATGATCAGGATCCTGATCATGGATATAGCTCAGTACATCGGCCATCGCCTCATACACGGCCGGGTCTGGCTGCTCTGCCGCCCCATCGCTGCCGATCATGAGATTGGGTTCATTGGCAATGATCCAGCCCAGCAGGCTCGGATGCGACCGGTAGCGATCGATACTGGCTTGCAGGCTTGCCAGTTGATGCGCGACCGCCTCATCATCCTGGTAATCGAAGCCCTGCAACTGCTTCTGCATGTCCAGGCCGACCAGCACTTTCAGGCCATGACGCTTCGCGGCGGCCAGCTGTACATCCAGATGCTGCGTGCCCCAGGTCCGGAAGGCATTGCCACCCGCCTCGGCAAGACTGGCGATGCCGGCTTCATCCTCATAGCCCATGCCGGCACCGTGCACCACAAAGGGCTGGCCATCTACCTGCAGAACCCACCCCTCGTCCGCACGCAGCAGCTCAACCGTTGAACCAGCGCTCGCACTTGCAGGAGCACTTGCAGCCGCATCTGTGCCCGCAGCCGCACTTGCAGCCGCACTTGCCGTCGCTGCCAGGCTGAACTGCAGAAGTGATGAGGACAAGCACAGGGACAGGACAACGAACACACGTTCCGAAAGCTTCAAGGTTGTTCATCAATCCGAGTCAATTTGGAGCCATTCTATAAGCCGCCACGATGAATGGTCAGTGGAGGGCAATGACAGCATGGTAATTGCCCGCTCTTGCTCGACTATTCGCTCTCGACAGCTTGCAGCACCATCTTTTCGCGCCATTGACGAATGAACAGCTCGCGCTTCATCTGATCCAGCCCGACCAGCAAGGTGGGTGACAGGGGTATCGGACGCAATACAGGCACGGCACCCAGAGCGGAAGGGAAATCGGACATGTCCTCATCGTCGAAAATCGCAATAAGATGCGATTTCTGCAAAATGGAGCGGCCCTGATCGGACAGCAGAAAATCGAGAAAGGCATGTGCCGTGCCGGCCTGCGGTGAATTCTTCGGGATCAGGGCGCCGCGCGACAGGGTCAGCGTATAGTCCTGCGGGGCCACAATGCCGATACGCGGATCGATGTCTGCACGCGCCAGTGCATAGGAACCGAGCACGTTGTAGGCCACCAGAAAACGCCCCTCTGCCACGGCATCGATAAGCTCGGCCGAACAGCAGGTGGCAACCGCCCCGGTACGCCCGAAGGCTTCGAGCAAGGCACCGAAGGTTGTGGCCTGTTGGGAATCGGCGAAGGCGAACAGATAGCCCAGACCGGAGAGTTCGATATCGTAGGTGGCAACGCGCCCGGCAAACCGACTGTCATTGGGCCGCAACCTGTCCAGCAGGTCGAAGCGACTGAGCGGTATCTCATCGCCAGACAACATGTCACGGTTGTACACCAGCACGGCAGGTTCCAGCGTGATGCCGAACAGTTCATCTCTCCAGATGGCGTGGGCCGGCAAACGTCGCGTATAGGCGGAACGATGAGCCACGGCGCATCCATCGTTGACCAACTTGACCTGCTGATCGATGGCGGAACTGATCAGCAGGTCGGCACTCGCTGACAACTGCTGACACTCCTCACTGGACTTCTGATACAGCGCGTTCGACCCCCACTGTTCGTAGCGAATGCGCGTATCGATGCTCCTGTCGATGAAGGCCTGCATGACCGGTGCAAACATCTCGATATCGGTACTGCCCCTCACCAGCAGGGTGCGAATGGCACCCTCGGGACCAAACAGGCGAACGGCCTCCTGCGCCTGCAGAGGCATCGGCAGACACAAGGTCAGCACGGCAAGGCAATGGCAAAACAGAACCCTGCCACTACACATCGCTGCCATACCTGTCTCCCGGAAACACCATCGACACCTTGAACCCCTGCCTGTCAGCAGGAGAAAAAAGCAACTTCCCACCGTGAGCCTTGAGCACCTCCTGCACGATGGCCAGACCAATGCCGGTGCCGAGCCTGTTCGCCGTATCCTCTGCCTGCACGAAACGTTCTCCTGCCCGCAGCTCGGGCTGATCCGGCAAGCCCGGCCCCTGATCCTGTATGGCCAGAACGACCTTGTCACCAACTGTCTCGACAATCAGGGCAACCGGTGGCTGGCCATGCACAAAGGCGTTGTTCACCAGATTCTTGCAGGCCTCGCGCAGCGATAACACATCACCTCGCACCCACACCGCAAACTCGGGCAACTGCAAGCGCAATTCGCGTGCGCGACCCTGACTGTCGATATCGAATTCATCCGCTGTCTCCATCGCCACGGTGCGCAGGTCCACGCGCGTGCGCACAACGGAGTCATTGCGATGGATGATCAAGGCACGACTGAGCAGTTGATCCGTCAGACGACTCAGGCTGCGACTGCGTGCATGGATCCTGTCCAGTGACACGGACAGGGCTGCCGGATCGGACTCCTCGGTAGCCAACTCGGTCTGTGCACGCAGTGCGGCAATGGGGGTACGCAACTGATGGGCCGAGTCGGCAATCAGGTTGTTGGTTGCCTCCATCTGTCGATCCAGGCGTGACATGAATCGGTTGATGGCACTGACTACCGGTGTCAGTTCACTGGGCACCGCCACATCCAGCGGCGTCAGATCGCGAGGGTCCCGAGATGAAAAACTGCTCTCGATTCGATAGAGCGGACGCAGTGCCGAGTAGACGGCAACGATGGCCAGTATGGCCATGCTGACCCCAACCAGCACGACCACCAGCACGGCGCTGCCCACCAGCTCTTGCGCCAGCGCATTGCGCGCCCGCAGTGTCTGACCGACCAGCACCTGAATGGTGCCACTGAAGGCGCGCTCGGCAAAGCGTTTGGACAAGGCGATGACGCGTATCGGCTCACCGTTGAACGCCACGTTGTAATAGGCCACATCTGGCGCATCACGCTCATCCGGGATCTCCAGTGAATCGTAGCCAGTCAGGGTCTGGCCATCATGTCCCACGATTCGGTAGAAGACGCGGTCCTCGGGTGCCAGGGCCAGCAGCTCGAATGCCGAGACAGGAATATCGGCCATGACCCGTCCATCGATCACACTGGTACTGTCCATCACCTGCCGGGCCGAGCCGAGCAGCAGTCGATCGAATGCCGTCTGTGCCGCCTGTCTGCCATAGGCCAGCGCGGCCACGCTGACCAGCGCTCCCCCGGCGATCAGCAACAGTGATATCGACAGCGCCAGGCGCCGTGTCAGCGAGGCGCGTTGCTCAGGCTTCATCAACAAGTTGATATCCCAGGCCTCGCAATGTTCGGATAGCCACCCCACTGCCGTTCAATTTGCGTCGCAGACGCGAGACATACAGTTCTATGGCATTGGTACCGACATCGGCCTCATCGAAGGAGAACATGCGATTGAGAATATGCTCCTTGGAGGCAACCCTGCCACGCCGATCGAGCAGCGCTTCGAGCAGGCTGAACTCGCGCCTGGTCAGGATGAGCTCCTCGCCGTTGCAGCTCAGGGTCTTGCCGGCGACATCGATGACCAGAGAACCGAACTCGACGACGGTTTCCCGCACCGTGGGAGAGCGCCGGTGCAAGGCACGTACCCGCGCCTGCAATTCACGCAGATCGAAGGGCTTGGTCAGATAATCATCAGCGCCGCCATCGAGTGATGAGACCCGCTCTTCGATGCCAAGCCGGGCGGTCAGCATCAGCACCGGGATGCTGTTGCGCTCGCGTCGCAGTTCGCTCAGCAAGTCCTTGCCACTGCCATCGGGCAGGTTGATATCGAGAATCAGCACATCGTACTGCTGCAGGGACAGACTGCTGCGAGCCTGCTTGAGGTCGAAGGCGCAATCCAGGGTGTCTCCAGCGCGCGCGAAGCTCAGCGCGATTGCTTCGGCGACATCTGCTGTGTCCTCAACCAGTAACAGGCGCATGTGTTCAGGGCTCCGAACGGCATCGAGAGTGCGGGTGTCGCCAGCATTGCGGCAAGGGTTATCTCGGCGGTGACAGGCTCATGACAGGTTGAAAGTATAAAACATACGACAAGCCGTCACAGCTGAATTGCTGGAATGGCCGAACTGACTCACCAAAGGAATCAAGATGACTATCACTCGGAACAAGAACAGACTGCTGCTGGCGTCTCTGGCCCTGCTGGCCAGCACCGCTCTGCACGCCTACGAACCTGAAAACACGGAATGCATCGCGCCGGCCGATCCGGGCGGCGGCTGGGACTTCACTTGCCGGCAGGTGGGCAAGACCATGCAGGATATCAAGGCCATACCCGGCACGCTGCAAGTCACCAACATGTCCGGTGGTGGTGGTGGTGTTGCATTCGCCGCGGTCGTCAACAAGCGTAGTGACGACAATGACCTGATCATCGCGGCCTCCGCCGCCACGGCCACCCGTCTGGCGCAGGGCGCCTACCCCGGTAACGACATGAGCCAGGTGCGCTGGCTGGGATCCGTGGGTGCCGACTACGGCATCATCGCCGTGGCCAAGGATAGCCCGGTGCAGTCACTGGACGATCTGCTCGCTCAGATGAAATCCGACCCACGTTCCGTTGCCATCGGTGGTGGTTCAGCCGTGGGTGGCTGGGATCATCTGAAAGTGCTGCTGGTGGCCACCAAGGCGGGAATCGAAGATGTACGTACCGTCAAGTACGTGGCCTTCGACGGCGGCGGTGAGGCGATCACACAGGTGCTCGGTGGCTCATTGCAGGCCTATACCGGTGATGCCTCCGAAGCCAAGGGCTTTGTGGATTCAGGCGATATCCGCATCATCGCGGTGCTCGCGCCGGAACGGCTCGAAGGCGACTTCGCCTCCTTCCCGACGGCCCGTGAACAGGGCATCGATGTTGTCGGCGCCAACTGGCGCGGTTTCTATGCCCCGGGTGGCATGAGCGATGAAGCGTATGACTACTGGGTAGAGACAATCGGCAAGGTCTACGCCTCCGATGAATGGAAGCAATCCATGGCAGACAGCGGCCTGGCCCCTCTGGACCTGCAAGGCGCCGAGTTCGAAGCCTTCGTGGCCGAATCAGTCTCCTCGATCACTGACCTGTCCAGACAGATCGGCCTGATCAAGTAAGCGTTTCGGAGCCTGTCATTCAGGCTCCCGAGAGGGTCGACATGCCCGCCCGGCCGTGCGCCCGGTGCGCGGCATGCCGACCTCTTGCCCCCTCCCGTACCAACCTACCCAGAGTTATCCATCATGAGTGATCGCATTTTCGGTGGCGTCGGACTCCTGTTCGCGCTGCTGTTCATCTGGGCGGCCTTCCATATCGAGTTGAGCTTCATCTCCGATCCGGTCGGACCGCGAACCTTTCCCATCATCATTGCCATTGTCATGGCCGTGTCCAGCCTGGTCATCTTCATCAAGCCCGATGTCGAACCGAAATGGCCCCAGGCAGCGCGCCTGCTGGAGATCGTCATCGCCGCGGCGGTCATGGTGCTCTACGCCCTGGCACTACCGGTCGCAGGCTTCCTGATCGCCACCGCTGTCGCAGCCGCCTTTCTGACATGGCGACTGGGAACCCAGCCTCTGTGGGCTGTTGTCTCCGGCGTGCTGACCTCTGTCGGCATCTACACCGTTTTTCATCTGATTCTGGGACTGTCGCTCGCGCGCGGCCCGTTCGGATTCTAGGGAGCACCAGGACTGATGGAATCACTCAATTCGTTACTCAACGGCTTTGCTGTCGCCCTGACGTGGCAGCATGTCTTTCTGGCATTGATGGGCTGCTTTCTGGGCACCATCATCGGTGCCCTGCCCGGCCTCGGCCCCTCGAACGGGGTGGCCATACTCATCCCACTGGCGTTCACCCTGGGTCTGGCCCCGACTGCCGCCATGATCCTGCTGACGTCGGTGTATTACGGCGCCATGTACGGTGGACGCATCTCCTCGATTCTGCTCAACATCCCGGGGGACGAACCGGCGTTGATGACCACCCTGGATGGCTATCCGATGGCCCAGCAGGGACGCGCCGGTGAAGCGCTGGCCCTGTCCGGTGTCGCCTCGTTTGTCGGTGCCTTCTTTGCCACCTGGGGTCTGGTCTTTCTGGCCCCGCAACTGGTCAAGGTGGCCCTGTTGTTCGGACCTGCCGAGTACTTCGCCCTGTTTACCCTGGCCTTTGCCACCCTGGGCGGCATCACCTCGAAGAACCAGGCCAAGGCCGCTTTCGCCGCCGCGCTGGGTATCGTGATTGCCATGGTCGGTGTGGATGGCCAGACCGGTGTACCCCGGTTTACCTTTGGTGAAGTGCACTTGTATGACGGTATCGATTTCCTGGTGGCCATCGTCGGACTCTTCGCGCTGTCCGAGGTGTTCCTGTTTCTCGAACATCGCGGTGATGGCACCGGCGAAGGCAAGCAGGCCAGCGTGGGTATCGGTCGCATCACACCCTCCTGGAAACTGCTGAAGAGCTGCACACCCACCATGCTGCGCACCTCTTTCATCGGCTTCATTGCGGGTGTTCTGCCAGGTGCCGGCGCATCGCTGGGTTCCTTCATCTCCTATTCGATCGAAAAGAAGCTGGTCGACAAGGAAGGCACTTTCGGCACCGGCGACCCCCGTGGGGTTGCAGCACCGGAAGCGGGCAACAATGCAGCGGCCGGTGGTGCTCTGGTACCCATGCTGGCGCTGGGTGTCCCGGGTTCAGGTACGACAGCGGTGCTTCTGGCCATGTTGCTGGCGCTGAACATCACCCCCGGACCTCTTCTGTTCATCTCCAACCCCGATGTGGTCTGGGGTCTGATTGCAGCACTGTTTCTCGGCAACTTCATGCTGCTGGCCATGAACATCCCCATGGTGGGCATGTTCGTCCGGGTCCTGTTGATTCCCCCACGCATCCTGATGCCCATTGTCGCCATGATCTCCTTCGTGGGTATCTACGGTATCTCCGGTTCCACCTTCGATCTCATGGTCATGATCGTCTTCGGTCTCATGGGCTGGGTTCTGCGCAAGCTGGATGTGCCACTGGTGCCGGTCATTCTGGGCATTCTGCTGGGCAACAACATGGAAGACAATCTGCGTCGTGCCATGACCATCTCCGATGGCGACTGGAGCATTCTGCTCAGCTCACCGCTGGCCATCGGCCTGTGGCTCGTGTCCATCATCGGTTTTGTTCTGCCCATCCTGCTCGGCGGCATCATCCGCCGTCGCATGCGCCGTGATGAGGTGGGTGCCGTTCAGGATTGAGTCATGCGCTGAGCTGCCTGACGATCAGGCAGCACCAGGCCCCTGCGCGATGCAGGGCACAGGCTTCACCGGGCAAGGACGCCCTTGAAGACTGCCAGGCGAGGGTTTGCACGATCGCTGCCCCGATGTGCCTGCTCAGGCATAGGACGGCATTGCCTCCACTTCCCGGAACAACCACTCCTTGAACAGCACCACACGATCATCATCCGTGGTGTTCTCCAGACTGATGACATGGTAGGCATGCTGCAGGCGGACTCGGTGTTCGAACGGTACCACCAGTCGCCCCATCTCAAGGTCATTGGCCGCCAGCTGCTCCAGGCTGAGCACCACGCCCTGCGCCTCGACGGCCGCGGCCAGAGCCAGCGATACCCGATTGAAGCGCATGCCGCGTGTCCCGTCTACCTGAGTGGCGCCCACGGCCTCCAGCCAGCTGGTCCAGTCCGGTCGACCCTCATAGGGTGTCTCGTCATGCAACAGGGTGTGATTTTCCAGATCGCTCGGCGTGCGCAAGGGTCGCTGCTCATCGTGGAGCAATGCCGGACTGCACATCGGCAAGGAGGTGACGCTCATCAGTTTCTCCACCCGGCATCCCGGATAGTTGCCGCTACCGAAGCGAATGGCGACATCGATATCATGCTTGCGCAGTATCTCCTCGCTCAGTGACGGCGCCGACACATTGGTATCCACCAGATCGCCACTGGCCGACACACGCAGATCGATCGAGGGGTGCTCTTCCACAAAGCGATGCATGCGAGGCATCAACCATTTGGAGGCAAATGAGGGTGCCATCCAGACATCCAGACTGTCGGCCGAAGGTTCGGCCCGGATCTGTTGAACGGCTTCATTGACGCTCTGGAACCCGTCTTGCAGTTTCTGCAAACCGGACTTGCCAGCCCCGGTGAGTGCCAGACCGCGATTCAGGCGATGAAACAACTGGACCCCGAGTAACTCCTCGAGCATGCGTATCTGCTGGCTGACTGCCGCCGGTGTCACGTTCAGCTCCTCGGCCGCCTTGCTGAAACTCTCATGCCTGGCCGCAACTTCAAAGGCATTCAAGGCATTGAGTGGAAGTGGTCCTGCCATATGTCATTCACTGAGTAAGTTGTACTAACAACTACCGAAAGAAAATGTCGTTTGTCACTCTCGGCAACGATGCCTACATTGAACACAAGCCAGATACGGCTATCAGTTGGCTAGCTCAATGCAGTGTGAGAGCAGAAACAGCCTGGATTGATGAATCGATTTTCATGCAGCTTATCAGGAGAGACATATGTTCAAGGCACTCAAGAAAATAGCGAATGGATATGAGCGTTACATGACCTACCGGGGTCGTACCATCGCGCGCGACTATCTTCTGCGGTCTGATGACCGCATGTTGGCAGACAACGGCTTTTCACGTGAACTGCTGACACAGGGCGTCGATGCCTGGCCATGGCGCACCATGGACGAGCAGGAGCACGTTCTCAGGGCAAGCATCGATCAGGCTACGAAACGACAGGCCATGAAGGATCTGAACAGCATGACTGATGCAGAACTGCATGACCTGGGTATTACTCGCGGCAACATCGACGTTACCGTCACGTCAGGTCGCCCGGGGGTGGAACGCGACGAAGCCCTGAAAGTTGCCTGATCACCCTGTCACTGCCGGTGACATGATTGTCATATCAGCATCGAGGCAAGCCTCGAACTGAAAGGACAATCATGTCGCCACGGCATCCTGCACCGAACTGAGCACGATTCCCTGCTCACTCAGGACATTCAGCATGTCCTGTGTATCCAGAACCTTGTCGCGGCGACTCACGAAGATGGCATCCGTGCTGCCGTCGATGGAATGCTCTCGATCTGACAAGGGAACCATCCTGGGTGCCCCACGCCGGGGCAGACCCAACACACCCCGACTCGATTCCCGCCAGGCTTGCCACAATGCAAGCTGGTCATGAAACCAGGCAACTTCATTTCCGGGCTTGCGTTTTGTCGTACCTTCGGTCTGTTGGGTCAATTGCGCATAGCGATCCAGCAGCCTTGCCGCAGAATCCGTGCGCATGAACGTCAGCACGGCCACCGCGAATCGTGCATGTGCACGCTTGCGGGAGCGATAGGTTACCGCGAAGTCCCCTTGCGCTGCGATACGTTCCAGCATGGGCGCCATGGGTTGCAACAACAGCGTATCGGCATCAACCCAGGTTACAGGCTCCTGGCAGGCGTGGTAGCTCTCATGCAGCAGTCGCACCTTGAGTCGCAGTATGGCAGCGCTCCTTGGCACCGGCCCCTTCATTTCCATGGGCGTGCCATCCTGCAGGTCGGCATGACCATGAAATCGGGCATTCGGATACAACTGCCTGGCGGCCTCCAGATAGGCCTCCGGCCAACCGATGGCATGAACTTCCAGAGGAATATCCGGATTGCTGGCCCGATGCGAGGCCAGCAACAGGCATAACATGTCCAGATAATTGAACGTTGCGCAGGTGACGAGCATCGCCTATTTGTGTCGCAAGGCAAAGTTACCCGTTATTTCATACTTCTTGAAACGACTGTTCAACGGGTAGCCATACATGATGCGCGACGGCTCGTACAGGTCGTAGACGCATTTATTGAAGATGGCCATGTTCAGATTGGCAATCTCACCACGCTCGCTCAGACCGTCAAAGACATCGATCATGTTATCCATGAGCTGCATGACAGACTTGCGGTTTCCGCCGCAGATACCGGCATTGAGTTTTATCTGATCTTCATAGTATGCCTGCCCGAAGGCGGCCACCATCTTGTTGCGGTTGAGCTTGTCGTTGTATTCGCCGGCATCGCCACCGCAGTAGATATCGAAATTCTCATCATCGATCAGGTCGAAGGGATTGCTGAAGAATTCGATATCGAACAGATCGAGCATGAAGACACGTTCGATATCCGGGTTGGCTATCAGGTATTCCTGATAGCACTGATAGCGCTCATCGTTGACCGAACGCGGAGTCTTCAGGGTATAGCGCTCGAACCTCACTTCCGGCCTTGCCCACTTGTCGATGAAGGGCTGGCTCAGACGATCGTGAAAGATGACAGCTTCACAGCCAACCTTCAGCAGGCTTTCGTACCAGACTTCGATGCGCTCGTATTCATCCTCACGTGCAATGCCGGGCAGCTCGGACCGGGCACCACCGCGACGACTGCGCGCCCAGGTCTTGAAGTGCTTGAACCAGTTGCTCTTCTTCTTGGCGCCGGACTGCGGATCCGGTTTGCCGGTGAAGTAGGTGGTGAATATGACATCCCTTCCCACGGCCTCAGGCTCCCACAGCCGCATGACGATAGTGACGATGCTCACCGGAACCACGTACATTGCTCCAGGCCAGCTCGTAACCGCGTGCCAGCATCCAGTCCTGGATGGTGGAACCGTCAGGCATCAGGTCACCGTCACCTTTCGGGTGCACTTCCAGAAAGATATCCGCCGGCGGTGAATCCTGCAGCAAGCCATCCATGCCGGCCAGCACCTGCCCCTCAGCCCCCTCGACGTCGATCTTGATGATGTTCGGCGTGACGTTTTCCCGAGCGCAGAAACTGGCCAGGGTGCTCAGCTCCACGGAGATGGCCCCGGTTGCGCCCTTGCTGGTCGCAATGGAATGACGCCCTTCACCTTCGCAGCCACGAATATGCAGTTCAACCTGCCCTTCCGATGCGCCCAATGCGAGTTGATGTGGATGCACCCGTGCAGACAGGTCGTTGAGACCGATGTTGTTGCTCAACTGCCGGAAGTTGCGCGGTTCGGGTTCGAAGGCGTGCACCTGTGACTGACCGCCCTTCTCGCCATTGGCCAGCAAGATGCTGATCAGTCCGATATTGGCGCCGATATCGAATATCGTGTCGCCCTCGCGCAATACCGCACGCATGTGCTGTACCAGCTCCGACTCTATCTCGATTTCACGTGCCCGTCGTATCTCGCGCGGCGCGGCAATGCCCAGCGTGACCTTTTGTCCCAGCAGCTTGAAATCGAAGACCGACGGCTTGCCAGTAAGCTTGTTCAGATAAAATCGGAATAGATTCATGCGTTTGTGACAATGGAGGGTGGCGTGGAATACCACTTGAATGATAAACCACGCACCTTGTCAAAGTACAGACAAGCCGAAACCTGCGCTCAGCTACCGCTTTTATCCGTGGCCTTGCGGATCTGTCCACGCAGGCGCCCCCAGCGGGAGCCACTGGCATAGCGTCCCTTCTCGGCATGCCGGATGCGATACAGATTCTGCACCTCGATGGGCACACCGTCATACTCGATGACACGCCGAAACACGGTGTCTTCGAAGGTCTTGCGCCAGACATCCGTGGGTTTCTGGTACAGCGCAATGGAACCACAATAGCCCACGGCCCTGGCAACATCCCCATGCACGATCTGGAAGGCGCCCTTGGGCTTGCTGATGACATTGTGCCGAAACAGTGCTGGATCGATATCGACCGTGCCTTCCTTGTCCAGCGACTGGTTGAGCATGGGATGCTCCGCCGGCAGCAGATCGGTGATGCCCTCATGGTCGGGATAACACAGACCCGTGCGCTGCGAGGCCACGGCTCTGGCCACGGAATCCAGACAGCCGACATGAAAGATCAAGTCGCAATCGGCAAACCAGATCCAGTCTGCCGTACTGTCCAGCGAGGCACGGTTACGACCAATGGCCCGGCGGAACAGCTCGGCCTTGGGCAATACCTGCCAATCCCAGGTTACATTGGGCACATCGATCTTGTCGAAGCGATCGATCAGTCGACGCATGCCGGTATCTTCGGCTGCATGAAACAGGGTGTAGGTCAGATCGCATTCACGCGGTGGATGGTTCACCAGGGAGCTGAGCTGGAACTGCGACAGGTGTGCGTATTGCCAGGAATGACTGACCACCTGCAGTTTCAGCCGCCCCTCGGGCATCGACAAGGCATCGGGACGTGGTGCTCTGGGCGCAAACCATGACAGCGGCAGCACCGACCCCATCACTCGGTTGTAGAACTGGTTCTGCAACCAGATGAATCCATCCGAGCTCATGCGTCCAGCGCCTTGATGACGCGCTTGCGGAACACGTTGATCTCCTTGGCCGTCTGCTTGTCACCATTGGCCTCGGCTACCTTTTCACCCTCATCAAAGGCATCGCGGGCCGCCTGCAGCTGTCCATCACCGGCCAGCGCACGGCCCAGCACTCGCCAGGCAGCGGAATAATCCGGTTTGATATCCACCGCCTTGCGCAGATGTTCGATGGCCTTGCCGTACTGCTGCTGCGTGAAATAGGCATTGCCCAGCGTATAGCGCAGCATCTCGCTGTCCTGGCCGCGAGCCAGCATGGCTTCAAAGGTTTCTATCTGATTCATGGTGACGGTACCTTGTCCTCAGGAGCCCCTGCCTGATCAGGATCGGCGCGCTATCAGTTGCGCTTCTGCCTTGCCGGATGCATCCGGTTCGGGTTCATGGTACTCAAGAATGCTCAGCGTATCGAACAGGTCAAGCAATTCATTGGGTTCGAGCAGGTAATCTGCATTGGACAGACCGTGCGTGAACGTCTGATAGAACAGCACGCCGCCGGGCTTGAGCGCCTGCGCGATAGCCGGACACAGGGCGCGATCGAGGAATCGTGTCACCACGATGATATCGAAACTGTCCGCGGACGGCGGTTGTGCACAGACATCACGAACCTCGCACTGCGCGATCAAGGCAGGACGACGCTGCCTGATCTGCTCGATGACGCGCTCGCTGATATCCCAGGCAGTCACCCGATGACCGCGTTCTGCCAGCCACTGGCCGTTGCCAGCGCGGCCGCAGGCCAGATCCAGTGCTCTCAGCGCATCGTCCGGATCATTCTCCGGCAACCATTGCGCACCACACTGCAATACCCTGGCAGGCACCGGCACCACGTCGGTGGCATCGGCGTAACGCGCATTCCAACGATCGCCAGCCTCGCTCATCACTGCCGCCAGAACGCCGGTGTGAACAGGACCAGCAAAGTGAAGATCTCCAGACGACCGAACACCATGGCAAGACTCAGCACATACAATGAAAAATCCCCCAGGCTGGAGTAGTTGGCAGCAACCGTACCCAGTCCCGGGCCCAGATTGTTCAGACAGGCCACCACCGCCGAGAATGCGCTTTCCTGATCCAGCCCCGCCGCCATCAGCAACAGCAGCATGATGGCCAGCAGGGCCACATAACTGGCGAAGAAACCCCAGACCACATCGATCATGCGGTTCGACATGGTCTGTCGCCCCACCTTGACCATGATCTTGGCATGCGGATGGACCAGTCTGGCCATTTCACGTTGCCCCTGCTTGAACAGCAGCAGTACCCGCATGACCTTCATGCCGCCGGCCGTCGAGCCGGTACAACCGCCCGAGAAGCTGGCGAACAGCAGCAACACCGGCAGAAAGCCTGGCCAGTTGAAATATTCCTCGGAGGTGAATCCGGTTGTGGTGCCGATCGATACCACATGAAACAGGGCATTGCGAAAGGAGATCTTCCAGTCCGAGGTCTCGGTCAGAAACAGATAACAGGCCGTGATGATGGTCAGCACTACCGCAATGCGGATGTAGGTACGAAATTCCTCGTCACGCCAGTAGTGCTTGAGACTGTACTGACGAGCCGCAGTGAAATGCAGCGCATAGTTCACCCCGGATATCAGCATGAAAACCACCGCAATCATCTCGATCACGGTGCTGTCGAAATAGCCGATGCTGGCGTCGTGGGTGGAAAAGCCACCTATGGCCACCGTCGAGAAACTGTGACTGATGGCATCGAAGACGCTCATGCCGGCCGCAAAGTACGCAACAGCACAGGTAACGGTCAGGCCCAGGTAGATATACCAGAGCGCCTTGGCCGTCCCGGCAATGCGCGGCGTGAACTTGCCCTTGCTGATACCCGGTGTTTCTGCCTTGAACAACTGCTGTCCACCGACACCCAGCATCGGTAGCACGGCTATGGCAAGCACGATGATACCCATGCCCCCCAGCCACTGCATCTGCTGCCGGTAGAACAGGATGGAGCGTGGCAGCATGTCCAGTCCGACAATGACGGTAGCCCCGGTGGTGGTCAGTCCGGACATGGACTCGAATATGGCAGCCCCCAGACTCAGATCCAGAGGTGAGTACAGATAGAACGGCAGGCAGCCGAAGATTCCCAGTACCGCCCAGAACAACACCACCACCAGAAACCCGTCTCGCGGACGCAAGGTGCCCACATGGTTCCTGGCCGGCAGCGCCAACAACAGCCCCACTCCCATCGTGGCCGCAAAGGCTTCGAAGAACGGCACAATGGAATTGTAGGGATCATCATGCAGCCAGCCCACCAGAACCGGGGTGATGAGCGTGATGCTGAACATCGACAACAGGATTCCAACAACCCGCTGGACAACCTTTACCTGAATGGGAATACCTGACACGGTGTCGCTCGTCCTCTATACAAACGTCACGCCGACCTGGAAGAGTTTTTCCACCTCGGCAATCTGCTGTTTGTTGGTAATGAGCACGATCAGATGATCCTCGGGTTCGATGACCAGATCATGATGCGCCACCAGAACTTCATCGCCGCGTACGACCACACCGATGCTGGCACTCCTGGGCAGCGGCAGTTCGGCAATCGTGCGTCCGACCAGTGATGAGGTATCACGATCTCCGTGAGCCACCCCTTCCAGTGCCTCGGCCTCACCGCGTCGCAGTGAATGCACGGCAACCACATCGCCCCGTCGTATCAGAGTCAGCAAGGCACCGATGGTGATCTGCTGCGGTGAGATGGCAACATCAATGATGTCCCTTTCCACCAGTTCGACGTAGGCGGGCCGGTTGATCAGGGACATGATCTTCTTTGCGCCCATGCGCTTGGCCAGCATTGCAGACAGGATGTTTGCCTCATCATCGTTGGTCAGCGCACAGAAGACATCCATATCCTGTATGTGCTCATTGATGAGCATTTCCTGGTTGGCGGCATCACCGTGCAGCACCATGGCGCTGTTCAGTGTCGAGGCCAGAAACTCGGCTCGATCTTCACGCGCTTCGATGACCTTCACCCGGTACAGGCGTTCCAGTGTCTTGGCCAGCAGCAGACCGATGTTGCCACCACCGGCAATCATGACGCGCTTGCAGGGCACATCGGCATGGTGGAACTGCGCCATGACCTTCGAGGTGTCCTTGCGCTTGCCCATGAAGAAGACGATATCTTCCTTGCGAACCACAGTGTCACCCTCGGGGATGATGACCTCGTCGCCGCGATAGATGGCCACGACACGCGTTTCAATATCTTCCAGCAGGTGGGTCAATTCACCGATGACGCGGCCCGCCATCGGCGCACCTTCCTGCACTTCAATGCCGACCAGACGTACCTTGCCATGAGCGAAGTCGACTACCTGCACCGCACCCGGGTGTTCGATGATGCGTTGTACATATTCGGTGACCAGCTGCTCCGGGCTGATGATCACATCGATCGGGATGTTGTCATTGTCGAACAGATGCTTTTCCCGCATGTACTCGGCAGAACGGATTCGCGCAATCTTGTAGGGCGTCCGGTACATGGTGTAGGCAATCTGGATGGCCACGATATTGGTCTCATCCGAATCGGTCGCGGCGATGATCATGTCGGCATCCTCGGCACCGGCCGAGCGCAGCACCTCCGGATAGGAGGCAGGGCCCAGCACCGTGGCCAGATCGGACGTGGCTTCGAGTTCTTCGAGGATGGCGGCATTGGTATCGACCACCGTCACCTCGTTGTCCTCGAGAACCAGATTACGGGCTACCGTCAGGCCGACCTGACCCACACCCAATACGATTATTTTCATGAGGTTTCCGTGCTGGCAGCGTTATTCGCGGACCTTGTCCAGATCGATATCGAGACTGCGCAGTTTTCGGTACAGGTGTGTGCGTTCCATGCCCACATGCTTGGCAAGATCACCGATATTACCCTGAGTTTCTGCCAGACAACGCAACAAATACTGTCGTTCGAAATCCGCGCGTGCCTCCCGTAGCGGCAGATCGTGGCGTAGCGCCAGCGTCGTGTCACTGTTAACCACCACACCCAGCACGCGATTGATTTCGGGAACTTCGATTTCAGCCGTGCCACCGAGCAACAGGATGCGTTGCACCAGATTCTTCAGCTCCAGCAGATTACCCGGCCAGTCCAGATTACGCAGGCGGTTCTGCGCAGCCACGGTGAAATGCCGGTACATCAGTCCTTCCTCGGCAACATGCCAATCCACCAGACCTTCCAGCAAGGCCGGAATATCCTCCGGATGTTCGCGCAGTGGCTTCAGGTGCAGGGTTTCGCTGGCCAACAGTCGAGCCAGGGCCGCATCCAGTGCTCCCTGCCGAACCGCCAGCGACAGTTCTGTGCGGCTGGCGGCAATCAGTCGCGCGCGGAACGGCACGCGCATCGAGCCACCCACCCGCGTAAAGCCCTGCTGTTCGATGGCCTGCCGCAGGTAGTGCTGGGCACTGGAGGGCAGCAGTTCCACATCGGTCAGAAACAGCGTACCGCTAGCAGCGGATTCCAGAAATCCCATGCTGACCGCTCCAGAACCTTCATCGCCATACAGCTCCCGATGGGCATTGGCCGAGGACAGGGTATCGCACCGCAGCTGCGTGAAACGACCACTTGCGGACGGGTCATGATCATGCACATGTTGCGCAAACAGCGCCCGACCACTGCCAGCCTCGCCAATCAGCAGCAAGGACTCGCTACGATTGGCCTGCACATCGATCTGCTCTCGCATCTGTTTGACATAGTCGCTGACACCGAGCAACAGCGGCAATCGCCGGGGCGTTGCCATGTCGACCTGATTACTACCGCTCTCCGGAGTGCGGCTGGCTTCCGCCAGGGCCTTTTCGACAGTCAGCAACAGCTTGGCCAGCGACAGCGGCTTTTCGATGAAATCCACGGCCCCATGACGCGTTGCCTCCACGGCGGTTTCCACCGTACCGTGACCGGAGATCATGATGACCGGGAAATCCAGCGTGCCACTGCGTTTCCAGTCCTTCAGCAGAGACACACCATCCATGTCCGGCATCCAGATATCCAGCAGCACCAGATCAGGCTTCGATTCCTCGACACAGGCCTGGGCGGCTGCCGCTGTATCGGCTGTCGACACGGCGTAGCCTTCGTCTTCAAGAATCTCTTGCAGCAGGCTGCGAATATCCGGCTCATCGTCAACGACAAGCACAGCACGCTCATTCATACGCCGACTCCGGCAGGTTGCAGATTGGATGGATACGGCAGACTGATGATAACGGCAGCACCTCGTTCCGGGCGATTCTCAGCACGTATTCTGCCATTGTGTTCTTCAACAATCTTCTTGACGATGGCCAGCCCGAGCCCGGTGCCCTTGGGCTTGGACGAGACATAGGGTTCGAACAGACGATCCATGATTTCAATGGGAAAACCCGGACCATCATCTTCGGCGACGATTTCCAGCACGTTCTGCAGCTTCTGCTGCCGATAACGGGTGGACAGTCGGACGGTCTTGCACGACTGTGATTGCTGGGCTTCCAGTGCGTTCTTGATCAGATTATGCGTCAACTGGCGCATGCGCGGCTGATCCAGCAGAATATCCGGCGCACTCTCGTCCAGACTCAGTTCGATACTGACCGTGTCCTCGGCATCACGGTACAAGTCGGCAATCTCCGACAGCAGGACGTTCACGCTGGTTCGGACCAACGCCAGATTGGGGGTCGAGGCATACTCGGCGAAGGCGTTGACCATCGACTTCAGGGCATCCACCTGATTCTCGATGGTGCGTGTCAGGCGTTCCAGCAGGTCAAGATCGCGCCCTTCCAGCTTTTCATGAAACTTGTGTCGCAGGCGTTCGGCCGATAGTTGAATGGGCGTCAGGGGATTCTTGATCTCATGCGCCAGGCGTCTGGCCACTTCACTCCAGGCAGCATCGCGCTGTGCACTGATGATGGTTGTCATGTCGTCGATGACGATGACCCTGCCCGTCAGATGACCGGCTGCATCCAGCAGTACCGTACCGCGGCAGAACAGAAAGCGCCGTCCCCCCTGGTCATACACCTCGATCTCGCATGACCACTCATGATCACCGGCCTGCTGCAGCGGCTTGCTGACCTGCTCACTGAATTGCGAGGCAACGCTGTTGTCACTGACGTCGTGCTCCAGCGGCTGCCCTCGCATCTGCAGCAATTCACCACCCAGGATCGTCACAGCCGCCGGATTGCTGGTGCGTATGCAGTTTTCCGCATCGAGCGTGATGACGCCGGAGGAAATCTGCCCCAGCACCGCCTGCAGTCGAGCTCGTTGTCGCTCCACCTGCCGCTGGCTCTGCTCGGCGTTCTTGCGGCTCTGCTCCAGTTGCAGGGTCATGTAATTGAACGATTGCACCAGAAAACCCAGCTCATCGTTCTTGCTGCGTTTGTAGATTCGCGTGGCGTAATTGCCTTCGGCGACCGCTCGCGTACCCTCCACCAGATCATGAATCGGCATCATCATGCGTCTTGCTGCATACAGCGCAAACCAGACAGCCATCATGACGGATAACAGCAGGGCCAGTGACAGCGTCAACATGGAACTGAGCATCAGAGGACGGCGCAGGAACACCAGCTGCCGGTACTGCTGATAACTGGACTGAACGCTCTCTGCCAGATCGGAGGAGCGCTGCGCGATCGGGTACAGCGCCTGCAGTACCGAGTTCTCCAGGATCGGATCTTCGGACAACACCGGTGTCACCACCCGAATGTACAGATCCCCACCCCGGACAGGATCCACTCCGACATAGGACAGGCCCTGCTGTGCCCGTGCGATCAGATCGTTCTCCGGCCGGTTGGGCTGCACACTGATACTGTCCAGCAGACCGGTGGATGCCACGATGCGGTTATCAGGGCCGATCAGCGTCATCTCACTGGCTTCGGTCTCGGCCGTGAGCGTGTTCAGTGCCATGACGGCCACCGATTCACTGACCCCCACCAGTTGCTGCGCCACATTGACCGTATCGCGCTGCAGGGTGCGCATCTGCAGGCCCAGCGACTCACGACTGAGCTCCAGTGCATCATCCAGCGCCTGCTCAATTTCCAGATCGAAGTAGCTGTTGATGTTGGCGCGCAGAAAGCGGATGGAAAAACCGTAGACCAGAGTGACCGGCACCAGCGCCAGCATGACCGAGACGATGACCAGTTTGACGGTCAGACGTGAGCCTGCGATGCGCTGCCGGAACTCGCGCACCAGGCGCCAGCCATTCATGATGATCAGAACGGCGATGAAGCTCAATGCAAGCCCGTTACCCAACAGCAGCCAGTGGTAATACTGGCCGAACCGGTCCAGCTGCAGGGCAATGGTTCCCAGCACGTACAGCGAAGCAATGAGCACGATGAACAACAGCGCCATCAATACAGCACTGGTCAATGTCCGTCGCCGCAGCCTGCTCAGTTGACCTGCCATTGATACTCCTCGCTGGCCAGTCGCCAGCTCGATGCAATCAGCGGTTGCAACGGCAGTGGCAACGATTGGGAATCGAGCCGAAAATCCAGCGCCGCAATGACGATGGCATCGTCCACGGCCAGAGCGTCGAGCAGCACGGTCTGCTGCTCGTCATCGGGGTCGGTCACCACCGGCAATCGATCGAATTCACCCAGACCGGTCAATGCTGCGCTCAGGCTGCGGTAGTTGCGACTTTCATCGGTGTCCACCGCATATACCCGGTAATGACGTGTCAATTCGTAGTATGTCAGACGGTATCGGTGTCGATAACTGGCCAGCGTCTTGTCCAGCCAGTAACGGTGCGGCCGCTTGAATGTCAGGTTCAGGATGAAGTCCAGCGGCACGCCGCTGTCCAGGCCGGCCTTGATGGGTTCGGGCAGGTCGATCTGGGCATCGGCGGACAGATACCACTGGCCTGCCTCCCCTTGCCGCAGTGAGGCATCCTCCAGCTGTATGCTGCCCATCGCCATGCCGCGTAACGACAGACCTCGCGCTGACAGACTCACCAGCAGGATGAAGACCAGCAGCGTTGCCAGTGGCACCAGCAACATGGCCAGCGCCCAGCGTCCTCCCTCGGGTTCAGTAGGCACCCGGCATGCTCATCCGCCCTGCTTGCGAAGGGGGGCATAGAAGAAACCGTCCATGCCGGATTCACCGGGCAGAATCTGCCGGCTCTCACCGAGTGCCTCTGCATCGGCGGTGCGCTCGAGAAAGGCGGCAATCTGTTGTTCGTTCTCACGCTTCAGAATGGAACAGGTGGCATACAGCATGAGACCGCCGGGTCGCAACGTTTGCCACAGACTGTCCAGAAGACTGGCCTGCAATGCTGCCAGGGTGTCGATATCACTGTCACGACGCAGCAGCTTGATGTCCGGGTGTCGTCGAATGACGCCTGTGCCCGAGCAGGGAGCATCGAGCAGAACGGCATCAAACGGCACCTCGTCCCACCACTGTGCGATGTCAGCGGCATCCACCGCCTGCAGCTGACAGTTGTCAGTCAGCCCCAGACGCGACAGCGTTGCCTCGACCCGTTCCAGCCTGGACGCATCCTGATCCAGAGCCACCACGTGGGCAAACGAACCGCTCTCCAGTGCATGAGCGCTCTTGCCACCGGGCGCCGAGCAGGCGTCCAGCAAGCGCCCGCCCTCCGGACAATAGCGTGCCAGATAGCCGGCAGCCAGTTGCGCGGCGGCATCCTGAACACTGACATCGCCCACCTCGAAGCCGGGTAACTGCGCGACCGGTACCGGGCTATCGAGACGCAATGCCGCGGGAGCGTCCGCCACAGGCTGCGATGCAATACCCGCCGTTGACAGACGTTGACGATAGCCCTCGACGGTCCCGCGCCGCAGGTTGACTCGCAGCGTCATGGGCCCCTGAGTATTGTTCTGCTCGCAGATGTCCTGCCATTGTTCAGGCCAGTCATTCTGTAGTCGTGACAGCAGCCACTGCGGATGGCTGAGACGCTGCACATCGGTCAGGGCCGCTTCGAGTTCTTCCGCACGGCGCTGGTAATTTCGCAGCACGGCATTGATCAGACCTCGCGCCCAGGGTTTCTTCAGCTGTTTGACCACCTTGACCGTTTCATCGACCGCCGCGTGGGCAGACGTCGGTGTATGACGCAACTGGAAGACACCCAGCTGCATCAACAGATAGACATCGAGATCCTTCTTCTTCAGCGGCTTGTCCAGTAGTTGATCGACAATGCCTGCCAGTTCCCCGGAATAACGAGCAAAGCCGTAGGCCCAGGCCTGCAACTGCGCCTGTTCGCGCTCGGCCACACGGGACTGGGCTTCCGGCAGTAACCTGGTCATGGAACCGCTGCTGCCAAGCAACTGTTGCATCAGCTGCACACAGGCCAGCCGGATTCCGATGGTACTGGTCTTGCGCGCCGGTGCACTCATAAGGTGGTAAACGCCTCGCCCTGCAGCTCACGTCCCTGACTGAAGACGGCGGCATCCTGCATTTTCTTGCCAGGCCACTGCAATTGCAGCAGATCGATCAGACCGTCACCGGTACGCACTCGCAAGGCGTCGGGCAGCACCTCGACGAGCGTGCCGGGGGCAATCTGCGCCAGCGCTGACACAGAAACGTCCTCTGCCGGCACCTGTCGACTCGACCAGATTCTGACGCGCTCACCACGCAGGCTGGCTTCAGCCACCGGCCACGGGTTGAAGGCCCGTATCTGGCGATGCAATTCGCTGGTCTGCGCTGAAAAATCCAGACGTGCCTCGGCCTTGCTCAGCTTTTCAGCGTAGCTGACGCCCTCTTCCGGCTGCACGACCGCCTGCAACTCGCCCCGGCAATGGGCAGAAAGAGTGTCCATCAGCGCCGCGGCGCCCAGAGCGGCCAATCGATCGTGCAGTTGTGCTGCCGTTTCATCCTCGCCAATAGCCAGTTGTCGTTCAAGTAGCACATCCCCCGTATCCAGTCCTGCATTCATCTGCATGATGCAGACGCCGGTCTGGGCATCTCCGGCCAGAATGGCGCGATGAATGGGGGCAGCGCCGCGCCAGCGTGGCAGCAGCGAGCCGTGAATATTCAGACACCCCATGGCCGGCATGTCGAGCACGGCCTGTGGCAGGATCAGCCCGTAGGCGGCCACCACCAGCACATCCGCACCCACCGCTGCCAATGCGGCCTGAGCCGCCTCGTCTCGCAGGCTGGAGGGTTGCTGCACCGGTATGCCGGCCTCCAGAGCACGCTGCTTGACGGCACTGGGGGCCAGCTTCCTGCCGCGCCCTGCCGGTCTGTCCGGCTGAGTCAGCACCACCACGACATCGTGTTCGCTGGCAATCAGCGCATCCAGCGCGACGGCGGCAAATTCAGGCGTACCGGCAAAGGCCACCTTGAGTCGATCACAATTCATACCGGTAGCCATGTTGCTCACGGACGTTCGGGGATATCGTCGAGATCAGCGCCATCGCGAATCCACTTTTCCATGCGCTTGCGGATGCGATTGCGCTTCAGCGGCGACAGGTAGTCCACGAACAGCTTGCCATCGAGATGATCGATTTCATGCTGAATGCAGACAGCCAGCAAGCCGTCGGCGTCCAGTTCGAAGGGGTTGCCCTCGCGATCAATGGCCGCGACTCGCACGATGGCCGGACGCTTGACGCTCTCGTACACCCCGGGAATCGACAGACAGCCCTCCTGCATCTCCTCTTCCCCTTCGGATGTCAGAATCTCGGGATTGATGAGAACCAGCGGCGCGTCGTTCTCTTCGGACACATCAATGACCACCAGGCGCTCATGCACATTGACCTGGGTAGCTGCCAGACCAATGCCCGGCGCGGCATACATGGTGTCCAGCATCTGATCGGCCAGTTTGGCAATCTTGCCATCCACATTGGTGATCGCGCTCGCCGTACGGCGCAACTGGGCATCGGGGTAATAAAGAATATCTAGCAGTGACACGTGAAATTCCGAAACATTGTCCAAACCGGAATTCTAACAGGGACGGGAGAGGCATCCCCCTTGCATATCAAGGTTTCTGTGCGTCCGCCGATGCATCGATAGACCACGACCAAACAACGAGGGAGAGTTCCCGCACATGGCACTACATCTGACTGCACCGACTGCTCGACTTGCCATGGCAGTCTGTCTGTCCACGCTGCTCGCCGCCTGCGCATCCGACAAGGGGCCTGCGGTAATCGTGGTGGAAGCTCCGCCTGCCCAGATCAACGATCGATTCAGCGAAGATGGCCTGAGCACTCCGGCAGAGACTGTCATCGAGCCGCAGAGCTATATCAGGGCCGATCAGCTGGAGACAGATGCTCCTTCCTCCTACACCGTGGTAAAAGGCGACACCTTGTGGGGTATTTCCGATCGATTCCTGAAGGAGCCATGGCTCTGGCCTGAAATCTGGAGCTACAACCCGCAGATCAAGAACCCGCATCTCATCTATCCGGGCGATGTACTGGCGCTGGAATACGTCAATGGCCGCCCCACCCTGACACTGACGCGTAACGGGCAGTCACTCGGATCAACCGGCAATGTGTTACTTGATGCCGACGGCAACCGCCTGTCGGGCGATCGGGTACGCCTGTCACCCCGCATTCGCTCCGAATCACTCGACGATGCCATACCGACCATCTCGGGCGACTCCATTCAGCAGTTCCTTGTCCATCCACGTGTGGTGGATGCCGAGACGCTGGACAACGCTCCCTATGTCGTGGGCAACTACGACAGTCGTCTGATCAGTGCCGTCGGGCACCGGGTCTTCGTGCGCGGCGATCTGAATCGCGACCAGACAGCCTACGGTATCTTCCGACGCAACAAGGAGTTGCGCGATCCGACCACCCAGGCCTTGCTGGGCTATGAAGTGACCCACGTGGCCGACGCCAGATTGCTCAGCGTCGGCGACCCCTCGGCACTGGCCATCACCCTCAACAAGATGGAGACCATGAATGGCGATATCCTGCTGCCCAGTCACGAAGGTGCCATTACCCACGTCTACACGCCGCGCTTGCCCGCCCTCACCGGCGAGGGACGCATCGTGTCTCTGGTCAACGCGATATCGCAGACCGGCCGGGATCAGGTGGTGGTACTGAATATCGGCGCCGAATCGCAGATCCAGGAAGGCGACATGCTGGCCATCGAGTCACGCGGCAATACCATTGTCGATTCTCGCGGCAAGAACGGGCACGAACGCATCACATTACCGAACCAGCGAACCGGCGTCATGATGGTATTCAAGACCTATGAGAAGGTAAGCTATGCACTGGTCATGGAATCGACCCGCCCGGTGATGATCAACGACATCGTCACCGGTATATAACCAGCCCGACGTCATGACAGTGACTGCGGGCGCAACCCGCGGTTACTCATCATGGAAGATGCAACACCTTTTACACCTGCAGTACCCACCGACACCTGGCTCAGGTTCGCGCTGGCCTTCACGGACAGCACCCGCCTCTGTCGTCATTTGCGCAGAAGCTGCCCCGATCCTGCCGACGCCGGCAGCCGGATCCAGCGCTATGTGAACGACCGGCAGGGCGATCTGCCCGAATGCCTGGCGCAAGGCATCAAGGAGTCGCAGCTGGCGGCCCTGTTCAGTGATGCCACCACACAGCGCTGTGAACAGGCCCTCGCCTGGCAGGCACAAAGCCCGCTGAATCACCTGCTGGGTCTCGACCATCCGGCCTACCCCACACTACTGCAGAACACCGATGATGCCCCGCCACTGCTGTACGCCCGTGGCTCGCTGAGTGCGCTGGACTACCCCTTGCTGGCGGTCGTGGGCTCGCGCAAGGCCAGTCACGCCGCTCTGACCCACACGCGCTCACTGTGTCGTGAACTGGCCGATATGGGCATCGGCATCGTCAGTGGCCTGGCACTGGGCGTGGACGCCGCCGCCCATCAGAGCGCCCTGCAGGCCAGACAAGATGGTCGCCGCGGCGGGCCGACGATCGCCATCGCGGCCACACCGGCAAACCGCGTCTATCCTGACCGGCATACCGAGCTTGATGCGCGCATTGTGGATTCGGGGGGTCTTGTCCTGAGCGAATACCCGTTGGGTTCCGCCACCCGGCCCTGGCATTTTCCGCGGCGCAACCGCCTCATCAGCGGTATCAGCCTGGGCGTGCTGGTCATGGAGGCCGGCCTGCCCAGCGGCACGCTGACCACAGCCACTCACGCCATGAACCAGGGCCGTGAAGTCATGGCGGTGCCCGGTTCGGTCAGCAATCTGCAAAGTCGAGGTTGCCATTTTCTCATCAAGCAAGGAGCGGCCCTGATCGAAGAGACCCGTGATGTCATCGATGTTCTCGGCCCTTCGCTGCATCGCGCACAGGTGATACCCGGCAGCCTTCCGATCAACGCTAGACAGAGCGAATTGGCACTGGAGGACCCACCACTCAGCCCAGCAGAGCAAGCTCTGCTGGAGACCTTGAGAGCCAACAGTGCCACTCTCGACGAATTGATGACACACTCCGCCCTGAGCATTTCACGGCTGGCCTCTCTGCTGGGTCTACTTGAAACGAAAGGCTTGATCACCACTACTGCAGGAGGTCGTTATGCCTGTTGCTAGCCGTCTGCGTGCAGTCAGCCTGCGATTTGCGTGAAAGAAAAATTACACGGCTTCGTTGACAAAGTACCACCAAGCGACGACGCTAGTGCCCAAAGCAGCTGCGCCCGCCAGTCGGTGCCGTCACAGCTGCCATCACAATCTATCTGGTATTCATGAGCAAAAATCTGGTCATCGTAGAGTCTCCTGCCAAGGGAAAGACCATCGAAAAGTACCTTGGCAAGGACTACAAAGTGCTGGCCTCCTACGGTCACGTGCGCGATCTTCTGCCCAAGGAGGGCGCGGTCGATCCCGACAATGACTTCGCCATGAAGTACCAGATGATCGAGCGTAACGAGAAACACGTCAACGCCATCAAGAAGGCGCTGAAGAAGGCCGACAATCTGCTTCTCGCAACTGACCCGGATCGCGAGGGTGAGGCCATCAGCTGGCATCTGGTCGAGCATCTGAAGGAATCCGGCGACCTGGAGGGCAAGCATGTCGCCCGGGTGGTCTTCCACGAAATCACCAAGAAGGCGGTACAGGATGCCGTAGACCACCCTCGTGAGCTGGGCTACGACCTGGTCAATGCCCAGCAGGCGCGCCGCGCCCTGGATTATCTGGTGGGTTTCAATCTCTCGCCGCTGTTGTGGCGCAAGATTCGTCGAGGCCTGTCAGCGGGCCGGGTACAGTCGCCCGCGCTGCGCATGATCTGCGAGCGCGAAAATGAAATCGAAGCCTTCATCCCGAAGGAGTACTGGAGCATTCTGGCCGAGCTGGAAAAGGATACCCAACCGTTCACCGCCCGTCTGTCCCTGCTCGAAGGCGAGAAGGTCAAGCAGTTCACCGTCACCAACGGCGAACAGGCCAACAGTGCACGCGACATGCTGCTGGGCAATGCCGGCGGCACACTGACCGCCATCAAGGTGGAAAAGAAGCAGCGCAAGCGTAACCCGACAGCGCCGTTTACCACGTCCACGCTACAGCAGGAAGCCTCGAGGAAGCTCGGTTTCGGTGCGCAACGGACCATGCGCACTGCCCAGAAGCTGTATGAAGGTATCAAGATCGGTGAAGAAGGCCCGACCGGCCTGATCACCTATATGCGTACCGACTCCATCACCCTGTCTCAGGAATGTCTGGACGAGTTGCGGGAGCTGATTCCCCAGCGCTTCGGCAAGGACTATCTGCCCGAACAGATCAACGTCTACAAGAACAAATCGAAGAACGCACAGGAGGCTCACGAGGCCATCCGCCCCTCCTCCGTGATGCGTGCGCCGGAAGAGATAAAGCAGTTTCTCGAAGAGGACCAATACAAGCTCTACAACCTGATCTGGAAGCGAACCGTGGCCAGTCAGATGATCTTTGCCACCATCGACCAGGTGGCTGTCGATTTCGCCTGCGGTGAAGGCAATCTGTTCCGCGCCACCGGCTCCACCGTCAACTTCCCCGGCTTCATGACGGTGTACAAGGAAGACGAAGACGACAAGAAGAAGTCGGATGATGACGAGAAGGTCTTGCCGGAGCTGAAGGAAGGCGATCAGGTGCCTCTGCAGGACATCAAGCTGACTCAGCACTTCACGGAGCCACCACCACGCTTCTCCGAGGCCAGTCTGGTCAAGACGCTGGAAGAATATGGCATCGGGCGACCCTCCACCTATGCCTCCATCATCTCGACCCTGCAGTCGCGCGAATACGTCGAGATCGAAAGCCGCCGCTTCTTCCCGACCGATACCGGACGAGTCGTTGCCACCTTCCTGGCCAAGCACTTCGACAAGTACGTGGACTACGACTTCACCGCCAATCTGGAAGATGAGCTGGATGCCGTCTCCCGGGGCGAGAAAGAGTGGGTCCCCTTGCTGGCTGATTTCTGGAAACCGTTCAAGGAGCAGGTAGAGGACAAGCTGGAAAATGTCTCCAAGGATGAGGCCATCCAGGCTCGTGAACTGGGCATCGATGAAGAGAGCGGCAAGCCGATTACCGTACGCATCGGCCAGTACGGCGCGTTTGTGCAGATCGGTACTCGCGATGACGAGGACAAGCCGAAGTTTGCCGGCCTGCGTCCCGGCCAGCGCATGAACACCATCACGCTCGAAGAAGCCATTCAGCTGTTCGACCTGCCGCGTGCTCTGGGCGAGTCACCCGAAGGCGAGAAGATCACCGCCAACATCGGACGCTTTGGCCCGTACATCAAGTACGACTCCAAGTTCGTCTCCTTGAAGGAAGACGATCCGTATACCGTCACGCTGGAGCGTGCGCTGGAAATCGTGGCCGAGAAGAAGATTGCGGACGCCAACAAGCTGGTCAAGGCGTTTGAAGGCACCGACATCCAGATTCTCAACGGCCGCTGGGGCGCCTACATCACCGATGGCAACAAGAACGCCAAGATTCCCAAGGAACTGAAGGAAACACCGGCCGCCATCGATCTGGAGACCTGTGAAAAATTGCTGGCGGAAGCACCCGAAAAACGCGGGCGCGGCAAGAAGAAGGCAGCGGCCAAGGTAGAGTCCAAGAAAAAGGCGGTCGCCAAGAAAAAGACCAAGAAGAAAAGTGCTGCAAAGAAGAAGAGCAGCGCCAGCAAGAAGAAGAGCGCGGCCAGCAAGAAGAAAGCGGCATCCAGGAAGAAGGTCGCCGCTGCCAGCTCCACGGTCACCGCTAAAACCGAGTGAACGAAGACACGCTGCGCAAGGCAATTTCCGCCTTGCGCGCCGGCGGCGTGATCAGCTACCCCACCGAAGCGGTATTCGGTCTGGGTTGCGATCCGCGTAATGATGCCGCACTGGCCCGCATCATCGACATCAAGGGGCGGGCTGCGCACAAGGGTTTCATCCTGATCGCCGGCTCTCTTGAACAGCTGCTACCGTTTCTCGCTCCCGTTCAGCCCGAATGGCAGACGCAGTTCGATGCCGTGTGGCCAGGACCTGTCACCATGGTCGTGCCCTGTGCGCCCGGTAACAGCGACCTGCTCTCAGGCGGTCGCGAGACACTGGCAGTTCGTGTCAGCGCTCATCCGGTGGTGCAGACACTGTGCGCGCAGTTCGGCGGACCCATCGTCTCAACCAGTGCCAATCGCTCAGGAGAGGAACCCTGTCGCGATACCGCAAGTGCGACACAGTTGTTCGGGACCGAGGTGGATGCCACTGTCGATGGCAAGGTCGGAACACTCAGCGCACCCACACGCATCATTGATGTGTGTACCGGACAGAGATTGCGCTGACACATCGGTCTGTCTTGTCAGGCACTGCGCTATCACAGGCAACACGCCGTGCTGCAACTCACGCCACAACATGGCCGCGCAGACTCTGAGTATTACCTTGTTTTTCCGATCGACCCACTAGCCTGACCCTCATCATTCGCATACCCACCATGGACGGAAAAGGTATACATGAACACTTTCGCACGCTTGTTGCGCATTGCTGCTGTTCTGAGCTGCAGCACCCTGATCACGGCTTGCATGGGATTTGGGGTCATGGCGCCTCACACCCTGCACAGACAACAGACCGCTGCCGACAAAGAGGCAATGCCCGGTCTGGTACACACCCGCGATGAAATCATTGCAAGACACGGTGAATCAGTCGCCCAGCAGGCCAGGCTGAAGAACGGCATTGAGCAGATAACAGTAAAGACCGGACGCACCAGCTGCGGCGTTCTGCTACTGATATTCCCGATTCTCCCCAACATCTGCCCCACACGCATGCAGTACGACCTGGCAGGCGACGAGGTCATTGCCACCCACCAGCAAAGCACGCGGTTCTACGGCGTGGTGTGTTCCGCCATCTTCCCCATTCTCGGCAAGAATCAATTCTGCGTCCTGTTTCCGGATTGAGGTTCCGTCACCGGATTGAAAAAGAAGGCAAGAAGGGAGGAAAGCAGCCAGGCAGGCACGCAGACACGCAGACACCCAGACACTCAGACACTCAGACACTCAGACACTCAGACACTCAGACACTCAGACACGCAGACACGCAGACACTCAGGCACTCAGGCACCCAGGCACCCAGGCACCCAGACACCCAGACACTCAGACACCCAGACACCCAGACACTCAGGCACTCAGGCACTCAGGCACTCAGGCACTCAGGCTCTCAGTATCCGCTCCACAGAATCGCGTCCGGAATCAGTGCAATTTTATTTGCAAATCATGCAAATTTGCGTATAGTTGCATTCATTCGCAATCACTGGGATTCAGTCAATTGGCCCTTCAACAGGCAGAACGGAGTACCTCGAGCATGCTGAACGCTTTGATCCAGCTACCGGAACGCAGTGTCAATGTGCACTTCGACGATGACTCAAAAGCCTTGCTGGACAGGGTTTGCCAGTCACTTGATCAATATCCTGCAGAAGCAGATTCGTCCGCCCTGCTCGAGTCGGCCAATGTGCTGATCACTGGATGGGGTTCGAATCTGTACGACCTGGAAGCCGTGCAAAAAATGCCCAATCTTGCACTGATTGCACACCTGGGTGGTTCAGTCAAATCGGTAGTCACCCGTGATGTCATTGCCAGCGGCATCCATGTCACCCAGGCAGCATCGGTCAATGCGCGACCCGTCGCCGAATTCACGCTCGCCACCATACTGATGCACTGCAAGCAGGTTCGTGACTGGGAAGCCCTCTATCGGGAACAACGCTCCTCGATCAACACCCGCACCTCGGCACTCAATGCAAGTGTCGGTACTCGCAGCAAGGTGATCGGCATTGTCGGCGCATCGCGTATCGGTCGCCGAGTCATCGACCTGCTGGCCCCGCATGGCATACACGTGCTGTTGCATGATCCCTTCGTCGATGCCGGTGAGGCTGAGCGATTGGGCGTCGAGCTGGTCTCCATGAATGAGCTGATGAGCCGAAGTGATGTGGTCTCTCTGCACCAACCCTTGCTTCCCAGCACCACACACTCCATTGGCGAAGAGCAGTTCGCGCACATGCGCGATGGCACTTTGCTGATCAACACCGCTCGAGGCCGCCTCATCGATCATGAGGCGCTCATCAAGACCTTGTCCAACCGACCTCTACAAGCGGTACTGGACGTTACCGAACCGGAGCCTCTGCCCGATGACTCCCCATTGTGGGATCTGCCCAATGTGCAGTTGACTCCTCACATTGCCGGCTCCATGGGTGGTGAGGTCTCAGAAATGACGACGCTCGTGATCGAAGAGATCGAACGCTTCGGCCGCAACGAAGCCTTGCAGCATGAAGTCACCCTGGACGACTGGGACATGCTGGCGTGAGTACTGAAAATGCCGTGATTCCAGCCTTGTGTTCGGTCACCTTCCGCTCGCTCACACCTGAAAAGCTGATTCCGCTGGCGAGCAGGAACGGCGTGAAAGCCATCGAATGGGGCGCCGATGTGCATGTCCCGCTCGGTGATCTTGCCCGTGCCCGACAGGTCTGTGAACTGTGCCGGAAGCACGGTATCGACGCCGCCTCCTACGGCAGTTATGTGCGCGCAGGCGATCCTCGGTGCAGGGAAGAATTCAGCCAGGCCGTCGACACGGCCAAGGCACTGGGAGCCACCAATATTCGCGTCTGGGCGGCTCGTAACACCCCGGAGAACTACAGTGATGAAGAGCTCCGGAACATCGCCGCGGATCTGGGCCGCATGGCAGATGCAGCGGCTGCACAGTCCATCACTGTCAGCATCGAATTCCATCGCAACACCCTGACCGAAAGGCTTCAGGACACCGTTGATCTGCTGAAACAGGTCGATCACAGCAACCTGTTCAGTTACTGGCAACCCGTACCGGGAAGATCCACGGCAGAGAGACTCGCTGAAATTACCGCTCTGGCCCCCTGGCTGGGCCACGTACACGTATTTCACTGGATTCCCGCCGATGAAGGAGACGAGCGTCGTCCCCTGACTGAAGGGCTGCCTCTCTGGGCGCCGCTCATCAATGCCTGGCAAACCGCTCCTCATTGGTCACAGCCTCGCCTTGCCATGCTCGAATTCGTTGCCAACGACGATGTCGAGCAATTCGAGCAGGACATGCGAGCCCTGCGTCAATTGTGCACCGCTCGCTGATTACACCTACCACCGCCACACGGAGAGATACGACACCATGAAAACAACGAGCCCCAACCCACTGCACCGACATCGCATGACGATGCTGGCGCTGGGCGCAAGCCTGATTGCAGCACCCGGCGCCTCCCTGCTGGCGGCCGACTATCAGGAGGCCCCACAACTGGCCGAACAGGTCAAGGCAGGCACACTGCCTCCTGTGGAGGAGCGCCTGCCGGAAACCCCTTTCGTACTCGAACCGATCGAGAGTGTCGGCAAATACGGCGGCGTCTGGCGCTCGGCGCTCAAGGGGACTTATGACAATGGCTGGATTCGTCGTACGGTTGCCTATCAGCCGCTGGTGGCGTTCAGTCTCGACTGGTCTGAAGTGGTCCCCAACGTTGCCGAGAGTTTCGAGGTGAATGACGAAGCAACCGAATTCACTTTCCATTTGCGCAAGGGCCACAAATGGTCCGACGGCGAACCCTTTACCAGTGCCGATCTGGATTTTGCCCTGAACGACATTGCCAAGAACCCGGACTACAAGGGAGAGAGAGCACCGAACTTCAACTGGGACAACATGACCGGCGAGATCATCGACGAGACGACCTATCGCATCACGCTCGACCAGCCTGATGGCTTGCTGATACAGCGACTTGCCAGTGTCGACGGCCCTTTCCTGACTTTTGCACCCAAGCACTATTGCGGCCAGATGGTACCCAGTGTCAACCCGGATGCCGACAAGCTGGCAAGCGATCGCGGATTCGATTCCTGGTCACAGGCTCTGGAAAAAACCTGCTTCACCTACTTCACCGATGCAAAACGACCTTCGCTGAACGCCTGGCAGCAGGTGACCGCCTACGATGGCCTGAACCAGATCATCGAGTTCGAAAGAAATCCCTACTTCTACAAGGTTGACACCGCTGGCAACCAGCTGCCCTATATCGACAAGGCAACCATGCTGCAAAGCGAGAATGTCGAGGACATCCTGCTGAAGGTCATCAATGGCGAGGTTGACTTTTCCAACCGTCACTTTGCCACTGTCACCAACAAGCCGGTCATCTACGACAGTCAGGAATCAGGCAACTACCGACTCACCTCGACGGTTGACGCACGCATGAATCACGCAATCCTGCAGCTGAACCTCAACAATGAAGATCCGATCAAGCGATCCCTGTACAACGAACGGGACTTCCGGGTTGCCTTGTCACTGGCGACTGATCGGGAAGAGATCGTGGATGTGATCTTCGCCGGCCAGGGCAAGCCCTTCCAGGCCGCACCTCGCCCCGAATCACCGTTCTATCACGAAGAACTGGCGACGCAATACACCGACTACGATCCTGACAAGGCCAACGAACTGCTTGACGGACTGGGCCTGATCGAGCGAAACGACGATGGTATCCGTCTCAACAGTGCCGGTGAACCGATCTCCATCCAGCTGTACACACCGTCTGATCAGATCGAATTCAATGACATGGCGCAACTGATCGTCAACCAGTGGGCAGAGGTGGGCATCCTGCTCGACCAGCGCAATGTGGAACGCAGCTTCGTCTACGAGCGTCTCCACGGTAATCAGCATGACATGCATATCTGGTGGGGTGACGGCGGTCTGGGTGATGCCCTGCTCGATCCACGCTACTACTTTCCGTTCAACCGCGAATCGGCCTTTGCCCTGCAATGGTCACAGTGGTTCAACAACCCGGAAAGCGCTGGCAGCAGTGAACCGTCCGCACCAGCCAAGAAGCAGATGGAACTGTACGGACAGCTGAAGGCATCTGGTGATCCTGCCCAGCAGGCACAGATCTTCAAGCAGATTCTGGATATTTCCGCCGAGCAGTTCTGGGTCATCGGCACCGTTCTGCCCGCTGAAGGTTATGCGGTAGTCAACAAGAACCTGGGCAATGTGCCTGAAAGCCAGCCTTATGCATGGCTCTATCCACAACCGGCGCCAATGGGTACCTCACAACTCTATTACAAGAACTGAGGCAACTCATGTTCACTGGCAGTCCACTTCGGGCTGCCAGTGAGCTTCCCTGCACCTGCCTGGAACACACGACATGACTCTCTATCTGGCCCGTCGACTGGTCACGATGCTACTGACACTGCTGGCGCTTTCGGTGGTGGTATTCGTGGTAATACAACTCCCTCCCGGGGACTTCATCACCTCCTACATTGCCCGCCTGTCGGGTAGTGGCGAGACCATCGATCAGGCGGTCATCGATACCTTGCGTGAACGCTATCAGATGGACGCCCCTCTCCTGTCGCAATACTGGGCCTGGCTCAAGGGCATGCTGCATGGCGAGTTCGGCTACAGCTTCGAAATGAAACTGCCCGTCTCCGAGATCTTCTCCGAGCGCATCGGCATCTCCCTGGCGGTCGAGCTGCTGGCAGTGGTTGTCATGTGGGCAGTTGCCATCCCCATCGGCATCTACTCTGCCGTGAAGCAATACTCACTGGGCGACTACTTCGCCACGGTCATCGGCTTCTTCGGCCTTGCCGTACCCAATTTCCTGTTTGCCCTGATCCTCATGTACATCTGCTATGTGTGGTTCGGTGTGACCATCACCGGCCTGTTTTCCCCTGAATACATGAATGCCAAGTGGAGCCTGGCCAGATTTCTCGATTTCGCGCAGCATGTCTGGGCTCCCGTCCTGGTCATCGCAACCGCTGGCACCGCGCAACTGGTCAGAGTACTGCGAGCGAATCTACTCGATGAGCTTAACAAACCCTATGTGCTGACCGCCCGCGCCAAGGGTCTGGAAAAGCGCAAGGTGATCATGCGCTACCCCGTCAGAGTCGCCATGAACCCACTGGTGTCCACCATTGGCTGGGTGTTGCCCACGGTCATCTCCTCCAGCTTCGTGACCGCCATCGTACTGAACCTGCCCACCCTCTCACCGATATTGTTGCGTGCCCTGCTCTCGCAGGACATGTATCTGGCCGGCGCCCTGATTCTGTTCATGGGTGTGCTGACCATGATCGGCACACTGATCTCCGATTTGCTGCTTGCCTGGATTGATCCACGCATCCGGCTCGGCATGGTGGGAGCCAACTGATGAGCAGCCCGACAACAACCCTGATCGAACCCTCTGCCGATACGACCGAGGAAAGTAGTGCGGTACGTGGCACGCTGGCAGGTACCGAAAGCCAGTGGCAGTTGATCCGTCGTCGCTTCAGGCAACATCGGATGGCGCGCATCTCGCTCTACATTCTCATTGTGTTCGCCATTTGCGCCCTGTTTGCCAACTTCCTTGCGCCCAAGGATCCGTTGAAGGTACAGGCCCGCTACACCTATGCCCCACCTCAGGGTCTGCACTTCATCGACCACGATGAGAACGGTGACTGGTCCATCAAGCCGCATGTCTATGGCTACAAGGTGGAAGTCGAACCGGAAGCACTGCGCCGTGTATTCGTCATCGACCCGTCAAAGAAGATCTATCTGAAGTGGTTCGTGGAAGGCCACGATTACAAGCTGCTGGGACTGTTCCCCAGCAACATCCATCTGTTTGGACCGGAACGCAAGCGCGACCCTCTGTACATTCTTGGCAGTGACCGGCTGGGACGGGACATGCTCAGCCGTCTGCTGCTGGGTACGCGAATATCACTATCGGTCGGTATCGTCGGCGTCATACTCTCCCTGTTCTTCGGCGTACTCATTGGCGGTCTTGCCGGGTTCTATGGAGGCTGGTTCGATGCCGTCACCCAGCGCACCATCGAGTTCCTGCGCTCCCTGCCAACCATTCCGCTGTGGATGGCGCTGGCATCGGCCATGCCCAGCGACTGGTCACCGCTGCGCGTGTACTTCGTCATCACCCTCATACTCTCGCTACTGGGCTGGACCGAACTGGCACGAGTGGTGCGCGGACGCTTTCTCGCGCTGAAGGACGAGGACTACGTCGCCGCCGCACTGTATGACGGGGCCAGCCATGTACGTGTGGTGATGCGCCATATGGTGCCGGCGTTTACCAGCCATATCATCACCGCGGCAAGCCTTGCCATTCCGGGCATGATCCTGGCCGAAACAGCCTTGTCATTTCTGGGCCTTGGTCTGCAATCACCAGTGGTTTCCTGGGGTGTATTGCTGCAGGAGGCCCAGAACATCCGAGTCCTCGCCACCGCTCCCTGGCTGCTGGCTCCGGGCCTTGCCATCGTGATCGCGGTACTGGCCATGAATTTCGTCGGCGATGGCCTGCGCGACGCGGCAGACCCCTATGCACGATAAGGACACCATCATGAACCAGTCATCAAACGAACCGGTCCTGCAGGTACGTGATCTGTCAGTGGACTTCCCGCACAAGGACGGTGCCTTTCATGCCATCGAATCGCTGAGCTTCGATCTGTACCCCGGCAAGACCACCTGTTTTGTCGGGGAGTCCGGCTCGGGCAAGAGCGTGACAGCGCGCGCCATCATGAATATCGTCGACCCTGCCATCATCACTCAGGGCTCGGTGACCATCATCGACAGCAAGAGCCAGACACCACTCGAACTGACATCTCTGGATACCGACAGTGAAGCGATTCGGGCGGTACGCGGCGCTCGCATCGCCATGATCTTCCAGGAGCCCATGTCATCGCTCTCGCCGGTGCACACCATCGGTCAGCAGATCATCGAGGCCATCCTGCTGCATCAGGACGTGAACGAGGCCGAAGCTCGCAAGCGGGCCATCGAAGCACTGGCTGCCGTTCATATCCACTCACCGGAACGCGCTGTCGATCGATACCCCTTCGAATATTCGGGCGGTATGCGCCAGCGCGCCATGATTGCCATGGCCATCGCCTGCGAACCCGACATACTGATCGCCGATGAACCCACCACCGCTCTGGACGTCACGACCCAGGCGGAGATACTGCTGCTGATACGCGAACTGCAACGCAAGAAGGGTATGTCGGTGATGTTCATCACCCACGACATGGGCGTGGTGGCAGAAATAGCCGACGATGTTGCAGTCATGCTCAATGGTCGCATCGTCGAACATGGCGAGGTCGATCAGATCTTCCATGCCCCTACACATCCGTATACCCGCAAACTGATCGATGCCTCGCTCGGACTGGAACAGTCGGACGCTCGCCCCCTACCCGCAAGGCCCGATACACCACTCATCCAGATCGATGACATTCGTCTGCAGTTCGGCGGACACAAGAGCTGGTTCAGTAAAACGGTACACGGTGCCGTGGTTGCTCTGGAATCGGTCAGCCTGTCCTTGTGGCCAGGTGAGATTCTGGGAATCGTCGGCGAATCCGGTTCCGGCAAGACAAGCCTGGGACGCGTCCTGATGGGACGCTACAAGCCGGTTTCGGGCAATGTCATCTATACCGATCGGCAAGGCCGTGAACGGGATCTGACGCAAGCGGCCAGCTTCCGGGACAAACAGGTCTACCGCGAGATTCGCATGATTTTCCAGGATCCCTATTCGTCACTGAACCCACGCATGACCGTCGAGCAGATCATTGCCGAGCCGCTGAAGATCAATGGTCTGGCCAGTGGTCATGAATTGCGAGAGCGCGTTGCCACCTTGCTGGAGCGTGTTGGCCTCTCTGCCAGCATGATGGAACGTTATCCTCACGCCTTCTCCGGTGGCCAGCGCCAGCGCATCGGTATCGCTCGTGCCATTGCCCTGGAGCCGCGGGTCATCATCGCCGATGAGTCCACCTCTGCGCTGGACGGTTCGGTTCGCGCCCAGATACTGGACCTGTTGCTGGACCTGCGCGATGAGCTGGGGCTTTCCATCATCTTCATTGCGCATGACATTGGCGTGGTGCGTTACCTGTGCGACCGGGTTGCGGTGATGCATCGCGGACGCGTGGTGGAAACTGGATTGGCGCATCAGGTCTGCGATGCTCCGATCGACAGCTATACCCAGCGACTCATCGCCGCAGTGCCACGTCCTGATCCGCGGCAGCGCGGTCTGCGTAGCGTTTGAAGGCAACGGAGAATCACCATGACCTCTGGAACCAGCACTCTCTTGCATTCATTGCATTCGCACCAGCAGTTGCGTATCTTGCGTAGCCGCAAGTCTCCCGATCCGCAACAATCCAAGGCACTCCCGCGCGCATGAACGACCCTGACTCTCCAGCGCCGGACAGCGCTGCCGCCGAGACTTCCCGAACACGCGTCAGTCAGGCTGACATCGCCCAGGCGGTCGGTGTATCGGTCTCTACCGTATCCAGAGTACTGTCCGGTGCGGCCGGCATCAGTGAGCGGGTACGCGGAGAAGTACTGCGCGCCGCGCGTGAGATGGGGCATCGCGGTAGCGTGGAGTCGCACAATACCGGCGTTGAACTCAAATCGGCCTTTCTGCTGTTCAATGAAGACAGCCACCAGCCGCAGATCAGCTCCATCTATGGACTGATCCTGGCAGGACTCAGAGCCGCCGCCGAGGACAGTGGTATCGCCCTGCACTTTCTGCTGCGCAACAACAATGAAGAAGTGCCCGAAGCGGTGTTTTCACGCAACGATGCCGGTGTCCTGTTTGTCGGCATCGACCCGACACCCGATGCGCTGGCGCGCTTGTCAAACAGCGGCGTACCGACCGTGCTGGTCAATGGGCTGGATCCTGATCTGCGGGTGCACGCGGTGTCACCAGCCAATTATTTCGGCGGACGACTGGTCGCACGCTTTCTGGTGGAAAAAGGCCATCGCCGCATCCTGCATATGAGCAGCCGGCAGCGCTGGACCATCCGCCGACGTACGGAAGGCTTTCTGCAAGGCGTCGAGGATTACAGCCAGGGCAGTGCCGTCGTGGATACGAAGTATTTCAAACGGCTCGAAGCCAGCTACATCGCGGATGCCTTGACCGAGGCATTCCAGGAAGGTGTCACGCCCCCTACCGCCATTTTCTGTTCCAACGATCTGCAGGCACTGGCAACCGTTCAGACCCTGCAGGCGCGTGGCATATCGGTGCCGGGAGATGTGTCGGTCATGGGCTTTGACGACCTGCCCATTGCCGATCTGTGTGACCCCGGATTGAGCACCATTCGAGTCGACTGGCGCGGCATGGGCCAGGAAGCCTTTCGATTACTGAACCTGGGCCTGGTCTCCGACAAGTATCCCGCACGGCAGGTGCAGACCGGCGTTGCCCTGGTCGAGCGTGCGAGTGTCGGCCAGCCCCCTTCTTCCTGAAAGCCACACGAGAACCCAGTCTGTGCTGAACCCGATAGCCGACAACCCTTTCCTCGATCGCAACGATGCCGTGCGCGCTGCCATCGATCTGATGACACCGCTTACCCCCTGGTTCTCTGAAGGGCGAGGTCGATTGCGACTTGGCGTTACCGGCGCACACTTTCACGAAGCGGCAGCAGACCTGGAGGGCCTTGCTCGACCCCTCTGGGGACTGGCACCACTGATCGCCGGTGGCTCGACTTTCGAGGCGACCGATCTGTACGTTGAAGGTCTGGCCAATGGTTCGGATCCGAACCACGTCGATTACTGGGGCCCGACCACCTACCGCGACCAACGCATCGTGGAGAGTGCCGCCATCGGCTTTGCCCTGGCCCTGGCTCCGGAGACATTCTGGGATGGATTACCGAGGAAGGGTCGTGATCATCTGGGCAAGTGGCTGGCAGACTCACTCAAGAATACCCCGGCCCCCAACAACTGGCACTTCTTCCATGTACTGGTCTCACTGGGACTGGATCGGGTGGGCGTTGAATATGATCGCTCCATCATAGAATCCGACCTGGATTTTCTCGAGACCTGCCGCTTGCAGGACGGCTGGTTTCGTGACGGACAACGACGCCGTGCCGAGCATTACATCCCGTTTGCCATGCACTACTACGGCCTGATCTATGCCGCACTCGGCGGTGGGCACGGCAAGGCCAATGATGACCGGCGGGACCGTTTTCTGGAAGATGCCATGGCGTTTGCGCCTTCCATCAAACACTGGTTTGCCAGTGATGGTGCAGCCCTGCCTTATGGTCGATCCCTGACTTATCGCTTTGCGCATGCCGGTATCTGGGGAGCATTGGCTTTTGCCGATGTGGAAGCCCTGCCCTGGGAAGAGACGCGCGGCTACTGGTCCAGAAATCTGCGTTACTGGTCGAAACAGCCCATGGCCGATCGAGACGGCATCATGCCGGTCGGCTACGCCTACCCCAACCTGCTGATGAGCGAGGCCTACAATTCTCCGGGTTCACCCTACTGGGCCATGAAGGCTTTTCTGCCACTGGCCCTGGCCGAGGATCATCCATTCTGGCAAGCCGCAGAAGCTGCACCCGAAGTCGACAGGGCCGTGGTGACCTTGACCCAACCGGGCATGATCAAATGGGAAGAGCCCGGCAATGTCACAGTGCTCAGTGGTGGCCAACAGGCCGTGGAGTTTCGTCAGGGAGCCGAGAAGTACAGCAAGTTTGCCTACTCCACGCGCTACGGATTTTCCGTGGAGAATGATCCGCGCAGTTTTCGTACCGGCCCCTTCGACAACATGCTGGCCTGCTCGGATGACGGTGTGCACTACCGCGTACGTCTGAGCGAAACCGACGCCCGCATTGGAGAGGGCGTACTCTATTCCTGCTGGTCACCCATGAAAGGGGTCGAGATAGAAACCTGGTTGTTGCCACGTGCCCCCTGGCACCTGCGTATTCACAAGGTGGTGAACAGCGTGGCCATCGATACCCGTGAAGGTGGCTTCTCGATTGCACGTAACGATCATCCACCACTGGAGACAGTGACGGAACACGGCATTGCCCGTGTGACCACCGAAACCGATGTGTCGACCCTGATCGACCTGTACGACAATCCACGCGAGCCGCGTATCAATCGGGCTGATCCGAATACCAATGTGCTCTACCCTCGAAGCTGGGTGCCGCAATTATCGGCACACCTGGAGCCCGGCACCCACTGGCTCGGCTGTGCCGTGTTGGCGCAAGCCGTATCCGATTCCCCACTACCGGAGACACCAGAGAGGCCGACTGCCGAGCAATTACAGCAGTTGAGAGACAAAGCCAGTCAAATTCCAGTATGGTCTGTGCCTGACGATTACTAGCCTCCAAGTAGTCCGGGAGAAATCTCACGAACTTCGCCTCTCAAAAGCTGGGCGGCATACTTGCCGCCTGCACCCTGATGGCCATCATACCGTTCGAATACAGTGGCGCCTCCTGGGCCTCACTGTTGGCGGGTGTCTGCGTCTGCGCTCTGGTGCTCGTCTTCTTTGCCCATATCCGCTGGTCACGCCGCGCCTTCGTGCTGATAGGCATCGCCATGATGGCGCTGGCCATGGCAACACTGCCTGACTGGCAGAATACCTTGCGCGATGGTCTGCAGCGCGCGGCCTTCATCGCCGCCTTCTTCACGGCCACGGCCTCCATTCGCAGTGCCGCCAGTGGTTCGGCATCCATCACCGATTGCGGCAACTTTCTGGCAAACCAGCCACCGGGACGGCGTTATCTGGCACTGACACTCGGCGGGCATCTGTTCGGTCTGATCCTCTCCTATGGCGCGATCTCCCTGCTCAGCACGCTGGCCACAAACAGCACCGCATCGGAAACCAACCCGGAGATTCGCCAGCATCGCACCCGACGCATGCTGGTGGCGATTCAACGCGGTTTCATCTCGGCTCTGCCATGGACGCCCCTGGGTTTTGCCATGGCCATCTCGATCATTCTGGTGCCCGGAGCCAGCTGGATCGATGCCCTGCTACCCTGTCTGGTCAGCGCCTTCATCATGGTGGTCAGTGGCTGGGCGCTGGATACCATCTTCAAACCACGACTCAGCACTCCACCGCCACCGCGCGACACCATCGACAACAACTGGTTGCAGCAGCTACGCCCCCTGCTGATCCTGCTGTCCCTGCTGCTTGTCCTGTCCACCGCCCTGCACACACTGACAGGGGTGCGCACCGTGGGCATCATGATGTCCGTCGTGCCTGCCATCGCGCTGGTCTGGGCAGCCATTCAGGCCACACAGCTGTCGCTGGGCGAGCGTGTCCGGCACAGTGCCCGACGTGCCACAACCTTTGCAACGGTTGAACTGCCCGCCCTGCGCTCGGAGCTGGTGCTGTTGACCATGGCAGGATTTATCGGGGCTGTCGGTGCAGACCTGTTCGCACCTGTCGTCAGCGCCTTGGGTATCGACCTGAGCGAGACACCCGCCATCGTCCTGCTGCTCTCGGTATTCTGGTTGATACCGGTTGCCGGGCAATTGGGCATGAACCCGATTCTGGCCGTGTCCCTGTTCGCACCCTTGCTACCCACCCCGATGGAACTCGGGATCAGTCCCACCGCGATGATCGTGACCATCACCGGAGGCTGGGCGGTTGCCGGGGCTACCTCGCCTTTCACGGCCTCCACCCTGTTGATGGCAAATTTCGGGAATGTCAGTGGACGCCATGCCGGGCTGATATGGAATGGCGGTTATGCGTTGACGAGCGGAGCCCTGTTGTCGGGGTGGATATTCGTGGTGAGTGAATACCTGTAATAGCACTGCGGAACACCCCCCTTCCGAGTCAGCGAGGGCATCAGCCCTTGATGGCACCCGCCATCATTGACCCGCCGATACGTCGGTACATCAACATGCCCAGCAGCATGGGCGGCAGTGCAGCCACCACGATCACTGCCGCAGCGACGCCCCATTGCACACCACCGCCGCCGGAGGCGAAAAAGAAGGACGCGCCCACGGTCATCGGTACCGCATCTCGAGTCGTCAGCATCAAGCCGAACAGGAATTCGTTCCACGCCGTGATGAAGCCGAAGATGAACACGGTCAGCAGCGCTGGCCGACAGACCGGTACGATGATTCTGAACAGCACGGATCCCAGCTTTGCACCGTCCATGCGAGCGGCCTCTTCCAGCTCAAGCGGTACGTCATTGATGGCATTGACCAGCACCAGCAGAGCCAGCGGCAGATTCACCACAGCCAGTATCAATCCCAGCCCCAATTGCGTATCCAGCAGTCCGAGGCTGCGGTACATCATGTAGAGTGGTATGGCAAAGATGATCAGAGGCAAGGCCCGCAAGTTGATCACCAACGGGAAGAACAGTCGTTGACCGTACTCTCGACGCGCAATCGCATAGGCCATCGGAAAGCACAGAACGATGGGGACGATCGACCCTATCAGAGCCGCCACCAGGCTGTTCTGCAGATAGGCAAAGATGTTCAGCCGATCGCTTACCGTCAGTACGGCCGCATAGTTCTCCAGAGTGGGCTTGAAAACCCACAAGCCGGGGTTACTGGAAATTTCCGCATTCGTTTTCAGCGAGGTAACCAGTGTTGCCAACACCGGGAAATTCAGGACGAACGCGGCCACGGCAAAGACCAGCCAGCGCAGAGCCGTTTTCAATCGACGCCTCATTCTGCTCTTCCACGAATCAGTCGTCCGGCCAGCAGCAGGATCAGGAATGATGTCACAAACAACAGAATGGATGCGGCCAGTGCCTTGCCGATACTGCCAGACTTGAAGAAGGCCTCATAGATATAGATGGACAGGGACATGGTTGACCCACCCGGTCCGGACCCTGTCAGCACGAAGATATTATCGAATACGCGAAAGCCATCGATGAAGCGGATGAAGAAGGCGATACCCAGCGTGGGCAACATCTGCGGCAACTCCACATACCAGAAGCGCTTCAGTGGTCGGACACCATCCACCGCTGCCGCCTCACGCACGTGCAGAGGAATGGCTTCGTATGCCATGTACAGCAGCAGCAAAGCGAACGGTGTCCACTGCAGCGTCTCGATGGTAAAGACGGTGAGAAAGACATTCTCACGACTCAGAAATGCCGGACTGTCACCCATCCAGGTGTACAGATAATGTGGCAAGGGTCCAACGAACTCATGCAGCACAAGTCGATACATCAACCCCATCATGGCGGGAGACACGATCATCGGCGCAATCAGAAACGCCAGCAACCACGGGTGCTGGCGAATGAGTGGCGCCAGATACACCGCCAGAAACAGCCCGATTGCGCATTCTGCCAGCGCGGTCAGCACTCCGAACTTCAGGGAGAACCAGGAAGCGTGCCAGAAGTCATCATCGGCGATGACCGTTCGAAAGTTATCCAGGCCGTTGAAGCTCGGATTTCGCAAGGTCTCGAAAGTGACATCCGAAAACCCGTAGATGATATCGAGAACCGTCGGAAACCCGAGCAGCAGCAACAGGAACAACACCACTGGAGCGGCCAGAACCGAATTCTCTAACGACCGACCGCGCCTCATGAATGCCGTCTCTTGCCCGCGGTTACCGTTCTATTTCAACAGCTCGGCCATGCCGGCCTTCGTCGCTGCCAGTGCTTCATCCAGACTCTGGGAGCCGGCCCAATAACCAGTGAATTCCTTGGCCTGAAGCTCGTAGACTGACAAGGCCTTCTCGGCTGTCGCACCGTTCATGACAAATCCATAGCTGGATGCATAGTCTCCCAACTGCACAAGATCCGCTCGCTCATCGGCAATGGCCGCCGCGGTCTCTGCCGTAAGCCCTGGCGCTCCACCCGCCTTGGCATAGGCCAGAGCCGCATCCCTTGTTGACAACCATTCGAGAAACATCTGTGCACCTTCCCTGTTCGGCGCGTTCCTGTTCAGACCCAGGCCCAGACCGTGGATATGGGTGAACCGACCTTCGGGTCCGGTCGGCGGTGCAATGGTTGACGTAACCGCCGCAACAGTCGGACTTTTCTCGGCATCGGTCAGCTCGGCTGCCGCCGCATTCCATTGCACCATGGCTGCTACCTGGCCGGAGGCATACGCCGCATTGGCCTCGGCATATTCATAGGACAGCGAATCCTTGGGCGTGGCACCTGCATCCAGCAGCACCTTGAACAGTTGCAAGGCTGTTCGATAAGCCTCGGAATCAACCGTGATATTGCCTGATTCATCCATCCAGTCCGCCCCGTAGGCGCGCGGCAGCGAATGGAAAACCATCATGTTGAACAGCAGGTTCTTCATCTGCAATACCGTACCGTAACGGGTCGGACTCTCCGAATTGACCGCCTTGGTGAAATACAGCGCATTGGCGGCAAAGTCCTCCCATGTCCAGTCATCCGGGTTCTTCGGCTCCATCGCCTTGCCCAGGTATTCTTCGGATATTTCCGCATACCGAGCCTTTGCAGCCTCATCGTTCATCAAGGCCTGAAGGAGGTCTGTACGGTAATACATGAAATGCAGAGAGAGGTCTGTCGGTACGCCATACTGCTTGCCATCGAACTGCATGGTAGACAGCACGGTGTCACCAAACACCGATTCTGCCTCGCCCGACAGACTGATGGGATCCATATAGGCGGCGTAGCGACCGATGGAGTATGTTGCCAGCAGGTTGACATCAAACGCATCCGTACCCGCAGCCAGGTCGGCCTGCAGTTTGTCGAAGAAGCCATCACGACTGAAGAAGATCAGATCGACCTTGTTCTGCTCGGTAACGCTTTCCTGCGCATTGTAGATATCCGTAGCTGCACGCAGTGCGCTCTCTTCCGGCCCGCCGGGCCAACCCAGCACCGTCACGTCAGCCCAGGCACTCTGAGCACCCGCCATTAATACAAGCCCAGCCATTCCGAATCGTAAAAGGGATCTGTTCTTCATGAAAGCTTCTCTGATGGTTATGGTAGATATTCTGTAGCCAGATCTGCGATACCGATAGCCCCGGATTCGTCCCCGAGTGCCGCAGCCACCAGTACCGGGCGCAGCTCCACCGGCTGTTGTTCGAGGAGTCCGAGGACCTGTTCGAGATACCCGTCAGCCAGCCCGATCCCTCCGCCCATGACAATGATTTCCGGGTCGAGCAGCATCTGGATGTTTCGACACAACCTCGCGGTGCGTTGCGCCGAGGTTTCAATGATGGATTGCGCCCAGCCCTCGCCAGTGTCTGCGGCCTTGAAGACACCGCGCGCATCCATCTCATGACCACAGCGTAGCGCTTCACTGGCAATCCAGCGACCCGAGACCTGATCTTCAAGCACAGCCTCTTTGCTGACAGCCTCGAATGGAAGCAGCTGCCCGATATGGCCAGCCAGACCGTGTCGCCCCTTGATCAATCGACCGTTGCTTATGATGCCTCCACCAATACCCGTCGATATGGTGAGATAGACAAGGTCACGTTGCTTGCCAGCCCCGTGAGAATACTCACCCCAGGCTGCAGCCTGCGCATCGTTGGCCAGTAATACTGGCACCCCTAGCGCCTGCTCGCAGGCCTGCTGTAAAGCAAATCCGTTGCCGATGTCAAGAACGTTGGCATTCAGAGCTGACCACAACCCGTCCTGCACTCGTCCTGTTACAGCAACCCCGGCACTGGTATAACGTCCACGCCATGCACGCGCCAACTCTGCCAGTGTCTGCAACCAGAGCGCAGGTCCCGCGTGTCGATCCGTAGCCGTTGTCGCTCTGGACAGGACGCGCCCGTTCTCGACCAGAGCTACCAGCAGCTTGGTGCCACCCAGATCCACAGCCAGCACCGGCCTGCCGGAGGAGCTACGGTCCTTGTTCACGCTCTGGCCTCTGCGCAGGCTCTGTTCACAGCCTTGGCAAACCAGTCGGTGACATGTTCCGGGCGGGTAATGGCTGAGCCCACCACGACACAACTGGCTCCGGCATGGATGGCCTGTTCCGCCTGCGCCGGGATATGGTAACGCCCTTCTGCCATGACAAAATCGCATAGCAACGATAACTGCGACACCAGTTCGACATCCGGACCATCCGGCTCGGAAACTCCCGTATAGCCCGACAGGGTCGAGCCCAGTATGTCCGCCCCCGATGCGATGGCTCTCTGCCCGTCTTCGCCGCAGGAACAATCTGCCATGGCAATGGCGCCAAGCGCTCGAATCTGGTGCACCAGTGCCGGCACGGTTTCTGGTCGCGGACGCTCGGTGGCGTCAAACGCAACGATATCGGCGCCCGCGTCCACCAGCTCCCTGACGTCTCGCAGATAAGGCGTGATGCGTACCGGGCTGTCAGATAGATCGCGCTTGACCAGGCCGATGAGCGGCGCACTGCTTACTCGCCTGACGGCTTTGACATTCGCGATACCTTCGATACGAAGCCCTGCTGCCCCGCCATCAAGTGCGGCCAGCGCCAGAGCGGCAATTATCTCGGGCTTGTCGAGTGGCCCTCCTGGCACTGGCTGGCACGACACGATCAGTCGATCGCGAAGCAGGGGCAAGATGGTACGCATGGATACCTCCATAGACAAGTCATCTGGAGCATACCAGATGAATGCCAGTATCAAACAGGTATTTAACTGGTACCTGGAGCGAGCTCCATGATGAAGTCGTAGATCTCACCGTTGTAACGTGTCTCGGTGAATTCGACCGCGCGCCCGTCTTCGAGAAAACAACGTCGTTCCACAATCAGAATAGGCGTTCCCGGTTCGTTACCCAACTGCCTTGCGTCTTCAGTATCCGCGATCCCTGCCCGAATACGCTGCAGACCACGGACCGGAAAAGCGCCCTGCTGCCGCAGTGCCTCATACAGGGATTGTTCGACGAGTTCGCGCGATGGCAGAATCTGTGCGGGCACTACCGCCCTTTCGAGCGCTATAGGCTGGCCGTCCGCCAACCGCAGGCGACTCATGCGCAAGACCTTTTCGCCGGGAGGCAACCCGAGGGCCACCGCTTCAACCGGTGTTGGCACAGCCGTATCACAGGACAGCCAAATGGCGCTCGGCTCCATACCTCGAGCTCGTATCTCGTCCGAGAATCCGATCAACTGCGACAGGGCTTTCTGCAAACGTGGCATCACCGTTGTCTTGGCACCCTGACGTTTAGCCAACAAGCCCTTGGACACAAGATCTTCGATGGTTCTTCGTATCGTGACGCGGGACACACCGATCTGCTCGGCCAGCAGCCGCTCACTCGGGAGTACGTCCCGAGCCTGCAGACTACCGTCCTGTATGAGGTGCCCGACAGAATCCGACAACTTGCGATACATCGGTCGGGCATCCTGCGTCTCTGGCAAGCCAGCCTTGATGAGTGCGATGAGTTGATCCTGATCTACCATGGTAATCCCTGTTCACAGGACGGCAGTGTAGCTCATGCAGTCTCAACGCTACTGGCAACCTGAACCCTGGTGGGACGCCTTGTCCAAGGGGCGCACACAGACTCGGAGTATCACCTTGTTTCGATCGACCGACTAGGGAGCGACAAACGGCAATTCAACAAGATTCTGAGCACGCTGAGAACGCAAGACCCCAGCGGCGTTGCGATAGTCAATATCCACCTGCAGCGTTCTCGAATCAGCAACTCGATTGGCTGCCAGACTCAGCTCACTGCCATCCTCTGCCGTCATCTGCACCAGGCCCTGGAAAGCAGACACCAGATCCAGTGACAGGGCGGCGATACGGCTTGAAATGGCGGGTTCGGTCACGATCCGGACAGCAACTCCAGAGGCATTGGTGACACTGCCAGCGGCACTCATCTCGTAATCATTGATGGCGCCGTTGGCAGACGATTCAGCGGTCTGCCTGAATTCACCGCCAACCACCTGCTCGACAATCTCGCTGCCACGAGTCATCGAGAATTCCCCGATGCTGGCATTGCGGTACTGCTGCGAGTCGAAGGAGTTGAAGTTGTACATTTCAATGACAGCATTGCTGCTGATGGTGACACCACTGCTCTGCTGCCACGCAAAATCTGTCCAGGCCTGATTGGCACGTCTCACCGAGAAGTGACGGCCCGACACGTAATCATTCATGACACTCAAAGAACCGTTGAACACCTGCTCGCCATCCATCTCTGTGCGGCACTGATCGAAGTGGTAGTTGTCCAGCGATACCCGATGTGTATAGCCTTCTTCGTCCAGAATCAGGCTGCCATTCTCGATGAGCATCTCGCCACCGGACTGACAACTGTAGGAGGTCCTGACAAGCGCTGGTGTCAAGGTCTCATCCCTATCCAGCACGTTGAATGTGCCAGCCTCAAGCAAGGTACTGCCAATGGCTGACAACGCAGCACTGTCACCCAGCAACATCACTTCTTCTGCTTGTGACTCCAGCCGATAGCCCGCCAATGCTTCCAGCATGGAAGGATAGTCGGCATCCAGCTTCAACACGCCTGTCCCTTGCAAGATCACCGGTTCCGAGTCCGCGGCCTGAGCCACTGTTCCATCCAGCGCCGCTTCCGAATTCAGCGTCGAGGGAGCAGCGGTTTCACTGGATGTACTACAACCGCTGATTGCCAGTACGCAGGTGATGGCAACAGTCAGTGAAGTGCTTCGGAGGGCTTTCATTAATCGCTCTGGCGATGGGGGGTTGGTGGGCTATCAGGAGCGCGGATCATGCGCTCGCATGCAGGGGTTGGCAATGGCTGAATTACCTGTTTTTCAGGAACTTGTTTCGTAGCGTTCCGGATGAAATGAAAAGGCCTGGTTGCGCCCCACCGCCCTTGTTTCTGACAAAAGCCACAAAACACTTGAATTGTTCCAACCAAAATTGTAACGTTTCAATTCATAACGTTTCAATTGGTCGAATTTCCACACACCATGCATTGTTCACGCTGACACCACTCGGCGTTCATTTCACTCAGAGGAGCCCGATAATTCCATGAAATCAACACGCTACAGATTCGCCAAGACTGTCCTCGCAGGAACTGTACTCAGCGCAGCAGCCGGCATGGCAAACGCCTCGGCATTGAGCGGCGACCTGGTCATGATCAACTGGCTGGGCGGCGCACAAGGCGAAATGATGCAGAAACTCGAAGATGACTTCGTCGCAAAGAACCCGGACGTCAATTTCCGCAATATCGTGCCTCAGGCCACGGGCGATGCACGTGGCGGAATACGCCAGGTCATTCTGGGTGGTGAACAGGCCGATCTGCTGATCAACACCTGGCCCGCTTTCCGTCAGGAACTGGTCGATGCCGATCTGCTGCTACCGGTAGATGATGTCTGGCAGGAGAACGGGCTCGACGAGGTACTGTCCGGAGCCTGGCGCGATCTGTCGGTGATCGACGGCAGCAACTACGGCGTCACTTACACCTTCGGGGATCGTTCCGGCATCTGGTACCGCACCGATACCCTGGAAAAAGCCGGCATCAGCGCCGAACCTGAAACCTGGGATGAATTCAAGGCCACTTTCGCCCCCCTCCTCGAAAACGACATCACACCCATGTCGGTTCCGGCCAAGGTCTGGGCCCATGCCGAATGGTTCGAGTCCCTGTTGATCCGCGTCGCCGGTGTCGAGACAGCCACCAAGCTGGCCAACCACGAGATCCCCTGGACAGATGACGCCGTCAAGACAGCTCTGCGCAAGTGGCAGGAATTGTTGCAGGCCAATTGCTGCGACGAGCCCAACACCATGCTGGCCACGGACTGGGACAACTCGGTGGATGCTGCACTGAAAACCGGTGATTCGGCCTACGTACTGATGGGCATGTGGCTCAATACCCGCGCCAACCAGGAGTATGGCGAAACGCCCGGAGAGGACTACACCATCATGCAGTTCCCGGCACTGGGCATGGGTCATGACGACACTTCCATGGTCGATGCCAAGGAGCTGAACCTGTTGTCCACGGTGAAGAACAAGGAGGCAGCCACCGCGTTCATGGTGTACCTGCTCTCGGCAGATGCCACCGCCATCATGACCGAATACGGTCTCGCCTCTCCGTCCGCCAATGCCGATACCAGCCTTTATGATCCGGTCATCGCCAAATCGGTGGAAGAAGTCTCCAACGCCAAATCCCTGCAGTTCGTTCTGGGTGATCTGCTTCCCGGCGATCTGGGTGGTGAGTACCGGGTGCAGTTGCAGAAATTCCTGCAAGACCCCTCTGACGAGACCATTGATGCTGTCACGGCAGCTCTCGAAAAAGTAGCGGCGGACGCCTACCCATAAGCCCATGGCGATGTCCACCTCAACTGACGCCGGGGCAGCAGATCTGCCCCGCGTAGCGCAGGATCCCGCCAATGCCAGGGTGAGCGCCTTGTTGGCAAGCGCAGCCAGACGAACGCCAATGGGGGACACCCCGGCGGCGTGGCTGCTGTTATTGCCGCTACTACTGTTCTTCCTGGTGTCGGTGGTGTATCCACTGATAGAGACGATTCGCTTGAGTTTCTACGATATTCGCGGCCTGGGCAAACCGACCTATGTCGGCCTGCAGAACTACTTCAAGCTGTTCTCCGACGACAATTTCACCACCGCCATGATCGCCACGGTGAAATGGACGCTGACATCCACGTTCGTCTCGGTTGCCATTGGCTGGATGCTGGCCATGCTCTGCTCCCTGTCACCCGGCCGAACCCTGCCTTTCCGGGTGATGATCTTTGCCGCATACGGTGTATCCGAAGCTGTCAGCGGATTCATGTGGTTGGGCATCTACCGCCCTGACGTGGGCCTGCTGAACGCCTTGCTGGGAAGCGTTGGACTGGATGCCTGGCAGAATCCCTGGCTGGGAGACCCGTCTACCGCTCTGTGGGCAGTCATTGCCGCCTATGTCTGGACACAGGTTGGTCTGCCGCTGATGACCTGTTTTGCCTCCATCCAGGCAATCCCCAAGAACCTGTTCGAGGCGGCCTACGTCGATGGCGCCAAACCGTACTCCATGCTGCGCCATATCGTCATGCCCTTGTCTCTGCCCGGTGTCAGGGTTGCCATTTTCATCAACCTGCTCAGTAGCCTGAAAGCGTTCGACCTTATTTTCATACTCACCAGCGGAGGCCCCGTCAGAAGCACTGAAACCGTGGGCTACTTCATGTACCGCGAATCGATGCAGAATTTCAAACTCGGTTACGGTGCTGCCAGCACCGTCATCCTGCTGCTCGGCGTCCTGCTGGTATCCATTCCCGTCATCATCAAGCGAACGGAGGCTGCCCGATGAGCGCCGCTCGGAACAACGATGCCATGATCGGCAAGTCCTCTCCCTGGGCAACATGGCTGGTCGGGGCCGTGGCGTTTCTCTGGATCATCCCCATTGTCGGCATCATTGTCACCTCGATTCGTCCTCTGAACGAAATCTCTCTGGGATGGTGGAATGTCGAGCAATTCACGCTGACACTGGATGCGTGGAGAACCGTCTGGGACAAGTATCCGCTCGCTTATGCCTTCTGGGTGTCGGTCAAGATCTCCGTGATCTCCACGCTCATTCCCATGATCTTTGCCCCCATGGCGGCCTACGCTTTCCATTTCCTGCAGTTCCGCTTCCGGCGTGTCATGCTGATCATTGTCATCAATGCCTTTGTCCTGCCCAGCCAGGTCGTGGTCATCCCTCTGTTCGTGCTGTGGCGCAAACTCGGGCTCATCGACAATATCTGGGCGGTTATCATCCCGTTTGCCGGCATGTCCTTCGCCTGGGCTGTCTATCTGGTCAAGAGCTACCTGGATGACTTTCCGCGTGAACTGATCGAAGCCGCTCAGGTTGATGGCTGCGGTCCTATCGCACGCTTCTTCTACATTGTCTTGCCCAACTCACTGACCCCGATTGCGGCCGTCGGCATACTGCAGTTCCTGTGGACCTGGAACGGCCTGTTGCTGCCCGTTGTCTACCTGCGTGAAGAGCTGCCACTCACCGCTCTACTGGCCAGAATTCAGGGGGTCTACGACAGGAACTGGGATCAGGTGGCCGTGGCCGCCATTGTGACCACGGTGGTGCCACTGATCATATTCATCGTGTTTCAACGCTATTTTACCGCCGGCGCTTCCACGCGCTCCGGCTCCAAGGAATAAGCTGATGCCTGCAACCGACTTGCCAGTCAACAGACTCTCACAGTTGCGTTCTCGCCAGATCACACCCGGCGAAAGCCTGCCGGAACCATTCATGCACATGGCCATGCAGCTGGCGTTCTCCGACAGGGTTGCCTGCACATGACATCCGGGCCAGGGAAGACTCCACGCAATGCAACCATCAATGATGTCGCCGAACGCGCGAATGTCTCTATCGGTACTGTATCCCGACATTTGAACGGCTATCTTGTCAAACCGGATAACCGGGCTCGGATCGAGGAGGCCATACACAGCCTGTCCTATGCGCGCAACGCCATTGCGAGTGCCATGAAAACCTCGCAATCCAACATGGTCGGACTGCTGGTACCGGACTACGATGAATTTCATGCGCAGCTTCTGGGCCTGCTGGGCACCTCCTTTCGAGAGCAGGGATTCGTCACCCTGACGTATTGCCATGAAAGCAATGTGCAGGCGGCAAGAGACTCCATCGCCTTTTTTCGCAGTCATCGCGTCAACTCCCTGATTCTCAGTGGCTGCCAGGAACTGAAATCGGAAGTCGAGGAAATGATGTCGCAAGGTGTTCAGGTCATCGCCTATGACAATGACCTTCTCGATCCGCGTGTCCAGCAGGTCAAGGTGGACAATGCAGGTGTGACACGCAAGGCCATCGAACATCTACTGACCCTGGGTCATCGAAAGATCGCCATCATCACCGGACAGATGGAAAACTGGACAGCACAGCGACGTCTGCAGGGCTACCGTGACGCCATGCAGGGCGCAGAGCTTGAGGTCGACCCGGCATTCGTCTTCAATGGTGACTGGCGATCAGAATCCGGCTTCGCTGCCATGCAGAAACTGTGGGCCGGTACGGAGCGCCCCACTGCCGTGTTCAGCTCCAACCATCAGATGACACTCGGCGTACTCGATTTTGTCAGAGAACAACAGCTTGATATACCGTCGGATCTATCGCTGATCAGTTTCGACGATATCAGCATGTTTCGTTATCTGACACCGTCCATTACCGCCATTGCCCAACCCCTGCCGCAAATAGTGTCAGCCATACGCGAACTCTTTCTTGCCAGAGACGATGCACAGGTGTCGGATGCCCAGCGCAGTATCAGACTGGACTGTGAGTTGATGGTCAGGGACTCGACGGCACCACCCCGAAACTCGACAGCATGAACACCCACCACACCTGTTTTACCGGAGGACTCTGATGGCTCAGATGCAACTGAACAATGCCTGCAAGGATTATGGCTCGCTGCGCGTCATCGACAAGCTGAACCTGAAAGTCGAGGACGGCTCGTTCACCGTCTTTGTCGGCCCCTCCGGATGCGGCAAGTCGACCCTGCTGCGAATGATTGCCGGGCTGGAACACATCAGCGACGGCGAGCTGTTGATCGATGGTGAACGCAAGAATGAAGCGACACCCGTGGGCCGTGGTGTCGCCATGGTGTTCCAGAACTACGCGCTCTACCCGCATATGAGCGTGGAACGCAACATCGGCTTCGGGTTGAAGATGGCAAAGCTCGAGAAGAAGGATATCCAGGACCGCGTGCAGAAGGCGGCAGAGATTCTGAAGATCGAACCCTTGCTCAAACGCAAACCTGCGGCCTTGTCCGGGGGACAACGTCAGCGTGTTGCCATCGGGCGAGCAATCGTCAGAGAACCCGGACTGTTCCTGTTCGATGAACCCCTGTCGAATCTTGACGCGGAACTGCGAGTCGCCATGCGAGTCGAGATTGCCAAACTGCACCGGACACTCGGCTCTACCATGATCTACGTGACGCACGATCAGACGGAAGCCATGACACTGGCTGACACCATTGTCGTGCTACACGATGGCACCATCGAACAGGTCGGCTCTCCAGTGGAACTCTACAACGATCCCGACAATATGTTCGTGGCTGGATTCATCGGCTCACCTCGCATGAATTTTCTGCAGGGTACGGTCACACTTGAGGGCAATGGCGCCAATGTACAGCTGCTTTCCGGAGCACGCATACCCGTGACTCCTGAACAGACTGAACAATGGACGGCTGGCATGAGGGTTCATGTCGGCATGCGCCCCGAACATCTTCGTGTTTGTGAAAAGGCCGATCCGTCCAGCATCAGCGTGAATGTCGATGTCATGGAAAACCTGGGCGGTACGCGCTATATCTACGGGCAAACCGGTGACGGCGAAAACATCACCGTCGAGTATCGTGAAGAACACCTGCTGCGAAGCGGTGATACCGTGAGCGTTCGCATGGACACCGACAAACTTCGCCTGTTCGCAGAATCCGGCGCTCGGCTGCGCCTCGCCACGGTATGAATATCAACGGGTTGATCAAGGCCGTGGCTTGATCGTCGACACACTTGCTGCCCTGCCTCCCCATCCGCTCGACCAGCCTGCCATTCACTGGCAGGCTGGCACTGCTTGCTGCTTGCTGCTTGCTGCTTATTGCTTATTGCTTACTGCTTGACAATCAGGCTGTTGTCGACGCTTGCGACACCGTCAACCGCACTGGCCAGCTCTTCGGCACGTGCCTTGTCTTCTTCGCTGTCAACAAAACCACTCAACTGGACCACGTCACGGAAAGTGGACACTTCCACGTCTACCAGCGTTCCCAGTGAATCCTGTGCCAGAGCAGACTTCACCTTCGTGGTGATGACCGTGTTGTCCACATACTCACCAGTGCTTTCCTTGGTCGGGCTTGCTGTACACGCTGCGACTGTTGCCAGAACTGTGGCTACCAACAGCATTTTTGCTACGTTTCTGATTGTCATGTCTTTTTCATCTCCGCTAGTTGAAACCGTTGCTACGGCTTGAGCGCATGGTAGTCCGGCCGACCCTGACTTTCATGCAGCTTGCAGTAATTTCAATCAGCAGGCCTCCTGGTCATATGAGCGACGTCACTTGGCGTCTTTGCCTATGGGTGAATTCTACGAAAGCGCACAAGAGTGCCATTACAGTGATAGCGTGTGCACGTTGAGGCGGTGTGCCTCACCCTGACAGGTTGTAGAACCATGAACGAACGCATCATCAATATCCACAGCGAATTGACTTATTCCGTATTCTCCCCCACCACGATCTTGCTGCAGGTGGCCGCGATGACTACGCCACGCCAGAAGATCAGCAATGAAATGCTGACGGTCAACCCTTCCACACCGGTGGATTACCTGCAGGAAAGCCCGTTGGGCAATCGAGCCTGCCGGGTCAGCCTGAAGCCGGGATCGACAACCATTCATTATTCGGCAACGGCAAGCCTGTCTCCCAAGCAGCCTGACAATGCGGACTTGAAGGAGCTCGATTACACTGAGTTGTCTGCCGAGATCCTGCCCTACCTGAATCCAAGCCGGTATTGTGAGTCGGACAAGCTGGGCAAGTTTGCCGCTGATCTGTTCGGACAGGTGCCGCGCGGATTCGAAAGGGTCAACAAGATCAGTGAATGGGTCTTCCAGAACCTGGCCTACACGCCTGGCAGTACCGGCCCGGCGACAACAGCCTGTGATGTCCTGTTGCAGCGAACCGGTGTCTGCCGCGACTACGCTCATGTTTCCATTGCGCTGTGCAGGGCACTGGGAATTCCTGCGCGCTATGTCTCAGGTTACGCAGTCAATCTGAACCCACCGGATTTTCACGGTTTTTTCGAAGCCTATCTGGGCGGCGACTGGATCCTGTTCGACGCCACTCGTCTGGCACCCGTCAGCGGTTTTGTCCGTATAGGCGCTGGACGTGATGCTGCTGACGTTGCATTTGCCACATTGATCGGTCAGGCATCGCTGACGAACATGACCGTGCAGGCAACCGACCCACAGCTGGTGTCTGAAGCATCCGCCAACGAAGCCATTTCCACAGCCTGATACCGGACTGCCTCGGACAGGTTTCCTGTCCGGGGGCTGCAGGCCAGAGCTGATCATTGCCTTCAGCACCCTGTTGCAGGCTTGCAAGAATAACCAGCGGTGACCACGAGCTATCGCGCTTTCCATGTGCGATAGGCTCTGTCAGGCGATTCCTGCACTCGGCCAGCCAGGAAAGCAGACCCATTCCGCCCGCGCTCGCCGTGCACAAACGCCGTCGTCCTGTTTGTAACCCAAAAGCCCCTACCGATGGCTGCTGCCCAGGCGCGCTAGTGTCCATTCCAGCGTCCATTCCAGCGTCCATTCCAGCGTCCGTGCCAGCGCCTGTGTCAGCGCCTGTGCCAGCGCCTGTGCCCGCGCCAATGCCCTACGCCGGCTTCTCCGGCGCACCCGACAAAACGCCTCATCCGTGACAAACGCTCTTGACACCTTTGAAACGCCTATTTATATTACCTACTAGTTGGTAACATAAACCACAGGAAGGAGAAGTCAATGCAGTTCAAACACCTCATCGCAGCCTCTGTCACCACTGCCGCGCTGCTGGCCTCCAGCTCTTCAGTCATGGCCGAATGGAAGCCGGATCGTCCCATCAATATCATCGTCCCCTGGTCTGCCGGTGGCTCTACCGATCAGGTCACTCGGGTTGTAGCCCCACTATTGGAAAAGGGCCTCGGCACCAAGATCGTGGTCGTCAACCAGCCGGGCGCATCCGGCTCGCAAGGCACCAAGGCAGCCCTGGATGCCCCACGAGATGGCTACACCTGGACAGCAAACGCCATCGCCAACAACGCCACCTACGCCATAACCGGACTGGTCGAGAACACATCCATCGACGATTACGAGATCTACCTGCACGTTGCCAATGTGCCGGTGGTCAGCGTCAATGCAGACGCGCCCTACCAGGATTTCGGGGAATTGCTCGAAGCCATGAAAGGTGACGATGTGACCGTCGGCACCGCCGGCGTCAATTCATCAGGCGGCATGGCCCTGGCCGCCATCAAGGAAGAGATCGAAGGCGAGCTGGGCGCGCGCATGGTCACCTATGACGGCGGCAACCCGGCTGTCATGGCCGCCGCCAGTGGCGAAGTCGCCGTGACGACTCAGCTGGCTACCGAGCAGACAGAGATGATCCGTGCCGGCAAACTGCGTGCTCTGGCAGTTCTGTCCGACAAACCTCTGGTCGTGGAAGGCATCGACCCCATTGCTCCCGTGACTCAATGGTTGCCGGACATGCCCATTGCAGCCGACTATTTCGGTGTATTCATTCCCAAGGGCGCGCCACAGGACGTGTATGACACCGTTGCCCGGGTCTGGGAGGAACAGGTCATGAACTCCGAAGAGATGAAGTCCTATGCCTCCGAGCGTGGTGCTGTCTTCGCACCCAGTCACAGTGAAGCGGCGCTCGCCGTTGCCATGCCGGTTGTCATCGCCGAAGCCTGTGCCCGTGTAACGCGTGGTGAGGCGGTCGTTGATCCGTCCGAAATCGGTATCGACTGCCCCGCCGAGTAATACCCGGTTGTTTTCCCGGAGCGCAGCCAAGCTGGTTGCGCTCCGACATCGCCTGACACTCGCTCCCATCAATAATCTGCAATCATGTTTGCTGACCCTCGAACTGCCGATCGAATAACCGGACTGGTCCTGCTCATGCTGGGCATCTCGATGCTGGTCGGCGGCTACACCATGGATCGCCTGGAAATCCGCCAGATCCATCCAGCCAGCATTCCGGGTCTGGTACCCATGGGCCTGGGCGTGGCCATGATCATCTGCTCGACGCTGTTGATCGTCTCTGCCGGATCCGGAACCGATCAGAGCGCCCCTGCCGAGCGCGGCTCTTTCAAGAACCTGTTTGTCAGTATCATCCTGTGCATCGGCTACGCCGCCGGTCTGTTGGGAAAGATGCCGTTTGCACTGGCCACCGGCATTTTCATCTTCGTCTTTTCCCTGTACTTCAGCTGGACAGACGGCGAACGGAATTCTCGCTCGACACTGATACTCGTAGCCTTGATGGCTCTGTTTGCTGCCGTGTTCTCCGGCGCCATCTCCCTGCTCTTCCAGTACGGTTTTCTGGTGAGGTTACCCTGATGCAGGCGCTGCAATCACTGGCCGACGCACTGCTCGGCCTCATGACTCCCATGTCCCTGTTTCATGTGGCGTGGGCAACCCTGCTGGGCATCTTTGTCGGCAGCCTGCCCGGACTGACCGCCACCATGGGTGTGGCCCTGTTGACCACCCTCACCTACACCCTGGATCGCGACGCCGCCATCCTTGTATTGATTTGCATGTATGTCGGCGCTATCTACGGCGGCTCACGCAGCGCCATTCTGCTCAACATCCCAGGCACACCCGCCAGTGCCGCGACATCACTTGACGGCTACCCCCTGGCGCAGAAAGGTCAGGCAGCCAACGCCATGGCGCTGGCAACGGCAGGGTCGGCGCTGGGCACTCTGGTTGGCATCGTACTGCTGGTCATGCTGGCACCGCCTCTGGCTGAAATCGCCCTGGACTTCGGCTCTTTCGAATTCTTCTGGCTGGCCCTGTTCGGTATCGTCATCTCCGGCCAACTTACCGGTGGCGGTTCGGTCCTCAAGGGCTACATCGCCGGATTGCTGGGGCTCATGGTGGCCATGATCGGCAGTGAAGGTATCCATGCCCATGTTCGCTTCAACCTGGGTCTCAGTGATCTGAACGGAGGAATTGCCTTGATCCCTGCCATGGTCGGTGCCTTCGGCTTTGCCGAGGTGCTCACGGTCATGTGGCGTCCCAAGGGCGAGATGCTGGACTCGAGTTCGGAGTCCACCAGCGCCCTGCCCAGATTGATCGACCTGTGGCGTTACAAGTTCACGATCATACGCTCCGGCATCATCGGCACCATCGTCGGCATCATTCCGGGAGTTGGTGAAGATATCGGTGCCTGGTCCTCCTATGCGGCCGCCCGCAAGCTCAGCAAGGAGCCGGAGCTGTATGGCAAGGGCTCTACCGAAGGGCTGACCGCCGCTGAAACCGGCAACAGTGCGGTCGTCCCGGGCGCCTTGATACCGGCCCTGACGCTGGCCGTACCGGGCTCGGCGCCCGCAGCCGTCCTGATTGCCGCACTGTTCATTCATGGCATCCGCCCGGGTCCCATGATCATGATCGAACAGCCGGACTTCATCTACAACATCGCAGCCATGCTGGTGCTGGCCACGGTGGCCATCGCTGTATTCGGACTGTCCCTGACTCGCGTATTCATCAAGATACTCAAGGTGCCTCGTGAACTGCTGATGCCGATTGTCTTCACACTCTGCGTCATCGGCCCCTATGCCCTGACCCAGCGCGTATTCGATATCTGGGTCATGCTGTTCTTCGGTCTGGCAGGTTTTGTTCTGCGTCGCATGAACTACCCCATGGCGCCTCTCGTGCTGGGCATCATTCTGGGTACGCTGCTGGACAAGAGCCTGCGACGTGGACTGACGCTCAGCAACGGTGACCTGTCGCCGTTCTTCACGCGCCCCATCTCGGCCACCTTTGCACTGATCATCGGTGTCTCGATTCTGCTCGGCATTCCCGCGGTTCGCCGCACCCTTGCTCGCCTGCTGCCCGGCAGGCGAGAGACAGTCGCGCAGGATGAGCCCTGAAAATGAAAAACAAGACCAACACAGGCCGACGTGATGCCGAACTCTCGCGTCGAATGATCCTGGATGCCGCGCTGGTCGAGTTCTCGGAGAAAGGGTTTTCCGGTGCACGCATCGACACCATAGCCGCCGCCGCCGGTGTCTCGAAACCCATGATCTACAGCTATTACGGCGACAAGGACGATCTGTATGCCGCAGCCTTGCGTGAAGCCTATATTCAGATACGGGCAGGTGAGCAGGAACTGGACCTGGAGCACAAGACTCCGGAAGAGGCTATCCGCGCCCTGGTGAGCTTCACCCTGAATCACTTCAGGTCCAAGCCCTGGTTCATCTCCATGCTCAATACCGAGAATCTGCACCGCGGCGCTACTATCAGAAAGATTCATGATGTCAGCGAGATCCAGTCACGCCTGGTGCAGGAACTGGAAATCATCCTCAAACGCGGCCAGGACGAAGGCATCTTCCGCCAGGGTATCGACCCCGTGGACCTGTATATCACCATCGCCTCACTGTGCTACTTCCCGATATCCAATGCGCACACGCTACGCGTGGTGTTCAACAAACCGGTTGACGATGACGCCTGGCTGGACCAGCGCCGACAGGACGCCGAAGAGATGGTCATCCGCTTTCTACAACCCTGATCCATTCAGAAAACCTCAGAGAACCATACTATGACGCAGCAACGCATCGGTATCATCATGCACGGGGTCACCGGCCGCATGGGCATGAACCAGCATCTCATTCGCTCGGTACTGGCAATTCGCGATCAGGGAGGTGTATTGCTCGGCAATGGCACACGCCTGATGCCGGACCCCATCATCGTTGGTCGCAATGAAGCAAAGATTGCCGAGCTTGCCAAGGCACACGGCATCGAGCGCTACACCACTGACATGGCAGCCGCTCTGGCCAACCCCGACGACACCCTGTTCTTCGACGCAGCATCCACCCAGTTGCGACCCGAGCTGCTGCGCCAGGCCATCGATGCCGGCAAGCACATCTATTGCGAAAAGCCCATTTCCGAGAAGCTGGAGCAGGCACTGGACATTGCCAACTACGCCAAATCCAGGGGCGTGAAGAACGGCATCGTACATGACAAGCTGGACCTGCCCGGCCTGCTGAAGCTGAAGCGATTGCGTGACAGCGGCTTTTTCGGCAAGATCCTGTCGGTTCGTGGCGAATTCGGCTACTGGGTATTCGAAGGCGACTGGATGCCGGCACAACGCCCCAGCTGGAACTACCGTGCGGCAGATGGTGGCGGCATCATTTCCGACATGCTGTGCCACTGGCGTTATGTTCTGGACAATGTCTTCGCCCCGGTCAAGTCGGTTTCCTGCACCGGCGCCGTGCATATCCCCGATCGCTGGGACGAGAACGGTGAACACTACAAGGCCGATGCCGATGATGCGGCCTATGCCACCTTCGAACTGGAAGGCGGCATCATCGCCAACATCAATTCCAGCTGGTGCACCCGGGTACGACGAGATGATCTCGTGACCTTCCATGTCGATGGCACCCACGGCTCGGCGGTCGCCGGTCTGCACAGCTGTGTCAGCCAGCACCGTGTCAACACCCCCAAACCCGTCTGGAATCCGGATCAGCCTCAGACCATGAACTTCTTCGAAGACTGGGAGGAAGTACCGGACAACCATGATTTCGACAACGGCTTCAAGGTGCAGTGGGAGCAGTTTCTCAGACATATTGCCGAGGACGGCCCCTGGAACTACACACTGATGGAAGGCGCCAAAGGCGTACAACTCGCAGAACTGGGCCACCAGAGCTGGAAAGAGCGCCGCTGGATAGACGTACCATCACTCGAGGTATAAGCCATGTCTGTCACCATCAAGCTTCCCGTCAGTGGCGGCACACTGGAGCCGGTCACACTGCTCGCCGGCCCCAGGCCGGCAGCCGCTGACGGCCAGTGGAATCGTATCGGCTACGCAGCCGCACATGTCGTGTGCGACCCGCTGGCTGATAACGATCCGTGGATCGATACCGCTGTCGACTGGGACCGCACACTGGCCTATCGTGAATATCTGTGGAGCATCGGTCTGGGTGTGGCCGAGGCGATGGACACGGCACAACGCGGCATGGGACTCAGCTGGGACACCTCGCTGGAACTGGTTCAGCGCAGCATGGAGATGGCAAAGTCCGGGGGTCATCTGATCGCCAGCGGTGCGGGCACCGATCATCTCGACATAACGCCTGATCTGACCATCGATGATGTCATCGCTGCCTATGAGATGCAGTGCGAGGCCATCGAGGCCACAGGCAGTCGGGTTATTCTGATGGCCTCACGGGCACTGACGGCCGTTGCCACCGGACCGGACGATTACGCCAAGGTCTACGCCCGCGTTCTGGGTGGGCTCAGGCAACCGGCCATACTGCACTGGCTGGGTGAGATGTTCGACCCGGCACTGAAGGGTTACTGGGGTTCGGACGATCACATGACGGCCATGGCGACCTGCCTGGAGATCCTCAAGGACAACGCTGCCAACATCGACGGCATCAAGATCTCCCTGCTCTCGGCAGACAAGGAAATCCACATGCGCAATCGTCTGCCGGAGGGTGTGAAGATGTACACCGGTGACGACTTCAACTACCCGGACCTCATCCAGGGTGATGAGGATGGCTATTCCCACGCCTTGCTGGGCATATTCGACCCCATCGCGGGGGCGGCTGCCCGGGCATTGTCGGCGTTGGGCGCCGGCGACAATGCAGCTTACCGTCAGGCCTTCGACCCGACGGTGCCTCTGTCACGTCACATCTTCAAGGCGCCTACTCGTTACTACAAGACTGGCGTTGTCTTCATGGCCTACCTCAACGCTCATCAGGATCATTTCACCATGGTGGGCGGTCAGGAGAGTACACGCTCAACCCTGCACCTGGCCGAACTGATACGCCTGGCCAACGATGCACAGCTGTTCACGGACCCTGACGATGTCGCCCGGCGGGCCAGTGCGGTATTTGCCGCTCGCGGCGTGGAGATCCTGGCATGATCACCCCAGAGAGACTCTCGCTGAATACGGCTACCGTCAGCAAGCAATGGAATCTGCAGCAGGCCGTGGAAGGCTGCCTGAGGCACGGTATCGGGGGTATCGCTCCGTGGCGTGACAAGCTGCATGAAGCCGGTGTCAAGGAAGGTGCCCGCATGATTCGTGAATCAGGCCTGGCAGTCTCGGGGCTGTGCCGAGGTGGCTGGTACACGGCCGAAGGCGCACTGACGCAAACGGTCATCGATGACAACAAGGCGGCGGTCGATGAGGCCGTTGCCATCGGTGCAGCTTGCCTGGTCATGGTGGTCGGTGGCCTGCCCCCTGGCTCCCGCGACCTGGTAGGCGCCCGCAACATCGTGACCGAAGGCCTTGCGAAAACACTGGACTACGCCCGCACGGTGGACATGCCCATCGCCATCGAACCCCTGCACCCCATGTATGCCGCGGACCGTGCCTGTGTGAATACCACAGGCCAGGCGCTGGATATCTGCGACCAGCTGGGCGAGGGTATCGGCGTGGCTCTGGATGTCTATCACATCTGGTGGGATCCGGACATCCGGGCGCAGATACAGCGCGCCGGCAAGGAGCGGCTCCTCGCCTTTCACATCTGCGACTGGTTATCGCCAACCAGCGACATGCTGACAGACCGAGGCATGATGGGCGATGGTGTCATCGATATCCGACACTATCGTGCCATGGTGGAGCATCAGGGCTTCAACGGACTGAATGAAGTCGAGATCTTCTCGGCCGAGAACTGGTGGAAGCGCGATCCGGACGACGTACTGCAGGAAATGATCAGCCGCGCTCGGGAGTGCTGAACAGCACCCCGGTCAGGGACTGACCTGGCGGCCGGGAGGAGCGGTGCCGTTGCCCGCGCCTCCCGCCACCACCCGTAACGAACAGCACCATCGTATTACTGCAAACCTGGCGCAACTGTCGGCGCCAGGCATGCAGCCCTGCACCGGGCTTGCGCGCATGGCCGGCAGCAAATCGCTGTCTCAACCAGCACTCTCGGCTGCGACTTCCACCAGCTTCCCCTGACGCGATGAGGCGACCAATGCATCGATCAGCTGATGCACTCGCAAACCCTCTCGGCCGCTGATCCGCGGCTGCGAGTCCGAATGAATGCTGTCGACAAAGTCCTCGATGAGGTCTCGGTGCCAGTCGCAGGGGAACGCCATGGGGTCGGCCCCTCCCCCGGTACCTGTCGTCTCACCCAGCTCTTCACTGCTGCCATCCCGGTAATGCACCATCAGCCGGCCCGCCTCGAGGGTGGCACTGCCTTTCGTGCCATCGATACTGAGTGTCTCTGCCCCACCCGGATAGGCCGCTGTGGTTGCCACGATGGACCCGACAGCCCCTGATACGAAGCGCAGGCAACCGGCTGCAAAGTCTTCGGCTTCCAGCGTATGCAGTGGGGTCGTGGTGCACATCGCCTGAACGGACTCCGCCGGTCCGGTCAGACTCAGCATCAGGTCCATGACGTGAATCGCCTGGCTGATCAGGACTCCGCCACCATCTCGCGCATAACTGCCACGCCCGGGAACATCGTAATAGGACTGCTCGCGCCACCAGGGCACTTGTACCCGGACGCTGGCAATATCGCCCAGCAGCCCCTCGCGCATGATGCTCGTCAAGCGTTGCGCACTCACACGAAAACGGTTCTGGAAGACCACACCGAACTTCACACCGGCCGCCTCGCAGATCTCTACCAGAGCACTCGCCTGTTCACTGCTGCGTTCGATGGGTTTCTCGGTCAGGATATGCTTGCCTGCTGCTGCAAACATCCTGACCAGAGCCTCACGCTGATCAGGCGGTGTTACCAGAATGACCGCGGCAATCGACTCATCGGCGGCAATCTCCTCGACGGAATCGAATACCGGCACACCATATGTTTCTGCCACCTCCAGCGCTCGCGGCTTGCTGCGATTGAAGACCCCGGCGAGCTCCACCTTGCCTGCCAGCTGTTGAAGTGCTTCCAGATGCGGCTTTGACGCCATGCCTAGTCCAATCAGTGCAACGCGTGTACCTGTCAAGAGATTCTCCGAAATCGTTCTGTGAGGGGAAGCGGGAATACTCTACGTCCAACGGGCAGACATGTCCATGTCCATCGATTGCGCAGCGCGAAGCGACTCTTTTCTGCCTGAGGTAGAATTCACCCCAGTAAACAGACCCTCGATTTTTCATCACGGCCCCGACCCATCATGTCAAACACCAGCAATGACGCAGTCGACAGCGACGCTGTCTACCACTATCTGACGAACTTCCATGACACGCTGTGCCTGCAGCTGGAAGAACTCGATGGAGGAGCGACCTTTCTCAACGATGCCTGGACACGGCCTGAAGGCGGTGGTGGGCTGACACGCATCATGACCGATGGCGAGCTGTTCGAGAAAGCCGGTGTGGCCTTCTCTCGTGTCAGTGGCACCACCCTGCCGCCTTCCGCCTCGGCACACCGCCCGGAGCTGGCTGGTCGTGACTGGGAGGCCATGGGCGTCTCTCTGGTGCTGCATCCGCACAATCCCTATGTGCCCACCACGCATGCCAACATCCGCTTTTTCCGCGCCAACAAGGAAGGTGAAGCCCCGGTCTGGTGGTTCGGTGGTGGTTTCGATCTGACGCCGTACTATGGCTTCGAGGAAGATTGTGTGCACTGGCACCAGACAGCACGCGAGGCTGTCGCCCCCTTCGGTGACGACCTGCACGAACGCTTCAAGACCTGGTGTGATGACTACTTCTACCTCAAGCACCGAGACGAGGCCCGTGGCATCGGTGGTCTGTTCTTCGATGATTTCACGGGTGACAGCTTCGAGCATGCCTTCGGCCTGATGCAATCGGTCGGCAATCATTTCCTTCCGGCCTATGCCCCCATTGCACAAAGCCGTCGTGCGCTTCACTACACACAGCGCGAGCGAGACTTCCAGCTCTACCGTCGTGGGCGCTATGTCGAATTCAACCTTGTGTACGATCGAGGCACGCTGTTCGGTCTGCAGTCCGGTGGACGTACCGAGTCCATTCTGATGTCGCTGCCACCGCACGTCAGCTGGCATTACAACTACCAGCCAGAGCCGGATAGTCCTGAAGCCGAACTGACCAGCCGTTTTCTGCCCATCCGCAACTGGCTGGTCTCATGAAACTGTTTCTTCGACTGTTCTGGCTGATACTGACTCAGTCGCGTCGTCCGAGACTGGGCGTCATGGACACCTCAGAGACGCCACTGCGTGTATTGCCGAACGATCTCGACATCTTCATGCACGTCAACAATGGCGTGTATCTGACCTATGCCGACTTGGGGCGCACCGATCTGATGCTGCGCAGTGGCACCTTCCAGCGAATGCGTCAACGTCGCTGGTATCCGGTGGCGGCCGAGGCGACCATCCGCTTTCGCAAATCACTGACCCTCGGGCAGCGCTTCATCATTCATACGCGCATTGCCGGTTGGGACGATCGCTCCATCTATATCGAGCAGAATTTCATGCACGGTGACACCCTGGTGGCGCAGGCGTTCATCGATGCGCGTTTTCTGGTGCGTGGTGGCGGCAAGGTGAGCGTCGCTGAATTACTGGACTATCTGGAGCTCGACCCACAATCACCGGAGATGCCCGTGGCAATGCAGCGCTGGATAAGCGCCAAACAACGCGACAACACCCGTGTTGCGGATGCCACTGTCACGACATTGAAAAAGACCGGCTGACCACCCATCCCCTCTCGTCCGAGCGGCTCATCAGTGCCTGCGCTCATGAACCGTTCAACTCCTGCCTGCGCAGGAAAACCCTGCGCACTCAGCCTCGATGCACCAGCAAGGCGCCGAGAAAGACCAGTCCCAGTCCTGCCATTCGGGTCCAGGACAGGCTGCGTACCGGCATACCGAATGCGCCGATGTGATCCGCCAGGGCTGCGCCCATCAGCTGCCCCGCCACCAGGCAGACGAAGAACAGTGCGGCGCCCGTGATCGGCGCCAGCGCCGCTGCGCCCGCGACTATCCCGACACCGATCATCCCGCCCAGCACCGACCACCACGGTAGTGTCGCCAACAGACCCGGTCGCAATGATCCACCGGAAAACGGCACCAGAATCAGCAGGCACACCAGCGTGACAAACACCGAGTAGGCCGCTGCCGCCACCGGAGAGCCCACTATCCGGGACACCGCCGTGTTGATGACGGGCTGCTGTGAGAACAGCATGCCCAGCAGGATCGAGAGTCCAATGGGGAGCCATGACATGGCGACATCTACCTTCTGAGAATCCGGAAGCGCGAGACCTTACCACGCATGAACTGAATTGCATGAACATTTGAACATTGTCAGACAATCTGATATTACTGTGCCATCAGTGGATGACGGATGCAGGATGTGACAGGCAAATCATCGGACAGACAGCAAGGCGCTACCGCAGCGCCGCAAGGTGAGAACGCCAGGTCGGCCAATTCACCGGTGGAGCTGCTGCGCCCTCTGAACCACCCGACGCTGGACAAATCGGTCATCAACGCCCTGATCGTCATGATCGAACAGGCGCAACTCACTGTCGGTGATCGCCTGCCACCGGAGCAGACTCTGGCCAGTCGTCTCGGCGTGGGTCGCTCTACCATCCGCGAAGCGCTCAAGGCCTGGCAGAGCATGGGCATCGTGACGCGCAACAAGGGCGCCGGTACGATCCTGGCCGCCGAAGTCACTTCCAACTCGGTCAATGTCCCCATCACCCTGAAGCTCGAAGCCGAAAGCCTGCTGCGAACCAACGGTGTGCGCCGGCCGCTGGAAGTGGAGGCCATCCGCCTCGCCTGCGCGCACGGCAGTCAACAGCACTGCGACGAAATACAACGGCGAGCCGACACCCTGCTGGATGTCTATCACCGGGGGGAAGACTGGCGCAAGGTGGATTCGCAATTTCATTCAGCCATACATGACGCCTGTGGCAATCCGTTGTTCGGGCAGCTGAGTGCGAAAATCCATGCGGTTTTCCACGATATCTACAAGGAACCCTTCGGCCTGCCCCTGTTGGGCGCGGAGTCCATCCCCGTGCACAAGCAGCTGGCCGATGCCATCGCTGCGGCCGATACCGCACGAGCCGTGCAGTACATGCTGGATATCTCGAAAATTGTCGACGACGCTGTCAGGAAACAGATCGATGAACTCTGAATACACATCGCCAGCAGACAGTGCCGACGCACTGGCGACACTGCTCAGCGAAGCCTATGGTGGTGACAGTGGCGGCAGTATCACGCCTCCGATCGTGCAGTCATCGCTGTTTGCCTTCGACAGCTATGAAGCCTTCGAGGATCGCATGGCTGGCCGTACCGACACGGCTCTGTATACCCGCGTGCAGAATCCGACTGTCTCGGCGTTCGAGTCGGCCATGGCCCAGGCAGAAGGCGGTGACACCGCTGTGGCCTTTGCCTCGGGTATGGGCGCCATCTCGGCCACCATGCTGGCGCTGGTCAAACCCGGTGATCGCATTGCCTGTGTCGAGCATGTCTATCCGGATTCCTACCGCCTGTTCGAAAGACTGATGCGCCCCTTTGGAGTGGACATCAGCTATCACCCGCTCAGCGCTTTCGAGAACGATCCTCAGCTGCTGGATGGCGTCAAGGTCGCCTACCTGGAAAGCCCGAACAGCCTCATGTTCCACACCCTGAACCTGGGCACGGTGGCAGCGCATGCAAAACGCCATGGCACTCGCACGGTCATCGACAACTCCTGGGCCACACCGGTATTCCAGCGCCCGCTGGAGCATGGCATCGATGTGACCCTGCATTCAGCCTCGAAATACATCTCCGGACACTCGGACACCGTGGCCGGAGTCGTGGTGTCCAGCGAGCAGATCATCCATGAAATACGCGATCTGACACTACCGCTGCTGGGTGCAAAACTCGCCCCGTTCGAAGCCTTCCTGCTGATGCGCGGGCTGCGCACCCTGGTACCGCGCATGCACAGGCATCAGGACAGCACCAACAGGATTCTCGATCGACTGGCAAGCTTCGAAGGCGTCGAGAAGATCAATACAGCAAGTGTGTCACCCGACAAGGGCATCCTGGGCCGTTCCGGTCTGTTCTCGGTACAGTTCGATGAATCGGTGGATATCCGGCGTCTGTGCAATGCGCTGAGTATCTTCAAGCTCGGCGTCAGCTGGGGCGGCTTTGAAAGCCTCGCCCTGCCCGCCCGCGTCGGCCTGGCGCAGGCCGGCGCCGAGAACTCCATGCAACGCTTCAAGGTGCCGGCCAACCTGGTTCGCATCAGTATCGGACTGGAAGGCGCCGACGATTTATGGAAGGACCTCAGCCACGCCATTACACAGGCGCGCCGCTGAACACAGCAGTACCCGCACGACAACTGAAACACAACTGCGAGGAGTCAGGCATGATGATGAGACAGCTGGTCGGTGTATCTCTGGCAATGGTGCTGGGGACCGGTTCGGCCTACGCCGAAACGAAATTGAAACTGGTGGAAGTGATTACCAGTCCTGAACGTACCCAGACCCTGCAGGCCATGGTCGATGACTATGAAACGGCCAACCCGGGTGTGGAAGTGGAAATCGTCTCCCTGCCCTGGGGTCAGGCGTTCGAGAAGTTTGCCACCATGGTTGCCGGTGGTGATGTACCCGATGTGGTGGAAATGCCGGATCGCTGGCTGGCCCTGTACGCGGGCAATGACATGCTCATGTCACTGGAAGACAACATCAAGGACTGGGAGCACGGCGATACCCTGACACAGAAATCGCTGGATATGGGTCGCTACGCGGGCGGCACCATGTACACGGTGCCCTACGGCTTCTATCTGCGAGCCATGTTCTATAACCGCAAGCTGCTGGCCGAAGCCGGTATCGATGCACCGCCGGCCACCATGGCCGAATTCATGGAGGCCTCCGCCAAGGTCTCCGAGCTGGATGGCAAGAGCGGCTACTGTCTGCGCGGTGGGCCCGGTGGCCTCAATGGCTGGATCATGTTCGCCGCCACCATGAACGGCACCAACGAGTTCTTCACCGACGATGGCAAGAGTCGTCTTGATGAGCCTGGCTCCATCGAAGGCATTCAGTTTCTGATCGACATGTATCAGAAAGGCTATGCACCCAAGGATTCGGTCAGCTGGGGCTTCAACGAGATCGTGGCAGGCTTCTACTCGGGAACCTGTGCCTTTCTGGACCAGGACCCGGATGCACTGATTGCCGTGGCCGAACGTATGGATTCCGACGACTTTGCTGTCGCACCAATGCCCGTCGGCCCGGCTGGCAAGGCCTTTCCAACCATCGGCTATGCCGGCTGGTCGGTCTTCAAGAGCACCGAACACGCCAGCGAGTCGTGGGATCTGGTGGCTCACCTGTCCTCTCCCGAGAGCAACAAGACCTGGGCCAAGCGTGTGGGTGTCATCCCGATTCACGAAGGTGCCGACCAGGACCCCTACTTCCAGACAGATCAGTTCAAGGGCTGGTTCACCGAGCTCAACGAGCCCCAGTACGAACCGACCATCATGCCGACCTATCTGGAAAAATTCGGCTTCTTTGCCGACTCCATTGCCCTGGAATCCAGCCAGGAGGCCTTGCTGGGTCAACGCAGCGCCGAGGATATTGCCAGCGAATGGGCTGACTTCCTGACCGATGAATACACGAAGTGGAAGGCAGAGCAATAGCCAGCTTCGCAAGCGCTCGAAAAATGCCACCAGTCGCCACGCCCTGGCGTGCGCGACTGGCGGTAGCCGCTGAGCCGTGGCTGTATCTGTCCCCGAGTCTGATTCTGATTGCTCTGGTGATGCTGCTGCCACTGGTCATCGGCATCTCCTACGCCTTTCAGGCGATCTCGCTGATGAACCCCTTCGACTCTGGCTGGATAGGGTTGCAGAACTTCAGCACCCTGATGGACGATGCCAAGTTCTGGAAGTCGCTGAAGAACACCTTCCACTGGACCCTGGCATCGGTGGTACTGCAGTTCCTGCTCGGCCTGGGTCTGGCCCTGTTGCTCAACCGTGGTTTTCACGGGCGCAAGCTGGTGCAGGCCCTGGTATTCCTGCCCTGGGCAGTACCCACGTTCCTCTCCGCACTGACCTGGTCCTGGCTGTTCAATCCGGTCATCGGCCCCATCCCCCACTGGCTGGCAGCCGTGGGCATCCTGAGTGAGCCGTACAACATACTCTCAGACCCCGACACCGCACTCTGGGGACCGATCATCGCCAATGTGTGGTTCGGCATTCCCTTCTTTGCCATCACTCTGCTGGCCGCCCTGCAGTCCATCCCCAATGACCTGTATGAAGCTGCTGCCATAGACGGCGCTTCCGCCTGGCAGTGTTTCGTCAAGATCACCCTGCCTTTTCTGGCACCGATGATCCTGATCACGGTCATGCTCAGAGCGATCTGGGTGGCCAACTTTGCCGACCTGATCTTCGTCATGACAGGCGGTGGCCCGGCCAACTCCACGCAGATACTCTCGACCTATATCTTCACGACCGCCTTTCGCAAACTCGACTTCGGTTATGCCTCGGCCATCGCCGTTGTCCTGTTGCTGCTGTTATTGGCCTATGCCGCCTTGTTGCTGCGCCTGCGCAAGAGCCTGAAGATGGTGGATTCATGAAAACCTTGCTTGCAGGCAGTCGCTATCTGGCGGTAGCCGCCTATGTGCTCTTTGCCCTGTTTCCGCTGTACTGGCTGTTGAAGATCGCCATCACACCGGAAAAGCTCATCTACACCCAGGGCACGGCCCTGTGGCCGAGCAGTGTCACGCTGGACAACTTCCGCTCGGTGATCTTCGCCTCGGATTTCCTGGCCTACTTTCGCAACAGTGTCACTGTCTCTCTGGTCAGCGCAGCACTCACCACGGTCATCGCTGCCGCCGCTGGCTATGCCTTTTCCCGATTTCGCTTCAAGGGAAAATCACTGGTGGTCGTGCTGCTGCTGATCACGCAGATGTTCCCCCTGCTGATGATCATTGCCCCGATCTACAAGATCGTGGCCTCACTGGGCCTGCTCAATACCCTGACCAGTCTGATCGTGGTCTATACCGCCTTCAATATCCCGTTCGCCACCTTCCTGATGCAGTCCTTCTTCGATGGCATCCCCCGGGATCTGGACGAGGCGGCCATGATGGATGGCTGCACCCGCCTGCAGGCCTTCAGAAAAGTCATTCTGCCACTGACGCTGCCGGGCCTTGCCGCCACGCTCGGCTTCATCTTCACGGCCGCCTGGAGTGAATTGCTGTTTGCTCTCATGCTGATCAACTCCAACGACAGCATGACCTTCCCGGTCGGGCTGCTGACCTTCGTATCCAAGTTTTCCGTCGACTGGGGGCAGATGATGGCCGCCGGCGTACTGGCTCTGGTCCCCAGCTGCCTGTTTTTCGTCTTCATCCAGCGCTACCTGGTTCAGGGTCTGACCGCTGGTGCCGTCAAAGGTTGAGAACTGCTCATGGCCCGTATCGATATAGACAGCCTGTACAAGCGCTTCGGTGCAGAAACCGTCATCAACGACGTCAACCTGTCATTTGAAGAAGGTGATTTCATTGTGCTGGTGGGCCCATCCGGTTGTGGCAAGTCCACCCTGCTGCGCATGATTGCCGGACTGGAGAGCATCTCGGCCGGTGAGATCCGCATGGACGGCAAACGCATGAACGAGCTGCCGCCACGTGACCGTGACATCGCCATGGTGTTCCAGTCCTATGCGCTCTACCCGCATATGGATGTGGCTCGCAATATGGGTTTCAGCATGGAAATACAAGGCAGGCCCGAAGAGGAGAAGCGCAGCAAGATCGAACAGGCGGCCGAGGTACTGGGTCTGAACCGTCTTTTGCAGCGACTGCCTCGTGCACTCTCTGGTGGGCAGCGTCAGCGTGTTGCCATGGGGCGTGCCATCGTGCGAGATCCGAGTGCCTTCCTGTTCGATGAGCCGCTGTCGAACCTGGATGCGGCACTGCGTGTGGAAATGCGTCTGGAAATCGCGCGGCTGCATCAGCAACTGGGGACCACCATGGTATATGTCACCCATGATCAGGTCGAAGCACTGACACTGGCCGACCGCATTGTCGTGCTCGACGGCGGCGTCGTGCAGCAGGTCGGCACGCCCATGGAACTCTACGAGTCTCCGGCCAATCTGTTCGTGGCACGCTTCATCGGTTCACCCACCATGAACCTGATGGATATCAAGGTGCTGGCGCAACCACTGGGCGAGCAGGCGTTTCTGTCCGAGGCCAGTCAGCTGGGTATTCGGCCTGAACACCTGACACCAGTCGACGCTGGCGAAGGACATCTACAGGGTAGGGTCGAGGTGGTTGAACGGCTGGGGGCAGATTCCTTCATCTATGCCCAGGTACCCGGTGCCGGTCGCCTGCTCTGCCGCAGCAAGGGTAATACAAGCCTGAAACCGGGTGTCCCACTGGGACTGCATCTCGATCTGCCACATCTGCATGGCTTTGATGAGCAGGGACAGTCGCTGCGACACGCTTAGCGCGCATCGCAGCGACTGGCAGAAACGCCTCAGCGCATCGTGAATCCACGATCCGCCAGAAAGCTGCGCATATGCGGCCGTGATTCCTTGCCGACCAGCGCCTTCATTTCCCGGCTCCAGTTGCTGTCCTTGTTGCCACCGGTGCGCGACTGGTAGTACTGCGACAGGGCCTCATCGTAGGCTGCCACGTGTGCGGACTGCGATTCGGTATCGTAGACTTCCTGCATCAGCACCGCATCCACCGCCAGGCGCGGCTTGACCTCCGGATCCTGCGCCGGATAGCCCAGGCACAGTCCGAATACCGGATACACCTGCTCGGGCAGACCCAGCAGCTTGGCAACCTCGGCCGGGTTGTTGCGCAGGCCTCCGATGTAGCAGATACCCAGGCCCAGAGACTCGGCAGCAATCACCGCAGTCTGCGCCGACAAGGCAACATCGATGGTGGCAATCATGAAATGCTCGGTCATGCCCGGTTCGAACTCACCGCCCTGGGAGGCACAGGCCGCAGCCGGCCGATGCAGATCGGCGCAATACACGAGAAATGCCCCGGCACTGGCGACATAGGCCTGGCCACCGGCCAGTTCAGCCAGACGCTGGCGTTTTTCAGGTGATTTCACCTGAATGACGCTGACCGCCTGCACATTGCTGGACGTTGCCGCCGCCTGGCCACAGGCCACGATCTCGCGTACCACATCGTCCTCGACGACACGATCCTCGAACTTGCGAATCGAACGATGGGCATGCAACAGATCGATGACAGGATTGCTTTCAGTTTTGTTCATGGGACTTACATGGGTACCGGGTGATCAAGATAAATGGCATGGATACCCGCCCTGAGCTCATCGCTGAGCTCGAGTGAGGCTGCCGCAAGGTTGTTGCGAAGCTGCTCCATGGTGGTTGCGCCAATGATGGTGGATGTCATGAACGGTCGTGCCATGCAGAAGGCCAGTGCCATCTGCGAGGGGTCAAGACCATGCTCACGTGCCAGCGCCACATAGCGGTTGCAGACCACTGCACTGCGCTCGTTGTAACGACCGCCCAGCGCATCATTCATGCTGCGACGAGAACCTTCAGGTACATCACCGTCACTGTATTTGCCGCTCAGCATGCCGGCTGCCAGGGGTGAATAGGTCAGCAGTCCGACGTTTTCGTGATGCGACAGTTCCGCCATGTCCAGATCGAACAGGCGATTCATCAGATTGTATTCATTCTGGATGCTGACCACGCGTGGCAGATTCTCACTCTCGGCAATGCGCAGGTACTGCGCGGTACCCCAGGCACTTTCATTCGACAGACCGACATGCAGAATACGACCGGCCTTGACCTGCGCATCCAGTTCGCGCAGCACCTCATGCATGTTCTCCAGCACTTCATCGCTCTGCTGGGCCGTCGGGTCGTAGGTCCAGTTCTGACGAAAGGCATAGCTGCCACGATTCGGCCAGTGCAACTGATAGAGATCGATGCGATCGGTCTGCAGTCGCTTCAGGCTGCGCTCGACAGACACCCGGATCTTCTCGGGGGTGATGTCCTTGCCGCCGTACATCCACTCCTTGCCCTTGCCCGTCACCTTGGTGGCCAGCACCATCTGATCACGCTTGCCCGATTGCGCCACCCACTGCCCGATGATGGTTTCGGTATCACCCAGCGTCTCGGCCGTCAACGGCGTGGTGGGATACATCTCGGCGGTATCGATGAAATTGACACCATGATCCAGTGCGCAATCGATCTGCTCGGCAGCCTCGGCGAACGTGTTCTGTGTTCCCCAGGTCATGCTGCCCAGGCAGATCTGACTGACCTGTGTCTCGGTCCGACCCAACGGCAGCATCTTCATGAGCGAGCCCAATCCATGTAGGCGCTACGCGCCAGTTGCGTGACAGGACCGATCTCGTATTGCGTGTCATCGAAGGCAATGACCGGTGTGACCTTGGCCAGATTGCCGGTCAGGAAGACTTCATCCGCTGCATGGAAATCCTCGATACGCAATACGCTCTCATGCACCTTGACACCGGCTTCTCGCAGAAGACCCATGATGCGGCGACGCGTGATGCCATCGAGGAAGGTGCCATTGGGGACCGGCGTGAAGACTTCACCGTCGCGCACCATGAACACATTGCTGGTAGCGGACTCAGCCACATTGCCCAGCGTGTCGCACACCAGTGCGTTGGTGAATCCCTTGCTGACCGCTTCGCGCATCATGCGGGCATTGTTCGGATACAGGCAGGCAGCCTTGGCGTTGACCGTGGCCACATCCAGCGATGGTCGACGGAACCGGGTGGTGGTCAGTCTGGCGGCATTGGCCGCCGGCGGCATGGGTATCTCCTGCAGACACAGACAGAAGTCGGTGGAATCCGGGTCGGCAGAGATGAATCCATCCCCATACCCGGTCGACCAGTACATGGGGCGGATGTAGATGGCCGCATCCTTGTGAAACTGTGCCAGGCCCTCGTGGACCCGTTCGACAATGGCGTCAGTGGTCAGTGTCGGATTCATGCCCAGACTCAGGGCCGATTGGTTGACACGCTCACAGTGGGCCTCCAGATCGGGCACGACGCCTTCGAACTGCCGTGCGCCGTCGAATACCAGCGTACCCAGCCAGGTGGCATGGTCAGCGGATCGCATGACGGGCACACTTCCCTTTTGCCATTCGCCGCCGTGGAAGGTCAGAATCGGATTGTCGATGGACACGATGTGTTTTCCTGCAAGAAATGATCAGATAGACATGCTACCGCATCACGTCACCGCATGACGATCTGCGCACCCGCTTCAACCCCGTTGCGCTCGAACCAGCCCTGATTCACTTCCAGTGCAAACTTCGCCGGCGCTCTGGAATCGAACAGCTGGTTGGGGCCGACGTTCATGTCATGAATTTCATTGATGACCATGTCTTCAGAGATGAAGGCGATGGACAAGGGGATCAGAGTGTTGCGCATGGTAAAGGTCAACGGCCTTTCCCTTTCGTACACGAACAACATACCCGCGTTTTCATCCATCGACTTGCGGAAGCTCAGTCCCATATAGCGTTGCTGACTGGAGGCCGCTACCTCGGCCTTCATGAACTTGCCATCGATCAGCAAGCTGACGCTCGGCAGTGGTGGCTGGGGACTGTCGCCATCGGCTCTGGCAGGCATGTGCGAGGCCACCACCAGGCTCAGCGTTGCCACCAGTGCCACCAGCACCGTGGTCAGGCGCCACACGACACTGTTGGAACGCGTCCACGGCCGGACAGAAGCAACCTTGATGATGTGATCGTGCCGAAGTGGTGTTTTTCGCATGATTCTCAGGATAACAGTTCACGCAGGCGCGGAAAGGCCATGCGGGTCTTGGGGCGAACCCCCTCCCAGATGAGGAAGGACTCGGCGGCCTGCTCGACCAGCATGCCCAGTCCATTGCAGGCCGTGGCGCCACAGGATTTGCTCCAGCTCATGAAGGGCGTGTCCTGACGACCGTAGGTCATGTCGTAGGCCAGGCTCTGGTGTGAGGCAATGGAATCCGGTAGCGGTGGCATGCCGCCATTCATGCTGACCGTGGTCGCATTGATGATGACATCGAACACCGCTTCACCCTCCAGCTGCTCGAAGCCACCGCCACTCACCGGTCCGAGATCGTCGAACAGCGATGCCAGATGCTCGGCCTTGGAGGCGGTACGGTTGGCCACGTGCAGCAAGGCAGGCTTCTTTGCCAGCAATGGGGCCATGACGCCACGGGCCGCACCACCGGCACCCAGCAACAGGATGCGTTTCGACTCCAGCGGACGACGCTGATTGGCGACGATGTCTGCCACCAGTCCCAATCCATCAGTGTTGTGTCCGACCCGTTTGCCGTCGCGATGCATGTGAATGGTGTTGACCGAACCGGCACGCTGGGCATTGGCGCTGAGCCGTTCACACACATCCACCGCCAGTTCCTTGAACGGCGCCGTGACATTGCAGCCTCGTGCCCCGGATTGCTGCCAGTCCAGCACGGTCTGTGCAAAGTTTTCCGGACTCGCTTCCGTGCGAGTGTAGAGGATCCTGCGTTGTGTCAGCTCACCAAACAGCTGATGCACGACAGGGGACAGACTGTGTGCGATCGGCTGGCCAATCACTGTATATCGGTTAATCATGAATCGTCAGGAAATCTCAGTGCCGTCTTGGACACTCTGTGTTGCAGGAAGAAATACTTGAGTTCATCGAGTCGCCTCTGCATCAACTGTGGCGTGGCATCCTCCTTGCCCAGGAGGTTGTGGGCAAACTGGAATTGCCCACCGTCACAGCGCCGGTACTCGGTCATCAGCAGTTCGAGCTCACGCAGACTTGCGCCGGTAATGGTCGGTGATTCGAAGCGATACTGTACCGCTACCGGCGCCAGCGCAACACCACTGGTTTCACAATTCTCGGGCGCGCTGTAGGATACATCCACGGCGCGTACCGGTGGTGGGGGTTCATCGATACCCAGAGTCTCCTTCAACAGCGTCTGCGCAGCGCTCGGCTTGTCCTCCTCCAGCCCCACAACCGCCGCGTCCTCCGCCGCCTCTTCATCCCCTGTTTCATACGCAGCGTCCTTGCCCTCTTCGACGCCCTCTTTCACTGTCGGCACGGATCTGGGCAAGACCGAGTGGGCATCAATGCGCTCCTCTGTCGTATCGCGCTGCGGTGTCTCTTGTGTCGGTACAGGCGCTACTGCAACGAGTTCCGGTTTTTTCGCAGACTTCGCCTGACTCTCCTGTTCTCGCGTATGGGCCAGTGACTTGACGTCCAGGGACCCTTTCAGCCTATCCGTCGTGCCCAGAAACTCGGCTACCAGGAGATACAGTGCGATACAAACCGCGGCACAGGCAATGAGTGCCTTCGTTATGGGGTTCATGGAGATCAGCCGGATACCGAAGAAGGTGAAGCATGCCATTCTGCCGACAAGTCTGTGCCTGACGGGCAAGACAGAAACAAGACAAGTGAACTGATTCAGGCTAAGTTAGTCATTCTCCCGTAAATGGTAACGCGCCGCCTGAACATCTGTCACAAGGACTCGACAATTCACGAGTCTGTGGCAATGAATTCAGTGCAATTGACGACCACACACACTTCCGGACAATCGACACAGTGAGTAATAACGCAATGTACGGGATAAGGGCCCCGTTTCCCGGCAATCGGCCGCGTCGTATGCGACGTGACACTTTCAGCCGACGACTGATGCAGGAAAATCATGTCACCGCGGACATGCTGATCCAGCCCTATTTCATCGTTGACGGTGAGAAGCAGCGTCAGGCGGTGCCTTCCATGCCTGGAGTCGACAGGCTCAGTATCGACCTGCTGCTGGAATCGGCCTCCGCCATCCACACTCTGGGGGTACCGGCGATTGCCCTGTTTCCCGTCACGGAAGACAGTGCCAAGACGGACGATTGCAGCGGTGCCTGGAATCCCGATGGACTGTTGCAACAAGCTGTCAGAGCGCTCAAGGCCGAGTTGCCCGAGCTGGGCGTCATTACCGATATCGCACTGGACCCCTACTCGCCGCATGGGCACGATGGCCTGATGAACGATGAAGGCTACATCATGAATGACGAGACGGTCGATGCGCTGGTGCGCCAGGCTCTGTCACATGCCGAGGCCGGGGCCGACGTTGTCGCACCGTCCGACATGATGGATGGCCGAATCGGTGCCATACGCGAAGCTCTGGAAGCCGGGGATTTCACACACACCCGAATCCTGAGCTATGCCGCCAAATATGCATCGTCTTTCTACGGGCCGTTTCGCGATGCCGTCGGCGCATCGGCTGCACTGGGCAAGTCAAACAAGAACTCGTATCAGATGGATCCGGCCAACAGCAACGAGGCCATGCATGAAATTGCGGCTGACTTGCAGGAAGGCGCCGACATGATCATGGTCAAACCCGGTCTGCCTTATCTGGATATCGTACGGCGTGCCCGCGATACGTTTGCCGTACCTACCTATGCCTACCATGTCAGTGGTGAGTACGCGATGATCAAGGCCGCCGCTCAGCAAGGCTGGATCGATGAAAAGGCCATCGTCATGGAAACCATGATGGCTTTTCGTCGTGCAGGATGTGACGCAGTTCTAACCTATTATGCGAATGATGTCGCCAAATGGCTCAAGACCTGCTGAGAATCACCAACCCCACTATCATTGTGTTTTCGACCTGACACAAGACAACCGAGACTCGTGCTAAAGAAAATCGCATACAAGGCAGTTGCCGCTGGCCTGCTGGTCAGTCTTTCCGGCACGGTATCGGCAGCACTGAGTGATCAGTGGTACATCGGTATCGGTGGCGGCGTCTCGCAATTGCAGCCCGAAGCCAGCGATCCGTCCATCGATGTGGATGACAAGAACGGTCAGGTGGGCACTGTCTATTTCGGCAAGGATTTCGATTCTCGCAGCAGTGGGCAGTTCCAGCTGTATTCACTGGGCGAATCGAGTTTTGATGACGGACAGAGCACCGCCAGCTATATCGGTGGCGATGCCTCCCTGCTGTACCGCTTCTTCGATTCACGTGACCGACGCGAACGCGGCGCCATCTTCGGCGCTTCATTCTATGGTCGCTTCGGTTTCGGCTTTCTGAACAGAGACTCGGATCTGCCGCTGGATGACGACGCGCCCGTCTATTTCGGCGCCGGAGCCGGCATGGAAACCTATTTCACCCACCATCTGGGCATGCGGCTGGAAGCCCTGTATCACGAGACAGACACTGCCACAGCAACCCTGACCCTGATCACACGCTTTGGTGGCCACCGAAGCCGCCCTCCCGTCATGCCGCCTGCCGTGGCCGGACCGAAGCCTGCCACCGTCACCTCAGCGGTAGACAAGCCGGCCGCCTTGCCGCTTGCGCCACCCGCATCAACGGCACCGGACACGGCACCGGACACGGCACCGGATTCGGCAAGCCTGCCAGGCTCGGTTCCCGGCAGCTCCGAATCCCCTCTGGAACTCCCCACCCTGGGCACCACCGAACAGGCGTCCGGACCCACACTGCAGAATCCTGACAGCCGCTTTCCCGATGTGGAAATCATGGGCACTACCCAGGAAACCACGGCTGCCATCGACGAGACGGCGCCCGCCGCCCCCGAAGCTGTCACACCAACGCCGCCCGCACCCACCGTGCAGGCGCCCTCAGAAGATCCCTCACAAGATCCCTCACAAGATCCCTCACAAGATCCCTCACAAGATCCCTTGCAGGCGCCTTTGCAGGCGCCTTTGCAGGCCCCACTTCCCACACCGGTTGCCCCGGGCTTGCCGAACGTGGACAGCGATGGCGATGGTGTCAACGATGACAAGGATCGCTGCCCGGATTCCACCATCGGCTATCCGGTCAGCACACGCGGCTGCCCGCAATTTGCCGGACTGTTACCCGACGTGACGTTCCGTGATGGTTCTGCAGAGTTCGACGAGAGCAGCTTTGCAGTACTGGACAAACTGGTGCAGACACTCAAGGACTACCCGACTACCTACATCGAGATCGTGGCCCATACCGACAACAGCGGCTCCGAGCTGGAACAATCTGCCCTGACGCGTCAGCGACTACGCAGTGTGGGCCTCTATCTGGTCAATCGCGGTATCAGCCAGGAGCGACTGTTGCTGAGATCCTTCGGCGGCAAACGACCGGCCTTCGATAACACAACGGCTGATGGGCGACGTCGCAACAATCGCATTGAAGTCTTCGAGAATCCCTGAGGGCTCGCCCCCTCCCCGCTTCTGGGCGGACGGTCGTTTCTGGCTGGCAATGGCCGCGGCACCCGTCTGCTGGTGGCTGATGCTGACACTGGGAGTACCCCGGCGCAACGACGGGCCTACCCTGTCAGCGGTGCTGCTGATTGTATTGGTGAACCCCGTCCTGGAGGAAATCGTCTTTCGAGGCGGGCTGCAGGACTGGTTACAGAAACAGCGAGTCCTGCAACACCGATGGGGCGCACTCAGTCTGGCCAATATCGTGACCTCACTACTGTTCGCCAGCCTGCATCTGTTTCGGCACCCCCCACTGTGGGCCGCTCTGATCTTTCTGCCGTCCCTGGTATTCGGCTGGGCGAAAGAGCGTCATGCGACTCTGCTTTCGCCCATCCTGCTGCACATGAGTTACAACGCCGGCTTCATCTGGCTGTTTGCCTGAGCCGCTCCGTCACGGCTGACAAACTCGCTGAGTGTTACCGTGTTTACCCATCGACCCACTAGTGTCGGAAATGTCGAACGCCGGTGAAGACCATGGCCATGTCATGCTCGTCGGCGGCGGCAATGACTTCCGAATCGTTACGTGAGCCACCTGGCTGAATGACGGCAACGATGCCGGCACTGGCGGCGTTGTCGATGCCGTCCCTGAATGGAAAGAAGGCATCCGATGCCATGACGGCACCCTTGACTTCCAGACTTTCATCAGCGGCCTTGATGCCGGCAATCCGCGCAGAATAGACACGACTCATCTGACCGGCACCGACACCAACCGTCGCTGCATCCCGTCCGTAGACGATGGCATTGGACTTCACGAACTTGGCCACTCGCCAGGTGAACAACAGATCGGCCAGTTCTGCCTGACTCGGCTGTCGCTTGCTGACCACTTTCAGGGAGTCTGCACTGACGTTCAGCACATCGTCCTCCTGCACCAGAAGTCCTCCAGCCACCGGTCGGTACTGCCAACTGGCGTTGTTGCCATCAATGACAGGCAGTGACTGGCAGTCAAGCACACGCACGTTGGGCTTGGCGGCCAGCAATTCGGCGGCAGCAGGCTCGATACCCGGCGCCACGATCACCTCGACAAACTGACGCGCGATGATCTCGCTGGCCACCTCGGCCGTCAGGGCATGGTTGAAGGCGATGATGCCACCGAAGGCTGATGTCGGATCCGTTCGATAGGCCTTGTCATAGGCTTCCAGCTGGGTGCCAGCCACGGCGACACCGCATGGATTGGCATGCTTGACGATGACACAGGCCTGGTTGTCGAACTGCCTCACACAGGCCAGCGCCGCATCGGCATCCATGACATTGTTGTACGACATCGCCTTGCCCTGCAACAACTGTGCAGCAGCAATGGTGCCGGCACCGGCATCGGCCGAGCGGTAAAACGCTGCGCGCTGATGCGGGTTCTCGCCATAGCGCAAGGTGTCATTGAGCTGGAATTGCGTATTGAGTGTTCGCGGAAAGTCGGCTGGCTGTTCATGGCTGGCCTCACCGGTACGACGCCCCAGAAAATCGGCAATCATGCCGTCATAGCTGGCGGTGTGTTCGAAGGCCTTGACGGCCAGGTCGAAGCGCAATGCACTCTGCTCGGCATCATCCGCATCCAGCGCTGCAATGATGCGCGGATAATCGGCAGGATCCGTGATGACGGCGACCGATGCATGATTCTTGGCCGCCGAACGCACCATGGCAGGGCCACCGATGTCGATGTTCTCGATCGCATCTTCGAACGAGACACCGGGCTTTGCAACCGTGGCGGCAAAGGGGTACAGGTTCACGACCACGAAATCGATGGGCGCTATCTGTCTTTCCTGCATGACGTCGTCATCGATACCACGTCGGCCGAGTATGCCGCCGTGCACGATCGGGTGCAGCGTCTTGACGCGCCCGGCCATCATCTCGGCAGCGCCGGTATGTTCCGAAACATCGGTGACCGGCAAGCCCGCCTTGCGCAAGGCTTCCGCCGTGCCGCCGGTCGACAGGAGCGTCACGCCCTTGTCGACCAGGGCACGGGCCAGTTGTTCGATGCCTTGCTTGTCAGAAACACTGAGCAAGGCGCAAGAGCCGGCAATTTTTTCAGCCACTAGAGGTATGTTCCGTTGGGTTCAGCAAATGTAATGAACGCTGGACTGGACTAATCCATGTCAGCCAGCTTGTTGCGCAGATTGCCGCGACTGATGCCCAGCCACTCGGCGGCACGACTCTGATTGCCACCACATTCGCGCATGACGGCACTGAGCAAGGCATGTTCAGCCTGGCGTATGACCATGCGATACAGCCCGGACGGCTTTTCACCATCGAGCATGTCGAAATAACGCACCAGTTCATCCTGCACACAGCAGCTGATAGCCGTACCGGCAGGTTCGGCACTGCAGGCACTGGCGTTATCGGACTCGGTCGCTTTCCTGGCATTGCTGCCGGTCGTGGCCGATGGTGTTCTGGATGCAGTCATGCGTTTTGTTGTGGTGGGCACTACAGCGGCAGCGGCGTCGCTACCACGCTTGTTGTCGGATGTTGTTGTCATTATCAAGCTGCAGCGTTGAACTGGGCAGGCTGGGAGAAAAAACTCTCGACCAGTCTGAGTTGGTCCACGGAATCTTCCACTGTGTTGATCATTTCGCGAAACGCAGCGGCATGTTTCAAACCCTTGCAATACCAGGCAATGTGCTTTCGAGCAATGCGAACACCGCGGTATTCACCGTATAGCTGATGACAACCTTCAAGCTGAGTCAACAGCGTTGCCCCTACCTGTTCGAGTGAGGGAGGCAATGGTACAGCTTCACCGCGCAACGCGGCAGTTATTTCCCCGAATATCCACGGATTGCCCTGTGCCGCTCTACCGATCATCACGCCGGCGGCACCGGTGGATTGCATGACCTGACGCGCCTGTTCCCCGGTGGTTATATCGCCATTGGCGATAACGGGTATGGAAACAGCATCGACAATGGCTGCAATGGTGTCGTACTCGGCCTGACCCTTGAAACGATCACTGCGTGTACGGCCGTGGACGGCCAGACAGGCAATGCCTTCACGCTCGGCAAGTCTTGCGATTTCGACACCATTGCGTGTTTCCGGCGTCGGGCCGGTTCTGATCTTCAAGGTCACTGGCACATCGACCCTTGCGACCACGGCACGCAGAATATCGCGCACCTGGTCCGGATAGGCCAGCAGCGCAGAACCTGCCTGTCGATTACAGACCTTCTTTGCCGGGCACCCCATGTTGATATCGATGATCTGTGCACCGTGCGCCACGTTCAGTGCGGCAGCTTCTGCCATGGCTTCAGGCTCGGCACCAGCAATCTGCACAGCATGCGGCAGATCATTATCGGCACGCACGATTCGATGTCGCGTCTTGGCCGTGGCATACAGCAAGGTATCGCTGGAAATCATCTCGGAGGCGGCATAACCGACTCCCGCTTTTGCGCAGGCGTCCCGGAAGGGACGATCGGTTACACCCGCCATTGGTGCCAGAAACACAGGGTTTTCTACAACATGTGTTCCTATTTCTATCATGGCAGGTGTGGACTAAAGGCGGCCGTATATCCTAATACAGATCTGCCTTTAAAAATACCGTATGAGGGAACAGCAGTTGACGTACATCACTGGCTGAGCGACGAAACAGAGCGTTATCTGAAGTCCAGCTCAAATGACATGGCCTCGTTCCCGGGGTCTTCCATGCTGAGACTGATGTCCAGGCTTTTACCCACATCCAGTACATCCCCCGCCTGCCAGTTATCCAGATAATCCGAAGGCTGGTAGTCATGCTGCACGATCAGGCGCCCACTACGATCCGTCAGGAGAATCTCCAACGTCGGATAGCGCTGACTGAACTCGGCCTGGTTCACGAACCCGATATTGATGATGAGCATATCGTCAACATCCGGATGTGAAAAAACCGTTCGTTTGGTTACTTGCAGTGCGCTCAGGTCAACTCGCTCCGGCACACGGCAGCCGAATACCGTACACACAGATTCGAGTAGCGGTCTGACAACAGGATTGTTCTGCAGCGCATCACGCTCGCGGTAACCGTACAGTCCGGCGGCCAGTATCAGCACGCCCATGAACAACAGCCCACGAAACCACCACGCACCGACCGGCTCCTCTGCGATGACGATCGGCAGTTCGGGCTTCTTCAGCGAGTCCAGCAGTTCATCGATTTCTCCTACCGCCTCCTCGTCAGCGGTAGATTGCGGTGGGGCTACCGTGGAGGCGGGATCGCCTGCACCGCCCCGAGAGGCCGCCGCGGCTGATTCCGAAGCGCCATCGCCGATCGCCGCCCGCGCATCCTCGATGACATCCTCGGCATACAGGGTTTCATCGATGGACTCGTCGAAATCGTCCTCGTCACCCATATCGTCGAAGTCGAAAGGCGGAACTTCTCGCGTCTCGTCCAGATAGTCGATCTCGGGCAAACCGGCATCGGCCGAGAACAGGGCGAAATCAGCGTAGGTGACGTCGAGCGGTGAGGCATTGCTGGTAGAGTCGGCCTGTGCCTCCTTTGCACCTGTATCCGGAGAACCGGCTTGCGCGGCAGATTCCGGCTTGTCAGCGGATTTTGCACGGGTGTCTGAGTCTGCCTCGTCCGACTCCAGAGCAGCCTCCTCGTCGTCGCCAGTGTGCTTTCGCAGATTTGCCAGCGCATCGAAAATACTCAGACACTCGCCACAACGCACCCGTGTGTCACTGGAATCGAGCAGCTCGCGTGACACCTCGAACACGGTGTGGCAACTGGAGCAACAGGTCTGTGGGTTCTGATCGCCCTCTTCCGAGATATAGGCGCTGGCCAGATCATCGAGTGAGTCCTCGTCCGGCGTACCTTCTCCCTGCTCAGCGGTGGGCTCATCCGGCTCATCCGGCTCATCAGGCTCATCAGGCTCATCAGCGTGCGCCTCATCACCGGCGTCACCCTGCTGCTGGTTCTCCGCCTCGTCCTTCTTCTCGTTCTCGCCGCCCTCGTCCCCTGACTGCTCCTCTTCTGACTCATCAGCAGTGCCATCAGCCTGATCGTCCTCGGACTCCGACGTCGCAGGAGTGTCAGTATCGGGTTTGATACGATCCTTGCTCGGTCCGAACCGGGATTTCTGGCTGCGTTTGGCCATGATCAATCAGCGGAGGTCAGCGACGAATCGCGGTCATCAATGCCCAGCCGTCACGAGCCTGACCAGGCTCGAACTCGAAGTTTTCAGCGTACCGTTCACTCAGAGGCGCCATCTGCTCGCTGAGAATTCCGGACACGATCAGTCGTCCACCCGGCACCACGGTCGCAGCCAGGGTATCTGCAAGTTCCATCAATGGCTTGAATAGGATGTTGGCCAAAACGAGTTCCACCGAAATATCATTTACAAGGTCAGGCATACCGATCTCAAGCTGCTCCAGTACGCCATTTTGCAGGGCATTGTCACGTGTGGCTGTCAACGCCTGCGGATCGATATCCACCGCCCAGGCCTTTTCGGCACCCAGCAGTAGAGCAGCAATGGCCAGAACGCCAGAGCCACATCCATAGTCGATCACACGACAGCCCTGCATGGGACGCAATGTACGTGCCGTTTGCGCCCCCATCCACGCAAGGCACTGTGCAGTCGTCGCGTGGGTGCCCGTACCAAAGGCCATGCCGGGATCCAGTCGCAGGTTGATCGCGGCACTGTCAGGCGGCGCCTGCTCGGTCGGGCAGATCCAGAAGTGTTCGCCGAACTGCATGGGTTTGAAAGTATCCATCCAGGTTCGCTCCCACTCGCGCTCCTGCAAACGCGACACGGAAAACAGGGGAACCGACAAGCCGAGCATGGCTGCCGACAGGTACAGCGCATCGTGTAGCTGCTCGAGATCTGTCTCGCGTGCAAAGAGCCCCACCAGCGTGAGCTCTTCCCACAACCTCACCTCGCCCGGTACTGGCTCCAGCACGGCATGAGCCAGGTCTTCGTCATCATGACTGTCCTGCAGGGTGATGGACAGAGCACCGGCCTCCAACAGCCAGTCCTCCAGAGACTCGACCTCTTCACGGGTCGTGTCGAGCGTAACTTCAATCCATTCAGGAGCAGTCATGATGATCCGGCAAGCGCCTTCAGGAAAGGCCCAGCTTTTTTTCGAGGTAATGGATATTGGTGCCCCCTTCCTGGAATGCGGCATCGTTGAAGATGTCGATATGCAGGGGGATATTGGTCTTGATACCGTCGATGAAGACCTCACTGAGCGCACCGCGCATGCGGGCCAGGGCCGATTCACGCGTATTGGCGGACACAATCAGCTTGGCAATCATGGAGTCGTAATGCGGTGGCACCGTATAGCCGTTGTAGATATGAGTCTCGACGCGAACACCCAGGCCTCCTGCCGGATGATACTGACGAATGGTGCCGGGAGAGGGCCGGAAGTTCACCGGATCCTCCGCATTGATACGACACTCGAAGGCATGCCCCTTGATCTTGATGTCATCCTGTTTCCAGCGCAGCACGCGTCCTTCAGCGGCGAAGATCTGCTCCTTGATGATATCGATACCGGTGATCATCTCGGTCACCGGATGCTCCACCTGCACACGGGTGTTCATCTCGATGAAGTAGAACTCACCATTTTCATACAGAAACTCGAAGGTTCCCGCACCGCGATAACCGATGCGCTTGCAGGCTTCCACACACCGTGCGCCCATATCGGCACGCGTCTTCTCATCGATACCCGGAGCCGGTGCTTCCTCGACCACTTTCTGGTGACGACGCTGCATCGAGCAATCACGCTCACCCAGATGAATGGCATTGCCGTGCTCGTCGCAGATGACCTGAAACTCGATGTGACGAGGTTTTTCCAGGTACTTCTCCATGTACACGACCGGATTACCGAAAGCCGTACCGGCTTCGCTCTGGGTCATGGCAATGGACTCTTCCAGTTCGTCGTCGGAACGCACCACACGCATGCCGCGACCACCACCCCCGCCAGCGGCCTTGATGATGATCGGGTAACCGATCTCATTGGCCAGCTTGAAGTTGGTGGCCGAGTCGCTGCCCAGAGGGCCGTCACTACCCGGTACACAAGGAACACCAGCCGCCTTCATTTCGGCGATGGCACTGACCTTGTCGCCCATCAGACGGATCACATCGGAGGTGGGCCCAATGAACTTGAAGCCGCTGGATTCCACCCGTTCGGCGAAATCGGCGTTTTCAGCCAGAAAGCCATAACCGGGGTGAATGGCTTCAGAGCGTGTGATTTCTGCCGCACTGATGATGGCAGGAATGTTGAGATAGCTCTTGATCGATGGTGGCGGCCCGATACAGACAGCCTCATCGGCCAGGCGCACATGCTTGAGATCGCGGTCAGCCGTCGAGTAGACCGCGACCGTCTTGATACCCAGATCGCGACAGCAGCGCATGATGCGCAAGGCTATTTCGCCACGATTGGCGATCAGCAGTTTCTTGATGGGAGTAACCATGGGTCAGTGCACTCAGTCAATGACGATCAGGGGCTCGCCGTATTCGACCGGCTGGCCATCTTCAACCAGAATCGCGCGTACGGTACCGCTGATTTCAGCTTCGATCTGATTCATGATCTTCATCGCTTCGATGATGCACACCGTATCGCCCTTGTTGACGCTCTGGCCCACTTCAATGAAGGACTTGGCTGTCGGCGATGAAGACCGGTAAAAGGTACCGACCATGGGTGATTCCATGATGGTGCCCGGAGGCATGAGGTCATCAGCGGGTGCAGCGGCAGCGACCGGTGCGGCTGGAGCCGCTGCCGGAGCATAGGACGCAGGCGCTGGTGCTGGAGCCGCCATGGGCATCATGGTGACACCCGAGGAGCGTGCGATGCGCACCGACTCTTCTCCCTCGACGATTTCGATTTCGGATACGTCCGAATCTTCCAGCAACTCGATCAACTTCTTGATCTTGCGAATATCCATGGGGTAGTCCTGTCTGTATTCCGGTTCTGTGTTATTGGTCTTGTTCGAGTCGTGCGACAGCGGCCGTCAAGGCCATGCTGTATCCGGCAGGGCCGAAGCCGAGCAGCGTACCCACCGATATATCGGAAAAATACGAATGATGCCGAAACGACTCGCGCTGATAAATGTTCGTTACGTGTACTTCAATCAGTGGCAGTGCCACGCCCAGAAAGGCATCGCGCAGCGCTACGCTGGTATGACTGTATCCGCCGGGATTGATGATGGCGATGCGCACGCCTTCGGCCGGTGCCGCGTGAACGCGATCGATCAGGGCACCTTCACTGTTGCTCTGAAAGAAGTCGATGCTGACTCCCAATCGAGCGGCCTGATCGCTCAGCTGCGCTTCGATGTCGGCAAGACGAACAGAGCCGTATCTTTCGGGCTCACGGGTACCAAGAAGGTTAAGGTTGGGCCCATTGAGCACCAGCACCTGTGACATACTTCAACGCTCCGGTTACAAAGTTTGCTGCACACGAGAGACGCAGAGATCAATCGCGACGGTAATTGTGAACGATAGCATCAAATAGAGCTCATTTACAGACAGTTGGCGACATATACCGACGATAGAGAGTTAACGATCATTGATAATTCGGATGCCACCCTGGCCTTCCAGTCACTCGACCCGATTCAGATACTCGATGCCATCGACAGTGTCGGCTGGCACACGGACGGTCGAGTCAGCGCTCTGAACAGCTACGAGAACCGCGTTTACACCATCGGCATGGAAGATGGGCAGAGCGTGGTGGCAAAGTTCTATCGTCCCGGTCGCTGGAGCGACGAAACCATTCTGGAAGAGCACGCCTTCTGCGATGCTCTGCTGGAAAGGGATATTCCCGTCATCGCCCCCATCAAGGATGCCGATGGCAGGACGTTGCACGCGTCGGGCCCTTTCCGCTTCAGTCTGTTCCCGCGCGCCGGTGGCAGGCCTCCCGAACTGGACAACCCGGAACAACTGGCCGTTATCGGCCGGACTCTGGGTCGCATGCATCTGGTAGGCGACACTCATCAATTCGAACACCGCCCCTTCATCGATGCGGGCCGCCTCGGTGACGACTGCGCCGACTACCTGCTGGATTCAGGTATGTTGCCCGCCGACCAGGCGCAGGTCTACGAGTCGCTTGTCGACGAATTGCTACCGGAAATCCATGACCGCCTGGACGACGTCCCCTACCGGGAAATTTCGGTGCACGGTGATTTCCACCCTGGCAACATTCTGTGGGGCAGTGACGGCACACCGCATCTGCTGGATTTCGACGATACCGCGACCGGTCCTGCCGTGCAGGATCTGTGGATGTTCATCTCCGGAGACCGGCAGTACGCCCAGGCCCGCCTGGGTGACCTGCTGGATGGCTATCATGAATTTCGTGATTTCGATGAGCGTGAGCTGGCCCTGATCGAACCGCTACGCAGCCTGCGCATCATTCACTATGCCGCCTGGATCGCCAGGCGCTGGCAGGACCCGGCTTTCCAGCAGGCCTTTCCGTTCTTTGCCAGTGCACGCTTCTGGGATGAACATATACAGTCTCTGCGAGAGCAATGCGCGGCGCTTGATGAGCCACCTCTTGTCTATTGATGAGAGAGGGTCTGACCTGACTCAGGTATGGTTGAAAACCAGACTGCCTTTGCCGTACTTGCCCAGATCGACATCGAAGGCCATCTCGACACTGCCTTCATCCTGCATGCGTCTGCCCGCATCGACGACGACCTCGACCAGCCTGAGATGCGCAGACTTGTCGTTCATCAGCAGGCTGGAACAGATGTTCATCATCTCGTAGAAGTTTTCACTGGCCGTGGTAGTCAGGGCACCGTCCTCGACCATCGCTTCGGCACCACCGGGCGGAATCATGGATAGCGCACAACCCAGGGCCGCTGCCGTGGTCAGGCTGCAACTGCAGCTTGCCACGAATTCATCCTCGCGATTGAGGAAGATTGCCACATGATCCAGGCTTGCAACATCCGGCGCACTGCCCTCTTTGGCAGTGGCCTCGACGCCCAGAACCATCGTCAGCATTTCGGCAACCTTGTTTGCCGCGGGTGTCTGATAATTCATGATTATCCGAGAATCGGTTCCAGAGTTCGCTGGAAGGTTGCCGCCGTGAATGGCTTGGCCACCAGAAACTGAGCCCCGGCCTCTTTCGCCTGCGCTCGCATTTCAGGGGTCGATTCCGTGGTCACGAAGCCGAAGTTGACGGTGTTACCGGCGGCCCGGATGGCCTTGAGGAAGTCGATGCCGTTCATTTGCGGCATGTTCCAGTCACACAGCACCAGATTGGGGTTGCAGGCGTCTATCTTCGCCAGCGCATCGGTGCCATCTTCCGCCTCTTCGAATTCCATGTCGTCAAAGCCCGCCTGCTTGAGCGTTCGCTTGACGATCATGCGCATCGATTTCGAATCATCGACAATCATTACTTTCATGGACACTACACCGAATCAGATGGGTTACCCACAGATAACGACCATCCTTCGTGCCTATGAAGGCTCCGAGACGCGCATGTAACGGTTATTTTCGGCAGTCCACGTCTCACAACGAATAATCGGGTGCCTGACTTCAATCAGTCAGGCACCTTCGGGAACGCCTCGTTGTGTTCCCTCTGCCCTGGAATGCGTCTAGACGCGTCGGAAAACCAGCGATGCATTGGTACCGCCAAAGCCGAAGCTATTGGACATGACAGTATCGATGGTGGCATTGTCAATACGTTGACGCACGATAGGCAGGTCGCTGGCCGCCTCGTCGAGTTCGGTGATATTGGCCGATTCGGCGATGAAGCCTGCCTGTTGCATCAGCAATGTGTAGATGGCTTCCTGCACGCCGGCCGCACCCAGAGAGTGTCCGGACAAGGATTTGGTGGATCCGATATGCGGGATTTGATCGCTGAATGCCTGTCTGACAGCACCCAGCTCGGCCACATCACCCACCGGCGTACTGGTGCCGTGCGCGTTGATGTAATCGATGGGAGTGTCAACCGTGGAACTGGCGATCTGCATGCAACGCATGGCACCTTCGCCTGACGGGGCAACCATGTCATAACCATCAGAAGTCGCGCCATAGCCAACCACTTCGGCATAGATCTTCGCGCCACGCGCCTTGGCCGCTTCCAGCTCTTCGACCACGACCATGCCACCACCACCGGCAATGACGAAACCATCGCGATTCGCATCATAAGCACGTGATGCCACTTCAGGCGTGTCGTTGTACTTGGTGGACAGCGCACCCATGGCATCAAACAGACTGCTCAGTGTCCAGTGCTCTTCCTCACCACCACCGGCAAACACGCGATCCTGCTTACCCAACTGAATGAGTTCAAGCGCATTGCCAATGCAGTGAGCACTGGTAGAGCAGGCTGAGGCGATCGAGTAGTTGATGCCCTTGATCTTGAACGGCGTGGCCAGGCAGGCAGACACGGTACTGGCCATGGTCTGGGTGACCCGATAGGGTCCGACCCGACGAATGCCCTTGTTGCGAAGGATGTCAGCAGCGTCGACCTGACTGGCCGAGGAGCCGCCACCGGAACCGGCAATGATACCGGTGCGATGGTTGGACACTTCGCTCTCTTCCAGCCCGGCATCGGCGATGGCCTGCTGCATGGCAAGGTAGGCGTACGCTGCCGCATCACCCATGAAGCGATACTGCTTGCGGTCAATCGCCTCCTTGAGGTCGATATCAGGCGCGGCCGCCACATGGCTGCGCATACCCATTTCCTTGTAGATTTCCCGGTGGGTGATACCCGACTTGGCCAATCTCAAGGATTCTGTAACCGACTCCTTGTCATTTCCCAGACAGGAAACGATACCAATGCCGGTAATTACTGCTCTACGCATGATGCCAACTCTTCAGAAATCTTCAGTGGATGTGAACAGACCTACCCGCAAGTCGCTGGCGGTGTAGATTTCCTTGTCATCAACCAGCATGCGCCCGTCGGCTATGCCCATGACAAGTCGTCTCTCTATCAGGCGCTTGATGGTCAACTCATAGCGTACCACTTTGGCAGAAGGCAACACCTGACCGAAGAATTTCACTTCGCCGGAACCCAGGGCACGGCCCCGACCGGGATTGCCCTTCCACCCCAGAAAGAAACCCACCAGTTGCCACAGGGCATCCAGACCGAGACAGCCGGGCATGACCGGGTCGCTTTCGAAATGACAACCAAAGAACCAGAGATCGGGATTGATATCCAGTTCGGCAATGATCTGACCCTTGCCCGCAGCCCCGCCATCAGCCGTGATGCTGGTGATACGGTCGAACATGAGCATGTTCGGCAGTGGCAGACGGGCGTTGCCTTCTCCAAAGAGCTCACCATGCCCGCAGGCAATGAGCTCTTCACGATTGAAGGTATGTCGGTCTGATAGATCTGGTGGGTTCATGTAGTTTTCAGTTTCCAAATACGCGCTGCAGGATCTCGGTAGTGCGCTTCACCGGGTTTTCCCGAATGGCTTTCTCTTCCTGCGCCAGGTAGTAGAAGATGCCGTCTGAGCCTTCTTCGACCACATAGCTTGTCAGATCCGTGTCGATTCTGGGTGCCAGCGGAATCTTGTTGTAGCGCGACAGCAGGCTGTTGAAAGTGCTGACAGCACCGACATCGGCCAGTGCATCATCCACGATCGGTGTCATCTCGGCTTGCAGGTTCTCACCGGTTTTCTCACGAAAGTACTGGGTCGCGGAGTCGTCTCCGCCTTGCAGGATGCCCTTGGCATCTTCCACGCTCATGGACTGGATGGCACCCACGAACAGGTCCTTGGCTTTGGGAGTTGCCTTTTCGGCAGCCTCATTGAGTTTGAGTTCCAGCTCGTCGAAGGATCCTTCCAGACCGACCTTGCTGGCAAAATCCCGTGCTTTCTGCAGAGAGGCCGGCAGCGGAATGTGTATGGCAGGATCACCGCTGAAACCTTTTGCCTGTCCCAGCTGTGCAACCACTGCGGTGGAACCCTTCGTCAACGCCTCTTTCAGTCCGAGTGTTATTTCATCCACACTCAAGGGGCCCGCAGCCGTTGTCGATTCGCCACCCAGTGCCGATTCGGCAATGGATTTCAGCTCGTCAAGCTGCGCCCCATCTGTTGCACACCCGCCCAACAAGGCTCCACACAGGATCAATCCGGTGATTCTTGCACTCATACTGATGTTTTCCACTGATTGTGAAGGACCGCGTTTGCGAATCCCGAAGAGTATATCAAAGCACTGACCATAGCCCGAGTATCGACACTGTGCAAAGTCCGGTGCCGATGATCTGATAAAACCGCCGTCGATCACCGCTGACCAGATGCCGATGGACCTTCAGTCCCAGCCAGTGGCCAAGCCCAGTCAGTGGCAGGGTTACAGCACTGAGTTGCCACTGCAAATCCACACCTGCCACGCTGAAGGTTGCCAGTTTGCCGATGACCAGCACGACCCACATGACAAACAATGTGTCACGGAGCTGCTCGACCGGCAATCGGGCCGTACTGTAGGCAACAATCAGCGGCGCACCGATAAGAGACACACCACTGACATATCCACCACCGACAATGCACAGGGCATCCATGAAACGATTGTTACTGGTCACTGTACGGTTCATGGCATACAGAGATCCGTAGAACAGCGTCATGCCATAGACGAACACTGACAATACCGTTGCTGACAGGTTCAACAGGCCGACCAGCCCGGCGGCAAATGGCACTGCCAGCAGGAGAGTCAACTGCCCCAGATGACGCCAGTTGACCGTGGACAGGCGCGTGGCTACAGTGAGCAGGGAAAAGAACAGCAACTGCCAGCAGATGGCGGGCAAGAACAACAGCGGGTCGTTACGCACGATCAGCAACAGAGGCAGGGTCAGCGCGGCACCACCGAAACCCAGCCCTGAGCGTACGAATCCGCTCCATACGAAGCACATGCCGATGGCGGCAATCTGCCAGGGCGCCATGCTTGCCCACACGGTGTCGTCCATCGATAGTCGTTGTACGTTGGTTGATGTGTCAGCTCTTCAGAGTATCAGCTATATAAGTCATACATGAGCATCAGCCCTTGAATGAGCCCAACACGGAGACACTCCAGATGAACGAACCGACTGCCGAGGACATACTGGAATTCTGGTTTCGCGATGAGGCAACCGGACGCATGGATCTGCCACAGTCGAAACGCTGGTTTCAGGGTGGCAGCAAGCTCGACCGAGAGCTCACCGAGCGTTTCGGTCCTGCACTGAAGCTTGCTCGCGCAGGTCAACTGGATCACTGGCGTGACTCGGCCAGCGGCACCCTCGCCCTGATCATCCTGCTTGATCAGTTCAATCGCAATATCAACCGTGGCACCGCAGAGGCCTTTGCCGGAGACACACAGGCCCTGTCGCTCTGCCATCATGCCATTGATATGGGCTACCCCTCCCAATGGCCCATTACCCACCAGGTATTCTGCTACATGCCGCTCGAGCATGACGAATCCGTCGAATCGCAGGAACGCTCTGTTGCCCTGTTCAGCAAGCTGCTCGAGCAGGCACCGCCCGCCTTGCAGGACTACGCAAAGGGAACGCTTGATTACGCACGGCAACACAAGGAAATCATCGATCGCTTCGGTCGCTACCCTTATCGTAACGAGGTACTCGACCGCGACAGCACGCCTGAGGAAATCGAGTGGCTGACCAACGGCAAACGCTTCGGACAGTAAGCGATCGACAGAACCGGCAGCATCACAAGAGGGCTTCAGCCGCTTTTTAACACAGCGTAGCGCGGGCAACTGATGAGGTGATCATTGACCAGGCCTGCCGCCTGCATGAAGGCATAACAGGTCGTCGGTCCGACGAATGAAAACCCGAGCTTCTTCAGCTGCTTGCTCATCCGTGTTGACACCTCGGTATGGGCAGGCACCTCGCTCATGTGCCTGAAGGCATTGTCTACCGGCTCATGCTCGACGTGAGACCAGAGAAGATCGCTGAACGACTGCCCTGTCTCGCGCAAGCTCAGCCATGCCCGGGCATTGGTCCGCACCGATTCAACTTTCTGGCGATGCCGGACGATTGCCGCATCAGCGGCGATCCTGTCAAGCCTGGCATCCGTGAATCGCGCGACTTTCTCGGGATCGAATCCGGCAAACAGCCGGCGATAGCCTTCGCGTTTGTTGAGTATGGTGATCCAGCTCAGGCCCGCCTGTGCCCCTTCCAGCGTGATCAGTTCGAACAGCGCAACCGGGTCCCTGCAGGGGACTCCCCATTCGGTATCGTGATAGTGCCGATACAACTCGCTTCCCAGACACCAGCTGCAACGAGAATCTGTTTCTTCTGCGGTACTCGACATGTCAACGGATCGGCCTGGCAAGGTGGAAGTGACAGCCTAACGCGATATCGAAACCAATACCGCGCTCAACTGGCCATCTTGCTCTGATCCTGCGGTGACGGTAGCTCGAGAACGGGGTTCGGTGCTGACCTTTCCTGCACTCCGAAGGGCCAGCGCTCCAACCAATGCGTGTATTGCTCCGGGCTCAAGGGCTTGCTGATGAAATACCCCTGAGCAATATCGCAACCCTGCGACTTCAGGAAATTCAGCTGCTCTTCATCCTCGACACCTTCGGCGACCACCTTCATGTTGAAGTGCCTGCCCAGACCCAGCACAGCTTCGACAATGGCGACATCGTCGTTATCGTTGGAGATATCGGTGATGAAGGCCCGGTCGATCTTCAAGGTATTCACTGGAAAACGCTTCAGGTAGGCCAGTGATGAATAGCCGGTACCAAAATCGTCGATCGCCAGCATCATGCCGTGTTCGCTCAATTCGTGCAAAGAGGAAATGACCTCTTCAGGGTCATGCATCACCGCACTTTCAGTGATTTCCAGCTCGAGCAATTCGGGACTCAGACCCGACACCTCCAGTGCCCTGCTGACCATGGGCAGCAGATTACCATCGGTGAATTGCACCGCCGAGATATTCACGGCCACATTCAGGCCGTCGTAACCAAGCTCTTGCAGTTCACGCGTCTTGTTGCAGGCAGTCTGCAGTATCCAGGCACCCAGCTCGATGATCAGACCGGTCTCCTCGGCCACAGGCACAAAGGCCTCGGGGGAGACAAACCCATTGACCGGATGACGCCAACGTACCAATGCCTCGGCACCCGTGCATTGCCGGGTATGAATGTTGATCTTGGGCTGGTAGTAGACCTCGAACTGGCCATCCTGCATCGCAATCTTCAGGTCCTGCTCCAGACGTATCCTTGCCGTCAGCCGCAGACGCATCTTCTCGTTGAACAGGCGATATTGATTCTTGCCGTTGCTCTTGGCTTCCTGGAGTGCAACCGCTGCGTTGTTCACCATTTCCTCGCCCAGCATCTGCTCATCCTGTTGCACATGAACATCGTCCGGAAAAGAGGATATACCCACCGACACGGCTGTCTTGAGAGTAAAACCCCGGTACTCATAGGGCGCTGTCGCCACACTCATGATTCTGGCGGCAACCTCTTCGGCACAGACGGTCTCGTCCACATCGCGTTGAATGACCACGAATTCGTCACCATCGAGCCGCGCCACCAGATCGATATCGCGCATCATGGTCCGCAGCCGATTGCCCACTTCGGCAACCATCTTGTCGCCCACCAGGTGGCCATACTGATCGTTGAAGAACTTGAAGTTGTCCAGATCAACCAGAAAGATCGAAAACTTCAGATCCGACTCCAGTGTTTCCTGCACGGTACGCCGCAGCGTATCCTCGAACATCAACCGGTTGGGCAGATGAGTCAGAGGGTCATGATGAGCGGCAAATTCCAGATATTGCTGCTTGACCCTGACCTGCCTGGCAGCCCTGCGCTGCGCCTCGATCATGCCGTTGAATTCTTCTGCCAGCGGACTCAGGTCGTTGCCGCTGACGACCTTGATAGGCTCCGGCACCTGACCGTCGCTGTTCTCGCGATGCTCGCGCAATACGGCAATCAAACGCTCCATCGGCAGTAGATACCAGCGGGCAGCCCCCGCCATGGCGACAAACGCTGCGATACTGCTTGAGAAAAGAGAGAAGGCGAACAGTGCACCGGCCTTGATCAGGGCAGCCTTGAGCAGATGGCTGCGGTCCAGAAAACCGATGGCAGAGATCGCAGGCTCGGTACCGTTCTGCAGCAGCCACGGTGTCGGAGAAATCCAGCCAGACCTGGCAGGCAACTCGGCGGCACTGGGCTCGAAGTCGAGCGTGTTCCCCTTGCTCAGGAGCAGTCGACCGGTACTGTCGAGCAACACCAGTCCGACCAGTGAATCACCCAGTACGTCTTCCTGAAATTCGAGACTCTGCTGCTCGCCTCCATGGATAACGACCTGCACCAGCGTCCTGGCATTTCTGGACTGCTCTTTGACAAAGCCTGAGTACTGGCTGTAGACAGATGGCAGGTAGACAAGCAGTTGCATTACAAACAACGTCAACGCGACCGAACCGGCCAATGTCCGGGCAGTACGTGAACGCAAAACCTTGCTTGTAAGGGCACGAAAGTTCAAAGAGTCCCGTCCTGTTGGTACCTGGATACGAATGAATGCGAGGAATACCACCTCGATAGGTTCAGTATCGGCACCGCAACTCGACCCTTAAGCACCAATACGAATTGACACTATTTTCCTGCCCCTGAAACGCAGAACCCCCGCGAGTGCGGGGGTTCCAGGTACTACAACTGAGCGTTAGCTCACATGAGAAGGCAATGCCTTACATCATGCCGCCCATTCCGCCCATGCCGCCCATGTCAGGCATGCCGCCTGCTGGAGCATCATCCTTCGGCAGGTCAGCAATCATGCACTCAGTCGTGATCATCAAACCAGCAACAGAAGCCGCATTCTGCAGAGCGTAACGAGTTACCTTGGTTGGATCCAGGATACCCATTTCGACCATGTCGCCGTATTCGCCGTTGGCAGCGTTGTAACCGAAGTTACCTGTGCCTTCCTTGACCTTGGCAACCACGACTGAAGGCTCGCCGCCAGCGTTGGAAACGATCTGACGCAGTGGCTCTTCCATGGCACGCTTGGCGATGCTGATACCGATATCCTGCTCATGGTTGTCGCCCTTGACCTTGTCAACAGCAGCAATGGCGCGAACCAGTGCAACACCACCGCCAGGAACGATACCTTCTTCAACAGCCGCACGAGTTGCATGCAGTGCATCGTCAACACGGTCTTTCTTTTCCTTCATTTCAACTTCGGTGGCAGCACCGACTTTGATGACCGCAACACCACCGGCAAGCTTGGCTACGCGCTCTTGCAGCTTTTCCTTGTCGTAGTCAGAAGTGGCTTGTTCGATCTGAGTGCGGATCTGGTCAACGCGAGCGTTGATTTCGTCAGAAGAACCAGCACCGTCAACGATAGTGGTGTTGTCTTTGTCGACAGTCACACGCTTGGCAGTACCCAGGTCTTCCAGAGTGATCTTGTCCAGAGACAGGCCCACTTCTTCAGAGATTACCTGGCCGCCAGTCAGGATAGCGATATCCTGCAGCATGGCTTTACGACGGTCACCGAAACCAGGCGCCTTGACGGCACAAGTCTTGATGATACCGCGCATGCTGTTGACAACCAGAGTTGCCAGAGCTTCGCCTTCGATGTCTTCTGCGATGATCAGCAGAGGCTTGCCGGATTTGGCAACCGCTTCCAGAGCGGGGAGCAGATCACGGATGTTGCTGATTTTCTTGTCGAAAAGCAGAACATACGGGTCTTCCAGTTCTGCAGCCATTGCATCCTGGTTGTTGATGAAGTAAGGAGACAGGTAACCACGGTCGAACTGCATGCCTTCAACAACGTCGAGTTCGTTGTCCAGAGACTTGCCTTCTTCAACAGTGATAACGCCTTCCTTGCCAACCTTGTTCATCGCTTCAGCGATGATCTTGCCGATTGACTCGTCGCTGTTGGCAGAAATGGTTCCTACCTGAGCAACTGATTTCTCGTCGTTACATGGCTTGGACATGGAAGCCAGCTCGGCAGTCGCTGCCAGTACGGCCTTGTCGATACCACGCTTGAGATCCATCGGGTTCATGCCGGCAGCAACGGACTTCAGACCTTCACGAACGATGCTTTGAGCCAGAACAGTTGCCGTGGTAGTACCGTCACCAGCGATGTCAGAAGTTTGTGAAGCAACTTCCTTCACCATCTGGGCACCCATGTTTTCGAACTTGTCTTCCAGTTCGATTTCCTTGGCGACAGAAACACCATCTTTAGTGACGGTAGGGGCGCCGAACGACTTGTCCAGAACAACGTTACGGCCTTTGGGACCCAGTGTGACCTTGACCGCGTTGGCCAGTACGTCAACACCTTTCAGCATGCGCTGACGGGCGGAATCGGAAAAACGGACTTCTTTGGCACTCATGGAAATAAAATCCTCAAAAATGGTTAAAAAATGACCGGATGGGAGCTACAGCTGCAACCGCCGGTCACATGGAGCGAATATCAACCCAAGGGTTGCTTATTCGAAAACACCCATGATGTCGTCTTCACGCATTACCAGTACTTCTTCACCGTCGATCTTGATCTCGGTGCCGGAATACTTGCCGAAAAGAACCTGATCGCCAACTTTCAGATCCAGAGGGCGTACATCACCGTTTTCAGCGATCTTGCCTTTACCGACTGACAGGACTTCACCGCGAACTGGCTTCTCGGTAGCTGAATCAGGGATCACAATGCCACCGGCACTCGTGCGCTCTTCTTCCATGCGCTTGACGACCACGCGGTCATGCAACGGACGAATGTTCATACCAATACGACTCCGAATAAAATCAATGTTGAAAAATGACTCGAGGGGGGACTGCAAACACTGCTGTTAGCACTCACCACCGAGGAGTGCTAATTCTAATGTCGAGCGCCACAATATCAAGCCTCGGGACCAACAAATTTGATCGATTGGTCGCTGAAGAGCGTCTACTGGTCGTCGATACGCTTGAAGTCGGCGTCAATGACCTCGCCGGCGTCTGTTGATCTGCTCGTCTCGGGACGTGGCCGTCCACCGGCAGCGGACAGATCCTCGTAGGTCTTGTCGCTGTTTCGCGCACCGTCCGTAGCCCCGGAGCCGACGGTGGTACTGCCCTGTCCGGGGACACGCCCGGCGCTACGGCCGAAGCCGGTCACACTGCTGACACTGACGACCGAACGGCTGGCAATACGATTGGCCAACCATTGACGAGTCAGCGGAACCAGACAGACGAAACCGAAGGCATCCGTTACAAACCCGGGGGTCAGCAGCAACACACCACCCAACAGCAGCAACATGCCTTCCAGCATCTGCTGCGCGGGCATCTCACCGGCATCCAGACGCTGCCGAGCCGTGTTGAGCGTGGCCAGGCCTTGCTGGCGCAACATACTGGTACCGATAACGGCCGTGAGAATCACGATTGCCAGGGTAGGAAACCAGCCGATGGCATCACCGACTTTCAACATGACGGCAATTTCGATGATCGGCATGGCCACGAACAACAACAAGACGTAAGGCATTACTAACTCCAGGAATCGAGACAGGAACCTATCGACACGAGCGTACTCTTACAAGTTCAGGCTGTCCGACAGTGGCACCATTCTGGCAGTCTCAGCCGGTCATTGCAGCATCGCGGCAATCAATATGTGCCAGGACAGGCGTACCGCCGTCAGGTTCCTGTCAGGGCATTTCAGTACAATCGCTGTAATCCGGTGTAGCCGCCGCCGGGGTGACGTCTCAACAAGCTGGCTGAACAGCCTGGAATTCTTTCGTGATATTGCAACCTCCTCGCCTCGCCTGCCTTGCGCGCAGTGCCAAAGCCCTTCTGCTACTGACTCTGACGCTCATGCTGTCGCTCGGCAATGCTCAGGCGGCGACGAACCTTCTGGGCGGCGACGATCCTCTGTCTCCTCAGGAAGCTTTCGTGCCTTCCGTCTCGCGGGTGTCAGACGGGATCATCCATCTCCAGTTCGACATCGCTCCCGGTTACTATCTGTACAGAGACAAGACCCGCTTTAGCATCAGTGAAGAGGCAGCGAGCTCCTCCTCCCTCCTTGACGGCCCAACGACGCTGGCACTGGGCGAACCGGGATTCTCGGCGGCTGTCATCGTGGAAGATGACTTCTTTGGTGAACAGGCCATCTTCCGCGATTCTGCCGATATAGAGCTTCCCTACACCGGAACCGCCACATCCGGACTGTTGCCTCTGGCAGTGACATACCAGGGCTGCGCCGATATCGGCCTGTGTTACCCGCCGACCACCGTCATGCTGGAGGTTGAACTGCCTGCCTCCGGGTCGTCGCAAAGCGGCAGCCTGGCCTCTCCACTGATCAACGCCAGCCCGACCAGCAACATCTTTGGCAGCAACACGGTGCAGGATGAACTGCTGCCTCCCGAGCTGGCCTATCTGCCTCAGATAATGAGTGCCAATGACAGGCAGATCACGATCCAGTGGCAGATCGAACCCGGCTACTACCTGTATCGCGACAAGCTCTCCTTCATCCTGACTGACGCCGGTGGCGCTCAGGTGGCCAGCACGGACATCGACCCCGGTGTCGAGCAGTTCGACGAATTCTTCGGCAATGTGCGCATTCTGCGTGATGTCGCCCAGGCCAGGCTCTATCTGGACCCGGCCGTCGATCTGGCAGCCGCCAGCCTGGCCAGTCTGCAACTGAACTACCAGGGCTGTGCCGACATCGGTGTCTGTTTCCCACCCAGTGTCGCCACGCTGCCAGTCGCCTTCGACGCTACGCCCTCGGGTCTGGACGCCCCTGCCACTCAGGCAGCAACAGGCAGCGGCACAAGCGATGCCGGCCAGGCGCCACTGCAATCCGAGCAGGATCGTCTTTTCTCCTCGTTGAGCGCCAACAGTCTGTGGCTCAACGTTGTCACCTTCTTTGGTCTGGGCCTGTTGCTGGCCTTCACCCCCTGCGTGCTGCCCATGGTGCCCATTCTCTCCAGCCTCATCGTCGGTCAGGGCGACTCCATGACCACGGGCAAGGCGTTTCGTCTGTCCCTGGTCTATGTACTGGTCATGGCCAGTACCTATGCCATCGTCGGCATCATTGTCGGTCTGTCCGGCTACAACGTACAGGCCTTCCTGCAGAACCCCTGGGTGCTGTCGGTCATTGCCGTCCTGTTCGTGGTGCTGTCCCTGTCCATGTTCGGCTTCTATGAACTGCAGATGCCCACTGCCATCCAGTCGAAGCTGACGCAATGGTCGAACAAGCAGGGCGGTGGTCAGGTTACCGGGGTGGCGCTCATGGGCTTCATCTCCACGCTCATCGTCGGCCCCTGCGTCACCGCACCGCTGGCAGGAGCACTCATTTACATAGCCAAGACCGGCGATGCCGTCATCGGCGGCGCCGCGCTGTTCTCCCTCGGCCTGGGCATGGGCGCTCCGCTGCTCTTGATCGGCACCTCGGCCGGCAAGTTGCTGCCGCGTGCGGGTGGCTGGATGAATGCCACCAAGCACATCTTCGGCATTCTCCTGCTGGCCATGGCGATATACATGATTTCCCGATTTCTGCCACCACAGGTCATCATGGGGCTCTACGGCATACTGGCGCTCATGAGTGCCATCTACCTGGGCGCCACCGATACCATCAATCGCGAAAGCACTGGCTGGCAACGATTCGGCAAGGGTGCCGGCATCGTTCTGGGTATCTACGCACTGGCGCTTCTGCTGGGTGCATTGTCGGGTGGCGGCAGCTATCGAACGCCGCTGCGTGGCATCATGAATGCTTCATCGGACCAGACCGTTGAAGCGCAGCAGCCGCATCTCGCCTTTGAACGCATCAAGAGCGTTGCCGACCTGCAACAGAAGGTAGCCAGCGCCAGTGCCCAGGGTCGCCCCGTCATGCTCGATTTCTATGCCGACTGGTGCATCAGCTGCAAGGAAATGGAAGCCTTCACCTTTGTCGACCCTCGTGTGCAGGCCCTGCTGGCTGATGCGGTTGTCGTACAGGCCGATGTGACCGCCAACGATGAACTGGATCAGGCTCTGCTCAAGGAGTTTGACCTGTTCGGACCTCCGGGCATCATCTTCTACTCGGCAAAGGGCACTGAAATGCCGGCGGCTCGGGTCATCGGCTTCATGAACGCCGAGCGTTTCGGCGATCACCTGCAGCGTTTCATCGGCAGCTGATTGCCGGCCAGACCGACGCAAGCACCCGAAAGAAGCCAGCCGCGCCCTCACCTGCCATGGCACCCATCCGCCGCCCATCCGCGTCTTGTCACTCGCGCGATCGGCGGCTGAGGTAGGCGTGCCACAGCACACGGGCGGCGGCAGCACGGTGTGGTCGCCAGAGCTCAGCCCGTCGATCCAGTTCAGCGTAGCTGGGCACGTCCTCCAGAGCTTCGCATTCAGCCAGACTGACCGCCAGCGCACGATCGCCGCTGGCCCAGGCATCCGGACGACGCATGGCAATCAGCAGATAGACCCCCGCCGTCCAGGGGCCAATGCCTCGAATGGCCGTCAACTGCTGCATGACCTGCTCGTCAGTGCATCGACGTAACCGTTTCAGGTCCACATCACCGCTGTGCAGTGCCGCGGCGATCGAGCGACAGTAGGACACCTTGCGTGCACTGATTCCGGCATCACGTAATGCAAGTTCCGACACTTGGAGAAATAATGCCGGAGTCATGCCGGGGCATAATTCCTGCACCCGCTGCATGACTGCTCTGGCGCTGGCCAGAGACACTTTCTGCTCCAGAACGATATGCACCAAAGTACCGAAACTCTGTGTTCGCTGCCACATGGGTGGACTGCCAAACTGTTGCAGTAATGCGCTCATCAACGGGTCACGCTCAGCCAGCGCAGTGACTGCTCGGTTGAGGGATTCTCGGGTCAGTGACAGGGGTGCATGGGTCATGGGAAACAGTCTCCGCTATTCTCGGATGGCTTGCACTGTATGTTCTGCACAGACTGCAAGGAGCAGCACCATTCGGTAAACTGCCGTCACTTCAAAGATTCCACCCTCATGCCAATCATCAAACGACCGCTGAACGCTGAAAATCGTCGGCTCAAGGCCCATGCCAGACGTTCGGCCAACTGGAAGCACTGGGGGCCCTACCTGGCCGAACGTGCCTGGGGAACCGTGCGTGAGGATTACAGCAGTGATGGCAAGGCCTGGGACTACTTCCCGCATGATCACGCTCGCAGTCGTGCCTACCGCTGGAATGAGGACGGACTGGCAGGTTTCTGCGATCGCAATCAGTTCCTGTGTTTCAGTCTGGGGTTGTGGAATGGCAATGACCCTTTCCTGAAGGAGCGGCTGTACGGCCTGTCTGGCCCCGAAGGCAACCACGGCGAGGATGTCAAGGAACTCTACTGGTATACCGACAGCACTCCGACGCACAGCTATGCCAGCATGCGTTACCGCTATCCACAGCAGGAATACCCCTACCAGCAACTGTTGCATGAAAACGGTCAGCGAGGTTATCAGGACCGGGAATTCGAGCTCAGCGATACGGGCATATTCGAAGACAATCGGTTCTTCGACATCGATGTCGAGTACGCCAAAGTGGGTGAAAACGATATTCTGATCACCATCACCGCACACAATCGGGCGGATGAATCCGCCAGCCTGTCACTGGTACCGCAGCTGTGGTTTCGCAACACCTGGAGCTGGGGATATCCGGCAGGCCCGCAAGGCAATATCAACGGCATGCCAATGATGAGTCAGGCCGATCAGAATTCGCTGCAAGCCGAGCACCCCCTGCTGGGTCGTTACCATCTTTACTGGCAAGGCAGTCCCGAGCTGCTGATGACCAACAACGAGACCAACAAGGAGCGCCTGTTCGGTTCGGAAAACGACTCACCCTGGGTCAAGGACGCCTTTCATCGCCATATCGTGAACGGCGATACGGATGCCATCAATCCTGAGATGACCGGTACCAAGGCCGGCGTGCATTACCCCCTGACTCTGGCTGCGAACTCTTCTCGCAAGATACAGCTGCGACTGAGCGACACGGCCAGAAGCAAGCCGTTCGCCGGATTCAAGCCCGCCCTGAAGCGCCGCAAGCAGGAAGCGAACGTCTTCTACGATCATCTGCAGACAAAGCCCCTGAGCGATGAATTGCGCCAGATACAACGGCAGGCCTTTGCCGGCATGCTGTGGTCCAAGCAGCTGTACTACTACAATGTGCACCAGTGGCTGGAGGGGGACCCGAACAAGCCCATGCAGCGCGAGGATCGCCGTAACGTCCACTGGCAGCATATGGACAATTTCGATGTCATGTCCATGCCGGACAAATGGGAATACCCCTGGTATGCGGTCTGGGATACGGCCTTTCATACCCTGCCATTGGCGGTCGTCGATTCTGCCTATGCCAAACGTCAGCTGATGCTCATCACACGCGAGTGGTACATGCACTCCAACGGCCAGCTGCCAGCCTATGAATGGGCCTACGGTGATGTCAACCCACCCGTCCACGCCTGGGCGACGCTACGCGTCTATGCCATGGAGAAGGAAAATAGCGGCAAGGGTGATCTTGCCTTCCTGGAAAGTGTATTCCAGAAACTGCTGCTGAACTTTACCTGGTGGGTCAACCAGAAAGACAGTCAGGGCAATTCCATCTTCGAGGGCGGTTTCCTGGGGCTGGATAACATCAGCCTGTTCGATCGCAGTGAAGAGCCCCCCACAGGTGGTGTACTGAACCAGTCCGATGGCACCGCCTGGATGGGTTTCTTTGCCGCCTGCATGCTGCGCATGGCGCTCGAGCTGGCGCGCAACAATCCGGTATATCAGGACATTGCCACCAAATTTCTCGAACACTACCTGCAGATCGCCTATGCCATCAACGGCAAGGAGCACCATCCTGGCTTGTGGGATGAGGAAGATGGTTTCTTCTACGACCGTCTGGACCTTCCCGATGGCCGTTCCTCGCCACTCAAGGTGCGCTCCCTGGTGGGACTGATGCCCATGATCGCCACCTCGATACTCGAAGCCGATGTCTATCAGGAGTTTCCCGACTTTGTGCGCCGCATGAACTGGCTGGTAGAGCATCGCCCCGAACTGGCTGGCACCATGGCAAACCTGAACAAGCCAGGCAGAAAGGACCGACATCTGTTGTCTTTCCTGGACGAAGAAAAATTGCGTCGGGTGTTGCATTACCTGCTTGATGAAAGCGAGTTCCTGTCCGATCATGGTATTCGTTCCCTGTCACGCTTCCATGCCGACCACCCGTTCAGCTACACCACCGATTCGGGTCACACGCTGAGTGTCGGCTATGAACCCGGCGAGGGTGAAACCGACCTGTTCGGCGGCAACTCCAATTGGCGTGGCCCGGTCTGGTTCCCGATCAACTATCTGCTGATCGAGGCGTTGCGTCGCTATCACGCCTTTCATGGCCCGTCATTTACCGTCGAATGCCCGACAGGTTCCGGTCAGATGATGAACCTGAATGAAGTGGCCGATCTGATCTCGCAACGGCTGGTATCACTGTTTACCAAGGACGAGAATGGCCAACGTCCGTGGTGTGGTGAGAACAGTGACCTGCAGAAGACCAGTGACGAGGGTCTGCATCAGTTCTTCGAGTACTTCAACGGGGATACCGGTGAAGGCCTCGGCGCCAGCCATCAGACCGGCTGGACCGGCTTGATCACCCTGCTGGTGCAACCGGACTTGCAGTGTCGCTGAAGCAGGGTCCGTGTCAGTTGTGCGCTCGTGAGAGCGCCCTGACCTTTCACCATCTGATACCCAGAAAGCTGCACCGCCGCAATCGTTTCGCCAAACACTACAGCCGTGAGCAGCTCAACGAAGGCGTCATGCTGTGTCGCCGCTGTCATCGCGGCATTCACAAGCTGTACAGCGAGATGGAGCTTGGCAGCAGGCTCAATACCCTGGAGGCCTTGTGCCAGGATCCGGCTGTGGCCAGACATGTTGCCTGGGTAGCCCGCCAGAAAAGCTGAACGGCAAGCCTGGCTCTGACGAGCCTCCCGAACTCAGCTGACGTCGGCAATGAAGCGCCGCCAGGGTTCGGTGCGTGGGTTACCAAACATCTCCTGTGGCGTGCCTTCTTCCAGAATCCGGCCCTCGTGCATGAAGATGACATGCGTCGAGACATCCCGTGCGAAGGCCATTTCATGCGTCACGACGATCATGGTGCGTCCCTCTTCTGCCAACGATTTCATCGTCTTCAGCACTTCCGCGACCAGCTCGGGATCCAGCGCCGAGGTGGGTTCATCGAACAGAATGGCATCCGGCTCCATGGCCAGAGCCCGGGCAATGGCGACCCGTTGTTGCTGTCCACCGGAGAGTTGGGAGGGGTACATGGACTTGCGCTCGGCCAGCCCGACCCGATCCAGCAGATGCTCCGCCCGCTTCCTGACCACGGATTTCGACTCGCCCTTGACGATGACCGGGCCTTCCATGACATTCTCCAGCACCGTGCGATGGGACCAAAGATTGAATTGCTGGAATACCATGCCCAGATGACTGCGCAGTCGTTCGATCTGCTTCTGGTTCAGCTTTCCGCCTTTGCCGACACTGATCTCTTCACCGTGCAGAAACACCTTGCCGGAGGTCGGCGGCTCAAGAAAATTCAGACACCGCAGCAAGGTACTCTTGCCGGATCCGGACGCCCCGAGAATGGATATCACATCCTGTTTGCGGGCAGTGATATCCACGCCCTTCAGCACCTCCATAGCACCAAAGGACTTGCAGATTCCCTCTGCCTTCAGAACGATATCGTTATCAGCCATTGCGCTGTTCGCCTTGTGTAGTGTTGCTGCCGGTCTGCAGGTGGCGAGTCATCCGAAGTTCTGCCTGGCGCCACAGATAGACGAACACAACGGTGATACCCAGGTAGATCAGGGCAGCCCACAGGTAGCTGGAAAAATCGAAGGTGCGAGAAAAGACTTGCCGTGTGCGCCCCATGAGATCGAACACGGTAACGACGCTGGCCAGTGCACTGGCTTTCATCAGCAGGATGACTTCATTGCCCAGGGCTGGCCAGGCAATACGGTAGGCGTGAGGAAAGGAGACACGTTGCAGGATTCTCCAGCGAGACATACCGACAGCCCGCGCCGCCTCGACCTCTCGATTGTCGACCCCCATCAACCCACCACGCAGTATTTCGGTCTGATAAGCGGTGGAGTTGATGACAAAGGTGAACAAGGCACAATTGAAGGGGTCCCGAAAGAAGTTCCACAGTCCCCAATCCTGCAGCAAGGGCCGGAATTGCCCCGAACCGTAATACACCAGAAACAGCTGTACCAGCAGCGGCGTCCCGCGGATGAAGGAGATGTAGAGTCGCAGTGGCCACTGCGCCGCTGGCGGTGCGCAGGTGCGAGCCAGTGCCAGGAAGGGTGCGAACAGACCCGCCATCAAGGCGCCCAGCCCGGTCAGTTGCAAGGTCATCAGGGTGCCATCAAGAAAGCGCGGCCCGTAGTTGGCAATGATGTAGAGCGGATCCATCAGCGGTTCACAATGCCTCGGTTAGCACGTTTCTCAAGCTTGTTGAGGCCGATCTCCGAGAGCACACACAACCCCCAGTAGATCAGAGCCGCAGCCAGATAGAAGGTGAATGGCTGCTTGGTGGCCCCGACAGCGATCTTGGTCATGCGCATCAGATCCTCCAGCGCAATGATCGATACCAGCGCCGTGTCCTTGAGCAGATTGATCCACAGATTACCCAGTCCGGGCAACGCAAAACGCCAGGCTTGTGGCAGCTTGATACGCAGGAACACTTGCCGTGTCGACATGCCGACGGCTCGCCCTGCCTCACTCTGGCCAGGGTCCAGCGAATTGAAGGCGCCGCGCAGGACTTCCGAGGAAAACGCACCGAAGACCATGCCCAGTGCCACCACGCCCGCGGCAAAGGGACTGAACTCGACAGGTGTCGAGTCAGGTGAGAGAAACGCCGAGAATTGATTGAGCAACAGGCCGACGCCGTTGTAGACGACAAACAGTGTCAGCAGCTCGGGTAGACCACGCATGATGGTCGAGTAGGCGAACCCTGCAGAGCGCAGCAGGGCTTGCCTGGACAAGGATGCCCAGGCAACGGCAAAACCGATGAGAAGACCCAGCAACAGGGCAGCCACACCCAACTGCAATGTGACGGCAAGACCGGCGAGTAATTCATCTCCCCAACCGGTCTCGCCATAGGCAAACAATTCCTGCATGCTGATAGCCGGGACTATCGGCGCTATTTCATGGTGAAGACATCGATGTCAAAGTACTTCTTGTTGATTGCCTGATACGTACCGTCCTCACGGATCTCTTGCAAGGCCTTGTTCAGACGTTCACGCAGGTCATCGTCTTCCTGACGAACGGCGATACCGACACCATCACCCACGAAGGCCTGATCGGTAATGGGTTCACCGGCCAACTCACAGCAGGCACCATCATCCGTGCTGTTGACCCAGTCAAGCATGGGCAACAGATCACCAATGACCAGGTCGATACGACCGCTGGCCATGTCCAGGTTGACTTCATCCTGAGTCGGGTAGAGGCGAACGTCGGCATCGGGATAGGTCGCTTCGGCGAAGTCAGCCATGGTGGTACCCGATTGCGCACCGATAACCTTGTCTTCAAGCGCCTCAGGGCTGAATTCGGTAATCTCGGAACCCTTGGACACCACGTGAGTCATCGCTGCCAGGTAGTAGGGGTCGGTGAAATCGACCTGCTTGCTGCGCTCTTCGGTGATGAACATGGAGGCAATGATGAAATCGTACTTGTTGGCAAGCAGGCCGGGAATGATGCCGTCCCAGTCCTGTGCCACAATCTCGCAATCGGCGCCGATCTTCTCGCACAGGGCCAGGCCGATCTCGACGTCGAATCCCTTGATCTCGCCGCTGGCATCCATGAAGTTGAATGGAGGATAAGCGCCTTCGGTACCCAGGCGCAGTTCTTCAGCCGAAACGCTGGCAGATGCGAAAGTGCTGGCCAGAGCGAGGACTGTCAGTAGTCGTCTTGTCATTCTGATACTCGATTGATCTATAAGCTAGCGGGCAGTGTAAAGCCTCGGCAGAGTTTTGACAAAACAGTTGATGAGCAAATTCTGATCAGCCACGCCTACTGATTCACGCTTTTATCGAGAGGCTCGGGCATTTCCAGGAATCCGCCGGATTGACGAGCCCACAGACTGGCGTACAGGCCTTCACCCGTCGCCAGCTCAGCATGTGTTCCCTGTTGCACCACAGCCCCGGCATCCATGACGATCAGACGATCCATCGCCGCAATCGTGGACAGGCGATGCGCAATGGCGATGACGGTCTTGCCCTGCATCAGGGCGCCGAGATTCTCCTGAATGACAGCCTCCACTTCGCTATCCAGCGCCGAAGTCGCCTCATCCAGCACGAGAATGGGCGCATCTTTCAGAAACATGCGGGCGATGGCCAGGCGCTGCCGCTGTCCACCAGAGAGCTTGACACCGCGCTCACCCACCTGAGCCTCGTAACCACGCCGCCCTGCCGTATCCTCAAGCTGCAGTATGAAATCATGAGCATTCGCACGTCGCGCTGCGGCCTCCACCTCTTCGCGCGATGCATCTCGCCTGCCATAGGCGATATTCTCGTAGACGGTACGGTGCAGCAATGAAGTGTCCTGCGTCACCACGCCAATGTGCTGACGCAGGCTTTCCTGACGCACGCCTGTGATATCCGTGCCGTCGATCAGAATTCGCCCGCCTTCGACATCGTACAGACGCAGCAACAGATTGGTCAGCGTGGTCTTGCCGGCCCCCGAGCGCCCGACCAGACCGATCTTCTCGCCACCGGCAATCTCCAGTGTCAGCTGTTCGATGGCCCCGGCATCCCGACCATAATGAAATCGTACGTTCTCGAACTGGATACGACCCTCTGGCACCGTCAGGTCTGCAGCACCCGGCTTGTCCTTGATTTCCTGTTTGGTGGAGAGCATCTGCATGCCGTCATAGATCACGCCGATGCTCTCGAACAGGCCGGACAGTTCCCACATGATCCAGTGAGACATGCCCTGCAGTCGCAGTACCAGACCGACTCCCACGGCCAGAGCGCCAACGCTGGTCAGGCCGTTGACCCACAGCAACAGGCCCGCCATGGCGACGCTGAACAGCAATGCTGCGTTGAGCAGGGACAGACAGGTGTTCAGGCCGGTGACCAGGCGAAACTGCGGGTGTACGGTACCCAGAAACCTCTGCATGCTGTTGCGCGCGTAAGCTGCCTCATGACCAGCATGGGCAAACAGCTTGACGGTCATGATGTTGGTATAACTGTCCACGACCCGCCCCGTCATCTCCGAACGGGCATCGGCCTGGAGCCGCGAAACGCCTTTCAGGCGTGGCAGAAAATAGCGCAACATCAGCGCATAGGTCACCAGCCAGATGATGAAAGGCAGGATCATCCACACACTGAACGATGACACCAGCACCATCGCCCCCAGGAAGTAGACGCTGACGTAGACCAGCACATCCAGCACCTTGAGAACTGCATCGCGGATGGCCAGAGACGTCTGCATGACCTTGGTGGCGACGCGCCCGGCGAACTCATCCTGATAGAAGGAATAGCTCTGTCCCAGCATCCAGCGATGCGCCTTCCAGCGAATCGTCATGACGAAATTGCCGATGATGGTCTGATGCAACAGCAGGGAATGGAGCAGCCCGGCCAGGGGCAACAGCACCAGGATGACCACGGCCATCCACATCAGTCGATTCGATTCTTCTGCCAGCAAGGTGGCCGGATCTCTATTGCCCAGCCAGTCGACCAGGTTGCCCAGAAACGCAAACAGACTGATTTCCAGTACCGAGATGATGGCGGAGAGCAGCCCCATGAGCAGCAACCAATGCCACGAAGCACCAATGTAATGCCACAGGAACGGCACCAACGTGGCGGGTGGCCGGGTGGGCGCCGATTCTGGAAAGGGCTCGATGCGGTTCTCGAAATAGCCCAGAAAACGATCCACCAGACTCATGATGATTTACTCACAGTATTGCTGATGACATTGATATTCTCCCAGACGAACCACAGTGCAGACAGTGTGGCAACCGCTATCAGAGAGCTGAGCACGCCCACCGGAGACGAGGCCAGCCAACCGAGCAACCCGGTGGCCAGGATAAACATGACAAAGGCAGACGTTGCACAGGCAGTACCCACGCCCCGGACGGAGGAGACCTTGTCCAGCAGGCTTTGTGGCATGGTATCCAGACCGGCCAGCTCGATGCTCAGGCGTACGTCGGTGTACAAGGCCACCAGAAACAGCAATGACGACAGCAGAAACAACAGGAATACCGCTTGCGCCATTCGGCTGCGAATGCCATAGCGCAGGACATGTGCTGCAATCGATAACGAAAAGCCCGACATGAGATCACTGATGAAGGCCACCTGGCCTGTGTGCAGTTCTGATAATTCTCGCATTGGCGGAGTATACGGGAGATGAACCTGAAGCCTGGCTGGAGACGTTGGTTACAGGCCCTGGTACAACCCGAGCCAAGCCCTGCGCTGGAAGAGGCATTGTCACGACACCGCGACACCTTGCCGGTATTGTGGCTGCTGGGAAAGACGGGGGCTGGCAAGTCCTCCGTCATTCAGCGTCTGACGGGAGATTCACGTGCGCAGATCGGTAACGGTTTCGAGCCGTGCACCCGTAGTGCCATGCACTATGACCACCCGCAGGATGCGCCGGTCATGCGATTTCTCGACACACGCGGCCTCGGCGAAGCCCGTTATGACCCGGCCGCTGATCTGGCGGCAGCCCGTGGTGGCAGTCATGCCTTGCTGGTGCTGACACGGGTAGACGATCCCGCACAGGCCGCGCTGATAACGGCACTGGAATCGTTGACTCGCAGCGACGCTCGGCTGGCTACCCTGCATCTGCACACGGCCCTGCACAGCCTGTCGGACGCTGAACGGGAACGAGCGATACAGTTCAACAGCGAACAGGTCGCCACGGCCTTGCAGCGCAAGCCGGCCACGGTTCGTATCGACTTCACCGATCCGGACGACGGCTTCGACGACCCGGACGTCGGTCTGGCGGATCTTCGAGAGGCCATCATCGCCCTGGTGCCGGAGCTTGCTCGCGTGTTGAGCCGCAGCGATGGCCACAATCAGGAAGAAACGCTCTACCTCTCCATGCGCCGGGAAATAACCGGCTACGCCAGTGCCGCCGCCGCCGTGGATCTGGTACCCGCCGTCGGACTGGTCGCGGTGCCCAGCCTGCAGGGCAAGATGTTGCACGCCCTGGCAGGTCGTTACGATATCGACTGGGATCGCCGTATCGCCACCGAGTTCATCGCAGCACTGGGCAGCGGCTTTCTGTACCGCTACGTGCTGTCGCTGGGTAGCCGTCAGCTGGCCAAGCTCATTCCGGTTTACGGTCAGACGGCCGGTGCCGCGGCGGCCGCCAGCATCAGTTTTGCCAGTACCTACGCGCTGGGTCGCGCTGCCTGTCTGTACCTCTACCGCCGCAAGCATAATCAGACTGTGGATCCGGACGTGTTGCGCGAAGCCTTTGTACAGGCCTTCAAGGAACAGAAGAAACCATGAAACTACTGTCGTTGTTCAGGAGCACTGCCCGCAGTGCAGTCTGGTACGTCGCACTGGTAATCGTTTTGCCGATGGTCAGCCTCAGCATTCTCGGCCTGCTCTACCTGTGGCAGAACAACTACCTGTTGCTGGTACTCGCAGGCTGGCTGGTGATCACACTGGCAGGCTATGGCCTGTTCAGGTTCCTGCCTCGCGAGAGACAGATGGCAACCGGCACCCGCTCGGCGACGACGGAGAATCTGACGGAGACACTTCCGGACAGGCTGGATGAGCAGGCTGACTGGACCGATCAGGACCGCGCACTGTGGCAAACCATGTGCGCCGTGATCGAAGAGCGGCTGAAGGAGGACATGCCCTGGCAAGGCCTGCCCGATGAAACCCTGGAGCTGCTCTCGATCGTGTCGAGCCACTACAACCCGCGCAGAGGTGGCAAGTCCGGCGACGGATCAGGTGGGCTGGAATATCGCTTTACCCTGCCGGAAGCATTGCTGGTGTTGTCTGTCGCCAGCGCCCGCTATCGCAATGTCATCCTGCAACACATCCCGTTTGCCGAGAAAGTGACGGTCGCCTCACTGGTCACACTGTACGACCGGCAGCACGACATTCGAACGGGATACACCTGGCTGAACAATATCCGCCGAACCCTGCGTCTGGCCAATCCGTTGGCGGCAGCCATCGGCGAATTACGTGACCAGTTCACCAACCGGGTATTCGATCATCTGAGCAACAATGTGCAACGCGACCTGAAACGTCTGCTGCTGCAGGAAGTGGTTCAGGTCGGCATGGATCTGTACAGCGGCAGACTCAAGACCTCGACCGCCGAACTGCAGGACTATCGTAGCCGTGCCTACCAGGAAGATCTGCAACAGAGCGCACCACTGATCGAGCCCCTCAGAATCGTCATCATCGGACAGACCAGTGCGGGCAAGTCCTCGCTGATCAATTCCCTGGCCGACACCCTGAATGCCGAGATCGATATTCTGCCCACGACCGATCGTCTCGTTACACACAGACTGCAACTCGAGGGCGCTGCCCCCATGCACCTGATCGACACGGTGGGTCTGGATCAGGACAGTACTGATCCCGATACGCTGACGCGACTGGCAGTCCATGCCGATATGGTGCTGTTGACCGTACGAGCCAACCAACCGGCAAGAGCACCTGATCAGCAGGTCTGGGAAATTCTGCAGGAAGCCTTTGCCAATCTACCCAGACGACGACCCCCACCGCTGATGCTGGTCATGACCCACATCGATCAGCTCACACCTCGGGCACTGTGGTCCCCTCCCTATGTGCTCGATAGCGATGATCGCAAGGCTGTCAGCATTCGCGCGGCCTTGCAAAGCGCCCTGGTTCAGATCGGATTGCCGGAGGGAACGCCGGCGGTGCCGGTCTGTCTGTCTGTCGAGAAGGGTCGCTACAATGTCGAAGCCGTCGCCGCACAACTCATGATGCTGCAAGACAATGCAACTCTGACCCAGCTGAATCGCCGACGTGTCGAACGCGGGGAACAGGCTGTCAGCTGGCAGCAACGCTGGTCACAGGTCAAGCGTCTGGGCCAGGTGCTGGGCCGCGCCGCGACCGGCCGGAGCGAATCGGACTCCTGATACGCAAGTGTTGCTCCGGGCAGGACCCTTCACCCTTCACCCCCGAAGTCCGAAGTCCGAAGTCCGAAGTCCGGAGTCAGGAGTCAGGAGTCAGGAGTCAGGAGTCAGGAGCCAATGGAAGGTGCCGGTGGAAGTGGTGATTTCGAATCATTGATGTGATTTGTCAGGTTCGTGAAATAGATGGTGCTGATCACAAGCGTGAGATCAACCAGACTCCCGTCGTCAATACCGATTTCTCTGGCTTCCTGCAAGAGCTCGTCAGACAGCTTTCCCGGTACCTGCATCAATCTGGCGGCAAGCCGCAGCAGGCAATCGATGCGAGCATCACCAATGGCCTCACCGCGACGCAGTGCCAGAATCTGCTCTGCATGAAACCCCGCCCTGCTGGCCTTGAAGGTGTGAATGGAAAGGCAATAGTCGCAGCCGGTCTGCTGACTGACCCACAGCTTGATGGCTTCGACCTCGCGCCCACTGAGTGAGCCGGCGGCCAGAGCCTGCTCCATCTGCAGGTAGGCGCGCAAGGCCGGTTCGCTGTTCGCAAACTGCAGATACACATCGGCCAGCTTGCCGTTCATGCGCACGGCCTCCAGTGCATCCAGGGTTTCCCGCTGCAGTACATTCTCGGCAAGAGTGGATAGTCGCGACACGGTATGATCACCATCAAAGGAGGAGAGATTCATTATGCCCCAGAGATCCCATTCATGATTGACAGACTCTACGGTGCGCTGAGCAGACTCCCGCAGCGACTCATGTCTCACTGGGTGAAGCCCGCTGTACTACCGATCGAGCCTGCCAGACTGATCAATCCGGAACGACCGGTCTTGTACGTACTGGAAGTGGGCGGCGTGGCTGATCGCACTGCCCTGCAGCTGGTTTGCGCCCGCCACGGCCTGCCCGATCCTTCCGGTCGGCTACTGTTCGGAAACCTGCAGGAGAGTTCCTCTGTCGACATCCTCAAGCAGCGACAGGGCACCGTGTTCAGGCCCTATCGCCGGTTATTGTCACGACGACTGTCCAGAATCGTCGCCGCCGGCATGGAAGACGGTGCCGGTGAACTGCAGATCGTACCCGTTGCTGTCTACTGGGGGCAGGCCCCGGACAAGGAATCGTCCGTGTGGAGGCTCTGGTTCACCGAGAACTGGAACTTCGCCGGACGCAGTCGCAAGTTCATGACCACTCTGCTGCATGGGCGAAACACACTGCTGAGCATCAGCGAGCCGCTCTCCTTCGACACCTTGCGCAGCAGCGGCGAACCGCCGGAAGTCCTGGAGCGCAAGTTGTCCCGTATTCTCCGGGTGCATTTCCGGCAGCGACGTAACGCCACCCTCGGGCCCGATCAGTCGCATCGTCGCATGCTGATCGATCACGTCCTGGCCGATGCCTCCGTTCGCCAGGCCATTGTCACCGAAGCCGCCGGCAAATCACCGGCCAGAGTACGTCGTCATGCCGAAAAGTATGCCTATGAAATAGCAGCTGATGTGTCCTACCCGACCGTACGCATTCTCAACAAACTGCTGACAAGACTCTGGAACGAGCTCTATGAAGGTGTTGAACTGCACGGCCTCGAACGCCTGAAATCTGTGGCTGACGGTCATGAGCTGGTCTATGTCCCCTGCCATCGCAGTCATATCGACTATCTGTTGCTGTCCTATATCCTGTACCGGCAAGGTTATGCCCTGCCGCATATCGCAGCCGGCATCAACCTGAACCTGCCTCTGGTGGGAGGATTGCTGCGTCGTGGCGGTGCGTTCTTCCTGCGACGCACCTTTGCGGGTAATCCCTTGTACACCGCTGTGTTCAACGGCTACCTCAAGGAAATCCTGCAACGTGGCCATGCACTGGAGTACTTCGTTGAAGGTGGACGCAGCCGAACCGGTCGACTGTTGCCACCCAAGGGAGGCATGCTGGCAATGACGGTGCATGCCTACCTGCAAAAACCCCGCACCCCGGTGGTCTTTGTCCCGATCTACCTGGGCTATGAACGCCTGCTGGAAGGACGCGCCTTCACCAGTGAATTGTCCGGTGGCAAGAAACAGAAGGAAACCGTACTGGCACTGCTGAAGTCCTTGCGTTCGCTCAAGGAAGACTATGGGCGGGTCTATGTGAACTTCGGTGAGCCGATTTCACTATCCTCGCTACTGGACACGCACCAGAGAGAATGGCGGCATCTCCCGCCTTGCCATGAACGACCCGACTGGCTCAAGCCGCTGGTGAGTGATCTGGGCAACCAGATCATGCAGAACATCAATGAAGCGGCCTGCGTAACACCGATCAGCCTGCTGGCTACCACCATGCTGGCCACGGCTCGAGGACGTATCAGTCGAGAAGAGCTGGTACAGCAGATCAACATGTACCAGCAGCTTCTCAAGTCGGCGCACTCACATTCACTGGTAGAAGTGCCGGACATCGATGCTTCTGACTTGATCGAACATGGCATCCGCCTGGGCTTCATCGAGACCCACTCCGACAGCCTCGGCCCCATCATCCAGGTTTGCGCCGGCCAGATGGCACCCTTGCTGTATTTTCGCAACAACATCCTGCATCTGCTGACACTACCGGCCCTGATAGCTGCTGCATTTTCCAACACTGGCACCCGCAATGATGTGCATCTGCGTAACCTGTTATCACTGACCTTCCCCTTTCTACAGGGTGAGCTGTTCCTGCCAACTGAACTGCCTCGTCCGGTTATTGACGGCAGTTTGAGCGCCCTGGTGGACGCCGGCCTGCTGCATGTCAAGGAAGGTGTATGGCATCGCGCCCCGGCAGGCTCACTACAGGCCGTCTCGTTGATGCGTCTGGCACAGGTTGTCATGCCGGCTCTGGAACGTCATTATCTGTGCGCCTCCCTGCTCGCTCGTGCGCCGGAAGGACAATTGAGCAGTGAGGAACTGGCCAGACGTAACCTGCTCGGCGCTGAAAGGCTTGCCGGTACCCATGGCGGTGAAGTCAGTGAACTGTTTGACAAGCATCTGCACACGATCTTCGTCGATGGGCTGGTCAGACACGGCTACGTTCTGCGCGATAACGGCATGCTGATTCCCCAGGCCTCCATGCTGGAAGTCGAGAGCGAAGCGCGCACGCTGCTGGGTGAACAGAATCGGCACGCCATCATCAATGCAGCCCTGGCAGCCAGTAACGTTTCCTGAGCTCTCAGATCGTCGCCCGGTACGGTACATGCACTCAGAATCGTTCCGAATTCCGTATTCCGATCTGACACTGAGGTTTCAATGTCCCGTCCTATTTGTAACAAGACTACTGCAGGCGTTTGTTCTGTCGCCCTGTCGGCACTGCTATGTACGCCGGCACTGGCGGGTGATGCACGCTCTATCGCACTCGGCGGTTCCGTGATTGCCAACGGCCAGGGCGTGCACGGTGCCGTGGAAAACCCGGCCTCCCTGATGGCCATGAAACGTCGGGAGGAAGGTTTTCACTTTCGTATCGGCTTTGCGATGGAATTGCGCGATACCGGTGACGCCATCGATGTCCTGACCGACGATGAGAACGAAGACATCATCGATGACATCGAAGCCGAGATCGATATTCTGAGTCAATCCCAGGTCCAGTGCGATCCGATCTTCGGCGATGGCGGTGATATCTGTGTCGATGATACACAGGCTGTCGCCGACCTTTCCGGCCGTTTGCTGGATATCCTGGATACCCTTGATGATGAAACCATCGATGGTCAGGCCGCTCTCGATATGGGAGTCGCCTTCACCGGCAAGGCCTGGCCGATGGCTGTCAATCTGAGATTCAGCGGCACCGCCGCTGGTACGCCGGACATTGCCGATGGAGACCGTGGCTACATATCCGAGTTCCAGGACCTGCTGGGTGACAATGTACTGACCCTGGATGAAGCGCGCGACTCGCAGTTCCTTGAAGCCAACGCTCTGGGTGCAACGCTCGAAGTCCAGCAACCGGAGGATGTCCTGCAATCCGAGGCTCGAGGAGCAGGATTGGCCAGAGCCCAACTGGGCATCAGCTTTGCCAGGTCGTTCAATGTGGGCAATTACATTGTAGATGCAGGTATAACTCCCAAGATCTCTACCCTGGTCGCCTATGATGTGGCCATTCGCGTGGAAGACGAGTTCGAGGACACCACCCGATCCATTCAGGACCGACTGGACGACAGCGAAGTTACCGAAAGTTCGTTTACCTTCGATGCCGGTGCCTCCATGGCCTTGCCCACCCTGCCCATTCGAGTAGCCGCTGTGTTGCGCAACGTCATTGCCGAATCGGTCAAGACCGAGAACAACTACGAATTCGAAACCACGCCACAGCTGGTTGTCGGTGCGCACTACCAGAGAGGCATGCTGAGTATCAGCGGTGACCTGGCGTTGAACGAGAGCAAGGTGGATAACTTCGAAACACAGAAAATGGGTATCGGTGTGGAATTCGGGACACGCAAGTTCGCGATCCGCGGTGGAATCAGTACCGACCAGTCACGCGATGAAGATGCAACCTCGGTCAGTCTTGGCTTCGGGCTCGGTCCATTGCAGGTCGGTGCCCGCCTGGCCGGCATGGAATCTCTCGAAGCCGGCGCCCAGCTTGCCTACAGCTTCTGAGCCCCGATCAATCATGAACCCTGGCCTCGCGGCGTAGTCCACGCCGCGAGACGTCAAACACAACGTTTGACCAAGCCGGCTTCTCAATAGCGCAGTGGTCGCCTGACAATTGCCCTGGCCTGTCGCTGGGCGGCCGCTCCGATCGTCACAGCTTCCAGCTGTCTTGACCAGTCCCGAGCCTGCAGGCTCTGTTGACACAGTACACCGATGGCATTCTCATAGGCAGGCAGCGTCCAGCGATAACCGTGACGCAAGCCGCTGTCGGCGAACACCGGCAGGGCCTGTTTGAGTTCATGCGAATTGACGCAATTGACCACCAGAAGACCACCCGCCGTCAGATTCTGTTGCAGCAGTCCCACCCAGTGAGTCGTCAGAGGACAGGCACGCAACGGCTCCCCTGCATCGTGACCGAATAGATCGTCGATGATCAAATCGAAGGGTTCACCATCGTGATTGGCCAGCCACTCGATGGCATCAGCGTGTAGCAGGTCGACTCGCTCATCCTCGACACCAAACCAGCGTCTGGCCACCTCCAGATGCTGCTCGTCGATCTCGACGGCAGTCAGTTCCGCAAAGTCGCAAAGACACTGCAACTGCCGGATGACAGCCCCTCCCCCAACACCGAGCAGCAAGACACGACGGATGGCATCAATGGGCCGATACAGTACCGGCAGGCTCAGACAGTCCCAAACGCCACCGGCAAACGGTCTGTCTGGATTCCACTGACTATGGAAGACACGATTGCTGTAGAGCCTGACCGAGGCCCCGGACTGACGCACGCTGTAGTGGGTATCGCTCGACTGATGTTCCCAGAGAAGCGTCATGCGCAAGCGCTCGAGATCATGATCATGCAGCTGACTGTCTCTCAGGCACCAAAGGGGCTGACACCGATCAGGCTGAGGTGCAGCCAGAACGCGAAGGCAAACCAGGCAACGCTACCGGCCACCACTGCCATGGCGTCGCGAGATATACCGGCAGCTGCCTGTCTGACCACGCCGTCTCGACGATCACGCCGACGACTGACGGCATAGTCGACAATGGCCCAGACCAGAAACGCGCCGAACAGCACGATATCACCCAGTCGCCCATTGGCCAGCAAATGGGCTACAGCCCAGACCTTGACACCCAGCACCATGGGATGGCCAAGCGCCGCCTTGACCCGGGTTCCGGGGATATAGGCTGCTGCCAGCAGAATGAAGGACAGCAGCATCAGCAAGGCAGCCACATGCGACATTGCAGTCGGTGGTGTCCACACGAAAACCGGGTGAAGACGCGTCGCGGAATACCCCATGACGATGATCACCAGTCCCACCAGGGAGATGAGTGAATACAAGCCTTTGTAGAGGAGCTCTCCCTTCGCCGCCACGAATTGCCCGCGCTTGTCTTCCGCTGCAATTCGCACCGAGTGCACGCCGAGAAACAGGACAAGGCCGATGATCAGCTGAATCATGTTGTCTACCCTTCCATCACTTTGAGCTTCGCCTGCATGAAATCACGATGCTTGATGTGAAGCAGATCGCAGATCTTTCGAATGGTGTACTCCTCATACCCATCGACATCGCCGTCAGCCAGCGCAACGCGCCACATCTGCTCGACCAGTGCAAGCTTGCACGGTTTGTCGAATTGCGTGTTGATCAGGCGTACATGCTCATACAGGGAAACGGTGGAATCTGCCTCTTGAAAAGCTTCATCCACGATTTCCCGAAGATCTGCGGCATCAAGCTTTCCAGCATCCTGCAAGGCCTTGATGATCGTTTCGCGTTCGGCAGGGTCGATGTCATGATCGGCCCGCGCTATCTCCACCAGCAAGGTGGCCGTGACGCGCTCGACATCCAGCGCCGACACGGGCTCCGCCGGATCAAGCGCCACCGAAATTCGTTCAAGCCATCTAGTCAACATGGTATCAATGCTCGTTGTCCAGACGCTCGCCTTCCAGCTGAATTCTGGCTCTCGCATCCAGAGCGGCTCTTGATGCATCCGACGCCAGTTTACCGGCAATGGTCGATTGACCGTCGCGATTACTGCACCAGTCAAGCCCTTCCGTCATCTGGCTCTGCTGACCCAGGCTATTGGCGAAAAACGCATCGATCTCGCTACTGAATCCATAGATACTTTCCACGACCCACTTTGCTCTGGGTATGACCAGAGGGTCCGCAATACGATTGCGCACTCCCCAGCCCACGGCAAGCTCGCTGCACACGTAATCCTCTTCGTCTTCCGGTTTCTGCACAAAAGCCATGTAGTAATCGACGTCAAAATCCCGCTTGATCATGATGGTCGCAAACAAGGTTGCAAAGTCTTCGCGATGAGTGCTGTATCCATAGTATTTCGCGGCTCCATCCCCTGCCATCAGGAAACCGACCTGGGCCGGTGAATAGTTCCTCTGCGCCGCCGTTGCCTCCTGGCCCTTGTAACTGACCTGCGCCAGGGCCTGAAGTTCTTCCGAATATAGCGGCAGATCAAGATACAACCGGGGTGAGAGCCAGTATTGCTCATTGGCGGCCAGAGCTGCCGCAGGAGTCAGTCTGGCGTCAAGCGTCGGCACACTGGCGCTCGGCAGGTAATCCACGGCATGCGCAAGCTCGTGATAGAACAAGCGGTACACAGGGATTCTGATGTCATTCAGAGTACGCTCGTCGGTACTGGTCAAGCTGTAATAATAGCTTGCCGGCTGGCTTCCCCTGCGCAGTGTGCCAAAAGCCCAGTAATTCAGGTCCTTGCCATAGTCACTGCGATAGTCTTCTTCAAGGGAGACGGTGGCCTTCTCTTCGACACTCAACCACAGGTTTTCCGGATCCAGTTGTATGCCTCCGGTGCCTCCCCAGTAGTTGGAGGGACGCACGGTGCTTCCGATGGCGATGGAAGTCAACGATCCGAACAGGGTAACCATGTATTCGGGCGCTTCAGCAAGCAATTGCTCGAAACGCACTCCCATCCAGTCATGCGTCACCAGGAGCCGGTCAAGGATGTCCTCACGGGAGAAATCCGGCGTCGCCTGCGTGATGAATGGCAGAACTTCAAGGCTGCAGGCCTCCTCAGACCTGTCCACCAGCGCGCAATCGCGCAAGACGTTCGCATAAGGGCTATCCGGACGGTAGGCATACAGCTGGTCTGTACCCCTTATATCGGCGCGAGCAACGAATTCATCATCGACCGTCTGCCCCTTGTCGGGATCGTCTCCGGCAGGCTCATCGTACAATACCGAGTCGCCACCGCTGCCCCCACAGCCACTGACAAGGCACGCCAGTATCAGACATCCTGTTCTCCATCCGACCACTGACGTGCCCCTTCTTTACAAATCGACAGGGCGACTACTTTACCTTATCTGGATCTCGACTCGTCGGTTCAGGGCGCGTCCATTGGCAGTATTGTTATTACTGATGGGACGTGTTTCGCCATAACCCATGGTAGTCATGCGCTCTGTCGCCAGTCCCTTGCTGGCCAGATAGTTGTACACAGCCTCAGCTCGTCGTATGGACAGGCTCATGTTGTACTGTTCCGGGGCAATCCAGTCGGTATGACCATCAATCATGATCTCCAGATCGTTCTCCGTCATGGACTCGGCGAATACGTCGAGTTTCTCTGCATCCTCACTGCTGATATCCGACCGGTCGAACTCGAAATAGACCAGCGGTGGAACCAGTGGCTCCATCACGGGCTTTTCATCCGGCAGAACCGGCTCGTCACTCACTTCCGCCACTTTCGTGACTACCGGGGGCGGCACCACGACAGGTACGCTGCCGAATCGTTTCAGCACACCCACGTTGAGATATTTTGCGTCGGTATCCATGCTCATGAGTTCCGTGCGCAGAGCAAAGCCATTGCTGAACCCGTATTCCAGCCCCAGGCCGAAGGCCGCATGCGTCGCATAATCGCGGAAGTATTCCACGGTCCTGGCATCGTTTTCCATATGGCCGATACCGGCACGCCCATATAGGGACAGGCCTTCCCGTCGGAACAATCCGTCGGTATCCGAATCGATCATGGAAAAACCGCTGCGCGAGTTGAACAGGTATCCCAGCAAGCTCAGCCCATAGACCTGGTAATCGATGGATCCAGCAGGTGTGCCGAGGAAATCCACCTCGGCAGTTCCCAGGTCGGCAATATAACCTTCCACAGCAAATATTCTGCTGAGATCGTAACCGACGGCCAGATGCCCACCAGAATCGCTATCGTCGCTGATCGTCAAGGCATCAGTGGGCGAGTCCGGTTCAACTTTCGTCAGTCCGATACCGCCATTGATATACACCCTCTTGGTAAAGTCGGCTGCATCACCATCCTGAGCTGCCGCTGTGCCTGCGGTAGCGACAAACAGCCCTGTGCAAATCAACAGACCCATCACGAGCCTGAGGGTAGTTTTCTGTCCTGTAGAAGCAATCATCGTGACACCTCCTGACTTGAGCTTCTCATCGCTCTGCTGCGAAAGCGACGGGCCAACACACCCATCAGAAGCAACCAGGAACCGAAGAGGGACAGACTTCCAACGCCTGAACCATTCACGCCTGTCTGCAACCTCAGGTCATCACAACCACATTCAACGTAGTCATTGATCATGTTGCCATTGAGATCGCTGTAACGAATGACATTGACCACGACGTTGGCGGTTGAGCGCGTACCGTCAGCATCCTCCATGACATACAGAAACGTGTCGGTTCCATAGAAGCCATAGTCAGGATGGTACTGAACCTGATTGTCCACCACCTCGATCGTTGCATTGGATGACTCGGAAACACTGATCAGTGTCAGGCCCGTACCGACGCCGTCCAGATCGTTGGCGAGAACATCGAAGGTAGCCGACCGTCCCTGATTGACTTCGAACACGTCATCGACTGCATCGGTGTTCGGATCGTCTATGGGGGTACCGCCGTCAGTGTTACCCGAGTCGGTATTGCCGTCCGTGCCACCGTCAGTGTTGCCGGTATCGGTGTTGCCATCAGTACCACCGTCGGTATTACCCGTATCGGTGTTGCCGTCAGTGCCACCGTCTGTGTTGCCGGTATCGGTGTTGCCATCAGTGCCACCGTCGGTATTGCCCGTATCGGTATTGCCGTCGCTACCACCGTCTGTGTTGCCGGTATCGGTATTGCCGTCAGTGCCACCGTCAGTGTTACCCGTATCGGTATTGCCGTCGCTACCACCGTCTGTGTTGCCGGTATCGGTATTGCCGTCAGTGCCACCGTCAGTGTT
>CANMQI010000002.1 GCA_947499955.1 uncultured Granulosicoccus sp.
CGATCGTTGAGCTGGACGAGCAGTTCACTGATAGCATCATTGAGCTGACCCAGCGAGAAGAAAGTGATTTTGCGCAGCCGTGCCAAAATCCAGCGTTCGACAACTAGCACTCCATTTTCCGCTTTCGATTTATCTTTGGGGCGATAGGGTCTGGCAGGAATGATGGGGGTCATGTAGTGATCACTCCATTGCTCATAAGACGCATTGAGCACCGGCACGTAACGATGGGTCTTGGTAACCGCGCTCTTCAAATTATCCGGGATCGTCAATGTCGCCCAACCGCCAAAGAACTCTGCCGCTTTGCAGTGGGCATCAATCCAGTCAGATTCCTGTTGCGACAGGGATGCGCAGGCAAATGTGTAATTGGAGGCACCCAGTACAGCAACAAAAATCTGGGCGCTGAGGTATTCACCGGTATGGGCATCAACAATGGGAACCGTCGGGCCGCAGTAGTCGACGAAGACTTTCTCGCCAGCCACATGGTTCTGACGCATCGAGCGTGTCTGCCGCCCCTGCCAGGTCAAGTATCGATGGCAGAATTGTGAGTAGCTATAGCCGTGATCAACGTGTATCTGCCGGTACTCTTCCCAAGCCAGTTGCTTGGTCATGCCCGGAGACTTCAGCTCGACATGAATCTGGGCAAAGTCTGGCTCGGCGAATCGACGCTGTCGGGCATCAGGACGCTGATCTGGAAACAGTGCCAGTTCCAGCGTGCGCTCGTCCATGTCCGGTGACAGGGGCCAGCTCAGCCCCGCATTGCGTGCTCGGGTCAGGTAGTTGCCGACAGTCCCGTAGCCGATTTTTAGCGAACGCGAGATCTCACGCTGACTAAGGCCAGCCTGATGGTAAAGACGAAGAACGGTGTGGATTTTCCGCATTGGTAACCTCGATCGTGACACGCCGTGCTCCGGTGGGTTGAGACAAGCCGGACAGCGTACCAATAAGGGTTAAAAAACAATGCGTTGGGATTGATTCTGGAATTAAGTGATCAGTGATTCTGGAAAGTGGTCAGTGATTCTGGCCGGCCGGCCGAAGTGACCACTTAAAACCAGAATCGCTGATCAGATAAAACCAGAGACGGTGACCACTTTGTTCCAGAATGGGTGGCCAGATTGGGCCGGAATACGCACCGAACAAAGCAATGATACTGAAACTTGACCCCCCGAGTTCGACAGCAATCGACTTAAGTTATTGAATACAGACGATATGAAATTTCAGGTTGCCACTACAACAGCGACAACTGGCGTGATTCTGTTGGTTTGGGAACGCTCAGAGAGTCCAGAAGGACGCCTTGCTCCTCTGACAACGTAGAGATACCCGAATGGGATTTTTCATCGAGCGTGATTCTGTGGCGCTGTATTCGGCGTAGTGATTCCAAAGCGCGTTCTGGCGACAGCTGGCTCTGAGACTGTTTGAGGCGCTGACGCATGACACGGTGAATAATCAACGCAATAAAGCAGATAGAGGCATGAGCGCGAATGCGCTCTGGTAATCGATGGAAAACAGGATCAATTTCCAGCTCGGATTTTAATACTCTAAAGCCACGCTCAATATCCGCCAAGGATTTTCAGCTCGCAACTGTCGAACTCGGGTATACCTGATCCTCGGTCTTGAAAAAACGCATGACCTGCCTTACAATAATAGAAAATGTAAGGAATGATGAGATGGCTGAAGCTGCGATTACCAGTAAAGGACAAATTACCATACCCGCTGAAATCAGAAAGAAAATGAATCTTGGACCGCAAGACAAGGTCGTTTTTACTTTGTTACCCAATGGAACCACAGTGATGCGAGCGAAAAATCGGTCGGTGACTTCATTGGCAGGTACGGTTGCTACTGATAAAAAGAAAGTTGCAATCAAAGATATGAAGATGAACTGAAATGCCGGCTCTCGATACAAATGTATTGGTACGTTACCTAATAGCCGATGACAAGAAGCAGTTTGAAGCGGCTAAACAATTTGTTGAGGAAGCTATCACAAACGAAGCTTTGTTCATCCCACTATCTGTCTCCGTTGAACTGGAATGGGTTCTTAGATCGCTTTACGAAATTAAAAAAGCGATGATCATTACTACGTTTAATCGATTACTGGAAGCACGAGAAATTGAGTTCCAGGAAGAGTCTGCAATTGAAATTGCGCTTAGCCTATATGCCGATAACTATGCCGATTTTGCTGATTGTCTACATATCGCTAGTGCTCAGTCTCAAGGTCGTGTTCCGTTAGTGACGTTTGATCGAAAAGCCTCAAGGGTAGAAGGCGCGAAACTATTAGCATGAAATTGGTAGTTTTCAATGTGTACTTTGCGCGTTGTTGAGATGCCAACCTCGCACAGAAAAACGACACGAAATTTTTGACATCCTCCCCTCCCTGAAGGGAGGGGAGGATGTCAAAGCAGGTGAAGCTACCAGAAGTGGTCGAAGTGACACCAACCAGATCAAAGCACTGACGTTGGAAAGCTGTTCCGACGAAAAGTCGGCGTATCAGGTGTGGGCAGTGCGTTCATGATCGTCAACTTCCAACGCAGCTGAATGCATTGCTATCGAGCTGGGCCGGGGCAAGCCCATGGGATCCAGCACGAAGTTGAACAAGAATGACACGATACCTGCAGCGAGATGTTGGCGTCCCCTTGGCGCATTGCCGTGTATTGGGCCAATGGGGAAACGGAATATTCGATCGACGTTGAAGGGATTGAATCGATGACACAGAAACTATCCGGTGGTCTAGTACACGAACTGCCTGCTGATCTGATCAAGGCGATCACCGAGACGCCTGAGCTCACTGATCTCTGGGAGAATCTCACACCCATCGGCAGAAACGAATTCATTTGCTGGGTTGAAGATGCCAAGCAGGAGAAGACAAGGCACCGGCGAATTCATCGTACGGTGGAGGAACTCCTTGAAGGCAAGAAGCGACCCTGCTGCTGGGCAGGGTGCATTCATCGCACCGACAAGAAGCCGAGCAAATGGCAGCAAGCCGTACTGATTGACAAGAAGCCGAAGCGATGAATACCAGTCAGATACTCCAGGCCAGAATTGTCAACGCAGGGTGAAGGAGTGGTGCACTGGAAGTTGAAGCCTTCGCCAGCCAAGGCACGGCCGATTGCCCTTTCGTTTGAGTGCTTGAATTGAACGAACTTGAGGTGTCATTCCCGGCTGGGGAAAATTCATTGGCTGGAACGGTTTGCCTGCCAGACGGTGATGGTCTTGTGCCGATGGTTTTGTTCGTGCACGGGTCTGGTCCGCTGGACAGGGATGAGAACACCCGTCGTGGACAGCTCAATGTGTTCAATCAGATTGCGCACTATCTGGCGGAACGTGGCATCGGCAGTCTTCGGTACGACAAGCGCGGGTGCGGAAAGAGTAGCGGGGATTATCTCGCGGCAGGGCATCTGGACTTCGTCAGCGATGCGCAAGTGGCCATAGCCTTTTTGCTGAAGGAAGACTTCGGTGGAAAAGCCGAGGTCCATGTGCTGGGGCATAGCGAGGGCTGCCTGATTGCTCCTCAGCTTGCCACCATGGACAGTAATGTTGTCAGCGTGACATTGCTCTGCCCCTTCGCCAAACCATTGAAGCAGGTGCTGCAGGCTCAGGCCATGAAAGTGCAAGAAGACGTCTCGCATCTTGGCGGTTTCAAGGGGGGCTTGATCAGGCTGATGATGAAAATACAGGGAGATCCGATGTCATCGCATCGGAAACTGGTTCAGACGCTGGAGAGTTCAACGAAACCCTGCATCCGATACCGGTTCAAGACCTTGAATGCCAAATGGTTCAGGGAATTGTTTGCGTTGAACATGAAAGAGGTTTATGCGAACTGTGTCTGCCCGGCGTTGTTCGTCGTAGGGCAGAAAGACATCCAGTGTGATCCGGAGGATGTCTATCAAATTCAGACATGGTTGGATAACGAAAGCACCGAAGTGCATGTGATGGCTGATATGACTCACCTGTTGAGACGTGACGATCAGGAGCCTTCATTCTTTCATTACCCCGGTCTGATGAAAGAGCCGCTAGACGGAGAACTGCTTCAGTTAGTACATCAGTGGATAGTCGGGATCGGTCGCGAATCCAGCATCACGAGTCTGCAGGATCAGGAGCGCCCTGATTATTGAGCAGGGCTTCCATCAAAATGCATCTCAGTGTGCTTTCCGGGCAAGCTGTTTCACTCCGGCAAATGAATACAGGTTACCCCTTGCCGATGATCCGAAGGCTGCCGATTTCATGCGAAAAAGGGTCCGATTGAGGCGCTCAAAAGCGGGCGATTCACCCTGAATTTGCCTCAGCTGAAAACATGGAAAATTACCCCAATCCGGCATGGTATTGACACATTGAAGAGTGTATAAGTCACGCCAATGACGAGACGGATGGGTCGATCTTTTCATGCATGCCGTTCTGCCTTGACGGTACCAGCGGACTTGTCGTCCAGGGATAGTTCAATCATGATCTTTCGCAAAAAGGCGAACCGATGCCTGAGCGGTCATTCTGTCATTCGTGTAGCGAGCGTCGTTGCCGCTGCCTGTGCCTTTCCGCAGGCACAGGCACAACCGGTGGTTACGGGGTCGCAGATATCCTGGCCGGACGATGGTTGGTACCAGGTTCAGAGCTCCGATGGTCTGACAAATATCTGTGAGGGCACTCGATCCTGCGAGGTCGAGCCAGGCCGCTACATCGTGATCAACCACACGAAAGGTCAGCGCTACGAAAACGTGCTGGTTCCCGACGCACCAGTGGCGGTGGTCGTCTCGGTAGATGGCGACACGATTTCCTGGCCGGACGATGGCTGGTATCAGGTTCAGTCAGCAAGCACCTATGAGTCGTTCTGTGAGGGCGGGCTGTCCTGCACGGTGGATGACGGTAGCTACATCGTGATCAACCACACCACTGGCGAACGATTTACCGGCATTACCGTCAGCGGTGGATCGGGTGGTGTTGAGCCTCCGGACTCATCCAGTGTTGATCTGCTCGATGTGTCGCAAGACCTGATCGTCACGGCTGCCGGATACCAGTTGGACCGCCTTGCCGTGGTGGTAGACGACTTCGCGTTCATCATCGGGCAGGAGACCACGATTCAGTGGCCAGACGCTGGTTGGTACCAGGTACAGGATGCCGAGACCTACACATCCGTATGTAACGGTGGGACCGAATGCCATATTCTTCCCGGCAGCTACATGGTCATCAATCACTCCACTGGCGAGCGCAGTCCGCTGGTCGTGCCTTATATCAACCCGGCCGATCAAGCTGAGGCAACCCAGCTGGAAGACACCTTCATCACCTTTCCGTTGCGCGAAGACCCTGACAACATCAGTACCGAGCTGACCATCAAACGAAGCTACTACAGTTGCGAAAACGGCGGCAGCCTTATCGTGGAAAAGGGCAACAAGAATGAGGGCGAGTTTTTCGATTCATCCGGAAACCTTGTCGGTGGCGTCGGTGACAAGAACGGCTATGTGTTCGATCAATGTTCAATGAGTTTGCGTAATGGTCTGCTGCCGGACGGCAACTACGAACTGAACGGCACTGTGCAAACCAACCTTATCTACAGCTACGGTGATTCACAAAGCAATTACATCTTTGATGCGTTCTCGATCATCGGTGACAATGGTGTGGAGTACCGAGCCAACGGACAGACAGAGGATATTGACGGTTACGACTTCAATTACCTGCGCAGTGCCAGCATCGCCGAATACCGGGAAACACTGCCTGGGGGTGATGAAGGTGAATCGATTTCCGATATCATGTTCAATTTCGAAACCTTGAACAATACAACGGTATTGGCAGCCCCGTGGAAGACACTGAATGTAAATGGCGTTGTTCGCAACGCACTGACCGGCAATCAGGAAGTGACCATTGAAACCGAACCGGTATTGAGCTGGGGGTCTGACCCTTTCATGCCCTTCAACGGTTCCATCGAGATGACGGCAGAAGACGGTAGTTTTCTGTACCAGCATGCCAACCCGACGGTCGACCCGGACAATTTCTGGGCGCTCTTTGCCGACTTTGATTACACGGCGGCCAATGGTGAGCAGACGCAATTGCAACAGGAAAGCTATTCCTTTCCGTTCGAGTACGGTTCACGCAGCTGTTTTGTATTTCGCTCTGAAGAGACTGGCAGGCTCGATTGTCCTGCGGACTATCTGACAGTCCAGACTGCGCAGTAGGCTGAAAGGGGCGCCGGCGGCGATGGATCCGCCGCACGGCGACCAGCAGGTACTCAACATTACCTGAAACTAGTGTAGTCAACCGTGGCCGCGGTATTGTCCGAGCCAGGAAAGGCTCTGGCAGATCGTGCCTCCCTGTCACGATCTGCCCATGACCGGCCATGATCAATGATCGGGGTCTTATTCCTCAACTACCGTCCACTGCTTGAGTGAGGCATCCAGCTCTTCACAGGGTTCCAGAGTCAGCGGCCGTTTCACCCAAGGACCTGCTGGAACGGTTTCTGACACAACGGCGACGCAACGTTCGCTATCCTCTGTCAGACGCAGTGTCCTGTCCTCGGCATCGTAGACGAATTGCTGTCGTGGATGATCGCTACACTCCAGCATGGCGAATACAGTCAGGCCGGTGGCTACCAGGGCCTGCATGCAATAGCCTTCAAAAGTGTATGAGGCTACCTGTCCGGTATCCGAGTTGTACATGAAGCGAGTATCGTTGCCTGCGCTGTCACTTGGTTGATCGGGATCTTGCGGTTTGCAGGTATGCGTCTGCATCAGGTCCGATTGACCAGCACCATAGGTATCCATGCAGAATCCATAGCCGTTCGGTTCGTCAAGATTTTCGCTCAGGACGATATAGGGGGCTGCCGTAGGTACCTCGGGTGCGTCGGCGAAGGCGACCGTATTCATCACTGTCAGCATGCCTAGCGCTAAGATGTTTTTCATGGTTAGTGTGTCCTGGCTTGTATTGATTGTATCAAGGTGGAGATGATCAGGTGCAGCTTTTACTCGAGCATTGCCTGAGCGGTTTGTATCCCGCAAACGTCTGATATCTTCGGGAGCGATTCCTGAATCCATGCCAGGTTGTAATCCATGGCGATACACCGATAGTGCAAAGCAGATGTTCGGCGTTGCCGGTGCCTGACAGCTGCGCTCTGCAGGAATGTTAGCATGCTACCATTCAGGTGGAAGCTGCCACCGGATCGCATGAACAAGGTTTATTTTCGATTGAAAAACTCAGGAATATTTTTGCCAGAGAATGGAACTCAAGGCCCTGGATGTGGTCGGGCGGTGTTTTTGGAGAGGAGGGCCGTACTTGTATAATCTATGATAAAGGATGGTGATTTATTTCGCGTCCAGCATCCAGCGTCCAGCGTCCAGCATGCCTCATGCCTCATGCCTCATGCCTCATGCCTCATGCCTCATGCCTCATGCCTCATGCCTCATGCCTCATGCCGCATCCCTCATGCCGCATGCCGCATGCCGTTGGCGAGTACCTGATCATCGGAGGCTATCCCGATGAGCATGTTCACTGAAGGAGTGGAAGTACACGAGATCAACTGGCTGTTGAGAAGGCATATTCAAGCCATAGGCGCCATCGACGCCATTCCATGCGTACTCACGCCGCCAGTTGGACGGCAGGTTGTTGGTGAGCGCATGGCATCAGGTTGTCACGTCGGGCTTGTGCAGGTGAAATCAGGGTATTTGTCATCTGTTCTCGACCTCCTCATTGAACAACGGTATTCTTGTAAGATCTATGAAGAGTGTAGATAGGCTTCAAACAACAGGTGAGTATGAGAATTTGCGGTGTGGATTTGACGGGTAACGATGCGGTTATCTGTTTGCTTGTAAAAGGCGATGGTGCTCTGAATCTGCCCGACTGCCGGGTGCGGAAACTGACGCTGAAAAAGGGGCATACAGGCGAAGACCTTCGTCAGTTCCAGGTCGAATTTGCCATGCTCATGAGTGAGTATAGTGTCGATAAAGTCGTGATAAGGGAGCGTATGCCCAAGGGGAAGTTTGCTGGTGGTGCTATCAGTTTCAAACTCGAGGCTGCTCTTCAACTCATTCCAGAGCTGGACGTTACCCTGATGCCGCCGTCGCGGATCAACGCGACATTGGCGGAGAATCCTCTATCAATCAGGTTTTCCGAAACCGAATTGAAAGCTTTTCAGGAGGTTGCATTCAAGACAGCCTATGCCGCCTGTGTGTCGAGTTGATCGATTAGCCGGCAGCGTGCAGTTTCTCTGGTTCGGGTGGAAATAGAGGCCATGGCCATGGCTGTGGCCTGGCTGTATGGCAACGACAGCCGCTCAGGCCGCTGTCCGGTTTCCGGGGTCCGCTATAAAAGGCAACACACACATCTCGATAACCCCGCGCAAGTACAAAACATCCCAATGGAGAAACCGCGACGGCTCCGGCCGGGCAGGACAGGATCTACCCACGCATCAACAACCCGACGCTACCGCCTGGTCAAGGCCTGTCTGCCACCCGCTGTAAAGGGTGGGCTATCGGACGAGGCAAGAGTTGGCACCTCGGACTGGCATTCACCGACGACTACGATTTCATGACTCTACGCGTTCGAGTTTGGCCAGAATCTCTGTCATTTTTTCACCATTGTTGATCCTTTCGAACTCAAGCTCCAATCCGTTATTCTTCAGAGTCCTGCTGTAAACGTGCAGCTCATAGCCGCCATGCTCCAGAATATACAGCGCGCTGACAGTCAAGGTGTTTTTCTCGAGCCCTGCCCAGACGTAGGGATCGGCGTTCTCCTTGAGTGGGTCATAGGGAACAGTGTTTCCAAAGCTGTTGGTCGTCATCGATGATGCGAAAATACCGGGTCGCGGCGAACGATAAAAGTTGATGGATGGAGCAACCACTCGCCTTTCACCATCAGGTAGATGGATAACGGTAGTCCACTCGATAGTGAAGCCTTTCTTTTCCCAAGGCTTGATCGTCACGCCCAGCTCTCGCTGCGACATTTCGCCCTTTATGACATCAAGAGTATTGCCCTTGTAGGTGCCGTAAAACGGTTCCAGATCCACCGTGAATTTGGGTTGCACTTGAACGCCGCACTGAACTAACAGTAGACAGCCAAAAATCAGGGTAAATCGTACAAAACTGCTGGATATAGGCATTGACCCTCCCGTATTGGATTAACTGCTGAAGAAATTGAGAGGCTTACTATCAACCAAGCACATGAGTAAAACAGGAATTGCTGAAAAACACGGAAGAGTTCAGTCCTGGCAAAGACCTGCGGTTACGCAACAAACTACTCCAGATCGAGCACGATTGCCAATTCCAGAAACCATGACGCTCCGCGGTGTCAAAGCTCAAGTGCAACAGTCGGGGTAATACCTAAGACTACCCGATCAGGCGTCTTCATATTACAACGAAGAGGAGTATGCAAATCTCCACCGCAATTCTTGTCCCACTAGATATGCAAGTAGATAGATCCATGGCTGACTGTCGACTTGTACACGCTTATCACCAGGGCAATCTCTGTCATCGTGTCTCGCTCAACAGGCAGAGACACGATGACCGCCAAGCTATTTCATCGAGTTGAACCCGATCATGTTCCCCTCGGTATCCTGGCAAAGAAGAATCCAGCCAAAATCTCCAATCGAGAACTTCGGTCTGACCACAATGCCGCCGGCTTCAACTGCACGCGCTTGTTGCACGGCGCAATCCTCGACCATGAAGTACACAATGGTTCCGCCGACACCGGGGCTTGCGTGAGGTGATTTCGTCAGGGCGCCGCCCGCGCCATAGGCGCTCATGTCAGCGGGAAAGCTCATCATCTGCGATTCACCAGTGGGGTCGCCCATGGATTCAAGCTTTGATCCGAGCATTGCTTCGTAAAAGGCTACGGCCCGGTCCAGATCATCAACATAGATATCGAACCATCCTACTGCGTTCATTTTACTCATCATGTAGTCCTCTGTGATATTGGTCTTGAAGGGGAGTCGGTCAGGCAGCGGTGACTTGCGCTTGTTCATCTGTGTCCACGGTGCTTTCCAGGTGCCAGATCTTTGAAACGATCTGCCAGCCCTTATCGCCAAGGACAAAGCCCAGGTGGTCGACAAAAACGCTCTGGTGCGCTCGTATGCGGATCTTCACGGTCGCACTGATCGGGGACAGGAAGTCGATCAGCAGCACCTCGGCCTGGCGCTCCTGGCCTTTGCTGGCAGGCGATACGCGCCCTGCCACATCGCGGCTGAAACTGTCTATCGGCTCGACAAAGACGGTGCCGTTGTCCGCATCGAACAGGCTGGATTGCGGGTGAAACACCGCGTTCAGCTTGTCGACGTCGCAGTGGTGGATGGCGTCGAAGTACGTGTCTATCGCGGCCAGAAGGTCAGTGTTGATGCTCATCGTTCTGTCTCTGTCTCAATGTGTTGAACACAGTTTGCGGCAGGCAGAGAATTTGCGATACTGTCATAATTGACAACATACAGCCGGATACTGCCAAGATGCCCCAATGTGCCACGTTTCCCGAAAAGCATCCGCTGGTGTGCGCCATTGCCTATGACGGCTTGTGCACCTTCGAATTCGGTATCGCCGTGGAACTGTTCGCTCTGCCGCGACCGGAGTTCGAGAACTGGTATCGGTTTGCGACCGTCAAGGCGGAGCCGGGCCCGATACGCGCTCTCGGGGGCATCACCGTGGACGCACAGGATGATCTGGTGCTGCTGCAGGAGGCCAGCCTGATCATCGTGCCCGGGTGGCGGGGAGCGGATACACCGGTGCCAGAAGACCTGTGTGAGGCTCTGCGGGCCGCACATGAGCGCGGTGCACGTATCGCGTCGATCTGCTCTGGCGTCTTTGTCCTGGCTGCGGCCGGATTGCTGAACGGGAAAAATGCAACCACACATTGGCGTTATACGGACACGCTTGCGGAGCGTTATCCCCAGATCACTGTCGACCCGGATGTCCTGTTCATCGAGAGTGAACGCGTATTGACGTCTGCGGGGTCGGCAGCGGGCCTGGATCTGGGCTTGCACATCATCCGGCAGGACTACGGTGCTCAGGTCGCCGCCTCTGTCGCGCGGCGATTGGTTCTGCCAGCGCAAAGAGACGGCGGTCAGCGGCAGTTCGTACCCCGCCCGGAACCCAAGGCTCGCGTGGGATCAGGTCTGTCTGCACTGCAGGATCGCATTCGGGCATCCATCGACGAGGATTGGCCGATCGAGCGCATGGCCAGTGCTGCTGCCACCAGCAGCCGAACCTTGGCACGGCGATTCCACGAGGAGGCTGGAACAACCCCGTTGAACTGGCTCAAGGTGGAACGTGTGTCGAGAGCCGCGGAGTTGCTTGAAAACAGCACCATTCCCTTGTCGGACGTCTGGGGAATTTGCGGGTTCGGCTCAGCCGAAACCTTTCGCCGGGAATTTCGGAAGACGATGGGTATTCCGCCTGTTCGATATCGCGAGCGACTTGGCTCAGTCTTACGAAATCAGGGCGTTTGAAGGTATTTGATATCAACCATGGCGCTTGTTCCTGGGGCAAGCTTTGCTAATTGCACCAGCCATGATCGCCCACCATCGGGAAATGTCGTCATCCCGACCGGCGATGCACCCATCAAGGGATACTGCGAGATCGTAGGTAATGGTGCCCATGACAACTCGCATTGTCAAAATCAGACATGAAATTCCATCGTGCCGAGGAGTGCTATCAGCTGATCAGCATGCTCGCCTACAGGGACATACTTGATAGAACAGACTTCGTCATCACTGACAGGATGTAACGTAATCTTTCGTACAACTGCAACTACGCCCGTCATCGGCTACCCACGACTCGGTAGGGGAAAATGCCCGGTCATCATCCACGCACATGTATTGAAACTGACTCGGCTCGGTACGAAAGATGCGGGGTGCTTCGCTTGCTGACCAGCCGCCAACCGATTCAGCACCACCGGCGTAATAGTCATTACATGCTTCGGTTGCTTCGCCGAAAGTGCCTACACTGATACTGATTCGTTTGCGGTCCACGAAGTCCAGAGTCTGGCTGTCTATTTGTGCCGTCGAGATGCCAACAAACAGAACGGAAAAGTCGGATTGGTCAATCGTGCAGGTGACACGACTCCTCGAGTATCTTGTGAAATGACCCTCGGTTCCTCGCAGCATGGAGTTGGAGCTGATGCTATAGGAAGTGGGATTTCCTTGATCATAATTGACCACCGCACCATTGATTGTATTGTCTGCCAGCTGATCGTAACGAAACTCCGCGCCAGAACGTGTGTTGCCAACATGTTCGCCAGTGTCGGTTGCGACGAATACCGTAGTGCGCTCCTCTTCGTGGTAATAGCCGCCAATATCAGGAGGCGCCAGACCGGTCAGTGCCTGAATGGTGAACCCTTGAGCCGATGCCTCGTCAATCGCGTCGCGAATGACTGTCTGATTCAATATGGCTTCCGGGCTGGAGAAATCGCCGGGTACCGTCTGGTCCAGAGGGGATACGTCATCGACATCGAGAAAACCGTCGTTGTCGTCATCCGTGTCAATGGTATCAACGGTGCCGTCACCATCGGTATCCAGTGAGTCACCCGTAACAGGGTCTGGTTCGTTGGCCTGTGGTGTCTTGCTGTCACCGGAACAAGCTGTGATAAACGCCAGGGTAGCTGCTGCCGCAATAAATTTCGAATTCACTGGTGCCAGAACTCCTGTCATATAGCGTTACAGACCATACTACCGCAATTGTAATAACATCCTGAAAGGCCTTGAGCTTCACCATTCAGCAAACATGAGTGACGCCGTCCGATAGTCGCCCGCAGTCGCGTATCTTTGTGAGTATCAGGTCCATGAATATCTTGTCAGTTAAGTGCTGAAGCCTTACCAGCATTATCACGCAATAATTTCCAGGAGATGAATCAATATGCCATTGCTTATCGTAGTGCTGGTGTCAACCTTACTCTTCGGTTGTGGAACTTACAAAGGCGGTGAAATATGGAGGCGCAGTACCTGTAATGAGCTGGCGGATGCTGATGAACGTGATAGGTGTCTGGAGGAAGCCACGAAACCGGAGAACGAATACAAGCGAGACGTGGACGAAGCTCTGGAACGTTGAATCCGAGTGAATGAATCATCCACCGCTCCAGTATGATCGTTGGTAATTCATTCGCAAGTAATCAACTGCAGGGAATACAAGATGCTGGCCACACGCCTGTTCAATGTCGGAGACATTCGCACCGTCGAGGTACCAGAGCCGGAGCCCGGCCCTGGTGATATCGTTGTCAAGGTAGAGGCTGCCGGAATCTGCGGTACTGACAGGCATCTGTTCAAGGGCGAGTTTCCGTCGGTCGCCGGCACCACGCTGGGTCATGAGTTTTGCGGCATCGTGGTGGATGCTGGCACGTCCGGTTTGTCAATTGGAACCAGAGTCACGTGTGATCCGAACACTTGGTGTGGGTCGTGTTTTCAATGCCAGCGCGGGCGGGTCAATCTGTGCTCGAACAATGTCGCGACGGGTATCGGACGCGATGGTGGCTTCGCGCAATACTGTGCCTTCCCTGCGCACAAGGGGCATGTCCTGCCCGATGAGCTTGACCCGTTGTTTGGGGCGCTTTGTGAGCCATTGGCCTGTACCTTACACGGCATGGACATCGGCAAGGCAAACGCCGGTGAGCGAGTGCTGGTCATTGGCGGTGGGGTGATCGGTTTGCTGGCCGTGCAATTGGCAAGGCTTGCCGGTAGTGAGGTGATGCTGCTGACGCGAACGGCGAGTAAACAAGAACTCGGCCGTGCCTTGGGTGCCGGGCTTATCGCCGATTCCGAAGCCGAGGTTCGTGAACAATGGCCGGAAGGCGCTGACCTTGTGGTGGAATGCGCCGGTGTGGATGCAACGGTTTCCATGTCCCCGCGACTGGCCCGCGCTGGTGGGCGAGTGGTGGTACTGGGTGTGCTAGCCGACGGCGCCAAGGTCTCCATAGAGCCGTTCGACCTGCTGTTTCGAGAAGTCCAGATGCACTTCAGTTTTCTGAATCCGTTCACTCATGCACGTGCAGCTCGAATGATTGCAGATGGCGTTATTGATGTCGCGCCGCTGATCACCAGGACAATATCCTTGCACGAAGCGCCGGATGTCATCGCCAACCCGGTAGTCGGGGGGGAAGTACGCGCTATCGTCGTGCCGGGTGCATGAACATGCTACCGACGCAGGCCTGAACACCATGAAGCCGCTATTGAATGAACAGGACTACGCGACACGTACCTGATGGTTCAGTGGCGGCTGATCGGTTTCAGGGGCATGCTTAATTGATCAGATACCGGTTCTTCTGCGAGTAGAACGAATACGCCGTGATCTGCCCTGTCACGATAGCCGAGAACATCAACAGCGCCGAGAGCCCGATATCGGGAGTCGACAGAATCGGTTCATGCAGCAGGGACTCGCTGGCGCCCACCAGTACGCGACTACCCGGTACCAGGATGATGATGCCCTGGACAATGTAGATAGCCCCGGTGAGTTTCAGCGTCTTGGCCAGCCAGGTACCGTACAGCGTGATCACGACCGTGGTGACCCAGGTGCCCACTATCCAGCCACTGCCCAGGTCCAGGTACCAGGGGCCCCACATGCCCAGAATGGAGACGGGCAGGGCGTAGATGATATCGATGAATCGGGTGTTGAAAATGATTCCCAGAGAGAGTGACAAGGCCGGCAAGGCTACAAAGGGCATCCAGCTGGCCACCTCGTTGATATTCAGTTGAGCCACCGACGCTCCCCAGAGATTATCCCCCAAGGTCAAACCCATGTAGATGCCGATGAACAGCTTCACCAGTATGAAGATGGACTGGGCAAACAGGCAGGTGCCCGAGATCAGATCGTTGAAGGCCAGACATTCCAGAGAGTTGGCAATCGACAAGCCAGGCACGAACAGCACGATGGCGGCGATACTCAGCGCCCAGATGGGGACATCAATGCCCAGATAGCTCACGAGAGAGACTGTCAGTCCAGTGACGAAAGCACTGAAGAATTCCACCACGATCTTGTGGTCGTCACGACAGAGGTACTGGCAGACCCAGACCAGAAAGCCCAGGAGGAAGGCCATCATGACAGCGTTCATGGTGCTGCCGACCAGCACCAGAAAGGCGGGCGGTATGGCCATATTGGCCAGCATGGTTTGCCAGGTGGAATAGCGAGTGGCTTCAGGTACCGCCATGTTGCTGGGTTCGTTGATCCGGATGATGGTATTGGCCAGCAGGCTCAGGTCGATGGATGCAGGTTCCAGCTGCTTGATGATGACCTTGTTGTCGAAGTCCGGGAACTGATAGTTGATGGCAGTCGGGCTCGCCTGCACCACCACGTTCACCCCATGTATTCGCGCGTAGTGATTGACGTATTTGGCGATCTTGTAGGGGGCGCAACCACAACGGTGGAGTGTCTCGCCGGTTTCTACGATCTGATCAACCAGGAGTTGCTCGGACATGATTCAGTGGTTTTGTCGGAGTGAGGAATGGCTCTGACAGGTCTCTGTCAGTCGCCGGATGGATGCCAGTGCGAGCGCGCGGGTAGTGTATAGGAGTGATTGGTGCGCGGGTCGGTCACGGGGCCATTCGGATCAGGTCAGACTGGATCCGTGCCGTGCCGTGCCGTGCCGTGCCGTGCCGTGCCGTGCCGTGCCGTGCTGTTGAACGAGATCGTCCAATGCGGTTCCGGGTGGCTGGAGTAGTTGAGGCGGTACGTCATCAGGTGCAGCGTGCGTCAGGCAACGCAGGTGTTGACTGATCAGCAGGCGAGCCTGCGTAGAGTGTTACACGGTCTGCACGGGCACTTCAACGAGGCATGCTACAAAAAGGGGGCTGGGGTAATCGCAGCTCTCAGTAAGCAGAAGGGGCGCCATGGTCGGCGCCCCTATCGGTGTTGCTGATCAGTGCTGTAAGCGAAGCCGTCACTATCTGGTACCAGGCTTCAGCTGACAAGGTTGACGTTGCAAACCTTGCCAGCATGAAAGTCCAGGGCAAGCCCTGGCCCTTCGCCTCAGGCGGGGTCGAGTACCGTGACAGGCACGAGCAGTTGGATGGAAGACTCCGGCTGCTGGCTATCCAATGCAATGATTCTGATTTCCCGCGTTCCTGTCTCACCTACGCCTGGTGTCCATGAAAAGGTTCTGGTTCCATTCAGGTTGTCTCTGAACGAGGCGCCGGCTGGGGGGGTGTCGATATGCATCCACGGAACCGTACCGTTCGAATGAATCGCCTGAACGACGAATTCCAGGTTCTGACCTGCGGTGATGGATTGTGGTGCAATGTCGGTAAAGAACATGCCGCTGCTATCCGTCTGCGCATCGCCGCTAACGGTAATGGTGAGAGTACTGGTGGTAGTCAGTGTCGGATCAACGCCATCAACTGCTACCGCACGAACTACGTGGGTTCCGATACTGTCGAGCCCCGGTGTCCACCGGAGTGTGCGTGTGCCGTTGAGGTTGTCAACGAACAAGGCGTCAGCGGGTGCGTTTTCAAGATACAAGCCTGGAACAACACCGTCAGCATCAGTCGGGCTTATCAGTACTTCCAATTGCTGTCCCGCAGCAACAGTGGTGCTTTCGAAGACGTCGATGACAGGTGCTGCGTTGACCGAGGTATGGGAGTCTGGAATGAGAACCGAGATCCTTATCACTCTTTCCGTGGTCAGGGATTCATCCAGCGCATCCTTCGCGACAACAACCACATCGTGTTGACCGGCATCAAACTCGGTGGGTTGCCAGTACAGCGTTCTGGAGCCGTCACCGTTGTCGTTGAATGACATGGTGCTGGGTGCCTGAGCCAGATACAAGCTGGGTACAAAGCCTTCTGGATCCTGCGGCTTCACCAGTATGCTGATGGCATCGCCAACCTGGACTGTCTGGTCTGGGAAAGCTGGCAGGAGAGGTACAAGGTTGGCTGAGTCTGGCGCTGGTTCTGGCGTGGGTTCAGGGGTCGGTACTGGCGCTGGTTCCGGAGTCGGCTCAGGAGCGGGTTCAGGTGTTGGCTCAGGTGTTGGTTCTGGAGCTGGTGTTGGTTCTGGGGCTGGTTCTGGGGCTGGAGCTGGTGTTGGTTCAGGAGCTGGCGTTGGTTCTGGAGCTGGTGCTGGCGTGGACCCTGGAAAGTGCTTGTTCAGATTCCAGGTGGGACCAATGATATTACAGCCCTGTGGGCCCCTATCAACACGTCCCGGACAGGTGTGCTCATCACCGGCGTCGTTCGGTGGACCGTTGCCGCACTGCACATCGTTGTAGACAGGATTGCCATTGGAGCCCGGTCCTGAACCGATCTTTGCGCAAATCTGTCGTACTGTCTTCTGTCCCTGCGCGGTGTTGATCTTGATGTTTCCTACAGCATGATCAAACGTGGTGTCGCAGTAGCATTGCCCATTTGCCGAGTAGCTGTCCTTCCAGCCGGGCCTCGGGTTATCTGCCTGCGCTGCAAGCGGCACCATCACAGAGGCGGCCAACAGGGCACAGCTTCGCAGGTATTTCAGGAAGCCCTGTTCCACTTTCATGGAAATGACTTGAGGGGAGTGTTGCATCGCAAGTGCGAGCATTCGTCGACTGTGGGTCATGACAATTCTGTGCGTAAAACAGCGTACTATCGCTCGGATTCGATTTTGATTCATCATTGTTGTGAACAATTTTCGAGAATTGCGAGCTGTTTCTCACATTGCATGGGCGTTGAATATCTCTCGTAATGGGGGTCGTAGTCGGCATGCGGTTGGATGTGGTGTCGCTGGCAAACGTACTGGAACAGAGGTGAAGATGGAGAATCATGACGGAAAGATCGACGTCGAGTTCGAAGGCATGCCTTCCATACGTCTGGAATCGTTCAAGTCGATGGACGGGGCCGGTATGCTTGAACGTCTTGCCATTGCCACCAGGCGCCGGCGATTTTCCTTGTTCAGGGATTGGCAGATCGAACTGGCGGACATCGATTATTCAGACGAGCTCAACGGCATCGTCGAAATTCCATCTCGCGACGGTAACGAGAAAACCATCGTATTCGACGGCGCCTCCATCCCCATGCCCTGGCTGGTGAGTCTGCTCACCGTTGGAATATTACGTCCGCTGGGTGTCATGCTTGTCGGGTCCATTGTTCACGACTATGCCTACCAATACGGCACTCTTCGAATATCAAGGGATGGGGGTGCAACATTCAAGGATGTTCCCTTGTCCAGGCACCGGGCGGACAGGCTCTTCAGGGATATTGTCGGGACAGTCAACAGCTTGCCTTTCGTTGGTTACATAGCGTGGTTCTTTGTCAGAGTCGGCTGGCTGTGGGTCAGGTACAACGGCAAGCGTTTTGGCGGGAAGCCGCCGATTGGCGAGTTTGCCCTGCTGACTCTGCTATTGGTCGGGGTATGGTGGGTGTACGCCACACTCGGACTTGGTCTGGCCACAGTAGCGTTCTCCAGTGTCTACGTGGTTCTGTATGTGGCGAGTATTGCCATCGGCAGGAAACGGAGTCGCCAGCTCTGATGGGGTAACGAGCGCCAGGGCAGACACTTGCAAAGGTGGACGTCGGCAGTGCGAAGGCGATTGGAAACCCAGTTTCACCTTCTCTACGTACAGGTATCCGATATGTCGAATACTGAAGCCCTGTTGCCATGAAAAACGATCACCCGACTCTGTCAGAGGCGGAGCTGTCTCGCATTATCGAGATGGCCTGGGAGGATCGAACGCCATTCGATGCCATCAAAGCCAGTCATGGCGTCAGTGAGGGGAGGGTCATCGAGTTGATGCGTCGTCAACTGAAGGAGGGCTCTTTTCGCTCGTGGCGGCAACGTGTGAGCAACCGCTCGACCAAGCACGCGGCGAAGCGCCCGGCCGGGGTGGAACGCGCCTACTGTCCTACGCAGTACAAACAGCGGTAGTGGGTGGAACGATTTTCCTGCCGCAAAGGTGCTGCGGGACAGGCATCGTTCATAGTGCTAGATACAGGCTTGCTGATCGACCTGCAGGGGCTGGTGCAGCAGTCTCTGCTCTTTGCCCTCCGGAGACGTGATGAAGATTATCGGGGTATTACTCAGCGCACTGGCGCTGGTGGGTTGCACAGGCTTGCCCAGAAACATCGAGCCGGTCAGGGAATTCGATGTAGACCAGTATCTGGGCACCTGGTACGAGATAGCGCGACTGGATCATCGCTTCGAGCGTGGTCTGAGCCAGGTGACGGCAGAGTACACGCTGAAAGAGGACGGCGGCGTGCTCGTGACCAACAGGGGCTACAAGGAGGCGTCCGATGAGTGGAGCACGGCAGAAGGGCAGGCCTATTTCGTCAAGGACAAGGACGTTGGACATCTGAAGGTATCGTTCTTCGGTCCTTTCCACGCCTCCTATGTGGTGTTCGATCTGGATGAAGAGAATTATCAGTATGCGTTCGTGACAGGCTACAACAGGAAATACCTGTGGCTGCTGTCACGTACGCCTGAGGTCAGTGAGGAGCTGAAGAGCCGTTTTCTGCAGCAGGCCGAGAGCGCCGGGTTCGATACCAGTGAACTGATCTGGGTTCAGCAGTAGCGAGTCCTCGGGTGCATCAGCCAAACTGGAAGTTGGACACACTGATGCCGCCCATGAATGTATCTTCATGGTAGACACGTCGGGCCTTGGCCTGTCCGGCAGCCCCGACTGCCACCATCAGGGGTAACAGGTGCTCCTCTCGAGGATGGGCGAGTCGGGCGGATGGGGCTGATTCCCACTGGACTAGCCTGAGTTCACGAGCATCTGGGTCCTCTGTCGTGAGGGTCTCGTTCATCCAGTCGTCGAAATCGGCGGATATCTGATGGGCCGCAGGCCCGAAATTCCTGAGGTTGTGGTAGCTGAGGCCACTGCCGATGATCAGAATGTCCTGGTCTCGCAGTGGTGCCAGTGCATGACCCAGTGACAGATGTTCCTGTGGATCGAGACCCTCGCGCATTGACAGCTGCACAACGGGTATATCGGCATCCGGGTAAGCCACTACCAAGGGGCAGTACATACCGTGGTCGAAGCCCCGCTGTGCATCCAGCCGCGCTGTCAGACCAGCTTGGGTCAACAAGGACTGTACCTGCTCTGCCAGCCAGGGCGCGCCGGGTGCGGGGTAGCTGACAGAGTAGGTCTCTTCGGGGAAGCCGTGGTAATCGTAGATCATGCCCGGGTTCTCACCGCTCATGAGCGTGAACTCGGCAGCTTCCCAATGCGCCGATATCATCAGAATCGCGGTGGGTTGCTCTCCGATGAGCTCCGGCATCTGTCGCAGCGCCTGGCTCAGGCCTGCATAGTGCTGCTTCTGGCTGTCCATCCACGGCCAGGGGCCGCCCCCGTGAGAGATGTAGAAGGTGGGCAACCTCATGTTCGTGGCCTCTTGTGGGACTGAGCGATGGCGGCATCCAGAGACAGCCGGCCTGCGCCATTGAAAAACAGCGCAGCGGTTGCAGCCAGTAGTGCCAGGGCAAATTCATAACCGTTGTTGCTCATGAACAGGCCATTGCCGATGTGAGCGGTCATGATCGCCATCACCATGGTGAACGCCAGACCCGCAGCTGCCGGGCGTGTCAGCAAGCCGAGAAGCAGGGCCAGGCCGCCGAAGAATTCAGTGCCACCTGACAGGAGTGCCATTATAACGCCGGGTGTGAGGCCGAGCGATTCCATGAATTGACCGGTGCCTTCCAGGCCGTAACCGCCGAACCAGCCAAACAGCTTCTGCGAGCCGTGCGCCATGAAGATGATGCCGATGGGCAAGCGCAGGGCGAGTGAGCCCCAGCTGGCCTGGGTGGCGAAAATGGTGTTGATGAGGCGGTTCTTCATGGGTGTCTGGTCTTGTTCGATTGTGGGTGTCTGGTCTTGTTTGTTCATGGGTGTCTGCTCCTGGTTGATGAGGGGGATTACAACAGTTGCGATTGAGTGGATAAACGTGATGAAATTGGACAGTTTGTTTACTTGTGTGCAACAGTTGACATGGCAGATGTTCTGGCAGGAATGCGGGTGTTTGTGGCGGTGGTCGATACCGGCAGCTTTGCAGCGGCGGCGGAGAAGCTGGGTCTGTCGCGTGGCATGACGTCTCGCTATGTGGCACAGGTAGAGGCACATCTGGGGGTACGCCTGCTCAATCGCACCACCCGCAAGTTGTCCCTGACAGGCGTGGGCCAGGACTACTACCAGCGCGCGGTGCAGGTGCTGGGCCTGGTGGAGGAGGCGGAAACGGCGGCCACTTCCGAGACTGCTCAACCGCGCGGCTCGCTGCGCATCAACGCGCCTCTGTCATTCAGCACCTTGCATCTCGGGGGAGCTGTTACCGAATACCTGAAGCGTTTTCCGGATGTGCAGGTGGATCTGTCGCTCGTGGATCGTGAGGTCAATCTGGTGGAAGAAGGCTTTGATCTGGCCCTGCGCATTTCCAGTGATATTGACCCGACCTTGATTGCACGACCGCTGGCCCCGGTGCGCGTGGTGGCCTGTGCCTCCGCGCAGTATCTGGACACGCATGGAATTCCTGAACATCCAGAGGATCTCGACCACCATAACTGCCTGCGCTACACCAATGCCAGGACCCGTGATGAATGGTGCTTTCGACGTGACAAGGAGCACTGTCGGGTCGCGGTGCGGGGGAATCTGCAGGGCAACAATGGCGATGTCCTGTGCAGCGCGGCCGTCGCCGGACTCGGGGTCGTACTACAACCGACGTTCATGGTGTATCAGTTACTGAACACCGGTGCGCTGAGGCGCGTGCTCGAGGACTGGGAACCCGAGCCGCTGACCTTGAATGCGGTCTACGCCAATCGCCGCTTTCTGCCGTTGAAAACACGCAGTTTCATCGATTTTCTGGTGGAGTACTTTGCCGGTAAACCGTATTGGGACGAGGGTGTATAGCGAACTGCTGCTTTAGTGCGGCCGGCAGGGGGGCGATGGGTTGGTGATGCCATCTCTGTAATGCAAGCCGTGAGCATCGAAAAAAATATGGCTGATCAAAGGATCAGCCAAAAGGGGGTAGTACGTGGAATTCTGTTAGCGCCGTTAGCGCTTGCCGTCGCTCAGCGCAGTTGCAGTTTGTATTGAAAGAACAGCACGGCGTTGTTTTTCTGATCGGCAAAATCGATCGCAGGGGAGCCGCTGATATTCAGTACCGAGCGTTGGCTCAGTTTGACTTCCAGTGCAGGGAAGGGCAGTACCTTGGTCTCGGGCTCAGCATTCTTCTTGAACTGCTTGTGCACGATGGACGCACCAACCAGGAAGCGAATACGACCCGCGATGACAGAGCGAGTCGCATAGTTGATACCACCGTAGTAGGACTGATAGCCGAAGCTGTCCGAGAGCGTACCGGCGTGCCAACCGAGTTTGCTGCTGGGAGAGTATTCCCAACCGACACCGGGAGTGAAAGCGTTGCGCTCATCGAAGTTGTCGAAATGCCAGGCGAGGGTGCTGAGGACGAGATAGCCGTTGTCGGCCTTGGCTGAGCCGTGTGCGGCAAACAGACCGACGATCAGAATGATGATTGATTGATACTTGAAAATCTGCGTTTTCATTGGTCTTCCCTGAATTCTTTGCCGGTCTGAAGCCAGCTCTTTAAGAGGCGTTGCACGACTCGCGTCAACAACATGCCGCGAACTGTACTCAACGAATAAATTCGCTGCAAACGACTGAGGGAAGTTCAATTAATTCAATTCAATCAATGGCTTGGCTTTAATTTATTCGAGTCACTAAATTGACATGGCGATAAGAGTCTCCGCAAGTAACTGTTATTGAAAGGTTTATCGCAAGCGTCAGGGTCTATCAGGCTTGTATTGAAAGCGAGAACTTGTCCGAACTTTCACACCGGCTTTTGAAAACCTTGTGAGCGGTCTCTCGTAAGGACAATTGCTCTCCCGGCTGAAATGAGGGCTGGCAGGGTGTGCGCAGTGCTGTTCACGCACCCATCTCTGATGTTCTGATCAATGTCAGGGGGCGCTTTTTCTGTGTTTCCTCACAGGCTTTTGTATATTGATCCTTCAGTGTGATGCAGTCGAGCATCGCTCGGACGGTCCCGGTCAGGCTGACCCGGTCGGGATGACCCGGTCAGGCTGACCCGGTCAGGATGACTCGCTCAGGTGCGCACGCAGGTGCGCGTACAGCTCATGCCGAGACTTCATGTCGACAGATAACAACAACCTTCGAGGGGAATCATGATCACCATTACGATCAATGGAGAAGAGCATCAATTCGATGGCGATCCGGAAATGCCATTGCTCTGGTACGTCAGAGATGTATTGGGCCTGACCGGCAGCAAGTACGGTTGTGGCAGTGGTTTGTGCGGTGCCTGCACGATGCACATGGATGGGAAGTCCGTGCGCAGTTGCGTCGTTCCGGTACAGGCGGCCGAGGGTTTGTCGGTCGTGACAATAGAGGGGCTTGATCCGAATGGCGATCATCCTGCGCAGAAAGCCTGGCGGGATTACAACGTGCCGCAATGCGTTTTTTGCCAAGCGGGTCAGATCATGCAGGCAGCCTCCCTGCTGGCTCAGAACAGCAAGCCGACCGATGAGCAGATCACGGAGCACATGACCGGCAACATCTGCCGTTGTGGCTGTTATCAGCGCATTCAGGCTGCGGTCAAGGCAGCGTCTGTCGAGCAGGCATCCAAGGGGGCATAGTCATGTTGAAATACATTGATGAAGAGATGCGTGCGGCCAGAGCGGCCGTCTCGCCCGATACAGCCAGAGGTGCTTTCCGCGTCGAGAACATCAGTTCACGACGAAATTTTCTGAAGACGCTGGGTATTTCCGGTGGTCTGGTGGTGGGGCTGCAACTGCTACCGAGCGGTTCTGCCCTGGCATTCGACCCTTACCCGACCGGGGCGGAAGGCATGCCCCACAAGACGGTAACCGATCCGTTGATCTTCGTCGCCATTGACAGCGATGGTGGCGTGACGCTGGTGGCGCATCGTTCCGAGATGGGCACCGGGTCTCGTACGAGTCTGCCGATGGTCATGGCTGATGAGATGGAGGCGGATTTTGCACGGGTCAGCGTCGTTCAGGCCGAAGGCGATGAGCCGAAGTATGGTAATCAGGATACTGACGGCTCGCGCAGTCTGCGACATTTCGTACAGCCTGCGCGACAAGTGGGTGCGGCAGTACGGCAGATGCTGGAGGCAGCCGCTGCAGAACAGTGGGGTGTGCCGGTCGCTCGGGTAAGAGCGCGTGATCATGCAGTACGCATGCTCGATGGTGAAGGACCGGATGCGCGTGAATCGGGTGAGCGTCTGGGCTATGGTGAGCTGGCTGAGGTTGCCATGACCAAACCGGTGCCGGCGTTCGATGAGCTGAATTTCAAGACGGATGATCAGTTTCGTTATATGGGCAAGGGCGAGACACCGATGGTGGATCTGCATGACATCACTACGGGCAAGGCGGTGTATGGCGCCGACATCCAGCTCGATGGCATGAAGTACGCGGTCGTTGCGCGGCCACCCGTGGTTGGCGGCACGCTCAAGTCGATGGATGCCACCGAGACATTGAAGGTGGCTGGTGTGTCGCAGGTGGTTGAACTGGCCGGTTCCATTCCGCCCGCAAAGTTTGCACCGCTGGGTGGAGTTGCCGTGGTAGCCGACAGTACCTGGGCGGCCATCAAGGGGCGTGAGAAGCTGATTGTCGAATGGGACAGCGGTCCACACGGTTCCTTCAACACAAAGGATTATGAGGCCGAGATGCGTGCCACGGCCGCCAGGCCCGGCAAGGTGCTGCGATCTCAGGGTGATCCGGAAGCCAGCTTTGCCAATGCTGCGAAAGTGGTGTCGGCTGACTACTACCAGCCGCACATGGTGCATGTCCAGATGGAGCCGGTGGTTGCCGTCGCCTCGTTGTCAAACGGCAAGCTGGAAGCCTGGGCACCGGTGCAGAGCCCCTACGGTACGCGTCAGGATCTGGCCGCCATGCTGGGCCTCGAGGAAGAGGATGTCAGGGTCAATGTCACCTTGCTCGGAGGTGGGTTCGGTCGCAAGTCCAAGTGCGATTATGTACTGGAAGCCGCGCTGGTTTCCAGGGAAGTGGGGGCGCCCATCAAATTGCAGTGGACCCGTGAGGATGACATTCGCCACGGCTTCAATGCCACCACCTCCGTCGAGCGACTGGAAGCTGCCATTGACGAGAATGACAAGGTTGTCGGCTGGCGTCATCGCTCGGTCTCACCAACGATCTTCTCCACCTTCATGCCCGATCCGGGTTATGCCAGTGCCGTGGAGGCGGGTATGGGTCTGGTCGATTCGCCTCTGGACATACCCAATCTGTCCATCGAAGTGGGGGAGGCCAAGGCGCATACCCGTATCGGCTGGTTTCGTTCCGTCTCGAACGTGCCCCACGCCTTTGCGGCGCAGTCCTTCATTGCAGAAGTGGCCGATTCTCTGGGGCGCGACCCGAAGGAGATGCTGCTGGAATTGATCGGGCCGGGCCGCATCATCGATCCCAAGGCTGCGAACATGCCGGAAGACCTGTGGAATTACGGCGAACCGTATGAGGAATTCCCGAATGACACCGCGCGCCTGCGGCATGTGATCGAAGTGGCGGCCGAGAAGGCCGACTGGGGTGCTTCACTGCCCGAGGGTGAAGGCATGGGCATTGCAGCTCACCGCAGTTTTGTCAGCTATGTTGCCAGCGTGGTCAGGGTGAAAATCGATGAAGATGGCACGGTTCATATCCCTGAAGTGCATACGGCCATCGATTGTGGCTATTGCATCAATCCGGAACGAGTGCATTCACAGATTGAAGGGGCCGCTGTCATGGGGGCCACGCTTGCTCTTTATTCCGGTCTGACGTATGAGAACGGTGCGGTGAAGGAGTCCAACTTTCATGACTATCCGGTGGCCAGAATCACCTCCTATCCGGAACGGGTCAATACCCATATCGTTGAACATCCTTTCTCGGTGCATGCCACCGGGGTGGGTGAACCAGGTGTTCCACCCTTCGCTCCGGCTCTGGCCAATGCCATTTTTGCGGCGACCGGCAAGCGACTGCGTGATCTGCCTTTTGGTGACAAGATAGTCTGATCCGTGTTTGATCCGTGTTTGATCCGTGTTTGATCCGTGTTTGATCTGTGTTTGATCTGTGTTTGATCTGTGTTTGATCTGCGCGTGACAAGGGCCCCGGCTGACGTGCTCAGCCGGGGCCCTCCAAACCGGATTCACGGTCCAGGTGCCAGCCGTTTTCAGCCAACTCTGCCGAACAGATTCCCGGGCTTGCCCGTTGTTCCGGAGTCGATGGCGAAGATGCTGCCTGACCATGGTGCTTCTGCCAATTGCTCATCACTCAGACCGACTCGCGCACTGGTCACGAAGAGCGTGGCGCCGTTTCTGCCGCCGAAGGCACAACTGGTGGGGCGGTGTACCGGCACGTTGACGATGCGATCGATACTGCCATCGGGCGCGTAGCGAATGAGGCAGGCCCCATCCCATTGAGCACTCCACACATAGCCTTCGTCATCCACAGCCAGGCCGTCAGGTACGCCCGGTCGTGAGTCGTCTGGGGCTGCGAATACGCTCCGCTCGCCCAGGGTGCCGGTGCTTGCGTCGAACTCGAAGCGATAGATGGTCGCCTTGCCGGAATCGGTAAAATAGAAAATGCTTTCGTCATCGTTCCAACCCAGGCCATTGCCGATATCGATGTCATCGAGCATGCGGGTGATGGTGTAATCCGGATCGATGCGCCAGAGCGATGCCTGGCCCTTTTCGCCTTTCATGGACAGAGAGCTGGCCCACAACCGGCCGTGTGAGTCGCACTTGCCGTCATTGAAACGATTCTCGGGGCGATCCGATTCGGGGGCGGCGATGCTGGTAGAACTCATGTCAGGGTTGATCGTCACTATCCCCGATTCGCTGGCCGCGATGAAGCCGCCGCCGTGAGCAGGGACCACAACGCCTGTCTGTTCTGCCAGAGGATGTCGCTGAAGCGTCGTGAGGGCGGGGTCTCCGGACGGGGCGACGGCAAACGATTGCAAGGCCGAATTGACGATGTCGACCCAATAGAGTGTTTGCTCTTGTTGTGACCAATGAGGGCCTTCACCCAGCTCGTCACTGCCAACCATGGCCACCGAGACGCAGTCATCGCAGGTCAGTATCTTGATATCAGTACTCATAATTGTGCGCAGAGTTGAGCGGACATTCCCTGATCGACAAGCATGTCACTGCCGGTCAGGGCCGATGCGGCATCAGAGAGCAGAAACACTGCACAGTTGCCGACTTCCTGAACGGTATTGTAGCGATTGCTGGCATGCCAGCTACGAAACATGGCCTCGGTTTCCGGATTACTGGCAGGACCGTTGGCGATGGCCTCGGTACGGGTGAGCCCGGGGCTGAGTGAATTGACGCGAATGCCGTGCTGCCCGAGACTCCATGACATGGAGCGAGTCATGGCAACGATGGCGCCTTTGGTGCCGGCATACATCTCGTAGCCTGCGGTGCTGGCACCCGCATGGTTGGAGGCGATATTGACGATGCTGCCGGGATGTCCGCCTTGCACCATGCTACGGGCAACCGCTTGCGACATGAGGAAAACCGAACGCTGATTGACGCGCCACAGGGTTTCCAGACCTTCCAGTGACATCGACAGGAAGGGATCGGTGATGGTCACACCGGCGTTGTTGACAAGGCCATCTATGGGGCCGTGATCCCGAATGACATCGTCCAGCCAGGGGCCGATGGCCTCGGCGTTGCCGACATTCAGCTGGCGAGAGTCGATGGCCTTGCGATCGGCAAACCGTGCGTTGTCTTCCAGGGTGCCGACCACCACGCGAGCGCCTGCATCGTGACAACATTCCGCGATTCCCCGACCGATACCGGCGCCACCGCCCGTGACGATGACAAGCTTGTTGGCTAGTTCACTACTCATGACAATTTTTTTTCGAAAGATTCAGGGAGTGGCGACGGCGTCAGGTTAGGCAGCTTCGCTGCCTATTTGACTGCACCGGCGGTGACTCCGGAGACGATACGGCGCTGAAAGAAGATGAACAGGATCAGCAGAGGCAGGGAACCGAGTACGGCCGCAGGGAAAAGATCGGAGGGCGACAGATTGTGGTTGCCGACAAATCGATAGACACTGATCATGACGGTGAACTTGCTTTCATCGGTCAACAACAGCAAGGGGTAGGTGAAATCATTCCAGACCATGAGCATCACGAAAAGTGACAGCGTTGCAGTTGCCGGGCCCAGCAAGGGACGAATGACATGCCAGAAGATGCGAAAATCCGAGCAGTTGTCCAGTCTGGCCGCCTCCTCCAGCTCCAGTGGAATACTGCGGATGAAGCTGGTATAGAAGAATACGGCCAGTGGCAGGTTCAAGGCCGTGAAGGCGAGAATCAGACCGAGATAGGTATCCAGTAAGCCGATATCCCGAAAAATGACGTAGATGGGCGTGATGGTCACGAAATTGGGTGTGGACAAACCCAGTGCCATCAGCAGTACCAGGGCACGGGCCAGAGGGTTTGTACGTCTTGCCAGTGGGTAGGCTGCCAGGGCACCGATGAAGGAGACCAGCACCGTTACTGACAGTGTGATGCCTATGGAGTTGAAAACGCTGCGCAGGTAGTTCATCTTCGACAGGGCATTGATGTAATTACCGAAGTCGAGGCTGGCAGGCAGACCCAGCGGGTTCTGGGTAATCTCGGCACCGCTCTTGAACGACATGATGACCATGTACAGAACCGGCAAGAGCATGAAGGCGACCAGCATCAGGGCCACAGCCGAGAGCAGCCAGGTACTGACATGACGTTTGAGTTTCATGTGATGTCCTCGCGAGATCGCAGATAGCGGTTCTGCACATAGGCCACCAGTACCACCAGAAGCAGCATGATGATGGACAGCGCGCTGGCGAAGCCAAACTTGTATTTACCGAACAGCGAGTCGATGATGTGCAGGCTCAGTGTGCGGGTAGCGCCATCCGGTCCGCCCCGAGTCATGATGAATGGTAGCTCGAAGGTCTTCAGCGTACCGATGGTCGACAGCATGATGTTGATCGTGAAGCTCGGCGCCAGCAGTGGCACTTCGATATGCCGGAAGCGTTGCCAGCTGCGGGCACCCTCCAGTTTGGAGGCCTCTTCCAGGTCGGAAGGGATGGCGGCATAGCCTGCCAGGAAGATGGCTGTGGTGTAGCCGGTGAACATCCAGATATGGGCAAAGGCCACGGCAATCAGCGCCGTGTTCGGATCACCGATCCAGTTGTGCTGCAGGCTTTCCAGGCCAAGGGCTGCCAGTGCCGAATTGAGTCCGCCATTGAACGGGGAATAGATGAACTGCCAGACATAGCCGACGATGACGAACGACATCATGGCCGGTGTGAACAGGGCAGCCCGGCACAGATTCCTGACTGCGGGCAGGCGATGCAGCAGGGCTGCGAAGAACAGTCCCAGCGCTGTCTGCACGACGACCACGATCACGGTGAACAGGATGGTCGTCGTGAATGCATCAAGGTAGCGCGAGCGGGTGAATATCCGCTCATAGTTCTTCCAGCCCACGTCGTTGGGAATACCGACTCCGGTGAAGTCGGTAAAGCTCAGGCGAAGCGATAGCAGTATCGGATAGACAAAGAAGGCACCGATGACCAGTATCGCCGGTAACGTGAACAGAAAGATGCGATAGCGTCTTAGAGTTCGCACGGGAGTCTACTGATCTTCGACGATTTCATCCCAGCGTGACAGAACGTCGGCAGGGTCTTTATCGAGGTTCAGCAAATAGCCCGTCATGCTATCGAAGATTTCGGCTTCCAGCGGCTTTGGCCATTCGAGCACGCTGAATGGAAACATGATGGTGCCGCCGTTGTCTCGTGCCGCATCGTAGGGTGCGGCAATGTCTGACACGCCGCTCTCACCATCGGAAAAGGGGCTGTAGGCAGATTCCGCCACCAGCATCTGGTGCAGATTGTCATTGTTGGTGAAGAATTCCACAAAACGACTTGCCGCTTCGGGTTGATCGGATTTGGCGGCGATCGACCAGCCAATGCCAAACAGGTCCAGCGCCACACCGGTGTCCTTGTCAGACGGAATGGGGGCAAAGACAAAGTCCAGACTTTCATTTTCCATGAAGCTTGCGATGTTCCAGGCACCCTGGGCCATCATGGCGAAATTTCCCGCCTTGAATTCAGACAGGGCGGTTGACCATGGGTCCAGGCCTGCCTGAAGGGCCGCATCGAAACAACCGGCTTCTTCCAGCTCGGGGAAGGTACTCAAGGTGCTGATGAACGCCTCGCTCTCTTCGAACAGTTCATCGCCGGCTCCCAGTGCCGCCGCCTTGCCGGGTGCTCTTTCCAGTCCGTTGGCAATGGCATACAGGGGGGCCGAGAATCCGCCGCTGAAGATCATGGCGTTGACGCCGGCTTCCTGAAGTTTGCCGCAGGCGTCCTTCAAGGCGTCGATGGTGGTGGGCGGCGCATCGATGCCAACTTGCTTGAGTAGACCCATGTTGACGAAATTGCCCATGCCGATGACTTCCAGCGGCATGATATGGACATCGTCGCCGGTACCGATGGCAGTTTGCAAGGCGGGAGTCAGGCGCTCATACCAGTCGCCCTTGTCGATCGGTGCCAGCAAGCCGGCGTCGCCCCAGACCTTGACCAGCGGCATGTCGGTCATCATCACATCCGGTGGATTGTCGCCCTGTACGCGCGGTGGCAGCACGATGTCGGTATCGGTGCGGCTGATGTACGAAAAATTGATCTCGATATCCGGGTTGGCGGCCTCGAACTGTTCAATGAGTTCCGGCAGTGCGGCGGGCTCCGCATCGTTACCTTTCCAGGCGGTGACTTCCAGAGTCACAGCCTGCACAGCAGGTGCTGCGAGCACCACACCGGCGCACAGCAAGGAAATCGTGGTTGGGATGAATCTGTTCATGGATTCGTTTTCTCCTGATTAGCAGAAGTGCCGTGAATATCAAGCACAAGAAAATAGTACACGATATTAAAGGGATCATGCACTATCCAATTTTCGAGTCAGACAATCGATGAACGATATTTCCATTTCTTCATCTTTCCTTGTGAATGAAGAGACGGGCGAAGGCAGGAAAACGGGGTATTGATGTATCTGACTCCGGAATGAACTCGTCAGGCAGGTACGAGGTGGATGCGAAGCGGCCGTATGGTTTCTGGCTCTGGCTCTGGCTCTGACTTCAGCCCCAGTCCCAGCCCACCCATCCCCAGGCTTCGGCTCCCACGCTGCCATTGTCCTGTCCTGGTTCCGCCAATTCCCTCTTCCTTGCCAGTCATCTGACAGAGAAACTGGTCATTCCCACCAGGTCATGGTGCAACCACGGCCTCATCGCACAGACCACAAGACGGTCTGACCCGGTCTTCTGTGCGCCCCTTCGCACTCTTTCTCCGTTTCTTACACCGTTGTAAACGTCTAGCAAAACCGGAGACAACTCCGGAACGGACACTACTGCCCTACGACGACACGGTCGTGCCTTGCGAGGAGTGGTTCTCGGCGCATCCGGTCAACTCTGATGAAAATCCGAAAGTTCCTCTGGCGTCTGATGAAGCTGAATTGAAGCTCTTCAGGGGGACGCTCTTGTATTTGAATCCCGAGCTACCTCGACTGATCGATATTCAGACGGGCAGTTATTCAATACGGAATTCAGCAAGACAGGCGAGTGGTAAAAATAGACGCGATATGAATACGTTGAACGAAGAACAAGAAAAAACGGCGCAAGTGAACACGAACGAAGAGATGAATCTCGCCTGCTCTGGCGACTCCATGACTGTCTTTACAGGCAGGTCTCCGGTCGCCGGTAATGTTGGTAAACTGCTTCGCCCGTTAGTTGCCGCCGGTTTGCTGTTTGGTCTGGCAGGTCATGCCAGTGCAGACCATAACCTGAGTATAGAGCCCGAGAATACCGGCTGGTCTTTCCAGTTTGATAACGATGTATTTGTTGGCGGTAACAAGGATCAGGACTACACGGGCGGATTTGCCGTGACCATGTCGGGGCGTCGAGCCGAGAACTACCGCTGGTCCCCCGCGGCGCTGAGGCGCTGGACGGATCACCAGCTGGGGTTCGAGGAGCGTTTGATGGAGAACTCCGAGCATTATTCAAAGCATGCACTGGAGTGGGGGGCAGCTCTGTTCACGCCGAACGATATCACCTCGACACAAGCCAACCCGGATGACAGGCCTTACGCCAGTCTGTTCTTTCTGAATAGCACCGAGCAGACGGTATTTCCTGAACGTTCCCTGTCTCTGAAGTCCAGTCTGACACTGGGCATTCTGGGTCTGGACTTTGCCGACAATCTGCAAAGCGGGATTCACAAGGTATTGGGAAGCACTCAACCCGAAGGCTGGGATAATCAGATTTCTTCCGGTGGTGAGTTGACCGCAAGGTACTCGCTAAGCCTGCAAAAAACGGCGTTTCTGCATCGCTACTCGAATGGGCTCAGTCAGGAATTCAACTGGACTGCCGAGGCGGACGTCGGATTTACCACGGGTTTTGGCGGTGGTTTCAATTGGCGGTTCGGTCGTATCGGCACCCCTTGGTGGACGTTCAACCCGCATCAGTCAGAGTATCTGAACCTGGGCTCGAACATCGCCTCCGGTGTAGCGGCGACCAGTACCAAGGAGCGCTATGTCTATCTGGGTAGTAGTGTGAACGTGAATATCTACAACGCTTTTCTGCAAGGCCAGTTTCGTGATAGCGCCGTTCAGGCCGATAACGATGATGTGCTGCCGGTGAGTGCCGATGCATGGGCCGGTGTCAGTGTGGAAGTGGTACCAACACTGCACGTCGAGGCTTTTGTACGAGCGCGTACTCGTGAACTGGATCGTCCGGATGCTCGTGCGCCGAGTTGGGCCGGATTGATCATTCGTCGCACCTTGTAGTATTTCTGGAAGCAGGACTATTGCGGGCAGTTCGAATACAGTGATGTGGCTCAGGAACTGATACCGTACTGAGCCCTGATGCGCCCCCGAATCTCCTCGATGGTCTGGTAGGCACCAATCAACAGTCGTTTGCGTGTCTCCCCAATCTTCACCAGTGGCATTGAATTACTCAAGGCTTCACCGCGAGTCGTCTGGTCGACGTGCCAGCTCAGTCGCAGATCGGCGAGCAGTCCGTAGGCAACGATGCTCTCTTGCGCTGTATCGTGTAGTTGGGGGTCATTGTCACGTAGCCAGGCCAGGCGCTCTGCGGTGTTGGTCTGTTCCAGCCAGCCATTGTCCAGACAGAACAGGCGCGCAGCATGCGTCACCAGATGCGTGCCGTGCAGTTTGAGATTCAGGGCCAGGCCCTGTCCGTCGTTGTAGCCTTTGAGGCGCAGGCTGGGGAAGGTGCGTAGCGGCAGCGCCGGTACCAACGCCTCACGTGCCAGGGCCATCAGAAAATGGCGTCGCTCCTTGATGATCTGCAAGAGCTCGGCCTTGAGCTCACTGGACAGATTGCCGGCCCCGTACACTGATCGACAGTCCAGCAGGGCGCTGATCCACAGGAAACGAACCTCGTCGGCGTCTGACATCCATTCCTGAACCGCGGTGCTCCAGCCCTGCACGGTGTGACGCATCAAGGGGTTGCTCGCCATGATATCGGCTTCACAGACTGCAATGCCTGCAACTCCCAGCATGTCGTTGGTTTGGGCTGCCAGGCGCGCAAGCCAGGCATCAGCGAGGTCGGGTGTCGGGCAATCATAGACGATGGCATTGTCCTGATCCGTTCGCAGTCCCATCTCACCTCGTCCTTCCGAGCCCAGAGACAGCCAGCACCAGGTCAGTCCCTCGGGGGCTGCTTCCAGTCGAGCACAGACGATGTCCAGCACACGCACGGTCATGGCGTCATTGAAGCGCGTGTTTATCTGCAGAAGATCCTCGGCACGCACACCGCGGCGATACAAGGTCACGATCATCTGATCTGCCGCCTTGCGTAACTTGCACAGTTCCTGTGCACTGTCCGCCTGCTCGACACGCCGGCGCAGGGCCGTGGGGCTTGTCAGCAGGACACGGGCAAGATCGGTATCACTGATGACGCCCTGAAGTGCACCGGCATCGTCCAGCAATACAAGATGTCGCCAGTTGCGATCTTCCATGGCCATCATGCCCTCGAACACCGATGCACGAGCCCGTATCGTCAAGGGGTCGGGCTTCATGATGCTGGAGATGGGGGCGTCCGATGAGAGCCCTCCGGCGACTACCTGATTACGCAAGTCTCCGTCTGATACCAGTCCGACAGGGCGATCACCGGATTTGACGACAATACAATCCGCATCGCATTTCGACATGATTCTGGCAGCGTCACGTATGGAGAGGGTCGGGTCACACACAGGCACGGAGCCCGTGTCGAGTTCCACCAGGCGTTGGCCAAACAGGAAGCGACTGCCTGCGACATCATCGAAAGCCCCCATTTCACGTTCGAAACGACGCAGGTCGGCCTGGAACCAGGCCGCAAATACCGGGTGACGCGCAAACAGGGACAGAAGCACAGCATGCTTGATCTCCAGAATCTCGGCCTGTCTGGATATTTCTGCACGATAGGGGGGCGGCATCTTCCTGAGCATGGCGAAGTGACCAAACACTTCATTGGCTCGTAGATGCCTGACCGTCATCTGTTGTTCCGACTCTACCAGCCGAACACGCCCTGAGAGTATGACGAACACCGAAGGGGCCGGGTTCCGGGCTTCTTCGTCAATGACGCTGTCGCCAGCGGCCAGTATCGACAGCGTTGCGGTACTGCAGAGCTCGCTCAGAGAGGATTCCGGCAAGCTGTCAAAGGGGGTGACATGGCGTAGCCGGTTGACGATGCTCTCTTGTGTGGACTCGCTCAATGTCGTTTGCTCATCCAACAAGGCTTGATGCGGGTCGCTGCCCGATTGACCGTGGATTGTATCGCAGAGTCAATCGGGCAGTTGTCATGCTGGGTAATTCCAGGTGCTCAACGACCGCTGGGTGCGGCTGATCCGACGCGTGCCGATGATCCGGCGCGTGCGGAGAGCTTGAGCAGGCAGCCGATTCCCAGAACAATGCCGCCGGTCACGGTAAATCCCATGACCGCGCCTGTCGTTCCTTCGGGCTGGGGCACCAACAACAGCAGGAAGATACAGGCGCCATAGAGCATGGCGAGTACACCGAGCTTGTTCCTCTGCTCCAGGTCGGCTGCCGTGGCTCCTTTTTCCTTCGAGACAACCGGCGTCTTGATATCGGTGAAGAAGGATTCCACTTCACGTGTTCTGTCTTCCGTAAGCCCCTTGTAGAAGCGCTTTGTATAGAAGAAGAAACCCATGGTGACACTCAGGTGCAGGAACATCGATACGATGAAGAGCAGGTCAGCCCCTTCTCGAGAGGTGAACTCGACGCCCAGCAGATTACCGAACATATCGGCAGTCAGTACGAACTTGGACAGCAGGGAAACACCGAGTCCTACCAGCACTGTGGCCCAGGGGGCCCAGTCGGGAACCCGCTTGATCAGGATCGCCAGCGTCAAGGGGATCAGGATAGGCATCTGGATCAGGCTGCCAGTCTGCAGCATGATGTCGAACAGGCTCAGCTCCTTGAGTGAAGAGATGAACAGGCCAACCAGCACGATGACCAGACCAAAGCAGAAGGTCAGGATCTTGCTCATCCGCATCAATTCGCGGTTGGTGGCAGCGCCTTTCTTGAGAATCGGGTTGTAGAAGTTCAACACCATGATGCCGGCACTGCGATTCAGTCCGGAGTCCATTGACGACATGGTTGCAGAGAACAGGGCTGCGATCATGATGCCCACCATGCCTACCGGCATGACCGTATCAACGAAAGCGAGATAGGCTGCATCCCCGGCCTTGCTGCCCAGCGTCGGGTACTGTGCTGTCAGGTCGATGCCCATGACCGCTGTTGCCATGGGAGGCAGAAACCAGACGAAGGTGCCGGCAAACATCAGTATCGCTGCCAGCAAGGCCGCTTTCCTGGCGTTGATGCTGTCCTTCGCCACCAAGTAACGGGAAGCGTCGAACATGTTGTTGGTACTGAAGATCTGCTTGGTGATGGACATCATGCACCAGACGAAAAACAGGGCCGCGTAATTGAGGTTGTTGGTGAACAGGTCGCGAGGGAATTCCGTGACGACTTCAACCACGCCGATTTCAGTGGCTACAAACAGCGTGGCTGTAATGGAGATCGCCATGATGACCAGCATCTGGATGTAGTCACTGGCCACGACAGCCCATGATCCGCCAGAGAGCGAGACGAACATGACGATGACGCCCGTGATGACGATGGTCATTTCGATGCTGATGCCGAACACGGCGGAGGTGAAGATTGCCAGGCCGTTGAGCCAGATGCCAGCCTGAATCACCCCGATCGGCACTTGTGCCCAGGTGAAGAATTGTTCATTGACCCGGCCGTAGCGTCGCTTGATGGCATCGATGGGGGTGATGCAACGGGTTTGCCTGAACACCTCGGCAACGAACAGGAAGGAGACAAAATAGCCGACAGCGTTGCCGAAGAAAATGGCGGCTACCGATAGACCGTCGTTATAGGCCTTGCCGGCGGCACCGGTGAACGTCCATGCGCTGAACTGCACCATGAAGGCACTGGCACCGGTCATCCACCAGAGCATCTTGCCGCCACCACGGAAATACTCGCTGGGGTTCTCGGATTTGCCGCTGAACATGAATCCGATGGCGACAATGAATATCAGATATAGCGATATCAACGCCAGATCCACCCTGCGCTCGAAAATCATCGAGCCAATTTCCGTTTCCATGTTTTCCTCTTCTCCTGATTTTGCGGTCCAGTGGTTGTTCTCGGTCGGTGCTTGCAGTCCATCGACATGTCGATTTGACAGCAATGTCAGACAGCTGTTATCTCATTGTGGGAGTGACTATATTGCTTGTGAGATATCTGTTGTCGATTCTGATATATCAATTCTGGGGCTTCAGCATACCAAGGTGCGACGAATGTCGCAATATTTCGGAGCAGGCTGTTCCACGGGTGGGCAGCGACTATTGCCTTATCGCTGTTTGCCTGTAATATCTTGCCGCTGAGTAGCCGGTGGCAGGTCGCTGTGCGCAATGCCGGTGTATCAGCCGGACTTGAATGAATAATCAGAGACAGGCATGGATTCGATAACACTGGCACCTCGTCTGGTCATCGCCGGTACGCACTCGGGTGTCGGCAAGACAACCGTGGCGACGGGGCTGATGGCGGCCTACCGGCAACGGGGGGTCGCGGTAGCATCGGCCAAGGTCGGACCGGATTTCATTGATCCCGGTTATCACTCGATTGCCACCGGTCAGGCGCCGCGCAATCTGGATGCCTGGTTGTGTGGGGCCGAGTCCATGGCGCCGTTGGCGGCCCGCGCCGGAAACGGCGCGGAGCTGTTGATCGTGGAAGGTGTCATGGGTCTGTTCGACGGCGCGGTGGACGGCACTCCGTCGTCGACGGCCGATATTGCCTGTCTGATCGATGCACCCGTGGTACTGGTGGTGGATGGGTCGGCGATGAGTGCCTCGATTGCGGCTCTGGTGCGCGGTTATCGCGATCACAGGCCCGAGCTGTATTTTGCAGGGGTGATTCTCAATCGTGTGTCCAGCGTTCATCACCGTACCCTGCTGGTCGAGGCGCTCGATACCATTGGCGTCGAAGTGCTCGGTACTGTGGGCAAGGATGAATCGCTGACCTGGCGTGATCGTCATCTGGGTCTGATTCCTGTGGAGGAGCAGGCATCCAGCGTCTCTGAATCCATAAACCGACTGGGTGCCACGATTGCACAATCGTGTGATCTCGAACGACTCCAGCGCATCGCACAGGCCGGCAAGCTTCGAGACGTGGCCACGCTACCGGAGCCTGCAAAAGTCGGGGAGGCCCGCATTGCTGTCGCGGCGGGGGCGGCCTTCAGCTTCCAGTATCGTGACAACCTGGAAGCGCTGACAGCCGCGGGTGCCGAGGTCGTGGCCTTCGATCCCCTGGTCGATGAGCAGCTGCCACCGGGAATTGACGGTCTGGTGATAGGCGGTGGATTCCCGGAGGTTTTCGGTTCACGCCTGGCCGAGAACACATGCTTGCTGGCGGAGGTGTCCAGTCAGGTATCATCCGGCCTGATTACCTGGGCCGAGTGCGGTGGTCTGTTGTGGCTGGCCGATTCGCTGGATGACAAGCCGATGTCGGCCGTGGTGCCTGCCACCGCGGTCATGAGCAAGCGGCTGACACTGGGTTATCGCGTGGCGACTGCACAGCGCGATAATCCGTTGATGGTGGCAGGAGCCGAGGTCAGAGGGCATGAGTTCCATTATTCGAAGACCGAGCCCGGTGGCGATGCCTTGCTGCTGAGTTCACGCTTCGGGGACAGGCTGGAGGGCTTCGCCAGTGCAACGCTGCTGGCGACCTATCTGCATCAACATCTGGGAAACCGCCCGGATCTGGCCGAGCGTTTCATGCGACAGTGTGTCCAGCGGCGTAGCGTACGAGAGACATGAGACATGTTGGGAAATTGTCGGATCTACCAGGGTGAATACAGCAGCCATGCGCACGACCACGCTCAGGTACTGTTCGGTCTGAGCGGTTGCCTGGAGCTGGATATGGACGGGCGGGCGGCACGCGTCGATCGGACAACCGGACTGGTAGTACCGGCCGGTGTGTCGCACAGCTATTGCACCGATTCCGACTCGGAAGTCTGGGTGGTGGATGCAGCGCTGTGCCGCGGACTGGAGAAGCTGCGTGCCTTTCAACTGCCCTCACGATGGCAGCCATCGGCGGATACCGAGCAGTTGCTGAACTGCATCGCCGATGCACCTCGGGCTCTGCAACGGCGGGCGCTGAACCCGCAGACGCTGCAGCATCAGGTGCAGCAGGCGTTGCATGAGGACTGGTCCATCGCCCGCATGGCTGCACTGTATGCCCTGTCGGTACCGCAGTTTCATCGACGCTGGAAGACGCTGACGGGAGAGACCCCGCAGCGATGGATGCGCCGCATTCGACTCGAGCAGGCAGCACGGCTGCTGCAAGCCGGACTGTCGCTGGATGTGGCGGCTGCGCGCACCGGCTACCGATCAGCCAGTGCCCTGTGCCAAGCATTGCAACGGGAACAGGGTATGGGGGCACGTCTGCTGCGTCGGGCACCGCGATAGTTTCACGACATTTCCCAGCCTTGTTCTGCGGCATGCTGCGGGCATGAAAAACAAGCGTTCAACGGGCATCGCACTGATTCTGGGTGCGGCAATGCTGTGGGGTAGCACCGGTACGGCACAGACCTTCGCACCGCTGGGGCTGTCGTCCTATTGGGTGGGTACGGGCCGTCTGGTGGTGGCAGGCATCTTCTTCGTGCTGTTATTGATGCTGCGGGATATCGGCGATCTGAGTTGGAAGCGGCTGCGGCTCCTGCCATGGGGCGCCATCATGCTGGGGGCCGCTGGCATGGCGGTCTATAATCTGGCGTTCTTTGCCGGTGTCAGAGCGACCGGTGTGGCGGTGGGTACGGCGGTGGCGCTGGGCAGTGGGCCGCTGTGGGCCGGTCTGCTGCAGGCGTTGATCACGCGACAGAAACCGCAATCCATCTGGTGGCTGGCCGTCACCATCGCTGTGAGCGGTCTGGTGCTGACCACGCTAGGCCCGAACGAGGGCACGAGCCTGTCGCTGAGCGGGCTGTTGTTGTGCCTTCTCAGTGGTCTTTCCTATGCACTCTATGCGCTGTCCACCAAGCACATCGTTGCACAGGCGACTCCGGCTGTTGGCACGGCCACCGTCTTCACGCTGGCAGCGGTGTTGGCTTTGCCGTTTGCCTTTCTACTGGCCGGGCAGCCGGAGCTGCACGCGGCCGACCTGAGCGTGATGTTGTGGTTGGGTGTGGTGGCGACCGGTGTGGCCTATCTGCTGTTCAGCAGTGGCTTGCGCTTTGTCAGTAGTGCCACGGGCGTGGCCCTCGCTCTGGCAGAGCCGGTAACGGCCGTGATACTGGCTATCCTGATTGTGGGAGAGCGACCGGGCTTTATAGCCTTGCTGGGGCTGGGCTTGATACTGGGTGGGTTGGCCCTGCTGATTCGTTCCGAGCTGTTGTCTGCTCGCGACTGAAAACTGCCCGGGCAGCATTCACAAGCCGTTTTGCTGGAAGCTTGAAAGCCGTACTGAAGGGGGCTTCATGAATAGCCTCAAAGGCGGCTTGGCACCCTCATGAGTGCTGATGCTCCGACACCCATGCAACACGGGTGTCGAAGCATCAAGTCCCTCGAGCCGTCAGGCTGTCTGGGGTTTGCGTACCAGCTTGACGAGCAGACGTACCAGAGGAATTATCCAGATCAGGATGACGATGACTCCCAGCGTGGCGGCAATGGGACGCGAGAAGAAGCCCGAGAATTCACCATCGGCCTTGATCATGGACGACATGAAATTGCTCTCCAGCATGGTACCCAGCACGATACCCAGAATGGTGGGTGCCACCGGAAAACCATTGCTTTCCATGACGTAGGCCAGTACACCCATCACCAGCATGACACTGATACCGAACACGGTATTGTTGATGGCAAACGAGCCGACCACACAGAACATCAGGATGATCGGTATCAGCACCTTGCGCGGTACGTACAGTATGCGGCGTGACAAGCGTATGGCCAGAAAGCCCAGCGGTATCAGCGCCAGATTGGCCAGGAAGAACACGATGAAAACCGCATTGATCAGCTCGGGCTGATTCATGAAGACGGTAGGCCCCGGGTTCATGCCCTTCATGTACAGCACGCCGATGACAATGGCCGTGATGGAGTCGCCCGGTATGCCGAAGACCAGCGCCGGTATCCAGGCACCAGCCACCCCTGCATTATTGGCGGTGCCGGCATCCACCAGACCTTCCACATGTCCTGTACCGAACTTCTCGGGTTCGCGGGAAAATCGCTTGGACATGGCAAACGCTATCCACGCCGCAATATCGGCACCAGCGCCGGGCAGAATACCTACCACGGCACCGATGACTCCACCGCGTGCCACGTTGAGCTTGTAGCGCGAGAGGATCGAGCCGATGCCCTTGAACACGTTGCGAATGGGTTGCTGCGGCGCTGCCTGCTGGCTACCGGGAGCGGCCACATAGCGCATCACTTCCGAGATGGCGAACATGCCGATCATGGCAGGGATGAAGCTGATCCCCCCCATCATCTCGACACTGCCGAAGGTGAAGCGTGGGTGCCCGGCCGTGACATCGATACCGATGGTGGCGATGAACAGTCCGATGAGCAGTGAGACGAAGCCCTTCAGTGTCGAACCAGACGAGACCACTACGGCGCAGGAAAGTCCCAGACAGGCGAGCCAGAAATACTCGAAGGAGGAGAACTTGATGGCAAATTCTGCCAGTACCGGCGCTGTCATGGCCAGTACGGCTGACCCCAGTATTCCGCCAATGGCGGAGCACACCAGGCTGACGCCCAGGGCTGTTTCTGCCTGGCCCTTGCGGGTCATGGCATACGCTTCGTCGCAATAGGCGGCCGAGGCCGGGGTACCGGGAATACGCAGCAGCGCCCCCGGGATATCACCGGCAAAGATGGCCATGGCTACCGTGGTGACAATGGCTGCAATGGCCGGCACCGGTTCCATGAAGAAGGTGAAGGGAATCAGCAGTGCGGCCGCCATGGTCGCTGTCAGGCCGGGTATGGAGCCTACAAACAGACCGAACAGGGCCGAGGCCAGCATGACACCCAGTACCTTGATGTCCAGCACCAGCATGAATGCCTGAAGAATGGAATCCATGTCTGATTACCTGAACAGGGCGCTGGTGATGCCGCCAGGCAAGGGCACCAGTAGCACACGAGAGAACAGTAGCTGCAGGACGATGGTCACAACGACCGCGTAGAGCACAGAGGCTCCCAGTGATGATCCCAGTCGGTACAGCAGCAGCGACAGCAGCACGATGCACAAGGGAATGAAGCCGATGAAATCGGACAGCAGGATGTAGGCAATCAGTGAGCCGGGAATGAGCATCATGTTGATGCGCATGGCCGGATCCTGTGCCCAGTCGCCCCAGCGCAGCCAGGGGGCATTCTCGGCACCGGCGCTGCGTCGTTCTCGCAGTCCGCGGGCGATGAGCATCAGGCCACAGGCAAGCAGGCCACAACCGATCAGTATGGGAAACAGACTCGGTCCGTAGGCCTGCCCGTGCAGCGCAGGAAAGGTGCTGCTGTACGCGATCTCCGCCAGGGCGAAGATCACGAGCACCAGACCTGTAACAGCGTCATTGAGTTGCATTGACGATGATTACTTGGCCATGCCGACAGCTTGCATGACTTCACCCAGGGATGCGTCACTGTCCGACATCCAGGTAGCGAAGTCGTCACCTGATTTCCAGACCAGACCGAATCCACGGCCGTTCATGAATTCCTGGAATTCAGCGGAGTTCCAGACCTTTTCCAGTGCTGCCGTCAGCGTGGTGACAACCTCTTCAGGCATGTCCTTGGGGCCACCGATTCCGCGCCAGGCGGCCATTTGCCAATCAAGACCAGCGTCTTCCTTGAGCGTTGGTACATCCGGGTAGGCGTCGAGGCGAACATCATTCATCAGCGCCAGTGCCTTGACCTTGCCGGCATCGACCAGCGCAGAGGCTTCGACGATCGAGCAAGTCACTATATCGACGCCTTCAGAGACCAGTTCCTGCAGGCCGGGAGCAGCACCTTGAGAAGGAACCCACGGTGAGGCATCGGGGCTGATGTCGGCACTGTTGAGCATGCCGGCCAGAGCCAGATGCCAGATTCCGCCCTGACCGGTACCGGATGACTTGTGTGCACCGGGATCAGCCTTGACGGCATCGATGAGATCCTGAGCGCTCTCCCAAGGCGAATCGGCACGAACCAGGAGGCTGGAAGCATCGGCGTTGTACAGGGCAATCGGCGTGTAGTCGGCACCGGTCAGCTCGGTAAGACCGGCCCAGTGCATCATGCCGATTTCGACGGTGATGACGCCGACGGTGTAGCCATCGGGTTTGGCGTTGGCAATGGCCGAGTGACCGACAACGCCGCTACCACCGGTACGGTTGACCACGTTGAAGGGCTGTCCCAGTTCCTTCTCCAGCAGGGAACCGATCATGCGGCCAGTGGCGTCAGTACCACCGCCAGCGCTCCAGGGCACAATCAGGGTGACGGGGCGCTCAGGCCAGGCGGCCATGGCAGAGGTCATGGAACCTGCGAGCATAAGGGCGGCAATGCTGCCTCCGATGACGCTCTTGCCAAATGATTTCATTACTTTCTTGTACATGAACTGCTTCCTCACAAGTGGGTATGGAGTGAACGGTTTCGTGTTGTCGACCCGGTCCGGATCGAGTGAGTCATGTCCCGGGAGCTATCGATGTCTCGAACTCTCTTGAGCAATCTGCAGCTTTTGCTGGGCTGGTGTCGCTGGATTCATGAGTCTCTATCCTGAACAGACCGGATGAAAAATCATACATTATTCCAGCAGAATAGATAGACGAGTCTCGCTGGACTGTCCCAAGCTTTCGCAACAAGCCTGGCAAAGCCCAAGCTGTACCGTTATCGTGGCGTCCTTGAACTTTTCCTGACCGAGCCGGAACATTCGCATCATGATCGACTACCTGATAATCGGCGCTGGTATCTCGGGCGCCGCGGCTGCCTATGAGTTGGCCCCTCACGGCAGCGTCGTGCTGGTCGAGGCAGAAGCCTCTGCGGGGTTTCACAGTACCGGGCGCAGCGCGGCGCTGTACACGCCCAACTATGGCAGTGAGCTGGTCTGCAAGATCAACCGGCTCAGTCATGAGTTTCTGCGGTCTCCGCCGGAAGGCTTCTGCGCACAGCCGCTACTGTCGCCACGGGGCATGTTGAGTGTTGCATCGCAGGGACAGGAAGAACAGCTTGCCACTCTGCTTGCTGAGGGTGGCGACGATGTGGAACGGCTTGATACATCGCAGACACTGTCACTGGTGCCATTCCTGCGCAAGGAGCGGGTCATCGGGGCAGCCTATGAGGCCGCTGTCGCCGACATGGATGTGGACGCCCTGCACCAGGGGTTTCTGAAAGGAATGCGACAGCGCGGGGGCGAATTGCTTTTGGACAGGAAAGTCGTTTCTCTCGTGCGTATGGAGAACGACTGGCAGGTCGATCTGGGCGAGCGTCAGTTGCAGGCTCGTGTCGTTGTCAATGCCGCCGGTGCCTGGGCCGATGAGGTCGCAGAGCTTGCCGGGATCAGTCGTATTGGTCTGGAGCCCCGACGCCGAACAGCGATCCTGGTTGATCCACCGGCGGGTGTGTCCCTGAGCCAGGTACCGGCCATGGATTTCATGGGCGTTGAAAATTACATCAAGCCTGACGCTGGCCAGCTGATGGTCTCACCCGGCGATGCGACGCCGGTGGAGCCTCAGGATATTCAACCTGACGACATGGATGTGGCCGTGCTGGTGGACTGGCTGGAGAATGAAACGCAACTGGAAGTGCGACGTCTCAATCACCAGTGGGCAGGCTTGCGCAGTTTCGTGGCCGATGGTTCGCCGGTGGTCGGGTTTGATGAATCGGCCGAAGGCTTCTTCTGGCTGGCCGGTCAGGGAGGCTACGGCATCATGATGTCATCGGCGCTGGCTCGGGCCAGTGCCAGTCTGATCACGCGCAATGTTCTGCCACAGGATTTCATTGACGCCGGCGTGAGTGAATCCGACTTGTCGGCGCGGCGGCTGCGCGATGCGAAAACGGCGTGAGCCCGGGTGGTTTCAGCGACACCGATTTGCCTGTTGCATGTGCTGGGCTTGAGTTATCATTGAAGGCTATTCTCAGGCGATAGCGTTTGTCCGAGATCGCATGTAACAGCGGCCAATGATGAGCAGCCTGGTTGTCGGCCAATCGAGGAAGCCCTGTGTCGAAAGTGGCGGTGTATCAGCAGTTCCGTGAGCGTCTCATGTCCGGCGAATTGTTGCCGGGTCAGTTTGTCACGCAAAAGGAACTGGCCGAGCTGGCCGGTGTGCCTGTGGCAACGGCACGTGAGGCAATCCAGAAGCTCGAGCACGAATCCCTGCTGAAGATTCATCCGCAGCGCGGTATCCAGATTACCGATGTCACCACCAAATTCATCCGTGAGGCGTTTGGTGTGAGAATGGTGATGGAGTTGTCAGCGGTGCGCAATCTGGCATCCGGTGAACACGCCGATGTTGTCAGGCAGTTGCTGGCCGATACCCGTGAGGTGTTGGAGCAGGCCAGGGAAAGTGCATCGGCCTCCCTGCTGGAACGTGCGGTGGAAGTCGACTGGGAAATGCACGACCAGATCATCGATCGCATGGGTAACGATCTGTTGAGTGAGATCTACCGTGTCAATGCTGCTCGGCTGCGGCTGATCAAGGTCAACAACCGACTCTCTACCGAGAGAGCAATCCGTGCTCTGGAAGAACATGTGACCGTGCTGGAGCATTGCGAACGCTGTGAGCCTGAAGAGGCATCGCAGGCACTGGAAAAACACCTGCTGATCGCCATGGACAGGGCGTTGCAAGGCAAGTGACAACAGAGAACTTGCGCATCCGTAGGTGACGATTCTCGTGCAGGGCGGGGTGACGTATCGCTACTTGTGCAGCAGTCTGGCAGGACGCGCTGCCGTATCCGCCGGCCAGACTTGTTTCAGGGGAATTGAATTGAAGAGCCTCCTTGCTGCTGTACTGCTCATGTTGGCAATCTCCACGGTGCATGCAGACACTGATGTGGCAGGTGTTCGGCAAATTGCGGTGTCCCACTCCACTCACGGTCGTGATGTGCAGGCGTTGGTCTGGTATCCCGCCGAGTCGACTCGCATGCCAGAGCGCATCGGCGCCAATGCCGTGTTTTCCGGGACTGCCGCTGTGCGGGATGCGTCGCTACTGGCAGGCAGCTACCCGCTGGTTCTGGTATCGCACGGCGGCTTTCGTTCGGCCCCGATTAGCGCCAACTGGCTGGCCTCGGCCCTGGCCAGGCAGGGGTATATAGCCGCTGTCGTGATTCCACCGACAGTGGCTCTGGGTCCACCTTCGGCGGATGTATTGAATGAGCTGGGACTCCGGGCGCAGGATGTATCCAGTGCGATCTCGACGCTGATGACTCATGACAGCTTTCAGGGCAGCATCGATACCGAGCGGGTGGCCGTGGTGGGCCTGTTTCTGGGAGGGCGCACAGCCCTGGCCCTGGCAGGCGTGCGCTGGGACGCCGATGTGCTGGCCAGCTCCTGCCTTGAGCCTTATCGTTCGCTCGATTGCGAATGGTTTGCAGCTGCAGGTATGGACCTGCAAACCACGGACCTGAGTACTGCCCTGCAAACGGTTCAGGACCGTCGAATCAAGTCAGTCGTATCTGTGGATCCGGAGCTGGTACATGCCGCATCTGCCGATGGTCTCGATACCTTGAGCGCTGCCATTCACCTCATCAATATCGGTCCCTGGGCTGAAACGGGCTCCTTGTTGAATGCATCCGGACTGGCTGCTCGGATTCCCGCTGCCAGCTACGATACGTTTCCTGATGCGGGGGAATTCAGCACCTTTGGCGAATGTACGGACAAGGCTGTGGCAATACTGGAGGAGGAAGGGGAAAGTCCGCTGTAGTGTCAGGATGGGGATGACAATGCAAGCCGTGCCGAGATTCACAAGAGCGTGGCGGCATTGGTAGTGAAGCGCTTGGGCGAGACATTGGCAAGCAGGGACTGAGTTCCACGGCAGGACCGGTGCAAGCGCCAGCTGCAATTCGAGCAATAGGCTGCGTTGAGACAGGGCAGGTCGATGGCGTGTGCAGATTCCAACTATCTTCGCCCGGTTGGCAATGATAACGTTCGCTCTTGCCCGTGAACCGGAGACACCGATGCTCAAACTCAAGCCGAACTGTGAATGCTGCGATACCGACTTGCCACCGGACTCCAGGCTCGCCGTCATCTGTACGTTCGAATGCACCTTCTGCAAGTCGTGTGCTGAAGAACGATTCAACAGCGTCTGCCCCAATTGCGGTGGTGAGTTGCTGAGACGGCCCATTCGTCCGGCAGACAAGTTGTTGAGCAATCCACCATCAGACCAGCGTTTCGTGAAAGCGCATCCGGAGTGTGCCGGTCTGCTGTCCTGATGGAAGGCTGCTGACGTCAGCTTGTGATTTGTAGCGCGTCAGCAGCTTCCCAGAACGCCTCGGGGATTGCCTGATTCATCAAGGCCAGGTTTTCCGTCAGGTATTCCACCCGACCGGGCCCTGTCAGGACCGAGAGCACCTGCTCGTTGCGCAGCGGGAATTGCATGGCCGCTGCCGGCAGGCGAATATCGTGTTGTTCGCACAGGATTTCCAGTTGACGCACGTGTTCCAGCACCAGATCGCTGGCCGGTTGAAAGTTGAACAAGGCACCCGGGCGAGCTCCGGTGGCAAGAATTCCCGAGTTCAATACGCCGCCAATGACAAGCCCGGTATTTCTGGCCTTGCACAGAGGCAGAAGTGTGCGTTCGGCAGTTCTGTCCAGCAAGGTGTATCGGCCGGCAAGCAACAGCAGATCCGGATCGCATTCATGCAGTACATCCAGACACACCTGCGTATCGTTGACGCCCAGACCGAAGGCCTTGATGACAGATTGCGACTTCAGTTCCTGCAGTGCCCTGACGCCGGAATCGAGGAATTGCCGAAGATACCTGTCAGCCTTGTCGCCGTGTGTGTACGTACCCAGATCGTGGGCATACAGGATATCGATACGGCAGAGTCCGAGGCGCTGGAAGCTGTCCTCCACCGACCGCATGATGCCGTCGTAACTGTAGTCGTAGTGCTGGCTGAAGGGCAGGGGTTCGACAAACTTGTTCAGAGGGCCACGTACGCTGCGGTCCGCTTTCAGTAGTCGACCTACCTTGGTGGAAAGTATCCAGTCGTCGCTGTGGCGTGAGCGCAGGAAATCACCGATGCGCCGCTCGGCCAGGCCCTGTCCATAATGAGGCGCAGTATCGAAATAACGCAAGCCCGATGCCCACGCACATTCCAGGACGGCATTGGCCTGTTCCTCATCCACGCCTTCGACAATACCGGCGATGGCCGCCGTGCCGAATGATACTCGGGGCAGAGCGATCACGGCTGTTGAGGCAGCGGCAGGCTGAGTTCGGTCTCGGCATCGAACAGGTAGTAGCGTTGCACGGGGCCGGTCAGCTTCACGCAATCGCCAACGCCAAGTGGTACATGATCGCGCAGGGCGGCCAGAAATGGGCTGCCGGCAACGGTCAGGCTCACATGGGTCTCGGCACCGGTGGGTTCAACGACTTCCACCCTTGCATTGAAACCCTGTCCATGGACGGCCAGCGTGGTGTGTTCAGGTCGCAGTCCAAGCAACAGCTTGCGCCCCTGCGGCTGCTGCGTGGTCAGCGTGACGTGCTGTCCGTCCTCGAGTACCACCTGCGACTCGCTGGCGACGGTTATCGGCAGTATGTTCATCGAGGGTGAACCGATGAAGGTGGCCACAAAACGATTGGCAGGCCGATCATACAATTCCAGTGGGGAGCCGACCTGGGCAATGCGCCCGGCGTTGAGCACGAAGATCTTGTCGGCCATGGTCATGGCCTCGATCTGGTCGTGGGTAACGTAGACAATGGTGGATTGCAGCTTCTGGTGCAGTGCCTTGATCTCGGTACGCATCTGCACACGCAGCTTGGCATCGAGATTGGACAGGGGTTCGTCGAAGAGAAACACCGCGGGGTCTCTGACTATGGCACGACCCATGGCGACACGCTGCCGCTGACCGCCGGACAGTTGCCGAGGGTAACGATCCAGCAGATCGCTCAGGCCCAGAATGCGGGCAGCATGACCGACCTTTTCGTCCTTTTCAGCGGCGGGAGCCTTGGCCAGTCGCAGCGAGAATCCGAGATTCTCGGCCACCGTCATATGCGGGTAGAGCGCGTAGTTCTGGAACACCATGGCGATGTTGCGCTCCTTGGGCAGCAGGTCGTTGACGCGTACATCGCCGATATGCACATCACCCCCCGTGATGCTCTCCAGCCCCGCCAGCATGCGCAGCAAGGTGGACTTGCCGCAGCCGGACGGGCCGACCAGTACGGCGAATTCACCGTCTTCAATCGAGGCATCGATACCGTGGATAACGCTCTGGCGACCATACGCCTTGCTGACATCCGAAAATCTTATAGTGGCCAAGGCAAGCTCTTCCGATAAAGGGTGGTGACCATTGTCTGCCAAACAGGGCAGCCAGGGCTGTAGGGCATGATCGTCGTTGAATGATTTCTTGTCAACCACTGATCAATCAGTTATAAATCAGTTCCCATCACACGGTTGTGCGCAAGCCTGGCGCACGGGAGACTGCTTGACTGCCTCGTTCACACTGGATCGGTTCGAAGTATTTGCCTTGTCACGCGCGGTGGATGGCGGACCGAAATCCTCTCTGGCCCCCATGCCGACCCGCAATGGGCTTCTGTTGAAAGTGACAAGCCGCGAGGGTGTCAGTGGTTGGGGGGAGGCCTGGTGCAACTATCCACCACGAGGCAATGTGTCCAAGCTCTTGCTCTTGCAGGATGTCGTCTTGCCGACCATGCTGGGGCGGCGCGTGGATCGGTGGGATGCACTGCGACCTGAGCTGGAGCAGGAATTTGCCAGAATGATGATCCACACCGGTGAATACGGACCATTCACTCACTGTATTGCAGCACTGGACATGGCGGCTGCCGATATTGCCGCGCGTATGCAGAACCAGTCGCTGGGCGAGCTCTTGTCTTCGGAGCGTGCGCCTGCCAGGACGGTTCGCGTCTATTGCAGTACGCCGGATGTCGAGCGACTGGAGACCCTGATTCCCGAATTCGAGGCAGCAGGGCACGATTGCTTCAAGCTCAAGGTGGGCTTTGACAGCGAGCGCGATTTCCGGGTCATCGATCGATTTCGTGCCAGCGCGGCGGCGACAACCAGTCTGTGCATGGATGCCAATCAGAACTGGAACGTCGAACAGGCCAGCGAATTTCTGCAAAGGCTCGAAACACAGGCGGTGGAGTTTGTGGAAGAGCCCATCTCCGCTGATGCCACAGCCCGCGAGTGGCAGGCCGTGGCGCAGGCCACATCAGTACCGCTGGCTGCCGGCGAGAACATCACATCCGACGCCCGGTTTCGTCAGCATATCGATGATCGTTCACTGGCCGTGGTGCAACCCGATGTTGCCAAATGGGGCGGTGTATCCGGCGCCCGCGATGTCGGTGCTCATGCCCTGGCGCAAGGATCTCGATGCTGCCTGCATTACATGGGAACGGCATTGGGCATGGCTGCATCACTGCATTGTCTGGCTGCCATGGGAGGCGATGGCCGGGTCGAGCTGGACGCCAATCCGAACCCGCTGCGTACGGCGCTGGGTGAGCTGGATCTCACTGTCAACGAAGGCTGCCTGAACGTTCCGACAGGCAAGGGAATCGGCTTCGAGCCCGACCCACGGTCACTGGCCGACTTCAGCGTCGCGCAGTGTGACATTCACTAATACCACCAGAGGAAGAACACCATGTTCGTGAAGAAAGGTATCGTAGTCGCTGTTTCTACAGCCCTGGCCCTGGGTGCCGGTTCGGCGCTGGCAGAGACGGTAATCAAGTTTCGTTTCAATGACAGTGAGCGCGAAGAGATGCGCGCAGCACTGGATGAATTCGAAAGCGCAAATCCGGATATCAAGGTCGAGTTGCAGACCATATCCTGGAAGGATGCCCGTGATCAGTTCCTGCGCGAAGCGGCAGTGGGGCAGGGGCCGGATGTTGTACATATCGCCTTCGTCTGGACACAGGAAATGGCCGAGGCCGAAGTGGTCATGCCCATCGAGGAACTGGTTCAGTACGGTGAGTTTGCCAATGGCTTCGATGATTTCATTGCAACCGATCTGACTGAATACGAAGGCAAGGCCTACGGTGTGCCATGGAGCGCGGATACCTGGGCAATGGTTTACCGCACCGATGTGCTGGAGTCTGCCGGTGTTGACGGCTTGCCTACCAACTGGAGTGAGCTGAAGGCTGCCAGTACTGAGGTGAAAGAGAAGACGGGCAAGAGTGGTTTTGCCTTTGCTGCAGCCAACCAGATCTGGTTTCCGGTGAACTATTACCTGTGGTCGAACGGTGCAGGCTTCGTGGTCGAGGATGGCAATGGTGGTTACAAGATCGGGGTGAGCCAGGCGCAACTGGCTGACGCCATGGATTATTTCAAGAGCTTCATTACCGATGGCGAAGCACCGGAATCCATTGTCACGATTGACCAGCCGCACGATCCGACGCTGATGCAGGCGCTGCTCGATGGCAATCAGGCCGCAGCCCTGATGCCTACCAATACCTTCCGCCAGTTGCTGAGCGCCTATGAAGAAGCCAACCCCGGCAAGCCGGTGCCCTTTGCATCAGGGCCGATGATGGCGGGAACTGGTGAGCCTCAGACCCATCTGGGTGGGCGAACGTTGGTGGTCAACGACAGTACCAAAAACCCCGAGGCAGCCTGGAAGCTGGTGCAGTTTCTGACATCTGCCGAGTTGTTCGAGAAGTACTACACCAATCAGTTTCCGGCGCAGAAGTCTCTGCTGGCGCAGATCGACTACCGCCCCGAGGAGTCCGGCTTTGCCGATCAGCTGGCCAACCACACTCGTACCTGGGGTGCCTATGCCCAGAGCAATGCGCAGATGGGACAACTGTGGAACACCACATCCCGCGCTTTTTCCACGGCCTTGTCAGGTCAGAAGAGTTCTGAGGAGGCCGCGGCCGAGCTCTTGTCCGAACTGGAAAGGATGCTGGGTAACTAGCGCTTGATTCTGTTTTCCATCATGAACGATACGAGATACCGGTTCTCCGTCATGCCAGAGCGGCATGCGCGGCGAACCGGTGGTCAATGTGCCAGAGCTGCGGAGCACCTTCGATGAGACTCTCACCCGGTGCGCGTGAGCGATTGACGATTTTCTGGATGCTGTTTCCCACGTTTCTCGTGATCGTGGGTTTCTATATCTACCCGACGCTCTATAACCTGGAGCTGAGTTTCACCGACATCACGCTTCTGAAACTGAGGAAGGGCGGTGACTGGGTGGGTCTTGCCAACTATTGGGAATTTCTCAGAAGCAGTTCCTTCTTCGATATTGCCCTGAATACGGTGTTCTGGCTGACAGCCGTGTCGGTGACCTGCCGGATGATTCTGGGTCTGCTGTTTGCCCTGTTGTTGAATGCCTCCTTCCTCAAACGCATGAAGCTGTCGACACTGGCGCGGCTGATCCTGCTGGTGCCATGGGCGACACCGCCAGTGGTAGCTGTCATTGCCTGGCGCTGGATGTTCGATCCGACCCACGGTGCGATCAACAGCTGGCTCTTGTCGACAGGCCTGATTTCGGATCCCATTGCCTTTGTTTCCAACCTGTCGACCGTGTGGCCTGCCATCAATACCATCATCGTGTGGAATACAACGCCACTGGTGGCCATCTCCTTGCTGGCAGCTCTGCAGACAGTGCCACAGGAACTCAATGAGGCGGCATCCATCGATGGTGCCACGAAGTTTCAGGAGTTTCGGTTCATCACCTTGCCTTATCTGATTCCGACCCTGTCGGTGCTGACCCTGATGTCGGTCATCTGGACGTTCAATAATTTCGTTTACGTGTGGCTTGCCACGGGAGCAGGGCCCGGCACCTTTACCAATGTGCTGGCAACCGAGGTGTATCTGAAGGCATTCGTGGATCTGCGCATTGGCTACAGTGCTGCCATCGGTGTGACCATGGCGGTTGTGATGGCCTTGTTCGGTGCCTTGTATTTTCGTCTTTTCGGAGTCGGTGACATGCAGGAGAAGGTCGGGTAGATGTCCATTCAACAACGCTTGACGCCATCCTTGCTGATTGAACGCGGCAGCCTGCTGGTCGGTTTCGTCCTGTTCGCCGTCTTTCTGCTCTCGCCCGCCTACTTCGTCTTCAAAGGCTCCTTCGAGAACATCTCGGTGTCTCTGGTGGCCTCTGACGGCGGCTGGACACTGGACAACTACCTGAAGGTCTTCTCCAGCGGCTATCTGAAATACGTGGTGAACAGCCTGGTTGTCTGTGTCACTGCAACCGTGTTGGGTTGTACCATCGCCCTGTTTGCCGCCTATGGTCTGTCACGCTTTCGTTTTCGGGGCAGGAGCCTGGTATTCGGATCCATTCTGGGCGGGCAGTTCTTTCCCTGGATCATTCTGGTCAATCCTATCTTCATCCTGTTTGCCCGAGGCGGGCTGATCAACAGTCATATCGGATTGATCCTGTGCTACACCGCCTTCATCACACCCTTCACCATCTACTTGCTGGTGGGGTACCTGACGACCGTACCGCGCAGTCTGGATGAAGCCGCGATTGTGGATGGTGCATCGCGCTTTACGGTGATTCGCCTGATCATCCTGCCGGTTATCTGGCCAGGCATGGTGGCGGCGGCTACCTTCGGTTTTCTGCAATGCTGGTCGGAGTATCTGCTGGCGCTGGCGCTGATCACGGACGACTCCATGAAGACCATTCCGTTGGGGCTGTATCAGTATTTCGGGGATGTGCAGATTGACTGGGGAGCCGTGATGGCAGGCTCGGTGGTGGCGACTCTGCCGACCCTGTTGCTGTTCCTTCCATTGCAGAAGAAGCTGGTGGCCGGTCTGACTTCAGGAGCGGTGAAGTAGGAATCGCAGTCTGCGCCACCACCTGATGGTGGTGGCGCAGAACCTTGCTACTGTCGGACCATGGAATCAGCCCGCTTGTACGGCGTCGGCTCGGTCTTCACGCAGAGACTGCCGCAAACCGATGAACAGGCTGACACACAACACCAGCAGCACAATGGTGAACGGGAAGCCGGTAGACACTGCCATGGCCTGTAGCGCCGTCAGTGCTTCAGAGCCACCGACCAGCAACAGGGTGGCAGCCACGACACCTTCGAAGGTGCACCAGAACACGCGTTGAGCGGCAGGGGAATCCGTCTTGCCACCGGCAGTGATGGTATCGATGACCAATGATCCGGAGTCGGAAGAGGTCACGAAGAACACCAGCACCAGAACGATACCCAGCATGGATGTGAACGTTGCCAGCGGCAGATGCTGCAGCATCACGAACAGCTTGAGTTCCAGAGCAGCATCCTTGACCGGAGCTGCGGCATCGGCGACTACCTGAGCAATGGCGGTTCCGCCGAAAGCACCCATCCACATCACACAGACGAAGGTAGGAATGATCAGTACGCAGAGAATGAACTCGCGAACCGTACGACCGCGGGAGACGCGGGCGATGAACATGCCGACGAAGGGTGACCAGGAAATCCACCACGCCCAGTAGAAGGCAGTCCAGCCTTGCGAGAAGTTGGTATCTTCCCGGCCGAACGGCATGGACAAGGGGATCAAATTCTTGACGTAGGCAGCACCACCCGAAACCGTTGTGCTGAATATCTCGGCGGTCGGGCCGACCACGATGACGAACAGCAATAGCAGGCCTGCCAGTGCGATGTTGATCTCTGAGAGAATCTTGACGCCGCCGTCAAGACCACGCAGCACCGAGATCAGCGCCAGTATGGTAATGACAGCGATCAGGACGACCTTGGCGACACTGCCCGTGCCCCAGCCAAACAGGAAGTTGAGTCCGGCCAATGCCTGTTCGGTACCGAAGCCCAGGGAGGTCGCCAGACCAAACAGCGTGGCAAACACCGCAACGATATCAATGATATGACCCCACCAGCCCCAGATGCGCTCACCCAGAATCGGGTAGAAGGCAGAGCGTAGCGTCAGTGGCAAACCGCGGTTGTAGGTGAAGAACGCCAGTGCCAGGGCCAGTACGGCATAGATGGCCCAGGGGTGTAGAGCCCAGTGAAAGATGGTGGCAGACATGCCCAGATCTCGCGCTGCGATAGCATCGCCGGCAGCCGCACCCAGCGGTGCCCAGTCGGTCCGTGCAGCGCCTTCAACCGCTGTGCCACCCATGGAGGAGGCAAAGTGGGACATGGGCTCGGAGACGCCGAAGAACATGAGGCCGATACCCATACCGGCAGCGAACAGCATGGCAAACCAGCCCATGTAGCTGTAGTCCGGAGTAGCGTCCTTGCCGCCCAGTCGAACATTGCCCAATGGGGTCACCAGCAGCATCAGACAGAACAGTACAAAGATGTTGGCTGCACTGAGGAAGAACCAGTCGAAGGTCGAGGTCAGAAAGGGGCGTAACCAACCGAAGAATTCAGTGGCTTGCGTTTGAAAGGCCAGGGTGATGAAAACGAAGATCATCACGGCCAGGGCAGAAATCGGAAATACCGGGTTGTGAATCTCCAGCCCGAAAGGACTGATATTGTCCTGGCCGATTTCGAAGTCGGTATCTATCGGGTGAGGTGCATTCTCCATATGGGCATCTGGAGAGTCCTCTGGAGGAGGGGCAACACGTTCAGTCATACGAGGTTGTCCTGTTCATGTGAATGTATCAGTGGCGGCCCAAGCTGGAGTTGGCTTGAACGGGAGAATGCGGCGCGATCTTGAAGGATTTACATGGATGGAGGCAGTAGTGCCTGTGCGCCATCGGAACTACTGGTTGCAGGAAACCGTGAAAGGCGGATGCGTCAGCAACGGGAACGACCGGCAGTCGTTCAAGTCCGAGCCGGCAGTCTACTCCAGATTGCTCGGTACTTCCAGACAGCCCGGGAGTAGTGCAAGTCGGGGCACCAGGCAACCATCGGTGATCATCCACCATCGGCAACGACGTGCCATACGAACCATTCGAGGTCGTTCGCGCGTTCATGTCAGACGTTGCATGTCCTGAAGCAGCAGGCTATGACGCCTTTACCGCAGAGTAACAGTGACGCACCGAGTCGCTGTCTGTTCGTGTACTTATTGCCGTCTGGTGAATGCTGGCAGGCGCAGATTGGACAGCTTCAGGATCAATTCACATGAACGAATGTCACGGCCGTGCGTGGATTCAGGTGGCAATCACGTGAATCATGCCCCATGGTGTGGCAGGCTCAGTCCCGGGCAACACCACTATCCCTGAGTGTGTCGACGACGAACTTGCCCGTGAGAGTTACGTGATCGTGCATGATTTGCGCAGATTTTTCGATCTCATCGTCCTTGATCGACACAATCAGCTCCCGGTGGGCCGCCATGGCAATATCCAGTTTCTGCTGGTCGAATCGTGGGGCCAGATAACGTCCCCGCTGCGAACGATTACTGAGACTCTGGTGGGTGGTTTGCAGAACGTCGTGCTGCGCGAAACCGATCAGTGTGTTGTGAAATTCGTAGTCAGTCAGGAAGCAGCCTTCGCGATCGCCTGACTCGTAGAACTGGATCATCTGGTCGTGCAAGGCGACGATTCGGGACTTGTCCTCTGCCGACATGCGCGTCATGGCCAGTCGAACGCCAAGTGCTTCGAGTGGCGCCAGAAGGTCAAACACTTCGCCGATTTCCTGAATGCTGATCTCGGCCACGATCGCGCCCTTGTGCGGGCGGATTGTCACCAGACCTTCGGCTTCAAGCAGCTTGAAGGCCTCTCGCAAGGGGGTACGCGAGATTTCCAGCTCCTCGCACAGGGCTATCTCGCTCAGCCTGTCGGCTGGACGCAGTTCACCCTGCATGATTCGGTCGCGTACCGTAGCGGCAACTTGCGAATGCAGGGGATTACGATTGATTGCGCTTGTCTTGTTCATTGTCGTGGCTCAAACGCTGACTAATGGTGGCGCACCAGAAAGGTACCGCCCGCACTGTCTAGGTTCGTGGGCTGTCTATTGAAGAATACTGTACCTGCGTTTGGCGACACGGTGCTGAAAATATAATTGTATGAATTGTGATTGTATGCAATTCTACAATTCAGCTTATCCGGAGATAAAAAGCATGTTCAAGAAAGCCATGGCCGCAGCTCTGACGCTGTCTGCACTGTCCGCCGGCCCCGTTGTCGCCGATACATCAGTACGGGTGCTGAGCCAGATTCTGCCCACTGCCAAGCAATATCCGAATGAGGCGGCAGCCATTGAAACGCTGAAGTCAGGCGGCTTCAAGGTGCAGTACAACAACTATGATGGTCTGGGGCTGAGCACGGCTGATGGACTCAGGCTGGTCTCGGACAATGCCTTCAACATTGCATCGGTCCAGATTGGTACGGCTGCGCGTGATGACGCATTCTTCGAAGGTCTCGATCTGATCGGTGTCTCCACGGACATGCAAAGCCTGAAGGCCGCCGTGGATTCCTATCGTGAGGTGTTCGACGCGCGACTTCAGGAGCGTTTCGGTGCCACGGTTCTGGCACTGTGGCCGTTCGGTCCGCAGGTGTTCTACTGCAATGCGGAAGTCAACAGCGTCGATGATCTGGCCAACCTGAAGATTCGCAGCTTCACGCCGTCCATGTCGGCATTGCTGGAGACTCTGGGAGCGAGTCCTGTGACCCTGAACTTCGGCGAGGTCTATCCCGCACTTCAGCGACGCGTAGCCGATTGTGGTGTGACTTCCCCGACATCCGGCAACTCCGGCAAGTGGCCGGAAGTGACCACTCATCAGATTCCATTGTCGGTATCAGGTTCGGTGCAGGGCATCTTTGCCAATCTGGATTGGTGGAACAGCCTTTCGGACGAAGAACGTGCGCAGGTCAAGACCGCGTACACCACTCTGGAAGCTGCACAGTGGGCACTGGCCAGTACCATCAATGACGATGCCCTGGCTTGCAATACCGGACAGGATGGTTGCGAGGAAGGACAGAAATTCTCGATGACCATGGTTCCGGTCACCGAGGATGATATTGCTCGTGTGCAGAAGGCCGCTGCCGAGGTGGTTCTACCTGACTGGATCGAGCGATGCGAGGCTACCTATCCTGGCTGCACCGAAGTCTGGAACGACACTGTCGGCGCTGCTCGCGGCATGACTGCCGCCAGCAACTGAACCATCTTTAGCCGTCATTGAGGGGGGGATCCGATGAGACTGGAAGAACGTGTCATGCGCTACATTGCGCTGGCGGCAGGGTATGCGCTACTGGTTCAGGCCGTCCTCACTGCGGTCGAGATTGTTTCGCGAAAACTGTTCAACCACTCCCTTCAGGGGGTGGATGAACTGGGGGGCTATGTGCTGGCCATCACGGCCAGTGTCGGGTTCGGCTACGCGGTAGTGACCCACGCCCATACGCGGGTTGATTTTGCCTTGAAGCATGCATCGGTTGCCGGACGGTCAGTGCTGCACTTGCTCGCCAGCCTGGTGCTGGTGGCAGTGTCATCCGGCATGTTGTGGTTCGCGGTCAAATCGCTGCGTGCATCCATCCGCCTTGGCTCAACCGCCACAACGCCCTTGCAGACACCCTTGTGGATTCCACAGGGGATCTGGGTTTTCGGGCTGACCATGTTCGTGCTGGTGTCATTGATCATTCTGCTGCGTTGCATGGCACGCCTCAGACGAGGTGACTATCAGGGCGTGGAAGACTTGCTGCAGGCACAGTCATCAGAGCAGCAGGAGCTGCTGTCTGCCGGGTTCGATGGTGATTCACAAGGGAGGACTGGCTGATGGTTGGTATTGATGTAATCGCGATCGGCTTCGTGTGTGTCATCGGTCTGCTGATGCTGGGCCTGCACGTTGGCACGGTCATGGTTATCACGGCGCTTGTCGGTGTGGTCTGGGGTATCGGGCCCATGATGCTCAATTCAGCCGGCAACCTCATGTGGGGGCAGATGAACAGCTTCGTGCTGACAGCCATTCCGCTCTATATCCTGATGGGCGAGATTCTGGTGAAAAGCAATATTGCCGAACGTATGTATCGTTCGCTGTCAGACTGGGTGCAATGGCTCCCGGGGCGTTTGCTGCATTCCAATATTGCCTCGTCTGCCATGTTCTCCGCCATATCGGGCTCGTCCGTTGCCACGGCCGCCACGATCAGCACCGTGGCTTTCCCGACCTTTCGCAGACACAATTATGATGAGCGCTGGGTTGCCGGGTCCATTGCCAGTGGGGCGACGCTGGGCATACTGATACCGCCATCGATCAATCTGATCATCTACGGTGCCATTACCGATACCTCCATTGGCGATCTCTTCATCGCGGGCATCGTGCCGGGCCTGATGCTGGCCTTGTTCTTCGTGCTCATCATTGCCATTGCAGCCTTCTTCTGGCCAGGCATCGCCGGTGAAGCCTCGGACGAAAGCGAGCTGGAAGGGCGTCTGGGTCGCTTGATCGATCTTGTCGGGCCTTCCGTCATTTTCATTGCGATCATCGGCAGCATCTATGGCGGTTGGGCAACGCCAACGGAGGCGGCGGCAGTCGGTGTTGTTGCATCGCTGGCCCTGGCAGCCTATTACCGCAAGCTTGACCTGACCATGCTCAACGAAAGCCTGTTGGCAACGGTCCGAATCACGGCGATGATCGTCTTCGTGCTTATCGGGGCTTTCTTCCTGAACTTCAGCATGGGCGTTCTGGGCGTGCCTGATCAGGTTGCCTCATTCATCTCATCCCTGGACGTGTCGCCAATCACCCTGATTCTGTGTCTGGTGCTGCTCTATCTCGTGCTGGGCTGTTTTCTGGATGCGCTGGCGATGATGATCACGACCATTCCGGTGCTGTTTCCGGTGGTTATCGCTGTCGGCTACGATCCGGTGTGGTTTGGTGTGTTCGTTGTCATCATGTGCGAGCTGGCCTTGCTGACTCCACCGGTGGGCATGAACCTGTATATCGTGCAGGGTGTGCGCAACAAGGGTTCCATCACGGAGGTGATACTGGGCGTGATGCCTTTCTTCATCGGCATATTGACACTGGTTGCTCTGGTCACGCTCTTTCCGGAGATAGTCACCTTTCTTCCTCAGGCCATGCGCTGACATTGTTGGTGAAGATGAATCATCGCATGGGTGATGGTGAACATTCAGGAGGGCGGTCGCTCTGGAACTCCTGAATGTCCTTGCCAACCCGATTCTGCCTGTTTTTGCAATCATGGCACTCGGCTTCATCCTGGGGCGTGCAGGCTGGATCAGCGTTGCCGAGGCACGAGTTGTCAATCGCATCACGCTGACGGTGTTCTTGCCAGTCTTTCTGTTTGATGTCAGCTCGCATACCGACATTGCTCGCTTCACTCTGCTACCGATTGCCACCTATCTGGTGGTGGAGCTGGCGGTGTTCATGGTTGGCTTCGCTCTGGCCTTCTACGTCATGCAAAGGGAGGCTTCCGAGTCGCTGTTGCTGGGGATGACAGGTGTGGTGGCCAACAACGCCTTTTATGTTCTACCCATTGCCCTTGTGCTTTATGGAGCGGAAGGTGCACAACCGTTCGTGGCCATCACGACCGTTGATGGACTGATTGGTTTCAGCGCAATCATTCTCGCCCTGGAGTTTGTCCGACATGGCAGTTTGTCATGGCGAGTGCTTGGTCTTGGCATCATTCGCTCACCCATCATTCTGGCGCTTGTTGCCGGGATTGCCTTTTCCGCCAGTGGCCTGGTCTTGCCGCAGTCACTCGTGACCTACATCAGTTTCAATGGCGCAGCCGCCGCTCCACTGGCGCTGTTTGCATTGGGTGTGGTGTTATCGGAAACAGCCTTTCGCGCGGATCCGGTTGTCGCCCTGTTCGTGGGAATCAAGGTTCTGGTATTCCCGGCTTGCGTCTGGGCCGCGTTTCATCTGGTGTCCTATGAGGCCGCTGATGCACCGATTTACGTGCTCAGTGCCGCCGGTCCTTCGGTGGCTATGGCACTCAGTCTGGCGCTTCTCCATGATGTCAGGACAGACACCATTGCGCAGATCATGGTCTGGACCGGTGTATTCAGCCTGGTATCCATCGTCGTGCTCGCCTGACGTTTGCGGTGCTGCCGCTCTGGCGCAGCTTCAGTCGATGCAGGCGCCGACGCTCAGGCAGGTAAATATCATGGCCAGTGCGAGACAACAAACGAGACACGAATGCCAGTGCGTCTTGGCAGGCCTGGCTGTCCTCAATATCGTCGTAGCCGTCTGGGTAACGTGGCCACTACCACGCAAGACAGTGCGCCGAGTGAGGTGAGAGTGCGAAACAGATTGAGCCTGTTCCAGGGAGATTCGAATTCGGTACGGGCAGCTGACGCAATGTCGGTGGTGAGAGGCACGATTTCAGCCAGTGCGTTGTTGAGCGGGATATTGCCGAGGAAGGTGATCAGGAGTGTCGCGATCGCCAACAGCAAGGCCATGGTCAGCCAGAGGAGCGTTTTGGAGCTACGGTGTCGGTGCGTCCAGAGCGCCATGGCGATGGCAGGCGCCGTCCCGAAGAAGACAATGCCGAACTCCAGATCGCGGATGGTGTTGTTGATAGCCTGAAATATGATCACATAGGTCGTATCGCCCACCTGTGCAAGTCCGCGGATGACAGAGAATTGATACGTGGCGAAGAATCCGGCAGACAGGCCGCTGAGTATCAGGGCCAGCGCAACACTCGACAGGCGGACGTAGTGACTCTGCTTCATCGATTCTCTCCATGGATACGGTTAAGCATACGGGTGCTGATACCTAGTGAGTACCGTGTTGCACGATCAAATGCAAGTGGGCCAGAAGCTGGTTGACCTGAATCCTCTCGTCATGAACACGTCCAGACCCACCGGTTTGTTGCCCGGTTGCGGGTATCCGAGTGTCGAATCGATTACCGAAAGACACCAGAACAGATTGCACGGGGATAGTGATACGACACCCTGGAGGGGCGGATCAGTCAGAAAACAGGGGGTTGTTTTTGCGTGCGACATGCGGGTGCGAGTTGAAAGAAACACGCACCATGATAATGCATTGTATATACAAGTGATTTTTCAAGTTGTTGAAATAAAAGGATATTTGACCGAGTAACCTGTGGCATGCCGTGTGCACTAATGGGTTAGGTCGATGATTCAGTGCCCGGATGCACCGATAAAAAATCGACGTTCACCCGGATAAGCTGATTACTCATGAGTTCATTTGTAGTACCGCCAGTGTGTTGTCGTGCCGCCTCTTCTGCCTTCATCGAGGGGGATGTGGCATGAGTCGTGAGGCGCTGAGTGTCCAGGAAGCGGCCTCGGAAAGCCGCTCACCCGGTGTGTTCAGACAGTTGCTGGAACGCCCCGGCAGTGCCTTCGGTCTTGTTCTGATTGCAGCCATCGTTATCTGTGCACTGACGGCGAGCTACATCACGCCATACGATCCGAACGATCAGCCGTTCGATGGGCTGACGATTGAAGGCGCGCCCATCGCACCCAATGCCGAACATTGGATGGGCACCGATTTGCTGGGACGGGATCTGTTGTCACGTCTGATAGTGGGGGCGCAGACGTCTCTGATCATCGGTGTGGTGGCCAATGGTCTGTCGGCGATATTGGGTACGCTGGTGGGTGTGACTGCGGGTTATTTCGGTGGGCTGAGCGCTGTTGTGTTGATGCGTTTCACCGATCTGATGATGGCTTTTCCCGCGCTGCTGCTGGCCATCGTGCTGGCGGCCATATTCGAACCCAGTCTGTGGATCGTGGCGATGGTGATCGCCATGGTCAATTGGGTGCAGATGGCCAGGGTGGTGTACACCGAGACACGATCCCTGACAGAACGAGACTTCATACAGGCGCAGATATCCATGGGCTCGGGACCCTTGAGAGTCTTGTTTCGGCATGTGCTGCCGCACCTGCTGTCCTCGATAGTCGTGTTCAGTACGCTGGGTATTTCCACGACGGTATTGCTGGAGGCCACGTTGAGTTATCTGGGCGTGGGTGTGCAGCCTCCCACGCCAAGCTGGGGCAATATCATCTTCGAGAATCAGACCTATTTCTCTTCAGCGCCCTGGCTGGTCTTCATCCCGGGGGTTGCCATTCTGTTGATGGCGCTGGCATTCAACCTGGTGGGAGACGCGCTGCGCGACATTCTGGATCCGACACTGAAGGGGCGGCACGGATGAGAGCCTTCATCAGATTCAAGCTGGCGCTTGCCAGTCGACAGATGCAGATCAATTCGGAGCGCCAATCGTCATGAGTATCCACCTGCTCAGACGCATTCTGGAATCCCTGCTGATTCTGCTGGGTATTTCGATTGTGACTTTCCTGCTGCTGTATCTGCTGCCGGCAGACCCTGCGCGGCAGATAGCCGGCAGGAGTGCCACGGTACAGACCGTCGAGAACATTCGTGAGCAGCTGGGGTTGAACCTGCCGCTCTATCAGCAGTATTGGCACTACCTGAGCAATCTGCTGCAAGGAGATCTCGGACGCTCCTACCTGCAGAAGACAGAAGTGTCGGAACTGATAGCGGCTCGTTTGCCAGCCACGCTGTTACTGATGGCTGGTGCAATCGTATGCGAACTCGTCATCGGCCTGGCGCTGGGCGTTATCTCGGCCCTGTGGCGTAACAGCCGAACCGATCGTGTTCTGACGGTCGTATCCTTCACCTCGGTATCTGCGCCACAGTTCGTCATCGGCATACTGTTGCTGTACGTATTCGCCGTCAAATTGCACTGGGCGCCCATCGGTGGCTACGGTACCTTTGCTCACCTGGTGTTGCCTGCTCTGACGCTCGGCATACTCGGCGCAGGCTGGTATGCCCGCATGATGCGCTCCAGCATGATCGACGTGCTGGAGAAGGACTATGTGCGTACGGCGCGTTCGAAGGGCCTGTCCAGAAGCCGCATCCTGTTCAGGCATGTCATCCCCAATGCCATTCTGCCGATCATTGCCATGATCGGAATCGATATCGGCATGTTCATGAGCGGCATAGTCGTCGTGGAGAGCGTGTTCAGCTGGCCGGGTATCGGGCAGCTTGCCTGGCAGGCCATTCAACGAGTGGATATCCCCATCATCATGGGTGTCACGCTGGTATCAGCCTGCGCCATTGTCATCGGCAATCTGCTGGCCGACCTGGTCGCACCACTTGTCGACCCACGTATCAGAGTTCGATAGTACCTAACCGACGTTCAATGATTTCTGACGGAGAACCATTCATGAAAAAGCACGTACTCGCACCCGTGGCACTCGCCGTACTGGGCCTGGCAGCACCGTTGCCATCCATTGCCGATGATGCTGCCAATGGTGGAAGCATGATTGTCACCTACAAGGACGATGTGTCCACGCTGGACCCGGCCATCGGCTATGACTGGCAGAACTGGTCGATGATCAAGAGTCTTTTCGATGGACTCATGGATTACAAGCCCGGCACGACCGAGCTGGTCAGTGATCTGGCAGAAAGCCATACCCTGTCTGATGATGGTCTGACCTACACGTTCACCCTACGTGATGGGGTGACATTTCATAATGGACGTGCCATGACGGCAGAAGATGTCAAGTATTCGCTGGACCGCGTTACCAACCCGAAGACTCAGAGCCCGGGCGCTGGATTCTTCGGCTCCATTGCCGGCTACGATGCAATGTCCTCTGGCAATGCCCAGACTCTGTCCGGTGTCACGGTCGTCGACCCGAAGACCATCAGCATCACTTTGTCCCGACCGGATGCAACGTTCCTGCATGTCATGGCCATCAACTTCTCATCGGTGGTTCCCAGAGAAGTCGTTGAAGAATTCGGTGAGGATTTCGGCAAGCACCCGGTCGGCACCGGTGCGTTTGAACTGACCGACTGGACTCTGGGCCAGCATCTGATCTTTTCACGCAACGAAGACTACTGGAAGGAAGGTCTGCCGAACCTGGACCAGATTACCTTCGAAGTCGGGCAGGAGCCTGTGGTGGCATTGCTGCGACTGCAGCAGGGTGAAGTGGACATTCCAGGCGATGGTATTCCACCGGCCAAGTTCGTGGAGGTCTCCAATGATGATCAGTTCAAGGACTTCATCATCGAAGGTGGGCAGCTGCAGACGGGCTACATCACCATGAACGTGAAGATGCCTCCGTTTGACAACAAGGCCGTACGTCAGGCCGTGAACATGGCGATCAACAAGGAGCGCATCGTTCGAGTGATCAATGGACGGGCCGTCGTTGCCAATCAGCCATTACCGCCAACCATGCCCGGTTATGCACCCGACTACGAAGGCTATGCCTACGACCCGGACGCGGCCAAGGCGATGCTGGCTGAAGCCGGTTTTGCCGATGGTTTCGAGACGGAGCTGTATGTCTACAACACCGATCCCAACCCGCGTATCGCACAGTCCATCCAGCAGGATCTGAAGGCCATCGGTATCAACGCCTCCATCAAGTCATTGGCACAGGCCAATGTCATCGCTGCCGGCGGTGAGTCGGATCAAGCGCCGATGATCTGGTCAGGCGGCATGGCCTGGATTGCCGATTTTCCGGATCCGTCCAACTTCTACGGACCCATCCTGGGTTGTGCTGGCGCAGTTCCCGGTGGCTGGAACTGGTCCTGGTACTGCAATGAGGAACTCGATGCCAAGGCCGTTGCGGCAGACGGCATGACCGATCCTTCCAGAACAGCCGAGCGTGAGCAGATGTGGCGCGAGATCTATCTGTCCATCATGGAAGATGCACCATGGGTGCCGGTATTCAATGAACAGCGCTTCACCATGCGTTCGCCTGCTGTCGGCGGTGAGGATGCCATCTTTGTCGATCCGGTTCATGTACCGGTCAACTACGATTACGTTCACTCGACTGCAGCTCAATAAACATCATGTGCAACAGCCCTCAGTACACCATCCATGGTGCCCATCATCATTTCGGTTGGGACCATTCCATCAAGCCGGTGCAGCGTGTTGCGCCGGGTAGTTCACTGGAGTTCGAGTGTCTGGACAGTTCGGCCGGACAACTGACACCTGAGAGTACGGTAGAAGATGTCGTGTCTCTGGACTTCGGCAAGGTCAACCCGGTTACCGGGCCCGTCTTTGTGGATGGCGCCGAACCAGGCGATGTGCTGAGAGTTGAACTGCTTTCCTACAAACCCTCCGGTTTTGGCTGGACAGCGAACATTCCGGGTTTCGGTCTGCTCGCTGACCAGTTTACCGATCCGGCCTTGAAGCTCTGGGACTATCAGGCGGATTCCTTGCAACCGGCCCTGTTCACCCAGGATGCCAGAGTGCCGCTGAAACCCTTTGCCGGCACCATTGGCGTCGCGCCCGCGGAACCCGGTCTGCATTCAGTGGTTCCGCCCAGAAGAGTGGGTGGTAATCTGGATATTCGTGATCTCGCCGCAGGTTCGGTGCTTTATCTGCCGGTTGAGGTTGCCGGTGCCTTGTTTTCCATCGGTGATACGCATGCCGCGCAGGGTGATGGAGAAGTCTGTGGTACGGCTATCGAGAGTCCCATGTCGGTCGCTCTCAAGCTGGACCTGATCAAGCAGCAGCCGCTGGCCATGCCGCGATTCACGACGCCCGGTCCAGTTACCAATCACCTGGATTCGGCGGGCTACGAAGTCACGACAGGCATCGGCAGCGATCTGATGGAAGGTGCCAGAGTGGCACTGTCTGGCATGATCGATCTGCTGTGTGCGACGCGAGGTCTGTCAGCCACGGACGCCTACATGCTGTGCTCCGTTTGCGGCGACTTGCGTATATCGGAAATCGTGGACCAGCCCAATTGGGTTGTCTCTTTCTACTTTCCACGTATCGTCTTCGAATAAGACGTGATGAGCGCGATGATCCCGGACAACGAGGCCGACATGACAGACGCTGCCAAGTCGCCTGTACCGCTGCTGGAGGTCAGGGACCTGACCATTCAGGTAGCCACGGCCAGTGGTGGCAAGACCGTGCTGGATGGCATCAGCTTTTCGCTGATGCCCAATGAGGTGCTGTGCCTTGCCGGTGAATCGGGGTCCGGGAAATCGCTGACAGCCATGGCCATCATGGGATTGCTGCCCAAGCCTGCGGCACGTATCACCGCAGGCCAGATTCTACTGGCTGGCAGGGACCTGGTGGATCTGTCCGAGACCGAGTACCGAAAGCTCAGGGCCACGCGGGTGGCCATGATCTTCCAGGAGCCCATGACATCACTGAACCCCGTCATGACCATCGGTGAGCAGATTACCGAGGTGCTGGTGGCACATCAGGATATTTCTGCGGCAGAGGCGTCGAAGGCGGCTCTCGAACTGTTGACGGAGGTGCGCATGAGCTCACCGGAACGGCGTCTGAAGCAGTATCCGCACGAGCTCTCCGGTGGTATGCGACAACGAGTGGTGATTGCCATTGCGCTGGCTTGTCAACCGGACGTGCTGATTGCCGATGAACCGACCACGGCACTGGATGTAACGGTACAGGCAGAGATACTGGACCTGATTGCCAAGTTGCAGGAACGTGCGGGTACTGCGGTCATCATGATTACCCATGATATGGGGGTGGTGGCCGAGATTGCCGATCGCGTCATCGTCATGCGGGCGGGCAAGCAGATGGAGACTTCACCGGTCAGGCAGCTGTTCGCGAATCCGTCGACGCAATACACACGTGAGCTGCTGGCAGCAGTGCCACGCCTGGGGAGCGTGGCAGCCTCACTCGAGGCTCACGAACTGGCGAATACAGCAACCGTGGTGGAAGTCAACGACCTGTCGGTACGATTTCCGGTCCGGGGTGGGCTGCTCAATCGCGTGCAGCAGAATGTGCATGCGGTGGAAAAAGTCTCCTTTTCCATCAATGCCGGGGAGACGCTGGCTCTGGTCGGAGAGTCAGGCAGTGGAAAGAGCACCATCGGCAAGGCGCTGATGTCCTTGCTGCCGTTCGATGGCGAGATCAGGATCAATGGTCGTGCTACGCGCGGGCTGAGCCGGCGATCGCTGCAAGTGGTGCGGCGAGATGTACAGATGATCTTTCAGGACCCTTACGCCTCGCTGGATCCGCGCATGATGGTCGGTGATCAGGTGGCCGAGCCTTTGATCGTGCATGGATTGGCCAGCGGTACGGAGTTGAGCGATAGAGTGGCCTGGCTGTTCAAACGCGTTGGTCTGCCTCTGGATGCCATGCGACGGCATCCTCACGAATTTTCGGGTGGGCAACGACAACGCGTCTGCATCGCCCGCGCGCTGGCCTTGAATCCGAAACTGATCGTGGCGGATGAATGTGTGTCGGCTCTGGATGTCTCTGTGCAGGCTCAGGTGCTGGAGTTGCTGCGCGAATTGCAGGAAGACGAAGGGTTGAGTTACCTGTTCATCTCGCATGACATGGCTGTGGTGGAGCAGGTGAGTGACCGGGTGGCAGTGTTGTATGCCGGACAGGTTGTCGAGACCGGTCCAGCCTCGGCGGTCCTGGGCAATCCACGACATGCTTACACTCAGCGGCTTCTGTCAGCGGTGCCCATACCTGACCCGGAACACCAGCGAGTACCCTTCGTGCGTTCCACCGAGGATATCGTCTCGGTCATGCATGCGGTAGGCACGGCTCCCGAACAGCAGCTGCTGCAGAACCACGGCAGGAATCACTGGTCTGCCAGAGAAGCCGGTTGAGATGAAAGTGTCAGACAAACCCATGAGGAAACATTGCTGATGTCCTGGAAAACGGCATACCGATCGTTCTACTACGAGAAGGCTGATCCGCCTGACGACATCGAGTTGCAGTCGGACTCCACTGCCTTGCTGGTCATCGATATCCAGAACACCTATCTGGATGTGCCCGATGACAAGGCTGAAGCTGCGCGCTGGCAGCCATTCTTCGATCGCATGAACAACATTGTCATTCCCAATACGGCCCGCTTGATTGCCGATGCAAGAGCGCGTGGAGTGGAAGTGATATTTGCCCGTATCGCCTGTCTGAAGGATGATGGCAGGGACCGTTCGCTGAGCCAGAAAAAGCCGGGCTTCAACTATCTGCTGCTGCCCAAGGATCGGCCGGATAGTCAGATAGTGGACGAGCTCGAACCTCAGGGTGACGAGATCACGGTGCTGAAGACGACCGACTCGGCGCTGACCGGCACCAATCTACGTCTGATACTGCAGAACATGGGTATCAAGGATGTGGTCGTGGCGGGTATCTTCACCGATCAGTGCGTGTCGTCAACTGTACGTAGCCTGGCCGATGAGAGTTTTGGGGTCGTTGTGGTGGAAGATGCCTGCGCCGCGGCAACCGATCAATTGCATCAACACGAGCTGGAGATCATCAACATGATCTACTGCCATGTCGTGCAAGCCGAGGAGCTGGCAGGGTTCTGGCAGGGGTAGAGTTGCAGATCGATTGTCTGGCGTATCTGTCAGCTCGATGAAGTCCGGTGCTGCGCTGGCAGCGTTCAGTCAGCGAGCTCCGGCAGTTCGAACTTGTAGCCGATTCCATAGACCGAATGTACGTATTCGGCTTCGGGATGAATCTCGTGGAGTTTCTGGCGAATCTTCTTGACGTGACTGTCAATGGTGCGGTCACTGACGATTCGGTTGTCCATGTAGATACGCTGCATCAGCTGATCACGACTGAAGATCTGACCCGGCTTGGTGCTGAGCGTTTTCAGCAAACGCAGTTCAACCAGTGTCAGAGTGCAGAACTTGTCTCCACACAGCCTGACCACCGCCTTGTCCTCATCCAGAACGAAGTTCTGTCTGTCGGCTGATTGTTCCTCTATCGGGCGCGTGCGCCTGAGTACGGTCTTGACCCTGGCGACCACCTCGCGCGGGCTGAAGGGTTTGCAGATGTAGTCATCGGCACCTATCTCCAGGCCCAGCAAGCGGTCAACCTCTTCGACGCGGGCCGTCATCATGATGATGGCAACGTCCAGCTGTTTGCGGATCGTCCGACATACAGTCATTCCATCCAGACCGGGCAGCATCAGATCCAGCAGAACAAGATCGGGAGGGGAATCCAGTATGGTGTTCAGCGCAAGCTGTCCGTCCTCGAACAACTCGGTGTCATAGCCTTCCTTCTGCAGATAGCCTTGCAGGATTCTGGCAAGCTTGGGCTCGTCCTCGACGATGGCTATTTTCATGTGGGCTCAGCGGTGCAAGGGAAAGCGGATGGTGATGGCCAGACCACCCTGTTCTGACTGTGAAGCCTCGATCGTGCCTTCGTGAGCCTCTACGATCTTGCTGACAATGGCAAGCCCCAGACCGGCGCCGCCGGTATCACGATTGCGCGAGGCCTCGGTACGATAGAGTGATTCGAACAGGTGTGGCAGCTGCTCGGTCGTCACCCCGGGAGAACTGTCTTCCCAGCACAGGCAGATCTGCTGGTCGTCAGTGTAGAGGCTGACAGTGATGACACCATCAGGGTCGGTGTATCGAATCGAATTCTGCAGCAGATTGTCAGCCAGTTGGCTCAAGCGCTCTCTATCGGCTTTCATGAGGGCGCTCTGGGTGCTGATATCCGACTTGATGATCAGAGAGCGAGCACTGGCCAGGGGCTGCGCAAGGCGGCAGCGTTCGCCAATCAATTCGACCAGATCAAGCACCTCGAAACGGTAGTCCAGCGCACCGATGTCCGACAGGGTCAGTTTGTGAAGATCATTGATCAGGCGTGACAGTCGCAGCGATTCGTCGTGCAGGGACTTGATGGCCACCTCATCGATCGGCATGACGCCATCGATCATGGCCTCCAGCTCGCCTTGCAGTATCGCCACGGGCGTTCGCAGTTCATGAGATATTTCTGCCAGCCATTGCTGGCGCGCACTGAGATTCCTGTCGAGAGCGGTGGCTAGGCGATTGATGTCACGCGCCAGATCCCCGATCTCGTCACGTCGCGTCATGTCGATAGGCTGGTCGTAGTTGCCTTTGCGAATCTTGCGAACCGTATTGCGAATATGCAGGATCGGTCGGACGATACGCGCGGACAGCGCCGCTGCGAGAAGCGCCGATAGTGCAATCATGACCAGGGCGGCGTAGGCGAAACTGCGTTTTTGCTGCTCGGCGAAAACCTGATCGAGTTGCCCCGGTGGTTGCTTCAGGCGTCGGTAGCCGAGGAAGCCCACGATCCTGTCGTCCACGCTGATGGGAAGCCAGCTGGTTTCCGGGGAATTGACATCTGCCCCCATGAATCCGTAGAGAATGGTTTTTTCGGCGTCTGCCAGCAACAGTCTCGGGTCGAGTGTCAGGTTGCTTGGCCCTCTGTCCGGTTTGGACTGTGGTCCCGGCTTGTCGCCGGCTGCCGGTGGTCGCTCCCCTTTGACAGGCGGTGGGCCCGGTGGAAAGTCCGCTCTGTTCGGCAGGCCGCCCCGGTCTCGACGATTGGCGCGGGTGCCCAGATGACGATCGACGATTGTCCCCCAGCGCCGGTGACTGGCGGCAATCCACTCCCAGCCGTCGTGTTCTGCATAGTTGGCGGCCAGATCGTCAACGATCGGCTCGATCCGGGCAACCTCGGTACTGTTGATGTAACCCAGGAAGCCACGATTGAAGCTCCAGCTGTTGATGGCGTACATCAGAGCGATAAGCAGCCCACTGCCGAGCAGCATGGCAAGAAATAGCTGATATTTGAGTCGCATGGGCCATCAAGTGTATATCGCCTGTCATCCCTATCGGCAGATGACGGGGCAATATCAGACGATTCCCGATTGTTTGCACAATTGTGGTCATTCAGCCCACAGAACACCTGTGCCTACCTCTGTTTGCCCGTAGAGTCCAGCTACCCGCCCGAGGCTGGAGCTGGCCACGCTTGCAGTAGTCAGGATGAGTGTCGGCTGGACCGAGCCTCTTCGATCAGGTAATGCAGGAAGTCCTGAATGGATTTCAGGTTCAGTGCAGCACTTTCCATGTGTTGATCCAGATTGTCCAGTTCCCGTTCCTGAGCTCTGGCATCGCGTAGATCCAGCTCAGCTCGGAGTTCCGCCAGAGTGTCTTCCGTCTGGCTGATCAGCACACGCAGATTGTCGTTACTGAGCGTTTTCAATTCATTCATCGTCTGCACCCTCAAGCCATGGCGGAGACACCGAGACACAGTCCCGGTGCAATGAAGAAGACTCCGAGTATATAAGCCAGTGCAACCAGCTTGTTCTCCGACGCCGTCGTACCCAGCCATTCTGCCGCCTTGACCGGCAGATTTCTGAGAAACGGAACACCGTAGATGAGTACCACGCCCAGCACGTTGTAGCTCAGGTGAATGAAGGCAATCTGCAGGGCGGCTTCGGCATTGCCCGTCACGGCAGTCGCGGCGAGAACCGCTGTCAGGCAGGTGCCGATATTGGCGCCCAGCGTAAAGGGATAGATCTGCTTGAGCGAGAATGCGCCCGAGCCTGCCAGTGGCACCATCAGGGAGGTGGTGGTTGATGAGGACTGAACCAGCGTGGTGACCAGGGTGCCGGAGAAAATGCCGGAAAGGGGACCTTTGCCGATGGCCGTATGCATGATGTCGCGCGCTCGACCGACCATCAACATCCTCAACAGGCGTCCTACCAGAGTGATGGACAGGAAGATCAGTGCAATGCCGAACAGGGCCAGTACGATGCCGCCCAGGGGATCACCCAGCGGCAGAATCAGGTTCTTGGCCGTATTGACTACCGGGGCGGTCGCCGCTTTCACGAAATTGAAGCTGCTCATGGAAGCATCACTACCGCCGTAGAATGGCTGGGCGAGCAGTTTGCCGATGCGCTCGAGCAGGCCGAAGCTGATCTCGAGTGGCAGGAAGATCACGACCGAGAGCAGGTTGAAGAAGTCATGCACCGTGGCAGCCGAGAAGGCCCGGGCGAATTCCTTCTTTTCGCGAACATGACCCAGTGATACCAGGGTGTTGGTAATCGAGGTGCCGATGTTGGCCCCCATGATCATGGGAACGGCGACCGCAACCGGTAAACCGCCGGCTACCAATCCGACGATGATGGATGACACCGTGGAAGAGGATTGAATCAGTGCCGTGGCAACCGTACCGACCACCAGGCCTGCAAAGGGATTGACGGCAAAGGCAAACAGCTGCTCGGCGTGATCGCCCGTAGCGCCCTTGAAGCCTGAACCGATCATGCCGACAGCACAGATCAGCAAGTAGACCAGGACGGCTACGCCGATCCACTGCTGCCATGTGCCCTGTCGTTCCTGCTGGAGCAAACCGGGGTCTGCAGTCTGGATTTCCGAGATCGCCACTGTTTGCTCTCCACTGTTGATGCGGCGATGTTAGGCAGGCCATATGACAAAACTGTTACATCGGGTTTTACCGTTGGGCATCAGTCACTTTGATAATACAAAAGTGCTGGGGATATACTCTATAGCGTGTATTGTCGACGGTTATTTCCGTCTCTTGTGTGTTTCAAGCAATTATTGTACGATCAAACTTCTTTCTATTTTTGTCATTATGCGAGGCTATCGATGTCCATCATCAGCAACATCGAGATACGACACCTCAAGGTCCCGCTCGATGAGGTTCTGGTGGATGCCAAGCATGGTGCACACACCGATTTCGAGCTGATCGTGGCGATCATCCAGACCGATGACGGTCTGACGGGTACCGGCTATACCTATACCGGTGGCAGGGGGGGGCACGCCATCGCCGCCATGCTCAATCACGATCTCAAACCGTTTCTGCTGGGGCAGGATGCCGAAGAGGTCGAGCGTCTGTACGACGAGATGCAATGGCATGTGCACTACGTGGCTCGTGGCGGAATTGCCTCGTTTGCCATATCCGCGGTGGACATTGCCTTGTGGGATCTGCGTGGAAAACGTCGTGGAGAGCCACTATGGAAAATGGCGGGTGGTGCCGACAACAATTGTCTGGCGTATCGGGGCGGTATCGATCTGAACTTCTCCCTGCCGCGACTACTCACCGAAGTCCAGGGGTACCTGGACAGCGGTTATCAGGGTGTCAAGATCAAGGTCGGCCAGCCCACACTTGAAGAAGATGTCGAACGGGTCAGGGCCATTCGCGAGTTGATCGGGCCGGATCGCATCTTCATGGTGGATGCCAATTATTCCATGAGCATCGATCAGGCAATTGCGGCTGCCGAGGCTTTCAAACCCTATGACATCTGCTGGTTCGAAGAGCCCATCATTCCCGATGATTATGCCGGCTATGCCCGCATTGCCGAGGCGACCGGCATACCGTTGGCCATGGGCGAAAATCTGCATACCGAACATGAGTTCGGTTACGCACTGGAACAATCCTCACTCAGTTTCATACAGCCGGATGCGTCCAATTGTGGTGGTATCACCGGTTGGCTGAGGGTGGCCAGAATGGCCGCCGACAGGAAGGTGCCGGTTTGCAGTCATGGCATGCAGGAACTGCATGTCAGCCTGGTATCCGCACAGTCCAATGGGGGCTGGATAGAGGTGCATTCCTTTCCCATCGATCGCTATACCACTCGGCCATTCCAGCTCGACAACTCGCGTGCCATCGCCCCTGATGTACCGGGAACCGGCGTCGTATTCGACTGGGAGATGCTCAGTCAGAAAGCCGAGCGATTGTCTTGAACGCAGTCGCTGGCAGGTGATGTCGCGTACCGGGCGAGCAACTGCTGCCCCCCCCCCCACCCTGCGGCTTGCTGAGCCCGAGACAACGATCATTCAGTTCGGAGAATCTCCATGAAATATCATCAGTGCTTCATCGACAATCAATGGTGCGATGCGCTCAGTGGTGAGCGACTTGCGGTCGACAATCCGGCAACCGGTGAAATCTTTGCCGAAGTGCCTGCGTGTACGGCCGAAGATGCCGAGCGCGCGCTGCAATCGGCCGAGAGGGCGCGCGTGCAGTGGGGCTTGCTGCCACCGGTGGAACGCGCCAATTACCTCTACAGGATCTGCGAGGGGTTGAAGGCCGAACGCGACCACTTTGCCAGGTTGCTGGTCATGGAGCAGGGCAAGACCCTGGCCGAAGCGGGCTTTGAAGTCGACGATACCATTCGCTACATGAGCTACGCTGCCGAGGCCGCTCGACGTATTCAGGGTGAAATTCTGCCGGCAGATGTGCCGAATGAGCAGTTGTACATTCATCGAGTACCCTACGGCGTTACGCTGGGTATCTGCGCCTATAACTACCCTCTCGCCTTGATCGGTCGCAAGCTGGGTCCGGCATTGGTCGCCGGCAACGTCATGATCATCAAACCGCACGAGTCGACACCGGTGAGCGCAAGTGAATTCTGCCGCCTGGTGGAGCAGGCAGGCTTGCCGCCGGGCGTGGTGAACATGGTGACGGGAACCGGCCCGGAGCTGGGGCAGAAGCTGGTGGAAAGTCCGATCACGAAAATGATCAGTGTCACCGGCTCCATTCGGGCCGGGCAGGCCATCGCGGCGGCAGCGTCTCGCAACCTGGCAGCTCTCTCTCTGGAGCTGGGTGGCAATGCACCTTTCATCGTACTGGACGATGCCGATATCGATGCGGCCGTGGAAGCGGCGGTCGTGGCAAGGTTCGCCAATGCCGGCCAGGTTTGTATCTGCAATGAGAGCGTACTGGTGGCCGAGTCTGTCGCGGATGAATTCACCGATAAACTGCTGGCCAGGGTTGCGAGCGTCAAACTGGCTGACCCGATGAGCAACACCGGCATGGGCCCCGTGAGTACGGCGGCATCACTGGAACGCATACAGGCGATGGTGTCACGCAGTCTGGCGGAGGGTGCTGAACTGGCGATGGGTGGCAAGCGCGGAGAGGGCGATCAGTTCGGCCGGGGGCATTGGCATGAGCCTACGGTTCTGTTGAACGCCAAGGCAGACTCGGAAGCGGTCCGGGATGAGCTTTTCGGGCCGGTGTTACCGGTGGTGAGGATCGATGGTTATGAAGAGGCGCTGAGTATCACCAATGCACGCCCTGATGGTCTGTCCGCCTATCTGTGGACACGCAATCCGTCCATCTACATGGATGCGATCAAGCGCCTGGAGACCGGCACGATCTTCCTGAACAAGGGAATCGTCGGCTATGTCAATGGGTACCATAATGGCCACAAGCTCAGCGGTCTGGGTGGCGAGGATGGTGTTCACGGTCTGGAGGGCTATCTGCAGAAGCGGACGGTTTACATGGCGTATTGAGCCAGTCGCCAGTCGCCAGTCGTTAGTCTTAAGCCGACAGCCGACAGCCGACAGCCGACAGCCGATAGCCTTCAGCCGAGAGTCAGTAGCCATTAGCCGGTTGCTAGTGGCTAGTGGCTAGTGGCTAGTGGTTGTTGGTTGATAGTTGGTGGTTGGTTCGGCGTCCATATGACGCATCGTGAATAGGTTGACTGTCAATTCACTGAAAATAATATACGAAATTTGCAAGAATGTAGTACGATTCTGGGCAAGAATCTGTCATGCCGGAGAAACCATGCCCAGGATTACTGCTATTGAGCCGCTGCTCGCACGAGTAGGAAGACGCAACCAGTTACTGGTCAAGCTGACGACCGAAGATGGCATCGTGGGCTGGGGAGAATCCGGCTTGTCCGGGCGCGAAGGTGCCGTTGCGGCAACCATCGAGCACTTCTGCCGATTTCTGGTAGGGCAGGATTCCCGGCAAATCGGTCGTATCTGGCAGGAAACCTACCGGAGCCAGTACTTCGAAGGGGGGCGAGTACTCACGGCGGCCATGTCTGCCATCGATATCGCTCTGTATGATGCGCTGGGCAAACGTCTGGGTGTTCCGGTCTATCAGTTGCTGGGCGGTCGACAACGCGAGTGCATCCCCACCTTTGCCAGCGCAACGGCCGACAATCTGCAGGATACGCTCAAGCAGATTCACACATTGGTGGACCAGGGGTGGGACTGTGTTCGAGTGGTGCCTGCCTGTTTCGACGAGACGCCAGTATTCAATCCGCGCCTGTCCATTGCACGAACCGCTCGCGATCTGAAGGCCATTCGTCAGGAGTTCGGCGAAGAGTTGTGTCTGGGAATCGATTATCACCATCGGCTGTCGGTGGCCGAGGCGGCGAGTTTCTGCAACTCTCTGCCGCCGGGTACGCTCGATTTTCTGGAAGAGCCGATTCGCTGTGAAACACCGGAGTCCTATGCCGCACTTCGCAACATGACGGACATACCGTTTGCCGTGGGCGAAGAGTTTGCGTCCAAATGGCAGGCCGGACCCTATCTCGATCAAGGGCTGACCCAATACATGAGACTGGATATCTGCAACATCGGTGGGTTTACCGAAGCCATGAAAGTTGCTGGCTGGAGTGAGCGTCACTACATCGATCTCATGCCGCATAACCCGCTGGGACCTGTGTGCACCGCTGCCACGGTGCACATGTCTGCCGCGGTTCCCAACATGAGCTGGCAGGAAACCCGGCAGTCCTGCGTCGAAGATCTCGGTTTCCACGATCCTGAACTGTTTCCGGTGCAGGTCGCCATGGAAGGGCCTGTCTATATCGTGCCTGATGGACCGGGACTGGGTGTGGAAGTCAACGAGGCGGCCATTCGGGCTGCGACACCTCTGCACGTCGAGATGCAGCATCTTCGACGGGCCGACGGCTCGGTCACCAACTGGTAGTTACAGACGTCAATGCAATGGTGGCGGCCAGAGTCAGAGCTGGTGCAATACCGTTACAGGCTGACCAGCTCGGACAGTGTCCGGCCGGTCAGGCTCAGGGCTCCTCGAAGGTTCCGCGCACCAGTTCCCAGGCCCTGTCCAGATGCTGCTTCAGGGCAGCTTCTGCGGCATCCGGGTCACGGTTGAGGATGCAATTGAATATCTGCTCATGTGCCAGATAATTCTGTTGGTTACGTTCCGGCATGCGCGGCATGCGGTCCCAGTGAGGGGCCAGCCAGGACGTGAAGCCGGCATGCACCGCGGGCAGTATCGGGTTGTCGCCCAATTCATACAGAACCGCGTGGAAAGCCGTATCTGTCTGGTAGAAGTTGTCGGAGTTGTCGATGGCGGCCTCGTTTGCCAGCAGCGCCTGGCGCAACTGACTGATGCCGTTCTTGTCGGCGTGGACGGCGGCATGTCTGACCAGACCGGTTTCGATGAAGACGCGCATCTTGTAGAGGTTTTCCACACCACCGCGGTTGCCCAGCAACTGCTGAACAATGGGCGTCGTGATATCCAGCGCCGTTTCCATGCCGGGCTTGCGTATGGTCGGTCGGAATCGCGGCTTGCAGTCCAGCAGGCCCCGGTTGGAGAGCGCAGTAATGGCTTCCCGAACGACTGTGCGGCTGGCACTGAACTCGTCCATCAATACTCTTTCGGATGGCAGAATCGCGCCAACGGCCAGGCGACCATCGAGGATGCGCTGTTCTACCTCCTTGACGATGTCGTCGGCTCGACGTTTGCCTTCGTCGCTGCGGTGGGGGGGCCTCATGTTTGCGGGGTCTGTAGTGGAGCAATGTCTATGATAGCGTATTGCAGGAATTTCATTGAACGAACCGGGGTACCGCGGGCGTCATGCCGACTTCCGATCGCTATTCGCTGGATCATCATCAGGAACTGGAATGAAAATCACCCGAGTTGAAACCTTCGTCGTCAAGGCGCCGCTGGATGTCCCGTTTGCCTTTTCGCAGGGCTGGGTTCACCAGCGTGCGGCAACTCTTGTGCGCATTACCACCGAGTCCGGTCTGCAAGGGTGGGGCGAGGCCTTCACGCAGGGGCTGGAGCCTCCTGAAATTGCAGCTGCGGCTATCGGTAATGCCCTGGTTCCCGTGATCATGGGGCAGGATGCACTGAGCCCCGCGGTGTTGTGGACAGCCATGTACAACCGCACGCGTGACTTCGGGCGCAAGGGCTCTGTCATGTCAGCCATCAGTGCCATCGACATTGCGCTCTGGGATATCGCAGGCAAACACTATCAGGCGCCAGTGTCCGCTCTACTGGGCGGTGCCTATCGCACATCGGTACAGCCGTATGCCACCGGTTTCTATCGCTTGAAGGGCCAGGGTGAGACTGCCCGGCTGACCGAAGAAGCCCTGCGGCATCGAGAATCCGGCTTTCGTGCCATGAAGATCAAGCTCGGCTTTGGCGTGCGTGATGACCTGCAGGTCATGCACTCGATACGCGAGGCCTTGAATGATCCGGAGATCGAACTGATGATCGATACCAATCACGCCTATGGGCGCAGCGATGCCATACGCCTGGGTCGTGGTCTGTCCGACTTTGCACTGCGCTGGTACGAAGAACCGGTGGTCGCCGAAGATCTGCAGGGTTACGCGGCGGTCAGAACGGCGTTGGACATGCCCATTGCCGGTGGGGAAAACGAACATTCTCTGTACGGGTACAACGCGCTGTTTCGTGCCGATGCGGTTGATATCGCACAGCCCGATATCGGTTCCTGTGGTGGGTTCACGGCAGTGCGCGACGTACTGACCATGGCGCAGGCCAACGGTGTCATGCTGAACCCGCACGTCTGGGGTACTGCCATTGCACAGGCAGCCTCCCTGCAGTTCATTGCCACGATACCGGTTACGCATCATTCCCTGAATGCGGCGGAACCGATTCTGGAATACGACGTGTCCAGCCATCCTTTCCGTCAGGATCTGATTGCCGAACCCTGGCAAATGGAGAATGGCCGAGTCGCCATTCCCGACAAGCCAGGCCTGGGGGTCGAGGTCAACATGGAAACCGTTGAGCGTTATCAGGCTCAACAGCAGACCTTCACGCTCTGATTCGTTCGTTCGTTCGTTCGTTCGTTTGTTTGTTTGTTTGTTTGTTTGTTCGGAAACCGTTTGAGAATCCGACCGGGAATTCATCCGGGAATCCGTTCGGGAATCCGTTCGGGAATCCGTTCGGGAATCCGTTCGGGAATGCACTCGAGACTCGTTTCGATAGCCGTTCGATTCAGGTCCGGCTGTGCCGCTGGCCGCCGGCAAGAGCTGGGCGGTGGCACAAGCTGTGCAATCGGAAAAGGTGGGGACTGTTACTGACACCACATCCGGAGGCTGGCTGCATGCCGACACACGAGACTACCTTTACTGCCTTCACGACTGAGACCGTATTGCTGCTGGGTCAGATGATCAAACTGGCACGCATTCAGCGTGGCATGAGCGAGTCGGATCTGGCGGTGCGGGCCAATATAGCGCGAGGCGTGTTGCAGAAGATCGAGAAGGGCAATATGGATGTGCCGGTCGGACTGTTCTTTCAGGCATCCACCCTGGTCGGCCTGCAGTTGTTTGAAACCGATGATCTGGAACGGCTACAGGAACACCGTAGCCGTATTGTCAACAAGATCCAGATCGCCCGCGAAGAAAGATAAACCGCCCTTGGCTTATTGAGTCGGCTCGTTGGCGATACTCTCTGCTGCCGCTTCTGCCGCTCCTGCTGCTCCTGCTGCTTCTGCTGCTCCTGCTGCTTCTGCTGCTTCTGCCGCCGCAGCCATCTGCTCCTCGAAACCCGGATGAAGAGGCCCTTTCAGCAGGCCGTTGCGTGCATTGGTGAACAGCATGTTGTTGGCGATGGCGGCGGCATCATGCGTGCGGTCAGTCAAGGTACTGCCCACCTGGTTTATCGCGGCATTGATGAGGCTGCCCAGCAGACTGTTCTGTGCACTGCTGTTGTTGTCATCGGCATAGTTCAGTGCCCCCGTCCAGATCGTCTGACCGGTCCTGATATCCACCAGTTCCGCCACGGCATTGACCCGGGTGGTTGAGCTGAGCAGCTCGAATTTCTGGCCAAATTCCGTCAGAGTGACGTACAGCACGGCATCCGCCCCGAATACCTCGCCCAGTTTGTCCAGAGGCGCGGAATGCATGTCTTCCGGATTGGGCAGCCCGTTTTCCTTCATGAAGGCATCCACGATGGCCACCGGGAAGACGTAATAGCCTTTTTCCGCAATCGGCATGCTGGCTGTGGTTACCCAGGAATAGGGGGCGTTGACATCCAGTGACTCATTGACCGGTGGCAATACCAGAATGGACGCTGGCATATGTTCCCGGTACAGAACGTATGGGTCTTCGGTGGGCAGGGTGGTGCAGGCGCCCAGTAGTGCGCTCGCTGCAATCGTCAGGATTGCCGATGTACGCATGAATCCGCTCTTCATTGTGCCGTCTCCATACTGGCCAACAGGCGATCCACAAACACGGTGGACTCGGGAAAACGTGTGCGTTCGGTTTCCAGCAGCGTTCTGGCCTCACCGGTCTTGCCTTGCTCGAAATACAGGTATGCCAGATGAATTCGCACGCCCGGCGGAATCTGCATGCCTTCGGCCTCCGTTCGCCGCAGGTCCTCTTCCAGTGCCAGCGCATCGTTGACCGGGTCCGAGCTGCCCGGATTCCGGTAGCCGTTGTAGATCAGTTCTTCGTATTGACCCCAGCGGTACAACGGCGGTTCGGGGGTGACGCAGCCACTGACAAGTATTGCCAGCAGCAGACTCGCCCCCGCCAGTCGCAGGCGTTTCAGCGTGGCATCCGTGTTGCCCATGATCATTCCTTCACAGGCGACCAGGCACCTTGCTCAAGGCCTTTCACGAGATTGTTGACCGCTTCGGTGATGGCCAGGTTCAAGACCTTGCCATTGAGCGTAGCATCGTATCCCGCAGTACCGCCAAACCCGACGATCTCCCGGTTGGACAAGGCATATTCGCCGGCGCCCTGGGCGGAATAGATGACACGGGCCGTGCGTACATCCACCAGGTTCAATGCAACCTTGGCATAGGCTATCTGTTTCTTGCCGGAGCCGAGTATGCCGAACAGCTGCTGATCGCCCGTTGTCTTGCGACCAAACTCGGTAACATCGCCACCGACAGCAACCTGAGCACCTTCCAGTGCCTGGCTGGTGCCTGACAGGCGCGCCTCTTCGGCAATCTGTTCCATGTTGTCCCGATCGACCACATCAAATCGATTGGTCTGTTGCAGATGCGTCTTGAGGATCGTTCGGGCCTGACTTCCCAGTCGATCGGTACCGTCGGAGAACAGGCCGCGCTGATAACTGGAGCGGTTCTGGAAGTTGCCGATGACAAGGGCGTAGCGCGGCCCGTTGTAGCTGGTGTTGTAGCTACTGACTGTCTGCGCTTCGATGACGCGGTTCGATTCCGTTGCTGCGCAGGCTGTCAGTGATGCCAGGACAGCGGCGACAAGCAGGTGTTTCCAAAGTGTCTTCACGATTCATTGTCTCCATTCAGTTGATTGAACAAGTATGACAGCAAGCGTGTGACGAGCCCATGCCCATCAACAACGTGTTGCATCAGTTTAACGGCCTGATGTCGGCATGGCATGTTCGGCGGGTTCATTGTCTGCAAAGAATGCGGCAATCTCCTCACTGCGTGCCAGGCCATCACGTTTGCCAAGCGCGATCAGGGTCTGCGTGTACTGCCTGTCAAACAGCAGGTAGGAGCTCAGGCCGACGCCGCGTGGCCCGGTGGCACCCAGGATACGCAAGGCACTGCGCGTGGTGCGCGGCAGATTGCGGACAAACGGCTCGGCCAGACTGTCCAGGCGTTTGCTGGGGGTGATGGTCAGCAGATTCAGCGGGTTCAGACCGCTTTGCTGCTGTTGTTCAGGCGTCATGATGCTCAGTGTGCGGTTGATGCGTTCCAGTCGTTCCACATCGCCCGCCATGCCATCGAGAAAGATGCTGGCCATGACATGCCCGCCGATCTGGCCAAGGCCGGGGTAGTCAGTCTGATTGTCCGAGTCGTCGTCGGAATCGGATCCTTCGCTGCTGCTCTCCTCGACCTGGCCGGCACCGATGACCACGATACGCCTCGCCCCCAGATGGATGGCCGGACTGATCGGGGCGTTCTGGCGCATGGCACCGTCACCGAAGAAGCCGGTTCTGTGATTGATCTGCAGTCGGGTGGCTGGAAACACGAAAGGTATGGCGCTGGAGGCCATCAGGTGGTCCACGCCAATGGTGGTGCGCGCTGCATGCCTGCGTGAGCGGGTCCAGGGTCTGATGTGATGTTGCGCCTGGTAGAAGATGACATGTCGACCAGAGGAATAACTGGAGGTACTGATGGCCAGCGCTGTCAGGTGCCCCCGGGCAATGGACTTGTCGATACTGCTGAAGTCGATGTTCTGTTCCAGCAATCGTCGCAGCGGTCGGTTGTCGAACAGGGAGCGCGGTGGTTCCTTGATCAACCAGCCCATGGACAGAGCGCTCAACCAGCGGCTGGCATTGGTCACGGCACCGCCGACATCCGTGCGATAGACCTGATCGGGACGGAACTCGCTCCACACGTGCAGCAGTCTCGCCATTGCCGTATCGAAAGAGGCAGCATGGCTGGCCAGGGACGTTGCATTGATGGCGCCGGCGGAGGTGCCGCACAGCACGTTGAACGGTAGAGGGCAGTCAGTTCCACTGGATTGGCAGAGTACCTGCCGAATGGCCTCCAGCACTCCGACCTGGTAGGCCGCTCGTGCTCCGCCACCGCCGAGTATCAGAGCGGTGCCGGGTGTGTCGTCGGGCAGGCTGCCGGTACCGGGTTCCATCATGAGCAGACTCAGACAGGATGTACTGGAAAATATCGGCCCACTGATGGGGTATGTCAAGGTCGACAGTGGTGCTGCCAGCGGAACTGCTTCGGTATTCGAAGGATCGAGTGCCAGAGAAGAGGACTTTTCATCAGGCAAGAAAAAAGGCCCTCTGTCACCAGAGGGCCTGCCGTTATCGAACCGGGGTTCTACTGAAGATTATCAGCCGAACTGGTTCATCGTGTTGTCCTTGCCCGATGCCTTGAGTGCCTGGGCGCCGGAGAAGTACTCCTTGTGATCGTCACCGATGTTGGAACCTGACATGTCCTGATGCTTGACGCAGGCCAGTCCGTCACGGATCTCGCGACGCTGTACATCCCGTACGTAGGCCAGCATGCCCTGCTCGCCGAAGTATTCCTTCGCCAGGTCATCAGTGGACTGAGCTGCCGTATGGTAAGTAGGCAGTGTGATCAGGTGATGGAAGATACCGGCATGTGCGGAGGCATCCGACTGGAAGGCCTGGATGCGGGCGTCCGCTTCCTGTGCCAGTTCCGTCTCGTCGTAGTCCACGCTCATCAGATCGTCACGCACATAGTCTGCAACCGAGCGACCTTCTTCCTGCCAGGCATCGAATACCTGCTGGCGGAAGTTCAGAGTCCAGTTGAACGATGGGCTGTTGTTGTACACCAGCTTGGCGTTGGGGATCTCTTCACGAATGCGATTCACCATGCCGGCGATCTGACCCACATGCGGCTTTTCGGTTTCGATCCACAGCAGGTCGGCGCCGTTGCGCAGGGCGGTGATGCAATCCAGTACACAGCGGTCTTCACCGGTGCCAGGCTTGAATTGAATCAGACCATTGGGCAGACGTGAAGCCTTGATCAGCTTCTCGCCCTGACGGATAACCAGATCGCCTGTGTTGACTTGATCAACAGACTCGATTTCCTCGCCAGCGATGAATGAATTGTACTGATCGCCCAGATCGCCTGCTTCTCGAGATACCGGGATCTTCTGTGTGAGGCCGGCGCCCAGTGAATCGGTACGAGCCACGATCAGGCCGTCATCGACACCCAGTTCCAGGAAGGCATAACGAATGGCGTTGATCTTTGCCAGGAAGTCCTCATGAGGAACCGTGACCTTGCCATCCTGGTGACCACACTGCTTCACGTCAGAGACCTGGTTTTCGATCTGCAGGCAACAGGCACCGGCTTCGATCATCTTCTTGGCCAGCAGGTAAGTGGCTTCTTCGTTACCGAAACCAGCATCGATGTCGGCGATGATAGGCACGACGTGAGTCTGGTAGTTATCGATCTTGTCCATGATGGACTTTTCCAGTACCTGGTTGCCCTCTTCGCGAGCCTGGTCGAGGCTTGCAAACAGATGGCGCAATTCGCGGGCATCGGCTTGCTTGAGGAAGGTGTAGAGCTCTTCGATGAGATCAGGTACGGACGTCTTTTCATGAATGGACTGGTCTGGCAGAGGGCCGAACTCGGAGCGCAGCGCTGCAATCATCCATCCCGAGAGGTACAGGTAGCGACCCTTGGTGGTGCCGAAGTGCTTCTTGATGGAGATCAGCTTCTGCTGTCCGATGAAACCGTGCCAGCAGCCCAGTGATTGCGTGTACTGGCTGGGGTCCTTGTCGTAGTCAGCCGTATCCTGCCGCATGATGCCAGCAGTGTAACGAGCGATGTCCAGTCCTGTCCGAAAGCGGTTCTGCAGTTGCATGCGGGCAACTGACTCGGGATTGATGGCGGACCAGCTGTTGCCATTGCGAGCAATGGTGTCGGCGGCGGCGGTAGAGAGTGTGCGGTACTGATTCATGGGTAGGTCCTGGTCAGGTATAGACTACTTGTTGTTGGTTGAGATCTGATTTTGGGTTGAGGTTGTTGGTAGTGGTTTCAGGCTGCGGCGATATCGGTCAGCAACTGCATGCGATGTTCAGGAACGTCCTGTCCTGAACCGCCGTGCGTGCGGCCAGGTTCGATTTCAACCTGCAAGCCTTCGTGTTCCAGGCGAATGCAACTGGGAGCATCTTCGACACCGCTGGCTTCGACGAACTGCGAGGGGTGAACCAGGCCGGTCGTCGTGCCGTCTGACTGAATGGCAACCAGGTGATCGAAGTAGGTCAGGTACGAGGTAACACTTGCGTGTGAGCCTTCTGTCAGAGGAAAGCGGTAGTCCAGCAGATCGATGGCTTGATCCCAACTGGCAGTGGTACGAAATTGCTGATTCATGCCCATGGAAAATGCTCCCGAAAACGCTTGCATTGGTGTGTGCCTGTCTAAAGGCGTAACGGCAGTGTAGGGAAAAATGGACTAGAATTTTACAAAAGAAAATTCACACTGTGAATTTCACAAAAAGCGGATAAGACCTGTTCCCTCAAGGCATTGATATCGTTGTATAAGTTGCTTTCACGCTTTTCTTGCAGTGCAGTGAAGCTGTGTAAAAATCTTCACACGACCGCTTGACGACCTTGTTGAAAAGGTGGGGTCGGCTATTCGGTAGTCAAGAAACCCGGCTTGCTATCGGCCGGCGGCGGATTGGCTTGATCCGCGGTTGGCGGCGGTTTCGCTCTGGCTGATCAGGCCGGAGGCAGGCTCAGTGCGATGGGGCGCTGCTCTTCAATGGCTTCCATGGCGAACACGGATGTGACGGTGTCGAGTTCGACCGATTCGATCAGGCGTCGGTAAACCGTGTCGTAGCTGTTCATGTCACGGGTCACGACCTTGAGCATGTAGTCGTATTCACCACCGATACGAAAGAAATCGATGACTTCCGGGATACTGGAAACGTGATTGCTGAAGGTCGTGAGCCATTCCGTGGAATGGTGGCGGGTGCGAATCATGACGAAAACCACCAGGCCGGCTCCGAGGCGATTACGGTCGAGAGTGACCGTGTGCTGCCGGATGACCTCGGCTTCCTCCAGTGCCTTGATGCGACGCCAGCAGGCGTTCTGCGACAAACCGACCTTCTCGGCAAGGCTGCGTTGCGACTGGGAAGAGTCCCGCTGAATCTCATCCAGTATTCGAAAATCAATTTTATCAAGTTTGTCAGCCATTCTTCTATCATATGATAGAAAAATGACCCGTATCAAGGTTGAATTTGTGAAAAATATGGGGGCTCCATGTAATAGTATTTTCGGGTCTTCTCCTTGAAAGTGATTGCATTCATGTCGAAATCGGTCTTGTCGGATTTTTCAGCCTTGCTGGCAAGAGAGGGGCTGGATGAGTATCTGCGCGATGGATTGATTGGCAGCAAGGCGACTGTCGACGGGCCTTTCGGCTCGCATCCGCTTGTCTATGCCGATTACGTGGCATCCGGGCGAGCGTTGCAACAGATCGAGTCCTTCGTGCTGGAGCGCATCCTGCCTTATTACTCCAACAGTCATACAGAAGCCTCCTTTTGCGGCAGTTTCTGTACGCGTACCCGTCTTGCCGCTCGTCAGTATCTGGCAGCCGAGCTCGGCGCCAATGATGACTACAGTGTGCTGTTCACAGGCTCGGGTGCCACCGCCGGTATCAATCGGCTGGTGAGTCTGCTGGGTTTGCCGGAGATGGTTCGAGAAGGTCGGCAGGTCGTCGTGCTGGTCGGTCCCTATGAGCACCACTCCAATCTGCTGCCGTGGCGCGAAAGTGGTGCCCGGGTCATCGAACTGCCCGAGTGCGCGCAGGGCGGGCCGGATCTGGACGTACTGGAGAGCCTGCTGCAGGAGTACAGGTCTGCCGATCGCATCGTCGGGGCCTTTTCGGCCGCGTCCAATGTGACCGGCATCGTGACGGATGTGGATGCGGTTTGCCGAGTGATGCGACGACACGGTGCCATCTCGATCTGGGACTACGCCTGTGCAGCCCCGTATCTGCCCATGAGCGTCAAGGCCGGAACAGAGGAGGCCAGAGATGCCATCGTCTATTCCTCGCACAAGTTTCCAGGCGGCCCCGGCGCATCGGGTGTCACCGTTGTTCGTGATGCCATCGTGCACAGCAAGATACCCACCTGGCCGGGTGGTGGCACGGTGTCCTATGTGTCGCCCTGGACGCACGTCTATTCCGACGATCTGGCGCACCGGGAAGAGGCCGGAACGCCGCTTGTCGTGGGAGATATCCGGGCAGCACTGGTCATGATGGTAAAGCAGGCGCTGGGCACGCAGTGGCTGGCGCAGCGTCAGGATCAATTGCGCAGCAGAGCCTTGCGGGTCTGGCAAGACAACCCGTGCATCGAGCTGATGGGGTCGACGACCGCTGAACACTGTCTGCCGATATTTTCGTTCAGAATTCGTGATGGGGCCGGTGGTCATGTGCATCACCAGTTTTTCACGCGCCTGCTCAGTGATGTACACGGCATTCAGGCACGAGGCGGTTGCGCCTGTGCCGGTTCCTACGCACATCGTCTGCTGGGGCTCGATGAAAGCCATTCGGATGGTCTGCTGGCCGCTCTGAAGTCGGGCCACGAGATCGACAAGCCTGGCTGGGTACGGCTGAACCTGTCCGCGCTGATGAGCGATGACAAGGCGGATGAGGTCATTGATGCTGTGGACAAACTGTCGCGCACGGCCAGTGACTATCGACATCACTACATCGTTGATACCCTGACAGCTCAATTTCAGCCTGTGTCTGCGCAGATGCAGCCTGAGTTTCGTCATGCAGGAGATACCGGCGGCTGATGAACCCACTACGACACCCCGTATTCCGATGGTTGTTTGCCGCACAGATCATGTCGCTGCTGGGCATCGGCATCATGACCGTCGGACTGGCCTTGCTGGCCTACGAGATTGGTGGGGTGACGGGGGCCGGCAAGTTGCTGGGTGCCATCTTTGCGTTGAAAATGGTGGTGTATGTTGTGCTGGCACCGTTGGCAGAGGTGGTGCTGTCACGGTTCGAGGCGCGCCGGGTTCTGATCGGGCTGGATGTTCTGCGCTTCGTGCTGTTGTTGCTGTTTGGCATGACGACAGACATCTGGCAGCTGGCCATGCTTGCATTTACCTTCTACACGGCCTCTGCCGCATTCACGCCGCTGTTCCAGGCCATGATTCCGGCCATACTGACAGACGAGAAAACCTATACCTCGGCCCTGATGTTGTCACGGCTGGCCTACACTTTCGAATCCATGTTCAGCCCCATGCTGGCGGCGCTGGCCCTGCTGTTCGTGGTCTCCTCCAGCCTCTTTCCACTGGCAGCACTGTGCCTGGCGGGTTCCGTCGTGGCGTTGAGTTTCAGTGGTCTGCCAGCGGCGGCCCCGCTCAAGAAGAAGCGAGCGTTTACCGAGCGACTGACTCGCGGTCTCACCATCTATTTTCGTACGCCGCGTTTACGCGGGTTGTTCCTTCTCAATCTGGCGTTGTCCTGCGCACTGGCATGGGTGCTGGTCAATACCGTGGTCTATGCAGGCTTGCAGTTTGACAACAGTGACTATTACACCTGGCTGATGGCCGCCTATGGCAGTGGCGCGGCAGCGGGTGCCCTGTTGATCCCCAGGCTCCTGAATCGATTCAGTGAACGAGCTCTGATACTCGGTGGCTGCGTGGCCTTCGGGCTACTGTCTTTCCAGATCTTTCTGCCGCTGCCCATCGTCGGGCTGATGCTCCTGTGGGGTGGTTTTGGTGCTGCCTCTTCCATGGTGTTGACGCCGGGTGGTCTGGTACTGACACGTTCGGCAGAAAAGGAGGATCACCCTGCCGTGTTTGCCGCCCAGTTTTCAATGTCTCATGCAGGCTGGCTGATTGCCTACCCGTTGGCAGGATGGCTCGGATCGACTCTGGCACCGACGACGGCCTTGGGTATACTGGGTGGCGTCTGTCTGCTTGTCACGTTGCTGGCGACACGCGTCTGGCCGTCGGAAGATCCGCTTGAGCGTGTACACAGTCACCCCGATCTGCCCTCGGATCACCCGCACTTGCATGATCCTGAAGTGCAGGGGGCGCAGCGACAGCATTCACATGTCTTCCATATCGATGATCTGCATTTGCGGTGGAATCCTTGAGGGTTCGACACTCTGTGGCTCTGACCATTGAACGTCTTGCGAACTGAAGACGGGACGGAGTGGAGCATTGGCAGCATTGGATGGAACAAGGCAATTGTAGGAAACCTTACTACTTGCTATCGTGTGGCGCGGCAAGCAGAGGGAACGACAAAAGATGACAGGAGCAACGAGAAAAAAGGTATGAGTGATTCCACGATTACAGCGCAGACCGCCTCGTCCTACGATGGCATTGGTCTCGATGCCCTCGAAAGGCGATTGCAGGATGACCTTGAATGCCTGTGTTATCCATCCGCGAACTGGGTCGCCAGCACTGAACGCGAGCATCCTGCGGATGCCGATGTACTTATCGTCGGTGGCGGGATGTGCGGATTGCTGGCCTGGTTTGCGCTGCGTACTGCGGGCATCCACAACGTGCGCATCATCGATCAGAGTCCGGTGGGCCGGGAAGGTCCCTGGGTCAGCTATGCGCGTATGGAAACCCTGCGCTCTCCCAAGCAGCTGACAGGTCCGGCATTCGGTATGGCGTCGTTGACATTCCAGGCCTGGTACCGAGCCAGTTTCGGTGCAGAACAGTGGGATGAACTGGACAAGATTCCTCGACCTCAATGGATGGAATACCTGCGCTGGTATCGCAAGGCGCTGCAAGTGCCGGTTGAAAACAATGTGCGTCTGACCAAGGTGGAGTCACAGGGCGAGCTTCTGGCGCTGACCCTGGACGGTGCTCAAACGCCTGCGATAACCGTGCGCAAGCTGATCTATGCCACCGGTCGTGACGGTATCGCCAAGGCCAATATTCCCGACTTTGTCAGTGGCGTTGATACATCGCGCTGGGCTCACTCTTCCCACGACATCGATTTTACCGCCCTCAAGGGCAAACGAGTTGCCGTGGTGGGTGTCGGTGCCTCGGCAGTGGACAATGCAGCCGAAGCGCTGGAGGCCGGTGCGTGCGAAGTGCGTCATCTGATCCGGCGAACCGAGATGCCCACCATCAACAAGATGATGGGTATCGGCAGTTATGGTTTTGTTGCCGGCTATGCAGAACTGTCCGATGAATGGCGCTGGCGTTTCATGCAATATTCCTTTGCCACTCAGACACCGTCGCCACGCGGCTCCACGATGCGCGTGAGCCGGCACGAGAATGCCTGGTTCCATTTTGGCAAGGCGGTCAGTGCCGTGCGTGAAACTGCCGAAGGCTTGCTCATTCACTTTGCCGATGGCAGCCAGCTGGAAACCGATTTTCTCATTCTGGGTACCGGTTTCAGTACCGACCCGCTGGCTCGTCGTGAACTGGGCGAGGCGGCGGCCAATATCCTGCTGTGGGGCGATGCCTACACGCCGCCAGCGCATGAAGAAAATGCAGACCTGGGACGCTTTCCCTACCTGTCCGATGACTTCACATTCCGCGAGAAGCAGGCAGGCGACACGCCCTGGCTGAGACACGTCTACTGCTTCAATTACGGGGCAACAGCGAGTCTGGGAAAAGTCAGTGGCGACATACCGGGAATCTCCGAAGGTGCTCGCTGGCTGGCAAAGTCTCTCTCCGCTCGGCTCTATCAGGAGGACATTTCCATTCACTGGCAGCACATGCAGGACTACTCCAGGCCCGAATTGCAGGGCGACGAATGGACGCCGTCGGAACTGCCCGACTCATCGATGGCTCGCGAAGCCATCTGACATGCCGCAACCACACACAGAAAACTCTATGGCAATGGAAAGTTCGACCGCTGTACGCTACAGCAGCATCCCGCAAGATTCTGCGCTGATGGAAGCGCTGCAAACCCGCAGCAATGTCCTGCAGTTGACACAGCACGCCGAAGACGCCGTGTTGAAACCGGAAGATTGCGGGGGCTGGTCACATTCGCTGCGTGCTGCACTGGCAGTCAGAATTGCCGTGAACAATGGCCTGCCTGAACTGGCGGATCATTATGCCTCGATGATTTCCGACGATGCCTGCAAGCCCGTTGCTGATACCGACAACGATGGCAGCGCTCAGAACCTGACTCATGTGGTTGCGTACATGGACAGTGTGGCTGTCAGCCCACGGGACGTGGTCGATACCGACATCAGCGAATTGCAGCAGCAGGGTGTCAGCGATGCCGATATCGTCAGGCTGACGGAATTGAATGCCTTCATGGCCTATCAGGTGCGCCTGATTGCCGGTCTTCGAATACTGAGCGAGGTGCCCGCATGAGTCAGGTCATTCACAAGTTCACCAAGCGGGTGCCGGAATGGCGACCGCGAGTCAAACCGGTGGTGCTGGAAGAGGCCACGGCAGAACAGCTCGACGCTCTGCAGGTGACGCCCTCGAATACCAAGGTATCAGACTATGTGCTGGTACTGGCGCACGATGTCGAGACGCTGAAAGTCAGGTCGCCACTGTTCAATGCCATCATGTATGACAAGGGTGGGCTCAGTCGAGCAGAGCGTGAGATCGGTGCGCTTGGTGCCTCTGTCATCAATCGCTGTATCTATTGCGCAGCCGTGCATGCATCACGCCATGCCCAGTTGACCAAGGACGAGTCGGTGACAGACTTGCTGTTCAGCGAAGGGGAATCTGCGAAGCTGGAACCGCGTGATCAGGCCATCTTCGATTTCGCGAAGGCACTGGCGAAGACGCCTTCCGAAGCCAATGCGAGTCATGTGAAGGCGCTGCGCGAAGCGGGGCTGAGCGAACTTGAAATACTCGATCTGGTCTTGTCATCGTCATTGTTCGGCTGGGCCAATCGATTGATGCACGTGCTGGGTGATCCGGTTCGTCGCGGAGACAAGTCATGAGCGCCGAGTCGATACGCGTCGGTCTGGCAGGCGCCGGGTCCATCGCCTTTGGAACGGCAGCTCTGCTGTGCCAGAACGCTCATCAACCCATGTTGTGGTCGCCCTCTGGTGAGCGTACCCGGGAGTTGATGCAAGGCACTGCGCTGAACGCCTGCAATGCCATCGAAGGCGATTTTCATCCGGCAGTGGCTGAAGATGCCGCGCAACTGGCGGCGTCGAACGATGTACTCATGCTGGTACTGCCGGGCTACGGGCACAAGGCCGTCATGGACGCACTGGTTCCGCACATTAAGCCGCATCACACCATCATCATCTCATCGCATGCTTCTCTGGGCGCCTTGTATCTGGCTGCCCGCCTGAAGGAGCGGGATATCAGTGTACCGATCATTGCCTGGGGCACCACCATCGTCACCGGTCGGCAACAGAGCATGAGCTCGGTCATGGTCAATACCATACGAGCGCAGGTGGATCTCTGCGCCGTGCCCAGCAGCGCCAACGAGGCGGCCCTGGCCTTGTGCCAGTCCCTGTTCGGAGAGCGCTTCGTGCAGCGTGACGGGCTACTGGCCATTTCATTGTCCAATCTCAACCCGCAGAATCACATGGGCATTGCCATGGGTAACATGAGTCGGATGGAAAGGGGCGAGACCTGGAGTCAGGGGCAGAATCTGACACCGAAGATTGGTGCCTTGCTCGAAGCACTCGACCTGGAACGACTGGCGATTGCCGATGCACTGGGATTGAAAGTGCGCACCATCTTCGAACATTTTCATCTGTCCTTTCATGTTCCGGTGGCCTCCATCTCCGAGATGAATCAGGCCATGCATGAACAGGGTAATGGAGGGACCGGGCCTGCAACTGCCGATAGTCGCTACGTGACCGAGGATGTCCCCTTTGGTCTGGTGGTGACTGCAGCACTGGGTCAGCTGGTTGGCAGGCCTGCGACCTTGCACGAAGCCGGAGTTGCACTGTTTTCGGCCATGTATGAAAGAGACTTTGCCGCCGAAAATGATCTGCTGGCTGCTCTGCAGCTGGACAGTGTCGCGCTAGAACAGCTGCGAGATGCTGCCTATAGCGGTGTGCTTGTTTCGGGTCGGTAGATCTGTTCTATCTGGCAATGTCCGACATTGTTTCGTTCGGACTGTGTCAATAAACAGCCACATGTAGTAGGTTCGACGATGCCTCTTCAAGGTATCGATAAGCAACATCACCGGAGAACATGAGCATGAAACCGATCAATACCAGTCGTCGCAAGTTTCTGGGGACCGCCGCTGCTGCCAGTACGGTGTTTGCAGCCACGCCCTACATTCGTACAGCCTATGCCGATACGGGCGAGGTGAATATCTGGACTTACGACAGCTTCGTACCGGAGTCGTTTCGCAAGCAGTTCGAAAAAGACACCGGCATCAAGGTCAACATTCGCCTGGTTGACGACCAGGGCAAGCAGTTCAACCTGTTGGCAGCCGAAGCTCCCAACCCCACGGTGGACATCGTGACCGTTGCCGGTCATCGTTTTCTGCAGTTCATCGATTCGGAACTGCTGGCTCCCATGGACAGCGACCGACTCAGCAACTGGGGCAATCTGAACCCCATCTACACTGAAAGCGACTGGGCCACCATCAACGGACACAAATGGGGCGCACCCATCCTCTCCGGTGCCGAGATACTGGCTTACAACACTGACCTGGTGTCGGCAGAAGAGGCACGCAGCTGGGATGTGCTGTTCTCCGAAAAATACAAGCAGCAGACCGCCTACATCATCCAGGACATGATGTCCATCGTGATGCTCTACAAGGGCTATGACGGCAATATGGTCGAGTATCTGGATGATCCGGAAAAAGCCGCGGCCATTGTCGCCGAGGCTCGTGACTTCCTGATCGACAAGAAGGATCTGGTTCGCAAGTACTACGATGGCGGTGCAGAGATTCAGCAGATGTTCATCAATCAGGATATTGCTTTGGGTCACGCCTGGAATGGTCCCATCGCCAAACTGATCAACGATGGCTTCCCGGTGGACATGACCATCCCCAAGGAAGGCAGCTATGGATTCGTCTACACGCTGAATATCGCCAACAATGCGCCCAATGCCGATAACGCCTATACCTTCCTGAATGCACTGCTGGCCTCATCCGAGATCGGGGCTTCCATGACCAGTGAAACAGGCTTCATCTCCACCTACAAGGATGCCTCGCAGCACCTGAGCGACCTGGAGAAGAAATCCACCTCCTTTACTGATGAAGAGCTGGCGGGTCTGAAATTCTTCCGTGCCGAAGCCAACGAGATGAAATACAGTCTGGTTGATCCGGCCGTGGAGCAGATCAAGGCGGCCTAGTGTGATAACTGACGTGCAGAATCAACAAAAGCAAAGTTCTGTGAGTTCCCTGGCCAGTGAGTCAGGGAATGCAGGGCAGGGGCCGGGTGACAGGATTCCCTTCTGGGGAAGAGTGTCTGGCCGACGGGGCTACCAGGCATTGGTGGATTTTCTGTTTGCCTCGGAGCGTCGCCAGTTTGCGCTGCTCGCTGGCATCCCCTTCATCTGGGTACTGACCCAGCACCTGGGGCCTGTTCTGCAGATGCTGTACGTCAGTTTTCTGGATGCCTATCCCGTGGCGGTAGGTGCGCAGACGCACCTGACGCTGAAGCATTATCTGTTGTTCTTCGAAGAATCCGTTTACCGGATGCCGTTCCTGCGCACCATGACCTACTCGTTTGCGCTGACATTCGCCACCCTGGTCATCGTCTACCCGGTGGCCTATTTTCTGGCACGTCATGTCAAGCGTCAGAATCAGCTGGCCTTTCTGTTGTTGCTGCTGATTCCTTTCTGGGTGGGCGAGATTGTCAGAACCTTCGCCATCATGATCCTGTTGGGCAACAACGGTGCGGTCAACCTGCTGTTGAAATCCCTGGGCTTCATTGATCGCCCCATCCCGTTCATGTACACCGGGTTCTCAGTCAGCTTCGGGGTGATCTATCTGACGTCACTGTATATGCTGCTGCCTCTGTATTCGGCGCTGGAGAAAATACCAGCCAGCTATTCGGAAGCAGCATCGGATCTGGGTGCCGGTGCCTGGACACGCTTTCGTCGGGTGACCTTGCCATTGTCCTACGAAGGCGTTGCTTCCGGCTGTACGCTGGTCTTTCTGATGTCCACCGGCTTCTATGCAGCACCGGTGTTGCTGGGTGGTCCCAGTACGACCGTGTTTGCCGAGACCATCGCCGGTTTCTTCCACGTGGCCGGTGATCGCTGGCCCACCGGGGCAGCCTTTGCCTGCATCCTGTTTCTGGCCTCACTCACCATCACTGCACTATTCATGAAATTCATGGGACGGCTGTCCAGCAGGGGACGACGATGACCGGTAAAACGCGAATACTGATGTCGCTGATCTATGCGGCATTCGTGGTGTACGTCTTCGTGCCGCTTAGCATGATGGTCGTCATGGGATTCAAGGATTCCAAGTTCATCGGCTTTCCCATCAAGAGCTGGACGCTGGACTGGTATGGCCGTGTCTTTCAGGATACCGAGGTCATGAGTGTGTTCGGCTATTCCGTGCTGATCGCCATCGGTTCGACGCTGGTGTCATTGCTGATAGGTACCTGGATTGCGGTATTGCTGGCCGGCAGAAAGTTCTTTGGTCGAGCGCTGATCTTCAGCCTGACCATCCTGCCAGCGGTGGTACCCGGCATCATCTCGGCCATCGCCTTTCGTATCTACGCACGGCTGCTGGGTATCGAGCCCGGCATGATGGCCGTCATCTGGGCGCATGCGGTTCACAATGTACCGTTTGTGGTACTGGTGATCGTGGCCCGATTGAGCACCATGCCGACCAACTACATCGAGGCGGCACGCGACCTCGGGGCTGACCCGCTGGTGGCTTTCACCCGAGTGACTCTGCCGTATCTGCGGCCGGCCATGATCGGTGCGGGAATCTTCTGCCTGCTGCTCAGCTTTGATGATTTCGTGCGATCGTATTTCCTTGGCGGCTATCAACCGACCTTGCCCGTATTGATATTTTCCAAGTTGCGTTCGGGAATGTCGCCAGAGATCAACGCCATATCCACTATCGTCATCGTCCTGACAGCCGTATTGGGCGTCTGGGCCGAGCGTTCCATGCGACGCATGAACGGAGCCAGTCGGTGATCAGAGAAAACGGAAACACCATTCAGGATGCAGCAAGCATGAGTCAGAACCCAGATACCCTCGTCCAGCTGCAGGGCGTATCCAAACGTTTCGGATCGGTCGTTGCGCTCGACGATCTGGATATCGATATCAAGGCCGGTGAATTCGTGACCTTTCTGGGTCCGTCGGGTTGTGGCAAGTCCACCACCCTGAGAATCCTGGGCGGTTTCGAGAAGCCGGATACCGGACGGGTGATTCTGGACGGCGAGGATGTGACTCGCTTGCCGCCCAACAAGCGCAAGGTGAACATGGTCTTCCAGGACTACGCCCTGTTTCCTCACATGAGCGTTGCGCAGAACATCGACTTCGGTCTGGAGCTCAAGGGCATGAGCGTGTCGCAGATCGAAGCGCGGCGTCAGGAAGTCATGTCATTCCTGGAACTGGATGAATTCGGTTCACGCTACCCGGATCAACTCTCTGGTGGGCAACGCCAGCGTGTGGCACTGGCCCGGGCTCTGGCTCCCGATCCGGCCTTGCTGCTGCTGGATGAGCCTCTGGGGGCTCTGGATGCCAAGCTGCGCTCACAGGTGCAGCAGGAGCTCAAGGCCATTCAGCGCCGCACCAATACCACCTTTTTCTTCGTGACCCACGATCAGGACGAAGCACTGACCATGTCCGATCGAATCGTCGTGATGAACGGTGGCAAGGTGGAGCAGGACGGTACGCCCGAGGATCTGTACCTGCGTCCCGCCAGTCGGTTTGTGGCCGAGTTCATTGGGGAGACAAATCTCCTGAACGGCCATTGTCTGGGTATGGAAGGTGATGAGGTGGTCATCGACTGGCTCGGAACTCCGGTTCGCGCACGCGCCGGTGGTCTGCAGCCGATCAAGGGTTCGAAAGTGACCTGTTCCCTGCGTCTGGAGAAGCTGGGCTGCGTGCCGAGTCGTTCAGGCAGCGAGATGGGCATACCGGCACACATCGCCAACAAGGTATTCATGGGAAGTCGTACTGCGGTTACCGTCAGTGTCGACGCTGCGCCAGAGGTTCTGCTGCGCGCCTACGTGGATGCCGAGATGGCCATCGGCTCTGTGGGCGATGCGGTGCAGATTGACTGGGACAGCGCCAATCTTGCCTTGCTGCGCCAGTAGCCTGTATTGTCCCTGTCGATACCGTTGACAGGAACAGTGAATGTCGGTTAATGACAGAGGGGCGCCGAGCGCCCCGACGCATGAAATCATGATGATCCAGGAAAGCATGAAGGTCGCCGGCTTCTACCGCGGAGAGGTCGATGGGCTGGCAGGCACGAGGACATTCTCGGCTGTGCGTGCCTACAAGAAAAAGAATCACATGCCGGTGAACAATCATCTGACCGATGAGTTCATCGACCATCTGCGGGAACATGCCTGAGTCGGAAACCGGTTCATTGTCAGCGAGCCAGCCTGATCATGCCTGGACCGAAGCGGCCTTTTGCTGAACTCGGTAGCTGGTTGAATACACAGTAGTTGCTGTTCGCAGGTATTGGCAAGGCCACAAGCCTTGCCATACTCGCTGCATGAATGACAGGGAAATTGCCGTGTGCCGGCGACAAGGGCACGCACGCAGGACGCGTTTTCAACAGCTGTGGTCGATGGTTGAGGCCATGATCGATGAAAAGGCACAGCTGGAAGCCAGTCTGGAGCGATTGGTCAGGCGCCTGGAACACGATGTGCTGCCGGTGGAGCAGGCGCTGGCTGAGGTCTGCCGGCAGGCACTTGAGCGCCTTCTGCTGTTCTCCGAACGAAAGACCCTGAGCAGGAAACGGCGGATAGCGCTGACTCCCTGGATAGACGAGCTGCTGGATGTTCTGCTGGATGTCGGTCATGTGGACGATGCCTTGCGCGATCGTTTTGCCAGGCACCATGCGGCTGTCCTGGACCTTGCCCTGAATCCGGATAGCGAGCTGTCCGCCTGGCATCAGCTGGAGAGGTTTCTTGAGCGGCGCGAGGCGCAGGAGGCGCGTTTCCGGCGCGAATTCCTGCACGCGACCGAACCCGTTGACGAAGAGCAAGCGCTCTCAGCCGGCAGTGATGATGTCGACTCAGGGCAGGGGGAGGACAACGGGACGTGGCGCTCAGCGAAGGATGGTGCGAAGAGCGCCTCGCAATCCGGTTCTGCGAGGCCAGGGTCAGACTGCCTTGACGATGCTGTATTCAAGAGGCTGTTTCGCCAGACAGCGGCTGCATTGCATCCGGACAAGGAAGCCGATATACACAGGCGTCAGGAGAAGCATGTATTGATGACTCGCTTGCTACAGGCTCGCAAGGATCATGACCTGATCACCCTGATGCAGTTGCATGAACGCTACGCGCAGACGCAAAGCCTGTTGAGTGGTGCCGATGAAAGGCAGCTGGAGGGTGTGCTCCTGCAACATCTGGTGGTGCTGCAGAAACAGAAGGATGCTCTGGCTGACACGTCCTGTCTGCATTACATGGCCTTCCACCGGTTTCATGATCGCGACACTGAGATTGTCGATGCCCGAATTGCTGACTATACGAGACGCCTGGAACAACGTCAGCAGGCATTGCAGGCATTTCTGAATGAGGTCAAAACCCTGAAGCAGCTGCGCTCACGTCTGCAGCCGGGGTATCGCTACCTGAGCACGCTCTGGTAGCGAAATCGGGGCTTGGCAGGGGTTGTCATGCACATGTCATGCAGTTGAAAAGCCACTGTCACAGGCAGGTGTCAGCCTTGCACAGTGATTGACAGTGGTAGGGCAGGATCAACGGATACGCAGGTGTCCGAGCTTGGTACAAGCAACCGTACTGCACAGACAGGCATCCTGTCCGCAGCTGCAGGGGGCGTGCGGTGCCTGATGGATTCCTGCCGGACACTCGGGCGTTGGCTCAGCCTGATTCGTCAGCTGCTCAAACCTTGCCTCTTTCCGGGGTGTCGGGTGTATCTGTTGCGTTGGGCGCTGCTTGTGCCGGGACTGCTGGTGTTGGCCGTCGTACAGATGGTCAATGCAACAGGCCTGTTACTGGACGAACTGTTGTTTCGTGGATACCGACAGGTCAAGCTGCGTCGCCCGGTGTTCATCCTGGGTGTGCCACGCAGCGGAACCACTCACACTCATCATCTGTTGTCGACGAATCCGCGTTTCACGACCGTGACACTGTGGGAGGCGTTGTTGGCTCCCAGTATCACCCAGCGACAGATTCTGACAAGACTGGCTCGCCTGGATCGGGGTTTTGGTGGGTTCGTGGCAGGCGTGGTGGGGTGTATCGAGCGGCGCCTGCAGAGTTCGCTGGATTCGGTGCATCCTACGGGGCTGTATGCCCCCGAAGAGGATTTTCTGCTGCTGATGTCATCGCTGGATTGCTTTCTGCTGGTGCTGGTCTTTCCGGAGTGTGACTGGTTGTGGCATCTGGCCCGTGGAGACGATGCGTCACATCGAAAGCAGGCCAGACGAGTCATGCAACGTTACCGCAGGCTGCTGCAGAGGCATGTGTATTTCCACGGAGAGCATCATCAGATGCTGTCCAAGAATGCCTCGTTTGCAGGCCTGGCACAAACACTGGCTGATGAATTCCCCGATAGCGTGTTCGTTGTCTGCGAACGTGATGCGCAGATTGCCGTGCACTCCCAGTTGAGGAGTCTGGCCGATGTACGCCAGCGATGCTTCATCGACCGGGTGTGCCCGGAATTCGAATCGAATCTGCTTGAGACGCTGCATTTCTACTATCGAAACCTGGATGTTCTCAAACAGGCCCTGCCTGCGCAGCGCTGCGTCAGCCTTCCCTTGTGGCAGCTCTCGCAACAGCCGCGGCAGGCCATGCAGAGCATTCATGAGCAGCTCTCGCTCGGTTCCAGCGAAGCCTTGAATGAGGTACTGGACGCCCTGGAAGCCTCTCAGCCGGCACGACCCGGTACGAGAGAACCCGCGCAGCCGACGGCCCCTGGTGGGCAAGGTCCATTCGATCGATTTCAACCCTGGCGTCATGCGCCGGAGAGGCGCTTGTGACATCCGACAAGTTGTATCAACAGCGGCAAAGCACCATGAGCAATTCCACCCAGTCAGGCCTTCTTTCGAGGAACAGCGAAGAGCGATGTCCCTCAGTGTCAGAGCTGCCTGATTCACGGCTTTCCTTTCCCGACCCTGTGGAGCTGCATCCTCTGCAGGGGGGCCTTGCAGGGTCTCCGCTCAGAGTGGTTGTCCTGAGCGATGCGGAACCTGACAGAAACGGTGTCGGTTCCTATTACGCGGATCTCGTGGTACAGCTGCGTGAGCATGTGGAGAGTGCGGTACTGTTTCATCCGGGCAATCAGGCATCACCGGGTTATCGCTATCTGAGTGCACCGCTGCCGGGAGATCATACCCAGAGAATATCGGTTCCCAGGCCCGCTCATCTGTGGCGGGCGATCAGTCAGTTCCGGCCGACAGTCATCATCGTGCCGACACCGGGCCCCTTCGGCCTGGCAGGCCTGCTGATTGCCAGGAAACTGGATATTCCGTTGATTGTGGGCTTTCATACGCACTATGAAGCGCTGGCAACCTTGTACTGGCAGAACCGTTTCGGTCTCGTCTGCCAACGTTATCTGAACTGGTGTAACCGACTGCTGTTTCGCCATGGTGCCGCCGTGCTGGCCAATTCGCCGGACATGCTGCGACAGGCAATGAATGGAGGCGCCCGGGCCGCCAGTCTGATGGGGACCTCGGTTCCGGATGACTTTGTCAGCCTGCCTGCGGTGCCGCTGAATCGCTGCGTGGAGCGTGTCCTGTTTGCCGGGCGACTGGCAGACGAGAAAAACCTGCCCGAGGTCGTGGAGGCAGCTCGCCTTCATCCTCATGTCCAGTTCACGATTGCCGGAGAGGGGCCGTTGCGCCCCATGGTGGAAAAGGCTGCCCGAGAGCTGGACAATGTCCATTATCTGGGCTGGGTGGCACGCACCGAACTCCCCGGGTTGATGGATGCACATGATGTCCTGTTGCTGCCCTCCCGCGTGGAGTCATTCGGTACCGTGGCTCTGGAGGGCATGGCACGAGGGCGGCTGGTGATCGTAACGGCAACTTGCGGTATCGCCGAATGGCCACAACTGGCGGATGCCCTGTTCATCGTGGCTGATGATGAAACACCTTCGCGTACCCTGCAGCGCCTGAGCGCACTGCAGCCTGAACTGCGGCAATCGATAGCGACACGAGCTCGGCAGCAGGCAGTCGATCTCAACGCGTGGAACATCGGCTCCTGGATGCAGACCTTGCGGCGCGTGCAGCGCGAGGCGGCACCAAGCCTGCCGGATGAGCTGGCGGCATGAAGCATCTGCGAGCCGAGCAGGCGGCGCTTGTCAGCATTCATGATGTCATGCCCGAGACTCTGGGTGCGGTGCAAGCCTGTCTGGATGAGTGCTATCGACAGGATGTGCGCCGGGTGCACTTGCTGGTGGTGCCGGGGCGAGGCTGGTCGGCGGCGCAGTTGCAGCAACTGCGTACATGGGTCAGCGAAGGCTGTGTACTGGCAGGGCACGGCTGGTTGCATCACTGCGAGGCGATCGATCGTCCTTATCACCGCCTGCATTCGGCATTGATGTCACGTAACGTGGCGGAGCATCTGGCACTCGATGCCGAGGGCATTGCCGCGCTGATGAAACGCTGTCATGACTGGTTTGCCATCAAGCAGCTGCCACAGCCCTGCCTGTACGTTCCCCCTGCGTGGGCCCTGGGCTGTATTGGCAGGCGCAGGCTACGGGCAACAGGTTTCGAGTTTGTCGAAACGGTGCGCGGCGTCAATGAGCTTCGCGCAGAGCAGTGGAAGCTGGGCCCGCTGCTGGGCTACGAAGCCGATACGCCACTGCGCAGTCGGGTGCTGAGCACCTGGAATCGTGCCAATCGACGGGCTGCTGTATTGCACGGTACCGTGCGTATCGGCATACACCCCCATGATCTTGAGCTGCCGCTGGGTGAGGAGTTGCGCTGTGATCTGGCGCAGTGCCAGCCGATCACGCTGCAGGAGGTCTTTGCCGCGCCGGTGGTACAGGCACTGAGGCAGCCCGAGAGTCGGTAATCCGAATAAGCGCGGGAGGCCCACGGTTCGCGCGGCTGCCAGCGCAACCTCGGGATAGTGGCCACCTCGGCAGAGCGATCGCTTGTAACCCACTGCTACTGCTTCACATTGAAACACTGCAGGGACAGATACAGATCGTAAAAACTCTGCCGATATGACGTAGTGAGACTTTTCAACATGAGCTGTAGACCTCACTACCTGCCTATCCATGAGTCCGTTACCCCAACCAGATATGGCATCGGCCCGGCGCTTGGCTGCCACGGGTGTTGATGCACGCCTGAAACCCGCTGCGAACGATGCGGGGGGCGGATCTGTGCCTGCGTCTTCCAGGCATCGACGCTTGATTGTCGAGTCGAAAACCGCTCTGTTTGCGCGTCGCCAGACCGTGGTATTGCAGGTGCTGGCGGATTTCAGCAGTGAGCGGCAACTGGACCGGGCGCTGGTAGCCACGGCCAATACCATCAAGAGTCAGCTGCAGTGCACGCGGGTATCGTTCGGACTGTATGTCAACAGGCGCCTGGAGATCGTGGCGGTGTCGCAGCAGGCCACGGTGGAGGGGCGCACCGGCGAAATCGAGCTGCTGCGAGCCACCATGCTCGAATCCAGCGACAGGGATCAACTGCTGAGCTTCTCTGCCTCGCACAGCGGGGACTCCGATCTGCAGGCACATCGTTTGCTGGCGGCAGGTCGACAGGATCGGCAGGTAGTGACCGTACCCCTGTGCCATGAAGAACACGGTGTTGCCGTGCTTTGTCTGGAACGTGATTCTCCCATCGATATTGCACCGCTGACTCTGCAATTGATTGCTCATGTTGCCAAGGTGCTTGCACCCCTGGTGGCGCTTCGTCAGGCGGCCGAGCGTAGCTTGCCCCGGCATGCCGGAGAGTCGGTGATGAAGGCGGTAGGTGTGAGTGTTGCCCCTCGCTACATGAAGCTGAAGCTGGGTGCCGTGTTGGCAGTGTGCGCACTGCTGGCCGCTGCCATGATCGAGGCGCCCTACCGGGTCAAGGCCAGTGCCGAACTCGTGCCGCTTGAACGGCGGGTCATATCGGCCCCGCGTGACGGGTATATCCAGTCTGTCGACAGTGGTGCAGGTGATCGGGTCAGCAGCGGTGATTCCCTGATGCAGCTGGACACCGGAGAACTACTGGTCGAGCAGTCTCGCTGGCAAAGTGAGCTGGCCAGTACCGCGACGCAATTGCGCTCGGCGATGGCGTCCGGTGATCGCCGCAAGATGGCCATGCTCAAGGCCGATGCGGACAAATCCCGGGCACAGCTGGAATTGCTGGATTCGAAACTGTTGCGTTCATCCGTACGTGCACCGGTATCCGGTGTCATCGTCAGTGGCGACCTGTCGCAGATGGTGGGGGCTCCCGTGAAACGAGGAGAAACCCTGATGGAGCTGGCTCCACCAGACGGTTATGAAGTACATCTGATGGTGGATGAGAAGGATATCAGCAGTATCTCGGTAGGAGATCATGGCCGCTTGTCACTGAAGGCCCTGCCGGGCGATGCGATTGATTTCACGATCACCGCCATACATCCGGTCGGCCTGCCGGAGAAGGGGAGCAACCGCTTTCGCGTCGAAGCCTCATTGATTCAACCGGATGCGAACCTGCTGCCCGGTCAGACCGGGATCGGCAAGATCGAGACCGGTTCTGCCTCGTTGCTGTGGAACTGGACACATGAGTTCAGCGACTGGTTCCGGCACAAGCGCTGGGAGTGGTTCGGATGAGCGACGATACGTTGTTCAGCGAACACTGGTATCGCGTCAAGGGACTGATGCCGGCACTGGCACCCGATGTACGGGTTGTTCGGCACGTCTACCGACTACAGCCCAGTTATGTCTTGCGCAGGGCCTCGACACGTACCTGGCATCGTGTCGGCATATCGGCCTACGAGTTGCTGGCGCAGTTCAATGGCCGTCGCACGGTCGAGGATATCTGGGAGGCGGGACTGGCCAGTCAGGGAGGCGAGGCTGCCAGTCAGTCAGAGCTGATTGCACTGCTGGGACAGCTGCACGAGGCTGACCTGCTGGTCGTGGATGCAAGGCTGGATACCGAGGAGATTCTCGGACGACGTGATCGCCTGCGCAAGCGTGAAAGCTCTCAGCGCTTCATGAATCCCCTGTACCTGCGTTTGCGCCTGTTGGACCCTGATCGCCTTGTCAGCCGTATCGATCGACTGATCCCCCGGAACTGTTTCCGCTATCTGGCGTGTGCCACCGTGTTGTTGTGGCTGTTTGCCCTGTACTCGCTGTTGCCTCACTGGGAAGAGCTTACGGCACAACTGGGTGAGAACCGCTATTTCAATCCCGTCAATGTCCTGCTGTTGGCACTATTGTATCCGGCCCTGAAATTCATGCATGAACTGGCGCATGCGCTGGTCGTCAAGCGCTACGGTGGTGAGGTGCGCGAGGCCGGTCTGGCAATCCTGATTCTGGTTCCCAATCCCTATGTGGATGCCAGTGCCGCCAACATGTTTGCCAGCAAGTATCAGCGAATGCTGGTAAGTGCGGCAGGTATTCTCGTGGAACTCTCTCTGGCTGCCGTCGCGGCTCTGGTCTGGCTGAATTCCACCGGACTGGCACAGGATGCGGCTCTGTCGGTCATGATGATCGGTGTGGTGTCGACCTTGCTGTTCAACGGCAATCCCCTGTTGAAGTTCGATGGCTATTATCTGCTGGCTGACTGGGTCGAGATTCCCAATCTGGCGGCACGTTCGCGTCAGTATCTGCTCGGCGCACTGGCCAGACGCATGGGCGTGACCGAGGCCTCCACGATCACGCTCTCCGACCGGCGTGAACGCTGGTGGCTGATTGCCTACGGCCTGCTGTCCTCCGCCTACCGGGTGGCCTTGATGTTCTTCATCGCCTGGATGATCTCCGGGCAGTACTATTTCTTCGGTGCCCTGCTGGCGATGTATGTCTTCGTGACCTCGCTCGGCTTGCCTGTGTGGAGAGCGATTGCCTTCATTGGCAGACAGGCACAGGATATCCGCCGGCGTTTGACCTTGGTCATTGCCACACTGTTGTGTCTGTTCACCAGCCTGGCCGTGGCTCTGCCCTTGCCCAAGGTCACGGTCGCTGACGGTATCGTGTGGTTGCCCGAACAGGCGGTTCTGCGTATCGCCCAGGATTGCGAGGTGACACAGTTGCATGTGGCGCCCGGCAGTGAGGTGCAGACGGGAGATCGACTGTTCGATTGCATCGATGAGCAGTGGCGTGCCGAGGCCTTGATGCTGATGGCCGACCTGCAACGTCTGGACGCTCAACGTGCGGGGCTGTTGCTGAGCGACCCCGTTGAACATCAGAGTCTGATGTTCGAAAGAAAGTCGATCCAGAGCGCGTATGACCTGGCTGCCGATAGAATGCAGAAAATGCAAGTCAAGGCCAGTGTGGCGGGCCGCTTTCTGGTTGAAGGCAGTACCGAGCTCGAAGGACGCTACCTGTCTGCCAATGCGGTAGCAGGTTACGTCGTGCCGGGCGATGATCGCACCGTTCGACTGGCGCTGGAACAGGAGGACTTTGTCTGGCTCGGTGGCAATGAGGTCAAGGTCGATATCCTGCTTGACGGCGCCAGGTCCACCCTGCACACCTTCAGCAGTCGCATAACGCGACAGACGCCGAAGGCCAGTCACCAGGTGGCGACGGCTGCGCTGACGACACTGGGCGGCGGAGATCTGCCTGCCGAGGCGCTGGAGCAAGGTGTCCGGGTCAAGGATCCGGTGTTCGATCTGGAGCTGGCCTGGCCCGAGAACGCCGAGCGACAGGCCATCGGGTCACGCGTTCGGGTTCGCTTTGATCACGGTTCGGCCACACTGCTGGACAGGATGACGGTCTTCATCAGGCATCTGTTGCTGGAGAGGGGGAGCGCATGAGCGCCGCGATCACCATTGCTCGACCCGGTATCAGGCTGGGCCCTCGCCCGGAGTTGATACTGCCTGCCGATCGTGATGGCCTGGATGATTATTTCCAGCGTTTGCTGGCGCACCGTCTGGATCCGGAACTGCGCACTCTGCGCAAGTTCAGGAAACGCCTGAAGGCCATCAACGAGGCCGAGAAGCGCTTCCTGGCACAGGACCTGGTCGCGCGCAACTGTGCGGTGCTGGAACTGAGGAAGTCGCTGGCCGCGCAGCAGTTGCGCAGAACAGATCTGGTGCAGGCCTTTGCGCTGATTCGTGTGGCGGTCGAGCAGTGCCTCGGGCTGCGTCTGCACGATGAGCAAATGTATGCCGGCTGGTGTCTGCTGGCAGGCAATTTCATTGAAATGAATACGGGCGAAGGCAAGACCGTCACGGCGGCATTGCCCGCCATCGTCATGGGCATGGCCGGTGTGCCAGTCCATGTCATCAGCGCCAACGACTATCTGGTCACTCGAGATTCTGCCGAACTGGAGCCGGTTTATCGCTGGTTCGGACTGTCCATGGGGCTGGTGCTGGCCGAGCAGGACGAGACTCGGAAGCGCCAGGGTTACGCTTGCGATATCAGCTATTGCACTCACCAGCAAGTGGTTTTCGACTACCTGCGCGACAGCCAGGTTCTCAGGCATGACCGGCATGGTCTGGCGGCCAGTCTGCGGGACCTGCTGGAAGAACAGCCCGGAGTTCCGGTACAGAGAGGCCTGTGCTTTGCCATCGTGGATGAAGCCGACAGCGTGCTCATCGATGATGCCAGAACACCACTGATACTGTCCGAGTCCAGCGCCGGCGAAGCTCTGTCCATGGGTGAGGCGGCGGTGGCGCTGGCCATTGGCAGAAGTCTGGAAGAGAACCGACAATATCTGCTGAAGAAGGACATCCGCCAGGCACGCCTGACGGATGCCGGCTTGCAACAGGTTCGCGAACGTACCGCGCAGCTCTCCGGCTCCTGGCAGTTCGAACGATATCGCCAGGAACGGGTGTGTCAGGCGCTGGCCGCCTTGCATCTCTATCGGCGCGATATCGACTATCTGGTTCAACAGGATAAAGTGGAGTTGATTGATCAGGCAACCGGCAGACCCACACCACAGCGGCGCTTGCAGCATGGCCTGCACCGACTTCTCGAAGTGAAGGAGCGTTGTTCTGTCAGTGACGAATCCAACCCGGTGTCCTCACTGAGCTATCAACGCTTCTTTGCCCGATATCACCGACTGTGCGGCATGAGCGGCACAGTACAGGAGGCGCGTGTCGAACTTCACCGCATCTATGGCCCTCGCGTCTTGTCGATTCCGTCTGTCCGTCCGTCACGTCGTCGCATGTTGCCGTTGCAGCTGGCAGCGTCGCGCGCACAACAGCTGGATCTGCTGTTGCAGCAGGTACATCTGCTGCGCTCTCGGGGGCGCGCCATTCTGGTGGGGACGCGAACGGTCAGATTGTCCGACGAGGTGAGTGCCATGCTCGGCGCTCATGGTATCGAGCACGAAGTACTCAATGCGCGTCAGGACAGTGCAGAGGCCCGGGTGGTGGCCGCAGCCGGACGTTGCGCACAGGTAACGGTGGCGACCAACATGGCCGGTCGTGGTACGGATATCAAGCCTGAGCCTGCGGTTGTCGAGGCCGGGGGCCTGCATGTCGTGAATCTGGAAATCAATGATTCGCGACGTGTCGACCGGCAGCTGTACGGGCGTGCGGCTCGGCAGGGCCAGCCCGGATCCTGTCAAGATATTCTCTGTCTGGACGATGAAGTGCTTGAGAGAGAATCAAGTGCACTGGCAATGCGCTTGATGAAAATGGCGACTGCGCGCGGACCTGAAACGGCCACTGCGCTGGTTTCCGCTTTGGTACGTCGAGCTCAGAACAGAGTGGAAAACCGTCATCGTCAACAAAGAATGGCAGTTGCAAAGGGTCAGACACAGCTTCAACGCATATTGGCTGTTGGAGGTAGGGGTGAATAGCATTACCAACAGGTCAAGGAGTACCGTCACAATGCGTAACATGCGTCGCGTGTCGAGCCTGCCCGTCGCGCTCTGTCTGTTATCGCTGGCGTCCGCGGTATTTGCCCGGAGTGCTGTCGCAGCGGATGCTTCGGCATCAGCGAATACGCACGAATGCCTGATGGAGCCCATGGTCGTGCTGGAACTTGGCAGCGAGACGCAGGGCCTCATCGACGTACTCGAAGTGGACCGTGGCGAGCGTGTATCGGCGGGTGATGTGGTAGCACGTCTGAAGTCGACGGTCGAGCGACGTCGAGTCGAACAGGCTCGCAAGCGTGCACAGATGCGCGGCGAGATAACCGCACGCGAAGCCGATCTGGATCTGGCCAGTATCGTGTTGAAACGATCCAGAGGACTGCACGGCAAATCATTGATCTCATCACAGGAACTGGACGAGGCGCGCGCGCAATACCGGGTCGCTCAGGCAGCGCTGGAGCAGGCCGAGGACAATGCCGGACAGCTGGAAATGGAGCTGCTCAGAGCCGAAGCACTGCTGGAGCAGCGGATCATCCGCAGCCCGGTTGATGGTGTGGTTGTCGAACACAGCAGCTTCGCGGGTGAGTTCGTTCAGGACAACCCCATCATGACGATCGCTCAGCTCGACCCCTTGCGGGTAGAGGTGGTACTGCCGCTGAGTGAATTCGGCAGGTACCAGCAGGGTGATACGGCCAGGGTACAGCCAGAGCTGGGTGGCCCCGAGGTAGTCGCGGTGGTGGATGTTGTCGATCCCTTGCTGGATGCCAGTAGTGGTACCTTCGGTATTCGTCTGTTGCTGGACAATGCCGACGGACAACTGATCGCCGGGCAGAAGTGCACCGTCAGTATCGACCCGTCATCTGACCTGCACACCTCCAGCGATTCTCTCGAGCAGTGAGTAACCCGCCGGTGTGTGTCATCACAGGTATTCTGACATGACGCTGCTGGAGAGAGTCAGGCTGCTGCTGCGGCGTTCGCATGCCATCAAGTTGGCCACCAGTCTGGCCATGCTGGTGCTATGCGTGCTGTTTCTGGCTGATCTGTTCTCGTTGCGTGGCAACCCCTTTGCTGAACGGCAGATGTCCCGCAAGGTGGTGGCCGAGAGTCTGGCGGTACAGCTGTCGACGATGATCGGCCTGGCAGACACGGGGGCGGTGCAACATGCCCTGATGGAATTCGTGCGGCGTAGCGAGGATGTGCTGGCTGCGTCGTTGAGCGAATCCGCGGGCGATATACTGGCTGAATACGGTGAACTGAATCTGCTGCGGCCCGATGACAGTCGATCCTCCGCTACCCATATGGTGGTCCCCATCTTCGATGGTGATGCCACCTGGGGTCACGTGCGAGTGGCCTATGAACCTATCAGTCAGCTGGCTGATGATGTCCGCTACTTCGGCTTTCTCGTGGTAGGGGCATTCGTGATGTTCAGCGTGTTTCTGCGCCGTGCACTGTTGCAGATCGATCCGAGCCAGGCGGTGCCCGGCCGTGTCAATTCCGCCTTCAATCTCTTCACCGAAGGCGTTGTCATACTCGATTCCAACCTTCGTATCATGCTGGGAAATCAGTCGGCTGCGCGCATGATCGGCGTACCGCCGGAGCAGTTGATCGGCAAACTGCTGGATGACTGGCCCTGGATGAAAGGCCAGGCCTGGCAGTCGCCCTGGAAGACGTCGTTCAACACCGGCATGGGAGTGTCGGATCAGAACCTGTATCTGAACGGTCACGACGGGCAACGACTGATCGTTGTCAGTTGTACCCTGGTCGGAGACGAGGACCCGTCGCGTAGCGGTGTCATGGTCACTCTCAACGACATGAGTGCCATGCAGAAAAAGAACCGGGAATTGTCGGTCACCCTGCATCAACTGAAGAAGACACAGGAGCATATCTCCGAAAAGAACCGGGAACTGGAGGCGCTTGCCTGGCTGGATCCGCTTACCGGTCTGCTCAATCGACGCAAGTTGATGGACAGCTTCAAGGCTCTGGTCGACAAGGCGGCAGAGAGTGGGCAACCGCTGGTGTGTGTCATGCTGGATATCGACTTCTTCAAGGCGATCAATGACAACTACGGACACGCGGCAGGGGACGAAGTCATCTGTGCCGTGGCCGGGCAGCTGAAGCTGTTCGGAGAGGAGAAAGACATCGCCGGGCGTTACGGTGGAGAGGAGTTCGTGCTGGTGCTGCCGGATACCACGCTGGAGCGTGGCGCCGAGATGGCTGAAGCATTGCGACTGGCCGTGGAGCATCTGGCCGATGATGTGACAGTACCGGTTCCTCGCATCACTGCCAGCCTGGGTCTGAGTGAATTGCTGAGCGAGGATCTGGAAGCAGACAGTGTCAACGCGATGCTGGAACGTGCGGACAAGGCCTTGTATGCGGCCAAGGAGTCGGGCCGCAACCGCGTGGTCGTGCATGAGCCTGACACGCTGGCGATGCTGGCTGCGAGCAAGGCGGCGCATGATGAACGTCAGAAAGACAAGTCTGGACACGCGCAGAGCGCTGAGTCGGAAGCTCTGGCCGGCGAGGTTTCATCGGACGACGCGACAGACTCGCCTGATCGGGTAGATGCGGCAGCTGAGGACAGCGGGCAGCTGGCACGTGAGGCCGATGCGGTACAGGCCATCGTGCATCGTCACAAGGAAGAGGTGGCGATGCTGAAAAGCCATGATCACATGACACGTTTGCCACGTCGTCAGCTGTTCATGCATGCCGTGGAGAACGAGCTGATGCGCGCCGAACGCATGGATCGTTCGCTGGCCATCGTATCCATCGAGGTCAAGGATCTGCAGCGCCTGATGTCCAGCCTCGGTCATCAGCAGTGTGAGTCCATGATCAAGGAGGTGCTGGACAGGGTTCAGGATGAACTTCGCGCCAGCGATGTGGTAACCAGAATCAATGAGGCACACAGCATCTCTCATCTGGCTGATAACGAGTATGGCATTCTGTTGTCCGACCTGAAGGAGCCTGATGAGGCTCTTCCCATCATCACACGCCTGCGTCGTGTCCTGAGCAATCCGGTCGAGTGTGATGGTGAGAGCATCTACCCGGGTTTCAACATCGGCGTCGCTCTGTATCCTGACTGTGGGGACATGGCCACCGAGCTGCTTGAATCGGCGATCGGTGCTCGTCTCGAGGCGGCCAGTCTGCCGGAGAAGGTGGCCTATCATTTTGCATCAGCAGACATGGAAAAGATGTCTCGCGAATACCTGCAGCTGGAGTCAGACTTGTATCAGGCGGTTGCCGATCACCAGTTCGAGGTGCACTTTCAGCCCAAGTTCGATCTGGCAACACGCACCATCGGCAGTGTCGAGGCTCTGGTGCGCTGGCGTCACCCGACTCGTGGCAATGTCTCTCCGGTCGACTTCATTCCCATTGCCGAGACCAATGGCCTGATCGGGCAGATCTTTCATCAGGTGCTCGAGGCATCCCTGGCGCAACTGCTTGAATGGGATCGTCTGGGGCTCGACAAGATCAATGTCTCGGTGAATCTGTCTGCATCACAACTACGGGATGCCGATCTGGTCTCTGAAGTACTGATGGCGCTGAAAAGTGCCGATCTGGCACCGCAGAGGCTGGAAATCGAGTTGACGGAAACCTCCATCATCCAGTCGCCGCACCGAGCCAGAATCGCGCTCGGTCAGCTGCATGATGCAGGCGTGTCCATCTCCATGGACGATTTCGGAACCGGTTACACCTCTCTGGGTCTGCTGGCAGAGCTGCCATTGGACTCGGTGAAGATCGATCGCTCCTTCATTGTTGCCATGCAGACCAGTGAGCGCAGTCGCGCCATTGTCGAGTCGGTCATCAACATGGCACATACCCTCCGGCTGCTGGTGGTGGCCGAAGGGGTGGAGACCAACGATCAGCTGACCACGCTGGATGCGCTTGGCTGCAATGAGGTGCAGGGCTATCTCATCAGTCGACCTCTGGCGGGTCCGGACATCACGCAGCTGCTGGAGCGTGAAGCGCGACACCATTCGCAGCGATTGGCGATCTAGCCTCAATGAGGCTGGTCTGTCGGCCTACGAGGCTCTGCCCAGCAATCGTCTTAATTCATCGGCAAATACGGCATGTTCCTGCTCGGTGCCCACACCGATGCGAAGATACGTGTCGTGCGGTGCCACCATGGGCTTGCGCAGAAAGATACCGGCCTGCTCGAATTGTTGCAGCAAGGCATTGGCCTTGTCTGCCGAGCCCAGATCAACGGCGACGAAATTGGTGGAAGAGCGCAGACAAGGCAGTTGCAGTTCGTCGGCCAGATCGTAGATGCGCTGCCGACCGGCAGAGACCTGCTGCATGACCTGCGGCAGTATTTCGGTATCCTGCAAGGAGGCTTCAGCGGCAATCTGAGCGAGTCGATTGACAGCGAAGTGATTGCGAATCCGGTTGAATCCCGAGATGACATCGGCATGCCCCATCACGTAGCCGATGCGCATGCCTGCCATGCCGTAGGCTTTGGAGAAGGTGCGATAACGCAGAACCTGCGGGTTGCTCATGTCCAGAGCCGCAGGCTGATGGTCCGACATGAATTCCGCATAAGCCTCATCGAGCAGCAGGATGCAACCCGCTGGCAGTTGATCGATCATGGATTGAACGGTCTTGGCGGAGAGGCTGGTACCCATGGGATTGTCCGGGTTGGACAGATAGACAAGACGTGCCTTGTGCCGTGTGGCGCTCTCGAGCAGGGCCTGTGGGTCTTCATGGTGATCAGCGTAGGGCACGGTATGCAGCTGCCCACCAAAGCCGTTGACGTGATAATTGAAGGTCGGATAAGCGCCCAGGGAGGTGACAACGGCGTCGCCGGCCTGCACCAGCATGCGCACGGTCAGCCCAAGCAGGGCATCGATACCGGCGTCGACACAGATATTGTCCATGTCGATGCCGTGTTGGCTACTGAGTAGAGCCCGCAACTGATGATTTTCCGGATCCCCATACCAGCTGCAACCCGAGGTGCCGATATGCTCTTGCAAGGCCTGTGTGGCCAGTGTCGATATGCCGAAGGCGCTCTCGTTGGCACCCAGACGAGCCCTGAACGGTTTGCCCAGCCGGCGTTCCAGTGTTTCAGGTCCGGTGAACGGGACACTGGCTGGCAGGCCTTGTACCAGTGGTGTGAAGGGTATGGACATGCTGGAAGATCCTGTACGCAAAGTGGATGTCGTTATCGTGACTGCTCGCAAAGTGTGCAAGGTCCATTGCGGCTGGCAATCGGATTGGAGCACAAAGCATAACGCCAAATCGGCAGGTCAAGCACGCCAGGCCTGCGCAGGACATCGGCAACAGGCTTGAAGGCTTGCTGCAGCCAGGCTCGTTCAGCCTGCCACACACACACCTCTGCCACCGGCTGTGCGTTCCACCATGACCGGTGTGCCGTACGCCTGACCCAGTGCGCTGCTGCTCTGGGCCAAAGGCTGCAGGGCCGTGGGCGATGATATGACCATCGTGCATCAGCAGGACGCGAGCCTTCAGGGCGAATGCCTGATCCGGATCATGGGTGGAGAGGATGATGCCTCGATTCTGATGCCGTGCCTGTCTGGCGAGCGTCAGAATCTGTTGCAGGACAATGGCTTCAATGCAAAGTCCAGACTGGCCGTGGGTTCGTCGATCAGCGCGGCAGAGTCACGGTGCTGAAACCATAGTCGGCGAGAATCGACTGACCGGCGGGCGACAGCAGGTAGAGAGCCAGTTGCGAGGCGCTCTGCGGTGCATCCTTGAGAACCGTCAGGCCATAGTCCGCGCCGACTGCGAGCGCGTCGGGGATCGCCACGATGCCCAGCTCCGGCACTTCCTTGCGGGCCAGAACGGCATTGGTGCAGTAGGTCAGGAAGATGTCCGCCTGATCACTGTCCATGACCCAGGCATAGGTGTTGCGGCCTTCGGGAGCGGGTCTGCTGTCGGGGCCACCAGTGAGCTGCAGAGACCTGGATTCAAGACGTTGTCGGGCGCCGGCCTGCAAGTGCTCGGCCTTGGCAAACAGCGCGAAAGCGTAGTCCCCGGATGGGTCTGCACCTGGGGTGGATGTGCCGACTCTGTACTTGTCGTCCAACAGGGCAGGTAGTAGCTGTTCACTCTGAATGGCCAGCCCGGGAGCGGTCAGGGCGCACAGCTGATTACGGGCAAACATCACCACGGATTCGCTATGGCCTGCCTTGCGCAGGGTTTCAGGGTGGCGCATGTTGGCTGATGCGAACACCTGAGCGGGTTCGCCGGCCTCTATTCGCTCCCGCAGCAATCCGGAGGGTGCAAATTCAGCCGAGACGCTCTTGCCGGACAAGACCGACCAGGATTCGATGACGTCGGTCAATGCCACTTTCAGGCTGCCGGCTGCATGCAGTTGCGTCGTCATGGTGGCGGGCTCGGAAGGTGGGGCGGGACTGGAAGTGGGGGCGGGACTGGCAGCATTTTCCTGAGCCAGGGCCATACTCGAGGTCGTTGTACACAACAGGAGTAGCGCAGCTCCGCGGAGGCATGATGGTTGACGACGCAGTTGTCCGCTATTTCTGTTCGTTTTCACTTTAATGATGTCTGGATTACGTGAAGAATTTTTCTCATGAAAATTTAACATACTAGCGACAGGAGCTGGATTGTGAGAAATGCTCGACAGGGACAATGAAGGGAGCGCTTGTGGGTCACGAATGCAGCGGCGCGCGGGACAGCTGACTGTGGCGGCGGCCGCTACTGTGGGCCAGAGCACAATGCCGGAGATGACAATGTGCAGAATGGAGCACTGACATACTCGTCATGCCATGGGGCAGCCCGATGCAACAGAATTCAGCCGATGATTTCGATTTCGATGACTGGGCGGGTCTCTACCTGGAGAACCGCGAAGAATTCGAAGCACGGCGTCAGGCAACGCTCATGATCGAGCTTTTGCGACAGACGCCGGAGAGCGCCCGGATCGGACGTCAGACACTGGATACCTTCGACCTGGCCGTACAGAACCGCAGTCCGGAAGAACGCATGCGGATAGCCGCCAGTCTGATGATGGATTCTGTTCATCAGCTCAGTGCGGAGTTGCAGATTCTGAAGCAGGCCCTGGAGCAACTGGAAACGCAAGCCGAATCAGAGCAGGGCGAGCAGGTCGGGCGGAAAACAAGGTGATACTCTGAGTCTGCTTGCGTCCGCCCGTCCGTGCATCCGACAAGGCGACCCACTGTTTGCCGGGGCTTCAGACTGCGGCCAGTCGGTTCCACTGGCGGGTGTTCATGCATTCAGCCCCTTCATGCCTTCTGCCGTATAGCGCTCACCGGCCACCGCCAGTTCGGCAACGGCACTTTCGAGTTCAGTCAGTTCTGCGACGCTCAGCGAGATATCCACAGCCGCTGCATTCTGCTCCAGGTAGTGCAGACGGCGGGTTCCCGGAATGGGTACGATGTTGTCGCCCTTGGAAAGCAGCCACGCCAGTGAAACTTGCGCGGCGGTGCAGCCGACCTTCGCCGCCAGTGCCTGCACACGCTCGACCAACACCAGGTTGTGGCGGGCATTGTCCTTTTCAAAGCGTGGCAGACTGGCTCTGAAATCACCCTCGGCAAAGTCGGTCGACGCACTGAAAGAACCGGTGAGAAATCCGCGCCCCAGAGGAGAGTAGGGAACAAAGCCGATGTCCAGTTCCCGGCAGGTGGGCAGAATTTCCTGCTCGACATCCCTCGTCCACAGGGAGTATTCGGTTTGCACGGCGGTGACTGGGTGCACGGCATGGGCGCGCCGCAATGTGTCAGCATTGACTTCGCACAAGCCGATATGTCTGATCTTGCCTGCGGCTACCAGCGCGGCAAGCGCCTGCATCAGCTCTTCGATGGGCTGCTGGCGATTGACTCTGTGAACGTAATACAGATCGATGCAATCGACACCCAGTCTGCTCAGTGATGCCTCACAGGCGGCACGGGCGTAGGCAGGGCTGTTGTCGATGGTGCGGGCGTACTCGCCAGGTTTGCGTACGATTCCGAATTTAGTGGCAATCTGCATCGGGCTTGAGCATTGCTGCAGGAAGCGAGCGAGCAGCTCTTCGTTGTGATGCGGACCGTACATGTCGGCCGTATCCAGAAAGCTGACTCCCAGTTCAGCTGCCCGATGCAGCACTTTCAGGGATTCGGCATCGTCATGCGGGCCATAGAATTCACTCATGCCCATGCAGCCAAGCCCCATGGCCGATACAGCCATCTTGCCGAGTTGACGTCTTTGCATGTCTGTTCCTCTGAGTACCTGAAGAGTTGCAGTATGGCTTTCCGGTTGCGATAGTACGACCCCTGTCAGCAGAAAGCCGTATTGCATAAATGGAAAGCTCCGGCATCGAACAATTGCACTGGGATGATGCACCTGTATTTCTGGCCGTCTCCAGGCAGGGAACTCTCAGTGCGACAGCGAAGGAGCTCGGTGTCGGTGTGGCAACCGTGTCCAGGCGAATCGAGCGACTGGAGAAGGCCCTGGGCGTCACTCTGTTTCTGCGTCATCAGTCGGGTTATCGCCTGACCCGTGAAGGCGAGGATCTGTTGCCTCGAGCTGAACAACTGGAACAGGCGATGCTCGGCTTTCGCCAACAACGAGCCCCGTCCAATGAAGTCAGTGGGCATGTGCGACTGGCAACGGCCGAGAACCTGGCCAACAGCATCATCATACCGGCGCTGGCGTCCCTGCTGGCGAACTATCCGGACCTGACAATCGATGTCGTGACAGATATTTCCACCGTGAATCTGCATGGCCAGGAAGCTGATCTGGCCGTGCGCATGACACGACCGACGCGAGGTAATCTGAAAATTCGCAGAATCGGTGCTCTGGAATACGGACTGTATGGCAGTAAATCCTATGTGAGTTCACGCGTACACACGGATGATGCCTGCGACTTCGGCCAGGATCGGTTCATCGGTTGGGCAGAGGACTTTGCCCATCTGCCAGCCGCTCAATGGCTGGATACGCATCTGCAAGGGCGTGCGCTGATACTGCGTACTACAACTCTGTCCGCCCAGCTGCAGGCCGCGATCGCCGGTATTGGCCTTGCAGTTCTACCGGATTTTCTGGCCAGAAATTCCGGGCTTGAGCGATTACCGGTGTCGATGGACTTCAATCAGGCAATATGGCTCGCGGTACATACCGACCTGAGTCGGTCACGCCGCATTCGCGTGGTTGCCGATCATGTCGTCGCCGCCCTGCAGGATTCTGCCTATGGACTGGTGGATGCTCAGTGAGTTTCAGTCTGAAGAGAATTTCGCCACGTCTCCAGGCTTGCAGGTATTGCGTAACTAACACACGGTAAGAGGTTACTTGTCGGCTGAGCGTTTGCGCTGATCGCACCGTGTTGGCAGGACTGTCTTGAGGAGAGAGCCTGAATAACAAGGGTCAGAATGTTTTCGTGTGACGGTAGCGCCGTGCGTTACGGGGTAAGACCGACAACTCCGCGTCAATCTCACAGGTTACGTGGTTACTTGTCGCGTCCTTGTACATGCAGTAGCGTGAAAATCAGAATTCACATGATGCCCGGATTGAAACGTGCCGCTGCCATGCGCCGGTAAGACGGCCTGGGCTGGAGCATTGTTGTCTTTTTCGGGAAGTCAACAGACCCTGGAGTGATTCATGGATCCACGCATACTGCTCGTCGTCATTGCCTTGCTGGTGGTTTACTGGCTTGTACGCAGTCGTTTCATGCTGAACTCGCCATCCGGCAGTGATTCGACATCGAGCTCCCATCCACACCGACGCTTCTCGGACCGCACGCTGTCCGGCAAGTGGCTTCAGGCCAAGGTGGATAGAGAGGCGCAAGCGCCCGAGTCGATGCCCTGCACAGATTCCATGAGCAGAGACACGACGGAGGCGGCCGATAATTCTCCGTCACTAGTAGGCGCGCCGAGTGGTCTGCAGGCTGCACCGGCGCCTGTTGCTGACACGACATCTCAATCGAACTCTGGCTGTATGCAGTCCGAGGTGGATCGATTGACCGAGTTGTTGCAGCAACGTGATCGAATACTGGCGCGTAATCGCCACGCGATGGAAGAGGTGGAGAAGCTCAAGAAGAAGTTGTTCGACAAGGGGCGTGAAATGGAAATGCTGCAGCAGGCCTGTGCCAGAAGTGATGCGGCGCTTGCGCATTATCGTACCCGAGCACAGCGATCTGCCATGCTCGAACAGCAACTTGCCGAAGCCCACGAGCAGATCGACAGCAAGGAGCGTGAACTGAACGGTTTGCGTATCGTCTCGACACCGTCGGTTGCCGGGCAGCCGATGCCGTTGAACAGCCCTCATTCACGCAGTTCGACATCGAGCGTGACGGACGTGACTCGGCGCAAGAATAAGATCAGCAAGGAACAACTGGCTCGTGAACTCAGAGGTGTCGAGAAACAGGCCGAGCATGCAAGGCAGAACTCGCTGGAGCTGCGACGCATACGCGGTGAGCTGGAGTCAGTGTGTGAAGACAGGGCCAACGCAAGAACGCGTATTGCCGAGTTGCAGGTTCGAGTGCAGGCGCAGCAACAGGCACTGGATAACGCAGACAGTTCGCCCCAGCCGTCGGAAGAGGTCACGGCGTTGAAACAGACACTGCTGGACCGACAGCATCAGAACGAGGAGCTCAGGCAGCAGCTGTCACGCTTGTCCGTCGCCTCTGCTGATACCCACTCTTCGGCGCAAGGCAGCGCTTCAGATGATCAGGATACGTCGCCGGGCAAGGAGGACAGATAGCGTCCGGCATGATGATCCGTGATTGCGTGATTGCGTGATTGCGTGATTGCGTGATTGCGTGACTGCGTGACTGCGCAGACGCCTCAGCTACCTTCCAGGTCCTGTTCCAACACCGATGCAATGGTCTTGACAAGGTCCTTGGCATCGACCGGTTTGTGCAACAGACGACAGCCACTTTGCTGCGCTTCGCGCAGCCGCTTCTTGGATGTATCGCCGGTGACGATGATCGCCGGGATCATTCGCTGGAAATGTGTTCTTACCGCGTTGATGGCAGCGGTTCCGGTAAGCTCGTTCTTGAGTTGATAGTCGACAACCAGGATGTCCGGTCTCATGCCCTTTTGCTGCAGCAGGCTTAGCGCCTGGCTGGCGGACTCTGCCGCCAGAGTCTGGCATTCAAATGCCTCCAGGATCATTTGCTGGCCCTCACGGATGTCCGGTTCATCGTCGATGAACAGGATCTTCATGCCCGCCAGCTTGAAGAAGCGTGAGGACGTAGTGCTACTGTCCAGATTGTCCGCATTACCTCGCGGCACCGTAAGGGTAAAGGTGCTGCCTTCGTTCGGCACGGACTGCAGGGAAATCTCGATCTGCAGCAATTGAGCCATTTTGCGCACAATGGCCAGACCCAGGCCGAGCCCGCGCGAGGTCTTTTTCTGGTCATTCTCCAGCTGGAAATACTCGGAGAATATCTCTTCATGATGCTGCTCAGGGATGCCTGAACCGGTGTCGATCACGTCGATCTGCAGTTTGTCCCCGATCTCCTGGCTGCGCACGATGACACTGCCTGACGACGTGTGGTTGATGGCATTCTGCAGCAGGTTTCTGAGTATCCGTGCAAACAGCACCGGGTCGGTATGGATGATCGAGTCGGTAAGTTCCACTGAGACGGGAATCGATTTGCTCTTGCCCATCTGCGCGAATTCATCATGAATACTGATCAGCAGATTGCGTATGGAGAAGCTCTTCAGGGAAACCTCCACGACGCCGGCATCCAGTCTGGAGATATCCAGCAGGCTGTTGAACAGCGCGTTCAGGGATTCGCTGGAATGACGGATCTTCTGCAGGACATCCCGGTTGTCGCTGTCGGTCAGGCGCCCTTCGAGGACCGCGAGAAACAGACCCAGTGCATGCAGGGGCTGCCTCAGGTCATGACTGGCGGAGACCAGGAACTTGTTCTTGGCTCGTATTGCCTGCTCTGCAACTTGTCGATGTTTATCGGCATTGAGCTTCTCCTGAGTGACCTGACGCAGCATCAGGTTGCGAGCCTGCAGGTTGCGTTCGGCCAGAACCCGGTCTGTAATGTCGGTTGTGACTATCAGCAGAGCATAGATATTGCCCTGAGCGTTGCGCAGGGGTCGCCGCGCGATGCGTTTGTAGCGACGATTGACGGCAAATGCACGCCAGTCCAGTTCTTCATTGGTGGTGGATTCTCCGGTTCGAACAGCATGATCGTCCTGATACCAGGTGCCGCTCCAGCCGGTTCGTGGATTGCCCATGACCACTTCCCGATCGATGCCGACTTCCAGGTCATTCTTGCCGATGATCTTGTCCTTGGACATGCCAACCGTTTGCGCAAACGACTCGCTGACTTCCAGATAACGGTGTTCCCGGTCCTTGATGACTACCCAGTCGTTCAGAAGATCGACGACCTGGTGCAGTAGTTGTATTTCCGGTGAGTTAGGTGTGTTGATGCTCAGCGGTGACTGGAAACGCTTGATGGTCTGTGCAAGCCGCCAGCTCAGTGCCGTGGTGCCGATTTCATCCGGTGTGATCAGATCGGTGACATGCTTGCTGGTCAGCTCTTCGGGAACGCTCTGCTGCGGATTGACGATCAGCATGACCGGCACATTGCGGGTGAACGGCATCGAAGCGGTCGCGCTGGCCAGATCCTTCCGGCGCCAGTCGACGATCAGGACATCGTGCAGTGTCGGGTGCAGATGATCGCGACTGGCGATGCGGCAGATATCGCCCAGTGGTCGAAGAGCATCAATCAGCGACTCATGGCAATCGTCGAATACGGCAATCCTGGTCACTGTAATCTCAGTCCCTTTTCCGGGCGATCACGGCAACCTTGTGAGCGTCATCGACACTGGAAAGCTCTTCGACATGTTGCAGCTGCGCGATTTGCAGCTGCCGCTCTGTCTTGCCCTGCAGCTGGTTCTGCAAGTCACTGACAAGCATCTTGCCGATGAGCTGCCGACCACCGCCGACAGCGGCTGCTCGGTGGGGCGACAGGATGACATCGGGCAGGGCTCTGAGGCGGTGAGCGGCATCCAGAGGCTCATCCGGAAAGACGTCGATGGCCAGACGGATTCGTCCGGCAGCGGCGGCATCGACAACTGCTTCGAAGTCGATCAGGTGTGCCCGGCTGATGACGACAAGCAGGGAGGCCCTGGCCATTCTTGCTATGGCCTGCCTGTCCACCATCTCATGGTTGGAGCGGGTAGGGGCTGCCGTGACATACACCACCCGGCAATCGCTCATGAGTGTCTCGAAGTCTACCAGTTCGATTCCCTCACGCTCTGCTGCGCTTGCGTCCAGCCACGGATCAAAGGCCTTGACCTTGACGTTGAAAGGGCGCAAGACATCCCGGGTGGCTCGTGCGATCGAGCCATACCCGATGAAGCCTACCGTTGCGTTGAAAACGGTAAAGTCGGTTTCGGTATTGTCGTTGAGCCAGTTTTCGGAGCCATCACGAAAATTCTCGTGCTCCTTGACCAGGCCGCGAGCGCCGGCCAGCGTCATCGCGAGAGCCATCTCGGCGACGGATTCGCGAAACCCTGGAGCGCAGCTCAGTACCTGGACACCGCGTTGTTCGCAAAGCGCATAGTCGATCGTATCCGGAAAGGCTCCCGACACTTCGATGACAGTATGCAGAGCAGGCGCCTGTGCCAGTGTATTGGCGTCGACGTGTGGCGAGGCGGCAACCAGTACTGAGGCTCGTGGCAGGGCTGCTTCGAGTACCGCTTGCGGAATGGGCTCATCCTTCGCCCACACAACGTCGAACAGTTGCTCCAGCAGACCGAGATCATCGGCTGAAAACAGTTCGTCGATCTTGCGCCAGTGCACGTCGAGGATGAGGGTCGGTCTGGAGGACATGTGTCGTATTCGCAGTCATGGAGCATCACGATGGTTTCACTACAAGCCACGACAGTCAAGGAAACGTATCGCGCACGTACTTGATCCTGTTCGGTTTTGCTTGCCGCAGACTGCGCAGGAAAACCACCCACCCGGATAGAGGCCACTTTGATAAACTGGTGCGCTATCGGATGGACTCGCGGATGATGTGAACGCTGCGAACAGGGATGCCAATTATCGGCCATATGCCTCTTTTCGTATTCACGCATTGTCAACCACATGATCAACACCCTACTCCCTGTTCTTCTTTCGGTGCTGTTGCTGGCGAGCGCTTGCGGGGGCAGTTCCGGGGTGACGGTACAGCCCGAAGATGACCCGACAGAGCAGCCGGGCGCTGGCGATGACGGCGTGCCGGTTGATGATTCCGATAATGGCGGGGAGGGCGATACTGGTGGCGGAGGCGAGGACGATGCTGGTGATCCGGCGCCACCTGTACCGGATGTGGAATCACCGGACGTCAATCAGCCTGAACTGCCTGCCGAGGACGAGATTCCACAGGTCCTGCCGCCATCGCCACAGAATCTGCGCGCGAGCCGTTACTCGGATACCGCTGCGGAGCTGTTCTGGGACAAGCCCGACGGTGTGTCCGGCGATGCGCTGCGCTATGTGGTCAGTCTGAACGGCAGTGAGCTGGGTCGAGTAAACTCCATGAGCTTCTTCACCGAATCCCTGCAAGCGGGTCGCGAGCACAGCATGTCGGTGGCTACGCTGGATCAGAATGGCCTTGCCAGTATTCCAGCCAGCATCCGGATCAACGCCGAGATCGACGTGCCACCGCCGGTCTACGACTTCGAGCTAGCCGTAGAGCACTCGAGAGTGACGCTCGACGAAGGCAGTGACTCGGGTAGTCGTGTCAGCATCAATGTGGCGCCCAAGGGCAGTGAAGCTGTCGCTCTGGTGGTTCAGGGACAGAGCCCGGCCGATGCGGCAGATATCGTGCTGGAACTGGACCGGGACAACCTGCAAGGCGACGAGCTGCGTGCCGAACTCAGCTTGCGTTTGCCGGTAGGCATGCGTCCGATCAGACCACAGGAGCGGCGCTTCACTATCACGGCAAGCAGCGGTGATGAGGTGCGTATCGCGGAACTCATCGTTGATGTCAAACCGGTGACAGCTCCGGATGTCTATCTGTTGATTGGGCAGAGCAACATGGTGGGTTCCAGCCAGACCGGTGCCAAGGACGTCTCGCCAGGAGGGCTGGATGAGCGCAATGGGCGCATCTGGCAGTTGAATGTGGCACCCAACAACACACAGATCTTCGGTGGGCTGGCAGATTTCCAGAGTGAGTCCAGTACGCTCATCGAGCCTCATTTCATCGAAGCTGAAGACCCCTTGCACGACCCACGCAACCCGGTTGTCCCGGTCAAGGGGGGGACAACGATCGGCCCCGGGCTCTCCTTCGCCAAGGCGGTGCTGAGCGATACCACGCAGCGAATCTATCTGGTGCCTGCCGCCTGGGGTGCCAGTGGTTTTTGTCGGGTGGCCGGAAACGAGCTGGCCTGGAATGCAACAGAGAGCGACAATGCCTCGCTGGGAGGGACAGGCTTGCTGGAACGGGCCTTGACCCGCTTGCGCATTACCTTGCGGGAAACCGGCGGTGTATTGCGCGGCATACTGTGGCATCAGGGCGGAGCGGATTCGAACGATCAGGCTTGCGCGGATGCCTATGCGCAGAACCTGAAGCTGATGGTCGAGCGCATTCGACGCGAAGCGCCGCAGGATATTCGCGGAGAAGCCGCCAGAGGCTCACAGGCGCCCATCCCGTTCATTGCCGCAACGCAGTCCCGAGGCAAGGATGAGCGCGGTGACTATTCTCTGTGGGCATCCACCAAATCTCAGGTAGATGCGGTACACAGGACTATTGCCTCCTTGCTTCCCTACGCAGACTGGGTCAACAATGATGACCTCGTTCCACCGGCCTATCCCTGCGGGTCGAGCTCCTGTGTGCACTTCGGCGCGACTGCCAGCCGCGAAACCGGCAGGCGATATCACGAAGCCCTGCAACGTATCTGGCAACGCTAGGCTGGTACTGCACGACTGCACGACTGCACGACTGCACGACTGCACGACTGCACGACTGCACGACTGCACGACTGCACGACTGCACTGACATTCAGCTGTCACATTCAACCGCTATGCTGCGAACCTGAATTCACGTTCTTCATTCAAGTTCAACACGGTGCATCGGTATTCCATGTCCAGCTCAATCTTCCGAAAATTCGCGCTTGCCACAGTCGGCGCGTCACTTGTCATAGGCAGTTCTGTTGCCACGGCCGATACCAAGCTGATCGGTTCCGGTGCAAGCTTCCCCTTTCCCATCTACTCCAAATGGTTCAAGGATTTCAGCAAGGCCAGTGACGGCGTTCGTGTCGACTACCAGGCCAAGGGATCCGGCGCCGGCATCCAGGATCTGGTCAACGGTACTGTTGACTTCGCAGCCAGCGATGCGGCCATGAACGCCGAAGAGATGAGCAAGGTGGACAAGGGTGTTGTACTACTGCCACTGACTGCCGGTGAAGTCGTACTGGCCTACAATCTCGATGGTGTTGATGAGCTGAACCTGCCACGTGATGTCTATCCACAGATTTTCACCGGTGAAATCACGCAATGGAACGATGAGGCCATCGTCGCTGCCAACCCGGATGCAGAACTGCCTGATGAACAGATCACGGTTGTCGTTCGCTCCGATTCTTCCGGTACCACGCATGTATTCACCGGTCATCTGAGTGAAGTCAGCGACGACTTCAAGTCCACGATCGGTCAGGGCAAGTCGCCACAATGGCCACAGACTCAGTCGTTCATCAAGGCGCCCAAGAATGATGGCATCACGGCCACCATCAAGCAGACGCCGGGCGCCATCGGTTACATCGAGTATGGCTATGCCAAGCTCACCGGTGCCACGACGGCGCGGCTTGAGAACGCCGCTGGCAACTACATTGCAGCCGGTGCCGAATCCGGTGCCGCAGCGCTTGCCAGCGCTGAGTTCTCAGACGCTACCCTGCCCGAGAGTGAGGTGCCCGATCTGATTTCCTGGATCTACGATCCTGCGGGTGAGCAGGCTTATCCGATTGCCAGTTTCACCTGGTTGCTGGCCTACAAGGAACAGGATGACGAGAAGGCTGCGGTCATTCGGGATTTTGTCGAATATGCCATTACTGAAGGCCAGAAGAGCTCCGACGAGCTGGGCTATATCCCGTTGCCCGAGAGCGTGATCGAGCGGGTCCGCAACGCTGCAACATTCATTCAGTAAGCAGACCTGCTGACGGGATGCGGGCTGTGTGTCGCTATCGATGCACAGCCCGCTGCCGTTTCAGAGGCAAGACCGAATGACGACCCGGCGCTGGATGCGCCTGCTTTTCCTCCCTTTCTGACAGGAGCCGTCATGGCCCGACATCAATTCAACATCAGCCGATCCGCTGACAGCGTCAGCGCACCTCCCAGCTCGCGTGAGCTGACGACTGATACCGTCTTTCGAGGAATCGCCTGGATCTGTGCCTCCTTGATCATCGTACTGACAGCCTGTCTGCTGTTCAAGATCGGGGCGCAGGCCGTTCCTGCCATCAGGCAGCATGGTCTGGGTTTCATTTTCGGTACCACCTGGGATGTCTCACGCGAGACCTTCGGCGTACTACCGGAAATCTGGGGCACGTTGTACAGCTCGTTTCTGGCGCTGCTCATTGGTGGCAGCTTTGGTGTGGCCATCGCGATATTCCTGACGCAGGAATTCATCAGTCCGCGTCTGGCCGCAATTTTCCGCACCATTGTCGAGATGCTGGCGGCCATCCCGTCAGTTGTCTATGGGCTGTGGGGCATCTATGTAGTCATTCCGATGCTGCGCCCCATCTCTGAATTCCTCAATGCCTGGCTTGGCTGGTTCCCGATGTTCTCAACGGATCTGGCAGGCCCGGGTCTGGCGCCCGCAGCGCTGGTGCTGGCCATCATGATTCTGCCCACGGTTGCCGCCATCTCAGTGGATGCCATGCGACGCATCCCCTACAAGGTCAAGGAGGCGGCCTACGGTATGGGCACCACACGCTGGGAGGCAATTCTCAAGGTCATGCTGCCCACTGCCTCCTCCGGCATCCTGGCGGCACTGGTTCTGGGTTTCGGCCGTGCGCTGGGCGAGACCATGGCGCTGGCCATGCTGATTGGTAACAGCAACCAGATCAATCTGTCACTGTTCGCACCAGCCAACACGCTGGCCTCTCTGCTGGCCTCCAGCTTTCCTGAAGCTGGCCAGATTGAAGTACAGGCACTGATGTATGCCGCTCTGGTGCTGCTTGCAATTACCTTCCTGGTGAATGTGGGTGGCCTGGCCATCCAGCAATACACCGTCAGAAAATTCGAGGGAAAACGATGATACCGGTAGCCAGTATGGTCGATGATGACGCCGCCATGGCGGCAGCGGTGCGGGCCATTCCCAGACTCGAACGACAGACCTTCGAGTCCCGGGCGCTCAAGAGCGGCCTGTTGACGACACTGACCTGGGCCGCTGCACTGTTGGCTGCGGTTCCCCTGTTCTCGGTGCTCTACATGCTGGTCGTCGAGGGTGGGGCACGTATCGACCTGGAAGCCCTGACCGCATTGCCACCTGCAGGCTTCGAGCAGGGCGGCGGTTTTGGCAATGCCATTGTCGGTACCTTGCTGATGGTCGGGATTGCCTCGGCTATTGCGGTACCACTGGGCATTGTTGCTGCCATCTACCTGTCTATTCTCGGTGCCCACACGCGGGTGGCCCGGGTGTCACGCTTTCTGGCCAAGGTGCTCACGGGACTGCCCTCCATACTGGCAGGGGTGTTTGCCTATGCCGCAGTTGTATTGTGGATGGGTAGCTACTCGGCCATTGCCGGTGGTGTGGCGCTGGGCATGCTGATGCTGCCGACGGTGGTGCTGACGGCAGAAGAGGCCATGAAGGAGGTGCCACAGCGCATGAAGGACGCCGCGTTCGGTATGGGCTGTACACGTAGCCAGGTCATCTGGAGTGTGGTATTGCCCACCGGTCTGCCGGGTATCCTGACCGGCGTGATGCTGGCGGTGGCCGGTGCGGCCGGTGAATCGGCACCGCTGCTGTTTACAGCCTTGTTCAGCAACTATTACGTCAGCGAGATGGTCGAGCCAACGGCATCCTTGTCCATCCTGATCTACAACTTTTCAGCCATGCCATTCGATAACCAGATCTCGCTTGCCTGGGCGGCGTCACTGGTTCTGGTGTTCATGGTTCTGATCATCAATATCCTCGCCCGGCTGATTGGTCAGCCGAAGGTCTGATGGAACGGATACGACGGAAGATTTCACTATGAATGCAACCATGACACCCAATCGGGTCACTATTCAAGAAGCCGCTCCTGTGAAAAAGACAGCCATTGATGATGTCGTGCTGGACTGCAAGGTCCGCAAGATTCACTACGGGGATTTTCTCGCGGTCCGCGACAGCAACGTGCCCATTGCCCGCAAGCAGATCACCGGCTTCATCGGACCCTCGGGTTGCGGCAAGAGTACCGTGCTGCGAAGCCTGAACCGCATGAACGACCTGATCGATGTCTTCCGCTTCGACGGTCAGGTCACTTATCATGGCAAGGATATCTATGCGCGGGATGTCGATCCCGTGGTCGTGCGTCGCTACATCGGCATGGTCTTTCAGCAGCCCAATCCGTTCTCCATGAGCATCTTCGACAATGTCGCCTTCGGGCTGAAGCTCAATCGCTTCAAGGGAGACACACACGAGAAGGTCGAGAAGGCGCTGCGGGGTGCTGCCTTGTGGGACGAGGTCAAGGGTAAGCTGAAGAACAGTGGCTTGTCGCTCTCGGGTGGTCAGCAGCAGCGTCTGTGCATTGCACGGGCGATTGCCACCGAGCCGGAAGTCTTGTTGATGGATGAGCCCTGTTCGGCACTGGACCCCATTGCCACGCGGCAGGTGGAAGAGCTGATGCTGGAGCTCAAGGAGAATTTCGCTGTGGCACTGGTGACACACAACATGCAGCAGGCAACGCGGGTTGCCGACAAGACCGCTTTTTTCGGTGTCGATATGTCAGCGGGCGGAAGAACCGGCTATCTGGTGGAAATGGGCGATACGGATCAGATCTTCAACCATCCTCGCGAGCAGCTGACCCGTCAGTACGTCGCCGGGGAGTTCAGCTGATCTGTTTTTCAAGGGGTTGATTGATACGCGTCAGTTCCGTTCTGGAGTCAGGCATTCATGGGCAGGGAGCCGGATACTGCAATGGTGGTCACATCAAGCTGTTTGACTGGCAAGCGCTTTGATCTGTGCGCCATTGCCGATGCCCTGCACGAACTTCGAGACCATATGCACCATGTCAATCTGCGGCTTGACAACCATCACCCGGCACTGAACCGGGATTGTGTCGAGCAGCTTGTGCAGGCGTACAGCATGATCGATCACTATCTTGCGGAAGACTTGCCTCTGTTGTCCATGGGCCAGTCACGCCACGTACTGGCGGTTAACCACCGTGTGTTATTCGGAGAGGGAAACACCCTCAATCCCGATTATCATAAGGCCCTCATGGCCAGTGAGAAGCATTTCTACGGCGTTGCGGGTTCAGGGATCGGGGGGCTGGTCGACTGGTATTCGAGGAACCGCGAGCAGGCAGTATGGCGACTGGCGGCAGGCGTCTATCTGCAGACCGTCGGGCCGCCGCAATTGTTTCTCGAAGGCAACCATCGTACGGGCGTCATATTGGCCAACTATGTTCTGGCCAGGGCCAATCAGGCACCTCTGGTCATCGATCATCAGCTGGCTCCTACCTGGTTCCAGATGACCGAGGTTGTCAGATCACGCCGCCGCAGTCTGCTGGAACCGAAATTCTGGTTGCGTTCGCTGCATGGCGAGCTGGCCGAGTTCATTCAGCATCATGTCAATGAGCGCTACTTGCGCCGCAGTTCATTACCGGGGAATTGAAATGGGAGTCTGTACCGCCAGGAGATTGAGTCCGACCGAACGAGTGGATGCGCTGTTCCTTGATCTGTGCAGGCATTACGAAGGGGGAGAGGACAAGGAGGTGCGTGCCGCAGCGAAGTTGCTGCTCGTGGCTCTGGCTCGATTGCGAGAGCATGGTGGTGCCCACTGGGATGTGACGCTGGACGCCTATGTCAAGATCGCCAAGAACCGACCGGAGAAGCTCGCCAGTATTCTGCAGCAGGGCAACAGCGGGCGTAAATCGATGTAGGGGGTGACGCTGTCGAGACGCTGGCCTCCAGGCGATTGGAGCCCGGCCCCGATGGTACTCCGTAGCGGCAGTACGGTCCGGTTGTGAGACGATAGAGCCTGGATGCATGTCAGTCCGATACCTCCGAGCAGACTTCCATGGGCAAGAGTATTGGCCGTACCCGTTTTACACAGAAAGAGATTCGTCGCTTCAATACCCGGTTGGACGAGAGTCTGCACGCGTTGGAGCAGATGCTCGCCGTGCCGGATTTTGGCGAGGGTGAGTCCTCGATCGGCGCTGAACTGGAACTTTATGTCATCGATGAATCCGGCAAGGCGCTACCCATCAGCAAGCGCCTGGTCGAACTGGCCGACGACGAGCGGCTTACGCTGGAGATCAATCGATACAATCTGGAAGCCAATCTGACGCCCGGTCCCATGAAGGGCAATTCGCTGAAGCGCATCGAAGACGAGATGCTCGAGATGCTTGCTACGCTCAATACGCTGGCCGAGGGACAGGGAGCGCGTGTCATCCCCATCGGAATTCTGCCAACGCTCAGGCCCCGTGATCTGACGCTCGACATGATGACACCGGACAAACGCTACCAGGCGTTGAGCAAGGAGCTCCGTAAGCGCAGAGGCGAGAAGTTTCGCATTCGACTGCGCGGCCGTGAGCGTGTCTCATTCGGCACCGACAGCGTGACGCCGGAAGGGGCCAACACCTCACTGCAGGTGCATTACCGAGCTCACCCCGACAGCTTTGTCGATCTCTACAACGCCATTCAGCTGGTCACACCGCTGGTGCTGGGTCTGGCTGTCAATTCCCCTTATGTGCTTGGTCGTGAGATCTGGCAGGAAACCCGGATAGAGCTTTTCCGACAGTCGATTGATGGGCGCAATCGTAAACGGCGTGAACTTGATCTGCCGGCTCGCGTGAATTTCGGGCACGGTTGGCTGCGGCGTAGCGTACTGGAGCTGTTTGCAGAGTCGGTGCATCTGTTCGAGCCGCTATTGCCGGTGTGTTCCGACGAGAAACCCCTCGAGGTACTGACGAAAGGCGGCGTGCCAGCGTTTGAAGAGCTGGGGTTGCAGATGGGGACCACCTGGCCGTGGAACCGCGCTGTGTATGACGCTCACGACAAGGGGCATGTGCGTATCGAGCTGCGCGCGCTGCCTGCCGGCCCGAGCCCCGTCGATATGCTGGCCAACGCCGCATTTGCACTGGGATTGGCGGAAGGGCTGGTGGGTAATATCGAAAACCTGCTTCACGCCATCCCTTACGCCTCTCTCGAGAGAAATCTGAACGAGGCGGCGCGCAACGGGATGGATGCCACGCTGTTGTGGCCTTCGCGAACCACGAAGCGACTCGACTCCTATCCTCTGGTCGATATCGTCAAGCAACTACTGCCTACCGCTGAAGAGGGCCTTAGTGCCAGCGGTGTGGCCGATGATGATCGACGTCGCTATCTGGCTTGTATCGAACAGCGAGTTGCAGCTCGGCAGACCGGGGCAAGTTGGCAGACTGGCAGCTGCCAGCGGTATCGCGAGAAGGGCGCATCGCGCAAAAGCGCATTGCGCGCCATGGTCAATGACTACGCCCAGCTGTCGCTGTCCAATCTGCCGGTGGCCGAGTGGCCACTACCCTGATGACGAGTTATCGACTCATTCGTTTTTGGTGGACTTCTTCAACTGCTTGCCACAGCAACTGAAAAAGGCACCCTCGTCGGTGTCACAGTTGCAACTGGTGGTCACCAGAATACTCATCTCGCATTCCTGACAGTGATAGGTATCGCCTTCGACTGGCTTTTCGGATGGTGTGTTCATGACGGTTCCTCCTGATGAGATAGCTGCCGGTATCGATATACCGGCCAAAAACAGTATCCGTCAGGTAGCAGCATCACAGGGAACGTTGTAACAATGCCAGTTCACCAGACTGGCAGGCACGACAGGCGCCACGGCAAACTGGAGTGTGCAAAGGCGGCTCGCCGGCAGACGCGCCAATTTACAATGCAGCATCTTGTAAGTCTTGCCATGCAAACATTCGCGGCAACAAGTGAAAGGGTGGAGGAGTGACATGTTGTGGACGTTGATTGTCGTACTGGCATTGTTGTGGGTGGTCGCCGTGGTCGTCAAGTTCACGGTAGGTGGACTGATTCACCTGCTGTTGCTGGGCGCGGTAGCGCTGCTGGTGTACCGATTGCTGACCTGACAGGTGGCAGGGCCTATGCGCTGACACATGACCTGAAAGCAGGCGTAAGTGGCGGCACGGTTCCGCTTGCCAGTGCTGGTATACACGGGCATTCTACCGCCCATGATAAACACACCCTCCTGTAGCGAGCGCGCCGCCAGGCTGAAACCCAGTCAGATCAGAGCGGTCTCCGAGCTGGGCATGACTCTGCCGGACATCACACCCTTGTGGTTTGGTGAAAGTGCCTGGCCGAGCAGCACGCTGGCCGTGGAAGCGGCGGTTGATGCCTTGCGAGAGGGTGACCATTTCTACCAGCCCAACAGTGGCAAGAGCACTCTTCGCGACACCTTGTGCCAATACCTGACTCGCTGCTACGGGCAGCCATTCGATCGTCGACGGATCACTGTCACCGCCTCCGGTATGCAGGGTCTTGCGCTGACAGCGCAGGCCTTGATCGACCCGGGTGATGAAGTCGTGTGCATCGACCCGGCCTGGCCCAATATGGCTGAATGTTTCCAGATTGCCGGCGCATCCATGACGCGGCTGGCACTGGAAGTGGTAGATGATCACTGGTCGCTGGACATGGACAGACTGATCGATGCCATCACGCCTGCCGTCAAGGCCGTGATCATCAATTCGCCTTCCAACCCGACCGGCTGGGTCATGTCCGAAGATGATCAGAAGATCCTTCTGGAACACTGTCGCCGTACTGGCACCTGGATTGTGGCGGACGATGTCTATGCTCGCCTGTATCGCCATGGCGATGTCGCTCCCGGATTGCTGGCACTGGCAACTGCCGAGGATCGTCTTGTCTCGGTCAACAGTTTCTCCAAGGCCTGGTCCATGACGGGATGGCGGCTCGGCTGGATCACCGCGCCGGCTGAACTCGAATCGACCTTCGCCATGCTGAGCGAATTCAATATCGCAGGCCCGGCAGGCTTCATCCAGCAGGCGGGTGAGCGCATGATCAGGGATGGCGAACCCGAGATCACGCTGCTCGGTGAGAGGCTGCAGGCAGGCTATGCCCGGGTGGAGAGTGCCTTGAGCGATGTGCCGACGGTTCGCTTCATCCAGCCCGAAGGTGCCTTTTATTGTTTTTTCGCGGTCGATGGCATGCAGGACAGTCTGGCCTTTGCCAGATCACTGTTGCACACGGCGCGCGTGGGTCTGGCCCCGGGCGTTGCCTTCGGTGAGGTTGGTGAAGGCTTTCTGCGTCTGTGCTATGCGCAGCCGGTGGATGTTCTGGATGAAGCGCTGGCGCGACTCGTTGCCGAACTGCGCCGCGTCTGAACACAGGCGATAACCTACTGAAGAGCAGTATTCGTGAAGTGTCAGCATTCAGACATGATTGATATTCACAGATGACGGAGGATCTAGTCTCCCGAGTAATATTGAAGTGCGTCACAAAACGTTTAGGATGAGGTTCGAATAACCCCCACCCAGACGGAGTGACGATGACGATACGTGATTTTTCTCCCACGGTAGCCGCCGCCCGGCGCCTCTCTTGCGGTTCTGCACTGGCCATGCTGTGCAGCGCACCGGCTCTGGCCGGTGTCGGCGTCGATACCTCGGCACTGAACGAGGCTGTGACGCTGGAAGGTGTCAAGTCGCACCTGGAAGTCTTTCAACAGATAGCCGATGACAATGGTGGCAATCGAGAGGCCTCCTCTTCCGGGTATTTCGAGTCCATTTACTACGTTGGGCAGGCCATGGCACTGGCAGGGTACCGAGTCGATGTGCAGCTGTTCCCCTATCTTGTGTTCGAGAACATTTCACCGGCGCAATTCGAACAGGTGTCGCCCGTCCCGACAAGTTATGTCCTTGACGAAGAAGAGGGCTTTGCCGAGGCGACCTATTCCGGATCCGGCGATGTCACCGCTACGGTGGAAGCCGTGGACCTGGTGGTGCCGGCAGCGTCCGACGCCGATACCTCGAACAGTGGTTGTGAGGCTGAGGATTTTGCCGAATTCACCCCGGGCAATATCGCCCTGCTGCAGCGTGGATCCTGCTCCTTCTTTCTGAAGGCTGCCAATGCGGAAGATGCCGGCGCCAGTGCGGTCATCATCTTCAACGAAGGTCAGCCAGGTCGAACGGCGGCGCTGACGGCCACACTGGGAGGGCCGGGTGTGTCCATCCCGGTCATCGGTACGTCCTATGTTATCGGTACTGATCTGGCTGGCGCCGAGTCCACGGCGCGCGTCAGCGTGGATGCGTTGACCGAGGAGCGAGTCAGCGCCAATGTGCTGGCCGATACACCCATCGGTAATCCGGATGAGACAGTCGTCGTCGGTGCGCATCTGGATTCGGTCGATGAGGGTGCCGGTATCAATGACAATGGCAGTGGGTCTGCCGTGCTACTGGAAGTGGCCTTGCAGATGAGTGCTCTGGGCTATCTGGATGACGAGGAGAGCGGTTTCAGAAACCGTGTTCGCTTCGCCTGGTGGGGCGCTGAAGAGGCTGGCCTGCTCGGCTCCGAGTACTACGTGGATACGGTGTCCGATCCGGAATTCGAGCAGATCGTGGCCAACCTGAACTTCGACATGGTGGGTTCACCCAACTATGTGCGCTTTGTGTATGACGGCGATGGATCAGCCGGTGGCGGTGCCGGTCCGGAAGGCTCGGCTTTCATCGAATGGCTGTTCAACGACTATTTCATGGAGCAGGGGTTGGCCACGGCACCGACAGCCTTCGACGGTCGTTCCGACTATGGTCCCTTCATCCAGTACGGCATACCGGCCGGCGGTCTGTTCACCGGTGCTGAAGGTGTGAAGACTGACGAGGAGGCCGGCATCTTCGGTGGGGTGGCAGGTGAAGCCTATGACGCCTGTTATCACGCGGCCTGTGACACCATCGATAACATCAGTGACCAGGGACTGGACGAGATGGCCGATGCCGCGGCCTATGCCATCAATGTACTGGCAGTCAATGACCTGCCGATACCTTCTGCCAAGGAGTCCGGTCGCAAGCGCATTGCCGGGCAATCGGGTATGGACATGAACTATCGCGGAAATCGTCTGCAGAAGTGATACCGGGTGAGACGTGGTCAGCTGCCTGAGTACCGGGCGGCTGGCCATTGGATATCGTCGACTGCAATCGCCTTGCCGGAACCATCCGGTATGATCGCAGTCCACTGACTACTTCTCAAACCGGCCAGATTGCTTGCCCATGATCAAGTTCTACTACAGCCCTGCTCCAAATCCATTGAAGGTTGCTCTCTTTCTGTTCGAGAGCGGACTGAGCTTCGACGCCATCCCTGTTGATACCCGCAAGGGCGATCAGTTCAGTGATGATTTCGTGAAGCTGAATCCGAATGCCAAGGTACCGGTCATCCAGGACGGTGATGCCACGGTATTCGACAGCAATGCCATTCTCCTGTACCTGGCCGACAAGACCGGCAAATTCACCCCGGGTGTCGAAGAGCATGCGGCACGCGGAAAGATGCTGTCGTGGCTGATGTTCATCGCCAGTGGTCTGGGCCCGTTCTCTGGCCAGTCAGTCCACTTCCGGCATGCGGCCCCCGAGCCGAAGGAGTATGCGCTGAACCGGTATGACTTCGAGGCGCATCGCCATTACGCCGTGCTGGACAGTCACCTGGCCACACACCTCTGGATGCTCGGCGATGATTACAGCATTGTCGACATGGCGTTCTGGGGTTGGGTTCGCATGATGCCCTATGTGCTGGGTAACGATAACCCCTGGGAACAGTACCCCGACATCAAGCGCGTGCTGGATGCTGTCGATGCCCGCCCGGCCGTCAAGCAGGTGCTGGAACTGAGTCAGCAGCATGAATTCAAGAAGGAAATGGACGCCGAGTCCCTGCGTTTCATGTTCCCGCAGAACGAACGCCTGAAAGGCTGACGGTCGATCTGGCAATCAGTCGATGAATCTGCACGTGAGAACCGATCAAGGCACTCGCGTGCACATTTCTCCGGGCATTTTTCCGATGAAGCATCATCGCAGGGATGCGATTCGCGTGCAATGGACGTACACTGTGGCGGTCTGCTGACGCAGCTCGTCATCAGCTTGTCATGGATTAATACTGGATTGGGCTATGGGTAACGGTTTACTGATTTTCATCGTGGTTGTCGAGGCTTTTGCCATTATCTGGCTGGCCAGTAAACTGAAGCAGTATCAGAAGTTCGAGCATGTTCTGCAGGCGCAGAGCGAGGTGCCCGTTGCGGCGCCATCGAACCCGGCTCTGAAAGCCCAGGCAGCCGTCGGCAGCAGAACGGCTGTCAACCCCGTGGCCAGTGACGCTGCCGATCTGGACGGCGAACTGCTGGACATGCCGGGTGTTGAACCCGAGATGAATATCGAGGAGGCCAAGCGTGTGCAGCTGGTCATGGCGCGCTGCCACTATGCCGAGTTCTACCTCGAGCAACTCGATGACGACTACGAGCGCGGCCAGTTCAAGCACATCATCAACAGCTGCATGAAAACTGCCAGTGGCATTACCGACCCCTTCTTCAAGGCCAGTGCGCTGCAGCCGCTCATCCTGCTGCTGGATCGGGCCGGGTGGGAAGACAAGCGCGACAGACTGTTGTCCAGCGTGGAGGACGACATCATTCGTCAGCGTATCGAACGCGAAATGGCCGCCAACGCAGACAGCTGACCGGCTTCCGGGCGCTGCACTGCCCTGGCTGAACGTCGGCTTGTTCATGCCGGTCGTACGGCAGGTTTCACCGTTGCAGGAATGTGGCTGGCGCTTTTCGTTATCTTGACTACAATCGAGTTGAAGGAGCCGTGTCGTTTTCTGATGTTTCTGAATTTCGCGCCTCTCTCCGGACTGGCGTAAACATCGTTGGCGTGCCACGCTGTTTGGAGCTCAGTTACTCGTCCAGCAGGTCCAGGCCACTATGTTACGGATATCCGATGCCTCGTTACGGCAAATGCTTACCCTGCCTTATGTGGTGCTGGTCATCGTCACTGCCGCAGTCATTGGCTTGCTGTCCTACTCGGCGGGTCGGAACGCCGTCGATACCCTGTCCAATCATGTACTGAACGAAACCGTCAGTCGTATCTCACAGGCTGTGGACAAGCATGTCGCCGGCTCGGAAGCCGTACTGGAAACGGCCTTCCCGGCCGATGTACCGCCGCCGGTATCCGTTGCCGATGAGATAGACGTCCTGCGCACGCGTTTCTGGCTGGCCACCTCGATTCACCGTGACCCCAACAATTACGCCTACTACGGTGATCGTCACGGTCAGTTCTTCGGCATCTACCGTTTCTCGGAGACCGAAGCCGAACTGCGGCTGCGATCCGATGGTGAATCGCCGCGCTCCATTTACCAGTACTCGCGCATCAACGGTGAATTGGGACAGGCCGTCAAGGAACAGCGCATCTTCGAACCTCGCGACCGCCCCTGGTACAAGGCGGGGCAGGAAACCAGAAACCAGACCTGGACGGCGATCTACATCGATTTCAAGACCTTGCAGCTGGTCAGTACGCGGGCACGCCGGGTCAACAATGCAGCTGGCGAATTCGAAGGTGTCGTGGCGACGGATCTGTCGCTGCAACTCCTGAACGAATTCCTCAAAGGGCTGCCATTGACGCCCAATGGCTTTGCCTTCATTGTCGAGCCCGATGGCAACATGATCGCGACCTCGCGGGGGCCTCACATACGCAAGGGCGTCGGTGATGACAACACCCGGCTCAATGTCATGCAGAGTACGGACCCCTTGATTGCTGCCACCTACCGTTCGGTGCGTGATCTGACGGTAACCCCGGATAACACGAGAGGCCCCCTGACCAGTTCCTTTGAAGGACCGGATGGCGAGATCGTACAGACGGGCTACTACCGCCTGCAGGATGCCGCGGGTCTGGACTGGATCATCGCCGTGGCCGTACCCAGAAGCGACTTCATGTTCGAGGTCAACCGCAATGTCAGGCGCACGGCTTTGTTGGGATTGCTTGCCAGCGTGCTGATTGCCGTCATCGGCTTCATCGTGCTCAGCCTCATCACCAGAGACCTGCGGCGCCTGGCCAGTGTGACGAAGTCCGTGGGGGACGGCGTTCTGGATCTGAACATGCCCTCATACCGGAAAGACGAAATCGGGGAGTTGGCCAGAGCCATCGCCACGATGCAGAAGCGTCTGCTGACAGATCGCCTGACCGGCATTCCGAATCGCGAGGCCGTGGTGCGGCGCATCGAAGACCGGATCATCGAACATCGGCGGCGTGGAGACAGCCATCCCTTTGCCGTGCTCTTTGTCGATCTGAACGGCTTCAAGGCCATCAATGACCGTTGGGGGCACGAGATCGGCGATCGCGTGCTGGTCGAGTTTGCACGCCGCCTGAGTGACAATCTGGAGCAGGGTGGGCTGGCCGCACGTTACGGGGGCGATGAATTCCTGGTGCTGCTCGATGAGGTCTCCAGCAGGGCGGATGCCAGCCAGAGCCGTGATCGACTGGAAGTGGCGCTGAAGTTGCCACTGCAATCGCCAGGGCAGGAAGATGGTGATACCTGGGAGCTGAAACAGGGCGGTACCATCGGCCTGGCCATGTGCCCCGACGATGGCTACGATGTGGAGACGCTGATCAAGATGGCCGATCTGGACATGTATCAGCGCAAGATCGGACGTCCTTCCAGAGTCGAGCCAGCCTGACAGCGGTCTCTTTTGTGCCGGTAGACATCACGCAGGCCCGGGAACGTCCTGGACGTATCCGGGGCATGTCTCGAACGTGTCAGGACATGACTTCATCCATGCCCGTGATGATGCGTTCCACGGCGTCCACCGTGGTATTGCGCGGGTCGATGTCATCGGCCACCACCTTGCCGCGACGCATGACCACGATACGATCCACCACCTGAAAGACATGGTGGATATTGTGGGCGATGAAAATACAGGAGTGGCCTGAGTCTCGTGCATTCCTGACGAACTGCAGTACCCCTTGGGTCTCAGCGACGCCCAGGTTGTTGGTGGGCTCATCAAGAATGATCAGATCACTGTCGAAATGCATCGCGCGGGCAATGGCCACAGCCTGACGTTCACCACCGGACAGTGAACCGATGGGGGTGGAAGGCGGGATGTCCTTGGAGATACCCACCTCCTTGAGCAGGGTGCTGGCAACGGACTCCATCTTTTCCATGTCGAGTCGGCCGAAGAGCTCGGATCCCTTGATCGGCTCACGTCCCAGAAACAGGTTCCGGGCAATGGAGAGCTGTGTCACCAGGGCGGAATCCTGATAGATGGTCTCGATGCCATTGTCGATGGCATCGTTGGTATTGCGGATGGAGACCTTCTTGCCATTGACATGAATCTCGCCGCTGCTGGCAGACACGGCACCCGAGAGCACCTTGATGAGGGTGGATTTACCGGCGCCGTTGTCTCCCAGCAGGCCAACCACTTCACCGCGATGAACAGTCAGGTTGGTGTTTTCCAGTGCACGGACACGGCCGTAGTACTTGCTGATGTCCCGCATTCTGATGAGTTCTTCGGCCATGGCTCAGACTCCGGCCTGTCGGCGGCGTTCCAGCCCCGAGTGCAGGGCCATCATGCCGAGAATGATGGCGCCTATGAAAATGTTGTAGGCCAGCCCCGGCACGCCGATCATGACGATGCCGTTGCGCATCATGCGCAGGATGAAAATGCCGATGACGGTGCCGATGATGGTACCGCGCCCGCCCATCAGAGCCGTGCCTCCGATGACCACCATGGCGATGACTTCCAGTTCGTAGCCCGTGCCGCTGTTGGGGTTGGCAGCCGAGGTGCGAATGGAGCTGATGACGCCTGCCAGGCCTGCCATGCCGGAGCTGAGCATGAACAGCTTGATCTTGGTCCAGGTGACGTTGACGCCGCGTGCACTGGCAGCACCGGGGTTGCCTCCCGAGGCCTGAATCCAGTTGCCAACGCGCGTACCGTTCAGAATGAAGTGCAACAGCACTGCAGCCAGGATAAACCAGAACAGTGACATGTAGACCCGGAAAGGGCCGATGTAGAAGTCACCCACCAGGATTGCAGACAACCACTCCTCGCTGGCATTCCAGGTGCGTTGCGGAAATCCGTCGGTAATATACAGGGCTGACCCTCTGGCGATCAGCAGCATGCCCAGGGTCACCAGAAATGAGGGAATCTTCAGTTGCGTGACAAACCAGCCATTGACCAGACCGATACACAAGGCAATGGCCAGAGCGGCGAAAAACGCCAGTTCCAGCGGCAGGATCTCACTGTTGAAGAAGGTCCACATGATCACCGGTGTCAGGCCGAAGACCGAACCGACGGACAAGTCGAATTCACCCGCTGTCATCAGCAGCGTCATGGCCAGTGCGATCAGGCCGAGTTCTACCGTGAATGCCAGCGTATTGCTGATATTCAGTACCGACAGAAAATTGGGGTTGATGGAAGTAAAGGCGATAATCAACAGCAGCAGTAACGCCGCCGGCCCGGCTTCAGGGCGAATCAGCAATTTCTTCACGAATGGGTTTCCTGGTGGGTATCTTCACAAATCAAGACACGGGAAGTGCCGTGACCTTGAGCCCATGAAGCAGGCCTGCAAGGTCACGGCACGGTAGTGCTACAAAGCTATTGCAACAACGGTAAAAACCGACCTATTTGCCGCTGAGTACATCGTCGTAGATCTGCGCGGTATCCTTTTCATACAGAGCGCCGGTGATGACGTCGAAGCCTGGAGGAATGCCGCTGCTTGCCATGGCGGCTATCGACAGGGCGATATAGCTGGTGGCCTGTGGGTCCTGCCACTGCGCCGCATTCACATAACCGGAGAGCACCTCCTGCGTGGTATCGAGCGAGTTGCCCCAGCCGACCACCGGAATATCGCCCGGCTTGAGGCCCACCTGGTCGAACACCCGCTTGATGCTGCCGGTGACCAGATCCCCCAGGCCGATGATGGCATCCACCTTCGAGGCATTCGCCGTGAGGTAATCGGACATGCGGGTGATGATCTCGCCCTGGTCCAGGGTTGCATCAGTGACTTCCCAGGTGATGTCCAGTGGTTCGAATACCGAGGCAATGCCTTCCTCTTCCTGTACGCCATAGGTGGCTCCGGGTACTTCCACCGGCATCCAGACAAAGTCACCGGATTTCACCAGCTCGTTGTCCACCAGATACTGCGCCCAGCTGGTACCGTAGACCACCAGATCGCCGCCGACATAGGCATCGAAGCTGGCAGAGGGGTCCGGCGTATTCATGTTGATGATGGGAATACCGGCCTCATTGGCCTCCTTGGCCACTTCCACCAGACTGCCCGGATCAGGGCTGCTGGTGACCACGCCATCAGCGCCGGAGGCGATGGCAGCTCGAATGGCTTCCTGGTGTGAGGGGACATCGCCGCTGTGGAATGAGGTCTTGACGTCGTTGCCGGTGTCCTCGCCCCATTGTTTGGCGCCGTCGAGAAAGTAGGTCCATACCGGGTCGGCTGGTGAGCCGTGTGATACCCAGAAGAAGGTCTTGTCCTGTGCCTGGGCAACGGTTGTTGCCCCCAGTAGCAGCGCGCCTGCTACCCAAGTACTGGCTCGTTTCATCGTATCGAGACTCCTGTGTGGTGCATGAGAATTCCACCGTGGTGGTTTTGTACTCTGCTGTTCCTCGCTGCGGCAGTAGACGCTGCCCGGCCTTGCAAGCCTCGGGAGCTGTCTACCTGCGCCGCACCACTATCCGTTCAGTCACAGGTCTTGTCAAGAAATTCACAAGTGATATGTCGCATGTCCGTGCAGGTTCACTGCTCGAACAGGTCGTCGACAACAACGGCGACCACTGCCACGCAATCGCCGGTCTGTACCAGTCCCGGGAAGTGACGGGCGCTCAGAATGCCGCTGCGCCGGGCGAAGTAGTCCACCGGTGGTTGACCGTTGCGCTGGATGGACCAGACCCTGGCCAGCCGATCGCCCTGGTTGACGCTCTCGCCCAGATCGACTGTGGGTTCGAGCAGGCCGTCATGCTCGCTGAAGACATGACAATCACCATCGGGCATGTCCAGTTGAATGCTGGTCAGCAGCTCCGGTTCGCCGTTGAGGATGCCGGCGTGCTTGAGAAAATTGCGGACGCCTTTTCTGGCAATACCCACGGAACGGGCCGTGGCGGTGCCACCCCCACCGAGCTCGGTGGAGACGAACACCTTGCCTGCCTCTTCCACCGCCGTGTCGTACATGCCGACATTGTCGATTTCCAGCAGCTTCATGGAGTAGGGCGCATTGAAGGCCTGCATGGCGGCCATGCAGGCTGCTTCCTGCTCCGGGTCCGCCAGTGAATGGGCACAGGCAAAGGGCAGAAAATCGAGCGTCTTGCCGCCGGAATGAAAGTCCAGTACGACATCCGCCATGGGAATCAGGACGCGCTGAAAATAGTCGGCAACCTTCTCGGACACGGTGCCATCGGGCTTGCCGGGAAACAGGCGATTCATGTTGCCCTTGTCGATGGGCGAGGTGCGGGTGCCAGCACGAAACGCCGGGTAATTGAAGGCGGGAACGATGATGAGCGTGCCATGAATGTCTGCCGGGTCGATCGATGAAGCCAGCTCGTGCAGCACGATAGGCCCTTCGTACTCATCGCCGTGGTTGGCACCGGTGAGTAGCGCAACCGGCCCGTCACCATTGCGCACGACACTGATGGGAATCATCACATTGCCCCAGGCCGAATCATCTCGACTGAACGGCAGTCTGAGATAACCGTGATGAACGCCGTCGACATCGAACGGCACGGTCGGAGTGATCAGGCTTGCCATCATGGTATGCGTGCTCCTGGCAGAGAGAAGGTCAAGGCGGGGCTGTGCATGACTGAAGCAATGGCATGCCCGTCAGTGTTGTGCGCAGCCCCGGTTCGGATCTGAGACTAACCCGGTTTATACACCCTGCTTGCTTCGGGGTCATCGTAGGAAGGGGTCAGTGCATCGAGTTCCTGCCACAGCGCCTCGGGGATATCGGCAGTGGCCCAGGCCAGCGTCTGCTCCACGCGTTCGGGGCGGGTCACACCACAGATGGTGGAGGCAATGCGCGGGTCGCGCATCGAGAATTGCAGGGCGACAGCGCCGATCGGCACGTTGTAGCGAGCGCAGACGGCTTCGATATGGCGCACCGGATCGAGCATGTTGTCGCTGGCTTCCTGGTACACATAGCGTGGATGTTCGACCGTACCCTTGGCCAGCACACCACCAGCGTAGGGCGCGGCGTTGAGCACGCTGATGTTGCGAGAACGGGCCAGTTCGATCATCGCTTCGGCATTGCGGTTGACCAGCGTGAAGCGGTTGTGGCTGATCAGGGCATCGAAGTCCCAGTTCCTCAGCAGTGGCATCATGACCTCGACGTTGCCGGCTGCCAGACCCACCGCCTTGCACAAGCCTTCCTCCTTCATCTTCATCAGCTCGGCAAGCGGGCCGTCACTGGCCGCCACCTCGTCGATGGAGGCCGCATGCTCCGGATCGTGCAGATGCAACAGATCCACCTGGTCGACATTCATGGCCTTCAGGCTCTGTTCCAGAGACTCCCGCGCGCGGGCCGCATCGAACTTGCCGGTCTCCATGTTGCGGTCCAGCTTGGTGGACAACTGGGCACCTTCGGGCAGACCACCCAACTGGGCAATCACCTTGCCGATACGTTCCTCACTGCGGCCATCGCCGTAGTTGCGAGAGGTATCCAGAAACGGGAAATCACTGCGCAGGATACTCGTGATGGTCTCGAAGGCGCGCTCCTCCGGCGTGCTGTATCCATAGGTGGCGGGCATGTCACCCAGGCCCGAGGTACCAAAGCACAGGGTCGGTACGCTCAGGGTCGACTTGCCCAGCATGTTCTTCTGCTGGATGTTCATTGGAAGCGTCCGTGCTTCTGCAGCACTTCAATGGAATAGCCATCGGGGTCTTTCACGAAGAAGAAGCGTGCGAACAATTTGCCCTCACGTTCGAACTCGACGATGTCGCGTGGCTCGTAGCCGAGGCTCTTGAAGCGGTCGTGTTCAGCGTCCAGGTCTTCCACGCAGAACGCCAGATGTCCATAGCCGTTGCCCAGGTCGTAGGCTTCGGTGGTGTCCTTGTTGACGGTCAGCTCCAGTTCAAAGCTGTTCTCCGCATTGCTCAGGTAGACCAGGGTGAAGGTCTCGAAGTCCAGTCGTTCGGCGATGGACAGAGCAAATGCCTGCTGATAGAAATCGACAGATCGCTGCTCATCGAGCACGCGGATCATGGAATGAATAGCCTTGGCCATGAGGGGTTTCCTTGAAAATGCTGCGTGATAGTGCGGTCAGTGTAGCGGCAAAGCCTGCAGGCGTCATGGCAGCCGTTGCACCACTGGCATGAGCAATCCGCGTGTCCGGTCGCGCTTTCATTCGCGGTATGAGTCCGTCACGGGCCTCCGGTCAGTGGTCAAGTTCGATATAGTAGGCGCCATTGACTCGCCGAGGATTTTCCCATGTACAGAATTGCGCCATCCATCCTGTCAGCCGACTTTGCTGCGCTGGGGGAGGAGGTTCGCCAGGTCATTGCGGCAGGTGCAGACTGGATTCATTTCGATGTCATGGACAATCACTATGTGCCCAATCTGACCATCGGGCCTGCAGTGGCAGCAGCCATCAAACCACATTGCGTTACCGCTGATGGGCAGGCCGTACCGCTGGATGTTCATTTGATGGTGCAGCCGGTGGCCAGTCTGGCCGAGGCCTTTGCAGAGGCCGGTGCCGATGTGATCACCTTCCATCCGGATGCGGAGCGCCATGTCGACAGAACCCTGCAACTGATCCGTGATGCCGGTTGTCAGGCCGGACTGGTTCTGAACCCGGCAGTCTCACTGGATGTGCTGGAGTGGACGATCGACAAGGTCGACATCATCCTGCTGATGAGCGTCAACCCGGGTTTTGGTGGTCAGAGCTTCATCGATCATACCCTGCGAAAGATCGAGCAGACCCGCAAGCTGATCGATTCCACCGGTCGTGATATCCGTCTGGAAGTGGATGGTGGCATCAAGATCGACAACATCGCACAGGTCGCCTCTGCCGGTGCCGACACCTTTGTTGCCGGTAGCGCCATCTTCAATCAGCCGGACTATCGGCAGGTCATCGACGCGATGCGGGCAGAACTTGCCAATGTCGGCTGAACCTTCGCCAGAGGGCCTGCGTGGGCGCCTGAACGGGCGCGTACAGGGCAAGCTCACCTCGCTGGAACTGATTGCCATCGACCTGGATGGCACGCTGGTGGATTCGGTCAAGGACCTGCATCAGGCCGTGAATCGCATGCAGTCCGATCTGTCCCTGCCGCTGGCATCCGAGGCTGATGTGCTTGGCTGGGTGGGCAACGGCATTGATCGTCTGGTGCATCGGGCCTTGACGGGCGACATGCACACAGATGCCGAGCCGGCACATTTTGCCCGGGCCAGCAGTGCCTTTCGGCAAGCGTACAAGGGGATGGTCGGCCACTATTCACGCTTGTATCCCGGCGTGCTCGACGGGCTTGACTGGATGGTGAGCCTGAATGTGCCATTGGTGGTGGTGACCAACAAGGATTCGGTGTTTGCCAACGATCTGTTGCAGCAGCTGGGTATCCGACATTACTTCAGGCATCTGATCGGCGGTGATGATGTGCTTGCCAAGAAACCTGACCCCGAAGGCCTGTTGCAGGCTGCGCGTCTTTGCTGCGCTGCGCCGCAGCACAGTCTGCTCATCGGGGATTCCGTATCCGACTTCAGGGCCGCCGTGGCGGCTGGATTTCTGTGTGTCGGCTTGAGCTATGGTTACAATCACGGACGTACGATTGACAGCCTGGATGCCTCGGAGTCGCCGGATGCGGTGCTGGACTCCTTTGCCGAGTTGCCTGCGCTACTGGCCTGAGCAAGGTGTCTGGCCCGGTAGATGCTGGCATAGTCACTATATCGTTCGCCGCGCCGTATCGCTGGCCTCGACAGAGGTGCTCAGCCAGGCCCGGCGCTAGCCATCAGAAGCTGTAAGCCAGCGGAAAATCATGTTGAACATGCCCAAGACCGACTCAGAACAGACGATCGATACGGATACGGCGATGGCGACAGCTGCCCGCAAGGAAAGGCTGTCTGTTGCCCGACCATCCCGCATGCGACTGGTCGTGGCGGCCTGTTTTCTGTCTGTGGCCAGTAGCGCTGTGCACGCCGCCTGTTCTGATGAGGAGCTCCTCATTTCGCGGGATCTGGCGAGCAAGGCTGCCGCGAGCGATAACGATACAGTCCGGCTGTTGCTGCTCAAACGCTCGGTCGATGAATGTTCTGCCTACCCGGTCTGGCTGGAGCTGGGCAAGTTGCAGATGCAGATGGATAACCCTTTTGATGCGGTGTATGCGTTCGAGCATGCGGTGGATTTTCAGCCGAATGCCAGTAACGGTGTCACGCCGGATCAGTTACTGCGCCGGGCTATTGGTAATGCCCGCCTGGCGGAAGCCTATCAGGCCAGCGGCGAGCTGGCGATGGCACTGGTGGCAACGCAGGAAGCCGTTGATGCCTTTGACCTGCTGAAGCAGCCGGTACCGCGGCGACTGGTGCAGTTGCAGGCCAGGCTCGACGATGCGGTCAGTCAGAGCGATGCAGACGTCATGGTGCGCTCCATCGAGGTACAGCAGGATCGTGCCAGTCGAGGGATCGGTGTCAGTCCGCGATTATTGGACCCGGTGGAAGGTCGGGATGCGGTGACGGAGACACTCACGCTGTTGTCCGATTACAGCGGCGACCCGGTGGCGTCTCCCGAAGAGCTGGGAATCGAGATTCCTGTCTTTGACGAGACGGCAGAGGCCGATGAGCCGATGCGTCTGGTTCAGCCCGTCAGGCAAGAGACAGAAGAAGCGAGTCCAGCCCGCCTCAACATTCCCGTGCTGTTCAAGTTCGATAGTGCCGAGCTGACTGACGAGAGCCGGGTCACCATCGAGCAACTGGCGGCGGCTCTGGCCCGTCTTGATCTGGACAAGGACGATACGGTGATGGTCATCGGGCACACTGACTCACGCGGTACGGCAACTTACAACATGAATCTGAGTCGCGATCGCGCAGAGACCGTGGCCGATGTGCTGTCATCGATGCTGAAGGCTCGATCTGCCGATGCGCTCAAGCTGCAGTATCAGGGACGCGGTGAGACCGAGCTTCGCTACCAGGGTGAAGACGCCGATGATCACCGGCGTAACCGGCGTGTCGAAGTCGTGGTCAGTCAGCAACCGTAGTCATGACAAGGTGCCGGGCGTCTCAATGACGACTTGCCGCTTGCTCCTTATGTGGTGAGTGCCTGACAGATCTGGCATGATGCCCCAAGGCGCAGTGCTTCATCACCACACTGGAGTGCTGCGTACCACCTGAAAAAGGGTTCGGTACCACTGGAGGAATACACCGTATGAAAGCTACGATTACCGCATTGGGAAGTACCACGATTGCATTGATTGGTGCACTGTCCGGCAGCGCCATCGCTGCCGAAAAACTGACGTATTATTGCAGTGCACAAGAAGACTGGTGCCAGCTGATGGCCAATGGTTTCGAGGAGGCTACGGGCATCAAGGTCAACATGACGCGCAAGTCATCAGGTGAGACCATGGCGCAGCTCAAGGCCGAAGCCGACAACCCGAAGGGCGACATCTGGTGGGGCGGCACCGGAGACCCGCATCTGCAGGCGGCCGAGGAAGGATTGACAGAGCCCTACGAGTCTCCCATGCGCGGTGAGTTGCACGACTGGGCCATCAAGCAGGCCGAGTCCGGCGGCAATGCCACCATCGGCATCTATTCCGGCGCTCTGGGTTATGGCTACAACGAAGAGGTGCTGGAGGCCAACAATCTGCCGGTACCCGCCTGCTGGAAAGACTTGCTCAAACCCGAATACAAGGGGCATGTGCAGATGGCCAACCCGAATTCATCCGGAACGGCCTACACCACGCTTGCCACCATCGTGCAGTTGTTCGGTGAAGAGGAAGGCTTCGAGTTCATGAAGGGTCTGCACAAGAACATCAATCAATACACCAAGTCCGGTTCTGCACCCATCAAGGCGGCTGCCCGAGGGGAAAACACCATTGGTATCGTCTTCATGCACGATGCTGTGGCGCAAGCCGCATCCGGGTTCCCCATCAAGGTGGTAGCACCTTGTGAAGGCACCGGCTACGAGATTGGTGGCATGAGTATCGTCAAGGGGGCACGCAATCCGGAAAATGCGCAGAAATTCTACGACTGGGCACTGCAGGCCGATGTGCAGTCTCGCTCGCTGGAAGTCAAGGCATTCCAGGTGATGTCCAACAAGGCGGCGGAGAGTTCTCCACTGGCCCCGGATCTGGATAGCCTGACGCTGATCGACTATGACTTCACCAAGTACGGCTCGTCCGATGAGCGCAAGCGTCTTTTGAAGAAATGGGATGACGAGGTCTCCGTCCTGCCTCAGTAATCCAGTCATGTCTGTGTTCCCACAGTTGCAGTTCAACGGAGACCGATATTCGTGAATCGTGTTGTCTTGCTGTGGTTGATGGTCGGGGTGGCAGGTTTTTGCCTGCTGCCCTGGTACGTTCTGGAAGAGGGACTGTGGAGCTTCGAGTGGCTGTTTGATGGTTACCCGACCGACTCCGACTACGCACCGGCAGTGTTCCTATTGCTGCAGGGCGAAAAGCTCTGGTTGAGCCCCCTCTTGTTGTTCCTGCTGGCACCCGTGCTGGTGATCTTTCGTGACAAGAGCGATCCCTTGTTCAGCAAGGTGCTGTGCCTGGCCGGCGGCCTGGGTCTGCTCTACCTGCTGGCACAGGGATTCAGTATCGGCATACGCGGCTGGAACAGCGAGCTGCTGCTGGCGGTGTTTGGTGAACTGGGGGATCGTCAGTACGGCTTCGGCTACGGCGCCATGTTGCTGGGTATCAGTTTCCTGTTCTATCTGACGACCGGCATTGCGGCGCGCGGTGTGGTCAACGGCGATGTGTTTGTCGTCGGGTCCATCGGATTCGTGATCGCGATGGTGGGTCTGTTCATCTTCCTGCCGGTGTTGCAGATGCTGTCCAGTGCCCTGCAGGATGATCAGGGCCAGTATTCCCTGCTGGTCTTCTTCTCCAAATTCTTCGATGACAAGATCTGGGGTCTGCACTGCCTGGTGTCATCCCGCGGCTGTGGGGTCGCCTGGAATTCCCTGTCACTGGCCTTGCTGGTGGGTGCGCTGACCACGCTGCTGGGGCTGGTGTTCGCACTGGTGGCCACGCGTTCCGGTCTGCGTCAGGCGCATCTGCTGCGCCCGTTGACGGTGCTGCCGATTATCACGCCACCGTTCGTCATCGGGCTGGCCATCATTCTGTTGTTCGGCCTGTCCGGTACTGTGACGCAGTTTGTCGCCGACCTGTTCGGTTTGCAGCCCAGTCGCTGGGTGTATGGCATGCCAGGTATCCTGATAGCGCAATTGCTGTCCTTTACCCCCATCGCCTTTCTGGTGCTCATTGGTGTGGTTGAAGGGATATCTCCTTCCATGGAAGAGGCCTCGCAGACCTTGCGAGCCAGCCGCTGGCAGACCTTCAAGACGGTCTCTCTGCCATTGATGCGGCCGGGACTTGCCAATGCCTTCCTGCTCGGCTTCATCGAGAGCATGGCGGATTTTGGTAATCCGCTGGTGCTCGGTGGCAATTTCGATGTGCTCTCCACCGAGATCTTCTTCGCCATCGTGGGTGCACAGAACGATCAGGGCAAGGCGGCGGTGCTGGCCATCGTGCTGCTGATCTTCACGCTGACTGCCTTCTATGCGCAGCGCCGCTGGTTGGGCAAGAAGTCCTATACCACCCGCACCGGCAAGGGCGATGGCGGCATACCCACGAAAATGCCCAGGCGCGTGCTGTACCCCTGCTATGCGCTGGTGACGATCTGGGGCACCTTCACGCTGGTGGTGTACGGCATGATTGTCTACGGCGGCTTCGTGGAGCTGTGGGGGCTGGATCATACGCTGACCTTCAAGCACTACATCACAGCCTTCGACGTGGCGATTAACGAGCACGGCATTCACTGGCGCGGTTCAGCCTGGGATTCGTTCTGGACCACCTTGCGCATCGCCGCCACCGCCGCACCGCTGACAGCCGCTCTGGGTCTGGTCACCGCTTATCTACTGGTCAGGCAGAACTTCCGGGGCAAGAATGCCTTTGAGTTCGGCACCATGCTCAGCTTTGCCATACCGGGTACGGTCATTGGTGTCGCCTACATTCTGGCGTTCAATGTGCCACCCCTGGAGCTTACCGGAACCGGTGTGATTCTGGTGATCAGCTTCATCTTCCGCAACATGCCCGTGGGGGTTCGTGCCGGTATTGCTTCCATGTCCCAGTTGGACAAGAGTCTGGATGAAGCCTCGCTGACACTGGGTGCCAATACCTGGCGCACCTTCCGACAGATCATTCTGCCGCTGATGCGTCCGGCCATACTGGCGGCTCTGGTATTCAGTTTCGTTCGGGCCATGACGGCCATCAGTGCGGTGATCTTCCTGGTAAGTGCCGAGCACAACATGGCGACCAGCTACATCATTGGCCGGGTAGAGAACAACGACTACGGTATTGCCATTGCCTACAGTACGGTGTTGATCGTGGTCATGCTCAGTGTGGTGGCCATCATGCAGTTGGCGGTTGGCAAGGCAAAGACCAGTCGTCGAACCACACCGGGCCTTGCGGTTCAAGCCGCGCCTGATGCGGTCGTGGTTCGCTAAGTGGTCTTGCCCGTGACACTCCCGTTCTTGCTTCCCGGCAAGCCAGCCCAATACAGTTGACAGGTTATTGCATGCAAACCACGTCCATTCACAGCAAGGCCGCCTCGGTCGAGTTCAGGAACGTCAGCAAGATCTACGGCGAGACGGTGACCGCCGTGGACGGTGTCTCGTTGAAGGTCGAAGCCGGGGAGCTGGTGACCTTGCTGGGGCCTTCGGGCTGTGGCAAGACCACCACGCTGCGCATGATTGCCGGCCTGGAGATGGCCAGTAGTGGCAGCATCCTGATCGGTGATGCCGATGTGACCCTGCTGCCAGCGACTGACCGTGATGTATCCATGGTGTTCCAGTCCTATGCGCTGTTTCCGCACATGAGCGTGCTGGAGAACGTAGCCTACGGTCTGAAAGTGTCCGGCATGAAGAAGCCCGAAGTGCGTGTACGAGCACTGAATGGTCTGGAGCTGGTCGGGCTGACCGGTTACGGCGATCGTCTGCCCAGCGAGCTCTCGGGTGGACAGCAGCAGCGTGTGGCCGTGGCACGGGCCCTGGTGCTGGAGCCACAGGTGCTGTTGTTCGATGAACCCTTGTCAAACCTCGACGCCAAGCTGCGTCGCCAGGTGCGCGAGGAGATTCGTGAGCTGCAGCAATCACTGGGGCTGACCGTGGTGTATGTGACGCACGATCAGGAAGAAGCCCTGGCCGTATCCGACCGCATCATCGTCATGCGCAATGCCGGTATTGCACAGGCTGGTACACCCCGAGAATTGTACGAAGAACCCGCTGACAGTTTTGTCGCGGACTTCATTGGTGAGGCCAACCTGATGGATGTGACCATCGAGCAGGTGGACGCCGTAGCCGGAACCGCCGAGGTCAGTCTTGCCGGCGTGAATATCACATTGCCCTCTCGCGGCATGGTCGCCGGACCTGCAAAACTCGCCGTGCGACCGAACCGCCTGGAACTGAAAGCGCCGGAGGATGTCGGTGGCTTGCCCGGCACCGTCATCAAATGCACCTATGTCGGCAACCACATGGAGTACGTGGTGCGTCTGGCACAGGGCGAATGGTTCGCTACCAGTGATGATGTGGGCACCGTGCATACCGCCGGTGCCGAGGTGAGTGTTCACTTCCGCGCGCGCGGGCCGGTGTTGTTGTCGGCCTGAGTTGTCTGCGGGTCGTAGCCGCTGAGGTCAATACTGACGAGGGGCTGTCAGCGCCGTCCATGCCGGCTTGCGCTTGCCTGGAAAGGCCTCGATGCCTTTGCAAAAGTCATTCTCACTTCATGACACAGTAATCGCGCATCTCCATCTTGTCCGCAACCTTTCATCACATGACGGCATCTTCCCGTGCAACCTTGTCAATGTCATGCGCCATGTATTCCAGTAACGCCCGGCCCATCATGGTCACCGACTGCATCAACAACAGTGCACCACCGATGGGGACGGCCATTCGTGCGTGAGATACAAATAGATAGCTGGACGGGCTGACCTGACCCTGGCCAAGTTCGACAAATTTCAGGCCATACTTGATGAGATACAGTGCGAAAAACGCAACGATAGCCATCAGAAGAATGCGGTGAAGTTTGCGCAGTCGCACGGGTAGCATCAGCACCAAGAGGTCTACTTCCAGATGGTAGTTGGCGCGCAGGCACACCGACATGCCAACAAGGGCCACATAGCCGGATAGATAGACAGCTACCTCCTCAACCCATGGTGCAGGGTAGGGCAGAACATATCGAATCAGTATCTGTAGCAGAAGCATACACAAGATGCCCAGCAGCGCCAGGCCCATGAAGCAGCGACTGATCGTGTCAATCCAGCCGGTAAAGCGGTCCCAGGGGGCAAATATTCTTGCGAACATGCTCGTCTCGTTCGATGTCGGTGTCATGGCAGCAAACCTCCCAGTTCAAATAACCTTGGAAGGAACTCGGTCAGAGGCGGGAAGAACAGGATGAAGATGGCCAGCAATACCTCCAGGATGATGACCGGCCACATGTATTTCATGATTTCTGAAATGGTGACCCGTCCGATCAGGCAGGCCGTTAGGATCGCTCCGCCGACGGGCGGTGTCAGATGCCCCACTCCCAGAACGATGATGATGATCATGCCGGTGTGCACTGGCGAAAAGCCGAACTCGTAGAATATGGGGATGATGATCGGACCGAAGAGCAATATGTTTGCGGTGCGACCAACGAACATGCCTGCGACCAGCAAGACTGCGATGATCATTCCGAGAATGACAATCTTGTTGGAGGTGACGCCGAGCAGGGCTTCCAGAACGATTTCCGGAATGTTCTGGATGGCCACGATATAGGAAAACGACAAGGCGACTCCCGAGATGATGACTACTGCTGCGGAGGTGACGGCCGCACTGACCAGTATCGGACCCAGTTGAGCGACGGTCACTGTCCGGTAGACGAGCATGGTTGTCATCAGTGCGTAGAGAACTGCAATCGACGCCGATTCAACGGTCGTGAACAAGCCACCGAATATCCCGAAGAGAATGATGAAGGGCATTCCCAGTGGAACCAGACCTTTACGAACGGCGGCGACAACCTGTCGTCCCGTTGCACGAGGGTGTTTGGGTATATTGTATTTTCGAGTCATGAAGTAGGCGCAAATCATGTACGCTGCCGCCATGAAGATGCCTACCGTAATGCCCGCTCCAAACAATGCGGATACGGGAACACCGAACACCGCTCCGTATACAACCATGACAATGCTGGGTGGAAGTGTCGGTGACAGAGTTGCAGATTGAGCAGTAACTGTTGCCGCATAGGCACGTGGATAGCCTTCCTTTTCCATGGCTGGCATCATGGTTGAGCCCATTGCCGCGATATCCGCCTGTCCTGAACCTGATATACCGGCGAAGAAGACACTGGACAGGATATTGACCTGGGCCAGGCCGCCTTGCAGATGCCCGACAAAGACACGGGCGACATCAAGGAGGCGATCGATCAGCGCCCCCTTGGTCATGATCTCACCTGCCAGTATGAACATGGGCACGGCCAGAAACGTAAAGGAGGTGACACCGTCGAAAAGACGCTGGTTGAGTATGATCAGGGTGGATTCGCGGCCTGTCTCGATGAAGTGAGACATGGTGGAAAGCCCCATGGCCGCGAATATGGGTAATCCAATGAGGACCCCCACGATAAGGGCTAAGAGCATGATGGACGCTACGAGCATGTTTGTTCCTTGGGGGAGATAAGCAGGAGCCATCTGACAGTCCCTGACTGCTGCTCAGATGTGCTTGTTGCTGAGAGCCTGGAAGTCAGGGCCCTGTGTCAAGGCCCCGAGGTTGATGGCTTGAGAGAGATTCAGTTCAGATCGGCGCGAACGCGCTCCAGTGCTTCGATGACACCGGCAGTAAAATCGGCATCTACATTTTCTTCCACGAATTTCTGGCCTACCGGGTAGGCAATCTCTTGCCAGGCTGCCTTCTCTTCTGCCGAGAGAACAGTAATGGTTGTTCCCTTCTTCTGCAGCGCTTCAATAGCCGCGAATTCCTCTGACATGGCGGAACCATTCTGTACGATGATCGACAGGTCGATAGCCTCATTCAGGATGGACTTGTGTTCATCTGACAGTCCTTCCCAGAACTCGTTGTTGGCGAGATAGGCCATGTAGGAAAAACTATGGCCGGTAAATGAAACATGATCCAGAATGTCGAGATGTCCGTTGCCTACAGCGCCAGAGAGACTGCCTTCCACACCATCGATCAAGCCGGTCTGCAGTGCCTGATTTCTCTCTGATCCAGAGAGTCCTACTACATTGCCGATTCCCAGACCCTGCCAGACGGCGATGTTGAGTGGGCCCGGTGGAACTCGCAATTTGATGTCTTTCAAGTCGGCAGGCGTACGTATCGGGCCTGCTTTCGAATACAGGTTGCGCACTGAGTTTTCGGCAGCACCGAAGAAACGAATGGTATTGTTTGACGCGTCCATGAGGTAGTCGTTGACAAAGCCAACCAGTTCCTTGTCTTCCATCAAACCATAGAATTCGCGACGATCCTTGAAGACGAACGGTGCGTCGAAGAGTTGAAAGTTTGGTGCTATGCCGTTGAGTCCATGGACGCCAACAACGTAGAACTCCAGTTCGCCCAGACGGAGCTGATCGACAACGTCGCGATCACTGCCCAGGGCTCCGTGAATGACGCGGTTGACTTGAATGTCTCCGCCGGACTTTCCTTCAACCATGGCCTCGAAAGCCACAGCGGCTGTCGTAGAGCTGGGGTTCTCTGAATGTGCGTAGGTCATCTTGACCGATTGAGCATGTGTAAAGGTTGACACTGCAGAGCTTATGAGTAACGCAGCAGTGCTTTTCGCAACAAGCGACAACAGACTGTTCATGAAACTTCCTCCGGATTGATGATTATTTTCAGTGGTTGGTGTTTACCATGACGATTGGTCATGTTAACGTTAACGTAGCATCATAAATCAAGAGTGTCAAACAGGCCGGGCGCTGATCAGCACAGGCTTTCATTCTTTTCCGACGGCGAGTCTTTCGCCATATCAGTTTCAACCCTTGAGGAAAAAACCATGTATGACCCCAAAACCGTGGACGCGTTTTCATGAGCACTCTTGCGGCGAATTACATCGACATAGACTGCGAAAACAGAATCCACGTCTTTCATGCAAAACCAGTAGACGACAAGCAGACATTTGTCTTCCTCAACTCCATGGGTGCTACAACTCAGGTCTGGGAGGATAGGATTGCGCCAGCGCTGCGCGAGCGAGGCTACGGTACATTGAGCTTCGACTATCGTGGTCAGGGTAAAACCGAGTACGGGCCCGATGCGAAGCTGGAGCCCGCCGAGATCGTATCCGACATCGTGCGAGTGATGAAAGATCAGCAACCTCACCGACCCATCATGTGTGGTTTGTCGATTGGTGGTCTGTTCGGCGTCAGAGCCATCGAGCAAGGTGCTGATGTCGAGGCCATTGCATTGGTCAATACACTAAGAGCCTCGAACGCACAGGTCGAATGGATCAATACACTTGAAGCCAGGCTGATTGCAATGGGGGGCATGCCCCTGGTGCTGGACGTGTTGCGTCCCGTGCTGTCCAGTGTCGAACAACTTGAAAAATTCAGGCCCGATCATCTGTCGGAAGAGGGCTATACCCCTTGGCCTGCAGAGCATCCTCGCAGACGTCTGGCCGACGGTGTCTGCAAGGCTGACTGGAACTTTCCATGGGAAACGCTGAACGTCCCAACACTGGTTTTCACCGGATTGCACGATCGACTGTTCAGGATCCAGAGCGATGTGGATAGTATTCTGAAGAGAATTCCCGATCCGACAGTCCTCGAATACCCTGACGGCGGACATTCTCTGCATGCGGAGTTCCCCGACGAATTTGCTGCGGACCTTATCGGTTTTGCGGAAGAGTTAGCGTCAAACAGAGTCAGAAAATAATGTTCATTCGATGCGCGTTTTTCAAAGGCAAGGTCAAGGAAGGGTATCAGGAGGAGTTCGATACCTATATCGATACAGTTCTGGTGGACACCTGGCGCTCTTTTCCGGGAGCTCGGGAGGTCCGTGTTCTGCGCGAGGTAGAAAGCGATAATCCGGACATTCCTCTCGAACTTGTGATCTCCATCAAGTTCGAATCCAGAGAAGCCATCGAGAATGCCTTGAACTCGCCGCAACGCCAGAACAGTCGCGAGAAATCAAAGGCCCTCATCGACATGTTTGACGGCGAAGTGTTCCATACCGTGTTCAGAGCGAATCAGGTTCTGAGTGGGTAGAGCCGTCCCGGAATTTTCCGGAAACTGTCGCTGGTAGTTCGAATAAGCAGCATATGCCTGAAGAAAAGAGCAATCTTCTATACTCATGGCTTGATACGCATAGCCCACAGACTCAATGAGAGGTAGTTCCTTGGCTGGCTCATACAGTTCCGGAAAGAAGAACACGACACAATCCGACGTGGCGAAACTTGCCGGTGTGAGTGTCATGACAGTGTCGCGTGCGCTGCATGGGTCTACCGCTATCTCGCCGGAGACCAAGGAGCGCATCAGATTGGCGATGGAGGAGCTGGGCTATGTCTATAACACAGTAGCCGGCTCGCTCCGGAACCAGAGCAGCTTCATGGTGGCGGTCGTCATACCGTCGGTCAATGATCTGGTGTTCGGCGAGATACTCAGCGGGATCAATTCTGTGCTCAGGCCCAAAGGCTATTTCACCACCATCGGTGAATCCTTCTTCAATCCGGAGGAAGAATACAAGGTCATCAGATCACTGTTGGCGATGCAACCTGCGGGCATTATCCTGACGGGGGGCATTCATCACAAGCCGGAACTGTTCGAACTGCTGAAAAGGCGCAGCTGTCCGATCCTCCAGATGTGGGATACCCATAATCTGGACTTCGACTATCACGTCGGACCTTCCCAGATCGAGGCAGGACAGTTGATCGCTGATCACTTCATCAAGAAGAGATTCAGGCAGGTGGCATATATCGGTGCAGAATTGTCGATGGACGTGTGTGCCGGTCAGCGATTGCAGGCTTTCCGCGACAGGTTGGCGGACAAAGGTATCGCCGTCGATGTCGAGACGGATGACGACCTTCCTCGTCAGCCGGAGAGCGGCAAGATTCTGACTGAGCGCCTGCTCACACGTTCACCTGGAGTGAAAGCAATTCATTTCCTGAATGATTCCATGGCATTGGGCGGGCTCTCATACCTTGCTGGAAAAGGGATGTCGGCTCCGAAGGATGTTGCGGTGGCAGGTTTCAACGGCTCGACGCAGAAATTTTCCATACGCACTAAGTTGACTACCGTTGATGTGCCCAAGTACGAAATAGGCAGCGTCTCGGGCGAGCGATTGCTGGCGTTACTGGATAACAAGAAAGATGGTCAGTTCTACCGCTCGCCGCTTCGGCTCATTGAAGGCGATACGACCTAGTGGGTCGATCGGGAAACAAGGCAATGCACAGGATCTGCTTGCGCCCGTCCGACAAGGTGACCTGACGAAGGCGCAGCGAGTCTGTCAGCGCCCCGTCCATACCGGCTTGCGTTTGCCCAGAAAGGCCTCGATGCCTTCACGAAAATCATCACTGGTGTAGCAGGCGACAATCAGGTCATCGCTTTCCACGCTGGCCGCCTGTTCGCGTAAGCGGCGCAGACCTTCCTTGGACGCTGCCAGTGTCAGTGGTGCATGTTCATTCATGCGCTCACACAGTTCATGCGCACGCGCGAGCGGATCAGCAGATATCTCATTCACCAGACCAATCGACAGCGCTTCTTCGTGTTCAATCAGGCGCGCTGTCAGTAGCAGTTCCCGAGTACGTGCGGCACCCAGCAGCTCTACCTGTCGAGACAGATTGTCGCTGGAGAGACAATTGCCCAGCGTGCGGGCAATCGGAAAGCCATACCGAATATCATCGCTGGCGACACGCAGATCACAACAGGCCGCAATGGCCGCGCCGCCACCGGTACACGCACCCCTGATAGCCGCCACCGTCGGGATCGGTAGTGACTCCAGAGCACCCATGACACGATCCATGGTGCGCTCGTATTCCAGGGCGTCATCGGCCGAATCGAGCTTGCGGAATTGCGAGATGTCCGTACCAGCAGCAAAGGCCTTGTCACCCGCACCCGTGATGATCAGGGATTTCAGGGGCAGGGAGTTGTCGTGAATTCTCCCGCAGAGCTCTGCCAGTGCTTCGTACATGCCGTAGGTCAGGGCATTGCGCTGCTGCGGGCGGTTGAAGGTGATGACGCCGGTGTGATGAGTTTGCTGGAAGTGGAAGTCGGTGTTGGGCATGAGGGGGTGGGCCGTGTGGATATGGCTAGTGTAATGGCTTGTTCATCGCGAAGGTTTACGGTGTGGTGTTGTTATGGTGCCAGAGTTGGTTTTGTGACGCCAGGCGCTACCTCTCTACTGTAGAAAACCATGAGCGCACGTATGCACGATGGAATTTCGATGAACCTATGAACTTCTCAACGAGCCTTGATCGTATAAATAAATATCTATTGAATTATTATTCTAATCAATGCATTCTTGTGCAGTAGTTCAAACCACTTGATTTTCCACGAATAGAGGTATGTTCATGCGCAAAATTATTTCGATGGTTCCAGCTGCGTGCCTGGTCTTCGCAGCGATTTTATCTTCACCGGCTTACAGTGCACCACAGAGTAGGCCCAATGGTCCATGGGTCAACAATCAGCAGAATGTCAGTCTCGCTGCTTTGCGCAGCTACGAGCAGCTCTGGCAGACCTTGCGTCAGATCGACAGTTCGGCAAAGGGGAGTTTCGTGCTTGCTCCAGCTCCCCGACAAAGCCAGACAGGGCGTGATATTCCAGTCGTGACCATTGGCGAAGGTCCACGCAATATCATGATAATCGCCCAGCAGCATGGTAATGAATACGTGGTCAGTGAGGCGATGGTCGAGCTGGTCAGGGATCTATCCGACAACTCTCGTGAGTCGCGTGATATCCGAAGCGCGGTCACACTGACCGTGGTGCCACGCGTCAACGTCGACGGTTTCGATGCAGAAGTATTCGATACATTTGGGAATGGCACCCCATGGCGTCAGAACTACGACCCGTCGTTTATCTCCTCACCGTTGCCGCCGTTCTACCAGCGTGGCCGAGGATATGACATCAATCGGTATCACTCATACCTCGAAAGTGCCGACGTTGATCCATACACAGGGGGGACTAATCCAGTTCCTGAATCGGTAGCCATGCGCATGCTTTACGACGAGCGCCAACCAGAAGTGGTCATTGATTTCCACCACCAGGGTTCTTACGTCGATGGTGAAGGTGATCTGATCACAGGATCAACGCTTTGGCCCAATGCAGAAGCGGCCGCACAGGAACTAGGCGTCGAGGATCGCTTCAACGATGCAGTATCGCTCGCCAAGAAAGTGGTCTCTGTCATGGTGACTGAGCTTGATCAGTACGGTTACGCAAATATCACGCGCTATCCGGGAACAACGACACCGGGTATCGCACGAAACGCTTATGGTTTGTTGGGTGCCGGTTCAGTTCTCTTTGAGATGCGTGGTGGAATCGGTACAAAAAGTAATGGATATATCACCAAGACGGCATACAAGGCGGCCAAGTCCGTGGTTGCCGCAATGGCAGATTCGTCACTGTACACGGCTGATATTGCCGTTGCCGACGCTCTGCCAGATCGAGGTCCATTCATCAGAGCACCCAACGAAGAAGAAGAGGCTGCTGACGAATAGGGCATCAACGCTGAGTCTCAGCTTTGCGGCCTGCGCAATGCAGGCCGCAGCGTAGAAGTTCCGGTAACCCACTGGAAGGTGATTGTGCAAAGTCGGAAGTGAATACAAGTTCTGTTTGCGACAAGCCGTTTTCCAGCGGCTCACCGGATATAAGGGAAGACGGTCAATACCATTGCTTGCCGATCGACCTATTGAAGGTAATACAAGCTGGTTATCATTCAATATCAGGCGAGTGAGCGTACTCCATAACGATCTGTGTCAATGGTGTGGGGCCGCACCGCCTCCGCTATTGCGCAATGGATCTGCTACGATTTACGCGGAGGGTAATCTGTATACAAATCAGTAGCTCGTGACAGGGTTAGAATGCTGATTGAACCTTCGCCAGTATCGGACACCCTTCATGACAAACCTCCCCCTCAAATGTCGCTGCGGTGAGGTCACCGGCTGCGCGACGGATGTCTCTCCAACTAGTGGTAATCGAGTGATCTGCTGTTGCTGCGATTGTCAGGCGTTTGCAGTCTATCTGGGGCGAGAGGAGGATGTGCTGGATGAATCTGGTGGAACCGAGCTCTTTCAGATGTCCCAGTCGCAGGTGACCATCCAGCATGGGCAGGACAAGTTGCAATCCATGCGGCTCTCGGATAAAGGACTGTTGCGGTGGTATACAAGTTGTTGCAATACACCGGTTGGCACCACGATGAATGCGAAGATGCCGTTTGTCGGCGTCGTACACTCATTCATCGATGTGCCGAATCGGGATGCGGTGCTGGGCCCTGTCAAGGCTGTGGTGCAAACGCAATACGCCAAGGGTGTACCCCATTATCCGAAGCATTTTCCCAAGTTTCCGCTTGGCGTCACGTTGGGAATTGTTGGAAAGTTGCTGTTGTGGAAGCTGCAGGGAAAACAGAAGCCCAGTGTGTTCTTCGGTGATGATGGCAGGCCCGTGAGCAAGCCGATCATCGCCTCCGATCAGGCTGATGCGTGATGCTTTTCCACCCTTGAGCGGCGGGGCTGGCAGCACGCCGGGATAACCGACTATTTTGACGTCAGCAAGTCAGCAAGTCAGCAAGTCAGCAAGTCAGCAAGCCATCAAGCCATCAAGCCATCAAGCCCGACCTGGCTCTGCCGCGTCCAGCACTGCCGGCGCAGCCGATTCGCCTGACAGGCGTCTGGACTTTGGCAGGAAGGCGGTCAGGAATCCCAGCAGCAGAAGCAGTGAGAAGTAGCTGAATACCTGCTGGATGCCGATATGGTCGGCCAGTGCGCCGAGTGCTGCGGCGCCTAGCGCGCCAATGCCAAAGGCAAACCCGAATACGAATCCTGCCACCATGCCGACTTTCTGAGGCAGCAATTCCTGGGCAAAAACCACAATGGCGGAAAAGGCCGAGGACAGAATCAAACCGACCAGTATGCTCAGTGCCACGGTGCCTGTCAGGTTCGCATGCGGCAGAATCAGCGCGAAGGGCAGGGCGCCGAGAATCGATACCCAGATGACTTTCAGATGACCCAGGCGATCGCCGACGGGGCCACCGAAGAAGGTGCCAACGGCCACGGCGCTGAGGAAAATGAACAGACAGGTTTGTGCTTCTCCGATTTCCAGACCGAATTTTTCTATCAGGAAGAAGTTGTAGTAACTCTTGAAGGTTTCTATGTAGACGAATTTACTCAGCAGCAAGGCGCCAATGACCGCGAAGGCGATGACCAGGGTCTTGCGTGGAAATTCCGAGCGAATCTTTGCGACCGGCCCCATCGCCTTGAGCATGCGCTGGTGGTTGGCGTACCAGCGTGCCACCCAGACCAACAGGATGATGCCCAGTGCTGCCAGCAGGCCGAACCAGAGAATACTGGACTGACCCATCGGCAATACCAGTAGTATGACGGCCAACGGGCCCAGTGCGGTACCCGTGTTGCCACCCACCTGAAAGGTGGATTGAGCGAAGCCCAGCTTGCCACCCGATGCCATGCGGGACACACGAGACGCCTCCGGGTGAAACAAGGCCGAGCCTATGCCCAGAACGGCTGCCGCGGCGAGCAACAGCGCGAACGAGCTGGCAGTGGCCAGCATCATCACACCCAATGCCACAATCACCAGGGAGACGGCCAGTGTAAGCGGCTTTGGTCGCACATCGCCATAGAGTCCCATGACAGGCTGCAGGACGCAGGCAGTGATCTGCTGCGCCAGGGTAATCAGGCCCAGCTGCAGGTAGGTGAGGTCGAAATTGTCCTTGAACAGCGGGTACAGCGCCGGCACCAGAAACTGAATCAGGTCGTTGATCAGGTGAGCGCCGGCGACGACCAGAATGATGGAATAAGACGTCGTGGTTTTCGTGCTGGTGGTGTTGTTCATCGTATTGCTCATGACCGCTATGAGTTCGGCGCTGCGTCAACCGAAGCCTGTAATCCCTTGATGGCCTGGGCGCATGTATATCAGATCATGCGACTGGGCAAAGCGACCGCCAAGCATACCTAGGTAAAAATAACCGTCAAGCAAAAAAGCACAATATTTCCGAAATAGCAGATCGTGATGCCGGAAACAGGCGCACGGACAGTGACCGCGATTGCTCCGTTCTACGGGTGTCGTATGAACGGAGTCAGGCTGTCGGCCGAATGGCGCAAGATGCCGTCCTCGTCGAAGTCAGTATCCCGGTTGAACGGCAGGGTCGGCAGATCATCAAATCCGGCGATCAGCGCTTTCTGGTCGTCAAGCAGCAGCCTCAGACGATTTTCCAGTTCGACTTTTGCCCTGCCCTGATGAAAGCCGTGGACGCCATGCACCAGTCTTGGCTGCAATACCGTAAACCCGAGGTAGCGCAGCGTGTAGGCCATTGGCCAGAGCAACATGGTCACATCGCCTTCCTTGCCTGCCGGAGAGCTCTCCTGCGCCGTTGAACCTGTGGAGACGCAAAACAGCGCTTTTTTCCCTTTGCACAGGCCACTGTCGAATCGGTACTGGCTGGAATGCAGCGCGCCGTGTACCAGGCATCTGTCCAGCCAGCCTTTGAGTATGGCGGGAGGTGAAAACCACCAGAGGGGGAAATGAAAGATGATCCGGTCCGCGCTTTCTATTTTCTCGATTTCAGCTGCCACGTCGGCTGGCAGAAAATGCTCCCTGGCGGCCTGGTCCTGCATCTTCAGTGGATCGAAACGAGGCTGAGTATCCGCAGCAGCAGCTGTCTCGTAGTGAGACGCTTTCTCTACCGGGTCAAACCCCATCAAGACCAGGTCGGAGACCAGCACGCGATGTCCCAGTTCCTCGGCCGCCTTGATGGTTGCCTGAGCCCAGGATCCGTTGAGTGAGCGGGGCTCGGGGTGTGCAATGACAACCAGAGTCGTATCAGTCGGTTCGGAGTTCATATCGGATCAGGCAATCATGGCAGTTGATTCTCTGCGATCGATCCAGCGTCCGGGGCCAGCGCGGCATCAGGATTGGCCGGATGGCTTTCATGGGGAAGGCGTTGATGAGGGCGACACCATGACGATCTCACGGCTCGTCAAACCGGCTCCGAAGGCTCGACATGTATCAGCACATCGGATAACTCCGGCAAGCGAGTCATCAGCTCTTCCTTCACCTGATGGGCAATGTCATGGCCCTTGCGTACGCTCAGTTCGCCATTGACCACCAGATGCAGGTCGACGAAGTGCTCGACCCCGCATTTTCGGACAAAGCACTTTTCCGTGTCGATCACGCTGCTGTGGTGTACCGCAATTTCCCGAATTTCCTCGATCAGATCATGATGAAACTGTTCATCCATCAACTCCCCTAGTGCGGGTCGGAAAATCAGCCAGGCATTGATGACAATGACCACCGCGGCGACCAGGGCAGCCCAGTCATCGGCCGCTTCCCAGCCATCGCCGAGTAGTACGGCAATGGAGATGCCGATGAAAGCCGCCAGCGAGGTAATGGCATCACTGCGGTGATGCCAGGCATCGGCCTTCAGAGTGGTGCTGCGGGTGGTATCGCCCTGATGGGAGACATGACGAAATGCCAATTCCTTGATGATGATGACGCCTGCCAGTACGATCAATGTCCAGGCCTGAGGGGAGTCATGTGGGGTACGAATATGATCGATGCTCTCGACCGCGATGACGGCTGCGGCCGTGACCAGCAAGGCGACAATGACAAAGGTGAGCAGAGCCTCGGCACGTCCGTGTCCATAAGGGTGGTTATCATCCGCCGGTCGCAACGCAAAGCGCAGGCCGAACAACAGCAACAGGGATGACACGGCATCGGTGGCAGACTCGATGGCATCGGCAACCAGTGCGTAGGAGTTGCCCAGTACACCAGCAACACCCTTGACCACCGCCAGCACAAGATTGAGGATGATGCCCGCCGTCACGGTGCGTAGCGCAATACTGCGAACGGTATTGTCCTTGTTGTTTTCCGTCACGGCCTGGCTAATCGGCGAGTTCATGGGACGCAATGGTAAACGAAGCGGCAGGGGCCGTGTCATCTTGTGAGCGCTGCCGTGTAACAGATCGATCTGCGTGAAGCCCCACTGCTTGTGAGGGTATTTCCGGGGTTTCTTCGTGGCTCGTGGCACGTTTCAGCTCGGTGTCGCCATTGCAGTTCGGGTAACCGTGCCGCTGGTGACGGTTTTCACCGACCCTGCTTGGTCCCTCGGTAGCCAGCCCCCTGGCAGACCGTTTGCCTATACACTAGCGCTGCGTATCTACGCGACGGTTGCATGTCTTCGCTGTGCCGTTTTCCTGACTTCATCATCGACCAGGACTGACGTCTTGACCTTGCCAGACCCCAACGTGTCTTCATCTGCCGGAATCATGCATTGGTTGGCTAGTCCTGCGCTGCGTGCCGATCTCCGGCGCACCCTGCGACTTGGCCTGCCGCTTATCGGTGCTCAGCTGTTGCAGATCGGCAATGGCCTGGTCGATGCCATCGTGGCCGGACGTATCGGACGTGGTGAGCTGGCGGCCGGTGGTATCGGCGGCAGTCTGTGGTTTGTGGTCTCCTTGTCGTGTATCGGCTTGATGGCCGGTTTGTCGCCGACCTTGTCGCGCTTGATCGGCCAACGTCGTCGGGCGTTTGTCGGTGCGGTGTTCCGACAGGGTTTGTGGTTGGGGCTGATTACCGGGGCCATGGCTCTGGGGCTGCTGCTGCTGATTGCCGCCAACGTCCACCGTTTTCCCTTCGAACCCGAGTTGCCACCGCTGATCCGTGAGTATCTGCTGGGCGCTTGCTGGAGTCTGCCGTTCTTCGCCATCGTCATGGCGTCGCGCAATGTGTGTGAAGCCACCAATGTGACGCGTCCGGTTCTGCTGGTCACTGCCATGGGGCTGCTCATCAACGCCCTGGGTAGTATGGGGCTGGGCCTGGGGCTGGCGGGTTTGCCGAAAATGGGTCTCTTTGGTATCGGTATCGCCACCACGATTGTCAACATCTGCATGGCCTTGATGCTGCTGCAACTGCTGCGTGGCAAGCGTTTTGCGCGATTCGAACTGTTTGCACGGTTTGATCGCCCGCAGTGGGATCAGATTGGGCCCATGTTGTCGCTGTCCATTCCCATCTTTCTCGGCATGCTGTTCGAGGCGGGTCTGTTCGTGGCCACCTCGGTACAGATGGGTACCATCGGATTGCTTGAAGCCGGCGCTCATCAGATTGCCCTGAGTGCCTCGGCGTTCTGTTTCATGCTGCCGTTGGGCATGTCATTCGCCTTGACAGCTCGTATCGGCCGGGCGTCGGTGATGGGGCATGCCGCGCCGGTCCGTCTGCGCGTGGCCAGTGGCATGATACTGACGCTGGGTATGGCCGTAACCACGGCCTCTACGCTTATCCTGTTTCGTTATCAGATTGCCGGCATTTATACGGCCGATGTCGAGTTGCAGCAATTCGCCGGTAGCCTGCTGCTGCTCGGTGCCATCTTCCAGTTATCCGACGGTGCGCAGATCATGCTCATCGGCGCACTGCGTGGTCTGCAGGACACACGCGTGCCCATGCTGATCAATGCCTTTTCCTACTGGGTGGTGGCCTTCGGTTTTGGTGTGTTCTGTGCCCACGTGCTGGATTTCGGGGCGTTTGGCCTGTGGTACGGCCTGATAACCGGCTTGAGTGTCGCCTCTCTGCTACTGGGTCTGCGTCTGCGTTACCAGCTCAAACGTTTGTCAGTCCGGCAGTCCTGAGCAGCCTAGGCTGGCTGCTCACAGATGTCTGTCGATGCCGGCTTGCCTGCAGATCAGGGACGAAAGTACTTGATGCAGGCAGGCTTGACCTCTTCCCAACCGTCATTGAATGCCTCGACCAGCGTGGCGGGCAGTGGGCCAGCCGCCGTTGCCTGCAGATTCTGCTCGAAGTGGCGCATGGAACTGGCACCGATGATCAGCGCGTGTGGCGTGTCTCTGCTGGCTACGGCCACGGTGTCGGCAGCGGGGCCGACCAGTGCCGAATGATGGCAGAGCCAGCGAAGTGCGGCGGCGGCCGGTTCGATGCCTTCCGCGCGGCACTGTGCCGACAAACGGTTGATGACCTGGAAATATTCCGGTTTCCAGTAACGACTCTGATAACCGTCGAAGTCGGCGAAGCGGCCTCCTGCGGGCACCTCATCGGCCGACTGATGCTTGCCCGAGAGCAGGCCGCCGGCCAGTGGGTTGTAGGCGTAAAAAGCCATGCCGTAGTTGCGCAGGCAGGGAAACAGCTCGCGTTCCACATCACGTGTCAGCGCGTTGTACATGCCCTGGTAGACACTGGGCATGATCCAGCCTTCAGCACGACAGATCTCACTGATCTCGGCAACCTGCCAGGCGGCATAGTTGCTCAGCCCGAACCGTTTGAATCGACCCTCGCGGTGCAGTTCGGCCACGGCCTGCAGACTCTCGCGAATAGGTACATTCAGATCGGGCGAATGCAGGTAGAACAGGTCCAGTGATGCCATGTTCATGCGTTGCAGGGAGACTTCCAGCTGACGTCGGACCGATTCTGCGCAGAGCCCGCCTGGCTGGGAAGGGTTGGCCTTGCCGGCCATTTGAGTCCCTGCCAGAACGCCCTGGGTGTTGAGCTCGCCCAGCAAGGTCTCCGTACCGCCCTTGTTGTAGACATAGGCGGTGTCCAGTGCCGTATGGCCCGCCTGGCGAAAGGCCTTGATCATGGCGGTAGCCGTCTCGGCATCCACCTGGCCGCTGAAGGTCATGGTGCCCAGTATGATGTCGAGACTCGTGCGCGAGCCAGTTGCCTGATTGCTTGTCATGATCGGTCAGTGCGTTGATGATGGTTTACCCAGTGTAAACCGCCGATGAACAAGCTGCCATGGCGCTTACCCGCTGACGGTTTGCCGGTAGAATGCAGCGCAGTTTTCCTGAAATTCGAATCTACGTCGAGGAGTGACTTCATGAGTGATGTAAAGACCGCACTGATTACCGGTTCAACCAGCGGTATCGGGCTGGGTATTGCCGAGGCGCTGGCCGCCAAAGGCATGAATATCGTCTTGAATGGTCTGGAGTCGGCAGACGAGGTGGAAGAGCTGCGCGCTCGCCTGGAAGGTATTTCCGGCGGCAAGGTCATCTACAGCTCGGCCAATCTCATGGATCCGGCGGCTATCCGTAGCTTGATGGATGACGCTGCCGCAGCTTTCGGCGGTGTGGATATCCTGGTCAACAATGCCGGCATGCAGTTCGTCTCACCGGTCGAAGACTTCCCCGATGACAAATGGGAAGCCATCATGTCACTGAACCTGTCGGCGGCTTTCTATACCTCCAAGGGCGTCGTTCCTTACATGAAGCAGCAGCAGTGGGGACGAATCATCAATATCGCCTCTGCCCATGGTCTGGTGGCATCGCCCTTCAAGTCAGCCTACGTGGCCGCCAAGCACGGTCTGCTGGGTCTGACCAAGACACTGGCACTGGAGCTGGCAGAGCAAGGCGTCACCGCCAACGCCATCTGCCCCGGCTATGTCTGGACACCGCTGGTGGAGAAGCAGGTGCCGGCAACGGCCAAGGCGCGTGGCATGAGCGAAGAGCAGGTCATCAACGATGTCATGCTGGCGGCCCAACCCAACAAGCAGTTTGCCACCATCGAACAGATTGCTGCACTGGCGGTCTACTTGTGTTCCGATGACGCCACCGGCATTACGGGCGCCAGTCTGCCTGTGGATGGTGGCTGGACGGCTCATTAACGTCATGTTGCGATGCAAGCGGGGCAGGGTATGACGACTGAACTCACGGTTCTGACACTGGCGGCACTGCTGCAGGTTGTGCAGTTCATGCTGATGGCGGTGCCGGTCAATCTGGAGGTGGGAACCTCCAAGACGCTCTCTCCGCGTGATGCCGATCGTCTGGGTGGGCCACTGGTTGAGCAGGTCAGCAAGCGAACTGCGCGTCTCATCCGGGCGCTGAACAATCATTTCGAAGCCTTGATACTGTTCAGCATCGCGGCACTGGTCATCAGCGTGTCAGGTCAGTCCAGTACCTTCACCGGCGTGTGTGCCTGGCTGTACCTGGGTGCACGGATAATGTATGTACCGGCCTACGCCTATGGCTGGGTGCCCGGGCGCTCCATCATCTGGGGTGTCTCGTTCGGTGCCACGGTCGCCATGCTGCTGGCCGCGCTGATCTGAAGCAGGCCATGCCTGCCGGGGACGTCGCGGCAGGCATGGCACTCAGGCAGAGTCGCCTTATTTATCGAACATGGACTTCAGGTCGGCGAAGGGATTGTGCGTCGCCGTCTCGCCCTGTTCTTCCCGGCCGTAGGTCACCTGCTCGACATAGCGCTGATGTTCGTTGTCGTGGCAGTAGACACACAGTAGCTCCCAGTTGCTGCCATCATTCGGGTTGTTGTCATGATCGTGATCCCGGTGATGCACGGTCAGTTCCTGCAGATTGGCCTGGGTGAACTCGCGCATGCAGCGACCACAGATCCACGGATAGAGCTTCAGGGCTCTCTGGCGGTAACCGTTCTCGCGACTGGCATAGTCGGCGCGAGCGCTGGCAACGAGGCGATCGAGCTTGGCGGTATCGGGCTTTTTCATGGGAGTCTGGCGATGCGTTTGCAGCTGTCTGTGTCGTCCCGCATCATACCTTTGCTGTGCGCCTGTTTACTACCACCTCCTGTAGAGGCGGGTGTAGCGGTATTTTTCATGCAACTTGTTTAGAGTGTCGGTATGGACCGGTTTCATACCCCAGCAAGCACACAGCAGTTCGAAGTAGTCATCAAGCGGTCGCGCTTCATCACTCGGGTAGGCCACGTCGTGGGCAAGGAGGCGGCCCGTCAGTTCGTCGATCAATGCCGCCTTGACATGCCGGACGCCAGTCACCACTGCTGGGCGATGGTTGCAGGTGTGCCCGATGACATCTGGCTGCAGGATCAGAGCGATGATGGGGAGCCGAAGGGGACAGCCGGCAAGCCGATTCTCAACGTATTGCAGCACTCCGGTCTGGGTCATGTGGTGGTGGTGGTGACACGGTATTTCGGTGGAATCAAGCTGGGGGCCGGTGGCCTGGTCCGGGCCTACAGTCAGTCTGCCACGCAGGCATTGATGGCTTTGGAGGTGCAGGAGAGCTTCATTCGCGAGCGGGTGTGTGCAGAACTGTCTTACGGCTTGCTGGATACCCTGGAACACTGGCTGCGGGGCACCGACATCCTGATTGATGATCGACGTTTTGATGCGAACGTGCATTTGACGCTGCTGGTCCCCTTGCAGGAAATGACAGTCTTGCAAGATAAGCTGCAGGAGCTGGGTGCCGGTCGTATCGTTACCCACTGATTGAAGTGCGTCACAGTCACTGATACCGGGAGCCGAGTGTGACTGGCGAGTGTCGTGACCTGTGTTCAAGACTCTGTAATCGGCAGTCTTTGCTGTGCCTGTCGCGGTGAAGCGGTGCTAAGCTGCTGCCTCCAGATGTACCAACTGCCCCTATACAGGACTTCATGTCGACTCCAACCCGACCCATGCAGAGCAGCGAGCTCGTCTCTCCGCATGCTTCGATCCAGTCAGAGACCCGCAAGCGCTCTGTCGTGCGTAAAGCTGCCCGGTCTCGGGAACCGTCCGATCTACCCCACAATGTCTCGTTTCTGCAGACGCGTCGTCGCCTCATGTTCGTCATCGAGGCACTCACTGTCGGTGGGGCAGAGCAGATGGTGGTCGATCTGGCCAATGAATTCGTGGAGCGTGGCGATTCTGTGCACGTGGTCTGTCTCAGCGCGCTGGGCGAGCTCACGCCACGCCTGTCGCCCGACGTCACCCTGCATCTGCTGAACAAGAAGCGTGGTGTTGACTACCGGATTCCGCGACGCTTGCGGGCTCTGGTACTCGAACATCGAATCCAGGTCGTCAATTCTCACCTGTGGACCGCCAACCTGTGGACACGTCTTGCGCTGGTCAAGAGCGGTATTCCCGTCGTCGTCACTGAACACAATCGTGACGTCTGGAAACGTCTGCACAATCGTATTGTCGATCGTGCGCTGAGCCGGGTGACGGCCCGCATGATAGCCGTGTCGCAGGATACTGCCAACTTCTATGCCAAGGATGTGGGCATTGATGAAGCACTGATTTCCGTTGTCAACAATGGTGTCAATACCGCTGTCTACGCCAACGGTAACGGCAGCGAGCTGCGCAGGAATCTGGCCTCTCCGGAAGAATTCCTGATTGGTTCGGTGGGACGACTGGCCAAGGCCAAGAATCATCCCCGTCTGGTGGAAGCGGCCGGCATACTGCGAGATGCCGGCATCCCCATCCGTGTTGTCATCGTGGGTGAAGGCCCCGAGCGGCAAGCGACAGAAGACAGGATTGCAGAGCTCGACCTGGGTGATGTTGTGACCCTGCTGGGTGAGCGTGACGACGTCCCTGACCTGCTGGCGGCGTTCGACGTATTCGTACTGTCGAGTGATCGTGAAGGGCACCCCTTGTCGGCGCTGGAAGCGCAGGCCGCAGGTACCCCGGCAGTCCTGACCGATGCCGGTGGCAGTGCCGATGCCGTATCCCGGGACGACACCGGTGCGGGTGGCATTCTGGTCGAGAAGACTCCCGAAGCGCTGGCAAGTTGCCTGGCTGAGCTGGCTGCCGATCCGGTGCGCCTGGCGCGAATGTCGGAATTTGCAAAGAACCATGCGGCCCGGTATTTCGACAAGTCGCTCATGATCGATCGTTACAGCACTATCTTCGACAAGGTTCAGCGCAGCAGCGTCGTCACTTCGTAGTCAATCCAGTTTTTCTTCCAGCCATCGCTGGATCTTGTCGCGAATCGTCAATTCCCGAACGCCCCACTGATTGCGCTGGAACTCGACGCAACTGAGTGTGTAGGCTTGCTCCGCACCCAGCTTGCCCGTCACCAGGATATCGCTCGGTGGATGTGCCTGACGCCATACGCCATGAATCTCGGGCGGGCAATGCAGGCTGAACCAGTTGTCTCGATCCGAGGCCTGCATTTTCATCAGGCCCACGCGTGTGCCGGGCTCAATGACGATGTCGATCGTGACGATATCGCCGTCATCACGAATGGTGCTGACTTGTGAGGTGGTGCACACTCCGGCCGTGTCGAAATAGGAGCGCAGAAGCTCTTGAGACAGCGTCGGGTTGGCAGCCTGTGCAGCGGAACCCAGTAACCACAAGGTCACCGTGGTGATTGTTCTCTGTCGGTAGAAAGCGTGTCTGGCCATGTGTGGATAGTATGCCAGAGTGGCACACCGACACAGGATTCAGGATGATGCCCTCGCATAATGGGCAGCAGAGGCAATCAGAGCCAATTCAGCGGCAGCAGATGCTCAGTGAAGGCGACGAATATGCTCGAATTTTGCCGACCCGGAGAGGCGGTAGAAACGCGCCAGTTCCTGACTCAGGCCGAGCTGGTCGGCAGGTCCGGGGAAGGCTTGCATCAACCATTCGCAGTAGCTTGCCGCGCCGTCGCTGGCAGCCTTGTAGCGTTGATACAGCTCCGAGTCCATGGGGGCGGTGAAGCGGGCATTGCGAAACAGTTGTCGATGCAGGCGGCCGCGGCTGCGGTCGTCGGGGTTGCAGGCCATCAACAACATGTACTTGTCCACCTCTGCTTGTAACTCCAGATCCAGTGCTCTGAGCTGGCGGTCATGATGGGCATGCCATAGCAGGCATACTGCATGGCTGACACCTTCGACCACCGTGCAGAGACTGTCAATGGTCTGTTGCTCATAAGTGTGCAGCCGACCCTGGCTATCTGTCCTGGTGGTCTCGCTGGCAATGTCGAGAACCTCATGATCCAGATACACGGTGAATTCCAGTGTGTCGCCACTCTGGCAGATGAAGACGGTTTCTTCCATCATGGGAGCGTCCTCTTCAGAGTGTCCGTCGCCCGCTTGCCTGTCACTGCTCGCCAGGTTTCTGGCGAGCAGGGCATCGTGTGACACGAACTGCTTCACCTCATAGGGGATAGCCAGATCGTACTGTTTCTGCAGGCTGTTCTGAAGATTTTCGACAAGCATGTGTCACCGTTGCGTGATGAACAAGATACCGATCAATGCAAGAGTGTTGGACTGCCTTCACTGGTTTCTTCTTCGAGAAAGATGCCTTGCTGGCGCAGCTGCCGCGCAAGTGCCGGGTGATGATTGGATTCCCATTCGTCGACCAGCTGCAGCAGATCCTTCTCCGGGCTGCTGCGCGTCGGAATCTCAGAGAGCACGACAACGTAGTCGCTGAAACCGGTCGCCAGGGATTCAAAGATACCCTGCAGCGCACGGTCTCTGCTGGACTGGCTGGTTTCTCCCGCCAGCGTGCCGTAGGCAGCCTCGCCCATCGACATGTAGTAGCGGACATCGATGGGTTTGCGCTCGAGTGCGCCGGCGAACAGGCCGGCAACGACGATGGCGACATCACCCAGTCGCTGCAATTGCAGGCGTCGTTCGTGTTTGGTGGGTGACTCCAGCGCCATGCGATAGTACTCGGCCAGCGGTGTCAGGGTCGCACCTGTCCCGTTATCGTCGAGAAAACAACTGGTTTTCGAGTAATTGCAGAGTAGCTGTGTCAGATACCACAGGGTATCGTCGTTACCATCCAGCTTGTTGCGCTCCGCCGCGTTCTCGATGCGTTCGCGAAAGAAATCCTGCAAAGAGCTGCTGGGTTGAATGAGACAGTCGTCGGACGTCGTAATCATGCCGTTATCCTCGATCTTTTCAACTACTGCTGTATTGCTAGCGACCTTTATGCCAGACACTTGATCCGGGGTAAAGATCCCTTGCCTGTCCTGTTGTATAGCATCTGCAGATAATTCTGGTTGTTAGCAGTGCGGGTGTGTGAGTGCCAGCAAACTGGTGGCGGTATACGCCCAAAGATGCCGTGTAGCGCAGCACGGAGGTGGCAGGGTTGTAAAATATGCCGACGTTCCGGGTGTTTTCACTGTAACGGTAATGCGCCGCTCAAGGCTCATCCAGGGCAATTCTCTGCCGATCATTGATCACGTAGAAGCGGTTGTGGAAGAGGTACATGGGAAAGTGGGGGTTGGCCATACGCATGGAGTTGGTTTTGCTGGCATGCACCGCGTCGGTGCTGGCGCTCGTTGGCCTGCAGGCCAATGGTGCACGTGCGACGAATCAGCAGAACATCAATGCTCTGAGCAACCTTCAGACAAGCCAGCTGCAGCTGCGTGATATACAGCTTGATGTGCAGCAGTTGATCGGAGCCTGGAAGAGTGTGCTGCTCAGTCGAGATGAGTCCAGTGCTGCAGGGTATCGTGGTGCATTTCATGAACAGAAAGAACTGCTCATGAGCAGGATCCGGGATCTGCAGGCTCACTCTCTGGAGGTACCCAGTCCGGATGAACTGCAAGGCTTTCTTGATACGGTAACTCAGCTGACTGGTCGGTATGAAACCGCCATGCAGGACGTTCAGCCGGGCAGCGATCGTGACGCTGTTCAGAGGCAACGCGATGTGGGTGATCTTGACACCAGGGCCGTTGCCCGGATCGATGCCATGGTCGCTGAGCTGGCTGTGCAATTGCACAAACTCCAGTCTGCTCAGGCGCAGATGAGGCATGACGGTAATCGTCGGTTTGTCCTGTTGCTGGTAGCCATATTGCTCGGTGTATCCACCATCTTCTGGGCTTTCATGCGCTGGCATGTGATCAGGCCCTTGAAAGGATTGGTGGATGCCGCTTTCCGGCTCAGTGAAGATGAAACCGATGTGTCCATCAGGCATTGCGAACGTTCGGATGAGCTGGGTGCGCTGGCCAATGCCCTGCATGTGTTCAAACGCAATCGCATCTCGGAGCTGGCGCTTGTTCGCGCTGCGCAACTGAGCACTGTGGAACGTGAGCAGCAGATCAAGCAGGAGTTCGAGTATCGTCGTGATGCCGAAGGCGCTGAGTTGCGGGACCGCGAAAAGCAACAGGTGCAGCAGCTGGCGGATGACGCCGCCGCCAGCGAAGAGCTGCTGCAACTGCGAATCGATCGACTGTCGATGGGAGTCAGTGCTGCGGCAGCAGGTGATCTGTCCTATCTGGCGAAGAATCCGTGTGAGAATCTGCACCTGAATGATGCGTTGGCTCACATGACCCGAGAACTGGAGAGTCTGTTCGCGCAGTTTGGTCAGGACTTCGGCAAGATAAAGATGGATGCACGCAATGTGACGCTGTCTGCCGTACAGCTCGAAGAGCTAGGCCAGTCCATTGATGAGGGGGCCCAACTGAACGGTACGCAGACTCAGCAAGTACTCAAGGGGGCTCAGGCCGTTCGTGATGTGTTGCTGAATGTGGCAGAGCGTGTCGATAACATGGAGGCTGGCATACGCGGCATATCCGGGCATGCGTCGCAGGCATCCACGGTCGCCTCGCAGGCGGTGGAGCTTGCCAGAAAAACGGATGGCACCATGCGTACCCTGTCCGAGTCATCCCAGGATATCGGCAACGTCATCAAGCTGATCAATTCGGTCGCCGAGCAGACCAATCTGCTGGCTCTGAATGCCACCATCGAAGCGGCCCGAGCCGGTGATGCCGGCAAGGGCTTTGCCGTTGTTGCCAATGAAGTGAAGGAGCTGGCCAAGGAGACCAACAAGGCAACGGATGAGATTCAGGCTCGGATTGCGGCCATCAGAAAAGACACCGACCATGCGGTTGAGGCCATTGGCAGCATCAATCAGATCGTCTCGGAGATCGATGGCCTGCAGACCCGTATTTCAGAGTCGGTGCTGGTTCAGTCCGAGACTGCGCAGAACATTACCCGGCTGGTGGGTGATGCAACGGGCGACAACAAGAACGTCAGGCGTATTCTGGCGGATGTGGTCGAGCGGCAGGAGAGCAATCGAGAGGCCGCCGCCAAGGTGCGGCAGTCCTCGGAAGAGCTGCGCAACAGCGCTGAAGGCAACGCCAGACTGACTGCGCGCTATCGGACCTGACCGGCATCAGATGCAGCGCCCACCGTCCACTTCCAGGCATACGCCGGTAATCATGCTGGCTTCATCCGAGCACAGATAGCAGGCGGCATTGCCCATGTCTTCGGGAGTGGAGAATCTTCCCAGCGGAATGGTGGACAGAAAACGGGCACGTATTTCCGGAGTGTCTTCGCCCATGAAGGATTTCAACAAGGGGGTTTCCCCCGCAACCGGGTTGAGTGCATTGACACGGATGCCCTCGGGGGCCAGTTCGACGGCCATGCTGCGGGTGGCGGTAATCATCCAGCCCTTGGAGGCGTTGTACCAGCTGAGTCGAGGTCGTGGGCTGACACCGGCGGTAGAGGCGACATTGAGCACGACCCCCTGACCCTGCGCTTTCATGATCGGGATGATGTATCGAGCGCTGAGGTACACGGACTTGGTGTTGACTGCCATGACACGATCAAAGTCCTCTTCACTGATGTCTTCCATGGCCTGTGGAAGGTGGGTCACACCTGCATTGTTGATCAGAATGTCGATGCGCCCCAGAGATTGCATTGCGGCCTCGCTCAGTCGGCGCATGTCGTCGGCCTGGCTGACATCCACCTGGCAGGCGATGGCCGCCGGTCCGAGCTCTGCACTCAGGTGTTCGGCGGCATCGCCATCGATATCGGCCAGCATGACGCGGGCGCCTTCGGCGATGAATTTTCGGGCCATGCCGGCACCGAAGCCCGAGGCGGCGCCGGTGATGATCGCGCACTTGTCCTGTAGTCTCATTTGATTCTCCAGCTTCAATCGTGGCGGGCTGCAACGGTTTTCAAGGTCGAGAATCCGTACAGTGCCTCGAATCCTTTCTCGCGACCATGCCCTGACAGGCCGGTTCCGCCAAAGGGAAGTTCGACACCCCCGCCAGCGCCATAGTTGTTGATGAACACCTGGCCCGCACGCAAGCGTCTGGCAAGGCGCATCTGCCGCCCGCCATCCCGGCTCCACACAGAGGCCACCAGACCGTATGGGGTGCCGTTGGCGATGGCGATCGCGTGTTCTTCATCATCAAACGGCAGGATCAGCTGGACCGGCCCGAAGATCTCCTCCTGGGCCAGAACATGCTCCGGTGTGGCGCCGGTGAAGAGCGTTGGCGCCAGATAGAATCCACCCGCTGGTGCCTGGTCGATGATCTGGCCGACAGCTGCCACTTCCAGATCCTGGCCCTTGTCCAGATAATCGCTGACAATGCCGTGTTGTCTGGCCGATATCAGTGGGCCCAGCGACAGATCCTGCATGGCAGGCCCCACTCGCAGTTGCCGGTATTGCTGCGCCATCCGCTCAACCAGCTCATCGTGAATGTCACGCTGCACGAGGATGCGCGATGAGGCCGAACAGGTCTGGCCGGCATTCTGAATACCGGCATTGACCAGAAAGGGAAGAGCGGCATCCAGGTCGGCATCGGCGAACACCAGCTGAGCAGACTTGCCACCCAGTTCCAGGGTCACGGGTACGACGTTCTGCGCCGCGCTGGCCTGCACCAGTCTGCCGGTGGCAAGCGAGCCTGTGAACGACAGGTGCTGCACACCCGCGTGCTCCACCAGAGCCGCACCTGCCTCTGCACCGAGTCCCGGCACCACATTCAAGGCACCGGCAGGCAGGCCGGCTTCGCGGGCAATGTCGGCAAATGCCAAAGCTGTCAGGCAGGCCTCTTCGGCCGGTTTGAGTACCGCGGCATTACCCATGGCCAGGGCGGCGCCCACCGATCGACCGATGATCTGCATGGGATAGTTCCACGGAATGATATGACCGGTGACGCCATGTGGTTCACGCAGGGTATACACCGTGTAGCCATCCAGATAGGGGATGGTACTGCCATGGATCTTGTCCGTGGCACCGCCGTAGAATTCCATGTAGCGCGCCAATGCCTTTACGTCCGCCCTGGCCTGACTCAGGGGTTTTCCGACATCCAGGGATTCGAGCCGCGCCAGGGATTCGCTCTTGTCCAGCACCCTCTGGCCGATGCGCAGCAGTATGCGGCCGCGTTCCGGGGCGCTCATGCGCCCCCAGTCACCCTGCAGGGCTGCTTCGGCCTGCGCGACTGCCTGGTCGATATCCTGCTGCCCGCCACGTGCAATCTCGCACAGCGGCAAACCGGTGGAGGGGTCTGACAGAGTCAGGTTCTGCGCATCGACAGGTGGCACCCATTCGTTGCCGATGAAACAGCGGGACGGGTCGAACCAGAGTTCATCAGGCATCATGCGGGCAATAGCTCCTGTCGTTTGTCAGCGGCAAGTCTGCCAGTGGCGGATGAAGCTGCCGACGAGCAATTCCACGATCTGGCTGTCAGCATCCGGTGCTTCCAGATGCAACTGTGAGGATAGCCTCAACGCCGCCGTGCCATGCACGGCTGACCACAGTGCCAGCGCGCCCTGACGAATAGCCTCCTCGGAAGCTTCGGGTTGCAGCTGCTGCAATTGCAGGCTGAGCAGTTCGAACAGCGTGCGGATCTGGTCACCGAGCCCCGGTGGCGGGGTCTCCGGATGCTGGATGCTGCGAGAGAACATCAGGTCGAACTGATGGGTGTGTTCTCGGGCGAACTGCAGGTAGGCCTGACCCATGGAATGAAGGGCATCTTCGGGGCTGGGACTGTTCTGCTGGGCTGACGCACAGCGCTCGTACAGCGTGTGGAGTCCGATCTGATTGACGTGCAGGAAGATGTCCTGCAGATTGATGAACACCGAATAAAGCATGCCGGGTGTATACCCGACGGCGGTTGCAATCTGTCTTGCCGTGACCTTGTCGGCACCTCTCTGTTTCACCAGATTCAAAGCCGCCTCGATGATCATCTGCTGCAATTGCTCGCGGCTGTGGTCGCTACGTCGGCCCATGATTGCATTGCATGATGATTGATAAGGTACCGTCGAGTATAACGAGCCCGCGACCACAGGAAGTTGCTCGTTGGGGAAACAGGAAAAAAAGACACCTCGAACGGCGCCGTGACTCGGACGTTTGCATCGGCGGAGTTGTTCAGCCCGGCTTGTGCAGGACGGACAGGTGCGGAAAAGGGATGTTCAGTGAGGCTCGAGTACAGGCATCGATACAGGCGCTCTGGATGATGCGTTCGATCTTTCGGTAGGACTTCGCCGCCCGGCTGTCACAGGTGACGAAGATCCAGTAATCCAGCGAAGAGTCGTTGGCCAGTTTCAGCTCGACCCGGACATCCTTGATGAAGTCGCTGAGGTCAGTCTGAGAGAGTTGTTCTCTGACGGCGTCGCGCAACAGTCTGGGCACCTGAGTCAGGCTGATGTCCTGATGCTGGTAGTCCACACCGAAGCTGCTGGTGACACCGAAAGTGCCACCGCGGGTCAGGTTGGTCATGGTCGCGCGATAGAATTCGGCGGTGGGCATGCTGACCAGTTGGCCTCCCCGGTGCTTGAGCACGACGGTGTCAGGATTCTGATCGATCACTTCCATCAGGCTGTGGTCCTCCAACAGCACGATATCGCCGCGTGAGCTCGGAAACCAGGGGTCCTTGCCGGACGGGCGTGATGTCGTATCGTGAAACTCGGCCAGGGGAATACGCAGCACCCCGTGCAACTCGGGGTTGCGCAGTACGGTGTACATGTTGATGTGTTCGACGCGCCAGGGCAGACCGCGGTACAGAATACGTTCCGATTCGCGCATGGGGCCGATGTTCAGCAGCAGGCGGGCTTCGGACAGGTAGCGTGGCAACAGATTGCGTATCCCCAGAGCCAGACCCACGATCAGGAGGATGAGCAGTCCCAGCAGCAGTACATCGCCACGTTCGTAGAAGACGACGAAGACGGCTATCAGGATGAGCACGAAGGTCAGCACCTGGACGCTGTAGGCGGCGAGCCGGTAGCGGGTGCGACTCTCGGGGGTTGTTTTATCGACCAGCGAGGAACGGTAGCCGCGCATCAGAAAACGCACGCCGAAGTACACGGCGGATGCTGCCAGCAGGGCGATAAGGAGGGTCAGGCCTCGACCGGTCACGAAATCCTGTAGGGATTCGGCAACGGTCTGCGCCAGCGTCTTGTCCCCTTGCAGATCGGCGATCTGGAAGCGGGCGATCTCGATGTCGCTCTGGGCATCATCGAGCCGGCCTTGCCACAGCTTGACCAGGCGCTCCAGTGAGGCGGCCAGTTCTCCCTCGGGCGCTCGCTTGGCGAGCAGGGTGAGGTTGTCCAGAGCCAGCGTGGCGGTTGCCAGTTCCTGCTGGCGCAGCATGATCCGATCGTTGAGTTCCTTGATCTTGCGAGGCTTCTCGGTCAGATCCTTGAGGCTGTCGATGACCGGTTGCGCAATCAGGGCAATGTCCTCGCGCCAGTTGCTGTCCTTTTGTTCTTCCGCCGGGGCGAACAGGCTGCTGTCGACGCCACCGATGGCGATGGTTTCAAGAGTGTCACGCAGCTGCTGGATGTCTTCGCCGAGCTCCTCTGCCTGGACTCGCAGGTCCTCCTGATCCTGCTCGTTGGCAGCCTTGATGGCTTCGCCCAGTGAGCTGCGCTCGTCAATCTTCTGACTGAGTACACCCTGGATGTACGCCAGTCGTTCCAGGGTCGCTGCCGGGTTCTGCGCCGTGCCCTCGATTGCGGTCACCACAGCGTTGCCCTGTTCCGGCTGCCCGGTCTGCTGGGCCCATGCCATCGGCAACATCATTCCGCTCAACAGGACAAGCAGGGAAACGAGTCTGGCGGTCGCCGACGGCAATCTGTTCATGGGTTCAGCCGATTTTTCTGCACATCACGATAAGTAACCATCCGCCCGGAGGCGCTCAGTCCCGAACATAGATGGGAAAGGCCGTATTGATGCCGCCACGACTGGACGTGTAGCCCTGCACCGAGAAGCCGAGTCCGGATGGACCTTCAAAGGGTTGCGCCTTCGGGTTGGCACTGTTTTCGTAGGCGTTCAGTACAGCCTGCAATACCTCATTGCGCGACAGGGAGTCGGGAAAGAAGCTGGAGAACTTCTCCTTCCATTGCTGCCCATCCCGAATTTCTATGGCGGCGGTATACACGCCGGCCTTGTTGGGATGGTCCCGCACGGACTTGATTCTGGCACCTGCCGGGTCCTGTCCGCCAGGGCGTGAGTGGAAACCGACAGGCTTGCCGCTGCGATTGATCTCACCAGCGAAGATGTGCCACTGGTTGATATTGGGTTCGGTCTTGCTCCATTTCGGGTAATCCGGCTCGCTTCCCGAGTCGCTGAAACTGGCAGAAGAGGTGCTGTTGGTGGTGCTGTCAGTGTTGGAGTCTTGGGTGACAGGTGCACTGCCGCCACGCGACAATGCCTGCAGATCAATACCGAATTGATCCAGATTGACGCCCAGTGCCAGCAGGATAATGGCCGCAATGGGAATATAGCGTTTGTACTTGTTCACGATTACTTGTCCTGAGAAGTTGTCGGTAAGCTAGTCTATAAAGGTTAACAAGTCGACCTTACGGTGGCTTGCGTCAATGGAATCTGGTCCAATTGGGGACGAACACGGGCGAACACAGAGAAAACATGCTTAGGTGCCTGAAAACATTGTTCATCGCCTTGTTCACTGTGAGCCAGGTGATGCCTTCCTGCCGTGTCGCCATGGCCGATGTACTGGCGCCTGCGCTGCATGCGAGCAACATGTCCGGCATACAGCTGGCGCAGTATGAACGCGGCGCCTATGGACGTTCCGTGGCAGATACCCAGGAAGTGGTGGATGTCGAACCGCCGCTGATCGAGCACGATGTCGTGGCCGAGTCTGAAGCCGATATCCGGCAGACCTTCGTGGCAACGGTGGTGGATGATCAGGATCTGGATAGCGTGGTGTTCTATTACCGGTATGCCGGTGAAACCAGTTTTTCACGGTACGTGATGATGCAGGTGTCCTACTCGTCCACCTATATTGCGCAGATTCCGACCGATCCGAAAAGTACCAAGGCCATCGAGTATTACATTCAGGCGCGTGACACGAGCGGCAACCGCACGGTCAGGGGATACACTTTCAGTCCGCTGGTGCGCAACATAGTACCAATTCCTGCTGAAGAACCGCCGGTGCAGGTCAAGGCGGATACCACACCAGAGGTCCCGGCCGAGGACGGTTCCGGTATACCCAAGGTCGTGTACATCGTGGGTGGCGTGCTGCTGCTGGGTCTGATTGCCGGCGCCGCCAGCTCGTCGGGGGGCGGTTCGGATGGTGGCGGCTGCAGTGATGAAGGCTGCCGACTTTCGCTTACCATCAACCAGCCGTTCTAGGGGCTCCGACATGAGCCGATCGGAAACGAAGCAGACAATGACGACAGACAGCCAACAGCGCGCCGCTGGGCACAGGCCTCTTGCGTTCGCAAGTTCACAGCATGCGACACCAGCGCGCATGGCTCGCGGCCTGTGTCTGCTGCTGCCGCTGAGTCTGCTGGCGGCTTGCGACTCGGGTTCCTCCGGTGGGCAGTTGCAGGTCAATGAAACTGCCGGGCTGCAGTTGTACAAACCGGACTTTCTGCAGAGTCGGAAGATAGATGAAACCCAGGTTGAGTCGCGTGTCAGTGTCAGTGTTGGCGATGTCGACTATCCGGCCGTGCAACTGACGTCTCCTGCGGGCGACACCAGCTGGCGAGGCGAGGTCTATGTGCCCGAGGGCAGTGATGCCACGCTGACGGTCGACTGGGTCGAGACGGGGGTTCCTGATCTGCCGGAGGCATTGGGTGGTGAATTGCTGCTGGCCAACTACCGTGTCGAGATCCCTGGGGTCAACACCAATCAGGCTGTCGCTGTCGACATCCGCGATTACGCCATTGCACCCACCGAAGAAGAGCCCAGACCGGAGCTCGATCTGGATGGTGATGGCTACGGCAATCTGCGCGAACGTCTGGAAGGAACCGATCCAAACGATGCCGACGAAATACCGCCTGAAGTCGTGATCGCGTACTACCCCCGCGCGCCGCGAATCGATGGCAGCTACGATTCCATCTGGAACAATGCACAGTTTCTGGATGAGGCGGACAACAATCTGTTCATCAATCAGATCTTGATCGACAAGGGCGTGGTGCAGGCGGGAGAGGATCGCCGGTATCGCTGGGGCGCCATGCACGATGGCAAGTTTCTGTATCTGATGGTATTCGCGGAAAAATTCGGGGAGCAGACCCCCTTTGGTGATTCCGAACTGGCCTATGAAGATGATGCCATCGATATCTTCTGGGACGGCAACAACAGCAAGGGTGCCAGCTATGATGGGGTGGACGATTATCACGCCATCATCCCGCTGCTGACATCCGGGGGCGAGGCCAATGCCTCGGGCAGCAGCGATACTCGGCTGGAGTCCGGTGATCGCTCGATTCCCATCGATGTGTCGATGTTCGAATTTGCCGTCTGTCTGTGCAGCGCACCCGAGCAGCAACAGGTCTATGAGGTCAAGCTGGATCTGCAGGCTGCGCAGATACCTGTGGATGAGCCTTTCGGGCTGGATATCCAGTTGAACAATGATGTTGATGGTGGTGAACGGGATGCAAAATGGGCCTGGCACAATGACTCGGGGCAGGATGATACCTGGCGGTTTCCTGTTCGCATGGGTACGGCACGCCTTGAACCCGTTCCGTAGGCAACCACAGGGGAGGGGCAAGGGCGATTCTGGTAGCGATTGTCGACTACCTTGAAATCGGCACGACTGCCTGTCGGGGTTCTGAGCGCTTATGCAAGTCTGGCCTTTCCGCTGGCTGCCGCTTTCATTGCGCTACAGGTCATCATTCCGACCTTCTATGCCGAATCCACGACGCTGAGTCTCAGTGTCATCGGCGGTTTACTGTTACTTGCCCGACTGGCAGATACCGTCACCGATCCAATCGTGGGTTACTGGTCCGATCGCAGCAACAGCCGGTTCGGCCGTCGCAAGGCCTTCGTGATGGCGGCGGCTCCATTCATTGCAGTATCGGTCTGGTTCCTGTTCATGCCACCCGCCGATGCATCAGGCCTGTATCTGCTGGGCTGGACAGTCGCCATTTACGTGGCGGGCACGTTGTCCATCGTGCCGACCAGCGCCTGGGCGGCAGAACTGTCCGACGATTACAATCAGCGTAGTGTCATCGCCGGCTCGCGAGTTGCGTTCGGATTGTCAGGCACATTGGTGGCCTTGTTGATCGTCGCCCTGTTCAGCGCCGAGGACTCGCAGAATCTGGGTGGGGCTCTGCAGGCGATTACCTGGCTGGTTGTCATATCCCTGTTGGCCACGACCGTGTGGTCAGCCTGGCGGGTACCGGATGTGGCGCAGACCCAACTACCGGGCCAGTCGCTCTACGCAGCCTGGCAACTGATGCTCAGCCGCAATCCCTTTCGGCAACTGTTGCTGAGCTTTCTGCTCAATGCGGTTGGCAATGCCATTCCGGCAACCCTGTTTCTGTTGTATGTCACGCACGTTCTGGCGGTGCCGGCACAGGCCGGCGTTTTCCTGTTTCTGTATTTCGTGGCGGCGGCTGTTGCCGTGCCGTTCTGGCTGGCTGTCTCGAAGCGCCTCGGCAAGCATCGCACCTGGTCCATCGCGATGGTCCTGGCCTGCCTGTTCTTCATCTGGACCCCGTTTCTCGATGCTTCCAGTGTTGTCTGGTTCTACGTCATCGTGGTCGCGACCGGGTTCACCACCGGCGCTGACCTGTCATTGCCCAGTGCCATCAATGCCGATGTCATTGAATGGGATGCCCTGGAGAACGGCTATCGTCGACCGGGGCTGTTCTTCGCCCTGTGGGGAACCGCGTCGAAGTTGTCCTATGCGCTGGCCATCGGGATCGCCTTTCCCCTGCTGGATCTGGCAGGGTTCAGTGCCAAGCTGGATAATGCCGAAGGGCCCCTGTTGTGGCTGGCCATTCTCTACGGCGCGCCTTGCATCCTGTTCAAACTCGCCGCCATTGCCAGCCTGCGCGATTATCCGATCACCGAAGCGGTACATCGGGATATTCGCCGCCAGCTGGATGAGCGGGTGGTACGCAGTACAGAATCTGGTTAAAGGCGCATGCCAGAGTCGGCATCAAACAGATGGCTCTGGCCTTCCAGTACCTGCAACGAGAGGGTACTGTCTACATCAACCATGATCCGCTCACGCAGCAAGGCTTCCAGTTTTTCATCATCCGAGCCGCAGATGATCAGTGTTTCCGAGCCGGTCGGCTCGACGACCTGTACCGTGCACCGGAAAGCACCAGGCGCGTCGGACAATGACAGATGCTCGGGTCTCACACCATAGACAATAGCCTTGCCGACATGCTCTCTGGCTATTGACTGGTCGACGGGTAGAGATAGACCGGTTTGAGAACGGAAATAACAGATGGAATCCTGCTTTTCAATTGTGCCATCGAGAAAGTTCATGGCCGGAGAGCCGATGAAGCTGGCCACGAAACGATTGACAGGTTTGTCGAAAAGGTCCAGAGGTGCTCCAGCTTGCTCGACGATGCCATCTCGCATGACCACAATCTGGTCGGCCATGGTCATTGCTTCTACCTGATCATGTGTCACATAGACGGTCGTCGTCTTCAGGCGGCGATGCAGGGATTTGAGCTCGGCGCGCATCTGCACGCGTAACTTGGCATCCAGATTGGACAGGGGCTCATCGAACAGAAAGACGCTGGGATCCCGGACAATGGCTCGTCCCATCGCCACTCGTTGACGTTGCCCACCTGACAGCTGCCTCGGGTACCGGTCAAGGTAGTCACTGAGCCCGAGAATGGCTGCTGCCTTCTGCACGGCCTTTTCCATCTCATCCTTGCTGCGTTTGGCCAGACGCAGTGAGAAGCTCATGTTCTCGCGAATGGTCATGTGTGGATACAGTGCATAGTTCTGGAACACCATGGCGATATCGCGATGCTTTGGCTCTACATCGTTGATGACTTTTTCATTGATGCTGATAGTGCCGGCGGTAATCTCCTCAAGTCCTGCGATCATGCGCAACAAGGTGGATTTGCCACAGCCTGAAGGACCGACAAGGACCACAAAGGCGCCGTCAGGCACGTCCATGGAAACGCCATGTAGCGATTTCACCTTGCCGTAGCTTTTGTGTACGTTGTCTACCTGTACCGTTGCCATACGAATTTCCGGCTGTTCAGTGGGTGGTGGAAAGGGTGGTGGTCAGTCGCCGACAGACATCGCTGGCGGCAAGTAGACTCAAGCCGGTGTGGTAGCCGGGGTCGAGATCAGGGGTGGCCGGTACGATATCCACCGCACGGCCTTCGCACATCATCTGTACAGACAGTGGCGGAGAGTTCAGCCAGAAATGTTCGAAAAAGGCCGTATCGGCAGACTGCCATATCTGCAGGAAATGCGGTTCTTGCGTCAGCTCGAAGGCCAGGGCTGCAGCCCGAATGGTTTCGGGCAGAGACCACCAGGGACTCAGCTCGCTGCTGTATCGCTGCGTTGCCAGATCAACGCTCAGACGAATGCCGCGACCGTCAAAGGCGACGACAAAGGTGTCGTTCAGTAGTTGTGTCAAAGTTGCAATCAGGCTGTCCGGTAGCGCGACACCCCAGGTTTCGAAATGAAAGCCAACCAGCTCGATAACATGTCCTGCGTTGAGTACATCACCGCCAGGGGCATTGCTGATCAAGCCCGAAGAGTCATGTGCATGCTGCTCGAGCACATCCTGCATGAATCGCTGTGAAAAGTTGTCCTGCCGTTGCAGGTCGAGACTGTGCAACAGACTGGCAGCGCCCAGAGCAATCATGCGCGGCCCGAAGTCCGGTTGTTGCCTCTGGAGTGCCTCGTCGTTGATATGCCCGGACTCGTCCATCAGGAAGTGAGCATTGTCGATGGCTTCAATGATCTGCTCCAGCGCCGAGAGGTGACGCTCCAGATGCTCTGGTGCGAATCGAGCACTGGCTGCAATCAGCCCCTTGACCACGAAGAGATCCGAATAGGTACGAATGTGCGGTGAGCGTCGCTGTGTCTGGCCGGCGATCGGCAGGCTGGTAGCGATGGGGGTCATATGCTGGTCATAGCAGAAGCAGGCGTGATCGCGCTCGCTGTACAGCTTGTCCAGTGCCGTGTAGAGCACGCGACCACGATCGAGCAGGGAGACTGACAGCGTGGGGTCGTGCTCGGCGCAGCCTCTGCCGTGCTGAATCAGAGCCTCCAGCGCACGGCCCTGTATCCAGCCATACAGGTAGTCAGGTCCGCGCAAGGCATCGGCCGCGGTGTAGTTGCGCAGTTCGATCGGGTTGAATTTGGTATTGATCCAGGGCCCGTTTTCACTGCGGGAGAGCACCCACTCCAACGATCGTTGGTTCGCATCACGATAACGGGCTTCTGCCTGGGTCAGAAAGATCGTGCTGTTCATTATTCCTTTAGCCCAGTCGCCGCAATGCCTTCCACAAAATTCTTGCGCAGCATCACGAAGATGGTGACTGAGGGAATCAACACCACGGTTGCGGCGGCGCTTAGTTTGCCCAGATCGACGGTATACCCGGTCTGGAACAGTGCCAGGCCTACTTCGATCGTATAGGAATCACGTGAGGTTGCCACGATGAGCGGCCATGCAAATGAGGTCCAGGCCTGGAAGAACGCCAGTACCGCCAACGCCCCGAGAGCACCACGCAGCAAGGGCAGAACGATCACGAAGAAAATCCAGATTTCACCGGCACCGTCGATTCTTGCCGCTTCCAGCAATTCGTCCGGAATGGCATGTATGACGCTCTGCCGAATCAGGAAGATGCCGAAGCTCATGACAAGATAGCCAATCAGCAAGCCTGGCACGGTGTCCAGCAGACCGAGTTCCTGTACCTGGAAGTACAAGGGGATCATGTACACCTCGAAGGGTATGATCGCGGTTGCCAGAATGATGGCAAAGATCACTGACAGGATGCGAAAGCGGAATTTTCCGAGAATGTAACCGGCAATGGACGATGTGATGAGGATGGCTATGGTAGAGGCCACTGCAAACATCAGACTGTTCAGTACCCAGCTCAATAGCGGGGTATCGGCCAGAACGGTTGCCAGATTGTCGATTGTCGGGTTGGCAGGGATGAGCCTGGGAGGCCAGCTCAATAGCTCTTCTGGTGATTTGAAGGCATTGGATACCAGCAGTGCCAGAGGTGTGATCATCAGGATGCAGAATCCAAACAACACGATATCGATCAGCAAGTTGGTCAGTCGAGTTCGACTCACTGTGATTTGCCTCCTTTTTCACGCAATAGTGAAAACTGGATAAGCGTCAGTATCAGCACGATCACCAGCAATACCACGGCTTCCGAGGCGGCATAGCCGATACGGTAGTTGCGAAAACTGTTTTCCAGCATGTCCATGACCAGCACCCGAACCTGGCGTCCCGGTGCGCCCTGCGAATCCGATGCCAGTACGAATGCCTGTGCATAGACGTTGAATCCTGATACCAGGGTGACGACCGAGACATACAGAGTGATCGGTTTCAGCAGCGGGATGGACAGGAACCGGAAGGCTTGAAAGGCCGAGGCACCATCCAGTCGGGCGGCTTCATACAGTGAATGAGGCAGATTCTTGAACCCGACGATATAGATCAGTACCGCATAACCTAGTGCTTGCCAGGAGCACAGAACAATGATGCAGATGATGGACAGCACCGGATCGAACAGCCAGGCTTGGGGTTCCAGGCCGAATTTCATCAAGACGGCATTCAGTGGACCAAGCTTGGCATCGAAAATCCATTTCCACGCCATGGCTGCCGGTACCAGTGAGACGACATGGGGAATGAAGATAGCGGTTTCGTAAAAGCCTGCAAAACGTGATCGTGTTCGGTGATAGATGAGTGCAGCCAGCCCCAGAGACAAAGGGATGGTTATCAGCAGAACGCCGAAGGCAATAATGGCGGTATTCAGCAACGCTGCCTGGAACAGATCGTCTTCGAGCAGCTCACGAAAGTTCTGCAGCCCGATGAAGGGCTTGTTCTTCGAGATGATGTCCCATTTGTGGAGGCTCAGGCGCAGGATCTCGCCGATGGGCATGATCCTTACCCAGACATAGATGGCCAGGACCGGTATCAGTGCCGCAAGGGCAAACAGCAGTTTTCGGTGTCTGAGCACGATGGTCTACGTTGTCAGTTGATAATTGGGATATACGAGGTAGGGACCCGGGCAGCCTGCTTCCTGATACAGAAGGACTGTCCGGGTACCTGTCAGACTTACCTAGTCCGCCAGCAGTCCTTCGCGCTTCAGGATCTTGTTGATGTCGTCATCGACATCGGCCAGGATAGCTTTCTGAGCTTCGCTGTTACCTGCCAGGCTTTCATCGGCAAAGGCGTCGGTGAGAGCCGCTGCAACTCGCGACAAGACTTCCTCAACCGGGCTGATGGCTGGCAGGGTAAAGAACTCGTAGTCGGCCGGATAGTTCATGAAAGCTGCAAAGGCTGGTGCCTTTTCGATGACGGCGGAGTAATCGACATTGGCGCGGTTGGGCAACCAGCCGATGTTCTCGAGCATCCAGTTGAGCTGTTCGGGCTCATTGGCCATCTGCGTGAATTCCCAGGCTGCGGATTCGGCATCGCCCTCGGCCTTGACATAGAGGTTGACAGCCAGAGCAATGGAACCGCGCGGCAATGGCGCCGTTGCGTAGTTCAGGTCGGGAGACTTCTTGGCGATATCACCGATGACCCAGGACTCCCGAATGAACATGGCCGTCTGTTGACGTTCGAAGGCTTCAGCATCGGCAGGCATCTCGACACTGACATTCTTCTGCGCGTGTACATTCTCCACATACTGATTGAAGGCCTGAAGACCGGCTTCGGTGTTGACTCCCGATTGCCATTTGCCATCGCCGGCAGGTTCCACCAGATTGCCGCCGAACTGAAACATGTTGATCCAGAATTTCTCGGCAATGCCCTGGCCGCCACCTGACAGACGCAGGCTCCAGCCTGAGACTTCCGGATTGCCGTTGGCGTCACGCTGAGTGAGTTTGGTGGCGTAATCGGTGTAGTCCGCCATGGTGGCCGGCGGTGCATCGAGCCCTGCAGATTCGAACATGTCTGTGTTGTAGAAAAGGGCGCCTTGTCCTCGAAAGAGTGGCACACCGAAGACAGTGTCCTGATAGGAAGCGCCCTGGCTGAAGAAGTCGCTGAAGTTGCCATCACCAGTAACGAACTCCGCCACAGGTGCGGGTGCAGGATTGAACAGTTCATTTTCCAGATAGCGTGTGGCCGTGGAATTGGCCAGTTCGATGATGACATTGCCAGCAGAGCCTGAACTGACACCCAGCGCAATCCGTTTTTCGTGCTCTCGCAGCGGAATGGCCTCTACCGTGATATTCAGGTCAGGATGTTGCTGCATGAGCTCGGCTGCCACGCGTTCGTAGAAGGGCGCCATTTCCGGGAAGCCACTCCATACCTTGAGATCTTCCGCATGCGTGCTTCCGGCTGTCAGCAGTAGTGCGCTGGAGGCGGCGAGTATTCTGGTAGTACCAAGTCTTGAAATCGATCGTTTTGACATTGTTGGTTCCTCAGGGGCCGTAGGTCAGCGTATGAAAACTCATGCTGTCGGCCCAGCTTTTCATGCAACCGGTTGCGTGTCAAGGCTGTTGAAGTGGCTGACGACTCATGGCGGCCTGTCGCACGGCCGTCAGCAGTCTGCCGACGGAGCCCGGAGCAAAGGAAGCGGGCAGGCCATAGTATCGATGCGCTTCATCGGGCTCGTAGCCACCACTGGCGAACGCATCATCCGGACAGATATACCCCGGATTGCCTTCTGCGTAGGGAAGTACAAAAGTGACCTCGGATCTGCCGGTGAGCTCCTGCAGCAGGCTTCGCAGTTGTACGGCGACTACGGCGAACTGCTCACCGGGCAATGCTATCAGCTGTATTCGGCCCCAATAAACGAGACTGATTCTGGCAGGCCATGGCGTCGGTGGGACGGACGGATCCTGTTCGGCCCAATGAATCCAGTGACGCAGCAGGCTTGCCCGTGCAGGGTCAGCATTGCGCAATTGATCCTGCCACTGTTCCAGAAGTTGCGTGTTGCTTGCAGATTCACGGCGTATGAAATCCAGCGCGGTCGTGCTGTTGATGATGCAACTGCTGGATCCGGCATCCTGTAGTTCTGCCTTCAGAGCGCATTCGGCGATGTGCATACCGATGCGCTCGGCTTGTTCGAAGGTTCGGTCAGGCTGGGCTGTGAGGGAGATGGAGGCCTGCGCCGAGTGGCCGGAGTTGATATCACCGGCAGCGCCCAGTGCAAATACGGCTACGCAGCCAGGCAGTTGTTCCTCGATATGCTGTCGAACATAATGCGGATAATCTGCGGTGTACTGCAGATTGTCTGCGCCCAGGACTACAGGATGACAGGCGTAGGAGACCAGCATTGCAAACGGCTTTCCAGTCAGGTCCAGCAGTTGCAGTGTAGGCAATTGGTCGTCCACGATTCCGTGGGTGTCGCGTCTGTTGCGTGCAATACCGGGGGGCACACCGTAGCCGGTGACCAGAGTGCAGGGGCGTACATTGGCGAGCGCAAGATCGATGGCATCAATACAGGCTTGCTCCAGAGACTCGAGAAATGGGATGGAGCAGGGCTCGCCCAGACGCCCTTTCATGGATGCCGGTGCGCCATGTGTGTGCAAGGCTGCGACGACGATATTGTCCTCCGGCAAGCACGCTCGTTGGCGTATCTTCACGCTCATGTCTTCATGCAGGCCGATCACATCGCACACAAGCAGGGCAGTGTCATCGAGCACGATGGCTCGGACACTCAAACGGTCGTGTGCCGCCATGGCACCATGAGTGCGTGCAGCAAAGCCACTCATCAGTAGGCCTGCTGGTGGCGTGATGTCGATTACCCCGACTCCACCGAGCATCAGACTTGCGTCTCCCTGTCGTACGGTTTGACAAGGCGACCTGCCTTGATGACTTGCTGCAGTTGCAATGTCGGGTCACCGGCTTTCCAGTCGAACTGGATGACATCGGCTGTCTGTCCAACAGACAATGACTGGGGTTGATTCAGGAACTGGCCGGGATTGGCGCAAGCCAGATCCAGGGCGTCACCCAGTGACAGGCCGTCAAGCGTTGCACAACAGGCCACGCCATCGGCGAGCGGTTTAGCCGCACCAGCAAGGAAAGGCGTGCCTGCGACGCTCAGTCGGCCGTCGGCAGTCAGTTCCACCTCGCCACCGATAGGCGCTGAATAAAGACCCGGTGGCATGCCACCCAGTGCGGCTGTATCGGAGACCAGCAGGCTGCGAGCATGGCCCTTGGCGCGCAGCATGGCGATCAGCGTCTCGCGCGGCAGATGGTGTCCATCGGCAATGAAGGAGGCACTGAGGCGGTCATCGGAAAGTTGTGTCCAGATTGGATTGGGATGACGGGGCAGGCTGGCAGCGATTCCGTTTCCCAGGTGTGTCGACAGGCTTGCACCGGCCTCGACTGCGCTGCTCAGCTGCTCGTGAGAGGCATGGGTATGCCCCAGGGCGACTCTTGTCCCCAGTCTGTGCAAGGCCTGGATGAATTCAGGGCTGCCAGGCCAGTGGGGCGACAGCGTAATCAGACCGACACGGTTGCCACAGGCCTCCTGCCACTGCTCGACTTCAGATAACGATGGTGCTCTCACGTGTTCGAGTGGGTGCGCACCACGAGGACCGTCTTCAGGTGAGATGAAGGGGCCCTCTACATGAATCATCGGGATTGTTGCAGCTAGCAGGGGGTCATTGTCACAAGCGCTGCCGATAAGCTGAAGCGCGTTCAGCAGCTGAGACTGGCTGGCGGTGATCAATGTTGGCAGAAATCGTGTAACACCCAGTTGCAGTAGAGTGCTTGCCAGTTGATGAATCCTGGTCTCGTTCAGTTGTCCATCATTGAGGTCGATGCCGTTGTAGCCATTGACCTGAATATCTACAAGCCCGGCACTTAGCCAATGCCTGTCGGGTTTTTCACAGGCAGCCACATCGGTGATGATGCCTTGTTCGATCGATACGCTGATACCCGAGCCGGTATGCGGATCCATGCCGGTGACAAGCAGTGAATCCCCGAGAGGGAATTGCTGATTCAGTTTTTCTAGTTGTTGCATGTGGCAATCCGGCATGCTTGATACGTTGTCAGAGTGACTTGACGCGGTGGTTGAAGCGATCGATGAAGCGGGCGTTGGCTTCATCGCCGCCAGGTGCATTACCGCTGCGCCAGATCGGTGGCTCGATGCCTCTTTCCAGCAATTTCGCGACCGTATGTATGACCAGGCAGTTGAGCGTATAGGCATTGGCAAAGGTCGATACGGCAGCTATGCGTTCCCGCATCTCGCCGGCCTGGACCAGTGCGTCGCCAATGGGAACCTTGCAGTCCACGGCGAAATCGACCAGATCGTGCAGATTGTGCTTTTCCGGGTGTCGTGCCGGATGTCCGGTCTGGGTGCCTTCTGCATGCTGGCGAGAGTTGATGCCGATCAGCTTGACACCGCGCTCTCTGGCCTCCAGAGCGGCGTCTATCAGTGCCGCATTGATGCCATAGGCATTCACGAGGATCAGAAGATCATTGCTATCAAGTCGATGGTCACGGATCACGATGCGACCATAGCCGGGTGTTCTTTCCATTGCCATGGAGCGCAAGGCGCCATTGGATAACAAGGTGCCTTCGTCCAGGATTGCGCTGACATGCATCAGGCCGCCAGCGCGAAAGAATATCTCCTGTGCAGCCAGATTGGAGTGACCTCCGGGTCCGAACACATGTACCAGTCTGTCTGCGGCAATCTGGTCCGCGATCAGGCTGGCAGCGCGCTCCATTGCATCGGATTCTTCGTCAAGAATGCGCTGCATGTGATCAGTGACATCCTGCAGATACTGCTGACAAAGCGAATGGGCATCGATCCCGGCGGTAGGCTTATCCATGTGCATCGAGGTTCAGTGAGTGTAGTCGGATCGTGAACAGGGAAAGGCTTGTCGTCTCAGGCGGGTGCTGACTCGGCATCCAGGTACAGTGTGCAGCTTTCATGAGTATTGAGAATGCTCGCCGGGCAGTCGGTACTTATCGGGCTATGTAATGTGGCTTCGACAGCGGCGCGTTTGTGCACACCGGGTACAACGCAGAACAGATGCTCGGCGCGCAGCAACCGAGGTATGGTCAGCGTGACGGCATGAGTAGGTACATCTTCAAGCGTGGAAAAGCAATCTTCATCGACCTGTTGCTGCCGACAGGCAAGGTCCAGTTCCACCTGTTTGATATCCAGCGGATCGTTGAAGTCGGCCACCGGAGGATCGTTGAAGGCAATGTGTCCGTTGACACCGATACCCAGGCAGACAATGTCTATCGGGGCGGAGTCGAGTTTCTCGGCATAGGCCTGCATTTGCGCAGTCGAGCCAGTCATGTCCAGCAGGTGTGTTTCGCCCACGCCGACAACGTTGAAGAAGTGATCCTGTATCCAGTTTCCGAATCCTTGTGGGGCATCGACAGGCAGGCCGATATATTCGTCCATGTGAAATGCCACAACTCTAGACCAGGGGATGTCGAAGGTGCTCAGGCAGGTCAGCATCTGCAGTTGACTGGGTGCGCTGGCGAAGATCATGCGAACCGTGTCCTTCCGATGCAGAACCTGCTTGATAGCCTCCGCCACATCCTCGGCAGCAGCTTGGCCCATGGCTTCGCGGGTCGGGAAAGACCTGACGCTCATTGGACTTTCAGGTAGTGTTGGCTGATGGTGTGACATGTATGCCTGAGCTCTTTGTCTGCGCGGTTACCGGGTCATGCGTGAATTCTCTGCCATCGAATGTATCATTTTACGCAACCGGTTGCATGAAATCGTGGTTATCGCCTTTGCAGACGCTTTGGTAGGAGTCGTTGGACTGAACATGAAAGATAAGCGAGGCAAATCCGGGAACGGTGTGTCGACAAGACCCACTATCAGTCAGGTGGCAACCGCTGCTGAAGTATCCCGCTCTACTGTGTCACGAGTTTTCAGCAGACCTGAAAGCATCAGTGAGCAAACGATTCTTCGAGTCAGAAAGATTGCCGCAGAGCTGGGATACACCCCCAATCATGCGGCCCGGGCCCTGAGTACGGGGCGCCATCGCAATATCGCGCTGATTGTGCCGGATGTGGCCAACCCGTTTTTCCCCCCGATCATCGCTGCTGCCCAGGAGGCCGCCGAGGCACAGGATTACTGTGTCTTTCTTGGTAGCTCGGGAGAGAGTGCAGAGCGTGAACTGAAACTGGTAGAGCGGCTCAGTGGACAAGTGGAAGGCATGATTCTGGTGTCCTCTCGTCTTGCCGATGAACAGATCGTCGATCTCCATGCCAGGCAGTCGCTGGTGTTGGTCAACCGTGATATCGAAAACATTCCCCGGGTTCTGATAGACAGCGCCGCAGGTACGCTGGAGGCCGTGGCACACCTGGCTCAGCTCGGTCATCGACAGGTTGCCTACATCAGTGGACCAAGTGGATCCTGGTCGAATGCACAACGCCAGCGCGCTGTCCGGCGCGGCGCGGCCAGACACAAGATGTCGATGCGCACCATTGCTTGTCGGGCTGCCAGTTTCGAGGCTGGTCGCGAGTGTGTGGAAGCTATTCTGGCAATGGGCAGCAAGGCGGTGATTGCCTTTGATGATCTGGTGGCGCAGGGTGTTATCGCCGGACTTGCCGGGCGCAAGTTGTCAGTACCGCAGAACATGAGCGTCATCGGCTGCGACGATGTACTCGGTGCCGCCACTATTCCACCATTGACCACGGTATCCAATTGCTCCACTGATGCAGGCAGTGTCAGTTATCGCTTGCTGATGGACAAGCTGGAAAGTCATGTGCAGTCGGATGTACGATACGTCATGAATACGCATCTGGTGGTGCGTGATACCACCGCTTCACCCGCCGGTAAATCGGCGGGGAAGTAAGCGTGTTCCGGCCCGTATCAGCCCAGTGACTGCTCCGAATCTTCGCTGGCCGCAAACAGATCCATGATGTCTTCGGCGGTCAGGTTCTGCAGGGCGCCACCTTCGCTGTCGTTGATGGTCTGATCGGCCAGCAGCTTCTTGTGCTGCTGCATGGCCATGATCTTCTCTTCCACCGTATTACTGGCGACCAGCTTGTAGATGAACACCGGCTTTGTCTGACCGATACGATGCGCTCGGTCGCTGGCCTGATTCTCGACGGCCGGATTCCACCAGGGATCATAATGGATGACGGTATCGGCAGCCGTCAGGTTCAGACCGGTGCCGCCTGCCTTGAGGCTGATCAGGAACAGAGGCACCTCGCCATGCTGGAAGGAGTCGATGACCTCATCGCGCTTGCGGGTACGACCGGTAAGCTTGGCGTAGCGGATATTGCGCTTGTCCAGCTCCGCTTCGATAATGCCCAGCATCTCGGTGAACTGTGAGAACAGCAGGATCTTCTTGCCCTCATCGATCAGCTCTTCGAGCATCGACATCAGCAGTTCGGTCTTGGCCGACTCCTGAATACCACGCGCGCTGTCCAGTTTCACCAGCGCCGGGTGACAGCAAGTCTGTCGCAGCTTCAGCAGGGCATCGAGCATCTCGATATGGCTGCGGGCCAGACCCCGTTCGGCCAGCAGGGCGCGAACTCGCTGTTCCATGCTGACGCGAATGCTCTCGTACAGGCGAGCCTGACGCGGTTCGAGGGTGACTTCGCGAATGATCTCGGTCTTTGGTGGCAGCTCGGTGGCAACCTGTTCCTTGCGTCGTCGCAGCAGGAATGGGCGAATCAGAGCGCCAAGGCGTTGTTGCCTTTCCGTGCTGCCGTGATTCTCGATAGGCGTGCGAAAGTAGCGATTGAAGTGTTTGCGCGTACCCAGAAAACCGGGCATCAGAAAATCGAACTGCGACCAGAGTTCACCCAGGTGGTTTTCCAGGGGGGTACCCGTGAGGCAGATACGGCGTTCGATGGTCAGTGTCTTCAGGGCCTGCGTTACCTTGGCCGTCGGGTTCTTGATGGCCTGGGCTTCATCGAGTACCACGCAACCGAAGTTCTGATCGGACAGCAGTTCGATGTCACGTGTTACCAGCGCGTAGCTGGTGATGACGATTTCCACCGGATTGGCGACCAGATCATCGAGTTTGCGACCCGTACCGTGCCAGATCAGGGTTTTCAGATTGGGCGTGAACTTGGCCGCTTCTCGCTGCCAGTTACCCAGCAGACTGGTGGGTGCGACGATCAGTGTGGGTTGCGTCAGACGCCCCATGTCGCGTTCCTGCTGCAGATGACCCAGCGTCTGCACGGTCTTTCCCAGCCCCATGTCATCGGCAAGAATGCCGTTGAAGCCGTACTCGGCCAGAAAGCCCAGCCATGCCATGCCGTCTAGCTGATAGGGCCGCAGGGTGGCATGCACGTTCTTCGGCGCACTGGTGGACTGAATGCCCTGGAAGTTGCGCAGCCGTTCGGCCAGGTCGAAGATGTGTTCGGCCTTGTCCCAGGCAACGGTGACGCCCTGTTTTTTCCAGTGACTCTCCAGCGTGTCCAGCGTGGCGGCGCGCTGTCGCGGCATGCGCAGGTATTCCTTGCCGGTAGGGTCGTCGTACAGTTCCATCAGGGTTTCAGCGACCGGTGCGAAGAGATCCGGCGATACTTCCAGCCACTGACCGTCTTCGGCCTGCAGCAGGATGGAACTGTCGCGCGAGTCACCCTGCAACCAGTCGATGACCAGTGGCAGCAGATCGAACTGCTGTTCGCCATGGCGAAGCTTGAGTGCCATGTCGAACCAGTTGGAGGTGGTCTCGCTGACCGTCGCCTCTATCTGGGTGACTGACTGGAAGCTCAGGTCGAAAGGTTCACGTACCTGTACCGTCCAGCCACGGTTGTTCAGCTCGGGGCGCTCGTCGAGCAGGTCCCGCCAGTTGCGGGCAATGCGCTGGACATCCAGAGCTCGCGGTTTGCGATCGGCGCGCGAGAAGAATTCTGCGTCGCTGTTCTGCGCGGATTCGAAATCCGGAAACTGTTTGCCGAAATCGACCGAATAACGAATTTCTGCTGGCAGGTCACGCTTGAGTACCAGTGGCTTGCCATCGGGCGTCTTGCCTTCGAGCGTGGCGTCAGCCTCCATACCGTCAAACGGCAACAGATAGTCGGCGTAGCGGAACTTGATGGAGGCGTAGAAATCGCGAATGTCCGGGCTTTCGTCACGTGATTGCAGCACCAGCACGGGTAGCGGTGCTTCGGTGATGCGTACGAAGTTCGGTGGCTTGGGCAGCGGCAGAGTGCTCTCGGGCAGGCGCGACGCCAGGTAGTTGCTGACAGCCTGGGCGTGAGCCTCGGGCAAGGGGGGGGCTTCGACGAACTGGGTCAGCAGCGACACCGGGGGTGCGTTCTCCAGCAGACCGGCGGTTGCGTTGCCGATGTCCAGATACCAGGGCGGATCGGTGGGTACCAGGGTCCAGTCATCGACGTCGTCAATGCGGGTCGTCAGTGAAAAGCAGTCCTTGTCATCCAGCTCCCAGTCGAAGTTCAGCATCCGGGTCGGGCTGCGTGTCAGCGCGTGTTCACGCTCCGAACCCCAGAAGCAGCGGCCACAATCGATCAGCTTGTTCATCAGCAAATGGCCGATGTCGCCCTCGACGGTCAGCTCGCGATAGGAAAAGTCACTCTGCCGGCCGATGGCCAGTTCCAGAATGGCGCGGTCGCTGTGCAGCACCCAGTCGGGGTGGTAGTAGTGACCGTTGTATCTATAAGGTGACTCCTTGCCGTAGCCGCCACGTTTGAGCAGGCGGCTTTGCAGAATCTGCAAGGTAATGCCATTCTGATTCTGAGTCAGCGCGGTGTTATCCAGCTGATAGAACAGCAGGGGTTCACCCGGTTCGTGGTGTTCGTGCAGCGGCGCGGTCTTGCGTCCCTGTTCGACCAGCTTCTGCAGCCAGCGATTGACGGCGCGCAGTGCCTGATCATCGGGGGTCGGGGTGGCTGTCTGCTTTTCTATCCAGCTGAGCAGGGTGGCTGCCACATGCTTGCAATTGTAGCGCGCAGGGCAGGAGCACTCCCCGTCGAAGCGGTGAGGGGCGATGGTGATGCGGGCGTGGTAAGGCTCTGACTGACTGCCTTGGACGGTACCGGCCAGCACGCTACCTTCAGCAAGCCATTCAAGCTCTTGCACGGCGCCACTGGCCTTGTATACCTGACCACGGGACGTTGCCACAGAACCACAGAGTTCGATGACATCGTCAAAATTGAGTACACGGGGCTGATTGTTCACTGGAGGATTGTACCCGCTACGGGCAATTGGTTTATGCTCTGGCGGCAACTTTTGGAGGAGATCGTGATGAAAATAGTGAATAAGTGCCGTGCCTTGCCCTTGGGCGCTGCCGTTGTCTATGCAAGCTTCGCAGCAACTTCGGCTATTGCCTCCGAACCCGCCAGCTGTAACACCGTACGTTTCTCCGACGTTGGCTGGACGGATATTACCGCAACCACCGCGCTGACAACCACCGTCCTGCAGGCTATCGGCTACGAGACCGAGACGCAGGTGCTGAGTGTGCCGGTGACTTACACCTCCATGAAGAACGGCGATATCGATGTGTTTCTCGGTAACTGGATGCCGACGATGGAAGCCGATCTGGCGCCGTATCGTGAGGACGGCTCCGTGGATGTGGTCCGTACCAATCTGGAAGGTGCCAAATACACGCTGGCCGTCAATGCAGCGGCGGCAGCGCTGGGCATCGGCAATTTTGCCGATATCGCCGCCCATGCCGATGAACTGGATGAGAGCATCTACGGTATCGAATCCGGTAACGACGGCAACCGCCTGATCCAGGACATGATTGATAGTGATGCCTTCGGCCTGAAGGATTTCAAGGTCGTGGAATCCAGTGAGCCCGGCATGTTGTCTCAGGTGGCTCGTGCCAATAAACGTGACGAGCCGATCGTCTTCCTGGGATGGGAGCCGCATCCGATGAATGCCAACTTCGAGCTGACCTATCTGGAAGGCGGCGATGATTACTTCGGCCCGAATCTGGGTGGAGCCACTGTCGATACCAATACACGCGCCGGATATATCGAAGAATGTGCCAATGTCGGTCAGTTGCTGCAGAACCTCTCGTTCACGCTTGCCATGGAAAATGAAGTCATGGGCGCCATCCTGGATGAGGGTGAAGAACCGGCAGATGCTGCCAAGGCCTGGTTGACGGCCAACCCCGAAGCGCTCGATACCTGGCTGGAAGGTGTGACGACCGCCGATGGCGCCGCGGCGCTGGATGCTGCCCGCGCGGCATTGGCCGAGTAAGGGTATCTTCTGAACCGTGGAGTGGCTGACAGATACGAAGATTCCGATCGGCAAGCTGATTGCGAGCTTTGTCGATTTTCTCAATGATCATGCCGCTGGTTTCTTTGATGCCATTGCAGATTCTCTGGAATGGCTCATCGAAGGCTCGACAGACTTGCTGCTGGCAGTGCCGGCGCTGCTGTTGATTGCGCTCATCACCGCGCTGGCCTGGTGGCTTCACCGTCGCCGCGGCCTGACAGTGTTCACGGCGGTGTCTCTGCTGCTGATCATCAATCTGGGTCTGTGGGAAGAAACCGTGCAGACCCTGGTGCTGGTGTTGTACGCCACCTTGTTCTGCATGCTTATCGGTGTGCCTCTGGGTATTCATGCGGCGCACCATCCACGCCTGAACGCCATGTTGCGGCCGGTGCTGGACCTGATGCAGACGATCCCGACCTTCGTCTATCTGATACCCACGCTGATCCTGTTCGGACTCGGCGTGGTGCCGGGCCTCATCTCCACCATCGTGTTCGCGCTGGCGGCACCGGTACGACTGACCAGCCTGGGTATTTCCGAAGTGCCCAAGAGTCTGCTGGAGGCGGGGGAGTCGTTCGGTTGTACTCGCATGCAGCAGCTATGGCGTATCGAACTGCCCCATGCCATGCCCACGATACTGGCAGGGCTGACACAGTGCATCATGCTGTCCTTGTCCATGGTTGTCATCGCAGCACTGGTCGGCGCCGACGGTCTGGGCAAACCTGTTGTCAGGGCGCTCAATACCGTCAACATCGAAAAAGGCTTTGAAGCGGGACTTGCCATCGTTATCGTGGCCATTCTGCTGGATCGTCTGTGCCGACAACGTCAAAGATCATGAACCCATCCAGTGAAATCGCTGTCAGCATGCAGCATGTCGATGTGCTGTTCGGCACCGCTCGGCAACAGACAGAGGCGCTGCAGTTGCTGGACGCAGGCCAGAGTCGTGAGGAAATCCTGGAACAAAGCGGTGCGGTTCTGGGTGTGGCCGATGCCTCACTGGATGTACCGGCAGGCTCCATCTCGGTCCTGATGGGCTTGTCCGGTTCCGGCAAGTCATCGTTGCTGCGCTGTGTCAACGGGCTCAATACCGTGACACGCGGCACGCTGGAAGTCACGACTCGCGCAGGTGTGGTCAATGTTTCCACCTGTACGGGCAAATCCCTGCGAACACTGCGGCGCAACAGTCTGGCAATGGTATTCCAGCAGTTTGCGCTATTGCCCTGGGCGACGGTTCGGGAGAACATCGGTTTCGGGTTGTCTGTGCGCGGCGAGTCGCGTCAGGACATCGAGCGTAGCGTGGATCAACAGCTGGAACTGGTCGGGCTGGAAGCCTGGGCCGACAAGCCGATTCATACCCTCTCCGGAGGCATGCAACAGCGCGTCGGTCTGGCACGTGCATTTGCCACCGATGCCGATATTCTGTTGATGGATGAACCCTTTTCTGCCCTGGATCCGCTGATCAGGGAGCATTTGCAGGATGAGTTGCTGCAATTGCAGAGTCGCCTGAAGAAGACCATCGTGTTCGTCAGTCATGATCTGGACGAGGCGCTGAAGCTGGGCAATCAGATCAGCATCATGGATGGGGGGCGCATCATTCAGACCGGCACTGCCGATGACATCGTGTTCTCCCCCGAGAACGACTACGTCAGTCGCTTCGTGGCCAACATCAATCCCTTGTCGGTACTCAGTGCGCTGGCTGTCATGCAGCCGCTGCAGCAGGAAGGTGATTACTACCGCCACCCGGAGTCCGATCTGCTCATCCACTGGAAGTGTGGCAGTGCGCCGGAGCTGACAGTGCTCGATGAGCCGATGATGCTGCAGGTACATGATGCTGGCAGTGATTCGGCGGAGGGGTCTTCGGGAGCTCAGGGAGAGCCCGTGATATTCAGTGTGAGCCCTGACACCCCCGTCAAGGAATTGCTGCCGTTGGCAGCCAGCAGCACTCGCCCGATTCTGGTGCAAAGTGGCGATGGCACCCCCTGTGGTCTGATTCGTAATCGGGATCTTTTCACTGCGCTGCAAAGAAGCTGATTCTGTGATCGGCTTATCGCCAGCTAACCCGTTTCTTTATTTTTGGTAACCAAGCTGAGCTAACCTCGGCACCCTTGCGGTCGTTACCTCTGTCAAGCCTTTCAGACAGAGACGTAACATGAAGCAGACACTTATCCGATTCAGCGCGTTGGCTATCATGGCCGCGTCCCTGAGTGCATGCGGTAGCAAAGCCCCCAAGCCTGTCTCCGAACTCGCCCTGGCAGATTCTGCCCTGCAGAGCGCGGAAACCTCTGGCGCACGTGAATATGCGCCCATCGAACTGCGTGTGGCACGGGAGAAGAAAGCCGCTGCCGATACCGCCATGGCCAAGAAGAAATACGAACGGGCCCAGCGCCTGACCGAGCAGGCTCGTGCCGATGCCGAGTTGGCCCGCGCCACGGCCGAAGCCGAGAAATCACGACTGGCCCTGCAGGAAGCGCAGGACAATATCAAGATGATTCGCGATGAAGCGACTCGTACCTCTACCGGAGCCGCCAAGTGATGATGATTACCCGAACTCTGCGTCCTGCCCTGTCAGCCTCACTGGTATCGATTGCCCTGGTGGCCTGTGGCAGTGCGCCCAAACAGAATGATGTACTCGAGCAAGCCCGTCAGGCCTATCAGGAGGCCTCCCAGGATGTCACTCTGGTCAAGCATGCTCCGGAAGAGCTGGATCTGGCGCGTGATGCGCTGAATGTGGCTGACACGCGCTGGCGCAAGGACGAAGACTCGGCCAGTGTCGAGCACTACTCCTATCTGACTACACAGCGAGTGCGTATCGCGCAGATGATTGCCGAGAGCAACGAGACCGATCGTGAGCTCGAGGACATGGCTCTGGAGCGTCGCAGCATCACACTGGACTTGCGTGAAGCCGAGTTGCTGAAGGCTCGTCAGGAAGCGGGTGAGTTGCAGCGACAGATGGCAGCCTTGCAGGCGGAAAAGACCGAGCGCGGCATGGTGCTGACTCTGGGCGATGTGCTGTTCGACATCAGCGAAGCCACACTGGCACCCGGTGCCGAACGCAATATCGACAAGATTGCCTCCTTCATGCGTGAATTTCCGGAACGCCAGGCTGTGATCGAAGGCCATACCGACAGCATGGGCGATGATGACTACAACCTTGACCTGTCACGTTCACGTGCCTTTGCCGTACGCCAGGCCTTGATCGAGCAAGGTATCTCTGCCTCGCGCATATCCACCCAGGGTTTTGGTGAATCGCTGCCGGTTGCCAGCAATGCAACGCCTTCCGGTCGTCAGGAAAACCGTCGGGTGGAGATCATCTTCCCGGACGTACCCACTCAGATCAGTGAGTACGAAGATTGACATCCTCCCCTCCCTGAAGGGAGGGGATTCCTACGGCGTTCAAGCAAATGCGTAAAAGATGGTACGTGCGGCTTTATTGCCGCACGTATTCCGACGCACTGCCGTCTTCACCGACCATGACGATACGATCGGCAGACATCTCGTAGATGTTGGCTGAGCCCGAGATGTTCTGACGACTGCCGATCATCTTGGTCATCATGGCAGCCATGGCGTTACCACCCGTGGATGTCATCTTGATGTCCTTGTGCACGACCATGTCACCCTCCAGTGACCAGGTTCCACGAAACTGGAAACGAGTATCGCCGAGCACTGCTGCGGACTCTCCCTGAGGGATGGTCTCACCCAGAACGGTGCCATCCGCCATGTAGGTGATGGTGGTTTCCTGAGGCTCGGCATCCGGGTAGGGGTTGAGCTGGGAGACGCTCCAGGATCCGACCAGCTGAGATGCCTCAGCCGTGCTGACAGTATCGGCACCGGTGTATTCGGGAAGAACCGGCGGGCTCATGCTGGCGCAGCCACTGATGGCCAGCGTTGCTGCAAGCAGGCCAGTCTTGATGAAGGTTGAATTCATGTTCATTCCTCGTTGGATATCGCGAGGCTAGCACGGCGCCCGAGAGGGCTTCAACTACCCAAATCGGGCATTGCATCCAGAAAGCGATTGATGGCGGCAGCGACTGGTTCGGGCGTGTCCATGTGCAGATGATGATGACCGGGCAGGGTGATGCTCTGGTGGTTTTTCAGGCACTCCAGCCGTGCCTGCGTTTCCGGGCGATTTGCCAGGAAGCCCTCATCCGCCACCACCGTCAGCGTCTTGCACGTGATGGCACCCAACAGCGCTCTCACCTGCTCTTCCGTCAGGTATTGGGGAGAGGCGAAACGCCAGCGTGGGTCGAAGCGCCAGCGGTAACCCTCTTCGGATCGGCTCAGTTGACGATCAATGATGAGACGGGCGGATGAGCTTGCCATCTTTGCCGCTTTCAGACGAGCTTTGATCGCATCCTCCTTGCTGGCGAACAGTCGTGATTCGAAGCGTGCCGAATGCTGCCTGTTCTGCAATGCCTTGGCCATGCGCGCTGGCAGTTCATCGGCTGGCTCGCTCAGCGGACCACTCGATTCGATCATCGTCAGGCTCTGCACGGAATCGGGGCTGGCTACCGTCAGCATGGGCGCGATGCTGCCGCCCAGTGAGTGTCCGAGGACATGGCAGTCCGACCAGCCAAGCGCATCGATGACGCGGGTCACCTGATAATAGAGTTCATGCATCGTATAGCCCTGTGGCAGGGCATCGCTGTAACCGTGACCCGGCAGGTCGATGGCAACCAGATCGAAGGCCGGCAGGAACGGCATCATGGGGACGAAGCTGTTGGCGTTGTCGAGCCAGCCATGCAGGCACAGCAATCGGGGTGGATTATCAATGGACTGGTCACACTGGCGAATGCCCGTGATCGTCAGGCCATCAATGGTGAGCGAGATGGATTCCAGGCGAGGTCTCATGAGTCCGCTTCAACGGCATCGCTGAATGAGTATTCGTACCACATGACTTCCGGATCATCCGGGTTGTATTTACTGATGAAACCCAGGGATTGCATGAGGCGTTGCATCGGGCGATTGGAGCGCAGCACATCGCCGTGCAGGGTTTGCAATCCCTGTGCATCAGCGTGCTCCATCAACAATCGCATCAGGGCAGAGGCCAGACCACAGCCCTTCCAGTCTTCACTGATGGAAATGCCGAAGTCACCGCTCAGGCGATCATTGCTCATCATGTAGCGGCAGGCACCCACCACCTTGTCGTTCTCGTCGGTCGCCGCGAACGCCATCTGCCGATCGTAATCGAGCTTGGTGAACTGGGCTGCCATGAAGGGCGAGAGTTCATTGATGGTGTGCATGAAGCGAAAATAGCGTGATTCCGGAGACATGTGACGCACCAGCGATTGAATCGACTCTGCGTCTTCGGGCCGGATGGGACGCAGTTGCACTTTGATGTCGTTCTTCAGGCTGACATCGCGTACCCATTGCCAGGGGTAGGGGTGAATCGCCAGATGGGCGTAGCGTTTCGTGGCCCTGGAGCGCTCGAGCACCACTTGTATGTCCATGGCAAAAGCCCCCGATTCGCTGACGACCAGCGGGTTGATGTCCACGGAAAAGACATCCGGCAGCTCACAGGCCAGCTCGGACAACTGGCGTAGTACATGAGCAACGGGTCTGGTACTGATGGCCTTGCTGTGCCGGAAGGCTCCCATATAGGTCTGAACTTCCCGGCACTTGAGCAGTTCATCGATCAGAAAGCGGTTGAGCGGGGGCAGTTGCACGGCTCGTTGGTTGACCAGAGCTGTCAGGTCTCCACCGACACCAATCGAGATGACCGGGCCGAAGCTGGGGTCGCGTGAAATCGAGATGGCCAGATGCCGGGCGTTTTCCGGTGCATGCATGGGTTCGAGCAGAACGCCACGGAACTCGGCCTCGGGTCGGCGCTCACGCAGACGCGATTCGATCTTGGTCCAGGCATCGCGCACTTCCTGTTCGTAGCGAATGTCCAGCTGCGTGTGAACGATCGCAGCCTTGTAGCTGATATTGGGTGACACCAGTTTCATGGCCACCGGAAAGCCGATACGAATGGCTGCCGCGACGGCTTCGTCAGGCGATTCTGCGCGCTCTGCGGGCAGTACGGGAATATCCAGATACTTCATCAAGGCGCGCGTTTTCTGCGGACCCAGTACGCGTTGGCCCGTGGCCACCTCCGACTCGATCAGCGTGCGGGCCGGAGGCAGCAGGGCGCGGGTCTTGCGCGAGGCCGGGTTCGGCAGTTGCAGCAATTGTTGCTGGCTGACCAGATAGCGGTGCAGGAAGTCGAAGCCATCGATGGCCCCTTCAGGTGTGCGGAAGGTGGGCACGCCGGCATTGCCGAGCAAGTCTCTGGATTCCTGCACACTGGCGTCTCCCATCCAGCAGGCCAGCAGGGGCTTCTTGCCGGGGCGCACCTGTTTGATGGCCTCGGCAACGGCCTTGGGGTCATTGCGCCAGTCCGGAACAAAGAAGACCAGCACGGCATCGATGTCATCCATTGCACGCAGGATTTCTATGCTTGCCAGATAATGCTCGATCAGTTTTTCATGACTGCGCAACACCACTGGATTGGAGCCGCTGCAGCGTCCATCCAGCGCCTTGGTCAGGGTTTTCTGCGTGGCCTTGTCCATCAACGGTACATCGAAATTCTTCAGACCCATGCGATCCAGGGCAATCATGGCCGGTGCGGACGCGTTGCTGACGATGCCCAGTCGCTTGCCCTTGACACGAATGCCGGTCGCCAGCGTGCGGGCTGCGGCAAACAGGTTGTGAAAGGTGCGGATGCGGACGACACCTGCACGGTTGAGCGCAGCCTGAAAGGTACTCTCGAATGAATAGACCTCGCCCGTGCGAGCCAGGGCGTCGCAATAGGCCACCCCTTCATGTGCCGAACGCATCAGTACGACAGGCTTCAGGCGAGCCGTGGCGCTCAGGGCGCTGAGAAAGCTGCGACTGGTGGGCAGGCGTTCGATATAGACGATGATGGCCTTGGTCTGCCAGTCTTCGGCCAGCAGGTCCAGCATGTCGGACAGCGATATATCCGTTTCTTCGCCGGTGGAGAGCAGGGCGGAAAAACCGACACCGCTGGTTTCTGCCCAGTCGAGCATGGCCGAGCCCAGAGCCGCCGATTGGGTCAGGATGGCCAGTGAGCCTTTCTCGATGCGGTTGCGGCTGTAGGTGGCATTGAGCCCGATGGGGGGACGAATGAGTCCGGCACACCAGGGGCCCATGATGCGCATGTTCAGGCGCTGCGCGTAGCGATGCATGGCGGCGCTGTCCTCCACACCTGACATGATGATGGCCACTCGAATGCCCTTGCGGGAGCATTGCACCAGAGCACGACGCAGCAAGCGCGGCGGCGTCAGAATCAGTGCCAGGTCGGGAGTGTCGTCGAGCACGGTAACCGAGCGATGGCAGGTGAGTCCCAGAATATCCTTGTAACGCGGATTGACCAGGAACAGCTTGCCGGTATAGCTGCCCTGAACGATATTCCGGGTCAGTTTGAAGCCCGGAGATTCTTCGCGTCCGCTGGCGCCGATGACCACGATCGAAGTCGGATTGAGAATCTTGTCAAGGTGTAGTGTCGACATCTATTGATAATACCCCAGGGGGGATCAATTAAACATGTGTGCACCGCCGGCATGGGTGTTATCCATGGGGAGACAGGTGCATACTGTAATTGTCACCACAGACTGCACGAATGCATGGAGGAGCAATGACCACTGCCTTGATCTCGCATACCGATTGTGTGCTTCACGAAATCAGCCCGGATCACCCGGAAAGTCCGCAACGCGTCGATGCCATTGCCGATCAGCTGAAAAAGCAGGACGTCTATGATTACCTGATGCATGCCGACGCACCGAAGGCGACATGGGAGCAACTGTTGCTCGGGCACAGTGAAGCCTATGTCGATCTGATTCACCGCAAGGCGCCCAGCAGTGGTTCGATCGACCTTGACGACGACACCTCCATGAACGTGCATACGCTCGATGCCGGTCTGCGAGCAGCCGGGGGGGGCATCCATGCGGTTGATCAGGTCATGAGTGGCGTGGTCAACAATGCCTTCTGCCTGACGCGCCCACCGGGTCACCATGCCGAACGCATTCAGGCCATGGGCTTCTGCATCTTCGGCAATATCGCCATTGCCGCTCGGCATGCCATACGCAAGTACGGCCTGGAGCGTGTCGCTATCGTCGACTTCGACGTCCACCACGGCAACGGTACCGAGGACATCGTGGACGGTGACCCCAACATCCTGTTCTGCTCATCGTTCCAGTACCCGTTCTATCCCGGTGGCTATCGCGATAATGTCGAGAATCAGCGTGTCAATACGCCGTTGAAATCTGGCTGCAACAGTGCGGATTTCAGGGGGGCCATCACGAAAAGCTGGTTCCCGGCCCTGGAGGCCTACAAGCCCGAGATGATATTCATCAGCGCAGGCTTCGATGCGCATCTGGAAGATCCCATGGCCAATGTGTGCCTGCTCGATCACGACTACGTCTGGATCACCAACAAGCTGATGGACATTGCAGACCGGCACAGTAATGGTCGTATCGTCTCGATGCTGGAAGGCGGGTATTCCCTGCCAACACTGAGCCGCTGTGCATCGGCTCATGTGCGCGGACTGATGGGCTTGTAGCCAGCATCAACTGTCCGGTCCGACGTAAACCCCGTCAACAACCGGCCATGCCGTTGGGGTAAACGCCTCCGATCGTGTCCGGAGGCGCCAGGTCGATCGGGTTCTAACTACTGAACTGTGCCTGCATGGCACTGGCAAAACGCTCCAGCTCGGCAGCCGGCAGACGATTGATACCCGCGGCTGCCTTGCGCCCGCCACCGGTGTCAAACTGCCGGCACAGATCATCGGCGCCGGTTCGATTGCTCAAGGGCGCGCGCACACTGACCAGATAACTGCCATCGCCCAGATCACTGAGCAGGGCATGCGCCCGTTGTGGGTGGTTCTGTGCCAGCTCATTGGCATAGACGCCGCTGATACGGCGGGCAAACGGGTCATCAGGAAAGAGAAAAATGGCTATCTGCTCCGAACTGCGCTCGGCCTGGATGGCTTCAGCGCGTGCGTGATCACTGGCATAGCCGTCGGCCAACGTCTTGAAGGCAGCGTCTTCATTGATGAAGGAGAACGGATTGGCGTGGGGTTGCAGGCGACGATAGAGTTCGGCTGGCGGGAAGTACAGATCCTCCAGTGACGAGCCATAACCGTTGTAATTGAGCAAGGTGCCCAGTGTCTGCAGTTGCGCCAGCTCGGTTGCGCCCAGCGTCAAGGGGGCTGCGGCTTGCGTGGCTGTCGTCAGCAGATTGTCGCCGAAGGCGGCAGTTACAGCCCAGGGCAGATAGGCACTATCCAGCAAGCGATTGACGATAAGACCGGTGCAGGTCTCGGCCGCCGTGTCGATGTGCGTGGTCAGATTGGCATGCTGCGGGATATCACCGGGAAAGTGATGATCGGCGTAGCGCACGATGGCACCGTCGTCGAGTACCTTGACCAGCGCGTCGCGGTTCTTGTCCAGTGAAATATCCAGGATGGTGACCCTGTCACCCGGGCTGGCCTGCACTTGCTTGACCAGCGCAATATCACGCTTGACGCCGGTGATCAGTGTGCTGTCCTGAGGGTCGGCCAGCCGCAGTTGATGCAGGGCACACAGCCCGTCTGCATCCCCGTTGAAAACATCGATAATTGCCATGTTTCAGTATTCAGATAACGTGAAGAATCAGCGATTGGTGCTGTCGATACAATCTCGAACCAGAGCAGGGCCCTGGTAGATCAGTCCGGTATACAACTGTACAAGACTGGCGCCCTTTGCCAGCTTCTGACTGGCATCCAGGCCACAACTGACGCCGCCAACCCCGATCAAGGCAGCCTTGCTGCCAATTCGCTCGGCAACGGCCTGCAGTCGATCATCGGCCAGCTTCTTGAGTGGGGCACCACTGAGGCCTCCGGCTTCACGAGCGTACAGGTGGTTGCGAACCGGCTCGCGTCCGCTGGTGGTATTGCCGGTGATGATGGCATCGATTTCATTGTCGATGACAGCCTTGCAGAAACCATCGAGCTCCTCATCACTCATGTCCGGTGCGATCTTCACGGCGATGGGCACGTAGCGCTCGTGTTCCGTGGTCAATCGCTGCTGGGTCTGTTTCAGCGATTCGAGCAGATGATCCAGACGTTCGCCATGCTGCAGGTCTCGCAGCCCGGTGGTATTGGGCGATGAAATGTTGACGGTGACATAGTCCGCGTATCGATAGACACGCTCGAGGCAATAGGTGTAATCGTAGTGCGCATCCTGCAGTGGCGTGACCAGGTTCTTGCCGATGTTGATGCCCAGAATACCGGGGTAACGTCGTAGCCGGACTTGCCTGACCAGGTGATCGACCCCCTTGTTGTTGAACCCGAAACGGTTGATCAGTGCCTGATGCTGCGTCAGTCGGAACAGGCGCGGCTGAGGGTTACCCGGCTGCGGCTTGGGCGTAACGGTGCCGACTTCGATGTGTCCGAAGCCCAGCGCGCCGAGCGCATCGATGTAATCCCCGTTCTTGTCCAGACCGGCGGCCAGTCCTATCCGGTTCTGGAATGTCAGGCCGAATACCTCGGTTGGCGCGGCTTTGGTCGCATACCGGGCTGCCAGACGTGATTGCACAGCCGGTTTGCTGAGCATCTGCAAGGTCAGATCATGGGCCTTCTCAGGCTCCATTTCGAACAGGATGGCTCGTCCCAGGCTGAACAGGAGATCGTTGGGTGGCTGTGAGAAAGACTTTGATTCCACGTCAGGGTTCGCGGTGTGTAATGGAGTTTGCGTATGCTACACGTTCGAATACGGCCTTGCCTGACAAGGTGGGTGCGAAGACACACTGTCTGTTCCAGTACACTGCGTATCAACCTGGACTGACAGATCGTTTCAATGGCTATTAGTGCCACCATCAATAAAGTGTCACTCTCGATCTCGGATATGGATCGACAGTATTACCAGCAGCATGAGCTCACCATGGCCATGCACCCGTCGGAGAACGATTTTCGTTTCATCGTACGCGTGGTCGCCTTCGCCTTGAATGCCCATGAAGACCTGGTATTCACCAAGGGCCTGGGGGCGGATGATGAGCCGGAAGTCTGGCAGAAGATGCTGACCGGCGAGATCCGGACATGGATCGATTTCGGGCAGGTCGATGAAAAGCGCATACGCAAGGCCTGCGGTCGATCAGGGCAGGTCATCATCTATACCTATCAGGATCGCAAGTCAAAGCTCTGGTGGGAGCAGAACCGGGAAAAACTGGCCCGTCATGACAATCTGAAGGTCTATCACATCGAGGCTGAGGGTGCCGAGGCGCTGGTGAGCCGCAATATGCAGCTCAATTGCACGATTGACGATGGCACGGTCTATCTGGGTGATGCCGACAACAGTGTGTCAGTGACCGTGACGGCGCTGGTCTGAATCATCCCAGCGCAAGTCAGCCGTCGCAGTGATTGCGAACGTCCCGCATCGACAACGCGGTGTCCGGTGCTATGCATGCGGCAGCGTAGCCTGGAAGGATTCGCGTTGGCTGAAGGTCTCGAACCAGTGTTGCAGTATCGGGTGATTGCTGCGCCAGTCATGTTCAGGGGCGCGGAAATCCAGATAGCCTAACGCACAGCCGAGGGTAATCTGAGCCAGGTCGATATCACCTTGCCACAGAGGCTGGTGTGTCTCGAACCATGACAGGGCTCGGTCAGCCTTGCTCCATTGGTCGGCAATCCACACGTCCCACTGGCGCTCTTCAGGTCGCAGGAATGTCTCGTAGCGAATCGCGACCACCGACTCGCATATTCCATGCGCCAGTGCCTGCCGAGTCAGGGTGCGATATCGTTGGATTCCCTCCGCTGGCAGCAGCCTTGTCGCGGGGCTGATGCTGTCCAGATACTCGCAGATGATCGTGGAATCGAACAGTGTCTCGCCAGAGTCGATCTGCAGAGCAGGAATCTTGCCCAGCGGATTCTGTGACTTGACATAGTCCTCTATCGGTTTACCGGGAAGGACGGGGGTGAACAACAACTCCACCGCATCCTGCATGCCGAGCTCTATCAGTGTGACATGTACCTTGCGTGCGAAGGGTGAGGCCGGTGAGTAGTACAGTTTCATGGGTCAGTGCTCTGTGGTTCGGTTCAGTGAGAGGTTGTTGTTCGGCACCGCGAGGATTCGCAATCGATCCTGCTAGCCGCCAGGCACGCCTTGCGTATTCACATAGAGGGAGTAGACCGACGTGCTGGCCGCCATGAACAGCCGGTTCCGGTGCAAGCCGCCAAAACACAGGTTGGCACAGCGCTCTGGCAGGTCGATTCTGCCGATCAGCTCACCGGCCGGGTTGAACACATGGACGCCATCCAGACCGGCCTCTCCCATGCCCCAGCCGCACCACAGATTGCCGTCGATATCGACGCGGAAACCATCGGGTGTGCCGCGCTCTCCGGCATCGATCAATACCCGTTCGTTGGTCAGTTGCCTGCCATCCACTACGTCGAATGCCAGAATCTGGCGTGGCGTGCCGCGAGACTGCACGACATAGAGAATGGATTCATCCGGGGAGAAGGCCAGACCGTTTGGCTGGTTGATGGTATCCGACATGACGCTCAGCGTGCCATCGGGCGCCAGGCGGTAGAGATTGGGGGAGAGTGCGGGGTCGACTTTCTCTCCTTCGTAGAAACCGGAAATGCCGAAGACCGGATCGGTGAACCAGATCGAATCATCGGAGTGGCAGACGACATCGTTGGGCGAGTTCAGCGTTGCGCCCTGATAGTCAGCGGCCAGCACGGTACGCTGACCATCGAGTTCGGTGCGCACCAGTCGGCGGGTCAGGTGTTCACAGGTGATCAGGCGACCATTGCGGTCCCGAGTGTTGCCGTTGGCGTGATTGCTGGGGGCGCGGAAGGTGCGCGTCGAGCCACTTTGCTCATCCCAGCAATACTGCACATTGCCCGGCACATCGCTCCAAACCAGTGATTGAAATTCGCCGATCCAGACGGGGCCTTCGCACCAGCGGAACCCGGTGGCAAGCCGTTCGATCTTGGCCAGAGGCAAACGGTACTGGTCGAATTCGGGCGTCACGGACACGACGGCCGGGTCGGGATAGCGCTGACTGGGTGTCCAGAGGGTGCTCATGGGTTGGCTCATCAGGTTGAATGATGCCGTCTACCATATCAAGACTCTCGGGAAGAGTAACGTGCTGCTCTGGTTGAAGCGCAAGCAGCTGCTGATCACCCGGGCGCAAACGAATTGGCCTGACATACTCGGCTAGGAAAAGGGCGGGTCATACAGGCATTCGGACACGATGGAGGGGATGTTTTTTCTGTATCCTGTGCGTTCGACTGTTAGCTGATCTGCCATGAAGATCTACCCGGACAAACTGGACGCTCATCTGAGCAAGACGCTGGCCCCGGTCTACCTGTTACACGGTGATGAGCCGCTGCAGCTGATGGAGATCGGTGACAAGCTGCGCAACAAGGGGCGCGATGCCGGATTCGACGAACGTCAGGTTATCGTCGCCACCGAAGATGCCGATTGGTCAAGCTTTCGTGAGGCTGCCGACAGCTTCTCGCTGTTTGCCGAGCGCCGTCTGATCGAGCTGCGACTGCCCACCGGCAAACCCGGTCGAATCGGCAGCGACGTGCTGAAACAATACTGCTCGAACCCACCGCCGGACGTACTGTTGCTGATAACCGCCGGCAAACTGGATCGCAGTGCCAGCAACAGTGCCTGGTTCAAGGCTATCGACCAGTCCGGCGTCACGCTGGCGGTCTGGCCGATCCCGGCCACGCAATTGAGTAGCTGGCTGAACCAGCGGCTCACCGCCAAGGGTCTGCATGCCGATGCCGCCGCGCTGAGCCTGATCGCTGAACGCATCGAGGGTAATCTGCTGGCGGCGCGGCAGGAAGTCGAACGTCTGGCGCTGCTCTATCCGCCTGGGCCTCTGACCAGTGAACAGGTGTTGATAGCGGTCAGTGACAGCGCAAGATACTCCATCGCGGACCTGTCTCTGGCAGCGTTGCAGGGTGAATCGGTCAGAGCCCTGCGCATTCTGACCGGGCTGCACGACGAAGCTGTGAGTGAGGTGCTGGTGCTGTGGTCACTGGTCAACGAGATTCGTGCCGGTGCACGCAGTGCCGAGGCCGTGGCGGCGGGTGTGGGTGAGGATGCGGCCTTGAAATCGGCCGGTGTCTGGGCGAATCGCATGGCGCCATTGAAACTGGCACTGGGCCGACATTCAGCGCTTTCCTGGCTGTCAATGCTGTCCACGTGCACTACCATTGACAGACAGATAAAGGGCCAGGCTTCCGGATCATGCTGGGACTCGCTCGCAGCACTGACGACAGAACTGGCCGGTAACGGCGAACCCCCTTTGAAGAAGCATCCCGGTATTCCTGCATGAACAAGATTGACATCGTTGACCTACTGGCCACGGCTCCCGAAGGACAGAGCGTGACCGTTCAGGGCTGGGTACGCAGCCGACGTGATTCCAAGGCAGGCCTGTCCTTCATCGCGCTGTATGACGGCTCCTGCTTCGACAGTCTGCAGGTCATCGCCGAGCAGTCACTGCACAATTATCAGGACCAGGTGCTGCACCTGAGTTCCGGTTTCGCCATCGAGGTCACCGGCACGCTGGTGGCATCCGAAGGCAAGGGTCAGTCGGTGGAAGTGCAGGCCAGCGACATCAAGGTGGTGGGGGAGGTCGATGACCCGGAGCAGTACCCGATCGCCAAGAAGCGCCACACCTTCGAATACCTGCGACAGGTTGCGCACTTGCGCCCGCGTACCAATGCCTTCGGTGCCATCAGTCGTGTGCGAACCACGCTGGCCAGCAGCATTCACCAGTATTTCAAGGAACGCAGATTCCATTGGGTCAATACGCCGCTGATCACCACCAGTGATTGTGAAGGGGCGGGGGAGCTGTTCCGTGTCAGCACCCTGGATGCGCTCAACCCGCCAAGGACCGATGCCGGCAAGGTGGACTTCGATCAGGATTTCTTTGCTCGAGAGGCGTACCTGACGGTGTCGGGCCAGCTCAATGCCGAGAGTTATGCGCTGGCGCTGAGCAAGGTCTACACCTTTGGCCCGACCTTCCGTGCGGAGAACTCCAACACCAGTCGCCATCTGGCAGAATTCTGGATGGTCGAGCCGGAGATGGCCTTTGCCGATCTGGATGATAATGCAGCTCTGGCAGAAGACTTCCTGACCTACCTGTTCAAGGCAGTGCTCGATGAGCGCGAAGACGATATGGCCTTCTTCTCACAGAGAATCGACAAGCAAGCCCTGTCGCGGCTGCAGCATGTGGCTGAATCGAACTTCGAGCGCATGGATTACACCGATGCAATCACGCTGCTGGAAAAGAGCGGCAAGCGCTTCGAGTATCCGGTCAGCTGGGGGCTCGACTTGCAGTCCGAGCATGAACGCTGGCTGGCGGAGGAGCATGTCGGCCGTCCGGTCATCCTGCAGAACTACCCCAAGGAGATCAAGGCTTTCTACATGCGCGAGAACGATGATGGCAGAACCGTTGCGGCCATGGATGTGTTGGCGCCGGGCATCGGTGAGATCATCGGCGGCAGCCAGCGTGAAGAGCGACTGTCCGTGCTTGACGAGAAGCTGGCAGCACAGGGGCTCACGGAAGAACTGGACTGGTATCGTGACCTGCGTCGCTATGGTAGTGCACCTCACGCCGGCTTCGGCATGGGATTCGAGCGCGTGCTCAACTACATCACGGGAATGGAGAACATCCGTGATGCCATTCCGTTCCCACGAGTACCGCGCAGCGCACCCTTCTAGGTTCTGGGGATAACCGCTCCCGGTTGGCAGGACCTGCCGCCGGGGCAATTCACTACTGTATGGTTATGGCGTACTGAAGTCGCGGCGTACTTGTCAGCTCTGACCCGCTTGCTTATTCTTTGCCGGTGTCAGGGAGAAGTGTATGTCGACGTATCACAGTCATCGGAACGCTGCCGGGTTTACCCTGGTGGAGGTTGCCATCGTATTGGTCATCATCGGTCTGATTCTGGGTGGTGTGTTCAAGGGGCAGGCGCTGATTGACAGCGCACGGGTGCGCTCCATCAATACCGAGTTGACCGGTATCCAGACCGCCTGGCTGTCCTTCGCAGATCGCTACCGCGCCATACCGGGAGACTTCGCCCGGGCCGATGTCCAGATAGACAGTGCCGCCAGCCCTGGCAATGGCAACGGCAAGCTGGACAGTTCCAGCGAACGTGCGGGCGTCTGGCAGCAACTGGCGCTGGCAGGGTTCATCAGCGGCAGCTTTGATGGTTCAGCGGCCAATGTGGGTAGCGCGTCCGATCTGGACTGTGCGGCCACCACTTGTCCGAAAAACCCCTTCAATGGGTTTTACAAGATTGCCTACGGCGCTCAGGGAGCAGGCTTCGACACTCCGGCCAATGAGCTCTTCACCGGTAACCAGATGCCGGTCGGCATCCTGTCGCAACTGGATGCCAGGCTGGACGACGGTCATGCCACGACGGGCCGATTCCGGGTGCATCGTGATTATGTCGCCGCCTGCACCCGCAATGGTGACTGGGATCAGGCGTCGGTCAATGCCAATTGCGCTGCTGTGTCGCGCAACTAGACACTCGGGGTCTCCGGTATTTGAGTTTCGGTATTATTGCTGTAGCATCAGGGGTGTTGGGAGAGCGAGTCTTCAATTGAATGTCCGCCTTTCCTGTTGCATGCGCTTACCGAGGGACGAATCATCGTGGCAGACCCCATCACGATCGGCATAGAAGAAGAATACCTGCTGGTAAATCCGCATACGCGTGAGTTGGCGAAACATCAGGCGGCGGGTTTCATGGATCGATGCAAGGAGCTGCTTGGCCCTCGCGTCATGCACGAGATGCTGCAGAGTCAGATTGAAATCGGCACCGGTGTCTGTAGCACCATAGAGGAGGCCCGGGCCGAATTGCTGGAGCTCAGGCAAGGGGTTGCTTCGGTGGCCCGTGACTTCGATCTGAGCATCATCGCCGCCTCTACCCATCCCTGGTCGCTATGGAGTGAGCAGGAACCGGTGGATATGGAGCGCTATCGCATCATGGGGGTGGAGCAGGCGAGCATTGCGCGGCGTATGGCCATCTGCGGCATGCATGTCCATGCCGGAATACCGGACAGGGATCTGCGCATCGATCTGATGAATCAGGTCTGCTATTTCATGCCTCATCTGCTGGCATTGAGCGGCTCCTCGCCGTTCTGGGAAGGCATTGATACCGGTCTGAAGTCCATGCGTCCGACCATTGCCGGCCATTTGCCGCGCTCAGGTCTGCCGGAAGTGTTTGATAACTGGAACGACTGGTCGGAAATGGTCGATGACATGACAGCCTGCGGCATGATCAACGATCCTTCCCGAATCTGGTGGGATCTGCGGCCCAGCGTGCGTCATCCCACGCTCGAGATTCGTATCTGCGATGTCTGCACCTGGGTGGAAGATGGCCTGAGCGTGGCGGCTCTCTATCAGTCGATACTGACATTCCTGTCGCACCTGCGGCAGAACAATCAGCGCTGGCGCCAGTATCGTCGCATCCTGATTCTGGAAAACAAATGGCGGGCACAACGCTACGGCGTGGAGGCCGAGCTGGGCGATTTCGGCAAACGCCAGGCGGTGCCCATGGCAGATCTGATCGATGAACTGGTCGAGCTGGTGCGTCCCCACGCCGAAGACCTGGGCTGTATCACGGAAGTGGAGCATGCTCGAGAGATAGCGCGTCGTGGCAGCAGCTCCGATCAGCAGCTTCGCGTCTATCATGAGGCTCTGGCCAAGGGGGCTTCCGATCATGAAGCACAGGTGGCTGTGGTGGATTGGCTGATCGAGGAATCCGTACCGCCAGTCGTCGCCTCAAGGCCAACTTCGAGTAAAGTGTTGCACCCCGAGCCAAGTTGACAGAACCCTTTGAATTCATTGCCCTTGTCCGAACCCCACTCATTTGACGAGGATACCCATGCGGTGGTTCGTCAACTCCTTGGCAAGCCTCTGACGCCGGCAAGGCTCAAGCAGTTTTCGCGTTCCCACGTGTTTCCACTGACGGCGCCCGGCCTTGTCACCTTTGTCTGGATCGGTGAGGCTGATCACGTACGCCTGCTTCGCTGGATTCTGGGTGGTGTCGATCGCAAGGAGTTCCAGCGCGTAGCCAATACGCCGCTGTGGTTGCTGACATTGCCAGTGACGGACGGTGGTCGTTTCGAATACAAGCTGGGCGTCGAGCATAATGGTCACGAAGACTGGCATCTCGATCCGCTGAACACGGCCCGCGCCGGCGATCCCTACGGGGAAAATTCGGTCTGCAGGACCTACGGCTATTCACAGCCGGAATGGAGCATGCCGCAGGGTTCTCCCGCCGGTGCCATTCAGCCCTTTCCGGTCAACAGCAGCGTTTTCGAAGAAACACGTGAAGAGCAGGTCTACCTGCCTGCCGACTATGATTCTCAGCGTGTCTATCCCTTGCTGGTCATTCATGACGGCGCCGACTTCATTACCTATGCCGATCTTGCAACATCCCTGGACAACCTGATTGCTTCGGGTACCATTCCACCAATTATTGCAGCTCTGGTACAGACACGGGACCGGCTGGGTGAATACTCGCGAGGTCATCGACATGCCCGCTATGTCGTCAATGATCTTCTGCCGCATTTGCAGGCCAGCTTCCGGCTTTCCGAGCGCAGCGAAGATCGCATCCTGCTGGGAGCCAGTCTGGGTGCCGTGGCCTCGCTGGCGACGGTATTCCGTTATCCCGGTGTCTTTGGTGGAGCGGTATTGCAGTCCGGCTCATTCATTCTGGACGAAGGCAAGCTGGAAGGGCGGCCACACCCGGTATTTCGCAAGGTGGCCAGGTTGGTCAAGGCGGTCAGGCGCGCTCCGAGCATGCCCAGCTTTCGAGCCTTTGTCTCGAGCGGGGAGCTGGAAGGTCTGGCTTCGGAGAACGAGGCACTTGCAAAACTCTTGCAAGAGAACGGGGTTAGTGTTTTATTCAAGAGTGCGTGGGATGGGCATCACTGGCACAACTGGCGTGACCAGTTGCGTGATGGCCTGGTATGGACGCTTGACTCGGAAAATTCTTGAGACACCGATGTTCGGGCGGTAAACAAAGGCGATGTTCGCCGGGCTAGTGTTGGGCAGGCCTGGAATGCAAGACAACACAGGAAGCGGAAATGGCAGAGCGTAAGGTAAAGATCGGATTATCACTGGGGGCTGATATCTGTTGGCCCATTTGCTATGAAACACTGCTGAGCGATTTGAAGCTCGACATAAAGCATGGCGGGGAACGTCTGACATTCTCCTCTGAACGAGTGACCATCGAGCCGTTCAATCTGCAGCAGCCAGTGTCCTACGATGTCGTTATCGATCGCCTGACGCACTGGTATTCAACCAGCCGGGAATGGATCAAGAAGGGCATTCTGCTCGATGATCTGTATGTCTACAACAATCCCTGGTCCCTGCAATCCAATGAAAAACACACCTCCTACGCAGCCATGATGCGTCTCGGCTTGCCGGTTCCGGAAACCTGGATGATGCCGCCCAAGGCGTATGAAGACTCGGATGACCTGCAGGAGACCTTGCGCAAGTATGCACGCATGTTCTCTCTCGAGGATATCGGCTCTCAGTTGGGCTATCCCTTCTTCATGAAGCCTTACCACGGTGGTGGCTGGAAGGGGGTGTCGAAGATTGATGACCTTGCAGACTTCCAGAAGGCCTACGACGAAAGTGGGACCGAGGTGATGAACCTGCAGTCAGCGGTGCTGCCCCATGACTGGTTTGTGCGGTGTGTCGGGCTCGGGCCGCAGATGCGCAAGGTCAACTATGACCCGTCGGCTGCATTGCACGATCGTTACCGCATGGATATCAACTTTCTGGACGCTGATGACAGCGGTGTGCTTGAAGACATGACGGCGACCATCAACAGTTTCTTCGGTTGGGATTTCAACTCCTGTGAGTCCCTGCGCCGCGATGGCATCTGGCACCCTATCGATTTTGCCAATGCCTGTCCGGACAGCCAGGTGACATCATTGCATTATCATTTTCCGTGGCTGCTGAAGGCCAATCTGCGTTGGTCCATTTTCTGTGCCGCAACGAAACGCCCCATGCATCGCAACCTGGACTGGGCACCGTTCTTCGAGATCGCCGACAAGGATATTTCCTATCGCGAGAAGCTCTCAGGCTATGCCGCCATTGCCCATGAGCGTTATGAGACCGAGCGCTTCCGCGAATTCTGTCAGACGCATCTGTCTCATCTGGATGAACTGGCCTATGAGTTCTTTGCTTCGGGTACGGTCAAGGATGCGATTCACCAGAAAGTCTCGTCTCTGTTCCCGGCGCACGAAATAGAGGAATTCACCGAGCTGTTCTGGCAACGCATACAGGACTGGCGTGACGCCGAAGGTGCTCAGGGCGATCCTGATGGTTTCTAGGGGGCAGTCATGAAAACGGTCACACGCTGGTACTCATCGCGATTGGAGCAGGAAATCACGCTGGCGCGTTGGGGGCACTGGGGGCAACCCGTGGTGTTGTTTCCAACAGCCGGTGGCGATGCGGAAGAAGTGGAGCGCATGCACCTGATCGGCGCCATCCAGCCTCTGATCGACGCTGGCCGAATCAAGATCTATTCCTTTGACAGCGTAGCCGGAAAAGCGCTGGCAGAGCAGGCCGGGTCCGTCGAGCATCGTTGCTGGTTGTTGAAGCAGACGGGTGAGTATCTGGTGCATGAAGTACTGCCGTCGATCATCGAAGACTGTGGCGGCGAGCCTATCGAACTGGTGGCCGCCGGTGCCTCAATCGGTGCCTACAATGCCGTTGCCATGTTGTGTCGTTACCCGCATGTCTTCAAGGCGGCTATCGGCATGAGTGGAACCTACGATCTGGAAAAGCTGATGGGGTTTCAAGGTAATGTGGACTACTACCTGTCCAGTCCCTTGAAGTTTCTGCCGAACCTCGAACCCGGGGACATGCTTGATAAACTGCACTCACGCTTCGTGCTGCTGCCCTTTGGTCAGGGCCGTTGGGAGAGCCCGACGGAGTCCTGGCAGATGGGGCATGTGCTGGGCAGTTCTGGAATACCGAACAGGGTAGATGCCTGGAGTCATGATCATCATCATGACTGGGAAACCTGGCGAGAGATGCTACCTCATTATCTGGACGAAATCGTTGATTGAACAGGAGAGAATTCGCACATGAACGTGATATTCATCGAGCCGGGTTTTCCCGCCAATCAACGACAGTTCGTACGAGCTCTGGCAGCTATCGGAGCGAACGTCATCGGCATCGGCGAACGTCCCTATGAATGGCTGGATGAGGAGACCCGATCCTGGCTGGGTTCCTATCAGCAGATTTCATCGGTAACCGACGAGGCGGCGCTGGAGTGGGCGGTCAGGCAGGCACAGGAGGTGCAATGGGTGGATCGTCTGGAGGCAGTGGTGGAAGCTCATGTCATGCCTGCTGCACACGTTCGCGAACGCTGCGGCATTCCGGGTACCATGGCTCGTACGGCCTACCTGTGCCGTGACAAGGTAGCCATGAAAGATGCCTTGCGCACGGCCGGCGTACCCACGGCGGCGTCCGCTGGTCTGTCCAGTACTCGTGAAGCTATCGAGTTTGCCGAGGCTGTGGGGTATCCGATCATCATCAAACCGCGAGATGCTGCTGGCGCTGCCGGTACGTATCGTGCCAACGACGAGCCGGAACTGCTGGAAGTGGCGCAGATCTGTGGTCTGGCCGATGGTGCTGCGGTGGCTGTCGAGGAATTCGTGGAAGGGCACGAAGGTTTCTATGACACGCTCACGGTGGAGGGCGAGGTGGCTCATGATTTCATCAGTCACTATTACCCCAATGTGCTGGAGGCCATGCGGGCGCGCTGGATCTCGCCACAGATCATCTCGACCAATCGCATGGATGAGCCCGGCTACGATGAGATCAAGGCCATGGGCAAGCGCGTCATCGATGCGCTGGGCATCCATACATCGGCCACCCATATGGAGTGGTTCTACGGCCCGAAGGGCTTGCGCTTTTCCGAGATTGGTTGCCGGCCACCGGGTGTTGGCCAATGGGAAAGCTATTGTGCGGGCAACGAGTTCGACCTGTACCGCGAATGGGCGGTGGCTGTCTGTCATCACCAGATCGACAAGAAGCCGTCAAGGCGCTACAGCTGCGGCATCATCGCATTGCGTCCCGATCGCGATGGCAATATCTTCAGCTATGAAGGTGTCGAGGATGTGTTCAAGCAATACGGTGAGAATATTGTCGAGAAATACTTCCCTGAGCCGGGCACGCCTACCCAGAGTGTGGAGGCGGGCTACATGGCCAACGCCTGGCTACGCGTTCGGCATCCTGACTATGACGAGCTGCGCCACATACTCAATGATATCGGTGAACGTATTCAGGTGAGGGCTGGCTAGATCGAGAGTTGCCGACGATCCCCAGGTGGATCGTCGGCAAACGATGTCAAGACTTGTTATCGCCTATTCGATGTCCAGTTCCTTGATCTTGCGAGTCAGCGTATTGCGTCCCCAACCAATCAGGCGTGCCGCTTCCTGGCGGCGATCCTGCGTCTTGTTCAGGGCGCATTGAATCAGGATGCGTTCCACCGCTGGCTGGGCAGTGCCCAGCAGATCGGTATGGCCGTCATGCAGCTGTCGATTGGCCCATTGGCGCAGACCACTCTCCCAGTCAACATCCCGCTGTGAGGGGGCATCCTGAACCTGAGCCGGCATATCCTCTTTCTTGAGCTCGGTACTGCTGGCCATGACGGTCAGCCAGTGTGCCGTGTTCTGTAGCTGGCGTACATTGCCAGGCCAGCTCAGGGAGCTGACGTAGGCTTCGAATTCCGGGGTCATGACCTTGGTCTCCTCACCCAGTTCTTCCGCTGCCTTGGACAGGAAATGCTTGAGCAGGCGTGGAATGTCCTCTCGTCGTTCACGCAGGGGTGGGGCTTCGATGCGGATGACGTTCAGGCGGTGGAACAGATCCTCACGAAATCGCTTCTCCTCTACCAGCATTTCCAGGTCCTGATGTGTGGCGGCGATGATGCGTACATCCACAGTGATCGGTGTATGGCCACCGACTCGATAGAACTGTCCATCGGCCAGCACGCGCAGCAGTCTTGTCTGCAGAGTGGCCGGCATATCCCCGATCTCATCCAGAAACAGCGTCCCGCCATCGGATTGTTCGAAGCGCCCGATGCGGGTGCTCTGTGCGCCAGTGAACGAGCCCTTTTCGTGCCCGAACAGTTCAGATTCCATCAGGTCATGAGGAATGGCGGCCATGTTCAGGGCCACGAAAGGCTTGTCCGAGCGCGGGCTGTGTCGATGCAGGGCGTGAGCGATGAGCTCCTTGCCCGTGCCGCTCTCACCATTGATGAGAACCGTGATTTTCGAACGTGACAGACGACCGATCGCCTTGAACACGTCCTGCATGGCAGGTGCATCACCAATCAGCTCCGGTGGTTCATCCTGTTTTTGCGGATCCTTTGCCTTGGGAGTGGTGCTGCCCGGCGCACGTTGCTCCTTCTGTACATTACAAGCCCGGCGTACCTGGTCGATGACGTTGTCCACATCGAAGGGTTTGGGAATGTATTCGAAGGCCCCGCGTTCGAAGGCTGAGACTGTGCTGTCCAGGTCCGAGAATGCAGTCATGATCAGAACCGGTAGTTCCGGGTGGCTGCGCTTCATCTGGTCAAGCAGAGAGAGCCCGTCAGAGCCGGGCATCCGGATATCGCTGATGACCGCATCGGGGGCCAGGGCATTGGCCCGCATGGCATCCAGCGCTTCATCGGCAGACTCGAAGACATTGACTTGCATGCCCGCCTGCTTGAGTGTTTTCTCCAGTACCCAGCGGATCGATTGGTCATCATCTATGACCCAGACGTATTCGTCGCTCATGCGATCTCCATAGGAATAAGTACGGTAAAAGTTGTGTTGCCCGGCTCGCTGGTGCATTCGATCACGCCACCGAGCTGATTCATCGTCGCCTGAGCGATAGACAAACCAAGCCCGGTGCCATGATCGGTGCCGGTTACCAGGGGAAAGAAAATCTGGTCGATCAGGCCTTCGGGTATGCCGGGGCCGTCATCGATGATCTGTATGCATGCTGCCAGTGGATGGCGCCTTCCACCAATCGTGAAATTGCTGACTATGCGGGATCGGAAAACGATCTTGCCGGCATCTTTCAGCGCCTGCAGGGCATTGCCTGCGATATTCAGTAGTACCTGTACAAGACGATCCCGATCTGTCATGCACTCGGGAATGCTCGGATCGTAGTCAAAGGTGACCTGCACGCCTTCGGGGGCTCCTGCAATGATGATCTTTCTGACATGCTCGAGCACTTCATGCAGATTCACGACATCACGACAGGGGCGAGTGGTCGGACCCAGCATGCGATCTATGAGGCCCTGCAGGCGGTCGGCCTCACGAATGATGATGTTGGTGTACTCGCTCAGCTCCTCATCGGGCAACTGCCGCGCCAGCAATTGCGCGGCGCCACGCAGGCCACCCAGTGGGTTCTTGATCTCATGTGCCAGACCGCGAAGCAGAGAACGGGCATGCTCCTGCTGAGCCAGCATGGCCTCGTCACGCGCTATGCGCAGTGGCCTGTCCACCGTGCTGACTTCCATGATCAGGCCGATGCGTTTGTCATTCGAGCGGTAGGGTGACAGGGACAGATCGACAATCTGTGGATCTCGCCCGTGCGGCTCGACCGACACCTGTCGTTCGGTAAAGGGTTGGCCACTATCCAGTGTTTCGCGGATACGGGCAAACAGGGTGTCTGGAATGGTCAGCGCGCGCGTCAGCCGCTGGTCCATGACCTTGCGGGCACTCACGCCCAGCAGTTGCTCGGCGGCACTGTTCACGTAGCGAATTCGCATGGCATCGTCCAGCGCGATGACCGAACAGGCCAGCGAGTCGAGCAGCGTCATTTCGATTGCCGTTGTGGGCACGGGATAATTAGTCACGTCTACGGTTCTGCAATTTACGCACCTTGCAGGAGCGAACCGATAATCTCGTTATGACTAATTAATAGCTAATGAAAACAGAGGGTTGCGAAATCATCTGTTCATCATGTGACGATCATGGTGCACTACATTGGTGCCTGTGCCTACGATTATGCACCAAAATGGAGCGTTTCGACTAGTTCGAACTCCCCGCAACGTGATGTCGAACATGAATGTCTATGATTTCAGACTCGGCCCGTAGAGTGCCCGCCGGATCGATGAGCTGTATCTGGACCCGATGTGTGCCGCGTTCGGGTATGTCGATAGGCAGTCGATTGCCGTTGCCAGTGCTCAGAATCTTGCCGTCCAGCAGCACCTGAGCGCTCAAGCCTACGGGTAATGTCTGTGCTGGAGACAGTTCGAATTCTACCCACAAGGCTGCTTGCGGGTCGATGAAGGTCTGCTCATGAGCCGGGGAGACAATGCTGACACTGTCCACACTCACCTCGGGTGGTGCGGACGAGGAGGATGACTGGTTGCGCGTTGCGGTGGTCGCAGGCGCCTGGTCCACCACATTCAAGGGCGGTGGCGTCACCAGTACTGCTTCAGGGGCGGGTTGGTCCGTGAAGACCGTCGTACCATCGGCGTCGATGGTCTTGTAGATCAGGGTCTTGTCAGCGGCGGAGGCGGCGATTGCCAGCCCCAGCAAGGAGACTGCCAGTGAGCGTGTTGCGGTCGTCGATTTCATGGCCGCAGACTTGCATTTTCTGCACCAGTGTCCCGATTGACAGTCCGATGGAGACGGGGCTGTGTTCAATGCGGGGCTGCAGTCAACCGGGGTGCGGCTCAGGCCTCGAGCGAAGGGGTTTCTTGCAGCTTACGGTAACTTGTTCTGCTGCTTCTCGTTCTTTTCGCTCTCTTTCATCATGTGGGTGATGAAAAACCAGGCGAAGTACACAGCCATCACGAGAATGAAGGCAATGACGGCGGCGGACAGGATGCCGACAGAATCCGAAAACAGCTCAGACCAGAGTTCCATGCTTGTATGCCTCAGTTTTGCGTTAGCGAATCAAGTCGATCCGGAGAAACCATAGCGTGCTTCCACACTGCCAGTGTTGACCAGGGTCAAGCGCCTGAGCGATTGCCTGTCATGTTGGTTACCCTTGCCGCTGAGCGACCGAATCGCTTTCATCGACTTCAGTCATGCAGACTGGATATTGTTGGTGAGCCAATACGAATATGTTGATCGGGTCACGAATATGGTGAGTATTCCTTGATCATGCAAAATTCTTCTGCCCTCCATTGGTGGGCGCAGGACTACCGCTGAGCCCCGGGATGTTGGTTGCGATCAAGTTCGTCAGTGTGTTCACCAGTCTCGTCTGTCACTATTCCCGGAACCTGCGGATCGGAAAACTCCGCAACCAACCACTCCGTCAATGCTCGCGAGGCCCAGGTGCGCATATGCGGAGCAGGCTGATACAGGGCATAGAATTCGGACATGGCCACTGTCGTGTCAAAGGGGCGTACCAGACGGCCATCGGCAAGTGCGTCGGCGACCAGGCTGTCGTGTGCCATGGCCAGCCCCTCTCCGGAGAAGGCGGCACTGATGGAGATGGCGAAGGTGGATGCCATGTGTACTTTGGGTGTCGGTATCGTCTCCATGGATCCGCTGTGTTCGGCAAGCCAGCTCTGCCAGCTGGAGAGCACGCCGACACAATCGAACAGAGGCAGCGAGTGCCAGTCCTCTCCCTGTGCAATCCGGTTGGCCAGTGCCGGCGTGCAAACCGGAAACGCGCGCTCATGGGCCAGTCTCTTGCCATCCAGTCCGAACCCTTCCGGTCGGGTGAAGCGTATTTCGACATCGGCCATCTGTGCCGTCTTCTCCGGATCCCATACCGGGGTGACCACGTTCAGGCTGAGCTCCGGGTGTGCTGCCACCAACGCGCTCAGTCGGGGTGCGAGCCTGAATGTTGCAAAGCCCATACTGCACTGCAGAGTCACGGTACGGGCGCGCTGAGTATTGCGGCTGCCTGCAAAGGGTTGTGCGCCGGCGCTCAGAATGTTGAAGGCCTCGCGAACCGCAGGCAGGTAATTCGCTCCATCCTCTGTCAATGACAGCGCACGGTTGTGCCGTTCGAACATCGGTTTGCCGAGGAAAGTCTCGAGGCTACGCACGTGTTGCGAAATGGCAGATTGAGTCAGATGCAGTTCATTGGCGGCGGCGGTGAATGAGAGGTGCCGGGCAGCGGCCTCGAATGCACGAAGCCAGGTGAGTGGCGGAAGAGCAGGCTTGAGCATGACAGGAGCACCGAGTGGGAGTTTCGCATTAATAATAGTAATGCATTGCCTGTATATCTATCGCTTGTCGAGCTTCAGGCACAGAGCTAGCATTTTGATCACACGATGAAGCCCGGAAGACGCCTGTGAATGTAGAGCTCGCCAGCATTGATCCCCCTGTACTGAGCTACGCGACCGAGCGCACGGAGCTGGCCGTTGCATTTCGCTCGGCAGTACGGCTGAACCTGCATGAGGCGGTAGCCAATCATTTTTCACTTGCCGTGGATGAGAGCGGAAAACGCTTTCTGATGAACCCGAATCAGAAGCACTTCGCCACACTTTGCGCATCAGACTTGCTGCTGCTGGATGCAGACGATGAGCAGGTCATGAGTCAACCGGGCGCACCAGACCCCACCGCCTGGGGGCTGCACGGCATGGTCCACAGGCTGGTTCCCCATGCGCGTTGTCTGATGCATGCTCATCCGATCTTCTCGACGGTGCTGGCCAGTCTGGCAGATTCCCGACTGCCCGCGATCGATCAGAATACAGCCACCTTTTTCGATCGAGTTGTCATTGACGAAGGGTTCGGAGGGCTGGCCTTCGAGGAGGAAGGGCGGCGTATTGCAGAACAGCTGCAAGACCCGAGCAAGCTGGTCATGGTCATGGGGAACCATGGTGTTCTGGTCGTCGGTAGCACCGTCGCAGAGACCTTCAATCGCCTGTATTACTTCGAGCGTGCTGCAGAAACCTATATTCGAGCGTTGCAGACCGGTATGCCTCTGAGGGTGATGCCGGATGACATTGCTGCCAGAACGGCGGCTGAAATAGCGGACTACCCCGGGCAGGCGGATATGCATCTGGCTGGCTTGCGCGCTTTGCTTGAGAAAGAGGGAAGTGATCATGCTCAATAAACAACAGTCTGACGAATACACCACCATGCTTGATACGGATTCCATTGCCGGCAATGTGACCACGCTACTGCCGGGAGAGAGGGGGCTGAATGTTCCGCTGCCATCGGGGACGCATTACTTCAACTACTACTGGCTGCGCGATGCAGACCCGCTATCCATAGACCCGGCGACGCGCGAACGCGTTTTCGACATAGCGGAAGTTGCCGGTGGTCCACGTGCCAGCTCGGCTCGCCTGGACGGAGACTCCCTGATCATCAACTGGGCCACCGAGGAACACGAGTCACGCTTGCCGCTGGCAACACTGGATGCGTTCATTCTCGAGGGGCGTACACCTGATCCGGCAGCTATCCCTCGGCGTCTCTGGTATGCCGATTCTCACGATCATTTTCCACGGTTCAGGCAGGCGGACATTGAATCGTCCGATGCCGTGCGATATGACTTCTCACGTGCACTCATAGAAGACGGCGTTGCGCTGGTGACAGAGATGGAGAACAGTGACGAGAGCCTGACGCGACTGGCCAATCAGTTGGGGCAGGTTACGCCGACAACGGATGGATACTACTTCGACGTCAGGCTGGAGATTGCGCCCACCAATCTGGCCTACACCGCCAAAGCCCTGGAGTTCCATACCGATCTGCCATCAGAGGACGAAGCGCCGGGCATACAATTCCTGCATTGTCGGGAGAACAGTGTTGTTGGCGGTTACAGCCTGTTTCTGGACGGTGCGGCGGCGGCCGAGGCTCTTCGGGAAGAGGACCCGGCAGCGTTCGACTTGCTGGCTCAGCATGATATTCCGTTTTTCCGCCGCCACGATGGCTGGGATTATCGGGCACACCAGAGAGTGATCGAACTGGATCGTGACGGCCAGGTGTCAGGCTTGACCATTTCACAGCATCTGCAGGATGCCATTGACCTGCCGCAGTCCTTGTTGGATGACTACTACCCGGCATTCTGTCGTTTTCTGTCGATCCTCAGGGAAGAGCGATTCGTGAATCGATTTCGTCTGGAGGCAGGTAGCTGTATTGTCTTCGACAACCATCGTGTCGTGCATGGTCGTGAAGCCTTCGAGGCCAGCAGTGGCAAGCGTCACTTGCGTGGGTGTTATGTGAGTCGAGGTTCGGTGCGCAGTACGTGTCGGGTGCTGAGCAGAAGCGCAGGAAGGGGTTGAACGGCTGTCTTGAATGGGCGTGAAATACTGACAATGAAAGCAGCAGAGTGTACCTGTCAGGCAGTCATATTCCAGTTATCGCAAAATCCAGAGCAGCGAGAACCTGCGCCCGGCAATGCTCCAGTGTGCCAATGGGTTTCGATAGCAAACGACCAGGTACTGCAGAGATCTGTGGTGTCATCAATACGTACTGCCGTTCTTCAAACAATACTTCGGGCATCAGAACATCCATAACGGCAACATTGACCGAATCCTTGCTGCTCAGCGGAATGACTATTCTGGTCGCCAACGTTGACAGAACAGAGTGCTGAACATCGATCAGCAGTGGGTATTGATTTCTGGTGGATGTGTTTGTGTTTCGATAAACATCAAACTGTGCCATCAGAAATCTCGCGTCGAGTCCCCGAAGCAACCCTGTTCTTCAACCATATTGTTGTAAGCCACGATGGCCAGCTTGTTTCTTGCATGCCATCTTTCATTTTCAGCCTGGGCCAGTTTCTCTGTCAGTGCAGCCTCAAGAAGTGCAGACAGGTTGATTTTCATTTTCCTCGATTTTGCCAACAGATCACTGTTGATACTGAGGTTGGTCGGCTTCTTCTGTGCGTCTTTCCTGTATAGCGCGCCCATAGGTGTTGCTCAAATGATGGCCTATGCGCATAGTAATGCGCATTCCTTGAGATATCAACGTGTTGGTAGCGCATTATCCAGCGTTTGTCGATCTATCCAACCGATATCATTACCCTGATCAATGTGCTTGATTGACAGGCTTGAGCGACCGTGTTGACAGCGGGCAGGACGGTCTCTCACAACCCTGCCCGGGACATTCTCATCTCGCCACGCCTGAAAGAGGCAGATTCATCAGTCGATCGATTCCAGCAGCGCTCTTGGTGACAGCGCCGACGGGCTGACCTTCAGATCCAGTATGCAGGGCTTGTTGGCAGCCCTGGCACGCGCAAGTGCCGAGACGAATTCTGCCTGGTTGTGTACGGTTGCACCAAAGCCACCGTAGGACTCAGCGAAGGCTGCGAAATTCGGATTGAACAGGTGGGTGCCACTGGGTCTTTTCGGGTAACGCTTTTGCTGATGCATTCTGATGGTGCCATACATACCGTTGTTGGACACCAGCACGATGATATTGGCGCCGTATTGCATGGCGGTGCCAAATTCCTGAGACACCATCTGGAAGCAGCCGTCGCCTGCCAGACAGATGACCTCTCTGTCCGGATACTCCAGTTTTGCCGCAATGGCCGCCGGTAGTCCATACCCCATCGAGCCACTGGTCGGGGCCAGCTGCGTACGCCAGCCACGGTAGCGGTAATAGCGGTGCAGCCAGGCAGAGTAGTTGCCGGCACCATTGGTCAGAATGGCGTCATCTTCCAGCACCTTGTTCAGGTGGGTGATGACTTGCTCCATCTTGAGTTCCCCGGGCGTCTCCTCCGGCTTTTGCCAGGCTTCGAAATCGCTGCGGGCATCGCTCAACCACGGCGAGGCTGGCTGCGCCTTGCTTGGGGCCGCCGCTGCCAGTTGCATGGCAAATTCACCAGCGTTGGCAACAACTGCCAGGTTCGGACGATAGACGCGACCGATTTCCGACGGGTCCGCATGTACATGAATCAGCTGCTGACTGGCCACGGGTGGTGTCAGCAGGGTATAGCCGCTGGTGGTCATCTCGCCCAGGCGTGTTCCCAGCGCCAGTATCACGTCTGCCGATTTGACACGTTTGGCAAGCGCCGGGTTGATGCCGATGCCAATGTCGCCGATGTAGCAGGGGTGACGATTGTCCAGATAGTCCTGACATCTGAAGGATGCGCCAACGGGTATGCCGGTGGCCTGTGCGAATTCGCCCAATGCAACTCCTGCCTTTTCCGACCAGGCGCCGCCACCGACGATGATGAGTGGTCGTTCGGCTCCTTGCAGCATTTCCAATACGCTTGTCACGTCGGATTCGGCGGCCCTGCCACTGGGTAGTACCGCGACGGGTACGGGCGGGGCGTCTGTGTCGGCAGAGAGTATGTCTTCGGGCAGGGCCAGAATGACGGGGCCGGGTCTGCCGGATTGCGCGACATGAAAGGCGTGGCTGATGTATTCGGGCAGGCGATCGGTGCGGTCGACTTCACCGACCCACTTGGCCAGTGGGCCGAACATGGCCCGGTAATCGACTTCCTGAAAGGCCTCCCGGTCTCGCTGGTCGCTGGCCACCTGGCCGATGAACAGAACCATGGGCGTGGAATCCTGAAAGGCCACGTGCACACCGGATGAGGCATTGGTTGCACCGGGGCCGCGCGTCACGAATGCCACGCCGACATCACCGGTGGCCTTGGCATGGGCTTCCGCCATCATGGCAGCGCCGCCTTCGTGTCGGCAGATGATGGTATCCACATCACTGTCGTAGAGACCGTCCAGTGCCGAGAGGTAGCTTTCACCAGGCACGCAATACACACGTCGTACGCCCTGATTTTCCAGGCACTCGACCAGTACTTTTCCGCCATGCCTGACGTCTGAGGTAGTCATCGTTGAATTGGGTCCCGTGTCGTGAACTTGATGGTGGTGGTGGCAGGCAGCCTGAATCAGGCAAAATCCTTGCGGCTGGCCAGGCTTCTGGCCGAGTGTTCGAACCTGAGCCGGGTCGCAACGCGCGCGCCTTCCACATCCTTGGCCTGCAGTGCCGTCAGAACGGCATGATGTTCAGCGAGGATGTTCGGCCCGAATTCCGATGTTGCCGCGTTCTTCAGAAAGGCCGATCTCAGATTTGTCTGAAGGTTCGACTCGATCATGCCAACGACATCTTCGTAGTATCGGTTGGATGATGCCTGCGTGATGAGGCGGTAGAAAAGCAGCTCCGTGTCGACGCGCTCTTCCAGTGCTTCGGCAGGGCCTGTCTTGTCTGCAAGGGCAAGCCGCTCGTAGACGCTTTCGATTTCCGCCATCTGCTTGCTGGTGCGCATTTCCGCAGCCAGTGCCGATGCACCCGCCTGCACGCCGGTTCTGAGCTGTAGCAGCTGAACAATCTGCTTTCTGATCTCGAAGCAGGCAGGGCTGATTCTGAAGGCCGAGCGATGTTCACTCTGCGCGATGAAGGCACCAACGCCACGGCGTGAATCCACCACGCCATCGAATTTCAGCAATGAAATGGCTTCGCGTATCACGGTGCGCGCGACGCCGAATTGTTTCGACAATTCGTTTTCGGAAGGCAGTTTGTCTCCCGGGTTCAGCTGTTTGCTCTCGATGGAAGCCAGGATGGATGAGGCGACCTCATCGGGCAGGCGACGGGGTCGATCGATTCGATCAAATAGTCCGGTGGTGCTCATGTCGATAGCTCCCGTTTCATGTTGTCAGGCAGATCGCTAAGGGCTCGTGAAACAATCAACCATCCATTTCAGTCGCCCCTGCATTCTGCCCTGCTGCGTTGTTCGTCGGTTAAATAGCCAACTATTCGCTCTCCTCACGCCTTGCTGGACAGGCGCAAGACCAACCGAAATGGATGGTTGACTATTCCCCGAACCCTAATGTAGCAAAAGCCGAATCAGGAACGTGAGTTAATCACATTTACAGTTGTCAGACAACTGACTATATGATTTACTGGTTTGCAACTTAGAGGAACAGCACTATGTCGAACGAGAAGGTGGGTTTTGTCGGTCTGGGTGGAATGGGCAGTGGCGTGGTCAAGAACCTCGTCGCCAAATCGGGATGTCCTGTCACGGTGTTCGACCTTGATGATGCCAAGATGGAGGCCGCCGTAGAGAACGGGGCTGAACGAGGCAAGAGCGTTCAGGACATTGCCGCGAATTGCACCATTTTCGCAATCTGTGTCACCACGGCAGAGGTCGTGCAGGAGTTGTCTCTGGGGCCGAACGGGGTGCTGACTGCCATGCAGAAGGGTAGCGTGTTTCTCGATCATACAACTGTGTCCCCCGAGCATGTGGACGTGATGAATGCCGCCTGTGCAGAACACGGGGTGCTCTATGCAGAGGCGCCCATGACGCGTACGCCGATTCACGCACAGCGTGGTGAGGTCAATGTTCTGTTTGGTGGAGAGGAGTCATTGCTGGAACGTCTGCGGCCGGTATTCGATGCCTATGCGGAAAACATCTTTCACGTCGGTCCCATCGGGCACGCCACCCGTCTGAAGCTGATCCACAACTACATTGCCTTTGCCAATGTTGCGTCCTGGTGCGAGGGTTTTGCACTGGCGGCCCATGAAGGGCTGGACATGTCCAAGGTCATCGGCATCATTTCGGCCGCAGGCGGTAAATCGGGAATGATGGATCTGTACGGCGAGGCCACGTTGAAGCGTGATTTCACACCGCATATGTCGCTGTCCAATGCGCAGAAGGACGTTCGTTACTACGCCGAGTGGATCGAGCAGGCCGGGCTGCCCGGCTTCATGGCGCAGACCGTACACCAGACTTATGCACTGGCTTCCATCATGGGGCACGGCGACGAAGGCTGTTCGGCCGTCATCAAGGCCTATGAATCCCTGTCGGGTGTGGAAGCTTGCCTGGAGGATGAGAAAAAAAGCTAGTCCGATCCTTGTCGACTGGTCCGGACAAGGCAGGCATGAATCCCGAGGAATAACCATAAAGCGATTGCAGTACACACCACACCACTGGAGAGAAGCATGTACATAAGAACGATATTGAGCGCAGGCGTGATGCTCGCCATGAGCACGAGCGCCATGGCGCAGGATGTGACCCTGCGCCTGGCGCACTTCGCCGCCGAGAGTCACCCGGGGCATACCGCTGCGGTTCAGTTTGCAGACAAGGTTGCCGAACGAACCAACGGTTCTGTCACCATCGAGCTGTATCCGGCCAACCAGTTGGGCTCACCACCCGAACAGTTGGAGCAGACCATTCTGGGTGCCATCGACATGAACCTGCCCACCCATGGCGGCCTGGACAAGTACGAGCGAGCGTTTGGTACGGTCATGACACCGTTTGCCTTTTCAGGCTACGAACACGCCCATGAAGTGCTCGATGGGCCGTTCACCGAGTGGACGGCGCCGTTGCTGGAAGCGCAGGGTCTCATCATGCTCTCTCACTGGGAGTACGGCTTCAGGAACATCACCAACTCACAGCACCCCATCAACAGCCCGGATGATGTCAAGGGCCTGAAACTGCGTACGCCACCTGAACTGCAGATAGTCGCAGCAATGGAAGGGTTGGGAGCGGCGACTACGCAGATTGCCTTTCCCGAGCTGCCCAATGCCTTGAACCAGGGCGTGGTGGATGGCCAGGAAAATCCCATCGGCGTGATCTACCACTACAAGCTGGATGAGTTTCAGAAACATCTGGCTCTGACGCGGCATGTGTACAACTCGATGGTGCACGTGGTGAACAAGGACAGCTGGAACCAGTTGAGCGCAGAGCAACAGAGCATTCTTCGAGAAGAAAGTGCCGCTGCGGCGCAGCTGATGCGCGATGCTGTTCTGGCGCAGGAGAAAGCGGAAATTGCCGAGCTGGCAGAGCGCGGCATGGAAGTGACCGAGCCGGACCTGGCACCGTTCGCAGCCTTGATGGGACCGGCAAGGGAACGCGTCGCTGAATACAGCGGCGAAGAGAACATGACAACCTTCCTGGGACTATTGGATTAGCGGCTCGTCCACCTGGGAATGAGGGCTTTGAACCCGCAATCATCAGGTGGACAAATCACTACCACCAATCCGGTAGCGGGCCGATACATCCTGCCCGCTACCGTCAATCGGAGCTGAATGCCAGATGGTTACCTTCCTGATTCTGGGCGTACTGATCCTGCTGATATTTGCCGGAATCCCCATAGCGATAGCCTTGGGTCTGACGGCGGCAGGGTTCTATATATTCCTGGGTGATTACAACATCCTGATGATGCTGCCACAGCGCATGTACTCGGCCACAACCGGTTTTACCCTGCTGGCCATTCCGTTCTTCATTCTGGCCGGCAACCTCATGAATACCGGGGGAATCACACACCGCATTTTCCGGTTCGCCGATGCCGTGGTGGGGCAGATTCGAGGCGGTCTCGGACAGGTCAATGTGCTGGCTTCACTGTTCTTCTCGGGCATGTCGGGAGCGGCCGTGGCCGATGCCGCAGGGTTGGGTCAGGTTGAGCTGAAGGCAATGAAGGATCGGGGGTACGATCTAGAATTCTCGGCCGCGATCACGGCTGCATCATCAACCATAGGACCGGTCTTTCCACCGTCCATTCCCTTTGTACTGTATTCCTCGATAACCGGCGTTTCTGTCTCCAAGCTCTTTCTGGCAGGCGTGGTCCCGGGTTTGCTGATGGCCGTGGCGCTCATGTGCGCCGTGTACATCGTGGCCCTGAAAAACGATATGCCACGCCGGGATTACACGGACTGGCCCGAGATCTTTCGCAGCTTTCTGGACAGTGTGCTATCGCTCATCACGCCGGTCATCATCATCGCCGGCATATTCGGTGGCCTGTTCACCCCGACCGAGGCAGGTGTTGCGGCATCGGCCTACGCCTTGTTCCTCTCCATGTTCGTGTACCGGGAAGTGAAGTTGGGTGATCTGCCGGCCATCCTCTGGGAGACCCTGGTTCATACCATACGCGTCATGTTCGTGATTGCCTGTGCCGGATTCTTCGGCTGGCTTCTGATTCATCAACGCATTCCTGATCAGCTGGTCAGTGGCATGCTTGCATTTTCGGAGACTCCCTGGGTGGTCATGGCAATCATCGTGGTGACCTTGTTGATACTGGGAATGTTTCTGGAGGGAATTGCCGTTATCGTGTTGACCGTTCCCCTGTTTCTGCCGGTTGTGAACGAGCTGGGTATGGATCCCATTCAGTTCGGTGTCATCATGATCATGTGTTCCATGGTCGGTCTGTTGACCCCGCCCGTTGGCATGGTGCTGTTTGCCGTGTCATCCATAGCGGAGCTCACGGTGGCCAGGCTGTCGAAGGCGTTGATGCCTTATCTGCTGGGCATCATGCTGGTGCTGTTGGCGGTCATCTGCATACCTCAAATATCAACCTGGCTGCCGTATGCGGTGATGGGACGATGATGCTGCAATACATCGATACGGTCGCGGGCAAGACTCTGCGCGCCATTGCCATGTTGTGTCTGGTGAGCCTGTTTTTTCTGCTGTTCATCAATGTGATGGCCAGAACCTTTCAGTTTGCAGGCTTTGCCTGGTTTGATGAAGTGGTGCAGGGCTTGTTTGCCTGGATGGTCTTCATCGGGGCTGCCGCGCTGTGGCGAGAGCGTGATCATTTCGTGGTTACCTGGCTGCAGGACTCACTGGGTGATACGCGTCTTGCTGCCGTACTGCGACTGCTGGTGACCCTGCTGTGTCTGTGCTTTCTGCTGGTCATGACGTACTACGGTTATCGGATATGGGATCGGAACACCGCGCTGACCCCGATACTGCAACTTCCAGGCTCGCTGCTGTATGTCGTCATTCCCATCGCCGGCGCGGTCATGACAGTCTATTCAGTTCGTGACCTTGTCGTTTCGCTACTCGATATTTTCAACTCAAACGGAGATTCCAACGCATGATCTACGATTTACGAACCTATGTCTGCCGGCCAGGCACCATCAAGAAACACATGAAACTCTATGAGGATCATGGCTGGGCACCTCAGTCGAAGCATCTGGGTAATCCGGTTGTCTACGGCGCAGTGGAAACCGGTGATGTGAATTCCTACGTTCACATCTGGATCTACAAGAGCGCGGCAGATCGTGCCGAGAAGCGCAAGGCCATGGCGGCAGATCCGGATTGGCAGAAGTTCCTGAAGCTCAGTGCCGAGGCAGGTAATCTGGTCAGCCAGACCAATACCATTCTGACCCCGGCTTCATTCTTCACGCCGCCGACAACGCCGTCCTGATTTAACCGGCATCCACGGGCAGGCAGTCATCCACGTAAAGATGACTGCACCCCGAGACATCTTCAACCCTGTGGGTATTTTCGCTGGTCGTCGTCAGATACTGCGGCCCGATCGGCACCTTGCCAGCGCCGCCTGGCAGGTCGAGCACATAGTGTGGCTGGCAGAGGCCCGACACCGGTCCGCGCAGTTCCTTCATCAGCGCCTGGCCCTGTTCTATGGATGTGCGGAAATGGCGTGTGCCCTTTGCCAGATCACCGTGGTGCAGGTAGTAGGGTTTGACGCGGTTGACCAGCAGCTTTCTGAACAGTCTGGTCAGCACATCGACATTGTCGTTGATGTTCCTGAGCAGGACCGACTGACTCAGCAAGGGAATGCCGGCATCGGCCAGCAAGGCCAGTTTCTCGCACACCTGTGGCGTCAGTTCATCGGGGTGGTTGACATGCAGAATCAGGTAGACAGCCGGGTGCTGCTTCAAGGCTGCAATCAGCTCATCGTTTATCTTGTCCGGGGCCACGGTGGGTACTCGGGTATGGAATCGAACAATACCGATATGCTCCATGCCCTTGAGCTCCTCGATGATGTGTGACAAGCGTCGGGGGGAGAGGGTGAGCGGATCCCCGCCACTGAGAATGACCTCCCACAGTTTCTTGTCCGCCCGGATGTAATCCAGCGCACTGTCGAGCTGCGAGGGCGTCAAGCCTGCATTGCCAGAGCCGACGTTCTCTCGCCTGAAGCAATACCGGCAATACACGGCGCAGGTCTGCACGACATTCAGCAGCACCCGATCCTCATAGCGGTGAATGATGCCGGGCAGCGGTGAGTGAGCATGATCGCCGATGGGGTCGCTGGATTCGGCAGACGTCTCCTCAAGCTCGGCAGCAGAGGGCACGAACTGCTCGAACACGCCGGCATTCTCGGCGCTGGTGATGGTGTCCATGACATGCGGGGTGATGGCCACCGAGAATTTGCGGATGACCTGGCTGATATCGTCGCTCTGTTCGGGGGAGATGACGCTGTTCTCCATCAACCCTTTCACGTCACGTACCGTCTGTCTCTTCACTACCAATACCCGCTCTGTTTGACCATGGATGCATCTGCTGCCGAGCCGTTCGCACTGTTCAGACAATGCGGTTCCCTTGTCTGATGCAGAGAAACCCGGTTCGCTTGCAATGGTGGTGCACGGTACAGTAGAAACAGCTTATCTGCTTCCGTTGCGGGCAGATACAGGGATATTGTCTATGAAGTTTCATCCGCCAAGGGCAGCACAGCAAGCTGAACTCGCAGTTGTCATGGCGCGGGCTGTCATGCCCTGAGCCTGCTGGTCGGTGCGCTGGCAGCAGAAAGGCGGACAGCCCTGAAGCCGTCCGCCATTCGCGATCCTGACCTACTTCACAAACTAGCCGACCAGGCCGTTGTCATCACGCTTGACGGCGACGATGGAGGAGCGAGGCAGAGAGCCGGCATCCGGAAATTCGCCACCCGGGTGCTGGATGCCGACAAACATCGTGCGACGATCTGCGGACCAGGCAAGGCCTGTGACTTCACTGCCATTCGGACCGGTCAGAAAGCGTGCAATTTCTCCGGTAGCCGGGTCACCCACCAGCATCTGGTTGTTGCCCATGCCGGCGAAGTCCTCTTCGTTGCTGTCGTCACCATCGGTCTGGATCCACAGCAGGCCATTGCTGTCGAACACCATGCCGTCGGGTGAGTTGAACAGGTTGCCCGCGGTGATGTTCTCCGAGCCGCCATACTGGTTGTTGTACAACTCAGGGTTGCCAGCCATGACATACAGATCCCAGTCGAAGCTGTCGCTGGCGTGGTCGTCATTGTGTGGCCGCCAGCGAACGATCTGTCCGTAATGATTGGATTCGCGAGGGTTGGGGCCATTGACCGCGGTATCGTCGCCACCGGCATTGGGCTGGACGCCGCGGTTCTTGTTATTGGTCAGGCAGCAGTACACCTCGATGGCATGGGGGTTGGCTGAGATCCATTCCGGGCGGTCCATGGTGGTAGCGCCAACCGTCGATGCTGCCTGGCGGGCGAAGATCAGAAGCTCGGCCAGTTCCATGCCGGTGCTCTCTGGTGTCAACGCGACCCATTGGCCGGTCTGGTCATCATTGAACTTCGCGGCATACAGGGTGCCATCGTCAAGCAGGCCTTCTGTGCTGACGCCCGGCGCAAAGGTGCCGTTGGATACGAATTTATAGATGAACTCGCCTCGTTCGTCGTCACCCATGTAGACGACAACGCGACCGTCAGGAGCCAGTACGACTTCTGCATTTTCGTGTTTGAAGCGGCCCAGTCCCGTGTGTTTTACAGGTGTGGACTCAGGGTCGTTCGGGTCAATCTCGACGACCCAGCCGACACGGTGGGGCTCGTTGGGAGTCTTGGCGACATCGAAGCGTTCATCCCACTTGTGATAGTCGTAGCCCCATCCGTCGGCACCGATGCCATAGCGAGAATAGCCAGCGCCTACCAGTTCGGAATCGGGTGTGTTGTCCGCGTTCGTGGAGCCGAAGTAGCCATTGAAGTTCTCCTCGCAGGTGAGGTAGGTACCCCAGGGCGTACGTCCTGAACCGCAGTTGTTCATGGTGCCCAACGACTCGGTGCCACTGGGGTCGGCCGCCGTTTTCAGCAGGTCGTGCCCGGCTGCCGGTCCGGCAATGCGCATGGGGGAATTGTGAGTGATACGACGGTTGTAGGGGCTGTCCTTGACGATCTGCCAGCCTTCGTCGCTTTCAGTGATTTCAATAACGGAAATTCCCTGCAGGTTCTGCAACTTCAGCACATCGTCGGCACTGGCCGGTACGCCTTCCTGGCTTGCCGGCAGGTTGATATCGTTGTTGGTGTACTCGTGATTGACGACGAGCAGCTGATGCCCCCGGTAGACGAAAGTCTCCATGCCATCGGTGTTTTCACCGAAAACACGATCAGACAGGCTGGAGGAGCCGCCTTCGCTGATGTCATAACCGTCGGCATCGGAGAACAGAGGGTCTCCCCACCGTGCCAGCACCTTCCATTGATAGCCTTCGGGCACATGTACAGTGCCGTCAGTCTGGATGTCTATTGCCTTGAACGGAAACCGGGATAGGCTGGCATGTCCGTCTGCTCGTGCTGCAGCGGCAGTCAGCAGTCCCGGGCCCATGACGGCAGCGGCTGATCCAAAGGCCAGAGCGCCACTGAGAAAGCCACGTCGTGTCAGGGTTGTCTCGAGGACACGGTCGAAGTCGGAGTCGGATGAGCGTGGGAAATTCACCTCATCCCATTCATCGGCGGAAAGTCGTTGCGTACGTTTGTTGTTCATGACGTTTTTCTCGGGAAAAAACCAGTGAGTGACACGTGTGCCAATCTCTGCAGGATGTGACTGCCTGAAGCATGCAGGGCATGACAACGCAGTTTCGCTGGCCAAGGTATGTCAGGCATATGACAGGCTTGCTACAACATCGTCAGTGTTCAGATTCTGTGAACTGGCTCATTCGAAAGGCATCGTTGGCGTGGATGAGTCACACGCCTTCACGCACTGTTTCCAGGCGATGTTCGTCTTGCAGGAGGCGTAAGCATCACGGTGATTGTGATGACGACAGGGTCATTCTTTCCGATATACGCCCACAAAAAAGGCCGCCCTGCAAAGCAGGGCGGCCCCATTCACTGCGATGAAACTACGGAGCTGACTAGCAGCTGTAGTACATATCGAATTCAACCGGATGCGTGGACATACGCATGCGAGTGACTTCTTCCATCTTCAGGCGGATGTAGCCATCGATCTGGTCGTCAGTGAATACACCACCGGCAGTCAGGAAGCCACGATCGGCGTCCAGTGCTTCCAGAGCTTCGTCCAGAGACGCGCAAACCTGTGGAATGTTGGCAGCTTCTTCAGCTGGCAGGTCGTACAGATCCTTGTCGGCAGCATCGCCAGGGTGGATCTTGTTCTGGATACCGTCGAGGCCGGCCATCATCAGAGCCGAGAATGTCAGGTAAGGGTTGCCGGTTGGGTCAGGGTAACGAACTTCGATACGACGACCTTTGGGGTTGCCCACGTAAGGGATACGGATGGACGCAGAACGGTTACGAGCCGAGTAGGCCAGCATGACAGGCGCTTCGAAGCCGGGAACCAGTCGCTTGTAGCTGTTGGTTGAGGCGTTGGCGAAGGCATTGATGGCACGTGAGTGCTTGATGATACCGCCGATGTAGAACAGAGCCATTTCTGACAGTCCGCCATACAGTTCACCAGCGAACATGTTGTTGCCATCCTTGAACAGAGACTGATGCACGTGCATGCCGCTGCCGTTGTCGCCAACGATAGGCTTGGGCATGAAAGTCGCTGTCTTGCCATACTGGTGAGCAACATTCAGAACCACGTATTTCAGGACCTGAGTCTGGTCGGCACGCTTGACGAGTGTGTCGAATTTGGTGCCGATCTCGCACTGGCCGGCAGTACCGACTTCGTGGTGATGAACTTCAGGTGTTACACCCATCTGCTCGAGAACCAGGCACATGGTGGCGCGCAGGTCGGACAGGGAATCGACAGGAGGAACCGGAAAGTAACCGCCTTTGACAGCAGGACGGTGACCCGTGTTGCCGCCTTCGATCTTCTTGTTGGAGCTCCATGCCGCTTCATCGGAGTTGATGGCATAGCTCATGCCCTGCATTTCAGTGGACCAGCGAACGTCGTCGAAGACGAAGAATTCAGGTTCTGGACCAAAGTAGGCAGTATCAGCGATACCGGTGGACTGCAGGTAGGCTTCGGCACGACGGGCAACGGAACGTGGGTCACGCTCGTAACCTGCCATGGTGTCAGGCTCGACGATGTCGCAACGCAGGTTCAGTGTTGACTCTTCGGTGAAAGGGTCGATGACGGCTGTGGATGCGTCGGGCATCAACAACATGTCTGATGCACTGATGCCTTTCCAGCCAGCGATTGAAGAACCATCAAAGGGTTGGCCGTCTTCGAAAATGTCCTCTTCGAACATGGCAACCGGAATTGCTGTGTGCTGTTCCTTGCCGCGTGGGTCTGTGAAACGAAAGTCGACGAACTTTACGTCGTTATCCTTGATGATCTTGAGAACGTCACTGGCAGACATGTGTAGATTTCCTGTGAAATATAATTTGAGTATGGCCACGCGCGCGTGGTGCGTGCTCCCACCTATATGGTGCAGGGTACGTACCAACCCGTATGGAGATAAAAATACTTGCTAAATCAATAAGATAATATTTTCATGGGTACATGTTACGCACCATGATGGTGCATTCGAACCAATATTGCACCAAAGTGAGGCTCAAGTTTGGTGCGGCAGGCCGTGCAAGACCGGACGACTGGTAGGATTCCGGTCCTGCCAAAGCATTCTACCGTATCGTCGCGCGTCGCCGGATTAAGTACACTGACACACTTTTTACAGAACCCAGAGCTGGAACAGACCATGACCGAAGCTGCCAAGCAGCCTGATGTGAAAACCTTTCAGGGCATGATTGCCGTGCTGCAGAACTACTGGGCTGCCCAGGGTTGCCTGGTGCAGCAGTCTTATGACATGGAGATGGGGGCGGGTACCTTTCATCCGTCAACCTTTCTGCGCGCCATCGGGCCCGAGCCCTGGTTCGCCTGTCACACGCAATCATCCAGGCGCCCCACCGACGGACGCTATGGCGATAACCCCAACCGCCTGCAACACTATTACCAGTTTCAGGTGGCCATGAAACCCTCACCCGAAGGCATGCAGGAGCTGTATCTGGGCTCTCTGGAAGCGCTGGGTTTCGATCTGCTGGAGCACGATGTGCGCTTTGTGGAAGACAATTGGGAGTCACCGACCCTGGGTGCCTGGGGTCTGGGCTGGGAAGTCTGGCTCAATGGCATGGAAGTCACGCAGTACACCTACTTTCAGCAATGCGGCGGTATCGTCTGCAAGCCCGTGCTGGGAGAACTGGCCTACGGTATCGAACGACTGGCCATGTATATCCAGGGTGTGGAAAGCGTCTATGACCTGGTCTGGGGTCACACCGCACAAGGCCCGGTGAGCTATGGCGATGTGTTTCATCAGAATGAGGTGGAGCAGTCGGCCTACAACTTCGAACACGCGGATGTGGATGCCCTGTTCCTGCAGTTCGATCAGTGCGAAAACGATTGCGCCCGCCTGTGCGATCTCGAACTGCCCCTGCCGGCCTACGAGCAGGTGCTGCGTGCGTCTCACTCGTTCAACTTGCTGGATGCCCGGCATGCCATCTCGGTGACCGAGCGTCAGCGTTACATTCTTCGGGTTCGCACCCTGTCCCGACAGGTAGCCGAAGCCTGGGTCAACAAACGCGAGGCACTGGGTTATCCCTTGCTGAAAACCGATACCGCAAGCACTGCAGAAGAGGGTGTCGTCAATGTCTGATCTGATCATCGAACTGGGTTGCGAGGAACTGCCGGCCGGATCCGTGGTGCCCATGGCACAACATCTGGGCAAGGTTCTGGCAGCGGCGCTGCAGGAAAACGAGCTGTGCAGCAGTGAGGCGCAGATCTTTGCCACACCCAGACGCATTGCGGCACGCTTTACCGATGTCGGCGAACGTCAACCGGACACGGAAGTCGAGCGTCGCGGACCTGCCAGTGCCGCCGCCTGGAAAGATGGACAACCCACCAAGGCATTGGAGGGTTTCATGCGTTCAGCGGGTGTCACCGTCGAGCAGCTGTCCACGATAGAGACACCCAAGGGTGAATGGGTCGTGGCTCGTCAGGTGCAGCCCGGCAAGACGCTGGCCGAGGTCATGGTGGCCAGTGTGGCAGAGGCGATCAAGACCATGCCCATGCCACGACGCATGCGCTGGGGTCGTAGCACCCACGATTTTCTGCGACCGGTCAGTTGGTTGCTTGCCATGCACGGCGAGGCAGTATTGCCACTGCAGGTACTGGGGCTTGACGCATCCAATCAGACGCAGGGTCATCGTTTTCATGCACCAGAGGCAATCACTCTGGCCTCGCCTGCCGACTATGAAGCGCGTCTGGAAGAGGCCAGGGTCATGGCTGACCCCGTGCGTCGACGTACGCATATAGAGAATGCGGTCAGAGGCGTGGCCGCATCGCTCGATGGTGAGCCGGTCATGGATGAGGAATTGCTCGATGAGGTCACAGCGCTGGTCGAATGGCCGGTGGCGCTGGCGGGTCGATTCGATGCAGCCTTTCTGGAGATCCCAAAGGAAGCCCTGATTCAGACCATGCAGGAAAACCAGCGTTACTTTGCGCTGCTGGATGGTAATGGCGCTCTCATGCCGGCATTCATCACCATTGCCAATATCGAATCCAATCATCCGGAGACGGTGGTGGACGGCAATGAGCGAGTCATTCGTCCGCGTTTTGCCGACACCATGTTCTTCTGGAACCAGGACAAGAAGCTGCCGCTGTCTGCGCATCAGCCGCAGCTGGACCGTCTGCTGTTCCAGGAAAAGCTGGGCAGTGTGGCTGACAAGGTGGCCCGCATGACTACCCTGGGTGAATGGCTGGCTCACGAGCTGTCGCACGATGCCAGTGATGTGGCATTGGCGGTGAGTCTGTGCAAGTGTGATCTCAACACCGAGATCGTCAAGGAATTGCCCAAGATGCAGGGCATCTGTGGACGATATTACGCCACCCGCGACGGGCATCCGGCGTCGGTCTGCGAGGCCATGGAGCAGCATTACTTCCCCAACAAGGCCGGTGGTCCTCTACCCGCCGGTATCGTCTCCCAGATCGTTTCCCTGGCGGACAAGACCGATACCCTGGCCGGTATATTCGGTCTGGGCATGAAACCTACCGGTGCGAAGGATCCGTTTGCCTTGCGCCGCGCTTCTCTGGGTATCGTGCGCATCATGATCGAACAGAAGCTCGATCTGGATCTTGACCAGGTGCTGGAGCAGGCACTGAGCATCTACGGCGAACGGCTCGAAGCCCCCGACAAGGCCGGCATGCTGGCCTATGTCATCGAGCGCATGCGCGGATATCTGATCGATCAGGGGTATGCCGCCGATGCCATCGATGCGGTGCTGGCCAAGGGACTGACTCGGCCACTGGATATCGTGGCCAGACTGGCAGCCATGCAGGAGTTTCGTTCCACCGAGGCCGCTGTGTCACTGGCTGCGGCCAGTAAGCGCATCGGCAATCTGCTGAAGAAGGTCGATGGCACCGTGCCGGATGACGTCGATGATGCCTTGTTGAGCCCCGGGGCGGAAACCGCCTTGCTCGAGCAACTGCTCAGCCACAAGCCTGTCATCGAGCAACATCTGCAAGCTCGTGACTATCAGGCTTCCATGCTGGAGACGGCTGTTTTTCGCCAGCCGGTGGATACCTTCTTCGAAGAGGTCATGGTGATGGATGATGATCTGGCTCTGCGGGCCAACCGCCTGGCCTTGCTGCGACAGGTCAATGAGCTGTGTTGCAGTACGGCCGAGCTGAGTCTGCTGCAACCTGCGGATGCGGCTTCATGAAGCTCATCGTGCTGGATCGAGACGGCGTCATCAATGAAAATCTGGAACGCCCTGTCAGCACACCGAAAGAGTGGGTGCCCATTCCGGGCAGCCTGGAAGCGATTGCCCGCCTGCATCAGGCGGGCTGGCATGTGGCAGTTGCCACCAATCAGAGTGGCATCAGTCGCGGACTGATCACGCTGCAAATGCTGCATGCCATTCATCAGCGCATGCACGAAAAAGTGATACAGGCCGGCGGCCGGATCGATGTGGTGGCGTTCTGCCCCCACAGCGATGGCGATCAATGTGATTGTCGCAAGCCGGCTCCGGGCATGCTCTACACCATCAGCGAAAGACTGGATATCGACCTGAGTACGGTCATCGTGGTGGGCGACTCCCTGCGCGACATGCAGGCTGCCATGGCAACCGCTGCCACACCCATCATGGTGCGCACCGGTAAGGGTCAGCAGACGCTGGACAACAACAAGGGGCTGGAACACATCCCGGCCTATGACGATCTGGCCCGCTGTGTCGATTCTCTGCTGTCCCCGAAGGAGGAAACCTGACGTGTATCGTTATTGGCTGTTATTCAGAAGTATCGTGTTCTGGTTGTGGCAGATCGTCATGACCGTGGTGTTGGGTATTCCCGTGGTCATCATCGGGTTGTTCTCGTTTCGTATGGGTTATGCGCTGGCGATCATGTGGAATCGCAGCAACGTCTATGGGCTCAAGTACATCTGCGGTGTCGACTGGCAAGTGGACGGCCTGGAGAACGCACCGGATAAACCCTGCATCATCATGTCCAAGCATCAGTCCACCTGGGATACCTATTTCCTGCCGACGCTGTTCTATCCCAGTGTGTTCGTGGCAAAGCGTTCACTGTTGTGGATTCCCATCTTCGGCTGGGCACTGTACGTGCTGAAATTCATCATGATCGATCGCAAGAGCGGGCGCTCGGCCATGTCGCAGATGTGCGAGCAGGCAGCCAATCGTCTGTCTCTGGGGCGTTGGGTCGTGGTTTTTCCGGAAGGCACACGACGTCCTGTCGGGGCTGAACCGAAGTACCGAATCGGCGGAGCCATGGTGGCGAAGAAAGTGCCTTGCGATGTGTTGCCCGTGGCTCTCAATGCCGGTGAATTCTGGCCGCGTATGGGCTTCATCAAGTGGCCCGGTACCATCACGGTCAGTATCGGCCCGGTCATTCACAGTGAGGGCAAGACGGCTGCGCAGATTCTGGCCGAGACAGAAGCCTGGATTGAAGGGCGAATGGCGGAGATCACGGTAAAGGACCGTTTCCCTTACTAGGAAATTGCATCGCGGGAAAGGCCTGTCCGGGTTCGACTCGGGAGTCCCGGATCATGGCTGGTTCTACAGGCTTGTATTATCCAGGCAGTGGCAGTGCAAACAGCTCGATGGCATTGCGTGTAGTGGCCCGAGCAATCGTGTCCGGGTCTTCCGGGCGCAGGGCGCTGATGCTCTGCCAGATATCCATCAGGTAGGCAGGTTCATTGCGCTGCCCGGCATGACAGGCATCGACCTGATCCGGGGCGTCGGTTTCCAGCAGCAAGGCATCCAGCGGCAACTGTGACACCAGCTTGCGCAGGCGTGTGGCTCGCTCGTAAGTGAGCGCGCCACCAAAACCCAGACGATACCCCAGCTCGATCAGCCTGTCGGCTTGCTGGAGCGAGCCATTGAAACTGTGAATCACGCCGCGATGGTGACCCGAGGCGCGGATCAGGCGAATCACATCTTCCACGGCCTGTCTGGCGTGAATGACAATGGGCAGGTCGAATTCGCGGGCCAGAGCCAGTTGGGTGCTGAAAAGATGCTGCTGATGAACCTTGTCGGCATCGGCAATGAAATAATCGAGCCCGCACTCGCCAACAGCGACGGGGCGTTCGCGCTCGAGCCACTGTGGCAGCTCGAGAAGGTGCGCCTCTTCGTGCTCATCGCAGAAGCAGGGATGCAGACCGTAGCAGGCGAACAGGTCGTCTTCAGTGGCACAGACGTCCTTCACGCGTGGCCACAGCCGCTGCGAGATGGCCGGTACAATCTGAGCGATGATGTTTGCCTGACGGGCAGAGTGCAGGATTCTGCTTCTGTCCGCCGAGAACCGTTGATCGTCGGTGTGCACATGGCTGTCGATCAATGCTGGAGCGTTCTGCCGGGACATGAGAGTTTTCGTGACTGAAATATGAGTCGGGAAACGTGCAACAATCTATCATGCACACCCGCAAGGGGCGCCGGTTGTATCGAGGCGTAATGAAAATGAGAGGAGACCAACGATGCGTTGGAGACAGGGCAGGCGCAGTAGCAATGTAGAAGATCGACGCGGCATGGGAGCAGGCAAACGTCGCCTGCCCGGCGGTGGCGGTCTGAAGATCGGCGGTGGCGCCGGCATCATCGTGCTGCTGATCGGCATGTTTCTGGGTGTCGATCTGACGGGCTTTCTGGGCAATGGCTCCGGTGGTGGGGCTGTGCCACAGCTGACCCCCAGCACGCAGAGTCAGGCGCGCAGCAATGACGAGGCAACAGACTTCGTCACCACCATGCTGGCCTATAACGAAGATGCCTGGACCAAATTGTTCAAGGAGGCCGGACAGCAGTACCAGCCAGCCAAACTGGTCATCTTCGATGGCGGTGTCAATTCTGCGTGTGGTTACACCTCCTCGGCGGCCGGACCTTTTTACTGTCCCGGTGACTATCAGGTCTACATCGACCTGAATTTCTTCCGTGAGCTGCAAAAAATGGGGGCCAGTGGCGACTTTGCGCAGGCCTATGTGCTGGCACACGAGGTTGGTCATCATGTGCAGAATCTGCTGGGCGTTTCCATGGCAGTACAGAAGCGTCAGCGCACGGTCAGCAAGACCGAGGCAAACCGTCTGTCGGTACTGACCGAGTTGCAGGCCGACTGCTATGCCGGTGTCTGGGCGCATCATGCGCACAAGGACAATCAGCTGCTGGAGCCGGGTGATCTGGAAGAGGGCATGAATGCCGCTGCCCGCATCGGCGATGATGCCCTGATGAGTCGCGCGGGCGCCAAGGTGCGGCCGGAGGCGTTCACTCACGGCTCATCAAAGCAGCGCCAGGAGTGGTTGTACGTCGGCCTGAAATCCGGCGATCCGAATCAATGCGATACATTTGGTAGTTGAAGGTCGATAGTCATGCGAATGGATCGTCAGGAGTTCCTGGACTGGCAACAGAAGCGCGTCACCCTGCTGGGCATGTCCGGTGTGGGCAAGACGCGTCTGGCCAATATGCTGCGCAGCGATGACTGGTTCCACTATTCAGTGGATTACCGCATCGGTACACGCTATCTGGATGAGCCGATACTCGACAACATCAAGAAGCAGGCGATGCAGGTGCCGTTCTTGCGCGACCTGCTGCGCTCGGATTCCATCTACATCAGCAACAACATCACGGTCGACAATCTGGAGCCGCTGTCCACGTTCCTGGGCATGCTGGGCAATCCGGACCTGGGCGGGCTTGCCTTGTCGGAATTCAAGCGTCGTCAGGCGTTGCATCTGCAGGGCGAGATTGCCGCCATGCGCGATGTCGAAGCCTTTGCCGAGAAGGCCAGAACCATCTACGGTTACGACCATTTCCTGAACGATGCCAGCGGCAGCTTCTGCGAGATCGATGATGCCTCCGTTATCGAGGCTGTAGCCGAGAACACGCTGATGATCTACATCCAGACCAGCCCGGACGATGAGGCTTTTCTGATCGAGCGTGCGGCCCGCAATCCGAAACCGCTGTATTACCGTGACAGTTTTCTGGATGCGCAGCTGGCCGACTTCTATACCGATCGGGGAGTTGAGTATACTGCGCAGATCGACCCTGCCGATTTTGTCCGGTGGGTGTTTCCGCATCTGTTCAAGTCGCGCATTCCTCGCTACGAGGCCATCGCCGAGAAGTACGGCTACGTCATTTCAGCACGTGATGCCTTCGAAGTGCAGAATGCAGAAGAATTCCTGTCGCTCATTGGCGACGCACTGACGGTCTGAGCCATGCCACTGGTCGCCCATAATGATCTGCCCACCTACGAGCGTTTGCGCGAGGAAGGCTATCGAATTCTGTCTCCGGAACGTGCCCGGGATCAGGATTATCGGGCGTTGCATATCGGTCTGTTGAACATGATGCCCGATGCCGCCCTGGCGGCAACCGAGCGGCAGTTCTTCCGCCTGGTCGGTTCCAGCAATCCGATCTCCCAGTTCTGTATTCATCCGTTCACGCTGGACGAGATTCCGCGCGGACCGGCGGCCAGAAGTCATATCGACCAGCATTATGAACCCTTCTCGCATCTGCAGGAAATGGGGCTCGATGCACTGATCATCAGTGGTGCCAATGTCACCCAGCCCGACCTGAGCAAGGAGGTCTTCTGGGACCCTCTGCTGAAGGTCATCGAATGGGCCGACTCCAATGTCACCTCCACGCTGTGTTCCTGTCTGGCCACCCATGCAGTATTGCTGGCCCGCCATGACATTCGGCGTCGTGGTCTGCCGAAGAAGTGCTGGGGTGTGTACGAGCACGATGTCGTCAAGAAGGATCACCCATTGGTGCAGGACATCAATACGCGACTGTTCGTGCCGCATTCACGCTTCAATGAGGTCACCGAAAAGCAGTTGCAGGATGCAGGCTTGCACGTGCTGATAGCGGGCAAGGAGCCAGGTGTGCAACTGGCAGTCAGCCCGGACGGATTCAGAACCGTGTTCTTTCAGGGGCACCCCGAATACGACAGCATCAGCCTGCTGAAAGAGTACAAGCGTGATATCGGCAAGTTCATCCAGGGGCAACTGCCTGAGTATCCACCCATCCCGCAGCATTACTTCGATCGCTACAGCAAGGCGCTGTTCGATGAGTACAAGGAACGTGTGCATCAGGCGCGCGCACTGGGTATGGCGGTGCCGGCTTTTCCAGAGCACCTGGCCGTCGATCATCTGTCCAATACCTGGCATGACAGCGGCGAGGCCCTGGTCGGAAACTGGATCGGGCTGGTCTATCAGGTCACGCACCGGCAACGAGAGCTTCCCTTCATGGATGGGGTTGACCCGGATGATCCTCTGGGCTGGCTCGCCGGAGATGTGTCCCGCCTCACTTAAACGAGGGTCCGGCACTAGTAATTCATGCCTCTAGCCGACAAGTGACTGTGGAAAACTGAAACAGTTGCTGTAGATTTCATGGCTTGGAAAGCAAATGCGTGTTCGGCAGAACCGGGTGTGAGTCGTCTCATTCAGTGGGCGCTGCTGGCGCTGGTGTGGATGGTGGGCACGGTGTCGGCAGCGCCGGTGCCCGCGCCGATGCCCGCGCCGGAACCAGAGCCATTTACCATCGTTGCGGTACCCGACTGGGTAAAGCCACTGCCTGCGTTTGACCGTGAGCTGGAGCGGTCGGCCGAGTCCTCTCAGGGATATCGTGCGCGCCTGCAGGACTTTCAGTACAACGGTCTGCAGCCTGGCCGGAGTCGCTGGTTCACGGCTGTGGAATTCGAGCTGACCAATCGTTACGGGGTCGAGAATTACTCGGATATCGAGATTTCATTCGACCCCAGTTACGAGGCGCTGCGTCTGCATGAATTATGGATCATGCGCGGCGACAGCCTGATCGACAAGCTCCCCACGGCTCGACTGGATCTGCTGCGTACGGAAAGTGGCCGCCACGAACTGATCCATGACGGGACAAGAACCCTGGCGATTGTCATCGATGACGTACGCCGTGGCGATCTGGTGCGGTATTCCTATTCTGTCGAAGGCGAGAATCCGATCTTCGAGGGGCATCGTGAGTTCCAAGTCCATACCCAGCTGTGGAGCCCGGTGGATCGCAACCATGCGCGTATCCTGAGCGCGACCGAGCGTCCCCTGAATCGCCGGGTGCGCGGGGCCGAGGTCGCCATGCAGGTCTCGGAAGAGAACGGTGTGCAGGAGCTGATCATTGATCAGCGAGGCGTGCCGCAATACAGTGTGGAAGATGACGTGCCCAGCTGGCATTACAACCGTGGCACCGTGGTCTTCAGCGACATGCCAGACTGGCGGTCCGTGGTGGATTGGGCTTTGCCGATGTACCGTCTGTCAGACCAACCCGATCCGGATATCGCCACCATCGCCAGTGTGATCCGCAGCTCTCAGGATGATCTGCACGGGCAGATTGGCGCCGCATTGCGCTGGGTTCAGGAAGAGATTCGTTACTTCGGTGTGGAGCTGGGCAGGAACTCGCACTGGCCGTCGCGGCCGCAAGAGACGCTGGCTCGACGTTTTGGTGACTGCAAGGACAAGTCGCTGCTGCTGATGGCCTTGCTGCGTGAACTGGGGGTGGAGGCGCAGGCGGCACTGGTAAATACCAATCGTGGTCTGGAGTCGGCAAACTATCCTTACCGATTGCATGCCTTCGATCATGTGGTAGTGCAGGTTCGGCTGGAGGATGGTGTGCATTTTCTGGATCCCACCTTGCGTAATCAGGCCGGTGATCTGGGCCAGTTACGTGAACCGGATTATGGACGCGCACTGGTACTCTCGCCTGATACCCGCTCGCTGAGCCCCATGAACAGTCCGCAACCTCGTTACCGAATGTCCATTCGAAAATCACTGACCCCGGGCGCCGAGGAATCGGAACTGAGCGTGATTACCCGCAAGCAGGGTGGTTGGGCCGAGAACGTACGTCACGACCTGCAGACCGAAGGTGAACATGGGCTGGGCAAGGTCTTTCATGCCTACTACGCGGACTATTTCGATGATATCGTGCCCACCGGAGAGCCTGAATTCGTGGAAGGCCCGGGTGACAGTGTGGTCATCAGCGAGCACTACCGCCTTCCGCAGCTCTGGATGTCGGACGAGAATGTCAGCCACTATCGCTGGGTCTACGCGGATGAAATCATGGGGTATCTGGACATGCCGGAAACAGTTACCGGCCGGCAACAGCCCTACGAACTGGTACACCCTATTGTCATCGACGAACGCTGGGATGTGTCGATGCCCACACCGCTACGCCTGGACGATCTGGAAGCTGTCGTTGACACCGAATGGTTCAGCTTCAGCAAGCAGTCCGAGCTGGATGAAGAGGGCCGCTTGCTGAGCGTCAGCTTTCGCTACCGGACCCTGGTCAATGAAGTGGCTGCCGCGGATCTGGAGGCGTACGCCGCGGCGGTGAATGAGGTGTATGAGCTGTCCTCGTTCTACATGGAGGACAAACCATCGCTGGGAGCTGCCGTGAAGGATGCCGCCAATGAGTTCACGCAGGCGGGCAGCCTGCATCCCGGTCTCCTGTTGCTGGGTCTGCTGAGCGTGTGCACACGACGAGTGGTGTCACGATGATGAAGCGGATACTGAGCTGGCTGAGCGCCAGTGCCATCGTGATCTTCGCCCGGTTGATCACGGCCGTGCACGCACGCTGGCAAGGTTGTGAACCGAGAGAGACACAACGTATCTATTATGCCAATCATTGCAGTCATGGCGATTTCGTGCTGTTGTGGACGGTATTGCCGGCCTCGATGCGGCAGGCCACGCGGCCAGTTGCCGGTGCCGATTACTGGTCGGGTTCGGCGCTGAAGCGATTCATTGGCAGCGATGTCTTTCGCTCGGTGCTCATCGAGCGCAATCCGGTCAATCGCGAACAGAATCCTGTTGCCCAGATGACGCAGGCGCTGGATGCCGGTGACTCGCTCATCGTGTTCCCGGAAGGCACACGAAATACCGGCAACACGCGTCTGCTGCCGTTCAAGAGCGGCCTGTTTCATCTGGCCGAGTCCCGTCCCGATGTCGAGCTGATTCCGGTGTGGATCAGCAATCTGAATCGCGTATTGCCCAAGGGTGAAATCATTCCGATCCCGCTGGTCTGCAGTGTCACCTTCGGGGCCCCGCTGCTGCGGATACCCGAAGAAGGCAAGGCGGCTTTTCTGGCCCGAGCCGAACAGTCCCTGCTTGCCCTGGCAATGCAGGAGGCCGGTATTGATAATGAGAGCATGTCATGAATGAATCGCGTTCCGACCTGCTGTTGCTGCTGGCAGGTGTCGGAGGTGTATTGATCATCGCAACCGTCATTGGCCAGTGGCTGGCCCTGCGGCAGAAAGACAAGGCTGCCGACAGCCAGGCTCAGGTGTCGGTCATCGACAATCTGAATGCCAGAATCAATGCCTGGTGGGCCATGGTGGTACTGATCGGACTGGCCTTCCTGGGGGGCAAGGCCGGGGTCATCATCCTGTTCGGTTTCTGCTCCTTTGCCGCCCTGCGTGAGTTCGTCACGCTGACACAGACCCGGCGAGATGATCACTGGGCATTGGCGGCCGCATTCTTCGTGGTCCTGCCAATGCAATACGCTCTTATCTGGTACGAGTGGTACGGTCTGTATTCGATCTTCATACCGGTGTATGCCTTCTTGTTGCTGCCGATGCTGGCGGCCTTGCGCGGCAGCACCGAGCATTACCTGGTGAGGGTGGCCGAGACGCAGTGGGCATTGATGATCTGCGTGTTCTGTGCCTCCCATGTGCCGGCGCTACTGACCTTGCAGATCCCCGGCTATGAGGGGCGTCAGGTTCTGCTCATCGCCTATCTGGTGGTGGTGGTACAGATCAGCGATGTTCTGCAGTACGTCTGGGGAAAGCTGCTGGGCAGGCGACGTATTGCACCGGCGCTGTCACCGTCGAAGACCGTGGAAGGTGCTGTGGGCGGCATACTCAGCGCAACGCTGATCGGTGCCATGTTGTGGTGGATCACACCGTTCACGCCCCTGCAGTCTGCGGGCATGGCACTGGCCTGCACGCTGATGGGCTTCATGGGCGGACTGGTGCTCTCGGCCATCAAGCGTGACCGCGGCGTCAAGGACTGGGGGCACCTGATCGCCGGTCACGGTGGTTTCATCGATCGTATGGACTCGGTACTGTTCTCGGCACCGGTGTTCTTCCACCTCGTGCGTTATGGTTGGGATGCATCATGAGACGTCAGGAGAAACAGCCCACTACGGCGTCCGACCAGGAACAACTGCGGCTGCAGGCTCGCACGCAGGAGCAGAGGCGGGCACAGCCGGAAACGGATGCACCTGTGGACAGGCGTCCGCTTGCCAGTCGATCCACGCGCTGGGCCGTCAGCCTGTCCCAGCATCTGGCTGCCACAGCGATCACACCCAACCAGATTTCGTATTGCAGTATCGTGGCGGCGGTGTTGGCACTGCTGCTATTGATGGCGACCAGCCAGCTCGACTCCTCGGGCTGGATCAGTCTGTGTCTGCTGCTGGCGGCGGTGATGTGTCAGTTGCGCCTGCTGTGTAATCTGATGGACGGTATGGTGGCAATCGAGGCCGGCAAGCAGACACGCGATGGGGCGGTGTGGAATGAGTTACCGGATCGGATTGCCGATGTCCTGTTTCTGGTGGGAGCCGGCATGGCAGCCGGGTTCATTTCCCTTGGCTGGGCTGCGGCAGCACTGGCAGTCTCTACCGCCTATGTGCGGGAACTGGGCAAGGGGATCGATGGTGTGGTTGATTTTGCGGGCCCAATGGCCAAACCGCATCGTATGGCCTTGTTGACTCTGGCGCTATTGCTGGCAGCCATCGTCAACCTGTTTGCGGAGCCCTTGTTGTATCAGCAGATACTGGAGTGGACATTGTGGCTGCTGTGTGCTGGCTGTCTGGCAACGCTGTATCGACGTAGCAGTGCATTGCTGCAGCGGCTGCAATAGGCGGGCTGGCTCGCTATCGGTAGCACCTGCCACGCTAGTCTGATGGGCCCGAGGCAATCAGATCATTGAGCAATGACGGACTTCCGTGTCCGCCGTTCAGTCCCGGATTGGCCTCAGTTGAAGTACTGCTCTGAGTGCCTTGCCGTCACGCGATCGTCATGCGCGCCAAGTGACTCATGCTCAAGCGGTAGATGCTGGCTCGTTCCTGGCTGAATCCGCTTTCGCATCAGCCTTGCTCAAGGCATCACTTGCTGTCTCTCTGACGTCTTCAGCGGTTTTCTCCAGGTGCTCACGTGCGGCACTGGCGCCTTGTGTCAGTTTCTCACCTGCCACCTGCTCCACATCATCGGTAATGGCGTCTGATCGTTGTCCGGCCAGACGATCCTCTACTCTGGTGGGCGGCAATAACGCACCAATCAACGCGCCCAATGCGATACCTGCTGCACCGACAACCAGTGGTTGTTCACGCATGAATCGCGATGCATCATCAGCGCTCGAGCGCATGGAGCCACGGAAGTCCTGCATCTGACCATCCGCTCTGTCACGCCAGTCCTGTGCGGCATGGCGGGCGCGAGCCGCTTCCTGCCGATAACGATATTCCGCTTCGTCTTTCACGTCGGCAAGGGATTCAAGCGCCTCGTTACCAGCCTCCTTCGCCTTGTCGATCAGTGACTGCTCGTCCTCATCCGAGTATTGGCCTGAGTCGGCGTGCATGCGATCTCCGGGATAGCGTGTCTCGCCGCTATCGATGTCTTCTCCCGGTCGGAAGCCTTCCGACACCGCGCTATAGGATGAGCCTGGCTGCCGATACACGTCGCTATCACGAAACTCGCCTACACGAGTATCTCGATACCCATTGTCGGCGTATCGGCCATATCCTGAACGGTAACGAGCGTAGTCATCGTCGTAACCGCGCTCAGGCCCTCTGGATCGGGATGAATTCTGCGACATGGCCATCCAGGCCAGACCAACGCCGGTCAGTATCATGGGCACCGGATTGTCTCTGACGGTGCGCCCCAGGTTGTTGGCCATCTCCCCACCGTTGCCCTTGAACAGGCCCATGGCCTGTTCGATCATCTGACTGGGCGAGAAGTGTTCCTCTATCTGCGACAGAGTACGGTTGATTTCGGAACGTTTCTCATTGGCGCGTTCCTCGAGCTCTCTGGGACTTTCACTATGTGTGTTTGAATGGTTCATGACAGTTTGTTCTCCACCAGTCGTTTGTCCTTTTGCAAGGAGTTCTGAGTTCTTGAAGGGGCCAGGTTGTCAGCTGACAACTTCTTCTTGCCCGCCTGCAACATGATCACGCCGATAACCGTGACAACGATTCCGACAATCAGTGTGGCTACCCAGGCGGATAGCTGTGTCAGCTGTGCAAGGGCAAGACAGACAGCTGCCAGCAGGACCATTGCGCCTGCCAGTAGTACAACTCCGGATAACAGCAGACTGGTCGCGCCAGTCTTCAGGTCTTCGACTGAATGTCCGATTTCGGCTCTGGCCATACTCATTTCGGTGCCCACCAGATCACTGATGTCGGAACCGAGCTTGGTCAGGAGTCCGCTCACCGATTTTTCGTCGTAGCCTGCATGCTGCTGACCACGGGGTTCCATGGTTGGGTTATCAATTGGCATGATATCTTATGCTCCTTCTGATTCTTCAACGGATTGGGTGCTCGTGCTGGTGCTTTTCCCAGCAGGCGTCACAGGTGGGTTGACCCGAGGGCGTTCCTGAGCTGTGCTCGTGTTTGGCGAGGCGGCAGTATCCACAGCGCCGCTGCTGCCGGTAAAGCGCTCTGTCTCACGCTGATGTGCCTGCATCGAGGGAGAGTGGCGATCCGTTCCGGCGTAAGGCGAGGGACGTCTGATGCTGGTGCTGCGGCCGTAATCCGAGGCATGGCGTTCATTGTGGTCTGAGCCACTACCCATATATTCTCGACTGTCGCGCTCGGCGCTGGCCTTGAAGAAGCGTGATGCAGCAACGCCAATGGCAATGCTGCCCAGCATGAACAGGCCCGGATTCTCTCGTGCCAGTTTGCGAGTGTCGTGAGCCAGTTCGTCGATCGAACTGTTGCTGATCTTCTCGGACAGGCCCGACATGGAGTCGGCTATCTCTCGGGTGTAGTGGCCCAGAGGATGATCCTCCTCCTTCAATGCGCTGGCAGCTTCGTCCACCGCAGACGAGAGTGTATCGACCTGTGAGGCGACTGCATCCTGGCCTTTTTCGAACTGCTTTTCGGCATGCTTCCGAGTGGTGTCTTTCGCCTCGTCTGCGAGCTGAGCGGTTTCCTTCTTGATGGTGTCACTGGCCTTGTCGGCTTCATCAGCAATATGCGATGACGTGTTCTTCGATGAAATCTTGTCGTTCGTCATGACTCTTACCTCTGTTGATTCAAATGTTCAACGTCTTGTCGGTTGTCAGAGAGCCTGGTGCTTCCCGGCTCTTCGAGAGTCATACTGAGGAACTTTGTGAGCTGTATCACATGGGTTGCAAATTATTCGAGAGGCCGTGTAATTGCTTCATTGCAGCCTGAAATGGGACGGCAAGAGGGAAAGGTCACCGCATTGTCATTGTCGAGCAATGCGGTGTTTCATCAGTTGCCCTTGGCAAGTCGGCGACGATTTGCGCTGACGCGCGATGTGTAGGGGCGCGTTATCCGACTTTCCGCCTTGCGTTGCGCGCGTTGCCAACCGGCATCGTTGTCACCGTCGAGCATGCCTGTCCACATGTCATACCAGAACATGGCTGGGGCCTGCATCAGCTGGTTCTGCATTTCCAGCAAGGCGTCCTCCTTCTCGGAGAACATTTTCCGAGTCTCTTTTTCGGCTTTCAGTGGATTGAACATCCACATCATGGGCAGGCTGGTCAGTCGCATGGTCATGACCGTTGCGACATCCATCAGGTAGTTGTCTGGTTTTCTGGTTTTCACGTGCATTTCATCCGTCGATTCAGGGGGTGTTGAAGCAGGCGGGTGGTTGCGAGCTTCATGCGGATGATCCTGCGCCAGTCGACGTGCATTTCTTCGAGAAGTGAAATTGTTACCCAACGCCAAAGGCAGACAAGCACCAGGGGTGATAGCAGGTTCTAATTCACCTCCCTGTCATGCGCACATTGCCCCTGAATGAACGTCTTGCGCACGGCGCGATCATCGGCGAGCATGAACAGGGCAAACAGTTTCTCTTCCAGTGTCTTGGCTGCCTGCATGCGGCGAGTCAGTAGCGGGGTCGACTGCCAGTCGAGTACCACGAAGTCGGCTTCCTTGTTGACGGCGAAGTTACCGACATGATCATCGATGTACAAAGCCTTGGCACTACCCAGCGTCGCCAGGTACAGGGCGCGGAAGGGCGACAGTGACTGACCGGCCATCTGCGAGACCTTGTAGGCTTCACTGAGCGTTTGCAGCATGCTGAAGCTGGTGCCGGCGCCGACATCGGTACCCAGGCCGACGCGTGCGCCAACCGATTGGGCAGCGGACAGATCGAACAGGCCGCTGCCCAGAAACAGGTTGGAGGTGGGGCAGAAAGCCATGGCAGCACCGCTGGAAGCCAGTCGCTTGCGATCCTCTGTATCCAGATGAATGCAGTGCGCCAGCACCGAGCGGTCACGCAGCAGGCCGAACTGATCGTAGACATCCAGATAGCTGCGACTCTTGGGGAACAGCTCGGCTACCCATTCCACTTCGCGCACATTCTCGGCGACATGGGTATGCACGAAGGTATCCGGATGCTCCGCTGCCAGTTGTCCGGCTCGTTGCAATTGCAGTTCGGTGGAGGTAGGGGCAAATCGGGGAGTGATGGCGTATTGCAGACGTTCCTGGCCATGCCAGCGTTCGATCAGTGCCTTGCTGTCGCTGTAGCCGGTCTCGGGCGTATCGCGCAGGTACTCGGGGCAGTTGCGGTCCATCAGCACCTTGCCGGCAATCATGCGCAATCCGTGGCGTTGCGCGGTTTCAAAGAAGGCATCCACCGATTCGGTATGCACGGTTCCCAGCACCAGCGCACTGGTGGTGCCGTTGCGCAGTAATTCCTTGATGAAGAAATCAGCTGTATCCACAGCATGTGCCTTGTCGGAGAACTGGCGCTCGGTCGGGAAGGTGTAGTTGTTCAACCACTCCAGCAGCTGTGAGCCGTAGGAGGCGATCATGTCGGTTTGCGGGTAGTGCACATGGGTATCGATGAACCCCGGTACGATCAGTTGCCCACGGTAGTCCTGCACCGTGACATTCTCGGGCAGCGTCTTCAGTAGCTCCTCGGCGGGGCCGATGGCATCGACCCGGCCGTTGGAGACGAGCAGAATCCCGTCTTCCAGATACTCCACAGCCGAGTCATCCTGTTCGCCGGGGTCCCGAACACAGTGCAGCAGGGAAGAGCGGAAGGCTTGTACAGAGGGTGTTGTGGCAATCATGGTGTTGTCAGGCAAATGCGTGTTGAGTGGTGGCTTTGGCGGATGCATCGGATCTGGCAGCTTGTTGCTGCCGAAGCCCGAGAATCTGAGCCGCCACGGATACGGCTATCTCACCGGGATGCTTGCCGTCGAACTCGGGTAAGCCGATGGGGCAGGTGAGTCGGGCAATGGCAGCATCACTCATGCCGCGAGCTCGGAAGCGCTGAATGAACTTGCGCCTCTTGGTGGCGGAGCCTATCAGGCCACACCAGGCCAGCGTCTTGTTCTGCAATGCCTGCGCACAGATGAATTCATCCAGGGCGTGGTTGTGGGTCAGGATGAGTACATAGCTGCCGGCGGGTGCGGCGGCCAGTTCCAGCTCCGGCTCTTCGGTCACGATGCGGTACACATTGGCAGGTATGGAGGCCGGGAATTCAGCAGCACGGCTGTCGATCCAGTCAATCTGGCAGGGCAACGTCGCCAGTACATTGACCAGAGCCTTGCCGACATGCCCGGCACCGAAAATCAGGATCCGGAAGTCATTCGGCAAGAGGGTTTCGAACCACAGGGAGAGATCCCGGCTGATGGGCAGAGTCGTGCCGCTGCTAAGCTGTTGCCGGGCACGGTGCAGTGCAATTTCCTGAATATCGACAAGTTCGCCATGGTGCTCGAACTCGGTGACCAGCAGTTTGCGGATAGTGGCAATTCTGTTCTTCTCGCGTGTGTCAGCGACCGCCTGGGTAATCATCATGACGGGACGCTCGGCGTCATGCTGCTTGCGCAGGAAATTCAGCCACTGCGCCGCCTCGGCGTTCAAGGGTTCAAACAACAGATTCACAAGGCCTCCACAGCATTGCCCGAGGGAGGCACCCAGTGGAAAGCGATGAACCGTGGCAGCGGCTGTCGGCATGCCGCTTGCGCCGGCAGGCCCGTCTGTCTGTGCAGCGCCCGGCTGCATCTGCTTCAATTGCTCACGCGCCAGTGCAATCGCCTTGTATTCCAGATGTCCACCACCGATGGTGCCGTGGCAGTGATCCTCGCAGACAATCATGCGCGTGCCGGAATCGCGAGGGGCGGAGCCTCGCGTACCGACGACACTGACCAGAATGGCAGCCTGGCCCCGTTCTATCTGGTCCAGCGCTGTTGTCAGCCAATCGTTCATCAGCTGTCGGTGCTCACGGAGTCGATGGCATTCAGGATGGCCTCAGGTGTTGCCGGTGCCTGCAAGGTCGGGTTCACCCGGTAGGCGGCCAGGCTGGCGACGGCATCGCGAATGGCAAAGAAGACCGAGAACGGCAGCAACAATGGCGGTTCGCCGACAGCCTTGGAGCGCATCACGGTGTCTTCGTGATTCTGGTTGTCGAACAGTCTGGTATTGAATAGGGCGGGACAGTCGTTGCTGGCTGGAATCTTGTAGGTCGAGGGGGCATGCGTGGTCAATCTGCCCTGATCGTTCCAGCACAGCTCTTCGCTGGTCAGCCAGCCCATGCCCTGGATGAACGCCCCTTCAATCTGGCCGATGTCGATATGGCTGTTGATCGGGTTGCCGGCATCGTGCAGCAGGTCGGTCTGCAGCAGCTTCCATTCACCGGTCAAGGTATCGACGATGACCTCCGAGACGGATGCGCCGTAAGCGAAATAGTAGAAGGGGCGCCCCGTCATGGTGTCCTTGTCCCAGTGCAGGTCCGGAGTTGCATAAAAACCATCGGACCAGAGTTGGACCCGATCCATATAGGCTTCCATGATCAGTTGCGGGAACGCAGTCTCGACGCCATTGGCCGTGATCGTGTCATCGCTGAACACGACCGCATCTGCATCCCCGCCATGCTGACGGGCCGCAAAGTCTGCCAGCCGAGTCCGGATCTTACGCGCTGCATTCTGGGCAGCCTTGCCATTGAGATCGGTGCCGGTAGAGGCCGCTGTTGCCGAGGTATTGGCCACCTTGCTGGTATCCGCCGCACTGGAGCGCACGTGGCTGACGCTGATACCCAGCTCGGCTGCCACAACCTGTGCAACCTTGGTGTTGAGTCCCTGGCCCATCTCGGTGCCACCGTGATTGACCAGCACCGAACCATCGGTGTAGATGTGGACCAGAGCGCCCGCCTGGTTGAAATGCACGACATTGAACGAGATGCCGAACTTCAACGGGGTCAGGGCAATGCCCTTCTTCAGTATCGGGCTGTTGGTATTGAACTCACGGCAAGCCTGGCGCCGGACCGCGTAGTCACTGCTGGCTTCCAGTTCTGCCACCAGTTCATGAATGACGTTGTCGACAACCTCCTGCCCGTAGGGTGTCCGGTTACGCTCCTGCTTGCCGTAGAAATTGACCTTGCGGATATCCAGCGGATCGCGGTCCAGATCGCGGGCGATATTGTCGATGATGTATTCGATGGCAATGGCACCCTGCGGACCGCCAAAGCCACGAAATGCCGTATTGGATTGAGTATTGGTCTTGCCGCAGAAGGCCTGAATGTCCACCTCATCCAGATAGTAGGCATTGTCGAAATGACAGACCGCACGCGTGGCGACCGGTGCGGACAGGTCGGCCGAGAAGCCGGCACGAGACACCAGCTCGACGCGCGCGGCACTGATGCGACCCTCATCGTCGTAGCCCACCTCGTAGTCATAAATGAAACAGTGGCGCTTGCCGCTGATCATCATGTCGTCATCACGATCCAGACGCAGTTTTACCGGACGTCCGAGAACATGCGCCCCCAGGGCTGCCACACAACAGAACAGGGCAGATTGTGATTCCTTGCCGCCGAAGCCACCGCCCATGCGGCGCATCTCCACCTGCACCTGATGAGAACGCAGGTTCAGCAAGTGGCACAGGATGGTCTGCATTTCAGTGGGGTGCTGGGTGGAGCAGTGCACATGGTATCCCCGGTCTTCGGTTGGCAGTACATAGGAGATCTGCCCTTCCAGATAGAAGTGTTCCTGACCGCCGACCGAGAGCTGTCCACCGAGTCTGTGCGCGGCCTTGTCGATGGTGGCACGAGCATCACCGCGGGTGAGTCTCATGGGCGGCACCACATAGGATTCCTGCCGATGCGCCTCTTCGGGCGTCATGACGGCCGGCAATTCGTCGTAACTGATATCGGCCTTGCGGGCGGCCACGCGAGCCTGCTCGTAGCTCTCGGCGTAGACGGCGAAGATGGGTTGGCCCACGTACTGCACCAGGCCATCGGCGAGAATCGGGTCATCATGCATGATGGGCCCGCAGTTGTTCTCACCGGGAATGTCATCAGCGGTGAGTACACACAGCACGCCCGGAGCCTGGCGCACGGCGCTCAGATCCATGGACGTGATGCGGGCATGGGCCTTGTCACTCAGACCCAGAGCGGCATGAACGGTACCGGCAACTTCCGGAATGTCATCGATATAGCGTGCTTCACCGGCGACGTGCAGATGGGCAGACTCATGCGGTGTGGCTTTCATGCTGTCACCTCCGAACGGGCAAAGACGCTGGTCTGGTGTTCACCCAATGGGTTTTCCAGTCGGGTTTCCAGAAAATAGCGCTGTAACAGGTTGACGCAGGTGCGTTGGCGATAGGCAGCGCTGGCGCGCATATCGCTCATGGGAGTGTAGTCGCCGGCCAGTGCCTGCCTGGCGGCGCTCAGGGTTTCCTCGTTCCACGCTTTACCGTTCAGGCTGGCCTCGCAGGCCGCCGCGCGCTGGCTGGTGGCTGCCATACCGCCAAAGGCAATTCGAGCCGATGTGATGATGCCATCGCTCAGAACCAGATTGAACGCGGCGCAGACCGCCGAGATATCCGAGTCGAAGCGCTTGGAGAGCTTGTAGGTCCGAAACTGCTGACCTTCGACAGGCAGAGGAATGATCACGGAGCCGATGATCTCACCGTCTTGCATGGAATTCTGCATGTAACCGGTATACAGTTCTTCCAGGGCAAGGGTGCGTTGTGTGCCCTTGCCCAGTAGTTGTACCTCGGCGCCCAGAGCCATCAGCCACGGCATGGAGTCGCCGATGGGGGAGCCATTGGCCACGTTGCCACCCAGGGTGCCAGAGTTGCGTACGGGTACCGAGGCAAAGCGTTTTTCCATCTCCAGCAACTGCGGGTAGTGTTCGACGGCGCGTGCATAGGCATCGCTGAGCGAGACGCCGGCGCCGATGTGCAATCGGTTCTGTTCTGTTCTCACCGATTTGAGCTCGGCGACATTGCCCAGGTAGATGATGTCGGTGACCGGACGCGCCAGCTTGTTGACCCACAAGCCTACATCGGTGCCGCCTGCCAGCACGGTGGCCTTGGGCCTGGCGGCGCGCAGCGTGGTCAACTCCTCGATGGTACGAGGTGCATCGAAGCTGGCGTCGGGGTGCTGCAACTGCAGAGAACTGTCTCGGCAATACTGACTCAGAGCATCGATGATCGGTTGGCGCGACAGCGGGCTGGCAGGCAGTTCGAACATCTTCCAACCGGCCTCCAGAATCGGCTTGTAGCCGGTGCAGCGACACAGATTGCCGGACAGGTGATCGGCCAGCTCCTGACGATCGGGCCGTGTGTCCGAATCCGAATATTCGTTGTACTTGTCCCACAGGGACATGACAATGCCGGGGGTGCAGAAACCACACTGCGAACCATGACAGTCCACCATGGCCTGCTGTACCGGATGCAGCTCGTTGTTCATGCGACGCAGGTACTCGACGGTAAACAGCGCCTTGCCATCCAGGGTGGGCAGAAACAGGATGCAGGCGTTGACCGTACGCGTCTGCAGCTCGCCCTTGACCAGTTCGCCGATGACCACGGTACAGGCGCCACAGTCGCCCTCGGCACAACCTTCCTTGGTACCTATCAGGCCCTTTTCCTGGCGCAGGAAGCTCAGTACGGAACGCGTTGGACTCTGATTTTCCACCACGACGGGTTCACCGTTGAGCAGGAACCAGATGGAGTGTTTGTCGATTGTCATATCAGCCTCTCATGGCCGTCGCTGGCGTCGGCATGTGGGGCAGATCGCAGGTCAGCAAGACCAGTGATCCGCATAATTATCAAGTCGATCCTGCAACAGGTTCAGCAGGTATCGATACGGTTCGGATTGTCTGTTACTGCTCGACGCACACAGACTCAATTGCTGAGTCAGAGGGTCTGGATTGGCCAAGGGTATCAGCACCAGCTCACCGCTGGTCAGGCGCTTCTCGATACCCATGGCAGTCTGGAATCCGATACCCAGTTGCTGGTTGATCATGGTGCGCAGGAATTCCACCGAGTTGGATGACGTGAGTATGGTGGCTTGCTTGTCCAGCTGCCGCAGTCTGTCATCGAGAACCTGCCGCAGCGGCCAGGATTGATCCGGCAATATCAGGGGAAATTCCGAGCAGTCCCTGATCGACACACTGCTGCGAGAAGAGAGTGGATGCCCGGGACTGACGATGGCCCCCACCGGTAATTCCCGGCTGAGCAGATTGCTTATTCCGGTCTCGGGCTGTGGATCGAACATGATGGCTATATCGGCCGCATGTTCGAGCAACAGGCGATTCAGATCCTGACCACCGGCGGCCTTGAAGGAGGAGCCGGCCAGTGGGTAGTTGGCATGCAGCTGGACCAGCACCGGAGGCAGAAACTCGGCGATGACCGACTCCTGACCAGCGATGGTGAGCAGGGTGGTTGTCACGCCCTTGAGCTCTGCCAGATCATTCAGGCAACGTTCCTCATCAGACAGGGTGCGATTGACATGTTCGGCCAGTATCCGTCCGGCCGCTGTCAGTTGCATGCCGGCGGCCGTCCGTTCGAACAACTTCACGCCCAGTTCATCCTCGATCTTCAGTATCTGCCGGTTGACCGCCGACGAGGAGATATGCAGCTGCCTGGCCGCGAGGCGCACCGAACCGCAGTTGGCGACCTCGCGGAAATACCGCAGAAACGGGGCGTGAAACGACATCTCAGATCAGGTCTTCCGTGTTTTCGCGCTCCAGTGGGTAGCGCGAGGCAATCCACAGGATGACGGCCAGCAACAGATAGCCCCAGACGATGGGGTTGGTGATATCGGGCCAGTGCAGGGCAGAGTCATGGATGATGCCGAAACTGGTCAGCACCGCGGCAATGAGGGCCACGATCTGCGCCTCGCGTACTTTTCCATCAATCAGAAAGGCGGTGAAGGAGCCCCACAACATGCCGCTGACAATGGCCCCGTTGGCCAGAGCCGATTCTCCGATGACATGCGCGCCCTGAGTCACCATGGCGCCGACGAAGGAGTCATCCAGCAGGTTTGGCACACTCTCCAGGCCCATGTCCCGCAGTGCATTCAGCGCAGAGCCCCATTTGACGACGATGATGCTGGACACATGCGGCAGGAAGGCAATGGCGATGGCGATATGGTGCTTAGGTTCGCAGGAGCGAAACGAGACGGCAATGATGGAGATACCGACGAACACGAGAATCGGGGCGACGGCCGCCGGAGGAATCAGATTGCCAAGGAAGGCCACCAGGCCGAACAGGGCACCGATCATGAACACGATGCCGACGCCCAGAGCGTACCCGGAACGCGCGTTCATGCGCTTGTAGGCCGGGTGTCCGATGTACACGGTCGTGGGGAAGGGCGAGCCGAACAGGCCACCGACCATGGTACCCATACCGTCGGTCACTTGACAGACACCCACCGGATACTTGTCACCGGCCACCTCGGCCGATTCGACGTTGTTCATGGTCTCGATGAAGTTGTAGATCTGCACCGGAATCAGTACCGCGAACAGCTCCGGATTGTCGAACAGGTGACCGATGCCGATCATCAGGTCACCGAAATAGGGAACCGGAATGTAGATGCCCACACCGTCGAAACTGAACGAGGACTCGCCGATGACCAACGCCACAATGGTGGCCGCTATCAGCGCTGCCAGCCCGGATGGCAGGCCGAAGGGCAGTTTGAAGCGTCCAACCATGCCCCACAGGACAAAGGCCAGCGAGGTAAAGCCGACCAGCGGGCTTTCATAGATGCGGGCCATGGCCACGGTGGCAATGAAGACCAGCGCGATGCCCGACAGCGTGCCAAGCATTCCGGCACGCGGCGTGACCCGTTGCAGCCAGGGGCCGATGGCGGCGCCGAAGATCTCTACCAGGCCACCGATGACACCGGCTGCGATACCAACCTGCCAGGCCAGCAGAGGATCATTGGTGCTCCAGTAGATTGGGCCGATGACGCCGAACAGATAGACAAACATGACCGGCGTACTGATGCCGTAGGGCAGAGCGGTGACATCGCTCCTGTTTTCACGTTTGGCCAGGCGCTGCGCCATCCACACGTACACACCGATGCCGATCATGATCGAGATGGCAGCGCCAGGCAGGATGCGCCCGAAGACGATGTCGGCCGGCATGTTGAAGACAAAGCGACAGACCCCGGAAATGATGAGCAGGTTGGCCAGGGTGTCGGCGAACAGGGCCCAGAAGCCGTTGATGTCGTTCCTTGAGAATATCGGGTATTTCATGCTGTCTCGACCCTCGTCTGGTTGCATCGATCCTTGAGTATCCGATGCCCATTTGTGATCACAGGGCATTTGATTTGTGCACTCGTCAGGCAAGATTAAGGGATGTTCAGTGCAGGGCGTTAGCAGAATTATTCGTGCAGGTGATGCCGAATCGGCATCAGTTCGACTACATCAGGATATTCAGCATCAGCAGGCTGACCACCAGAAACAGAATGGTCATGATGCCACCGGCTCGCATGAAATCGGCTACCTGATAACCTCCGGGCCCCATCAACAGGGCGTTCACCTGATGGGTGGGAATCAGGAAGGAGTTGGACGTGGAGATGGCGACTGTCAAGGCAAACAGCGCAGGATCGGCATCCACAGCCACGGCAATGTTCACCGCCAGTGGTACCAGTAGCACAGTGGCACCGATGTTCGACATCACCAGCGTGAAGAAGGTGGCCAGCAGCGCTATCACGACTTGCAATACCCAGTTGGGAACCTCACCCACCAGGGCCAGTATTTCCTGGGCAATCCAGGCGGCCGTGCCTGACTGATCGACTGCAATGCCCAGTGGAATCAGGCTGGCCAGCAGGAAGACGGTCTGCCAGCTGACGGCCGTGTAGGCCTCGTCCATGGTCAGTACGCCGGACAGGACCATGCCCATGGCGCCGGTCAGCAGTGAGATGGCAAGGCTGTCAGTCAGCAGGAACAGCGCAAGGCCAAGGGCGAAGAAGGCGGCAGCCTCCTTGACCTTGTTGGTACGCAGGTCCTCGTATTTCACATCCGTGGCGACTACAAAATCATTGTTGCGCGACAGTGATTTGAGATCCTTCCAGCTGGCGTGCACCACGAGTGTATCGCCCGGCTGCAGCACCCGATCGCGAAAGTCGTGCCGGATGATGTCTTCACTGCGAAAGATCTGCAGGATATTGGTGCCGAAGTTGCGCCGTGGCTTGATGTCGCCAATGCGTTGCCCGATGAGGCTGGAGCCGGGCGGTATGACGATTTCGGCTATGCCGCTGTGCTGGGCGTTGAGCACATCGGCAAAGCGGTCCGGCTCACCCAGTATTTCCCAGTGATTTTCCGTGCAATAGCGCTCGATCTGCTGTCGATCTCCCATCAGACCCAGATGCGTATTGACCCAGATGATCTCTTCGCGATCGGGCGGGAGCTTGACGACATCGCCGCTGTAGAGTGCCAGTATGACGGGGGTGTCGGGGTTGGCGCTTTCCAGCTGGTGAATCGACATGCCGGCTTGCGGGCTTTGCCGAGTGACACGGATCTCGACCAGTTCGCCCTTGATGCCATAGAGCCGTTCGAAATAATCGGCGGCCCGGGAGGTGCGTTCCTCCCCCGTCTTGCTGGCGGCGGGCAATACAAAACGCCCGGCAAACACGAAATACAGCACCCCGACAGCCACCAGCGCAAGACCCAGGGGGGTGACTGAAAACAGACCGAAGGTTTCCATCTGCTGTGCAGCCGGCAGGGTCTTGTTGGAGGAGATCAGCAGGTCGTTGAGCAGAATCAGCGGGCTGGATCCGATCATGGTGACGGTGCCGCCCAGAATGGCGCAAAAGCCCATGGGCATCAGCAGTCTGGACATGGGGATGTTGGCGCGCGCGCTGATACGTGATACGACGGGCAGGAACAAGGCGGCAGCGCCTATGTTCTGCATGAAACTGGAAATGAGAGCAACCGTACCGGAAACCAGCGGAATGATGCGCTTCTCTGTCTTTCCACCCTTCTGCAGGATGAGGGAGGCAACCTTGCCCATCAGGCCGGTCTTGTCCAGACCGGCGCCGATGATCATGACCGCAATGACGGAGATCACAGCGTTGCTGGAAAAGCCCGAGAACAATTCCTCCCGGGTGACCAGAGGCTCAATACCGGGCAGCAGCGTGCTCAGACCCAGTAGCACCATGACGCAGATGGCCGCAACATCGACACGCAGCAGCTCGAACGCAAACAGAACGATGGTAATGCCCAGCAAGCCCATGACAACAAGCATCTCGATGCTTAGTGTGAGCTCCTGGACCATTGTGCTAGCGCTTCGGTGGCCAGCTGTCGGGAAGGACGATTCCCGTCATCAGCGGCGCCTGTACAGCAAGTCTGTGACGTCGTGTCCCAGACGATGGCCGCGACGCTCGAAACGTGTCACCGGACGCCATTCGGGGCGTGGAGAAGGCTGACCGGGGCCGGCCATGTTCTCGAAGCGCTCGTCCTGTTCCAGATGTTCGACCATCCATTCGCCATACTCGGCCCAGTCGGTGGCGCAGTGCAGAATGCCTCCGGACTTGAGTACATGCGCCACGGCGTTCAGAAAGTCGGCCTGCACGATGCGTCGTTTGTGGTGACGCTTCTTGTGCCAGGGGTCTGGAAACAGCAACAGCACCTTGTCCAGCGAACCGGGAGGCAGCATGTTTTCCATGATTTCCATGGCGTCGTGCTGAATCAGACGCACATTGTCCAGCTCGCCGGCTTCGATGCCGATCAGCGCGTGACCGATACCTGACTGGTGAACTTCGGCGCCAATGATGTTGGTGTCCGGGTGGGTGCTGCCCATGTTCAGCAGCACATCACCATTGCCGAAACCGATTTCCAGCCACGTGGGAGCCTGCCGGCCAAAAGCGTCGGCAAGATCAATGGTGTTGTCGGTGTAGGGCAGCCCGAATCTGGGCAACAGACGCTCGAGGGCGTCTGCCTGGGCCGCCGTGATGCGCCCGTTGCGCACCACAAAGCTGCGAATGGAGCGGCGTGTCAGCCGCCCGGCAGGCGTGGTTTCCTTGTCAGCCTGCTCAGCTGTGTCCTGGTTTACCGGGCTCAGCGGCGACGACCTCCACGCTTGCCGCCCTTGCGTGGTTCTTCGAACTGGACCTTGAGGGACTTGTCACCCATGATCTTGCCGTTCAGGCCGGCGATGGCGGCACGTGCTTCATGGCCTTCCATCTCGATGAATCCGAAGCCCTTGCACTTTCCAGTGAATACGTCTGAAGCGAGCTTGATGGAGCGCACCTTGCCGTATTCAGTGAACATTTCGGTTACTGTTTCTTCCGTCGACTCAAGCGGCAGGCCGCCAACAAACATCTTTTTCACGTAAAAACCTCGTAGTTCAAGTTCGGTAACCAATGCTGGCCAATACATCATCATGCCAGTGCCTATGCAAGGAATTTGCATAAGTAGTGACAACTGGGTGCTAGGTCAACAACGGTTGATGCCGGCACGGCCCTTTGCCGTGGCAGCGACAGCGGTATGACTGGTACCGCGAAAGGGTCCAGGCTGAGCTACCGGCAGTCAATGGATAGTGCCAGTCTACTCCTAAGTTTACACCTTTGCCAGACAAGGGTGCCGTGACGCAATCAGCGACTCCTTCGATGCGCGGCACATTTGCTTGATCTGCCACTCGTGGCGGCTGGCCGAAGACCTGTCTGGACAGGGACAAGTATAGACCAGAGTGACGGGTCGGCGCGCACGCGTATAACGAGCACCACGAGTCGTGCCATTGTGCTCCGCCACACGGCGCGTGGTATCGGTGGTGATACCGGTATACAGCGAGTCGTCATTACACCGTACCATGTAGACCATCCACTGATTCGCCTCCACACAACGTTCCTCCGATGTCACTCCAGTCTCCCGATCCGGCGTTTGGCGCTCTGTCACGCGTGTATGGCCATCAGGCCTATGAATATCTGTCGCAATTGCGTATCTGCGTTGTCGGAATCGGCGGCGTCGGCTCATGGGCCGTTGAAGCACTGGCCCGAACCGGTGTCGGTCACATCACGATGATAGACCACGATGATGTCTCCACCAGCAATATCAACCGCCAGCTGCACGCCTTGCACAATACGGTCGACCAGTCGAAGGTGGACGTCATGCAAGAGCGGATCCGTCTCATCAATCCGCGCTGCGAGGTGGCGGCCGAAGATGATTTTCTGGCTGAAAAGAATCTGGAAACCTATCTGGAACAGAATTTTGACTCTGTCATCGACGCCATCGACAACATCCGCTTCAAGGCCGCCATGATCGCGTTCTGCAAGCGCCGCAAGATTCATATTGTCACCACGGGTGGGGCGGGTGGGCGGACTGACCCGCTGGCTGTCGAGGTCGCCGACCTGTCACGCACCTGGAACGATGCGCTGGCCGCCAAGGTGCGCTCGCGTCTGCGCTCGGACTATGGCTACACCACCAATCCGAAGCGACGTTTCGGGGTGGAGTGCGTGTATTCCACCGAGCAGCCGGTGTATCCCGGCACGGATGGTCAGGTAACACATGCGAAACCCGGTGTGCCGGGTGCCCGTCTGGATTGCGAGCAGGGCTATGGGTCGGTGTCCTTCGTTACCGGTACCTTCGGTCTGGTGGCCGCATCCCGTGCGGTCAACCGCTCGTTGGCGCAGCGATTGCGTAAGGATCCTTAGAATCTGGTCCGGTCAGTCCATGCAAAACCCTCTCGCACATTTTTCCCGCCGGTGTACGTTCATGCCGGGCGGTACCCTGCCTCCTGCAGCATTGCTGCTGTGCGCGACGCTGGTTCTGGCGGCCTGTTCCGGTTCCTCCTCTACCTCGTCGGGGCCCACGGTGTCGCCCGATCCGGTCGCAGGACTCGAGCAGGAAGTGGAGACACGGGTGCCGGACAGTCTGTTGCAGCTGGAAGACGATCCGGGCCTGCTCGCGGAAATTCCGGAAGTGCTGGTCACCGTGACCACTGCCAGAGCCGGCTTGCAGGTGGCCTATACCCGGCGCGGACAGGCTGATGTGGTACCGGCAGAACTCGTTGAAACGCAATGGTTGTACATGCAGGAGTGCCTGGGGCAGTCCGGCACCTCACCGGTCGTCGTCGTGCGAGAAGGTCCGGTGACGCCATTCACGGCGACGGATGATGTGATCTTCGACATCGAGGGCACACCGGTTGCCAGTGGCAGCCACAGGACAGTGCCTATCCTGCAGATCCAGGAACATGACTTCGGCGTAACACTGAGCAATCCCGGCTTCAACCTGCGCTCCATCATGGGACGGTTGCTGTGGCTGTCAGCGAGTCTGCCCGAGCGGGACTATCCGTTCGACTGTGCCAGGCAACAACCTGTCTGACAGGCTCGGACACTCGCCCCAGTCGGCCAGTCGTTGTATGTTGCGGATCTTCCTTCGATTGTCCTTGCAAACCACATCATGGCTACAGATACATCCGCACCTTCCGACCTGCCTGCTGCAGAGGTTCCGACTGCTCCGCCGACCGCCGCGGTTCTGCTGATCGGCAACGAGTTGCTCAGCGGTCGCACCAAGGACATCAATCTGGCGCATATTGCCGAATCGCTGGTGGGGCGTGGCATCCGCCTGCTGGAGGCGCGGGTCATAGCCGATATCCCGCAGGCGATTGTCACGGCGCTCAATGAGTTGAGGGCGAATCACGATTACGTCTTCACGACCGGTGGCATTGGTCCGACGCACGATGACATCACGGCCGATTGTGTGGCTGAGGCCTTCGGTGTCGATTTGCCGATCAACCCTGAGGCGCGTGCGGTGTTGCAGTCATTCTGCGATGAGAGGGAAATCGAGCTCAATGAGGATCGCTTGCGGATGGCCCGGATACCCACTGGCGCAACCCTGATCGATAACCCGGTATCGGCGGCTCCGGGTTTTCGACTCGACAACGTCTTCGTGATGGCCGGTGTTCCGCGCATCATGCAGGCCATGCTGGCCTCGATACTGCCCGATCTGAGAACAGGGCCGATCATGCACAGCGTCAGTGTCGGTTGCGATCTGGGAGAAGGCACCGTGGCCTCGGCGCTGCGCGCGCTGCAGGAAGCGCATCCGGTCGTCGAGATAGGCAGCTACCCGGGCAAGACCGGCCAGCTTGGTCGTTTGTCGCTGGTGGCGCGCGGTACGGATGAGGCGGAGCTGGATGTGGTGAGGCAGGCGTTGACCGAGATGGTGTCAGCGCTGGGTGGTCAGTTGACCTGATGTCCTGACCGGGCCGGTCGACACACCGATGGTCAGCTGCGCCTCGAGCAGTTTCGTGCGAGGCGTTCTATCGTGGTCGTCAATGATATCCAGCAGCATCTGTGCGGCCTGCACGCCAGCCTGTCTTACCGACGAACGGGTAGCCGTGAACTGAGGTTCGGGGTCGTTGTTCTGGAAGAACGACAGCTCGTCATCGTGAATGATGACCGAGATGTCTTCGCCCAGGCGCAGGCCGGCATGGGCAATGGCGCGGCGCACTCCCAGGGCAACCACATAGGAGGAGACCAGAAAGGCGGTTGGATGATTGCCCTGTGCCAGCATGCTGCTGGCCGAGTGATACCCGTGGGTTTCGGTCAGCTCATCGCTGGACAGGCACTCCGGGTTTACCGTCAGGCCGGCGTCCCGCATGGCTTCCTCGAAGCCCTGACGTCGCAACCAGGCAAAGGTCAGCGTTTCCAGGCCGTTGATCAAAGCGATCTGTCGGTGTCCCAGATCGATCAGCAATTTGGTTGCCTGGCGAAAGGCGCGTCGATTGTTGGTGTCTATCCAGGAATACTCGAGCGTGGTGTCCGGCACTCTGCCGTGAATGACAAAGGGTATGTCGAGCTCCTGCAGCAGTTGCACCCGTGGATCATCACGCCGGGGAGAATGCACGATCACGCCGTCCACCGTGCCCCGCGCCGCTATGTTGCGATAGGTATCCGCCTCGTTGAGGTGATCGGCAATGCTCAACAGCAGCTCGTAACCGTTGGCGCTGTAAGTCTGGCTGGCGCCAGTGATGAACTCGCCAAATATCGGGTTGCCCACATCGTTGCTGGAGTGCACCGGGATGATGTGCCCGATGGTCATGGCCCGTCCGGTCGCCAGACTGCTTGCTCGGGCGTTGGGTTGGTAGTTGTATTTTCTCGCCATCTGCAGTACCCGCATGCGCGTGGTCTTGCTGACTTCCGGATACCCGTTCAACGCCCGACTGACAGTGGTCTGTGACAGGTCGAGCAGTGCTGCCAGTTCCTTGAGGTTCATGTGCTTTCGAAGCAAGTCAGGTGGCGATGAGAATTCAAAGCGCTTTGGGCAAAAATAGTACGGAAGGGTCACTGTCTTGTCAAAAAATATGGTAGCGAATAAATCGATTCAGGCTGATCTTTCAACGTAAAAGGAATGCTGTTTTACTTGCTTGACACGTTCACAAGTGTCATGAATACTTTGATCTCCAAGGCGCTTTGGTTATGGATTGCCAATTCCATGTCCAGATCGAATCGCCAACAAGAACTCGATCCGGGGAAACCTCAATGAAACCTACGATAAAGTCTGCTGTCGCGACAGGCTTGGCGCTGGCCATGCTGGCAGCTGGTAGCGCCAGTGCCGCCGATCTGAAATTCGCTCCGGGAGAGGGTGATTTCAACTGGGACAGTTATGAAGCCCTCAAGGAGATGAAGCTCGACGGTGAGCAGATCACGGTCTTTGGTCCCTGGCTGGGTCCTGACCAGGTGCTGGTGGAAAGCGTCCTGGCATACTTTGCCGAGGCCACTGGCGCTGACGTCAAGTACACCGGTTCAGACAGTTTCGAACAGCAGATCATGATCGATGCCGAAGCCGGTTCGGCGCCCAACGTAGCGGTCTTCCCTCAGCCGGGCCTGGCATCCGACATGGCAAAGCGCGGTTTTCTGACAGCGCTGGGTGATGACACCGCAGCCTGGCTCACCGACAACTACGCGGCTGGTCAGTCATGGGTTGACCTGGCCACTTTCCAGGATGACAAGGGCGAAGAGGGTCTGTTCGGCTTCTTCTTCAAGGTCGACGTCAAGTCACTGGTCTGGTACAGCCCGGAGAACTTCGAGGACGCCGGTTACGAAGTGCCGGAAAGCATGGAAGAGCTCAAGGCGCTGACCGATCAGATCGTGGCCGACGGTGAAACACCCTGGTGTATCGGTCTGGGTTCCGGTGGAGCGACTGGCTGGCCGGCCACCGACTGGGTGGAAGACATGATGCTGCGTACGCAGCCTGCCGATGTCTATGACCAGTGGGTCAGCAACGAGATTCCCTTCAACGACGAGCGGGTGATCGGCGCAGTCGAGGAATTTGGCTACTTTGCCCGCAACGACGACTACGTTGCCGGTGGTGCCGGGGCCGTTTCCTCCACGGATTTCCGTGACAGCCCCAAGGGTCTGTTCTCCTCACCGCCACAGTGCTATCTGCACCGCCAGGCTTCCTTCATTCCGGCATTCTTTCCGGAAGATACGGTTGTCGGTGAAGATGCCGATTTCTTCTACTTTCCTGCCTATGCAGAGAAAGACCTGGGCAAGCCGGTATTGGGTGCGGGAACCATGTTCGGGGTCACCAAGGAAAGCAAGGGTGCCATGGCGCTGATCGAATTCCTCAAATCGCCCATTGCTCATGAAGTATGGATGGCGCAGGAAGGCTTCCTGACACCGTTCAATGGTGTGAATACCGAACTGTATGCCTCCGATGCTCTGCGCGGCATGGGTGACATTCTGCTCAACGCGACAACCTTCCGTTTTGACGGCAGCGATCTCATGCCGGGTGGCGTGGGTGCGGGTTCATTCTGGACCGGCATGGTCGACTACGCCGGTGGCAAGGATGCGACGGAGGTCACCACGGACATCCAGAACAGTTGGGATGCTCTGAAGTAATTCACTCAGTCCGGGTCGTGCCAGGCAGTTGATGCCTGGCACGCGGACACCTTGATCTTGCGGGTGTCTTTTCCATAACGCTCCATCGCCTGTCCGTCGGAGGAAACATGCATCCAGCACTTCAGGCCATCCTCACCATCATCATCGGTGTCGGTGGTTGCGTCGGTTATTTCTACTTCTCCAACCAGTTTCTGGACAAGGTGCTGTTTCCGGGCAAGGGCCCGAATGCCGGGCGTAATATCACCCGAGCCAACATGATTCGCCCGTGGTTGTTCCTGATGCCAGCGCTGCTGGCGCTGGGCGTCTATCTGGCCTACCCGGTGGTGGAAACCCTGCGATTGTCTCTGACGGAACGTCTTCCCGGCGGTGAGTCGCAGTTCGTCGGGCTGGCCAACTACCAGCAGATGTTCGCCGAACCGAAGTTCTGGGAGGCGATGAGCAACAACATGATGTGGTTGCTGGTGGTACCGGCCATGTCCACGGTCTTCGGTCTGCTGGCAGCACAATTGTCCGACCGCGTGCGCTGGGGCAACCTGGCCAAGTCGCTGATCTTCATGCCCATGGCCATCTCCTTTGTCGGCGCTGCCGTCATCTGGAAGCTGGTCTACGATGCCCGACCCGTTGGTCAGGACCAGATCGGCGTGCTCAATGCGCTGTACATGTTCTTCGGTGGCACCGAGCCCAAGAACTGGCTGACCATGATCGGCCCCAACAACTACCTGTTGATGATCGTGCTGGTCTGGATACAGACCGGATTTGCCATGGTCATTCTGTCGGCCGCCTTGCGCGGCATTCCCGAGGAGACCGTGGAAGCCGCCATTGTCGATGGCGCGAACCCTTTCCAGGTGTTCTTCAAGATCAAGGTGCCGCAGATCATGGGCACCATCGTGGTGGTGTGGACCACCATCACCATCGTGGTGCTGAAAGTCTTCGACATCGTCTTTGCCATGACCAATGGCCAGTGGGAAACACAGGTGCTGGCCAACTACATGTACGACAAGCTGTTCCGGGCCAATGACTGGGGAGTGGGGTCAGCCAGCGCCATGATCATCATGCTGCTGGTATCACCGATTCTCGTCTGGAATGTGTATAACGCCCGCAAGGAGATGCAGTGATGTCGAACATTGCCGGTACGAAGTCCAGTCTTACCTGGGCCGTTCATCTTTCACTGGCCGCCCTGGTGTTGCTGTGGCTGTTCCCGACGGTGGGGCTGCTGGTGTCCTCGTTCCGTACCTCGGATCAGATCGCCAGCACAGGTTGGTGGAAGGCCATGGTGCCCTCCGAGCAGAACCTGACGCTGCGCACCGGTGGTGCCGATGATCAGATTCAGAAAGACGGCAACTTCGTGATTGAAGGCAATCTGTTCGGGGAGCCTGGTGATGCTGTCATCTCTGTCTGGGGAACCAGTTCACGCGCCATCAGCGACTACAAGGCTGGTGAGACGGCAGAGCTGAAGAAGGGGACGAGCGTGACCGTGCAAGGCAACGGTGATTACGTGATGCAGAGCCCTGAGGAAATCAGTGGCAAGCGGGGTCAGCGAATCTTCGCCACCGCCAAGACACCGCCGGAATTCACGCTGAAGAACTACAAGTATGTACTGTTCGACCCGTCGAATCGGGAGGGGATGGCCAAGGCCTTCTTCAATACGCTCACGGTGACCATCCCTGCCACCATCATTCCCATACTGGTGGCAGCCTTTGCCGCCTATGCGCTGGCCTGGATGGATTTCCCGGGCAGGGCGCTGCTGATCGCCGCGGTTGTCGGGTTGTTGGTCGTGCCGCTGCAACTGGCCTTGATTCCCCTGCTCAAGCTGCATAACGAAATCGGCATCGGCAAGGGGTATCTGGGGGCCTGGCTTGCGCATACCGGCTTCGGGCTACCGCTGGCCATTTATCTGCTGCGCAACTACATGGTGGGGTTGCCGCGCGATATCATCGAGAATGCCAAGGTCGATGGTGCAACCGATTTCCAGATATTCACCAAGATCATCCTGCCGCTATCCTTTCCGGCACTGGCCTCCTTTGCCATCTTCCAGTTCCTGTGGACCTGGAACGATCTGCTGGTGGCGCTGGTGTTCCTGATCGACTCAACCGGGGATACCACGGTCATGACCAAGCAGATTGTCGAACTGTTGGGAACACGCGGCGGTAACTGGGAAATCCTGGCGACATCGGCATTCGTGTCCATTGCGGTGCCTCTTGGCGTGTTCTTCGCCATGCAGAAGTATCTTGTTCGCGGTCTGTTGGCCGGCTCGGTTAAATAAGGGAGAAAACGGTAATGACCAACCTCAAGCTGACCAATGTCGAGAAGACCTACGCGGGCAACATCAATGTGCTCAACAACATCAATCTGGATATCAAGACGGGTGAGCTGATCGTCTTTGTCGGCCCCTCCGGTTGTGGCAAGTCGACGCTGCTACGCATGATTGCAGGCCTGGAGACCATCACTGGTGGGGAATTCACCATCGATGGGGAGCGCATGAATGACATGCCCCCGGCGCAGCGCGGAATTGCCATGGTGTTCCAGTCCTACGCGCTGTATCCACACATGACTGTGCGGGACAATATGTCGTTTGCGCTGAAGCTGGCAAAGAAATCGCCGGCGGAAATCGATGCTGCGATCAACCGGGTTGCGGAAACCCTGCAGCTGACCGAGTACCTGGATCGCCTCCCCAAGGCGCTGTCCGGTGGTCAGCGACAACGGGTTGCCATCGGCCGCTCCATCGTGCGTGACCCGAAGGTCTATCTGTTCGATGAGCCGCTGTCGAACCTGGACGCCGCTTTGCGGGTGGCCACTCGTATCGAAATCGCCCAGCTGAAAGAGAGCATGCCGGAATCCACCATGGTCTACGTCACGCACGATCAGGTGGAAGCGATGACGCTGGCCTCGCGCATTGTGGTTCTGGCCAACAAGGGCATTGCCCAGGTGGGTACACCGCTGGATCTGTATGAACGGCCGGAGAACGAATTCGTGGCGCAGTTCATCGGCTCACCCGCCATGAATCTGCTCGGCGGTACCGTGGAGCAAACCGGTGAGGTGACGCAAGTGAGGGTGAACCACGGTGGTGGCATCATCAGCGCGAACATCCCCACGAGCGCCGAGATGCAAGGCAAGGCCGTCAATATCGGCATTCGGCCCGAGGACATGGAACCCACCACCAGTGACAACTACGCCTTCGAGAATGTGGTCGAGATATCGGAAGCGCTGGGCGAAGTCACGCAGGTGTATTTCAAACGGCAGACGGCCGATGCCAATCCGGTCATCGCCAAGTTGCAGGGCATACACCGGGATGTCCGGGGTCGTAACATGCGCATGAGCGCAGAACCCGGCAAGGTGCATCTGTTTGCCGACGGGCAATCGCTGCTTTATCGCTGAGGCCACAAGTGGGTCGATCGGGAGACAAGGTAATACTCACCTTGTTTCCCGGTCGACCCACTGGATGGTGCTGATTGCCTGATCGATACCGGGTCACTTGCCAGGCGGTTCGGCTGCCTGATAACTGCTCTATAATGCTCAACAACAGGGGGTGGAATGCTGGCACGAACTGTGTGTCATGAAACAGTGTTGCCATGCACAAATGTAGCAATTATCCTTCTTTGTACTCAGGGGTCTACATTAAGAGGTAGAGGTTTTGTACAACCCGGTGTTCTAGAAGGTTAACCAGAGACCATATGACTGTAACTTTTTACAAGCTTTGGATCGTTGCAGTCTTGTCGCTACTGCTCGTCGGCTGTTCACTCCCGGGTGGACTGCCGTTTGTCGGGCAAGGGAAAGAAACTCCGCAAGCACAAGCGCGCGCTGTACTGCAGGGAACGGGCGGCGCACTGGAAGCCTGTTCACCCGAGCCGGGTACGCCATTCATCTACAAGAAGGCCATCCTCGTTGCCGGCACCATCGGCGTGCCTGATCTTGCCAGGGATTTGCCAGGCCTGACCACCTTGACTTCTCAGCGCCTCCAGATGCACCTGGATGCTCTGGAGCGTTTCAATGTATTTGCAACTCACGATTCAAGCTTTGAAAGCATGGGCCCCGGCACGGCAGGGCGCGTCAGGCAGCTGGGCAAGGAGTACACGTCCCAGTTCGTAGTCAAGCTCGATATCGAGGATCTGAGCGTTCAACCCTCCGGAGGGTGGTTCGATGAACTGCTCGGCGGCAGTGATCAGCGCAATGTGCAGATGAGGTTGTACATCTACGACGTGGAGTATGGCGCTCTGTTTCATTCACAGCCATACCAGCGCACCGTCAGTGGCGATGTCGTCGGTTATCCGGGAAATGGCAGAACCGTGGCCAGCCCCTGGTTCGACACTGACCTCGGAAAACAGATCGACGAGATGTTGCAAGCCATGAGCATGCAGGTAAACGAGAGTCTCGCCTGCGTACCCTTCTCTGCAGAAGTAACCTCTATCAGAGGTAACGACATTCACATCAATGCCGGCTTTCTCCACGGCATTCGGTCAGGCGATACCCTGCGAGTCTATCGCCGCACTGACGTATTGGCACCGGAAGACAGGCAAGAGCAGGGTGAGAATGACGGATGGATCAAGGTGCATACCGTGTTCCCGAACCACAGCGTAGCCAGCACCGCCAGAGACGGGGTAGTGGGCTATGGCCTGGATACCGGTGATGTAGTTCGAGCCTGGTAGCGCATCAGGGCTCTGCGGTGCATCAGTCCAATATGTCTGGACTCGAGGGGCATTTGTTGGAAGGCTGCTCTCTGAAGAGATGGCTGGCTGAAACTAAGTCATGCAGCCTTTCCAATCGTAGGGCGTGAACCGAAAGTGTTCATCTGCCTTGGCCATGGCGTATCAATCTGTCTGAATGCTGTGCCTGCTGTGCCTGCTGTGCCTGCTCTTGTGGCATCAGCAACACACGAGAATCGTCCGGAATTTCGGCCGCTACTGGTTGATGTCATGGACGTCCTATCGTGTGCGCAAAGCGCGCATGATCGGGATAACCCGGGTAAGTGCCTGTCGATACAGGAGGAGGGGGGATGGACATCCCGGGTCTTGCCCGGGAGCCCGGCTTCAGATTGAAGCCCGCAACCGATGCAATGCTTCGGTCTATCGAGAACCTGCGGGTGGCGTGGTTCTCGTCGTCTATTGCGTCAAGGCCTGACTTGCGCAGAACGAAACTAAGGCCGCTCTTGCGTTTCTACTGAGAAAAGTAATAGCAACTGGAGGAAAGCGGTTGTGAGAACTCCACATTACTGCAGGCATAGGCCAGCTGTTTTTGCAGATTGATCCTCGCTTCGATTTCTTCGTCCATGCCAAGGACAACAGCATGTTCAGTCTGCTCTGGCAGATGCTTCACCCCACTTTCCCGCGGCATATCCATGATGACTGCCTGTTCGATCTCTGTCGGTTGAGCTTCCGCCTCCGTTGCCCCGGGGATCTCCACAATGACCAGCGGTTCAGACTGCTCCGAATGATTCTCGGCAGCAGCTTCCCCGAACATGCCCGTAATGAGCGTGGGCTCGGCTGCACCTAGTGGCGGATTGCCCGTGAGTCCTGACAGGCCAGTGAGCTGTGTACCATCTTCCGGTATCAGACTCCTGTTCATATAGGCTTGTCGGCTATTGTTGTTGTCGTTCTTGCTGGTGAAGGCAGAACTTTTGCCAATCATGAAGCCGGCCACACTGCCCAGCAGCGGGGCAAGTGGGTTTGCCACTGCGGCGCCTGCCAGGATACTGCCTACCAAACTACCAGTGCGGCTGGGGTCGGATAGAAACTCCTTCGTCCTTTCGGAGAAGGATTCTGCAGCGGGTAGCCGCTCCTCCGCATGCAAGCCGGAGGTCATGAGAAGGGTGCTGGCTATGGTGACAACGCAGATTCCCTTGTAGCGGTGTAATTTCCTTTTTTTCATGCTGAATCCTTATCTCGGTTTCGGCGAATATATCAGTTGGCTTTGAACACCTGTTCAGCCCATAGTATTCCCTCGTACTCCTTTTGCCCCTCATAGGCGACGCGGACCCAGGCTCCTGCAGGAATGCGAGCATCGCGCAAGGGGACCGTGATAGTGCGCTGGTCGACTTCCTGAAAGATTGATAGCTCTCCATATTGCCCTATCAGTTCAACAGGGCTATTTGCATCGCGTTGCATCTCCACCAATACCCGACCGTAGCTACTGGCGTTGCCAGCGCGATTGAACGTCAACTTTAGACCCAGGTGCTTCTCATCTTTTGTTGGTACAGCATTGACGCCCTCAATCGAGACTTGTGGTGCATCGGTATCATGTCTCACTACCACAGGGATGGAGAATGACATCTGCATGAAAACCTGGACTCCAACCCCTTCTTGTGGGCCTTCTGCTGACAATGTCGCAGTGGGTTCCGAGATATCCGGAATGACTTCCAACAACAGGTGCGATCGGTACTCGCCAGAAGGTAGATCAGCCGGTGGGCGCCAGCTGAAGCGTACAGTCTGATTCTCACCGGAACCGACAGTGATCTGACGTGGAGACAGACGTATCATATCCTTGGCGGAAGGCCACTCTTCACTCTCCGGGATCATGGTATAGCCACCGTTTTCGTCCGCACGTTTATCCTGCCAGCTCAAACGATAAGTTCGTGGGCCTTCACTGGGGTTACGCAGTATCAAAGTTGCACTTTGATTGGCATCATCCAGTAGAACCCGAGTGGGGCTGATCAGCATGTCTGCATGGGCTATAGAAGTTATCCATAGCCATAACACCAAGCTAGCTAATACTGATCGAATTAGCGACTTTCTATTCTTCATCAAATTGCTCAAAAATAGTATATTAATTATCTATTCAACTCCAACCCTGCTCGGCAAGATCCTAATAGGACACCGTGAGCTGATATACCCCTTCGTATTGTCCGCTGGGATAGATCATGGGTGATGCAGTCAGTTCTGTAGTCAATGTTCCGCCGATTTTTATCAACAGCTCGCCATTGACATCGGTAGTTCCTGTGCCGTCTGGCGACGTGAGTAGATCACTCAGGACGAAATGCGGTGAACTACCTGGATTTTCAGTGTGCTCCAGCAATACATCTTCCGGCTGAGTAGCGATTGTCAAGCTATAGTTTGATGCACCTCCGCTCACCCTCAGAACTCCTTGCTCGGGTTTTACAAGTGAGACTAACCGTGTGCTTTCTGGTTCGCTGATAGTGTAAGAGCCGGAAGGCGACAGAATCAGAGAGGCCTGGCTTGTATTACTGGAGCGAGCAAATAGAGTGCCAAAGTTCAATTTTTGTTCCTGATCGATGTCCAGCGTCGAGCTCATCTCCACCTCGAATTCAATGGTTTTTGTATTGAAAACGTAGCTTTTTACATCCGGTTGCCAGTATTCGACGCGCAATACGGTGCTGCCGCTGTAAAGTGAATCTTCATACCCATTGACATTGCCCGTTGTGGCAAGGCGTGCGCCCAGAAAAAATTCGGCCTCTCCCTGAGCATCTGTAGTCAGCTCGGCGAAGTCGTAGTTATCTACGTTTAGCGGTTCGGTTATGCCGATACCTGCTGCCGTGAGTGTGGTGTCATCGAGGCTGACGCCAAGTGTCGTGTAGGCGGGAAAACCGCTGAAAAGATAGCGACCTGACGTACCATTGGCAATCAATACAAATTGACCTTCTATACTGACGTTACCAGTGCGAAGTTGGGTTAGTCGAGATACAGAGGTATTGGCCGCGATCGCAAGAGTTCCGAAATTTAGGCGCTGCTGCTCGTCAATCAGAGGCTGCGATATCGCAGTAGTAGTTGTTGCCATCCACAGCGAAAAAATCAGCAGGAAAAGGCGTGTGAGATGTGTTCCTGTCTGAAAAATCGATTGCCTCAACTGGGCTGTTGGCGGTGACCGAAATCGTACCGGCGTATCTGCATTTTTTATATGGCTGCGTTGGTTCTGTGGGTACTGATGTAAGAGTTGCAGCCGATTTGAAATCATAGGTAGTCTCACCAGGTATCTGTATCACGGTGAAATCCCCCACGTAGATGGTGCAGGAGCCGGTAGGCTACAATGTCGAATCTGTTTGGCCTCTATATGCTGGTACGAGCAAACTAAGTGCCAAAGTTCAAAGGTTGAACATGATTGATAGTTGGCGCGGAAAACTGATCTATTTCCAATTCAATGATCGTGACATTGTATAGATGTCTCCTTACCTCAGGCGTGCGTGATGGAGGAACAATACAACAACATCACTCCATTTTCGGTTTAGAGCGTTCCCATGCGGGCTTGTAGCCTGTCAGTCAGGTATCGGCAATACCTCGACGCTTTGGTGTAACCGACTCATCGGTCAGGCCAGAAGTGAATTACCGTGAGTGTTGAAAACATCAGCTGTGTTATCAATGAATTCAAGTACGAGCATTTGGGATAATTGTTGAGTGTCACAAAAGGACTGCCTGACGTGCTGTTGAATAGCAATGAAGGCAGTAGGTCATGGCTGTCTTTACTTTCTACACATGGAGTCGATGAAAAGCCTTGCAGTGTAATAGGATAATAGTCAATGCAGGGCGTTTACATCATGATGGATCGATAAAGTCAGACAAAGCAAAAAGGGGCGCCTTTCACGCGCCCCTTTTTTGCGGCATTGCCTGTCCCCACTCAGTAGGCAGCAGTAACTACGAATGTACCTGCGTAGGTGCCTTCCTGATAAGTTGCCGGATAAGTTGTGTTGGTTGAGTCAAAGCCACCCGGTTCTGTTGTGACAGTCGCACCAATATTGAATACGAAGGTTGTTTCACCAAAGTCAGGCGTTATTTGAAATGTACCGTCGTTTGCACTGCCGGGTACGGTACTTGCACCACCGCTTACGTCACCAACTGTGAAATGCATCAGCCACAGACTGGGGACAGAAGGGTTGGCACTGTCATGGACGAGCTCAATTCCTTCAGCCAAGAGATCGGCATTGAGGGTGGTACTGGTATCAGCGGCAAAATCGCCTGCATCAATAACATCCGTTTTTGGTAGCTGCAGAGTGAACGTTGCAGCCATGTCAACAGAACCTTGTGCTGCCGTTGGAGCTGCCAGACTGGTCAGGTTGATTGAGCCGCTGTCGGTTGGGTCGCTCACGGCTCCAAGCGGGCTGATGATCAAGGCTCCGACACCTTCTGTTGAGGCTGTACCCGTTACGGTTGCAAAGAGTGAACCCAGGTCAAAGTCTTGGAGACTGGTGACAGCAAGCGTATTCTGTAGTGTCGCAGTGGCGTTGAAGTCTTCTGCCTGAGCAACCGAAGCGCTAAGGCTGATGGCACCGGCTACGGTAACTGCCAGACGTTTTTTTCGTGTATTCATCATCATCTCAAAGTCCTGAAGTTAAATGTTATTACTCTTTGTGTACGTGTACCTTCAGCGGTCTACGCACTTACTTGTAAGCACCAAAAGGTTTGGTTCAGAGTAGTCCGCCGTTGCCCTGAAAACGTTACCTTGAGATTTGTAACGTCCGATGTGAAAAAAACTGAGTCGGTATTCAATTGCTGGATTCCAAAACAATAACTGAGGCTCAAAACAGCGTGGTCTCGGGAATATTTATGTCGACTGACGCTGAATTCGCTCATGGTTCAAGGGCAATTGCTGTCATGTGGCAAGCCCCATCAGGTCGTTGTTTTCAGTAAAACGTATTGGAAAACGGGAGACAAATCTCATTGAAGGATGCGCTGCAGCGGTTACAAGCCATGGCGCGTCGTGGTGCTGTCTATGCCATTGCTGTAGATCCCTGCGCGTTAGAGTTGTTGATCTCCTGTATCCAGGTAAACCGTTACTGTTGAAAGAGTGTGATCAACGAGCAGGACGTGAGATCAATTACTCGAGTTGCGGCAATAGCTTCTCAAGGAAGTGCTGCAAGCCAACCGAAGACTTGTTCCCGATCGAGCAGGCGTAGAAAATATCTCTAGCTGACTTTGTACGCTTGGGAAACTGAGTCTTCGATAGCCGGGTTCCGTCATCCTCCCGAGGGCTGAAACTGTTGAGGCCATGTCATGGCGTTTGCCGGAATGGTTTGCCTGATTGAAACTGAGAGAGCAGAGTACAACCCATTCAAGCGTATCGATTTGACCAGAATGCAATCTGGCTAGCAGCCTGCAGGTATGTCGATGATCGGGATCGTGTCGACATCAGGCAGCTTGAACCCGCGGTCAGGGCTTGTGACAATCAGTCCAACCGAACGGAAACGGCCGCTCTCAAAGTGAATACGCGCCAGGGGGTTAATCGATTCATGCACCTTCGGGGCAAGCTGTATTATCAGAGGCTGAATTTCTCTTGCCGCCGTTCTCGAGTGTGAAAGCTTGTTGCCCAAGCTGCATCGCATTTCTGTGTTACCAGCATCAACATGGCTATCACATTGTCACTACGAACCCGTTGTCAATTCGATCGTAGTCGATTCGGTCTTGATGATTTGTCCCGCTACCAGAGGTTGTGATACCTCTGCGTAACACCCCCTATGGGTTGGGTGGGCCTCATCTTTGCTGACCATAACGAGAGCTTTGGCTAAAGCCGAGGCAAAATCAGAGTTATTCAGGAAAAGATATGTTTGCCAATGGCGATTTCATTTATGGTTGGCGACTCTTATTAGTCCTTTTCTGTTTTGCCTTCGGTTCGCAAGTCCTGTCAGCACCAGCAGAGCTACAGCTTGAGAATGAATTGCTGCTGGATTTACGCCTTGATGGGGAGCGTATAGGTCAGGATGTACTGGGTTACCAGCGCGGGGAGGATTTTCTACTATCGCTCGACGAACTGGCAAATGGTCTGGGGCTTTCTATCGAAGTCGATGCTGAGCAAGGCCTGGCCAGCGGTTGGTATATCTCAGAGGATCGTACTTTTTCCCTCGACTTGAATCGCGCTACAGTGATCAGCGACAGCCGTCAGTTGCCGCTTACCGACGGCGCAGCGGTGATATTTCAAGGTGGGCTCTATGCCGAGACAGCTGCTTTAGAGGAGTGGTTTCCTTTACGCCTCTCCGCGGTTGTTCGCGAGTTGTATCTGGATGTAGAGGCGTTGGAGCTACTTCCTATACAGAAGCGCTCCAGACGCCGTGAACGTACCTTTACCGGCACTTCCTCCGGTTACAAGGAACCGCAATACCCCCTGCAAGATACCCCTTATCAATTCTTCGGTCCCCACACTACAAAGCTCCGACTAGGCTACTCCACCGTACGTCAAACGGCTGACAGCGAGGCAATATATGGAACCAACTATGCCACGCTGTCTCGGGGAGATCTCGGTTGGATGACATCAACACTCTCACTTGCGGGGCAGTCCGGTGAGTCATTGACGGGGGCTCGCTTGAAACTGGAACGAACGGCGTTTGATGGCCCTGTAGGCTTGAATCATTTCGAGGTTGGTGATGTGGACGCTGGAGGGTTTCTTGGCGTTCTGTTGCGCGGTGATGGTGGGCGCGGAGAAGCAGGAGATCGCTTTGATAATGAGTCCGTCAGCATCGAGGGCAGCCAACTGCCAGACTGGGATGTAGAGCTTTACCAGAATGATCAGTTGATCTTGATACAGACGACGGGGCAGGACGGGCGGTATCTGTTTGAGGACGTGCCACTACAGTTTGGTGAGAACCACTTTGAACTCAGATTCTTCGGGCCTCATGGTGAGATCGAGTCTCGCGAGGAGTTTCATTTCCTCGGGGTAGGTATGCTCGAGCCCGGGCGCGTCAGCTACGAATTGGCCGCGGTGCAGAATGGACGCACCGTTTTTGGTGTAAATGACATGGATGACGGGGAAGACCAGGGTAGTGGGATTTATACGGGCGGTGCGAACCTTGGCCTGTCGCGTAATCTGACGATTGGAGCGGGCTTCAGCAGTGTCGAGAAAGAAGGTGAAAGGCTATCCTCCAGCAGTGCCAGTATTGGGTTGAGTACTTCCCGGTTTTACAGCAGTATCAGCTATGTCAATGTTCCTTTCTCTCAGAATTCGGTTAGTACGTTTCTGAGTACTCAGCTCGGCGACACCCGTATGAATCTGGGCTACACCCGGTTCTTTGACGAGCCTGCGCTAGTCAGCTCTGCACAAAAGTGGCGGAGTAATGTGGGTATCACATCGCCTGTCTTTGGCATTCCGGTGAAGCTGGATGTCAACACCACAGAGCAGGAAGATAGCAGCTCGTTCGATGCAGTTATCGGGACGACGATGTCCTTGATTGGCTCCGGAAGATTCTCCTCCTCGCTTTGGCATAGTTCTGTGGAAGCGCGCTTCGATGGTAGTTTCACGAATGAATCACAAACAGGTGGTCAGTCCAGCTTCTATACCACTATCAGGCCTTGGACTTTCCGTTTGTCAGCCAACTATGGTTTCAAGCCGGATACCGAGCTGTTGGAATTGAGTGCAGATAGTAGTCTACGGATTGAAAGAGACCTGAGCCTGGATCTCAATATCAGACGTCGTCCGACTACGGATACCACCTACTATGGCGGCGGCATCAACTGGCAACTTGATCAGTTTGCGATAAATGCCAGTGTCAGCTACGACAGCAATGAGCGTTGGGGGGGGCTGATTACTTTATCCTCAAATCTGGTGCATCAGCCCGGGACAATAAGGCCGAGGCTGGATAGCCGCGCATCCGTTGATACGGGGAATGTGGAAGTACGGGTTTTCGAGGATGCAGATGGTGCCGAGGGAGAGCCCTATGAGGGGGTGGGTATCTCTGGCGTCCAGGTGTGGCGAAAGGCAATCACTGACAAGAATGGGATGGCGTATCTATCCCGGATGCCTGCCCATCGCCAGATTGATATCGAGATTGATGAATCCACGCTTGCAGACGGTGAGATGAGATCCAGGAACCCGGGTGTATCCCTCATTCCACGACCAGGAAGTTATGCAACCGTGGAATTTCCGATTAGTCGTACTGTAGAACTGGAAGGTCATGTAGTCATTGATAATGGCAGTGATGACAAACCGGTGAGCCGGGCGCTGGTCTTGCTGAAAACACCTGACGGTGATGTCGTCGCTCAAAGACGTACGGCATTCGACGGTTTTTATCTATTCGAAGGAATAGAGCCGGGTGTCTATCAGGTAACTCTGGACGACCCTCTCGGGAAACGCTTGCTCGATCAGCCAGGTGATGTGACCGTGCTCAGCAGTAATGAAGTTATCAGAGGGCTTGACTTTACCCTGCGTGAAGCTGAAGCGAAAACAATAGCGTTGGGTTCCTTTGCGAAAGCTGAGGACGCCATGCAGCGACTCAACCCCATGTCCGATCTGCCGATTCTTTCCAGCGCAATGCCCGAGGCCGAGGCCCCTGAGGCCCCCGAGGTATCTGAAGTGCCGGAGGAAGCCGATGCACTCGAAGTGGAAAGTCCAGAGGAGCTGCCCATCGACGAAGGCAACTGGTTCGTACAACTCGGCGCCTACGGCTCCCCCAACCTGGCCGAGGAATACTGGGATCGGGTCAAGCAGAGCCTGCAGGCCTTCGATGGCAAGACTCCGCGATACGAGCCGTATCAGGACATGACACGCCTGCTGGTAGGTCCGGGCCGAAGTCAGGATGCGGCCAACGAGCTTTGTCAGCAGTTCAAGGCGGGCAGTGTGGATTGTCTTCTACGAAATCTGGAGTAATCCCCTCGTACAGGACAATGCATCATGAAGCCAGGCAAAGGAGCGATTGGCCTTGTGTGGCTACAGGATATGGCTCCGTGTACAGATCACTGCAGTATTTCGATGCAATGGCGGTGGCTGGGCGTTTCGGCGGGCGCCAATAGCGTTCTGAGGTGAGAGGGCAGCGTCAGCTGCCGTGCCAGACAGTGATGTAACGCTAAAGGTAATCCTACTGTGGCCGATCATCTTGGTACGCGGTGCTTCATACGGGAAACGCCATTTGGGTGTAGGGCTAGCCTGTCTGGATAATTCGGTATCGAGATGAAATTGATCAGTGATCTGTCTTTCAAGTCCATAGGGCTGCTGTTGAGTGCAGGGATGATTGTTGCCGGGGCCCTGATCGTAACGTCCAATGCCTACATCCACTCGCAAGCGGTCGATTCCTCCCTTAACTGGCACGGGTACATCGATGGGCCGAAACGCAAGAGCGATCTGCTGAGTTCGCTGCGGATTGAATTGGGTGCAGGCACCCTGAGCCACGGCATCGACGAGTTTCTGATGCAGATGCCTCCAATGCACTGGCACATGATCACCGAAAGTGCAAAGGAAATCCAACACGTCCTGTCCGAATATCGAGAGCTACCTCTAATTGATTCCGAGCGCAAGGCGCTGGATGCAATAGGCCGGACTGTCAGCCTATACAGCGACGCGGTAATGGCAACGCACGGTATGAGAATGGACGAGGCGCGAATGCGGGAGCAGCTTCTCGATAGGCAGCTCGACGATTCCCCGATCTATGTTGCGCTTGACGTGCTTCGTGGCGAGCTGAAAAGCGATGTTGATAGTACTCAAGAGTTCATCGCCGCTCAGCTTGATAGTATCGACAAGAGCACCAGCATCAGCACCATGCTCATACTGGCACTGTTGCTGGCCCTGACTCTGAGCCTGATATGGGCGTTTCGCAGAGCGCGTAACAAGGTCGGCGGTGAGCCCGAACGTATACTGGATATAGTCAACAGAATTGCCGAGGGTGACCTGTTAGAACAGTTACAGGTCAATGAACGAGGCGATGGAATCTATGATGCCGTCTGCAGAATGCAGTTGAACCTGCGCAACCTGACCGCTGAGAATACGACCAATGCTGCAAAGACGCTGCGACTGAAACTCGCCCTGGACAACGCCTCAGCCGCCGTCATGGTGGCAGATGAAAAATCAAACATCATTTATGTCAACAAGGCTGCCCAGACGTTTTTCACGGCAGCAGAACCAGAGATTCGAACTGTGCTGCCGAGCTTCGATGCGAGCACACTTCTGGGTAGCAACATCGATATATTTCACGCAGATCCGCTGCAGAATCGCGCTGTCATTGATGGACTGTCTGACAAGCATGTGGTGAATGCGACGATAGGAGCTTTGACTATCAGGCTGGTCGTGAATCCCGTCTTCGATGAAGAGGGCAAGCGACTGGGGTCCATCACGGAATGGTTCGATAAAACAGAAGAGCTGAGTAACGAAAGAATGGTGCAGGATCTGGTCGAGGCTGCGGTGGTGGGAGACCTGAGTCGCCGCATCGACGAAAAGGGAATCGAAGGCAGTTTCGGCAAATTGGCGGCAGGTATGAATCAGCTGATGCAAACCAATGAACAGGTCATCAGTGATATGCAGCGGGTATTCGGCGCTCTGGCAGCAGGTGACTTGACCGAGACAGTCAGCAACGAATACATGGGGGCCTATGAGCGCTTGAAGCGTGATGCCAACCAGACTGTTGCACAGCTGACAGACATCATCAGCAAGACCAAACGCGGTGCGGCTGTACTCTCGGAGTCATCGGGTAAACTCAAACGTACCAACGATGAACTGAGCAGTACGGCAGAGGATGCAGCCAACCACGCGAATGTGGCGACCGATGCGGCCCGCAAGGTCATGCTCAACGTTGACAGTGTCGTGGGTGCAACAAGCGAATTGAATGGTTCGGTTCAGGAGATATCCAAGAATGTCTCCGAGGCTGTGAACGTTGCGGTAGAAGCGGTGAAACTTGCTCAGAGTACTGATGCGCAGGTGCGTAACCTCACCGTGTCCAGCGGCGATATCGGTAATGTCATCAAGGTCATCACATCCATTGCCGAGCAGACCAACCTACTGGCACTCAACGCAACCATAGAAGCGGCACGTGCTGGGGAATCCGGCAAAGGCTTTGCGGTTGTCGCCAATGAGGTCAAGGAGCTGGCGAAAGAGACGGCCAAGGCGACCGAGGAAATTGCGTCCAGAATCACCGCGATTCAAAGTGATAGCGATAGTGCAGCGCGTGCCATCGGTGATATTCGCACCATTATCGAAACCATCAGTCAATATCAGAACACGATTGCCAGGGCGGTGCAGAATCAGAGCGAAATCACCTCGCGTATCAGTATGAACTCGAGTGATGCCGCAAGCGGCAATCAGGAGATAACACGGACCTCCGAGCTTGTCATACAAGGTAGCCGGAGTACCTTGTCCGGCGTCAATCAGGTGCAGACCTCGACTGACGAGCTTGCAAGAATGGCTGTCGAGCTTGCCGAACTGGTCGAGCGCTTCCGCATAGATTGATAGTCACGGCCCTCGATCCACATCAGTATCACTGGATTTGATGATGGATCACGCCATGCTCGGGAATCTGGTTCTCACACATACAAACAACAGGGACTGGTTGCTTCAAGGTAGTTTCGACGGGTTGCAAAGATGATTAATTTGAAAACGCTTTCGTTCAGGTGCATCGGGTTGTTGCTGTGCGCTGGTCTGGTAACTGTCGGTGCTGTTGTCGTATCGTCGAATTTCTACATATACGCTCAATCGAACAAGTCTCTACAAGGTTGGAAACAATACAAGACAGGTCCTTCGTACAAGAGTGATCTGCTCAATATCATGTGGCGTGAGCTGGGGGGCGAACCCATGTCCCATGTCTTCGAAGAAGTGATACTGCATGCAGATGATGATGAATTTCTGCATAATTTGGAGGAAGCGATAGAGAATACCCAAAGTGCTCTGTCGTCCTACGCTGAAATGCCGGTGCTGCAGGCAGAATCGTCTGCTCTTGAAGTCATTCGTTCGGTCCTTGCGCAATACAGCGCTGCCATCGCCTCGCTGGAGAAAGATCATCCGGTTGAGAGTGATCATTCCCTGTTACATGCGCATGACTCGCATGAACAGTCAACGGGGTTGAGCGATGATGCTCCGGCGTTGGCCCTGGCGGAGCTTCAGGTACAAGTGTCTGAGCAGATAGCAGCTACCGAAGCCGATATTGAAAATCACCTGATTGCCATAGACAGCTTTACCTCCCTGGTGTCCATTGTCATGCTGATAATGCTGTTGTTTCTGATGCTGGGTTTGCTGGCGACCTTTCGCAGCGTCAGAAGCAAGGTAGGCGGAGAGCCGGATCAAATCCTGACTATCGTGAATCGCATAGCAGAAGGTGATCTTTCGGAGGAGTTGCCAGAGAGCGGATTGGACACCGGAATCTACAGCGCCATCCATCATATGCAGTCGAACCTGCGCGAGCTGAACATTGAAAGGGCGGAAACTGCCGCGAAAACACTGCGCCTGAAACTGGCGCTTGATAACGCGTCCGCTTCGGTCTTGGTGGCCGAGGGGAGCGGTGACATCATCTACATGAACAAGGCCGCGCAAACGCTGTTTGTCGATGCTGAACCCGAGGTGCGCAAGAAATACCCGAACTTTCGGGCCAGCGAAATCATTGGAAACAGCGTCGACATGTTCCATGCTGATCCGGTCAAGAGTCGAAACATCATCAACTCTCTGCGTGAAAAACATGTCGTCAACACGCAGTTCGGTGGCCTGACAATCCGTCAGGTCGTCAACCCGGTGTTTGATGAAAAAGGAGAACGTCTGGGAACCATTACCGAATGGTTCGACAGAACCGATGAGATTACCAACGAGAAGAAGGTACAGGAGCTGGTCGAGGCAGCGGTTCGCGGAGATTTGAGCCGACGCATCGACGATCGTGGAATCGATGGCAGCTTCGCCAGACTCGTGGCCGGTATGAACCAGGTCATGCAGACCAATGAACAGGTTATCGGCGACATGCAGCGTGTCTTTGGTGCACTGGCCGCCGGTAACCTGACCGAAACCGTCAGCACGGAATACATGGGAGCCTATGATCGCCTCAAGCAGGATGCTAATAAGACGGTGGCTCAGCTGACAGATATCATCAGCAAGACCAAGCAGGGCGCTGCTGTTCTTTCCGCCTCCTCCGGCAAGCTGAGGAATACCAATGACGAGTTGAGCAGTACGGCAGAAGAGGCAGCCAACCAGGCCAGCGTTGCCACCGATGCAGCTCGGCGGGTCATGCATAACGTGGACAACGTGGTTGGGGCCACGGGTGAGTTGAACAATTCGGTTCAGGAAATATCAAAGAATGTTTCGGAAGCGGTCAATGTGGCCGGTGAGGCTGTGAAGCTCGCACAGAGTACCGATGTACAGGTGCGTAATCTGACGGTTTCCAGCGGCGACATTGGCAATGTTGTCAAGGTCATCACCTCGATTGCCGAACAGACGAACCTGCTGGCACTCAATGCCACCATTGAGGCAGCACGCGCAGGTGAGTCGGGAAAGGGCTTCGCGGTCGTTGCCAATGAGGTCAAGGAGCTGGCGAAGGAGACGGCCAAGGCCACCGAAGAGATTGCCTCGAAGGTCACAGCCATTCAGAGCGATAGTGATAGTGCCGCACGTGCCATTGGGGACATACGAACCATCATTGAAACCATCAGCGATTATCAGAATACGATCGCCAGAGCGGTGCAGGAGCAAAGCGAAATCACCTCACGCATCAGCCATGACTCCAACGATGCGGCCAGTGGTAATCAGGAAATTTCCCGGACATCCGAACTGGTCATCCAGGGCAGTCGCAGTACTCTGTCCGGCGTCAATCAGGTACAAGCGTTCTCTGAAGATCTGGAGAGAATGGCGGTCGAGCTGGCGGCCCTGGTCGAGCGCTTTCAGATCAAGAATGTAACAGCTGCTCGGCCATAGTCTGCAGGCGCTGCCCGCAATCACCACCGATCTTCAGGGTGGCCAGCGAGTCAGCACGCGTCAGTCCGTCGTTGATCAGAACGATGGGCTGGCCGTTGTTCTGAGCCGCACGGCAGAAGCGAAAGCCGGAATACACCATCAGGGAAGAACCGGCGACCAGCAGGGCATCGGCCGAGGCCAGGGCGTTCATGGCACGTTCAACCAGTGCCCGAGGAACGTTTTCCCCGAAGAACACGACATCCGGCTTCATCAGTCCGCCACATTGCGGACAGGGTGGCACGTGCATCTGGTGCAGGTCATCCGGTTCCAGATCGGCATCTCCATCCGGGGCATGAGCCGCGGTCAGCGATGCCAGCCAGGCATTGTGTGCCAGCAGTTCGATCTGGTAATCATCACGGCTCAGCGAATGGGCGCACTGAATACAGCTGACGGTGGCCAACACGCCGTGTAAATCCACAACATCCTCATGTCCCGCTTTCTGGTGTAGTCGGTCGACATTCTGGGTGACCAGTAGCGTCAGCCTGTCCGCCTGCTGCATGGCGGCCAGTGCATGATGAGCCAGGCCGGGAAGGGCACGACTGAACCCCGGCCAGCCGACAAAGCTTCTTGCCCAGTAGCGTTTGCGAGCGGCCTCATCAGCGATGAACACCTGCCCGGTGATAGGCTGGCGGCGTTTCCACTGTCCGCGTGTATCACGATAATCACCCAGGCCCGAGGAGGTGCTGCAGCCAGCGCCCGTCAGTACGAACAGGCGTGGGTGTTGCCGGGCAAACTCCAGCAGCTGGCCATCGTCCGAATCACTCATTGCAAGGCGGGATTGTCGACAAGGCCATCGACATTGAAGGGTATGCGTGTAGGCCAATTGGACAGCTTGACGAATCCCTTGACGTCGTAGGCGATCTCTCTTTCATTCTTGTCTGTTGCCAGCAGCAGCTGGCCCAGCAGTTTGTTGATGCGTGTATTGACCATGATCTCGATGGTGGCATCCTTGTGTGAGGGCAAGTTGACACGTTCATTGCTGACGCCCTGGGCCAGCTCCTTGCCATCGAGTGCTGCCACGAAGTTCAGGTATTGCAGTGGCAGATCGTAATCGTTCGGATTGCTGACCTTGAGCTTGAAGGCGAGCTGCTGTTTGGTCAGACTCATCTTGACCGCTCGGATGGATTCGATCTCGACCTTCGGCGGCAATGGTTTGCTGGTGGGGATGGACTGACAGCCTGTCGCCAGCAGCACAGACAGACAGAGCAGAGCCACTATCAGGGAATAACGTGGCATGGAGAGTTTCCTGACTGTCTGCATCGCTGTGTTCTTTTCGACTGGGAATTGCGCCATCAACCTTACACCAGGTCGCCGAGCACTGCCTGTACCATGGTTATACAGGCAGGACCTGCCGTCTCCGTACGCAGTATTCGGGGGCCGATGGTGACAGGCTTGACGCCGGCATCCACGGCCCGTTCGATCTCGTCGGCGTCCAGTCCGCTCTCGGGACCGATGATCAGACCGATATCGTGCAGCGGCTTGCTTGAATCAGCCTGGCCCGCTGTCGCTGCCTCACTTTTCATTTCATGCAAGTGTGACACCAGTGACTCCGTCGCCGTCGGGTCGAGAACGAAGGTGTGCTCAGGCAGGAGTGTATCCTCACCGTGTGACAGATCGTTCAGCCATTGCTCAAGACTGGTGGGTGGTGCCAGAGTCGCCAGACGTGCACGACCACTCTGCTCGCAGGCGCTGACCAGAATGGCTTGCCAGTGCTCGACTTTCTTTGCCGTGCGCTTCTCGTCCAGTGCCTTGGCCGCCTGACGGGTATAAAGCGGTTGTACATGATCGACACCGAGTTCCACCGACTGGCGAACGCTCGTATCCATGCGGTCTCCGCGTGAAATCCCCTGCAGTAGCGTGATGCGTACCGGCGACTCGGAATCGGCTGGCCGGGCATCCTGCAATTGCAGCACGGCACACTTGCCGGGGGCTCGCTGACCGGTATCGACAACCGTTGCCCGATAGTTGCAGCCATCACCGTTGAACAGCTCGATGACATCACCCTGGCGAGTCCGCAGAACGGTCACCAGGTGGTGGCTGGCAGCCTTGCTCAGGGTGAGTTGTGTATTGCCCTGCAGCTCGCCTTCGTGGTGAAAGCGGGCAGTCCGGGCGGCGCGTGTACTTTTCTTCATCAGCGACGTCTGAGTCCGAGTAGGCCGGTGCGTGCCGATAGCTCGACCTTGTCGGCCAATCTCTGGCGGCTGCGTTCACGCAGTCGGCTGATGCAATGTGCAAATTCGCTGACGGCACCTTCGCTGTCGATATCCCTGCCATCGGGGTAATAGGGTTTGGTAGCCAGTTTGATCAGATAGTCGTGGCTTCTGCCGTCACGAAAACGTTCGAGCAGTCGTGCCGTTGACATCTGCGGGTCGCTGTCACAATAACCGATCAGTTTGAGCAGAACGTCGGCACCGGGCAATTGCGGATTGATGTCGAAGTCATCAGCCGGCACGGTACTGACCACCTGAGGAAACTGCAGGCACAACAGCACCGCACGACTCATCGGGGTCAGGCCGCTGTCCTTGCCACTCGGTGCGCGGGACGGGCTGGCAGGGCGCTGGGGGGCTGCCGGCTGGGGAGCGGCTGGTTTGCTGCCCAGTGACAGGCCGATCAGGGCTTCCAGACGTTGCAGCGCCAGCTGCTTGTATACGCCCGTGGGAATCGATGCCAGCAATGGCTTGGCCTTTTCCGCCAGCGTCGCCTTGCCACCGATACTGGTCATGTCCAGCTCACTGGCAAGATGCTGATAGAGATAGTCGATGATGGGAATACGGGTGCTCATCAGGTCCCGGAATCCGGCGGCGCCGCCAGCCTTCACCACGGAATCCGGATCTTCGCCATCGGGCAGGAACAGGAAATGTGCATCGTGGCCGTCCTGCAGACAGGGCAGGGTTGCCGTGAGGGCTCGCCAGGCAGCAGCGCGTCCGGCGCGGTCACCGTCGAAGCAGAAGATGATGTTGGGCACCACCCGAAACAGGGCTTCGGAATGTTGTTGATTGGCGGCGGTGCCGAGTGTCGCCACGGCGTTGTCGATCCCGTGCTGGGCAAGCGCCACAACGTCCATGTAACCTTCCACCACGATGGCCGCTGCCGCATCCTGGGCAGATTTGCGTGCCTCGTACAGGCCATAGAGCTCGCTGCCCTTGTGAAACAGGGGCGTCTCGGGGGAATTCAGGTATTTCGGTTCCTGATTGTCCAGCACCCTTCCGCCAAAGCCGATGACGCGTCCCCGCCGGTCGCGAATGGGAAACATGATGCGCTTGCGAAAGCGCTGGTAGGGGCGTTTGCCGCCATCACCCTGGATGAGCATGCCGGTCTTGATCATGGCTGCCTCTTCCCCGGGGAAATGGGTCAGCAGGCCGTCCCAGCCGTCAGGCACATAGCCGATGCAGAAGCGCTTGGCTGTCTCGCCGCTCAGGCCCCGCGCCTTGAGGTAGTCGATGGCCTCGGGAGACTTGCGCAACTCCGACTGATACCAGGCCGCAATGGACTCCATGAGGGTGTAAAGGGGCTTGCTGTCGTCACGAACCTGCTTGGCCTGCGCATTGCGCGGCACTTCCAGACCAACACTGTCGGCCAGCGATTCGATGGCATCGACGAAATGCATGCCTTCGTATTCCATCAGAAAGCCGATGGCATTGCCGTTGGCGCTGCAGCCGAAGCAGTGATAGAACTGCTTGGTCTGACTGACGGTGAAGGAGGGGGTCTTTTCGTTGTGGAAAGGGCAGCAGGCGCTGTAATTGCTGCCGCTTTTCTTCAGCGTGACGCGTTTGTCGATCACGTCGACGATATCCACCTTTGCAAGTAGATCGTCAATGAAATGTTGTGGTATCTGCCCGGCCATTGGCAGAACTATACGCCTTCCAGGTCGAAGCGACGAGGATGAGAGAGGTGCTTGTGTGAACTGCATGCACCACAGGCGTATGCCTGTGATGCGTGCAGGTTTTCAGACGATATCAGGCTGCGTGTCCGAGCGTTGCCAGCAACTCGCTGAGCTCTGCCGCCTTGGGCTTGACCATCCAGAAGCGCGATGCCAGCGAGTAGAAGTCATCCACCATCTGCTGACCCAGGCTACTGTGGGTTTCTGCCACATGATCTTCGATCAGGGTCTGCAGGTAGTTACGGTAACGTTCCATGGACTCGGAATGCAGGCGATGGATGTCGATGAGTTCGTGGTTGTAACGATCCACGAAGACATTGTGGCGATCGAAGACAAAGCCCAGACCACCGGTCATGCCGGCACCGAAGTTGACCCCGGTCTCGCCCAGTACCACCACGCAACCGCCGGTCATGTATTCACAACCGTGATCACCGATGCCCTCGACCACGGCGATGGCGCCGCTGTTGCGAACCGCGAATCGTTCACCGCCCAGACCCGCCGCGTACATCTTGCCGCCAGTGGCGCCATACAGACAGGTATTGCCCACGATAGTGGAATCACGACCCGTGAAGCGTGCATCGGCAGGCGGACGAATGACGATCTTGCCACCGGCCATGCCCTTGCCGACGTAATCGTTGGCATCACCATCCAGATACAGGTTCAGGCCACCGGCATTCCAGACACCGAAGGACTGACCGGCAGTACCGGTGCAGTGGATGTTGATCGGATTGGCACTCATGCCCGAGTCGCCATGGATCTTGGCAATCTCGCCGGACAATCTGGCGCCGATGGAGCGGTTGATGTTCTTGATGGGGTAGTGGAAATCACCGCCGGACTGCTTGCGGATGGCCGTCTTGCAGTCGGACACCATCTGTTCGGCCAGCAAGCCCTTGTCATGCGGCACATTGCGTTCCACCATGCAGAAGCGCGGCGCATCATCAGGAATGCCACCCGTGGACAGAAGCGGCGTCAGATCGAGTCGCTTCTGTCTGGGTGTCTGCCCGACTGCAGGGGTCAGAAACTCTGGATGACCAATGATATCGGACAGGTTACGCACACCCAGGTAGGCCAGATGACGACGGACATCCTCGGCCACGAAACGCATGTAGTTCATCACCTTTTCCACGTTGCCGTGGAAATGACGCATGCGCAGTACCTTGTGCTGAGTGGCTACACCGGTCGCGCAGTTGTTCAGGTGACAGATACGCAGGTACTTGCAGCCCATCGCAATCATGGGGCCGGTACCAAAACCGAAGCTTTCGGCGCCCATGATGGCCGCCTTGATGACATCCAGGCCGGTCTTCAGGCCACCATCAGTCTGTACCCGTACCTTGTCACGCAGATTGTTGGCTCGCAGTACCTGGTGGGTTTCCGACATGCCCAGTTCCCACGGAGAACCTGCGTACTTGACGCTGGTCAGTGGCGAGGCGCCGGTACCGCCGTCGTAGCCGGAAATGGTGATCAGATCGGCGTAGGCCTTGGCCACACCGGCGGCAATGGTACCGACACCGGCTTCGGCAACCAGCTTGACCGACACCAGGGCTTCCGGATTGACCTGCTTCAGGTCGAAGATCAGCTGTGCCAGATCCTCGATGGAGTAGATGTCGTGATGTGGCGGTGGTGAAATCAGGGCAACACCGGGGTTACTGTGCCGCAGACGGGCAATCATCTCGTTGACCTTGTGACCGGGCAGCTGACCACCTTCGCCAGGCTTGGCGCCCTGAGCGATCTTGATCTGCAGGACTTCGGCATTGACCAGATAATGCGGTGTGACACCGAATCGGCCCGAGGCAATCTGCTTGATCTTGGACATCTTCAGCGTGCCGTAGCGCGCCTTGTCCTCGCCACCTTCACCGGAGTTGGAGCGGCCACCCAGCCGGTTCATGGCCTCGGCCAGTGTTTCATGAGCCTCTGGTGACAGAGCGCCCAGCGACATGCCGGCAGAATCGAAGCGTGACAGGATGGATTCGACCGATTCCACGGCTTCCACCGGAATGGACTGACCCTTGGGTTTCAGGTCGAGCAGGTCGCGCAGCATGGCAGGACGTCGCTCATCCACGGTCTTCTGATAGACGGTGTAATCGTCGTACTCGCCGCTGGTAACCGCGGCTTGCAGCTGCTGGACAACATCCGGGTTGTAGGCGTGGTATTCGCCACCGTGGATATACTTGAGCAAGCCGCCCTGGGTCACACCCACCTGTGGGTTGAAAGCGGCCTTGGCCAGTACCTTGGCATCTTCTTCCAGGTCGTTGAAGTCCATGCCTTCTATACGGCTGGTGGTGCCGGCGAAGCACAGCCCGACCACGCTTGAATGCAGCCCGACAATCTCATAGAGCTTGGCGCCACGGTAGCTGGAGATGGTCGAGATACCCATCTTCGACAGGATCTTCATCAGGCCCTTGTTGATGCCCTTGCGATAGTTCTGTTCCAGCTGTGGCACGTCGTTGGCAGACACTTCGCCACGACGAGCCATGCCGTGAATGGATTCGTAGGCCAGATACGGGAAGACGCAGGTAGCGCCATAACCGACCAGAACCGCTACCTGATGAGAGTCACGGGCAGTTCCGGTCTCTACCACGATGTTGGCATCACAACGACAGCCAGCGTCGATCAGGGCACGGTGCACGGCACCGGTTGCCAGCAAGGCGTGAACCGGCAACATGCCACTGGTCAGCTCGCGGTCACTGAGTACGATGACCACTTTCTGGTCTTCGGTAACCGCCTTGATGGTTTCGGCGCAGATGCGGCGAATGGCCGCTTCCAGCGATTCGTGCTCGGGATCGTATTGCAGACCGATGCGGAAGTGCGAATAGCCCGGTTCATCGTCCATGACCAGCAGCGTTTCGAATTTCTCGCTGGACAGTACCGGCGAACGTACCAGCAGGCGGTTGGCATGGTGGTGAGTTTCGCGGAACAGGTTCTTCTCGCGTCCCAGGCAGGTCTCGAGAGACATGACGATGGTTTCACGCAAGGGATCGATCGGCGGGTTGGTCACCTGGGCAAACTGCTGGCGGAAACTGTCGTACAGATGGCGCACGTGTTCCGACATGACCGGGAATGGGGTGTCATCGCCCATGGAGCCAACGGCTTCCTGGGCACCTTCCGCCAGAACGCGCAGAATCTGGTCACGCTCTTCAAAGCTGACGTTGAACATCTTCTCGTAGACCGCCAGCTGGCTGTCTTCCATGATTGGCGTGGCCTGAGCCACGTCACGCAGGCGTGAACGCAGGTGACGCGAGTTCTTCTGCAGCCACTTGGCGTACGGCTGGCGATGCTTGAGCAGATCACTGACATCCTGTGGCAGCAACAGGCGGCCTGACTGGGTGTCGACAGCCAGCATTTCGCCGGGCTTCAGGCGGCCTTTCTTGATGATTTCACTGGGCAGGTAGTCATGTACACCGACTTCGGATGCCAGTGTGATGTGACGATCCTTGCTGATGACATAGCGGGCAGGGCGCAAGCCGTTGCGATCGAGTACGCAACTGGCGTAGCGGCCGTCTGAGAGTACGACACCGGCAGGGCCATCCCAGGGTTCCATGTGCATGGAATTGTATTCGAGGAAGGCGCGCAGATCGGAATCCAGCTCCCAGGTGTTCTGCCAGGCAGGCGGCATCAGCATGCGCATGGCGCGGAATATGTCGATACCACCGGCCATCAGCAGTTCGAGCATATTGTCCAGCGACATGGAGTCAGAACCGGACTGGCTCACCAGAGGCAGCAGTTCATTGAGTTCCGGCAGGACCGGCGAACGCAATTTGGACGCACGGGCATTGGCCCAACTGCGATTGCCCTGAATGGTATTGATTTCACCATTGTGGGCCAGGTAGCGAAATGGCTGAGCCAGACGCCATTGCGGCAGCGTATTGGTCGAGAAACGCTGGTGGAAGACCGCAATGGACGATTCCAGCGATTCGTCTTCCAGGTCGACGTAGAAGGTGGCCAGATACTCGGGCATGACCAGCCCCTTGTAGAGAATGACATCGCTGGACAGCGAGCAGACATAGAATTCAGTGTCCATATCGCGCAAGTCGATTTCCGAACGGCGACGAGCCACGAACAGGTGACGGTTGAACTCGGCCGAATCCATCTCCTCGGTGGCAGAGACGAAGATCTGTTCAATGCGAGGTACGCTGCGCTGGGCTTCTTCACCGCAGGCTGACAGATCGGTTGGCACCACTCGCCAACCATTGACTTCCAGCCCGCGCGCCTGGCACTGCTCACTCAGGGTCTGTTTGGCCTTGGCCGCCTTTTCATCATCGCGGCTCAGGAAAACGATGCCGGTGGCAAATTCGCTGCGCAGCTCGATTCCGGCATCTTTTGCTGCCTGACGCAGGAATTTCTCCGGTTTTCGCAGCAGCAGGCCACAGCCGTCACCGGTCTTGCCATCAGCGCCAATGGCGCCACGGTGGGTCATGCGAGCCAGCGAGGTAATGGCCGTGTTGACCAGCCAATGGCTTGCGCGTCCGTCCATCTGCGCAATCAGGCCGAAGCCGCAGTTATCGCGCTCGAAGTCAGGGTGATACAGGCCGTCTTCGGCCAGATTGTCCAGATACGTCATATAAGTCGACCGGTATAAGCCAGAACGAGGGGCGAGGCGACATGCGATGCATTTCACCAGGCGGCCGGGCATTATACCGAGTCAGGCGGTACTTGATTTCACACAGATTCAGGCAACAGCAGAAAAGTTCTGTGCTGCACTGTTTTTTGCCGGGTTTCTGCGCCAACTTGACGCGTTGCACCAGCCATGATGCACTTTATTGGTGCAAAAGTGCCTACTGAGCCTTCAGCACGTCCTGCACCCGCCCGACATTGCGAATCCACGGCTGATCCGTGACCGCTGAATCGGGCATCTGTTCCACAGCGCTCTGCGCCTCTTCGAAGGAGGAATAGAGTCCATGCAGCAGGGCGTACCAGGTCTCACCGCGGCGCTGGAAGGTATAGATGGAGTTGGGTGCGGGCAGAACGTCACGATTGCGCTTGAGGAAGCTTTCGATGGAAGGTCGATCGCGGGAAGCACTCATCTGCACCGTGATCTTGCTCGAATCCTGAACCAGTATCCAGGTAGGCGACTCCAGAATATCGGCAATCTCTGGGTCGACATCCGGTGTCTCGTCGACGTTCGCCACCGACGTGCCAGTCGCTACGGGGTCATTACCCGAACTGCTGGCGTCACTACTGTCGGGCGTGGGTTCCACTGTATTGTCGGTTACCGCATCGGCAAGTTGGGTGTCCGACAACAGATCGGCATCGCTCAGACTGTCCGATGGCGTGTTGGCGGGCAGGTTCGCGCTGACTGTGGTGTCCGGTGTCGCGACCGAGCTGCCGACATTGCTGCTCTGGGTTGCCGCCGGGAGGGTGTTGCTCGCGGGCCGAGTGTCCGTGTCGACAACGGTGCTGTCTGTCGATGGTGTCTGCGTATCCCCTGCATCCGTGTCGGCGGCGCTGTCTGTGGTGTCGCTCGCATCGGTATCGGTGGTGGACTGACGGGAAGGCTGGCTGATTTCCGGTACCAGCGATTCGATGGCCTCCGAGGTGAACGGCACGACCTTGCGCTCTTCGACAACGCGCAGGCTCGGGGTATCTTCCTCGATGTCATCCGTGATGACATCAGTCGTATCCGGTGCGATGTCGTCTTCTGGCGTCAAATCGCTATCGTTGTTACTGCCGAGGCGGCTGGTCGCCAGGGGTTCAGCGGTACTGGTGTTATCAGCGTAGCGTTGTTCTTCATCGGCGACATCCGGTGTGAACATCGTCAAACCACCGACAATCAGCAAGACCGCCAGCGCTCCGAGGGCGAATTTGGCGTTACGCGATTGCAGCAGGGGTGGCTTGCTGACGCTTTGCAGTTCGTCCATGGGGGGATGCAGCATCGGGTCGAACAGTTGGTTGAGCACACCGGCTGCGGCTGAATGCAGGCTGCCCGGCAATCCTCCGGATTGTCCGATGATGTCGTCCAGCTCCTGATCTGAAAAGGGCAGCTCTCCGGTGTAACCGGCCTGTTGCAGACGAAAGGAGAGGTATTCGACGGCTCTGTCGCCGTTCATTCCCTCGATGGTCAGGCTCGAATAGGGCAGGTCGGCCCCTTCTGGCAGCAGGTCGGGGATGCGATCCTCGAACTCCGGAGGCGCGGCCAGTGCCACGCGCATGAGCGTTTCTTCCTGACTGTTGATGTACAGCATGCTGCTGAGCAATTGAGTCAGTTCGGCCTCGCTGATCTGATCGGCGTCGTCCAGCACAATGGCGCTCAGCGTGTTGCGCGCCACCATGGTCTGCAGGCAGGGCATCAACTCGTCCAGAATTTCCTTGAGACTCTCAGGCGGCTTGCGCTTGAAGGCTTCCAGCATGCCGGCGAACAGGTTCAGTGTGCTGAATCGCGGGCTGCCCTTGACGGCGAAGCACTGAATGCTCTGCCCGCTGTTGATGCCCAGCTGATGCAGAAGCACGCTCTTGCCGGCTCCCTCTTCACCCAGAATCAGCAACAGATCATCACCACTGACAAGTGCCTGTTTGACATCCCCCAGCTGTTCAAGGCTGGTGTCGTCGGTGAAGGTCTCTGTGTCAGACGCAGCAGAACCGAACGGCTGCTGGATCAGCTGCAGTGCGGATAGAGTGACGTCAGACAGTTGTTCTGTCTGATGGATGTCCAATGCGTCCTGTGACGGCATGCTTGGCTACTAGAACTGTGGATGCGTGATCTTACTATAACCGTGAGGCAGGTCGCAGGATGTCATTGGGGTAAATGACTGCAAATTGCCCTGTCGTTACCCCTTGTGTACCCCCGCAGTCGCTATAAAGGTACTTTTCGTGGCGTTGCAGGTCAATCAGCCGGCGTAATGCGCCAATGTGGCGTGCAGTGCACTCTGGTCAAAATCGGCACTGACATGGGCTTTACCGATACCGTCGAGCAGAATCAGGCGGATATCCCCCCCGCTGGCTTTCTTGTCGCGGGCCATGTATCGCAAAAAAGTGTCAGGAGTCATCTGTGAGGGCGGGGATATGGGCAGCCCGGCACGCTGCAGCAGTTTCAGGCCGCGTTCTCGAATGCCTTCATCGATCAGTTCGAGGCGGACCGAGGTGTCGAGCGCCATGGCGATGCCGGCACTGACGGCTTCGCCATGCAGCCAGCGTCCATAGCCCATGGCAGCCTCGATGGCATGCCCGAAGGTATGGCCCAGATTGAGCAGCGCCCGCAGACCGTGCTCACGTTCATCAGCTTCGACCACTCGTGCCTTGATCTCGCAGGAGCGGCGTACGGCTTCACCGGTTGCATCCGTGTCACGTGCCAGCAGGGCGTCCATGTTGTCTTCCAGCCAGGCGAAGAAATCGCTGTCTATGATGAATCCGTACTTGATGACCTCTGCCAGTCCGGCCCGCAGTTCCCGCTCTTCAAGCGTGGCAAGCGTGCTCATGTCGGCGATGACGGCCACCGGCTGATGAAAGGCGCCGATCATGTTCTTGCCCAGAGCATGATTGACACCGGTCTTGCCACCCACCGATGAGTCGACTTGTGCCAGCAGGGTTGTCGGCACCTGTAGAAAGTCGACGCCCCGTTGATAGCTGGCAGCCGCAAAGCCTGTCATGTCACCGATCACGCCGCCGCCCAGAGCAATCAGCGTGCAGTTGCGATCAAAATTCTCTTCGAGCAGGGCGGTGAAGATACGATTCAGTTCATTCAGATTCTTGAAGGATTCACCGTCGGGCAGAATGACACTGGAGGCGGGGATATTGCCCAGACTGGCCAGCGTGCGATCCAGGTACAGCGGAGCGATGGTCTCATTGGTGACGACCATGGCGCGGTTGCGCACACGTTCTGCAATCAGGCCACGCTGATCGAGCAAGCCTGTGCCGATATGGATCGGGTAGCTTCGGTGTCCGAGATCGATATTAACGGTTTGCATGGTTACCAATACAGTCAAAGCGGAAGTGTAGAGCCCCTAGTGTAATGTAAGCCGCTGCGTGATCAAGCCATGGTCATTCTTGCATGGGAGGCCCTGCGCAAGGCATTGTCAACCAGGGTTGACTACAAGCGCCAGGCTCTGAGTATGACCTTGTTTCCCGATCGGCCCACTAGTCGGCGTCAGGACGTCGCAGTGGCTCACAGCCACCGATCTGCTGGTCGGTCAGTTCCGGCTTGCTGCCAGTCGGGTCCAGGCTGATATCGGCTTTCTTCAAGTGTCTGAGGATGCGAGACACGACGTGATACATGCGTCGTGAGTCGGTAGAGATCTCCGCATCGGCCACCGACTTGTAGATGGGCTCTCGCTCTTCCATGAGTGCCCTGAGCCGGGCTTCCGGATCGGCTGTCTGCAGCAGTGGCCTGTTGGCATCGAAGCCGACGCGTCGCAACTGCTCCTTGATATCTACCTGCAGCAATATCACATGACCACGGCTCATCAGGTGCTGCCTGTTTTCCGGTCGCAGAACGGCACCCCCGCCGGTGGCCAGAACAATGCCTGGTAGCTGGGTCAGTTCATTGATGATGCGGGATTCTCGCTCGCGAAAGCCCGATTCACCTTCGTAATCGAAGATGGTGGGGATATCGACTCCACAACGGGCTTCGATTTCGCGATCGCTGTCGACGAAGCGATAACCGATCTTGCGAGCCAGGGCTCGACCAACGGTACTCTTGCCTGAGCCCATCGGGCCGACTAGAAAAATGCTGGTCATGGCGTAGAGGATGTTTGGGACCGTTGCATGATACAGAACAAACGCCGATCTGATCATCTGCGTCTGCGCAGGAGGAGGATGAAGTCACATTCATCGCCCAGGAGGCTCGCTACCGCACCAGGCTGACGGGCACTATCTATCAGGTGGACACTGACGAGTCGACTGGCGTCCCACGGTCCGGCAATGCAAAAGGCCCCGGTCTTTCGACAGGGGCCTTTGTCCGGTCCGGTGAAACAGTCCGCCGATCAGTAACTCAGGGAAATGTTTTCCTTGATGATCTTCGGCGTCACGAACACCAGCAGCTCGGACTTGTCATCCTGGCTGGTCGTGTGCTGGAACAGTCGACCGATCAGCGGCAGGTTGCCGAAGAAAGGCACCATGTCGACCTCGTTCAGCAGGGTCTGTTCGTAGACACCGCCCAGTACGACCGTCTCACCGTTGTTCACCAGAACCTGGGTGCTGATTTCGCGGGTATCGATACTCGGCACCTGTACGGAACCCGAGGAGAAGATCTCGCCGACAGTATCCTTGTTGACCTTCAGGTCCATCACGATGCGGTCATCGGGTGTGATCTGCGGAGTGACTGTCAGTCCCAGTACCGCCTTGCGAAAGGAGACCGAGGTGGCGCCGCTGGACGATGCTTCCAGATACGGTATCTCGACACCCTGTTCGATATAGGCTTCATGCTGGTTGGCCGTGATCACCCGTGGGCTGGAGATGACTTCGCCGGTACCTTCAGCCTGCATGGCCGAGAGTTCCAGTTCCAGCAAGGTGCCGAAGGGCAGTTTGGCCAGAGCCACGCCCAGGGTACCGGCAGCGTTGCTGCCCGGCAGATTGACGTTGAAGCGGCCATCGTCAACCGTGTCACCGTTGATCAGATCCTGAATGCCATTGGCGTTGCCCGATAATGCAAACCCGCTACCGCTACTGCTGCCACCGGGGTTGACGGTGTTGCGATTCAGGCCCCAGCGCACACCGATGTCCTTGTTGAAGGCATCAGAGGCGATGACGATTCTGGATTCGATCAGTACCTGGCGAATCGGTACATCGAGTCGGTGCACCAGGGCGCGAATGTTCTCCAGTTGATCGACGGTGTCGTTGATCAGCAATGTATTGGTACGTTCGTCGACCGTGACGCTGCCGCGCTCTGTCATCATGCCACCTTCCTTGGTCTGCAGCAGGGTGGCCAATTCAGACGCCTTGGCATAGTTGGCCTGGAAGAACTCGGTGCGCAGTGGCGCCAGTTCGGTCTTCTGCTTCATGCCTTCAAGCTCGATGCGTTCGCGATTGGCGATCTCCTCGGCAGGGGCAATCATGATGACGTTGCCAGCCTGACGCTTTCCCAGTGCCTTGGTCTGCAGGATGATGTCCAGCGCCTGATCCCAGGGGACGTTCTTGAGTCGCAGAGTCAGCTTGCCCTGCACCGAGTCACTGACCACGATGTTCAGGTCGGTGAAGTCAGCCAGTAGTTGCAGTACCGAGCGAACCTCGATGTCCTGGAAGTTCAGGGACAGCTTCTCGCCGATATAGCCGAACTTGGCCTTGCGATTCTCTTCTATCTCTTCCTTGCTCATCGGTTTGAGCTCGACCGTGAACATGTCGTCCGACTGATAAGCCAGTTGCTCGAACTCCTGGGTGGCCGGTTGAATGACAACCTTGGTACCGCGCTTGTTGGCAATGGCGTCGATGTACTGTACCGGCGTACCGAAGTCCATCACATCAAGGCGTTTCTGCAGTTTGGCTGCCAGCTGCGTATCAGGAAATTCGACAATCAGGCGACCCCCTTCCTGGCGCATGTCGGTCACGACACCAGCCGACGACAGATCGAATATGATGCGGCCTTCGCCCATCGGGCCGCGCCTGAAGTCCAGCGCGTCAATGGTATTCACACGCGACTTGATCGGCCCACTGGTCAGCAGAGGCCCGGTCTCTTCAACGCTGTTGGCTGCGGCCAGCTGCGCCGGTTCCTGTTGCTCGGGATTGCCGTCGGCATCGAGCGTCACCAGAAGCTGATTGCCGCGAACCGATGTGGAGTAGGGCGTCAGTGCGGTGAGATTGATGACCACTCGAGTGCGGCCACCGGCTTCCACGGTCGTGACGTTCTGCAGCAGGCCGGAGCTGATGGCGATACGGCGCTGGTCAAGTTCATTGGATGTGTCAGCCAGATCCAGGGCAATGCGTGCCGGATTGTCTATCGTGAATGCCTTGGGCGTTTCGGCAGGGCCACTGAGCGTCAGTGCCAGCTGTTGCTTGTTGCCTGGCAGGGACACATGGCTGATGTCGACCAGCGAGTTGCTGGCGGCTTCCAGCTGCTGGCAGGCGAAGGCAATTCCTGCCAGTAGCGCCAGACTTGCGACTCGGACAGTCATGCGAGTCCTGTTCTGGCTGAGTGGGTGAGTTTTCTCACAGACATGAGTTTTCAACGTATTCTCCGTGTTCATCCTAGTCTTCAGACATCGCGAGTTGAGCGTCGCGATTGACCCAGCCACTGAGACCATCAGCCACCAGCTCGACTATATCTATCTTGGTTTCAGTCACTTTTACGATCTTGCCGTGGTTCTGCCCGGCATAATTACCCGGCTGTACACGATGAATCGTTCCGTCCGGGTCTCTGACGAGGCCCCAGGTCTGAGACTTCTGTTGCAGCAGACCTACCATCTTCAGAGCATCCACCGGATAGCTCTCCAGGGGCTCGCGACGTCGTGATGCTTCCGGTCGCGGTCCGCTGTATTCCGACTCAGCCAAAACCGGAGAGGAATTCAGATCGGTTTGCGGGCGGAAGGGGTCTCGCACATCCAGGGCATCATAGGCAAATGTCTGGTAGGGCGGGAATTCGGGCAAGGGGTCAACCTTGCCATGATGAGCCTGTTTGGTCTCGACAATGAATTGTTCGAGGTCGGACATGTCACCACCGCAGGCGGTGAGCAAGGTCAGACAACCGAACAGCGGTATGAGTTTCAACCGTTGCATGGTTTATTCGTCCTCCTCGATATAACGGTACGTTGTCGCCATGAGATCCATCTTCAATCTGCTGGATTCATTGGCGTTGCTGGAATTGCCCCTGTTCTGAAGCTCGGCAATGTCGATATTGCTCAGAGTGACGATGCGAGGGAGCGCTGCAAGGCCGCTGATGAATTTGCCAAACTGGTGATACTGTCCGGTCACGCTGATGCGAATCGGATACTCGGCGTAGAATTCACGTGGAAGCTCGCTTTCGGGCTTGAAGAACTGCACTTCAAGACCACTGGCGACACTGGTTTGTGACAGGTCGACCAGCAGACTTTCGATGTCCGTCTTGTTGGGCAGTTGCCGTAGCATGACGTTGAAGGTCTTCTTCATCTCTTCGAGCTGTTCGACATAGGCGGTGCGGTTGGCCGCCTTGGCCTGTTCGCTGTCGAACTTCTGGCGTAGTTGTATTTCCTGCGCCTCGACTACCTTGAGCTTGTCGAACTGCGGCTTGATCATCAGGTGAGCCATGCCGCCGATAACAGCTGCACAAGCCAGAATGATCAGAAAGGCACGCAGAACGACGGGTGCGGTACCGATGCGCTTGAAGTCCTCGCCATCGATATTCTGCAGTTCGGCGATGGTGTTGCTAAATGCCATTGTCAGACTCCTGTTCCGCTTTCGGCCTGTCCTGAATCACGCTGAGCTTGAAGGTGGATATGCCATCGTCCTTGTCAGACTCGATGACCTCCAGGCGTGGCTTGGTGAAGTACTCGCTACGATCCATGCGTCGCATCAGCGCAGAGACACGTGCATTCGATTCGGCTCGGCCTTGCAGTACCAATTGCTTTTCACCCTGCTGCTTCATGGCAGTCAGGAAGATGCCGTCGGGCAGGCGAGTGGCAATTTCGTGAAAGGTGTGGACGATCTGTGGTCGCTGCCCCTGCAGCTGCTGGATGATTTCCATCCGAGCCAGCAGGTTGTTCTTGGTCTCCTCCAGCTCCTTGATCTCCTTCAGCTCCTCCTGCAGCAGAGCAATCTCGGTATTGAGCCTGGCGTTACGCTTGGTCTGGAAGTTGACCTTGTCTTCGGCATACTTGAATCCGGCAAAGCCGACCCCTGCAGCCAGTGCCATGCAAAACCCCAGCACGACGTAAAACTCGTTGTTCTTCTCGAGGCGATGAGTCTCGCGCCAGGGAAGAAGGTTGATGCGTGTCATTGATCTGCTCCTCGCATGGCCAGTCCGCAGGCAATCATCATTGCCGGTCCATCGCCCTTGAGGCGTTGAGTCGGAATATCGGAGGCGACAGTCATCTGGCTGAACGGGTCGGCGATAACGGTCGGAGTGCCGATTCGCTGTTCGATCAATTCATCGACTCCGGGTATTCCCGTACACCCGCCGGCGAGCACGATCTGGTCTACATAGTCGTTCTTGTCGGCGGAGAAAAAGAATTGCAGGAAGCGGTTGGCCTGCTGCACCATCAGATCCCTGAACGGTGTCAGTACTTCCGGATCGTAGTTGTCAGGCAAACCACCGACGCGCTTGACGCGACCGGCATCCTCGTAGGAAAGCCCGTAGCGGCGCATGATTTCCTCGGTCAGCTGCTTGCCGCCGAACGGTTGTTCACGGGTGTAGATCAGCTGCTGGTCGCGCAGGACACACAGGCTGGTCATGCTGGCACCGACATCGAGTATGGCGACGGTCTGGTCCTGACCTTCGTGGGGTAGCTGATGCTTGATCAACTGGAAGGCACCTTCGGTCGTGTAGGGTTCGACATCGACAATCTTGACATCCAGCCCCCCAATCTCCGCAGCGGCTGTCCGGTCTTCGACATTCTCGCTGCGTGAGGCGGCGAGTAACACATCAACCATGCCGTTGGCGTCCTCGGATGGACCCTGAACCTGAAAGTCGAGGTTGACCTCCTCCAGAGCATAGGGAATGTATTGATCCGCCTCGAGCTGGATTTGAGCGTCCATCTCGTGATCCTTCAGATCGTCGGGCATCTGAATGACCTTGGTGATAACCATGGCGCTGGGCACAGCGACAGCACAGGCCTTGGTCCGCGAGCCGGAACGTTTAACGGCTCGGCGAATCGCTTCGCCAACGGCCTCGACGTCCTGCAGGTTCTTTTCGTTCACCGCATTGGCCGGCAAGGGCTCTACGGCGTAGCTCATGACCTTGAAACCCTTTTTCGAGGGCTTCAGTTCAAGCAGCTTGACCGAAGTTGCGGTGATGTCCAGGCCGATGAGGCCTGCGTTTCTGGATGATAATTTGAGTGCCATGTCAGGTTTAGCGCCCATTTCGTGAAATCCCTTAGCGCTGGTCGAGGTTTTTCCCGTCCAACTTCACGATCTGGTTCACATTTCTCCGTAAGTAGCTGTTAGCAGCGTTGTCAACCTGACGGGCAGAAGCGAGCTCCTGTCACGCCAGTGGCGGTGTTCCAGCGTGCGATCCGATGGGTTACCTGAAGAGGCTCAGATTGCGGAAGTGCCGGATAAGTTTTACTTTCGTGTACTGACCAGTTGATATAATTCGGGCAATCACTTATCGAAGCGGCTAGTCAATGCCTTCATTCTCTGGTTCAAGACGTAGTCACCGCCGTTCCGGCCGCCGTTCGCGGCAACCCGGTAGCGGGTGGCTGCGCAGGATATTCAAGTGGCTTGCCATTGCCGGTTTGTCGCTGGGAATACTTGCCGCAATGGGAATTGGTTATCTTTATTACACGATAGCTCCCACCCTTCCGGACGTGCAGCAGCTGCGCGAGGTGCAGTTACAGCTGCCGCTGCGCATCTTCACGGCTGAAGGCGACCTGATCGCCGAATACGGGGAAAAGCGCCGGGAACCCGTGATGATCTCCGAGGTTCCGGACAGTCTGAAGAACGCCATCATTGCGGCGGAAGACCAGACTTTCTATACGCATCCCGGGGTGGCCTGGCAAGGATTGGCGCGAGCAGCCTTCTATCTGATCAAGACCGGTCGCAAAGGGCCGGGGGGCAGTACCATCACCATGCAGGTGGCGCGTAACTTCTTCCTGAGCAACGACCGCACCTACGATCGCAAGATTCGTGAAATATTTCTCTCCTTCAAGATCGAAAGCGAGCTGGCCAAGGACGAAATTCTCGAGCTGTACATCAACAAGATCTACTTGGGAACGCGCTCCTACGGTTTTGCCGCAGCGTCACGGGTCTATTACGGCAAACCGATCACGGAGCTGGAAGTCGCTGAATCCGCCATGTTGGCTGGTCTGCCCAAGGCACCTTCGCGCTACAACCCCATCGTCAACCCCGAACGAGCCCTGATTCGTCGAGACTACGTTCTGGGTCGGATGGTCGCGCTCAACATGATCGACCAGGCCACCTACGATGATGCCCTGTCGAGACAGGTTACCGCCCGGCTGCATTCTTCCGAGCCTGATGTGGAAGCCGATTACGTTGGTGAGATGGCACGAGCGCGGGTGGAACAGCTGTTTGGCAAGAACTGGGCTAACGCCGGTTACCGAGTCTTTACCTCCATTCGTGCGGATCAGCAACGTGCCGCCAACAAGGCGCTGCGCACCGCCTTGTACGATTATGAGCGGCGGCATGGTTACGTCGGGCCTATAACGCAGCTCGATGAAGAAACACTGGCAGACCCCGAAGCCCTGTCGGCTGCTCTGGAGGAACTGTCCAACCCGGGCGATCTGGTGCCGGCTGCCGTCATGTCGCTGGGCGATGATAATACCGCAACGGTCGTGATGCCCAACGGTGTCGAGCATGTGCTGCCGTTCGAGGATGTCGAATGGGCACGCAAGCGCATAGCCATCGATTCCAGAGGCGACGAAATCACACAGGTGTCCGACGTACTGGTGGTGGGTGACGTGATTGCCCTGCAGCAGCTTGACGACGGTTCGGTCAGATTCGTGCAGGAGCCTCATGTCGAGGGCGCCTTCATTGCGCTGGCGCCCGATACTGGTGAGATCACGGCTCTGGTAGGTGGTTATGACTACTATCGCAGCAAGTTCAACCGGGCGACACAGGCAAGACGTCAGCCTGGTTCCACGTTCAAGCCCTTCATCTACTCGGCGGCGCTGAATGCGGGCGATACTCCGGCCACCATCTATAATGATGCGCCAGTGGTTTTTCACGACAGTGCGCTGGAAGGTGAATGGCGGCCGTCGAACTACAGCGGACGCTTTTTTGGCCCCACACGCTTGCGCGAGGCTCTGGTGAAGTCCAGAAATCTGGTGTCCGTCAGGGTGTTGAGAGAGATCGGTATCCCCTATGCGGTGGATTACGCCCAGCGGTTCGGCTTCGCACCGGGCCACTTGCCACCGGATCTGTCGCTGGCGCTGGGTAATGCCTCGGTCACGCCCATGGAGATGAGCGGAGCTTTCGCTGTCTTTGCCAATGGAGGCTACAAGGTGACTCCTCACTTCATCGATCGCGTTGAAGACCCACGCGGTAATGTCATATACAGCACCCCCAAGGTGGTTTTCTGTGATGACTGTGATCCGATGTTCGCCAATCCGCTGGCCTCCGAGCTGGGTGCGGATAGCGATGTCGCCGGCACAGACGAACCGGCCAGCGGTGCGGCCAATGCGGATGATGATGAGAGTCTGGCGGTCTTGCTGGATGAAGATGCCACGGCGGCGGAAAGTGCAGCTGCCAGTCCGGAGTTGAAGAAGGTTCAGCTGGATACGGTGGATGCGCCGCGGGTCATTGATGAACGCAATGCTTATCTGATGACCAGCATGATGCGCGAAGTGGTGCAGCGCGGCACGGCCCGTCGCGCTGGTGAGGCGTTGCAGCGTAACGATCTGGCAGGCAAGACCGGTACGACCAACAACCAGCTGGATGCCTGGTTCGTCGGTTTCAACCCGGAAGTGGTGGCGGCAGCCTGGATCGGGTCAGATGGCCTTGACCCGTTGGGCCGGGGCGAGGCTGGCGGGGTGGCAGCGTTACCGATGTGGACCAGTTTCATGGCGGATGTCGTCACTGGCACCCCTGAAGAGGAGTTCACGCCACCGGCAGGCATCACCACGGTACGTATCGATCGCAAGACAGGCGAACCTGGCGCAGGCGACAACACCATGCTGGAGCTGTTCATGGAAGACAATATGCCGGACGAGGCGGCTATCCGCCGGGCTGCTGCGGTCAACGCATCGGCCGAGGGTGAGGCTGCGCCCGTAGACAAGAGTCGCAGTGAAAAGGTCGAAGAGGTCGAACAGCTGTTCTAGGGGGTTGGGTTGGATTGCCGAATGGGCGATCGGGCAAGTTTTACGGACGAAAAATACATCATTGAAAACGGCGACGCACTCGGTGGCAGAAATCTGCAAGGGTCCAACCTGTTCGCAAGCGATGCCAGAATGTCTCTTGACAGTGTGACGCTACGCTCAAGCTCATCGTATGGGTATTACTAAGAAGGAAGCGACGTCATTATAGACAGGGCTGACAATATCAGCATTGACAACAATGCAAGGCAGGATGTCGTGAACCTGGCGGTGCGTTGAGTCCGGTGATGGGCTGTACGAGCCAGATCAGGAGGGCGGAGTGTGTCGTTGACATTGCGCGTGTCCAGGTTCAACCCATAGCCATCCGGCGAGCATTGTCCGTTGCTGTGGAAGCTCTCAGGCGACCAGTCAGGTCAAGACCTCACAGGTGAGCTGTTACTGATGATGACTCTGATTGCGCTCAGAGTCTTGGCCACTTCATCTGTCGTGTTGTAGTGGCACATCGACACACGAATGCAATCGGGCAGGTTCAGTGGAAGCAGTACATTGCCGCTGTAGTGGTCAGCCTTGCGGGTGTGGGTGCGAATTCCCTGCTGTTTCAACCGTTCGACAATGTCGGTTGACGCAACGCCGTCAACGACGAAAGACACGGTGCCTTCACGACCGGGGTTGTCTGCTCCGGCGATAATGGTGACGCCATTCATGCTTCGAAGCCCGGGCAGGTTCGCAGTGCCGTTGATCAAGGCATTGGTCAAGTGCGTTTCATAGGCGTGAATCGCTCTGCCAGCAGCCTCGATGCGTTGCCGAGTGCCGGTCTCATCCGAGACCTCGCCGCCCAGCCAGTCAACATACTCGACAACGTTGGAGATAGTTGCAAAGGCACCGGTGTCGCGTGTGCCCAATTCCCAGTTACTGACAGGCCCGCCATTCAAGGCTTCATGCGGCAGTTCGGTGAGTCGGTCTGAGATCCAGGCGATGCCATAGCCGTGGCGTGAGAATACCTTGTAGGGTGAAATCGCATAGCCGTCGACATCATAGGCTTCCAGGTCCATCTGACCGTGCGCGGCGTGCTGAATACCGTCGACAATGATGAAGCAACTCGGCGCCACGGCACGGATCGCTGTGGAAATGGCAGCGACATCCATACCAATGCCGGTGACGGGGGAGGCGTGCAGAATGGTTGCTACCGCAACATCCGGTGTCATGTGAGAGGCGTAATCCGCGGCAGTGACAAGACCTGAAGCATCGTCATGTGGCACATTCACGTATTCCATCTCGGTGGCGCTGGCCCAGTGCCTTGCAGCGCTACGACTGGAAGGGTGTTCGATGGAACTACCAATGACCCTGGAGCCCTTCGGCGCATTGAGGCAGGCGGTGCGGATCATGCGAAACAGCAGCTCCGTGCCGGTTTCGCCGACAATGAACTGGCCTGAGGCTGGGTTCATGAACACCCGCAAGTCAGCACGGGCTTTCTCGATGGTGCTGGAAAGCGCCGCCGCCGCCGGATTGTCGCGGCCCTGGTTATCAGGAATGGCCGCGTAGAACGCCGAGGTCTCGACCACGGATTTCAGTGTCAGGGCGCCACCGCCGTTTTCCAGGTAGATGCGCGGGCCCTGAAAGGGGCAGCTCTCTACATGGGCAAAACGATCCCGAATTGCCGCGATGAGAGCGGGGTTGTCCTGGATCATTGGGCTATCCATCCTGTTCAGAGCCAACACGCATCATACGGAAAAGCAGGCGCGGGCAAGGGGAATCAGTACCTTCTAGCGCTGACTCAGCTCACGAACCGCTTCCACCATCACGCCCAGATGTTCCGGATTGACATGCTGGTGGATGCCATGACCCAGGTTGAATACATGGCCCGGACCTTCACCGTAGCTGTCGAGCACACGCTTGACGTTGGCACGGATGCTCTCGGGTGAGCCGTACAGTGCGGAAGGATCCAGATTGCCCTGCAGGGCAACGCGGTCGCCGGTCTTGCGTCGGGCATCCGCCAGATCGATGGTCCAGTCGACACCCAGGCCGTCACAGCCTGTGTCGGCCATGATGTCCAGCCATTGTCCGCCGTTCTTGGTGAACAGCACGACGGGCACCTTGCGGCCATCGGCCTTGCGAGTCAGGCCGTCGACAATCTGCTGCATGTAGCGCAGGGAAAATTCGCGATAGTCGGCAGGTGACAGTACGCCACCCCAGGTATCGAAAATCATCAGGGACTGAGCACCGGCTTCCACCTGTGCATTGAGGTAGCTGATGACCGACTGTGCCGTCTTGTCCAGCATCTCGTGGAGCAGGGCAGGGTCGGCAAACAGCATGCCCTTGATCTTGGAAAAATCCTTGGTGCCGCCGCCTTCAACCATGTAGGTTGCCAGAGTCCAGGGGCTGCCAGAGAAACCGATCAGAGGAACACGGCCGTTGAGTTCGCGGCGAATGGTGCTGACAGCATCCATGACATAACGCAGCTTGTCGGTCGGGTCGGGTACAGGCAATTTCTCCACATCGGCCCGCGTGCGCACCGGGTTGGAGAATTTGGGGCCTTCGCCTGTTTCGAAATGCAGGCCCAGTCCCATGGCATCAGGAATGGTGAGGATGTCGGAGAACAGGATGGCAGCATCCAGATTGAAACGATCAATCGGCTGCAGAGTGACTTCGCAGGCCAGTTCCGGGTTGCTGCACAGTGACATGAAGTCGCCTGCCTGCTGACGCACTCGCAGGTATTCAGGCAGGTAACGACCAGCCTGACGCATCACCCAGACGGGCGTGCGTTCCGTGTCCTCGCGGTTCAGGGCGCGGAGGTAGAGGTCGTTCTGCAGAGCAGCAGTCATGGTTACATTGAACTGGATGACCGTCAGGCAGTGACGGTGTTGGGGGAGCTTTGAGTGGCCTTCTCGGTGGCGAGGTACTGCACGATGCCTTCGGCGGCGTTACGGCCTTCAAAGACGGCCGTGACCACCAGGTCAGACCCTCTGACCATGTCGCCACCGGCAAACACCTTCGGATTGCTGGTCTGGTGCATGATGGCCGTGTTGCCCGGGGCAACCACTCGCCCGCGGTCGTCGGTATCGATGCCGAATTCAGTGAACCACGGAGCCGGGTTGGGGCGAAAACCGAAAGCGATCAATACGGCATCGGCCGGAATGACTTCTTCGGTCTCGGGAACGACTTCCGGCATGCGGCGACCACGATCGTCAGCAGCACCCATACGGGTCGTGACCACCTTGACGCCGGTGACTTCACCGGAGTCGGAGCCGACCAGTTCGACTGGCTGACGATTCCACAGAAACTGTACGCCTTCTTCCTTGGCATTCTTCACCTCACGGCGAGAGCCCGGCATGTTCTTCTCGTCTCGACGATAGGCGCAGGTGACCGATTCGGCACCCTGGCGAATGGAGGTGCGGTTGCAGTCCATGGCGGTATCACCACCACCGAGCACCACGACCTTCTTGCCGTCGAGATTGACGAAGTTGTCCTTGTTCTCATCCCAGCCGTACTGATAGTTGACGTTGGAAATCAGGAAGGGCAGGGCTTCATGGACGTTTGTCAGGTCTTCACCTTCAAAACCGCCGCGCATGGAGGTGTAGGTACCCATGCCCAGGAAGACCGCATCGTATTCATCGAGTAATTGCTGGAAAGGGATGTCCTTGCCGATTTCGGTGTTCAACACGAATTCGACGCCCATCTCTTCCATGATTTCCTGGCGGGTGAAAACCACTTCCTTTTCCAGCTTGAACGGGGGGATGCCGAAGGTCAGCAGTCCGCCAATCTGGGAATACTTGTCGAAAACCACCGCCTTGACGCCATTGCGGGTCAGCACGTCGGCACAACCCAGGCCCGCGGGGCCGGCACCGATGATGGCGACTTTCTGGCCGGTAGGGACGACACCGGACATATCCGGACGCCAGCCCTGCTTGAGGGCTTCATCGGTAATGTACTTCTCGATGGAGCCGATGGTGACTGCGCCGAAGCCGTCGTTGAGCGTGCAGGCGCCTTCGCACAGGCGATCCTGCGGGCAGACGCGCCCACACATCTCGGGCAATGAGTTGGTCTTGTGTGACAGCTCCGCGGCTTCGAACAGATTGCCTTCAGCAACCAGTTTCAGCCAGTTGGGAATGTAGTTGTGTACAGGACACTTCCATTCGCAATAGGGATTGCCGCAGGACAGGCAGCGTTCCGACTGGCCGGCTGCCTTCTCGGGGGAGAACTGTCCGTAGATTTCATTGAAATTCTTGATGCGGACCGCTGCCTTGACCTTCTTGGGGTCTTTCCTGGGCAGGTCGAGAAACTGAAATGTCGTGTCACTCATGGGATTTTCTCTGCTGAGGCATCAAAAGGGGCAGTATCAGCCGTTCAGGCGATCCTTGATCGACTTGCTGACGACACTCATGTCAGCGCGGCCCTGCATTTTTGGCTTCACAATGGCCATGACCTTGCCCATGTCCTTGACCGAAGTGGCTTCGGTTTCGACGATGGCGCCATCAATCAATGCCATGATTTCGGCCTCGCTCATGGCTTCGGGCAGGTAGGTCTGGATCAGTGCGGCTTCAGACTCTTCCTGAGCGACGAGATCGTCACGACCGGCGGCTGAATACTGACTGATGGACTCGCGGCGCTGCTTCAGCAGCTTGTCGAGTATGGCAATGGTTGCGGTCTCATCAAGCTCGATGCGTTCATCGACTTCTTTTTGCTTGATGGCAGCTGACATCAGGCGCAACGTGGCAAGGCGAGGTTTGTCGCCTGCTTTCATCGCAGTCTTGATGTCATCCAGAACGCGTTGACGGGTATCACTCATCACGTGGATCCGAAGGACAGCTAGAAGGGATGCGCACGGTAAAACCGTTGAGATTGACTCAACCTGAGGCGGTGCCGACGCACACTAAATTACAGGTACTGCAAAAAGCGGTAGAGCTGACTTCACTCTACCAGCAAAACAGATGCAATCAACCGGGACACACTGTGCCCGGTTGGCATCAGTCTTGATCTACGAGCTCAGTACAATCGAACGCGACGTGAAGACTCTTTGGAGACCTTCTTCTGGTGACGTTTGACGGCCGCTGCTGCCTTGCGCTTACGCTCGGTAGTGGGCTTCTCATAGAATTCACGGCGGCGAGTCTCAGTGAGAACTCCGGCTTTTTCACAGGATCGCTTGAAGCGACGCAGTGCCATTTCGAAAGGCTCGTTTTCTTTGACGCGTACTGAAGGCATTAATGAATTACTCGGTGAATCGCGGAAAGTTCTCTAGTATAACGGTTTTCGGTCCAATTGCTCAAGGTACACGAAAAATCAGGCTGGTCGAATTGGCGATATCGTCTCGATTGATACCAGATTCGTGTGCCCAAGCTGTCTCTGGCCCGTCCCGGAACCGGATCTGAGCGGCCGCCAGCGAAAAAACTTTAGAAAAAGTAACGCATCGACAGTGCTCAGAAAGCCCGTGTGCTCTGTTGAAGGCCGAAAAGCTGCTGTTACACTCGCCGGATTTTACGGAAAGTCGAATGATTACTCTCGGAATCGAGAGCTCCTGTGACGAAACGGGGCTGGCTCTCTACTGTACCGAGCGGGGCCTGTTGTCCCATGCTCTGTTCAGCCAGGTGGATCTGCATGCGCTTTATGGTGGCGTAGTACCCGAACTGGCCTCACGCGATCACGTCAGACGCCTGGTGCCGCTGACCCGGCAGGTCTGTCAGGAGGCCGGTATACAGCTGGCAGATATCGAGGGCGTGGCCTATACCGCTGGGCCGGGACTGGCAGGCGCGCTGTTGACGGGGGCAATGATGGCTCGCGGACTGGCCTGGGCGCTGCAATGTCCAGCGCTGGGTGTTCATCATCTGGAAGGTCATGTGTTGGCGCCCATGCTGGAGCCGGAGGCGCCGGAGTTTCCGTTCATCTGTTTGCTGGTATCCGGTGGACATACGCAGCTCATTCACGTGCAGGCACCGGGCGATTATCGGTTGCTGGGAGAATCCATCGACGACGCCGCCGGCGAGGCCTTCGACAAGACGGCCAAGATGCTCGGATTGTCATACCCCGGTGGACCGGCCCTGTCCAGGCTGGCCGAGTCCGGTGATCGGGCGGCTGTCGCCTTGCCCCGGCCAATGATGGATCGACCGGATCTGGACTTCAGTTTCAGTGGTTTGAAAACAGCGGCGATAACCCGTTACAAGGCCTTCACCGGCAAGGATGAGGTCGACGCTGAGCAACTGACACAGTTCAAGGCCGACCTGGCGGCAGGTTTCGAGCAGGCGGTGGTGGATGTGCTGATCGGCAAGAGCCAGCGAGCCCTGCGTCAGACGGGATTGTCGCGACTGGTCATCTCAGGGGGCGTCAGTGCCAATCGCCAGCTGCGCAAGGCGGCTGACGCGCTCGTGGCGGATGGGGTGCAGGTGTACTACCCACGTTTGGAATTCTGTACCGACAATGGCGCCATGATTGCTCTGGCCGGTGCCAGTCGTCTGCAGCGTGGTGAGAGCAGCGATCTGGCGGTCAGCGTCAAGCCTCGCTGGCCGCTCGAGTCCTTGATGGTCTGAAGCGTTCTTGCAAGCGTTCTTGCAAGCGTTCTGGCGCGGCGCTCAGCGTTTGCCGATAAGTGGCTCGGTTCCGTTCAGCAGTCTCTGGATGTTGCCCCGGTGGGTGTAATAGAGAAAGGCGCCGATGACGACGAAGCCGGCGGCGAAGGTCTGATTGCCTTCGAACAGCAGATAGACCGGCACCAGGGCAAAGGTGACCAGAGCTGCCAGCGAGGAACGTTTGAAGGCGAGGCTGACGGCCAGCCAGGTCAGCAAGGCCAGGGCGCCCACTGACAAGTCCAGGCCGAGCAGGGCGCCGAGCGCCGTGGCCACGCCCTTGCCACCTTCGAAGTTGAAGAATATCGGGTAGAGGTGGCCAAGGAAGGCTGCCAGTGCGGCCAGAGCGATGGTGGCGGGGTGGTCGAACAGGCTGGCGGTGATCGCAACGGGGGCAAAGCCCTTCAGCCCGTCGCCGAGCAGCGTCAGGATGGCGGGCAGCTTGCCGCCGACGCGCAGCACATTGGTGGCGCCGGGATTTCCCGACCCTGCGGTGCGCGGATCTTCAAGCCCCATGGCGCGACAGACCAGGATGGCGGCGGATACGGAGCCTGCAAGGTAGGCAAGTACAGCCACGAACAGGGCGGGTATGGCAAGATCTGCGCTGAACACAAGTAGCGGGTGTCTGATTGAGTTGGCACCACTATATAAGAATCGTGACGACGGAATAAATGCCTGATGGCAAATCAAGACAGAAAAGGGGTTTCACCGTGTCCTTCGCAAGCCGGCAGCTCATGAGCCAGAACGCATGAGTACGCTGATACAGCCGGGCCCGATGGCGCTGGTGCGCCGTCATTTCCAGAAGGCGGAAGCCGGATTCGATGCGCATGCGGCGGTATTCGAATCGGTCGGCGAGAGGCTGCGGGAGCGCCTCGATCTGTTGGCCATCGAGCCGCAGAGAGTGCTGGATCTGGGATGTCGCAGCGGCTACCAGCTGGAAGAATTGCAGCGACGCTATCCGCAGGCGCAGATTGTCGGCGCCGATCCGGCACCGGGACAGACTGTCGCGAGGGGCGAATCGTGGTCGCGCTGGTTGCGACGGCCCTGGACATCGGTACGCACCAGTCTGCAGGCTCCGGCAAATACACCCTGTACGCTGGCCTGCGACCCGCATGCCCTGCCGTTTGCCGATGGCAGTTTCGATCTGGTGGTCTCCAATCTGCTGTTGCCCTGGTGTCATTCGCCTCACCGGGTGTTCGAAGAGGTCGCCAGAATTCTGACGAACGGCGGCGCCTTCTTCTTTACCAGCGCCGGGCCTGACACCTTGCTTGAGTATCGCGCGGCCTGGGCCACCATTGACAGTCATCTTCACGGTTTCGGGCTGATAGACATGCATGACCTGGGAGATACGCTGATGGCCTCCGGGTTTGCAGCTCCGGTTCTGGACAGGGATAACCTGCGAGTCGACTATCCATCCATTCGAGCGCTGCAGAACGAGTTGCGTGAATTGGGCGCCGTCAATATCGCCAATGGCAGGCGTTACGGACTGATGTCACCCAGTGTGAGACAGGCTCTGGATTCTGCCGCTGCAGATGACGAGCGCTTTGCCGTTACATTGGAATTGGTGCAAGGTCATGGCTGGAAGGGGGAGCTGGCCTTGCCGGGCCGGCGTACCGGGGACGAATACCGGGTATCGGCCGATAGTCTGCGTGGCAGTTGGGACAGGACCCGGGGTGGTGCGCCGGAAGAATAGCCGGGCGGGGTGTGGGTTGCAGTGGAACACATGCAGTCAACCATCCTGCTCCTGTCACCGTACAATAGGGCAGGTGGTGTTTGACAAGTTCCTTCGTGGTCAACTAGCAGTCAGCCAATGATCGAGATACAGGATGACAAGGGCACGACATTACGAATCATCGTGATGGCCAATCGCTCCATGAGCTGGCGTCAGAATCTTTACCTGGCCGCCACACTCGGTTTCGTCTGTATGGGCATGGCGATTGCGATGGCCTGGTTCGGGATGTGGATGATCCTGCCATTTGCGGGAGCTGAAGTCGTACTGATTGTTGTCTGCCTCTATCTGACACAGAAAAGATTGTCCAGAAAAGAGGTAATCACGGTCGACAATGAGGCGATTCGTCTCGAGTGGGGCTACAATCATCCCGAAGTCACTGTAAACTTGCCGCGCCAGTGGAGCAGGTTGGCTTACAGTTTTCCCGATAGCGTGTTCGAGGTGGGTCATCTGAGCGTGGTTGCTCATGGCGAGCGGTACGCCTTGGGTAACTGTCTGAACAAGGATGAGAAGCGAGCACTCTACGTAGAGTTGAAGTCCGCTCTGGCGCGTTAGTCGCGTGTCGGAGTCTTGGTTGGCAAAGGTCAGGTGCAGTCAGCAGTTACGCGGTAGCGGCATCAGGGCTCGATGAGTCAGGGTGCAGCGCTATTCGAAAGCTTGCATTGATTGTTTCATTCGGTTGATAATTTCAGTAATACATCTTGGAGAATGGTTATGACGTCTAACGTTAGTCGTTGGGCGCTTCTGTCATTGGTCCTGCTCATGATGCCTCTTGGGGCATGGGCTGACTGGGGAGCGTTGAACATGCCGAAAGGCGTTACAGAAATCAGTAACGAGGTTCATACCTTGCACATGCGCATTTTCTACGTGTGTGTTGCCATCGGTGTGGCTGTGTTCGGCGTGATGATCGTTTCCATGTTTCTGCACCGCAAGTCACGAGGCCACAAGCCTGCCGACTTCCATGAAAGCACTACGGTTGAAATCGTCTGGACTGTCGTGCCGCTGGTCATCCTGATCGCCATGGCCATTCCGGCAGCTCGCGTCCTCATCAAGATGGAAGATTTCACCGATTCGGAGCTCTCCATCAAGGTCACCGGTTATCAGTGGCGCTGGCGCTACGATTACCTGGACAGCGGCGTCTCTTTCTACAGTCAGTTGAAGAGTGAACATAACCTCGCTCGACAGCAGGGTGCCGATGTCGATCTGGCCACCGCCTTCCCTGGCGAGTCGTTCAATGGCGAAGAAGACGTTTACCTGCGTGAAGTCGACAACGAGCTGGTTGTACCGGTAGGCAAGAAAATTCGTTTTCTGCACACCTCTGCCGATGTCATTCATTCCTGGTGGGTTCAGGATCTGGCCATCAAGAAAGATGCGATTCCAGGCTTCATCAACGAGAACTGGGCGCGCATCGAAGAGCCGGGTGTCTATCGCGGCAAATGTGCCGAGCTGTGCGGACGAGACCATGGTTTCATGCCGGTCGTTGTACGTGCGGTACCTCAGGACGAATACGATGCCTGGATTGCCGATCAGCAACTGGCCATGGCCTCCAAGGGCGATGAATCAGAGCGTCAGTGGAACCACGAAGAGCTGGTTTCTGCGGGCGAGCAGGTCTATCAAGCCAACTGCATGAGCTGTCATCAGGCTGAAGGTCAGGGCATCCCCGGCATGTTCCCGGCCATTGCAGGTAGCGACGTGGCTACCGGCAGTATCGACAAGCATCTGAGTACGGTCATGAATGGTGTCGAAGGCACCATGATGTCACGCTTTTCCGAAGTGCTGACCGATGCGGATATCGCAGCCGTCATCACCTACCAGCGCAATGCCTTCGGTAATGGCACCGGCGATACGCTGCAGCCTTCACAGGTTCAGTCACTGCGAACCGGCATGACGGCTGACAATGGCTTGACCCTGCCGAGCAAGGTCGCTTCGATGCCAGAATTGAACTCAAACACGGGAGTCAACTGATGAGTACTTCAGACGTCACTCACCACACGCCAGGCGAGCAGCATGATCATCATGACGATCATGCACATCACGGTCCTGCGCCAGGCCTGATGCGTTGGGTCACCACGACCAACCACAAGGATATCGGTACGCTCTACCTGTGGTTCTCACTGCTGATGTTCTTCATCGGTGGCGCCATGGCACTGGTCATCCGTGCGGAGTTGTTCCAGCCGGGCATCCAGATCGTTGATCCGATGTTCTTCAACTCCATGACGACCCTGCACGCGATTGTCATGATCTTCGGTGTGGTCATGCCCGCATTCGTTGGTCTGGCCAACTGGATGATTCCCATGATGATCGGTGCACCGGACATGGCTCTGCCACGTCTGAACAACTGGTCTTTCTGGATCATGCCGTTCGCCTTCGTCATCATGCTGTCCACGCTGTTCATGGACAGTGGTGGTCCGGCCGGTGGCTGGACTCTGTACCCGCCGCTGGTTCTGCAGATGGGTGACAGTTTTGCCTTCGTGATCTTCGCTATCCATTTCATGGGTATCTCGTCTGTCATGGGTTCCATCAATATCGTGGCAACCATCTTCAACATGCGCGCGCCTGGCATGACGTTCATGAAGATGCCCATGTTCGTATGGACCTGGCTGATCACGGCCTACCTGCTGATTGCGACCATCCCGGTGTTCGCAGGCGCGGTCACCATGTTGCTCACCGATCGTTACTTCGGCACCAGCTTCTTCAGTGCTGCCGGTGGTGGTGATCCGGTCATGTTCCAGCACATCTTCTGGTTCTTCGGTCATCCAGAGGTGTACATCCTGATCCTGCCGGCTTTCGGTATCGTGTCTTCCATCATTCCGACCTTCGCGCGCAAGCCTCTGTTCGGTTATGACTCCATGGTGTATGCAACTGCCTCCATCGCTTTCCTGTCATTCATCGTGTGGGCTCACCACATGTTCACGACAGGCATGCCGCTGGCAGGGGAATTGTTCTTCATGTTCTCGACCATGATGATCTCGGTGCCTACGGGCGTTAAGGTCTTCAACTGGGTCGCTACCATGTGGCGCGGATCCATGACATTCGAAACGCCCATGCTGTTTGCCATCGGCTTTGTGATCATGTTCACCATCGGTGGTCTGTCAGGTCTGATGCTCGCTATCACCCCTGCCGATATCCAGTATCACGACACGTATTTCGTGGTTGCTCACTTCCACTACGTGTTGGTGCCAGGTGCCATCTACTCACTCATGGCGGCCACTTACTACTGGTTGCCGAAGTGGACTGGCAACATGTATGACGAGAAGCTGGGCAAGATGCATTTCTGGATCTCTACCATTTTTGTCAACGTCTTGTTCTTCCCCATGCACTTCGTCGGTCTGGCGGGTATGCCACGTCGTATTCCTGACTACAGCCTGCAGTTCGCGGACTGGAACATGATTGCGACCATCGGTGCATTCGGCTTCGGTTTCAGCCAGCTGATGTTCGTGTACATCATCGTCAAGTGCGTCAAGGGTGGTGAGAAGGCAACCGATGAGGTCTGGGAAGGTGCACGTGGTCTGGAATGGACAGTTGCTTCTCCTGCGCCATATCACACATTCGAAACAGCTCCGGAAATCAATCCGGGCACTGTTACTCGATAAGTGTGAGTCAGGAACATGCGGACAACTCAAGTCATGAGTGAAGGGCAAGCACCAGAGTCGAACGTCCGGGAGCAAAAGGCTGCCCCCGGTTTCTTCCGACGGTATCGCCTGCCGCTGTTCCTGGCAGTGGTTGCGCTGTGTCTCTATGCCGGCAGCATCATCTATATCCTGTACTTCAGAGGGCAGGTAGCATGAGCGAGGCTGCCAGCGAGACTGTGCCAGAAGCACCCAGGCCCCGATCTCATGGCGTGGTGGCTGGCAAGATGCTGTTGCTGGCCTGCGCCATGTTCGGTTTTGGATATCTGATGGTGCCGCTGTATGACATCATCTGCGACATCACGGGACTCAACGGCAAGACAGGACGTGTCAGTGTCAGTGAGGTTGCCGAGGCAGCGCCAGTGGCGGATCGCGAAATCATTGTCGAATTCACGGCCAGCATCAACCAGAGCGGATCGTGGATCTTCCGGCCGGATGCCAAGACCATGACGGTGAAGCCCGGCACGCTGTATCACGCCAGTTATTACGCAGAGAATCTGTCGAACTCGCCGGTGGTTGCCCAGGCAACGCCCAGCGTCACGCCGTTCTCCGCTGCCAAGTACTTCAACAAGACGGAATGCTTCTGTTTTACCCGGCAGGCATTCGAGGCCAAGGGCTCGATGCACATGCCACTGACGTTCGTGATCGATCCGGATATCCCTGCCAATATCGATCGTGTGACCTTGTCGTACACGTTTTTCCGTTCGCCAGAACAAAGCTGATCTTTCGTATTCAATGACTATCCGGGCGCCGGCGCGCTCGCAAAGGACCTAGACATGAGTAGTGCCACAACAGCCTATTACGTCCCTCATTCAGCACGCTGGCCAATCGTCGGGTCGATCGGGCTGTTCATCTGGTTCTATGGATTCGCATCCTGGTTGAACGATGCACCGTTCGGCAGGGAAATGTTCTTCCTTGGCGCCGCGGTCATGGTGTTCATGATGTTCGGCTGGTTCGGACAAGTGGCCAAGGAAAGCGAATCGGGTGCCTACAACACGCAGGTGGATTCATCTTTCCGTCTGGCGATGATGTGGTTCATCTTCTCCGAAGTCATGTTCTTCGCAGCCTTCTTCGGCGCTCTGTTCTATGCGCGCACCTTCTCCGGTCCCTGGATCGGTGGTGTGGGTGGTGGCGGTGCAGACATGACCAATGCGCTGCTGTACGAAGGCTTTGACTATGTCTGGCCCACCAATGGTCCCGGCGGTGTTGGTGGCAACTTCGAGCAGATGGGCTGGTTTGGACTGCCGCTGATCAACACACTGTTGCTGCTGACCAGTGGCGTCACCTGCACATTCGCGCACCACGCCATCCGTGCCGGACACCGCAAGCCTTTCATCCTCTGGTTGCTGGCTACCGTCACACTGGGTTTCATCTTCGTCTTCCTGCAAGCCGAAGAATACATGCATGCCTATTCGGCCATGAACCTGACCATGAACAGTGGCATCTACGGCTCCACGTTCTACCTGCTGACCGGCTTTCACGGTTTTCACGTCACCATGGGTGCCATCATCCTGCTGGTCGTGATGATTCGTGCCATACGAAACCACTTCAGTGCCGAGAATCATTTTGCGTTTGAAGCCGCTGCCTGGTACTGGCACTTCGTTGACGTTGTCTGGTTGGGACTGTTTATCTTCGTCTACCTGGTCTGACGGGCAGTCGAATTGTCCGGTAGCCTTTTCCAGTCCTGACGAGCGCTGGAAACGTCAGGTCAGGAAGGTCACCAGACAGACAGATAGCAAGAAAGGGCGAGATGATTCTCGCCCTTTTTTATTGGGAGTCGTGCAACACTGCAGCGGCGGGCACGATCGGCAACGGTTTTCTCCGTAACCGGCAGGCTCAGCTCAGGAGCCCTCTTCCACCCGCTTTCTGCCGCCGCTATTGAAGATCGACTTTTCCGGTATCTCCGTATCCTTCTCGGTGGCCGCTTTGTCGGTCGATGCTGGGGGCTGGCCTGACATCGGGTTGGGATTCATTTCGATCATGCCGGTGGCCCCGGCAATCAACACGATGACGATGGCAAGAACAGACAGGCCGATTCGCACAGTCAGTGCATTGACGGTTCGATTTGACTGGCCCTTGTCCTTGACCAGATAGTACAGCCCGGTGAACAGGCTGACGATCACAAAGCACAACAGCAGAATAACGACGAATTTAACGAGTAGCATCTAGCAAGACCATGAGATTCGGTAACCACCAGTTTACTCCCAGACCTTGGGCGGTAGTGCTCTACGCAGTAATGCTGCTGTGCATGCTGTGGTTGGGGAACTGGCAGTTGGACCGCGCAGCCCTGAAGGTCTCGATGGCTGACGCTGCCGAGGCTTCGCGTCTTGCTCCGGCTATCCCGCTGGCCGATGTCGACGATATCGAGTCTGCCGCTGGCACTTACACCCGAGTATCAATCAGTGGCGAATACGATGGCACACGTCAGCTTCTCTGGGATAATCGCACGTACAAGGGGCAGGCGGGTTTCGAGGTGCTGGTGCCGCTGCAGCTGGCAAGCGGGCAGTGGGTGCTGATCAACCGAGGCTGGATTGCGCCGGGTCGGTCGCGCGCCGATTTGCCCGATGTCAGCCTGCCGGAGTCTGCCACGATGGCACCGGTGACGATCGAAGGCCTGTTGTCCAGACCGTCCAGAGGGTTTGCCAGTGGCGAGGCCCTGCCCGCGGAGGGCGCGTGGCCGCGGCTACTTCAGTACCTGGATTACCCGGCCATTGGCGAGGCGCTCGGTGTATCGCTCTTGCCCACATTGGTACAGGCGCAGACCCTTGCCGAAGACGGATCTGACCGCACAGTATTGACTGCACGCCCCGAATGGCTGATTGCCAACTGGCAACCGTCGGCATCGGGGCCTGCAAAACACTATAGTTACGCGTTTCAATGGTTTGCGATGGCTGTGGCATTGAGTATCCTCTTTGTCGTAGTCAACACTCGCAAGTCAGGAAATGGATCTGACCAGAGAAAACAATCATGAGTGATACCGCCTCTCCCAAGAGCGAAGCCGACTATCCGGAAATCGATCCGGTCAAGCGTCGTGCGTCTCGCATCAAGCTGCTGACCATACTGGCGGTTTTCGCAATACCACTGATCCTGGCAACACTCTATCTGCAAGTGGTGAGAATGAGTGGTGGCGCGGTGGGTGATACCTCGCGTGGTCAGCTCATCAAGCCAGCGGTGCCGCTGACAGCATTCAGTCTGCAGACGCCGGATGAGGCATTCAACCTCGAGAGCCTGTACGGAATCTGGACAATGTTGTATATGCCGGAAGGTGAGTGTCTGGATGCATGTAGAATGAGCCTCTACAACATGAGACAGGTACGACTTGCGCTGAACCAGCGTATGGATCGTGTGCAGAGAGTGGTATTGGCAGAATCTGCCGATCAACTGGATGAATCATTGCTGGCAGAACACCTTGGCCTGATGGTCGCATCAGGCACTCCGGCGGAACAGGCTGTTCTGAGAGATCAGGTGCATGCCGCGGAATCCGCCATGGAGCCTGTTACCGGTGCCATCTATCTGCTGGATCCGTTCGGTAATGTCATGCTGCGTTTTCCTGCCGACCTGCCTCCCAAATCCATGCTCAAGGATATCAAGCACCTGTTAAAAGTCTCGCGCATCGGTTAACCTCGGGCACTTGATATCGCACCTGAATGGCGCGATCAGCAGTGCAAAACATCATGAAAACCTCAACTGACATCAAAGCTTCAGGCGGACTGCTGAGTCACGCTGTTGCGCACTGGCGTGACTACCTCGAGATCACGAAGCCCAAGGTGGTGCTCCTGCTGGTGTTCACCGCACTCGTGGGCATGGCTCTGGCCGTGCCGCTGTGGTTACCCTTGCAGGAAAGCGTATTCGGACTGCTGGGTATCGGTCTGGCATCGGGGTCTGCGGCCGCCATCAATCATGTGATTGATCAGCGTACTGACGCCATCATGAAACGTACCGAGAATCGTCCCTTGCCGATGGGTGCGCTTTCCACCCGGCAGTGCCTGACGTTTGCGTTGCTGCTGGGCGCCATTGCCATGCTGATTCTGGTCTTCCTGGTCAATCCACTGACTGCCGTTCTGACATTCATGTCGCTGATCGGCTATGCCATCGTCTACACGGTCTACCTGAAGCGTGCCACGCCACAGAACATCGTTATCGGGGGCGCCGCAGGTGCCATGCCGCCAGTACTGGGCTGGGCTGCCGTGACAGGGGAGGTCAGTGCATCCGCCTTGCTGCTGTTTCTGATCGTCTTCATCTGGACGCCACCCCATTTCTGGGCGCTGGCCATTCATCGGCGGGATGATTACGCCAAGGTGGATATCCCCATGTTGCCGGTGACACACGGCATACCCTTCACGCGTGTACAGATCTTTCTCTACACCGTTCTACTGGTTATCATCTCGATCTTTCCGTATCTGATTCGCATGAGTGGCCTGCTGTATCTGACGGGCGCGCTGATACTGGGTGCCATGTTCCTGTATCACGCCTGGAAGATGTTCGATGACACTGCCACGAGTCAGCCCATCAAGACCTTCGTGTTCTCCATCAATTACCTGATGTGGTTGTTCGGCATCATGCTGGTTGATCACTACGTACCGGTGGTCATGTCGCTGTTTGCCTAGTGGCTCGATCGGGAAACAAGGTAATACTCGGCGAGTCTGTCAGCTGTGCTGGCAGGGCGTCCACTCGACCCACCGCCAGTCAACTGTCGTGACGCTCCGGCAATGATCAGGGATCTCGAATAGTCAGATAAAGTCGCTATATTGGCTTGTACAATTCGTAAATAGCGAGCTGTTCAGCAGGAAAGCACGACTGTTCAGTCGTGGTCTCGTGGCCGACACTATGTATGGACGTGACACGGGCTGGAGACATTCCTGCACGGTTATCGGACGATTGACCCGGATTTGAAGTACTGGTCCCGGTTGGCTCTCTATCCTTCGTTCACATACGGACCCGTTACTAGACATGTTTCTGTTCTTGCTCGCCATCACAGGTGGTTGTCTTGGCTTGTATTTCGGTGGAGATCTGCTGCTCAAGGGCGCGTCCGCCATCGGCCGCAAACTGGGTTGGTCTGCGGCAGTCATCGGTTTTGTACTGATATCCCTGGGAACCAGTGCGCCTGAGCTGTTTGTCAGCGCAGGGGCGGCGCTGCAAGGTTACGGCGATGTGGCTGCCGGCAATGTGGTCGGGTCCAATATCGTCAATATTGCCATCGTTCTGGGACTTGGCGCCGTGATCATACCGCTGTCAATCAATCGAGCCATCCGGGTGCATCAATTGCCCCTGATGCTGGGGCTGACCGTCATGGGGTTCGTGTTCCTGGTCGATGGTCATCTGGGACGCCTGGAAGGCGTGCTACTGCTGATCGGTGCTGTGGCCAGTATCTGGTGGGCCATGCGCGTGGACGGCGTACCGGATCTTGAGGAGGTTCTGGGTGAGGAGGTTCTGCACGCTGAAGAACAGGCTGCCTGGCTCAGTATGCTGTTCATTCTCGCCGGTGTACTGTTACTGCTTGTTGGTGCACAGGGTCTGATCTGGGGCGGTGTGGGCTTGGCCAAGGTGTTCGGAGTACCGGATGCCGTAGTGGCTCTGACAGTGACCTCGATCGGTACCGGTTTACCCGAGATCACGGCCACGGTGCTGGCCGTTGCCCGTCGCGACACCGATATGGCCGTGGGTAATGTCGTGGGTTCCAACATGCTGAACATCGGTCTGGTGCTGGGCTTCAGTGGGGTGGTAGCTCCCATCAACAGTAGTGGCGTCGGCATGTTGCCCCTGAGTATCATGCTGCTTCTGTCGTTCCTGATTCTGGCGCTGGCCTGGCGCCCGGGTTATGTTGCGCGCTGGGTGGGCGGAGCTCTGCTGGCGGCATTCACGGCATACACGGTCGTACTGGTTCAGTAGTGCTCGTACTGGCAGCCCCGGGAGTCAGCTCATGCGACATCTGAACTATAACCATCTGTTGTACTTTCACAGCGTTGCACGTGAAGGCAGCGTGGCCAAGGCTGCCAAGGTGCTGCATCTGACGCCGCAGACTGTCAGTGGCCAGATCAAGCTGCTTGAAGAGGCCATTGGAGAACCGCTGTTTCTGCGAGTCGGAAGGGGGTTGACACTGTCCGATACCGGGCGAGTCGTACAGTCCTATGCCGATGAGATCTTCTCGGTAGGCACCGCGCTGGCGCAGCGCCTGCAGACGTCGGGTCAGGAAAATCCTCGCTCGTTGCGTGTGGGAATCGTTGACTCCTTTCCCAAGCTGGTTGCCTGTCGGTTGCTGGGTGTCACACTGGGTGGCGATGAGCCAGTGCGTCTGTCGTGCTCGGAAGGCAAGCTGGAGTCGCTGCTGGCCGATCTGTCGGTGCACAAGCTGGACCTGATTCTGTCGGACAGGCCGGTTCCCACGGGGCTCAATGTGCGCGCCTACAATCATGCACTGGGCTCGAGCAATATGGCCTTCTTTGCGCCAAATGATTGGGCACCACGTCTGTCAGCCAATTTCCCGAAGTCACTGGCCGATGTCCCTGTCCTGCTGCCGGATGCATCGAGCGCCTTGCGGCGCAGTCTGGACCACTGGTTCGATGAAATCGAGATTGTGCCGCGCGTTGTTGCCGAGTTCGATGACAGCGCTCTGATGAAGACCTTCGGGGAGGCCGGACAGGGGGTTTTTCCGGCACCCGGTGTGGTTGCCTCGGATATTGCCGGCAGTTGCCATGCCAGTCCCATCGGTTACATCGCCGAGGTGGTGGAGACTTTCATCGCCATTTCGCCGCAACGCCGCCTGCGTCATCCATCGGTACTGCGAATTGCCGATCATGCACGCGAAGTTCTCGCATCGCTGTCCCAGTCGGTATGAAAAACCATACAGAACCGTAAGTTGGCGGCAAACACGCTGACAGTTTCAAGTCCGATAGTAAGGATCAGGAAGACAACACAGTGACGCTGGAGTCATTGTCTTGTGCCATCCCGACCGTGCACATCCTGACCCGGACTACATCGTATGAAATCACGAGTTGTTGCATCAGAAGCAGCCCCCGAGCGGCCGATAATCGCCGTGCGTGACCCCGTGGCCTGCCGTCGCGGCGCCCTGGCGGGCACCTCCTTCCTTGGACAATGATTCAGGGGATGGAATATCATGGATTCCCGCAAGGCTCCTCCATCGCTGCAGTCAGCCGGTAGCTATAGCCAGTCCGATTACCTCCACGGAGAACTGATGCACATCTTGTTGGTTGAAGACGATAGCCATACAGCCGACTACGCCGCCCGAGGTTTCAAGGAGGCTGGCCACGTGGTGGACGTTCTGGACAATGGTCGGGAGGCCATGATTCAGTGCCTGCAGACCGACTACGATGTGCTGGTCGTGGACCGCATGTTGCCGGGTCTGGACGGACTGTCTCTGGTGAAGAGTCTGCGAGCATCGGGGGACAAGACCCCGGTGATCTTTCTGACCGCCGTGTCAGGTGTCGATGACAGGGTGGCAGGACTGGAAGCGGGTGCCGACGATTATCTGACCAAACCCTTCGCGTTTTCCGAGTTGCTGGCGCGCGTCCATGCGCTGGCCAGACGACCGGCTACCTCGGTAGAGACCACACATCTGCAGGTGGCCGATCTGCACCTGGATCTGCTGGCCAGGACAGCCCGCCGGGCTGATCAGGATATCGAACTGCAGCCGCGGGAGTTCACCTTGCTGGAAGTGCTGATGCGCAACGAGGGGCGGGTGGTAAGCCGTACCATGTTACTGGAGCAAGTCTGGGATTTTCATTTCGATCCGAAGACAAGCGTGGTTGAAACCCATATCAGTCGCCTGCGCAGCAAGATAGACAAACCTTTCCCGGAGCCATTGCTGCATACGGTGCGCAATCTGGGCTACAGCATGCATGCACCACGTTGACAGCGTGGCGTCCCTCGCCATTGCAGGCTTACAGGGGCGCAGAACGAATCAAGGAAATCAGTCATGGCAGTGACACCCGACAATACGGCGCTGAGCGGTAAGTTCCGTTCACTGGCCAGCTCTCTGAACACGTCCTGTCCGGGGCGGGGCATTACCAGCCCGGAAGACGATAAGTCTCAGGTGGGGGAAGCGCCGCCGGACACGCTGAGGGCACGCCTGCGCGGCCGTCTGTTCCAGCGATTCGGGCTGCTTCGCAGCATCGCCTTTCGTATGGGCTTCCTCTTCTGGCTGCTGTTCACCCTGTGTTTCGGGGGTGGTTCCTACATGGTGTACGTGACACTGCAAGACCGGGTGCTCGATCGTATCGATGAGTCCATTGAAGGTCGTTTTGCCGAAATGCATGATGTCTTCACCACCATCGGCATCGATGCGGTCGTCAAGATGGCGGATGCGCGCAGTGATCTGCCGATGGTCTCATCCATGGGCTTCTACCTGTCCAACCCGGAAGGAGAGCGGGTTGCCGGCAATCTGCCGCTTTGCCTGGCGAACAAGGGCTGGGAAGTGCTCAGTGGTCTGGATCTCGGGCTGGAAGGTGATGACAGCCAGTACCGTTTCTATACCGGCGAGATTGGTGGCTACAAGCTGTCCATGGGCAGGAGTCTTGATGATCTGGTAGAACTGCGCAAGATCACACTGTCCTGCCTGTTGTGGACCTCCCTGCTGTCGACCTTGCTGGCCTTTGTGGTAGGGGGCTACTTTGCACGCAGCACACACAGGCGAGTGTCGGGTATTTCCGCATCGCTGGATGTCGTTGGCAAGGGCAATCTGGGTGCACGACTGCCGATCAGCTGTGCGGGTGATGACGTTGATCAATTGTCCGAGAAGATCAATGATTCACTGGAGCGTCTCGAACACACGGTCAACGGCATGCGGCAGGTCAGTACCGACATTGCACATGATCTGAAGACGCCGCTCAACCGGCTCTATATCGGTCTCGAGGAGGCGGCCGATAAAAGTCGCTCGGGTGCCTGCGTCGGGCAGGAGCTGGATGCAGCGCTGGAAGAAACCCAGGCAATCAATGCCACCTTCGAGGCCTTGCTGCGAATCGCCCAGATAGAGGCCGGTGCGCGAAAATCCCAGTTCAAGCATTTTGATCTGGCCACTGTGTTGGAGACGGCTGCCGAGGTCTATTCTCCCGTGGTCGATGAACAGTGCCAGGAGTTGATCGTGGACATGCCGGCAGGGCTGTCCTTACCGATGCTGGGGGATCGGCATCTGGCCTTGCAGCTGGTAGTCAATCTGATCGAGAACGCGGTTCATCACTGTTCGGATAACACCGTCATCCGGTTGAGCGCTGGTGTGGACGATGGGACGGTCTGGTTTCGGGTGGCAGACTCCGGCCCGGGTATTCCTGCTGCGGAACGTGAAAAGGTATTCCAGCGGCTCTATCGGCTGGAGCGTAGTCGTACCACTCGTGGTACAGGACTTGGTTTGAGTCTGGTCAAGGCTATCGCGGACTTGCATTGTGGTACGGTTTTTCTGGATGACAACAAACCGGGGCTGGCGGTGACGGTACGTTTTGATCGCAACTGCCCGAGCGAAAGCCATTGATGCCAGAGCCGATCACTGTCACTGTTGATCAGCCACTTCGTAGCGGGCGTCCACCTGCACCGGGAAGTTCAGGGAACGCGCGATGAAGCAGTATTGGTGGATAAGGCCATGTACCGCATCGGCCTGCTGGACGTCCGTACCCGAAGATACTTGTATGAGAGGGTGCAGAGTGGCCGATAGAAAACGCCCCGCGCCATCCGGACTCGTCTCGCCCAGCCCGACAGGGTTGTCACTGTAGCCCTGCACGACGATACCCCGACTGCTGGCCAGGTGCAGATACCACAGCATATGGCAGGCAGACACAGTCGCCAGTAGCAGGTCTTCCGGGTTATGCAGGCCCGGATCTCCGCCCAGTAGCGGATCATTGGAGCAGTGAACGACCGGTTTGCCCGGCGTCGAGATGTCCCAGCTACGCTGGTAGGCACGATAGCTGGCCGTGCCCTGTCCTGTATTGCCGGTCCATTCGACGCGGGCCGTGTAGTCGTGTTGTTGGCCCGAGCTGGTCTTGTGAGTGGGCATGGTGGGCTGTTCTCTCGCTTGTTCGTGGAAAGGCTTGCCGTACTTTCATGCGGCCAATGATAGCCGGCTTCACACGAGCAACAACTCCGGACCATGCGAAAGTACATTCTCCAGACATGAAAAAAGCCGCCGCTGAACGAGTCAGGGGCGGCTTTTCTGCTTCCCGGTATGACCGAAAATCGGTCAACCGTGTGAAGAGGCTTTCCTGCGAAAGATCAGGCAGCCATCAGATGGGTCTTGATCTTCTTCATGGCAGCCTTCTCGATCTGGCGAATACGTTCGGCAGAGACGCCGTATTCATCAGCCAGCTCATGCAGAGTCGACTTCTCGTCTTCCAACCAGCGTCGCTGCAGGATGGTACGGCTACGATCGTCGAGAATCTCGAAACCGGCAGCCAGGCCTTCGTGAGAGTTGTTGCGACCATCTTCGCGTTCCAGAATCATGGATGGGTCATCCTGTTCCTGGAAAAGCGATTCGGATGGAGACAGGCTCACGCGATCTTCGCTGGCACCCGGAGGCGCATCGAAGGCACTGTCATGCCCGTGCATGCGTGATTCCATCTCGACAACCACTTTCTCGTCGACACCCAGATCCTTGGCCACCGCTTCCACTTCTTCCTGGCTGAACCAGTTGAGCTGCTTCTTGGCACTACGCAGCTTGAAGAACAGTTTTCGCTGTGACTTGGTAGTCGCCACCTTCACGATGCGCCAGTTACGAATGACATATTCATGAATCTCGGCGCGAATCCAGTGCACGGCAAAGGAAATAAGGCGTACACCGACGTCGGGGTCAAATCGCTTGACCGCCTTCATCAGGCCGATATTGCCTTCCTGTACCAGGTCAGCCATGGGCAGACCATAGCCCTTGTATGTGCGGGCAATATGGACCACGAAACGCAACTGTGACATGACCAGTTGACGCGCAGCGTCCAGATCCTCATCATTGCGCAGGCGGCGCGCCAGCTTCTGCTCTTCCTCAACGGAAAGCAGATCGATATTGGCAATCTTGGCCAGATAGCTGTTCAGGTCGTCAGCAATGACGGGAATGGTCATCGCTGTATTCTTGTTAGCAGTCAGGGCGTTACTCATCAGATGTTTCTCCAACAACCGTCGGGACGGCGTTATCTTAGCACTCGACAGTTATGAGTGCTAAATAGCGGCAAGGTTCCAGTCAGATTTACACAATCGAACCGTTATTCGCCGAGTTGTAACTCAATGCTTATTTCTACGAAAACAAGGGCTTGTCAGATCATTTTCCGTTTGATCCGCGCTGCGTCAGTTGCTGTGAAGGTCGGTACATGCTGGATAGCGCCCCCACGATTCCAAGCGCAATGGATACAGCCAGAACAATGCCTATTTGTGAGGGCGTGGGATGACTTAAACGAAAGGTGCTCTCGTACAGAGATGAAAGATCATCGGCGGGTTGCCTGATCGCATTGAACGCGATAACCGCAATAATGCTCGCTACCACTCCACCGAGCAGTCCATAGAGTGCGCCAATATACAGAATCGGCCGGTTCATGAAGAAGCTGCTGGCTCCCAGAAGACTGGCGACTTCCATCTCGCTACGTCGCCGCGACAGCTCCAGGCGAATCGTATTGGCAATGACCAACAGCGCCGTCAGCGTCAGGAAGAGCGCCAGCAGGCCGCCCACCAGCTGAATCAGGGAGACCACGGCCTGCAGCCGTCTGACCCAGCGAAGATCGAACTGGACGCGCTCCACCGCCTCGCTCTGGCGCAGTGACGCGGCCAGAGCTTCCACCGTGCCGGCTCGCAGAACGTTGCTGTCCGGGAATACGATGATTGCACCCGGTAGGGGATTGGCGCCCAGGGCGTCGACGGCAGCGCCGATATCACTGTTTTCCCGGAACAGGGCAAGCGCCTCGTCGCGACTGATGTAACGCGTATCGCGAATGCCTTCCCGGGAGGCCCATTCGATGGACAGGGCTGCTCCGTCCAGGTCGCTGACACTGTCTTGCAGGTAGGCCGTCAGACTTTCGCCTTCGATGCTGCGGCTACTCAGCTGTTGCAGGGCGCTGCTGGCAAACAGCAACATGACGGGCAGGGCCAGAGTGATACCCAGAACCAGCAGGGTGATCAGGCTGGCAAACTTGTGGCGTTTGAGTTGCCGCAGGCTTTGCGCCAGGGCGTAGCCTCGCTTGCCGTAGGTCCAGCGAGGCCCGGCGGCATTGGCTGCTTGTTCAGTACTCATGGCCGGACATGTCTCGCAAACGGTCGACTGGGGTTGAAGGATTCATCGCGCATGATCGGACTTCTGACGGCCTCGCGCCGCAGGGGCAGGGGAGTCTTCCTGTGGGGCGCCGGTCAGCTTGCCCTGATGCAGCTGCAGACGCGGATATCTGAATGTGTCCAGCAGGCTCTGATCGTGCGTGGCGAACAGCACGGTTACGCCTGATGCGTTGAACTGCATGAACAATTGCATGATCTCGGCGCTGATGTCGGGGTCCAGATTGCCGGTAGGTTCATCCGCCAATAACAGCTTGGGGCGCGCCACTACCGCCCGGGCGATACCGATGCGCTGCTGTTCACCGCCGGAGAGCACCTGCGGGTTCTCGAGGGCCTTGTCGGCCAGTCCGACGCGGTTCAGGGCCGCGCTGACTCGGGTCTTGATGTCGTTGTATCGATACCCGCCGATGATGAGTGGAAAGGCAACATTGTCGAACACGCTGCGATCAGGCAGGAGCTGGTTATCCTGAAAGACGATGCCCATCTGCTGCCGCAGTGCCGGTTCCTGACGCGGGCGCAGCTGGTTGTAGTGGATGTTGCCGACTTGAATGTCACCGCTTGTCGGACGTTCCAGGCGTGCCACGAGTCTCAGCAGGGAGCTCTTGCCCGCACCGGAATGTCCGGTGAGGAAGGTAAACGAGCCCGCATTGAGTGTGAAGCTGACATCCTGCAGGGCAAAGCGCCCCGGAAGATACTCCAGACTGACGTGCTCGAAGACAATCACGAGATGCTGACCAGCGCGTTGACGTAGCGTTCGGCTTCGAATACTTCCAGATCCTCCACCTTCTCGCCCACACCGATGAAGCGGATGGGAAGTCCCAGATGCTCGGCAATGGCAAAGATGACACCGCCCTTGGCCGTACCGTCGAGTTTGGTGACGACCATGCCGGTCAATTGCATGGCTTCATGAAACTGACGAGCCTGGTTGAGAGCGTTCTGGCCGGTACCGCCATCGAGCACGATCAGGGTTTCATGCGGGGCTGTCGGGTCGATCTTGCCGATCACGCGCTTGACCTTCTGTAGCTCTTCCATCAGGTTGTTCTGCGTGTGCAGACGGCCAGCCGTATCGGCAATCAGTACGTCGATGCCTCGGGCCTTGGCTGACTGGACCGCATCGAAGATGACGGAGGCGGAATCCGCACCGGTACCCTGTGCGATGACAGGTACCTGGTTTCTGTCACCCCAGGCCTGCAACTGTTCCACAGCAGCCGCTCTGAAGGTGTCTCCTGCGGCCAGCATGACGCTCTTGCCGCCGTCCTGCAGCTGCTTTGCAAGCTTGCCGATGGTGGTCGTCTTGCCGGAGCCATTGACCCCGACAACCAGAATCACGAAAGGGGAGTCGCTGTCCGGAATTTCCAGTGGCTGCTCCACCGGTACCAGCAGCCGGGTCAGTTCCTTCTGCAGAGCCAGTCGCAGGGCTTCGGAATCTCCCACTTCAGAGCGGTTGACCTGCTGGTTCAGCGAAGCCATGACCCGAGAGGTGGCTTCCATGCCCACATCGGCCATGATCAGCTGGCTTTCAAGCTCTTCGAGCAGATCGGCATCAATCGGCTTGTTGCCGAGCATGAAGTCCAGCAGATTGTCGCGAAATCTGGAGCGGGTGCGCGAAAGCTTCGCATCGAGCGGTGCATCGCTTTCCGGTGCCTGCTCACGCTGTGTCTTTTGCCGTTTGAGAAAACTGAATATGCCCATCGATGGCCTGCTGACGTTCCAGAAATGTAGGGGTATCGTGTGTTTTGTGTGTGCCGGGATGCCATTACGTCGGTATCATGACGAGATTCCGGCTCGCGCAACATCCTACCACCGTGACCCCACCTTCAAACCGTAGTAGAAACCAGCGTCAGGGCAAGTCTGATCGCAAGGACAACCGTAATTCGGCTGGTCAGGTGCGCATCATTGCCGGACAGTGGCGTGGGCGCAAGCTGGCGGTAGCCGATGTGGAGGGTTTGAGACCCACCGGTGACCGGGTGCGCGAGACGTTGTTCAACTGGTTGCAGCCACTGGTGGCAGGTAGTCGCTGCCTGGATCTGTTTGCCGGTAGCGGTGCACTGGGGTACGAAGCCTTGTCGCGGCACGCGGTATCGGCCACCCTGGTCGAGCCGGACGGTCGAGCCTATGCGGTGTTGCAGCAGTCGGCCGAGGTGCTCGGTGTGCCGAAAAGTCGCGCTCGACTCGTGCACGGTAGCGCCGAGCATTTTCTGGCCGGTAATCGAGACAGTTATGACATCGTCTTCGTCGATCCACCCTTCGACTACGATCTGCAATGGGACACCCTGGCCGAACTGGCCTCCGGGCATGTGGCCGATAACGGCCATGTCTATATCGAGTCACCGACCAGACTTGCCATGCCGGAAATCCTGCCGGGCGGGTTTCATGTCCACAAGGAAAAGGTATTTGGCGATGTGCACGCACGTTTACTGGCCCGAACGGACATAATGTGAGCTCAGAGGCGTTCTGTGGCATTGCACCGCGGGATTATTTGCCTCACACTCGTTTGTTCGATCCGTAGGGGCACCTGAATGCGTGTAACAGCCGTATATCCTGGTACTTTCGACCCAATGACTGTCGGGCATATCGACGTAGCGCGTCGTGCCAGCAGGATGTTTGACGATGTCATTGTCGCCGTCGCTGCCAGTACCTCGAAAAGTCCGTTTTTCTCGCTCGAAGAGCGGGTAGATATGGCTACCGCCATTCTGGAAGAACTGGAGAACGTCACTGTGCAGTCTTTCGGCGGTCTGCTGGTGGACTATGCCGCCGAAGTAGGCAGCAAGGTGATCGTCCGAGGCTTGCGTGCCATCTCCGATTTCGAGTACGAAGTGCAGATCGCCGGCGTCAACCGACACCTGGATGCAGAGATAGAAACCGTGTTCATCGCAGCGTCTCAGGAATACACCTTTCTGTCATCAAGCATCGTGCGCGAGATCGCCCGCATGCAGGGTGATGTCAGTGAATTCGTTCACCCGGTTGTCATCGAATCATTTGCGCGGCGTCATCACCGTGCCTTGCATGAGGGAAATGTGTAGTGGCCTTGCTGATTACCGATGAATGCATCAATTGCGACGTCTGCGAGCCGGAATGCCCCAATGACGCCATCTATCAGGGAGAAGAGATCTACGAGATTCACTTCCACCTGTGTACTGAATGCGTTGGACACCACGATGAATCACAGTGTGTGGTGGTGTGTCCGGTCGAATGCATCGTCGTTGATGGCAGCAAGCTCGAATCTCAGGAAGAACTGCGCCTGAAATACGAAGGCCTGATGCGCTCTGCCTGACTGTCGAACGATGAATTCAAGGCTTGCGCTGTTTACCTTTGGTACATTGATGGACCCCGATGTACTGGGTATTGTCAGCCAGCAGGATCTCACTACCCTTGTTCGTGAAACGGCCCGTGTGGACAATCATGTACGGCGCTGGGTGCTGGATGATCACTATCCTGTACTGGTGGCCAGTCCGGGCAATCACACCCGCGGCCTGATCATCCGTGGTCTGCAGGATGAGGCCATGAGCCGCATCGAATTCTTCGAAGGCGATGAATTCACCCTGCGAACACTCAGTGTTGAAAATGCGCGGGGGCAGCTGGAAGAGGTCTGTTATTTCGCCGACAACGAACGGCACAGCATCAGCGATGAAGAGTGGTTGCTGGAGCAGTGGCAGGCATCGACCAAGCCGGCGACCCTGCCGCGGGTCGAACGGTATATGAGCTGCTATGGAAAAATGACCACGACCGAGGCGGATGCCTACTGGTAGAGCTGCGGGTGCAGCGCGGGTGCAGCGCGGGTGCAGCGCGGGTGCAGCGCGGGCACCTTTGTCAGGCGTGCATAGTGAAGTCGCCGTGAGGGTGTCAGGCCACAGTGCTGATGCCTGTGAGTGATTCAGCCTCCGGACACGACGCCACGGGCAAAAATCATGAATAATATGTCCAATACAGGGTTGCGGGTTTTTACAGTTGACGCACATTTCGTTGTCACTGCTCCGTGATACTGACTTCAGCTGCACGCAGTCTGGGGCAGGCATCAACCGGAGGTCTTCGCGCTGCCTGTTCCATTCGAACTGGAAGGAGCCTGGACAATGATGGACAACCTTGCACAGATCCTGATGCTGCTGAGTGTGGCGGTGACTGTGGTCGTTGCGTTTCAGCAATTGCATATCCCGACCAGCATCGGTTATCTGCTGGTCGGTGTGATCCTCGGCCCCCATACCATCGGACCCACATTCAATGTGCCGGAATTCAAGACACTGGCCGAATTCGGTGTGGTGTTTCTCCTGTTCACGATCGGACTGAACTACTCCCTGCCTCAGCTTCATGCACTGCGACACCAGGTACTGGGACTGGGCACGGCACAGGTGCTGCTCGTGACCATCGTGGTGATGGTCGTATTATGGCTGGCCGGCTTGCCTGCCAGTGCGGCTTTCGTGATTGGTGCGGTGTTTGCCCAGTCATCCTCGACCATCATCAGTAGCCAGCTGACAGAGCAAGGTGAAGAGAGCAGTCCGCATGGACGGCTTGGGCTGGCGATGTCGGTATTCCAGGATGTGACAGCGGTGCCCTTTCTGGTAGTCATACCGGTACTGGGTACGGCAGTTGGCAATCTGGCGCTGGCCGGCGCCCTGGGTTGGGCGATAGGCAAGGCGGTCATTGCCTTCGCGCTGGTGTTCTTTGCCGGGCGCTGGTTGCTGCGCCCGTTGTTCCAGTTGGTGACGCGGCGCCGATCTGCCGAGGTGTTCACGCTGGCAGTGCTGCTGGTTGCATTACTGGCGGCCTGGACGACCAGTGGTCTGGGCTTGTCTCTGGCATTCGGTGCGTTTCTGGTCGGGATGATGCTGGGTGAAACCGAGTTTCGTTACCAGGTGGAATCGACCATACGACCATTTCGGGATGTGTTGCTCGGTCTGTTCTTTGTCGGGATCGGTACGCTGGTCGACCCGGGAGTGATCCCGGATATCTGGCAATGGGCGGTACTGGGGGCTCTGCTCATCCTGGCGAGCAAGCTGTTGCTGGTGACTGTCATGGTGCGCATGAGTGGCATCGTGACGCAGACTGCAGTGCGCGTGGGTCTGCTGTTGGCGGTAGGGGGGGAGCTCGGTTTTGCCCTGCTGGCCATTGCACTGGATGCCAGCGTGATCGATCAGCGTCTGGGACAGATTGCACTGACATCCGTGTTCTTCTCGATGATGGGCGGTTCGGTTCTGATTCGTTTCAATCGAGCAATTGCCGAACGTCTGTGTGCGACTCGGTCGAGCAAGGCAGAGGGGCTGGACGGTGCGACGCTGAGCGCGGATGAGCCCCGCGTATTGATTGGCGGATACGGCCGTGTGGGCCACACCATCGCCGTGATGCTGCAGGACAGCGGTATCGCCTTCATGGCCTTCGACACCGACACGAAACGAGTCGCGCAGGGCAAGGCTGACGGCCATCAGGTAGTGTATGGCGATATCAGCGATCCGGAACTGCTGGCTGCGGTTCAGGTTGAACGCGCGTCTCTGGTCGTACTCAGTGTTGATTCCTTTCCGGTGACATTACAGGCCGTGACACATATACGCCGGGCGGCACCACATGTGCCCGTTATCGCAAGGGCCAGAGATCTTGAATCCAGCTCCCGCTTGCTGGCAGCCGGAGCTGCACATGCCTATCCGGAAGCGATCGAAGCCAGCCTGCGGCTTGGTGCAACGGCTCTCAAGGTTCTGCGCGTTCCAGTCAATGACATCGACCTGATGATTCAGGAAGTCAGGGACTGGGACTACAAGCCTGTACTGGAGGAGGGCGAGGGGGGCGAGCCGCGAGCGTAGAGCAGTTCCACGGCCTATCCGGTAGATCTACCGCACCTTCGATTCGTCGTACCAGGTAGGGTGGGCATCTGCATGTGAGTCATTCCGGTCATGCGCCCGGGGTTGCATTTTCTCAACCTGCAAGAACCAGTGCGCCGAACACGGCTTCGCGGCGCAGCATCCCCACCAGAGTGCTCCCATCCAGAATCGGAAATGATCGGTAGGGCTTGTCCAGAAATGCTTCCGCTGCTGACACCAGGTCGGTGTTCAAGGGCAGGGTGAACAACTCGGTGCTCATGAAATCACCGACACGGCCCTTCCACTCCTGATAGTAGCTGGCCTGGAGCGCTGGTCGGAAACAGTCCTTCTGCGTCAACAGCCCCTGCAGCGCGCCACTGTCGTCGATGACCGGTGCGGCGGCGACACCGGACTCGGCCATTTGTGCCACTGCACGCCGAATCGGCATGTCGAGACGCAGTATCAGGGGCTCCTTGTCGATCAGCGGGTCAATGGAGTGGCCTGGGCGGGGTGACGATGGACTCATGGCTTCAGCTTCCGAAATCGTCGTTGAAAATCGACTGTGGTTCCACCCCAAGGCGTTCCAGCATCGCCACGACCGCGGAGATCATGACCGGCGGCCCGCAGAGATAGTACTCGCAATCCTCGGGAGCCAGGTGCGACCCCAGCTCGGTTCGCACGATTTCATGGACGAAGCCAGTTGCGCCGGTCCAGCGATCACCTGGCGCAGGATCCGACAGGGCCGGTATCCAGCTGAACTCAGGGTGAGCCATATCGATTGCTTCGAATTCCCTGGTGTAATACAAGTCCGATGCACTGCGGGCGCCATAGAAATAGCGCATCTTGCGGGTCGTGCCCTTGTTGATCTGTTCGTGGATCATGGCGCGCAGGGGAGCCATGCCGACGCCGCCGCCAATGAATATCATCTCTCGATCGGTGTCTTGAACATGGAAATCGCCGAATGGCCCGGAGGCGTCAACGGTAGCACCCGGGTCCAGCGAAAACAGCCAGCTCGAAACGAGGCCGGGTGGCGTGTCCAGTTCCTGTCCAGCGGGCGGTACCGCCAGTCGTATGTTGAATACCGCTCGTCGTTCATCCTCGGGTCGATTGGCGATGGAATAGGCGCGGGTAACAGGGCTTTCCGACTTCACCTGCATCTTGTCCCAGTCAGCGATGTGCCAGGCTTCCCGGAAAGGCTCGGCCAGCTGCAGGTCACGAAAGTCCAGTTGATAGGCGGGGGAGGTGAGTTGCATGAAATCGCCCGCATGAAAGTCGAACGCCTGGCCCTCAGGCAGCTCGAGCACCAGTTCACGAATCAGCGGTGCCAGCTGTTGATTGGACAGCACCCTGCAGGTAAAACCGGTGGCGCCCAACAGTGCCTGCGGCACACTGACCTCGCATGCGCCGCGCAGTGTTGTCTGGCAGGCCAGGCGCAGATGTGCCTTGCGTTCGGCGGCTGAGAGCACACCTTTCTCCGTGGCTTGCGGCTGGCCTGCGCCATCACCCCTGACCGTGACCCGGCAGAGGCCACAGGTGCCCGCACCACCACAGGCGGCGGGAATGCCGATGTTGGCACCATGCAGTACTTCGAGCAGCTTGTCGCCACGCATCGCCTTTATGGTGGTGCTTGTATTGACAGTGATCGTCAGCGCCTCGGCCGGCAGCAATCGGCTCCGTGTGGCAACCAGTACCGCGGACAGCATCAGAACCAGTATGGCAATGATCGCTACACCCAGCAGTATTTCGATCATGGCGCCACCATTTGCGCAAAGGCTGAAAAGCCGAGCGCCATCATGCCGGCGAGAGTGAAGGTGATACCCAGTCCGCGCAGCCCCCTGGGCAGGTCGGCATAGGCGAGCCGCTCGCGTATCGCACCGAGCATCACGACGGCGACGGCAAAGCCGGTGCCTGCGCCCAGGCCAAAGGCGGCTGATTGAGCCAGATCATAGTTGCGCTCCACCATGAACAGGCTGCCGCCGAGAATCGCGCACTGCACGGTCAGTATCGGCAGGAATACCCCGAAGGCTGCATGGATGGCTGGAAAGAACCGCTCAAGCACCATTTCCAGCAGTTGTACCATCGCGGCGATGACACCGATGAAGGCGATCAGCGACAGATAAGACAAGTCAAGTCCCGGCAGGCCGGCCCAGGCCCAGGCGCCGGGTGCCAGCAGCGTGATGAAGATGAGGTGATTCAGCGGAACCGTCACACCCAGAACGACGATCATCGCCACGCCCAGGCCGATGGCTGATACCGATCGGCGTGACAAGGCGATGAAGGTGCACAGACCCAGAAAGAAGGTCAGCGGCATATTCTCGACAAAGGCGGCACGCAGAAAGAGAGAGAACAGATCGTTCATTCGCGGTTCGCCTCCATCTCCGGCGGCGTATGCTCAAGCTCCTCGGTCTGTTCGGGTACTACCGTACGAATGGCCCAGACCAGCCCACCCAGCAGGAAGAAGGCACTGGGTGCCAGCAACATGAGGTTCAATGGCGTGAAACTGCCGCCCTGATCCACCGTCGTCAGAACCTGATAGCCGAGTAGAGAGCCCGCGCCGAACAATTCCCGGATGGCACCGATGACAATCAGCACCAGTGAATATCCAAGCCCGTTACCCAGCGCATCCAGCATGGCCGGCAGCGGAGGGTTCAAGCGAGAGAAGCTCTCCGTGCGTCCCAGTACCAGACAGTTGGTGGTGATCAGGCTGACAAAGACGGACAGTTTGCGACTGATGTCAGGCAGGTAGGCCTGAAGGCACTGGTCGATCACGATGACCAGAGAGGCGATGATGATGATCTGAATGATCAGGCGGATGGCGTTCGGAATATGATGTCGGATCAGGCTGATCATGAGGGCGGCCATCACGATGACCACCGTCAGAGAGGCCGACATGACCAGCGCTGTTGCCACGGAAGTCGTGACTGCCAGCGCGGAGCAGATGCCCAGTATCTGCAAGGTCACCGGATTCTGTCGGATCAGTGGGTCGACCAGCGTGGACAGGATGGCAGTTCGAGACATGGGCTAGAACTCGCGGCGTTTGATGGCGGCTATCAGCGGGCCATAACCCTTGGGACCCAGCCAGAACTGCACCATGCGGGTGATTGCATTGCTGGTGCGTGTGGCACCCGTGATTCCGTCCACTTCGTAGTCGTTGCCTGCAGCGCCCCGGGCCACGGCAAAGCGAAGCTTGCCCGAATCATCGGCCAGCCGGATGCCGCGAAATTGTGACAACCAGGCCGGCTCTGCGATCCGCGCGCCCAGCCCCGGGGTTTCCGACTGATTGCTTATTGCAAGACCTGCGATGGTATTCATGTCAGCCTTCAGCGCAAGAATGGCGTCAATCAGACCGTTGTAGCCGGCACCGCTAATGGGCAGGATCGCCAGAGAAATATCTCCGTCCGTATCTCGCAGCAGGTAGATCTGGGCGTAGTTCGGTCGGCTTCCCAGCCCGGCCAGGTCGTCCGCAGGTGACAGGCTGGTCCAGTTGGCGCTCTCTTCCAGGGCGGCTGCCAGCGTCTCGGGGGTGACATCGGCAGCGGCACGGCCACGAGCCAGATCGATGACAACCGTGCGAAGACTGCCACCGGTCTGTTTCAACAGACCGGACATGCCGGGGATGCCGGCGACCAGAGACTCGAGCCTGGCCTGTTGTTCTGCGGCCTGATTGGCCAGTTGTACAGGACGCAGAATGACCGTGGCGCCGCTGACCAGCAGCGTGCAGAAGGCCGATACCAGAAAGGCCATGATCAGAATCTTCGCACGATTCTCATTGGGAAGCGCCAACAGTCTGCGCCATGGAGTCAGTGGGTTCATGTCAGCCAAGCCGTCCTCTCCTGCGCTGCAGCCATGTTGCAATGGCGATTTCATCAAGTATCGGCGCCGCCAAGGATGCCAGCAGTGCCGCCGAGACCGCCATCTGTACCGGTGAGGTCTGTTCCCAGTACATCGCAAACAGTGTCATCAAGGCGCCGTAAAGCTGCCCGTTCATCCAGCCTCCGGCGCGAGTGGAGGCACTGGCTACCGGGTCTGCCACCAGCAGTACCAGTACAAGTCCGGCTACTGGCAGTATCGGCTCGACAGGCAGGCCGGCTCCGAGTGCCAGCGCAGCTGTCAACAGGCCAGCCAACAGAATATGCACTGGTATCACACCGGCAAGCATGCCCATGAGTGCCGCGGGAATGGCTGCCCAGGCAACGGGCAGCGGCAGATCCGGCCAGGCGGCGGCAGGAAAGCCGAAGCCCAGAAAGGCCAGCGTGACTGTCGCTGGATTCAACACATTGCGTCCCCAGCCGCCCATCACCAGTTCGGCCATGACAACGCCGAAGCTGATGCCCAGCACCAGTTGAAACAGATTCAGTTCGACAGGCGCCAGCATGGCCACCGCCAGTGCCGTCAGCGCTCCGGCAAAGGAGGGGGGCTGCGCGCGAATCAGCATGAAGAGAAGATGCCAGATGCCTGCTACCAGCAATGTCAGCAGCAGGCGGGACAAGGCTGCAGTTCCGCCATACCACAGCCAGATCAGCGCCATGGGCATCACTGCTGCCAGCAACATCAGCGCAACCATCTCGCGATCCCAGATGCCCCGAATCATGTAAGCGCCTCTTCGGCTTCAATGCCATCGAGCATGGCGCGCAACTGCCAGGACACGGCGGGTTGGGCGCCGGTAATGTAATCCGTCAATACCAGATCCTCTTCCAGCAATGACAGAGCGCCAAGACGAACGGCGGTTTCGGAATCACCGGAGGCCAGTGCGCGGATCAGTGCCACGCCGGGAATGTCCCCACCCACAGCCTGATTCAGTGCGGCCGTGGGGATGACAGGCAGGGGGCGCGCAGCACGTCGCAGAGCGGCGCTGAACCAGTGACGATGAGTTGCAGTGGCAGCGCCGGGAAGCACGCTGACTTGTCGATCACGTGCGCCCAGCCAATGAGTAGCCTGCCCCTGCAGAGCAGGACCTGTCAGTAGCTGGTGAGGGCCTGGTCGGACCAGGCCGTGCACCAGCGCGCGCAGGTCGGAACCCGGCGAACAGCGCAACAGTCGTTGTTCCTGCAGTGCCTCTCCGCTGATGCTGATCAACCGTGTATCAGGCAGTAACCCGGTTGTCAGCAGTGTTCCCAGGTCGGCCACATCTTCAGCATGAATATCCCAGACCGGTGCATCGATACGGGCTGGATGCCAGTGGTGTATCTGAATGCCGGCCAGCCCCTGTGGGTGCAATCGAGCACAGCGAATCTGGCGTACACCTTCCGCGGCAGCTTGACCGGCCGACGCTGGCAGGCACAGCCAGAGTGTGCCGGACGTCAGCCTGGACAAGGCTTTGAGTCCGGCGGCAAAATCGTCCTCGCGACCGGCCAGTGCCATTTGCGGGTCGGGTGCCGCTGGGCGTGTATCGGTGGCCATGATGAAGATCGCTGCCGGGCGCTCGTCAACAGCCGGCATGCGGCCGAAGGGCCGGCTGCGCAGCGTTCGCCACCAGCCTGCACCTTGTAGCAAGGACCGTAGCTCGACTTCGTTGCGGGTCTGCCGTGTATGGGAGTATCGCTCTTCCCCTTCACGAAACAGGACCAGCTGTGACAGCTTTCGTCCGGGAGTCAGTTCGATGCGAGCGACGCGGCCGGAAATGGGTGCCGTGAGGGCAATTCGCGGCTGCGCGCGTAGCCTGAATACAGGCTGCCCCTGCGCGACCAGATCATCTTCGGCCACCAGTGGCTCGACCCGAAGCTCTTCGCCCGGCATGCTCGTGATCGCAGCCTCGTCGGTCAGAACCACCGCGACGTTCTCGGCAACAGCCACTGGCGCCGTGGGAAAACGAAAGCCTGAAGCATTACGTTGGCCGAACATCATCCTCCGATCCGTCTTCGGTGAGTTGCGCATTTGCCACTTGGTCAACATGGTATGTTTTGTTACAATTTTTTGCAAACTGGACGTTTTGTAGTTCCATTGAAGGACCGGAGGTGGATAGTCATGCTTCTCGATACAAGGAATCAGTGTCTTCTGGCTGCCATGCTGTACATGGTTTCACTACCGACATACCTGTTGCCGGCATACGCACAGGCAACCGGCTCGTCAGGACAGGCAGAGACAGAGTCGCTGGACGTGTTGCAGCCCTATGTCATGCCACCGGCAGGTGCGTTTCGCCCGGATCGGATCTCCATCGAGCAGTCTGCAGCGATTGCCGACTGGGCTCGTTCTGGTCATGCCAACGCCTCGTCTGAATCCTTTGTCCATTGGAACGAGGAGGGAGAGATTCCGCCAATCTGTGCAACCTGTCATTCCGGCGCCGGTTTCCGCTCGCTGTACGGCCTGGACGGCAGTGCGCCGGGCTTGCCTGAGCAGGCGATACCCATCGGCGGCGTGGTCGACTGCGAGACCTGCCATAACCCGGGCTTGTCAGAGCTTGAGCATGTGCGGTTTCCCAGTGGGCTGATGCAGCCGGTTGAACCCGGCGAGGCATCCTGCATGACCTGTCATCAGGGCCGAGCTGCGGGCGTGACGGTGGCTGAAGCGGTTGCCGGCATGGTAGAGGACGAAGTGCAAGTCGAGCTCGGCTTCATCAACCCGCATTACGCGCTCGCCGCAGCAACCTGGCTGGGTGGTCGCGCAGCTGCAGGCTTTCAGTATCCGGAGAAGAGCTACTCCGGTCGATTCTTTCATGCTCGCCCGGTGAACAGCTGCGCCAGTTGTCATGATCCGCACACCTTGCAGGTATCTGAACAGACCTGTGCCAGCTGTCATGAGAACAGCACTCCGCAGGATATCCGCCTGTCTCGTATCAGCTATGACGGCAGTGGTGATCTGAGCAAGGGCATACGCGCCGATATTGCCGCGAACGCAGAAGTGTTGAAGACCATGATTGTCGACTATGCTGCGGCGGTGGCAGAGATGCCCATCGTCTACGATGGACATCGATACCCGTATTTCTTTGCTGATGCCAATAGCGACAACCGCGCCGATGAAACCGACGGTAAACCCGTGGTCTACAAGAGCTGGACACCCCGATTGCTGAAGGCTGCCTACAACTGGAAGCTGGTTACGGCAGACCCTGGCGCCTATACCCACAACCCGCACTACGTTCTGGAATTGTTGCACGATACCATCGAGGATCTTGCCGCTTCGCTGGATCGCGACATGAGTACCCTGTCGATCCGGAGATAGCTGTCGGGGCGCAGCGTCGACACGGTCCGCGCGGGGAGCCTTGTATACTGACAAGCGGCAAGCTCCCCGTCCGTCGTTGATGCGGTCGCTGCCATCTTTCATCTGGAATCAGAAGGGACAGGCAATGACGACCGACGAAGTTCAAGGCAGCACTGTCAGTTCGCTGGCATTGTGCACCGCTAACGATATGGCAGAGCTACGTCAGGCGCAGAATATACCCGGATTGATGAGCGACAGTATCGCCGCGATGGTGTTGCGTCTGGACCCGCATCTTCTGTCACCGAGTGATATACCGGGGCACGGTGAGGCGGGCAGTTACGCGCATAATCAACACCAGCTGAACTGCCGATTGTGCGAAGAAGCTGGCACGCTCTACCAGATAACGGGCGATGAACGTTACGCCGAGCTGGCGGCCGATCTGCTGAGCCGTTACGCCGATTGTTATCTGGAGCTGGGTTTTCAGAAGGCCAGAAATACCAACCCGGCGGGTCGCATCTTTCACCAGATTCTCAACGAGAACATGTGGCTGCTGTCGATGTCCATCGGTTACGGCAGCATCAGACACAGCCTGTCTTCCGAGCGTCAGCAGTCTATCGAGAACCGCCTGCTGCGACCGGTCGTGGAAATGATGACGCAGCGCTACGACCACGATTTCGGCACCATTCACAACCACGGCCTGTGGAGCGTGGCGGCGGTGGGCACCTGTGGTCTGGTCATCGGTGATGAGCATTATGTATCGATGGCTGTCGAGGGTTTGCAGGGCGATCGTTGCAGTGGAGGTTATCTGGCCGAGATCAATCAGTTGTTTGCACCCTCTGGCTATTACATCGAAGGTCCGTATTATCACCGCTTTGCGCTGCGGCCTCTCGTGATCTTCGCCGAGGCCTTGCACACGCACCGTCCGGATCTGGATATCTACAACGTCAGTGATCAGCGCATCGGCACCACGATCAAGGCCTTGCTGTCGCTGGTGTATCCGAACGGGCGTCTGCCGGCGTTGAACGATGCCTCACTGAGCATGGGCATCCAGGATGAAGGTCTGCTGATTGCCGCCAGTATCTATAATGCACGCTATGGCGATGATCCGGCCGTGCACGCTCTGGCAAGGCAGCAGGACCAGGTCTGGGTGCATCCGACCGGGCTTGCACTGGCGGCAGCGGCCGACCAGCTGACCGACGATGCGCTACCGTTCTGGCCGAGTGCAGAGCTCAGTGAAGGACCGAACGGGGACAAGGGGGCGCAGGGTTTTCTGCGAGCCAGAGCCGCCGATGGCGACATCAGCCAGGTCGCGATGAACTACGGGCAACACGGCATGGACCATGGTCATTTCGATACGCTCGGTATCACCTTGTTCAACCGTGGCAACGAGCTGCTGCGTGAATACGGCTTTGCACGCTGGCTCAACGTCGAGCCCAAGTTCGGCGGTCGTTACCTGCCCGAGAACAAGACCTGGGCGCGCCAGACACTGGCACATAACTGTGTGGTGGTGGATCGTGAATCGCAGAACGAGGCAGACCTGCAACGTGCCAATGGTGTCCATGGGCTGCCACACTTCTTCGTGGGCTCAGGGCCGGTGCAGGCGATGAGTGCGTTCGCCAATGACCACTACCCCGGCGTCGGCATGCAACGTACGGTACTGCTGATCGAGCACGAGGTTCTGAGTACGCCCTTGCTGGTCGATCTGTTTCGTCTGAGCAGTGAGGCCGAGCACGACTATGACTACGCCTTGCAGTATTCAGGGCAGATCTGCGGCACGACTGCCGACTATCAGGCCAATGTGAATCAATGGTCGACGTTGGGTGAGTCCGGAGGGTACGAGCATCTGTTGGGCATGGCGCAGGCCACGCTCACCGCACCGACGCGCCTCACCTGGTTGCAGGGGCAGCGCTTCAATACCTGGCTCAGTGCGGCTGATGATGGCGAACTGGTCTTTGCGCAGCTTGGTGGCAATGACCCATCGTTCAATCTGCGTCGCGAATCGACGCTGCTGCTGCGCCAACGGGGTACGCATCATCTGTTTGCATCAGCCTTTGAAACCCATGGCTTCTTTGATGAGCCCACCGAACGCTGTTCAGGCGCCCATGGCAAGCTGGATGAGATTCGGACACAGGGCCATGACGACACGGCCAGCGTGATCGAGCTGCGGGGTGAGAATATTCAACTTGTGGTCATGGTCAGCAATCGGCCCGATGTCAAAGCCGATAGCGTGAACGAGGTCAGCTTCAACGGCCATACCTATCAATGGACCGGTTTCTTCGCCTGTCAGCCGCTCTGATCCCTGGTTTCCCGTACCGGCCAGCCTGACTCCCTCATGTCAGGCTTGATCAGTCGACTGTGCGTCAGCCTCGGAGATCAATTTTCTGATTCGTTCCAGTTCGATCCGGGTGACCCGCTCGATCTCTTCCAGGACTTCACGATTCTCCAGTTGCACAGCACGTTCCTCCGAGTCCGGATCCAGTCCGCCACGAATGTCTCTGGCGATGGCTTGCAGGCGTTCCCGAAGTCTGGTTTCTTCGAGCAACAGGGAATCCCTGTGTGCCGGTGGTGCCTGCTTGCCTGTTGTTGTCTTGTTCGGTTTGTTCTCGTCCACGAGTACTCTCACCGCTGATGACTGTTCATTCAGATTGGCAGCTTTTCAGAAGGGGTCATTGATCGTCGTCAAGCAAGCTTGCGATTGCTGATGACATCTCTGCTATCTGATGGATGCCAACACCGGCACCAACTCACTGTTCTCTGCCTTGTGCACCAGAACCAGAGAAAACAGGGCGCAGGCGCTCAGGCAGATGGCCAGCGGTATCAATGTCTGGTTGTAGAAGTGACCGCTGGTCATGGATACCAGTACCGCCACTGCACTGGAGACCGAGGCGATGACCGATGCGCCGACGCCTGCCACAGCGCCCAGGGGTTCCATCGCCATGGCGCCCAGATTGCCGAACAGCACCCCGACTGCAAACAGGCTGCAGCTGAACAAAAGCATGAAAACGATCAGTGAGGGTGCGCCGTCGGAGGCTGCCGAGAACGCCAGCAATAGCGCACCGCTGGCGACCATGCCCATCAGAGCCAGCTTGGAGAGGCGATACATGCCCATACGCAGCACCAGTCGGCTATTGGTGAGTGTGGCGATTCCCATGCCCAGTGCCAGCAGTGCAAACAGAGTCGTGAAATAGCCTCCGACATCATAGATGTCATGGAAGATGGAGGCGGCAATACCGTAGTAGCTGGTCAGGCAACCGAACATCAGTCCAGCGGCGATGGTGCTGGGCATGACGCGCGGATTGATGGAAATCCGGAGGGCGGTCGCCAGAGTCTGGCGCCAGCGAAAGGGAGTGCGGCGTTCAAGCGGCAGGGGTTCTGCCTGGCGCAGGCTCAACCAGAGAGCGGCAATCACCGCCAGCACGCAATAGGCGATGAAGATGGTGCGCCAGCTGCCCATCAGCATGACCAGTTCTCCCAGTGCCGGGGCCAGCATGGGAACCAGAATCATGACCGTCATGATGATTGACATGGCGCGAGCCATGGAGGCGCCTTCATAGCGGTCACGGATCGCGGCGCGCGATCCGATCTTGGGGCCGGCCACGCCAACGCCTTGTATGAAACGCGCCAGCAGCAGTGTATTCAGGTCCTCGGCCGTGATGGCGAGTACGACGCCCATCATGAAGATGGCAATGCCCAGCAGGATGGCAAACTTGCGGCCGCGTGCATCGGACAGGGGGCCGAAAACAGGTTCTCCCACGGCCATACCCAGTACCAGCGCCGAGATGATGAGGTGCACATCGGCATCAGCGCCACCGGACAACTCCTGAGCAATGACAGGCATACCGGCGATGACAGCATCGATGCTCAGGGCTGTCAGTGAGGTCAGGAAGCCGAACAGGGCAATGAATTCGCGTTTGCTGGTCTGGCGTACAGGCATGTGGGACGTATTCCAGACGGGATTCAAGACAAGGGAGACGATAGTGTAGCGTGCACGACGTCCGTGGCGTGATGCCGTGTCATGCGCGTCCAAACTCACGCCGCTGACAATCCTGTCTTGCTCGGCTCGGCTTGGCTTGGTTCGGCCTGGTTCGGCTTGGTTCGCGGTTCGGCTCGTCTTGTCCCGTCTGCCTGTCCCTGTGCGTTGCTATCTGACTGCCTGAACGTTGACCGGTTCCGGATCAGGCAGTCTCGATACGATTACGGCCGACAGGGCAATGAACAGGGCCGACACCCAGAGACAACTGGTCAAGCCGTAGTGCTGGAACAGCCAGCCGGAGAGTACCGTACCGATGAGCCTGCCCATGGCATTGGCCATGTAGTAGAAGCCGACGTCCAGTGACACCCCGTCGCGCTTGGCGCTTTTGACAATGAGAAAGCTGTGCAACGATGAATTGATGGCGAACAGCACACCGAAGACGAGCAGGCCGAGGACCAGCGTGTACTGAATCTGGAATTCTGCGCCAAGGGCCAGCGCGATGCCGCCAGGTACCAGAGCCAGTAGTGCTGCCCAGATGAAGGCCATCTGCCCGCTGGAACGGTTCGCCGTGGTGCCGCCGGTCAGGCGCGGAGCCACGGTCTGCACCAGACCGTAACCGATGACCCACAGGGCCAGATAGCCACCGACGGTCCAGTGATCCCAGCCGAGGGTCACGCTCAGGTAGACCGGCAGTGCCACGACGAACCAGACATCGCGTGCTCCGAACAGGAACATGCGCGCCGCCGAGAGTATGTTGATGGTGCGACTTTTCGAGAAGATGGCGGAGAAGGGGGGCTTGCTGCGCGCCTTGCCCAGATCCTTGCCCAGCGTGAGCAGGCTGAAGATCCAGACCAGCGCCAGCGCTGCAGCCATGATCAGCATGGCACCCCGAAACCCCGCCATGCTCAGCAAGGCGCCTCCGAGAAAGAAGCCGACACCCTTGAGGGTGTTCTTCGAGCCTGTCAGCAAGGCTACCCAGGAATACAGACGACCGTGATCCTCATCGGGCACCAGCAGCTTGATGGAGCTTTTCGCGCTCATCTTGTTCAGGTCCTTGGCAATGCCCGACAAGGCCTGGGCGGCCATGACCCAGGCAATACTGAGTGCGCTGGCAGGCACCAGCAACATCGACAGAGCCACAATCTGCAGGCCCAGACCGATATTCATCGTCCGGTTGAGGCCAAGCCTGGCACCCAACCAGCCACCAATGAGATTGGTGATGACCCCGAAGATCTCGTAGAACAGGAAAAGCATGGCAATCTGCAGCGGGGAATAGCCCAGATCATGAAAATGCAGCACCACGAGCATGCGCAGTGCGCCATCGGTCAGGGTGAAGGCCCAGTAATTGCCAGTGACGATGGTGTATTGCCGGATGGGTTCAGGCAGTGTATTCCAGGCTTGCATGCTTGCGATATGTCTCAGCTGCGGTCCAGGCGAGCGACCATCTGAGCCAGCTCCACCGTGCGATTGGCATACCCGAACTCGTTGTCATACCAGGCATAGATCTTCACATGAGTCTGGTTGACGACCATGGTCGACAGCGCGTCGATGATGCTGGATCGAGGGTCGCTCTTGTAGTCTATGGAGACCAGAGGCCTCTCCTCGAAGCCCATGATGCCGGCCAGTTCATTGTCCGCGGCCTGTTTGAGAAGCTGGTTGACCTCGTCAACGCTGGTCTTGCGACTGGCGTCGAAGACGAAGTCGGTCAGTGAGGCATTGGCCAGTGGCACTCTGACAGCATGACCGTTGAGGCGGCCGGTCAATTCAGGGAAGATTCGTGTGATGGCGGTGGCTGAACCGGTGGTCGTGGGGATCAGGCTCATGCCACAGGCGCGGGCGCGTCGCAGGTCCTTGTGAGGAGCGTCGAGTATCGTCTGTGTGTTGGTCAGGTTGTGGATGGTCGTGATAGAGCCCTGTTCAATGCCGATGTGCTCGTGCAGCACCTTGACTATCGGCGCCAGACTGTTGGTTGTGCAGGATGCCGCGGTCACAATGGGGTGCGCGTCCGGATCATAGCTCTGGTGATTGACGCCCATGACGACATTGAGTACCGAGTCCTCCTTGACGGGGGCAGTCACCACGACGCGCTTGACGCCATGGTCCAGAAATCCCTGCAGCTTCTCGGATGTTCGCAGGGTGCCGGATGCTTCGATCACGACGTCACAATCTCCCCAGGGGGTGTCGGCCAGTGCCGTATGGCGAGTGCAGTCCGTTGGAATGCCGTCGACGATCAGTTGCTCGCCCTCTGTCTCGACCTGTCGATCCCAGCTGCCGTGTACGGAATCGAACTGCAGCAGATGAGCCAGAGTTGCTGCATCGGCAGCCGGGTCGTTGATGCGGACGATGTGCATATCCGCTGCCTGGCTGGCGATGCGAAAGGCCAGTCTGCCGATTCTGCCGAAACCGTTGATACCCAGTCGTATACTCATGAAGATGCCTGTCAGATCGAGAAGGAGGAGGGTCGGCTTGCCGCTGGACCCCTATCAGTGTTGCATCACTATATACGTCAATCCATATGTAGATCAAATGAACATTTCATGACAATGGAATCTGTCGTGCATGCTGAGTGCTGCGGTTACACTAACGCTGTGTTGGAGCTGTGCGACTGCCGCGCAAACCGGAGATCTGATCAATGACGCCGACCACGGTGTTCAAGTGCCTGAGCGATGAAACGCGCCTGTTGTGCCTGCTGCTGATCAGGCAGGAGGGTGAGTTATGCGTGTGTGAGCTGACGGCTTCTCTGGAGTTGAGTCAGCCGAAAGTCTCCAGGCACCTGGCGCAGTTGAAGGCCTGCCATCTGGTGACGGATCGCAGGCAGGGGCTTTGGAGCTTCTATAGCGTGCGTGACGATTTGCCGGCGTGGGTGACAAGTGTGCTGGACACGACACTGGCTGGAAACCAGGTCAGTCTGGAACCGTGTCTGCGTAATCTTCAGGCGATGGGCTCACGCCCGGAACGGCAGGCCTGTTGCGACTGACAGGCAGGTAGGCCCTGTCAGGACGAGCTGTCACGAGGGCATGGTGCAAGGCAGGTTCACGCGGCCGGCAGAACGCTGCAATCTGCCACCTTGCTCATTTCTGGCACTGACTGCAATAAAAACTGGCTCGCTGACCCAGCACCTGATGCTTGATGGGCGATTTACAGGCAGGGCAGGCCTTGCCGGTACGACCATAGACGTTCAGGGACTGGGCGAAATACCCCGGGTTGCCATCACTGTTGGTGAAATCGCGCAAGGTTGTGCCGCCTTGCTTGATGGATCGGAGCAGGACATGCTTGATGGCCTCCACCAGGGCGAGCGCTTCGCGACGAGTGAGCCGATGCGCGGCACGTCCCGGCCGGATGCCTGCCATGAACAGGGCTTCACTGGCGTAGATGTTGCCGACGCCCACCACCACCTTGCTGTTCATGATGAAGTTCTTGATGCTGACCTGTCGCTTGCGAGACAGGGCGTACAGGTAGTCGGCATCAAAGTCACTGGCCAGGGGTTCCGGACCGAGGCTGGCCAGCAGGGTGTGAGTCGATTCACCAGCGCCCTGCCACAGGAAACAGCCAAAGCGACGCGGATCGTGAAAGCGCAGGATGGAGCCGGAAGCCAGTTCCAGTTCGATGTGATCATGCTTGCGTCGCTCTTCCTCAGGCGGGCAGATACGCAGACTGCCGGACATGCCCAGATGCACGATGGCGGTACCCGCGGCGACATCCAGCAACAGATACTTGCCGCGACGGGTCACTGACTCAACCGTTGCGCCTTGCAGGGCGTTGATCTCCTGTGGTACCGGCCAGCGCAGGTTGGGGTTGTGTACCGTGACCTGGCGGAAGGTCTTGCCAACCAGATGAGGCTGGATGCCGCGGCGTGTGGTTTCGACTTCGGGAAGTTCAGGCATCAGGGAAAGACAGTGTCGGGAAGTGATGTTCGAGACAGTATGTAGGCGCACCCGGAGTTCTCAAAGCGGATGGCAACAAAGCGTTGAAAGTCGTGGAGCGTCAAGACACTGCTCTGACCGGCGATGTCGGCTGTCAGCTGGCGTGAACCGACGGCCGTCTCGGTATCGGCCAGTGGCCAGGCAACGATCTGCTGAGCCGTCAGCGTTCGCCACAGCGCCAGTGAATCAGGATCAAGCGCCGGTAGGGGACTGTTGTCCGTCTCAGAAGGCGCGGCATCGAGAGCCTCGAGCCCGTCAGGGAAGACCTCCAGTGTGGCCAGTGCGGAGAGTCCACCATTGAGCATTGACAGCAGCCACTCGGGTACGAATTCCACGCGCTCGCCACGTTGCAGGTAGCGACGTTCTCCGGAGAGATCCGTGCCGCCCAGCGCCAGGCGCTGTTCATCCAGAAATACCAGTGCTTCGGGAGTGATCAGACCGGCAGCCTCCAGATCGACCTCGGAGCTGGCATAACTGTGGGAAGCCGGTGCCAGGGCATCCAGCAGGGGTTGCAGTCGTTGGCTGTTGGTCGGCAATTCGCACGGCTCGACGATGCGCCACTGTTCATCAAGCTGTTTGCGCAGTGTGATGGCACTGAAGCCGGGTCGTTCGATACGCAGGCTCTGGCCGCTGGCAGGTCGGGTGCTTGCGAGTGGTGTCTGACGATGGTCGTTCCACCAGACGAGCGCGATGATGCCCAGCAGTATCATCAGCAGCATGCTGCCGAGGATCACCAGGCGACGAGTCTTTCGTGAGTGTGTCAGCGCAGGCCCGGGCATGAATGAGGTGTCATGTATGCGTTGTTTTCAGGCACCCCGTGATGCACGGGGTAGTGGCGCTACTCTATCACCTGCGCCGTCGCCAGCGCACAATGGCGGCGATCAGCAGCAGCAGGGCAGGCAGGCCGGCAAGGTAGAGAGCACTGATGAGCACGATGCTGCGATTGTCCAGTTGCAGCTCGCTGTCGGGCGCTTTGTGCGTCACGAACTCCAGGGCGTCAGATTCACCCGTGAGCCACAGTATCAGTGACTCGGTAAAGGCCTTGTTGGCACCGTTATCAAGAAACTGTGAGGCGGCGAAATCGGCATCACCCAGCACCGCGATGCGCTGTGTGCCCTGTGCGCGTGGGCGCTCGATGCTGATGCCCAGCATCAAGGGTCCGGCCACTTCGGCCGTGTTCTCGTCATACTGGATGGCGCCCGTGAGCGCGCCGGTCTCTGTCCAGCTGGAAGCCGGGGTTTGCAGCAGTGGCAGGGTTTCCTGCCCGGCCAGGGGGGTGACCGACAGGGCAGAAGCCTGTGGTAACAGGATGGGGCTACTCAGTCGGTCCGTCACCGGATGAGCGGGAAATCGATCCAGCAATACGAAATCAGGTGACTGCGCATTGAGTGCCTGGCTGTCATTGTCGATCACTCTGCCAGGCAGCGTATCGACACCCAGCTGGTCTGCCAGCAACTGCAAGCCAGGCCCTGCAGGAGCATCGTTCGGTATTTCGCTGAGCCACAGGAAATTGCCGCCGCGCAGCAGATAGTCATTGATGCTGGCAATTTCGCCGGGAAAATAGGGGCGTCTGGGCGCTGCCAGCACGACGAGATCGATGTCATCGGCCAGACGCGGCTGGCTGACCAGGCTCACTTCTCGGCTGACCAGGCCGATGGCCTCAAGCTCGGTAGCGATGCGGCTCCAGCCGTCATTGTCACCGCGGGTGGGGCTGCGTTCGTCATGACCGGTAATGAAGACGATGTCGCGCTCGCCTTCGCGGTTCAGCAGACGCAGACTGTCCACCAGTGTGCGTTCCGAGAGCGTCTGCAGTCGTTGTTCACGCCCCGCGGTTCGTAGAATCAGTTCTCCACCCGGTGCTGCATCGAGTGCGCGTGCGGCGGCAGGGTCGGTCTCGGGGTTGATGAATCGCAATTGCAGGTCGGGCTTGACGGCCTGAAAGCGCGAGACCAGAGCCCGCACACCGGCTTGCTGTGCTGCGTCAGGGCCGAGTACGGCGATCAGCTCCACCGGCTTGTCCAGTGCCTGTAGCACGTCGATGGTTGCCGGGGTCAGGCTGTGGCGGTCGTTGGCTGTGACATCGAACGCGGTGCTGAAGCGCTGCGATAGCCAGCCAAGGGCCAGCACGATGCACAGCAGCAGCAGCGACAGTACGACATGCAATCTTGACGTGTTCACGGCTGTCCCTTCTGTCTGAGTGAGTCCAGACGGATGATGGTCAGTCCCAGAAACAGCGCTGTCATCAAGGCGAAGAAGGCGATATTGCGAGTCTGCACATAACCTTGAAAGAAGCCGTGGAGATGGGTGGCGATGGACAGATCGGTCAGGCCCTGCAGTGGCAGCGTATCGCCGCCGGCACTGCCGAGCATCCAGGAAATGAAGAGCAGGGCAAGACTTGCCACGATGGCAATCAGTGAATGCCGGGTCAGAGAGGAGAAGTAGATGCCGCAGGCGGTACAGGCTGCCGTGCATAACGAAAGCCCGAGACCTGCCGACAGCAACAGCGGCCAGTCAATCGGGGTCATCAACTGCATGATTCCCAACATGCCGATCGCCAGTATCACGCTCAGCAGCAATACGGTGTACACGCCGAGGAACTTGCCCAGGGTCAGAGAGACGGCGCTGACGGGTGAGGATTGCCACAGTGCATAGGTCTGATGACGAAACTCATCGCTGAAACTGCGCATGGCAAACAGAGGGGCTGCCAGAGTGAAGGCCAGCGCCAGGGGTTCCAGATAACGCACGCTCATGAAACCGGTCAGGCCTACCGGGTGGTCCTGCAGAGCCAATCGGGCCTGTACCGACAGAAAGACTTCAAGCTGTTTGAGAAACTGAAAGCCGAACAGGCCGGCCAGCAAGGCCATGATGATCCACACCTGCATGCTGCGCAGCAGGCTGGCGCCTTCATGGCGCGCGATGATGCCGATCATGAGGTGGCCTCCTGAAAGACGGTTTCCAGATCGTCGCCGCTGCAGGGGCGGTCGGCCACCAGCCGCCCCGAGTGAATGATGGCCACTCGGTTGCAGGTGGCCTTGACCTCGGCCAGCAGGTGGGTGGAAAAGATGATGGTCTGGTTTCTGCCGATGTCACTGATCAGCTGTCTCATGCCTTCCATCTGTTGCGGGTCCAGCCCGTTGGCGGGTTCATCGAGCAGTACGACAGCAGGTTCGTGAATCAGTGCCTGCGCCAGCCCGATGCGTTGCCGAAAACCTTTCGACAGTGTGCCGATGATCTTGCGCCTGACATCGCCCAGAGCGCATTGATCGATGATGCAGGACAGGCGTCTGGCTGTGTTTGCCCGGTCAAGGCCGCGGATGCGGCCGGTCAGTGTCAGGTATTCGTTGACGCGCATGTCGTCATACAGCGGTGGCTGATCGGGCAGGTAGCCGATCTGCGCCCGAGCCTGCAATGGATTGTCGGACATGGAATAGCCATTGACCTGCACGCTGCCGGCATCCGGTACCAGTGCACCGCAGAGCAGGCGCAAGGTGGTGGATTTGCCGGCGCCATTGAGCCCCAGCAAGCCGACAATGTCGCCACGCTGCAGGCTCAGGGAAATATCCGCGACACCGGCATCACTGGCATGACGCAAGCTCAGCGAGTGAGCGTCGAGCAGGGGCGCGCCGATGTCGGCCGGCGTTGCGTTGCCTGCCTGGGCAGAGTCGGGTGTGTGCAGAGCCATGTCCTGAGTTCGTCGGAGCCAGAGTATAGAAGAGTGGTGGGGCAGCCTTTGCTTCTGCAGCAGTTATGCCGCTTTGCCATTGTCCGCCTCTTCAGTATGAATGATGAAGGATTATTGCCCATTGCGTGCTGAGCAAACAGCAATGCATACCGGGGCGACAGACGTTTACCGAGCGCGTCACCCCATTGACGAATGGATTGTGTAAGGTGTCTGCATCATTGATTTTTCGAGAGGTCGAGAGCTTGTTTCTATTAGGTTTCTGGGATGTATCCGTCTGGACGCTCGTGGCCTGGACAGCCATCAGCTGTCATATCACGCTACTGTCCATGACGCTCTATCTGCACCGTAGCCAGGCGCATCGATCGGTGGATCTGCACCCCGTATTACAGCACTTCTTTCGCTTCTGGCTCTGGCTGACAACCGGTACGAATACCAAGGAATGGGTGTCCGTGCATCGCAAGCATCACGCTCGCTGCGAAGGTCCTGAAGATCCCCACAGCCCGCAGGTGTATGGCATCAGGAAGGTGCTGCTGGAAGGCGCCGAGTTGTACCGGGAGGCGGCGGATGACAAGGAGAATCTGAAGAAATTCGGTTTCGGTACGCCTGATGACTGGATGGAACGCCATGTCTATTCGCGTTGCGCGATGGGCGGCATCACGCTTCTGGCCATTATCGAATTCATCCTGTTCGGCCTTTCGGGTATCGCGGTCTTTGCCATCCAGATGTTGTGTATTCCGGTGCTGGCGGCGGGTGTCATCAATGGCCTGGCGCACTTCTGGGGCTATCGCAATTTCGAAACCGATGATGCGGCAACCAATCTGACGCCCGTTGCCGCCATCATCTGCGGTGAGGAGCTGCACAACAATCATCACGCGTATCCGTCCTCGGCCCGTTTTGCTCTGCGTCGCTGGGAGCTGGATCTGGGCTGGGTCTACTTGCGGGTGTTCAGTTTTCTGGGACTGGCGAAGATCCGGCGTGTGGCTCCTCGGCCAAGGTTCGATGCCGACAAGACCGTCATGGACATCGATACGGTCAAGGCCATCATCTCGAGTCGCCTGCATGTCATGGAAAGCTACGCTCGCAAGGTAGTGAAGCCGACGCACGCCATCGAGTTGAGAGCCTCCACCGAGAATCGCCGTACATTGCGTGAAGCTGGCCGGGACCTGCTGAAGGTCGATCACTTGCTGGATGAGGCTGCCCGCATGCGCGTCTCGGCAGCGCTGTCCACCAGCGAGACGCTCAATACCGTCTACGAACTGCAGAATGAGTTGCAGGAGATCTGGCACAAGGCGGGCGCCAGTCAGGAAGCGTTGTTACAGGCCTTGCAGGACTGGTGCAAGCAGGCCGAGGCCACGGGCATCGACTGTCTGCAGGAGTTCGCGGCCCGGTTGCGCGGTTATCACCTGAAGCCGTTCAACGGTTAGTTGACTCAGGCTGTGCCGGAATTCAGGTTCCGGTGCAGCCACACTCATCGAGTAGTACGAATACGACAGACACAAAAAAGCCCGGTCATTGCCGGGCCTTTCTGTGTCTTGCTGGAAGGATCAGGAATTACTTGATCTTTGCTTCCTTGTACATGACGTGCTTTCGAACAACTGGATCGAATTTCTTCATTTCCAGCTTGCCAGTCATGGTTCGCTTGTTCTTGGACGTTGTGTAGAAGTGTCCAGTGCCCGCTGAGGACACCATCTTGATCTTGTCTCGCATGATTCAGATTCGGTTGGGGCTCGTTTGCAAAGGCGCAGAGCAAAAAAGACGGTGGCTTATACTTTCTCGCCGCGTGAACGCAGTTCCTGAAGAACTGTGTCGATGCCGCGCTTGTCGATCACGCGCATGCCGCTGGAAGAAACTCGCAAGGATACAAACCGCTTTTCAGCAGCCACCCAGAAACGATGGGTGTGCAGATTGGGCAGGAAGCGACGCTTACGCCGATTCTTGGCGTGCGACACGTTATTACCTGACATTGGGCTCTTGCCGGTGACCTGGCAGACTCTGGACATGCGAAACTACTCCGAATATGGATTGTACTGCGCTTAGCCTGCGAAGTGTAGCGAATACCTGGCCAGTTCTCAAGGGGGCAAGGGCTACTATTTTCACATTAACGGAAATGAAACGTAAAATGGATCGCATATTCATCAAGAATCTGCAGATAGACACCGTTATCGGCATCTATGACTGGGAACGTAGCCGGCGTCAGCGAGTGGTGCTCGATCTGGAAATGTCCGCCGATATCGCGCGCGCTGCCAGAGCCGAGGACGTGGAATCGACACTGAACTACAAGACCTTGTCCGATGAGCTCATCAGTTACATCGAAAACAGCGAGTTCCAGTTGATTGAAACCCTGGCCGAGAACGTCACCCGGATCATTCGCGAGGATTACGGTGTGCAGTGGGTCAAGTTGACGCTGCATAAACCTGATGCCCTGGCTGGCAACACCGATGTGGGCGTCATCATCGAACGAGGAGAGCGGCCGGATGACTGAACTACCGCAGCCCGATGCCAACGCCCGGGCGCACAGTGAGCGCCTGCGCCAGGCGTTGCTGGAACGCATACGTCAGCAGGGCGCGTTGTCCTTTGCCGACTACATGGAGCAGGTACTGTATGAGCCGGGTCTGGGCTATTACATGGCAGGTGCCGCCAAATTCGGCGAAGAAGGCGATTTCATCACGGCCCCCGAAGTCTCGCCGCTGTTCGGTGCAACACTGGCCAATGAGATACGGGGGGTGCTGTTGCACACCGGCGGTGGCATTCTGGAATTCGGTGCTGGCAGTGGCAAGCTGGCGCTGAGCATCCTGCAGGCACTGTCTGATGTCGACGATCTGACCTACACCATCATGGAGCCCAGTGCCGAACTGGTCAGCCGCCAACAGCAATTGCTGCGCGAAGCGCTGGACGCGTCGGTTTTCCAGCGAATTCGCTGGCTCGACGCGCTGCCGGATGCCTTCACCGGCGTCATCGTGGCCAATGAGGTCATGGATGCGCTACCGGTGGAGCGGTTTCGCAAGAGCGATGGCAAGGTGATGCAATTGTGTGTCAACGACAGCCTTGAAACCGTCAGCCAGGCCGCCGGTGACACTCTGCAGGCGGCAGTCGACGCCATCGAGGATGATCTGGGCGAGCCGTTGTTCGACGGCTATCAGTCGGAAGTGTGTCTGCTGCTCAAGCCCTGGTTGGCTAGCCTGTCGCAGACACTGACTCGGGGAGTCGTACTGCTGATCGACTACGGATACCCGCGGCGCGAATACTATCTGCCGGAACGGGTACAGGGAACACTGGCCTGCTACTACAGGCACAGGACTCATGACAACCCCTTTCAGTGGCCGGGCCTGCAGGACATCACGGCGCATGTGGATTTTACGGCCGTAGCGGAGGCGGCTGTCGCTCAGGAGCTTGATCTGCTGGGCTATGCATCGCAGTCAGCCTTTCTTCTGGACAATCAGCTGCTGGATCTGATGGGGCAGGAAAGTGCCCGAAGTGAGAGCGACATGCAGAAGATTGCCCTGGCGCGCGCGGTCAAGACGCTTACGCTTCCTGGTGAAATGGGCGAACGGTTTCAGGTAATGGCGCTGGGTAGAGGCTATGATCTGCGCCTTCAGGGATTCAGCACGCAGGATCTGTCCTACCGGCTGTAGTTCCCTTCCGATCAGCGTCGCCCGTGCGCTTCACCGACTTTGCGCATGGCATCAGGGTACGTCTCTCATGGAATTAATGCATATCGTCTGGTTGGCTCTGGTGCAGGGGCTGACCGAGTTTCTACCGGTGTCCAGTTCGGCACACCTGATTCTGGTGCCGAGCCTGCTGGGCTGGCCGGACCAGGGGCTGGCCTTCGATGTCGCCGTGCATCTGGGTACCCTGATAGCCGTGCTGGCCTATTTCCGTCGCGATATCGTGACCCTGTTTCTGGCCTGGGTCGAGTCCATGGCTCGCCGCCAGATGACCCCCGAGGCCCGCCTGGCCTGGGGTGTCATTCTGGGCACCATTCCCGCAGGACTGGTCGGTCTGGCCTTCAAGGATTTCATCGAGATCAACCTGCGCTCACCTCTGGTCATTGCCACGACCACCATCATCTTCGGTCTGTTGTTATGGGTCGCTGACAAGCGCAGCAAGCTGGTTCGCAACGAGTACAGTCTGGGCTGGCAGGATTTTCTGGTTATCGGCGGTGCGCAGGCAATGGCACTGATCCCGGGCACATCGCGCTCGGGCATCACCATTACCGCCGGATTGCTGCTGGGCCTGACCCGCCAGGCGGCTGCCCGTTACTCCTTCCTGCTGTCCATCCCCATCATCGTGCTCTCCGGTCTCAGTGTGACCAAGGATCTGGTTGAGTCAGCAGTCCCGGTCGACTGGCAGGCGCTGTTCCTGGGAACGCTCATTGCCGCCATCAGCGCCTTTGTCTGCATCCATTATTTTCTGGCTTTCATCAACCGCATCGGCATGACACCGTTCGTGATCTACCGACTCTTGCTGGGTGTCCTGCTGTTCTGGGTCTTTCTGTAGATCCATGACAGTCGGCCGGCATGGCCGGCGCAAGTAGTGCCGCGCCGGCCCGAGACTTCAGGCCGGCAGGCAATTCTTCAGGGTGCTGGAACGGCCAGTTCGAGAACCTTGCCACCCAGTCCATGAACGGAATCGTTGGCCTGCAGACGAATGAGTGTGGTGCCTTCGGGCAGGCTCAGCGTCAGCGAGCGGGTGAATGGCTGTTCGTTTTCGTGCGGATGTGCCAGCTCCCGGCTGCCGAGCACACGACCGTCTGCCGCGAGCACATCCCAACGGTTGGCGTAGTGATCCCAGCCTTCATCCGCGTGCAAGACCGTCGCATCGATGCGGTAGCGATTTTCGCCCAATGCGGTAATCTTGCCGTCGACCACGTCCGCTTCACCGGCGCTGGCGACGCCGACCAGGGTAAACAGGCCCACAGCCGCCGCGGCAAGGGATTTCGCAATTATCATCATCTGTTCCTGAATGTTCTGGCGTTTCATTGGTCTGAACCCTACCGCATTACCGTACCGCCCATGACAGTCCAATTATTGTAGAGTTCCCGGGTCGAGTTCAGCAGTCACTTTCGGATACGCAAGCCATCGTTACCATGACAAGAAATTTTCTCGGAAATTCACCCATCGTAGGTCCAGTAACGCTGTTTTCCCTGCTGATGGTGCCGATGGTCATGAGCTGTTTCTTCGTGGTCTATGCCCTGGCAGGCTGGGTCATCGATGGGCGCGATCGCCTGAACTGGGCCATAGAGGCCCCCACCGTGAGTACCTGGGTGGCAGTTTCCATGGTGACCTTCAGTGGCCTGGTTATCGCTTACACCCGTTGGCGAGGCGGTAGTTGGTGGCACCCTTTGATAGTGTCCAGTGTCGGCCATATCGTCGTGTCACTACTGATGACACTCTCGGTGTTCATCACCGTCAAATTGTAGCCAGCGGTTTACCCTCTGTTCGCCATGCGGCCGGAAGGAAGAAGGCAAGGGGCGGGATGCCCACAACAGAATAAAGAGGTACACGTTTGCCACATGAGTTTTGATTTCACACCCCGGGCAATGCTGTCGATCAGGCATTTGCGCTTCAAGCGACTCTGGATAGCTGTGGGTATCGCGCTGATCCTGTTCGTCACCATCACCTCCATCATCACGATTCCGGCACCCCTGAAGGTCTTCATGCTGAAGGACAAGGTAGTGCACACACTGGCCTACGCAGGATTGATGGGCTGGTTCTCGCAGATCTACCGCCATGACCTGACGCGGTTGCTACTGGCTGTCGCTCTGGTGCTCATGGGCGTCGGTATCGAATACCTGCAGGGCATGACCACCTCACGTCAGTTCGATGTGCTGGACATGGTCGCCAACACGTCGGGTGTCGTGCTGGCCTGGGCTCTGGCCTATACCTGGGTAGGGACGCTACTGGCACGTTTCGAGGGGCTGTTCTGCCGCTCGCCCGCGCAGTCAGGTACCTGAAGCGCGGCTCAGCCATTCGCTGATGGCTCCAGTTCGGGCCTCGTTGATACGCTCGGCAATCGTTGATTTGTCTTCCGTGGCACGAGCAATGGCAGCGCTGTCGACCTCGCGGAATATCTGTGCAGCCTTGCGCAGAAAGGCTGCCTGCGGATAGTCCCCCTGTTCATGGCCAAGGCGGCCGCGCGCATCCGCCTCGCACACCAGCAGATACTGTTCAAAGCGTTCGGGTTTGCGCACCACATCCATTGTCTGCAGGAGGCTGGTCAGTTTGCCGGGGGTCAGTTCACGGGCACGGTGAGAGTGTGTGTGCCAGCGGGCGGTCAGGACGCCCAGGTCCCGAGTCTTGCGCGGCACGCGCAGCCGTTCACAAAGAGCTTCGGTCAGAACAGCGCCGCGCTTTTCATGCCCATGGTGTGAGGGCAGGATGTTGACCGGTGTCGTTGCCTTGCCCAGATCGTGGCACAGCGCCGCAAAGCGCACATCCAGTTCCTCGCTGCTCAGCGCTGCCTGCTGCAGCACCATCAATGTATGAATGCCACTGTCGATTTCCGGATGCCATTTCGCAGGCTGGGGCACGCCAAACAGGGCGTCGACTTCCGGCAGAATGACGGCCAGTGCACCGCAATTGCGCAGGGCCTGGATGAAGGCTTCCGGCGAGCGCGCCTTCAGGGCGCCACTCATTTCCTGCCAGACCCGCTCGGCAACCAGGTTATCCGCTTCGCCATCACGAACCATGCTGCGCATCAGTTCGAGTGTTTCATCGGCGATGGTGAAACCCAGATGACTGAAGCGGGCCATGAAGCGCGCAACACGCAGGATACGAACCGGGTCTTCGACAAAGGCGCTGGAGACATGTCGCAGTACCCGATTCTCGACATCCTGTCGGCCATTGAAGGGGTCCACCAGTTCACCATCATCACGTTGTGCAATGGCATTGATGGTGAGGTCGCGCCGGCTCAAGTCCTCTTCCAGCGTCACGCTGGAGTCGGTGGTGAATTCGAAGCCGTGGTAGCCGGGGCCGGTCTTGCGCTCGACTCTCGCCAGCGCATATTCCTCATGGCTGTCCGGATGCAGGAAGACCGGGAAGTCCTTGCCCACGGATTTGAATCCTGCCTGCAGCATGTCGGCAGGCGTGCTGCCAACGACGACCCAGTCGCGATCGACCACCGGAAGGCCGAGCAGGTGGTCGCGCACAGCGCCACCAACCAGATAGTGTTTCATGTAGACGTGTTGCGAATTGCGGGCGTGAGCTGAATGTTACACTGCCGCCCATCCCTGGTAGCTGCCTGACTCCCTTAGATGCGAATCAATCGTCTGGTCCCGGCCGGCCTGCTGGCGGCAACTGCCCTCGTGCTGGGTGGTTGCAGTAACGTCGGCTATTACTCGCAAGCGGTCGGCGGGCACGTCAAATTGATGCTGGCCAGAGAGCCCATCGACAAACTGCTGGCTGACGAGACAACCTCGGAGGAGCTGCGCGGGAAATTGCACACCCTGGTCGATGCGCGACAATTTGCCATCGAGCGCCTGCAGTTGCCGGAGAACGACAGCTACGGCAGCTATGTGGAAACCGGGCGTGATGCGGTTACCTGGAATGTCGTGGCCGCCGAGGAATTTTCGCTCAAGGCCCGAACCTGGTGCTTCCCGGTTGCCGGTTGTGTCAGCTATCGAGGTTACTTCGACAAGGCGGATGCCGAAGAGTATGCCGCCCGTCTGGCGGCAGAGAACTACGATGTTTCGGTCGGTGGGGCTTCGGCCTATTCCACGCTGGGCTGGTTCGACGACCCGGTTCTGGACACCATGCTGCGGGGTGGGGATGTGCGTTACGTGGGAACCCTGTTTCACGAGCTGGCGCATCAGGTGCTCTACGTCAAGGACGACAGCGATTTCAACGAAGCCTTTGCCACATTTGTCGAACAGCAGGGCGTGCGCGAGTGGTTGGCCGAGCGTGGGGAAAGTGATCGCATCGAGGCCTACAACACCTCCCAGGGGCGGGTAGTGGAATTTCTTGCCGTGCTGAAGCAGACACGGGATGCCCTGCAGGAGCTCTACCAGAAGGACTTGCCGGAGGCGGCCATGCGCACGGCCAAGCAGGCGGCATTCGATGACATGCGCAGTGCCTATGAGTCACTCAAGCAGCAATGGGGAGGCTATGCCGGTTATGACAACTGGTTTCGGCGTGATCTGAACAACGCTCGTCTGGTGGCGGTGTCAACCTACCGGCGTGACGTGCCTGCCTTTCAGGCCATGTACGACGAAGCAGGCCAGGACATGTCTGCTTTCTACGAACTGGCGCGCCAGGTTGGCAAGCTGCCCTACAAGGAAAGACGCAGCCGCATTGCCGATTATGATGTCGCCGCGCTCGGCAAGCTTGACAGCGAGTGACACACTTCCAATAATGGTGACGCAGACGCAGCTGGATTGTGTGTCTGCAAGACGTGATGGTTCTCGCAGTCAGCAAGACTCGGGATGAAAAGGGAACACGGTGCGGCCAGCTGCCTTGCAGTGGATGGCCAATTCCATGACTGCCCCCGCAACTGTAAGTGGTGAGTTGATCCGAACAATCCCACTGGGTATCGCACCCGGGAAGGGTCGGGGAGGCGCGGAACCACAAGTCAGGAGACCTGCCATCGCATGTCAACTCAACCCGGGCGGGGTGCCTCGGTCAGGAGATTTGCGATGTATCACGGCTTGCCTTACCGACACATCCGACATTTGCCTGCCCGACTGCCCGCCAACGAGCGCGGAGGGCGCCATGCAGGAACTGGACAAGATCATTCTCAGACTCGCCGAGCCACTGGAGAACCGCAAGGACGCTGTTGTACTGGGGCGTCTGGGCTTTCTGGAGTGGCTGGTGTCGATTCCCGACGACTGCGACTTCAGTGAAGAGGTGCGGCGAGCCCATGAGCGCGCCGAACCGCTGAAGCAGTCCATGCCGGCTGTGGGGGTCCTGTGCGAATTGCTGACCGAGGCGGGCAAACAGCCCAATTTTCTGACCCCCGCGTCCACCTCACTGGTCAGACGCAAGGGTTCTCGTCGGCGCCGCTCGTTGCACTAGTGCGGCGTTCTGAAGTTCAGCGGCGGGCTGCAGCGCGACGTTTCTGCAGCCGACCGGCCCAGTCACGGTTGCCCAGATAACGCGGGACGACGGCATCCAGGGAGGTTGGCTGGCGGGCGCAATCACCGCTGCAGACACTGGGCGTTTGCAGGCTGAGGTAGTTGTCACGGCTGAAGGGTTTGCCGGGTACGAACTCCATGACCCGGCCCTGCAATCTGGCGGCCCAGTCCGGCAAACCGATGATGATGCGCGAGAGTCCGGCAGTATCTGCCGTGTACTGCACCAGTTCACGCAGCGTGTACTCCTCGGGACCACACAGCTGGATGGTGGCGCCGGCGGCTTTTGGGTCGTCGATGGATTTGATCATCACATTGCACACATCGCCGACGAACACGGGAGCCATCTTCGCGTCGGGCACGGCCAATGGAAACACTGGCAGGGCGCGCAGCAGGCCCGCGAAGCGATTGAAGAAGGCGTCGTGTTCGCCAAAGATGATGGAGGGCTGGAAGATGGTCCATGTCGTGCTGCCCTGGTGGTTGCGAACCAGCTGCTCCGCTTCACCCTTGGTTCGCAGGTATTCGCTGGAGCCTTTTTCCGCATCGGCATTCAGGGCGCTCATGTGCAGATAGTGTTTGACGTTGCCGGCCGCACAGGCGCTCAGTACCTTGGCAGTCAATCCGGAATGGGCGCTGGAAAAGCTGCCCTTGGACTGGCTGCCGCCCTCATTGAGTATGCCGATCAGGTTGATGACCGTGTCGGACCCGGCCAGTACGGCTGCCAGAGCATCCGCGTCGTGCACGTTGACTTCCTGCGCTCGCACATTGGACATGGTGCGCAAGGTGCGTACCCGCTGTGCCCGCCGAGTGAGAACGACAACTTCATCGAATTTTTCGGCCAGGCGATAGGTCAGCTGAGAGCCGACAAATCCTGATCCACCCAACAAGGTAACGCGGCGACTGGACATGGGTACTGAGTGCTCCGGATTGAAGAACGGGTCGACACCTTGTACGTGCCGAGCACGCCCATTTTGCCTCAAAATCACTAACGGGCGCAGCTTTAGAAGGTGAGGGCCCCTTATCTGCGCCGCTGTGGCCGGAAAATCAGATGCCGAACACCACGGCGAGTGTGAATCGCAGGCTGACCATCAGCAGAAACAGGCCGAACATTCTCGACAGTTGCGCCCGTGATCTGGCATGGGCCATACGCACGCCGTAGCGCGTCATCGTCAGGGCGGCGGGTAATGTGATGGCCAGCGCCAGCAGCGAGACGTAGCCCAGGGCATCGTGGGGCAGGCCGGGTTTGCCCCAGCCGGCAAGGATATATCCGATGGAGCCGGGAACGGCAATAAGCACACCCAGACCGGCCGAGGTCGAAACTGCCTCGTGAATGGGGCGACCGTGCAGGGTGAGTGTCATGGTGGACAGGGCACCTCCGCCGATGCCCATCAGAGCGGACAGCAAACCGATGATGGCGCCATACAGCGAGAGCAGCCCGCGGCCGGGCAGGGTGTCTGCGATCTGCCAGCTGCTGCCGCCGAGTAACATACGGATTGCCAGGAAGCCTGATACCAGCATGAAGACAATCTGGAAAACCCGGGCATCGGCGATTCCGGCGATGACGGTGCCGATCATGACACCCATCAGCACCGGCAGAATCCACCAGCGCAGCACCTGCATGTCCAGCGTGCCGCGCCTGGCGTGCTCGCGCGCCGAAACGAAGGCGGTGGGGACAATCATCGCAAGAGAGGTGCCCACGGCCAGGGGCATGGCGATATCGTCGGTATTGCCGGTAAAGCGAAAAACCTCGAAGAACACCGGTACCGACACCGCACCCCCGCCCACGCCAAACAGTCCTGCGAGGAAGCCGATGGCAACGCCGGCCACGATCAGGGCCGCTACGATGAGCAGCAATACGGAAGGGGAGAGACCGACGGGCATGTCGAATGGCCTGCTGCGGTAAATGGAAGGATCATGCAGATTTTCTGCATGGTACAGCAGTGCCGAGAGGAGGTAATGACCGTCGGGGATCGATAGAATTTATGGCACCCGAAAAAAAAACTTTAGTGGCGCCAGCGTCAATTTGCCACCATAGTGCCCACACTCGACCTCTCTTAACGCGACTGTAGCATCGCCTATGTCTGTACTTCCGGAATTCGAAAACCATGCCGAGCAGACGGTCAAGATGACCACCTGCTACATGTGCGCCTGCCGTTGCGGCATCAAGGTCACGATGGAGGGTAACGAGATACGCTTCATCCAGGGCAACCCCGATCACCCCGTCAACAAGGGGGTGCTGTGTGCCAAGGGCAATGCCGGCATCATGAAGCAGAAGTCACCGGCCAAGCTGACCCAGCCGCTGGTGAGAAAGGCTGGAACGGCAAGGGGGGACGGAGAATTCGAACCCATTTCCTGGGACAAGGCACTGGGGCTGCTGACTGAGCGGCTGCGCAAGATCCGGGCGACCGACCCCAAACGGCTGGCGTTCTTCACGGGGCGTGACCAGATGCAGGCCCTCACCGGATTCTGGGCATCCCAGTTCGGCACCATCAACTGGGCGGCCCATGGGGGCTTCTGCTCGGTGAACATGGCCGCCGGCGGGCTGTACATGACCGGACAATCCTTCTGGGAGTTCGGTGACCCCGACTGGGACCATGCCAAGTACTTCATGCTGTGGGGGGTGGCCGAAGATCACGCCTCCAACCCGATCAAGATCGGTCTGGAAAAACTCAAGCGTCGTGGCGCCCGGTTCGTTGCCATCAACCCGGTACGTACAGGCTATCAGGCCATTGCCGATGAATGGATCGGCATTCGCCCGGGCACCGATGGTCTGCTGGCCCTGTCCTTCGCCCATGTACTGCTGAAGAACGAGCAGTTCGACTGGGAATTCCTGACACGCTACACCAATGCCACGCAGCTGATCATCGACGCGCCGGGTACCTCGCAGCACGGCTTGCTGTTACGGGACGAGGCAGGCGAATTGCAGGTCTGGAACCAGACGAGCGACAACGTGGCCTCCTGGACCGAGTCCAGCCACGAGAACGATGTGGAAGCGGCTCTGTTTGGAGAATACACCACCGCCGACGGTGTCCGCGTCAAGACGGTGATGACGCAACTGGCCGAGAAGTACCTGAGCGAGGATTATGCACCTGAGAAAGTGGCGGCAACGGTGGGCGTGGATGCCGAGACCATCGAACGGCTGGCGCTGGAAATGGCGCACGTGGCCTTCCAGGAAACCATCACCATCGACACGCCATGGACCGACTGGACCGGGCGGCACCACGAGAAATTCATCGGGCGGCCGGTAGCCATGCATGCCATGCGCGGCATCTCGGCACACTCCAACGGCTTTCAGACCTGTCGCGCCATTCATCTTCTGCAAGTACTGCTCGGTGCGGTGGATTGTCCCGGTTCGCATCTGGCCAAACCACCGTTTCCCAAGCATATTGCCCCCCCCATCAAGCCTGCCAGAGCCATGGCACCGGATACGCCCCTGTCCTCGCCTCCGCTGGGCTTTCCGATGGGCCCCGAAGATCTGGTTGTGGATGCCAATGGCGAGCCGCTGCGGATCGACAAGGCCTATTCCTGGGAAGCGCCGATTGCCAATCATGGCATGATGCACATGGTGATCAACAACGCGGTCAAGGGCGATCCCTATCCGATCGATACGCTGATCCTGTTCATGGCCAACATGTCCTGGAATTCGAGCATGAACACGGCCGAAGTACAGGACATGCTGCGCGAGAAGGATGAATACGGTGACTACAAGCTGCCGTTCATCGTGACCAGTGATGCCTTTCATTCCGAGATGGTCAATTTTTCCGATCTGGTGTTGCCCGACACGACCTACCTGGAACGCTTCGATACCATCTCCATGCTCGACCGGCCCATCTCGGAACCGCATGCGGCTTGCGACTCCATTCGCCAGCCGGTGGTCGAGCTCGATCGCGATGTCAGACCGTGGCAGGAAGTGCTGATCGATATCGGTACGCGCCTCGAATTCCCGGCCTTGACGAACCCCGATGGCGGCGCGAAGTTCAAGGACTACAAGGACTTCATCACCAACTGGGAAAAGTCACCGGGCATCGGCTTCCTGGCGGGCTGGCGTGGTGAGAACGGTGAGGAGTCCATGGTGGGCGCACCGAACCCCGACCAGTGGCAGGCCTATCAGGATAATGGCTGTTTCTTCGAACACCATCTGCCGCCCGAGCAGCGCTACTACCGCTTTGCCAACAAGGATTATCTCGAGTGGAGCAAGAGCGTCGGCTTCAATGCGCACAGTGGCCCCATCGTCATGGAGCTGTATTCGGAAGTGCTGCAGAAGTTCAGGCTGGCGGGGCAGGGCTTGTATGACGGACCGCAGCCGGTGCATGAGGTGGACAAGCAGCGACTGGTGCAGTATTTCGATCCTCTGCCCGACTGGTATGTACCGCTGGAGGAACAGCGTGTCGACAACGAGCAATACCCTTTCCATGCAGTCAATCAGCGGCCCATGTTCATGTACCACTCCTGGGATTCACAGAATGCCTGGCTACGCCAGATCATGGCGCAGAACTATCTGTACATGAATCGTCAGCGCGGTGTGAAAATGGGCATCGAGGATCTGGCCTGGGTGTGGGTGGAAAGTCACCACGGCAAGATCCGTTGTCAGGTCAAGCTGATGGAAGGTTGCAACCCTGACACCGTCTGGACCTGGAACGCCATCGGCAAGCAGAGTGGTGCCTGGGGCTTGTCCGAGGATGCGCCGGAATCGCAAAAGGGTTTTCTGATGAATCATCTGATCAGCGAATTGCTGCCGGCGAAGGACGGGGAGCGCGGACTTAGCAACTCTGATCCGGTCACCGGTCAGGCTGCCTGGTACGATCTGAAGGTCAATATCTATCCCGCGGCCGCTGGCGAAACCGGCAGTTATCCGACATTCGATGCCGTGAAGCGATTGCCGGATATGGCCGATGCACCTGCTGTGCTGCGGTATCACACCCATGAACCGGTCAATCTGGAGCGCTCCCTGCAGGACGCTCTGAGCCGGGGTCATCTTTCTAGTGGAGACAAGCGATGAAGCTCGGTCTGGTCATCGACCTGGACACTTGTGTGGGCTGTCATGCCTGCGCGGTTGCCTGCAAGCAGTGGAACACCTCGGGTACCACCGGTCCACTGAGCGATTACGACGCTTATGGCAAGGAGCCCAGCGGTGTCTGGTTCAACCGCGTCAGACACTATGAAGTGGACGACTTTCCCAACAGCAAGACCATCAACACACCGATGTCCTGCATGCATTGCGAGGATGCCGCCTGCGTGACGGTCTGTCCGACCGGTGCTTCCTACAAGCGCGAGGAAGATGGCATCGTACTGGTGGACCAGTCCAAATGCATGGGCTGCAATCTGTGCGCCTGGGCCTGTCCCTACGGTGCACGTGAGCTGGATGAGGAGGATGGTGTCATGAAGAAATGCACCCTCTGTGTCGATCGCATCCATGACAAGAATCTGCCCGAGGCAGAACGCCAACCGGCCTGTGTCATGACCTGTCCCTCGAATGCCCGGCATTTTGGCGACTTTGACGATCCCGAGTCGAACGTCAGTACCCTGGTGCGGGAGCGCGGTGGTTACTCGATGATGCCCGAGCTGGGGTACGAGCCCACCAACAAGTACCTGCCACCGCGACAACGTCCGGCAGCGCCGACAGTCGAGCGCAAGGCAGCCACCAGTGGCGAGTCATTGATTGGCAAGTGGATGAAACGTCAGAAGGATGCCTTCAACAACCTTGGCAAGGGAGCCCGCTGATGCATCCGGCATTGTCAGTCATCTTCTTTACCGTGACGGCGGGTGCCGGTTACGGGTTGCTGTTCCTGCTCGGTTTGCTGCGCCTGCTGGGTCTGGCTCCGGATATCAGTCCTGACCAGCTCGTGGCAATGGGTCTGATCGGCCTGCTGCTGGTCACGGCCGGTCTGTTGTCATCGACATTGCATCTGGCGAATCCGAAGAACGCCTGGCGCGCCTTTACCCGCTTCAGGACATCCTGGCTATCTCGCGAGGCAGTCTTTGCCGTGGCGTTCTATCCAGTGGCACTCTTGTGGTTGGCGTGTGAGTGGTTCACCGGTAATACGGCAGCTACCGTGTTCTTCGGTATCCTGATGGCACTGCTGGCGGTGGTGGTACTGATCTGCACCGGCATGATCTACGCGACGCTGAAGACCATCCGCCAGTGGCATACCGCACTGACGCCGGTGAATTTCGTGTTGCTGGGGCTGTTTCCGGGCACGCTGATACTCAGTGTCATGCTGGCCCAGCAGGGTCTGATGTTCGAACCGATGGCCAGACTTGTACTGGTTTTGCTGGTCATCGCCGCTTTGGTGAAAGTGATCTATTTCTACTGGATCGGTCAGCCGGCGGGCCCGACGATCAATACCGCTCTGGGATTCACTCGTGCCACGGTTCGGCTACTCGATGTCGGTCATGCCAGCGATACCTTCCACAACAAGGAGTTCGGCTATCAGGTCGACAGGATCAGGATCATCTGGTTGCGTGGCGTGAGTATCGTGCTGGCGTTCGTACTGCCCTTGCTGCTGATCGGCGGGCTGCTGGGAGAGGTGGGTTTCGGCATGCTGCTGCTGGCCGTCATCAGTGCCTACGCCGGTGTGTTTGTCGAACGCTGGCTGTTCTTTGCAGAGGCGCGGCATGTGGTCAATCTGTATCACGGCATGCAGCGTACCTGAGGCAGGGCAGCTGTCGTGAACGACTCCTTGCGTATCGAGCAGCGCGGAGCGATATGGCTGGGTGAATTCCGCGCCATGGCCAGTCCCTGCGAAGTGCATCTGGAGCTGCGTTCGAAACAGCTGGCGCGCCAGCTGATGGTGCTGGCGCAGAAGGAGGCCTTGCGCATCGAGAGGCTGTTCAGCCGCTACCGGGACGACAACGTCATTCATCGCATCAACACGGCCAATGGCAAGACCATTACCGTTGATGAGGAAACGGCGCGCATGCTGGATTTCGCCGATAGCTGTTTTCATGCCTCGGATGGGTTGTTCGACGTCACCTCTGGCGTGTTGCGTGAAGTGTGGAAGTTCGATGGCTCGGACAATGTCCCGGCGGCGGCTCAGGTGGAGCCTCTGCTGGAGCGCATCGGCTGGCAGCGTGTCACTTGGGAGAATCCGCACGTCAGCTTGCCGGCGGGCATGCAGATCGACCTGGGGGGGATCGGCAAGGAGTATGCCGTTGACCGCGTGTTGGCACTGTTGCGGGACAGAAGCCCTGGCGCGTGTCTGGTGAATTTCGGCGGGGACCTGCACGCCTCCGCAGCACCGGAAGCCACAGGCGCCTGGACAGTCGGTATCGAGTCTCGTCGAGTCGACGGTGCTACCGCCAGCAGTCTGCAGTTGCAACGCGGCGCATTGACCACCAGTGGTGATGCACGCCGTTATCTGCTGAAGGAGGGCGTGCGCTACAGCCATGTGCTGAATCCGCAGACTGGCTGGCCGGTCGCCGATGCACCGGCGGCGGTGACAGTGGCGGGCAATACCTGTATCGAGGCTGGCATCATGTCGACGCTTGCGCTGTTGCACGGGGCGGATGCCGAGGCCTTTCTGGATTCGCACGAGGCGCATTACTGGGTTCAGCGCTGATTGCACCGCATTCGGTTCTGTCATGCAAAGGCAACGGATCGCTGTTGCCGGGCCTGTGGCGGAATCTCTGTCGATTCAACCCTCTGGTCTGTCGGCCGATACGCTTCAGGTAAGCCATTCTCCGAAATCCACGTCGAGGCCGTCGTCATGTCACGTCAGAACCGCATCAGGGAAGGTAGCTTCAGGACGCTGCTAACGGCCGTTGCGCTGGGTGTGGTCATGTTGAGCCTGGGGGGCTGCTCCATCACGCATGACGTGTTCGATGTCACCGAGGTCAAGCCCTGGCAACGTGGGGCGCTGGCGCGTGATGACATGCAGGTGATCAACGATGCAATGGAGCAGGCAATCGACGATCACATCTATTTCTCCAGAGAAGGTTCTACCGGTGGTGTCGTGGTACAGGGTGGGGGCTGTGGCTGCAACTGATGGGCAGGTTGCGTCAACAGTTGTCCGCGGCCAGTTGCGCACTGTTGGCAGTGGCGGTGGCACCTGCGAATGCGGAACAGTCTGGCACAGCAACTTCGCAATTGGCCAAGGCGAGAATCTGGGAGGTGGATACCTCCTATCTGTCCTATCGTGAGTCGGACCAGCGAGTCTCGGTAGGCAAGGCGGTGGCCACGCTGGTGCGCGACCGTGAATCAGGGGCGGTTACCGTCAGTGCCGTCCATGACACCATGTCCGGCGCTTCACCGACAGGCGCCTTGCGAAGTGACAGTCCGGCATCCACCGTGACCAGTGTGTCCGGTGGCAACAGTCGCAACAGCCTGGATTACTCACGTAGCGAATTCACTGACACGCGCAGGCAGTTGGGAGTAGGGATCGAGCAGGAGCTCTCGCCGCGCTACACGCTCAGCTACGGTGGTGTGGTCTCCGATGAATCCGATTACGAGTCACTGGGTATCAATCTGTCACTGGCGCGAGAGTCGAGCGATCGGTTGACTACGCTCACTGCAGGCCTGGGCTGGATCGATGACAGTATCTATCGCAGTGATACCGGCGGTACGCCAGAACCGCTGGGCAATGTGCAGCGACCCCGCCCGTTCAGCGAAGGCAAGCGCCAGACGGTGGATGCTCTGCTGGGTATCAGTCGGGTATTGAATCGCTTGACGGTGGCCCAGTTGAATGTCTCTCTGACAGCGTCCGATGGCTATCATTCGGATCCCTACAAGGTCATCAGTGCAGCGGATGACGATGATCGCATTGTTGCCAATTTCCATGACAGTCGGCCGGATTCACGCCTGCGAGGCAGTGTATTCGGCAAGCTGGTGCACCAGTTGCGCGATACGCAGCATTCACTGCATCTGAGCTATCGCCTGTATCAGGATGACTGGGGTATCAGCTCACAGACGGCCGATCTGCGCTACCGCCATCGTCTGGATGGGCAGCAGTATCTGGAGCCCCATGTGCGGTTGTACCGGCAGCGTGCTGCGGATTTCTACCAGCGAAATCTGACGGTGGATGAAGGCTCCAATCCGGTGATGCCGGAGGATGGCCTGGCCAGTGCCGATTATCGGCTGGATGCCTTGAGCAGTGTCACGCTGGGTCTGAAATACGGTGTGAAGCTCTCCCGCGATGCCGAACTGCGTCTGCGGGCCGAGTACCTGGACCAGCATTTCAGTACGGCGGTATTCGATCGCAATTCAGCTGTCATTCTGCAGGCCAGTTTCAGTATCGGATTCTGAGAGCTGTCTGGTCTGGCTGGCATTACCTGGTCATGGGCATCGGGATGCTGTGTGTCCCCGACCCGTGAGGTTGGCTATACTGGCGCTCAGCACTTTCGCTTTCCCAGCAGATAACCCGGATTCCCATGGCCACCCAACTCTCGGTCAATCTGAACGCCATCGCTCAGCTTCGCAACCGTCGTGATCTGCCATGGCCCAGTGTCACGGGCATAGGTCGTATCGCTCTGCAGAATGGTGCACATGGGCTGACGGTCCATCCCCGGCCCGATCAGCGTCACACACGATTTACCGATATTGCCGAACTGCGGGCCCTGATCGACGAGGAATTTTCTCACTGCGAATTCAATGTTGAAGGCTACCCGACCGAGGATTTCCTGCAGCTGGTGGAGAAGAACCGACCGGAGCAGGTGACACTGGTGCCCGATGATCCAGCTCAGGCAACATCCGACCATGGCTGGGATTTCCAGGCGCAGCACAATACGCTGGCACCGGTTGTCGAACGCTTGAAGAGCGCCGGAATGCGCGTGTCCCTGTTTGCCGATGCCGATCCTGAGCAGGTGCAGTGGGCTCGGGATACGGGCTGTGACCGGATCGAGCTGTATACCGGTCCCTACGGCGGGACCTGGGACGATGAGGCGGCCATGCGTGCCGAAGTCGAGCGTCTGGGTGCGACGGCCGATGCGGCCAGAGCGCTGGGTATGGGGGTCAATGCCGGGCACGACCTGACCGTGGCGAATCTGCCCGCGCTGGTGGCTCGTATACCCTATCTGGACGAAGTATCAATTGGTCATGGCTTGACGGCCGATGCCGTGGAGTTCGGGATGGCCGCCACCGTGAAACGATTTCTGGCTGCCTGCGGTAACTAGCTCATTGTCAGTCGGAAAACGACTGGCATTTGCCGCGCTCTTGCCGTAGCGTTCAACAGGAATCCTTCGCATAACAGGGGATAGCTTCATGAACAAGGCACTGGTCTTATCGAGCATGCTGGGTCTGTCGGCAACGTTGGGCTGCAGCCCGCTACTGGCAGCGGAACAGCCCTATTCACTCGACCCGGAACACACCACGGTTGCGTTTCTGATCGACCACGTGGGATATGCAAAGACTCTGGGATACTTCTCCGATGTGTCCGGCACCTTCACCTATGATGACGAGACCGGGCAATTGTCGGATGTTGTCATTACCGTCAAGACCGACAGCGTTCAATCGGATAACCAGGCGCGTGACAAGCATGTGCGCAGCAAGGATTTTCTGAATACGACGAAATTCCCGGAAATGACGTTCACTGCAAGTGCTGCAAACGTGCAGGATGATGGCACGGCAGAGATTGCCGGTGAATTGCAACTGCTGGGCAATAGCCAGACACTGAGCTTGTCGGCGACACTCAACAAGGCTGACAAGTACCCGTTCGGTCACAAGATGTTCACGCTGGGTGTGTCGGCGCGTGGGCAGCTACAGCGCAGTGACTACGGCATGGATTATGGCGTCGCCAATGCGCTGGTGGGTGATACGGTGGAGCTGATTATCGAAACCGAGGCCAATCGGCAGAAATAGCTCTCATTCGAACAGTGTCGAGAGACTGCCGCGCAGCGTGGACATCCGCTGACTCTCGATACTGTCATCGGGCAGCATACCGTCGACCCACTGCGAATCGGGCAGGCGATCCAGCAAGGAGGCGTCCCGACTGATGAAGTGAATGGGGACGTCGGCACTGGCGCCCCAGCCATTGATGATGGGCGGTGGCTGATGATCGCCTACCACGATGATCAGGGCGTCGTCGGCGAAACGTGCGGCATATTCGCCCAGAACATCGAGTGTGTAGTCGAACGACAGGGCGTACATATCCTGCACCTTGTCTCGGTATTTCCAGCTGATCGGTTCACCGAAGCGAAGTGAGCCATCAAAGATGGCGCCATCACCGATACTGTCCCAGTCCACTTTCTGTGGCAGTGGTGTCCAGGGAGCGTGAGTGGACAACAATGCAAGGGTGGCCATGACAGGCTGGTCAGGCGCGTGCCGCAGGGACTGCTCGAAATACGACAGGGTATATTGATCCGGCATGGTGACATAGCCAAAGCGTTCACCGGCAAAGCCCATGTCAGCGTTGACATGCAGCGACTCATAACCGTACCAGACACCCTCTGGCCAGGCCAGCTGAATGGCCGGCATGACACCGATGGTGTGCCAGCCCGCCCGCTGGAAAAGCCCGCTGATGGAGACCCGGTCGGTGCTGATCAGTCTATCGAAACGTGCCTGATTGTCGATGTCCAGACCCGATTGCAGGGTGGCGTGTGCCAGCCAGCTGCGGCCCCCTCGAACCGGCGAGACAAGCCAGCCGCTGCGAGATTCGAGGCCGGCTTCGTCAAGGGTGGATTCTGTCGCTGTCAGCCGTCGCCGAGCACCGTCAGCAAAGCGCTCTGCATCCAGATAGCCGCGACCGTAGGACTCCACGAACACGATGATCACGTCGCGGCCCTGCAGGCTGCTGAATGTCGGTTCGCTGACATCAAGCACCGAGTCACTTTGCAGTTCTTCGATGAAGGCCGTCTGATCCTTGATCGATGCCAACAGGCTGGTCACGCGTTGCCTGAATTCCGGCACCACTCGGGCGTGGACGGTGGCCCCTGCATTACCCAGTCCAGTCTTGAACATCAGAACGAGACCGATGACCAGGCTGCTCAGGGTAAGCAATATGAGTGTCTGTCCAGATCTGCCACGAGTTTGTGCGATAGTGATCAGCCCGCGATACAGCAAGCCGGCCAGCAAGCCCAGAACAGCCAGCATGAGCAGAACCACAAGCGCCGCCTCCAGTGGCCCGATAGCTGTCGACGCCAGATTCCAGCCGTCGGCCAGCAGATGTATTTCCAGCAAGGGGTTGAAGCGGCGGTTGAATGCCAGAAAGGACCCAAGGTCTGCCAGGCGTAGCAGCAGGAGAGTCCCGAATGCCAGTACCAGAAAGCGAGCAAGCCCGTGTGCGACTCGTCCCTTCGCCAGAACCAGTAGCAGCACGATGACCGGCAGTTCCAGTGGAAACTGCAGCAATACGCTGGTATTGAAGTCTCTTGGGTGGGCGGGGAACAGTAGTGTCAGGTAGACAAGCAGCAAGGAGAGGCATAGCGCGATGACAGATGAGCGGCCCGAGGTTGGCTCGTCGAGCGCAAATGATCGATCCGGGAAGGCTGGATCGTGCGCGGCCGCTGCTGGCTCATCAGAGCGCGTACCGTTTTCCCAGAGGCGTTTCTTGCGCATTGTGCTGACGGTCCTGTTGTTACTGCTCATGGTCGGTATGGTCGATCTGCGCGCGGCGCTGAGCCTGTTTGCAGAGGCTCAATGGCGCTGGGTGTTGCTGGGACTGGTAATTGTGCAGCTGCAGATCGTGCTCTCCGCACTGCGTTGGCAGATCACGGCTGTTCGACTCGGGCAGGAGCTGAGCGTTCCACACGCCATTCAGGAATATTATCTGGCGACACTCACCAATCTGAGTCTGCCGGGCGGGGTAACCGGCGATGCCGCACGCATCTATCGCAACCGGTATTCGGCCGGTGCCGCAACCTCTGCCAAAAGCGTCGTGATAGAGCGTTTGGCGGGACAGCTGGCCCTGTTGCTGGTCGCGGTCTCCGGCTGGATCCTGTGGCCGGTTCTGATGCACGGTGCCACCCCGGAAGCGGGTGGTCAGTTGCTGATGATCGCGCTGTGCGTATTTGCGCTGCTTGCCATCGTGGCCTTGCTGTTGCGCAGGTTCGCAGGGCGTCGGGTGTCGGCTTTTGTCGACGGCACGGGGACGGCATTGCATCGGGTGTGGATAGCGGATGCTCAGTGGCTTACACAGGGTCTGTTGAGTCTGGCCGTGGTCGCCACCTATCTTGCGGTGTTTGCCTGTAGCGCCATGGCTCTGCATCAGAGCTTGCCGATTGCCGGTGTCATCAGCATCGTGCCACTGGTACTGCTCAGTATGGTCATCCCCTTGTCCATTGGCGGTTGGGGTATTCGCGAAGCTGTTGCAGTTTCACTCTGGCCGCTCATGGGCCTGTCTGTGGAGGCGGCTATCGGCACCAGCGTGCTGTACGGCCTGATATCCACTGTGGGTAGTGTACCTGGCGCACTGTTGGCATTGCGTACGCCGCAAGTCGACTGACACGCTGCGGTGCTCATCGGGATCGCGTTACCAGCCAGTGCGCGTCGCGGACGAAGGATGCCGAGAGAAGCAGGCAGGCCGTGATGCCCAGGGCAATCGACCAGGGTGGCTGTATCCATGGCGAGAGCATGGCGCACAGTGTGGCCAGCTGGATAACGCAGATCAGCTTGCGTCGAAAAGAGGGGAACAGCGGGTTGCGCAGTGCCTTGACCAGGATGCCTGCCAGCACGAAAACATAGCGCATGAGGCCAAGCGTCAGAATCCAGATACCGGACTCACCCGATTGCCACACCAGAACACTGATGACGAGAGTCAGCAGGGCATCGATTTCCATGTCGAAGCGTGCACCGAAGGCCGACGCAAGACCGGTACGCCGCGCCAGGTAACCGTCAAGTCCGTCAAGGGATAGCAGGAGTACGGCGATCAACGAGAGCCACAGGAGACCAGTCTGTGACAGCTGGGAGGCCACAGGAATCCAGCCTGCCAGCAGGGCCGTGCCGACTGCTCGATACAAGGTCAGTACATTGGCCGCACCGAAACGTGCATGTGGGTGACAAGACAAGCCTTGCCATAGCAGCGCAGCGATGATGCTCCACGGCAGCAAAGTCATCAGCAGCACCGACGATATCGGTGGACTGTCCACCCATTGTCCGATCAGGGATGACTCGGCCAGCAAGGCTGCCAGAAGGCACAGAGACGCGATGAGCAGGTGGGTCTTGAGCTGTTGCGCCAATGTGCGTCTCGTCACATCGGCGGCAATGCCCGAATCAGGGCCATCGCGGCTGTGTGCGTCAGCCGTCCCTGCCTTCACACAAGAGACTCGCAGTGCAGCAGGTGGCCTGCGCGAGTGCGCTTGGTTTCCAGATAGCGAGCGTTGTGCACATTGACCGGCGTGTGCGAAGGCAGGCGATCAACCACGTCAATGCCTTCACGCCGCAGTGCTTCGATCTTCAACGGGTTGTTGGTCATCAGGCGGATACGTTGAACATCCAGCGCCTTGAGCATGGTCGTGGCTGCCTGATATTGCCTTTCATCTTCGTCAAAACCCAGGTGTTCATTGGCTTCCAGGGTGTCCAGACCGTCATCCTGAAGCTGATAGGCTCGCAGTTTGCTGGCCAGCCCGATGCCACGACCTTCCTGCGACAGGTACAGTATGATGCCGCCCCCCGCCGAGGCCATGCTGTGTATCGCACCACTGAGTTGTTCGCCGCAATCGCAGCGCAGGCTGCCCAGAATGTCACCGGTAAAGCACGACGAATGAAGTCTGACAGTGATCGGTTGGCTGTTGTCCGGATGGCCGACCGTCAAGGCAACATGTTCTGCTGAACCGTGTCGCTCACGAAAGACAGTCAGCTCGACGCTGTCGGCGCTGGACAATGGAATGCGGGTACGGCTCAGCACCATCAGTTTGGAAGTGTCAGGTCGGTGCATCATGGCGTCCGCGGCACTGGTGCTCAGAATCGATCCGGGCCCTACCGGCAGTGCATAGATCAACAAGGCTGGCAGGGTATGGGCTTGTCGTGCCAGTTGCAGTCCGGCCAGCGCCGTGTCGGGCGCTGCGTCCTGCCACTGGTCATCGCCAGGCAGAGCTTGTTGTAGTGACTGCAGTCCGGCCAGCTGCTGGATCGTGTGCAGCGCTGTCTTCTCGGGAAGACTCAGCACGGCGGCTTTCTGCCGACTCTGGTGCCCGAGTACAGAGGCACGGGTGGCAGAGAGTACCAGTTGGCAGCTGCCCGACTGATGGATGGCCTGCAGCATCTCTTGCGTGAGGCTCTCCACCAAGGTGACGGCACGGTTGCCGGCTGGATCGGTGAGCACGACTTCCCGGCCGCGTTGCAATTCGACAATGCACCGCTCTACGGCCAGTGAATCAGTCATCTGTGTGGTTCGAGTTCTGGAGAGAGTCATCCGTTTCACTATGAAGTAGCGTTGTCATTCACTATACGGTGACACCACGAGATTGGGTTACCGGGTAAATATTTACCCGAATTCCCGGTATCTGATCACTCCTCGATAAAACAGTTCCTGAACCGACATGTCGATTCCCTGTCATTGGTCAACCAGTGATGACAGAGCGGGTGGGCTTCCTCCGATCAGACTGGTGACACGGGCGGTGGACTCCATCAGCTCGTCGGACCACTTCTGCAACTCGGCAAGCGGGCATCGCTGGTGCAGGCTCCAGATATTCAGGACGGCGATCGGTTCTGACAGATAATTGAAGATGGGGGCAGAGATGCCGACGAAATGATCGTATTCCTCTCGGTCATTGACGGCGAAGCCATTCTTTCGAACCTTTTTGAGTTCCTTGAGGTATTTACCGGGTGAGGTGATGGTATTGGCCGTGAATTTTTCGAAATCATGCCCATCGAGTCTTGTCTTGATGGCGCTGTCCGGGCGATAGGCCATCAATGCCTTGCCGGAGGCCGAACAATGGAAGGGTTCCCGCAAGCCTGGTTGCGGAATGGGGCCGATGGATTGAGGCGCTTCCAGTATTCGCAGGTAAACGGTATCCGAACCCACCGGCACACCGATGGTGACATTCTGCCGCACGAGCTTGTGCAGGCGCATCATCTCGTTGAGCGCCATGATCTGGATATCGTAACCCTGATAGGCGTTCTTGACGAGATCGAAGAGTTTCGGTCCTAGCAGGTAGGTCTTGTTTCTTTCATCGTACTGCAGCACTTCATATTCAAGCCCCAATGCCAGCAGGCGATGCAAGGTGCTTTTGTGAAGATCACTCTCTGCAACCAGTTCAGAGAATGTACGAGGTTTTCTGGACTCACTGACAAGGGTCAGAACATGTAGTAATTTTTCGACTATCGAGCTTTTCATCTTGTTTTATATCGCTCTTTATCCGGTCTTCATGGTCGCTGTGGTGAGGCTCATCCTCCAAGGTTCTCTAGCGGCGAATTTCGTATCGGCTGGTTCAGATGCCTGGTTGCGGGTTGCCCTTCGTTTCGGCAACCCGCTTTCACCCGCTATATCAGCCTTTGCCTTTCCAGGGGACGAGAACTTTCTCGGCCCAGCGCATCAGCATGTCGATACCGAAGCCGATGATGCCGATCAGTATGATTCCCATGATGACGATGTCGGTATTCTGGAACTTGGACGCTGTCATGATCATCATGCCGGCTCCCTGCTCGGCGGCGACCAGTTCGGCAGCTACCACGGTTCCCCAACACACCCCCATGGCCACGCGAGCACCAGTGAATATCTCGGGTAGCGAGTTGGGAATGATGACGTAGCGCATGATCTGTTTCTTGTTGGCGCCCAGCGAGTAGGCGGCATGAACCTTGGAGATCTTGACGCCGGAAACACCGGAGCGCGCCGCAATGGCCATGATCCACAAGGCTGCCAGGAACAGCAGTATGATCTTGCCACTCTCGCCAATGCCGGCCCAGATGATGACCAGCGGAATCAGAGCCAGTGGTGGCACCGGGCGCATGAATTCGACGATGGGGTCGAACCAGCCGCGAAACCAGTTACTCAGTCCCATGGCATAACCCAGCGGGATGCCGACCAGTGCACCAAGCAGAAAGCCGACGATGACCCGAAACAGGGAGTATCCCAGATGTTCGGCCAGGGTGAAGTTCCTGAACCCTTCGTTGGCGATTTTCAGGGTGCGTTCCCATACTTTCTCGGGGGCGGGCAGGTAGAGAGGTTCCATCTGCCAGCCACGCGTGGGTTCGAAGTTCGGCGTGCCCTTGTCGGAGAGTGTCACGGTACCACCGTCGACATCGACGCTACTGCCGGGTTTGATGCTTTTACCGTTGATGGCAACGACTTGCAGTTTGTCGCCATCTGACGCCTCATCGTTCTTGATGACATTGATCAGTTTGGTACGCCATTGGGCAACGCTGGCTGAATCATTACGGGCAAATCCATCACCCGGTTCGACGTCCGGTTTGCCGGCCTTGTCATCGCGAGGATGAACCAGTACGGTGACGGTTGCATCATCGCTATCCTGAGCGCTGTTCTGTGCGGTGTATGTGAAAGAGGCGGTGCCTTCGAAAGGTGCCGGTGCGTGCAGGGCTTCTGGTAGTAGCGTCGAACCGGTGAATACGCCCCACAACAGAAACAGGGTCGCGATGGAGATCACGCTGGCTATGCGGTTCGGACGTACGGCGCTTTCGTCGCCGAAGGTCACGGTCTTGCGCGAGGAGAAAACCCGTTGGTGAGCGCCGGCAATGATCTTCGTGACGATGACATACGCCACAATGAAGATGGATACATAGATCAGTAGCGGGATCATTCTGCTGCCTCCGTTGTACCCATGATTTCCTCTTCCATGTCCCAGATCATGTTCAGTATTTCCTCGCGGGTCGTGGCAAAGTCAGGGTGTTTCTTGACCTCTCTCAAATCGGCCTCGACGCCCAGCTCTGCAAAGGGCAGGTTGTATTCCCTGTGGATGCGACCGGGACGTGGTGCCATGACAATCAGGCGCTCACCCAGGAGCAGTGCTTCTTCCACGGAGTGGGTTATCAGGATGATGGTCTTGCCGGTCTCCTTCCACAGCTTCAGCACCAGACTTTGCATCTTTTCACGCGTCAGTGCGTCCAGGGCGCCCAGTGGTTCATCCATCAGAATGACATCAGGATCGTTGGCCAGGCAGCGGGCAAGGGCCACACGCTGTTGCATGCCGCCGGACAATTCATAGACAGCCTTGTCCTTGAATTCACGCAGACCGACCACGTCCAGCAAATGATTCACCACGATGGCTTTTTCGTTGTCCGGTGTGCCTTTCATCAACAGGCCGAAGCCGACATTTTCCCTGACCGACATCCATTCAAACAGCGCACCCTGCTGAAAGACCATGCCGCGTTCGGCATCGGGCCCGACAATGTCATGATCGTTGAGTATCAGTTTGCCTTCGGTCGGTGCCAGAAAACCGGCGACGATATTCAACAAGGTGGTTTTGCCGCACCCCGAGGGGCCGAGCACGCTGAGAAGCTCACCCTTGTTCAAGGTCAGTGAGACGTCCTTCAACGCGTGTACCGTATCGCCGTTGGGAATGTCGAAACGCATCGACAAGTTTTCCAGAATCAGTCTACCCACACCTATCTCCTGTGACTGCCAGAGTGCTAACTCTGTTACCAATGTTCATGTCATGAGAAACTGACCGACGCCGAATATCGGCGCCGGTGACAGAGCTTGCTTACTGGTCCTGAGCTGCCTGCAAGGGACCGATGTTGACCGCATCCACATAGCTGTCCAGAGCGGAGTCGATCGAACCGGCTTCGACAAAGACGTCGGCAACGCCTTTCATGAAGTTGGCGGCATTGCCACCCAGCCATCTCTCGGACAGCTGTTCTTCAACAGACGGAAACTTCATGGTTGAAATGGAGGTTCTGGCGGTCTCCAGATCCATGCCTGAACCTTCGGCAATGAGGGCGAGCATGTCTTCACTCTGATTGGTGTTCCAATCTTCATTGGCAGCTGCTGTCACAGACAGGAATTTTGCCACCAGATCACCGTTCTCGGCGATGAAGGAGGCCGGTGCCGTGGTCACATCAAACACGAGAATGCCCAACTCTTCCTTCTCTTCACCCGTCAGCAAGGAGTTTCCATATTCTCTCATCCTTGTCAGGCCGCCACCGTAGCCGCAGGCAAAGTCGACAGCGCCCTGTCCCAGTGCCGCAGCGCCCTCGGGTGGTGCCATGTCGACAATCTGCAGGCTGGACAGATCGATACCGAAATGGTCCATCTGACGCAGGAAGCCATAGTGTGCAGCGGTACCCAATGGCACGGCGACCTTCTTGCCGGCCAGCTCCGAAGCACTATCCTTGTCGATTTCCAGGTCGGCATTGACAATACAATTGTCGTTATCCGAGTAGCTGACAGCGACGTCGAGAACTTGCAGATCCTGGCCACCGGACACGGCGACCACGAAAGGCGGGATACCCTGTGAGACCGACAGATGCACATCGCCGGATGCCATTGCTGCACTCATGGCGGTGCCGGTTTCAAAGGAAACCCATTTGACCGGCATTCCCAGTGCTTCGTCATAGGCACCCGAATCCTTGGCAGCGATCATGGGCATGGGCCATTCCAGAAAGTATCCAACGGTCAGTTCGTCAAGATCCTGAGCGGTCGCCACTTGGGTGGTCATAACGGACATCGTGCCCACAATCAGTGCGCGTGTAATACGAAAATTCATATCTATCTCCTAGCGAGGTCATAAGCAGGCCTTGGGCTGAAGCTTTCATTGTTACCGCATCAGCACGACTTCAGGTTCCATATGACAGAACTTGAATATCGCGATATGAGGCTAAAGGGGAGCTACGGTCAGGTCAACGTTTTTCTCCGATTTTCGATGGTTCGTGAGATGCGGCAGCGGTTTTTCGGTAATCACGCATTTTCATGCCTGCATGGTGAGATTGACAGAGTCGCTCGAGTACTTTAGTTTTATATGCAGGAAATGAAGTTCTGTAATATAAAACTCCATAATCTGGTGCAGCTTGCATGAGCAGTATTCCCGCGAAGGAAATCCATTGGTCGACAACCGCCACCGCCCGGCCGGAATGTTCATCGCTTGAAGGCGATACAACGGCAGATGTCATCGTCATCGGTGGCGGGCTGACCGGTTGCCGCACTGCGGTGGGTCTGGCTGAGGCGGGTATGTCGGTGGTGCTGCTGGAGGCACAGGACATCGGATGGGGGGCATCCGGTCGTAGCGGCGGACAATGCAACCCTGTCTGGCGGCAGACTCCCGAAGAGCTTGCACAGCAATTCGGCGATGCGCGTGCGCAGATTCTCGTCAATACAACACTGCGCGCGGCAGACGATCTGTTCCGTGACATCGAGCATTTCGGCATCGAGTGCGATGCGGTGCAGACCGGTTGGGTGCAGGCCGCGCACACAAGACAGACACGACGCGCTCTGGAGCATCTGCATGCCGGCTGGACGCAGGCGGGAGCGCGTATCGACCTGCTCGAGGGCGACCGGGTCGAGACCCTGAGTGGTTCTCCAGCCTACCGATTTGCCTTGTTTCATCAGGCAGGCGGGCATGTTCATCCCTTGTCGCTGACGCGTGGTTATGCAAGAGCGGCGCAGGCACGAGGTGCGCGACTGTTCTGCGGGCAGCCTGTTCTGTCAATGGAGCGGCGCGATGGACACTGGAAGGTGAGCACCGCGAAAGGGTCGGTGAGCGCCGCCCAGGTTGTGCAGACGACCAATGCCTACACGGGGGCATCGCCGCTACCGGGTCTGGACAAGACGTTCTTTCCGCTGGTGAGTATTGCTCTGGCCACCGAGCCTCTGAGCGAGTCGCAGCGTGCGTCTGTATTACCCGATGCCGTCACGCTATCGGATACGCGGTTGGCCATCTATTTCTGCCGTTACGATCGGGATGGCCGGTTGATCTTCGGCTGTGTGGGCAGCTCCGAACACATCGGAAAGATGGCCAGTGCGCGACTGCTCAAAGGCCTGCATACGGTCTTCCCTCAACTGCGAGATATCGGTCTGGAGCGTACCTGGGGTGGCCGAATCGCAGTCACGCCGGAGATGATGCCGCACATCCACGAGCCGGAGCCGGGTCTGACCGCGGCCCTCGGCTTCAGTGGTCGCGGCATCGCCATGACCTCTGTCATGGGGCGTGCGCTGACCCGCAAGGTACTGGGAGAGCCCGAGAGCAGCCTGCCTTTTCCCGTGCAAGCCGTGAACCCCATCGCGTTCCATGGTCCGCTGAAGGCCCTGATACCGATGGCAGCGCCGGCCATGAGTGCCAAGGATCGCTTCGATTCAGCCATCGGCGGGCTTTGATCGCAGCGGTGGCACGCCGGCGTTTTTTGCTGCATCATTCGAGCGTCTCCTGAACCCTTCACGATGTGGTATCCGGCGTGTCCGAGCAACTCAACGAATCTCCCGCCGAGCAGCAGGCCTGGGCATTGCTGATGGCAGCGCGCGCGTTGATAGACGAGCCGCTGGAGAGCGCGTCCCCCGAGAGCCTGTCGACAACTGATACCGTCGGCCTTCTGTATTCGCATCAGGACCGATCGGTTTCCAGGGTGTCGGGTGAGACTGCGGAATATCATCTCCGGTTGAATGCACGCGATGGCTGGCGCTATGACAGGCAACTGCCGACAGAGACGCAACATCTGCTGGGGCTTTATCTGCCGGTACTGGGCACACCCATGCAGCCTGACTGTGTCATCGGACATCTGGGGCAAAGTGTGGACGCCAGAATTGCGACCAGCAGCGGTGATGCCTTCTTCGTGACCGGCGAGGAAAATCGCAAGCATCTGCATCGCTTGCGCTCCCTGTGCCAGGCGGTGGTGGTCGGAGCCGGGACCATCCTGGCGGATGATCCACAGCTGACTACACGGGCCGTCAGTGGGGAGAGTCCCGTGAGAGTCATTATCGACCCGTCCGCGCGTGTGCCTCTGGATATCAAGGTTCTCAATGACGGACAGGCTTCCACCTGGTTGCTGCATGACAGCACGATCGATCTATCAGAGCATACCGTGCCAGCGGGTTGTCGGCGTATTGCCGTTGAGTCCGCCGGAGGCGGGCTGCAGCCCCGGGCCATTCTCGATGTACTGGCCAGTCAGGGCATCAGGCGAGTCTTTGTCGAGGGAGGAGGGGTCACCGTCTCTCGCTTCTTCAATGCCCGCTGTCTGCATCGTCTGCAGGTGGCGACAGCGCCACTACTGGTCGGTGAAGGCGTGCCGGCCTTGCAGATTCCCGGTGCCAGCAGCATGCTGCAGGCACTGCGTCCGGACTATCGGCTGTATCGCATGGGCGAGGATGTCATGTGGGATTTCAAGCTGGAGGACAGTCTCTGGGAGACAATTGCCGACGAGGCGGTAACACCCGCGGCAGGCAATTCGCCATCGCTTACTCTGTTGTGGAGCCGTGGCTGAGCGGTAGTGACAGAATGTCGGTATGTCCGACTGTCAGTGTGGACTCCATGCTTGTAATATGCTGCTGGCGCTGCCGGTGCCACTGAGCCAGTGCCTCGGCGTCGGCCGGCGCTGTTTCCGTGGCCGCACCCAGCCAGCCGTCAATCAGAGCCCTCTGCAAGTCCTGTTGTTCAGGCGTGATCTGCCAGTCGCTCTGCTCGACAAGAGTTTGCTGTCGGTGGCTCAGCAGCTGTGCCAGTGTGTGACCGGCTAGTGGGCCCATTGCCGGGCCAAAACCCTTGTCACCCCGCTGATGCTCGTTCAGCAGGTCAGCGGTCTGTGCGTCGAACTGCGCTTCCGGTTGCCAGCTGATACGGCCGTCGTAATTGAGTACGAACAGCGAGGCACACTGGCTCTGGATACAGTGCCCTGCCAGCTGTTGCAACCAGGCCTGCGATGTCAGGTCAAGCAGGGCAGAGGCCGTCACCAGTTGTGTTGTGTCGTAGGGCAGCGTGTCCAGTTCGTTGGCAAGATCTGCCTGTTGCCAGTGGACCCTGGCGCTGAAGTCCTTGCTGGACAGTGTAATGGTGTCATTCGAACAGTGAACATCGATACCCTTGTCGCTGGCCCATCGTTGTATCGACAGGGGAATCTGCTTCAGCAAGGCCTTGTCGTAGTCCAGCAGCGTCCAGCTCTGCTGATGGCCCAGATGCGGGCAGAGGTAGCGAAGATTGGAGCCCGTACCACAACCCATTTCCATGATGTTCAACGGGGACTGCGTGCGAGCCCAGACAGCCAGTTGATCCGTCAGCTTGCCAGACCTTGCCAGGTGATCAGCCGGTTCGCGCAGAGTCAGCCATTCGGGGCTGAAGCCGTCGCTGTTGTCTTTCTCGGATTGCTCTACCATTGCAAGGCCTCATCGAATTCTCTGGCAGCCTGCTGCCAGCTACGCAGCGTGCTTCGTGCCTGTCTGGCAGCGTTCTGCAGGGAAGTGCGGGTATTCGTGTTTTCCAGAAACTGCCGCAGGGCGGCGGCCAGGGCATCCGGGTCGCCGGGGGCACACAGCAAGCCTGCCCCGGGAGGGACGGTCGTTGCCATGGCACCGCCATTACTGGCCACGATGGGCAGGCCGCGTGCGATGGCTTCATCGAGCACCATACCGTAACCCTCATGATAGGACGCCAGCACGAACAGGTCTGCTTCATGGTAGAGGGCCTGCAGCGCTTCATCGGCGACTTCTCCGGCGAAGTGAACGCGATCCTGCAAACCCAGTGACTCGGTCTGATTGAACAGCGCGCGGGCGGTCTCGGCATCACGCTCGTGACTGCCTGCGCAGACAAGCTGCCAGGGGTGCTCACCTAGCCTGGCCAGGGCATCGAGTAGAACACTGTGTCCCTTGCGCCGGGTCAGAGTCGCTACACACAGTAGATTGAGCGTCTTGTCGGAGGAACCGGCAGCCATTGGTGCACTGTCGGTACCGGGACGAACGGTATGGACCTGCTCAGCTGGCACATCGTAATCCCGAAGTGACAGAGCTGTGGTTTCACTGGTGGTGATGACTCGCTGTACCTGCTGCAGGGCGGCAGTTTCTGCCTGTTTCATCTGCGCCGCCACCTCGGCGCTGATACCGGTTTCCAGTGCCAGCGGATGGTGTACCAGAGAGATCAGTCGCAGGCGCTGAGCCTGTGTGGCCAATTGCTCGGCCATGACACCACAGGCCAGGCCATCGATCAGCGTCAGGGCCCCATCGGGCAAACCGGCAAGACAGGACTGCGCCTGAGCCAGATCGTGCGCATCGGGGCAGGGGAAATTGCCACCGAGCGAGATCAGTTCCACGGGCCGACCGAGCGCACGCAGGCCCTGCATGATGCGTTTGTCATAGCGGTAGCCGCCCGTGCGCGTGTCGATATCCCCGGGTATCAGCAAATACAGCGTATCGGTCGAGCGGTTCAAGCGGGCAGATCACCTTCGAAGGCTGCCCAGGCAATGTGGGATTCATGCAGGGTCACTCTCATGGCAGTCAGGCCTTTTGCCGCAGGACCCAGGTCACCGGCCGCGATGCGTGCGGCAATCCTGTCGAAAATGACTGCAGCCAGAAATTCGGTCGTGGTGTTCTTGCCGGCAAATTCCGGCACTTCATCCAGGTTCTGGAAATTGAGTTCGGCCAGCACGGCTGCCAGCTCCTGACTGGCCAGGCCGATATCCACCACCAGGCCATCGTCATCGAGCTGTGGGCGACGCATTTCCAGGTCGACCACATAGGTGGCACCGTGCATGCGCTGTGCAGGTCCGAAGATCTCACCCTTGAAACTATGGGCGATCATGAAGTGTTCTCTGACGTTCAGGCTGTACACAGGCAAGTATCCGGTTTCAGGTTGTCTGGTGATGGTAGCTGATACGGTGACACAGGACATCCCGACCACCGTCCATCAGTGTGCCGAGCGTATCGGGTAATTCGGTGAAGTCGCTCTCTCCGCTGATGAGCTTGTCCAGCACCTCATCGTCGAGCAGGCGGATGGCCAGAGCGAGGCGGCGTCGGTAGTCCCATCGTGCTCGCTGGGCTGGGGCTATCTGTCCTACCTGAGAGCCACGAATCTGCAGGCGTTGCGAATGGAAGGCCTGGCCGAGAGGCACTCTGATCCGGCGATCCCCATACCAGCTCAGTTCAAGCACGGTGGCTTCGAAGCCTGCCAGCGACAGGGCGGTTTCCAGACCTTGCTCGCTGGCCGAGGCGTGGATGACCAGGTCGCGTTTCGTCTGCGCCTCACCCGGCAGGCTGAAACCTGCACCCAGCTCCTTGGCCAGAGTTGCGCGATCGGCGTTGATGTCCACCAGCTCGACCTCACACCCGGGTATGGCGGCTGCCAGCCAGGCCACCAGGCAACCGACGACACCGGCGCCGACCACCGTGATCCTGTCGCCGATGGCGGGCTGTGCATCCCACAGGGCATTGATGGCGGTTTCCAGATTGGCACACAATACTGCTCGTCCGGCGGGTATCTGTGAAGGAATGGGGGTGACAGCATCGACAGGCACCACATAGCGACTCTGGTGCGGGTACAGACAGAACACCTGCTGACCGATCAATGAGGCCGGCCCTGATTCGACCCGTCCCACATTGATGTAGCCATACTTGACCGGCCAGGGAAACTCCCCTTCCTGAAAGGGGGCCTTCATGCGCTGGTATTCGCTGGAGGGTACCGCGCCATTGAAGACAAGGGACTCGGTACCGCGGCTGATTGCGGAGTACAGGGTGCGCACGGTGACCTCGCCGGAGGCGGCTTCGGGCAGTGGCTGGCTGCGAATCTCACCGGTTCGTTCTCCGGTTATCCAGAAGGCGTCGGCGTTCATGGGCGATGGATATATCAAAAGCTCAGTATAGCGTCAGCCGGCCTGCGTTCTGTCAGGAGCCATGTCCTGACAATGCCGGCTGACTTGGCCTATAGTATCCGCCCCTTCGCGCCACCCAGTCTCGCCAGTGAATCCGGTAAAAGGCATCATCCTCAAGGTCCTGTCGGTCTGTCTGTTCGTCATGATGTTTTCCTGTGTCAAGGCTACAGCCGATCAGGTCCCATCGGGCGAGGCCATGTTCTTTCGCTCCTTCTTCGCCATACCGGTATTGCTGGGTTGGCTGGTTTTTAGAGGGGAGTTTCCCGGCAAGCTCAAGGCCGTGGATCCCATGGGACATGTATGGCGCGGCATGATGGGCAGTTGCGCCATGGGGCTGGGGTTTCTGGCGGTGGGCCTGCTGCCCTTGCCGGAAGTGGTGGCCATCGGCTACACCGCACCGTTCATGGTGACGATTCTGGCCGCCATGTTCCTCGGGGAGCGCATTCGTGCGGTTCGCTTCGCCGCTCTGCTGCTCGGCCTGTTCGGGGTTTTTCTGGTGGTGTTGCCGCGCTTCACCGAGATGAGCTTCGAGGCCTCCACCAAGCTCGAAACCATCGGTACCTTCGCAGCGCTCATGGCAGCGGTGTTCTCGGCGCTTGCGCAAGTGTTCGCTCGCAAGCTGGTGGCCACGGAAAGTACCGGTGCAATCGTTTTCTACTTCTCCTGCATGTCCTCTCTGCTGGCACTGCTGACCTTGCCCTTTGGCTGGGTATTTCCTTCGCTGGACGCAATGGGGCTGCTGGTGGCAGGTGGATTGCTCGGTGGGGTCGGGCAGATCCTGTTGACCGAGAGCTACCGGCACGCCGAAGTGGCCGTCATCGCACCGTTCGAATACAGCTCGATCCTGCTGGCCCTGCTGATCGGTTATTTCGTGTTCAGTGAGGTACCCACGCCGCTGATGCTCACGGGAGTGCTGCTGATCATCATTGCCGGTGTTGTCATCATTCTGCGTGAGCGGCGACTGGGTATCCAGCGAATACCAAAGGCCAAGGGCGCGGTACCCAATCAGGGATAGACTCTGGTGCAGGAGCACGGCCGTATTCCCGAGCCACTAGCGTCTGTGCCGTTGTCTGTTATTGCTTGCCCGGCTGCCGATCGCCCTTCAGGTGTCGAAGCGTGGCAATCAAGGCAGCGGCATTCAACTGGATGATGACCTTGAACAGGTTCATCACCCGGTTACTGGTGCCCGGCATATCGAGATAGCTTGCCGCAACCAGAACGTAGAAGATCCACTGGATGGCAAACATGATGTCGAGGAAAGTGCCTTCGCCCAGCAAGGTACTGAGAAATGCCGTGATCAGCGCGTAGGGCACCAACAGACGGAACAGCTTGTGGGACAGAAACTGCCACCAGACCGGATTGCTGGATGGCAGGAATAACCACGGGTTCGCCTGAAACGATTGCCAGTTCCCCGCCAGATTACGCACCTTTTTCTGGAATTCCTGACGGATGTTGTCGGACGCCTTGTCGTAGGCATAGGCTCCGGCCACGAACAGGGTGCGCTTGCCCTGTTTCAGTAGTCTGACGGGAGTATCGAACTCATCCAGCAGCGTGGCGTTGCGGTTGGCTTTGAAATCACTTCTGCGTATGGCGTACAAGGCGCCGGTAACGCCGGTGGTGGAATAGAGGCGACTTTCGTTCTCACGAATCCATTTCTCGTAGCGCCAGTACAGGCCGAGGTTGCCGGCAGCCAGACTGGTGGGGTCGGAGAGCACCAGCTCACCACTGACGGCACCGACTTCGGGGTAGAGCAGGTAGGGCACCAGCTTGCGCAGGGCATTGTGTGAGACCGGCAGCCGGGCGTCCATGAATACAATGATGTGGCCGCTTGCCAGTGCCACGCCCTGCTTGATGGCACTGCTTTTACCCACGGGAGTTGGCAAATGCAGATACTTGCGTTTGGGGTAGCCAAAAAATGCACTGTGCAGCAAGGTCTCGGTGCCATCGGTCGAGCCATTGGAGACGATGATCCATTCGAGCTGAGACGCGGGATAGTCCAGCGCGGCCATGTTCTCCAGTCTGACCTGCAGGCAATGCGCTTCATTGCAGGTGGGAATCACGATGCTGACCGAGGGCCAACGTTCCGGCACCACCGCACTCAAGGCCGGCTGCGACCGGGCGCGCAGATGCAGCAGCAGTGGGAACACCGCGTAGGTGTAGGCAATGAAGCCGATGGAAGCCAGGAATAGATAGAGCATGTCCGGTCAGGCAGCAGACCACGATTGAGGGATGGAACCCGCGCCATTAAACCATGCCCACAGGTAACTTCTGTAACCCTGTTACCTAAAGTCGGCACTAGTCGCTACAGTCGCCCAAGCGGCGGCCGACTATCTGCAGGTAGGGTGTTCCCGAGCTTCGGTAGCACCGTTTCACTGGCCAGTGGGTGCATCAATGCTTCGAATAGTGGACTGTCTGACTCTGGAACATGAGCTGAGCCTTGTTCTGCTGGCAGGCATCATCTGCCTGCTGGGTTGTATCACCTGCGTGGTGGTCGCTGGGCGGGCCATGTCCGGGGAGCGATCTCCGGTGTGGGTGTCTCTGCTCAGTCTGTGCGCCGGCTGTACAGCGTGGTCCACGCACTTTGTCGGCATGCTGGCGTATCAGGCAAGCGTTCCGATTGGCTATGACCTTGCATTGACGGCACTGTCTCTGCTGATAGGCACGGTTGTCGTCCGTCTCGGTTTCATGTTTGCCTTCAGGCTGCGCAACAGACGCTCCATGCGTATGCTCGGTGGCACGCTGGTCGGTAGCGGTGTTGCCGCCTTGCACTATATCGGCATGGCGGGACTGCGTTTTCCCGGGTCTTTGAGCTACGACGCGGACCTGGTCATCGTCTCTCTACTGGCCACGGCCACGTTCGGCGCTCTGGCAATCGACATCCTGTTTGATCGTGACAAAGCCCGGTCGGCACCGTTGGCAGGGGCGCTGATGTTGCTCATGATCCTGTCCTTGCACTTCGTGGGAATGTCGGCCGCCAGCATGGAGCTCGGCGTCCTTGATGCTCGAGCAGGCGTATCACGCGCTTTCCTCATTGCCGGGGTCACCCTGACATCGATGATCATTCTGACCATCGGCATTGTTGCGGCGCTCTTCGATCTGCGTGTGTCCCGGCAGCTGGCGGCGCAGGCTGAACGCTTCAGGATGCTGGCGGACGGCGCCTTCGAAGGACTGATCGTTCATCGAGACCTGACTATCGTGGATACCAATCTGGCCGCACGCAATTTGCTGGGGCTGGATGAAGACAACATGAACAGCAGCCTGTCGGACTGGTCCATCGAGCCTGTCGAAAAGCTGCAAATGGGTGACGAGGCAGTCATCCAGGAAATTCAGGTTCGTTGTGGCAGCGGTACCGATTTTCCAGCGAGGCTGTGTCGCCGAGCCATCATGCTGCAAGATGGCGAGGTCGGAGAAATGATTGCCATTCGTGATCTGACTCATCGCCGGGAGAGTGAAGCCAGGATTGCACATCTTGCCCTGCATGATCCACTGACAGACTTGCCCAATCGGCGACTGTTCAACGAACTGGCGAACAGCGCGATTGTTCGAGCCGACAGCAATAGCGGCTCCTTTGCGCTTCTGGCGATGGACCTGGACAATTTCAAGGCGGTCAACGACATGCATGGTCATGCCACCGGTGATGAGCTGATACAGTTCGTGGCCAGGCGCATGAATGCCTTGTTGCAGGACGGTGATGTGGTTGCGCGGCAGGGTGGGGATGAGTTCAGCTTGCTCTGCCTGTCAACCGATCAGCCGGCGCAGGCCGTGGCCCTGGCTCAACGCATTCACGATACCTTCAAGACCGGCATTGTACTGAAGGGGACGCAAGTGCTGGTCGGGGCATCTGTCGGTATTGCCGTCTACCCGGCAGATGGTGACACGCTTGAGGATTTGATGCGCAACGCGGATACCGCGATGTATGAGTCAAAATCAGAGGGCAAGGCTACGACACGATTCTTCGAACCTCGCATGAATGTGCAACTGGATGCCAGGCGCGCACTGGAGTCGCGCTTGAGGCTTGCTCTGGAACTCGATGCTCTGACCCTGAACTATCAACCTCTGGTGAGCTGCTCCAGCCGCTCTCCGGTGTGTTTCGAAGCCTTGTTGCGGTGGACGGATGAGGAGTTGGGTGTCGTATCGCCGGTAGAATTCATCCCGGTGGCGGAACAGACTGGATTGATCGTGCCGATCGGAAAATTCGTTCTGCAACAAGCCTGTCGGGATGCGGCAAGCTGGCCGGAGCACATCCGTGTGGCCGTGAATCTGTCGGTGGCCCAGTTTGGCAAATACAACATCGTCGGCATCGTCAAGGATGCTCTGGACATGAGTGGCATCAGTGGCAATCGATTGGAGCTGGAGATTACCGAGTCGTTGCTGATGGATAACAAGGATGAAGCATTGGCCACGCTCGACGAGCTCAAGGCGCTGGGTATACGCATAGCGATGGATGATTTTGGTACCGGCTATTCTTCCTTGAGCTATCTGCAGAGTTTCAGTTTCAACAAGCTCAAGATAGATCGGGCATTTGTGTCCGATCTGGAAAACAATCCCCAGAATGCCAGTATCGTGCAGGCGGTTGTATCGATGGGAAAGAGCCTGCAGATGCGCGTGGTGGCGGAAGGTGTGGAAACGATCGCGCAGGCAGAGATGCTGTCCGCTCTCGAATGCGATGAGTTGCAGGGGTATCTGATCTCAAGGCCCATGTAGGCAACGGCGGTGCAGGCTTTTCTCGATGGGATACCCCCATATGCCGGGGACGACGAGCCTGCATCTCTGGCTGCCTGAAGTGCTCGGTCAGGTTCAGGGTCGCCCGGATACTTGACGCTGTGCCTTTTCCAGCCACGCCGGAGCCGGTTCTGCACCCCAGCCCGGTTGATCGGTCACGGTCGCCTGTCCATTCACTATGTCGTAAGGCGTTTGCGTGAACAGTGCTTCCTGCCAGGGGTAGTAGTCGAGCCCCTCGATCGAGAATTCCAGATACTGGCCAGCATTGGGGATGGCGCGCAGCAGATGCATGGTGAACAGTGTGACCATGGACAGGTTGGCGCAGTGAGGTGTACAGGGCATGCCCGCCTGTTCCGCCATGGCTGCCACCTGCAGCGTGCGTTGCATGCCGCCGAGATAACAGATATCCGGCTGAATGATGTCCACGACATGCTCGCTGATCATCTGCTGCCAGCCACCCAGTTCACAATCCTGCTCACCGCCGGTCACGTTGATGGGCAGGGCTTCGGTTACCTGGCGAGTCTGATCGTATTCCCAGTAGGTGCAGGGCTCTTCGAAGTGTTCGATGTTCTCGCTCATCAGCAACTGCCCGATTTCAATGGCTCGGGCCGGGGTGTAGCAGGAGTTGGCATCCACCAGCAGGCTGACGTCGGGACCGAGTGTGCGGCGTATCAGAGGCACGATCTCCTCGGTTCTGCCGGGCCATTCATCCTTGTCGTGACCGTACTCCGAACCGATACGGAACTTGAAGGCGTCAAAACCCTTGTCACGCGCCAGCTGTTCGAGCCGGCGAGCTTCATTGAAGGGCGTGATTTCGCGCTGCATGGAGGAGGCATAGGCGCGCACCGTGCCGGGCGAACCACCCAGCAGGGTGCATACGGGCTGGCCTTCCAGCCGGCCTCGCAGATCCCACAAGGCCGTGTCGAGGCCGCCAATGGCGCGGTACAGGTGTGAGCCGGGGAACTTGTGCTCACGCTCCCGGACCAGGGTCACCAGCGCATCGATGTCCGTGGCGTCCTGGCCGAGCACGTGAGGCGCCACCTGGCGGTGCAGAATCAACGAGGTGATGTCGGCGTGGTAAGGCGCCACCTGCCCCCAGCCGAAGGCGCCGTCGTCAGTGACGACCTTGACGAAGCAAACGAATTCGTTGTAGTAAGTTTCGAGGGAGGCAATTTTCACGACAGAATTCTCCTGGCGACATTCATGACAGGGTTATGACAGAATGCCCGTTGACTGAAAGATAAACCGTTTGCGTGCAGGCGCCTGACGCGATACTTTCTTGAGGCTATGATCGACCCTGCCATTTCAAGTCGCCTTGTGGCTGTCCGATTTTGCGGGAAACGCAATAACCTAACTGGAAAGAATGGACCATGCAAATGAAATCCGTATTATCCGCTATTACTGCATCTGTGGCACTGAGTCTGGCGTCTGGCGCCCAGGCTGAGACGCTGCGTCTGCTGACCTGGGGCTCCTACGCGCCAGATAACGTCATCGAGATGTTCGAGGAGAAATACCCGGATATCGATGTCGAAGTCACGTATTCCAATAACGAGGAAATGATCGCCAAGCTGCGCGCTACCGGCGGTGCAGGCTTTGATCTGGCCCAACCGAGCCATGACCGCATCTATGCTGCGCAACTGGAATTCGATATCTACAAGCCGCTGGATCTGTCGCAGATCGATACATCCAACATGACGCCCAAGTTGCTCGACGGTGTCAAGGAAAACGCCACTATCGACGGCGAAGTCTATGCCGTGCCGCATCAGTGGGGCACTACCGGCCTGATGGTGAATACCGCCGAGGCGCCCGATGTCAAGAACTGGGGCGATCTGTGCGATCCGGCCTACAAGGGCAAGACATCCATGCGTCTGAAACGTACCATCCTGCTGGCCACTGCCTACTCACTGGGCGAAGACCCGTTTGCAGCCTACTCCGATCTGGACAAGTATCAGGGCATTCTGGATGACGTGACCGAAAAGCTCATCGAGTGCAAGGACAACATCAAGGCTTACTGGCAAGGTGGTGACGACCTGTCCGCGATGATGCTCTCCGGTGAAATCGTGGCCTCTGAATCCTGGGACTCCACAGCCTACAAACTGTTTGGCGAAAACCCGGACATCAAGTTCGTACCACCGGCAAGCGGTGCTCTGGCCTGGATCGACACGTTCGTACTGCCACGCAAGGGCAAGGCGGATGATGCGGCTTACAAGTGGATCAACTTTGTCCTGCAGCCAGACGTTGTCGAGCTGATGTCAGCCAGTACCGGTGCCATTGCGTCGATCAACGGTGCAGCGGACCTGCTGCCTGAAGACAAGAAGGCAGCCGTCAACGCGGCCTTCACCGATGCCGATATCGACAACCTGAAGTTCTTCGCCAACATCCCACCGGGTGTGGAAGATATGGAAGGCAAGGCGCTGGAAAAGATCAAGGCTGCCACTGGCGGTTGATGAAGTGCCCGGCCTGTACTGTTGCATGCGCGCGATTGTGCCGCATGCCGTACAGGCCGGACCCTGCAGTTATTGAAGACATATCGAGAAAACGATGACAGAACACGCGTTTGACCTGGAATGTATCGATGTTTCCAGACAGTTCGGGAGCGTACGCGCGGTCGACAATGTATCCCTGAGTATTCCCCGGGGCAGTTTTTTCTCGATACTCGGCCCCTCCGGCTGTGGCAAGACCACACTCATGCGCATGATCGCCGGGTTCGAGAATCCGGATCACGGTGATATCCGGATCAAGGGCAAGTCGGTTCTCAAGGCCGCACCCAACAAACGCAACGTCAAGATGGTCTTTCAACATCTGGCGCTGTTTCCGATGATGAACGTACACGACAATATCGCCTACGGTTTGCGATGCGCCGGTGTGCCGGCTGCAGAAATCACCCGAAAGGTGCAGGACGTTCTGGAGCGAGTGGCTTTGCCGGATGTGGCAAAGCGCGATATCCAGCAGCTCTCGGGTGGGCAGAAGCAGCGTATAGCCATTGCCCGCTGCATGGTGCTTGACCCGGATGTGTTGCTCCTTGATGAGCCGCTGGGCGCGCTGGATCTGAAGCTGCGCGAGGCCATGAAGATCGAGCTCAAGCTGCTGCAACACCAGTTCAATACAACCTTTGTCTATATCACGCACGATCAATCCGAAGCGCTGGTCATGTCCGATCAGGTCGCAGTCATGAACCAGGGACGCTTCGAACAGGTCGGCACACCGCAGATGCTCTACCAACAACCCGAGACCGCCTTTGTGGCAGGTTTTGTCGGCGATGCCAATCTCTGGCACGGCAAGGTGGAATCCTTGACAGAGCAGGGAGCCGTACTGCGCACCGTGGCCGGCACTGCACTGCGGGCGCGGCTGGCAGGTTTGCAGCCCTGCCGTGTTGGCGACAAGGTCAATATCTATACACGGCCGGAGTTCATGAGCGTACTGCCCTCGAGCGGTGAGGCCAGCAACAATGTGGGTATGGGCGGAACAGCCGGTGCCGAGAACTTGCTCGAAGGTCGAGTCGACAGTGTGTTGTTCAATGGGGCCAACAGTCGCTTGCTGATTCGCACCGCGGAGCAGGCTCTGGTGGAGGCTGATGTGACCCTGACCGGCGGCAGTGACGACATCAGACCCGGTGAGGCCGTCAAGTTGCAGTGGTCGATGCAGCAAACAGTGTGCTTCCCTGACTCTGCGGCACAGGCGAACTGATCGCCGTGGGCTCCGATATTCGCAAACTCTCCCTGTTGCTGCTGTTTCTGCCGTTCAGCCTGTGGATTCTGCTGCTGATCATCCTGCCGCATGTCGGCATGGTGGTGCTCTCCCTGAAGGAGAAAGTGGCGCCGCGCGTGTATGAGTTCGGCTTTGGCAATTACATCGATTTCTTCATGGAACCGATCTACTGGAACACCCTGATCAGAACCGGATTGATGTCCCTGCTGGTGACCTTTCTGGCGCTGCTGATCGGCTTTCCGGTAGCCTATTACATTGCCAAGCTGGCAGGCAATCGCACCAAGGGCATGCTGTTCATGCTGTGTCTGATCCCGCTGTGGGTCAGTGATCTGATACGTGCCTTCGGCTGGATACTGCTGCTGCGCGAGTCAGGCATCATCTCCAGCTTTCTGTTGAGCAGCGGTCTGATCGATACACCCATCGAATTCCTGTATACCGATGCCACGGTCATCATGGGGCTGGTTTACACCGTCATGCTGTTCATGATCGTGCCGCTGGTCTCCACGCTGGATGGTATGGACAATGCCATGATCGAGGCGGGATACAATCTGGGTGGCAATGGGTTTACCGTACTGCGCCGTATCATCATTCCCTACGCCATGCCGGGTATCGTATCCGGTTGCATCGTGGTCTTCATGATGACCGCAGGCAGCTACCTGACCCCCATCCTGATGGGGGGCAAGAATTCCAGCTGGTTTACCGAACAGATCTACGACCAGTTCATCAGTCGCTATAACTGGGAATCCGGTGCCGCCTTCGGATTTCTGCTGCTGGCCTTCACCTCGGTGGTGGTCTGGCTTGGCCTGAAACTCTCCGGGCAGACGCTCTCCAGTACGGTGGCAAAAAGCTGATGAGACTCCACTACGGCAGGACTATCTCATGTTGATTCGTGGCACGGGCAGCGGGGCAGGTTCGGTCCTGTTCAAGCTCTACGTACTGGCCTTCTTCATTTTTCTGGCAGCACCCTTGCTGGCCGCCGGCATGTTTGCCTTCAATGATTCTCAGTTTCCATCCCTGCCATGGCAGGGGTTCACGCTGGACTGGTTCTTCAACGACACGGAACCGAAGCTGGGCATGTTTCACGATCGTCGCCTGCTGCGCGGTCTGAATGTCTCTTTCATGATTGCCGTGTCCGTGGCCCTGCTGTCGGTCTTTGTCGGTACCTGCAATGCCTTTCTGTTCGTTCGCGGCAGGTTCCCGGGCAAGAATTTCTTCTACATCCTGATGGTGCTGCCCCTGGTGATTCCCGGCGTCATTCTGGGTATCTCCATTCTCGCACTGGCCAGTAATGTGGCCAACGGTGTGGAGGAGGCCTACAACCTCGAACTGGAATTTCTGCGCCCCGGCCTGTTGCTGGTCATTCTCGGGCAATTTTCCTTCATCACGACGATCACGTCCCTGGTCATTACCGCCAGACTCAAGAAATTCGATATATCGCTGGAAGAGGCTGCCTTCAATCTGGGGGCCAGTCGTGCGGGTGTGCTGCGAACCATCACACTACCGTTCCTGCGGCCGGCGATGATAGCAGCCGGTATCGTGGCTTTTCTGGTGTCCTTCGAGAACTTCAACACCACGCTGTTTCTGGTGGGCTCCGACGCACCGCTGACGATCACCATGTACGACCGTATGGTCAAGGTTGGGTCGACGCCGGTGCTCAATGCGGTATCCGTCTTTCTGATGCTGGGCTCGGGCGTGTTGGCGTTGATTTCACTGTTGGTGCAGCGAGACAAGCCGAAGACTTGATGTGCAGATGTGCAGATGTGCAGATGTGCAGATGTGCAGATGTCTGCTGCGGAGCAGCGCTGGTAGTGGCTGCATTGGCAGCTCGCCGGTATCGATGATGCTCATCATCGTGCTGCTGCCTCGAGTACAGCCGGATTCAGCACATCAAGGTTTGGCCCCTCAGGTCGTGATATCCACGGCCGCACCTGAACGTGACGAGGACTCGATCGCCGCAATCAGCTGGTGAGGAGCAAGCGCTGCTCGGCCGCTGACCATGGGCGCACGACCCTGTTGTACCGAATCGATGAAATCATCGATGACACCCTGATGCCACTGGTACCTGACGACGACTGCCCCCTCCTCGGTTGTCTGGCCTGCGGTGTCCGCCTCACGTTCGCATCGGCCGTCACGCCAGAAAATCTCCAGGGCATCGGCACCAACACGCATTGAACCGTGTTCGCAGTGCAGGGTGATGGTCTCGCGGCCATGGGGAAAGGTGGCAGTGCTGGCGACCAGTGAACCGACGGCTCCGGATGAAAAATGCAAGCCTGCTACAGCCAGGTCCTCAGCTTCCATCGTGTGCAATGGGGTGGTGGCGGTCATTGCCTGTACCCGGGTGACGGGGCCGGTCAGGCTCAAGGCCAGGTCGATGGTGTGAATGGCCTGCGTCAGCAGCACGCCGCCGCCATCGCGCTCATAGGTGCCACGACCCAGTTCGTCATAATAGGATTGCGGGCGCCACAGTGGCGCGGCAATCTCGATATGACCCGGTTTGCCCAGGGTGCCGTCAGCCAGGCGCCGAGCAGCCGCCATGGATGGGGCACGCATGCGATGCTGGAACAGGACACCGAGCGTCACGCCTGCGCGTTCGCAGATTTCAACGACCTGTGTGGCCTCGGCGAGAGTGCGCGCCACCGGCTTTTCCAGCAGGATATGCTTGCCAGCCTGAGCAAGCGTCTCGATCAGCTCGATGCGTACGCTGGGTGGTGTGGCCACGATCACCACCTGTATGTCCGGATTGTCGGTAACGGATGACAGCTCACTGGTGAACAGAGGGGGTGGTCCTGCGTAATACTCGGTCAGGTATTGCGCTCGTTCCGGCCGTCGCGACACGATGGTGTCAAGCCGGACACGAGGACGAGAGGCAGAGAGCGCCGCCACATGCGTCTTTGCGATCATGCCAGCGCCAATCAGCGCAACGCCCGTGGATGATACGTCGTCTGTGTTGCTCATTCGGTGTCTGCTTCGTTTGTCTGTGCACAGCATACTATGACCATTCGGGTGGTCCTTCTTCGAAGACGGTTGCGCCCTCGGGCAGCACTTCCCAGGCAGCCTTCGAGCCCACGAATATATGCCGTTCGATCTCGACTCCGGGATCACCGTTGACGCATCCCAGCGTCACGCCATGCACCTGTGCGTTCATGACGCCACACAGCGTGGAGCCGCAGCGGCTGCAGAACATCAGGCCTTCACCGTGTACGCCGGTGTAGGCGGTCAACAGCTCCTCACCACTCAACCAGGTGAATTCAGCAGGATCAACCTCTGCGTAAGCCGAAGCCTGGGAGCTGAACGCCTTGCGGCAGCGCGAGCAATGACAGGACCGGGCATTGCGTAGGGGTCCCGACACCGCGTAACGCACGGCGCCACAGAAACATTCACCGGACAGGGGCATGGCAATCTCTCCAGAATGAGAACGGGCTTAGTGTAGTCTGAAGAAAGCCGCCGGAGGTGAAGTTGCCGTGGGCACAGCCGATCTGCTTCACTGCCGAATTCCGTGAACCCTGATGAGAAATCGATTTGACACTCCTTGAAAGCAATGACGTCGGTGATCTGTTCCAATCACTCGAACTGCCTTGTGGCGTGGTTCTGAAGAACCGTATCGTTAAATCGGCCATGTCCGATTCCCTCGGCGATGGTTGCGGTAATCCCACTGATGCACAGATACGGCTGTATGAACGCTGGGCCGATGGCGGTGTGGCGGCATCGATTATCGGCGAGGTTCAAGGTACACCGCACTATGCCGAAAAGCCGGGAAATCTTGTCTTGCATCAGGACGCCGATCTGGCCCGCTTCGAAGAGCTGGCACGACGAGGTTCAGCCGACGGCACACAGCTATGGCTGCAACTGGGCCATGCGGGGGCAATGGCCCACCCGCCGGTCAGTACACCGAAGGGGCCGAGCGCCATCGATATTCCCGGTCTGACTTGCGAGGCTCTGACACTTCAGGAGATCGAGGCGCTGCCTGCCGAGTTCGCTCGCACGGCGTCTCTGGCGCAACAACTCGGCTTCGGTGGCGTGCAGATACACGCAGCCCATGGCTTTCTGCTGAGTCAGTTTCTCTCGCCACTGTTCAACCAACGAGATGATGCCTATGGCGGATCTCTGGCGTCACGCATGCGACTCTTGCTGGAAGTGGTGCAGGCAGTACGCGACGCCGTTGATCCGGGCTTTGTGGTGGCGGTGAAACTGAACGCAACGGATCAGCTGGAAGGAGGCTTTGCAGAAAAGGAGTCTCTCGAGGTGGTCGCCGCATTGGATGAAACCGGTATCGATCTGATCGATATCAGCGGTGGCACCTATTTCCCGGGTGCCAAATCTGCCTCCGACAGTGCGGGTTCCGGTCCTTGTTTTCTCGACTTCGCAGTGCAGGCGCGGCAACGGACCAGCAAGCCCTTGATGGCGACCGGTGGCTTCAAGACGCGACAGCAGGTTGTCGATGCGCTGCGGTCGGGTCACGTGGATCTGGCCGGTATTGCGCGAGGGTTCGTGCTGGATACAGGCCTGCCGAATAACTGGCGATCGAAGATTGCTGTCGACCCGGAATTTCCGCGTTTCTCATCTCCTCCCGTGGGGGGCATCACGGCGTGGTACACCATGCGATTGACACAAGTGGGTGAGGGTCGGGAAACCGCCGAGAGACCGGATCTGGACGCGGCTGTCCGCGATTACGATGAACGCGACAGACTTCGGGCGGACAAATGGATACAGCGTTTTTCCTGAGGTGCCGGACAAGTGCGAACAGTGGCGTTGGTTTTCCCGGCAGGAGATGCCGGGAAATCGGCTCAGGCCATTGCAGTCATTGTTCGATCAAGGGTATCGACTGCCGTTGACTGCGCTCAGGCGCCACGCCGAGCCAGTTCCCGGCGGCGCTGGGTGAATTGCTCGTGTGATTGCTCCGTGCCATCGTGGAACGAGCCGAATACCTTGTCCCAAGGCACTTCCAGGCTGCCATAGTTGCATTCGAAGTAGCGATGGTGCATCTGGTGGTGGAAATTGCCCAGAGCCATGGACCTCTTGTCCTTGACCAGCAAGCCTTCGAATCCGGCATGTGAGGTCGCCGCAGTCAGCGCCTGATGCTGCATGTGAAACAGGATATGGATAGGGTGGGCGGCCACGATCCAATGGATCAGGACCGAGCTGAAGAACAGGACATGCTCGAGCGGGTGCATGGACAAGCCTGACCAGGGGCCGATATTCGTATTCCGGTGATGCAGGGAGTGGGCGATCCTGTAAAGCGGTGGCCAGTGCAGAAGCCGGTGGATCCAGTAGAAGTGAAAGGATATCCACAAGGGGGTGAGGAAGAACAGTGCGATGAACCACAGGGGGTTCTGCGTCCACGGCAGCAGCGGAGCGTAGCCGTTGGCCATGGCCCAGAGCATCAGGACTTCAAAGGCGGTCCAGAAGACGACACCACTGCCCAGCGTCCAGAACATGTTGTCACGCAACTGGCTGTTCAGAGTGAACCGGCTTCCCCGGGCTTTCAGTTCCTCGGGGTTGAATTTCAGTTTGTTACCTTGTGTCTTGCGGGTATGCAGGAAGAAGTGCAGGCCGCCGGCGACGATGACAATCAGCGCCGTATTGCGCAGGAACATCAGCGCAATCCAGGAGAACTCCAGATTCTTCGTGACTGCCAGTGAAGGTTGACAGTAGTACCAGGTCAGAACGGCCAGGGCGGCGATGATCACATTTTCTCCAAGCACCAGCCAGCGAGCGGCAAACCAGCGGCCGATACCTGCCGGATCGGGAGGCCAGTGAAAGAGCGGTGAGGTCTGAATCGCCCCGTCGGGCCGGTAGTGCCATTGTCTGGAAAATCGGCTCTGTGAAGCCTTGCCTTTGCCTGTCGACGTATCGTGACTCACGTTCCTTGCTCCCTGGTAGAGACTCTACGAAACAGAGTGCCGAATTCTTGATGATTTGAAAAACAGATTATTTGAATCATAATCCTCTGAAAATCAGAGGAAGTGTCGCGATGCGATTATCCATCAAGGCCATGCACTACTTTCTGACCGCTGTCGATCGTTGCTCCATCGTACAGGCGGCGCAGGAGAGGAACGTGGTGCCGTCGGCCATTGCAACGGCCATTGATGCCGTGGAAGATGAATTCGGTCTGAAGCTCGTTCAACGTTTTCCAGCCAAGGGCATTCAACCGACCGCTGCCGGCATCATCATCGCGCAGAAGATTCGTCGCCTGATCGAAGAATATGATGACCTGATCATTGGCGGTAATGAACTGCGTGATGCGCTGTCGGGGAAGCTGTCCATTGGTTATTACGCACCCATGGCACCGGCTTTCCTGCCTGCGACGCTGGCGCCATTGATGCAGGACAATCCGGGAATCAGATTGCAATGCATCGAGTGCAATGACGAAAGCGCGCAACTCGGACTGCTTGATGGCACCTTCGATGTCATCGTGTTCGTCTCCGACAGTGTGCATCTGGGTGTCAGCTGCGACACACTGATTGAAGCGCCACCTTACCTGCTGGTGCCGCCGACTCATTAGAGGCTCTGACCGGCGTCCAGCAGCAACAGATACAACCTTACATCGAGTTCCAGCTGATGGTAGCCGGGCTCCATGTGGCAGCAGAGCTGGTAGAAGGCCTTGTTGTGATCCTGCTCTTTGAAGTGGGCAAGTTCATGGACGACGATCATGCGCAGGAAGTCGGTGGGTGTGTTCTTGAACAGGGCAGCGATACGAATCTCGTTCCTGCCCTTGAGCTTGCCACCGTGCGCTCGGCTGATGCGGGTATGCGTGCCCAATGCATTGCTGACGGTATCCAGACGATCATCATAGAGGGCCTTGTTCAGCGGCTTGCTCCGCTTCAGGTAGCGCTCCTTCAGTTCCGCGGTGAAACTGTAGAGCGCATCATCGTTATTGTATTGATGACGGTCCGTGTATTTGCCGCGCAGATAATCCCCCAGGCGATCCTCGCTGAGCAATTGTCTGACCTGTTGCACCACGCCCGGTGGGTAATGGGCGATGGTGCGTAGCCTGCCTTTTTCCGTAGGCTTGTCGCTCATGTGTTCTCGACCTCAGACAAGAAAAATCCACGCACGGTGAGAGTGGGACAGCATCGACGCTGCTACCTGACAGATGGTAGCTGTGCCAGTGCGCTGACCCACACAGTACAAGGTGCTTGGTCACGAATCAGCCTTGCCATCCGGCAACAGGCGGGAAAGGGCTTTTGTCCCGCCGCAGCCAGTGGAGGCCCGAACGATTCAGCTTGCCGGCATCTCGTCTTCCAGGTACACCCGGATGATTTCGTCGAAGGAGGATTCAGCCTCGAACCCCAGGGCAATGGCACGCGCCGGATCAAAGTCTTCGGCCCAGTTGGCGACGATGCCCCGGATCACGGCATCCGGTTCACGCTTGATCAGTTTCACCGCATCGCTGCCGACCACACGCTCGAGTGATTCGATCTGCTGCGCGACGGTGGCGCTCAAGCCCGGCAGGTTGATGTTGCAGCGCGAGCCCATGTCTTCTCGTGTCAGTGAGGCGGACTTGATCAGAAAGCCGATGGCCGCTCTGGGGCTGGCAAACCAGTGACGCACGGTATCGTCAACCGGCAACACGGCCGGTATGCCATTGATGGGTTCGCGCAGGATGTTGGAAAAGAAGCCGGAGGCTGCAAGGTTGGGTTTGCCCGGACGGATGCAGATGGTCGGCAGACGCAAGCCGATACCCTGCAGAAAGCCGCGTCGGTTGTAATCCGCCAGCAGCAGTTCGCAGATGGCCTTCTGCGTTCCATAGCTGGTCATGGGGGCGTGCAGGAACTCGTCGTGAATCTTGTCCGGAAATGGCGCGCCATACACGGCAATAGACGAGGTGAAGATGAATTTGGGGGTATAACCGTTCTGTTCATGGCCGGCACGGATGGCTTCCAGCAGATCACGGGTGCCATCCAGATTGATGCGATATCCCTTGTCGAAATCCGCCTCGGCCTCGCCGGATACGATGGCAGCCAGATGGTAGATGACATCGGGCTGATCGCTGATCAGCTGCTCGGCAACGCCGCTCTGCGTCAAGTCGACTGCCTTGGTGTTGATGGTGATCGATGAAGCTTCATCAGCGGCCTTGACACCCGGTTCGATGATATCCACCAGTGACAGTTGCGTGATCTGATGACCGTCCAGCTGGCCGTCGTCCAACAGGCGTCGAGTCAGTTTTGCGCCAACCATGCCTGCAGCGCCAATGATGAGAATCTTCATGAAACAAGATGCAGTTGTTTGTAGGGTTCACCAGAATACTACGGGCGAGCACCTTGTGCCGAATCCGTCAACGGGCGGGCTCCGGGGCGGGCGATGAGCGTCATGTCGGACAGGCATCGAGTCGAGCGATCAGTCTCGCCCGACGATGCGCTCGGCCTTGGGGCGTTCATTCAGATAATCGATGACCCGATGCAGATCCTCCAGCACCGTGTGGCCAAAGGCCCGGACTTCGGCATCCGGTTGTACCAGGGAGGGAATCTGAATGACCTGCATGCCGGCCGACAGAGCCGCTCTGACCCCGTTGGGTGAATCCTCCAGCGCCAGGCAATGCGCCGGATCGACGCCAAGTCGATGAGCGGCCTTCAGGTAGATATCGGGCGAGGGTTTGCCGTGGGTGACCTGGTCGCCGCCGGTGACATGACGGAAGCGATGCAGAATGCCGGACATCTCCAGTTTGCTGGTGGCGTGATCGGTTCGCGTCGATGTGGCCACCGACTTGGGCATGTCGATGTGTTCCAGATGATCCAGCAGCGCCGTCACCCCTGTCATCAGTGGAACCGCGGTACTGGTCTGTTCGACGTACAGACCCATCCAGGTCTTCATGAAGTGATCCACCTCGATATGCGCCGGCAAGGTCTCCTGCAGGATGATCTGCGAGGTCTCATCGGTGGTACCCAGCAGACGCAGATACAACGCGAACTGTTCCCCCAGTTCATGCCGGTCACAGACGCTTTGAAAGGTGCTCAGTGCAATGCGTTCGCTGTCGATCAGCAAACCATCCATATCGAAAATCGTTGCGGCTATCGGCATTGGGTGCTCACGGGGCGGCTACTGACTGGTACAGGTGGTCGATGGTACCGTGGCGCCTGTCCTGATAGAAGCTGGAATTGCCCACCACTCATGAACGATCATGTTTCCTATGAAGCCGCGACCAGCGTGTCGGATGCCGTTGCCACACGCCGCTCCCTGCGAGCCTTTCTGCCTGAGCCGATTCCCCGGCAGATGCTGGAGTCCTTGCTGGAGAAGGCGGCACGCGCGCCCAGTGGTACCAATATGCAGCCATGGAAGAATTATGTGCTGACCGGCGAGAGTCGACAGCGGCTGTGCACGGCTGTGTGTGCCGCCTTCGACGATCCGGCTGTCGAGGGTGCCAGTGAAGTCGAATACTACCCGGCGAAGTGGTTCGATCCGTATCTGTCCCGACGCCGGCAGGTGGGTTGGAGCCTGTACGGTCTGCTGGGCATCGGCAAGGGGGACCGGGAGCGAACCCATGCGCAGCATCGCCGCAATTTCCAGTTCTTCGATGCACCGGTGGGCCTGATCTTCACCGTAGACCGGAAACTGGCGACCGGCAGCTGGCTGGACTACGGCATGTATCTGGAGAATCTGATGCTGCTGGCCCGCGAGCAGGGCTTGCATACCTGCCCGCAGGCGGCCTGGGCGGATTATCACACCGTGATACGGCGCGAACTGTCCTTGCATGACGACGAGATCGTGCTGTGTGGCATGGCTCTGGGCCATGCGGATCCTGATGCCATCGAGAACTCTCTGGTGACGGAACGCGTGCCGCTGGCAGATAACACGACATTTCTGGACTGACTGACCATCCGATACGGACTGAGTGCTTGAGCGAGGGGAGTATCCAATATGATCGAATTCAGCAAGGAAGAGACCGAGCGGCTGACGCGCAAGATTCAGCTGTATTTCAACGATGAACTGGATCAGGAAATCGGTCAGTTCCCCGCGCGGTTTCTACTCGATTTCTTCAGCGAGGAGATCGGTCCCTATTATTACAATCGCGGTCTGATGGACGCGCAGCAGGTACTGGAAACGCGTTTGTCCGAGGCCATTTACGAACTGGAAAAACCGATCAGGGAATGAGCGGTAGTGGTATCGTAAGCGTTTCAAACGAAGCAGGATAGAACCTCATGAGCGGACTTCTGGACAACGTTGATCCTGACGGCATGCTGGAGTATTCGGTTGTCTATACGGATCGCTCCGTCAACCACATGTCGGCGCAGTTTCAGCAGGCGATGCGAGACATTCATCAGACGCTGACGGATGTCTATTCGGCGCATCGGGCCATCGTGGTTCCGGGCAGTGGCAGTTCGGGCATGGAAGCGGTAGCTCGCCAGCTGTGCAAGGACAAGCGTTGCCTGGTCATTCGCAACGGCTGGTTCAGTTTTCGCTGGTCGCAGATCTTCGATGCGGGCAACATTCCAGCCACGCATGATGTGATCAAGGCACAGCAGGTCGAAGAGGGCCCACAGTCGCCTTTCGCACCTGCTGCCATTGACGATGTGGTCGCGGCCATTGCCCGCGACAAACCCGATGTGGTCTGTGCACCGCATGTGGAAACCTCGGCCGGTCTGATTCTGCCGGACGATTACCTGAAGGCCGTTGCCGATGCCGTGCACGCCTATGGTGGTTTGCTCGTGCTGGACTGCATCGCGTCAGGCACCATCTGGGTGGACATGGAAGCGCTGGGCGTTGACGTGCTGGTGTCCGCACCTCAGAAAGGCTGGAGCGGTTCTCCCTGTGCCGGTCTGGTGATGCTCAGCCAGCGGGCCTATGCGGCGATGCAGGAGACCAGCAGCGACAGTTTCACGCTGGACCTGAAGAAGTGGTCACAGATCATGGAAGCGTATCTCGATGGCAAGCATGCCTATCACGCCACCATGCCGACCGACGGTCTGATCGTGTTCAGGAATGTCATGAACGAGATTGCGGGTATGGGTTTTGCCACGGTCAAGGAGCGTCAGGCGGAACTGGGTCAGCGCGTCAGGGCACTGCTGGCCGAGGCCGGGTTCATCAGTGTCGCGGCCGAAGGCTTTCAGGCACCCGGTGTGGCGGTGTACTACACGGACAACGACGAGATTCATACCGGCAAGGCCTTTGCCGCAGCCGGCATGCAGATAGCGGCAGGTGTGCCGTTGCAGGTCGATGAGCCTGCAGGCTTCAAGACCTTTCGCATCGGGCTTTTCGGGGTGGACAAGCTGGCTGATGTGGATGCTGCGGTCGAGCGATTTGCCAAGGCTCTGGAACAGGTGCGTGCCAGTACGGAGCTGACCTCGGCCTGAGCCCGGTCTGCCATCAGCACTGTCGCTCACCGCTAGCTCATGTCAGATCAGACGCCTTTGCCTGACACCGAGTCTGCAGCTGAGCCGCAGACGGCAAGCGGACTTGCGTTCTGGCGCCGACGCCTGCAGGGCGGGTCTGCACTGATCCTGCTGGGCACGTTGCTGGCGGTGCTGCTGGCCTGCCTGCCGGTGACCGACACTGTCGGTCAGTCGCACGTCGATGCGGCCTTCAAACGGGCGCTGGTCGGCTACGCGCTGGCCCGCGGCCTCAATGGCGTGATCTCGGTGGCTCAGGGCACCGAGATCGCCATTCAGCCAGCCGGGATCGGTCTGAACCTGACACCGGGTGAAATCCTGGACCCGGTCAATGATCTGGTCGAGCGCTTTTCGTGGATCATGATGCTGGCCAGTAGTTCGCTGGGCGTGCAGAAGATACTGCTGTCGATGAGCGCCTGGCAAGGCCTGCTGCTGGCGGTCATCGTCACGGGGCTGGCTCTGTGCCTGTGCCTGCTTGTTCCTCGCCTGCAGATGGGGCGGCGGCTTGCACAGCGATTGTTTCTGTTCATGCTGTTGCTGCGCTTCATGATGCCGGTCATCAGTATTGCCAATGACTGGGTCTATCGCACCTTTCTGGAAGCGGACTATGTCTCGGCCTCGGCCACGCTCAATGAAGCCCAGCAGGCCATCGGGCAGATCAACGAAGAGGTCATGGTGGAAACGTCGGACGAACCGGTGTCGATGATGGAGCGCGCGCGGGCTCTGTACAACAATGCTGTGGCGCAGATGGATATCGACCAGCGTCTTGATCGCTACAAGGATGCGGCCGAATCCATCAGCGAAAGCACCATACAGCTGGTGGTGGTCTTTCTGATGCAGACACTGGTCTTTCCGCTGGTCTTCCTGTTTGTCATGCTGGGCCTGATACGCCGGCTGGCGCGCCCCTGGAGTCGTTGACACCACGACTCCAGAAGCGATATCGACCTAGACCAGCACGTCGATCTGTTCCATGTTGTCGCCGCCGAAGATGGCGCGGTAGCGCGCGATCTCTTCGGCAGGCCCGGTAGCCTTGTCGAAGTTGTCGGACAGTTTGACGGTTGGTTTGCCATCCGCATGGGTGACCTTGCAGACCAGTGAAATCGCCTTCATCTGCGGGTTGTTGACGGTTGCGCAGTCGCTGAAATCATTGGTCAGATGAGTACCCCAGCCGAAGCTGAGCCGCACACGGCCATTGAACTGCTTGTAGACCTGCTCGATGGTGTCCACCGTCAGCCCATCCGAGAAGATCAGCAACTTCTGGCTGGGATCCTGTCCGCGCTCCACCCACCACTGGATCAGTTCCTCGCCACCAGCGATGGGCTCCTTGGAATCAATCCGGAAGCCACTCCATTCACCGACCCAGTCCGGGGCCTCCTTCAGGAAGGCCGTGGTGCCGTAGGTGTCCGGCAGCACGATCAGCAGATTGCCGTCGTAGGTACGGCTCCAGTGTTTCAGTACGCGATAGGGCGCCTGGCGCAGGTCTTCATCATTCTTTGACAGGGCCGCCTCGACCATGGGCAGTTCGTGTGCATTGGTACCGATGGCATCAAGATCGAGATCCATGGCCATCAGCACATTGCTGGTACCGGTGAACTTCTTGCCCAGGCCTTCCTTCATGGCTGCAATACACCATCGCTGCCACAGAAAGCTGTGACGTCGGCGGGTTCCGAAGTCGGCGATTTTCAGATCAGGCAGCTGATCGAGGCGCAGTACCTTTTCCCATAACTTGGCCTTGGCACGGGCATACAGCACATCCAGTTCGAAGCGACCGACCCCATGCATGGCAGCGCGTGAACGCAACTCGCTGATGATGGACAATACCGGTATTTCCCACAAGGAGATGTCGGCCCATTCACCTTCGAAATCGATCAGATACTGGCCATCTTCGACCCGCAGCTTGTATTCGGGCAGGCGGTAGTGGCGCAGCCAGCTGAGAAATTCCTTGGTGAACAGGCGCTCGCGCCCATAGAAGGTATTACCCGTGAGCCAGATCAGTTCCTTCTTGGTAATGCGGATGGTGCGTGCATGATCAAGCTGTGCGCGCAGCTCCTGCTCATCGATCTCGTCGGCCAGTCGCACACTGCGGGTTCGATTGATCAGGGAGAAGGTGACAGGGACATTCTTGCGTTCCTTCCAGATGGTCTGCAGCATCAGCAGCTTGTAGATGTCCGTATCGAGCAGGCTCCGTACGATCGGGTCGAGCTTGAAGTTGTGATCGTAGACACGCGTGGCGATGTCCGGCATGGGGCTTTGAACCATGAAATTCTGTCCCTGTAATGCGATTGTTAAGGCGGTGAAGGAATGCACCGCCAACGGTGTCCAGGTTTACTTCAGAAAGGTATCGATACGCTCGATGGCGCGTTCGATGTTCTCCAGTGAGTTGGCGTAGGACAGGCGGATATAGCCCTCACCATGCACACCGAAATCGGGTCCGCCGATGGTGGCAACACCGGCGTCTTCGAGCAGCGCGCTTGCCAATGGTTTTGCCTTCCAGCCGGTTTCACTGATGTTGGGGAAGGCATAGAACGCTCCAGTGGGTGTCACACAGCTTACACCGTCAAGTGCATTGAGCCTGTCAACCACCACCCGCCGGCGCTGGTCAAAGGCACTCATCATCTCGCCAACGGCGTCCTGCGGGCCAGTCAGTGCTTCCAGGGCTGCATACTGCGCTGCGGCATTCACACAACTCCAGCAATTGACTGCCAGCTTGCGAACGGCCTCGAACAGGGAATCCGGCCAGATGGAATAGCCCAGACGCCAGCCCGTCATGGCGTAGGTCTTGGACCAGCCATTGAGTAGAATGAGACGATCGCGAATCTCCGGGTAGCCCAGCAAGGTGACGTGCTCGGCACCATCGTAAGTCATCTGGTCGTAGATCTCGTCTGACAGAATGGCCACCTGCGGGTGTTCGGCCAGGCCGGCAACCAGTTTGTCGATTTCCTCTCTTGGCGTGACGCCGCCGCAGGGGTTGGCCGGAGAGTTGATGATCAGCAGACGAGTCTGCGGGGTGATCAGCGACAGGGTTTCCTCGGCGGAGAAGGCAAATTGATTGCTCTCCCGGATGGGGATGGGGACCGGTTTGGCGCCGGTGAATTCAATCATCGAGCGATAGATGGGAAACCCGGGATCGGGGTAGAGAATCTCGGCGCCGGATTCACCGAACATCACGATGGCGGCGTACATGGTGACCTTGCCACCCGGCACGATCATGACATTATCGGGGCTGACGGTGGCGCCGTGACGTCGTGCCAGGTCGGCGCAGACCGCTTCACGCAATGGTGCGATGCCGACGGCAGGTGTGTAACCGTGATGCCCGTCTCGCAACGCCTTGATGGCAGCTTCAACGATATTGTCCGGCGTCGGGAAATCGGGCTGACCGATACCCAGGTTGATGATGTCGCGGCCACTGGCGGCCAGTTCTCCGGCGCGCGCCAGTACCGCGAAGGCGTTCTCTTCGCCGATGCGGCTGAATCCGGCGACCGGAGAAATGCAGGCGTGGGATTGCTGGGTCGGTGCTTGGCTCATGGCTCTCGTGTCGGGCAGGATTGCAGTGTGGGAGAAGGGGGAAGAGGGGGTCGGGCAGTTCTATTGCCGCTCTGGGGTCTCTATGGTGTGGCCATCGAGCTCGGGCTTGACGATCAGCTGGCAGCTCAGACGGGAATGCTCTCGTCTTTCAGCGGCAACACCTTCCAGCATCTCCAGTTCCATGTCTTCCGGCTCATCGAACAGGGCCGCCGTCGCATCATCCAGATAAACATGGCAGGTTGCGCAGATGAGGCTGCCACCACACTCTGCGACGACCTCGTCGATATCATTCTGCACAGCGGTATCCATGACGCTGTCGCCAACTCGGGCATCGACCGTGCGTACCGTGCCGTCAGCGGATTTGTAGTGAAGTATGATTTCCTGCGTCATGAGTCTGCGTGTTCTTTTATGGGTGAAACCGGTGATGGTATCCAAGTCGCGGGCTGGCGTCACATCTTGTCCTCACCGTGAACCCGTTTGCAGCTCACCGTCTGAGCTCTGGTGGGAGTTGAACCTACCTCTCAAAATACGCATGTCGCGTGGTTCGGTAACACGACGCCGGCTGCGCATGGTGGCATACTGATATGCTTGGGGCATACATGGACGTGCTTTGATGGAACTAGAGCGCAAGATTTATCACGAGCAGATTCGGCTGATCTACAATCAGGGACCCGTGCTGGTGGCAGGAGCCACCTTCTGTGCGGTGTTCATCACCCTGTTTCTCTGGCGGCATCTACCGCAATCCACCTTGTTGATCTGGCTTGGCGCCGTGGGTGTCACCTCTCTGCTGCGTGTCTGGGTCATCGGGGTCTATCTCAAGGCTGACGAAAGAACCCGCGAACAGCTTGTCTGGGGGCCCTTCTTCTGGCTCGGCACGCTCACGGCCGGCATGATATGGGGCGTCTGGCCGCTGATGTTCTATCAGCTGTACAGCACCGAGTACCTGTTGCTCATCTCCACCATCTTTGCCGGCATGGTGGCTGTCAGTGCCGCGTCGGGATGTGTCTATCTACCCTCCTTTCTGTCCTTTTCCATACCGCTGACACTGCCGCTGGCCATCACGCACATTCTCTCGGGCAACGATTCCCTGGTCCTCACGGGGCTGTTGCTCATCATGTTTCTGGCGGTCAATTTCTTTCTCGCCATTCGGGGGCAGCGCCAGTACCGCGAGCTCATTCGTTCGCAGTTCGAAAATCAGGAACTGATGGAAAGGCTGGCGGGGGAGAAGCGTATTGCCGAGCGCGCCATTGTCGCCAAGAGTCGTTTTCTGGCAGCGGCCAGTCATGATCTGCGCCAACCCCTGCATGCGATGGGACTGTTCCTGAGTGCCTTGCTAAGGCGCGAAAAGGAGCCGTCGAAGATCGAGATCCTGAACGACATGAACAAGTCGGCAGAAGCGCTGAACGGTCTGTTCAACAGCCTGCTGGATGTCTCGCGGCTGGATGCGGAAATCATCGACTTCAAACCCTCGCACCTGGTGGCCAATGAGCTGTTCGATGGCCTGCGCGCGCAGTTCATGCAACAGGCCGAGGACAAGGGAATCGTCTTCAGCATCGATGCCAGATCCCACGTCTTCTTCTGCGATGCCATTCTGCTGGAGCGCGTACTGCGTAACCTGGTGTCCAATGCCATTCAGTACACGAACCACGGCACGATTTCCATGCGCTGTGAGGAGCATCTGGAAGGCTCCAAGATGGTGATTCTGCGCGACACCGGTATCGGCATACCCGAAGAGGCGACCGAAGACGTCTTTTCAGAGTATTACCAGCTCAACAATCCGTCTCGGGACCGCAGCAATGGCCTGGGTCTGGGGCTCGCCATTGTCCGTCGCCTGTGCGAACTGATGGAGATACCGTTGGAAATGGAGTCCGTGGAAGGCAAGGGCACGGTATTTCGACTCATCGTACCGGGCGGCGATCCGGCGCAGCTGAGCGCTCAAGGCACTCCCGATCCTTCCCCGCTGCAGGCTGAGGGTCGCCAGGTACTGGTCATTGACGACGAGACCCAGGTGCTGCAGAGCATGCGCTATACGCTGGAAAGCTGGGGCTGCGAAGTCATGCTGGCCGAATCCGCCCGTGATGCGCTGAAGGTCATGGCCCTGACGGATGGCTCGCCCGACCTGATCATCTCCGATTTTCGTCTGCGCAACCATCTCAACGGGGTAGACGCGGTAGAGGCCATTCGAGAATCGCTGGAGCGCCCGGTGCCGGCCATCATCATTACCGGTGACACCTCACCGGAAAGGCTCCGGGAAATATCCGGAACCGGCTTGCACGTCATGCACAAACCGGTCAATCCGGACGAGCTGCAGGCGCTCATGCAGCAGTTCTTCGATAGCACGCAGAGCCGCCGCGACAGGCCAGCGCGGGAGGACTCCGACAAGCGCGAAGGCGCCAGTCTGCCTGTCAACTCGACGTGGCAGAGCCCGGAAGTCGGACTGGCCTGAAGGTCAGTCCGCTGCCGGCTTTTCGGCGGTTGCCTTGACCAGCTTGCCGATGGTCAGCCCCTGCAGCAGGATGGAGATCAGGACAATGACGTAAGTGACCGATACGATCAGGTCACGCTCGGGGCTGGCAGGGATGGACAGAGCCAATGCCACCGAGATACCGCCTCGCAAACCGCCCCAGGTCAGTATCTTGACGGCGTGAGCATTGAAGTCCCGTCCCAGCTTGCGCATGACAAAGACCGGTGCACCGACCGAGATGAAACGGGACAGCAGTACAACGACGGCCATCACCATGCCTGCTACCCACACGTCCAGCTCGTGGCTCAGGACCATGACCTCGAGCCCGATTATCAGGAACAACACGGCATTGAGTATTTCGTCAATCAGTTCCCAGAACGTATCCAGATGCTGCACCGTGGTATTGCTCATGGCATCACGTCGGCCATGATTGCCGATCATCAGACCCGCCATGACCACAGCAATAGGTGCTGACAGGTGCAGGCCCGCCGCCGCGGTGCTGCCGCCGGCCACCAGTGCCAGGGTCAGCAGAACTTCCACCTGATAGTTGTCCACGCGTTTGAGCATCTGCAGTGCCAGCCACCCGCAGGCAATCCCGAACAGGGCGCCACCAAAAGCCTCCTGCACGAACAGCAGACCGATATGTTGCAGATTGAAGGCGTCACCGTTGATGGCCATGCCGAAGATGGCCAGGAAGATGACGATGGCCACGCCGTCGTTGAACAGCGACTCTCCGGCGATCTTGATCTCCAGCGATTTGCTGGCGCCCGCCGTCTTCAATATGCCCATGACGGCGATGGGATCGGTCGGGGAAATCAATGAGCCGAACAGCAGGCAGAAGATGAACGGCACGCTGAACCCGAACCACTGGAACACATGGTAGGCACCGCCTGCCACCAGAAACATGCTGGTGATGACCCCGGCCGATGCCAGCAGGCCTATGGTCCATTTGTACTTGAGCAGTTCGCTCAGATTGATATGCATGGCGCCGGCGAACAGCAGGAAGCCGAGCATGCCATTGAGCAGGGTCTCGTCGAAGTCGATCTGACGGATGATGCCGCTGGCCAGTTCCTCGGCGTCCGAGAATCCCAGATTGCCCAGCAGTACCAGAGACAGGGAAAAGATCAGGGAGACGACCATGATGCCGATGGTATTCGGCAGCTTGAACGTACGGTAGTTGACGTAGGCAAATAGTGCCGAAACCGTGATCAGAATGCTGGTGATGGACAGTAATGACATGTGTGCCGGGATATCGGAGAGAGGAGGTGGTTAGCGTAGCGCATGCAACCACGCCAGGGGGCGGCCATGAGCTGTGACTGAGCCGAGATAATCCGTCAGCAGGTTTCTTCGCGGTACACTGCCGCCCCATTGTCCACTACCGATCTGTTACCCACGTGTCCTGCAAGCCCGCATCGTGTCAGAGCGCTCCGGAATATCTCGTGCGGGTATCCTCACGGGCACGCCGCTTGAGCCTGCGTGTCGAGCCGGGACGAGGGGTCATCGTGACCCTGCCCCGTGGCGCCTCCCGGCAGCAGATACCGGCCTTTGTTGCCCGGCATCGGCAATGGATAGAGGCGCGGCTGGCAGAATCGGCGCGGCAGACACCCGAGCGTTTCAGACAGTGGCCGCCTCGGCAGCTTGATCTGCCGGCCATCGATCGGGTGCTGGAGTTGTCTTTTGGCGGGCAGGGGAACGGTATACCCGAAAACAGGACAGAGCTGACAGCCGGTAATGTTGGTCGCACGCAGGCATTGCAGCTCGAGTCCTGCAGCGAGGATCGTGCGGCGGTGGTGGCCGAACTGCAAGTTGCGCTGAAAGCGCTGGCCAGGCAGTACTTTCCCGTGCGGCTGGGCATGCTGGCAGAGCGCCATGCGTTGAGCTACCAGCGTGTGCAGATTCGTGGTCAGCGCACCCGCTGGGGCAGTTGCTCATCCAGAGGCACGATCAGCCTGAATTACAAACTGCTCTTCCTGTCTCCTGCACTGGTGGACTATGTGCTGCTGCACGAGCTGGCTCACACGCGACAGATGGATCATTCGCCGGCATTCTGGCGCCAACTGACTTCCATGCTTGCCGATGCGCGGCAGCTCGACAAGATGCTCGGCCAGGCCGGGCGAGAAGTCCCTCCCTGGATGGACTTGCATTCCGGCTGAGCCCTGCAAACCCTGTGAAGGCACGAAAACACACATTTTCTTTGCATTTTCAGTCGCTTTGAACTAGCGCCAGACCTTTTAAATCCGACTTTAACCTTCTGAATATTCTGCTATTCTTTTTGGACGATTCACTCGGGCAGCACAATTTTACCGTAGTGACAAGCCCATACTCATCCGGCGTCAACCCTTATCGTGTCACTGACGACTTCAGAAGAATTATTCGTGCGCAAACAACAGAGCGTTGAAGTCTGGCAAGTCATCCCGCTGATTCTGGCGGCGGCATTGCTGACCATTGGCCTGGCCATGTTTCTCAGCGGTACTGAAAAGCTGGTAGACGTGGTGCAGCCTGTTATCGTGGTATTTGGCGGTGCGCTGGCAAGCCTGCTACTGACCTTTTCGACGGCGCATATAGGGCAGGCCCTGCAGCTTGCGCTCATACGCGGCGTCCGTGGTGGCACGGCGCCGGAGCAGATGATCCGCGCCATGCTGAAAGTCTGCGATATCAGCCGACGTGACGGTTTGCTGGGCGTTGCCGATATTCGTTCCAATTCAGAACAGGTAGAAGAGGTCTGCTTCCTGATCGGTCAGGCCGCTGATGAAACCACCATACGTTTTGCGCTGGAAAGGCGCCTGGCCAATGAACATCTGCAGCACAAGATGACGACTGATGTCTTCCTGTTCACGTCTATCTATGCTGTGTTGATAGGAACACTGGGGTCCTTGTTGCTGTTTGTCTCGAGACTGGAGCCAACGGTACTGGGGAATACGTTCCTGCCGTTCGTCTGTGGCGTCAGCCTTGCAATCCTGATGTGTATTCTGCTGGGGCGACTGCGAGCGTCGCATTTGCGTGAACTGATCATGACTGAGATTGCCTACCGGGGAGCAGCCATGATTCTTGAAGATAACAATGTGCAGAGACTGCGGAGCCGGCTAGCCTTGCTGGTACCCCCGGGACTCCGACGTTAAGGTGTAAAACAGATGAATGACATTGCGGTCAAGGCCGTAGTCAGTGGACGCGCGGCCTATCAGGTGGTTCCGGATCCAGATGATCCGATCATCCTGCAGATCGACGGTAAACTGAGCCGGGTGCTGGATATCAGCGCCAACGGGTTCACCATGCCACCGAATATCGTGAATTCCGGACGACGGTACCCCTTCAGTCTGGATTTGCCGACGGCCAAGATTCCGGTAGCAGGCTACGTTGATGCCTTGCCGGGACAGCCGGATGAAAGTGTGCAGTGTGTTTTCGTCAATCTCAGTGCCGATGAAGCCGACGCTATTCACCACTATGTGCTGATTCGTCAGAAGGATGCGATTCGTTCCATCCGCTCCTCGGGATCTTCCAGCTCAGGGTTCTAGTAGTTGCCATGCCGCTTTCACGTTACGAAGAGGAGGTGCGGGCAGGTGTGCTTGCACCCGACGCAGAACAACGAGCGGTCATGCTGCGCCTGGAGGCCATTGGCAACGAGCTGATCAGGCGACGCAGCTGGCGTGAGCCTTCACGCTCGCTGTTTGCCCGCTGGATCAAGCCGACAGACAGTCAGGTGCACGGTGTGCGCGGGCTCTATCTGTGGGGTGGAGTAGGGCGCGGCAAGACGCATCTGTGCGATCTGTTTTTCGAGGCATTGCCTCTGGAGCAGAAGGTTCGCCTGCACTTCCATCGCTTCATGCAGCAGATTCATACCGATCTCAGAGCGCTGGAAGGCGTCGAGGATCCGCTGGATCGGGTCGCAGACGATTGGGCGTCACGTGCCAAACTGCTTTTACTGGATGAAATTCATGTCAATGACATCACGGACGCCATGCTGCTGGGTGTTCTGCTGACCGCACTGTTCAAACGTGGAGTGACGCTGGTCACGACATCGAATGTTGCCCCGGATGGGCTGTATCGGGATGGCTTGCAGCGAGCACGGTTCCTGCCCGCCATCGCACAGATCTGCAAACACACCGACGTGGTCGAAATGGTCGGGGTCACGGATTATCGCCTGCGACATCTGCAGACTCAGCCCATTTACAGTATCAGCCCCTTCACGGATGGCAAGGCGCCAACCCGCACACGTCAGATCATGCAATCGCATTTTGATCAACTGCGCACTGCAGCGGAATACTCCGACGAGGAGATCACGCTCAACAGTCGGAAGGTACCGGTAATGGGTGTGTCAGGGGATCTGGCGTGGTTCTCGTTCGACACGCTGTGCAATACGGCACGCTCCACGGCCGATTATATCGAGATAGCCAGCCGCTTTCGAACGGTCATGATCAGCGATATCCCGATCATGGATAGCCGTACGGATGATGCTGCGCGGCGCTTTGTGAATCTGGTGGATGAGTTCTACGATCGACATACCAAGCTGATCGTCTCTGCCGAAGCCCGGGCGGACAAGCTGTATACCGGTCAGCGGCTGGCATTCGAATTCGAGCGAGCGGCCAGTCGCCTGTTCGAGATGCAGAGCTCGGACTATCTGGCAACAGAGTAGTTGTCTGCGCAGACGGAGCGCAGGGATCCTGCCGGCTTGAGCTGATGCTGGAAGGGGGCCGTCGAGCGCTTGTGGCTTGTCGGGCGTCGAGGCCTGAATTCACTCGAGTGGAGAGCCCTGAAGCTCAGGGTTCTCCGGAAATCCGGCACTCACGCTGAGTGCCGGACCCTTTTTCATTGCCTGCGATTGATCAGCTGGCCTTGGGTTGACGAGAAAAGCGCTTGCGATCGTTTTCTGTCAGGTGCTTCTTGCGTACACGGATGGATTCAGGTGTGACTTCCACCAGCTCATCGTCGTCGATGAATTCCAGTGCCTGCTCCAGGCTCATGTCAATGAAGGGTGTGAGCTGGATGTTTTCATCCGTACCCGAAGCACGTACGTTGGTCAGCTGCTTGCCTTTCAGGCAGTTGACGGTCAGGTCGTTGTCACGGGAGTGAATGCCGATGACCTGGCCTTCGTACACCTGCACGTTGGCATCAACGATCAGCTTGCCACGTTCCTGCAGATTCCACAGAGCAAAGCCTGATGCCTTGCCCGTACCGTTGGAAATCATCACACCGTTGCGACGTGAGCCGATGTTCAGGTTCAGTTGCGGGCCATAGTGATCGAATACCGAGTAGATCAGGCCAGTGCCGGAAGTCGCTGTCAGGAATTCGGTACGGAAACCGATCATGCCGCGAGCCGGGGCAACGTAGTCCAGACGTACACGACCCTTGCCATCGGGAACCATGTCCTTCAGCTCGGCGCGACGCTCACCCATTTTCTCCATCAGGGTGCCCTGGTGCTGTTCTTCCACATCGATGGTGATCTGCTCGTAAGGCTCTTCGGTCTTGCCATCTTCACCTTTGCGGGTGATGACAACGGGACGACCCACGCCCATTTCATAACCTTCGCGACGCATGTTCTCGATCAGTACGGACAGATGCAATTCACCACGTCCGGAGACCTTGAAGGTTTCACCCTGTTCGGTACGTTCAACCCGCAGTGCAACGTTATGCAGCAGTTCGGTCTGCAGACGATCCCAGATGTTACGGCTGGTGACGTATTTGCCTTCCTTGCCTGCGAACGGGGAACTGTTGGGCTGGAACATCATGCTGATGGTCGGCTCGTCAACGGTCAGCGGCGTCATGGCTTCGACATGGGCCGGGTCACACAGGGTGTCGGAGATGTTCAGTTTGTCGATACCGGTGATGCAGACGATATCGCCGGCTTGTGCCATATCAGTAGCCACACGCTCCAGGCCATGAAAGCCCAGTACTTGCAGAACCTTGGCAGAACGCTGACTGCCGTCCGCACTGGCCACGCGCACTTGCTGGTTGGGGCGCAACTGGCCACGCTGAATGCGGGCAATACCGATAACACCCACGTAGCTGTTGTAGTCCAGTGAACTGATGCGCATCTGCAAAGGACCGTCGGTGTCGACGTCCGGAGCAGGGACTTCTTCAATGATGGTCTCGAACAGCGGCGTCATGTCGCCTTCTGTCACGGTCGGCTCGAGGCCGGCATAGCCGTTGACGGCCGAGGCGTAGACAACCGGGAAATCCAGCTGTTCGTCAGTGGCACCCAGGTTGTCGAACAGTTCGAAAGTCTGGTCCAGAGCCCAGTCAGGACGGGCACCTTCACGGTCAATCTTGTTGATGACAACGATAGGGCGGAAACCCATGGCAAATGCCTTTTGCGTCACGAAGCGAGTCTGAGGCATGGGGCCTTCGGCGGCGTCAACCAGCAGCAGTACGGAATCAACCATACTGAGCACGCGCTCCACCTCACCGCCGAAGTCGGCGTGTCCGGGGGTATCGACGATATTGATGCGGTAGTCATTCCAGCGAATGGCTGTGTTCTTGGACAGGATGGTGATGCCGCGCTCTTTCTCGATCGCGTTGGAGTCCATCAGTCGTTCGGTCTGTTCCTTGCGCATGTCCAGGGTGCCGGACTGCTGCAGGAGTTTGTCTACCAGGGTGGTCTTGCCATGGTCGACGTGGGCAATGATGGCAATGTTGCGGAGTTTCTGAATCACGGGTAAAGTCCTTCGGTGCACGGCTGGCGCGGCTGTCAAGCACCCGTTTTTCAGGGTGTTACAAACGATTAACGGGGATGCGCATCAACTGTACAGGGAGCGCAGACTATAAATAACGCACCAGTATAACGGACCTTCGGCCTATTCGGGTGCCAGCTGGTCAACACTACGGTGCCACGCAGCGCCTATTGAGCCCCGTGAAACCGCGTTTTCTGGTTACGAAACGCTCACTGCGCACAAATCATGCCAATGGTTCGGGTTGCTGTCTCGCGTCAAGGGGGCGGTGACAGGGCCGCGCAAACCCGCCCTGATCCATGCGATTGCTCGAGTGGAGCAGGGCGGACGAATCAGCTGGGCAGATACTCGCGGCTCCAGCTGTCACTGACTGCACCGCTTGCCAACAGCTCGTCGATACGCTCGTTGTCGTAGCCGAGTTCACGCAAGATGGTGCGCGTTGAGGCGCCGTATTTTTCGGCAGGCGGCAAGGCCAGAACCCGGCCACGCAACGGTCGTACGGCGTAGGGGTCGAGTTGCGTCACCGTGTGTCCGCTGGGGTGATCCTCGTACACGGAGAAGGAATAGCTACCGCGTGTGGTGCCGGGTGTGCCATCAGCCGGCCGGCTGTTGTAGGTGCGGATGGTATCGATGTTCTCGCAAATGGCTGCGGCGATATCGGCACCCTGCAATCGCTCCACCCAGTCCTCGGCACGTGCACTCATGAAAGCCTCCGCCAGAAACGCGGCACGATTCTCCTCGGCCACGCTCGAAAAGCCCTGCAAGCCTTCCACCTGCTCGAAGCGCTCAGTGTCGCTTTCATAGGCGCTGAGCAGCAGAAAGGCATCGGAGGAGGTGTAGTAGAAGCGTGACAGATCGTCGTAGCCGACCACCTCGCGTCCCGCTGGCTCATCGAACAACTTGCGCTTGCCGAAATCGAAACAGAAAGGCATCTGCGCCAGACCGCTCAGAGCGGACAGGGAGGTCCGTGGGCGCCCGGTTCGACCGGTCTTGAGCTTCTGGTAGAGCGCGGTTGCCACGCCCAGCGCACCACCGAAACCACACATGACATCGATGGTGCCCACATGCGCATGTTCCTCGGGTGTTTCCATGGATCCGCCAAAACGCGTCATGATGCCCGTGGTGGCCTGGACCAGATCGTCATAGCCCAGATAGCCCGAGCGCGGCCCTTCGCGGGGTCCGCTGAAGCAGTCGAGTTTGCAGAAGATGGCATCGGGGTTCAGTTTCTCGAGTGATTCGATATCCAGCCCCATGGCCTTCACCTGCCGGTCCGGTGCATTCCAGACGATGACATCCACCGACTTGACCAGTTGTTCGAAAATGACGCGTCCTTCGGCTGAACCGATGTCAGCCAGCATGGAACGCTTGCCGCGCATGTGCGACAGACCGAAGATGACCGTATTCCAGCAATCATAGGTCGGTCTGGAGGGGTCCAGCTTGATGACCTCGGCCCCGAATCTTGCGAGATAGGCGGCCGAGTGCGGTCCTGCAATCACGTTGCACAGGTCTAGCACGCGGACGCCGTCCAGCCAGCCGTCACGCGCGTTCTTTTCCCGTACGCGCGGTAGCTTGGTATCGATGGCCGACAGGGATTTCAGGGCCTCTTCAAAGGAGACAACGCGGCGTGGTCTCGGGTGAATCATGCGCTCGCTGCTCTCTTCCAGCCAGACGATGGGGCCGGGCTGGATCATGGTGCCGAATTCAGGGTCCTCCACCTCGATCATCAGCCCGGCAGTCTCGGCGTGGTCATCGTTGATCCACTCCTGCAACCAGCGGTGCGGTGCACCGGGAAACTTGCCGCGGCCGAAGATACGTTCCCATTCCTTGGAGGTGCGCGTCATGAAGACCTCTTTCATGCGTTCGGCGATGATCTCCGCCCATTCCCTGGGCAGGGGGTAGACCCCCAGAGAGACACTCGACGACCATTCACTGACAGGCAGATAGGTATCCTCTTCCTCGGTCAGACCTTCCTCGACAAGATCTTCGTAGAGCCCCAGTGTCTGCAGGCAGCGTTTGGCATGCTGCTTGTGGCTGGGGCAGACGACATAGAACATTCGCCCATCCTTGCATTTGTAGCTGCGGTAGAAAGGGTCGAGCAATTCCTGCAGATCCTCGTAGCTGAGGTTCATCGGCAGGCCCTCGGTACGACGGCGTTCGATCTCCTGTTCACGCTGAGTCTTGTAGCGCTCGGGGTAGTTGTCGACCTTGATCGAGTTGTAGCAGAGTCCTTCCATCACCGCGGCAGCCAGCGGTACTTCGATCTGATCACCCAGGCCCGTGCGTTCGCGAGCCTGCAATGCCAGAACGGTTGCCGATGCTGCCAGCATGGTGCCGTAGGCCGATGACAGCGGTAGCGGTGAGAAGGACGGGTTGATACCCATCAATACCCGGTTCAGGCCCATGTCGGTGAACACGCCGGAGTTCGCGGCGATGACACTTTCATAGGCACGCCATTCCCGGCGCAGTTCGTCGTTGGAGGCAAAGCCGGGAATGGAGATCGTGATCAGTTCCGGACGCGCCTGGCGCAGCTCGGTGAAATCGATACCGAGCCGGGACATGACGCCGGGGCGAAAGCTCTCGATCACGATATCGGTCTCTTCAATGAGCGCCAGCGCCTGTTCCAGTCCTTGCGAGGTCTTGAGATCCAGACTGATGCTCAGCTTGTTGCGATTCAGCGTTGCATTGGCAGGGCTTTCCCACAATGGCCCACCGGGCGGATCAATGTGCACAACGGTTGCGCCGAAGTCGGCAAGGATCATTGCCACCGCCGGTCCTGCCATGTACTGACCGAAGTCAACAACCTTGACACCGGCAAGTGGAAGAGAAGTACTTGTATTATTGGCCATCGTGGTCTTCCTGAATCAGTCAGTCGGTGGTTCAGTCAGCACGCCGGGTGCTGGGAACGGTGTTGAGCGTCGGCGTTGACGGTTCATCCATCAGAAGATGATCGTTCTTCGCCTGTTCGCCGAAATCCTCCTTCAGCCAGCGCAGCAGGGAGAGTGTCAGAATCACCAGAACCGGGATCAGCGGCAGGGCGACCACAATGGTGGATGTCTGTACCGGCTTCAGGCCGCCAAGCTGGATCAGGACAATGCCCACCGCGGCCAGAATCAGTGCCCAGACGATGCGAATCGAGCGTCTGGGTTCCTGGTAGCCGGACAATTTGTGGGAGGTGACCGACGCCAGTACATAGGCGGCCGAATCCAGTGTGGTTGCCAGAAAGATGAAGCACAGGATAATGAATACCACGGTGACCAGGCCGGACATGGGCATGGTGCCCAGGATGGCCTGTACCGTGGCGGGTATGCCTTCGGCCGAGAGAATGGCTGACACATCAAGCCTGCCACTGATCTGCAGGTCGAGTGCGTAGCCGCCCCAGACGGCGAAGAAGACCCAGCAGCCCAGTGAACCCCACACCAGTTCGGCCACGATCAGCTCCCGGATGGTACGTCCACGAGAGATGCGAGCGACGAACAGTCCCATCATGGGGGCATAGGCAACCCACCAGGCCCAGTAGAAGATGGTCCAGTCTTGCGGAAAGGTGGAATGGGAGATCGGATCGGTCCACAGGCTCATGGTGACGAAGTTGCTCAGCATCTGCCCCAGAGAGTTGACCCAGCCGTTGATCATGAACAATGAGGGCCCGACGACGACGGTAAAGGCCAGGAGCGCAATGGCCAGAATGACATTGGTATCAGACAGAATCCGGATGCCCCTGGACAGACCGAACCAGACGCTGGCGCCGAAGATCACGGTCCAGATGGCGAGGATCGACAGATCGAGCCCCAGTGAGGGTTCGATGCCCAACAGAGAACCTGCCAGTTTCGATACCAGCGGAATGGCCAGACCCAGAGAGGTACCGACACCGCCAACGACTCCGAAGACCACGATGGAGTCCAGGGTGACACCGATCCAGCCATCGGAATGTCGTCCCAGCACACCGCGCGCCGCTTCCGACAGGCGCACACCGGATTGACGGCGGACATACATGGAATAGGCAATGGGGATGGCCGGCAGGCAGTAGATGGCCCACGGAGTCAGACCCCAGTGGAATTGTCCGTAGGTCAACGCCCATTCGGCGGCTTCTGCGCTCTTGGGTTCAACACCGAAGGGAGGGCCGGTGAAGTAATAGATGGGTTCCACCCAGGCCCAGTTGACAATGGCGATACCGATGCCACCGCAGAAGATCATGGCGATCCAGCTGAAGTAGGAGAATTCCGGCGTGTCCTCGGGCCCGCCCAGGCGCACATTGCCGTACTGGCTCATGGCGAGACCGATCAGGAATACCACCGCCGAGAAACCTGCCAGCATGTACAGCCAGCCGAACTGGCCGGTAGCGAAGCTGAAAGCGGCGTTGATCATGGCCGGGCCGGATTCCGGGAACAGGATCAGCGGCGCAATGACGGCGGTGAGCACTGTCAGGGACAGAATGAATACTCTCAGATCCAGGCTGTCGCCTGGCTTGGCTTGAACGCTCATGTCGTTATTCCTCGTGTGGCGTGATGAGTGCACCTGCGCGTTGGTGAAACGCCGGTGTCGCTGTGGTATTGAAAGAAGGTTATCGGGTGTCGAGTCTGTCGGCCTGCAGTGGGGCAGGTTCAGGCAGATTCCTGAATCCAGCGTGCGGCTTTCTCGGCGATCATCAGGGTAGGCGAATTGGTATTGCCGCTGGTGATGGTCGGCATGACACTCGCATCGACAACACGCAGTCCCGCAATGCCGCGCACCCTGAGGCGCTCATCGACGACAGCCATCGGGTCATCGGCCTGCCCCATCCTGGCGGTTCCCGCAGGGTGAAAGATGGTGTTGGCGATGTCACCGGCCAGTTTTGCCAGTTCCTCATCGCTCTGGAACTGCACGCCGGGTTTCCACTCTTGCGGTTTGTATCGAGCCAGTGCCGGTTGCGCGACAATGTCGCGTACCTGGCGCAGACTGTCGGCGGCTACCTTGCGATCATCGTCCGTACTGAGATAGTTGGGATCGATGGCCGGTGCATCTTCGAAGCGGTTCGAGCAGATGCGCACGCTGCCACGACTGGATGGGTTGAGATTGCAGACGCTGGCCGTGAACGCCGGAAAACCGTGCAGATCCTCGCCGAAGGCATCCAGGCTGAGCGGTTGTACATGGTATTCGAGGTTGGCATGTGGCTGGTCGGGGCTCGAGCGGGTGAAGGCGCCCAGCTGGCTCGGTGACATGCTCATGGGGCCGGAGCGTTTCAAGGCGTATTCCAGGCCGATGCAGGCTTTGCCAAACAGGCTGTTGGCGATGGTGTTGAGCGTTCGGGTGCCTTCGACCTTGAACACCGCGCGTATCTGCAGGTGATCCTGCAGATTCTCTCCGACGCCCGGTGCATCGAATATGACATCGATACCGTGAGCCTTGAGGTGCTCGGCAGGACCGATGCCGGACAGTTGCAGAATCTGCGGCGAGCCAATGGCACCGGCCGATAGAATCACCTCGGCCGACGCCATGGCCGATTCGCTGCGGCCATGACGGTTCACGACCACGCCGGAGCAGCGGCGCTGTCCGTTTTCATCGGTGGCGAACAGCAAGCGCTCGGCTTGCGCACCCGTCCAGATCGTCAGGTTCGAACGATTCCTGACAGGGCGAAGAAAGGCCTTGGAAGTATTCCAGCGCCAGCCGGATTTCTGGTTGACTTCGAAATAGCCGACACCGGCATTGTCCCCGGCGTTGAAGTCATCGGTATGTTCGACGCCGGATTCCTGCGCAGCTTGCGAGAAGGCTTCGAGAATTTCCCATTTGAGGCGTTGTTTCTCGATGCGCCATTCACCACCATTGCCATGAAAGTCGGAGAAGTTGCCATCACCGCGACTTGTCGGGTCAGCGCCGTCGTCGAGCCGGTAGTGATTCTCATGGGCCTTGAAATCAGGCAGTGCATGGTCCCAGTTCCATTCCTTGTCATCCAGCAAGTCTGCCCAGTGGTCATAGTCTCGTTTCTGACCACGCATGTAGATCATGCCATTGATGGACGAACAGCCACCGAGTGCCTTGCCACGAGGGTAGCGCAGCGTTCTGCCATTGAGCCCGGCGCAGGGTCTGGTCTGATAGAGCCAGTCGGTACGTGGGTTGCCGATGCAATAGAGATAGCCCACCGGAATGTGAATCCACGGATAATTGTCCTTGGCTCCGGCCTCGAGCAGGAGTACTCGTTTTGACGGATCGCGGCTCAGGCGGTTGGCCAGCAGACAACCGGCCGTACCGGCTCCGACAATGATGTAGTCAAATGATTCAGGCGACATGGGTGGTTTGTTCTCCGTGGCGGGTAGCAGCCAGCTGGCGGTAATTCACTCGAGCAGCATCGCCGCCATCCCTCGTGTGCGGCATTGGCCGGTCTGGTTGACGGACATTACGACCTGGCGTTACGGAAATCCAATCACGTCGACGCGAAAGCATTATAATTTTGGCTTATGAAGCATCTTCCCGAACTCCGTACCGTCCAGTGCTTCGCAACGGTTGTTCGCGAAGGCAATGTCACGCGAGCGGCCGAGGCGCTGCATCTGTCCCAGCCTGCGGTCACGCAGCAGCTCAAGAACCTGGCCGAGAGAAGCGGTCTGACGCTGTTCACTCGCACCTCGAAGGGCCTGGAACTGACACCCGACGGGGCAATCCTTGCGCAGAAGGCCGAGCAGGTCCTGTCGGTGCTGGACGAATTCAGACAGACCGCTCGCGATCTGGCGGGGCAGGTCAGGGGCAGCCTGCGGGTCGGTACGATACTCGACCCTGACTCCATCCGACTGGGCGCCTTCTTCAATGCGCTGGTACGCCGCGCATCGGGCATCAGGGCGGAAGTCACCCATGGCATGAGTGGCAATGTGCCGGAGAGAATCCTGCGCAATGAGCTGGATGCCGGATTCTATCTCGGTGATGTCAATGCCTCGGTGAGAAACACCACGGCTGGCAAGTCCGACGATGCATCGTTGTTTCACCGCACCGTGCTGGACACCTTCACCTACTGGGTCATTGCGCCGCCGGGCTGGGAGGCGCGGGTGTCGGGGCGTAACTGGGACGAATTGGCCAGCCTGCCCTGGATCGGTACCCCACCGGCCTCGGTACACTGTCGTCTGCTCGAACCGCTGTTTCAGCAGTTCGGTGTCACTCCGAACATCATAACCGTCGTCGATCAGGAACCCTCTATGCTGGCCATGGTACGGTCCGGCGTAGGCTTGAGCCTGTGTCGTGACTCCATCGCGCTGAATGAGAGACAGGCTCGCGGCATGGTGATTTCCGACACCGTCGAATTGACGACGACACTTGAATTCATCTGTCTCAAGGCGCGCCGCCAGGACCCGGTCATCAGTACCGCCCATGAGCTGTTGCTGCCAATCTGGGAGCAGGCCAGACAGACCCATACACCGGATCATGCGAAAACCAGCGTGTAATCCTGACCGCCAGAAGGAGAGAGAAATTGACCAGACTTGCTGAATGGAGTGCCTGTGCCGCGACACTGGTGGATGTTGCCACGGGGCGCAAACCGGCTGATACCGTCGTTCGCAACGGTCGCTGGGTGAATGTGCATTCCGGCGAAATCATCGCCTCGACCGATGTTGCCATCAGCTGCGGGCGCTTTGCGTATGTCGGCCCGGATGCCAGTCATGCCATCGGCGAGCAGACCACGGTCATCGATGCCAATGATCGCTACCTGGTGCCCGGTCTGTGTGATGCCCATATGCATGTCGAAAGCGGCATGGTCACGGTGACCGAGTTTGCCCGGGCAGTGGCACCCCATGGCACGACCTCGATGTTCATCGATCCTCATGAGATCGGCAATGTGCTGGGTCTGGATGGCGTACGCCTGATGCACGATGAGGCCATGAACCTGCCTCTGAACATCTATGTGCAGATGCCCAGCTGTGTGCCGTCGGCTCCGGGTCTTGAAAATGCAGGGGCGGAACTGGGTGTCGATGAGGTTCAGGAGGCCATGCAGTGGCCGAACATCATCGGTCTGGGGGAAGTCATGAACTTTCCCGGTGTGTCCAACAATGATCCGAAGATGCTGGGCGTGATCGCAGCCACGGTCAATGCCGGCAAGACCGTTGGCGGTCATTACGCATCCAGTGATCTCGGCTTGCCGTTCCACGGCTATGTGGCGGGTGGGCCTGCCGATGATCACGAAGGTACCCGCGTCGAGGACGCCATTGCCAGGGTGCGTCAGGGCATGCGTTCCATGTTGCGACTCGGTTCTGCCTGGTATGACGTGGCCCCGCAGATCAAGGCGGTCACCGAACACGGTCTGGATCCTCGCTACTTCATTCTGTGTACCGACGACTGCCACTCCGGCACACTGATCAACGATGGTCACATGAATCGCGTCGTTCGACATGCCATCGCACAAGGGCTCAAGCCCATTACGGCCATTCAGATGGCCACCATCAATACGGCAGAACATTTCGGACTGGAGCGCGAGCTGGGATCCATCACACCGGGCAGGCGAGCCGATCTCATACTGTCATCGGATCTTGTGCAATTGCCGATCGAACTGGTCATGGCGCAGGGGCAGGTGCTGGCAGAAGGCGGCCAGCTGAGCCTCGATATTCCCCCCGCAAGCTACCCGGCAACTGCCAAGAATACGGTGAAGCTGGGCAAGACACTGCAAGCCGGAGACTTTGCAATCAAGGCGCCGGCATACGCGTCGGATTCTGTCATGGCCAGAGTCATCGGCGTCATCGAGAATCAGGCGCCTACCCGGGCATTGCAGGCACGACTTGCCGTGTCGCAGGGTCAGGTGCAGATGGATGCGGACAACGATATCTGCCAGATTGCACTGGTTGAACGCCATCGGGGCACCGGGGGTGTGGTCAACGCCTTTGTCTCGGGCTTTGGCTACAACACCGCCTGCGCCATGGCGTCCACCGTGGCACACGATTCCCATCACATGATCGTGGTCGGCACCAACCATGAAGACATGGCACTGGCAGCCAATCGACTGGGAGAGGTCGGTGGCGGAGTTGTGCTGTTTGCGGGGGGCAAGGAGCTGGCCATGGTCGAGCTGAGTATTGCCGGGCTGATGTCGGAGGAGCGCGCCGAGGTGGTGGCCGAGAAAGCGCAGAAGCTGGTGCATGCCATGCAGACCTGCGGCTGTGAACTCAATAATGCCTATATGCAGCATTCTCTGCTGGCACTGGTCGTGATCCCCGAATTGCGAATTTCGGATATCGGACTGGTGGATGTCACCACATTTTCACCAACTTCCCTGTTCATCGAAGAGGCCGAAGTGGAGGCCTGAACATCGAGATTCCGCTTGCGTGACCACGCGTTCGCAGGCAATGGTTGCGCACGATTGGTCTTTTACCGGCTGTTGCATCCGTGATAGCCTCGAATGTCATTACGGGTTCCACAGGAAGATGTCTATCATGATGTACAAATCATTGCTCACCGTTTGCACGGCCACATTGCTGGCAAGCTGTACGACGATGGAAGAGGTGAAGGACAAGGCTGTTGGCTCTTCCGGAGACGGGAGCAAGATACGCAATGTCATTGTCATGATTGGCGATGGTATGGGGCCGCAGCAAGTGGGTCTGCTGGATTCATACGTTCGCTATGCTTCCGATCCGGTACTGGATTCAAGCGCGTTTGATCGGATGGCCACGGAAGGTGTCGTCGGCATCTCTCGCACGGAATCGAACAAGGTGCTGGTTGTCGACTCGGCGGCGTCCGCCACACAGTTTGCCAGCGGCAAGCTGGCGGGTTCGGAGATGATCGGCGCCGACTACGAGGGAAATCGGGCGGTGAGCATGCTGGAAGTGGCGCAGGCCAAGGGCAAGGCTGTTGGCCTGGTGTCAGACACCCGCTTGACCCATGCCACACCGGCAGCCTACGCGGCCCATCAGCAACATCGTAGCCTGGAAAACGAGATTGCCGCCGAGATGCTGGACACCGGTGCCGATGTGATGCTCAGTGGTGGCATACGGCACTGGCTGCCACAGGGCGTCAATGAAGAGGGGAGCGCGGTGCGGCAAGAGTTGGAAGCGCTGACTGGCGGCACCATCAGTATGAGTTCCAAGCGCAAGGATGATCGTAATCTTCTGGCAGAGGCCAGCGAGGCGGGCTATGACTTGTCATTCAACCGCACGGATCTGGCGGCCAGCACCGGTGATCGTGTTCTGGGCCTGTATTCTTCCTCAGGCATGCTGGACGGCATCGCCCACACGCAGGCCGGCAACGGCGCTGAGCGGGTGCAACCGAGCCTGACCGAGATGACCGCCAAGGCTCTGTCTGTTCTCGAGGATGATGAGGACGGTTTTTTCCTGATGGTTGAAGGTGGTCAGATCGACTGGGCCGCGCACAACAACGATGCCGGTACCATGCTGCACGAGATGATCAAGTTCTCCGACGCCATCGACGTGGTTCTGGACTGGATGAAGGATCGTGACGATACCTTGCTGGTCGTGTCAGCCGATCACGAGACCGGTGGTTTCGGTTTTGCCTATTCGCGTAACGATCTGCCCGAAGGTCAACCTCTGGATGGTGATGTCTTCCACGGAGAGCAATACAAGCCGAACTGGAACTTCGGTAACGTGGAAACACTGGATCGCCTGTATGAGCAGAAGTTGTCCTACGACGGCATCTTCAGCCAGTTCGATAGTCTGGATGAGAGCCAGCAGACACCCGAGAATCTGCGCATGATCGTCAATACCAACACCGAGTTCCCGATCACGCTGGCGCAAGCCAGGCGAGTGCTGGAAACCGAGCTCAATGTCTATTACGTCCCTGACCACGGTACGCTGAGTGCAGAGCGCTTTCCCCTGATGCACGAGCGCAAGGCGTTCTATGTCTATGGTTCAGGTATTCGCAAGAATATCCTGGCCTCGGTGGTTGCCGAGCAGTCCAATGTCGTCTGGGCCAGCGATAACCACAGCAGCACGCCGGTCTATCTGTTTGCCATGGGACCTGACGAGACTACAGATGCCTTCAAGGGCATACTGCACACTACCGACTGGGCCAACGAGATCATCGCGGTTCTGGACTGAGGTACGACGCTCGGTAGCCCCGGTCCGTTTCCTCTGTTGTAACAGGGCAGACAGGCCGGGGCGTTCAAGGTATGCGAGGTATCGGTCGATAGCTGTGTGTGGCCTTGTGCAGGTTGCATGAGCAGTTGGCTGGGTTTTCCGAGGTCTTCGGAAGAACTGAATGGCAGCTTGACGGCTGTCATTTCAGTTTGTAGAGATCGATTTCTGTGCGGTTCTGACAGAGACAGCTGGCTGGTCGTCTTGTTTCGATTCACCTTCCAGAGCAGAGGCCGATCCTTGACTGACAGTGCTGCATCAGAGCAGAAGCGTGGTCATACCGCTCCAGCTGTACTCAGGGTGCCCTTCAGTGTCTGGATGTGGGTCGTGGCAATCCTGGTTCTCGGATCCATCGTGACGCTCGCCATGAGTAACATCATGCGGGAGCGCACCGCGCAGCTGGCCATGCAGGAATTCAACCGTCAGGTTGACGTTGCCACCAGTCAGCTGGAAAGTGCGATTGAAAAGGACAAGACGCTGACGGTTGCCGTTCAGGGGATGTTCCACTCATTCGGAACGGTTTCACGTGAGCAGTTCAGTCGTTTCGTTGCGGCTGTCGACATTGAAACGCTGTTTCCCGATACGCAGGCCCTGTCATGGAACTCGGTGGTTCCCCTGGAGGAGACCGCCGCCTTCGAGCGCGGCGTGCGGCTGGATGACTCCCTGCAAGCCGGTGGCTACCCGGACTTTGCCATCAGACCGGCAGGTGCTGTCGAGCAGCAATACGTGGTGACCTATATCGAACCGATGGTTGGCAACGAAGGGGCATTCGGCCTCGATATCGGGTCGAACCCGGCGCGTCGGCGTACCGTTGAAATGGCACGTGATCGTGCTGAACCCATGGCAACAGCGCCAATTACTCTGGCGCAGGAAACCGGTACGCAGAAGGGTTTTCTGTTCATGATGCCGGTCTATCAGACAGCCTCCCCGCAAGATCTCGACGCTCGACGAGCGCAGTTTCGCGGCGTCGTCGTGGCCGTTTTTCGTATCGGTGACCTCATCAACGGATCCGGCGATCTCGATTTCTCGGCGGTCAGGGTTCGGGATGTCACCGACGCCGATGAAAGCGCTGATGTCGATATCGAAGTCATCTATGAACAAGGCATGCAGAACCTGTCCGAGGATCACCAGTCACTGGTTCGCAGGATCGACGTGGCAGGCAGGCGATGGGAAGTCGTCTTCAGTCAATCGGCGGAGGTCCTGAGCAGTGATGGCAGGCTGAGTCGATGGGCGGTGCCTGCTCTGGGAGCCTTGTCGACCGCTCTGGCGGCCTTGTTGGTCGGGTATCTGGCCACCTCAAGGCAGCGCACACTGGTGCGAGCCGAGATGCTGACCATCGACCTGCAGCGAGCCAATGACGAGCTCAGCCGCTCGAACACCGATCTGAGCCAGTTCGCCCATGTAGCCTCGCATGATCTGCAGACGCCGGTTCGCAATATCATGGGCTCGGTGTCGATGCTGGAGGATGCCATTGGCGAGAACCCGGATGATGAGATCGTGCGGTATCTGCAGTTCCTGAAAGACTCGGCCTTGCGCATGAAGTCTCTGATCAGTGATCTGCTCAGCTACGCGGAAAGCGGTCAGGAGCTGGATCTGCAGAAGGTTGACCTGAACGACACACTGGCGCTGGTTGCTGCGACAACGCAGGATATCTGTGAATCCGCTGGCGCCAATCTGCAGATTGGCGACATGCCGCAGGTACTGGGTGATGATCAGCAGCTGGAGCGCGTATTCACCAATCTGATTACCAATGCCTTGAAATATTCCAGGGCAGGTGTGCCGTCGCAGGTCGAGGTCACGGCGTGTGAGGCCGGCGATTATCACGAAATCAGAATCCGTGACAATGGCCTGGGAATCGACCCGGAGCATCAGACGACCATCTTCGAGCCTTTCAAACGGCTCCATCGGCAGAGCGAGATTGCCGGAACAGGTCTGGGACTTGCCATCTGCCGACAGATAATCGATCGGCACAAGGGGCGGATTGGTGTTGAGCAATCATCGGAAACCGGTTCCACGATCCTGCTGCAACTACCGAAGATGAGCTGAACCATCGGACTCGACCTCGCAGGCCGAGTCTGGCCTACTCAGTCCTGTTGCAACAGGTCGATCAGATCATCGCGCCACTGTATCCAGCTGGCTGCGTCCCGCGGCCAGCCTGGCTGTGTCTCGCCGTTTGCCACCGCATCACCCAGAGCCTGCGGTACAAGCGCCTTGATCAGGGCCTCAGCCTCTTTCGGGTGGCGTTGATGAGCCAGGTAATACAGCTCTGCATCCTGCAGGCCACGGTGCCAGGCCTTGAGTCGCATGGAGGGTATCGGGCCTGCGGCGGCAGGAAAGCCGATACGCGGCAGCTGAAACCCGGGATACACCATGACGCCATTGCCGACGCGATCATCGTCAGGCTTGTAGCTGGGCTGCGCGAAGGGCAGCTCGTCATTGCCCAGGTTGACTGCCCACATCAGCTGTCCCTGTATCCCGTAGCGGGCACCGATGACGCCCCAGCTGCGCATGTCGCTGCCAGGTAGATTGATGCTGTGTCCACCGACGGCAGGGTGGCCGCTGTGATAGAACCAGCTGCGTTCACCGGCGGCCATCCTGTCCTGCAGAAAGCCGGTATTGGCGGCATGGGCATTGGGTGCCCACAGCCGTACACGTCCTGTCAGGGTCGTGGCAGGATCCTCCTGCCAGATCGTCGGGTCCGAGTGGCTGGTCCACAGCAGGTCGATGGCCGGTGCTCCGGGTTGTCTGTCTTGTGTACCGCGATCAATGGCCTGTTGAACGGCACCCATGTCGCCATGCACTCGGGCGATATAGCGATGCCGATCCGGATCCGTTTCCGGCTGTGAGACCGGGCCGTCGACCTCATCGAAGACATAGGCAAAGTAGCGGGTGTCCTGCCATCCATTGTTCTTGACGATATCACTCCAGCGACTGGCCAGATCCGTGTAGGCATCCAGCTGCTCCTCCGACAGTGCCGCGTCGACGATCAGGTCGTGTTCCTGTGGCCACGGCGTACGCCACACGCTCACCCCTGTGTCAGCTCCTGTGCCGATATAGCCGGCCTCGCTGCTGAACAGCTGTCCATCGAGCGCTGGCGCATAGGTATCCAGATAGTCCTGCCATTGCTCGGAGCTTCGCGGCGCATCGGGTGTGCGTTCGATGAAGACCATGCGATGCTGATGGGCCATGACCTGATAACACTGAGCCATCTGTTGCCAGCGTTGGCTGCTGCGATCCTCACCAACGCCTTCCAGTCGATAGGAACGATAGATCTCGCCGACCGCATCGATCGATGTGGTCTGGGGGATCGTGGCATCGATGACCGTCAGGGAGACGTCCAGATCGATCGCCTCGCCGGAGGCACCCGCCGTCTCGTCCGCTGACAGCGGCGTCAGCCGCAGTGTCTGCCGGTGGTCACCCGGAGCCGTATTGGCAGGAATGTACATTTCCACCCAGACACTCTGATTGCGTCCGGGGCGAGGCAGTGCCACCTGATCGAACAGCGTGGTCTGTGTCTGGGCACAGCGTTGCTGTTGGGGTATCAAGGCATCGGGGTAGGCGGCGGGGTAGGGCAACACGGCAGTTGTCGGCCCCCATCGATAGCCGCCGTCCTTCACCTGCAGGTAATGCGCCTGATACAGCGATGTCCGGATATCGCTGTCTGCCACGTCCACGGATACCAGGCTTGCATTATCACGATTCTCGGTGCGCAATATCAGCTGGAAGGCAATGGTCTCGTTGCGCGCGACCGTCCAGTGGAGTTTGCGAGGATTGTCTGAGCGCAGGTCGAAGCGTGGATGTTCCAGACGGCTGATTCCCTGCCGGGTGATGCGTGCCATATCGCTGGCAGCGCAGACAATCAGGCCGTCCGGATTGCGCAGGCAGGACTCATCATGCACCGCTTCCGGCTCACGCAGCAACCCTGTCACACCCAGCGCCAGCAGGGGCAGGGCGAGCAGCAACTGTCGCCCGCGTCGAGCCAGAGGAGAGACGAGGACTGGCATCAGTGATTATCGGCCGCTTGTTCGCGCAAGGTGTACTTCTGGATCTTGCCGGTGGAGGTTTTCGGCAATGGACCGAATACAATGCGCTTGGGCACCTTGAAATGTGCCATGTGATCGCGACAGTAGGCGATGATCTCCTTTTCATCGGCACCACCAGGCTTGTGTAATGTGACAAAGGCGCAGGGGCTTTCCCCCCAGGTCTCGTGCGGCATGGCAACCACGGCCGCTTCCAGGATGGCGGGGTGGCGGAACAGCACTTCCTCGATCTCCAGCGTGGAGATATTCTCGCCACCGCTGATGATGATGTCCTTGGCGCGATCCTTGATCTCGATATAGCCATCGTCATGCATGACGCCCAGATCCCCGGTATGAAACCAGCCGCCCTTGAATGCCTCGGCTGTCGCTGTCGGGTTTTTCAGGTAGCCTTTCATGACCGTATTGCCGCGGATCATCAGCTCGCCGATGGTGTTGCCATCCGAGGGCACCCGCTCCATCGAATCGGCCTGCATGATGGCGGCATTTTCCACTGTCACATAATGCACGCCCTGTCTGGCCATTCGCGCAGAGCGCTGTTCGATCTTCAGCTCCTGCCAGTCATCCTGCGGCAGGCAGATGGTCGCCGGTCCATAGGTTTCTGTCAGACCATAGAGATGCGTGACCTTGAAGCCGATGCCTTCCATGGCCTCGATGACAGACGAGGGAGGTGCAGCGCCACCGGTTGCCAGTTCCACGTCCCGACTGGCTCGGCGATGCAGCTCGGCAGGCGAGTTGGCCAGCATGTTCAGCACGATGGGCGCGCCACACATATGTGTGACATCTTCGGCCTCGATCGACTGGAAAATCAGGGCCGGGTCGACCTTGCGCAGACAGACATGGGTGCCCATGGCGGCAGTCACCCCCCAGGTGAATGTCCAGCCATCGCAATGGAACATCGGCAATGTCCACAGATAGCGTGATGCATGTGTGACCCCCATGGCCGACATGTTGCCCAGCGCATTCAGGTAGGCGCCGCGGTGGTGGTAGACGCACCCCTTGGGGTTGCCTGTGGTACCGGAGGTGTACAACAGAGAAATGGCTTGCCATTCATCGGTGATACCCGCTGTCGGTTGCGTATCGGCACCGCTGCGCAGGAAGGCTTCATAGTCCATATCGCCAATGAGTTCGCCTCCCTCTGCCAGGACATCATCAATGTCGATGACGGGTAACGGGCGACCAAGCAGTGCCAGTGCCTCTTTGACAATCGGTGAGAATTCGCGATCACTGATCAACAGCCTGGCATCGCCATGCTCCAGGATGAAGGCCAGCGTTGCGGCATCCAGGCGCGTATTCAGAGAATTCAGCACAGCGCCGATAAGCGGCACGGCATTGTGGGCTTCCAGCATCTCGGGTGTGTTGCAGGCCATGATGGCAACGCAATCTCCGCGTCCGATACCCCGTCTGTTCAGCGCACTGGCCAGCTGGCGGCTGCGCTGCCAGAACTGGGCGTAGTTGTAGCGACGTTCGCCGTGCACCACGGCAAGTTGTTGTGGGCGGACCGTTGCGGCTCGCTGTAGAAAGCTGACCGGAGACAAGGGCTGGTAATTGGCCTCTTGCTGTTCCAGATCCTGTTCGAATATCGACATCTTGGCTCCTGAGTAAGGGGGTTTCCGGTTCGCGGCCCAGCTGCATGCCGCTCATCAGGCAACACAGGTGTGGTCGCTGGATGTTACATCAGATGCCGTTCAGCGCCTTGAAGCTCGGCTGACAGGCAGCGCATGCAGTTCGCATTTCAGGACACGCTAACAGGTTATTCGGGCATCAGCGCTTCAGTGTCGGGCCAACATTCCGCTAGATCTGACTAGCTCGATGAAGGCCTCTCACTGTCTGATGAATAGTATTCCGCTACGGCTGAAATTTGCGCTGTTCCCTGCCATCCTCATTCTGGCACTCGCCGCAACCTGCCTGACCGTGATCGACAGCATACGGGCCCAGCGAGAAGATGCCGTTCTGGTGGACGTCGCGGGCCGGCAGCGCATGCTCAATCAGCGCTATGTCAAGGAGGTGCTGCTTGCCGCCTACAGCCAGGGCGATAGCCGGCAGGAAGCTCTGGACGCCAGCCAACGCAGCCTGACGCTGTTCAAATCCACCCTGACGGCAATCAGAGACGGTGGAGAGGTAGTGGTCGATCCGATCAGCGGTGAAACGCGTGAACTGCCCCCACCGAGCGTGACAGGCCTGGCCGATTTTCTGGGCGGCAACGAACATCCGGCAACCAGGCTGACAGTGCAGTTGACCCGTGAGGCGGACAGGATACTGGCCACGTCCGCCAACGGCGAATCCGTGGATGCGAGCCAGCTTCTGGCATTGTCCGCACAATTGCATATACAGGCGAACAGGCTGGTCAAGAAGCTGGTGGCACTGGCGGAGATCAAGAACGATGAACTGATACGTACCTGCCTCTGGATCAGCGGGCTAGCGGCCCTGTTGAGCCTGTTGCTCAGTGGGTGGATCAGTCACAGTGTCATTGTCCCGGTCATGCGTTGTCGCAAGGCACTCAAGCGTATGGCGTCCGGTAATCTGTCCAGGCCGTACAACATGCGGCGCGGTGATGAGTTTGGTGATATCACCCATGATCTGGACTTATCCGTGCAGGCCATGAGTTCGGCACTGGGCAGTGAACAGGTGGACTGGGAAGAGGTAGGAACCTTCTTCAGGGATCTGCGAACCGAACTGCAACAGGTGCGTGCCATCATCACGCAATCCCGGGTGCCCATGATGTCGGTGGGGCAGGAGGGGCTCATCAGCTTTGCCAATCCTGCCGCCGTGGCCGAGCTGAAGGATCTGCATGCGCAGGGGCATCTGCCGGAACTGCTGACAAGTGGCAGTTCTCTGGCCAGCGCAGGGGACGCTCTGACAGAGGTTGCACGTTACGCTGCAGATCTGGATAAACTGCCGCATTCCCTGCAGATCGCGGTGGGCACACAGTATCTACAGGTGGATATCGAACCGATCCGTGGTGATGATGGTGAACAATCGCTGGCGCTGTTGAGCTGGAAGAATGTCTCTGCCGACCTTGCCATACAGCGTGAAATTGACCAGAAGAGCGAAGCTGATGAGCGTTACACCGGCAACCTGAATGATCTGGTTACGCAGATCAATCAGGTGGTGCAATCGGCCAGTTCGGGTAACCTGAGTCTGAGCATTGCTCGTAACGAGAATGAATCACTGAATGCCATCGCCGATACCATCAACGGCTTTCTGGCGTCTCTCAACCGTGATTTCAGCGACATTCGAATACATGCCGATGAGCTGATGACGCGCTCCATGGAGCTGCGTAGCAGTTCGGGGCAGATCGAGAGCAACGCGGGTGAGTCCAACGATCATTGTGTGCAAGTGGCCGAGAATGCGGAGAGTGTCAACAGCCTCATGCGTGGTGCGTCTGCCACCACTGAAGAGATGACCGCATCGATCAACGAGATATCTGCCAATACCAGTCGGGCGGACAGAATGTCCGGTGAGGCGGTGTCCCTGGCCAGTGGTACACACGACACCATGCAGCAACTGTTCGCCTCCAGTAGCGGTGTTGGCAGTGTCCTGAAGATCATTACCTCCATTGCCGAGCAAACCAATCTGCTGGCGCTCAACGCCACGATAGAGGCGGCTCGCGCCGGCGAAGCGGGCAAGGGCTTTGCTGTGGTTGCCAACGAGGTCAAGGAGCTGGCAAAGCAGACAGCCAATGCCACCGAGGAGATCGCCAATCGTATCGGCAGCATCCAGACGGACAGCAGCTCGGCCGTCAAGGCGATCTCGGGAATTCATGAAATCATTCGCGAAATCAGCGAATACCAGACATCCGTGGCTGGAGCCATGTTGCAACAAAGCATGGCATCCAGAGAAATGAGCAAGACGGTGCAGTGTACTTCCGATACCAGTGACACCATGCACCACGCACTGCAGCTGCTGGTGGAGAAATCCAGACACTCTCTGGAAACTGCGCGTGACAGTCTGGTGGTCAGTGAGGAAGTGGAGTCACGTGCGCGAGCGCTGCAGAGCCTGCTGGCGCGGTATCAACTGGCGCGCAGCTGATACCGCAGCTCGAGCCCCGTGGACTAGCGAAGGATGGAAAAGCTGATTTCCGGCCGTTTGCCGACGCGTGGCGAGAGGTTGAGTATGCAGAAGGAGTTCAGATTGACCTGGCGGTTGGCCTCGAGGTCGTCCAGTACCGAGCGGGCGAACTGGTCAGCCCATTCCGGTAATTCGCCGAACATGATGAACTGGGAAAACACCAGAGTCAGGTCTTCATCATCCGCGCGATCCCCGAACCAGGCCAGGTATGCTTCGCTGAACAATTTGAACTCGCTGATGTTGAGTAAGTGCGCTGCTTTCGAAATCGTGTGCATGAGGCGTGTCTCTCTTGGCGATCGTTGTCAGTCAAACTCCAATGGCTACCCAGCCAACGTGATTACACAAGACATCAGGCAGATTCTAGTGGCACGCTACCTGTTGCTTGCGCCGGCGTTGAAACGACTTCCGGTCGTTCGACGTCGGGGGGCACGAATCGTTCGGTTTAAGGAGCTAACGGCAGCGCCGTGATAGCCCTGACCTTGAAAGTAGCAGTTCTGTAACGGAATGTGTATTCAGACTTTCCGCCGGTTGAAAAAAATGCATGAAAAACTGTAAACGAACACAGTTTTCGCTTGTCTGTTTCGGTATCAGTCAGCATCTTGTGTATCCCTATGTCCGTCAATGACCCCAGAGAGCGTTGCATGATCCGAACCGGACCCCGATTAGTCATTACGCTGGCATGTGTCGCCATGATCAGTGCCTGTGCCACTACCCAGCCCTCACCGCCTGCGGGCGATGCGTCACTGAGCACCATCACCGTGGCGCAGGCCATCGACAGCGAACAGGTGGCAGAACTGGACAGCATCAGTGCCGATGCCGCAAGTGGCGAGCAAGAGCTGGTGCGCTGGGGCGGTACGATCGCCAGTGTGACGAATCGAACCGATGGCAGTACGCTGGTGGAGATCGTCTCCAGGCCGCTCTACAGCGATGGACGGCCCATTCACGATGATCGTTCCGATGGGCGCTTTCTGGCACTGCTCAACGGGTTTCTGGACCCGGAGATCGTCAAGGTGGGCCGAGACATGACGGTGCTGGGTCGGTTGAGCGGCAAGGCGCCAGGCAAGGTCGGGGAGTCGGATTACCTGTTTCCCGTTGTGCTCATTGAGGACTACCAGTTCTGGAAACGCGTGGTCATCGTGCCGCCGAGGCATTTTTCTCACTGGAACGATTACCCGCCCTTCGGGTACTCGGACCCGTTCAGGCGCGACTGGCCATTCGATAGACGTCCACGCAAGCCTGGCAGACGCTAGCGATCTGACAGGGGGCAACCGACGTTCTGATCCTGAACCTCAATGTTCTGTAATGATTGGAGCCGTCAAGTCTGTGGCATGCATGACACAGTGTGTTGCAGAAAAACCACGCCCAATCAGCAAGTTGTTGAACATACGTGTTTTTATGGTCAAGAGAGTCATGGAAAGAGCGACAGTAATCCGGCACTGATGGCGCGTTCGTGCAACGAGCTCTGCGATAGACTGCCTCTCAGGCGAGCCCCATGCCACTCTACCGACATCAGGGAATGGCTTTCCGTCGGCAGGTGCTGACTGACTGCGGGCCAGCGCAGGAGCGCGGATCCATAAGTGTTGATTACCCCACATTGCAGACTGACCGATTGCCAATGTAGGTCAACCGTTGAGGTTCATCGTCGATATCCATAGAAAGCCTGCCCTGATTGGCCGGCGGAGACCTGTTTGATGACCAGCGCCATGACTAGAGCGGGCGCCCTGGCGTGTGTTCTGGCTGCCATGGCCATTCTCACCCCGGTGGCCCTGGCAGAGCGATCCAGTGAAAACAGTTTGCGCGCGATGCTGCAGGCAGGCCGGGATATGCCTTTTCTTCGACCGCTGCCAACGCACGGCGTGACCAGTTGTACACAGCCGGATGACATGACGCTCAGCGCCATCCTGCCTGTCGCGACCGACCACGGCAGCTTTGCCAGTGGCGTGGTGTTCGATGTCAATCGCGTACTGACCGCGGCTCACGCGGTTCAGGGGGGAGAGCAGTTTTTCGTTCGAGTGGAGGAATCGTTTCAACTGGCCGAGTTGCTGATGGTCGATCATGTGAACGATCTGGCCGTATTGGCTGTGGATACACGCTCCATCAATCCCCTGCACATCGCCGGACTCGATCCGGCAGAAGCCCAGATTGTCTGGGCGGCAGGCTATCCGCGTGCACAAGCGATGATGACATCCAGTGGTGTGCTGCAGGTTACGCGTGAAGGCGCCTTGCACAGCAGCGCCACCATCGATTCGGGTCAGTCAGGAGGCGGGCTGCTCAGCTGCAACGATGGTGTCTGGGAGATGCTGGGAATGCTACGCGGATACGGCGCCTATCTGCAGGGAGATCACTACGTGAAACTGCCGAATCATTCGGTGTCCGTGGCCGCGGCGACAATCAATCGCTTTCTGAGCGCTCGTCACTGATTCTCGACTTGCGGCCGTGTTCGATCGACTCGGATGGGGTCGGGTGACGGGTGGCCCTGGCGGCGGTTGCACGCGATGCGAAGCGTGGTGGCTCACTGGGCAATGAATCCACCATCGCCTGACTACGAGCACCGGCATTGTGGACCAGCTCGGCAATCAAGGGAGCCTCGGGCAGGTTCTTCCAGTACTTGACCGGCATTTCCGAGCGCATGGCATCGAGCTTGAGCCTGGCCGGGTTGAAGATGTTGGCAAAGTAGGTCTTCCACAGTTGCTCCATGGCCTCGGGAGCGGCACCCTTGTTGCGATGCCCACCGGGACCGAATTGCAGGCTCTGGCCATTCCAGTGCGCGCTTTCATCCGGGGTGACGATAGACCAGTGCATGTTGGCGAAACGCCTGACGAAGAAGTCGCTTGAAAGCCGCAAGGTATGGTGCTCCGGTTCGAACCAGGCGCTGAAGTGTTCAGGTTCCACCTCGGGTGTCTGGCGAAAGCGTACGAAGGCATGCATCTTGTGGCGTTCCCTGGCCACGCACTTGCCCAGCCTGTGCAGGCGGTGCATGTCCGGATCGCTGGGCAGATCCAGCAGTCCGGGCTCACCATGGCTGGCTCGCCACAGCACGCGGTACAACAGGGCAAAACGATCGGGTGTTCGATGACAGGCAACGCACCTGGCCAGTTCGAGAAACCGGCGAGGTACGACCGGCACCTGGCCCGTGCGTTGTGGGTTCGACGCCGCCGCCGGGCTGGCGGGGGCCACTTGTTCACCGAACAGGTCGGCTGTCCCGCCACCGAATTCCCAGATGATCGACTCTGGCACTGAACCGGCGGCCAGGTGTTGTCGTGCGAGGCGACGCCAGCCATCGAAATCGTCCGGCCGTGCCAGTTGAACCTTGTGAAGCCTCTGTGACTGTTGCTGGTGATTCACGACAGCCGCTCAGTCGAACAGAGACATCTGAGCACTGCCCTGCATCAGTTGTGCGCGCAGTCCACTGTTGTCCAGCAAGGAGGTGGGGCGCCAGTCGCGCGTCACGACAAAGGGCCGCATGCGAGCGACAGACCCGCACAAGCGGCCCAGGTCGGCCAGGCTCAGGCGGTGCAGACGGCGGCTGGCAATGATTCGTTCAACGCCTCGGGTTCCCAGTCCCGGTACGCGAAGCAGCAACTCGCGTTCCGCCTGATTGACATCGACCGGGAAACGTTCGCGGTGTTTCAAGGCCCAGGCCAGTTTCGGATCGAGTGCCGGATCCAGCATGCCGTTCTCGCCACCGGCGACGATTTCATCGACAGCGAAACCATAGAAGCGCATCAACCAGTCAGCCTGATAAAGGCGGTGTTCACGATTCAGATCGGGCGGGGCGAGCGGCAGGGCGGCACTGGCATCGGGGATCGGACTGAACGCGCTGTAATAGACCCGCTTGAGGTGGTAGCCGTTGTACAGGGATTCGCTGCAATCCAGCAGTTCACCATCGCTGGCATCGTCTGCGCCGACGATCATCTGAGTGCTTTGCCCCGAGGCGGCAAATTGCGGGGCGGCTCGACCCGAATGGCTGCGCTCGCGACTCTCATCGAGCCGGCTGCGGATGCCTGCCATGGCGCGCCGTATTCCTCCGGCCTCTTTCTGCGGGGCCAGCGAGTCCAGGCTGGACGAACGGGCCAGTTCGACATTGATGGACAGCCTGTCGGCATAACGACCGGCAGAGGCGAGCAGTTCCGGGGTGGCCTCCGGAATGGTCTTCAGGTGAATGTAGCCACGGAAGTCATGCACCTCGCGCAAGCGCCGCGCGACCTCGACAATCTGCTCCATCGTGTAGTCGGGGTCCTGGATGATGCCGGAGGACAGAAACAGGCCCTCGATGTAATTACGCTTGTAGAAGGCCAGCACCAGGTTGACCAGCTCATCGACTTCGAAACGGGCACGTGGCACATTGCTGGAGACGCGGTTGACGCAATACAGGCAATCGAAGGTACAGAAATTGGTCAGCAGTACCTTCAGCAAGGAGATACAGCGGCCGTCCGGCGCGTAGGAATGACAGATGCCCATGCCTTCGGTACTGCCCACACCGCGACCATCCAGAGAGTCTCGCCGCGATGCACCACTGGAGGCACAGGATGCATCGTATTTGGCAGCATCGGAGAGAATGGCCAGTTTGTTCATCAATCGGACCGGCACACCATCGGCCGCTGGAGAGAGAATGGACGACTCACATTTTTGACTGTTCATTCATACAGTATACGCAAGCCCGCTCCGAGCGACAATGACAGTCCCGACAAGTGCAGGATCCATTTTGCCGCCAAGCCCGTTGTAACCGTTACCTGATACCACAGGGCGGGATCATCCCGTCGTTCGTTGACGGCGGCGTCCTCTCGCAACGCCTGTGCATGTCGTTTCGATCCGTCTGCAAGCCGTTTGCAGAGCAACACGCGCTGGGCCGAGTGCGTAGAGTATGGCTGTCCCGGTATCATGATCTGCGAGTGTTCGAGTATGGCAATCAGCGTCTTCGATCTGTTCAAGAGTGGGATCGGCCCATCAAGTTCGCATACGGTGGGGCCCATGGTGGCTGCACGGCGCTTTGTCATGGCCTTGCAGGAGAGCGGGCAGGTGGAGGGTGTGGCTCGCTGCAAGGTCGAACTGTTCGGCTCACTGGGGGCCACCGGCAAGGGGCATGGCAGCGATACGGCGGTGCTGCTGGGGCTGGAAGGAGAGCACCCCACGACGGTCGATGTCGAGCACATCCCGGAGCGTCTTGCCCGCATCCGGGAGCAGCGCCGTATTTCCCTGCCAGGGGGCAACGCCATCGCATTCGACGAGAAGCGTGACCTGGTCATGCACAAGCGACGGGCGCTGCCGTTTCACCCCAATGCCATGCAGTTCGTGGCCAGCGACAGCGACGGCGAGGTCCTGTCGAAACGGACCTACTACTCCGTGGGGGGAGGCTTCGTACTGGATGACAGTGCGGCCGATGGCGACCCGGTGGTCAAGGCGGATGACACCATTGTTCCCTATCCCTTCACCACCGGTGACCATCTGCTGGAGCTGTGCGCCGAGCATGGCATGAGCATCAGCGAACTGATGATGCGCAATGAATGTGTCTGGCGATCGGAGGCGGAAGTTCGGCAGGAATTGCTGGCTCTGTGGCAGATCATGCAGACTTGTGTCAGTCGTGGCTGCCAGGTAACGGGCATCCTGCCCGGTGGCATGAAGGTCAGGCGTCGTGCCGCCGAGCTGTACCAGAAGCTGAGCCAGAACCCGGAGGCAGCCCTGCGCGATCCGCTGACGGTCATGGACTGGGTGAATCTGTACGCTCTGGCTGTCAACGAAGAGAATGCCGCCGGTGGTCGGGTCGTGACCGCACCCACCAACGGTGCGGCCGGGATCATTCCTGCCGTCCTGCACTACTACTATCGTTTTGTCCCGGGCGCGAACGACGAAGGTGTGGTGGATTTCCTGCTGACAGCCGGTGCCATCGGCATACTCTACAAGGAGAATGCATCCATCTCCGGTGCCGAAGTCGGCTGTCAGGGAGAGGTGGGTTCGGCCTGTTCAATGGCCGCCGGTGCTCTTGCCGCGGTGCAGGGGGGGAGTCCGGAGCAGGTGGAGAACGCGGCGGAAATCGGCATGGAACACAATCTGGGGCTCACCTGCGATCCGGTTGGTGGTCTGGTGCAGGTTCCGTGTATCGAGCGCAATGCCATGGGCTCGGTGAAGGCCATCAATGCCGCTCGCATCGCCTTGCGTGGTGACGGCAAGCATTTCGTATCGCTGGACAAGGTCATCAAGACCATGCGCGATACCGGCGCGGACATGAAAACCAAGTACAAGGAAACGGCTCGCGGCGGTCTGGCCATAAACGTGATAGAAGTGCCCGTGAGTTTTCCTGATTGCTGAGCACCTTTACTACGATGAATGCACTTGCCATAGCACTACACGGTCTGGCTGCCGTTATCTGGATAGGCGGCATGTTCTTCGCCTACGTCATCCTGCGTCCCAGCGTTGCCCTGCTGGAACCCCACCGGCGTCTCGGCCTGTGGGCCGCGGTATTCCGACGCTTCTTTCCCTGGGTGTGGATGTCCATCGCCGTGTTGCTGGTGAGCGGTTACTGGCTCGTCTTCAATGCCTTTGGCGGTTTTGCAACCAGTCCGATTCATGTGCATCTGATGCATGCACTGGGATTGCTGATGAGCGGGCTGTTCATCTACCTGTATTACCGCCCTTATCCCCTGTTGAAACAGAGCGTGGCGCAGGAAGACTGGCCGGCGGCGGGAACTGCCCTGAACCGCGTCAGGCACATCGTGCTGGTCAATCTGATCATCGGTATCGTGCTGGTGGTCGTGGTACTGGCGGGTCGTTACGGTCTGTTTCTGTAGTCACGACAGAACACTGTCCGGCATGGCGTCGTTGTACTGCGTGCCGGACAGGGCGCCAGGCTTGCAATGCAAGCCTGGTATGGCCTGATGGATCAGGCGCTTTTCTGGTTGGCCTGTGAGATCCAGGACAGAACCGTATCGGCATCGGAGCGTTCGAACGGGTCATTGCCGGCGTTGTCGCCGAATTCCGGCTCGACGAACATCTCTTCGATCTGACCATCGTTCACCACCATGGCGTAACGCCATGAACGAGGGCCGAAGCCGAGGTTTTCCTTGTTGACCAGCATGCCCATCTTGCGAGTGAATTCGCCATTGCCGTCAGGCAGCATGCGAACCTTCTCGACGCCCTGAGCCTTGCCCCACTGGTACATGACGAACGCATCGTTGACTGACAGGCAGATGACATCATCGACACCGGCAGCCTTGAACTGCTCGAAGAGCGCTTCGTAGCGTGGCAGGTGAGTGGACGAACACGTCGGTGTGAAGGCACCCGGCAAGGCAAACAGAACGACTCGCTTGCCCTTGAACAGCTCGTCCGTCGTGAGGTCCTGCCACTTGAACGGGTTGTCGCCGCCCAGAGACTCATCACGAACTCGTGTCTTGAAAGTGACGGCTGGTACGTTCCGCATGAAACTCATTGAAGCATTCTCCTGAAGGGAAGGATTGAAGGATCGGGTACTGACGATACGGCGAAGTTGGGGGCAGGTTCCCGGATTACTCGGAACAGCTTTTATGAACCATGGGCAGAGCCTTGGGTGGCGTATCAGACCGGCAGTTATTGATAGGAAGGGACTATTGAAAAGGCAGAAACAAACGATTTCACCTATGGATTTCGTTGCGGCATAGTGTGCCCATCCCGAGAGCGAGTCTTCCCGGGCTTTCCCTTTTTCGGTCCCTGTTTCAAGGAGTACACCATGTCGAACACTCTCACCACCACAGCGGGTGCCCCCGTACCCAGCAACAACAATTCCACGACCGCGGGCGAACGGGGCCCGATAATGCTGCAGGATTACCAGCTGATCGAGAAGCTGGCCCATCAGAATCGCGAGCGCATCCCCGAACGTGCCGTGCATGCCAAGGGCTGGGGTGCCTACGGCACCTTCACCGTCACCCATGACATCACCCGATACACCTGTGCCAGTGTGTTTGCGGAAATCGGCAAGAAGACGGAACTGATTTCCCGTTTCTCCACGGTAGCCGGAGAGCTGGGTGCGGCCGATGCCGAACGCGACGTGCGTGGATTCTCCCTGAAGTTCTATACCGATGAAGGCAATTGGGACATGGTGGGTAACAACACCCCCGTCTTCTTTGTTCGCGATCCCTACAAGTTTCCGGATTTCATCCACACACAGAAGCGCCATCCACGCACACATCTGCGTTCCGGTACGGCCATGTGGGACTTCTGGTCCCTGTCTCCCGAATCACTGCATCAGGTCACCATCCTGTTCTCTGACCGGGGTTGTCCGCGGACGCCGATGAACATGAACGGCTATGGCAGCCACACCTTCAGCCTCTGGAATACCAGGGGTGAGCGCTACTGGGTGAAATTCCATTTCAAGACACAGCAGGGTCACAGCTTCTACACCAATGCCGAAGCGGCGGATGTCATTGCCAATACGCGAGAGAGTTATCAGGAAGCACTCTACGGTGGCATCGACAGAGGGGAATTCCCGAAATGGACGATGTTCGTCCAGGTCATGCCGGAAGCAGATGCCGAGAAGACGCCCTACAACCCCTTCGACCTGACCAAGGTATGGCCGCATGCGGACTACCCCCTTATCGAGGTCGGGGAATTCGAGCTGAATCGCAACGCCGACAACTACTTCGCCGAAATCGAAAACGCCGCCTATTCACCCTCCAACGTCGTACCCGGTATCGGTTTTTCACCTGACCGAATGCTGCAGGCCCGCGTCTTCAGTTATGCCGATGCGCATCGCCACCGCCTGGGCACTCACTACGAACAGTTGCCGGTGAATGCACCACGATGCCCGGTCAGTCATTACCACCGAGATGGACAGATGAATCATGCCGGTCTGCAGACGGGTAATGCCGATGCCTATTACGAGCCCAATTCCTTCAACGGACCGGCCGAAGTACCGGCAGCCCAGGAGCCGCCCCTGAAGATCTCGGGTGACATGGCACGCTACGATCACCGTCTGGGCACCGAGCCGGGTGGGGCCAATGATGATTTCAATCAGCCACGCGCCTTGTTCCAGATGTTCGACAACAATCAGAAGGCCCGTCTGTTCTCGAATCTGGCGGCCGCCATGGACGGCATTCCCGATAACATTGCCGAACGACAGCTGGCACTGTTCGATCAGGTGCATACCGACTATGGTCAAGGGGTGCGAGCCGCTCTTGAGCAGTTGGCCTGACGCCTTGCCGCCTGTTTGAACCCGCTCCGATCGGCGTATCGTACCGATCGGACTACCCACTCGGTGTTGCCCGTGTGCCGGTCGTGACACTGGCAACACCGCTGTCTATCAACGCCATGCTCAAGAGCCTGTACAGGAAGCCTGCAGCCGATGAACCTTCGTGATCTCGATTATCTGGTGGCAGCGGCGGATACGGAACATTTCGGCCGTGCCGCCGAACGCTGTCATGTCAGCCAGCCGACCCTGAGCGGGCAGATCAGGAAGCTGGAGGACACACTGGGCGTGGCGCTGTTCGAGCGTAGCCATCGTTCGGTGGCACTGACCGATGCGGGGCGCGAGATCGCGGCGCATGCCCGTCGCATTCTCGAGGAGGTCGATCAACTTCAGTCGCGGGCGCTCAGTCGTCAGGACCCCTTGAGCGGCGATATCCGCATCGGCATCATCCCCACCCTGTGTGCCTATCTGCTGCCTCATGTACTGCCGGAACTGCATCAGCGCTTTCCCGATCTGCACCCGATCCTGTTCGAGGAGACCACCTCGCGCTTGCTGGAACGCCTTCGCAATCACGAAATCGACGCCGCCCTGGTTGCCACTCAGCACGATATCGATGGCCTGTCTGAAACCGTCCTGTTCGATGAGCCTCTGTGGGTGGCCTTGCCGCCTGAACATCCACGGGCGGCGCAGGCATCGATCGATCCTGTCGAGCTGGGCAACATGCCCTTGCTGCTACTGGCCGAAGGGCATTGTCTGGCTGACAGGGTGCGGGAGATCTGTCCCCTGCCGCCCAGAACCGGGCGTACGGCGGATCTGCGAGCCACCAGCCTTGAAACCCTGCTGCAACTTGTCAGTGCCGGCCAGGGGGTGACACTGGTACCCGAGCTGGCTGTCGAGCACTCGCGTTCTGCAGGAAGTCGTCTACACTTTTCCAGATTGAGCACCGACGACGGCTTTCGTCAGATTCGTCTGATTCACCGACGATCAAGCTCTCGTCTGGCCGCGCTGGAGGCGATCGGCAAGGCAATACAGGATGCGGTGCCGAATTACCCCTGAATGTGCGCAATTTCGCATTCGGACGGCTGCATTTCAGTTTCGTTTAAGCATTGTTAGGTAATGTTCCACCTTGATCGTGGCTGCCCGTCAGCCACGGCTTGAGAGCGCTCGTGCGAAAGCATGAGCCAGTGGAGTCGAATCAGTGCCAGCATTGCCTGCAAAATCCAGTATCTCCTCGCCATTCACGGTGCCCTCTGATGGCCGTTTTGTCGTGGCCGACACGTCGACAGGACCCGGCAAGGGTGTCGCAGGCAAGAAGAGTCTGGAAAAGCAGCTGACCAACACCGTCGAGAGTATCAGTGAGCTTCAGCGCAAGCTGTATGCGGATGATCGTTTCTCACTGCTGCTGGTCTTTCAGGCCATGGATGCAGCCGGCAAGGACGGCACCATTCGCGCTGTCATGAGCGGTGTCAATCCGGCTGGTTGCCAGGTGTCCTCCTTCAAGAGTCCCTCCGACGAGGAGCTGGAGCACGACTGGCTGTGGCGTACATCGAAGCGTCTGCCAGAACGGGGCCGGATCGGCATCTTCAATCGTAGCTACTACGAAGAAGTGCTGGCGGTTCGTGTGCATCCGGAGTACTTGAAGAACCAGCGTCTGCCGCAGCCTCAACATGAGGAGTTGTGGGAGGAACGCTTCGAATCCATCCGTGATCACGAGAAGCATCTGTCACGAAATGGCACCGTGGTTCTGAAGTTCTGGCTCAATGTGTCGAAGGAAGAACAGAAAAAGCGTTTCAACAAGCGCCTCAAGACACCTGAGAAATACTGGAAGTTCTCCAAGAGCGACCTGACGACTCGTGATAGCTGGGACGAATACATGCAGGCTTACGAAAGCATGTTGAACAAGACATCCACTGAGTATGCACCGTGGTTTGCCATTCCGGCGGATGACAAACGGTACATGCGAGTGTGTGTGGCAGAGATCATTCAGCAGGCGCTGGAGGCTCTGCCGCTGCGTTACCCGGAGAAGGCTCCCGGGGAGATTGCAAAGTTCGAAGAATACATTGCTCGTCTTGCGAGCGAGACTGATTAGAACCGCCATGTTTCCTGTTGATGACAAGGTGGTCGGAGTCTTGCGTAGTCACTGTCGTCAAGCGAGTGCCGGGTGTGAGAACAAAGGACCTGACCAATGAAGCAGTTGAATGTACAGCAAGCCGAAACGTTGACACCGTTGCCCGATGACATGACGATGTGCGCAACGATTGACGAATCGGGAACCGAACACGAAATCACGGAACTCATGATTCGACGTGCCTGCGAGCAGATGGACGCTGATCAGCTATGGCCCTACGCCAGCCACAAGCTGTGTGCAACAGTACGCTCAGTGCCTACTGGCGGCGCCAGAATCATTCAGTTCAAGCCGCGCAGCGTCAACTAGTCGGAAGTAGGCAGCCTGTAACAGGCTGAAGGTTGCAGGCGGCAAGGTTGCCGCTTCGCGCATCCACAGAAGGACAGGGCAGAGAACCACGGCACAAGGACCAGGGCATGGGAGCCGGTCTCGAGGATTGATGTCGATCTGCCGGGCCGCCGCAAGAGGGGCCCGCCGGATCAGTTGACCAGCTGGTTCATCTCGAAGATTGGCAACAGGATGCCAAGCACGATTGTCAGAACCACACCACCCATTATCAGGATGACCACGGGCTCGAACAGGCCAAGGAATATCGCCATCAGAGAGTTGAGTTCTCGTTCCTGATGGGCTGCTGCCTTTTCCAGCATGCTGTCCAGCTGACCGGATGATTCACCACTGGCAATCAGGTGCAGCAGCATCGGTGGAAAATACCCGGTTCTCTCCAGTGCACCACTGAGTGTTGATCCCTCGCGCACCTGAACCGCTGCATTGTTCACCGCCTTGCGCATCGGCCGGTTGGTGATGACCTGAGAGCCGATGTCCAGCGCTTCCAGGACCGGCACACCACTGGCGGCAAGGATGCTCAGCGTTCTGGCGAACTGAGCGGTGTTGAATCCACGAATCAGTTTCTTGAACAGAGGCAGCTTCAGCAACCAGCCGTGTATGCGGGTCTTGAAGGCCTCGTTGCGCATGGCGCGTTTGAAGGCGATGACCACCACAAAGCCGACACCGACGACCAGCACACCGTACTGCCGGACGAAGGCGCTGGCAGACAGCATGGCCTGGGTCAGGGCGGGTAGCTCCTGGTCCATGCCTTCGAATACCTGAACCACCTGTGGCACCACGTAGGCCAGCAGAAAGCCGACGATGAGAATGGAGGCCACGACCAGTACGCTGGGGTAGATCAGAGCCTTCTTGACGGTGGCATTGGCCACTTGACGCTCTTCGGTGTAGTCCGCCAGACGCTCCAGCACGGCATCCAGATGGCCGGATTGTTCGCCGGCGGCAACGGTTGCCTGATAGATCTCGGGAAATACCTTGGGGTAGTCCGCCAGAGCAGCAGCAAAGCTGTGACCTTCGAGCACCTTGGCGCGAACGGACAGCAGCAGGGACTTGATGCGTGGTTTTTCGGTTTGCTGGCTGACCGCAGACAGCGATTCTTCCAGTGGCGTGCCGGCCGCACTCAGCGTGGCAATCTGCCGTGTCAGCAAGGCCAGATCATTGGTCTTGATGCCACCACGAAAGGTTGGTGTCGAGTTGCGTGGGCCGGCTTTTTCACCCGCCTTGCGTTTCCTGCGGTTGCGCCCGGAGGTCTCGGAGACTTCCAGCGGCGTCAGACTTTGCTGGCGCAGTAGCTGCCGCGCCAGACGCGCCGTATCGGCTTCGAGAACGCCCTTTTTTTCTCGCCCGCGCGCATCCAGCGCCAGGTATTCAAAAGCGGCCATCAGCCCTCTCGGGTCACGCGCAGAACTTCTTCAAGTGACGTCTTGCCGTCAAGGACCAGCCGCATGCCATCAGCCGTAATGCCGGGGCTGATCGTTCGGGCATAGCGCTCCATCTCCATTTCAGACCCTCCCTCGTGAATCATGCCGCGAATGGTCTCATCGACCAGGACTACCTCATAGATACCCTGACGTCCGGAATAACCGGTATGTCCGCATCGTTCACAACCGTGCGGCTCACACATGTGATGCGCCATGTCGGCAGTTGTCTTCAGAGAATCGAGTTCTGCCGGAGTGGGTGTGTGTGGACGCTTGCATTCGGGACACAGTACTCGCACCAGTCGTTGCGCGACCAGTCCGACCAGACTCGAGGAGAGCAGAAAGGGTTCCACCCCCATGTCACGCAGTCGGGTAATGGCGCCAATGGCGGTGTTGGTATGCAGGGTCGACAGAACCAGATGGCCCGTCAATGATGCCTGAACCGCAATTTCCGCCGTCTCGGTATCACGAATCTCACCGATCATGACGATGTCCGGATCCTGCCGCAGTATGGCTCGCAGGCCGCGGGCGAAATCCAGATCCACCTTGGTGTTGACTTGTGTCTGACCGATACCGTCGATGTAGTACTCGATGGGGTCCTCGACAGTGAGGATGGTGTATCGGCTGGTATTGAGCTTGGCCAGGGCCGCGTACAGGGTCGTGGTCTTGCCCGAACCGGTAGGGCCGGTTACCAGAACGATGCCGTGAGACAGCCCCAGGCTCTTCTGCAGATCCTTCAGGGCGCCGGGTGGCATGCCCAGATGTTCAAGATCGAGACGACCCGCCTGCTTGTCCAGCAATCGTAGTACGACTCGTTCGCCGTGGCCGGAGGGCAGGGTGGATACTCGCACATCGACCGGACGGCCCGCCACGCGCAGACTGATGCGACCATCCTGCGGCAGGCGGCGTTCGGCAATGTCCAGCTTGGCCATGACCTTCAGTCGTGAAATGACCATGGGGGCAATGGCGCGGGGCGGCTCAAGCAATTTCTGCATGACGCCATCTACCCGGTAGCGTACAGCCAGGCGTTTTTCAAAGGGTTCGATATGGATGTCGGATGCCTGCTTGCGCACGGCCTCCGTCAACATGGCGTTGATCAGGCGGATGACCGGCGCGTCATCGGTGGATTCCAGCAGATCCTCTGGCTCTGGCAGGGCCTGAGCCAGCTGTGCCAGATCCATGTCGTCATCGAAGTCATCCATGATGTCGATGGCCTGGCCGGTCTCGCCTTCATAGTGGCGAGTCAGCCGTGCATCGAAATCATCTGCGCTGACAGGATCCATGACCAGTGCCCGGCCCGCCTTGCGGCGCGCTTCGGTCAGCGCGCTCAGAGGCACACCGGGTCGATGGACCAGTAGGAGATCACCCTTGGCATTGAGCTCCAGGATCACGCCATGGCGCTTGGCGAAGGTATAGGGCAGATCCGTATAGGTCAGCTCGACACCGGTTTCCAGTGTCTTGCTGGTCAGGCTGCGCGTCGCATCCTGATCGGTCTCTTCGCCAATGAGCGTGCTGTCGGAGAGATCGCCGACATCAATGAAATCTGCTGAAGAAGTCACCATGTCTACCGTGATGTTGTGTCGGACTGCGGAGTCTGGTTGGCTACATCGCTACCGGCGTCCAGGCTGGCCCGGGCAGGCAGGGTTGCCGGTACAGACTGCGGGTTTGTAACGCCTGTTGCATCGGAGGTCGGCAGGATCGTATTCAACTTGCCATTCCGGTTATCGACACGCTTGCCCTCGAAGTACAGGTGCAGATCGGGCAGGACGGGACGACCGTCACTGATATACGACTCATCCTGTTCGAACTGACCCAGTTGAGCAGCTCTCAGATCGTCGTACTTGCTCCGGCTGTAGAAGTCCGCCGATTCCGGGTTGCGCAGTATCGTCGGGTGCAGGAAAACCATGAGGTTGCGCTTGGATTTGCTGTTGGTGCGATAGCGAAACAGACTGCCGAGCAGGGGGATGTCGCCCAGAAAGGGGACCTTGCTGCGTGAATCATTGATCTTGTCATCCATCAGACCACCCAGTACCAGCGTCTGGCCATCTTCCACCAGCACGGTGGTCTTGATGGATCGCTTGTTGGTCGTGATATCCGATGCGCCGGTGATCGCCGTTGTGCTGACATCGGAGACTTCCTGCTCGATCTCCATCTTGATGTTGTCGCCTTCATTGATCTGCGGCTTCACCTTGAGGCTGATACCCACATCCTGACGCTCGATGGTCTGGAAGGGATTGTCATTGGCCGAGGACAGTTGCTGACCGGTCACGAACGGTACGTTCTGGCCGACCACGATCTCGGCTTCCTGATTGTCCATGGTGACAAGCGTCGGTGTGGACAGGATGTTGTTGTCCGTATCGGAGGCAATGGCGGAGAGCAGAAAACCGAAATTCACGCCATCCGAACCGAAGCGTCCCAGAGCCAGAGAGAGTCCCTGACTCAGACTGGCGCCTTCACTGGCAAGGGTGCCGATCAGTGCCTGAGTCGCACCCCCCAGGTTGGTATAGGCAGCAGGACGATTGCTGTCGGTGCCGTCCACCGCGAAGTTGACGCCCAGTTGAGAGCTGTTGTCCGTGGTCAGTTCGGCAATGATGGCTTCCACCAGAACCTGAGCCCGGCGAATGTCCAGTTGTTCGACAACGGCCAGAATGCTGCGCATCTCATCAGGTGGGGCTGTGATGATCAGGGCATTGGTATCTTCATCGGCCTGGATATCGACATTGGGTCGGTCGGAATCCTGGGTGGCGCGTCTGATCAGAGATGCCGTGGGTACCTGAGGTGCCGGTGCGCCACCAGCGTCGGTCTGTGGTGCTGCTGCCGTGGAGCCACCGCCCGATGAGTCATCGCTGCTGGTACCAATGAGCGCCTGGCCAGCGGAGACGCCGGTCAGGATGGCCAGAAGATCGGCTGCGTTGGCATAACGCAGATAGACCACGCGTGTATTACCGCCAGACTCGACCGGCGTGTCCAGATTCATGATGATGCCGCGTGTACGAGCACGGGCAGAGGGGTCGCCGCTGAGCAGAATGCTGTTGGTTCGTTCATCGGCTGCGAAACGCACCGTGCCCGGCGTTCCACTGGCCTGTCCACCACCACTTTGCAGAGACTGCATGATGCGGATGATTTCGCTGGCGGAGGCATGTCCGAGGCGCACGACTTCCACTTCATCATTATCAGGGCGGTCGATGCCCTTGATGATGTCGATCAGCCGTTGAATATTGGACGCTCTGTCCGTCACGATCAGGGTATTGGATGAGGCGTATGCCGCCAGATGTCCTTGTTGCGGTACCAGAGGACGCAGAATGGGCACTAGCTGAGCGGCTGGCACGTTTTCTACCTTGATCACTTGTGTGACGAGTTGGTCGGATGCGCTGTTATCCGCGCTGAAGGCCGGTACCGGGCCCTGCTTTGCGTTGACATCGGGCACGATCTTGATCAGATCGCCACTGGGCACGGCGGCATAACCGTGAACCTGCAACACGGAAAGAAAGGTTTCGTACAGTTCCTGGGAATTCAGCGGGGTGCTCGAGATGACGGTGACTCGTGCCTTGACCCGGGGATCCACCACGAAATTGCGGCCTGACTGGCGTGATACTGTTTGAATCAGCGAGTGTATGTCCGCGTTTTTCAGGTTCAGTGTGAATGTGCCTTCCTGCGCCTGCACCGGTGTTGCCACGCCGGTCAGGGCGATGGTTCCGGTGAAGGCTGCCGTGGTTGCCACTATCGAGGCACGCAGGGCCAGAGCCGGTATCAGTTGAGGATTGGACCGATTAAACATTGTCATTGAGAGCCGGAAGCTGTTCGCTGAGTGTAGCCGTAAAGACGCATAGGTGGTAAGTCAGGGCCGTTAGCCGCTATTGAGCCAGCGAAATTGAAATAGGGACCTCGACACCATCGCGCAGTATCGTGACGTCGAGACTTTCCGCCTTCACCGCGTTGCGTAGTGCACGAATTCCCTGTTTTTGACTGTTGAGCTGGATATTGTTGACACTGGTGATGACGTCACCGGCAACAATGCCCTGTGCTTCCAGTATCTCGGGGTTCTGCTTGGGGGTAATACGGTAACCGACCAGCTTGCCGTTCTCCTGGTAGGGTTCTGCAGCGACGACTCGACCCAGCATGGAAGGGTTGCGTGCCAGTGTATCGCGCAGTTCGCGCGGGTTGCTGGGCAGCTCAACCGGCTGCCCCGACTCTGCATTCTGATTCTGGCTGCGGCTGCTGGCACTCTCGATCGGGCGTGTCGCTATCGGTTGAACATTCTCGGGCAGCATCAGCTTTTCCAGCTTGCCGCGATTGCGCAGCACGACATGGTCAGGGTAGACGGCTTCCAGTGAGGTTTCACCACTGATCTTGTCGCCGATGCCGTAGGCATTCTGCTCGGCCGAACCGGCGCTGATGATGGCGATGGCGTATTCCTGGGGCTCGTAGGCAAATACGCCTGCCAGCTGCAGATTGAGACTGGTGTTCTTGATGGGTTCCTGTGCCTTGGGGGCTTCAACTGCAACAGGCTTCTTGCTGGCATCACCAAACAGGTGGATCGCAGAAATCGCCCGGGCCAGTTCCGTCGGGCCGGGAGCATTGTTGCTGATGGCTCTGACCGGACCGGCTTCTGCCAGTGGGGCAGGCGCGGGTTGTGGTAACAATTTGACAGTGATCATGGCCAACGCCACGCCGACACCTGCAACCAGCAAGGTGTTGGTGATGCGCGGCAGACGCGCACTCTTGTCGGACATCGTCATTGATGACGCAGTCGCACTCATGATTGTGAATCCTGATAGGGGTCTGAAGTGAGGCGTTTTGCCAAAGACGAAACTAGTGTGGACAAATTGACCTCTTTTCGAGCGCAAGGTTCGTTGGAACTAACAAGGTGTGCGCAGTGTAACGCCTGACGTTGTCGTCGCAACTCGGTAGACACGGAAACACTAACAATATTGAAGCCAATACGCGCGTCTGTCATGTCAAATTGATGACGATACGGGAAGGCCGATGGATCAATGAGTCGTTGCTGATTGATGCCGGGGGAGCGTTCGTGTCGAGAGAGCCAGTCTCCGAGGTCGGCGGGGCCTCGTCTTGGAGGTCGCGAGGGTCTTCATCGCGGTACGACCCGGACAATCATGAGTCCGGGTCGAGAGGTGTAGACGGTAACCCGTTACACCATGTCTTTCAGGTTCTTCAGAGGAGTGACCTTGACGACCTTGCGAGCTGGTTTTGCCTTGAAGGTGGTTTCTTCACCCGTGAATGGGTTGATACCTTTTCGGGCTCGGGTAGCTGGACGCTTGTTGACGCGAATCTTCATCAGGCCGGGGACGCTGAATGTGCCAGGTCCGCGTGGCTTGAGGTTTTCCTGAATCATGTCGTTCAGCGCATCGAATACCGAGATGACCTGCTTGCGGCTCAGTTCTGTTGTCTCGGCAATGGATGCCAGGATTTCAGATTTGGTCGGTGGCTTCTTCACGCCGCCAGCAACAGCTGGTGATGCTTTCTTTTTCGCGACAGGGGTTTTCTTCGCGACCGGTACCTTCTTGGCGGTTGCTTTCTTGGCGGTTGCTTTCTTTGCAGTCGCTTTCTTGGCTGTTGCCTTCTTTGCAACGGCTTTCTTGGCAACGGCTTTCTTCTTCGCTACCGGTACTTTCTTGGCTACTGCTTTTTTCTTTGCCGCCATGTGTGATTCCTCTGCTTGCGGTTGACTTGAATTGTTAGTGCTCGAAACAACGGTAGGGGCTGGATTCAGTGATTCTTACCATCGTACAAAACGCGCGAAAAGTAACACAGTTGTCGCGCCATAGTCAGCACTTATAGACCAATAAGCGCAAAAAACCCTGTATTTACAGCAAAAAATATCACTTGCAGTCAAAAAAAGCTGTATTTACAGGGTAATTCGGGAACAGCAGACGCGATCCCGAGCATGTCATGAGAGAGACGTTGGCAGGTCGACAGGATGACTGTTCAGGCAATTTCCGATCACCCGACAAGCTGTGTCGTTGATGAAAATGCCTTCAGATACCGAACAGTTGCTGCAGGGTTCCCAGCAGAAATATCCGCAGAGCAAACAGACCGATGATGGTGAAGAAGACGGTCAGGTCCAGTCCACCCATGGGGGGAAGCAGTTTGCGAAGTGGACGCAAGACCGGTTCACTGATGGATGAGACCAGGGAATGCACGGGGTTGCCTGCGGCGCCGGGTATCCAGCTGAGTACTGCCTGAATGATCAAGGCGAAGATGAAGACATTGAACAGTTGATGAATGAGATCGAGCACGGCAAGTATCACCAGCTTGGCAATGGGGGCTGCGCTGACCAGTATCGATTGACCCAGGGCAGGCACATAACCGAGGCTGAGCAGTTTGAATATCAGCAGCTTCAGCAGCAGTATGCCAAAGCACAGTACCAGTGATGCCGTGTCGTATCGTTTGATACTGGGAATGACGCGACGCAGTGGAATCAACAGAGGATCGGTGATGCGCACCACACCCTGAGCCAGGGGGTTGTAGTAATCGGCACGAACCGTTTGCATGACGAAACGCACTGCCACAACAGTTGCATAGAGGTTGAACAGAATGCCAAGGATGAAGCCGATGGCATTCAGTGCAGGATTGGCCATGATGGAATATTCTCCGAAAGGGTGTCAGTTACGTTGGGCAAGGGGTCTTGCCCTGACCGGACTCGAGTGAAAGGCAAGGTGCTGTCTGAGCTGCCTTTGCAGTTGCCTCTGAATCCGGACGGGCAAGAGGAGTGGTTACTTCGGTGCGAGCTGGTCCCCTAACTCCACGGCACGATCATGTGCCGCCTGCATCGCCTCGCGAACGATGGCGGGAGTACCCTGTGCATCGAACACCTCAAGAGCAGCAGCAGTTGTGCCACCTTTGGAGGTGACGTTCTCGCGCAGCTGACCCGGAGGCAATTCCCGAGTACGTGCCATGCTGGCAGCACCAAAGGCGGTCTCGATGGCCAGGGTTTCAGCAGATTCGGCGTCCAGCCCGAGCGCTTGAGCAGCTGCACTCATGTGCTCTATCAGGTAGAAGAAATAAGCAGGACCACTGCCGGATACTGCCGTAACAGCATCAAGCATGGATTCCTTCTCGACCCAGAGCGTCACACCTGCGGTATCGAGCAGGGCACTGGCCTGCGAACATTGTTGTTCCGAACATTCGTTCGAAGCAAACAGCCCGGTCACGCCCAGACCCAGCAGGGCGGGCGTGTTCGGCATACAGCGCACGACGGCAGTGCCCGAGGGCAGCCATGCCTGCATGCTGGATGCCCGAACACCGGCAGCGACCGAGACGAACAAGGGTGCTATCTGTTCCTGCGCCTGTGCGTCGAGCTTGCCGAATGCCGCCGCAAAATCACGGCAGACCGGTTCTACTATGTGTGGCTTGACCGCAATGACCAGGCCCAGGGGTTCCGCGGGCAACGCCTCGAACAGAGCGGCGAAGGAGGCTGCCGACTGTATGCCGAAACGTTCTACAACACGAGCGCAGGCTTCGCTGTTCGGATCAATGACCGTAACGCTGTCAGCTGCAGCGCCATTGTTGATCAGTCCACCGATGAGACTGCTGGCCATGTTGCCGGCACCGATGAAAACCCATTGCATCAGCTGGCTACCGTCTGACGTTTCTCGGCCAGCACATCCAGCAGACGAGCAAAGGCTTCTTCGAAGGAGGCGATACCGCCACGCTCCAGCTCATCGGTAATGTCATTGAGCGATATACCGAGTTCGTTCAGTGCGGAAATCTCTGCATGGGCAGCTGCCAGATTCTGTGCAAGCCTGGACTCGGCAACACCGTGATCCTTGAATGCATCCAGTGTGGCCGGCGGCAGGGTGTTGACCGTATCCGGTCCGATCAGCTCTTCTACATAGAGTACGTCGGAGTAATCGGGATTCTTCACTCCCGTGCTGGCCCACAGAAGACGCTGGGGTCGAGCACCCTGTTCCTTGAGTTTGCCGAATTGCTCGCTGCCGAAGAGATTGACGAAGTGACCATAGGCCACCTTGGCATTGGCAATGGCGATCTTGCCCAGCAGGGCCTTGGCGGCATCACTGCCGTTTTCACTCAACGCCTTGTCGGCACTGACATCGACTCGGCTGACGAAGAAACTGGCGACAGAGGCGATACGATCGATGGAGTGGCCATCGGCCAGGCGTCTTTCCAGACCACGAATGTAGGCCTGGGCAATTTCCCGGTAACGTGAAATGCTGAAGAGCAGGGTGACGTTGACGTTGATACCCAGCGCCGTCAGGGCTTCGAATGCCTTGACACCTTCAGAGGTGCCCGGCACCTTGATCATGAGGTTCGGGCGATTGACTCTTTCATGCAGTTCGACACCCATGGCAATGGTGCCCGCGGCATCATGTGCCAGATCGGGAGTGACTTCGAGGCTGACCATGCCATCCACACCATTGGTCTGCTCGTAGGTATCGGCGAAGGCATCGGCGGCTGCCTGAATATCGGGAATGGCCAGTCGATTGAACAGCTCAAGCTGGGTGATGTCCGGCGAGCTGGCTACGATCTCGCCAATGGCCTCATCGTATTCACTGGTCTTGGCAATGGCCTGTTCGAAAATGGCCGGGTTGGATGTCAGGCCCATGATCCTGTCATCACGGATCATTGCCTGCAGGTCACCATCGAGCAGGCTTTTCTGAATGTAGTCGAGCCACATGCTCTGACCGATTTCGTAGGCAGCTGCTACCGGGTTGGAAGTCGCGTTCTGTTGGCTCATGATGAATATGTCCTGATTAAGTGTGAGTAGTCTAACAAGATTGCCTGTATAGCAGAGGCCACTTGCATGACTGCAAAGTTCTGTCTGACGGCGCTGTCGGCATCAGCTGTCGCGCTGACCGAATATGGCCGTGCCGATACGAACCAGGGTGGCACCTTCGGCAATGGCCGCCTCCATGTCCGCGCTCATTCCCATGGACAGCGTGTCCATGCCCGGGTGTCTTGTCTGCAGCGTTTGCAGGCATTCACGCAGACGGGCAAAGACGTCACGTTGCTGTTGGAAGTCGCTGCGGGGAGCAGGAATGGCCATCAGTCCGCGCAGCTTGATGCCGGGAAGTTCGGCGCACTCATCTGCCAGTTGAGCAACTTCGTCGAAGCCCACGCCGGCTTTTCCCTCTTCATTGTCCGTATTGACCTGCAGGCAGATATTCAACGATGTCATTCCCTCAGGGCGTTGTTCCGACAGACGCCGGGCGACCTTGAGTCGGTCAACGCCATGGGCCCACTGAAAGTGCTCTGCGATACTGGCTGTCTTTCGCGACTGGATGGCGCCGATGAAGTGCCATTCCACAGAAGCGTCATCAAGGGCGAGAATCTTCTCGACGCCTTCATCCACGTAGTTTTCCCCAAAAGCGCGCTGACCCGCCTGCATGGCAGCCTGAATGGCAGCCAGTGGCTTGCGCTTGCTGACAGCCAGCAACTGCACGCTGCCCGGGAGGCGACCATGGCGAAGTTCCTGCGTGCGGATGTCCTGCTGTACTTTCTGCAGTGCGGAAACAATGTCGGAGGCCTGGGTATCGTTCATCTGGGATGTGTCTTTGTTCACGTTATGAAGTGTCAGCGGCCGCGTTTATCCATCAGTGCCGTATGTCGTGTTGCGACAGGCTAACAAAAACAGGGCAGCGGCCGACACTATGAACGTAAAGCAAGTACGACCACTGTGGCCGGGTTGCTCCGATGCTTCGGTTGCAGTCATTGCCTGCACCTCGACTAAACAAGGTTCAAGATTCATGGATATCGCTCAACTTCTGACATTCGGCGTCAAGAATGGTGCCTCGGATATGCATCTGTCAGCCGGATTGCCACCGATGATACGCGTCGATGGTGATATGCGTCGGGTCAACGTACCGGCCCTGGATCACGCGGCCGTGCAAGCCATGGTGTACGACATCATGAACGACAAGCAGCGCAAGGACTATGAAGAGAAGCTGGAGACGGATTTCTCCTTTGAAATACCGGATACCGCTCGATTTCGTGTCAATGCCTTCAATCAGAACCGGGGTTGCGGTGCGGTGTTTCGAACCATCCCCTCCGAGGTGCTGACACTGGAGCAACTGGGCGCACCGCGGATTTTCCAGGAAATCTCGGCCCTGCCGCGCGGTATCGTCCTGGTAACCGGGCCTACCGGTTCGGGCAAGTCGACAACGCTGGCCGCCATGATGGATTACAAGAACGACTCCGAGCTGGGCCATATCCTGACGATCGAGGATCCGATCGAATTCGTGCATGAGAGCAAGAAGTGCCTGATCAACCAGCGAGAGGTGCATCGGGATACTTACGGATTCTCCGAAGCGCTGCGTTCTGCCCTGCGTGAGGATCCGGACGTGATTCTGGTGGGGGAGATGCGTGACATGGAAACCATCTCGCTGGCCCTGACCGCAGCCGAGACAGGCCATCTGGTCTTCGGAACACTGCACACCAGCTCGGCTGCCAAGACGGTGGATCGTATCGTGGATGTCTTTCCCGCTGGCGAGAAGCCCATGGTGCGCTCTATGTTGTCCGAGTCACTGCGAGCGGTCATCTCGCAGACTCTGTTGAAGAAGACGGGTGGTGGCCGCATCGCGGCCCACGAAATCATGATCGGCACACCAGCCATACGCAACCTGATTCGCGAAGACAAGGTGGCTCAGATGTACTCCGCCATTCAGACGGGACAGGCCCATGGCATGCAGACCCTGGATCAGAATCTGAAGGAACTGGTCAATCGAGGTGTGGTTGATCTGGCCGAAGCTCGCAAGAAGGCGCAGAACCCTGACAGTCTGATGTAGGTGCCCCTGTGCCGTTCAGACGCTCATCGCAGTAGTCAACCCGGGTGACAGGCGGCTGATTCTGGCGCTATTGGAACCTGTCATCGGACATTCGGCTATCACAGCCTGAGGAAAAAGTTATGGATTTGAAGGTCGCCAAGCGATTCATGGATGAGCTGTTGGTCAGTCTGTACAAGAAAGGCGGATCTGATCTGTTCATCATCGCTGGAGCTGCGCCTTCCATGCGTATACACGGCAAGGTGACGCCGGTCATGGACAAGAAGCTCACGGCCGAACATACCCTGGCGTTGGCGCAGTGCCTGATGACCGAGTCCGAACGTGACGATTTCAAGCGCACCAAGGAATGCAACTTCGCCATCGCATTGCCGAAGATCTCGCGATTTCGTGTCAATGCTCTGGTGCAGCGAGGCAGCGCGGGTCTGGTCGTGAGAATCATTCCCAATGAAATCCCCAGCTTCACCGACCTGCATATGCCGGATATCCTGACGCAGATCGCCATGACCAAGCGCGGTCTTGTCATATTCGTCGGCGGAACCGGTTCGGGCAAGTCCACCAGCCTGGCGTCGATGATCGACTACCGTAATGAAAACTCCAATGGTCATATCATCACCATCGAGGATCCCGTGGAATTCGTGCACCACCACAAGGGGTGTATCGTCACCCAGCGTGAGGTGGGCACAGACACCGAATCGTTCGAAATAGCGCTGAAGAATACGCTGCGTCAGGCCCCTGATGTGATTCTGATCGGTGAGATTCGTGATCAGAAGACCATGGAACATGCAATAGCCTTTGCCGAAACAGGTCATCTTTGCCTGGCAACACTGCACGCCAACAATACCAATCAGGCGCTGGACCGGATCATCAACTTCTTTCCCGAGACACGGCACAAGCAGTTGCTGCTTGACCTCTCGCTCAACGTCAAGGCGTTCATATCACAGCGATTGCTGCCCACTCCCAGCGGCAAGGGACGCCGAGCTGCGGTAGAGGTGCTGCTGAACTCACCGTTGATGTCCGACATGATCATGAAGGGCGAGATTCACGAGATCAAGGGCTTGATGAAGAAGAGCAAGGATCAGGGCATGCAGACTTTCGATCAGGCCTTGTTCGATCTGCTCAATGAAAATGCCATTACCATCGAAGAGGCCATGCGCAATGCCGATTCGGTCAACGATCTGCGCCTGCGTATCAAGCTCGAAGGCGGCAGCTCGTCAGCGGTCGACGACATGATCGCAAGCACCATGAGTCTCGAGGAAAACGAGGACGACGATCAGCGCCGGGCAGGATAATCTGCTGATGCAAGGTATCGAAGGCAGGCACCTGCTTCGTGTGACGGCTTTGAAACCTGTCGCAGGTGCAGCCCGTTTGGCGACCGGGCGGTGTCAGACGCGCTAGAATGCGCGCCTTCTCCTTGCACGCCTGGTCCTGTTTTCATGCCGCACAGCTCCCTGTCTGCCCGACACGTCGATGAACTGATTGCCGAATCCCTGAGCCAGGCTGTCGGACTCACCGGCATCGCTGATCAGCCTCAGGTCGTGGTCTCACCCTATCGGTTCAATCCTCTGGGGGCGCATATCGACCATCAGGGGGGCTCTGTACTGGCTCGTTGTCTCAACCAGTACACCATTCTGGTGTTCTGGAAGAATGATGACAGGCGCAGTGTGGTTCATGCCAGTCTGCAGCCCGGGTTGTGGCAGAACAGTGAGTTCATGCCGGGTAATCTGGCGGACGAGCATGGCTGGGATGCCATGGCAAGAGCCTCGGTAGCGGCATTTTCCGACTATCGCCAGATGCGCCATGGCGTGACGGCCGTGGTCAGTGGCACCCTGGTCAGCGGTGGTCTGAGCTCTTCGGCGTCGGTCATACTGGCCTATCTCAGTGCACTGGCGCGGGCCAATGATGTTTCGTTGAGTCCTGAAGAGCTGGTGGAGTTGTGTCGGCAGGTAGAAAACGACTATCGCGGTCTGAACAACGGTATCCAGGACCAGATGTCGATCGCCTTCGGAGCACGCAGGAAGCTCTCCCTGCTGGATGTGGAAAACGTCCGGGCAGAGCATGTCTGCGATCCGGTCGACAGCTCCGATGTCTGTTTCCTGATGTGCTACTCCGGTGTCTCCCGTGATCTGGGCGGTTCGCCCTTCAATACACGGGTGGCAGAGTGCCGGGAAGCGGCGCGCTTGCTCTTTGCCGATGCCGAACACCTGGGTCAGGTGCCGGTAGACAGACGCAATGCCGCCGCTCTGGCCAGGCTGCCCGATATCCCGGCTCGTCGTGCCGCTCATGTCTATTCCGAAATGCAACGCGTCCACGATGGCGCGCAAGCCTGGCGGGCCGGCGACTGGCAGGCCTTCGGGCAGCTGATGAACGAATCCTGCCAGAGTTCCATCAATGACTACGAAAGTGGCAGTGAGTGGCTGATTGCGCTGCATGAAATCGCGCGTGAACTCGATGGCGTTCATGGCAATCGCTTCAGCGGCGGCGGGTATGGCGGTTGCCTGTTCATGCTGGTGGATATCAAGGCAGTCGAGCGCATTGCCGAATCGCTGCTGGAACAGTATCTGACACGTTATCCGGATCTGCAGGGCGCTGCCCGCATTGTCATAGCCGAAACGGAAGGCACGGTCAGAGTCGTCACGCGTGAACCCTTGTCGCAGACTGCCGTCAACCTGGAGCCTTGCCTGTGAGTGAATCAGTCGTACGTCGGGCGGTTCTGCTGGCAGCTGGACGAGGGTCCCGCCTGCGCCCTCATACCGATACCACGCCCAAACCTCTGCTGGTCCATCGCGGCAAGCCGACGCTGGATTATCTGCTGGATTCGTTGCAGGCAGCGGGCATCAATGACATCGTTCTGGTAACGCACCACTTGCACGAGCAGGTGGAGAGTTATGCCGAGTTACGCACAGTCACTCACGATCAGCGAGTTCGCTGTGTTCATCAGGCTCATCTGTTCGGTACCGCACATGCGCTGCAGGCCGTGATCGAGGCGACTCCGGATATCGTCGCCGCACCCTTCGTGCTCAGCGCCACGGACTACATCGTGCCACGAGACTTCTTCACCGAGCTGTCGAGTTTTCATCATGCTCATGACGGTGAAGCGAGCGTCAGCCTCAAGCAACTGCAAGCCGAGGAGATGGCCACACGATCAAGCGTGCGCTTCAATGAGAATCAGTCTCTGGCCGAGATCGTGGAAAAACCGGAGCCGGGTACGGCGCCCAGTTCCATCGGCGCCAATCTGACTTTCGTGTTGCCCTCGGACATTGTTCCCTATGTACAGGACGTTCCCGTGTCTGCTCGCGGAGAACAGGAAGTCCAGTATGCAATCAACCAGTGGCTGGCCAACGGTGGCGCAGCTTTCGGGTTGGTTCAGGCAATTCCACCCGAGTGGCAGCCTCCAGCCTGACTCACGGCTGGCCCAGCAGTCGCTGAGCGGCGGTACGTGTCAGGAGTTCACCACCGGCAAGCCATTTGTTCAGTTGCGCTCCCGGGCGGCGATGCCTGTCGCCGTGATCCGACAGAATCAGTGACTCCAGGGAATTGCCAACGGTATTGAACAAGGTCTCGGGCGCGTAGTGGTCGAGCCAGGCTTGCCTTGCAGCCTGTCCGCGCTCGGCAGCTTCGCCTTCCAGCGCCGAGAGCAGGCCGGGTATCGAGCGAATACGGCGCTCTTCGATCTGAATGGCGAAACTCCAGTCGGTTTCCGGCGGTGGAGCCCAATGGTCCGAGATGATGACCGGTACGCGTCCCGCTTCGAGTGTTTCGTAGAGGCGTATCGAGGAGGTGCCGATACCTCGCGGACAGAGTACGAAATGACTGGTGGCCAGAGCGCTGGCATATTCCCGGCCTCGCACTGCCATTTCGGCAGGCTCGCTCTTCCAGACATTGAAATCCGAGGTGTCCCTGAGCAGGGCGTCAGGGTGCTGGAGTTGCATGATGGGACGCCGGCAGGCATGACTCATGGAGCCCATGAACGAGAACAGATAGCTTGTTTCCCGGTTGGCAGAATAGATGTTGCTGACAAAGGGGTTGGGTGAATACAGGTAGGCAAAGGGCCGGTGCCGCGAAGGATCATGATGGCGTTTGCTCAGACAGCAGTAGAGTCCGGGCAATACATCCCAGGGACGGTCCATCTCGTTGTACATATAGACCTTGTCAGGGTACTCGTTCACCAGAGGGTGCTGTAACAGCTGGCGAAAGAACAGGTCCTTGAATTGCGTATTCTCGACGAACAGGATCGCATCAGCCTCTGCAGCGTCTGCAGTCAGCTCATGGGCGCCGATTCTGTCCTTGAGGGCAACGCCGAGCAGCGCATCCAGACCGGTATGCGTTTCATAGGCTGATGTGAGGTGGAGTTTCATGGTCGGTACACGCGAAGGCCTGCGTCTCTCGGAGCGGCAGACAAACTGCCAGTTGTTGTTAGCTTTATATCGACGGTACGCTGCGGATGTTTATCGAAATAGCAGCCGATCGGCAAAATGCAGCAGCTGACGTCATCAGTCGGTGCATTGTGTGATCTCGTTCCGCTCCTGACTCTGACCGCCGGCACCGTCGGCTGCAGCGACTGGGGGACATGTCTCAATTCAGGCATACGGTAGATCTAGTCGGCACTGATTTGCCCTGCCAAGGCAGTAACTCACGACATAATCCTGAGCAGAGAATCATTTCCACTTCCATCGGGTAGCTCATGTCTCGTTTCCGTTCAGTCACTGTCGGGGTGCTTTGCCTGCTGGCCAGCACCTTGTGTAGCACTGCATTGGCCGCCACCGTGCAGGGGCAGCTGTACAAATGGCACCCTGTCGAGATCGACTTCAGTGGCCCGCTTGCCGACGAATCCGATACGGCTCCCAACCCGTTTCTGGATTACCGACTGACGGTAGAGCTGACCAGTCCTGCTGGTGTTGTCACAAGAATCCCCGGATTCTTTGCCGGAAACGGCGAGGGCCATGGCCGAGGCACTATCTGGCGCGCCAGGTTCTCTGCCGATGAAACGGGGTTGTGGACCTATGAGGCAAGCTTGCAGAAGGGGACCGAGCTTGCAGTGAGTCTGGACCTTTCCGAGGGCGAAGACATCGTACTGGAAGGCGCCCAGGGAGATTTTCAAATTGCCCCGGCACCGTTCGATGCACCCGGTTTTCTGCGGCAAGGTCGACTGGAATACGTCGGCAAGCATTACCTGAAATTTCGTGATGGCTCCTACTGGATAAAGGGAGGCACTGACAGTCCGGAGAACCTGATGGGGTTTGCAGGAATCGATGGCACCTTCGACCAGGGCGGTGAGGGCGAGCGCTTCTTGCATGATTATGCTGCGCACCGCGCTGATTTCCGCGATGGCGATCCGCTCTTCACCCACTCTCAGACCGGCGCCGACAGTCGTGGCTTGATCGGTGCGCTCAACTATCTGGGTGAACAGGGCGTCAACTCCGTCTATTTCCTGCCCATGAACCTCGGAGGCGATGGGCAGGAGACTTACCCCTTCATTGGTGCATCCAACAGCGCTTACGACAAGACACATTACGACATCAGCAAACTGCATCAGTGGAACCGCGTGTTCGTGCATGCCCAGCAGCAGAGTGTTGCGCTGAACATCGTCTTGAGCGAGACCGAAGAGGCCAATGAACAATGGCTTGACGGCGGTCAGCTGGGTGTGGAACGCAAGTTGTTCTTCAGAGAGCTGGTCGCACGCTTCTCCTATCTCCTGGCGGTCAAATGGAATCTGGGGGAGGAGAACGATTTTCCACGTGTCGAACTGGACAAGCATGCCGACTATCTGCAAGCCATCGACTGGAGCGCCAAACCGATTGCCGTGCATACGCATATCAATCAGTTCTACCGTTACGGAGAGATCATCGGCGACTCTCGCTACAGTGCCAGCTCCATTCAATACGATGAGCAGTACGCCGGACAATTCGTTGAACAGTGGCGCAGCCATTCGGCCGATGCCGCTCGGCCCTGGGTGCTGGACATGGACGAGAACACCAACGGTCTTTCGGCCGATACCACGGAAGAGCGACGCAAGCAGATCCTGTATGACGTGCTGTTCAGTGGCGGCAATATCGAGTGGTACTTCGGTTATGAGCCGCAGCCGGTCGGGGGGGACATCGACGCCGGAGACTTTCGGCAGCGCGAAGGCATGTGGCAGCAGATGCGACTGGCGCGCGAAATGATGCAACGCGAACTGCCGTTCTGGCTCATGGAGCCTGCCGACTGGCGTATCAGTGGTGATAGTGATGCCTATGGCGGCGCAGAGGTGTTTGCTCTGCCCGGACAGATCTATGCGATCTACCTGCCCGCCGCCAATGGATCGGAACGTCTCGATACCGGTATCGTGGCAGGGCGTTTCGGACAGAGGTGGTTCGATCCCCGTACGGGGCAGATGACTCAGAGCGCCGAGAATCTGCTGGCCAGTGACAGTCTGGAACTGGGCGCACCTCCCTATGCCCAGGGTGATGACTGGGTTGTGCTGATCAACCGCCTGGATCAGGCCGATAGCCCCGTCAATAGCCCGGCCGATCATGACGGTGCCGGCAATCGAGCCCCCCGATTCAACGCGGTACCCAGTCCAGAGGTGGCCGTGGGTGACGATTTTCTGCTGACACTGAGCGCCATCGATGACGATGGAACGTTCCCGAGTGTAACGGTCGCGGCCCTTCCGCCCGGTATGCGTATTCGCGGTCCGGGCAATGGCCAGCTGGAACTGTCCTGGAAAGTGCCGGGCACGGCAGCTGCCGAGTCGGTCGTGGAACTCGTGGCAATAGATGCGCTGGACGGTGCCTTGCGAACGATGCAGCCCATGACCATCCACGTGCGTGGCACTGGCAGCGACACACAGGTACCAGCAGACGCATCGTCAGGCAGTAACGACGACACAGCGGGAGAGGCGGCCGCTGAGGCACATGCACCGGTATTTCGCAGTGTATCGGTGCAGCAGGCAGGAGCCGGTGAGCAGGTGTCCTTGCGCATTGCCGCCGATGACGCCGATGGCATTCCGCCGGGTCTGGTCATTCTGAATCCGCCAGACAGCTCCAGCTTTGACGACAACGGCGATGGCACCCGCACGTTCAGGTGGCAGGTGCCCGCAGATGCAACGGGTACTCGCAGCTTTACCTTCGAGGCTCACGATCATGCCTTGCGAAGTCCGGCCGTCAGGTTGACGGTGGTATTCCAGATCACGCCGTGAAACCGCGACGGCATCTGATGACGATCGCGTTACTCTGATCACGTTTCGTGTTGTCGTGATGCGCCGGGCGTCACATCGCGGTTGCCGGGCAATTGTCGATAATGCCGCATGAAATTGACATCATCAGTACTGGCAGCGGTGCTGCTCACTCAAGTCGGGATGTCGGCTAGTGCCGACGACCCGTTGACAGAACATCAATGGCAGCCATTGCAGAGTCGCGATGGCTCCGTTCTGACTGCCCGCCATGAAGCCGCTGGCGTGGTGGTGGGCGATGCCATCTATCTCATCGGTGGACGAGGCAATCGGCCGGTCGAACGCTATTCAGTGACTCGTGGCCAATGGGAAAACCTCGGTCTCGCACCCTTGGAACTGCATCATGTGCAGCCGGTGGTGCTGGGCACCGACATCGTTCTGGCCGGAGCGTTTACCTGTTGTTACCCGGAGGAGAAGATCGTCGCCGAGATGCATGTCTTCGATACCCTGACAGACACCTGGCGGGTGGGTGACAGCATGCCGGTCGACAGGCTTCGCGGCAGCACGGCAGCGGTTGCCCATCAGGGCCGTCTCTACCTGCTTGGCGGTAATACGCGCGGGCATTCCGGAGGCGCGGTCGCCTGGTTCGATGAATATGATCCGGCCACCGGCAACTGGCGCAGGCTGCCGGATGCCCCCAATGCCAGAGATCATTTCTCGGCCGTGATGATCGGCAATGCGCTGGTGGCAGCCGCGGGTCGGCAGAGCAGCATGCCGAATCCGGCAGACAATCCGGTGCAGGCGGTGGACATCTACGATTTCGATTCGGGTCTGTGGCGCAGTGTTTCCACCATTCCGACACCCAGAGCCGGGGCGGTGGCCGTGGCTCATGGCCAGGACGTCATCATTGCCGGTGGTGAAATCAACACCTCGAGTGTGGCCCTGAACGTTGTGGAAGCCTACGACATCGTTGCCGACCAGTGGCGCACCCTCAGTCCCATGAGTTCGGGACGGCATGGCAGCGGGGGCGGGGTGATCGACAATCGTCTGCTCATGCTCTCCGGTGCCAGCCACATTGGCGGCTCACACGAAACCGGTGATGCCGAGATGTTGCAGTTGCCCGAAATGGCTGATGTTGTTGATTCGCCGGCACCCGAAACGCTCGAGCCTGTGAACCCGCCGGAGTCTGAAGCTGTCACGGGCGAGGTGGCAGGCGAGATAGATGTGGGAGGAGGCGTTGAAGGTCATGTCACTGATCAGGATGAGGCTGGGCAAGGCGTTGGACAATCGACCTCTTCGGTCAGTCGCGGTGGAGCGGGCGGGCCCTTGTTGCTGATGGCATTGATGCTGGCGGCGCTCAGACGTGAGCGGCCGCTGCGAGCATTGAAGTGACAGCCTGCTTGCACTGAGGAATCGCTGCGTTTAGGGTGGCTGCTTCCTTTGCACTAGTGAGCCACCTACCGCCGTGTTGAAATCGATCAATCCGCTGTTGAACGCCGACGTACTGCATGCCCTGGCTGCCATGGGTCATGGCGATACTCTGGTTTTGTGTGATGCCAATTTTCCGGCCGAGAGCGTTGCCCGCCAGACATCCCTGGGCAAACTGCTACGCATAGACGGTGCCAGTACGCCGGAAGTGGCTGAAGCCGTTCTATCGCTGATGCCACTGGACACCTTTGTTGATGATGCTGCCCAGTGCATGGCCGTCGTCGGCTCTCCTGATGAGCGGCCAGCGGTACAACAGGAAGTGCAGGCCATCATCGATGCCAGTGAAACCGAGTCATTCCCACTGGTGCCGGTTGAGCGTTTTGCCTTCTATGAAAAGGCCAGACAGGCCTATGCAGTCATCGCCAGTGGTGAGCCGCGGTTCTTCGGCTGCTTCATCCTGACCAAGGGCGTCATTCCTCCCAAGGCCTGATCGAAACATGGCTCAGCTCTATTTCTACTACTCTGCCATGAATGCCGGCAAGTCCACCTCCTTGCTGCAATCGGCACACAATTATCGTGAGCAGGGCATGCAGGTGAGTCTGTACACCGCTGCCATTGATGATCGCTATGGCCGGGGCTTCATTCGGTCCCGAATCGGTTTGCAGGAGAACGCGCTGCTGTTCGATGGGGACACCGGGTTTCTGGCGGCCATCCAGCAGCAACACGATGCACACTCTCTGGCCTGTGTACTGATAGACGAGGCACAGTTTCTGTCACGCGCGCAGGTGGATGAACTGGCCAGGGTGGTGGATGAACTGGATATCCCCGTTTTGTGTTTCGGCATCCGTACCGACTTTCAGGGGGAAATGTTTCCGGGTTCCTCTCGCCTGCTGGCCATTGCCGACAAGTTGCAGGAGTTGAAGACGGTCTGTACCTGCGGCAGGAAGGCGACGATGACAGTCAGGCTCGATGCCTCAGGGCAGGCCGTGGCGGCCGGCGCACAGGTGGAGATCGGTGGCAATGATCGATACGTGTCCAAATGCCGCAGGCATTATCGGCAGCTGATGGATGCTGTCAGTGTGCTCGGCTGAGCGTCTCGTAGAGGCTGCGTGTGAAAGCGGACAGGCTTGATCGCTGCATGAAGATCATGGGCTTGTCCTGCTTGGCACACAGCGTTCGTGCCTTTTGCATGGCGCTGTGACTGATGCAGTCAGTCGGGCACATGACCACATCAGCCTGACTGACCAGTTCCGAAATACGATGGGGGCAGGTTTCGCGCCCCCCGTCATGATGCAGGAAGCGCCCCTCGCAAGACTCGACCAGCGCCTGGAAGTGTCTGCGTTGCTGTGTCTTGCCCCCCAGATAGAGGACACACTGACCACACAGTTTCAGATCCCTGACGGCAGGGCAATCTGCAGCTTGCGCCGCGTCAGAGTCCGGGACGAGAGGCTGATCCAGTCGCGCACCCAACAATCCTTCCAGGCGTTGCACATCGCTCTGCAGCTGATGATTGTCGCTTTGCTGTTCGAGCAGAGCCTGCTGCAGTTCTTCCACCTTCTCCTGTAGCTGGGTGGCATGCAGGGCGCTGGCCGCCTGTCGGGACAGAGCGCCGGCTGCGCTCGTCTCCTGTGACGGTCTGTGGGAATTCAACGTGTGCAGTTGACCCTGCAGTTTCCGGTTTTCAAGCTTGAGTGTATCCGCCTGACGGGTCTGCTCGTGCAGGGCTTCGCTGGTTTGCTCATGACGTGCTTTGAGAGACTGCAGCTCCTTGTTGAGTGTGGCCAGCTGACGGTCCTGTTCCTGTAGCCGCCCGCGTTCCTGGCAGGAGCTGGCGCCCGACAGGTGGGACATCATGTGCACCTGACCGAAGACATCGAGAATGATGGCGCGAGTCGCCAGAGGATGAGTGATCAAGGCCCACAGGCTGCCAGCCACCTGGCCGGAGCGCCAGCCGCTGTCCCACTGCGACAGCAATGCAGACTCATCTCTGGCGCTGCGGAATTGCTTTACCGTGACAGCAAACTTCTTCTCCAGCAGTTTCTGCAGGCGCTGTGAGAGTGGGTGCTTGTTGTTCTCGGCGTTCTCGACCGCCAGTTGATGAACCTCGTAATCACTGGCACTCTTCACAGGCAGTCCGGCCTTGCCTGCCTGTTGCCGGACTTCTGCAAGCGTCAGGCACGTGCCAACGACCATGCAATGCCAGCAAGTCTGTAGCTCCCATAGCTTGTAGCGGGCACTTCGAGCCTGCGCCTGCCGGTATTCCGGACGATGCTGGGTCAGGGGAAAGACCGGTACTTCCGGTGCAGTCGGCTGAGACGTCAACAGGTGTTTCATGGTGATGTCCGTATCCGGCGGAGGTGGGGTCGAAGGATCGTTCCGGTCTGAATCTGTCAGTGGATCATCGGGGTTTCATTGAAATGTTCGCAATCCCGGTGGAGCATTTCTCGCGCCCGCAGTTCACGAATGTCCCAGTGTCGACTGGGCAGTGGTGTGCCAATCTGACGCAGGATTGCCTGGTATTCCTCACGGCGTGCCATCAGGCGATTGACCGAATCGGCAGGCAACCACTCGCTGAGCTGTCGCTGTGTACGAGTAGCGTCGCCCGCAGAAAATTCAGCCAGTGCGCCCAGATACATCGCTTCGACAGCGGACAGTTCAGGGCAGCACAGACACTGGATGGTCGCAGGTTGGGCGCTGTACCGGATGGCTTCAACCAGTAGGGCATCGACCACGACCTGCAGCTCGGGCAGAGCTGCATGCTGACACAGCATCGGCACGACCTGAGCGCCGAGACCGGCGTAAGAGAGTGTTCTCTTGCGCAGCCTCAGGGAATTGAGCAACACGGATTCACCCAGAGTCAGCTCAGAGCTCAACGAGACCGAGCGATGTTCCAACGGACAATAGTGGTCGGGCATGCCGCGCCAGCTTGGCGTGAAGACATGGCTTCCACCTCGGCGAAAACAGTCGGCACTGCACACGGCCGCTGCCGCCTTGCTGAAAGGCTCTATGGAAGGCGCATCGAGGCAGTGTCTGGCAAGGTTTCTGGCCTCTTCGGCTTGTCCGCCGTGAATCTTGCACAACAGACAGAGCACCAGGTTCTCGGTGTCGGACAGCCATTCCGACGCGTGAGAGTCGGCCGGTTCCAGGTGGTTTGCCGGGTTTAGCAGTATTTGCGCCAGCAGGTTGACGGCTTCGATGGTGTGCTGGCGTTCCGAGCCGGCATCAATGATTCTGCCCAGAGTGTCCAGTACATAGCGCGCTGCGATGGAGGCCTTGGGTGTGCGGCCACGGGCACGGGGTACTGCCAAAAGCAGTCGGGCGGGTAGCGGCAGGTCCTGAAAGCGCGAACGGCTGGAACCTGTGGCTTGAATCGAACCCGGCCGGGCAAGTGCGCGAGGGGCGCTTCTCAAGGCCTCAGTGGAGATGATGACTGGGTTCATGCGTACACCTCTGGAAAAATGGTACTAACAATAATCATTCTCATTAGCATTCTAGGATAAATTTGATCTCGTGTCAGCCTTGTCGATGATCAGTGACGTTTTTGCCTGTTCGAAACCTGCCCTTGGGGGTATCGTGACGACAGGCGATGTTCGACGATGTCTGTCGAGCATCTGTTCAGGAAACAGAGTGAGTCAGAGATGTCCGCAAGAGTGAATGAACTGCAGCAACCCATTGGTGAGGATGTGGTGGGCTGGGAGGCGGTCGAGCCACCCGCACGCACCCTCATGCAAGGCCGTTACTGCCGGGTCGAGCCGCTGGATATTCTCACCCATGTCGATGATCTCTATGAGGCCTTTGCCGCTGACACCAGCGGTCGCCTCTGGACGTACATGCCCATGGGGCCTTTCGCATCGGTCAGCGAACTGAAAGACTGGATGGATGGTGCCTGTACCGGAGAGGATCCCTTGTTCTTCGTCATTATCGATGAGGCCAGCGACAAGGCGATCGGCTTTGCCAGTTACCTGAGAATCAAGCCGGCAATCGGTGTCATCGAAGTGGGGTATATCGCCTTCTCCCCGCAGTTGCAGAGAACCCGGGCCGCCACCGAGGCGATGTACCTGATGATGCGTCGCGTGTTCGATGAGCTGGGCTATCGACGTTATGAATGGAAATGCGATGCGCTCAACGCTGCGTCGCAGACAGCGGCGCGGCGCCTGGGCTTCACCTACGAGGGAACCTTCAGGCAGGCCACCATCTACAAGGGACGTAATCGCGATACCGCCTGGTTTGCGATTCTGGACGTAGACTGGCCTCGGATGAAAACCGCCTTCGAACTCTGGCTGGCACCGGACAATCACGATGAGCAGGGCAGGCAGCGCCAATCATTGCAGGACTTCGTCAGCTCGAATACAGAGCGATGATTGGTCAGTAATACAAGTCTGACAAAAACTTGTGACTCAGGATGGCCAGGTCTGATAGTGGTTCTGCAGGTAGGCAACACCGTGACGCACGATTTCCTCCAGTACATCCATGTCGATATCGTCGAGTCTGTTGATATACAGGCAGCTCTTGCCGATCTTGTGCTTGCCCAGTCGCTGCAGGTAATCGTCAAGCTCGTGATAGCCCGGCATGATGTAGACACTCAGACTGGCCTTGCGCGGTGAAAAGCCGGTCATCAGGCTGTCGCCACTGCGGCCACTGTCGTAGACATAGTGATAACGGCCATAGCCGATGATGCTGCTTCCCCACATGACGGCCGGGAAGCGGGTAATCTGCTCGAACCAGCCGAGCAGTTTTTCGGCATCGGCTTTGCGCACCGCGTGCTCGATGGTGGCGATGTACTCTGACGGCGGCAGAGGCGTGGCCTGCGTCTTGTTGTTGCTTGAACCTCTGTTCATGGCTGTTCCACTGTATGGCCGATTGCCTGCGCTCCGATACCGTCCATCCGACACACGTGTGCAGGGCGGGTCGGCCCTGACGATGACAGCAAGGACACGCTTGTGGTTATCGTGGACAGATCAGCCCGTGACAGCCTGCTTCTCCCCGACCTGCTCGAGAAGCAGTGACAGCTGAATGTCGGCGATGGTATCGATCGAGAGTCTTTCGGTGTTGCAGACCAGGTCGTAGTTTTCCGGGTCAGCGCTATCGATGTGGTAGTGAGTTTTCCACAGTTGGCGTCTGTCACGATCCCTTTGCTGGATCTCACGCAGGGTCTGCGCCTCATCCAGATTCAGAACCGGCGCCATGCGGGCGACCCGGGCAGGCAGCGGAGCTACGAGTCTGAGATGATTGCCACCTGCCAGCCCATGTGTGGACATGGCACCACCATGGCCAATGATGATGACCTTGCCCAGAGAGGCAACGGTGCGCAGAAAGCGCGACAGGCGGACATAGGCCACGTTCTGCATTCCCTGATCACCAAAGATACCCATGACGAATTCTGCTATCTGAGAATGATAGTTTTCGTCGAGCAGATCATTCATGGAAGTAGCAAGATGCTCGCGTGTGAGCACTAGCTGGCACATGCTCTTGTCGAAGATCCGCCATTCCTGCAACGCCGGATTGTCGGAGTTGCACTGTTCAATATGCTCAAGCAGCTGTTTCGCAAGAAGGTTTCCTCCCGCACCGGACTGGCTGGTGATGGTGACAAACGGCAAGGTTCCCGGTGGCAAGCGTTTCTTGTTGCCAGCCAGGCCGGATTTTGTGTCAGAAATGAATTTTTCGACTCTTGCGTTGCTATCCATTGTTCTTCGCTCCCAGGGTTGCTGAAGTGGACTACACACACCATTCGAGACGTCGAATCAGGCTCCGAGTTCCGAAGAATGCAGCTGTCCATTACTATGAAATACTGTCAGACGGTTTGTATTGATATCCATCAAGCCGTTGCAAAGTGCTCCTGCGTAGTGGCGGATTGCCTCGGATTCCTTCAATCCCGCATGAAAAGTGTTACCGGACTCTCCAGGTAGGTACGAATACGCCGCACAAACAGCGCAGCGGTATGCCCATCGATGACCCGGTGATCAAACGAGGAACTCAGGTTCATCATCTGGCGACTGGTCATCCGCTCGTGTCGCATGACGACTCTGGGCACGATGCGGTTCACGCCGACGATCGCAACTTCCGGGTGGTTGATGATGGGCGTACTGGCAATACCTCCCAGGGCTCCGAGGCTGGTCACGGTAAGCGTGCTGCCACTGAGCTCTTGCCGTGAGAGCCGGCCTGCACGCGCCGCAGCCGCGAGCCGCCGGATGTCAGCAGACAAGGCGTGAATCCCCAGCTGCTCGGCGTGACGAATGACCGGTACCACCAGTCCCTGATCGGTCTGGGTGGCGATGCCCACGTGCCGGGCGTGGTGTCGATGAACGGTGTCCGACTCTTCATCGTACAGCGCATTGACCTGCGGAAACTGCTCAAGGCTGCGCAGGATTGCCAGTACGATGAAGGGCAGGGGAGACAGATTTGTATTGTCGGTTTGTCCTGATTCAAGCTGTTGGCTGTCCTGCCTCGCTTGCGCTGCCTGCTCATTCAACTCACCACGCAAGCTCTCCAGCTCGGTCACGTCGATCTCTTCCACATAACTGAAGTGCGGGATGTGGCGGCTGGCCTGTTCCATTCTGCGTGCAATGGTGCGGCGAATTCCGCTCAGGGCAATGCTCTCAACGCTGTCCGTGGTCGCAGCGGCTGTACCGACTGCCGAAGAGGCGCCGTAGAGATGATTGTCAAGATCGGCATGGCTGATTCGACCATTGGCAGCTGTAGCCGCGACCTTGCGCAGATCGATGTTGCGTTCCCGGGCGCGTTGGCGAACGGCGGGCGCTGCCAGAACCGAAGAGGCTGACGGCTGCGAAGCGGTAGCGTTCATCTCAGGCTTGCTGTCATCCCGCTTCTTGCCCGGGTCTGTCGTTCTTTCGGTCTTCTGCGATTGATTGTCTGGAGCTGTCTGTCCGTCTGAGCGAGCCGGCTGATCGACAGTCGAAGATACTGCAGGGGTGTCCAATCTGGCCAGTTCGGCACCGACCGCCAGGACATCGCCGCTCTGGCCGCTGAGTGAGGTGATCACGCCTGCAGCCGGCGATGGAATATCAACGGCGGCCTTGTCAGTCATGACAGCGCCCAGTATCTGATCCTCTTCAACGGCATCACCCACGTCAACCTGCCATTCAACGATCTCCGCCTCCGTCACACCTTCACCAATATCGCTCAGACGAATGATCAGGGTGCTCATGACACACGCTCGATGGTACCGTCCAGTACCCGGCGGATACCCGCTTTGAGACGTTTCGGCCCGGGAAAATAGTGCCATTCCTGCGCATGCGGGTAGGGCGTATCCCAGCCGGTGATACGCTCGATTGGTGCTTCGAGCGAATAGAAGCATTCAGCCTGAACCAGGGCTGCCAGTTCGGCCCCGAAGCCCGAGGTGAAGGTGGCCTCGTGAGCAATCACACAACGACCCGTTTTCTCGACCGACTGCCTGATGGCGCTCAGATCCAGGGGAAGCAGCGTTCGAAGATCCAGCACGTCGGCATGAATACCCAGTTCGGTAACTGCCGCCAGTGCGACATGTACCAGTGTGCCGTAGGCCAGTACGGTCACCTCATCGCCTTCACTGAGCAGAGAGGCCTTGCCCAGCGGGGTATGATGACGACCCGCTGGTACATCCCCCAGGGGGTGATCCTTCCAGGATTTCAGTGGCCGATTGTGATGGCCGTCGAACGGGCCGTTATACAGGCGCTTGGGTTCGAAGAAGATGACCGGATCCGGGTCTTCAATGGCAGCCGTCAGCAAGCCCTTCGCATCGATGGGGTTGGATGGCATGACGACCTTGAGCCCCGCCACATGGGTAAACAGCGCTTCGGGTGACTGGCTATGAGTCTGTCCACCATGAATGCCACCACCACAGGGCATGCGGATGACCAGCGGTGCGGTGAAATCTCCCGCTGAACGATGGCGCAGACGGGCCGCTTCAGACACGATCTGATCGTAGCCGGGATAGACGTAGTCGGCAAACTGGATTTCGGCGATGGGCCGCAAGCCGTAGGCCGCCATGCCGATAGCCACACCGATGATGCCGCTTTCATTGATGGGTGTATCGAATACACGCGATTTACCGTATTTCTTCTGCAAGCCCTGCGTGCAACGGAACACGCCTCCGAAGTAGCCGACGTCCTCACCGAATACAACGACCCGTTCATCGGCTTCCATGGCAGTATCAATCGCATCGCGGATGGCTTCGACCATGCTCATCATTGCCATCAGCCACCTCCCAGCAAGGCACGTTGCCGCTTCAGGTGATCGGGCATATCGGCGTAAACGCCCTCGAACATGTCACTGACGCGGGGCATCGGACCGCTGTCCAGCGTACCGTAGGTTTCAGCTTCCCTGGCGCTCTCTCGTACTTCATGTTCAAGATCGGCTCTTGTCTGTTCATGTTGCTCTTCACTCCAGTGCCCACCGCCTGTCAGGTAGTTCTTCAGGCGTTCAATGGGGTGTCCGAGAGGCCAGGCCTCGTTCTCCTCCTTGGGCCGATACTGGCTCGGGTCGTCAGAGGTCGAGTGAGGGCCGACTCGATAGGTCAGCCATTCGATGAGTGTCGGACCCAGATTGGCGCGTGCGCGACGCTCGGCCCAGCGAGAGGCGGCATGCACCGCCAGGAAATCGTTGCCGTCCACTCGCAGGGAAGGAATGCCGTATCCGTGGGCGCGTTCGGCGTAGGTGGCCGACTCACCGCCGGAAACACCCTGAAAACTGGAGATGGCCCACTGATTGTTGACGACGTTCAGAATGACCGGAGGTCGGTAGACCGAGGCAAATACCAGCGCACTGTGAAAATCCGATTCGGCCGTCGAGCCTTCTCCGATCCAGGCGGATGCAATGCGATCATTACCTTGAATGGCTGATGCCATGGCCCATCCCACGGCCTGCACGAACTGCGTTCCCAGGTTGCCCGATAGCGAAAAGAAGCCATAGGCTTTCGAGGAATACAACACCGGTAGCTGGCGCCCATGCAAGGCGTCTTTCGAATTGGAAAACACCTGACACATCAGGTCCAGTATCGGGAAGTCCTGCGCAATCAACAGGCCGGGCTGACGATACGTGGGAAAGCACATGTCCCCCGGTTCCAGTACCAGCCGCTGACCGACAGCGATCGCCTCTTCACCCTTGCACTGAATGTAGAAAGAACATTTTCCCTGCCGCTGTGCAAGCAGCATGCGATCGTCGAAGGCACGCACCTTCATCATGGCATGCAATCCCTTCAGGCAAGTGTCAATGCCGGTGTCACCGTACCAGGGACCGACCGCACGATCGTTTTCATCAAGAACACGGACAACCGTTCTTGCCAGGTCGTGGATATCGCAAGCCGGTGCATCTTCGGCTGGCCGACGTGCATCACCGGCAGGCGGAATAGGTACATGCGAGAAATCGGGTTTTCCGCCAGGGCGTACAAGCGGTTCCGGCACGTGCAGTTCCAGTGCCGAGCGCGGCTCGAGATGACGTGGGGAGGGTACGGTGTCGTTGGCATGATCACTGTTCATGCCGATACCCGAAACTGCAGAGACAGTGGCAAAAAGCAGAACACCTTGACGACCTCCTTCACGGCGGCTGCCGTGTTGGTTGACCTTCAGTACCCTGAAGATACCCAAATCAGGCCTGTCACGTCAAAGATTGTCGTCTATCGGCGATCCTGTGATACAGCGGTGAACGCCGATTCAGCGACGCCCTGGCAGGTGTTGCGCATTGCCATGTCACTGATAAAACAGGTTATGAATGGGCCATATGGCGCTGTAGCGGATCATTACTGTTTGCAACAAGGGCAAAGGCGCCAACGCAGCTGTGCAATAATGGATTTGAATGAAATTGCAGGATATGACACAGGCTGGCACCGAAAGACAACTGATACAACTATCACATTCGAGGTAATTGAATATGACTGGGCAATCGATCGAAAGCTATCTGGCGACTCATGATTTTTTTTCCGAGCTGGATGAGCGAAGCAAGAAGTTTCTGGCCGACTCCGCGGTGGTCCGTGAGCTGAATGCCGGTGATGTACTGTTTCGTCAGGGAGAGAGTGCCGATAAATTCTATCTACTGCGAAGTGGTGAAGTCAGTGTTCAGGTACCCGCTCTGATGGGGCCGGCGCTGCAGATTCAGAAGCTTCGGGAAGATCAGATTCTCGGCTGGTCCTGGTTGATACCGCCGTATCGCTGGAATTTTCAGGCGCTGGCACTGGAAGATGCCGTTGTTCTGGAGTTCGATGGCAGTATCATTCTGGCGCGTTGCGAACAAGACCCGTCATTCGGCTATCAGTTGCTCAAGCTGTTTGCAGCACTCATGTCGGAAAGGCTCGATGCTGCGCGACAGAAAATGATGGATCAATGGGATCCACCCGGATTTGCCTGATTTCAGGTGTGACTTGCTGGCTGAATGAACGTATGAACTGGATCTTTCTCTCGGCGGCAATTGTCGCTGAAGTCATTGGCACTTCTGCATTGAAGGCATCCGAGGGTTTCACGAAGCCTCTACCTGCCGTCATCTGTGCAGTGTCCTTCGCCGTGGCATTCTACTGTCTGTCGTTGACATTGAAGGTCATGCCGATTGGTATTGTCTATGCCATCTGGTCTGGTGCCGGCATTGTGCTGATCTCCATCATGGGGTATTTCCTGTTCAGGCAGACTCTGGATCTGCCTGCCCTCGTGGGTATCGGCTTCATCATTGTGGGGGTCATCGTGATCAACACCCTGTCCGGCTCAACGACTCACTGAGTCACTCTGGCATCAGCAAACAAGGCGTCGACATCCAGTGCCGCTTCCAGACCATCGGCCAGTTTGTCCAATTCGCGTTCCACCGTCGCATCGTAATTCAATGCGCCAGCCGAGCCGGATTTCAGGCCATTGAGCCACCACGCCCGGTAGTCATCATTACCGAAGATTCCGTGCAGGTAGGTGCCTTCGATCTGCCCGTTGTGGCTGGTGGCACCGTCGGGATGATCGGCAAGCACGGTCATGGGTGTTCGGGTATCCGGCCCTGTGCTGGTGCCCACATGAATTTCGTAACCGCTCAGCTGGCAGTGGCTTCGCGGGCAATGGCCGCTTACCTTGCGAGTCTGTTTCTCCGGATGCATGAACGTGTCGATATCCAGCAGACCCAGAGCGTCAGCACTGCCGGGAGCGCCGTCGATTCCCTGCGGATCATGAATCGCCTTGCCCAGTAGCTGATAACCGCCGCAGACACCGGTGACTCGACCCCCTGCGCGGGCGAAGCTGATGATATCGTGATCCCAACCCTGCGCGCGCAGGAAGGCCAGATCACCCATGGCGGATTTGGTGCCGGGAAGGATGATGGCATCGATGTCGCGAGGGATGGGCTTGCCGGGTGGTACGAATCCCAGTTCCACATTGGGTTCGAGTCGCAAGGGGTCCATGTCATCGAAATTGGCGATACGGGACAGCATCGGCACGGCAATGCGGATCATGGCATCGGTCTTGGCAGCATCGGTGTTGCCCTGTTCGAGAATCACCGCATCCTCTTGCGGCAGCTTCAAGGCACTGGGTAGCCAGGGGACCACGCCCCGACACGGCCACTGCGTCAGCTGTTCGATAGCGGTGACACCCTCGTCGAACAATCTCGGATCGCCGCGGAAACGATTGATGATGAAGCTGCTGATCAGCGAGGCATCGCTGGCGCTGATCACCGCCTTGGTGCCGACAAGGGAGGCAATGACGCCCCCGCGATCGATATCGCCTATCAGGCAGACGGGTACGTTCAGGCGTTGTGCAAAACCCATATTGGCAATATCGCGTTCACGCAGGTTGATCTCGGCGGCACTACCGGCACCTTCCACCAGGATAAGGTCGTACTGCTCACTCAGGCGGTGGAAGCTGTCCGTCACGGCCTGCATCAGGTGCTGGCGGCGATCATTCATGTAGGCACTGGCGGACAGGGTATCGAGAACCCTGCCGTGCACGACGACCTGCGCGGTGCTGTCACTCTGCGGTTTGAGCAGGACCGGGTTGAAATCGACCTCGGGTTCCAGATGACAGGCACGTGCCTGCAGTGCCTGGGCGCGGCCTATTTCCCCACCATCAAGGCAGGCAGCCGCATTGTTCGACATGTTCTGCGGCTTGAACGGCGCCACCTTGAGGTTGCGACGCACTGCCAGCCGGCACAGGCCGGCAACCAGCGTGGATTTACCCACATCCGAGCCAGTGCCCTGGAACATCAACGCACGAGCGGGCATCGGGAAGGCTCAGCCTTGTTTGATATCGACGATGGCGCCGCGATGCTGTACGACAAGGCTGGCACATTCATGACCGGCCAGAGCCGCTTCCTGTGGTGTGGCACCATCGAGTAGACGCGCCAGATAGGCACCGTTGAAGCTGTCGCCGGCGGCGGTACTGTCCACGACCTTGTCCACAGGAGAGCAGGCCGGTGAGCTGGCCGGGTCGCCCAGATCCAGAGGACCGCTGGCGCCACGCTTCAGGGCACCACGCGTCAGGCCGTACTGTTGCAGGCGATGCAACGCCGCATCCTCGTCAACGTCGTTGAACAGGTCCATTTCATCGTCAATCGATGGCATGGCGATATCGCACTGGCGCCAGGCCTCGGCAATGTACTGTTGTGCTTCAGCCTGTGAGGTCCACAGTCTCGGTCGGTAGTTGGAATCGAAGGCGACCTGCTTGCCGGGCATGGAGCGAAACTCCATCAGCAGTGCCAGAAATCTGTCTCGCGCCTCTGGCGGCAATATGGCCAGAGTGATGGCCGAGTAATAGAGCACATCGAAATCGCGCAGGTCCTCAAGGGTTGGTCCGGTCGCTTCGCTGAACAGCAATCGAGCCGCAGCCTGATCCCGCCAGTAGGTGAAACTGCGTTCACCGTTGGCATCGGTAGTGATGGCGTAGAGCCCCGGGACTCGATCGGGGGTGCGTGGGATGCCGCTGACGTCAATCTGTTCGTCGGCAATTCGCTCGACAATCTGATCCGAAAATCTGTCGGTTCCCAGCACGGTGAGGTAGGACACCTCATGGCTGTCAACCGTGCGCTTCAGATAGACCGCGGTGTTGAAGGTATCGCCTGCGACGCCCACCAGCGCCTCCTTGCTGTCACCTGTCAGTGACAACTCGATCATGACTTCACCGATGCAGGCAATCTTCATGACTGACTCTCCAGGCAAGCGGCGACAATCATCAACGAGGTGCCACGCCGGTTGGTGAAGAGAAGAGGGCCGTGATTTTCGCAGTCTGTGGTTGCCATGGGGTACCTGGGGCTGATAACGGGTGGACAGGACTATTCCATGGTGGAGTATGCCCTGCAATGATCGAAACCAGCATCATTATAAGGCGTCAGGGCATCTGGTATGTCAGATGATTTCTGTCGCCATTATCGGGCTGTCCCCTGAACGGGGTCATGAGGTTCTGCCTCCGCCCCACTCGCGGAGGCAGAACGGGTTCGACGCTACTTCAGAGCACTGACGAAGAGCGCTGGCACAGAGCAGAGCTCATTCACCTTTCCAGATCTTCAGATAGGCTTCCTTGTAGCCATTATCCGGATCAAAACGGTTCTCCGGACCCCCATCGAATTCGATGTTGTCGGTGGTCACGACATGCAACGGTGAGACGTAGCCGGACCAGGGCTCTCCTGCCAGGGCGCGATTCATCTCGTCCACCAGCTGCCAGCCTTGCAGAGTCAGAGGTTCGGCGACGGTGACTTGCTGAAACTGCTTGCTGCGGATGCGCTGATAGGCCGATTCAGAGCCATCACCTGCCGACACGTTGACCGGAGCGCCATCACCCTTGATACCGGCGGCGGCCAGCGAAGGTCCCATGAAGTCGAAATAAAGATCGTTGATGGCCAGAGAGTGCGTCCATTTGGCGCCGTATCGCTGCAGCAGCGAGGTGGTCAGCTGAGGCATGCGCTGAGAGGTCTCGGCGATCGGGGTGTCGACGTATTCCAGTACGGTGCCGCCCAGTTCCTCGATGACCTCCTTCATCTTGTCAGCCTTGTCGATGGCGATCTGATAAGTGGAGTCGGTGAAGATGATGACGCCCGGTTTGCCATCGGCATCGGCAAATGCCCACTTGGCAGCGGCTTCGGAGACCAGCATGGGGTCTGTGGTGACATTGGCGAAAATGCCGACATCATCCATGGGGCCGATGGCGGCGCCTGCATGCCAGGAGACGAGGGGGATACCGGCGTCGGCCGCGGCCTGCATGCCCTGAGCCTGCTCTTTCGAGTCGAAACCGTTGATGATGATGCCATCGGGTTTCAACGCCAGAGCCTGTCCCATGGCCGAGGTGCGACCGGAAATGGTTCCAGCACCATCCAATACACGCACTGTCCAGCCGATCTGCTCGGCAGCCTCTTCCATGCCTGAGGTGGCGCCCAGTATGCCGCCGTTCTTCAAGTCACCTGCCAACACCACGATGGTCTTGTCGGATGGGGTCTTGGGGCCGCTGGTCGGGCCGTCCCAGGTCTCGACCTTGGCAGCATACAGATTGACGAATTTCATGGCCTCATCCATGGCATCGGCCTGGACTGAGGCGCTCAGCAGCGTGCAGGCAACGGCACTGCCCGCCAGCGTGGTTTTCAGCAGGGTGTTTCTGTTCATCTCTCTTCCTCGTGGTGATACTGCGATGGTGTGGTGCTACTGCGTGTCTTTGCCGATTGACCGGGAATCGGCTGCATCACGCTGGTGGATACAAGCCGGGTGTGCCGTAACGCCGATGCTCAGGGTTGTGGAGATGGCGTGTCGCCAGTGGGGGCAGGATGCGCGCTGCGCACGGTCTTGATGACGCCGCCGCGTTTTCTCTGGGCGTAGCCGGCAATGCCGATAGCCACCAGCAAGGTGACGCCATTGAACAGGGGTTCTACCCAGAAGGAGCCTCCGAACTGCTGGATGCCGGAGATACCGACGGCGAGAATGATGACGCCGATCAACGTGCCCCAGACATTGACCCGTCCCGGTTTGATGGTGGTCGAGCCCAGAAAGGCGCCCACCAGTGCGGGGAGCAGGTACTCCAGACCGACGCTGGCCTGGCCGATGCGAAGCTTGCTGGCCAGCAGGATGCCTGCCAGTGCAGTCAGAGTGCCGGAGGCAATGAACGCTCCCATGACATAGCGTGGAACAGGGATGCCATTGAGCGAGGCGGCTGTCGGGTTGGCACCGATGGCATACATGTATCGACCAATGGGCAGGTACTCCAGTATCAGCCAGAGCGCAATGGCGATGGCCAGTACATAGAAGCCGGTGATGGGCAGACCGAACACGAAGGTGGAATTCAGGGCATAGAACCCATCGGGTAGCATGGCGACGATCTGCCGTCCGCCCGAATGCCACAGAGCCAGCGCATACAGCACGGTGCCGGTGCCCAGAGTCGCGATGAAGCTGTCGATACGCGCAACTTCCACCAACAGGCCATTGAGCAGACCGGACAGCGCACCCATGGCCAGTACGATCAGACAGGCGACCGGCCAGGGGATACCGAGAGTCTGCAGGCTGATGGCCAGAATATGCCACAGCACGATGCCATAACCGACCGTCAGGTCTATCTTGCCAGTGACCATCGGAATGGTTGCCGCCAGTGACAGGATTGCAATAATGGCCTTGTCGGACACGATCGAGCGCAGGTTCAGCAGTGTCGGAAAGGTATCCGGTAGCAGAATGGTGAACAACAGGATCAGTATGATCGTCAGTATCACCAGCCCGTAGACCGGTGCCAGACGGGCCAGTTTGCCGCCCAACGACAAGCCCTGTATCTCGTCCCTTGTCGGTTCGAGTGCGGATGCCTTGATAGAGTTCATGCCTGTGCCTGATAATCACTGGCCGAAGCCGCCTGTACGAGCGCTTCGGTGGTCAACTGGATGCCCTGCAACTCCTGGATGCACAGGCCGCGGTTGAAGATGATGGCGCGATTGCAGATCGTGGCCACCTCTTCGAAATCGGTGGAAATGACAATGACCGGCACGCCGCTCACCACCATTTCGTTGAGCAGGGTGTAGATCTCGGCCTTGGCGCCGACATCTACACCGGCTGTCGGGTCCTCGGCGATCAGCACCTTGTTATTGGTGGTCAGCCAACGACCGACGATGACCTTCTGCTGGTTGCCTCCGGACAGCGCATCGATAGGCAGGTCGGGATTGTTCGGGCGCAGGCCGACATCCACGCCAGCCTCGATGGCCTTGCGACGTTCCCGGCCGCGGGTCATGAACGAGAACAGGCCACGGCCCAGTGCGCCCGGGTTCAGATAGAGGTTCTCGCGAATGCTCATGCCGGTGGCAACCGATTCCACCACGCGGTCTCGTGGAATCAGACCGATCCCTCGGCGCATGGCATCCTGCGGCGACTGAGGCTTGAAGGCCGTACCCTCCAGTGTGATTTCCCCTTCGAAGTCGACGGTGCCAAACAGGCAGCGGCCGATATCTTCCTGACCAGCGCCACGCAAACCGACAAGCCCCAGCACCTCACCGTTATTGACGTCCAGCGAGATCGGGCCGGTATGTTCGGTGCACAGGTTGCGGATACTGAGCAGCGGGGTGCGTTCGGTAGGTGCCAGTTTGTCGAAGGTCTTGGGTTTGCTGCCGACGATCAGGTCCACCAGCTCCTCCGGGGACGTGTGCGCCACCGAGCGGACCCCGACAGTCTCTCCATCACGCAGTACCACCACGCGATCGGATAGCTGGAACACCTCATCGAGCCGGTGCGACACGTAGATCATGCCGACGCCATCGTCCCGCAGATTCTGCAGCACGGAGAACAGCTTTTCCACATCATTGGCCGGCAGGCTGGCGGTGGGTTCATCGAGTACCAGAAAATCGCAGTCCACTGCCAGCGCGCGGGCGATGGCTACCAGGGATTTCTCCGCCCGGGTCAGACGACTGACCCGCATGCTGGGGCTGAAGTCGCAGCCGACACGTTGCAGCGCCTTTGTCGTATGCCGCTCACAGGCCTTCCAGTCGATGAGCCTGCCTCGACGCTTATAGCCCTGAGCCAGCGCCATGTTCTCGGCAATGCTCATCCATTCGATCAGCCCCAGATCCTGATGGATGAACGCCACTGCCTGGCGTACCTGGGTGCTGCCGGGGGTGTGTCGATAGGGCGTGCGATCAATGACCACAGTGCCACTATCGGGCGTGTGAATACCGCCGAGAATCTTGATGAGTGTGGACTTGCCGGCGCCGTTTTCCCCCAGCAGTGCCACGATTTCACCTCGCCCGACATTCATGGTGACATTGTTCAGGGCCAGCGTACCGCCGAAGCGCTTGGTAATCTGGTGAAAGAACAGCCCGTTGGGCAGGGCAGGTGGCGGGACTTCTACTTCCATGTTGTCTCGGCCTGTCTGAAGCTTGAAAAAATCACGGTGGACGCAGTCATTCTGGTTGCGTTATCGGTAACGTTACGGGCAGAATAGAACCACAAGATGAACCGTGTCAATGGCAAAAAGCAGCTCAGGGTCAAAAGGAAAGGTCGTTTCACTGACCGAAATTGCGTTGGAGGCCGAGGTCTCGCGCATGACGGCTTCGCGCGTCCTGCGTGGCGCCGATGGCTACTCGGAAGCCACACGAGACAAGGTGCTGGCGGTGGCAGAACGCCTGGGCTATGTGCCCAACCGCATTGCCGCGGCCCTGGGGTCCGATACGGCGACCAGCCTGGTGGCCATTGCCTTGCCGACCATCGGTCGAGAGCTCTATAACCAGATTCTCGAAGGTCTGGAGAGCAAGCTGACTTCCATGGGCTACCAACCCATCGTGGGTGTGGTGGGCTATGACGATGAGGCTGAATACCAGTGGTTGAATTCTGCACTGGCATGGCGGCCCTGCGCCTTGGTGGTGGCTGGCAGAGTGCGTAGCCAGCGAAATTGCAGTCTGCTGCAGAGCCTCAGCATTCCGGTGGTGGAGCTCTGGAACCTGGGCCGTGATGACAAGGCTCGGAAGCGATCCGACCCCTTGCGTGTCGGGCTCGACCATCATGCGGTGGGTGTGCAGATGGGGGAATATCTGCGTAGCCGCTACCGGGGCAAGGCAGGCTATGTCGGGGTCAAGGTTGGTGGACATGCACTGGGAGCCGACAGGCTGGACGGTTTCGAGAAGGGCTATGGCCAGAAAGTGCAGACATTGCTACTCAAGGACCGCTCCTCGTTCTACGCCGGATACTACGGAACCGAGCAGTTGCTGTCGGCCGAACCGGACCTGCGCGTGCTCTATTATCTGGATGACAACATGGCCGTGGGCGGCCTGATGTTCTGTCAGCAGAAGGGCGTCAAGATTCCCGGAGATGTGGCCATCGCCGGATTTGGTGGCCTGGATGTGGGTTCGATTCTGCCGTCGCAATTGACCACCACGAATGTGCGACGACTCAAGGTCGGCAAACTCGCCGCGCAGAATCTGATCAAGCGTGTGAACAATGAACCGGTGGCGCTGGTGGAGGACATCGGCTTCGAACTGCTCAAGGGCGAAACCTCCTGAGACCTGGCAGCCATGGCAGGCTCAAGGTGTCTGCTGGACGCATCCCTTGTCGATTGACAGCCGTCTGGCCCTCGCCCTGCCCAGCAGTAGCTGCAAGACAATAGCCACCAGATACAGGCAGACAACCGTCGCCATCATGATTGGCAGGTCCGCAGCGCCGAGCACTGCCAGTAGCAGTGGGGTGCCGATGATGTTGCCCATATTGCCAGTCTGGGCCATGGTGCCGTAGGCGATGGCCTGATCGGCCACTGACGTATTGAGCTGTGGAATGGCTGCATAGCTGGCGCCCTGAACCAGTCCGAGTGATCCAGTCAGTGCGATCGGAATCCAGGCAGTCGTCGGCAGCATGACGAACAGCGCGGCCAGCAACATGGCGAGGACAAACCCCAGAGTCACCACCTGGACCGCTGTCATCACTCTGAGCAAACAGACGCCAAGCGTCATGGATACGGCGATGGAGGCCAGCGGCATGATGCCGGCCACCACGGCGCGTTCATCGGCGGGTATCAGTGTAGGCAAGACGGTGAGCAGTGCGACAAAGGTGGCTGCATAGAACAGCCACCCACAAGACGGTGCGGCAATGAAGGGCGAGCCATAGGCTTGTCGGTGGCGAGGCAGATAATCACGAAATGGGTGTCGCTGCGTGTCCGCATTCGCCTCTGTTGACGAATTCGCCGATGCTGGCAACAAGGCTGCGAGCAGGCAGGCCATCAGTGCCATGTGTATGGCGTGAAGCAGAAACAGGGCGTCGACGCCATAGTCGCGAACCAGCGGTAAGCCAAGCCAGGCTGTCAATGCAAACGCCACCCCGAAGAAGGTCCCCCAGAGCGACATTGCCAGAGAGCGGAAGCGTGTCGAGGCCAGAGTGCTGATCAAGGTGGGAGCGGCTACCACGATACCCAGGTGCGACAGTCCTTCCAGGACCCGGGATGCCAGAATGACCGGGAAGGGCGGCAGCAAGGTCTGGAACAGGGAGACGGCAGCGCCCAGCAGCAACGAATAGAGCAGTGTGCGTCTTGCCCCGATTCGGTTCAGCATGACACCGGCGATCAGTCCGAGTATCACACCCACGCAACTCACCAGGGAGACCAGAAATCCAAGGGTCGCCCCTCGACCGGGGTACAGCGCAGCGACCTCTGGCAGGACGACGCTGAACTTGGCGAATTGTCCGGCAGCTCCCAGTCCGGCTCCCCACAGAAGTAGTATCAGAAACAGTTGTCTACCGGGGGCTGGCATGGTGAGTATTGCGCGTCGATGGTGAATCCCATGATACCTTGAGCGTCTCGATGGGAAGTCCTCTGGCACCGTTCACTGGTGTCATGCCTGGAGCCGACAGAATCAGGAGCTGCGACGTGCCATGACTGAATTGCCGACACTGCTCAGGCAGGTACGCCGCTGTACGATCTGCGCCGAGCACTTGCCTCTGGGCCCGAGGCCTGTTATCCAGCTGGGCGCCGGGGCTCGTATTCTGCTTGCCGGGCAGGCGCCTGGCAGGAAGGTTCATGAATCGGGCATCCCCTTTGATGATGCCAGCGGTGAACGCCTGCGCCACTGGATGGGGGTGTCTCGAGAGAGCTTCCACGACCCGGAAAAGGTGAGCATTCTGCCCATGGGGTTCTGCTATCCGGGTACCGGAAAGTCAGGTGACTTGCCGCCGAGACCCGAATGCGCGCCGCAATGGCGTGCAAGCCTGCTGGCTCATCTGGACAATCTGCAGATGACGCTGGTGATCGGGCAATACGCCATGCACTATCACTTGCCCGGCAAGACGGTGTCGGTCACCGAGGCTGTCAGGCGGTGGCGAGACAGTTGGCCATATGTCGTACCCATGCCGCACCCGAGTCCTCGCAACAACCGCTGGCTGAAGACCAACCCCTGGTTTGAACAGGAGTTGGTGCCGGAGTTGCAGTCTCGAGTTGCGAAGCTACTGGGGGCTGGCAGTTGAGCTGTCAGCGGTGTCGGTGGAAGGCTGGTCCTCGCCCGGGATATGCATCTGCCCATTGCTGAAGACATGGCTGATCCTGCCGCGCAAGGGGCGCAGTCCCAGATCTGCGGCGCCATGAATGTTCAGCGGGTGGTTGCGACCTGACAGTGTGGATTCCTCGATCCTCTGTTGCAGAGCGTAATCCTCCGATAGCAGGAAGAAGTCTGCTGCTGCACCGACCTTGAGGCCCGTCTCCGCGCTGCCATCGATGATCCTGCGTGGCGCATCACTGAGTTTGCCGATGACCTGCTGCAAGGGCAGATCGAGTATTTCCGGCAATTGCAGAATCAAGGGAATGGCCCATTGATACGCTGCAAGTCCCGGTTCGGTGGCCGGGAATGGTGCCAGACTTGCGTCCTTGTCATGGGGCGCATGATCACTGCAGATGGCATCGATGACACCGTCGATCAGACCCTGGCGCAGTGCTTCGCGGTCATCGTGGCTGCGAAACGGCACCGCACTGTGGAAAACGGAATCATAGCCTGACAGATGTTCGTCAGTGAAGAACAGGTGGTGCAGTCCCACATCACAGCTCACGGGCAGTGCCTGTTGCTTGGCCGCTGCCACCATCTGTACGGCGCGGGCAGAGCTGATTCTGGAGATGTGCAGGCGGCAGCCGGTTTCACTGCACAGTTCCAGCAGTCGGGCCAGGGCCACGGTCTCCGCGGCTACCGGAATGCCCGGTAGACCCAGACGCGTCGCCATGGCTCCGGCATGCGCGCATCCGCTGGCACCCAGTTGTGCATCCCGTGGCGTCATGAAAAGCGGCATGTTGAATGAGGCGGCATATTCCATCGCGCTGTACAGCACGGTCGTGCTCTCCAGCGGGTGATCCGCCTGGCCGGCTACCGGGCATCCGGCAGATTGCAAGGTGGCCAGTTCACTCAGTTGTTCACCTTGCAAACCGGCAGTCAGAGCCGCCATGGGAATGACCCTGGCACCGTTGGCGACTTCTGCTCGATGTTGCACCAGCTCGACGGTTGCCACGCTGTCGATACTGGGATGGGTGTCAGGTGCACACAGTACACAGGTGAAGCCGGCCGCCAGCGCAGCCCGGGTTTCTCTGGCTATCGTGCCCTTGCGTGTCAGGCCAGGCTCGCGCAGCCGCGTGTACAGGTCGACCATGCCGGGTAGCGCGGTCAGACCGCCAGCATTGATCTCGACACTGTCGGCCGAACTCTCTGCCTGTCCGTTGGATGACTGGCTGATACTCTCCACTACCCCGTCACGGATGACGATCAGGTGTGGTGTCGTGTCGCCGGGCAGGCGCACATTGCGAATCACGATGGATCGAGTGGCGGTATTCATGTCACTGCCTCCGAATGTCGCAGACTCTCGGCGTTGCCCATCACGATGGACATCACCGCCATGCGAACGGCAATGCCATAGGTCACCTGTTCGAGAATGACGGACTGGGCACCATCGGCCACACTGCCGGCAATCTCCACACCTCGGTTGGTAGGTCCGGGGTGCATGACCAGTGCGTCGGGTTTTGCCAGCGCCAGTCGTTCCGGAGAGAGGCCGTAAGTCCGATAGAACTCGCTGCTGCTGGGGACGGTCGCACTGAGCATGCGTTCCTTCTGCAGGCGCAGCCCCATGACCACATCGGCGCCTACCAGGGCCTTGTCCAGTGTCGGAAAGACCGTCACACCGAGGGACTCCACATCAGCCGGTATCAGTGTGCGCGGACCCACCACCCGAATCTCGCCGGTACCCAGTTTGACCAGCGCCGATATGTCCGAGCGTGCCACGCGTGAATGGCGAATGTCGCCGATGATCACCACGCACAGATTGGCAAAGTCACCCTTGTGTCGACGTATCGTGAACATGTCGAGCATGCCCTGAGTGGGGTGTGAGTGTTGGCCATCTCCGCCGTTGATGATGTTGATGCCGGGGGAGACATGTCGGGCAATGAAGTGAGCTGCACCCGAGTCGCCATGGCGCACGATGAACATGTCGCACTGCAGGGCTTCGAGAACATGCAGGGTATCGAGCAGGGATTCCCCCTTCTTGGTGGAAGAGGTCACCAGGTCGACATTCAGGATGTCGGCGCTCAGACGCTTGGCGGCCAGTTCGAAGGCGGTTCGCGTACGCGTGCTGTTCTCGAAGAACAGATTGGCTACCGTCTTGCCACGCAGCAGGGGGACCTTCTTGACGGTTCGGTCGCCCACGCCTGCGAAACCCTCGGCGGTATCGAGGATCTGCGTGAGCAGGCTGCGATCCAGCCCATCAAGATCGATGAAATGGTGCAGTTTTCCCTGCGCATTGAATTGCGGATCCGGCAGGCTCATGCTTTTTGACCCACGTTGAGTTGCATCTTGCCGGCATCCAGATCGATGTACTGGTTGGGCTGAACCTGCATGAGCTGCCCTGTAACGTCAGCGCGAATGGGCAATTCGTGACCATCGCGTTGTACGAGGACCGCGAGCGATATTCTCGCCGGTCGCCCATAGTCGAATATCTCGTTCATCGCTGCCCGGACGGTTCGACCGGTACCCAGCACATCGTCGATCAACACGATATGCCGGTTATCGACATCGAACGGAACCTGAGAGGGGCCGACCACCGGGTGGAGTCCGACCGAGCTGAAGTCGTCCCGATAGAAGGCAATATTCAATTCGCCCAGTTCGTCATGCACCGGGGCGCCGGCAAGCATCAGTTTCTCCAGCAGATAGCGACCGACATCCACGCCACCTCGACGAATACCGATCAGAGCGGTGGAAGCGTCATTGCCGATCAGGGTGATCAATGGTTCAACCATGTCATCAAGCCAGCCGGTGACGGTGGGAGTGTCATACAGGGTACTGGGCAATTCTGTCACTGACTTATTCTCTCAAGCTGAACCAGGACTCAAGTATAAGGGCGGCGGCGACCTTGTCGACATCTCCATGGCGAGTCTTGCGACGTCGTTGACCGCTGCGCCGTTGCTGACGAATGACTTCCTGCGCGGCCATCGAGCTGAAACGCTCATCACACAGGTGTACCGGCAATCCGAAACGCCTCTTCAGTCGCTTGATGAAACCGCGCACGTGGTGGGTGATGGCCTGTTCTTCGCCGTCTTCGCTCAGCGGCCAGCCGACAACCAGATCGGTTGGTCGCCATTGCTCCACCAGCGAATCGATGGCGCTCCAGTCGGGCGTGCCATTGGTATTGGTGACCACGTCCAACGGGCGACTGCTTTGCAACTGTGCCTCGCCGATTGCCGTGCCGATGCGTTTGCTGCCGTAATCGAAACACAGGCAGGTGCCGACAGTCGTACTGGCGGGAGGAGTTTGCCCGGTGGTGGAAAGCTCTTCAGGCATGCCCTGATTGTCCGACGATCTGGGCGACATCAATACCCAACAGCTGGCCTACGGCCTGTCGCCTGTCGGCCAGAGGTGTGTGGAAAATGATGTCCGGATCGGCCGGTGAGGTGAGCCAGGCGTTCGAGGCGATTTCCATCTCCAGCTGCCCGGGAGCCCAGCCGGAATGCCCGAGCAGAGCAAGGTAGGTCTGTGGCTCCCCACCTCTGGCGAGTGATTCGAGAATGTCACGGGAACTGGACAGGGATACACCCGAGTCGAAGTTGCGTGTCAGTTCGAAGCTCGGGCCGGGTGGGTGCAATACCAGGCCGTGACCTTCATCGACCGGACCGCCGCGCATGACATCCTGTTCCCTGATGGCGTTATCGTCACAGCGAATGGCCATTTGCGAAAACACATCGTCCAGGCTCATGCCCAGAATCTGGTTGATGATGACGCCGAATGCACCGTGCTCGCCGTGATCCAGAACGTAGACGACCGAATCGCGGAAATCCGTATCGTGCATCTGAGGCATGGACAACAGGAAATGATGCGTCAGATTCATCAGCTGGCCAAGTGCCCCGTTGCGTGTTGTCAGTAGCTGCGAACCGAACTGCTCTCGAATTCCCAGGTCCTTACGATATACAGGATATCGGTCTCTTCGGCCAGTGAGCCTGTCATGGCTTCGAACGGTGCTGCCATTTCCACGATTCGAACGGCAGCATCGTCCAGCACCTTGTGGCCGGAAGATTCGTCAACGGTAACACTTTCTATGTCGCCATTCTTGTAGATACCCACAATGAGTATCAGAGAGCCGGTCATCTTGTTGCGACGGGCGGCGTCCGGGTAATTCAGGTTGCCGACACGCTCCACCTGCTTGACCCAGGTATGCATGTAACTGGCCGCAGCGGTTTCAGTGGTCCGCGCATTGATGTGTTTCTTCTTCGGACGCTTGGCGAATTCCTGTTGCTGGCGTTCGATTTCAGCGGCCAGACGGGCAATGTCCATATTCTGTTCCACCACGACGGAATCCTCGGCCGCGTCGGACTTCTCGTTGTTCTCGCTGGTCTCTTGGGTCTTGACGGCGTCTTCGGAAAATACCGCAGTCACCACTTCCTCGGCGCTCTCTTCGCTGGGTCTGGGCGCGCTTTTCAGGATAGGGGTGGAGGCGAGGCCGTCAGAATCGACATCCATCGAGCTGGCAAAGGGGGAGGAGGGGCGAGCGTTTTCCTCGGAGTCACCTCCGCCATCTTGCGAGAATGTCGACAGATACGATGCCTCATCTGGCTTGTCGCTGTTGGCTTGCTCTACCAGGATGACTTCCAGCGAAGGGGGGGTGCGCATTTCATCCAGAAACGGATTGAAACTGACACCCAGCAACACGATGGCATGCACTGTTGCCGCAATGAACAGTGCAATGGTCAGAACATCAGGGTGATGCCTGGTAACGGGAACGGCATGTTCGCTCATGAATGATTCATTGCCGCCTCCACGGCGTCCAGATAGTTGTCAGCAATTCCGGGCACATATTCGTTGGTCTGTGTCTCTCCAGCGTCTTGTGCATGCATGAATGCGTCCAGTTCTCGCACACAGGTGGGACTGGTTACGTTTATTTCGGTCAGATAACTGCCGATGACGTCCAGTCCGACGAACAACAGGCCACGCTCCAGCAGGTAGGGTGATACTGCGTCAACGATGCGTCGCTCCTTGTCACCGATGGGGACCGGGACACCACGACCACCGGCCGCCAGGTTGCCACGAGTTTCTCCCTGTGCAGGGATACGTGCCAGAGCGTAGGGCACGGCCTCGCCATTGACCACCAGGACACGCTTGTCGCCGTCCTTGATCTCGGGCACATAACGCTGTGCCATGATCTGACGGGTATCGTTCAAGGTGGAGTGCTCGAGAATGATGTTGATGTTCGGATCATCGGGAGTCAGCCTGAAGATACCGGCACCGCCCATGCCGTCGAGCGGCTTGATGATGGCATCCCCGTGATGTCTGATGAACCCCTTGAGTCGCTCGGAACTGGTGGTGACCAGTGTGGGCGGGCAGAATTCGCTGAACCAGGAGGTATAGAGCTTTTCATTGACGTCACGCAGTGAGCCGGGGCGGTTGCTGACATAGACACCCTCGGTGGCCGCTCGCTCCAGAATATAGGTGGTGTAGATGAAGTCCATGTCGAAGGGAGGGTCCTTGCGCATCAGGATGATATCGTGCTCCGAGAGCGGTGCATCCATGGGTTCCTCTGCATCGAACCAGTGCTGATTGTCGTCATACACCTGCACCTTGCGTCGACGGGCGAAGGCTCGACCCTGATCCAGGTACATGTCCTTCTGGTCGATACTGTGAACGTTCCAGCCACGGGCCTGGGCGGCCAGCATCATGGCCAGCGTCGTGTCCTTGTAAGGAGTGATCGATTCGATCGGGTCCATCACGACACCAAGAGTAATGCTCATAAGAGTGCTTCTGATACAGGCTAATCGATGTTCCAAGTATCGCATGGACTAATGGCCGTGCGGGTTTATCGTCCGTATCGCGTGACGCTGAGGTCTCTAATCGGATACCCTTGATAGCGTACATGGCAGCGCCGACAAGGGCCTCAGCATGAAACATTCGGACAATGGGCACAGGACCGCTGAAACGGCAGACGACATGACGGGGCGTACCGTTCTACTGGTTGATGACAGCAAGACGGTTCGTCAGTCGGCACGTGGGTACCTCGAGTCCGAAGGTTACAGGGTGATCACGGCAGCGGATGGTTTCGAAGCGTTGGCACTGGTGGTCGAGCATCGGCCGGCGCTGGTTCTGGCCGACATCATGATGCCGCGTCTGGACGGTTATCAGACTTGCGCGCTGATCAAGAACAATGCCGATTACCGGCAAATTCCGGTTGTCATGCTCTCCAGCAAGGATGGCCTGTTCGACAAGGCACGGGGTCGGGTTGTCGGTAGTGATGCTCATCTGTCCAAGCCGTTCACCGCCGAGAGCCTGAAGGCTGTGGTGCGGCGGCATATCTCGGCTCCCATGCTGGCTGATGAGGTGCCGGTGTCGACCGCCAGCACGGCTGATGAGCCCGCTGAAACCAGTGACGCCTGACGCCTCGTGGCCATACGACACCTGTTGTTCGAGGCCGGCGGTTTGCCGCTGGCAGCACCTGCCGAATTGATCAAGACCGTTCATGAGCAGCTGCGCGTGCAACCGGTGTCTGGTACTCAGCGCTGGTTCTGTGGGCTTGGTGTTGCGCATGGCAAGCTGCTGCCGGTGACCGACCTGGGGGCTTTTGCGGGTCGTCGTTCATCCACGGGACATACGCTGGAACTGACAGATTCCGTCGGCATGAGTGGTCTGCAGGTCGATGCGGTGTTCGGTCTGAGTTCCACGCCTTTGAGTGAGGTGCCGTTTGACAAGGAGGAAATGGCATTTTTCAGTGACGCAAACCTGGCGCTGTCAACGCGAGCGGTGGTACAGCAGGATCGTGTTCATCGACTGCTGGATATTGCCGCTCTACTGCAGTCTCCTGTTTTTCTCAATATTGCGGAAACCGATTATTGATGTCTGCTGTTGCCTACACATCACGTGAAAGGAAGCTGTCCGTGCCTTTCATTCTGCTGATACTGTCAATGCTGGCCTTGCTGGTATCCCTGATGGGACTGGCTCGAACATCCGCTCTGGCCAGTGAACGTATGGCTGAGCTGCAAGTGGCCTGGGAGGCTGTGCAGGATGGCTCGGTGGAAGGCAGTGAGCTGGTCGCAACCGATCGCCTCATGACGCGCCTGCGCATGCCGGTACCGGCAATGCGCAATGCGGCTTACTGGAGCCTGGGCCTTGCCATGCTCAGTCTGCTGCTGTTCTGCTGGTTACTGGTGTCGATGCGCCGTGCGGTACGTCAGGAGGCGAGCCAGAGTCTGCTCTCCGATACCCATGAACAGGCCGCAGTGCTCCGGTTGATGGATGAAATAGCGCCGCTGGCCAGTGGCGATCTGCGCGTTCGGGCAACGGTCAGCAACAACTTGACGGGTTCACTGGCCGAGGCCTTCAATTATTCGATCAGCGAATTGCGCTGGCTTGTCGGCACCATGGGACATACCTCGGAGCAAATCCAGAACGCGGTCACGCGTTCCAGAGAATCAGCAGAATCGGTGTCCATGGCCTGCGCCGAACAATCTGCCGAAACCCTTCGCTCCTCCAACTACCTGTCCATCCTGGGTGGAGCCATGGCGGAAATTTCCAGTGATGCGGCCGATACCTCGACGACCGCCCAGGCAACGGTCGCCCAGGCAGAGCAGGGGGGAGAGGCGTTGGCAATCAGTCTCAATCGGCTGTTTTCCATTCGTAACGAGGCGGATGTCACGACCCGCCTGATGCACCGACTGGTGGAAAACGTGGCGGCAATCAACGAGCGCGTCGGCATCATTCGGGAAGTGGCCAGACGCACCGACCTGCTGGCACTGAATACGACCATTCGAGCCTCGGCAGGATCACGCGCAAGTTCGCCAGGTGATGCAGCGGCTGACCTGGGGCGCTTGTCCGATGAGGTGGCTCAATTGGCCGAAGTGCTGGGCCAGGCCACCCGGGACATAGATACACTGACCAGCACCATTGCCCAGGACGCTTCTGATACGGTTCAGTCCATGGAATTTACCAGTGTAGAACTGGCCGCCGGCGTTTCCCAGACGGAAAAGGCAACAAGCTCACTGCACGCCATTCGCCAGGATGCAGACACACTCCGGCAACGGGCCAGCACTCTGGCGGAGCGCACCACCGCGCAGACCGCGCTGGTGCGTACCCTGTCCGAGAACATGGACGTGATCAACCGCATCACGCGCCAGACAGACGATGCTGTGGCCACCAATGCCGATTCCCTGAGTGAACTGGAAGAGTTGGCCAGCGAGTTACGACAGAGTCTGGCTGATTTTCAGCTGCCGATAAGGCCGGCTGCCGAGCAGGGCACCACTGAGGGCAATGCAGGCGAATCCTCGGCTGTCAGGGCCAGTCAGGCCCGGCGGGCTGCTGAACGGGCCGCCATTCATGGATGAATCCGATGACGACAGCGTCTCTGAGGATTCCATGTCTGCGCCCGATTTCTCACAAGAGGCCTTGGCCCATCTGCAGGTACAAAGCGACGACTTCGCCTTGCACGTACCGGTATTTCTGGAGAATCACGAGGCATCCGCCAGGCAACTGCTGTGCGATGACCTGAAGCGATTCCGCAACACACTGGTATTGCTCGACAAGAGTGCCGCCGTCTATGTTGCCGAGGAACTGCTGGCGTTGCTGGCAGCTGATGAACAGGGTCAGTTGGCTGATCAGGGAAAACTGGCCAGGGTGTTGCTGCTGGCCAGCGCTCAGCTGAGCGAACATGTCACCCTGTTACAGGGGGATGTCACGATTGACAGCGCCCTGCCGCTTCTGCCACTGGTCAATGACAGTCGGGCCTGTCGCAATGAGGCATTGTTGTCGGACACCTTGGTGTTGGCGGCAGGTATCGAGTTGCCGGAGCCCCGATCGGTCAGTGCCGGCGGAGCTGACGATGATGACTCGTCAGGCGGTGACTGGGCTTCACAACGGCAGGCATGGATGGATCGTGCCAGTGCCGCGCATGCAGGCCTGGCCCAGCGGCTGCTGGATTGGTGGAAGAACGCGGATGATGACGATCTGCGCGGACACAAGCTGAGGCTGGTTGCTGACGAAATCGATGCTCTGGCAGATTTCTGCGAATCCAGGCTGTATCTGGACATTCTGCTGCCGCTCTTCCAGTCCGCATCATTGGTGGCGCGCGCCGCAGCCGATGAACAGCTCAAGGACGGACCTGCATTGCGCAGTCTGTACGCCCAGCTGGAGCGTAGTCTGCATCGAAGCGTAACCGTTGTGGGGCCAGAGGATCTTCTGCCCGGTGATCTGCTGCGCAACTTTCTGTACTACGTGGCTCAGACCGAGTCCGAGGAACCTGCCGCAGTCGTTCTGCGCAGGCGTTTTCGGCTGGATCGCATCAGGCAGGCAGCACGTGCCAACCAGAGCCATCTCACACCAACCATCGGTGTCGGTTATCACCTGTCACGCGCCATCAGAAACAGTCTGGCAGCAGAAACCCATGAATTGCGCCAGTGGTTGGAAAGCGCGCCGGATGAGAGCAATGGGCATCAGCCCAGGCTCATCCGGCTGCGCGTCCGATTGCGACAACTCGAACCGGTACTGACACTCATGGGGGCCACGCAGGCCCTGTCCTGTCTGCAGTCGATCAACACGGATCTGAACTCTCTGGATGAGAGTGCAGCCGGCGATACAGGCCAGTCCGCAGACGCCCCGGAAGACAATCCCTCCGTTCACCGCGCCGTGCGTGAGTCAGCCAATGACAGCAGTGCCGCCGAGTCTCCGTTGGCGCGTCGTCTGCGTCTTGCAGAATCATTGCTGACACTGGATTCCTTGCTTGACCAGAACGCCAGAGACAGCATCAGGCGAAGTACCTCGGCGGGCATTCAGGTCAATGATCAGAGTGAGAAGGTCTATGTCGACATGGCCGTCGATGCCTGTCTGCGTGAGGCGCGAGGCAGTCTGCACGAAGTTGCCGATTCTCTGACGCTCATGCTCAGGGCGCAGCCGTTGACAGCGGACGAATGTCAGGCAGTTGCCAGGCGACTGGAACAGACGGATCTGGCGCTGCAGATCCTGCCCCTGCCGGAAATCACTCCCTTGTTGCGGGGGCTGGTTGATGTGCTGACTCATCTGCAGGTGCAGGGGGGGCGGCAGGCTTCACTGCATGAAAACCGCTCGATGCGGGCTGTGCATGAAGAGATAGCCACCTTGCTGGTTTCCATGGACTACTACCTCGGCTGTGTCCTGCAGCCACAGGCATCGGCCGGCGTGCTGCTGGTCGATGCCGAGGAGGCGCTGCTCAATGCCTGCAATCTGCTGGGTGAAAGCCCGCAGCTGTCACATGCGGTGACTCATGACAAGGATGCCGAGCGCAGCGTGTTCCGCTTGTTGCCCTGTTGGGACGCTCTGGGCGAGGCCCTGTTGCACTACAGAACGCAGCCGTCGAGAAGCTCTCTGTCGGCAATCGGTCAGGCACTCGGGTCATTCCTGAAGCAGTCAAGACAGGGGGCTTCGCCTGCCATTGTGCAACTGGCCTCTTCTGCCAGTGACTGGTTTGAACGAGGTCCCGTGATGCAGCAGGTGCTGGAGTCGGAGCAGCTGGCCATGCTGGATGAAGTGCATGGCGTCATTCCCCAATTGATCGACCAGTGGCTCAGTCAGGGCGAGAGCATTCGAGGGTTCGAGCAATTGCTGACCCGGCTGGACAACGTTGCAGAACCGTTTGATCTGCACGATACCGGAGGGCTGACACTCAACGTGGATGACGATCTGTTGTTCGATACGCTCGATGACTCCATCCATTCTGCGCTGGACAACACGCTCGAACACGTTTTTCATTTCGAGTGTCTGGGTCATCTGGACGATCTGGAGTCTGCAGTAAGCTCGGCACTGCAGCCCAGTTCCGATCTGTCGCTGCGCCTGCCAACCGAACAGATGCTGCGTGCATTGCATACGATGGCTGGCAGTGCACAGACCGTGGGTGCAACCGGAATTACTGCCATCCTGCAGCCGTTGCAGCGAGTGGCATTGACCCGACAGCGCGATGGCACCTCCTTCGACGCCACCGAAACACGTTACATTCGCGAGTTGCTCAGAGCGTTGCGAGCGCGTTTGCACAGTCTGGCGACCGGCGAGCCTGTCACGGCAGAGATCGTGGAAATCGAGGCCCGTCTACCGGGGTTCATGGCGAAGGTCATCCCGGGTAGTGACACGCAATCGCGCGGTCCGCTCATGTCCTCCAGCGTGCGCTCGCTCAATGATGTCTTTGCGGAAGAATCCAGCGAACTGCTGGATCGCCTGCGTCAGATCGTGAACAGCCCGTCCCCGGACGGCGACAGCATCGAAGGCGCTCTGGCAGTGCTGCACACACTCAAGGGGAGCGCGCGAATGGCCGGGCGCTCGAGTATTGCCGAGCATGCGCATTCGCTGGAACGACAGTTACAAGCCAGTACGCAGGGTTCCGAGGCACAGGCGGTTCTGAAATCCGGCTTCGCCACCTTGAGCAACCTTGTCTTTCAGATCTCTGCAGAGGCAAGCGTGGTGGAGACCGGTGCCACTGTCGAGCCCTCGCTCGCCTCGGCACAATCCTCGGACGCCTTGCTGGTCAGCGATGAAGCCTTTGAAGGCTTGCTGGATCTGGCCACGGATGTGACGGTCAATCAGGCGCGCCTGAACCATGAGCTGGGCAGCCTGCGCGAAGTCTGCCAGGATATCGAAACCACTGCAGCCCGCTGGCGTGCCTTGCCGACACCTGAGCAGCTTCGTCATACGCCGGCCATGGACGAGATACTGGCCGATCTGGACGCAGCCCATGAGAGTATGCGACTTGCATTATACCGAGCCGAGCGGGAGCAGCAGCACTGCTCGCGGGCCGCTGCCAGTCTTCAGCAAAGCCTGATTCGCACCCGGCTGGTTCGCATCGACGCGATTGAAGAACGGCTCGCTCAGGCGGTCCAGGATGCTGCTGACACACTGGGTAGTCGTGCGCGCATCCAGATAGAAGGTGGGGAGTTGACGCTCGACAGGGCGCTGTTCAGGCAATTGCAGGCCCCTCTGGAACATCTGGTACGCAACTGCATCGTGCACGGGATCGAACTAGAAAGCGAGCGCCTCAAGGCCGGCAAGCCGGCAATCGGCACGGTCAGTCTGTTTGCCAGCGTCGATGGTACGGATCTGGTCATCGATGTTCGTGACGATGGACGTGGTGTCGACAAGGATGAGCTGAACAGAATTCTGCAGCACAGTGGTGAGGCGCCGATCGAAACTCATGAGCAATTGCAGGCCACGCTGTTCCGTTCCGGTTTCACGCGGATTGCATCGCCCACCCCGGTGGGCGGTCATGGCCTGGGACTGGCCGCGGTCGATGCAAGCCTGCGTCAGATGGGGGGACAGGTACAGATCGCCACCACACCCGGTGAGGGGACGCGCGTGAGTTTGCGTATTCCACAGCGAATCGTTGTCAACCAGGTCGTACTGGTGGAAGAGGAGGGCGTGCTGTTTGCCATGCCGGTCAATCAGGTGGAATCCGTGAACACGCCGGGTACCCGGGTGGATACACCCAAGCGATATCGCCCGGTCAAATTGTCGTGGCTGATAGCGCCGCATGCTGCGCTGGCGGGTGATGCCGAGTCTAGCCTTGAAGGGGCTGAGCGGGCAGCGGTCCTGGTCAGTGTCAATGGTCAGAGTCTGGCGCTGGAAGTGGACCGGGTCATCGGCTATCGTGAATTGGTCACTCAGGCTCTGGGTCCGCAGATGGCCAGCCTGAAGTGTTACTCGGGCGGCAGCGTTCTGTCTGATGGCCGCCAGGTTCTGATACTGGACCTGAACCGCATGGTCGAACAGCCACGGCTGGAAACTCGCAGTCCGGTCAGGCGTGCCCGCAGCTCGAAACGGCCAGTGGCTCTGGTCATCGATGATTCCCTGACCATGCGGGTCGCCACGGACAACAGGCTGCAGCAAGCCGGCATTGCCGTGCGGCAAAGCCGTGATGGCGTCGAAGCGCTGGAGAGCATGGCCTCCGCCCTGCCAGACCTGATTCTCCTCGATCTGGACATGCCACGCCTCGATGGACTGGGCTTCCTGCGGCAGATTCGCAGGCGTTACGCCGATGCCTGCCCACCCGTCATTGTCATCAGCAGTCGAGATGACGAAACCAATCGGCATCTGGCAGAAAGCCTGGGCGTTGTTCGCTTTCTGTCCAAACCATACGACGAAACACAGCTTCACGACGCCATCAAGGCCGCCGGGTTGCTGCTGCCGGACCTCACTATCGCTTGAGCGAAAACCTGACGTGGCACCTGTTTGCCTTGATTCGGGCTTGCCTTTGACCGCTACACAGGTATTATTGGGATATTAATCCCAATTGTTGGCCTCAGGGGGAAGCTTATGAATCCACGAATCTCGGCGGTTGCCGGCCTTGTCAGCGCCGTATTGCTGGCAGCCTGCAGTTCTGATGGGAACACACCCGGTGGCGACGGTCTGGATGGTGATCGAAAATTGCGGACCTTGGGCAATGGAGAGGCCTTTCTGAGCGCGGTGCGAGAAGGTCTGATCGCCCAGAACAGGTCCTACCATGGTTATTCCGAGGAAACGGACGCCTCATCAGGTGATCAGAACTCCCCCCCGATGAGCGGCGAATCCGACTCTACGGATACTGGTGGCGACACCGGGGCTGAAAGCGGTAGTGATGACTCTTCCGGCGGCAATGATGTCACCTCGACCAATGTGCAGGAGCAGGGGGTGGACGAACAGGATTGGGTGAAGGTCAATGCGAATGGTGACCGACTCTACGTGCTGGATCGTGGTGAGAGCTATTATTACGGCCCGGCCGACGCGGTTGCAGAGGGTGGGGACGGCGTGCCGGATGAAGAGCCCGGCGGCTCATACGAACCCGCTGTCCCGACCTTGCGCATACTGCAGCTGGATGCCGATACACCGGATGCCAGTAGCCTGCGCGATGTGCCACTATCCTTCGAGGGTCGCTATGCAGAAGGCTTCTATCTCTATGAAAAGGACGGCCAGTCACAGGCCATTCTGAGTGCCTCTGGTAACAATTTCTGGGCTTATTGGTCGGAGCCTGCGATGTTCGGTGGTCGCGACAGCCTCGTCACGAAGGTCGATGTCACCGACGCCGCAAATGCATCAGTGTCCGACACGCTAAATCTGGATGGGCAGATCATCTCCAGTCGGAGAATCGGCAAATATCTGTTTCTGGCGTCGCGATTCTATCCTCAGATACCAGACGTCGACCCATATCAGGTAGGTGCCGATCAATGGCGACAAGTCGTCAACTCTGCCTCTGCAGAGGAGCTCTTGCCGCAATACAGCCTCAATGGCGCGGCGAGCCGAACACCCTTGATCGATCCGGCAAGCTGTTTCGTCTCGGATTCGGCCAGCAGCGACGACTATTATTCACCCGATATCATCACGTTATCGGTGTTCGACCTGGAAACCTGGCAGTTCACGGATAACGAGTGCTACCTGGGCGCTACCGAAACGCTGTACGCCTCGCCGCAAGCCGTTTTTCTGGCAACCACGCAATATGATTATTCGACAGGTCCGGTGGCAGAGAATGGTGGGTCAGTCAGTGTCAGCGATGGCGATTTTCCCGAGGACGTCGACTGGCACGACCCACGCGTGGACACAGACGTGCATCAGTTCGATATCGAATCGGGCCAGCTGAGCTACGCCGGGTCCGGTACTGTCCAGGGACACCTGGGCTGGAATCCGCTGCGCAAGCCGTTTCGCATGAGTGAAAAGGACGGTTATCTGCGAGTGGCGACATTCAATGATCGGCAGGGACTCGATGAAAGCCCCATTCTGCTGAGTGTGTTGCAGTCAGATGGCAATGCGACCCTGAGCAATGTGGCGAGCCTGCCCAATGAGGAGCAACCCGGCTTCATCGGCAAACCCGGCGAGCAACTCTACGCCTCGCGATTCCTGGGTGATCGAGCCTATCTGGTGACTTTCCGGCAAACCGACCCGCTGTATATCATCGATCTGGAGAACCCGCTGAAACCGGCAATTGCCGGAGAGTTGCAGATTGACGGTTACAGCGATTACCTGCATCCGATCAGTGAGGATTATCTGTTGGGCATCGGCAAGGATGCCGTGGCGACGCCCGGCGAACCCGGTGACGGACGCGGGGCTCTGGTTCAGGGCGTGAAGTTGTCGCTGTTCAATGTCAGCAATCCGGCGGCTCCGACAGAAGTGCAATCGGTGCTGGTCGGTCAGAGGGGTACCGAATCACGCGCACTCGGCGATCACCGGGCCATTGCGGTGCAGGCTGCCAATGACAATCACCCGACTCGTGTCAGTTTCGGTATCGATGTCAACGGTCAGGCCTCTCCCAGTAGTTCGCCCACCGGTTATGAAGCGTCTACCTATCATGGCTGGAACTATTCGGGTTTGCACGGCTTCGAGATTCGAACCGGGGCCGATGCGGGAATCACTTCCCGGGGCGCCATGGTGGTCGAGTCGTCCGAACAGAGCGGTCAGTATTACAACAGCTACGCCGATGATCGTGCCGTCATGGTCAATGATTCGGTCTTCTATATCCGCGGCAAGCAGGTCTATGCCGCACCCTGGGATGATCTGGCCAACCCGACTCCTGCGCGCTAGTGCTGTGCGGGCCCGGATCATGTACGAGTGATTCCGGGTCCGCGCGACTGTGCAATAATTGATCGCTATGCAGCGCAGTTCGCGCTTGGTCAACATTGAAGGCAGGGAACAGTAACGCACATGCGAATCGGGATCATTGGTGGTTCAGGCTATACCGGGGTGGAACTACTGAGGTTGCTGTCCGTTCGCGACGACATCGAGATCGTGTTCATCAGCTCGCGCGCGCAGGCGGGCAGCCGGGTCGATGCGCTGTTCCCGAGCTTGCGTGGTCATGTCGACCTGCTGTTTTCAGATCCTGACGATGTCGTCGACGCCGCTTGCGATCTGGTGTTTTTCGCAACCCCCAACGGCACGGCCATGAAACAGGCGCCGGCGCTGCTGGAGAAGGGGACGCGTGTTGTCGATCTTTCAGCCGATTTTCGCTTGAAGGACTTCGCCGTCTGGGAGCAGTGGTACGGTATGAAGCACGCCAGCCCCGAGTGGGTGGAGCGAGCTGCCTATGGCCTCCCGGAAATGAACCGTGCACTCATTCGAGATGCCATGCTGGTTGCCAATCCGGGGTGTTACCCCACTACTGTGCAGTTGGGGTTTCTGCCGCTGCTCGAGGCAGGCATCGTGGATACCGAATCCCTGATTGCCGATGCCAAGTCGGGCATCACAGGGGCTGGTCGAGGGGCATCGGTATCCAATCTGCTGGCAGAGGCTGCCGATAGTTTTCGCGCTTACGGTGTCGCCGGGCACCGGCATCTGCCGGAGATCGAACAGGGTCTGGCCACCATGAGCAGCAAGGCTGTGAGTCTGACATTCACCCCGCATCTGCTGCCGATCATCAGAGGAATTCACGCCACGCTGTATGCGCGCCTCACGCAAGAGGTAGACCTGCAGGCGCTTTTCGAAGAACGCTTCAAGGATGAGCCCTTTGTCGATGTCATGCCAGCGGGCGCACATCCGGAAACCCGTTCCGTAAGAGGAACCAATATGTGTCGTCTGGCGGTTCATCAACCGCAGGGCAGGAATACGGCGGTGGTGCTGGCTGTCGAAGACAATCTGGTGAAAGGCGCTGCTGGTCAGGCTGTACAGAACATGAACCTCATGCTCGGTTTGCCAGAAACCCGCGGTCTGCAGCAACCGGCGCTGATGCCCTGAACGGGATACTGAACCGGGGTTTTCGATGATTTCACGTATACCCGGCAAGGCCTTCGTGTTTGTGACTCTGGCCCTGAGCATACCGGCCGCCTGGTTGCTGGGTAATGAGCAGGCAGAAGACCTGTCGCGGGAGCAGCTGCAAGAGCTGCAGATCGGTGCCGAGCAGGAACAGCTGCGCTTGCAAGCCTTGATCGATACGCTTGAATCCGAGATCCGGCAACAGGATCTGACTCTGGAAATCGTGGAAGCTCGAGCAGCGAGCTTGCAGGAAGAGCTGGATGTCAGTCTGAAGCAATCGATCGATGACGAGGCAGAGCTATCCCTGTACCGCCGTATCGAGGGCGTCGAGAACGAGCGTGGTATCCGGGTGGACGCCATCAGCCGTACACGTTCAGGACCGGATCTACTGGCGATCACGCTGGTACAGACTCGCGGCCGTGATCGGGCGTCCGGCGCTATCGGTCTGACTCTGTTTTCCGGTCGGGACGGGCATGAGCAGCGCTGGATACTGAGCGATGGTGATCGCGGGGTGCTGACACCGGCTGTGTCGCCTGAAAGTCAGGGCGGGGAACAGCAGGCAGAAGAGCTTCTGGCATCAGCTCTGAGTGACGATGTCGTCAAGGTTGCGCAGTTTGATCTTCGTTTTTTCCAGACGCTCTTGGTTAAGGTAGAGAACATCACTACCATCAACCCCGATTACGTCGAAATATGGATCTTGCCGGAAGGCAAGCGCCTCAAGCCTCAATTGCAGCGATTCCGCTGGGCTGAGATCGGCTTCGATTGATGAACAATAGTTGACTAAAATGCTAGGTCAAGTAAACTGCCTAGCAATGAGAATGAGAGGAATTTCCAATGAGTGCTGAAGTCAATTTTGACGACTTCGAGATGCCCGACCCTCTGGTATTTACCGAGGCGGCGGCATTGAAAGTCAAGGAGCTGATCGTGGAAGAGGGAAATCCCGATCTCATGTTGCGAGTATTCGTATCTGGCGGCGGTTGCAGTGGGTTTCAGTACGGTTTCACTTTCGACGAAGTCATCAATGAAGGTGACACGGAAGTGAAGAAGGAAGGTGTGAAACTGCTGATCGACCCCATGAGTTTTCAGTACCTGACGGGTGCCGAAATCGACTATACCGAAGGCCTGGAAGGTTCGCAGTTCGTGATTCGTAACCCTAATGCCACCACAACCTGTGGTTGTGGCTCGTCTTTCTCAGTGTAAGCCAGCAATATCTATCTGATCGGACCAGAATGGTCCGGGACTGAGCAGCCCCGTGAACTGTCGGCCTTGAAGCCGGCCAGTTCACGGGGTTTTTTCATGGCTGATTGGCAGGGGTCGTGGAATGGGTGACAACCGTGCTGGCCGAGGCGACCTGCTGATCGGCTGCCGGCAGAACACTTCGCATCTGCGCCGTCATCTCATCAGACAGCGCCTTGAGTTCAGGCAGGTATTTGCTGTCAATGGGTTGAGCCGCCGGCAATTCGACTTTCAGTGGGTCGATCTGCTTGTTGTTGACGCGGAATTCATAATGAAGATGCGCGCCTGTGACACGACCGGTCTTGCCGACGTAGCCAATCACATCACCTTGCTTGACGCGTGTGCCGGATTTCGATTTCTCGGCGATCTTCGACATATGCGCGTACAGCGTGCTGAATTTCTTGCCGTGTTGCAGCACGACCGTGTTGCCATAGGCGCCTTTCACACCAGAGTAGGCCACTTTTCCGTCAGCCGTCGCGTAGATGGGTGATCCGATCGGTGATCCGTAATCGACACCGCGATGTGCGCGAATCTGATGCAGTACCGGATGCAGACGGTTGGGGTTGAAATGTGACGTGATTCTGACTACGTCAACCGGATGGCGCATGAAGGTACGTCGCTTGGACTTGCCGTCAGGAGAGTAGTAACCCGTGGTGCCATCATCGGTCGTGAAGCGAATGGCGCGATGGGTCTTGCCGCCGCGAATGAACTCGGCAGCCAGGATATCGCCATCACCGATATAGCGACCTTCCCGGTACAGCCGGTCATAGACCAGGCTGAACTGATCGCCCTTGCGGATATCCTTGGCGAAATCCAGTTCCCACTGAAAGATGTCAGCCAGTTCCATGATGGTGGACTGTTTCAGGTCGGCTTGCTGGGCAGCGAGATAGAGTGATTGCTGGATAGTGCCGGAGGTCACCACACGTTCCTTTTCCAATGGCAGGTCGATCGATGCCACTTCAAAATCATTGTCTGTGCGATTGATGGTGATTCGTCTGTCATTGCCCACCCGGGTGGTCAGGCTTTGAAAGGCACCGTCGGGTAGCTGATGAATCTCCAGTTCCTGCCCTATCTTGAGATTGGACAGATACTGTTTGACGGTATCGTCAGTCAGCAATCTCGGCATCTGGTCGATCTTCACGCCATGGTTGTTGAGGATGCCCGACAAGGTATTGCCAGGAGCCACAGCGACGACAATGGTGCTGGCTTTATCAGCCGTGTCGACATCGTCACGAACTGCCGCCAGGGCAGGGTGGTCAACCATCGGGGAGATCGTCTTCGTGAAGCCCGTGTCCGTTGCTTCCATGAGTGGCTGCAGCGGATCGATTACCGTGTCAGAGGCCGTCAGGCTTTGTTCGGTTGCCGCGGCAACCGTGGCCGGGCGGGTGATCGCGACCTGCTCGCTGGTATTGGCTGCCAGCGGCATGGGCAGCACAGGTGTGGCCTGATCCTTCTCTTTGGAGAAGTGCGCGCTCAGCGCATCGACAGCGTCATCGAAAAAGAAGGTCGGCGCCGGCATGCTGGCCCGCACCACTGCCTGAGCAGGGTTGTTGTTCGTCGTCTCGGTCTCGACCGTCGTCCAGACAATGCCACCGATAACCACCGCCAGAGCAGTATAGAGTTTGGTCCGCTGGCTCAGGTAGGGACTGGGTTCGACGCGAGTCACGGTCGAATTGATTCTGACAGCACCCGTTCGCACAGGCGTTGCCGAAGAGCTGCGATGAGCACCTTTCGATCTGCCACGCGATGACTTGGCCGCGTCAGCGGCAGAGCCGCGCGAGGTGTCAGTCCGGGTTTCACCGGTGCCGTTGAACGCGCCGGGTGAGAAGTCCACACAGTGCGGACGGTAGTGAGCGTTTCTAGTAGTCAACGCGAGTGTCCGTTCGTAGAATTTGGATTGTGAATGAATAACGCCTGTTTTCGTTTATAGTCGCAATTACAATCGTCAGCGCTTTATCAAGTGTAGAGCAATTGTAGAAAAAGTGAATGTCAACCAAGGTTGCGTCCAGTAACCGAATTCGATTTTCTCTAATCACCTTGCCAGTCCCCTGGCTCACCACGTGGAGCAATTCATCAGTCATGCCGTCCGAGAAATCCATTAACAGTCGCGATATCGACGAACAGATCGCTCTGATTTCGAGGGGTACCGATGAGGTGCTGGTGGAAAGCGAGTTGCGTGAGCGGTTGAAAGAAGGTCGACCATTGCGTATCAAAGCAGGATTCGATCCAACTGCGCCCGATTTGCACCTCGGGCATACCGTATTACTGAACAAGATGCGCCAGTTTCAGCAGCTGGGCCATCAGGTCATTTTCCTGATCGGGGATTTCACCGGTCGCATCGGTGACCCGAGCGGCAAGAGTGTCACCCGGCCGGCTCTGGATGATGCCGCCGTGCTGGAAAATGCGCAGACATACAAGGAGCAGGTGTACAAGATCCTCGACGAGCAAAAGACGGAAGTGCGCTTCAACGCGGAATGGTTCGAACCCATGTCGGCCAGCGACCTGATACGACTGGCTTCTCGTCAGACACTGGCGCGCATGCTCGAAAGAGACGACTTTGCCAAGCGCTACCGAGAGCAGCAGCCCATCGCCCTGCATGAATTCCTGTACCCCATGGTGCAGGGTTATGACTCCGTTGCCCTGAAGTGCGATGTTGAGCTGGGTGGTACCGATCAGAAGTTCAATCTGTTGATGGGGCGCGAGCTGCAGAAGGGTAATGGTCAATCGCCACAGATCGTCATCACCATGCCGCTGCTCGAAGGGCTCGATGGTGTGCAGAAGATGTCGAAGTCTCTGAATAACTATGTGGGTGTCGATGATGAGGCCGATGACATGTTCGGCAAGCTCATGTCTATTCCCGACAGCATCATGTGGCGCTACTTCGAATTGCTCAGTGCACGCCCCAATGCCGATATCGACAAACTCAAGCAGGCTGTCGAGGAAGGCAGGAACCCGAGGGATGTCAAATTCGAATTGGGCATCGAAATTGTCGACACTTATCATGGTGCCGGTGCGGGAGAATTGGCCAGGGATGCCTTCATCAAACGGTTCCAGCAGGGGCAGTTGCCGGAAGACATCAAGGCGGTCGATGTGGAAGCGGGTAGCGAGGGGCGGCCGTTGGCCAATGTTCTGGTTGATGCGGGTCTGACCGAGAGCACGTCGGAGAGTCATCGCATGATCAAGCAAGGCGCGGTTCGCATTGATGGCGAACGGGTTGATGATGGTCGTCAGTTATTGCAGTCGGGTTCCGAGATGGTGCTCCAGGTCGGCAAGCGTCGAGTTGCAAAGGTGTCCCTGGTCTGAGTCGGATTGCTCTGCTCGGTTGAAGGGGCAGCTGCGTTGCAGGCAACGACTGATGCGGAGTTTGTTGTTGGGCGCAGGTCTGTCTTCGCTGAATCTGCTGTTCATGTGATTGGTGTCGCACCTTTTGTTCTTTTCATCCCCGTCAGGGCCTAAAGATTTGCGTCAGACGGACGTTAACTTGAGTCCTGCAAGGGGCGGCGCAGCGGGTCTGGAAGATATGTTCCAGATCATCACGGGAGCAGGTTTGAGTTTTTGGAAATTTATTTGCTCAACCCTGTTGTTTTTTCCCTGCAAGTCCGTAGAATTCGCTTCCTCGCAGCAGCGCAGAGACAGCCCTCGGGTTGAATCGGTTGGAGCGGGTCAGGGCAGGAAATTGATGGTAAATAATTTCCCTGTTTTGAAAAAGTCGCGTTAAGATAGGCGGCTCGGCTGAACGGGGTT
>CANMQI010000003.1 GCA_947499955.1 uncultured Granulosicoccus sp.
ATGACACTCTGTGCATCATGATCAAACGCCACGATACCAATACCGGTGTTCGGCTTGCTGACACTGACAAAGATCTCAGCCGCCTCGCGCAGCACCTGAACCCGGGTACGCCCGTCACCGGCATCCGAGCTCATCGACCCGGATTTGTCCAGCACCAGGGCCACCGCCACACTGGGTCGGGCGATCGTGTTGGCACTGATGCCGACCACCCATTCTTCCCCGGTCTGCACACAGCGCACGGTAACCGATCCGCTGGCGGTGTCACCGGCCGTAGTACCGGTATGGCTCAACCACAGCTGCGCCTTGGCCGCCCCGTTGATCCCGGGAGAGTTCACGATGAGAGTACCGCCCAGCAACAAGCCGAAAGGACCGGTCGGGCCGTTGATCACATCAAAGCGTATGTCTTCCACGCCAGAGCATTCCCACACCACCGCCCGAGCCGTCAGCTCCCCTTCGGGAATGTCGTTGAAGACGACATGGGTGGTTTCCAGAGTGACTCTCAAGGCGGCTAGTTGGACGGCAGCAAAGGCATTGACTCGACCGAAACCATAGTCATCATTATGCCCCGTTGCATCATAGACAACTCCACCAATCTGGTCCGCGGAATCACGCATGACCTGTCGTAGTTCTGCTCCTGTCAGCGATGTATTGGCAGACAAGGCCAGAGCGGCACAGCCTGCTGCGCAGGGCGCTGCATAACTGGTACCCGTACCGGTTGTATAGGCGTCACCGGTAGTTGTACTATAGACATCAACGCCTGGTGCAATCAGTTCTACCGTACTGCCTCGCGCAGCATTGTCTTCAAGATCGTTGCGGTCAGAGCGAACCACGGCAATGACATTGGGATGCGAGACCACCTCATCTTCCGTGACGTCCACATTGTTTCCGTTGGATGCTGCCCAGAATATCGGCAGACCCAGCCCCTGACGTCCATTGGGTGCACCGTCAAGGGCGAGTTCCAGAACGGTTTCGAGTTCCCAGGTTGCAATATTGGGGCCCAGACTCGAGACCAGGATGTCAGCTGCATCATTCGGGTCCGCGGCAGGATTCTCCGTGCTGGGGTCAATGGCGTAGGCAACTGCGCGTGCGAGAGTTGTCTGCGTACCCACCTGATCACCCAGGCAGGCAATTAGTATCAGTCCGCAATCAGGAGCCGCACCGACACCACCTCTGCCGTTCTCGCGTCTCGCACCAACCATACCGGCGCAGAAGGTGCCATGACCACTACCGGGCATGCCTGCGGTCCCCTGATTGAAAACACCAGCCCCGGTATAGTAAGCCGATTCCGGTAACACACCCGCTGCAAGATCTTCATGATCGGCATCGAAGCCATTGTCGATTACGGCAACACGAACACCAGCCCCGAAAGTATGCGTCCAGGCTTCCTCGGCACTGACATCGGCACCAACGACGCCTCCAGCGGCCCCGTCGTTACTCCACTGCCATTGATCTCCAAAATCCGGATCACTAGGCGTTGCCCGGGCGGGCGCGGCGTGATACTCCGCACTCGCAGGCATACCCCGTTGTGGTATATGGACAATCAGCGACGGTTCGGCGAAAACAAACCTTGCATCGCTGTGCAAGTCCTCAGAGGCAGCAAGTGCATCGTCATGCCCGGATGCAATGACTTCATACAGGTTCGGGGCAAAACCCAGCTTGTTGACGATAGCCAGTTTCTGTTCGCTGAGCACAGCTTCAGCCTCAGCCTGGGATAGCGCCGGGTCGAGTTGTAGCGTCAAACGCCGCGTCACAATGGCAAGGGTGCCATCATTGCGCTTTACAACCAATCCTGACGACTCAGAGCGCTCCGGCACCGCCGACATGGCCATTGCCGCCCTTGTCCTTTCATCGGGTTTGACGAAAACCCAATTGGCTTTTTCGAATGCTTCCATGGTTTTGTCGTTTTGATCACCGATACTTTCGGACACTATCGATGCAGCAGACTCTCCCAGCGCAGAGGCCGACATGGCAGGAGAGCGAGACTCATCAGCATCGACCTTGATGGCAGCAACTTCGTCGAGAACTTCGATTTCAATACGACGATCACGTTTGTAATATGCGCGTTTCATACAGTGAACCTCCAGTGAACTTCTCTTGTGGTGAGACGATCAGCGCAGGGAACCAGGCAGACGTTGTTCCTGCACTTCGACTTTGTCCGTATTCCAATGCCTGACGTACTGCGGTGGATAACACCAGAAAACCGATAGGTACAGCTTTGCAAATACGCCGAAAAGTATCCACTAAACCTAAGCACGGTCAGCCGACTGTCGTGAGAGACAAGCTCCTCGGTTGCTCGACGAAAGTTCTGGAATGGCCTTTGAAACAAGAATAAACGGAAGTAATCAACCTGATTTCAAACGCCATCTTTCCATCTCACAATCATCCTGAAACGAACTGATACGAAAGGATGAACGAAGGAATCGGAAGACGCACGTGGAGTGCGACGAGAAAAGGCAACGTGCCTGGACGGGCGCACGCAGACTCTGATGCCATCAGTGACATCAATCAGATAATCAGCGAAATAAGTACGATTCAGACCAGTATCACTACTGCCATAGAACAGCAAAAGGTAATAACCGAAAGTATCGATCAGTCAGTCTGCGCAACTGCAGAAGGAAACGTCATCATCGATGATGCCATCAGCAAGGTGTCACGCTCTGCTATCGAGAACCGAAAGTACGCGTCCAGCATTGAAAATGCAGCTGGGAGAATGAACGCGATGGCCGACTCTCTGGAGGCATCTGTATTTCGGTTCTTGAAGAACGGTTGATATGTGCAGGGATGCAATATCGAACCTTGCTGTGAATGCATACCAATATCCCTTCCCCTTGGTGGATAACGTCTGGTGGGAATTTGATTTGTTCTGGATGTTTGAGGTATGGGATATTTACATTTGAAGCAATGATGGTATAAATGATGTGTTCAGTGATAGCTGACGACGACCGCCGTCGATTTGAAGGCGTCTTGAACTGCCAGTAGTTTGTAGAAGTCTCGACATGATCTGACCGTTGCCGATTTTAACCTGGTGCCTGTCAGAGCAAGCTCTCTACTCTTTCCACCGTATCGATTTCCCTGGCTCAATCACGGTAGTCGTGAAAGGCACTTGTCTTTCAACAGCGTGTGCCAGAACCTCTTGGAGCCGTGTCTTCGGGTAATCCGACTTCCAGTCGTCGATCGGATAAGTCCAGTGGATGCGATAGGCATCCCCCTCGGGACGCGCGTCAAACAGCATTTCCAGTGTTTCGACACTGGGGTTTTCGTGTCGCCCGTCACCTGAAAACACGTAGTGCCTGGCGCGCACTGTTCGAAAGAAATCCACACTCACATTGCGGTCACTGCCATGGTGCGGCATCTTCAGAATATCGACCTCCATGACACCATCAACCAGCAAATCGGCCCGCACGAGAGCCTCTGTGATGTGGTCTCCCCTCGCATCACCGGTCAACAGAAGTCGGTGTCCTTCGGCCTCGACCAGAACCACCATACTTGCCAGATTGAACACTGACCTGTCCAGTCGGGCGGCAGCCGTTTCACGAACCACCTTGTCTGCTTCCTTGTCCAGCAGGATGCGCACCTGTTCATCCCATTCCTCGCGCAGGTCATCCAGCTCCTGTCGTCCGGGACAGAGAAAACGCATGGACAGATTATGGTGCGCAAGGGCCTCGGGTAACTCCACCACCAGGCCACCCTGAAATTCCTGGTTGATCGGAATGTGTTGCTTCTTGGCCAGATCTCGCAGCTTCCTGCCCTCCCCTACACTCTGCAGCACCACTTGCGCCGGCCGATGCAGCGGTAATGAGTGTTCGTCTCTGCCGACACTGGCCACGCTTACAGCCTCATTCTCGACGTCATCCTGTCTGGACTGCCCGCCGATCACATCGCTGAAACTGTTGTGCCAAAGCCCCTTGACCTCCACCAATGACACTTGGTGATCCGCTTTGGCGTCATCACATTCAAAGAGCATGTCCAGAATGCCCTTGATATGATCCTGATCCATGTGACTGACCATGATGCGCTCAAGAAAAAAGGGAGCCGTCAGGGAACGCTCGCTGATCAATTGCCTGATGCGTTTGCGAAGAACGCTCTTGAAGACTTTCGACGGTCCACCATCAATGAGCATGGTCAACGGTGTTGCAGCATCCCCATAGTGAAGCAGCAAACAGTCTCCGTGGCGTGCGGGTAGTACCTCCAGTTCGAACATGATTCCTCCGCCTGACTGCTTGCTTTAGATCGATTGAAGGGCTCGCAGGACGTCGAGCATTCCGGCCCCCTGAAAGTAGCGTTCACGACCCAGATCTGTCGCCGTATTGCACAGAGCTTCCTTCACTCGCTGAGGCTGGCCTATCAATTCAGAGTGACGGGCCATCAGCATGGCTGCGGCGCCACTGACATGGGGGGCCGCCATACTGGTGCCGTCCTTGCGCTCATCGCCATCATCACCAACACAGGAACGTATCTTCTCACCCGGCGCCACCAGATCCGGTTTGCTGCGCCCATCCCCGGTGGGGCCTCGGCTGGAAAAATAGCTGACACCGTACTCATGCGGTCGGTAACGATGGGTTGCACCAACCGTGATCGCACCATTGGCGTTGCCGGGGTCGGTGATGGATACACAGCTGTACCCGGGTACGGCAGCTCCAGAGGCGAGACTGAATAGCTGATGCCCGCCATTGCCTGCCGCTGCCACAACGACCGTCCCATTTGCGGCCAACTGGTCACACTCGTCGCAGATGGGCGTACGTCCGCAGGCATAGTTGACGACATCATGTTCGATGGACAGACTCAGGTTGACCCCATGCACGTGAATATGGCCAGCACGTGTGTTGAGGTATCGAACCAGCTGCAGAGCCGCTATCACTTCGAATTCATCGGAAGAATTGTCCTTGCCCAGTACCCGCAGGTCGATGAGCCGGATATCGGGGCACATCCCGGTCATCTCTCGCGGAATCGTCTGATCCAGCAACTTGTGAGGATTGTCTCCCGGTCGACAATGGCCGGGAGACACCGCCTCACCATCCACGATTGGCCAGTCAGCCGCCAGAATACCGGCAACGTGAGTCCCATGATCCAGAGCGGGCGGATCATCCGCCGGGTTGTCCACCTGCACGAAGGGTAATAACAGTGCCCAATCCACGTCCAGGCCGTTGCGCAATCGCGCGAGCAGTTCATCGACGGTTTTCCTGGCCTTTATCTTCAGTTCCTTCTCGATCTCATTCTGCTTTTCCAGCACGGCTGCATCCGTTGCCTGCTCGTTGCCTTCAAACGCCTTGTTAGCAGCCTTCAGACCATCCAGCGCCCGAGAATCCAGCTCTTTGCGTTCCTTTTTGTCTCTGTCGAGGCGCAGCGCCTTTCTCAGTTTGCTGAAATCGTAGGTTTCAACAATGCGAGACTGACAAGTGCCTGAGCGCCAATCATGAAAGGCAGGATGCCTGGAGTCGATACCACTGTCTGCGATGGCCCAGACGATATTCTTGCAAGAGACATTGAACAACAAGCGTGCTGCATCGGCCTTGCAGGCGACGTTGGAACGATTGACCGCTGGCAAGGCATCTCGATTACGTGATACTCGCCACACGCGGCTACCGCTATCAGAGGTGATTGCTGTAGCTGTCAGTGGATAGTCTGCGAACAGGTCCAGAAAGGCATCGACAATCTGCTCGTTCGTGAGATCTTCGCTGACCCCTTTCATACCCATCGCGGCGATGTAGCCGATCAGGCGAACGGTCCAGACCAGGTCCGGTGCTGGCCAGTGCTTGTCCCGGCTCTTGTAGGCACTGTTTGTCGGCCGGGATTCCACCCTCACGATATCGGCGATGATCAGCCTCTTCAGCTTCTCACGCGCCTGCTCGTTCTTCGGCCCCGGGAAGTGTCGATACAGAACATAGTCGCTGTCATCGGGTATCGATTCGATGTAGTCCAGCACTCTCTCTCGCCACCAACGCGTATGTGGCAGAACCAACCAGAGTACTTCGTCAAAATACAGACGTGCTGCAATCACACCGGGCAGATGGGCTATCCCGGCCTGGTCTCTTTTCTTCTGGTCGCCAATACCACCAATGGAGCACCTGTATTTACGCAGATCCGCGAGATCCTGATTGATCTGCTCAGCGATGTTTCCAGCACTGTCATCTCGATGAGGCAGAATGATGAGATCCTGGGATGCTCCGAGAGATTGAGCGAATGCAATCCAAACGTCTGTCAGTATTGGCGAGTCCTGGGTAAACCGGCGCCCTTCCTTGCTCCCGAAGATCTGTTGCTCGATACGCTCCCGAATCGTCATATCCATACATTCTCATCTCAAGTCGCGAATGACACCGATCATGAATATCACTGAACGTTGATGAAGTCGACAGATAGAAAGTACAGTCAATCACCCAAGCCCATGAATTTCAGCAGATCCGAAACCGATTTACGAGCACCGAAAAATACTGAGACCTCATCCGGCCCTTTCCCGCCATTGGCCAGTACGCCAAGGAACCATTGCTGCCGGAGTTGATAGACTCCCCGGAATACGACGCGCCAATCCTCCAGATCTGTCATATCCTGACGACGACCTGCCCAGTCCTCGTAATAGGCAAAGCCGAAGTCGAACTCCCCATCGGGCGAACTGGTGAAATAGCTTGTCTCTCCCGTGTCCTCTTTCACGAAATAATCAGGGACAGATTTGTAATAGGCGTAGGTAAAACCGGTCGCGAAATAGGTCGACAACGTATCTTCGTTCTCAACGGATGATTCGCGAGTACGACCACCACCAACAAACTTCCAGCCATAGCGACTACCACTTCTGCTGCCGATGGCGATGTCTTCATCGTTGAACAGTAACGTTGATTCCTCGGATAATGTCCGAATATAGTAGCCTGACAGATCCAGTGTATCGGCGACTTCATTGAAACGACCGGGTGTGGAGCTTCCCGAGGTATCGGTATTTTCCACTGACACTGCACCACTCTGATGCAGTCTCACATCGAACCCGAAGCTGTCGGTACGCTCGTTCTTCCGGATTGACTCGAAATTGAAGTGTGCGAACAAGGCCTGTTCGTCAAGGCCACTGTACGTTCCGTCCTCACCATCGTAGTCCGGCATGAGTTGCAGTCCGAAGTAGAACGTGTTGCACCACGGGGACGGGCTTCCACATTCCCCGGCATTGTCAACCGGAATGGTTGCCGTTGGCGTGATGCCCTGTTCTTCGTCTGCCCCAGCGGCTTGCACGAAATTCAACGTTGCATACATCAACGTGCACAATGCGAGACTACATAGAGACAGGGTGTGTTTTCTGCTCCGACTGCTGACAGTACGGACTTGGGAAAGTCGGCTCATCTGCAACCTCTCGCATCCTGAACGGCAATGAAGCGATACATGAAGACCAGAAACTCATCGCTCCAGATCTGATTGTGTCCGGAGATCACTTCGTCTGCGACAGTGACATTGAAATACGGATTGTTGCGCTGCCCATCCACCGACATCTCGGCATTACGTTCGAGCACAAGACCGTTCTGCAGGTCCCACTGATCGCTGGTACCGCTTTGAAATTCTCTCCAGCTGCACAGGGCTGCCCCGAAGCCGAGATCCTGCCCCTTCTGTCGAGTTTTCGACGGAGGGCCAAGATACAAACGATGTGTCTGATACGGTTCGTAGTGACCAATTGCCGTTCGATTGAGTTTTCCCTGATCAGGTCTGGCCGGATTGTAGTCAGTGAACAGATTGGACAATATGCGACCGACCGGAAAAGCCAGGCGCGTGGCAACGTCCGTACGCGATGTGAGAATGGCCAGTATCGGCCGCTGCGATTGTCCAAACTGGAGTTTTCCGGACTTTTCTCGTATGGCCGTCATCCTCGCGGCCTCGAAAGCCGGATTGACCAGCACGATCAGATCCGCCAGCGTGCGGCTGATGCTGCCTTGTCGAGGAAAGGCCATGTCACGTTGCAATATCTGCTGCGTTGCGGTGTAGACAAGGCCTCCACCAAAACTGTGCCCGATCAGTACCAGCTTGCTGTTCGTGGTACTGGCGTCTATCTTTCTGAGCTCGCCCAGAATCTCCGTCACACCATCCTGCCCGACACGGTGCGCACGTTTCTTGCGGTTCCAGAATGAGAGACTACGAAAGGGTTCCCAGGTCGCAGACAGACCGCGCCAGCCAAGATACACCCCGACCACACGACGGCTCGCACAACTGGCAGCCTGGCAGGCCACTCGATCCGCCACTGCCAGACGTTGCAGGAATCTCTTGAAATCCCGCAGATTCCCGTTATTGTATTGGGCATTGTTCTTCCAGCCGTGTGCAAATACGGCAATCAGCAAATCCGATTCCGAAGCGAGATTCCTGAGCTGCCCCATGAGTGCATCCTTGCGGGCACGATCATGCAAGGCCCCCTGATCATCGAATTCGATGATGCCCATGGGAATCTCATAGTCCACTGACGCATCCTCAGCCAGCAGAAAATAGCTTGATTCGCTGCAATCCACTGCTGAGCGGCTGACGCAGGGCGTCTGTCCCGACGGTGCTGTACGAAAGGCACTATTGGCGGCGCAGCTACTGATCGTGATGACCATCAGCAGACTGCCGAGAAGCCGCATTGTTCTGACAATCAGCTCAGGTAGTAGACTGCCGAATGCAGGAACCTTGTTGCCAATCGGCTTGTCCTGACTGAACACCATGATCATCCCTCCCCGCAGGCATGCCGATGAACAGTGAGAAAATCACTACTGCGATGCTCCCGGCTGGTCTTTCGCCGGGAACTCGACAGTCATGACATCACTGAAGCATGAAGGACTACAGGTTTGTCCCTGTCAGCCACTCTTGTCAACAGGCAGGTGCCAGGACCCAGCCTAATGGATAGTGAAGACGAGTGACAGGGCGGGAATCAGTGAAATATACGCCAACATTCTGCACGTGGTACCCGCATTGTATTTCAAGTCCTGCCTGTCGATGATCTGCGTTTGCGCCTTCGGTGAAGCACCTTGCCCAGTCAGTCAGCCTGGCTGATAAGGTATGGGTGTTTTTCCAGGTATCGTGCAAGATTGTCCGGTCGATACTGTGTATCCAGTCTCTTGTGTTTTTCGGGTTCGGCATTCCAGCGGTGAATAACAGAAGGATCCACACTGAGATTCGCGCTATCGGGATGTCCCAGCAACAGGCGCGCGCCTTTCCCCTTGCGGCGACGCAGTGTCTCGAAAAGCGAATAGAACCACGTATAGGAATCAAACAGCTGATCCTGGGGATATCCGCGATAATGTTTGAGGTAGTCGCTATCCACCTCCAGACCCAGCGTCTGTGCCTCTGCCATCAACCACTTCAGAGGCAGGTTGGCCAGACCATCCTTGATGTATCCGCCTCCGATGTTCGAATGCACGCCTGCAAACCAGCGCTGCTCCAGAGTCTGTGTCGTATCGGGAACCCTGCTCGTGGACTTCCATATCTCGGGGCGGAAATCGAATCGTCGCTCATCGATGGCCAGCGCCTGCCTGGCGTGCTGTACGCAGGCTGCAGGTGTATCCCCTACATGGAAGGCATACTCCTCCCCAGTGGTTTTCTGATCCGATTTGAAGCGGGCCCCCAGAGCCATGACAGTGTCAAACACACCCAGTAGCGTTATCGATACGGGCATCATCGGCGAACCTGGTCCACTACCGCCTGCCGTGGTCACGCTGGCTGGATCGGCCTGTGCGCGACTCGTCAGATAGCGATGAAACAACAGAGGCACGAAATACGCATCCTGCTTGCAGGGAATGCCACCCATCCAGTCGATGAATCGAGTCAGCCCGCGAGCCTGTGCGGCCCCGCGACTGAATCCGAACAGATAGACCTCATCGCCAGGCTGGTAGTTGTCGACCAGAAAGCTCAGCGCCTGTTCGATATTCCCTTCGAAGCCGGCACCCCAGGCTCCCCCGAACTTGCTATCTACCCAACGGACTATCTTGTTCGACAGTCCAGGATAGGAGTTCAAGGCCCCTACCCCTGTATCGTAATAGGTAATCTGTTGAACAGGTTTCTGCCTGCCGACCGGTAGTACGGCTCTGGCAATCTTCAGCGGATTCGACGGTCTGAGAACGGTGGTTCCGTCGTCCCTGGCCTTCACCTGGTAGGGGTTGTTCCAGGTACCATCCAGGCACAGAATGATTCTTCGGTGTTCCATCATGTATCCCGCAGCGCTTGGCCTGTCATCGATACTACAGCATTGGATTCACGGAACCACCTTGGCTTGTGCAGACATGCCCACTCCTATACCTCTGTACAAGGTAGCGCTGTCAGATGATGGTCTTCGCCGTATCCTCAACCAATTGTTGCAACTGAGGGCTGCGCTCGAGCAAGCGTCGGAACCTGACTTCATCCAGCACCAGTAACGTCGACGGAACAATGGTGCGCACCCTGATGTCACGATCCTTCCCCGGCAGGAATGTCATGACGCCGAATATTTCACCACGTCCCAGTCGGACCAATCGTCCACCAGACTCTACCTCCACCGCCCCGGATGCGATGAAGTAGACCTTCTTTTCGGCATTGTCGCGGTTGATGACAACCGTATCGGTATTGACATATCGCGATTGCAGATGTCTGCCGAGTTTACGCAGACTTTCCTTGTCGAGTTCCGCGAACAGGGGGTATTGCTTGATCAGTTCATCGCGCTGCACGGCCAGGTCCAGCTCAAGGCGCTGCTCGGCAATGGCACGACGTGCATTGATGTTCTGTGTCAATGATGTGTGCAGTTCGATACCGACAAGCCCCTGATCACGCAGCGCGGTGTATTCGCGCTCCTCAAGCCGAAGTGCCGTTCGCTGAATGATACGTCGCCCCAGTTCCTCGGCATAGCCCGGGAATTGCAAGCGTAGTCCCTCCAACGCAGATTCCACCATGGTCTTGCGCCTGAACAGCAATTGCTGCAGCAATTCGGCTACCCGGCGACCATGCAGGCGCTTGATACGGGCATTGATGAAGCCCTCCAGATCACCAAAGACCACGCTTTGCGATACCAGCACTTCGAAGCGTTCTTCACTGATACGCGCCAGTGGCCCCGACCAGCGAAGATGATTGTGTAGAAACAGCGCAACACGATAATTTCGATTGTAGCCAACGCTCTTTCTGGCAGCACGCTGGTAGCCGGTACGGCCTGAGGTGCGAGCACCGTCGATAAGGCTGTCCGCATCGGCGATTGCACGCTCAGCCAGGCGCAGCGGAAACGTACGTTCGCGCACTCTTTCAAGAATGGCATTACGCTCGGCCACCGCCAATGCGACCAGGCCCAGCGCTATACGGTCGCGCGCGCTGACACCGGCATCATTCTCGGCCTGATGGACGGCATCATTCACTCGTGTTGCAAATTGCCTGGCTTCTCCCCGGACAATGTCCCGCGGCAGTTCGTACCGTTTGGTTGTACTGCCCATGTCATCACGAACGGTCTGCAGTGCGACAGCCACGACCTGGTTGGACAAGGCCTGGTCCAGGGGGGTCAGCCGATCCAGTTTGAGAAGACTGATGACGCCCCGCAAGCTTGTGCCCTGCACTATCAGGGTGAATAACGTGAAGCCGGTTGCCAGAATACCCACCAGTCGCTTGATCTCGATGGACACGGACTGGCTTTCGGTGACCGCCAGGGCCAGCGCCAGTGTCAGGGCACCTCGCAAACCGCCCCACAGAATCGCGGCGCGATAAGGCATTTCCACATTCGGCGACAGACGCAGAGTAGACAGTAGTGGCAGAAGCCCGAACAGAATCGCCGCACGCGCCGCCATCGCGGAGGCGATGACAACCAATACCAGCAACAGATCGTCCACGCGTACCGCTTCGAGCATGCGCGGAATCAGCAAGGCAGCCAGGATAAAGATCAGCGCACCAGCCCAGTGCGCCAACAGGTCCCAGGTCTCTCTCAGGTTGGTCCAGGACACGGGGGGCACACGACTGGGACCTGCAAGCTTGAGTGTCAGGCCTGAGGTAACCACCGCAATGACCCCCGACGCTCCGATGGCCTGCTCGGCCAGTATGTACGCCAGATAGGGCAAGGCCACCGACACCGAAATGATCGCCCGGTCATAACGGGCAAACAGAACCATGATCCACAGTGCCATGCGGGTTGCGACCCAGCCGGTGAGAATGCCTCCAAAGATCAGAACCGGAAAGCGTGACAGCGCGCTGGAGATCGTCGGGTCCGGCACATTCAGAGTCACATAGGTCAGAAACACGCCGAACAAGGCAATGGCCGCAGCATCGTTGAGCAGACTCTCCCCTTCTATGATGCGCACAAGCCGCCTGGGCGCTGCTATCGAGCGAAATATGCTCACCACCGCTGATGGGTCGGTGGTCGAGACGATGGCACCTATCAACAGACAGGCCGTGAGCGGCAAGGGACTGGCCCAGGCCAGCGCGAAACCTACCGAGAAGGTGGCCACCACGACCGCCACCACAGCCAGTACCAGTATCGGTACCCAGTCTTCCAGCATTCTTCGCAGATTCATGCCAAGCGTTGCCTGGAACAGCAGCGTTGGCAGAAACACATACAGAAAGACGTTCGAGCGTATCGGCAGATTGACGATCGCCTCGGCGATCGGATTCAGGGCATCGGTCAGTTCGGTGTTGAGAAAGAACGTCGCCCCACCACCAATGAGGATGCCGAGGCACGCCAGTATGGCGCTATAGGGCAAACGTAACCGGGCCGCCAGGGGTTCAGCCGCTGCAATGACCAGAAACAGAGAGCTGATGATGGTGGTGACGACAACTATGTCCATAAATGATGAAGGTCTGTCGAGCAGCGTGGCAGTGGAAAAACGTAAATGGGATCTTCACAGCAAGGAAATGTTCGGTTACACAGCCTGTTACTGCTCTTCGTCAAATCTTACCGACCTGAACAGGGATTGTGCGTCACTTATTCATCATGTCACCCCCATTGGCATTCAACGGTGTGTTCACTCTCAGTGTCTGTTCAGCAAAAAGGCTGCCGTGTCGCGCGGCTGTCGCTGCCACAGCGTGCGGATGCAAACACTCGGCGTCTGATCATGCAGACTCCCCCGCAGCTGATCAACAAAGTCAAAGGAAAAGATCTTGTCTGTTCTGGATGTTGGAGGGCGATATCTGAGCGAGCTTCGTGCAATGGTGGTATAAATAATCGGACGCATGATCGGAGCAGACGAGGCAACACTGATGACTCATGCCGCCCTGGGGCCCCACAGGATGATGGCCGCACCCAGCAGGCAGAGGCTGGCACCCACCAGATCCCAACGGTCAGCCCGCACACCCTCTACCGCCCATAGCCACCCCAGAGAAGAGACGATATAGACACCGCCGTAAGCCGCAAAGGCGCGCCCGGCGAAGTCAGCCTCGACACGGGTCAGCAGAAAGGCGAAGACGGCAAGCGCCAAGGCGCCGGGGACAAGCCAGAGAACCGATTTGCCGAGCCGCAGCCAGGCCCAGAAGGCAAAGCAACCCGCAATCTCGGCCAGAGCCGCACCCAGATACAGCGCGAGTGTCGTCACCAGCCGCCCCGCTCTACTCGCCCTTGCTCACGGGTCGTTCCATCCTGAATGTCTCCTCGGTAATGGAGAAATCCATATAGCCCAACCGCGCCAGTGGTCGCATGCCCTGCGTATCCAGTATCCCATCAACGATCACGTCATCGCTGATGTAGATCCCCACCACTTCGCCAATGATCACCTCCGAACCCACTGGCTTGCCATCACGCGCGGTCAATGACACCACCTTGTTCAGGATGCATTCCAGCGCAACCGGAGACGCTGCCACACGAGGTACTGACACATTGCGGCACGACGCCTTGGCAAGTCCGGTGCGCTCGAATTCGTCCACGTCCGCCTCGTACGGCGCCGAGCTCTGATTGACTTGCTCCTTCAGGTCGGCCACGGCCATGTTGACCACGAACTCGCCGGTGGTTTCGATATTCTCCTGACTGTCCTTGCGACCACTTGATGAGAACATGACGAACGGCGGTGCGGCCGAGATGGCATTGAAGTAACTGTAAGGGGCCAGATTGGCCACCCCCGACGGACTCAGGCTGGAGATCCAGCCGATCGGTCGCGGCACCACGAGTGCTGTCCAGGGGTTACGGGCAAGCCCATGGGGTTCGCTTCTGGGATCGTAGAACATGAATGTTTCAAAGGTTAGCGGTGTGTGGTGCTGGCGCTATCGCCGACGATGATCGTACAGACGTTCCCTGTCAGAGCTCTGACAATACAATCGTTCGACCTTCCTGCGCAGACAGATAGGCGGCTTCAACCAGAGCCAGTGTCTTGAGGTTGTCCTCACCGGAGGTTTCGGGTTGCCGTCCCTCGGCAATGCACCTGGCAAAGTCTTGCTGAATGGCAACTACGCTTTCCTGGATATTGTGCCAGGGTCGCTCTGCCCACTCGAGCAGTGGTGGTTCGACATCCAGCACCTTCTCGGTACCGCCGTGTTGAATGCTCAATTGATAGCCCTCACTGAGGCGCAGACTACCCTGGTCGCCATCGATCTCGAGGAGAGTCTCGGGGAATGTCTCGATCTTGCGCCGGCTTGCATAGGAGCAGTCCACGACGCTGGTTGCACCACTGTCGTGCGCCAGCAGCATCGTGGCAACATCCTCACCCTTGATGGCTGGGTTGATTCGCTGCGTGGTCGCGGACAATCGTGTGACATCCCCCATCAGCGCTCGGGCAATATCCAGTACATGAATGCCTAGATCCTGAATGATGAAGCGCTCTCCTTCGGCAAGATACGGCTGCCCCGAAAAGACATCGTAGCCGGATCGGAAACTGGCTCGACAGAAGAACGGCTTGCCGATGTCCCCTTCCCGTATGCTGTGAATCGCAGCCCGAATAGCCGACTGCCAGCGAAAGTTCTCGTGCACCATGAACACCTTGCCCGTTGCCTCGACGGCACGGATCATGGCCCGGGCATCCTCCAGAGATTCGGCCAGGGGTTTCTGACAGATGACATGGACAGCGTGATGGGCGGCAAGCTCGACCAGCGCTCGGTGTGAGGGTACGGTGGTGGCAATGTCGACGAAGTCGAGTGCCTCTGCTGCCAGCATATCGGCCGCATCGGTATAGCGTGCATCGATACCGAAGGCGTCACCGACCTCGGCCAGTCGAGCCGGGTCCTGATCACAGATGGCTGTGATACCGGCGCCCTCCGTGTCGCGCCAGCCATGTAACTGATTTACCGCAAAAAAGCCGCAGCCTATCAAACCACCCTTCAGCATACTGTCCTCCTTTATTCTTCTGTCAACAAATGACGGTAAAGTGAATTGGCCCGTGTCAGATGAATCCTCATGGCAGTCTCCGCCGCGTCCGCATCCCGTGACCTGATCGCCTTCACGATCGATGCATGTTCTGACAAGGTAAGATTCTCGGCACCGGGCAGTCGCACGAGTTCCTGATGGAATTCGGCAAGCCATTCGATCAGCGCCTGGCTCAGATTGGCAAAGATGGCATTGCCGGTCATGGCTGCGATCTCACGATGAAACAAGGCATCCTGTTTCAGAAACTCTTCCGAATTGCCCAACGATTCCGTATGCGCCTGGTAGCGCAGCTCCAGCTGCTCGATGGCGGCATCCGATGCTCTCTGCGTCGCCAGCCGCACCATCTGCAATTCGAACAACAGACGGGCCTCCTTCAATTCGTCCAGGCTCTCGCTACTACTGCGCAGGATGCCGCTGGTGGTGAGTGAGACGGCCTGCATCACATTGGAAAAGCTTGGCGCCGCCACACTGGCGCGTTCGCCCTGCGCCAGACTGATCAGACCGACATTCGCCATGTTCTGCAAGGCCTCCCGAACCGCCGGCCGGCCGACACCGTAGCGTGCCATCAACTCACGCTCGGATGGCAGCTTGTCACCGGGTCCCAGGCCTTCCACCTTGATGAGATCAACGAGCCGATCCATGACGTCCTCGTACAGTCGCCGTTTCTGAATCTGTTCGGGTGCTTGTCGCTTCACGGGGTAGTGGTTTCCTGCCTGAAAAATGAAACAGATCAATTGCAAGACTGCGAATCGGTAATTCTAACGCGATTCAAGACCTCGTCAGCTCAATGCGCGGATTGTCCGTTGCTGCAGCATGAGTACCCGCTTCTCGCGCATGCCATCGATAAAGACGGTGACGAAGCGGCGAATTCTCGTATTCCGAGGTGACGATTCTGGCGACGGACGACCCCGGTTCCTCCAAACAGTTGTGGAGTACTTGGGATACATAGTATACCATTCGTTTCACGAGTCACAATCATTCACTGTCGGTGTCGTCTGACGGTAGAGGAGCCATCCATGACAATGCCTGGCAAGCTTCTGACGTGCTTCGGTACCTCGGAGCTCATCGAGCCTTTGCAGCAGATCGTTGTCGGCGACATGAGCTATCGCCTGGGTCCGGATGGCGTACGCAACCTCTGCTGGAAAGGCCAGGAAGTCATCAGAGCGATTACCTGGCCCATTCGCGATGCAGACTGGGGCACGATGCGCCCTGTCATCATCGGTGACACCACCGATCGCTCAGAGACCGAAGCGCGGCATCAGCTGCATTTCCAGGTGGGCGGCGGTGCGCTGGACTGTCAGGTGAAAATCCAATCCGATTCCAGAGGCGAACTGCAAGCCAGCATCAAGATGCAGGCCAGCGCGGACTTCCCCACAAACCGTGCCGGCTTTACCGTGCTGCACCCGATAACAGGGGTGGCAGGCAGTCATTTGTACGTCACCCATGGCGATGGGACCGTGGAGCAGACGCAGTTCCCGACGCTGATTTCACCCGATCAACCCGTTATGGATATCGTTGGTCTACAGCATGAGTTGCACGGCGTTGACATCGATATCCACTTCGATGGCGAGGTGTTCGAAATGGAAGATCAGCGCAACTGGTCCGATGCCTCCTACAAGACGTACTGCGTACCGCTGGTCCACCCGTTTACCTACACCCTTGCCGGTGGTGAATCGCGCCGGCAAACCATCACGGTAAGGCTCTCTGGCGGTAATGCCCCGGACAAGAGCAATACCGACACCTCCGGACTGGCATTGGTGGCGCTCGATGGGCTGGCACCGGAAATCGGTCTGGCGGTTGATGCAGGCTGGCCTGTCACAGCACAGACACAGGAGCTGGTAGCGCACTGCGCCGTACAATTCATGCTGGCTCGACTCAGGCTGGACAATCTCGACACCGCCGTGGATGAACTGCAACCCTGGATTGCGAACAAGGAGCAGGCTCTCGATCTGGAAATCGTCGTTCCCGACGCCACGCCCTTGAGCGAGCTGACACAGCTGGCTGACGTATTACGTCGTGCTGGCATACGGCCCGCTCATGTCATTGCCTTGCCAGAGGCGTATCTGGCCAGCTATCAACCGACTGGCCCCTGGCCCGAGGGCCCAACACCCGGCGAGGCCCTGCAGGCCTGCCGAGAGGCCTTTCCCGATGCCGCTATCGGTGCCGGTGTACTGACGAACTTTACCGAGCTCAACCGCTGCCGTCCGGCCAGCGAGCAGTGGAGCTACATCAGCCATGGCAATACTGCCATCGTGCATGCCGCTGACGATCAATCCGTCATGGAGACCCTGGAAGCACTGCCACAGATCTTCAGCAGTACACAGGCCTTGTCACACTCCCGGCCTTGCAGACTCGGCCTGGTGTCCATCGGTGCTCGTACCAACCCCTATGGTTCTGCACCCGCGGCCAATCCCGAACAGATCAGGCTGGCACTGGCACAAGCGGACCCGCGTCAGCGCGGCCTGTTTGCCGCCGCATGGGCGGTTGGTGTGCTGAGTACCACCAGCACTTACCCGATCGAGGCGATCACACTGGCATCACCTGCCGGGCCGTTCGGCATGGCGTGGCAGGCACAGGACTATCGGCAGCCTGGGTTCGACGACGAGGCAGACGCTCGACTCTTCCCTCTGTTTCATATCGTGCGTGCAGCCGCTGCCATGAGCTCTCATCCCAGGATCGGGGTCGAGGCCCTGCCTGTCGGTATCGCTGCCTACGGTGTCAGAACAGATGATGAATACCAACTCCTGCTGGCCAATACCTCAATGCAACCCTGCACGGTGCCCCTGGGCGAGCCCTGGCACAGTCGGCTACTGGATACCCACACCTTTACCGCTGCCATCCGGGATCCGCTGTGGCTGGAAAACAGCACGGCCCGACACAGCGACACGCTGACACTGCCACCCTACGCAACCGCATTCATGACCCGACTCCATACACCCGACAGGCACGACCACTGATGCGCATCGAAGCTGACTACCTGATCGAAACCTCTGACGACCCGACCCGGGCTGCCGAAATCATGGCCGGTGAACAGTCCTCCGGCACTTTCATTGCCGTACCGGGCGAGACGCCGGAGCTCAAGGCGCGCGCTGCAGCCCGTATCGAATCGCTGGAAATCATCGGCGAACGGGACACTCCCTCACTGCCGGGTGCCGTGCAGCGTGATGGCCCCATCCGCCAGGCGGCCGTCACCCTGTCATGGCCACTGGCGAACATCGGGCCCTCATTGCCCAATCTGATGTCCACGATCACCGGCAATCTGTTCGAATTGAAGTCATTCTCCGGCTTGCGCATTGAAGACGTGCGTATGCCCGAGGAGTTTTCCCGAGCCTATCCCGGGCCACGGTTCGGCATTGAAGGCACGCGCCAGCTTGCGGGCGTGCAATCAGGTCCTGTGCTCGGCACCATCATCAAGCCAAGCGTGGGTCTGGATGCCACAGGTACAGCCGACAGGGTGCGCGAGCTGGTCGAGGCCGGTATCGATTTCATCAAGGATGACGAACTGCAGGCGGATGGGCCGGCCTGCCCCTTCGAGGAACGCGCCCGCGCCGTCATGGACGTGATCAACCGCCATGCCGATGCCAGTGGCAAGAAGGTCATGTACGCCTTCAATATCACCGGCGAGCTGGATGAGATGCGGCGGCGGCATGAACTGGTTGTCTCCCTGGGTGGCAGCTGCGTCATGGCCAGCCTCAATTCCGTTGGTCTGGTGGGCATGATCGAGCTGGGCCGGTTCTCCGAGCTACCCATCCACGCGCATCGCAATGGTTGGGGTTATCTGTCGCGCCACCCTTCGCTCGGCTGGTCTTACGTGGCCTGGCAGAAGATCTGGCGACTCGCCGGTGCCGATCATATGCATGTGAATGGCCTGCGCAACAAGTTCTGCGAGGACGACGACAGCGTGCTGGCCTCTGCCAGAGCGTGCCTGACGCCCATGTTCGATGACAAACCCTGTATCGCCATGCCCGTGTTCTCATCCGGCCAGTCCGCGGAACAGGCAGCGGATACCTACGCCGCCCTGGGTACCACCGACCTGATGTATCTGGCAGGCGGTGGCATTGCCGGACACCCCATGGGCATCGCAGCCGGTGTCAGCAGCTTGCGCCAGGCCTGGCAGGCCGCGACCTCCGGCGTGTCGCTGGAGGACTATGCCAAAGAGAGGCCTGAACTGGCCAGCGCACTGGAGACCTACAGGCAATGACAGGCGCTACACCATTACCCGATGGTCGACTCCTTGCCTGGTACGGCGATGATTTCACCGGGGCGGCCGCCGTCATGGAAGTGCTGAGCTTCGCCGGCCTTGAATCCGTGCTGTTCTTCGCCCCCCCCACGCAGGCACAACTGAGCCGTTTTCCGAACGCCCGTGGTATCGGCATTGCCGGTACGGCGCGAGCGCGCTCGCCTGCCTGGATGGAGGACACGCTGCCGTCCGTGTTCGGGGAAATGGCCGAGTACAAGGCTGCGATCAATCACTACAAGGTCTGCTCGACGCTGGATTCCACGCCGCAGATCGGTTCCATCGGTCGGGCCTGTGAACTGGCCATGCCCATACTCTCCGAACCCGATGACTGGCACGCCTGCCTGGTCGCCGCACCTGCCATGCAGCGATACCAGGCATTCGGCAATCTGTTCGCTGGCGTGTCCGGCACCGTCCACCGCCTCGATCGACACCCGGTCATGCGCCAACACCCTGTGACACCGATGGACGAAGCCGATGTACGGCGTCATCTGGCGAAACAGACGCAGCTGCCGATCGGACTGGTGTCCATCACCGAGCTGAATACCGGTCTGGCTCAGGCCGCCCTGCAATCCGAACGCGCGTCGGGAGCTGCCATTGTCGCCCTTGACTGCATGGATGAGTCCTCGCTGGTCGAGGCCGGGCGACTGATCTGGGAGAACCGGGGCAAACGGCATTTCTGCATCGGCTCACAGGGCATCGAATACGCACTGGTTGCCTATTGGCGCAAGGTGGGACTGCTGGAATCGGTAGCACCACCGTCGCACCCCGGACGGGTTGAACGCATGGCCGTGGTCTCCGGCTCCTGCTCGCCCATCACCGCCAATCAGATCGCTGTTGCCGCGACACAGGGTTTCGAATGCATTCGCATCGATCCGTCAAAGGCGGTGGATGCGATGGTCTGGAAAAACGAGCTGCACAGAGTAGCGGCGCTCGCCATGAGTGCCATTGGCAAGGGTCACGATCCTCTGGTGCACACCAGTAGCGGCCCTGATGATCCTGCCAATGTGCGCTTCAACGAGGCAATCGACGCCGCCGGCCTGCCGGCTGATCAGGTCAACGAAGCGGTGGGTGCCGGGCTCGGTACACTGCTGCTGGATCTGATCGACAAGGCAAGCCTGTCACGCTGCGCCATTGCCGGCGGTGATACCTCGGGTCATGGTGCGTCCATGCTGGGTTTGTACGCACTGACCGCTCTGGCGCCGATCGCCACCGGTGCGGCCCTGTGCCAGGCCCATTCGGAAAAACAGTCCCTCGGCCATTTGCAGATCGCGCTCAAGGGCGGGCAGATGGGCGGACCGGAATTCTTTCAACAGGTCAGGGACGGTGGTCTGACCCCTTGATCCATTAATCTATTCAGATGAGGAATACAATGAAGAAAATCGCATTATTGGGAGCCGGCGGCAAGATGGGGGTCAGGCTTGCCAGGAACCTGGGAGCCACAGATTTCGATGTGAATCATGTCGAAGTCTCCGAGGAAGGTCGCCAGCGTCTGAAGGAGGCCACCGGCGCCGATTGTGTCGAGCCTGGGCAGGCCGTATCGCGCGCCGATATCGTGCTATTGGCAGTGCCCGACAGAGCTATCGGTGATGTGGCACACAGCATCATCGATCAGGTCAGGCCCGGTACCTCGCTGGTGGTGCTCGATGCCGCAGCACCACAGGCCGGCAAGATGCCCAAGCGCAAGGATGTCACTTACTTCATCACCCACCCCTGTCATCCTTCGATCTTCAACTACGAGGACTCGCAGGATAAACAGACTGACTTCTTCGGTGGCGTGGCGGCAAAGCAACACATCGTGTGTGCCCTGATGCAAGGACCGGAAGAACACTATGCGCAGTGCGAAGCGGTTGCTCGTGCCATCTATGCCCCCGTGGAACGCGCGCATCGGTGCACCGTGGAACAGATTGCCATCCTGGAGCCAGCCCTGTCCGAAACGGTCGGTGCCACGATGTGCATGGCCTTGCGCGAAGCAGCTGATCGAGCCGTCTCCCTGGGGGTTCCCCCACAAGCTGCCAGAGATTTCATTCTCGGTCATCTCAACATCGAACTGGCGATTGCCTTCGAGGAATTCCCCGAGGGCAAGTTCTCGGATGGTGCCTTGCTGGCCATCGACAATGCGAAGAGTGTGCTCTTCAAGGAAGACTGGCTGGACCAGGTATTCAATATGGACGCCATCAACCAATCGGTCAACGATATCTGCAAATAAACGATATCTGCAAATAAACAATATTTGCAAACAAGGCCCCGTTTCAACGTCAACCGTGGAGTAACAAGATGAGGAGCAACAAGATCATGTACGCACAGTTTGTCAAGAACACCCGGCATATACTGACGGCCAGCGCCGTCTGCCTCGGTCTGCTCGGCAACGCGCAGGCACAGAGCGCAGCCGATCAGGCAGTGGAAGCCGCCAAACAGTATTCAGGTGTCACCCTGAACGTTCTGTATGAAGCGGGGCTACAGCCTCTGGATCCGAAGAACTTCACCGGTCCGCTCTGGGAGGAGCTGACCGGTATCAAGATCAACGTCATCGAGTCCCCGGTCGATCAGATGTTCACCAAGGCCATGCAGGATTATCGCTCCGGCTCGGGTGGCTATGACCTGCTCAATGTCATACCCAATCAGTTGCCTGACCTGGCATTGGCCGGTGCGCTGGAGCCTCTCGACGACTATGTCGACAAGTACAACTACCACGAGGAACTGCAAGGCATCGCCCCGGTATATCGCGACAACCAGATGAAGGTGGAAGGCAAGATCTACGCATTGCCCGATGATGGCGATGTGTTGATCCTCTACTACCGGCGTGACCTCTTCGATGACTCTGCCAACCAGAGTGCCTTTCAGGAAAAGTACGGCTATCCGCTGGCACCACCGGAGACCTGGCAGCAGTTCTCCGAGATCGGCCAGTTCATGACCGACACCTACGCTCCCGAGACCTACGGCGCCGGGCTGCTACGCCAACCGGGCAATGCCCAGTACATGTTTCAGGAACGCTTTCGCGTGGAGGGTGGCAAGTTCTTTGACCCCGACAGCATGAGCGCCACTGTGAATTCCGACATTGGTATCAAGGTCTTTACCGAAATGCGTGCCGAGAACAGCTGGATGCCACCGGGTGTCGAGCAGTGGGGTTTCATTGAAGCCTTCAATGCCTTTCTCGCTGGGGATATTGCCATGACCATTTCGTGGCCGCCCGTGGGGCGCTGGGCTGCGGGTTATGGCAAAGGTACCGAGGCGCTCAACTGGATTCCGGAAACGAAGGTCGCGGACAAGGTGGGTTATGCCTTGCCGCCGGGTGGCACGCCGGAGCTGGCCGTTGGCTTCTCCCTGGCCGTGGCATCAGGTTCTGCCAACAAGGAGGCGGCCTATCTGTTCGCCCAATGGATGAACAGTGAGGAAATCAGCCTGCAGCGAGTGCAATTGCCCTACGCTCTGCGCGACCCCTTCCGCACCAGCCACTTTGCCAGCGAGGAATATCGCTCACGCTGGTCCAATGCCGGTGAATACCTGGATGTCCTGCAAAAGGGCGCCGAGACCGGCTTGCTCGACCTGTCATTGCTGCAGACCGACCGCTACGAGGAAGCACTACGGCAGGCCATCAGTCGTCTCTGGTCAGGAGAAGATGCGAAGAAGATACTCGATGATCTGGCAGAGGACTGGGATCAACTGACAAAACGCATCGGTGTGGACAAGCAGAAGCGTGTCTACGCGGACTGGGCCAGCAAGCCTGACGCCTATCCCTGAGTGGCCCGGTATGAGTTCCAGGGGGTGAATTCCCTGCCATGCACCGTCCCGGAGCGAACTTGCTCCGGGGCCTTCATTCGGTTGAAGCCACCCGATGAATCAAGCCGCCGAGGAGACGATACGACACGATGCTGAAGACTCTGTTGGACAACGATCGCACGTTTCGATACCTGCTGGTTGCCCCGGCGGTGTTCTTCATCCTGTTGATCGGCCTGTATCCGTTCATCAAACTGATTATCGCAAGCTTCCAGAACATCTCCCTGTTCGACGATATTCGAAGCTTTCAGGGACTGCTCAACTATGAGCGTCTGTTGTTCGACGACAGGCTCTGGCACTCGATTGTCCGCACGCTGCTGTTCACGGCTGTGGCCCTGCCTATCGAACTGGTTCTGGGCTATCTGCTGGCGGTGCTGTTCCTCGAGAAGATTCCGTTCAAGGCCGCACTGATCTCGATCATCCTGCTGCCCACCATCATTTCCCCCATCGTCGCCGGTGCCACCTGGCGGCTCATGCTCGACCAACGCTTCGGGCCGGTCAATCAGATCATCAGCTGGCTGGCCGGTACCGATGTCAAGTTGCTGTGGACAGTCAGCGCCAGCCTGGTCTGGCCAGCCATCCTCATTGCCGAAGTCTGGCAATGGACACCCTTCATGTTCCTGCTGCTCTATGCCGCCTTGTCGAATGTCGATCGTGAACAACTCGAAGCGGCCCAGATTGACGGTGCCTCCTGGTGGATGACCTTCCGGCGCATCGTGTTGCCCGCCATCATGCCGGTCATGTTCATCGCCGTCCTGATTCGTGCGCTTGACCTGTTTCGCGTGTTCGATCTTGTCTGGACCATGACACAGGGCGGCCCCGGTACCGCCACGGAAACCCTGTCCATCTATGCCTACCAGATGGCCTTTCGCGAATTCGAGATATCCTACTCGGCCGCCATTGCCTTTCTCGTGATCTTTCTGCTGACCGTGGTTGTCGTGGCAGCCTTGCGCCGAGTGGAGGTGTCGCGATGAACAAGCGGGACTCGGGTTTGCGTCTGTGGCTGCGATTCACCATCGCCCTGTTCGTCACCGTGCTGTTTGCCTTTCCCGTGTACTGGCTGGTGGCCATCTCGTTCAAGTCGCCGGAAGAAGTCTATGCCTACCCACCGGTCTGGTTTCCGCAGCAATTCAATTTCTCAAGTTACCTGACATTGTTTCGCGACGGTGATGTCTGGGCGGTCTGGAATTCTCTGGTGACCGCCGGCATCAGCACCGTACTGGCCATGCTGGTGGGCACACTGGCTGCCTACTCCATTGTGCGCTTTCGTACCGGCGGGGATCATCTGTCCATCTGGATAATCTCCCAACGCATGATCCCGCCCATCTGCGTCGCCTTCCCCATTTTCCTGTTGTATGTGTCGTGGAATCTGGTGGATACCTATGTGGGACTGATCATGCTGTACACGGCATTCAACATCCCCTATGTCACCTGGATGATGCGTGGTTACATCCAGGACATTCCGATCGAGCTTGAACAGAGCGCCATGATCGACGGGCTCACGCGCTGGCAGGTGCTGCGCAAGGTAGTCATGCCGATGGCCCGTGGAGGCCTGTTCGCCACCGCCGTCTTCACCTTCATCTTCGCCTGGAACGACTTCATCTTTGCATTGATCCTCAGTAAATCCGAGGTGGTGACCTATACGGTGAAGGTCACCGGTTACTTCGGCTCACAGTCCACCTTCTGGTCGAAGATCTCGGCGATGAGCGTGCTGGGTGTGTTGCCGATGTTCGTGGTCGTGGCCACCATGCAGAAGTTCATCGTTCGCGGAGTCTCAATGGGCGCAGTCAAGGGTTAAGCCATATGCCGGATCTACATCTCGACAACATCATCAAGAACTACGGTGACAACCAGGCGGTCAAGGGTATCTCCCTCGAAGTGCCTGCCGGTGAGTTTCTGGTGCTGGTCGGTGCCTCGGGCTGTGGCAAGAGCACGCTGCTACGCTCCATCGCGGGTCTGGAAGACATCTCGCAGGGCACGATCACGCTCGGTGGTCGTGCCATCAATGGACTGGCACCGCGCGAACGCAACATCGCCATGGTGTTTCAGAGCTATGCGCTCTACCCCTACCTGAGTGTCTACGAGAACATCGCCTTCGGACTGCGCGCCCGCAAGTTCGCCGAGGCTGATATCGACAGACAAGTGCACTGGGCAGCGGAACTTCTGGATATCACGCGCCTGCTGCAGAACAAACCTCGGGAGCTCTCCGGTGGTGAGCGCCAGCGAGTGGCCATCGGTCGTGCCATTGTGCGCGACGCCGATCTTTACCTCTTTGACGAGCCCTTGTCTAACCTGGATGCCAAACTGCGTGACGGCATGCGCGAGGAGATCAAGCGTCTGCACGAACGCCTGGGCAAGACATTCATCTACGTCACCCACGACCAGATCGAGGCGATGACGCTGGCCGAGCGTATCGTCCTGCTACGCGATGGTCGAATCGAACAGGCGGGAGCACCGCTGGAATTGTTCGAACAACCGAACAACCAGTACGTTGCAGGCTTTCTCGGCTCGCCACCGATGAACTTCATCGAGGTGAGTCTTGCCTCGGGATACATGACACTGCCCGATGGGCAACAGCTGAGCACACAGGCCGCTGTTGCCGATGGCAGTTACTACTGGGGGGTAAGGCCGGAGCACTGGTCGCATGACGACAATGGATCCGATACGCTGCAGGCCAGCCTCGAGGTCGTGCAGCCCACCGGCTCTCGCAGTTATGGCACCTTCTATCTGGCGGGCACCCACGTCATAGCCGAACTGGAAGCTCATGCGCTGCAATGGAGCGGCAAGCGCATCGCACTGACAGTCGACATGGCCAGCACGGCCTTGTTCGACACGCAGTCGGGGGAACGGGTTGGCTGAGGTGTGCCTGACCCATCGCAAGCCCCGGCATCGCCTCTCGGAATCAGGCTGAATCTGGCTGCAGTTCCCCTTCGTCCCAGTAGCCGATCAGAATGCCTGCCTCTTCCGCCCCACCATCCATGCCGATGATGTCCTGATCGCTCGTGGTGATTCGCTGATTCTGTTTTCTGCTCCAGGCAAATACCACGTCTTTCAAAGTGGCCAGAATCTCGGCGTATTCAGCCTGATCACCCAGGTCGTACAGCTCCTCAGGATCATTTTCCAGATTGAAAAGCATCGGTTGAAAATTCTCCGCGTAAACGTATTTCCATTGCCTGCTCACCGCCATGATGAGCCTGCATTCCGACGGTGACTGCTTCAGTAATGACCGTGCCGGAGTTGCACTGTAATCGTACTCGGAAAATGCAAACTCCCGCCAATCATCCGGCGTGACGCCGTGCAACAAGGGCAACAGCGACCGTCCTTCCAGGCGGTGAGGAATGGCCTCGCCGCCAAAGTACTCCTGAAACGTGGCAGCCAGATCTATGCCTTCCACAAGCTCTTCCGAGACCGTTCCTCGTGTCGCATCTGCTTCGGGTGATGGGTCGTAGACGATCAAGGGGACGCGTACGGAGGGGTCATGAAACAGCTCCTTCTCTCCCAGCCAGTGATCGCCCAGGTAATCGCCATGATCCGAGGTGAAGACGATCATCGTGTTATCCATCAAGTGCTTGTCTCGCATGAATGCAAGGAGATGCCCCATTTGATCATCGATCTGTTTGATCAGGCCCATATAGGCCGGCATGACGGTATTGCGCACCTCCTCACGTGCAAAAGACTGGCTGACCCGTGCCTGCATGAAGGCGTCATACACCGGGTGCGGGTTCTGCCGTTCCTGTTCGCTGCGCACCGGCGGCAACCACGTCTCGGGCCCGTACATGTTGTGATAAGGTGCCGGCACGATGTAGGGCCAGTGTGGCTTGATGAACGACAGATGGCACAGCCAGGGACTGTCATCCGGGCGCTCGTTCACGAAGTCCATGAATCGCCGCGTCAGGTAGGGTGTCTCGCTGTCCTCCTCTGCCACATTGGCCGGGCGGTTGGAGTACTTCAGGAACCAGCCGAGTCCGCTCTCATCGGCATTGTCCGGCACCACCGCGTTGCTGCGAGTGTTCCAGGGATTCTCCTCGGTATAACCTCTGGTTCTCAGGTAATCGTTGTAGCGCGGGTTGGGTGCATAGCCGCTGTCAGGATGAAGTCCGTCATCGCGTTCGAACACATCAAACCCACATTCGGCCAGACGTGCCCCGATGACCGTGCCCTCATCGATGCCGTAACGCTCCATGCCTTCCTTGTCGGCTTTCATATGCGTCTTGCCGACCAGCACCGTATCGACACCCAGTGGGCGAAGGTGATCACCCAGAGTGAGTTCACCCACTTTCAACGGGAAGTTGTTCCAGCTTGATCCGTGCGAGCGCACATACCGGCCCGTGTAGAAACTCATCCGGCTCGGCCCGCATATCGGTGATTGAACGTACGCGCGGTTGAAGCGCACGCCCCTGGCTGCCAGCGCATCGATATTCGGTGTGTGCAGATGTGGGTGACCATAGCAGGACAGATAGTCCCAACGCAGCTGGTCGCACATGATGAAGAGCACGTTCTTGTTGGGGGGCATTAACGACATCTGACGAATGATTCAAGCGGTTCCGGGCAATGTCTTCAGGATAGATCATTCACTACCTGTCGGGGTCATGGCTGAACCCGACCTGTTCCAGGTTGATGATCTACGCTTGTGCCAGTGCAGGCGTGTACAAAGTCATCCATGATGGAACGGTCGAGCGCAGTGAGTCTGTATTCGGGATGCCATTGCACCGCCAGACAATAGCCCTCGGTCTGGCCTTCGATGGCTTCGACCACGCCATCAGGCGCGACGGCTGAAATCACGAAACGCCCCGAGCCGCTGATAGCCTGACGGTGCAAGCTGTTGACTTGCGCTACAGAGTTCTGTGCCAACCCGGCAAGTCGCGTTCCGGCCTGCACTTGTATGTCATGTGCGATGCGGTCCGGAACATCGAAAGGCAGGTGTTCCTGCGCGGCCTCGACTTCAAGCGGAATACTCTGAATCAGGGTTCCGCCCAAATGCCAACCAATCATCTGCATACCATTGCAGATACCCGACAGCGGCCGCTGCGCCGCCAGGGCAGCCTCGATCAAACTCAATTCGAATTTGGTTCTTAGAGGTTATACCGTGACGTCCGGCGTGCCACCAGTGATCAGAAACCCATCGAAACAATCAACGTAGCGAGGAATGGCTGCCATGTCGTAGGGCAGTATGACCGGAATCCCTTCGAGCAGAGGACATCGTCGAAATGTTATAGGCCGGCGATATGGCCAGCAACGCATCAACCGGGCTGTTCTCATCCAGAGCAACCGTCATGGTCGCAATTGCACCGAGTGAATAACCAAGCAATACAACCCTGTCGTGTTCACGAGCTGCCTGTTCGGTCAGATAGCGCACCGTGTGGGTCCAGTCTTCATGGGTCACGGCCAGAAGATCACCGGCACACGTGCCATGACCTGGCAACAGCGCCGTGCGAGAGATATAGCACTGATTGCTCAGTGACTGTGCCAGGTCACGCATCGCGAATGCAGTATCCGATAAACCGTGCACCAGGATGGCAGTGCCCGCAACCTGTTCAGCGCAATGCTCCGCCGCCGGGTATTCACGAGGAGCGGCACGCTCTATCTCCTGTGCGGCCTGAGATGGATCATGCATCAGTAGAGACGAGGAACGTTTCGCAGAAGGCATGAATTGTTTTCTGGTTTTGCAAGGGAGCAACATCGGGGTCAAGCCATGGGTTGAGGGACGACCAGGCCGCCCCGTGACGCCCCTCGTACACCCCTGTTATTCAGGATAACCGAATATGTCGTTATCGTTGGCCGACTCGGCGGGGACAGCCTCTTCGATATCCCAGTGCTCCACAATCTTGCCGTCATCATTGAAGCGAAAGATGTCGATGTAGCCGTTACCCAGGTCTTCCGGATTGCTACCGTCGCGCTGCCGTGAATGAATCAGCACCATATCGCCCATGGCAATCGTTTTCGCTATGATGGTTTCGATCTGAAGCTGCATTCCACCCAACTCCTCGAGCAAGGCAATGAAGGCTGGCTTGCCGTCGGCAACCGTAGGATTATGCTGAATGTAGTCATCGGCAATATAATCCCGAGCCGCTGAAATATCATCCAGCTGACTGAAGACATTCAACACCGCAATGGCTCTTTCCCGATTCTGTTCCTTATCCTGCGTGGAGTAGACATCCGCTTTCGGGCCGGCATACAGGGTATTGGTATTGGCAGCCTCATCGGGGCTCTGCTGCGAATGGTCCCAGTGTTCGACCAGTTGACCGTTCTCGCGGCGCCAGATATCAACATACACGTACTCCGCCCCACCGGAAAACCAGACCGAGTGAATGGCAACGTAGTCATCCTCCGCAATCGTTCGGTACGAACGGACTTTCGCGTCCGGGTCCTCTATCTGCTCTTTGGCAATCGCGGCCATCATGTTGCCGGGACCATCACCATAGGCGGGTGCGTGCTGGATATAGGTATCGCCGATATAACGACCGAAGTTGTTCAGATTTCGATAGACCAATACGTCCTGATAGAAGCCCTCTGCCAGGTCTATCGACTGCTGCGTCGCCTCAGAGATCTGCAGGGGCTGAGCCTGGGCGATGCTCGCATGACCGGCTGTCAGAGCCGCAGTGGCCAGCAATGCAAGAACGGTATTTTTCATGGCGGTGTCTTTCCTCGGAAATAAGCTCGCCACCATAGCAATTGGCGATATCATCGTTGAACTACCTGTTCTGAATAGCTGCCATGCATAAAACCGATCATTTGAAACTGGATGGCAAGATCCTGCAGCTATTTGTCACCGTCCACGACACGGGTTCCATTTCTGCAACGGCCGAACTGTTTTCGATGAACCAGTCGAGTGTGAGCCACGCCATGGACAAGCTGAGGACAATCGTCGGAGACCCCCTGTTCGTGAAAGCCGGCCGCGGCATCGCACCCACTCCCCGTGCAGACGCCTTGTACCTTCAGGCAAAATCCATTCTGAGTGCCATGGAGATATTCGTTGCATCTCCCGAATACGACCCTGCGTCGGACCATTTGCCTTTCGTGATATTTGCCACCGATTACGAAGTGCAGACCGTTGTTTCACCCTTGATGGAAAGAATGCAACTGCTCGCACCCGGTGTGGATGTCCGGATCAGGCAGACACCATCGAGTGGTGCTCTGGCGGAGAGCTTGCGACGCGATGAAGCCGACCTTGCCATCAGCCCATCCCTGCACAGCGGAGAATCGGACCTGAAACAGCAGACCCTGTATGAAGACGTGGATGTGTGTTATTTCGATGCCAGCTGCAGGGAGGCGCCCTGCACACTTGAGCAGTACCAACTGGCCACCCATGTCAACGTCGTACTGGGCTCGACACGAAACCGGGAAATAGACGATCTGCTGAGACGGCAGGAGACGACACGTCGCGTCGGTATCGAATGTTCGACATTTGCCAGCGTGGCGACATTGGTGTGCGGGTCAGGATACATCGCCACACTGCCTGCCAGACTATCGGACAATCTGTTCAGTGTTCTGGACAGCTGCCCACCACCGGTTGAACTGGCACCCTTCAGGATCGTGCAGACCTGGCATGAACGACATACCGATTCCAGCCGGCATCAATGGTTCAGAAGGCTGGTGAAATCGGTGTCAGAGGCTGCGCCGTCAAACCCCGATTCCACCCAGTGAGCGCCAGGGGCAAGAACAGATCGAGCTGATTAATCCAGTGCAGGCCCACACGCCTCCAACACCGAGTCGAGCGTATTCAGCAGCAGATCGGCATTCGCCTTCGAGAAAGGCATCGGTGGCCTGATCTTGAGCGTGTTGTAGTGGATGCCCAGCTTGTTCAGCAGTATGCCCCGACGCCGCATCTCGTTGGCAACACGAGTCGCATGATTGGTGGCCGGCGCCTTGGTCACACGATCGGTCACAAGCTCTGCGCCATAGCAGGACAGATGGTCCCAACGCAGCTGGTCGCACATGATGAAGAGCACGTTCTTGTTGGGGGCCGTCTTGTTTTCAGTGGGCATGCTTGAATCCGACCTGTTGCAGTTGCTGATCGTTATGATCGGACGCTCACGACATAGCCGGGGACATATGTCGTGCGTCGCTCCACTGTCGGGGCGACTGCCCATGAAGGCGTTTGAACTCTCGGCTGAACTGAGAGGGACTCACATAACCCACGTCCATGGCCGCTTCGGTTACTGACATGCCCCCGGCAATCTTCATCGCAGCGTTGTTGAGGCGCATCGATTTCACGAACTGGATCGGGGACATGGTTGTGGCCAGTTTGAACTTGCGATGAAACACGGCTCGGCTCATGCCTGCGCGTATGGCCATGTCGTCGATCGAGATCGGTGCATCCAGATTGGACGATACGTGCGCAATGGACCGGGCAATGGCGTTGCCGGCGCCGAAGGCCTGTCGCGCGAAGATGCCCGCCTCGCCTTTCAGGATCGCGTAATACAGTTCTCGCAATCGCGCAGCTCCCAGTACCGCCGTATCGGTTCGGTTGGCACCGAGTTGCAACAGTCTCAGCAGCGCATCCAGAAACGCCTCATCCCAGTGTGCAAGCCTGACACCCTGTGCGGACAGGGGCTCTTTGGCCTTTGGTGTCACACTCCCTGTGTTTTCCATCTCCATGGACAGTTCGGCCATCACGCGCTGATCGAGAGACACCAGGACGCCATACAAAGGCTCTGCCGGTGATGCGTCAGGTGTCCCCGCCTGCACCGGCATCGACACCGGACAGCACAGATACTGACTGCTGTCATAGGTATATCGCTTGCCATCCAGCACCGCTTCCTTCGACCCGCTGACAACGGCGACGACACAGGGTTCATAGACCGCTGGGGTGCAAGGGATGGGTGTGCTTGCCCGGAACAGCGTAACGCCTTTCACGCCGGTCTCCAACAGGCCGTCCTCGTGGATCCGGCCTTCGAGAAGGTGCTTGATCTGTTGTCTGCTCATCCGGCTATTCTAATCCCACCCACAAGACGAAAACAACCAGATAGATACAATCGGGCAAGTATTCAACACGATTTCGTCTTTTTTGAGGCCCAGGTGAGACTACCATGCTCACACAGCAACACAATCCCCATTTTGCGGCCCACTGGCCGCCGCCCACAGGAGCGGTAACATGAAAGACACTCGATTCGGACCCAAGGGCTGGACGCCGGAGCGCCTCGGCTCGCTCGCCGGCAAGACCTTTGTCATCACCGGCGCCAATGCAGGCGCAGGCTTTCAGGCCACGCGCATTCTTCTGTCCAAGGGCGCAAAGGTGGTGATGCTCAACCGCAGCGCCGAGAAGTCAATCGCCGCGCTCAACGAGCTGAAAGAGGAATTCGGTGCCAGCGCTGACGTAAGCTTTGTCCGCATGGACCTCGCCGAGCTTGCCAGTGTGCGTGACGCGGCGGCGCAACTGCTCGAGAACATACCGCAAATCGACGCGCTGATCTGCAATGCCGCCATTGCACAGGTGCCAACGCAAAAACTCACCGTTGACGGGTTCGAAAGCCAGCTTGGCACCAACCACTACGGCCATTTCGTGCTTTGCGGCATGCTCTTCGATCGTATCGAGGCATCAACAGGTCGGATCGTGGTCGTGGCCAGCCTTGGCTACAAACTCGGTATCAGGACAATTCAGTTCGACGACATGAACTGGGACAAGAACTACAGTGCCAACCCCGTTTACAGCCAAAGCAAGTTGGCCCAGATGATGTTCGCCTACGAATTGCAGGATCGGGTCAAGGCTGCGAACAAGAACGTCAACGTGTATGTCTGCCATCCTGGCGCGTCGGCGACGTCCTTGATCAGCACCAGCGGTGGTCCTGTGACGCGGCTGGCCTGGTGGCTCATGACCAAGACACCCATGGTGCAAACCGCGGAAAAAGGGGCTTATCCCGAAGTCATGTGCGCAACGGAGAACGAACTGGACGAGCGCGCCCTTCACGGCCCCACGGGTCGTATGGAAGCAACCGGCCCTGTCGGCAAAGGTACACTGCAACCGCACGCCTACGACAAGGCAGTCATGACAAGGCTGTGGGATGTCTCCGAGAAGGCTACCGGTTTCAGCTGGAGCGTTTGATCGAGTGATTACCCTCGTGCCTCACACACTGGCAGCGAGGACGCTGCCACCGCTCGTCTGCTCGGCGAAGCTGGCATTGTCTGGTGCCCCGGCGCGACATCGTCAATAGCGCCGTGTCCGTTACAGAACATGTCGGTGTTGCCACGAGCAAGTGGCTCGAGGCAACACCGGCATCTTGTGACAGATGACGCCCTCAGGTAATGACGTCAGCCTTGGTGCGATCAGTGTAATGGGTGATCTTCGCCACATCGGAGGCGATACCCAGCAGATCGGCCAGTGCCACCTGTGGATCCAGATGATGATTATCCGGATTGCCTTCGTGACGTTCGACATAGACACGCAAGGTTGCACCTTCGGTACCGGTACCGGACAGGCGGTACACGATGCGCGAGCCGCCACCGGGGCCGGCAAACAACAGCCGGATGCCCTGGTTGTTGCTGACACTGCCATCGACCGGGTCGGTATAGCTGAAATCATCGGCCAGATCGACTTCGTAGTTGCCAAAGCGCTGGCCTGCCATGTCATTCACACGACCACGCAGATCCTCGATCATGGAATGAGCGCGGTCACTGTCAACGCCTTCGTAGTCGTGGCGTGTATAGACGTTTCGTCCGTATTGGCTCCAGTGGGTGCGCACCGTGGCCGCCACCGACTCCTTGCGTACGGCCAGCACGTTGAGCCAGAACAACACGGCCCACAGACCATCTTTCTCGCGCACGTGATCGGAGCCGGTACCGAATGACTCTTCACCGCACAAGGTGATGCGACCGGCGTCCAGCAGATTGCCGAAGAATTTCCAGCCGGTGGGTGTTTCAAAACAGGGAATGCCCATCTTCTCCGCGACCCGATCGACCGCGCGACTGGTGGGCATGGAGCGAGCGACACCTGCCAGCCCCTTGGCATAGCCAGGCACCTTGTGAGCGTTGGCTGCCAGTATCGCCAACGAATCCGATGGCGTCACGTAGAAGTCCTTGCCCAGTATCATGTTGCGATCACCGTCACCATCGGACGCAGCACCGAAGTCCGGTGCATTGTCGCCCTGCAACAGCGCCACCAGATCGGCGGCATGCGCCAGATTCGGGTCAGGATGAGCACCCCCGAAATCCTCCAGTGGCTCGCCGCGCATCACCGTGCCGGCAGGTGCGCCGAGGCGCTGTTCCAGAATGGCTTTGGCGTAGGGGCCGGTTACCGCATTCATGGCATCGAAACGCAGATTGAACCGCCCGGAGTGTATGAGATCGTGCAATTGGTCGAAGTCGAACACCTGCTCCATCATGGCAGCGTAGTCAGCCACAGGATCGACGATTTCCACATCCATGTCACCCAGACGCGTGGTGCCAGGCTTGTCCAGATCGACATCGGGACCGGTCAGCGTCAGGTAACGATCGATGGTCTGTGTTTTCTGGAAGATGGTTTCGGTGAGTTGCTCGGGTGCAGGGCCACCATTACCGGCGTTGTATTTGATGCCGAAATCCTCGTCCGGCCCGCCCGGGTTGTGGCTGGCAGACAGGATGATGCCACCAAAGGCCTCGCGTTTGCGGATCATGCCGGAGGCCGCCGGTGTGGAGAGAATGCCACCCTTGCCGATCAGCACACGACCAAAGCCATTGGCCGAGGCCATCTTGACAATGATCTGCAAGGCTTCACGATTGAAGTATCGGCCGTCGCCACCGACGACCAGCGTCTTGCCCTTGAACCCCTCGAGCGTGTCGAAGATGGACTGGACAAAATTCTCCAGATAGTGGGGTTGTTGAAATACACGCACTTTCTTGCGCAGACCGGATGTACCAGGTTTCTGTCCGGAAAAGGGTTGGGTGGTAACGCTCGTGACGGTCATTGTTCACATCCTCCAATGGCTGGGTGTCGATCTCCTGGCAACCGGTCCTGGTCAGTGTGTTGCGCTGGAGGATTCCACGTTGATATGGAAGAATAGCAGCGTTCCGGGTATCAGTGAACCGGAGATATCAACTGCACCGGAGCCCCATGGACAAGCCCTCTCTGCCCGACTTCATCACCGGCCCTGCCGCCTGGACAGGTTCACGGATGCAGGCCGACCCCGAGCAGTGGCTGGTGCATCTGTCAGCGCGGGATGTCGCCGAACTGGAAGCTGCGGCCAGACACTACCTGTCGCTCGGTCGTGATATCGGTGAAATCACGCAGGCAGATTTCCCACTGAACCGTTTTGCCCAACATCTGCAGGCACTGAAGGACAAGCTGATTCATGGCATCGGCTTCGAGCTCATTCGAGGATTGCCCACCGATAACTACTCTCAGGAAATGGCGGCAACCCTCTTCTGCGGTGTGGGTGCCCACCTGGGTTTGGCGCGCTCCCAGAATGCGGCGGGGCATATCCTCGGACATGTGCGCAATATCGGCGCCGATCCGAACGATCCCAACGCCCGCATCTACCAGACCAGTGCGCGCCAGAGCTTTCATACCGACAGTGCCGATGTCGTCGGCCTGCTGTGCCTGCGTGAAGGCATGGAGGGCGGCGATTCCCTGCTGGTCAGCGCAGAATCCATCTACAACCGGATGAAGGCCGAGCGCCCTGACCTGCTGGACAGACTGTTCGACCCCATTGCCACCGATCGACGAGGCGAGATTCCGGACGGCATGCAACCGTTCATGACGATACCGCCGCTGTCCTGGCACAAGGGCAAGCTGACCGTATTCTATCAGCGCCAGTACATCGATAGCGCGCAGCGCTTCGCGGATGCGCTGCGCCTCACTGCGGAGCATATCGAGGCCCTGGATCTGTTCGACAGGCTGGCCAATGATGCGGATCTGCACCTGAGCATGCGCCTGCAACCGGGCGACATGCAATTTGTCTACAACCACGCACAATTGCATGACCGCACAGCCTTTACCGACTGGCCCGACGCCGCCCAACGTCGCCACCTGTTGCGCCTGTGGTTGTCAATCGATGGCGATCGTGAATTGCCCGAATGCTTCACGCAGCGCTACGGCAGTATCGAAGTCGGTAATCGCGGGGGGATCATCACCCGCGAGACCCGGCTACATGCGCCGCTGGACTAGAGATCGGCGTTGTTGAGCGCACCGGGCGCACCTTGCCTGCCGATCAGTCAGCTGTCATCCTGCACGAAGCCGATACTCTCCGGGTGCTCGGCGTCATACGCAGCTGCTCGAAAAGCGTGTACGTTGCACCCTTCAGCTTTGCCGTTGTGCCGCGCGGGCGGGACCGGAATGCTGCACAGATGTCTGCGGCGCGTTGTCGCGAAGAACAGAAATGGGCAATCGATGCGTTCATCAACGTCGGCCGCCAAATGGAGATCATGAAATGAGTAGTCGAAGCAGCAACCAGATGAAGGCGTTGGTGAAGGCCAGACCGGAAGCGGGTATCTGGATGGAACAGGTACCCATTCCCGAAGCTGGCCCGCGTGATGTGCTCATCAAGGTCAGGAAGTCGGCCATCTGCGGCACCGATGTGCATATCTGGAAATGGGATGAATGGTCGGCCAAGGTCGTGCCCGTACCCATGGTGGTGGGCCATGAATTCTGTGGCGAGATCGTCGACTGTGGAACAGCCGCCACCAAATACAAGATCGGTCAGCGAGTCTCAGGGGAGGGCCATATCGTCTGTGGTGCCTGCCGTAATTGCCGCGCAGGACGCGGACACCTGTGCCGCAATACCCAAGGCGTCGGCGTAAACCGCCCGGGCTCCTTTGCAGAATACCTGTGCATCCCCGAAAGCAACGTCGTGCCGATCCCGGACGACATTCCCGATGAAATTGCCGCCATCTTCGACCCCTTCGGCAATGCGGTGCATACAGCACTGAGCTTTGACCTGGTCGGTGAGGATGTTCTGGTGACCGGCGCCGGCCCCATCGGCATCATGGGAGCTCTGGTCGCGCAGAAAGTGGGAGCGCGCAAGACGGTCATCACCGATATCAGCCCCTATCGCATCGAACTGGCCAAACGGCTGGGTGTTCAGCACGTGGTCAACGCCGCCGAACAGAATCTCTCCGATGTCATGGCCGAACTGGGCATGACCGAAGGCTTTGATGTCGGCCTGGAGATGTCAGGAGCCGCCCCGGCGATGCGCGATATGATCGACAAGATGAACAACGGCGGCAAGATTGCCCTACTCGGCATCGCACCCACCGAATTCGCGGTCGACTGGAACAAGGTCATTTTCAAGATGCTCAATGTCAAGGGCATCTATGGCCGCGAGATGTTCGAAACCTGGTACAAGATGATTGCTCTGGTGCAATCGGGCCTGGATCTGAGCGAGTTGATCACTCACCGTATCTCCATCGACGATTATGAAGAAGGCTTTGCTGCCATGATCTCGGGTGAGGCCGGCAAGGTGGTCATGGATTGGGGGTGAGCCGCCTCGGGTCCGATCTTTCCGGCACGCCGACGGTGACGGCCACTCGTATCAATAAATATATCTGTGAAAGTGGTATCTGCTCCAGAAAGGCGGCAGATGCCCATGTGAGACACGGTGAGGTGCTTATCAATGGCAAGCAGGCGATGCTGGGTGACAAGGTCTCTGCCGGCGACATCGTCACGCTCGCCGGCCGGACGATTGCACCGCTCACCACCGAGCAGGTCATCTTTCTGGCCTTGAACAAACCCGTCGGCGTGGTGTGCACAGCGGCAGACACGGATCAACGCAATATCGTTGACTTTGTCGCACACGATGCCCGCGTGTTTCCGGTAGGCAGACTGGACAAGGATTCTCAGGGCCTGATATTTCTGACCAACCGCTGCGATCTGGTACACAAGATCCTGTCAGCCGGTAACCGTCATGAAAAGGAATACCGAGTCACCGTGGACAGGGAAATCACCGATGATTTCATTGCCGGTATCAGCGGCGGTGTTCCCATGCTCGGTGTTGTCACGCAAGACTGCGTGGCGGTAAAGGAATCGACATACGTTTTCAGAATCACTCTGGTGCAAGGACTGAACCGTCAGATTCGGCGCATGTGCAAGCATTTTCATTACGCCGTCGAAAAGCTCGAGCGCATTCGTATCATGCATATCGATCTGGACGATCTGCCTCTGGGGCAATGGCGAAACCTGACCGAAGACGAGCTATCGCTCCTGTTACGCCTGTAACAGAGCCCTGCCAGAACTGCCACTCATGAATGTTCAAAGAGTATGTCCGGGCACTTCTCTTCATTGCCGTCGCCATTCGTGTATCTGATGGCCTTGAATCCATGCCGCTCATAAAAGCGGATAGCACCATGGTTTTGCTGAAAGGTCCACAGATGAACAGGTCGAGGCAGAATGTCCAGCGCATGGTTGAGCAATTGGGTGCCGCCACCCTGGTTGACATGCCCTGGTGCCATGTAGAGCTGATCGATCCATCCGATCCCGTCTGCCGTCGATATCGCAAGAACCCCCACATCCTTTCCATCTAGCTGTGCAACAACGACGCCGCCCGATGGAATCAGGCTGTTTCCCACCCAGCGGCGAACGCCTTCTGGCGAATGTGCGGACTGGGCAAAGGGCAGATACTCAAGCCTGGACTGAACAAGAATGCGGGCGACACTCTCTGCATCGCCCTCACTGGCTGATCTGAGTTTCAACATGTCTGTCCACCCATCGTCAGGTTTGACTGCATTGAACACTCTCTGACGGTGCAAGTACAGAATACTGTACCTCGGTCGAGGCCTTCACCTCAACTCATTACCTCGCCTTACCCCTCCGGAGACTCCTTCCAACTGACCGACGATTGCTTCTGGTAGTCATACGGCCGAGGGTCCATGACCAGATGCAGCGATTTGCCGGTGTAGGGTGAGTGCGCCTTGACTACCTCCATGTTCAGTTCGACCCCCAGACCCGGCTTGTTCGATGGGATGATATAGCCATCGCGCCACTCGATCTTTTCCTGGAGAACCTCGGCATGGAAACCATCCCAGCTGCCGATACTCTCCTGAATCAGAAAATTGGGCGTTGCTGCCGCCAGCTGGATACTGGCCGCCGCCCCTACAGGCCCGTTGTACAAGTGCGGGGCAATCTGAGCATAATAGGCCTCGGCAATACCCGCAATCTTCTTGCCCTCGAGGATGCCGCCGACACGCCCCAGGTTCATCTGCAGGATGGCTGCCGCGCCGTTCTTCAGCACATCATGAAATTCGTACTTGGTGGTCAGGCGTTCGCCGGTGGCGATGGGAATACTGGTGTGCTGCGCTACCCGCGACATCGCCTCACTCTGCCCCGGCGGCACCGGCTCTTCGAACCACAGCGGGTCGTAGGGTTCCAGACGTCTGGCCAGTCGAATGGCCGAGGCCGGCGTCATCTGCCCGTGGGTGCCGAACAGCAGATCACAGCTGTTGCCAACAGCCTCCCGAATCCGTCGGCAGAAGGTGGCGCTCTTGTCCATGTCCTCCAGTGACAGCATGTGGCCGGAGTAGGCGGTGTAGGGACCGGCAGGATCGAATTTCAAGGCGGTGAATCCGCGCTCCCGGTTCTCCAGCGCACACTCGACGGCCAACTCCACATTGTTGTAGTCATGATCGCCCTGCCGGTTCTTCGGATAGAGGTAGGTGTAGGAGCGCAACTTCTTGTTGACCATGCCACCGATGAGTTCATACACCGGCTTGCCCGCCGCCTTGCCGATGATGTCCCAGCAGGCCATTTCCAGCCCACTGGCGATACCCATCATGGTCAGGTCCGGACGTTGTGTGAAGCCACTGGAAAAGGCCTCACGAAAAAAGCGCTCGATGTGATGAGGGTCATGCCCCTGCAGACAACGCTGGAACACATCACTGATGGCCGGCACCATCACATCCGGGTGGAACGTGGCCGCATACACCTCCCCGATACCCTCAATACCGCAATCGGTGCGCAAGGAGACGAATATCCAGTACATACCCCCGACATGGGGAGGCGGCGTCGCCACGATGTGCGTTTCACAAGATACGACTTTCATCAGAATGCTCTGTCAAATTCTTTCGATGGTCGTCAGTGTAGAAGGGTCAGGCTGCCAATGCCAGTAGGCAAAAAGGCCCTTCCAGTCAGGAAGGGCCTTCACCGCACTGCTCGCCTCGCTTGGCTCTCAGCTCATTCGTGAGCGCTCATCGAGATTGTTTCCCACCGGTGCGACGTCGAATGAACAGCACCCCGGCAGCGGTGAGCAACAGTGTTGGCATCAGTGGATCATTACCCATGCCGGAGGTGATTGAACAACCACCGCCGCCACCGGAGCTGGTTGGAGCCGGGGTGGGTTCTTCGTCATCTACCGGCGCATCGTCATCATCGATGATGGTGACAGAGGCTGGAGGAAGAGCCACTCCGAGACCATTCGACAAACCCGCCGTGGGCGTCACGGTCACGGTGAACGTCTCGTTGGGCTCATCGTTTGAATCGTCCAGCACCGGAATCGTTATCGTTGTAGACGAAGAACCCGCGGCAATCGTGCCGGACCCGGTAGTCGTCGTGTAGTCGGCCCCTGCTGTTGCCGTGCCGGCCGTTGTTGTAAAATCAAAGGTGATATCCACCTCGGAATTACCACCGGTGATGACGGTCACACTGGCTGTGCCGCCGTTTTCCGCCACTTGCGTGGATTGCACCTGCAAGCTGCCAGCCTGCACTGGCTGGTCGCTATCAGTGATCGTGACAGTTCCGGAGATACTCAGTGCGGAACGATCCTCGAAGCGAGCACCGTCCGGATTGGCAACCACCAGTGTCAATGTTTCCGTCGGCTCCTGGATATCGTCATTCCTGAGTTCGATGCTTTGTGTTGTCTGTGGTGTGTTGGCAGGAATGGTGAGGCGTGTAGGCTCGATCTGTACGTAATCATTGCCGGCAACCGCCGTGCCGTCTTCAGTCATCACATCAAAAGACACCTCATAGGGTACGGTGGGCGTGACCGTCATCTGCACCGTGACCCTGGACGTACCTTCGTTCTCGGCAACCTCCGGAGAGGAGCTGATGGAGAGTACTGGCTCCCTGTCCATGACAAACAGATCATTGTCGGCAGAAACCAGCAGCTTCTCGCCCAATTCACCGTTGATGGCAACCACATTGCGAGTGATTCCACTGATTTTCTCAGGCGTGTCGGAAGGTTCGTTCATGCGAAAGATGCCCCGAATGCCATTGACACTGGCAACGAAATGCAGCTCCGTATCAAAGACGGTCAGGGCATATCCAGCTGATAGTTCAAGCGGCTCTGTACCCTGCATGACCTGGACGGTTCCCTCTTCCGTGCCGTCCGTACGCCACAGCATGTTCTCTGCGGTGAAGAAATACTCACCCTTGTATTCTCTGCCCTGCCTCAGATCAATCTGGTACATACCCGCACCCAGTATACCCAGCAGAGTGGTTCCCGCCTCCGTACCGTCGGTAGACCAGAGGTCGTAGACATCATCCTGAAATGTCGCTGCAAACAGCAGTTTTCCACCAAACTCGACAAATTCAGGACCGTAAGTGCCGTCTCCCTCGATATTGAATCCTTTCAAACGCTGAGTACCGGACGAGGTTCCATCCGTCACGTAGATCTGGTTGAAGCTGAACTGATCCCCGTTCTCATACGCATCAAAGTAGACCTTGCCGTTGAATGTGGTGAGATTGCATGGCGTCGTGAACGTCTGTACTACACCGCCCTGGAATATCGGCTGTGGTGTCGTGGACGGTGCGATGAGCTTTTGCAACACTCCGTTTGCATCGACATAGATGACCGTCGACTGGCCTGCAGTTGCCAGAGTGGACTGCTCGCAAGCTTGCACGCTGTTGGTGATCATCGTGATGTCTGCAGCGCTGGCATCCACAACCATCAAACTGTCCGAGTTGTTTGACAGGTAGAGACTGCCCGCCTGCTGCACAGCCTGCCTGCTGTTGGCCAATGCCCCGGCCACCGGTGTCGTAGAGATGGCAGACGCATTTAGCACATCCAACCCGGCCTCGTTCGAGATGAACAGACTTCCTGCAAACTCATCTATTCGAGTCACTCCAAGCACGGAGCTCTCTGTGTTTCCACTGATACGCGACACAACAGCGGCATCGGTTGGCAATGCCGAGTGGAGCTCGGCGCTGGCGTTACTCGTAAGGTTCCTGCCGGCAAAGATGAACTGATCATCGAACAGCGCTCCCTTGTCAAGCAAGGTGCCCGGATCCACTGAAGGCCCCGTCCCATTGATCAATTGCAGTCGATCAATATCTGCGACTGCAGGCAGTACGAACAATGCACTGGTAACGGCCGTTGCAACAGCGGTGAGAAGCACTTTCGGGCGTTGATTTTTCGACATAGACTGATAATCCATTGTTCAAGTGGTTTTGATCGAGCAGAAGAATCTTTCGTTGGCAAGTAGGTGTTCCATTGCACGCCGTGATCCTGCAATTGATCATGTCTCTACACATCAGCTCTTGATTGTTCCTTTCTCAGTGTGTTGATGTGAATATTCACCCACATGCTCCTGGTGTCACTGCTGCATTTACACGGACTTTTCACTCTGACGGAACAATCTGACGATGCATGAGATGCATGAGATGCATGAGATGCATGAGATGCATGAATTTCTCGTTTTTGTGGCATCTCAGGATGCATGAATTGCTCGATTAGATGATATCTCAGCCTGTGAAACTTGCCATGGCCAGCGACACAGAGAAGCGCTGAAACGCATACTCTGGATCCATTCCGATGACAGAGCATGCCTTGCATTAGCCTGACTCAATCTACAATGCAAGCCGCAGCAACGCCAACTAATCGTTTAGCTAGTGGGTATATACTCAGTATCAAAAGCCCGGAAAACACGATTGATTCAGTTCAACCAGACTTGAGCAAACGCCTTTTGTCACGAAGATCATGAGACCCTGATCACAGCCACATGCGTTGAAATCGAGAAACTTGTCACAGCCCGCCTTCTGCAACGGTTACAGCTGGACATCGGCTCAGCAGCTGCGTGGCCGCGCAAGCTGTAGATGGTCACGCAGAGTATTGCCTTCGTAGTCGCAGCGAAACAGACCACGCTGTTGCAACAGTGGCACAACCTGATCCACGAAGTCTTCAAGGCCACCAGGCAATGATGGTGGCATCAGGTTGAAACCGTCAGCACCTTCGTTGCAGAACCACAGTTCCATCTGATCGACTATCTGTTCGGGGGTACCCACCATGGTGCAGTGACCACCGCCCGCAGCAAGCCTGCCCAGCAACTGACGTAGCGTGGGCTGTTCGGTGTCGATGATGCGAAGTATGGTGCTGTAGCGTCCCTGAGGACCCTTGAACTCTGCCAGAGAGGGCAAGGGTGGTACCGGTGCGTCCAGCTCCCACGCGGTACAGTCCTGGTCAATGAACTGAGCCAGTTGACGCAAGGAGGCATCGGTGGGCAGCAATTCATCCAGCTCACGCTGTTTTGCCCTTGCCTCCATTTCGGTGGCTGCCACATAGGTGACCAGCCCGGGCATGATCGGCACAGCCACCGTGCGGCCAGCAGCACTCACCCGCTGCTTGATATCCCGATAATAGCTCTGCGCCGCCGGCAGATCATAGGCCACGGCATAGATGGCTTCGGCATATCGCGCCGCGAGCGCCCGGCCCTGTCCCGATGCACCCGCCTGAAACAGAACCGGATGCCCTTGCACCGGACGCGGTACATTCAAGGGTCCATCGACCTGAAAGAATTCGCCCTGATGATTGATCGGGCGTACCTTGTCCGGATCCGCGTAATGGCCCTGACGATCAAACAGCAACGCATCATCAGCCCAGGAATCCCACAGGCCCGATACCGCCTGCACGAACTCTTCGGCCCGTCGATAGCGCTCCTCATGATCCGGCATGCTCTGGTAGCCGTGGTTGCGTGCTTCAACATCGAACATGGACGTGACCACGTTCCACCCAATACGGCCCCCTGAGATATGATCCAGCGATGCCAGCAGACGAGCGGCATGGAACGGTGTGTAGAAGGTGCTGGACACGGTGCTGATGAAACCGATATCTCGGGTGGCGCGGCTCATCGCGGCGATGGCGGTGAGTGGTTCCAGATACCACCAGCTGCCGTCCGAGACATTACCTGCAGCCCCACTGTCGGCAAAGAACACAGCATCCAGCTTGCCGCGCTCGGCAACTTGCGCCAGAGCTTCGTAGTAGCGAATATCACCCAGTTGCTCCACCGAGGACTGCGGATGTCGCCAGGCAGCTCGATGATGACCGCAGCCCATCAGAAACAGATTGATGTGCATCATCCGTGCATCAGACGGCCTGATACTCATCAGCCCTTCACCAGACCGCCATCAACCACCAGGTTCTGTCCGGTGACCGAACGCGCCCAGGTAGAGGCGAAGAACAGGGTAGCATCGGCGAATTCTGCAGGCGTGGTCACTCGCCGCAAAGGCGTGCTGGCAGCGATGAAATCGAACACCGCCTCCGGGGTGGCTGCCGAGGCATCCGTGGTGCGCAACAGGCCGCCCGACACCATGTTCACGGTGATGTTGTCGGGTCCCAGGTCCTGCGACAGTGTGCGTGTCAGTGATAACAAGGCGGCCTTGCCGGCGGTGTAGTCGTGGTACGGCACCACCGGGTTCTGAAACAGATTGGTACCGACATTCACGATACGACCGAAACCGGCTTCGCGCATGCCTGCCAGCGCTGCCTGTGTCGTGTTCAAGGCGCCGCCGACAACCCCCGTGAATTGCTGGATCATGTTCTCCCAACTCAGCTGATCCACATTCGGGCGTGCATCGCCGTTGAATGAAAAGTCCGGCAAGGCATTGTTGATGAGCGTTGTCACCGGCGCGCCGAAATGCTGCCGAGCCTGATCGAACATCGACTGCACTGCTGCACGATCGGTGACATCGGCCTGTACCGCGAGCGCATGCTGCGGGAATCTTTCCGCCAACCGCCTGGCCGCTTCAGAACTACGATGATAATTTATGACAACTCTGGCACCTTCGCGTATAAAGGCTGCTACCAGGTGTTCACCCAAACCTCGGGCACCACCGGTAACCAGAACCAGTTGTTGGTCAAGACGAAGAGAGTGCTGCATGAAAACCTCAGGATTGAGGCGAAGGCATGAATGCACAGGTGCGGCCCGCAGGGCCAGCGACTGACATCCCTTCGCCAGTATGAACTGGATCAGGTTCAACGGGTTTTATCTCAGCCCTGCAAATCAGGACACCCCGTGTCGAGACAAAACCATAGCACAACAGATACGCGAATATGCAGTGCCAATGGATAGTCGTTGACAAGTCGTCTTGAACTTCCTATTCTGCGTTCACTCCTGGGGGTGCCGTAAAAACGGCTGAGACACCACACTGTGTGTGTGGCAACCCTTCGAACCTGATCCGGATAATGCTGGCGAAGGGAAGGAACACGGCTGCCTCATGCATGCCTCTACCCCCTTTCCTGTCTCCCTGTCATTCGGGTTGCCCGCCACTTGTGGTGATAAGCTCAGCGCCGCTTGCGGCAAGGAAGACAACCATGTTCAGCACCTCTACAGCCCTCATCTGGCTGCTTGCGTTCGCCGCACTGTTCGCCATACCGGGACTGCTCTACGCCCATGGGAAACAGGACAAACTGGACGACTTCCTGGTTGCGCGCAACAGCCAGAGCAGCACGGCGACCCTGCTGACACTGCTGGCCACGACCATGGGTACCTGGATTCTGTTCGGCCCGGCACAGGCTGCCACCTGGGGAGGTATTGGCGCCATAAGCGGCTACGCTCTGGGTGCCTTGGCACCACGGCTTGTCATGATCCCGCTGGGCTGTCGCATCCGTGTACTGATGCCCGAAGGCCACACGCTCACCGAGTTTGTACTCGCTCGTTACGGACGGGTGATGTACGGCTTCGTGCTGCTCATCACGCTCTTCTATCTGTTCATCAGTCTGAGTGCAGGGCTGACGGCCATTGCCAGGATGGTTGCCCTGCTGGCACCCGTGCCACTGTGGTTGACCGCCAGTATCGTCATGGGCGCTACGCTGCTGTACACCCTGTATGGCGGGCTTCGGGTTACCATCTTCACCGACCGTATACAGATGCTGGTCATACTGCCCTTTCTGGTGCTGTTGATCGGTTTTGGTTGGCACGCCAGCGGAGGATTGACGCCGGCTGTACAAGGCCTGCAGAAGACAGCACCGCATCTGTTGAACCCGTTGGATATCAACGGCCTGAAATCCGGCCTGACCTTTTTCATCGCAGTCGTGCTGACCGGGCTTTTCCATCAGGGCACCTGGCAACGAATCTTTGCTGCCCGCGACAACAAGGTCATCCGCAACGGCTTCATTCTCAGCGGTGTACTGAGTTTTCCCATCATCTTCATCATGGGCCTGTTCGGCCTGGCATTCGTGGGGCTGGATCTCCCCGGCGATGGGTCTGTTGCCCTGTTCAGCGTGCTGCTCTCGGATGTTCCCCTGTGGTTCGCCATCGGCTTGCTACCCTTCGGTCTGGCGCTGATCATGAGCAGCGCCGATTCCACCATCAGTGGGCTTACCAGCATCATGGTGGTAGACCTGCGCCGTTTCCTGCCTCGCCTGCACAACCAGGACCTGCTGTGCTGGTCGCGTTGGCTGATTCTGTTGCTGTCCTTGCCGGTCTTGTTCGTGGCCGCCCAGGGCTACAGCGTGCTGTATCTGTTTCTACTGGCGGATCTGCTGTGCTGTGCGGCGGCGTTTCCGGTGTTTTTCGGCTTCTACAATGCCCGCTATGAAAGCTACAACGCCGTACTCAGCACACTATCCGGCCTGGTGGCCGGACTGATGATATTCCCACTCCCCGGAGCGCCTGTCACGAACCTGCTGGAGTCCTTCTTGTTGGCATCACTGATGCCGGTCGCGGTATCGCTGCTGTTGCTGCTTTTGCCCAAGGGTGCACTCTTCGATTTCACCTTGCTAGCGCAGCGAGTGCGAAAGCTGGAAGGCTAAGGGATTGTCAGCCTCGGAACTCAGTAACGTCGGAATTGCCATGGGTCATGACTCTTCATCAGCCATAAATGATGCTGAGCCCCAGAAATACCGACGTCAAGAGCGTAGCTCCGACGTTCATCCCCAGATAGGGCAATAGCCTGCCCAACGATGTCCCGTGTCGTGCGATACCGAAGAACACCATGACAGCAATTCCCATCGGGAACAGGCAGACGATACTCAGCTCGGGGAACATGCCTGTCAGAATGCCCAATACGATGACGCCGCAGGTAGCCATGACGGTATTGCCGTACAACATGATGCCCTTGCGCTCACCGTAAACGATGGAAAAATGACGCCGTCCGACACTTCTGTCCGCGGCGATATCGGGATACTGGTTGAGCAGCAGGAGGTTATTGACAAGAAAAAAGGGAACCAGCGAGACAATGCCTGCCTGAATCGAGTACTCGCCAGTGAGCACCACATGCGTTCCCATGACGATCAACGGACCAAAACCGATGCCCGGCGCCATCAGACACAGAATGGGATGCTGGTTCAACCACTGCGTATAGGTCAGGATGATGAGAACACCGATGATCCCCAGGGGTAAAATCAGCAGACCCACACTGAACAGAAACCAGAGGCCAATGATGAGAGTGACAAGCAGACTGCCCACCGCCCCGTAAAGCACTGCTTGCGCTGCTTGCGGATTAGCGACCAGGCCACCACTACCACCGCTGAAGGGCGTCTTGATGGTTTTCGCATCCAGACCACTCTTGAAATCGTGGTACTCGTTGAACAGGTTCACGCTGATATGCGCAAGCAAGGCACCAACCAGCGCCAGCAACAGATCCGTGTATGAAATCCGCAAGGAACTGACCAGGGCTGTGGCATATCCCAGAAAAACACTGACCGGCGTCAATACCAGAAAAGGGACCCGCATGGACCTGACGAAAGAGTGCAGCATACGACTGGCAAACCTGAAGGTATCTGAGTATGCAAACATGCTACAACAGGGGCATGGCAAAGTCTGGCGTGACCATCGGGTCATACGCCAGCCCCGTACCTGCCCCTGCACGCGCCTCAGATTGTTTCCAGATCGCCCTCTACAGTTGCCGTCTCGGCCTCCACCTGCTCGACCAGCGCCTGCGCCAGCTCATTCAGACGGAAAGGCTTTTGCAGAAAAACCACCCCTTCATCGATGGTGCCATTGTGAATAACGGAGTTTTCGGTGAACCCGGACATGAAAATCGTCTTCACGTTCGGCAGCTGCCTGGAAAGTTTCTCCGATAAGCGGCGGCCATCGGTATCGCCCGGCAGTATGATATCGGAGAGAATCACGTCCACCCGGTCCAGACTTCCCGCCAGAGCCAGTGAGGAGGGTTCGTCAAATGCCGAATAGACCACGCAGCCCAGTGATTCGACCTGACTGCTGATGACCTTTCGCAGCTGCTCGTTATCCTCGATGATGAACACCCGCAAGCCCGCCAGTCTGGATCGATGATCGGACGGCACGACTGACACTTTCCTGGCAATTTCTTGCTGGGCTTTTGGCAGATACAACCTGATGGTAGTGCCGTGCCCTTCTTCGGAATATATCTTGAAGTGGCCTTTGGACTGTTTTGCAAAACCAAAGGCCATCGATAGACCCAGACCTGTTCCCTCGCCGACGGCCTTGGTCGTGAAAAATGGTTCGATGCACTGCCGGACCACGTCCGGACTCATGCCGTGGCCGGAATCGGTGACCGACAGACAGACATAATTACCCGGTACCACTTCCATGTTGGATCGGGCATAGCTCGAATCCAGCCTTGCATTACTGCACTCGATGCTCAGAGTACCACCGTGTGGCATGGCATCGCGTGCATTGACAACCAGGTTCAGCAACACCGCCTCCAGTTGCGCCTGATCCGCCATGGTTGTCCATAGTCCGGCATCACAGATGATTTCCAGATCAATGGTCGAGCCTGCCGAGGTGCGAATCAACGGGGTCGACTCTCTGACCAGCTTGCCCACATCCAGCACCACTGGCGACATCGGCTGCTTGCGAGCAAATGCCAGCAACTGCTGGGTCAACCTGGCACCTCGGCTGACCGCTTCCAATGCCGTGTTGTTATGGCAGAGGACAACCGGGTTTTCGGTACTGCTACTGGAAAACTCCAGATTACCGGATATGACGGCCAGGATATTGTTGAAGTCATGCGCCACGCCACCGGTCAGGTTTCCAATGGCCTTGTTCTTCTGTGATTGCGAGAGCATCTCATGATTGATCTGCTCGTGAGTCACATCCTGCGCAATCACATCGATGGCCACCAATTCATCGTTTTCATCGTACTTGCCTACGAAATACTGTTTGAAATACAGGAATTCGCCATCGTCGAAGTTGAGGCGAAGGGTCACGATCTCGGGGCTTCCTCCGATCACTCTGGAACGGGCCTCCATCGCCTGCTCGAAAGACTCCTTGTCCAGCAGCTTTTCAGCCACATCCTTGATGATATTCAGATCCAGCATTTCATCGACAGTCTTGCGAAGTAGAGCGGCATAATTCTCATCGCAGGCCAGCGGTCTCGTCAGAGTCGGATCGAAGGTGCAGAAGGCAAGCCCCGCCAGATGAGCCGCTGAGGCAAGCCTCTGCGCACCATCTTCCATGCTCTCTCTGGCTGTCAGCAAATTGCTGCGCATGGCAAGGATCGACTCGACCAGATCGTCCAGCTCGTCCGTTTTATCGCTCCCGGCATTGCGCTGCAGATCGATATGCCGATCATGCGAGCGATCGGGGTTACGCAGCCGTTCAGAGAGCGAGGCCAGCGGATTGAAGGCTATGCGGTTGAACTGGCGTATGATCAACCAGGTAACAAATGCGGTCGAGATAAGGAAGATGGCAATCAGCCCCAGCGCGTTTCTCGACACCAGTGCCCAGACCGCACCCTTGTTCGCCTCGATGGTCAGATGCCCCAGCGTCTCGATGCCACCTCTGCCGTCGTCATGCGTCAGCAGATACTCAGCCTTTATCAGCTCGCTGGTACCATTGGGCGAATCGCCCTGACTGATCAGCTGCCCGGATTGATCAACGACATAAGCTCTCTGGATGCTTTCATGATCGATGAAACCACGCAGATTGGCACTGACGGCGTCCAGATCGAATTCCCAGAGATAAGTCTCCAGAGCGGCTCGGTGTTCCTGGCCGATGCTTTGCACCCGCTCCTTCAATTGATGGACCGATAGCTGGTAACTGACATAGGTGGTCGCAACGACGGCGATCGTCAATGCTGAAAGCATGGGAACAACCGTGGACTTTATCGCCTTGGCGGCAATTCTGGAAACAAGCTTGTTCTGACTCACCTCACTGATTCTCGAAATCGTAGTCTTGGATGATGGCGGCGTAACTGCCATCCTGCTTCATGCTCTTGATGGCAGAATCAATGATCGAATTGATATCAGCGTGGCTTTCGTGCAAGTACAGAAACATGTCCTTGCGCACGGCATAGTCGGTGACTATCAGGTTCTTCATTCCCCGTTCGCGAGCCATGAAACGTCCGGGAGCCACTGTCATGATGGCAATATCGATCCTGTCTGCTGCCAGCATTTCCATCAGCTGAGTGACCGTTCTTGTAATGGTGACATCCTTGCTGTCGGCGAACAGTGACTCGACGAATTTCCATCCTCGAACATGCCCAACACGATACTTGCTGAAATCGTCAAGACTCTTCACCCGAATACCCTCTCGCGTGTGAAGGCCAGCAACAACGATATCGATGATCGGCTCTGGAACCCGCCTCAATTGGGGATACTGTTCTTCCCTGGCATCCGTTCTTGCCACTTCGCCGTCAAGCACTCCGGCATCGGCCAGCGCAAGTCCACGGGCAGCGGGCAGTTTCTGTACCTCGAATGCGATCCGCGTCCGGAGGCTTATTTCATGCAGGATTCTGTCCAGATAACCCTCACCATCAGGGTTGACTACCGGAGGCAGGTTTGAGGTGGCAAGGCGCAATGTCTGCGTGGCACCAGCGGATTCACTGTAAGACAGCGAAGGCAGACTCGCAACCAGCACCAGAATAATGCATCCCGCACATCTGGAATAACGCTGCCCTCTTGCTGGAGCAAACCACCGCCTGAGCGCAAGCGCATGCAATACAAGCGTTAGCCATACCGGGCTTCTCTCATACAGGGCGCAAATTCGCACAACTTTCGACTCCGGGCCATGGATGGGTCAGTCATGCTACCGATTACTCACCTTCTGGAGAGAATGCACCTGACTTACACGTCACTTGAATGGCGTCCGGGAACTCACCAAAAATTCGCTGCCGCCATCCTTGTTTTTCAAAGTGTAAAGAAAACAGGCCTCAGTAATACAGATGGCAGGTTACATTTTCAGGCCCTGCAACGCAGAAGGAGAAGACAGATGACCCGTCTTCCCCTCTCTGATCAAGCCTGGCTGAACGGCAAGGCTCAGTCCTTCAGTCGTACAATGATGACATCTTTCGCAGCCACCTCGAACTGACCATCACCATAAGAACCTGATTGCTCCCCCCAGTGCCAGTCGGCATGTGCCAGCTGTCCGTCACCCAGGGAAATCTGGCCTGCCTGAGTAGTCTCACTCGGATTGACTATCCACAGGAAGCGTCCCTCTCCCTCCTGGAGCCTGACCTGTACTCTTGGATTGCTACACGTCACTTGTAAGGTGATACCAGCCCAATCCATCAGTTTTCTGAAAAACGCGCGACTGTCAGGCGTCACATTCCTATGATTGGCGACACTAGGATTGGAGCCGATAATCAAGGCTCGCCCCTTGCCGTGATTGTTTTCGACAACGGCAAGACGACCATCTGCAAAGTGCCCCTTGGCCTTGCCTGTGGTCAATGTATAGCTTTGCAGGAACCCACCACAGGTCAATGGCAACCCTTCGAAATCGAACTGATCACGCTCGGCGATATCGGGCATGAATTCAACCTCGTCTTCACGCACCCCAAAGACCTTGTCAAGGCCCATGTTCGGCTGCACCGTTCCAACCTGACCATGGTCACCGAAATACCCTGGGCATGACTCGCAAATCAGTGTGCCCCCGTCGGCCACCCATTGGGAGAGTTGATCAGCCTGCTCCTGCCGGAACATGATCGGATAAGGAAAATATAAAACACGGTACTTATCTATATCGGTCAGCTGCACCCAATCGACGAGGATGTTGTTCTCAAAGAAGCCCTTGTAGGCTCCAAACATCGCCGCCTGGTACGTATCGAAGCCACCTTCGGCACTCAGCAGATAATCCCACTCCTGTACCTCCGGCACAACCAACAGACCAACATCACCCTGTACTGCTTGAGCTTCGAACAGATTTTTCTGCTCAGGCGCATTCGCCCATTTGGCAATACCGCTTACCAGATCGGAACGAGGGGTTCGACTGCCATCCATCCCGTAGGAGCCGAAGGCACCGAACAGAGGCCCATTTAGCAGTGGACGGTATCGCAGATTCATCATGCCGACCGCCCCACCAGCGAAGGAGCTCATCGACCAGACCCGGATGTCTCCAGGCTGCGCCACTCGTCCATCTTCCTTGTCGCGACCCAATACCTGAGACTGCATCCACAAGGGCCCCCCCTGTCGTTCGGCATGCCAGAACGGTTTGCCACGACTGGCGCCACGAACCAGGTCTGACGGAAAGAAGTTACGCCAGGGTTGTGCACCTTGTCGCGCCTGTATCCAGGTAAATCCGTAGGTATCGACCTTGCTGGCGGCCAACCAGTCGTCCGACCCCCTGGACGCCATGTCTTTTACAAAACCGGCGACACCATGGGCAATGATAGCAGCATCCGGATCGGCAGCCTTTATCGTATCGATGCGGAACTGCATCTGCTCATAGTTGTTTTCACGGCGAAAATGCATCCAGTCCAGTCCTTCAGCATAGGGATAGAGCACACGCGGCGGTTCGATATCATCCCAATCGGCATAACTGTAGCGTTGCCAGATCGGAGCTAGCTCATCAAGGCTTCCGTACTTGTCTTTCAACCAGTCACGGTAAGCTGCCAGAGTATGCTCACTGTAGTCGATATCATCCCCATAGTTGCACTCATTCCAGACATCATAGCCATGTAATCCCGGGTGCCCGCGATAACGCGAAGCCAGCTCTGTCAGGAAATTTCGCGCCGCTTCACGAACTTCCGGATGATTGAATGTCATTACGCCAGAGCCACTGCCGTTGTGCATACCAAATCCCGCAGTCGCCGAAGACGGTCCCATAACGGAGCAGAGTCTGCTGCCATCGGCACGCACCTGAACCGCATCCGGATACCGTCGAACCATCCAGTCCGGGGTTGTCATCGAAAACTCTGCGATGATTGTCTGAATGCCGTTCTCCGCTGCCAGATCAAGTTGACGGTCATAGTCACCCCAATCAAAGACGCCAGGCTTGCGTTCGATCGCATTCCACATGGCCCAATGCCGAAACGTATTCAACCCATCTTCCGCTGCGATGCCGTAATCACGCGTCCAGTCCTCCCTTGGCGGATTGGATTTCCGAAAGTAGACAGCGCCGAAGGGGACTTGCTTGCTGGATGAGGACATAGAACTACGATGCTCCTGGAAGTGGGCGCCGGATTGCGCAGGACAGTGGATCAACTGCTGATGAAGCGAGTACGGTTGATCATGCGTTTGTGTCGAGGGTCGGGATTAGGCACCGCAGAGATGAGACTCTGGGTATACGGGTCTTGCGGAGCCGTACAGATCATCTCCGCATCACCCTGTTCGACAATCCTGCCGTGATGCATGACCAGCACCCGATCGCAGAAATAGCGAACCACCGAGATATCGTGAGCGATGAACAGAAAGCTCAGCCCCAGGCGCTTCTGCAGATCGATCAGAAGATCAAGTATCTGCGCGCGAATCGAGACGTCCAGCGCCGAGGTTGCCTCGTCCGCAATGATGACCCGTGGGTTCAGAGCCAATGCACGGGCAATGGAGAAACGTTGTCGCTGGCCTCCCGAGAAGGCATGGGGGTAGCGTTCCATGGCTGATCTTTCCATGCCGACCAATTCAAGCAGTTCCGCTACGCGAGCGTCCAGCTCGGCACCTTTCATGCCGTTGTTGACAACCAACGGTTCACCCACGATCTGCTTGATGGTCATGCGCGGGTTCAATGAGGCAAAGGGGTCCTGAAAGATCAGCCGAACATCACGATGAAATCGCGTAAGGGCTTTCCTGTTCATCCGCGTGACATCGGCCATCTGCCCCTGTGCATCCCGGTACATGACCTGACCTGCAGTCGGTTCGATGATGCGCAGGATCATGCGCCCCAGTGTGGTCTTACCGGAGCCACTCTCGCCCACGATGCCAAGATTCTCGCCCGGATACAGATCGAATGATGCGCCCTCCACCGCTTTGGTGGAATGCAGCTCCTTGCCACGCCAATTGACGATACCAAAGGACTTTCCTAGACCACTCACCGACAACATGGGCGAGTCATCATCCAGCTGACGTGATGCCCGTGCTTCTGCGGGACGTTCCAGGCGCATGGTCGACGCCAGCAGAGACTGGGCATAAGCGGTCTTCGGAGCATGAAAGATATCATCCACCGCACCGCCCTCCACCAGACGCCCGAAGCGCATGACGGCAACCTCATCAGCCACCTCTGCAACCAGCCCCAGATCATGCGTGATCAGAAGCAGTGCCATGCCTCGGGACTCCTGCAAGCGCTTCAACAGATCCATGATCTCGGCCTGTGTGGTGACATCCAGTGCCGTTGTCGGCTCATCCGCAATCAGTACATCGGGGTTGCAGGCCAGCGCCATGGCAATCATGGCTCGCTGGCGCATTCCCCCTGAAAATTCATAGGTATAGCGTCTTGCCATTTCGGCAGGATTCTTGATTTCAACCTGTTCAAGCAGTTTGGTGGTGCTTTCCATCGCCGTTTTCTTGGTCCCCCCATGGTGCAGGCGTATGGCCTCGGCAATCTGGGAACCGATGGTATGTACCGGCGACAGGCTGCTCATCGGCTCCTGAAATATCAAGGCAATGCGTCGCCCACGAATTTTCCTGATCGCCTCGCTCTTCGGATCGAGGTCCGTCAGGACGACATCACTATTCTCGGAATGCAGGGTGATCCGGCCACTCGTCTGGCGAGCCTGGCTGTCGAGCAAACGCATGATCGAACGGGTTGTCACACTTTTGCCGGAACCACTCTCACCGACCAGAGCCAGGGTCTGCCCTCGATACAGCGAGAAAGACACATCGCGAACGGCATGCAGGATATGCGTGCGCAGATGAAAATCTACCGAAAGTTTCTCGACGCTCAAGGCAAGCGACTTCTTGTTGCTTGTACGAGATTCAGTGCAGGATTCAGTAATCATAGCCAAGCTCAATGCTCATAAGGGTCGGCTGCATCCCGCAGACCATCACCCAGAAAGTTGAAAGCCAGTACCACGACCACCACCGCACCGGCAGGCCAGACAAGCAACCACGGTGCAGACGAGATGGTGCGTATGTTCTGTGCATCCTGCAAAAGCACGCCCCAGGAAACCACCGGGGCCTTGAGACCAATGCCCAGGAATGACAAGGCTGTCTCGGCGACGATCATGGTCGGTATGGCCAGGGTCACCACCGCCAGAATATGACTGGTCAGCGACGGCAGAATATGTCGGAAGATGACACGTTTCGTGGTGCACCCATCCAGTTTGGCTGCGGTGACGAAATCCTCGTGACGTAGCGACAGAAAGCGGCCGCGTACCTCTCGTGCCAGCCCCGTCCATGCCAACAGCGACACAATCAGCGTGATGATGAAGTACACCTGCAGAGGCGACCAGGTCAGTGGGATGGCCGCGGCAAAACCCAGCCACAAAGGAATGGTCGGCATTGCACTGATGACTTCGATCAGACGCTGCACCGCCAGATCCACCCAGCCGCCAAAATAGCCTGACAAGGCTCCCAATACCGTGCCGATGAGCAGGCTGGAAAACACCCCGATCAAACCGATCGACATGGATACCCGCGCACCATAGATCATCCGCGACAGCACATCACGCCCCAGCTTGTCGGTACCCAGAAGGTTCATGCTGTCCTTCGGGTTCAGCGGCCCGATCAAGTGGCGCTCCATGGGTATCAGTCCCCACAGTTCATAGGGCTCACCCTTGACGAAAAAACCGACCGGAATGATGACCTCCTTGTCCACGGTGAACGAACGACGCAGCGACTCGGGGTCCACGGTCATGCCATAGCCATTGACGTGGAGCTGAATTGCCCGTTCACCGGCCTCGTTTTCGACGAAGAAACCGATGCTCTGTGGAGGTGCATAAGTCAGGCGTGGTTGGGATTTCGATGGCAGGGTTGGCGCGAGAAACTCTGCGAACACCGCAACAACATAGAAAAGCAGCACCACGACACCCGCGAACAGTGCCACCTTGTTCTGCCGGAACTTGATCCAGATGAGGCGCCATTGGCTGGCGACTTCCAGGCTACCGGTGTTGTCATCATCGGACAGCAAGGTGATGGCTGGCCTATCTTCAACAGTATTGATTGGATTGATCTGCGACATGTCAATGAAACCGGATACGAGGATCGAGAAGCGCCAGCAGGATGTCGGACAACAACATGCCAACCAGAGTCAGGACGCCCATCAACAGAATGAAGCTACCTGCCAGGTACATGTCCTGCGCAACCAGAGCTCGTAGCAACAATGGACCGGCAGTCGGCAGGTTCAGTACAATCGCCGTGATCGTGATACCCGATATGAGTTGTGGCAGAACCCAGCCAATGGCCGAGACGAACGGGTTCAATGCGATCCGCACGGGATAGCGCAGAATGACGGTGTGCTCAGGCAGACCCTTGGCCCTGGCCGTCAACACATAGGGCTTGTTCAGTTCATCGGTCAGGTTGGCGCGCAGGATACGAATCAAGGCAGCTGTTCCTGCGGTACCAATCACGACGACCGGTACCCAGACATGCTTCAACAGGTCGACAAACTTGGGCCATGACATGGCTTGCTCGACAAACTCCGGTGAGTACAGCCCGCCCACACTCTGACCAAAATACCGGAACGACACATACATCAGTGTCAGAGCCAGAATGAAGTTGGGGATGGCAAGCCCAAGAAAGCCGAACAGCGTCGCGATGTGATCACCGATGGAGTGACGTCTGACCGCAGAGTAAATACCAATGGGCAAGGAGACCGCCCAGACGAAGAGCAGTGACAGAAAGGAGATGCTGAGCGTTGCTCCCATTCGCTCCCAGATCAGCTCCGAGACCGGTCGGTTCCATTCGAATGAATAGCCGAAGTCACCCCGACTGACAATGCCCCAGATCCACTGAATGTATTGCATGTACATGGGCTCATCCAGACCGTAGTTCTCGCGCATTCGCGCGATCTGATCAGCGGTGAATGTGACATCACTGTCAGCCATCGCGGCCAGTACGGATGTCAGGTAGTCCCCCGGAGGCAACTGGATGATGATGAAGGAGATGATCGAGATGCCGAGCATCGTCGGCACCATCAGGAAAACCCTCTGGATGATATATCCCAGCATGGAGTATCAGTCCGCGTGTTGGCGTGGTGATTGAACGGCCGGCGGAAAAGACACCCCGCCGGCCACGACTGTCTGGTCAGCTCTTGAAGAACTGCTCGGGACGCGCAGGTCCGGGAGTCGGATAGGAGTAGGAATTGGGCATGCTGGGCAACACATTGTTCATGTCGTTCTTGACCACGCCATAGCTGTCGGGGGGTAAGGTGACACCAAAGACCAGGAATTGTCGGGCGGCCTCTTCAAGCAATTCGACCATGATCTGCTTCTGAGCATCCGGGTCGGCTGTTGCCAGAAGAGTCTTGTAGCGCTCTTGCTGCTGCAAGACATCCTCTGGTGGCTTGATGGCGTTCTCGTTCTCAGGGTCACTGAAATACAGAGCCCAGCCTGAAGCGTAGAAACTGTTTCGCGACGAGGCCACGAAATAGCGAGGATCGAGCATTGCCCCGATTCCGTTATTCGCTCCGAACTGATGAGCAGAGGCATCGAACTCACGGCCACCGCGCACGCGTGTTTCCCACAGTGAACGATCCATGGTGCGCATTTGCGCATCGATACCCACCGCCTGAAAATTGGGCAATGCCAGCTCGAACATGTCGAGAAAACTGGATCGAGCCTGATCGATCTCGAAGATGATGGTGACGCGCCGACCTTCCTTGTCCAACCGGTACCCTTCATCATCCCTGTTCGGAATGATCCCATCCAGAATGCTGTTCGCCTGGTCTGCATCGTATTCGGTGTATTGGTAACTCAAGGTCGGGTTATGCAGAGGGTCCCCTTCGAGAATGGACGGCTGCGCAGGCTTCCCCTGACCCACGAAGATGGCGTCGATGATGGACTGCCTATCGAGGGCATGTGACAAGGCCACCCTGAAATCACGATTATTGAACAGCTCGTTCTTGACAGGATCCGTATGGTTGAGATTCAGCATGAACACCATCGCGTTCACCGCCGTCTCCTTGAGTGTGAAGAAGTCATAGTTGCCCGCCTCCTTGCTGTCATACAGCACTGGCTTGTTCACCGTAGTATTGATATACAAGCCCATGTAATCGATCTCACCCTGTAGCGTTTTCAATAGCAGGACTTCGGGGTCGGCCACCATCTGGTAGACGACTCTGTCCAGATAGGGCAACTGATTTCCCGCCGTGTCCACCTTGAAATAGTAGGGATTGCGTTCTGCGATGGCACGCTCGGTATCTTCACCCGGCGCTGTGGTGAACTTCCAGGCCTCGATCGTAGGGCGTCTGGAATTCTGATAGTAGATACTGTCGTCCATGATGCCGCTCTCGCGGTGAAACAGCGCAATCCAGTCGTTCAGGTCATTTTCCCTCGCCAGCTCGTTCGCCTTGGGGTTGTATTTCAAGTGGAACTGCTTGAGGTAATGTGCAGGGCATCGCGTTGTCAGATCATGCCCTCCACGTGCCATGTTTTGCAGGAAAAACCCGTTCGGCGTCTTGAAATGAACATTGAAATGATATTCATCGACAACTTCAAGCGTTGCCGTTTCATCACCTGACGACCAGTAGGACTGCGACCGTGTGCCACCAACAAGCTCATCCTGAAAGATGTCGTCGAACCAGAAGCGCACATCTTCCGTGGTATAGGGCTCTCCATCCGACCACTTCATACCTTCACGCAATGTGAAGCTGTAAACGGTGGCCTCTGCGTTGACATCCACACTTTCTGCCACATTGGGAATGACCCCGGCCCATTCAGGATCAAAGCGTATCTGCGGCTCATAGCCCTGATAACGAACCAGCATGACCAGCGAACCGACGCCGACCAGTGCGTTATTCCATGTGCCGCCATGCTTGCCGATTCGATCGGTCGGCGTAATCACCAGGGGATTAAGGGGAAGTCGATGTGCAAGGGGTGGTAGTGAGTCAGCCTCAACCAGTGACTTCAGGGGGTCCGTCTCCGCCAGGGCGGGACCCGCTAACGACATGGCGACAAAAGTGGCGGTGGATGACAGCAAGAACTGCCGGCGACTGATAGACATCAAAATCCCTCCCAGGTGAAGAGCTCTACTTGGCCCATGTGAATTAGTCTGGAATTATCATTTTGTTAGGTCAAGCGTTATGTTGCAATTAACCTAACGAAGTTTTATTTTGTTAGATTCCTAGACTCTCTCCTGAATGGATCGGATGCATCAGATGCCAAAAGTCACCTTGCAAGCCATTGCGGAAGCCGCCGGGGTCTCCAAGTACGCTGTCTCGCGAGCGCTCGCGGGCAAACCCGGCGTGAGCGATGCCACCCGTATTCGCATCAATGAGCTGGCAAAGGAGCTGGGTTATCGACGAACCACCAGCGCCGCTTCCAAGACACTTGCCGTTCTGTGCGAGGATGCCGACATGATCAATGGCGAAGTCAATCAGAAGATCATGAGCGGTATTCGGGATGAGGCTCACCGCAGTGGCTTCGACCTCATTGAACTGCAGACAACAGGCGCACGTCGCTTGTCCGATGTGGCAGACCGCACAGATGGACTGATCTTCGTGGGCGTCAACCGGCCCGAAGTGCTGGATGCCGCCGCGAAGCTGGGCGTACCTCTGGTCAAGGTCGGCACCTTCGACTTGCTCGAACAATCCGATATCGTGCGTGGTACCAATTACGAAAACGGGCGTGTCATTGGAGAGATGCTCCTCCAGAAAGACCACAGGAAAATGGTCTTCGTACGCGGCCGGCGTGACTTTCGGGGTCGGCAGGAAAGGTTCAACGGTTTCAAAGCCTCAACCTTTCACACCCCGGACGCGACAGTCTACGATTTGCGCTGGACAGATTCCGATGACCTCGACAAACAACTCAGTGAGCTGCTGGCAGAGCCTGATCCGGCTACCGCATTCTTCTGCGCCCACGACGGTCTTGCAGTAACCATCATGTCCGAACTGCTGACCCGAAACATACGCATTCCGCAGGATGCCTCACTGATCGGCCATGGGGATTACGTCACAGCCCAACACGTACGCCCGCCACTGACCACCATCCGAACACCGGGTACTGCCTTCGGCCGCGAGGCGGTAAGGCTGCTGAAGGACCGTATGGAAAATCCTGACAACATCGAGTATCGCGTCCGCATCCAGATACCGAGCGAAATCATCATGCGCGATACCGTAGGAGTGTGCCGCAAACGTTGATGTCACGCAGCTGTCGTCACCGGATAATACGACAAAGGCACTTCTCGTATGCCTTGAAAAGCCAGGAGAGGAGTTCTATGCCTGATTCGGCAGCGTGTAGGCAATCCTGTCATCGTCTATCGAGATGTATTCTTTCGCCTGCAGTTCGTCCAAAAACACCTAAAATTCATCGTCTTTCATTTTCGCGGAAAAAAGCAAATTGATCGAATTCTTGAGCGTCTCGACCCTACCTGGAAGAGACCGCCCTCTACCGGCCAGGTTTCTTTACGATGACAGCTATCTCGTCCTCGTGTCTGCCTGCATTTCTCACACGTAAAGCCGGGATTTTCGCAACTTCATCCACTCGGCATGCCTTGATGCAATGGGCCTTCAAATGAGCGACAAGCGGCTCGCCCCCCCCATGTCCTTAGACACGATATCAATGCGTGCCCCGGGTTCTTCAATCGATAGTCTGCCAATATGAAATGCCCTATGGAAATCGAGTGAATTCTTCTAAACACGTCGCCACCACAGCTCCCCGCCCTCGGACTTCACCATGGTGAGTCATCAGGCAGGGAGCGTAGCCTTTCTTATCAGCCCTACTTATCAGCCCTACTTATCAGCCCTACTTATCAGCCCAGAGTCGGCATCACGAACTCTGCATCACTGCGTTGACCATCAGGCCAGCGAGTGGTGGTGGTCTTGATGCGTGTGTAGAAGCGAACACCTTCCATACCGTGCATGGAATGATCACCAAAGATCGATGCCTTCCAGCCGCCGAAGCTGTGGAATGCCATGGGCACGGGAATCGGTACATTGATGCCGATCATGCCGACTTCCACATCCTGGCTGAAGGCGCGTGCCGTATCACCGTCACGGGTGAAGATGGCCGTGCCGTTGGCAAATTCATGGCTGTGAACCAGATCCAGCGCCTCCTGATAGGAGTTGCGACGAACCACGGACAATACCGGACCGAAGATCTCATCCTTCCAGACAGACATATCCGGTGTGACATTGTCCAGCAAGGTGCCACCCAGGTAGTATCCGTTCTCGAAGCCCTGCTTGTCCTGCTTGAAACCACGACCGTCGATAACGACTTTTGCGCCTTCTGCCTCACCCGCATCGATATAGCCACTGACCTTGTCACGATGCTGTGCGGTAACCAGTGGTCCCATCTCGGAATCGCTGTCGGAGGTAGGTCCGATTTTCAGGGCATTGATCTTGGGGATCAGCTTTTCGATCAGCGCATCGGCAACCGCATCGGTGACCGGTACGGCAACCGAGATAGCCATGCAACGCTCACCAGCCGAACCGTAGGCGGCGCCCATCAGTGCGTTGGCCGTCATGTCCAGATCTGCATCAGGCATGATGATGGCGTGGTTCTTCGCACCACCCAGTGCCTGTACTCGCTTGCCATTGCTGGTACCGGTCGTATAGATGTACTTGGCAATCGGTGTCGAGCCGACAAAGCTGATGGCCTTGACGTCCGGGTGGTTCAACAGCGCATCAACCGCTTCCTTGTCACCTTGAACCACATTGAAAACACCCTCAGGCAAACCGGCTTCTGTCAGCCACTCGGCCATTTTCAGAGACGCGGATGGAACACGCTCTGATGGCTTCAGGATGAAGGTGTTGCCACAGGCCAGAGAGACCGGGAACATCCACATGGGTACCATGGCGGGAAAGTTGAACGGCGTGATACCGGCACACACACCCAGGGACTGGCGAATGTTGTGACTGTCTACGCCGGTGCCCACGTTTTCAGAGAAATCGCCTTTCAGGAAGCTGGGAGCACCGATGGCAAATTCCACCACTTCCAGACCACGGGTCACTTCACCCAGAGCATCTTCATGTGTCTTGCCATGCTCTGAGGCCAGGATGCCGGCCAACTCGTCAGCGCGCTCCCACAGAATCGACTTGAAGCGATCCAGTACGCGAGCGCGTCGCAATGCAGGTGTCTTGGACCAGGCTGGCCAGGCGGCCTTGGCAGCCGCAACCGCGGTATCGACGTCTGCAGCAGAGGCCAGCAGAACGTTCTTTTCCGACTCACCCGTCGCCGGATCGTAGACGGCTTGCGTGCGGCTGGAGGTCCCGTTGGTAGCGGAACCATTGATGTAGTGTGCGATGTCGTTCATTGGAGGTCTCCTTGAGTTCACGAGGCAAGACTATCGACTTTCATCATCCGGATATATACTTGAAAACAATTACCTATTCTCCAAAAACGGATAATGAACTGGGATGACCTGAAGTACTTCCTTGCCGTGGCTCGTGAAGGACAGATTCTGGGCGCATCCAGGAAGCTTGATGTGTCTCAGGCGACGCTGAATCGACGTATCAGCAACCTGGAGCAGGACCTGGGCAAGAAGCTGTTCGACCGCTCGACCACCGGCTGCGTCCTGCTCGCCCCCGGGCAGGTACTGCTTGAGCATGCCGAACGGGTCGAGAACGAAATGATCCAGACAACAGCCGATCTGCGGGACGATACCCAGGTGCTCTCGGGTACCGTGCGCATCGGCGCTCCGGACGGCTTCGGAGTCAGCTTTCTGGCCCCGCGGCTGCACCAGCTTGCAGATTTACACCCACAGTTGCAGATACAGCTGGTGCCCATGCCTCGCGTTTTCTCCCTGTCGCAACGCGAAGCCGATATCGCCATCACCATCGGACGGCCCAAGAAGGGCCGCCTGCGCGTCAGGAAGCTCACTGACTATTCGCTGAGTCTGTATGCCTCCAGACGCTATCTTGAGCAACGGGGCACGCCACAACAGCTCAGCGATCTGAACCAGCATCGACTGGTCGGCTATGTCGAGGATCTGATCTATTCATCGGAGCTGGAATACAACAGGCAGATATTCAGCAGCTGGCGCTCGGATATCGAGATTTCCGGCGTCATCGGTCAGTTCGAGGCCGTTCGCGCCGGTGCCGGTATCGGTGTGCTGCATGATTTCATGGCAGTCAGGGACAAAACGCTGATTCCAGTGCTTCCCGCTGACTCGACGCTCTCCAGAAGCTACTGGATGGTGTGGCATGAAAGCCTGAAGAACAGCCGCCGCGTGCAGGTCGTTGTGGATTTCCTGACGCAGGCGGTGAAAGCCTCAGCGGAGCGGTTCTGAGAGCAGTCTCACAGAGGCTCCCCGGCTGCCGGTGAAAACCCGGGCGGGTTCTCGATTTCGGCATGCAGCCCTGCCTGACGGCTATTCGTCAAATAGGCAATCATTACAACCACTTACGAACCATTACACCGAGGAGTCAATTTTACGCCACCTTTAAATGAATCGTATCCAGCTGTTTTTCCTGAAGTTTTCATTTCCCCTCGGCCGATTTGCATCTCACTTGGCTGCCCAGTAGAGTGCGCGGCATGTTGTTGACACAGATCAAACGACATCTCTTTGAAGCCGGCATAGATCGGCAAAGAAATCGGGTTATAAACAATGAAAACGCAGATTTTCAAGATCGTCTCAGTAGTACTTCTGGCTTTCACTTCAATCACTGCCAGCGCCTCGGCCAAGGCTGATAACAGCTTTCTGGTCTTGAGCACACTGGCGTATCACTTTGAAAACTTCGACGAGCGCAACGCGTTTACACCGGGCGTCGGTTGGGAGTATTCACCCAGCAGCAAGCTGGGCTGGCACGGTGGCACCCTGTCAGACAGCTTTGGCTACCAGTCCTACTACGGTGGCATCAACTACGCCACGCGCCCTCTGCTGTCCAATCGCGTTCGCTTTCTGGTCGGTGCATCGGTAGTACACAAGCAGTTCAAGAAGAACGGCGAGCCGGAAACCAAAGTGCTGCCATTCCCTGCCCTGGAACTGAAAATGAGCAAGTATGCCGTGCTCAACATCAGTGGCTCACCGGCGGTGGACTTCGGCGATCAGAAGAACAATGCGGTCCTGTTCTTCCAGTACAAACTGCAACTGCGCTAGAGCCCTCTCGACCGAGTACACCAGCCTTGGCGTCTGAAGATTCAGAACAACGACTCAGCCGAGCAACTCTTCGAACGCTTCTGCGAGCGCCTTATCCCCCCAATGCATTACCCCCTAAGCAGTACCCTTTTCGGCTGGTCGATTGACCAGCCGTTTTCTATTGCGTAAACGGATGCCGCGTTGCTTCAATAAGCGGATTTCGAGCCTCTACATGATTGCGCACCACAGACATGTGCTTTCCACACAAAAGTGCAGCAGAAGCTTCAAGGTGAACCTCTGCGACCCTACGAGATCGTGCTTACGCAGTGCGCCTTGAAAACCATTCAAATATGAAACCCGACATGTATTGCTGAATCTGACTGAATCGCAATGAGAGTGTTGCCGCTACCTTTCAAGTTCATTGAAATCTGGCGTGCATATGTCCCCTGTAACCTTCCTCCGCCGACTGCGAAATACACTCTTGCTTGTATTCCTCGCATCCGGCTCTGCCGTTTTGGCAAACGAGGCTCCCACCGCACCAACCAATTTTACTGCAATCGCAGTATCGTCAACCGAGATACGACTCAGTTGGGACCCCTCCACGGATGATCGCCGAGTCAAGAATTACCAGCTCACACGCAATGCAACACAGATTGCAACAACGGGTAAAACCAGATACAACGACACCCGGCTTGAGCCAGGCTCCGTTTACGTCTACGACTTGGTCGCCAGTGACGGATCCCTGCTTTCTCCCATAGCGTCCTTCAGCGTATCTACACTTGCCCAGGACCCCGTCAACGACACCGGTTCGAAACCAGGCAAGGGGGGAAGAAAAAATCCTCCCAGCGAAGAGCCTCCTGTAGAAGAGCCTCCTGTAGAAGAGCCTCCTGTAGAAGAGCCCCCTGTAGAAGAACCTCCTGTAGAAGATCCCCCTTCCGCTGGTGTGCCGCCTGGTTGGCAACTGGTTTTCAACGATGATTTTGCAGGCAGTGGCGATCTTGATACAAGCAGCTCAGCACGCAACTGGCGATTCGAAGACATGAATGACGGCTTACACCGCGCAGGAAATACAGGTATCGATGCAAACGGTGTCATGGTTGAGAACTGGGCTAGCGTCAATGGGAAACGCTGGTCTGCATGGTACAACGGATTCCACGGAGCCAATGCCTATCGTGAGAATGGGGAGTTGATCATGGGTGGCTATGATTCGGCAGAGAACGACCCGACGCGCCCGATTGATTACGTGGATGACGGCATCTTGACCCAGTATGGCAGCAGCAAACTCTATTCATCGTGGATCGATACGTTCTCGCGAAAATGGGTCGGTCCCGGAAACGAACACATCATGGATCCTGAATCACCCGGAAAGATATTCAAGTACGGTTATATAGAAGCGCGTGTCAATTTCAGTGAAATGGTGACGCCCGGATTCCGCTTGTCGATCTGGCTCATGCCTGCATCCAATGATGCCGAAGGTCAGGACCTCGTCGTCAGCAATGCCTACGACGGAGATGGCAACAATGGCGTGGAAATCGATTTATTCGAGTATGAGTGGATCAACACGGATTATGAGAACCACATTCAACTGGCCATTCTCGGTGGCTCTGCAGGTAGTACTGCAACGAGCTTCGACACCTCGTCTCTTGGCATCAATCTCCACGAGGGTTATCACACTATCGGACTCCTGTGGGAAGCTGACAAGATCGTCTGGACCCTTGACGGTCATACAGTGAAAGTAGTCGACGATATTGATCTGATTCCGGACGTTTACTCTTATCTCATCGTTTCACGCGAAATGAACAGTGGTGTCAAGAATCCTGACATCGACAACGTCGAAGCCAGTGACGTGCTGGAAGAATGGCCATACAGGCCTCGTGACCCAGGCCTTTACGCAAAGAACATATGGGAATTCAGAGATCGCATCAATACAGATCGTGCAGTTGTAGATTACATCGAGATCTGGCAGCCGTGAACGTTGGAAAGACTTACTCCAATTGCCCGGTTTTCAAGCTAGCTCACCCGACGCCCGACAAGAGCTGAGGCTCAGCTGAGTCAGCCCCATCCCCCGGAGCCTTAACGCTCTCGACTGTTCGCTAATGGGTCGATCGGAAAACAAGATAATACTCAGAGCCTGCGTGCCCCCGTCCGACAAGGCGACCCGACGAAGGCGCACTGGAGCGCGTTGAGGAGGGGCAACACTGCACGGATACAGCCAATTCGTACAGTGCGAAGACATACAGGCCTCTTCTCCATCAGAGGCCTTGAGTAGGACTTGAACCCACCATCACTGGTAATAACCAAGGAAAACTGCAATGAATGTGCAGGCCAATACAAGTTTTTTCTTCATGAGAGACAACCCCGACGAGTCAATATGAAAACATTGTTTTCATATTAACCAAGGCGTCAGTATTGGCTTTTGACCCATATCAAGGTGCCTGAGCTTGACGCCTTTCATGGCCTGAAGTACAAATCACTTCATTCGCCCTGCACCACTCCCTGACTTTGGGCGTAGGAGATAGGTGGATACTTGGCAGGATTGTCTTCACTACAACAGCTGGGTATACAGCTCATGACATGGTGAGGATTCGCATTGAAGAAAAAGGGGATCGAGTAACGCGACTCCGTACCAGTGTTGTTATTGGCAAAATGACGCGTGCTCAGAAAACGATCATTCGTCCATTGCTTCAATAGTTCGCCGGTATTCACGATAAACGAGTCCTTGATCACCGGTGCATTGACCCAGACCTTGCGACGCTCACTGAAGACACTCAACCCCGGCCGGTCCTGAGCCAGAATCGTGCAGAACGAGGTATCCACGTGCGGTGCGATACCAAAGGCATTATCGGGGTCGGACTGCACAGCAGGATAGTGAGTCATACGCAACCGATACAGGGGTTTGACGAAAGCCTCGGTGAAAAAGTCATTGGGGATATCCAGTGCGCGCGCGTAGATAGGCAACATGCGCTTGCCAAGCTCCTCCATCTGATGGGCATAGCGCTCGACCCGAGCGCGAAACTCGGGCAACCAGGCCGGGTCAGGCCATTGATTGTCATCCATGTCCAGCTTGTCATCGCACTTGATGATGAATGCTTCGTTGACGTTGCCGGTTTCGCGAGCAGGGAGCTTGCGATTTTTCAGTGGCAGATACCCCATGCCACCCACCGGCCAGTCAGGACGATCCATCAGAATGCTGTTCTTGCGTTCGATCGGCATTGCGTGGAACTGCCGCACTTGCTCGAACGTCGCGTCGAGATCATCACTGGACACCTGATGACCGATAATGGAGAAGAAGCCGGTCTCTTCACAGGCAATCCGTAATTGCTCCGCCGCAACCGCCAGATCTTCATCCGAGCCGCTGGTGAACCAGGCTCCAAGATCAATTGTCGGAATGTCATCCGGCCTTGCCTCTTCCGGACTGGACGTATCCCACTGTTCCGATTCCGAGCGTAACTGTTGCTCCTTGGCTGTTGGATCGAACTCAGTCTTGTTGGCCATATCGGATGTAGTCATTGGCTGCAGTGTGAATGGGTCATTCCAGATCGTGAGATTCTATCACCTGCAAGCTACTTCCCATGAGCTTGAAAAAATCCTGGTGACAGCTGCTGGAGGATTGCCTCATGCCGGTAGGGCTTGTCTGCCCTCCACCTGTTGGCCTGTTGAAGCATGCAGCACAGCATCAGCAAACTGCATACTCACTAACGACACCTTCAAGGCAACAGAGGACAATCCACACAGATGACGTAGGCATTCTTCGGGTCGTTCAATCGTCCCGGAAAACCGAGCTCCTGCCTGATAAGCTTGTTCATGCGCGACAAGGGAGTATCGCTGACCTGCGGCAAGCCACCGACCACGATTTCAGTCAGTTTACTCAGCAAGCGTTCCTGTACGGAGACTTCCGGTTTCACATACCATACGGAATAGTCTTCAACCGCTGCCAGGCTTGCCGCTGCGCTGATCGACGCTTCAAGATCACCCAGCTCGTCTACCAGGCCAATCTGCCGGGCGGCGGCGCCCGTCCAGATTCGTCCCTGAGCCACTTCATGAACGGCGTCTACATCCATATCTCGCCCCTTGGCGACCGTGGTCAGAAATTGCTGGTAGCCCCCTTCTATGATCGACTGCAGTACCTCGCCGTAGACCGGTGTTATTCCTCGCGTGACACTCGCACCACCGGCTACAGGTGTGGTGGCAACGCCATCGCTGTAGATACCGTAGCGAGCCAGCGTGTTCTCGAAACTGGGCATGAGTCCGAAAATCCCGATGGAGCCGGTAATGGTGGTCGCGGTCGCCCAGATCTCATCTGCAGTCGCGGCAATCCAGTAGCCACCGGATGCAGCGACCGACCCCATGGAGGCCACTACCGGTATACCGGCATCCTGTGCTGCCTGCAATTCACTACGAATCAGTTCTGACGCACTCTTGCTGCCTCCCCCTGAATCGATGCGCAGAACGATGGCCTTGACGTCTTCATCCGTACGGGCCTGCCGGATCAGCCGGATCAGGGACTGACTGCCGATTTCACCGGCAGGTGCCTCACCATCGACAATATTGCCCACTGCCGTCACCACAGCCACTCTGCCGGATTTCCGCTCCTCGGGTTGTCGTGCGACTCGCAGGTATTCCTGGTAGGCCACCCTTCGAAAATGGTCACCCTCGGCATCCTCGCCAGCCATGTCCATCAGATAACGGCGACGCTCTGCATCGGTAAGCAGTCGATCGACCAGACCCTTTTCCAATGACAGCCGGGCAAGATTGCCCTCGACCATCCGCATTTCTTCCGGAGCGTTTTGCAGCATGGCATCGATGCTGCCGGTATCCATGTTTCTGGCTGATTCAATTCCCGTGGTGTAGGCCTCCCACCAGGCATCCAGAATCGCCTTACGCGCAGCTCTATCCTCTTCCGACATGTTGTCGCGCAGAAACGGATCCACAGCAGACTTGTACTTACCCACCTTGAACAGATTGACAGTCACGTCATGCTCTTCCAGGAACTCCCTGAAGTAGGTGTTGTACATGGAAAAGCCCTGCGGTACGGCCATGCCTTCAGGATTCAGCAACACCTCATCCGCATGTGCTGCCAGAAACAAGCCGGACTGACTGTAGTTGTCGGCAATCGCGATGACTTTCTTGCCGCTGGTCTTGAAGTCGATTATCGCATCAGCAATTCGTTCGAGCTTGGGCAACAGGCCGTGACCCAGCCTGTCCAGGTCGAGTACGACGAGTCCGATTTTACTGTCGTCCCTGGCCAGAGCCAACGCATCGATCACATCCTTGACCAATGCCTGCTGTGGCAACTTGTTGCCTTGCAACCAGTCAGCGGCACCCATGACTGTCCGTTGCTCCACCAGGCTACCCGCAGGGTTGAGCAGCAATGCACCGCCAGTTGGCAACTTCGGGCCTCTCTGGCTTATGGCAGCATAGATGATGGCGGCAATGAGAAGCACAGAAAACAGACTGAATACCAGGGTGTTCAACACCCTCATCGAACGCCACACAAAGCGAAAGAATCTGCTGACGATACCGGGCTTCCTGCGCGAATCAGTACTCATTGAGAATCCATGGGCAGCAAATCATGCTGCGATGAGGCGGAGATATACAAACGGTAAAACCATATCATCAAAAGCCTTGTCGATCATGCCCCTCGGCATGAACATCAGGAGTCCACTCGATAGCCATACCACCCGAGACAATACGTCATCGAGCTGCAGTAACTCTGTCGACTGACCGCTTGACCAGCTGTTATCCATTGCCAGACGGGCAGGAACTGGAACGCATTTGCCTTGCATCAAGAAACGACGATTCCGTTTTCGTTAAGCTGATTGCAACTGGATGCAGACGTGAGGATGCGAACATGTTCGAGAAAATCGTGGTTGGCATGGATGGTTCACAACAGGCCGAGCGTGCCTTGGGTCTGGCCTGTGACCTTGCCAGCAAGTACGACTCCGAAATACACCTTGTCCATACACCGGAACCTCAGACCGTCGCCTTTGCCATGGGTGCCTTGGCTGGCTATCACGCCGTAACAACCATGCCATCTGCACAGGATGTCGACGCGGCTCGGGAGAAAATACTGACCCTGGCCAGGTCTATCGCAAAGGAGCATGATCAGAAGATCACGCAGACCTACATGGAGCTTGGCGATCCCGCTGATCAGATAATTGCCTGTGCAGAAGCCTGTGGTGCCGACCTGATCGTTACTGGCCGCCGTGGGCTGGGCAGCCTGGGCTCGCTCCTTCAGGGGAGTACCTCACAACGGGTCAACCACCTGGCAAAGTGTGCCTGCCTGTCGGTGGTTTGAATGCTCTCGGCGTGATTGAAAGCAGCTCGTCATCACACGGGCTGAGAACTCACTCCAGAAATCGTTGCTCGAAGGGATAGCGGTCAGGTTCTCATGGCCAACTTCGGTGATGACAACCTAATCCTCCAGCTTGATACCGCAAGGGCCGCCTAACTCACCCACATAGGCTTCGACGCACAGGCACCGGCCCACCTCGAGCACACCGTCATACCCCGAGTCCTCGGCCTGACAGGTACCAACCGCGATTCTGACGCAAGACGGGGCCCAAGGGAAGTCTGGTTTCAGCTAATCAGCCTTCAATCAACAGGCGACACAGCAATGTGTTGTCCTGAACCAGGTCATTGCTCCAGATCAGCTTCGCAGTATCATCCCATTGAATACGATCGTATCCGTCTTTGGGGCTGACTGCGCGCTCGGAATGCTCCACCGCCGCTGACCAGCTACTGTCGTCGAAATCAAGAGCTGTCCAATCGGCAGGAGTATCCTGAACCATTGACTCGCAGGCACCCTGCCCTTCAAGTGGATTCTTTTCACCGGCACACGAGGTGTCCACGGGCGCACGATGGATCACCAGGCATCGTACTTCCTGATTACTGACGGCCATCACCTCCCCGGACTTGGCATCCTTGATCTGAAAGATCATGCCCCCATCGCCCATCTGCTGTCGTGCAGTGCCGATGTATTCAAGGCCGGTGTCATTCTGCTTGAAGTCTTTCGCCTGTATGGCAATCTGGGCCGGTAATTCCACGGTAAAAGTAGCCGTCTCCGCGTTGAACGATCTTTCCGTAGTGATCGACACGCTGTCCTCGACCACTTTATCGCCGTTGACGTACATCTCGAACCAGTTGTCCACCCAGATCTCGGCGGTCAGTTCGCGTGATTCGGCAAAAGCTGCATTCGCAGAGAATAACAACAGCAGCGACAGGAATGGTTTCATTTCAGTACCTCGGTCAATCAAGTGGTTGGATGGTGCGATGGGCAGAATAATCAGTTCAGGAAGGTCAGCGCCGACGATGCAATGACTTTGCCCTCGATGGCATCCATCACGTCGGCCCAGTCGACAGCCGGGTCATCTGTTGACCCCAACGCCTGTGGAGGCGCGTTCAGGGCATACAGCGTGATTGTGTAGGAGTGTGTAGCCCCACCGGGTGAACAAGGCGGTGTATAGCCGACGCTTCGTCTGTCCTTGTCGGCACCTTCGTTGCCCAGAGATTCACGGTTGCCGGACGATAGTGAATGAACATCGCCTGGGATGTTCCACAGCAACCAGTACTGACTGGGATCATCCCGGCCAATCACCGTGCCGCGTGGGTAGTGATGCATCACCAGTGCAAAGCTCTGCGTTCCTGCGGGAGCCAGGCTCCACTCAAGTGCCGGTGACAAACCCTTGCCACCATCACGATGGCATTTACCATCCAGTGGCAATCTGCCCTGTTCCGGAATATCGGGGCTGAACAAGGTGAATTGCTCGTCAGCCGATACATTGGACATACTGCCACACAGGCAGACACAGAACAGAGCATGCTTTCCGACCAGCTGTGCAAAACGTCTCATCGACAGTAAACGCCGGTTTTGACGGCCCCGTCATTGGTGACGGTCTTCGTCTCCACCTCGTAGCAGTCCTGAGCGTCAGTGGGTTTGTACCGAATGTAATACGCCTCGCCCTTGTAGGAATAGTCCAGACTGCGAGAACCAGAATCAGACTGGGTAAAGACCAGATCATCCACGCCACCTGCCGGCGGACGACCCGGTTCCATGCGAAGGCTTCCTTCAGCAGGTCTCAACGGTGCAATTCTGGGCAAGCTGTCAAAATCGGCAACGTCCCCCATCAGACACTGGATGATATAGGGCGCATCGTCTGTAGTGTGATAGCGATAACCATAGGTGTCATCTGCTTGCCCATTGCATACATCCAACGCCTGATCCGCGATCGGTGTGCCATCCGGGTTGTTTTTCCCGAAAAGTGGGAAGCCGTCAAATCCCCATCCGATGATGGCATCGTCACCGGCATTCTTCATCTCTTCGATCATGCAGGTGGGAGTCACATGATAATGATAGTCATCACCGCGCCCGGCATGCCCGCCACAGACATCGAGCTGCTCGGTCAGCAGGGTATCGTGTTGCGTCTGGTGGTGATAGAGATCAGCCTCGCTCATCTCACCACCTCCCGTGTAATCGAAGATGGGAACACCATTGACAGCAACGGCCAACGCCGAATCTCGTGTTTTCGGCTCTGATCGGCAACCGCATGCGAGGCTTGCTCTGTTTCATGGGCTTGCACAAGACCCGCCTGGCAAGTCAACCCGGCAAGCGCAAGGCGGACAACAGCACTGCTTATCGCGTTTGTGGAATGCATCATCGTTGAAGGGTGTCCGTAGTCATTCGAGCCGCTGATCGTTCTGCTGCAGGTTTCAGTGTTGCAGTATGCCGAGCAGCCCGAGCATTCACAGCAGACAGCAGAGCTGCATTGCCGGTGGATCCTACTGTAGCGCTGTGCGCAAGACGTATGCAGGCGTTTCGATCTTGTATCGAGTTGTTTCGAGCAAGCAATCGACTCATTGCCTGAAATGCTCCTCGAATCGCGCGACATCACAGGGGATCGCCGACCACTGTCGAGCCGAACGAACGAATACATGACGTCTCTCCACACTCACAAGCTCGGACCAGCTCTGGTCATCGAGTGACCCTGCCGATATGGATTGTATGGAAGGAACAGCTTCGAGGGTAAGGCCGATACCGGAACCACAGGTGTTGCAGAAATGCTGATCCAGCCACCGACCAGATTCATCCGAAATGTGGCGATAGATCGCCGGCGCCTCGGAGTGGAACAGCACGTCGCACTTGTCGAACACCATTTCAACGCCGAAGGCTGACCCTGTTCGTCGCTGGCACCAGCTACAGTGACAGATCGTGACCCTCAAGGGAGCTCCGCAGAGGCTGTAGCGAACCTTCCCGCAGACACACCCACCCGATTGCTGCTCTGTCATGACCTGTCACCCGAGGACCCGTTATAGCCATAACCATAGCAACTTCTGCTCATCGGGCAGAAATGGCCAATGACTCAGAATTCGGTGCTGATCGCAAGCGCTGCCGAGTTGAAGCGCGCAAAGTTATAGACCTCATCGGTATCCGCGCCGCCATCCAGTACCCGGACCTCGGCCCCCATCTGCCACCGCTGCGTGATGGCATAATCCAGTGCAACACCCAGATCGATCGCTCGCCCCGGGCCGCCGGCCAACCCGTCAAGATCTGCCCGGAAAGTCAGACGCTCGCTCAGTCGATAGCTACCGGCAAGGTACAGCAAGGGCACAAGACCCACATCATCGTCAAGGCTTTTGGTATCACCTTGCTCAAGGCGGATCTCGGCGTCTCTGACTTTCAGTGTGGCACCCACGCGCAGACTGGCCGCATCACTGTTCATGAGTGAATAATGGTAGCCAACACGCCAGGAGTTGAATCGATAGGTAGCATCGGTATCCTGATCTGCAGCGAAACTCTCTCCTGCAAACCTGACCGGCTGATCAAACTGTGCCGACTCGGTGTATGACAGCGGCGCCAATAGCACACGAATACCATGCCGGTCGTTGATGGCCCAATTCACTTCGAACCTGACGGCTGGCACGGGGCCCGCGCCAACGGCCTCTTCGAGAGAAAAGCGGCTACCCAGATCATCATTGGGAATCTGCACATCATTTCTGGTCTGCCAACTGCTGCCGACAGACAGGCGCAGGCTGAACGACGGGTCAGCCGCTGTGACAGGTTGAAGCGCAAGAAGCGAGACGATACCAACGGTACGAACCGCATTTTGGCGAAGTGTTGTCATTGGCTGCATGGCGACTGTTGCTATAGGTGATGGCACGGAATCGCGCTCACCTGTCAGGCCCGACTGAACATGGCAGTCAGCCCCTCGTATCAGCGCAATCTACCTACGCCATTATGTCGCATGCAGATCAGCAACGATACGCCTGTGTAACCGGTACGTCCTGTCCCGCAGGACGCCCGATCACAAGGCGATGCAAGGCCGTCACATGATGGCACCCATCAGTGCCAAGGACGCAGGGTCAGCTTTCGTAAGCGCCGCGCATCTCGTTGATGGCCTTGCGCACTGCACGCCAGGTTTCAGCCTCTTCGCTGTTCCCTGCTTCATCGTGTTCTCTGGCCTTTTGAGCAGCTTCTGCTTCAGCCTTGCTGCCATGTGCGTCGTAGAGCATACGCGCGTATTCGGCAATCTTTGTCATCTCCATACTCTGATACCCCCGTTTACTGCTGAGTGCGCGAGCAATGCTCGCGATGGCATTTTCGATGAATCTAGAGATTACCACGCTATGCAGTCAACGGGAATGTCCAACCCACACTGTAACGCGACATTCAGACGCGCTGTCTCGAACTTGCCATGGCATCCCTTGGCGACAAGCGATGCCATGGCTCACCTGCCTTCAGACCGGTTTCCACCGCGACAATCACGACCGCGATGAAAACAGACTCCGGGTATCGAGCGTGCTCGGTCAGATACTTACCTGGAGGCTTCCAGGATGGCATCGATCATGTCGCTGCCGTTTTCCTCGATGAAGTTTGCCCAGACCGGCTTGGCGGCTTCCTGGAACGCGGCACTGTCAACATCGCGGTTGACTTCCATACCTTCTGACATCAGGAATTCAATCTGTTTCTCCTCAGCCGCCTCGTTACCGGCTCTCTGGAAGGCAACCGCATCAGCGGCAGCTTCCAGCAACACGGCTTGCTCATCGGCAGTCAGTTCTTCGAAGCTGTCACTGTTCATCACCAGTGCCAACGCCGAGTAGGCATGTTGCGACAGACTCAGGTATTTCTGCACTTCGTAGAACTTGAACGCCTCTACTACCCAGATAGGATGGTCCTGAGCATCCACGACGCCTGTCTCCAGCGCGGTATACAGCTCGGCCACCGGAATCTGCTGAGGGTTGGCATCCAGCACTTGAAACAGATCGTTCAGTGCCTTGGAATTGTTGACACGCATTCGCAGACCCGACAGGTCGGCCGGGACCCGAACAGGACCCCGATTGTTACTGATGTTGCGATAGCCATTGTCTGCAAAACCCAGACCCTTCATACCGAACTCGCTCATCGCTGCAGCGACTGACTGACCCGGCTCACCATCGAGCACCTTGTAGGCTGTGGGTCGGTCAGCGAACATGAACGGCAGCGAGAATGCGCCGGAGGTTGGCAGCATGCCCGAGAAATTGTTCAGACCGGAGAGCGTGAAATCGATGATGCCGGAACGGACCCCGTCGATCATCTGTTCATCGGTTCCCAGCTGCCCGTTCGGGAAGACGTCGATGATGACGGATCCACCCGTGCCTTCCTTCACCTGCTCGGCAAACTGCAATGCCATGGTGTGAGACAGATCGGTATCCGGTGCAGGATGAGCGAACTTCATCTTGGTTTCAGCCAGCGCTGAGCCTGACAACATGGCGAAGGATGCGGCGACGGTTACAACCTTTAGCAGGTGTTTCATTATTCGGTATCTCCTGGGGTTAGCCGATGAGTAATCGCATCGGTACGATAATGACATCTGGAAAAACGACAAAAACGCAAAGCAACATGAGGTAGGCAATGACGAAGGGATAGACGCCCTTGACCGCATCTGTCATCGACACCGACGACACCCCGCAGACCACATTCAGTACATTACCAACCGGAGGTGTGATCAAGCCGATCGATGCATTGATGATGAACATGACGCCGAAGTAGACCGGATCGATACCGGCTTCCTTGATTACCGGCATGAACAACGGTGCGAGGATCAGAACTGAAGGCCCCAGGTCCATGACCATGCCGACCAGAAAGACCACCAGCATGATCATCGCCATCAGCAGGCGTGGGTTTTCCACCAGAGGGCCCATCATCTGCACCAGTTGTTGCGGCAACTGGGCAACCGTGACGACCCAGGCCGCTACCATAGCGCAACCGACCAGAAACATCACCATGCCCGTGGCTCTGGCGGCCCGTACCAGTACGTCATACAGATTGCCCCAACTAATCTCACGGTAAACGACAGATGAGATGAACAATGCATAGACGGCTGCCACGACTGCAGCTTCAGTGGGTGTGAAGATGCCGAAGCGAATGCCCCCGATGATGATGACCGGTAACAACAATGCAAAGAAGGCCCCCTTGAGAGCCGCCATCCTCTCGGATGCCGGAGCAGGCTCGAGAACAGGAAGCTCTTCGTTGCGCACCAGCAAGGACCAGACGACGACCAGTACAACGCCCATCATGAGCCCGGGCACAAGACCCGCAACAAACAGTTTTGCGATGGATATGTTACCCGCCACACCAATCAGTATCAGTGGCAAAGAGGGTGGAATGACCGGTGCGATGATCCCGCCCGATGCCAGCAGGCCGGCAGAACGCCCCTGAGGATAGTTCGCCTTCGCCATCATCGGGAACAACATGCTGGACAAGGCAGCCGCGTCGGCGACAGCCGAACCGGACAGACCCGCCAGCAGTACCGAGGTGAATATCACCACATAGCCCAGCCCGCCCTTGCGATGGCCCAGAAGGCTGCTGGCCAGTCGCACGATGCGGCGAGCAAGCCCACCCGAGGCCATGACCTCCCCGGCTATCAGGAAGAAGGGAATTGCCAGCAGCGGAAAGCTGTCAACACCGTTGACCAGAGCCTGCGCCAGGATATCCGCACTGAACAGATCCAGATACAGCATCAGCACCATGGCACTGAGCAACAGGGAAAAGGCGACAGGAATGCCGATGAAGATGCCCAGGAGCAGTACACCCAGAAACAGTGCGAGCGTCATGAGTGTGTACCACGAGAGTTCTTGTCTGCATCCGGCAGCATCTGTCTGACCGTGATGCAGGCCATCAGGAAGCCGGAAATGCAGGCCGGAACATAGAGCAGGCTCTTCGGTAGTCCAGTCAGCTGCGAGACATTGTTCCAGTTGGCCAGCACCTGTTTGAATGCCCCGAAGAAAAGCATGGTCACCGAGACCAGTATGACCACGGCACTGATTGTCCTGAACACGGGAACCAGACGGGGAAACAGAGCTTCGGACACCTCCGTGATACTCAGATGATCACCGTTTCTCAAGGTGACGGCGGCGCCCAGCATGACTATCCAGACGAACCCGAGCCGAGACAGTTCGACCGAGGGGCGTATCCCGGAATTGAACCCGTAGCGCAGTACGACATTGGCGAATACCAGCGCCACCATGCAGGCGAGCAGAATGGCCATGACGCTATCAAGCGAGCGCCAGAACACCGTGAGAAAACGATCGAGCGATGTCATTTTGGATGCGGTTAAGCTATAGTCGATGAAGGACAAGGTTATCGATAACCTAGCAGACGAATTTCCTGTGTGCAAGCCTTGTGTGCGCGTGTAGTGCAGCAGAACGACAACTGGATAGCTTTCCATCATGAACTGGACGCCGAAAGAACGAAACGTCACCATTTCCGATGTTGCCGAACGCGCCGGTGTCAGTCGCATGACTGTCTCCAAGGTGCTCAGAGACACCGGCAGCATCTCACTGAAGACGCGCGAGCGTGTACTGGCCGCCGTGGAGGAACTGGGCTATGTCAAGAACACTCTCGCCGGACAACTGAGCTCTCGCAAGTCCTCGATCATTGCCGTGCTCATCCCGTCCGTGTCCGACGTCATCTTTGCGGAAATGCTCAGTGGCATCAACAGTGTCATTCGCCCTCAGGGACTCTCAACCTTGATTGCAGAATCGCTGTTCGATCCGCTAATCGAACACGAAACCCTGTCCAATCTGCTCTCCATGCAGCCCGCAGGGCTGATCCTCAGTGGTGGAATCAGTCAGTCCGACGACACATCCGCCCTGTTGAAAAAACGGCGCTGCCCCCTGGTGTCGGTCTGGGATAGCGATACTCGCATTGGCGACGACACCATTGGCCTGTCGCACGCAGCCGCCGGTTCGATGATGGCAGAGCATTTTCTCGAGCGTGGTTTCCGCAAGGTTGCCTATATAGGGTCAGAGTTGCATCTGGACATCTGCGCAAGAAAACGTTTCGACGGATTCACGCGCACGCTGGCCATGCATGACTGCACGGTCAAGACAACCCTGTCGGATGAACTGCCTCGCCAGTCGGTATCCGGCAAGCTACTCACAGAACAGCTCATGCAGACACACAGTGACATATCAGCCATTTTCTATCTCAACGACGCCATGGCGATAGGCGGCCTGCAATGGCTTGCCGACAAAGGCTACGAAATTCCCACTCAGGTTGCCGTTGCCGGATTCAACGGCACATCCATCAATCAGACCGTCCATACACAATTGACTACGCTGGATGTGCCACGTCGGGAAATCGGCTGCAAGGCCGCGCAGTCAATTCTCAAACTTCTCGAGGACAAACCCCTGCAACCCAGCCCGCCTATCGAACTGCAGCTGGTACAGGGCTCCACCACCTGAGAGGACTTGTCCGTCAGGCAATATCGATGAAAACCGCGCCATCCTGAACCGTGACCGGATAGGTCTTGAGCTTCTCACAGGCAGGTGCCACGGTGGGATCGCCGGTACGGTAGTCGAAGGCGCCGAAATGCAGCGGACATTCTATTTCGAATTCATCAACGATCCCTTCGTCCAGGTGCGCCTTCGCATGGGTGCAATACCCGTCTGTTGCGTAGAAGTCTCCATCCGGGCCGTGATAGATCGCATAGGTCTTGCTGTCGTGATCAAATCGAACCACTTCTTCTTCATCCAGTTCATCGGTGGCGCAGGCGCGAATGAGTTGGGTCACTGTCTTTTCTCCTCGTAGGGGTGGTAGCCGGTCTACCCCGGCCGTGTTTTGGTTTCTAATGCTTGCCAAGTGCGTTACGGAAGGCTTGCAGCTCTTCCTTGTCGACACCGGGAGTCTCCGCCGGGGTCGGAAATTCTCCTCCCAGCGCGGCCGTTCTGAAATCACTCAAGGCCTGGACTCGTGCCTGATAGAGCGCTTCATGCAGGGCACCCAGATTGCCGAAGGCACGGGCATGCCGAGGCGGATTCTTCGTTTCGCCACACAGATCGTTCATGAACAGGAATGTGACATCACCGCCGGAACCCGAGCCCAGCGAGACGCAGATCAATTTCGTGCGTGGCGCGATTTCGGCCATGACCGGACCCGGAATGACTTCGGACTCCACCGCAAAGGCACCGGCATTTTCCAGGCTCTTGAAATCCCGATAGAGCTTGTCAGCCTCTTCAGCGGTCTTACCCACGGCCCGTAGTCCGCCCACCCAGATACTCTTGCGTGGCACCAGCCCCAGATGCCCCATGACGGGAATGTCCTCACGGGCCAGCGTTTCCACGGTCTTGAAACTGCGCGCAGTGATGATCGCATCCACGCCCAGATGGAGAACCCGATAGGCCTCACGCATGATGTCATCCGTGGTGACATGCTCGGTCAGCTTGATGGCAGCGGTGCAGAAGGTCGTCTGATTGGCCGCGCGCACGATATGCGCATTGGCCGCATCGCAGACCATCATGTCGATGCCGGCCTCTTCCACGGCACTGGCCTCCTCTGCAGTGTTGGCTGTCACCTGTACCAGCTTCTGCTTGCCCTTGGCAGCTCGCATGTCTGCGATGGTAACGGTACGGTTCGCAGGCTGTGCAGCGGCGGTATAGATTTTCTTCAACAGTTGAATTCCTGGTGTTGCAGGTCAATGGAAAGACACGTGCCAACGATCATCCCTTGTTGTCAGCGCCGGTCTTGAGTAGTCGTGCGGCTGGCTGCCCCTTGTGCGGCAGTGGCGTATCCGACCGGTTCTTGTTCTGGTAGACCGTGACATGCATCTCGATCGCGGCAAGGCATCCGGCAATGTCACGAGCGATGGCAGCGTCATAGATGGCCTTGTGCTCATTCATGGTCACTTCCCGACCAAATCCGAACTCGGGAATTTCTGCCACGGCATACATTCGAAAGGTATCGAAGGCGGTCTTGTAGGCCCGCATCAGCAGATCGGAATCGCAAGCGGACATCAGCGTGCGGTGGAACTCCCAATCCTGCAGAGACCAGTGCTGAATGAATTTCTCGACATCCCCACTCTCACTCATCTGGCGCTCGACATAGGCCAGCCTCTGGTAGGCGGCGGTCAGCGCCAGCTCCCAGTTGAAATCGCCGCGCTCAAGCGATAACTCGGCAGCTTCGCGCTCCAGGATCAGACGCAGGTGAGCCGCCTCCCGGAAGGTGTCCTTCGAATGAGTCACCGCGCGAAAACCCAGATTCTTCTCGGACACGATCAAGCCCTCACCCGTGAGGCGAAGCATCGCTTCGCGAAGAACGCTGCTGGTGCAATTCAGCTCTTCTTTCAGGTGTTGGGGAATCAGTCGCTCGCCGGATTTCCAACGCCCGTAGATCAAGCCCTGGCGCAATGTCTCATACGGGTGTTCAGTGTCTGATGTCATGGCGCGCGGACCTGATAGGGGATGGATGAAAAATCAAATATTCGAAAATAATCAAACTTTCGAATATTGCTTAACTTTGGAATGTATCGTAATCTATCGAAAATATCAATCGAGCTTGCGTCTTTCCTCCGATCCATGCACCGCCTACCGGGCCGGTGCCAGCAGGGAGTCCGAACCATGGCCAAGAAGCCGAAAACAACCATCGATGAACACGGGCAGACCCGTGATCGTCGCGGCGAATGGCGCTCAGGCCGACCGGTCTACCTGGAGCCCCTGCTGGACACCCCTACCGATTTCAAACGCATTGCCAGATGGCTGTTCGGCATTCCGGGATTCTTCTTTCCCTGGTTCGCCATCTACATGCTGGTGATCGGCATCAGCTATGCGTTCTTCACGCCAGCACTTGCCCGTATGGAAACCCTGAGTCCGGGTTGGACTTTCGAGATCACGGCGCGCAATGTGGTACTGCTGACTCTCTGGAACGGCGTCTTTCATCTGTGGTTCTACAAATGGCGCAAGCAGGGCCGTTTGAAGAAGTACAACGCCAACTGGATGTCGAAGAACAACACCACCTTCCTGTTCAACGACCAGGTCTGGGACAACATGTTCTGGTCCTACAGTGGCGCGCTCTTCTGGAGTGCCTACGAATGTGGCCTGTGGTGGGCTTATGCCAACAACTGGCTCCCCTATATCGATTTCGAATCGAACCCCGTCTGGTTCTGCCTGGCCATGGCCCTGGTGCCCTTCTGGCGTAATTTCCATTTCTACTGGATTCATCGCCTGATACATTGGAAACCGCTCTACGATCGCGTGCATTACCTTCACCACAAGAACGTGAATGTCGGTCCCTGGTCCGGAATGGCCATGCATCCGGTGGAGCACCTGCTGTACTTCAGCTGCATACTGATCCATGTCGTTGTCCCCAGCCACCCTCTACACATGATGTTCAACGCCTTTCAGACGGGGCTTGGGCCTGCCGTGAGCCATACCGGCTTCGACGAGATCGTATTCGGTGATGAGAAGGCCGTGAAAAATGATCGCTATATGCACTATCTGCATCACCGCTATCACAACGTCAATTTCGGGGAAAGCAATGTTCCGCTGGACAAGTGGTTCGGCAGCCTGCATGACGGATCACCAGAGTCAGACTTGCATTTCAGGGAAGTACACAAGAAGCGTGTGCAGGCACAACAGGCGAAAGTCGGATAGGTTCCGCCGGACGTTCATCTCCAGCAATACATAGAGTTCAATGGCATGAGTACAGGTATGGTGATCATCGGCGCAGGTCATGCGGGAGTCCGTGCAGCACTGGCAATCCGGGAGGCGGGGTATGACGGCCCCGTCAGCCTCGTCGCCGACGAAGGGTCCCAGCTTCCTTACGAACGCCCTCCCTTGTCCAAATGGACGGTCGATGCGCCCGATGTCCCCGTACCGCTCATACCGTCAAGCCAGCTGGAGGAAGCACGAATAGAACGAATCGATGGCAGGGTCACCAGCATCAATGCCAGCGATAAATTCGTACTGATGAGCGATGGAACCACTCGTCCCTATGCAAAACTGCTGCTGGCGACCGGCGCCGCTGCTCGACGCTTGCCCGAGACTCTTGCGGGCCAGTCACCTATTCTCTACCTGCGTGACCTTGCCGATGCACAACGAATCAGACAGATGGCCGCGCAGTCATCCAGCGCCGCCATCATCGGCGGTGGCTTCATCGGTCTGGAGCTGGCCGCCAGTCTGCGTGGAGCCGGATTGGCCGTACAGGTTCTGGAAGCTGCCAATGCCTTGCTGGCACGCGCCGTCAGTGCTGACGTTGCGAGAATCGTGCATCAACTGCATGTCGATCATGGTGTGCAATTCATCTTCGACGCCCACACTGTCGAGTTGTCGGCATCCGATGGACATATCCGGCTGAACTCTGATGAGCACATCACCGCCGACATGATCATCGCCGGTGTGGGCTCTGTCCCCGTGATCGAACTTGCGGACTCAGCAGGCCTCGAGGTGTCAGACGGGGTCATTGTGGACTCTCACCTACGCAGCAGTAATCCCGACATCTACGCTGCAGGTGATTGTTGCTCGTTCCCACTCTACGGCAGCGATGGACCAGCGACACGCCTCGAATCCTGGCAGGCTGCCGGCGATCAGGGCGCGGTGGCCGGTCTGAACATGGTAAGCGACACAGCAGACACCTATACCTCAGTGCCCTGGTTCTGGTCTGAACAGTACGACCATGTGTTGCAGGTTGCAGGATTGACCACACCCGACATGACCTTCGTGCAGAGAGCTTACGGCGGTACCCATCATGTGACCTTCGGACTCAACCCGGACGGCTCCCTTGGCTATGCCTGCGGTATTGCCGAGGGGCTCAAGGTTGCCAAGGACATTCGTTTCGCCATGAAGTTGATCGAGAAAGCCAGAGCAATCGACAAGGAAGCACTGGCCGACCCCCAGATCGCACTCAAGACACTGCGCTGAGCTCGACCATGAAACAGTTTTTCGTCAGATAGTACTGGACAGCCATCCACGGCAGGTATATACCTTTTGGTATAAATATCCCAAATGGAGAGTGATCCGTGAACCCTGCCCCTTACTTCTTGATGGCCACCGTGCTGCTGCTCAACGGCTGTAGTTCTTCCAACGACGATCCGGACACGCTGACAGACACGGACGCCAACTCGCCCGGCGATACCGTCGGTGAATCCGATTCCTCCGGTGACACCTCGGAACCTGCACCCGGCGGCGGCGATGATCAGCCCGTGTTGTCCAGCACTCCAGGCGGTGACACCAGCGTCATAGCCGGCTACTGGGATGGCAGCCAGACTGACGAGGATGAGCGCTACGTTGTCATCGCGACCAATGGACTCTGGACCGAGTACTTTCTGACCTACGAGGGCGACACGGCCGGCAATTGCTACTGGGTGACAGAGCCGCAGACACTGACCCCTGAGGACCCTGCCGCAAATGCCTACAGCCTCGCTGATGGACGAGCGCTGACACTCACAGCCGATGAAGCTGGAACCGCATTGACTGTCGACTACATACTCGAAGACAGAGCGCTGGAGACCTGGCCTGCCGTCGTTGGTCGTGTGCCTGAAGACCTGCCACTCTGCACGGAATAGCCCGAGCAAGGGAGCGTCCGGCAAACTGCCGGACGCATCCATCATCTGGCCGATAGATCTGCGCGGCTCTCCTCATTGCCCAGCTTTCCGAAGTAGACGGCCAGCAGGCCGGCATTGAGCAAGGCCGCAACGGCCACCAGCCAGGGTTCGGATAACCACAACATCACCGGCACCGACAACAGCAACATGAGGACCGCGCAGACAGCTCCGGTCTTGAACAGATAATGGAATTGACGTCGCAGGTGGAATTCGATGCTGTAGAGAATGATCTGACTGTCAACGAGGTAGTAGATGCACCACAGGGCCAGCAGAATCGGCAACAGCGGTGTGCTCAGCTCACTCTTCCAGGACTGCATCATCGGGATGGCGAGATAGAGCGTCAGCGACCATATGAGGGTAATGACCAGAAACCCAACCCTTGCTCTGAGGCGGAGCTGGCGCGCGCTTGCTGCTCGATTCTGGACGTAGTGTTCCCTCTGCACCGGCAGACTGATCTGCGACCAGGCATTGCTGGTGAGCTGAATCGGTGCATACAGCTGTCGAACAAAGTTGATCAGTCCCAGTAGTTCGAAACCGCCCAGCAGTGCAACGATATAGTTGTAGGAGCGCGTTGTTGCCTCATTGGCCAGCGCGCCTGCCACCGACCATCGAACGTCTCGCCAGATGTACAGATAACGCTTCCATCGAAAACGCCGCCGACGTCGCGCCAGCAGCGCGGTACGACAACGAATCCACGGCACAATGAATACCGCAGCACCAGCGGCGGCAGACAACAGGGTCGTGGCAACATCCACCTGAAAATACAACTGGGACACCACGATCATGGACATGAAAATGATACTCGCCACCAGCTCGTAGCGCATGGCAGCGCTTCTGTTGTGCACACTGAACAGGTAGGTCTTGACGAACTCACGAAACTGTTGCGTCAGAACATAAGCGAGGAAAGCCAGTACAGGAGCCTGCAGAAGCAAGGCGATCGACAGAGACACGATCGCCCCCAGTGTCAGGGTGACGAGGTGAAAGGTATAGAAGTCTGCGTAATGATCGGCCGGGTAACGCCGTGTCGCAAACACACTCATGGGAAGACTGACCAGCGGCCGTTGCAAGGCCGTGATCAGCCCGGAGATGGCAAACAGCAGACTGTAGAAACCGAAGCTTTCAAAACTGGTCTGCTTCACCAGCCACATGGCTGCCAGAAAGTTGCTCAGACTGGGCAAGCCCTGAGCCAATGCTCCTGCCACGAAACTGCGCTGCTTGTTCATGATCCAGCGCGCAGGCTCTTGGCATTGACGTAAAGGCTGGTCAAGCGTGTATAGAGAAAGGGTGCACTGCATTTCAGCAGGCACAACACACGTGCCGGCAGACTCATGGTACTGGCCGCCGCCAGATTTCGAGCGAAGATCGGCAATCCGGCAAATCTTTTTTCACGAGCCGCCATCGGACCGAGAATTCTCAACTGGCAGGCAGCACGTACATCCACAGCCATGGAATCGGCGACAGAATCGAACCAGTAACGAGATTGCCGGAACCCGGTCGATTGAGTCAAGCGCCCCTGATCGACATCGTCATGCCAGATTGCCAGGGCATCGGGCAGCATGTGGAAGTGCGCGCCTGCCTGGGCAAGCCGATCCATGAAGTCATAGTCTTCGTGGCGCGTCAGATCGACACGAAACTGCGTATGGCAAGCCAGGTCCCTCGACACGACCAGTGTGTCGGTCGATAGAATTCCCCCACGCACAAAGAGATAGCGATAAACATCCTCACCCGGCTCTATCAGCTGCGACGGGATGGCTGCGCGATGCCCGCCTTCCCTGCAGATATGGATACGCGAGCCCAGACACAGCTTGTCCGGAAAGCCTTGTGCGTCGATCTCGCGGGCGCACACGCTCAGCTTGTCGGTGGTGAATTCGTCATCGGAGTCCAGAAAGGCGACATACTGGCCGCGCGCCTGCTGCATCCCCACATTGCGTGCATTCGAGACCCCCGCATTGGGCTCGACGCGAATGCACCTCACTCGCGGATCGCTTGCAGACTCGAGGTTTTCGGCTATCGGTTCATCAGAGCCGTCATCGACGACGATGACTTCGAAATCCTGCCAGCTCTGTAGCAGACAGGACCTTACCGCACGCTCAAGTGCTTCCGGTCGATTGTAGACCGGGATAACGACAGAGAAGAGAGGTCGTGACATCTTCAGGCGACGTCTTTATCACGTTGAGCTCTCTCTTGTGCCGGCAGCACAGAGCGAAAATGGAGTATGTCCCGATTGACCGCAGACAAGGAAATCACCCTCGTCGTATGCTGCAACGGATCTGCAACCAGTCGATCGATTACGTCCCATGCCTCCTGGCGGGTATCGAACAACCCCATCAGCAACACGTACTCGGCATTCCCCTCGACAGTTCGTCTGAGGTAACAGGCCAGTGGAAGCTGCGCGGCATCCCCAAGACAGGACTTGCCGCCATCCGGTCGAGTCGGTGTTGTCATCAGGCACAGCGTGTACTTGTGTGGCGACTGCCGCAACAACCATGATTCCCCGCGCAGTCGACTGGGCGCCATCGTCAATGCCGATACCCCCTGAGTCGAGTCGACGTCCAGTCCGGACGCCTGCATTCCAGCCACCGGTGAAGGCGTGCCGGCAGCAACCAGCCTGGCGGGCATGGTCTGCGTCACGGTGGCATGGTGATGATCGCTGGCAACGTAGCCCAGAGAGCCCGTATCGCTCAAGTCGTCATCCATGCGGTTGAGCACGATGCCCTGCAAGATATCGTTTCCGGTTTTCAAACGCGCCGTTCCTCGATAGAGATCATCGATCCGTGTTGACAGACTGGCCGGTGTCGTCACTATCAATGACACATCGGCCAGACGTGCGACGATTGTACTATCCGGCGCCTCCAGAACGGGCGGCAGATCCAGTACCACCCTTGAAAAACGAGCAGACATATCGTGTAAAAGCTGTCCCAGAGCCGCGCTTGACAACATCTTCTCTATCGCCAGATCTCGAGAGGCCTCGACAGCCAGCAGTTCGCTGTCGGTATCCGCATGAAATTGCACGCTCAATCGATACAAGCCCGTGCGCTTGTCCAGCTGCAATACCTGATTCAACAATGCCTGTGTCAGATTCCTGCCAGGCAATGCATTGGCATTCAGCGTACGGGCATCAGAGTTCGACGTGGGTTTGCGCAGGTCCAGATTGATCAAGATAACCGAGTGTCCCGACTCGGCGTAGCGCTTGGCAACCGCTGTTGCCAGAGTGCTGACGCCCACCCCCTGAGCAAGTCCGGTCAACATCACCACTCGCCCCTTGCCAGCCAGCGCCGTGTCTATGCTCTCACACAGCGCAGCTACCGCCTTGCTTCGTCGTCGATCCTTGACGACGTGCCGGATCAGAGGCAGGCGACTGCACAAGGATGCCGGTGGAATCCGCCCGAACCAACTCGTATCAGCGGGCAACGCAGGCAGACTGCGCAGAGAGAATCGTCGAAACAGACCACTGACGATCAGCAAACCGAGACAGCCCAGGGTTGCCAACGTGGGCACAAGCAACAGCAGACTGCGCTGATCGGGAAATTCCGCCGTGTCGCTGACCTGGCCCGATGAGATGATTCGCGCAAAAGGCTTCAGATTCTCGATACTCGACGATTGGCTGAGCTCGCGCAATCGACTCGAGTAGAATTCCAGCCGGTCGATATCCGATGCACGTTCACGCTCCAGTGCCAGCAGCTGGGCACGACCCGACCAGGTGCCCGATTCGGCCTTCTCCAACGCCTGCATTTCGGCTGTCAACGCGCTCACACGCAGACGTGCACTTTCGGTGGTCCCTTCAAGCACTTGCAGTGACTTGTCGATCTCGCTTCTGATATCGAGTTGCGTACGATCCAGCTGCTTGCGCGCCTGTTGCACCTGAGGATGTTGTTCTCCATAGGTAATCCTCAGCTGCTCCAGTTTCGTCTGCAACTCACGCTCGTTGCTGCGCAGTCCCTGAAGCGCGGGCGATATGCTGTTGGAGGGCAAGGTGGCAAAAGCCGCTGGATTATCAGCCAGAGATCGGGCCTGTTTCAACAAGGCATCCGCGTCCATGCTTTCGGCCTGTGCCAGCACTCGTTGAGCATTCAGCCCTGCAATATTCTTCTCTCGTTGCGACTCATCACCCGAACCGCTCTGTCCCACTTGCTGACGAAATCCTGCAATGCGCACTTCGGTCTCGGCAATACGGGTTTCCAGGACATCGATTTCCTCCGACAGACGTACCGAGGCGATGGATTCCTGCTCGATCTTCCTTTCCAGTTCGTGTTCAAGGTAGCGGGCCACGATGGCGTTGACAACACGTGCAGCGCGCTCGGCATCGGTGGATTCGAACTTGACCACAATGGCCCTTGATATTCCCTTTCGCTGAACGTCAAGCTGTTGCAGAAAGCCATGGACAGCCCCCTGCATGGCCTTGTCCGCAGATTCGCCGTCGGGATTGAATTCGGCGGTTTCCAGCAAGCCTTCGGACTCGATCACTCTGGCAGCCAGCTCCGCGGAAAACAGAATCTCGATTTCACTGGCAATCGCCTCGCTATCGATGACCAGATTCGTCAACGGCGTATCGAAGGTTGCAATATCATTGCTGGCTCGATCGAGAATGAGTACCGCCTCGGACTTGTATTTTTGCTGGACATGGGGAATCAGGGCCCAGGTCGCAGCCAGCGTCAGCGCGAAGACCAGAGACAGCAGTCGCCAGCGCGTCCATAGAGGGCGGAGCACATCCAGCAAGGGTAGCTGCAAGGCAGGCCTTGCCTGATTGCCAGTCAATGATGTCATCGGGGGAGAACCAGTCTGCACGTCAATAGGCGCCGTTGCGTTTCACGAAAAGTGGGAATGTACGCAGCAGCGCCACGATATCCTGCCAGAGTGACCAGTTGCGTACATAACGAACATCGAGATCGACGCGCTCAGCATAACTCAGATCACTGCGACCACTGGTCTGCCAAAGACCGGTCATACCGGGTCTGGTCGTCTTGTAATACACGTACTTGTCGCCGTAGCGATCCACTTCCTCGTGCACGATGGGGCGTGGCCCTACCAGACTCATGTCCCCCTTCAGAACATTGAACAGTTGCGGCAGTTCGTCCAGGTTGGACTTGCGCAGAAAACGCCCGAGACGCGTAATGCGGGGGTCGTTGCGCAGCTTGAAATCGCGCTGCCACTCTCTACGGGCCTCCTCGCTGTTCGCCAGAAGTTCCGCAAGCACCTCACTGGCATTGACCACCATACTGCGAAACTTCAGGCAGCGAAACTCCCTGCCATCACGACCGACACGCATATGCCCGAATACGGCACTACCCCCTTCCTGGCGAAGCTTGATGAACAGAAAGAGCAGCACTGGACTCAGTGCAATGATCAGTCCGCTGGCAACCGTCACATCGAAGGTGCGCTTGATAAAGCGTGACGTCGGCTTTCTGAGTTTGTTGTCCAGGCACAGCATGATGCCATCGTGACGGGTCACCCCCATCAGCTCGGTGCCACTGAGCGGAATACCCATCAGCGGCGGGACGATGAGCAGGTTCTCCGAATCCATCGTGAGCTGGTCCAGTAGCACGGTGTAGTACTGGAAATCTTCCAGCGTATCCATGGCGTACAGGATATGCGGCTTGCTCTGATCAAGAATCACACTATCGATCAACTGACGCGCCTGAAAGGAGCTCAGATAGGGAGCCATGAATCCATCGCCCTTTCCCGAGCGACTGGCAGCCGTTTTCAACTGGACGAAGGCAGCCGTTCTATACCCCATTGCGATATCGCTGCACAGTGCTTCGGCTGTATCGAATGCCCGGTTGCTGGTACCGATGACGATCAGAGGGCGAAACCATATTCCGGTGACAGCCATCAGACGCTTGACCAGCAAACGGGTTAGTGGATTGATCAGCAGAAGGCAGGCGATGGACAGGAGGATCCACAGACGTGAAAAGTGCATGCGCAACAGGAACAGCACGCTGGAGCCGATGACTGCCGAGTACAGCGTCAGCTTTGTAAGCTGACTGACCTCTGTCCAGAAGGACTTGAAGCGCGAGTAGTGACCCCAGCGATAAGACAGGAAAAACTGCGCCAGCACGAAATAGCTCAGTACGACGAGCACCGTTCGTGCTGCTGACTCCTGAACGAAGACCGGCAGTTCAAACGAGGTGCGCAGCATGACCGACAATGCCCAGCCGATGCCGAACGATGCAAGGATGGCACACAGATCACCCAACATCAGAAGTGCCCAGCGGTACTTCTCCAGTCGGCGACTGCCACTGCGAGCCGACTCATCCACCCACCTTACCTGACCGATACTGGGATCCATTCCGGGTACCTGTCGGCTTGACTCAGGCTGCGATTCTGACATTTCACTGGAGCCCGGCAACACTGCTCGCACAGACTCTGGATTCTTGATGGCATCTGTCATGGAAGTATTCAACGATCCGTGTGTAAGGTGAGTTTTCCGTGAGTTGTCGCGATATGGCAAACCGGTGCGAAGACCGGTAGTCACACACCAGGCAATGGGTTATGTGAGCTGTATCACAACACGATTCCATGCTATACCAGCGCAGCGGCGCGTAAAGCCTCAGTGGGTGACAAGTTTTCCATCTTGGGCACGGAATACCTTGCAATGGGGAAATGCCGACCTCAGCAGTGCCTGACTGGTGGATCCTCCTGTGCACGCCTTGCCAGCACGGCCGATGAACTCGCTGTACATGACCTTGTTTCCTGATCGACCCACTAATCAGGCGCAGCTACACCGTCGATGCTCGCACCAAGATATCGAGTCGACGATGCACGACGGACAAACGTCTCGAGTGAGGCTGCGGAACTATCGATACGCCAGTCCGCGTCCTTGTCGATATCAAACCAGACCAGTGCCAGAATCTCCGGGTATTCAGCCTCGATCAGATCGAATGTACGGTCCAGACAGATGCTTTTATCGGCCATGGTCAGGTCCATCCACGACTTCTGCGCAGGAGTACCTGGAACCTGCCTGTCGACCCGCTCTTGCGTTATCGTGTAATGCTCGGCACAGCCCATCTCGGCGATCATTCCCGGCTTGCCCAGCTGTCTCAACATGGCCGCCCACCCCTCGAGCTTGTCGTGATGGTCAGGGTCCTGTGGTGCATCCGGAAAGTTGTAGAGCGACGCGCCAACCCAGTCTACCCAGGCAACACCCGGGAAATATCGCAATGCATTGGCAGAGCCACTGTTCGGACTCCAGACAATCACGGTCTTCGGTGCGATCCTGCGTGCCAGGCTGACCACATGACGAAAGGCCGCCGTGTAATCTGATGGCGTCTGCCTGACATCGACGGCACTGGCCCAGGGATAGGTATTGGCCTCCATCTCGTGGGCGAATCTCAGAAACCAGGGCTGGTCGAATTCAGCGGCGTCGCGCAAGAAGGCCTCGATATAGCCATCATGCCGCCCACTGGCGATGTCTTTCAGCAAGGGATACTCATCGCGGCCATAGTCGAACCAGGGTTCCCAGCTGATCATTGGTACCGCGCCCAGCCCCTCACTGGCTCGGAAAAACTCCTTGGGAAAGTTACTGCTTTCATCCACCGTCCAGTCCCTGAAGATGAGATGGATAGCGGGATACTTGCCTGCCGCCTGGCCGAACTCGTTGAAGCGCTTCACGGTGTCGGCTTCATCCATGGTGGTAAACGCCCCGAACAGTACCTTGCCCGCTGGCGGCAACAGCAAGTCTCTGGATGAGTCATCACCGGCCGAGACGCGCGAAACGCTGAAAGCCACCAGTAGAATGCAATGCAACAGTACGCACTGACGCAACAGCGTGGCCGGTGTGATCATGAGTTCGCTTCAACCTCGGGACGAGCCAGAACAAGCGACAAGGCGGCGATGATGAACACGGTCCACTCGACAGACAGAACGGACAACCAGGTGCTCTCGAGCAGATTGTGCAACATGACGAACAGGATCAGGTTCACACACAGGGCCACGCCTTTCCAGTTAGCCACATCGCATACCACGCGTTTGATACCCAGACCAACGACACCGCAGAGCACGATACCGAAGAGGAGAAAACCGATGACTCCGGTCTGCACCAGAAGATCAAGATAGCCGTTATGGGCCTGACCGAATTCACGAATACCGGGAAGATCCTCGCGAATGGCCGGCGTGTCCGCCCCCATTCCCCAGAAGCTGCCATAGCCATGGCCGAGCCAGAAGGCCTCGCTGTGTTTCGACAGAACGAAGTCCCAGATCCAGATTCGACCGGTCAAGGTCACATCACCGTATGTCAGCTTCAACAGACCAAGCAGTACTCGTGGCATATCCAGAGTAGCCACCACCAGCACAACGGCAAGCACTGCAATCGTCATAGCCTTGATTCCGCCCAGCGCGTGAAGTGCTCGCAAGCCAAGCAATAGAATCATCAAGGCGCTACAACCGACCAACAATGCCAGGGACGTCTTGGATGCGGTCATGACCAGAAACAAAACACAGACGCCTGCGGCCAGAGCTGCTGTTATCGCATGGCGCCGCTGACACATGAAAGCCAGCCAGGCGAAGGTGATAGCCGACACAGCCATGATGCCACCTGCCACATTCTTGTGAATGTGAATGCCTTTCCACCGGCCATCGTGGTCTATCGAGATGCGGTACAGCAACAGCATGGACAGTACATCGACCAGTAGAACCAGACCCAGTACAGCTGCCAGCGTTGGCAGAAGCAGACGAACTCGATACAGATAGTCGATCAGAATACACAGACTCACCGATACCAGAGTCACCATTCCAGCACGACGAATGACATAGTCGGGAAACTGCGACCAGCGAGACGACATCAACAAAAAGGCGCAGAAAAACAGCGTATACAGCAGCACCAGAATGGATATCCGGCTGCGGTGCCTCTCCATGAGAAACACCAGAGCTGCCAGAGCACACACACTGAAAACAGCCAGCTGTCGAAAGACATCGACCTCACCGGACGAGTCGGCCACGAGCAGGTTCTGGTAAGGACGACTGCCAATGAAGACAAAGCACAGATACGCCCCGAAAATCAGAGCGACGGCACGCTCCTGTACGAATAACGCCAGACTGACCGACGTCGCAGACGAGGAGTTGCCATGGGGATAGGCCAACGCACTCATCCGCGCAAGAAGGTATTACGCACGGAGGAGCGATACACATGACGTGCCACAGCGTTCGGCAGCAAGCGGAACACCAGCCGGATCAGCGGATAGGCTTGTCTGGCACTGAAACCATGCAGATCATGTATGCCCTGCGCATAGGCACGGTACTCGGCAAGGTGGCGGCGAAAATGGCGTCGTTCAAAGAACTTGTCAGTCACCCGCCAGTAGATCAGCCGTTCCTGCAGATTGGCAACCTTGAGCCCGCGCTTCAACACGTCGAACAGAAAGCCCAGGTCTTCGTTGAGATACAGCTGCCGATAACGCAGGCCATGGGTCGTCAGTAGAGTACGACGCATGCAATAGCTGGGATGCAACATGGGATTACCCCGAGCAATGCCCTCCCGTATGGCTGCGGTTGTCGCCGGATAGTCGCGTTGGGAGATGATGCTACCGCTTTCATTGATTTCCCACGAATTACAGCCGATCAGCGACAACTCGGGATTCTCTTCCAGCATCGCAATCTGGCGTTCGACTCTCGTCGAATGCGCCAGATCGTCCATATCCATTCGCAATACAATGGATTCATCCTCAAGGCAATCGATGAGACTGTTCAGTGCATGAGGCAAGCCCCTATTCTGTTTCGCCCGCACGATGCGATGGAAGTGATCGGCGTTGTGTTCGAGAAATCGTTCGTGCGACTCGGGGACAGGTCCGTCGACGTAGAGATAGATTCGCAGTTTGTCCTGCGGATAGCTTTGCCCGAGCATCGAATCCAGGCTCTGACGAAAATAGTCAAGATCATCGCGGCCATACAGAGTCGTGATGACTGCAGCTGTTGGTAATCTCATGGCGGAGTACTGCAACAAGGGTAGAGAAACGGGACCGCTCAGCGGTGCTAGACATCGATCACAGGGCTCGGAATATATCTGCGAATTGGTTCTCACTACTGTTGCCATCGTGCAACCTGCCTGCCGTCGACTGTTGATTTACTCTTCACAACCGAATAACAGTTACATGCAGCGCCATCCCCGTGCGGCTCTGTTCCGCACATGACGAATTGACAACAATGAGGACAGCACTCTGAGCACCCTGAAGTCCCTACTTCTTGCAGCCTGTCAAGACGATGTCAGCGAGGCTGTTGCAGCTCCTGAGACGACATCAACGGACAAGGATCATCCACCGGGTGAGGACTCCGTCAACGAACGTCCTCGCCTGGCCATTCTGGTTCCAACTTACCGTCGACCGGATTATCTCGAGGCATTGTTGCGACTGATCGATGATGCGGTGCGTCACGACACGGCGACTCTGATCGACCACTGGCAGCTGCGAGTTTTCATTGCCGACAATGACGCAGTCGATCGCGAAGGCAGCCTGCGAGCCGAAAAGCTCCGGGAGTCACTGAGCGTGGATCTCGACATCATCGATGAACCCAGACCCGGTGTGTCCCATGTTCGTAACAGACTGCTAGAGCTCTCTCTGGCCTGGAAACCCCGCTATCTGCTGATGATCGACGACGACGAGTGGCCCTCTCGCAACTGGATTGGACACATGCTCGATACGGCCGAGCACTATTCGGCCGATATCGTCTCCGGTCCGGTTCGCCCTGATTTCGAAACGACACCTCCCGGCTGGATTGTCAAACATCGTCTGTTCGATGACGCCCCTCTTCCCACGGGTGAATTTCCAGCGGTGCAACGCACTGGCAACACCTTGCTGCGTAGCACACAACTGGCTGATCGGCAGCAATTTCCCGACGGGCAATGGTTTTCCGTATCGCTGGGGCGCATCGGCGGAGAGGATTCTCACCTCATCGAAGGGCTCGTCAAGAACGGTGCACGGCATGTGTGGTGCGAAGAGGCCGTGGTGCACGAGCGAATCCCGACACACCGTCTGAGTGTCGACTACCTGGCGGCCAGAGCCTTTCGCAACGGCAACGCCGGCATGCGTTATCGATCCATGCTGCTACCCGGCCTGCACTGGAGCTGCATTCGTGTGGGCAAGAGCGTGTTCATGTTCCTGCGCTGGCTGACATTGACTCATCGGCTGCTCACCCCCGATTCCAGGTCACTGCACAAGCTGGACTGGCAGATCATCCGTGGACGCTTCAATGCACACCTGGGTCGCCATCCAGAGTTCTACTGAGCGAGATCGGAAAACATCAAGGTAACGGCAAAGGCAAAGGCAAAGGCAAAGGCAAAGGCAAAGGCAAAGGCAAAGGCAAAGGCAAAGGCAACCATGCCATCACCTGACCCCATGATGCGCCACAGTTGGCATCGACACCGGCGCTGTCTTGCGATTCATCACACACGCACTCCCTGAACCTTGCTCAGGCCCGTGGAGATCCGCAGTGGGCCTGCTCAGTCGCTCACAACCGAAATGGATACATCATCAACAAGCAACTCGGTGTTCTCGTTCACATCACTACGCTGATTGCCAAAAGCGCCGATGGTGAACTGGTGTGCCCCCGGGGCCAGTGTTCCCAGGTCGACAGTGAACACCTGCCAATTGGTGCTCGGCCAGCCACCACCGTCGCCATCGCCGGCAACGCGTGCAATGTAATCATCGGGTGCCGTACCGTATAGCTGGCCATCCACGTCAAGCAGCACCTCACTGTACTCGTCGCTCTCGTAATCCGGGCTCTGCGACAGCACATAACGAAAGCTCAGGGTCACCTCGCTGCTGGTAGCCAGGTCGAAAGAGCTGTACCAGCCTCCCGACATGTCGATCGCGGCGACATCCTCTCCGCCCCCCAGACGAACGGCAATGGCACCGCCGCTAAAGCCTCGGCCCGGTGCATGGTAACCATTGGCATGCGCATGATTGCGGGTGTTTCGGAACGTGTCATCCTGATAGTTGAATCCACTGCTACCTTCGTCAAAATCCGAAACCACCAGCTTTGGCGTTGCCGGCTCTCCATTGATGAATCGATCGAGAATGTTTTTCGTCGTGGTCTGGATGCGCGCATCAATGAACTCCTCATGCTGCAGTGCCCAGGGCCAGGACATCGTGCCGGTGGCAAATACCCAGGCTCCGCTGGGCGCCTGATAGATCGATGAGTTGGACGAGGTGTTCGTACCGTCCCTGCCAGTGAAGGGTGAGGCACCAAGAAGGGTCTGATTCTCACTGAGTGGCGTGTCGGTATCGGCGAACAATGTATCCACCTCGTAGCCGGTGATGCCACTGACGGTGTCGCCATCGTTGAAACCGGTATCGGCATACACCCAGTGGTCGCTGTTGGTGACAACATAGTCCGTATTGAACGCCCACTCATTGTCCGTAATGTACTGGACACCAACGAGGGACTGTTCTGCTCGCCCCACGTCACGCCAGCGAGTGCTCTTGAGGGACGGGCTGGTTTCCGGATCGAGTGACGGGCTCTTGTAGCAGATGATGACCCGGTTGGCTGCACCGCTCGCATTCGGCGCAAATCGAATCTGCCAGTACACGGCATTGCTGCCGAAAAAGGCGATATCCTTGCCGCTATCGCGCATCTGATCGGCGGCATCGTACATGGCTTTCGACCAGTATTCATCATGACCAGCCGAGATCATTGCCTTGGCGCCCTGCAGGACACCGGCACCCTGTTGATGCAGGTCAAGATTGGTTGCATAGGCAACGTCGTAGCCATTACCTTCCAGCCAGCCGACCAGGTAATACTCCCAACTGAAGAACTGACCGTCTCCCCAGCCCTCATAGGGTCGATCGAAGGACACCTTCAGAGCGCGTGTCGTGCCACTGGCAGTCGTCACTGGCGAACTGTTGTATTCATACAGACTCTTGCCGATATCGGCCAGCTCCGCCGTTGACAAGGTTGCCGCAGGTGTCGCCGTTTGCGCATCCGTATCAGCTGGTCGTGCATTGCCCAGCCGGTTTGCCTGATCGACCTCAGAGGCAGGCTCGTCACCCAGCACCAGCCTTTGCTGCGTCAGCCCCTGAATGCGAGGGAAAGGATTGTATGCCTGGTAGGTCGTGACCGGTTGCTGATACAACAGATCGGCCGTCCGGGCGTCATCACGCACAACGAAACTGATGTAGTTTTCAAACCCCTGGCTATTCGTCAACTTGGCCAGATAGATACCGCTGGTCCAGCTGCCAGGCACGGCCAATGTGTAAGAGCTGGTCCACTGATAACTCACGATGCCCGTCGCGTCTTCGTAGACAGGCGGTGACTGAGTCGTGCCATTGAGAGAACTGACACTCTTCATCAGGCGGCCACGAGCACCACCGTACCAGCCCATGCGATAGACGTCGATATCGTAGGTCTGAGCCAGATTCACGCTGATGAAGAAATCGATGTTCTGCCCCTTGTTGACACTGGTTGCCGAGGCATAACCCTTGATCTGCTGCTCAGTGTCATTGGCGGAATTGCTGATCATCCAGCTATCAGTACCAGACTTGGTGTTTTCGACAACGACAGGGTTCTGACTCTGCGCCTGTGCGACGCCAATACCGCCTGTCAGCAACACAGCGAGCAACCATGCTCTGTAGTTTCTCAAAGGGGAAATGAGTAATGACACGAGTTCATCCATGATTCTGTTCCAGGGAAATCCGCTATTCCGAGCTGACAGCATGACTTACATGCTGCAGCACTCGATAAGCACGTACGGCACCACACGATATTCTCAACCGCCTGTCCTGGCCGTTACTCCTTGGAAATCTATCTGGAATCTCACGACCGATTCCCAGCAGTCGTCTCTGCACGTAATCCAGGGCTGATCAGCGCTGTTCCGACTGTCGTTTGCTCCTGTTCATCTGCAAGGCTGCCACGATGACGCCCAGGGATACCAGCCCGATGATGATGGTTGCCAATGCATTGACATCCGGACTGACACCCAGACGAACTTTTGAAAAGATCACCATCGGCAAGGTAGACGCCCCCGGACCGGAGACAAAACTGGCGATGACCAGGTCATCCAGACTGAGCGTGAATGCCAGCAACCATGCCGACACCAGCGCAGGCGCTATCACCGGCAAGGTGATATCGAAGAACACCCTGACAGGCTTGGCGCCCAGGTCCTGCGCCGCCTCTTCGATGGACAGATCCATGTCAACCAGACGGGACTGGATGACCACGGCGGCATACGCTGCACCAAAGGTGGAATGAGCGATGATGATCGTCACCAGCCCACGGCCACCTGGCCAGCCGATCACCCCCTCCATCGCCACGAACAACAACAGCAGTGACAGACCGATGATGACTTCAGGCATCACCAATGGTGCGGTAATCAACATGCTCAGCAGCGATTTTGCTCGGAAACGTGCAAACCGGATCAGCACAAACGAGGCGAGCGTCCCGATCACGATGGCAATACTGGCCGACAGGAAGGCGATCTTCACACTGATCCAGGCAGCTCCCAGAATCTGCGGGTCGCGAAACAGCTCCCCGTACCACCGGGTCGAGAAGCCACCCCAGACAGTCACCAGCTTGCTTTCATTGAAGCTGTAGATGACCAGCGACAGAATGGGCGCATACAGAAAGATGAAGCCCAACAGCCCTACCATCTGCAGCAAACGGGATCTGGATTTCATCCCTCCACCTCCTCGTCGGCGGCCTGCACCCGGCGCAGCAGCATGATCGGGATGAGCAGTACAAACAGCATCACGATGGCCACTGCTGATGCTATCGGCCAATCCCGGTTGGAGAAGAACTCGTCCCACAGAACCCGACCGATCATCAAGGTATCCGGTCCACCGAGTAGCGCAGGAATGACGAACTCACCCACGGCAGGAATGAATACCAGCATGCAGCCGGCAATGATGCCGTTGACTGACAGAGGTAGCGTGACAGTGAAGAACGTGGTCAGTGGTCGTGCACCCAGGTCAGCCGATGCTTCAAACAGGGAGATGTCCAGTTTGACAAGGTTGGCATACAGCGGCAGAATCATGAACGGCAGATAGGTATAGACAATGCCCACATACACGGCGAAATCAGTCTGCAACATGACCAGCGGGTCATTGATGATGCCCAGCGACATCAGGAAATTATTGATGATGCCATTGGCTTTCAGAAAACCGATCCATGCATAGACACGCAGCAGGAAGGAAGTCCAGAAAGGCAGGATCACCAGCATCAACAGGATATTGCGTGTCTCTGGCGCGGAGCGCGCTATCAGATAAGCCATGGGATAGCCGATCATCAGCGTGATCAACGTCGAAATCGCGGCGATCCTGACCGATTCGACGTAGGCGGCGATATACAGAGGATCGTCCAGCAGGAACAGATAATTGCCAAGATTGAGGCGCACATTCAGGAAACCCTCGCTCCATTCCCAGAGTGGCAGATAGGGCGGCCGCGCGATGGCGGCTTCGGACAAGGAGATCTTGGCGACCACCAGCAATGGCAGCAGAAAGAACAGCAGAAGCCACACGCCTGGAATGGCAATGACCAGACTACGCCCGCTGAACCCCAGCCTGCTCAGGGCCGCACCGATCAGTCTGCTACCGGGTGCCCGGGCGCTGTTCCTGCCGGGTTTCCTGCTCCGGCTTTCCGGAACGGCACTCATGATGAGAGGACGACAGAGGCATCGTCATTCCAGCCAATGTAAACCTGGTCATCCCAGGTCAGGGTATGGTCTGTCGTTCGCATCCGGTTCGACTGGCTGATGCGAACCTGCTTGCCACTATCGAGCAATACCTGAAAAACCGACTCGTTGCCCATATAGGCAATCTCTTCAATGGTGCCTTTCATTGTATTGCGCAGGTTCTCCAGCGGTGACTTGCTGATCTGGAGTTTCTCCGGGCGCACGGCAAGCGCCACCTGCTGCCCTTCAACGCCGCTGATACCGTGCGGAACAAAGATGTCCGTGCCCGATTCAGGAGAACTGATGATCACATGATCCTCATGATCCGCCGTGATTCGCCCTTCGAACAGGTTCACCGAGCCGATGAAATCGGCAACGAAACGCGACTGGGGGTATTCGTAGATCTCGTGGGGCGTGCCCACCTGAACAATCTGACCGGCATTCATGACACCGATACGGCTGGACAGTGTCATCGCCTCTTCCTGGTCATGGGTAACAACGACAAAGGTTACCCCCAGACTCTCCTGAATCGTGATCAGCTCGAACTGGGTTTCTTCGCGAAGCTTCTTGTCCAGTGCCCCCAAAGGCTCATCCAGCAGCAGCAGCTTGGGCTTCTTGATCAATGACCTGGCCAGCGCCACCCGTTGCTTCTGACCTCCGGACAACTGATGCGGCTTGCGCGTGGCAAAACCATCCATCTGCACCAGTGACAACATGTCAGTCACACGTGTGGCAATCTCGGCTTTCGGCAAGCCATCACGCTTGAGCCCATAGGCGATATTCTTCTCCACACTCATATGCGGAAAAAGCGCATAGGACTGGAACATCATGTTGGTTTCGCGCGCATAGGGTGGCACGCCCTCCTGGTCCTGACCATCGATGATGATCTGGCCCGCTGTGGCCTCTTCGAACCCCGACAGCAGGCGCAACAGCGTTGACTTGCCACAGCCGGAGCCCCCCAGGAGGCAGAAGATCTCCCCCTTGTAGACATCCAGTGACACTGAATCTACCGCGGTGAATGCACCGAATCGTTTGGTGAGGTTCTTGACCTGTAAAAAGGGCACTGCATCGGGATCGGTCCAGGGTTTGTCATCAGACTCTGGTCTACCGTCGGACATCTTCCAACTCCTGAAGTGATTGACAGGACGCCGAAGCCCATGGCGTAGGCTTCGGCAAGGACACAGGGAGGACCTCTATTGCCCTGTCTTGATGGTCGTCCAGGCCCGAGTCAGTGAGCGGTCATAGCGCGAGCCATGCGGCTTCAGAGAAAAGAACTTGGCCCGAATCTCTGCAGGCGGATAGATGCCCGGATCGTTTCTGACTTCGTCGAGCACGAATTCTTCCGCAGCGGTGACCGGATTGGCATAGAACACGAAGTTGGTAATGTCGGCAGAAATTCGGGGCTGCAGGAAGAAGTTGATGAACGTCAGTGCGTTGTCAGGGTTCGGTGCATCATCCGGTATGGCAAGCATGTCAAAACCTACCCGGCCACCTTCGGCCGGAATGATATAGGCAACCTTCACACCTTGCCCCGCCTCTTCCGCACGGGCGCGAGCCTGCAGAACATCGCCTGAATAACCAACCGATATGCAGATATCGCCATTCGCCAGATCGTTGATGTATTGCGATGAATGGAAGTAACGAACGTGTGGGCGCACGGACAACAACAGCTCTGTGGCTTTCTCCAGGTCACCCGTGTCTTCCGAATTCGGGTCGAGGCCCAGATAATTCAATGCCGCCGGAACAATCTCGGTAGGACTGTCCAGCAAGGCCACCCCACAATCTGCCAGCTTTGCCACCGTCTCCGGATCGAACAGCATGTCCCAGCTTCCGATCTTGTCGGCATCGATGCGTGATGCAACAGCGTCCACGTCATAACCGATACCCGTGCTGTACATCATGTAGGGCACGCCGAAGGTATTGTCCGGATCGTTTTCGGCCACGATATCCAGAATGTCCTGATCCAGGTTGCCATAGTTGCTCAGCGCTGCCTTGTCGATCTTCGCAAAGACACCGGCCTGTGCCTGCCGTGCCATGAACTCCAGCGACGGCACCACGAGATCATAGCCACTGCTGCCGGTCAGCATCTTGGCTTCCAGCACTTCATTGGTATCGTACACATCGTAATTCACGCTGATGCCGGTCTCGGCTGTGAACTTCTCGATCGTATCCTCGGCAATGTAGTCCGACCAGTTGTATATGTTCAACTCGCCCTCGGCCCAGACAGAACCGGTACTCAATACAAGCGCTGTACAGGTAGTCGCAAGTAACTTCATTGTCTTTCTTCCCATGATGATTGAGTGTGTCAAATTCCCAGTTTGTCCCGTAAACCATACCACCACGAGCCGGCCATCGAGTACGGCACACGGAACAGTCGACCACCCGGGAACGGGTACCAGGGTACCTTGTCGAAAACGTCGAAGCGCGTCAGATCACCGTCAATGGCTTCTGACAGAATCCGACCGAAGGTGTGAGACCCCGTGACGCCATGACCCGAATAGCCGTGTGCAAAGTAGGTGTTGTTGCCGATACGCCCCATCTGTGGCACGCGACTGAACGACAGGGCAAAGTTGCCACTCCAGGCGTAATCCACCTTGACCCCCTTGAGCTGCGGAAATACCTTTTCCATGTTGTGGCGCAGCTTGCCCTCGATATCGCGAGGGTCGGCGCCGCCATACACCGTACCGCCGCCGAACAGCAGTCTCTTGTCCCCGGACAAACGATAGTAATCGAGGATATAGCGTATATCCTCGACACAGGCGTCCTGCGGTATCAGCGCTTTGGCGCGATCCTCACCCAGCGGCTCGGTAGCCATGACCTGAGTCGATACCGGCATGACACGCGAAGTCAACTCTGGCACCACATGCCCCAGGTAGGCATTGCCACACAAGACCAGCGTCTTGCAGCTCATGGAGCCCTTTGCCGTTCGTGCTACGGGTCTGGCAGCCTTCGTATCCACCGAGCTCACCGGCGACATCTCGTAGATGACACCACCGAGCTGTTCAAAAGCTGCCGCTTCTCCCAGGCAAAGATTCAGCGGGTGCATATGCCCTCCGGAATGATCGATCAGACCACCTTCATACAGATCCGAGTCGACGTGCTCGCGTAACTGTTGCTTGTCCAGCATCTCCTGGTTCTCGATACCGTAGCGGGCCCAGAGCTTCATGCGCTCTTCAAGCTCCTGCATGTGTGCCCGGGTCAAGCCCGTGAAGATGTTCTTCTCCTTCAGGTCACACTGTATGTCATAGGTTCCTATGCGCTCGCGAATGATCTCGCCGCCTTCCTGAACCAGTCCTGCCACGAAGGTGGCGGTGTCCTGCCCATAGCGTTTCTCGATGGTCTGCAGACTCGCGTTCAAGCCATTGACGATCTGACCACCGTTGCGACCCGAGGCGCCCCAACCTACTCGAGCTCCTTCGATGATGGCCACCTTGTAGCCCTTCTCCGCCAGGTGAAGGCCTGTCGACAAACCGCTGAAGCCGGCACCGACAATGCAGACATCAATCTGCTGTTCACCAATCAACTCGGCACGTTCAGGTGCCGGATTTGCCGAGGCTGCGTAGTAGCTATCGGTATGCGCACCGTTACCGGCGTAGGAGTGCTTGCCTTCGCTCACTACACCACCTCCAGATATGAGTGATATTCAAAGTCCGACACCTGCCGGGCAAAGCGCTTGAGTTCCTGTGTCTTGCATTCGACCAGCATTTTCTGGAGTCTCTTCGAAAAGATCTCACGCACATGCACGCCGTCCTCGAACGCCTCGATCGCACTGGCCCAGTCCAGCGGCAGATGCGGAAGATCCAGACTGTAGGCATCACCGACGATGGCCTCCGGTGGCACCATCTTCTGCTCGATCCCCAGCAGTGCACCGCCCAGAATGCTGGTCAACACCAGATAGGGATTGGCATCGGCTCCGGCTACACGGTGTTCGATACGGCGCGCTGTCGGACTGCCTCCCGGAATGCGCACCGCCGCGGTGCGGTTCTCATACCCCCAGGCAACGTTGGTGGGTGCATGGGCACCGGGCAGGAGTCGCCGGTAGGAATTCTCGTGCGGGGCAAACGTCAACGCGTTCTGCTGCATGGTTTCCAGCAAGCCTGCTACGGCATTCAGCATCATGGGTGTTCCGACTTCATCGCCACTGTCGAACACATTGACCCCATTTTCATCAACCAGAGAGAAATGCACGTGCAGACCACTGCCCGCGCGATCACCATAGGGCTTGGCCATGAAGGTTCCTGAATAACCGTGCTTGCGCGCAATACCGCGTACGAGCCGCTTGAACAGAATCGCATCATCGGCAGCCCGCAGCGGGTCATCGACATGCTTCATGTTGATCTCGAACTGCCCTGCGCCGTTTTCCGAGATGGCCGCATCGGCGGGGATGCCCTGAGCGGCACAGGCATCGTAGACATCGTTGAGGAATTCGTCGAAATGCTGCAGCTCATCGAGTGACAAGGCACCGTCTGAGTCCAGCCGTTTGCCGGTCACCGGGGACCTGGGGGCCTGCGGACGATCATCGTCAGGATCGCACAGATAGAATTCCAGCTCGGTTGCCACCACCGGTGTCAGACCCAGTGCCTGATAGCGCTCGGCTATTCGCGCCAGTGCGCGCCGCGGATCACCCTCGAACGGTGAACCATCCTCGCGCCGCATCCAGAGCATGGCCAGCGCAGTTGGACGACTGGTCCAGTTGATGGGCAAGAAGGGTCGACCGGTGAAATCACACAGGCCATCGGAGTCGCCTGTTTCAAAGACCAGCTCGCTGTTCTCGATATCCTCTCCCCAGACATCCACATTGGCCACCGACAGTGGCATGCGTATCGAGCCATCGATCACTTTTTCCGCCTGATCGACTGGAATTCGCTTGCCACGCATCGTGCCGTTCAGATCGCAGACGCACGCAAAGATCGACTCTATCTCCGGGTGTTCTTCCCGCCACGTTGAGATACTGCTGTCTGCCATCATCGCCTCTTAGTGATACCTTATGGGTAATGTGATACCTTTTCGCGAGTGTAAATACTTTTGGTTCGGTGTCAACGACGTTTTGAGATTGTGTCAAAACGCTACCGTCGAGGAAAGAGTCTTTCATGTCGCTGAAGCCCGAATTCTCCATTCCTGAAACACCGTCAGAATCGGACCGTACAACACAGCAGTACGTTTATGAACGTCTGCGCCACGCCATCATGGTGGGGGCAATCGAGCCGGGCACGGCGTTGACGATGCGAGGCCTGGCCGAAGCCATGGAGCTCAGCCCCACACCCGTTCGAGAGGCTGTGCGCCGCCTGAGCTCGGAGAACGCCATCCTGATCAACGAGAACCGTCGCATTTCCATCCCGTTGATGACTCAGGGACGCTTTGAAGAACTCATTGCCTTGCGTATCAGCCTGGAGGTGCATGCCGCCAGGCGCGCATTACCTCACGTATCCGATATCAGGATCGCGGAGATGAAACTTGTCGATGATGAGATGGACCGGGCCATTCTCAAACGCGATCTGGATCGCCTGACGACGCTCAATCACCGCTTTCACCGAACCTTGTACACAGTGAACCCGGAGCAGGTGTCCCTGCCACTGATCGAGAGTGTGTGGTTGCAGATCGGTCCGTTTCAACGGCAGGTGCTCGAACTACTCGACGAGTTCCACGGGATTGATCGGCACAAGGAGATTCTGTCGGCACTCGAATCCAGAGATGCCGGAGCCTTGGCGCAGGCCACTCGACAGGACATTCGCGAGAGCATCTTCAGAGCAGGCCGCAAGCTCCTTGCAGCAAGGAGCACAACGGCCTGATCAGTCGCACGTCGATCTTCAGGGTATCTGACCCGGAAGCTCGACGAGCTCATTCACCATCGCAGTTGTCAAAGAAGAAGCGAACCATCTCGGCACTCGCATCCGGACCTGTGCTATCGGTGTAGGAGCCACCCGGCTGACCGCCCGACCAGGCGTGCCCCAGACCATCCACGAACCAGTGTTCCAGTTCCGTGGCGCCATCAACACTGACAGTGATCTTGCGCGTGTAACTTCGGCCGGATGTACTGCCTTGCTGTTCGCTGGCGATGCTCTGGCTCGCCTTGCTGTCCATGACCTGCCGCGCAATTTCCTCGCTGTTGGATGGATGGACTGTCTTGTCCGCCGTACCATGAAAGACAATGGTACGCACCCCCGAGGCTCGCTGCCCGGATGCTTCGGCTACAAGGCCTGACACATTGCCCGCCATGGCAGCAAAGGCCGAGGGGACATCCTTTGCAGCACCAAAGGGAAGTCCCGAGTGTGCACCCACCGCGGCGAAGACATCCGGATAGGTCTCACCCAGGATCACGGCCATGGCGGCTCCAGCAGACAGACCGGCTACAAAGGTCTGCTCCTTTGCCACCCCGTGATCCGCCATCACCTTGCGCGTCATGCCAGCAAGAATGGCAGGCTCTCCCCGGTCTCGCCGTTGATCAGCGCGACTGAACCAGTTCCAGCACGACTGTGCATTGTCACCGCGGGATTGCTGCGGGTAGATCACCACGAAGCGGTGTTTTTCCGCCAGTGCATTCATGCCCGTGCCGATGGCAAAATCCTCCGGGTTCTGCGTACAGCCATGCAGCATGACGAGCAGGCCTGTTACCCCTTGGCTGGCAGTGGAGGGTATGTAGGTTCGATAGCTGCGGCTGCCAGCGGAACACTCGTGAAGATCCTGCCGGAACTCGGCACCTTCGGGTACGAGAACGCGTTTCGCAGGAACACCTGTCAGGGGCAGGTCAAACTCTGCCAGGCGATTACCCAATCCCGACAGGGGTAGCGTCATCGGCGAGCCCGCCTCATGCGCGCCGTCCAATGGAGACACCAGTCCATGCTGTGCAAGCGTACGATTGACGAGTTCACGGGCGGCGGCGGTGCGTGCATCCCCGCTTGCCGGGCGCAATACGCCATTCTTGAAATTGATCATTTGTTTGTCTCAGAGTTGAGCATCTTTATTTGATGCGGTCAGCCAGTGCGTTCTTGATATCGGCACTGGCCTGAAGAGCTCCCAGCACGCTGATGGAGCCGATGGTTGCCAGGGCCAGTTCCGGAGAAACCTCAGGATCGATTCGGGCCAGCCCCACGACCTTGATATGCAGAAGTTCGCCAGCGCTTTGCACCGCTTCCAGATCTGCGCGGGTGTAGTCGCGCAGACCCAGCTCCATCGTATGCCTGTCGATGCTCTTGCTGACAGCATCGACATGACTGTCCAGTTGTCTGCGAATAGCGGTTCTGATGAAATCGCTGCGGTTGGAATAGAAGCCTTCCTGCACAAGAAGATCGATACGGCCCAAGTCGACATAGCCGAGATTGATGGTGATCTTTTCGCTTTCAGGGGTCTTGTCGCGCTGTGTTTTCAAGGCTGCCATAGGGTTTCTCCATCTACTTGGATGGTATATGGATGCCGTACGGCGTTTTACAAGCCGATGGTTGTTGAAAATTCCAATTGCTCTCACGTCGTGCAAGAAGCCGCTACCGGGTGTAAGGACTCCAATGAAGACCGGCCTGAGTCACTGGCAGAGTATGGTGTGTGCTGACTCGACAACTCATCCAATCATGCTGTATGACACCCTGACTCGTTACGCTGGCTTCGCGCCCGACGTGGTGTGGACCCTGCTGTATATCGTCTGGATACTGGGCGGCACGGTATTCCTGCTCCTGAGGCGCCGACGTCCGACCACCACACTGGCCTGGCTCCTCGCTGTCTGGAGTCTGCCGGTCATCAGTGGCCTGGCGTACTTTCTCATTGGGCCACGGCGTCTGGACGATCAGACCGAACGGCGCCAGAGCGCTCGTCGCGCAGCGGCGCGTGCCATTCCGGACGCCGAAGCCGATATGCCGGATGAATTCGCCGACAGTTTTTCGCTCTCCGCATTGACTCGGGTGACGCGTCGATCCGCGAACGCGCAGCCCGGTCCGAGACGCTCGCACGGCATTACCCTGTACGAAGATGGTGATACCTGTTTTCCAGCCATTCTGGAAGCCGTTCAGGACGCTCGCTCGACAGTGCACCTGGAATACTACATCTGGCTACCCGATGTGATCGGCACTCGCCTGCGAGATGCTCTGATCGAGCGAGCCAGAGCCGGAATTCGTGTACGTATCGTTGTCGACGCCATTGGCGCCAAGGACTGCCATGGTGACTTCTGGGCACCTCTGCTCGAGGCCGGCGGCGAGATACGCAAGTTCAATCCGCCACACCTGCTGACGCCTCAGCCAGGCAAGCTCAACTTCAGAACGCATCGAAAGATCATCATCATCGATGGACACGTGGCGTTTACCGGTGGAATCAACGTCAGTGACAACAACCTCAGCATGAGCGCTCAATCGAGCGAGAAAGCCTGGAGAAGCACCCATTTGCGCGTGGACGGACCGCCCGCGCTGGATCTGCAGGCAACCTTCCTTGAAGACTGGCTCTATTCATCCCCGGTCAGCGCAGCCAGACAGGACAAGGAGCGTATCCCCGACAGCCTTCAGGACGATGATCAGGCGCCAGAGCATCCTGACGATATAGACGACTGGTTTCCCACAGCATCCGGTAAATCATCGCCTGAAACAGATTCGGCTGCGGGCCCCTGGGTGCAGATCATCGACTCGGGACCGGATGAGGCCAACAACGATATTCACTTGCTGTATTTCACGGCAATCACCAGTGCGAAGCATCGTATCTGGATCAATACGCCGTACTTCGTGCCCGACACCCCCATCGAGGCCGCTCTGGAGAGTGCATCACGGCGCGGTGTGGATGTACGACTGATCCTTCCCGCAGAGGGTGATTCGGTGCTGGTCAACGCAGCAGCCAAGACCTACTCGACGGATGCGGCCAGAAACGGCACTCGTATCTGGCAGTACGGACCTCGCATGAACCACTCCAAGGTCATGATTGTCGATGATGAGTTGGCCATTGTCGGTACCGCCAACATGGATAACCGCAGCTTTCGGCTCAACTTCGAGATCGTGGCCGCCATTTATGACCACAACGTCAATTCACGACTTGGCGACATCTTCGAAAAGGATCTGCAGGCCTCGACGATATTCGAACCCGACGGAAAAAGCGCAGGATTCATCGAGCGCATTACTGCCAACGCGGCTCGATTACTGGGCCCATTGTTGTAATACGGCAGTTTGAAAAAACTGCAATCGACGGCCTTCCTCAGACCGGCCCGCAAACTCGGTAGTAGTCTGATTGGACAAAAATGTGGCAGTGTCGCTCCTGGTGAGTCGACATTGCTGATCACGCCCGATGGGCAAACCAAGGTCATACAAGCATGATGCGCTGGATAAAACGACTGGTTCTGGTGCTGGTGATAGTCCCGGCAATACTGCTTGTCGTGATCGCGGTACTGCCCGGCAAATGGCTTGCGGCACAGATCGCAGCATTTGCCAGTGACGCCAGTGGTTTGAATGTCGAGATTGCGGATGCCTCTCTGGCCGTATTCACACTGACGCCGGGCCTGTCTCTATCAGACATTCAAGCGAACGAGCCGGCTGGCGAATCGGTTGCCAGCGTCAAACTGGCATCGGTATCAGCAAACCTGCGCGCCCTGATCAGCGATGCACCCCTGTTGGACTTGATACGCGTGGCAGATGGCTCCGCAAGCTTGCAGGTCGATGATGAAGGCCGTGGAAACTGGGAAGACTGGCTCCCGACTTCCAGCAACGACGAGGCTGAAGCGGAGACCAGCGAGAGGGCAACGCTCCCGGCGATTCGATCCATTCAGGTGGACGATATGAACATCAGTTACCAGGATGACTTCAGGGAGCTGGACGCGGATATCACGGTGAGTGCCGAGGGCTCGACCAGCGATGCCGATCACCCCCTGAGCGCCGAGGCATCGGGCACCATCAACGATGTGCCCGTATCAGCCAAGGGCTCGGCACAGTCGTTGGTAGCGCTGGCCACGGCGCAAGCGGACTTGTCAGTGAAGCTGGCGCTGACACTGGGGAACACCTCAGCCGATATCGAGGGCGTCATTGGTGACCCTGCAGCGTTCAAGAAGCTGGATCTGGCCTTCTCCATCGAAGGCGAGGACCTGCGGGCCATCGAAACAGTGAGCTCGATTCTGATGCCTGTCATTCCCCCCTTCCAGCTTCAGGGAACGCTGCTCAGAGACAGTGACGAATTCGTTCTGCAGCGTTTCGATGCTGTCGTGGGTGACAGCGATCTGCAGGGGGATGTGCGTGTCAATCCCTTCAGCAGTCCGCCAACGCTCTATGCCAATGTCATATCCACCGTCCTCGATCTGGATGACCTGGCCGGACTGATTGGCGCAAGCCCCGATCCGGATGAAGCCGTGACCGCCGAGAAGGCCGAGGAATCGAGTCAGCAGGATGACGACGGCAGACTGCTACCCGACAACCCGGTGCCGCTGACCGAACTGGGCAAACTCGTGAATGGAGAGATTGCCTTTCGCAGCAGCGATATCAGAACCGAATTGTTTCCGGTGGAATCCATCGATACCCGCATTCAGCTCCTGCCGGATCGTCTCAAGCTGGAGCCCATGTCAATCGGTGTGGCCGGGGGCATGGTGGAAGGCTCTCTGGATTCACAGCTGACGGCAGACCCGGTGTCCAGTACCCTGGAATTGCGCGTCACGAATGTCGACCTGGGAAAGGTCATGGCAAGCGCCGGTATCGACAATGATGCCTTCGGACAGATCGGTGGGCGTGCCAAGTACTGGATGTCGGGTGATACGGTTGCCAGCATGGCAGCCAGCGCTGACGGCGGCATGTTCCTCCTGATGACAGAAGGTCAGGTCGGCGCACTGCTGAGCGAACTGGCCGGCATAGACCTGGTGGAATCACTTACGCTGCTCGCCACCGACAAGAACGAGCTGACCGACATACGCTGTGCCTATGCAGACCTGCACAGCGCCGAAGGTCTGATGACAATCCAGACTTTCGTGATGGATACCGATGACACGGCGTTTCTCGCCGACGGTACCGTCGACTTCAAGGATGAAGCACTGGACCTGACCATCGAGCCTCACCCGAAGGATGCCAGCCTGCTGGCTGCCCAGACCTCGGTAAAGGTTGGTGGCACCCTGATGGACCCTTCCATCCTGCCCGGACAGACGCTACCGCTGCGCGTGGCAGCCTCTGCGATCCTGGCATCGGTGGCAGGTCCTGCTGCCGCTCTTCTGCCCTTTCTGGAATCCGGATCGGGAGACAGCAGCCCCTACTGCTCGGGCCTGGCAAGCTCGCTCGATGATGCACGCTGATACGCTATCTCCTCTCCCCCTATCGAATCCAGGAACCCTGATGAGCACAACTGTCGGAATACGTAGCCTTGTTGTTCTGTCCCTGATACTGACAAGCTCAGCCTGTAGCACGGTGACCCGCGAAATCGAGCAGGTAGACAAGCAGAGCGCCCAGCGAACGACGGAGGTCAAATCCGCCCTGATTGCCAGCGACGAGGTCGATGCAGCGGCGATTCGCGTCAGTGTGCAAGCTGACGGGTCACTGCTGTTGTCCGGCTTTGTCGAGACCGAAGCCGAAAGGCAGGCGGCGATCAAGGCTGCGCGCGATGCCCTGCAGGGAGGTCAGGTCGTCGATCAGCTGGAGCTGCGATGAAGATCAGACAGGTTCCGAAATCGGCAATCTGCGTGGTGGATGAACCGGATACACCGTCAACCCCTGACAAGTCTTCGGTATCATGCTGCACACTGACGATTGACCAGGAGCAAGCCACACCATGAGCACGCTGCAGCACGACATTACTCTGATACATCGGCTGCTGGAAACCATCGCGCAAGACATCCTGCCGCTCACCGAAGAAGCTGTCAGGATCGGCAACAAGGTTTTCGGCGCAGCCTTGCTGAAGAAGTCGGATTTGACGACTTATCTCGCCGAAACCAACAACGAGATGGAAAGTCCTCTGCATCACGGCGAAATGCACCTGCTCAAGCGTTACTACGAATTGCCCTCGGCGGAACGCCTGCCTCCCGGTGAACTGATCTTTCTCAGCACGCATGAGCCCTGCAGCATGTGCCTGTCAGCCATCACCTGGGCCGGTTTCGATAACTTCCACTATTTTTTCAGCCATTCGGATTCGCGAGACGAATTCGCCATTCCACACGACCTGAAGATACTCAAGGAAGTGTTCGACGTGGATCCGGGCGAGTATCACCACCACAATGCATTCTGGGATTGCCAGGGCATTCGCGAGTGGCTGTCCGAACACGGCAGTGAGCTTGACGATGACACGTTGCAGACCCTGACTGCAAACGTGGAGGCTATCCGGCGACGCTATGCAGCCGCGTCCGAGCATTATCAGGCCAGCAAGGATGGTAACCGCATTCCTCTGAACTGATGCCGAATGGCTCGATCCGTCATGCGCCAGTCACCGCGCCGGTATAATCTGTCAGCGCTATCATGCCGACAGGCAGGGCTGATCATGTGATCGGGAGGTAAGGGCATCACGGCGCAGACTCAGCCGACAAGCAAAAAAAGATGGCCATCCATGGCCTCGTTGGCTCCTTGCCTCAATACCACTTGGAGGAGGAATAACGAAAGTCACCACACTTTCGAGACTTGAGAATACGCGAAGAAGAGGCGTTTGCATGTGACACTATTGCACTTGTTTGCAGCCATAGTGTCAGCAATCAGATCGGATTCCTTGCTCTAGTGGTGGCAATAGCCACGAAAACTGCCTACCAGACCACCAATACTGCTTGACGTCATGGCTGTCAGGAACAAGCAGCATCGTTTCCCGATCGACCTACTAGCGTATGCTCCTCCTGTTGACCCAGCCTGAGTAATCGAATGTACACCGCCCCGACACGCACGCATCCCATGCCATCCCACTCTGCCACGAGGCCCTGTGCTTCGTGAGTAGCGTGACCAACAAGCCATTCAGTAGCTTGCCTTTACGTCCCGAACTACTCACAGCAGTCGAATCGCTGGAGTACACAGAGATGACAGACATCCAGATGCACGTACTGCCTGTCCTGCTGGATAACCGCGACGTGGTGGCTCAAGCGAAGACGGGTAGTGGCAAAACCGCGGCTTTTGCTCTTGGGCTGCTCAACAAGCTGGATATTCAGACCTACAAGACACAGGCCCTGGTGCTCTGCCCCACTCGCGAGCTCAGCGATCAGGTCGCAGCCGAAACACGACGTCTGGCCAGTGCCCTGCCCAATACCAAGGTACTGACACTGTGTGGCGGCAAGCCGATGCAGGCACAACTGACCTCACTCAAGCGCGATTCGCACGTTATCGTGGGAACACCGGGACGCATCCTGAAGCATCTGGAGAAAGGCACGCTGGTACTGGACGGCATCCGTACACTGGTGCTGGACGAAGCCGACCGCATGCTGGACATGGGGTTTCACGATGACATCATGCGCATTCTGGACAAGACCGCAAGCCACAGACAGACACTGCTTTTCTCGGCAACCTACCCCGATCAGATCCAAGAGGTCAGCGCCGCTGTGCAGGTCGATCCTGTCGAGGTACGCCTTGAAGCCTCACACCAGGAAGAACAGATTCATCAGGTGTTCCATCAGGTAACGGAAGAGGGCAAGACCGCCGCTCTGCTTGCGGTCCTGCAAACGCGCCCGCCCGATTCGTGCATCATTTTCTGTAATCGCAAACTGCAGTGCCAGACTCTGAGCAACACACTGCATGATCAGGGTTATTCGGTAAAGGCCCTGCACGGCGATCTGGATCAGTTCGACCGTGACGAGGCAATGATTCTGTTTGCCAATGGCAGCACCTCGATTCTGGTGGCAACCGATGTAGCCGCACGAGGACTCGATATCGACACCCTGTCAGCCGTGATCAATTTCGATCTGGCCCTGGACCCTGAAACTCATGTGCATCGAATCGGCAGAACCGGCCGTGCCGGCCATGAAGGACTGGCGATCAGTTTCGTCCTGCCCAATGAACAGTTTCGTGTCCAGGCAATCGAGGAGCTGCTTGATACGCAGCTGACGGTTGAGGAGCTCGCCCCGCCGCAGAAACGCAGCAGCAACCCCCTGCTTCCCAGAACCGTCACCCTGCATATCAATGCGGGCAAGAAGGACAAGATTCGCCCCGGCGATATCGTGGGTGCTCTGACCGCCGATGGCGCTCTGAACAAGGATCAGATCGGGAAAATCACCGTACTGGACAAGAAATCCTATGTGGCCATCGCCCGTGAGCACGCCAGAATCGCACTGGATGTATTGAGCAACGGAAAAATCAAGGGACGTCGATTCAGGATTCGCACCCTTCGCTGACAACGCACATCGGTACGCTCAAGCAACTGGATAGCCACGACCCGCTACCGTGCCCCTGTCATCCCGGGATGCGTGAGCAGCAGTAGAACCAGACAGAGCGCAAGGATCACCGACAGCCCCTTCCAGAAAAGCAGCGGATTGGCTACCAGCAACGGTGGCCTGTCCCTGCGCACATAGGCAGGATTCGGGTGCCGCAGATCGAACAGAAATTCTGACAGCTCCTCGTAGCGTCGTGCGGCTTGCGGCTGCACGGCCTTGCGAATGGTTTCATCCATCCAGTGCGGAATGCTTCGATTCTGTCCCAGGATGGAATGATAGGAGAGACGCTGCTGCGCAGCCCTTGTCGTTGCCCTGCCCATCTCTGCCCCGTAGGGCAGACGTCCGCTGAGCATCTCGTAGGCCAGAACCCCGAGTGAGTACAGATCCGAGCCGGTGCTTCCCGTCTCACCCAGAAGATACTCCGGTGCCGTGTATTGCATCGTCCCTCTTATCGGCTGCTGCGCATTGATGCTGGCAATTTCTGCAACACCTGCCACCGCTGTCGACCCGAAGTCGATGATTCTGACGGTGCCCGACACATCGATCATGATGTTCTCCGGGCGGATGTCCTGATGCAGCATCTCCTGACGGTGCATCGTCTGCAAGCCTTTGCCGATCTGTTCGAGAATGGTACGCACGGCTTCGATATCCGGCTCCGGGTTGTCCAGCATCCATTGTCGCAGCGTGCATCCCTCGACATATTCCGTGGCAATGTAGAGAAAATTGCGTTTGCGAGACTGCTGGTAAGGCTGCAGCAGATGGGCACTGCTCACCCGCCGTGCCACCCACTCCTCCATCAGAAAGGACTCCAGATACACCTTGCTATCGCGCATATCCACCGACGGCGCCTTCAACACAAGCTTCTCGTCATTGGTCTCATCCATCGCCAGATAGACATGGCTACGGGGGCTATGGTGCAACTCTCTGAGAATACGGTAGCCATCGAACATCATCCTTGCCTGTAATGTCGGGGGAAAGGGCAAGCTCAGAGCCTGCTCCTGCAATTCCCCGACATCGTGCTGCCCCAGCTTGTCGATCCTGACAATCTGAACCGTCAGGTTGTCATCGCTGTCATTGCTCACAGCTTCGGCAATGATGCTCCTGGCAGCCACGTCGAGATCGTCAGCATGGTCGGCGATGATGGCTGCGATTCTGCTCTGCCTGACGAAGTCATGCACCCCGTCTGTCGTCAGCACAAAGGTATCGCCGACATCCAGAGCATGAGCCTGATAGTCGTACTCCAGCCTCTCCTTCATACCCAGCGCCCGGCTGAGATAGCTGTTCTCGGCAGAAACCCTCACCCGATGGTCGACTGTCAATGGCTCGAGAGTCGCGCCGGCTACACGATGGATACGTGAATCACCTGCATGAAACAGATGCGCTGTGGCAGATTTGAGTATCAGAGCGCTGAAGGTGCAGACATACCCCTTTTCGATGTCATACCGGAAAGGGCCATTGCGAGTCTGCGCGTACAGCCAGGAGTTCGTCGCACCGAGCACCTTGTGCACCGAGGACTGCACTGACCAGGATTCCGGCGTACTGAAATAGTCCTCCAACAGGCTTCTTACCGCCGTCTCGCTGGCAACCTGGCTGACGGCGCTGCTACTGATACCGTCAGCCAGGGCAATGACAGCTCCCTTGCTGGCAGCGAGGTGTCCGGGTGGATGCATCGCCCCGTGGAAGTCCTGATTGGATAGCTTGCAGCCCTTGTCCGAATGCTGAGCAACCGTGAATGCTAGCGACACCCTGATCGTCTCACGGTACAACAGCCCCTGAACGGGGCTGAGTCTGCGGCTCTGTCATGCTTCAATCACGCGGTCTTGTTCACCATGGGAGCAACAGACACCTTGCGCTGAGCGCTGGTGCGCACGTGCGTGTAATACAGCGGCAATCCTACAAAGCACAGGCCACCAACCAGGTTGCCCAGCACGGTAGGCAATTCATTCCAGACGATGTAATCCATGAAGGTGAAATCCCCCCCCATGATCATGGAAAATGGAAACAGGAACATGTTGACGATGGAGTGCTCGAATCCCATGTAGAAGAACAGCATGATGGGCATCCACATGGCCATCATCTTGCCGGTTGCAGACGTGGAGATCATCGCTCCAACGACGCCCATTGACACCATCCAGTTGCACAACATGCCGCGGATGAAAATGGTCATCCAGCCGGCAACGCCATAGGTCTGATATCCCACTGTCCGGGCTTCGCCGATCGACGACACCTTGGCAGCGATTGCCCCGCCATCCGTATTGTAGCCGTAGGTGAAAATGAACGACATCATGAAGGCCACCGAAATCGCCCCACCGAAGTTGCCCAGAAAGACCAGGCCCCAGTTGCGCAACACCTGTTCGACATTCACACCGGGCCGCTTGTCCAGCAGCGCCAGAGGCACGAGTGTGAAGACACCGGTCAGCAGATCGAATTTCATCAGGTACAGCATGATGAAGCCGACAGGGAAAAGTATCGCGCCGACCAGCGGCTGACCCGTCTGTGTTGCAACGGTAATGGCAAAGGCCGCGGCCAGAGCAAGTATGGCGCCTGCCATGAAGGCTCTGATCAGCGTGTCCCTGGTGGACATGAACACCTTCGACTCGCCCTGGTCGACCATTTTGGTCACGAATTCCGTGGGTTCCAGATACGACATATCGCTTACCTTGCTGTGTGAAGAATGTTTGTCAGCCACTGACGATCGCAAACCCTGTGCCGAACCGAAATGTCGATTTTATTACTGGTTTATCAGCAACTTGTAATACGTTCAATCTGAGCGTACGCTCTCATATCGTGCGCACTGCAACAATGTGCACAGCCGCAGCACCATCCTGGGGCCACTCCTGCCTACGCATCCGGGAATACACGATGAATAATTGGTAAGCTTCAGCTTCCTGCAAAATTCCCGATGGAAATGAAAGTGTCACTGTTCAAAGCCAGTTTCTTACACGGAAGTCGATCATGAGTACCGGTCTTTCGAATGCAGCAGCAACGGATCCAAGGGAAATGCGTATGGACACCGCACGAATCATGGAACGCAAACAGACCCACTACGGGGTGATCGACATCGGATCGAACTCGATTCGGCTGGTGGTCTACGATGACCTCAGTCGCGCACCCTTTCCACGATTCAATGAAAAGTCCATGGTAGCGCTGGGGTCAGGACTGGATTCCGAAGGGCGATTCACCGATGACACCATTGCGCGAGCGCTGCACGCCATACAACGCCTGAGCTCCATCGCTCAGGCAATGAAAGTCGAGCGCATTGATGTGCTTGCCACGGAAGCGACGCGCCGGGCCAAGAACGGTCATGAACTGATCGACGCCATTCGGCAGAGAACAGGACTGGAGACCAGGGTCCTCTCCGGCGAGGAAGAGGCCTTCTACTCGGCACACGGCGTCATTTCCGGATTCTTTCAACCCAAGGGAATGATGGGCGACATTGGAGGAGGCAGCCTGGAGGTCGCCGAAGTGTTGAGCGACAGCGTGGGTGAACGCATGACCAGCATGCCACTGGGTGCACTGCCTGTCACCGCAAAAATGCAAGACGGGTATGGCACGGCAAAGAAATGGGTCGATGACATCCTGTCGGAGAGCCTGCCGCCACTGCTGACGAATCCGGTCTTCTACGCCGTGGGCGGTGGCTGGCGCGCACTCGCACGCATCCATATCGCCATGAACAACCGCCCCATCAGTGTCGTACATGGCTACGAATTGCCTGCCGGTGAAGTGCGTGCACTGGCCAACAGCATTGCCAAGATGACGCCCGAAGAGGTTGCCGCGCTACCCGATGTACCGGGTCGCCGTATCAGCACATTGCCGGCATCCGCGCTGGTCATGTCCAGAGTACTGCGCAAGCTTGCACCGGAACGAGTCGCGTTCTCAGCCTACGGCTTGCGTGAAGGCTGGCTCTACAAGCAGCTGGACGAGCAGGAGCAGTACCGCGATCCACTCATCGAAAGCGCGATGGCCATCGGCATTCCGGTGGCGCGCGTTCCCGCCTTCAGTGATGCACTTGCCAGCTGGACAGAGACCTTGTTCCCCGGTGAAAGCCAGATTGACAAACGCCTCAGACTGGCGGTCTGCGCGCTGACGGATATCGCGTGGCGGGAGCACGAGAAGATTCGGGCCACCGACAGCTTCCTGCGGCTCCTGCAATTTCCCTTCATCGGTCTGTCTCACCCGGAGCGTGCCTTCATCTCGGTGGCGATTCTGGCCCGCTATGGCGGCAAGGTGGATGACATGGTGAAGAATGCCGTCAGCGACCTGCTGAGTGCCAACGAGCTGCGGCGCGCCGAAATTCTGGGCCGCACCTTGTTGCTGGGCCACCGGTTTTCAGCCAGCGTGCCCGAAATTCTGCATCACGCCAGAATCCGGATCGATGCCGATGCGGTGCGTCTGGAAATACTGGATGATCGAAGCATCCCTGACAGCGATGCGGTACAAAGCCGCTTGAAGCAGCTGGCCAAGGCGACCGGGCTGGATGGTGCCGAGATCGTGAAAGTGGATGGCTGAAGCAATGGCCTCCGCGCTCAACGAGCGGTAGAGCTATCTTTGGCAAGGGCTGGCGAAGAAGGCCCCTTCAGCGCAGCAGTGAGGGCAGAAAATGCCCCCTTTGGCACCGCGACCACGCCCTTGTCCGAGATATGAAACAGTTGCGCGTCAGCCGCTGCATCGTAGCCGATGCAGGTGCCTGCAGGAATATTCACATCCTTGTCGATGATGCAGCGCCGTAGTCTGGCACCGGCACCGATGCGTACATTATCGAACAGGATACTGGACTCGATGTGCGCGCCCTGCTCTACACAGACTCGAGCAGACAGAATGGAATCGATGACGGTGGCGCCGTTGACCACGGAGCCGTTTCCCAGCATGCAATTCCGTAGCGCCCCCATCGTGCCACTGTCACTGGACGAGACTCGCGCTGGAGGATGCTGGCCCTGATAGGTTCGTATCGGCCAGGAGTCCTGATACAGATCCAGTGGCGGCACGCTCGATAGCAAGTCCATATTGGCATCGAAGTAGGAGTCCAGAGTTCCGACATCCCGCCAGTAACGATCCGGGCTCACGCGACCGCCGCTACCACCGAACTGATAGCCGCTTACCTGGTGAGAGCGAATCAACCCGGGCAGAAGATCATGACCGAAATCATGCGAGGAACGACTTGCCGCGTGATCTGCATCCAGTTGCTCACGCAGGACATCGATGTTGAAGACGTAGATGCCCATGGAGGCCAGCGCATGCTGATCATCACCCGGCAAAGGCGTCGCCTGGCTGGGTTTTTCGGTGAAATCAACAACCCGATCGCTCTGGTCGACCGTCATGATGCCAAAGGAGGCTGCGTCCGCGATCGGCACGCGCATGCAGGCGACCGACAGATCAGCCCCCTGTTCGATATGACGCTGCAGCATGGCGGCATAATCCATTCGATAGACATGGTCCCCGGACAGGATCAGCACTCGTTTCGCCCCACTGCGTTCCAGCAGGTACAGGTTCTGGAAGATGGCATCTGCCGTACCGGCATACCAGGACTCACCGGTACGCATCTGGGGAGGCACTGCCGTGATGTATTCACCCAGCTCCGGGCTGAAGATGGACCAGGCATCTCGCAGATGCTTCTGCAGTGAATGCGACTTGTATTGTGTCAAAACCAGAACACGTCGAATGTTCGAGTGCAGACAATTGCTCAAGGTGAAATCGATGATGCGATACTTGCCGCCAAAAGGCACACTGGGCTTCGCCCGGTCGGAGGTCAGAGGATACAAACGCGTACCCTGACCCCCGGCCAGCAAGACACAAATCGTTTCGTCGCAGATATTGTCCAAATCAGGAACACCTCAACACCGACGATTCAGACTAAAGCACACGCCCCTTCAAATCCAGCGGGTAAGCTCACTTATTATCTGTACATTCGGCACAAGTGTTTTCCCTCCAAGGCGCAGCAAGGCATCCTTCAGCCACGCCTCATTCACTATCCCCATCATCGGACGCTGCGAGTCTCCTGCCCATACCACTGCAGGTTTGATACGGCTTGCACTATCACTCCTGAGTGGGATCACTCAGAACAAGTCTTGAAAACGAGGCGCTGGCATAGTCGCCATTGGCCTTGTCGACGGCCCAGTCACCGGTGCCCGGACAGGCGGCATACCAGATGCCTTCGGCATCCTTGGTGCTGCACTGATTGTAGGCACCCGCCTTGAAGTACATGAAATCCTCGGCATACCCCATGGGGTTGTCCTTCTCGTCCACATTACCGAAAGGATCAACGTTGTCCGCCAGATTGATCTGGAATTCACGAGTTTCGCGCCCCGGAGATTCGAACTTCAGAAACATGACATTCCCCTGGACGTCGACTTCGTAACTGAACTCTTCGCCCAGCGCAATACCGCTGTCCCCCGGGTCGGCAGGATTGTCCCAGCCATTGCCCCAGACAACATAGGAGATATCGGTACGATCCGGATCATCCTTCTCGAGGTTACGCTCGTAATTCCAGAACACTGATCCCGTGTCGTGTTCAGGCCACTTCTTGAAATAGATCTTGAGTGGCTCGTTGCCGTAACCGAAGCCTCGGCCTTCGGCCATCTGCTCCTTGTTCTTGTCGGCATGTATCTGACCGACAACCATGGAGTAGGCCGGGAATTTTTCGGGATGACCCGCTCGCTCGGCTACATGGTTGACTTTCAGTGTGGCATTGAGCTTGCCGCCGAAGATCTGGCCGGCAGGGTTGGCCTGAAGTGCAAAATTGTTTCCCGGTGTATGCGTACCGACATCCGTATTGGTTCCGCGCAGCATCTGCCGCAGTTCACTACGTGTATTGGATGAATTGGGTGTTGTCATGGCCTTGTTCGCCGCCGTGAAGACCATTTCACCTGCTTCGTTCAAGTAGAAGAAGTCGGGGTGAGAGTAGTTCTGTATATCGGCTACCGATACCGAATCTATCTTTTCATCACCATCGGCATCCAGCGGCAAGGTAATGTTCCAATAGCTCAGATCGAACTTGTCAGACGGCTTCCCGCTGGCCTCGCCATGCGACAGCGTGCTCATGCCCGCTGATGTCACGGCAGCCACTGTCAGCGCCATGACTCTGGGTGTAAAAACTGGTTTCATCATTCAACTCCCCTTCCGGTTGCTACGCGTCCTGGCAAGACGCCTCTGTCAGTAGAGACTGTCCCCGGATCGTCTTCGACACGAAACAGGACTGTCCTTATCTGAGATATCAGATTATCATATTGGCATCTTAGTTGTGACACCAATCACACAATACAAGCTGCTCAGACACGGCTGCGCCCTTACCATCCGGACACAGTCACCAGCAGCGGCTACCCGGATCAAGACTGTTCAATGTTCAATAATGCCTGGCATCGTGCCGCCAGCAGGTGTCATCACACCGTCAGCAGACACCTGCTCGGACGAACCTCGGCCTCGGCTGGCAGCCCTGAATCGCCTCCTGGGAAACAGCGTGATGTTCTGCACCCTGACGAACAGAACCTGCCTGACACACGTCAGGTCTTCTCACTTGCCTGGCCACTGGCGATCAACGCCATCATGCTCAATGGAATCGTTATCGTGGATACCTATCTGGTATCGACTCTGGGAGAAGGTGCGCTGGCATCGATGGGGCTGGCGGCAGCGATCATCGGCTTGATGCTGGGTACACTCTTCGCGCTGTCCACGGCCACCCAGATACTGGTGGCTCAGGGACAGGGAGCCAACGATCCGGTGCGCTTGAAAAGCGCTTTCTGGTGCGGGCTGATCATGAACGCTCTGGCCACGGCAATCTGCCTGACCCTGGTCCTGAGTCTTGGCGAAGCCATCATTGTCGGTTTCGCGCATACACCACGAATTGCTGACGATGCGATTCATTACCTTCACATCTTCACCGTGGTGGTGATTGCCGAGACGGTCAGTCAGAGCATGTCAAGTTACTTCAATGGTACCGGTAGAACAAAGATGCCCTTCTACAGCCATCTTGTCGAGATACCGGTCAATATCGCGCTGAGCGTCGTGCTGATCCATGGTCTTTACGGATTTCCGGAATCAGGGCTGGCCGGAGCCGCCATGGGCAGTGCGGCGGCGGCCTTGACCCGAATGCTGTTTCTGAGTGGATGCATACTGCGCACGGAACTGGCGGTCATTGGCGTTACCGGCTGGGCGCAAACGACATTGCTGCAATCCTGCCGGCGCCACTTCATTCTTGCCCTGCCCATCGCGGCGACCTTCTTCAGCCAGGCGGTTGCCAATGTGCTGTGTGCACTTCTCTACGCCCGGCTGAGCATCAGCCAATTTGCCGCCATGACCTTGATCATGCCGTGGGTACAGGTATTCGGACAGTTCATGACGTCATGGGCCCAGGCAACCGGCATATTCGTGGGACAGCTTCTGGGGCAGCAGGTATCAGCAGACAGTCTTGACGGATTCCTGAGTCGTGTCTGGCGAGTGACCTTCATGCTGGCAGCTCTGGTATCCCTGCTGCACCTCGTGACAACCCTGTCATTCGACTGGATCTACGATGATCTGATGGACGAAACCCGGCACGCCCTGTTGAGCTTCCTGCCGCTCATCCTGCTGCTGCCCTTCCCCAAATCCTCCAACGCCATCTGCGGCCATACCCTGCGAGCCGGTGGCGATGCCGTTTACGTGATGAACATCTTCGTGTTTTCCCAATGGGCCGTGCGTGTGCCACTGACCACCTTGTTCATCCTGTACCTGGATGCGTCCGTCGCATGGGTTTTCGCCCTGTTCCTGCTTGAGGAAATCGTCAAGTTCCCACTGTTTCACAGACGCCTGTACAGTGGCAAGTGGCGACGTTCCTGACGACCTCATCAGCCAGCCATCACGGGCGAGCTTGCGATGCACTACTGCCATGCCATCCACGTGACAGGACAGCGTGCGCAAGACCGGAATGGGCGTACAGCTGCTCTCATGTGCTCCAGCGGTGGACCTTCTCAGCTTTCGTCGCTGTTGATCCTGCTATCCGGATGCAACGATTTTCCCAGAATATGGGTGCTGTTGTTGATACGACTCGATGGCATTCCCACCACTCGGGGATCAGGGCCTTTCACGACGTCGTGATCCTTGCCCGGGTAATCCAGCGTACTCAGAAAGTGTTGTATGCAGTTGATTCGGGCGCGCTTCTTGTCGATGGAACGAATGATGGTCCAGGGAGCATCGGCCGTATCGGTGTAGAAGAACATGGCCTCCTTGGCTTCGGTGTAATCGTCCCATTTGGTCAGACTGGCCTTGTCGATCGGACTGAGCTTCCATTGTTTCAAAGGATCGGTCTCCCGACTCTTGAAGCGGCGAGCCTGTTCTTCACGACTGACCGAGAACCAGTATTTGTACAGCTTGATGCCGGATCTCACCATCATGCGCTCAAGCTCTGGTGTCTGTCGCATGAATTCCAGGTATTCGTTCGGCTTGCAGAAGCCCATGACACGCTCCACCCCTGCACGGTTGTACCAGGAGCGGTCATAAAGCACGATTTCACCTTCAGTGGGCAAATGCTCGATATAGCGCTGGAAGTACCACTGACCCCGTTCCTGATCGGTCGGTTTGTTCAATGCAACCACCCTTGCAGTTCTTGGGTTCAGATGCTCCATGTAACGCTTGATGGTACCGCCCTTGCCAGCGGCATCACGCCCTTCGAACAACAGAACGAATTTCTGGCCGGTTTCCTGAGCCCAGAGCTGCACTTTCAACAATTCGGCTTGCAATTCGGCCTTCTCGGATTCGTATTCGGCACGATCGAGTTTGTTCAATGGCCCCAGGGACTCTGCCAGCTCGGCACCGCCGACCGGCGAGTAGCTTTCACCCAGAGCATCCATGATCTGCTCGATCTTGCTGACAGGATCACGCTCGGCCTTGCTGTTCGTGCTGCTGCGACTGCGCTTCGAAGTTGCACTCTTGCTGGAGTCTCCCTTGCCACTGACAGCATCATCATTCGACACTGCGACTTCAGGGTTGCCCACTACTGCCGGGTTATCAGTCATTGCCATACTGTTTTCTCCGTTGCGTGCAGACCGGGAGGAACTTCCCGATGCCCGTTCATCAATAGCATTTTGCGTGTCAATCCGTGTTGACAGGGATCAACTCCACTTCAGCTACCCTGGACGAAATGGTGAAATAAACTACCACCCGGCGGCTCGCCGCCGTAGAATGAGCGGCCTGTCCGTGTTCAGAACAAGGTCCGGCGCGCACGGTTTGCCGTCGGCCCGAAGCCCCAAGCCTTCAGACCATTGCCAATGTCCGATTTCAACGATTCCCGCACGCGCCGCAACATCATCGTGTTGGTCGCTGCACAGGCCATCCTGGGTGCACAGATGCCCATGATCTTCGTGGTGGGTGGCCTGGCAGGAGGCATGCTGGCAGGTAATGCCTGTTTTGCCACACTGCCGATCTCCCTCATTGTATTCGGATCCATGACCACCGCCCCCTGGCTCTCACCCCTGATGCAGCGCAAGGGACGACGCTTCGGCTTCTGCGTCGGCGCGACAGGTGGGGTCCTCGGTGCCGCAACGGCTGCCTACGGACTGTATGTGTCCTCCTTCCCACTGTTGCTGCTGGGCTCCTACTTCACCGGCATCTACATGTCGGCACAGGGCTTCTATCGCTTTGCAGCGGCCGATACTGCATCCGAATCGTTTCGCCCCAAGGCGATCTCCTATGTCATGGCAGGCGGGCTCCTGTCCGCCATCTTCGGACCACAGCTGAACAAGTTGGTGTTTGATACCACCTTTCTACCGGTATTCGGCGGAATCTATCTGCCGAATCCCTTCATGGGCACTTATCTGACCATCATCGTCATCAATCTGGTGGGCATGCTGCTGTTTCTGCTGCTGGACTTGCCCAACGGCGATGAGGCGTCGGCAAACAATGCGGCAGCACCAGCCCCGGCGGTCCGTTCCAAACTCGAGTTGTTGCGCAACCCCACGGTCCTGGTTGCCATCATCTGCGCCATGGTCTCCTACTCCCTGATGAACCTGGTAATGACGTCCACCCCGCTGGCAGTACTGGGCTGCGGATTTACCAGCGACAACGCCAACGACATCGTCTCGGCGCATGTGCTGGCAATGTTCATCCCCTCCTTCTTTACCGGTCACCTGATCGTTCGATTTGGCGTCATTCGCATCATCTCGTCCGGTCTGATTATTCTTGCCCTGGCCGGCGTCGTCGCGTTGATGGGGGTAGAACTGGGTAATTTCTATATCGCCCTTGTCTTTCTGGGCATTGGCTGGAACTTCGGTTTCATCGGTGCCACAACCTTGCTCGCCAGCGCGCACGGCGTCCATGAACGTGGCCGTGCGCAAGGGCTCAACGATACAATGGTCTTTGGCTGCGTGACTCTCGCCAGCCTGGCATCCGGTGGCCTGATGAACTGCTCCGGCGGCACAGCCGTGCATGGCTGGAGCGCTGTCAACCTGGCCATGATTCCTTTCCTGTTGCTCGCGGGCGGCGCCCTTGTCTGGCTGAACAGGCACCAACGTCGTCAGGTAGGCACGATCGCCTGACCTGACAACCTGGTGACTGGCGCTACTGTCCCGATTACATCGTCAACACGATTCTGCCGTCGATCCTGCCGTCGCGCATCTTGTCGAAAACCTGATTGATATTGTCCAGTGAATCCACGGTGTAGTGCGTCTTCACCTTGCCGGCGGCGGCGAATTCCAGACTTTCAATCAGGTCCATCCGGGTACCCACGATCGAGCCTCTGACCGTCTTGCGATTGAGCACGGTATCGAAGATATTCAGGTCGAAGTCGCCCGGAGGAAGCCCGACCAGTGACAAGGTACCGTGCTTGGCCAGCATACCGACAGCCTGACTGAATGCGGAACGGGACACGGCCGTCACCAACACGCCATCGGCACCACCCACCGCATTGTGCACCTCTTCCACCGGATTCTGCTGGCTGGCATTGATGACAAAGTCAGCGCCCATTTTCGTCGCCAGCGCCAGTTTTTCATCAGAGACATCCACCGCCACCACGGTCAGCCCCATGGCTTTTGCGTATTGAACGGCCAGATGACCCAGACCGCCGATTCCGGAAATGACGACCGTATCGCCCGGCTTGGTATCGGTCTCCTTGAGCCCCTTGTAGACGGTGACACCGGCACACAGGATCGGGGCAACAGCCGCAGAATCCAGCCCTTCGGGTATCTTGCCAACATAACCGGGGTCAGCTAGCACGTATTCGGCGAAACTGCCATTGACCGAGTAACCGGCATTCTGCTGATTGTCACACAGGGTCTCCCAACCACTCATGCAGTACTTGCAATGCCCACAGGCACTGAACAAGTTGACTGCGTTGTATTTCAGATGACTACCCTGATGATAAATGCGACGTTCGCCACCTGTGAATAGGGGAAAACACGTACAGGACTGCGCCCGGTACCGGTTCCGCCATCATCTCGAATTCCAGGAATGCCGCAGGAACTCGATCTGATCAATCAGCTGTTGACTGCGCAGTGGCTTGCGCACGATTCCCGCCACGCCCAGATCCGCCACACGCGAAGCCAGATCGGCCTCTGTCGAGCTGGTCAACAGCAAGGCAGGCATGTCATTGCCCAGGCTTCTGACTTTCGCTATCAGGGACAGGCCGCTTGAATCCGGTAATGAGCTTTCCACCAGCAGGCAGCCAATGGCATCCGGGACGCCCCTGTCGAGAAACGCCTTGCCATTCGCGAAACCGTAGACCTCAACGTGAGCACTCTCCAGCAACAGCTCGACGCTGTCTCTGATGGCGGTGTCAGGATCCACGATAAAGACCTTGTAGTTTTCGCTCGCTTGCACGCTACGTTGCCCGATTGTCTGTCCACACTATCTGCAGATAAACTATTGGACAACACCGTTCTGATCCATACGGGGATATACGTAATGTCTTGCGTATATACCCGCGTGGGACGCTCTCTACCAGGAGGTCTGGCCCTCACCGGTCAGCTTGAGTCTGACCAGGTCAGCCAATGTTCGAACGCCGAGCTTCTTCATGACTTGCGCTCTGTGCACTTCGACCGTACGCTCGCTGACGCCCAGTTCTGCCGCGATGACCTTGTTGGCCTGGCCTTCGGCGACCCGATCGAAAACCTCATGTTCCTTCGGCGTCAATGTGGCAATACACGATTTGATGCTGGCCATCTTCTCGTGCAGATCGAACTTTCCGGATTCATGGTCCAGGGCCTGCTGAATCCTGTCGAGCAGATCCTGTTCGCGTACGGGTTTGCGCATGAAATCCAGAGCCCCGGCACGCATGGCTTCAACCGCCATGGGGATGTCACCATGACCGGTCATGAAGATGATGGGAAGCAGGCATTCCAGCTCGTTCAGCTTCTTCTGCAACTCCAGTCCGTTCATGTGAGGCATTCTGATATCCAGAACCAGACATCCACGTTGAGAACCATCATAGGTCTCGAGGAATTCTGCAGCTGACGCAAAGCACTGATGAGGCATATCAATCGTTTCGAGCAACATGCTCATCGAATCACGAATGGCCTCGTCATCGTCAACGATATAGACTTGCTGCTGCATGCTGCTACTCCTTGGCAATCTCACGCGGTATAGGGCAAAGTGAAGAAGAATATGGCGCCATGACCTTCCATGTTGACGAAGTCCAGCTGACCACCGTGAGAATGAATGATGGATTTGCAGATCGACAACCCTATCCCCATCCCCATGTCCTTGGTAGAGGCAAAGGGTTTATACAGCTGTTCTGCCGCCTCGAGGGACACGCCAGTCCCTTGATCGACGACGGATATCTTAACCCCATCACCATCGTCCTGCGTCCGCACCACGATGTGATTGCCATAGCGGTGACCAATACTTGCCATTGATTCCATACCGTTGCGCAACAGGTTCAAGGCAACTTGTTGCAACTGTATCGGGTCACCCTGAACCATCCCGATATCGCTTTCAATCTCGAGCCTTATCACCGCGTCTCGGATCAAGGCTTCCGATTCGGCCAGATTGACCACCTCCTGCATGAGCCTGTTGCAATCAACAGTTTCGTAGCGTGACTCCCGCTGTCGCGCAAACTGCTGCATACGCTCGATGACGGCACCAGCACGGTGCGCCTGTACGCTGAGCTTTTCCAGAGCATCTCTGAGCCTGTCGGGTTTGGGAATATCCGCATCCAGAAAGCGCAAGCCAGACTGTGCGTACATGGAAATGGCACTCAGAGGCTGATTGATTTCATGGGCAATGCCGGTTGCCATTTCTCCGAGCATGTTGACACGACCGACATGAGCCAGGCGTTCACGATGCAGGCTGGCCTCCTGTTCGGCCAGCTGTTGCTTGGTCAGATCGCGAATCAGGCCGACAAACTTGCGCTCATCCTTGGTCACGAATTCACTCACCGATAACTGGATCGGGAATACCACGCCATCCTTGCGTTTTGCAAAGACCTCTCGGCCGACGCCGATGATGCGCTTCTCGCCCGTCTGCAGATAGTGCTCGATATAGGCATCGTGTTCACTCATATAGGGTTCCGGCATCAGTAGCCGTAGATTCTGGCCGACAAGCTCCTCCTTGCAGTAGCCGAATATCTGCTCAACCGAGCGATTGATGGATTCGATCTCTCCTCGTGTGGAGATCGTGATGATGGCCTCGGCAGCCGTATCCACTACCGTCTGTGCATAGGCAGTCGCATCGGTCAGCGCAATTTCGGTCAGTTTCTGATCGGTGACATCAAGAACCAGTCCCTCGATGAGCGATGTCTGGTCAAACGGGGAATGGCTGATATTGCCCCGCTCCCAGACCCACTTCTCCGTGCCATTGCTGCAGATGATCCGATACTCCGCCCTGAATGGCTGCCCCCTGGTGGTAGCCCTTTCCAGTTGCTCACGGTGCATCGCACGGTCGTCTGGATGCACCAGCTCATCCCATCTGATCAGGCCTTGTTCAAAGCTGCTCTTGGTATGACCGGTCAGGGCCAGGCAGCCGTCGCTGACAAATTCAATCGATGAAGCCTGGCCGGCAAGACTGCGATAGGCCATACCCGGCAGGTTCTTCCATTGCGCTTCAAGCTGTTGCGTGTGCACTTGCAGCTCGGCACTCTCTGCTCTGGATTTCAATGTTGCATGCAACGCCCAGCCCAGCAGCACACTCACCAGCAAGCCCGCCCACAAAAGAGCGTCGGCCACTCGGGACTGATTGGCCGCCATCCGGGTACCCGACAACCAGACAGCGATAGTCCATTGTCGCCCGTGCAGGGAAACGGTACTTTGCTGCAACAGATTGTCGTCTGCCGGGTTGTCGCTTGTGGACGTGTCGAAAACAAGCTGATCGCCCAGCAGGATCCGAACGCCGAAAAGTTCGTCATTCGACACATTCATCAAGGTATTCAGCCAGGATTCAAACTCGAATATCGCAATGATGAAACCATCGAACTGCTGCCCCTCGCCGATGGGCTGGAAGGCCATGAACCCCTGACGCCCCTGGTCGAGCGTCATGGCGTCGGACAAACCCGGTAGCCGCCTGTCCTCCGCCAGTCGATCCGATATCTCGTCCAGCAATGGACCAGCCATGGGAACGCTTTGCGAATCAACGGACCCTGCGGGCGTCATGATCCATCGTTCATTGAGGCTCCCATCAACCCGCTCGATAGCCTGGTAGCCGGGCTGATCCGCAATATAGTGTGCAACGTCGGCCTCCCAGGCAGATCGCGCTGTCCCGCCGTTGTGCGACCATCGATCAGCGATACGTCGCAGGGAACTCATTCTCTGATCCAGATCGCGCGTGATGGCGGTTTCCAACCAATCAAGCACCATGGCGGTACTGCGTTTCATGTCGGCCTGCTCGCGCTGGTTCATCGCATTCCAGCCGAAGATCACAGCGCCGGTAACCACGGCCCCGACCAGCCAGGCAAGCCACTGGCGGTGTTTGTGCGGGTTGTTCCGGATAGCTGACAATCTGCCCTCGCCTCAGGTCTGGTAGAAGCCGATGACGGCAGTATAGGGCAGCCCCGTCAGCAGCGCGATGACGAGAACGCCGACAATTTCTTATCCAGCGTACCCGTTTCAGGGTAGTCTTGAAGACCCTATCCGATAGCTTTCAATGACTTGACGATCGGCACCTACTATTTACGGAAAAGGAATTCCAAGGATACACCCTGACAAACCGACAGTATTGATGAACACACTCGAATGGAGGCTTGGTCGCCTTCTGGCAATGATACTGGTACTGAGTACCTTGCACATCGGCGCCATTGCACAGGCAGCCAGCGTCGATCCGAGCGAGCTGGAATTTGCCGAGCTCGAAGCCGCCATTGCCGCTACCGCCGAGCTATCGGACAAGGACTCAGACCAGCTGAACGGCAACTTGAAGCTGGCTCGTCGTCAAATGACAGGCTTGCAACAACGTCGAGCCGATGTCGAGACCTACCGGCAGCAGGCCGCCGACTACGATACCACTGCCGCCGCGCTGCAAACGCAGATACAGGCTCTACTGGATCCGGACCAGACCGAGGAATCCTTGCCCGGCGATGAAGCCGAACTCGACAGTGCAACCTCGGAGCTCGAAGCCCGTGTCAGGCAGCTGAGCCAGGAACTCTATGAATCCCGAGAGTCAGAGGCGCGATTGAGCGCACGGGCTTCTGCCATTGCCGCGGAGACATCCAGGGCCGCCGAACAGATCGATGAAGCCAGTACCCTTGCCAGTGATGCCGAGAGCGATTGGCAACAGACGGTCGATATCAAGGCATCGGAACTGGTCAGTCGAACCAGATCCTTCCTCTTTCGAGTGCAATCGCATGTCGCGCTTGAATCCATCAAACTTCAGCAGGTCGAACTCTCGACACTGGCACCTCGCCAGACTCTGGCATCGCTCAACAGTCGACTGCTGCAGATCGAGCTGGATGTCGAACTCGACAGCCTCGATCGGCACTGGACTGCGCTGAGCGATCTGCGTATCTCGGCGGCTCGCCAGGCAATCGATGAGCAGACGGACGAGACCACCGGCAGAGAGTTGGGAAGCCGCGAAATCATGCAACTGCTACGAGCTCGTCTGGCGCTATTGGAACAGGAACTGCCCATTCTGCAGAAGACCTCCGAGGTCTCGCAATCCATCCTTGACATCTATCAGGTCAGGCTGATCCTGACACGCGTTACCAACACCGGTTCGGTCAACGATTCGCTTGCCGTGACAGTTCGCAAATTGCGCGAAGAACTGCCCGAGAGCGAAACGCTTGAGTCCGAGCTTGAACAGCTGCGCAAGCGCCTGCAAGAACTGCAAGTGAACCAGATACTGTGGGAGGCCGACCTGCGAAACTTCCGGTCAAAGGATCTGTTCGCCGGAAACAACGCCTACCAGGTGGACCTGTCACTTTCGGACGACACACTGGAATACCAGATTGCCCTGTTGCGTGTCGCCAACCGTGTGGCCGACCGCATGACGACGCTTGAAGCGGCATTGGTCGAGGCACAGATGCGATCGGCTCAGGTTCGCACCACACTCGATGGCAGCGTGCTGTGGCTGCGCACCAACGAGGCCATCGGTTTCGAGTGGCTCAAGTATGCCTACAGCGCGCTGCAATGGGCAGTCGACCTGGATACCTGGCGAGGCCTCGACACCGCCATCCTCGAGATCATCCAGCTGAGAGTATTCCAGTTGAGCCTCTTGGGCTTGTGTCTTGTTGCGCTGCTGGCCATCCGGCGACGGCTCAAGACACTATTGCTCAGGCACGCAGACAAGGTCGGCAATGTCGGGGATGATGACTACTGGAACACGCCACTGGCCACCCTGTACAGCCTGCTGCTGGCATTACCCCTACCCTTGGTGCTGTTCTCTGCCTACCTGGTCGTCAAGGATGTCTTTGTTTTCGCAGGCTCTGTCATACCGGCCATCAGTGCCGCTTTGCTTCTCACCAGTGGAGCGCTTGTCATATTGCTGTTCTTCAAGGCGCTTTGCCGCGAAAACGGCATTTTCAGGCGACACTTCGGTTGGAACGAACAGGCTGTCAGCCGTCTGAGCAACCACCTGAACTGGTTCGTCTGGGTATTTGCCCTGTGCACCGCCGTCTACACCTTCGCGATTGCATCTGGCAGGGCCGATTTGCGCTACGCCATGGGCGTCAGTGCATTCCTGTTGATTTCGATAGCAATGAGCCTCTTGCTGTATGCCCTGTTCCATCCGAATCGTGGAGTCGTCTTCGAGCAGGATACCTCGACGACACGCTCGCCCATCACCCGCGTGGGTATCTGGACACTCATCGTGTCCCCCGCACTGATCGGCATGCTGCCCTTGATCGGCTATTTCGACACAGCCGCCGCCATCCAGAGGCAGTTGTTCATCACCGGCGTTCTGCTCATGGCGGTTCTCATTCTCACAGGCGCCCTCAACCGTGAATTCATGGTGGCACACCGGCGAATGTCCTTGCGCAAGGCGCGCGCGAAACGTTCCGCGCAGGAAGCGGAACGCAGTGTCCAGGAAGCAACGCCGGTCAGCGGGGATGCGACTCCGGATCTGTCCTTTGCCTGGGACGATGACTACAAGCATACGGCCTTCGAAGCGCAGCAGTTGTTCAAGCTGGCCGGCGTCGTGCTGTTCCTGATCGGCGCGTGGACGGTCTGGAAACCGATGTTTCCCGTACTGGACAACTTCAATGACATCGTCTTGTGGCAGGCTGCTACCACGGCCGACGGCAGTGCAGTCACCGCCCCTGTCACGCTGGGCAAACTGCTGTTTGCCGCCACGCTGCTGCTGATCGGTTTTGTCGGCGCACGCAATCTGCGCAGTGTGCTGGAGCTGTTGTTGTTCGAAAGGCTCAAACTGGATACGGGTACGCGCTATGCGGTCAACGCCATTGCCAGCTACACGCTTCTGGGAACCACGTTGTTGATTGCCATTGCCCAACTGGGCGTCGACTGGTCACGGCTACAGTGGATCGTTGCCGCCTTGGGTGTCGGACTCGGTTTTGGTCTGCAGGAAATCGTTGCCAATTTCATCTCCGGACTCATCATCCTGTTCGAGCGACCCGTGCGTGTGGGCGACACCGTCACCATCGGAGGCATCAGCGGCACCGTCAGCAATATCCAGATCCGCGCCACCACCCTCACCGACTTCGACAACCGTGAGGTTGTGCTGCCCAACAAATCCATCATCACGGAAGAGGTGACCAACTGGACGCTGCATGATGCGGTGACACGCCTGTTGCTGACTGTCGGTGTAGCGTATGGCTCGGACATCGACCAGGTTCGCCAACTGCTGGTCGACTGCGTGGAAAAAACCGAACACGTGCTCGACATGCCGGAGCCCACGGTATTTTTCGTCAATCACGGTGCCAGCTCGCTGGATTTCGAGATACGAGCATTTGTCGCCACGCCTGCCTACCGGCTGCCGGTCACCCATGCGCTGAACTCGGCCATCAACCGCACACTGGCCGAAAAAGGTATCGAGATCCCGTTTCCTCAGCATGTGGTACACATGGCATCCGGCGCTGACTGATCGCTACCCTGCGCTGTGTTATGGGCGTGTCCGGCAAGGTGCGCCCCATCATAGCTCACGGAGCGCGTTCCCCGCAGTAGCCGCAATTCCATGTGGAAAGCCCTGATGTCCAACCGAAAGGCGGGTCGCTACAATCCTGCTATCAGCCAGACACAGGATGAACACGCATGGCCGCCAAAGACAAGGGACTCGCACTCGAGGCAGACGTCAAGCCCGGCAACGGGAAATCTCTCACCAGCGCTGCCTCCTCGAACAAGGGCGTGGACAGCGCTCGGAAAACACCAGACGATCTTGATCAGACACGCAGGATGATCGAGTCCTTCATGAAAATGACGCCACTGGGAGAGCAACAGGAAGATGACTCCTACGCCGCAACGGCATTGGAAGATATTCTCGACAAATCCACCCACGCCAGCATGTCGAAATTCACCATGGGCTTGTCACCCAGTGCACTGGCTGGCGCCTATGCCGATTGGCTGGTGCATCTGATGACGTCCCCCGGCAAGGCGACACAATTGCAGAAGAAAGCACTGAAGAAGGCCTTGAAGCTGACCATGCATGCCAGCCAGTGCCATATCCTGTCACAGGAACAGCCTGATCCCTGTATCAATCCCTTGCCTCAGGACAAGCGTTTTCGAGGTGATGCCTGGCAAAGCTGGCCATACAATATTCTCTACCAGGCCTTCCTGCTGCAACAGCAATGGTGGCACAACGCCACCACCGGTGTCCGGGGCGTCACACCGCAACACGAAAACGTTGTGGAATTCACCAGCCGCCAGCTGCTGGACATGTTCTCACCGTCGAACTTTCTGCTGACCAACCCGGAATTACTGGAAAAGACTCAGGCCGAGGGTGGTCAGAATCTGGTGCGCGGTGCCAGGAACTTCATCGAGGACTGGCAGGCCCAGGTCAATGGCAGCAAGGCTCCCGGTATCAGCCAGTTTCAGGTGGGCCAGAACATTGCCTGCACACCCGGCAAGGTGGTTTACCGCAACCGACTGATCGAGTTGATTCAATACGAGCCAAGCACTGACAAGGTGCGCCCTGAACCGATCTTCATCGTACCTGCCTGGATCATGAAGTACTACATCCTTGACCTGTCGGCACACAATTCACTGGTGAAGTACCTGACCGAACAGGGTTACACCGTATTCATCGTTTCCTGGAAAAACCCGGATCCTGGTGACCGGGACATGGGAATGGAAGACTATCGCACTCTGGGTATCATGGATTCACTGAATGTGATCAATGGCATCACCGGCAATACCCGCATTCACGGGGTCGGTTACTGCCTGGGTGGCACCTTGTTATCCATTGCCGCATCGGCAATGGCGCGCGATGGCGATGAACGCTTCAAGACCCTGTCGTTTCTCGCCGCACAAACCGATTTCACCGAAGCCGGTGAACTGATGATGTTCATCAATGAAAGCCAGCTGACCTTTCTCGAAGACACGATGTGGGAACAGGGGTATCTGGATTCCAGACAGATGTCGGGAGCATTTCAGCTGCTGCGCTCCAATGACCTCATCTGGTCTCGCGTCATGCATGACTACCTGATGGGAGAACGTTCCGGCATGAACGACTTGATGGCCTGGAATGCCGATGGCACGCGCATGCCCTACCGCATGCATTCCGAATACCTGCGCAGGCTCTATCTGAACAACGATCTCTCCGAGGGTCGTTACCGGGTCAATGACAAGCCAATAGCCATTTCCGATATTCGAGTCCCCATCTTCAGCGTCGGTACGGAATGGGATCACGTGGCCCCCTGGCACTCCGTCTACAAGTTCCATCTGTTGTCCGATACGGAATTGACATTCGTGCTGACCAATGGCGGACACAATGCCGGCATAGTCTCCGAGCCCGGTCACCCACGCCGACATTTTCGCTCCAGTACCGTGCAGCACGATGACTACTACGTCGACCCCGAGACCTGGAAACAGAACACGGAGGCGCAGGAAGGTTCCTGGTGGCCGGCCTTTGTCAGCTGGCTGGACAGTCGCTCCGGTGCCCCTGTCTCGCCCCCTGCAATGGGCGCGATCGAGAGTGGTTTCAAGCCGCTGTGCGATGCACCCGGCACTTACATACTGCAGGACTGAAACCATGGAATCCTCACTGATCAAGGGCAAGTGCGGACTGGTCATCGGAGTGGCCAACGAGCACTCCATCGCCGCCGGCTGCGCTCATGCCTTTCATGATGCCGGCGCCCGGCTGGCCTTGACCTACCTGAATGACAAGGCGCTACCTCATGTCAAGACGGTAGCGGACCAGGTGAACGCCGAACTGTTGCTGCCCATGGATATCACGAACGACACTCAGCTCGATGCCCTGTTCGAGGATATCGAAAAGCAGTGGGGTGGACTGGACTTCCTTGTTCATTCGATCGCCTGGTGCCCGATGGAGGATCTGCACGGTCGCGTCACCGACTGTTCACGGGAGGGATTCTTGCAGGCGATGGACATATCCTGCCATTCCCTGATTCGACTGGCACACAAGGCGGAGCCCTTGTTGCAGAACAACGGCAGCATCATGACAATGAGCTACTACGGCGCCGAGAAAGTGGTTGATCATTACAATGTGATGGGCCCTGTCAAGGCAGCTCTGGAAGCCAGCATGAAGTACCTTGCTGCCGAACTGGGTCCTTCGGGAATACGTGTCAACGCAATCTCCCCGGGTCCCCTGAATACGCGTGCAGCCTCCGGGATCGCCCATTTCGACAAACTGATCGATGAGCATCGAACCCGTGCCCCCCAACGCCATCTGGTCAGCATCCACGATGTCGGCAACATGGCAACCTACCTGGCCTGCGATGCCAGCAGCCGTGTGACCGGTGAAGTCATACACGTTGATGCCGGCTACCATGTGATGTCATGAGGACGAAACCCGGCATGCAATACATCGAGAACAAGACCTTCGACGAGATTTCGATCGGAGATTCCGCTCAGCTTGTTCGAACACTGCGACAGCAGGATATCGAACTGTTTGCAGTCATGTCCGGTGACGTCAATCCGGCTCATGTGGATGTCGATTATGCCAAGGCGGATATCTTCCACGAAGTCATCGCGCATGGTATGTGGGGTGGCGCACTCATATCGGCGGTTCTGGGCACCGAGCTACCCGGCCCCGGCACCATCTACCTGAACCAGTCCTTGAGTTTTCGTCGGCCTGTAGGCCTGGGTGACACGGTAACGGTCACCGTGACGGCCAAGGAAAAACAGCACGAAAAGAAGCGTGTGATCTTCAGCTGCGACTGCCTGAATGAAGAGGGAGAACAAGTCATTGTGGGTGAGGCAGAAGTCATTGCCCCGACGGTGAAGGTGCGCAGACCCCGGGTCACGCTGCCAGAGGTGCATCTGCATGAGCGCGGCGCAAGCTATCAGAAGCTGCTTGATGCCTGTGCCAGACTGGAGCCTATCCGTGTCGCCGTGGTACACCCTTGCGATACCGTGTCACTCACCGGTGCCCTTGAAGCCATGTCTCACGGCATGATGATCCCCGTTCTCATCGGACCTCGTGACAAGATCGATGCCGCAGCTCTCGAGGCAGAGGTGTCGCTGGAAGGCATCGAACGAATAGACGTACCGCATAGCCACGCAGCGGCCGAACGTGCCGTGGCACTCGTGCGTGAGGGCAAGGCGCAGTCCATCATGAAGGGCAAGTTGCATACCGACGAACTGATGAACGCCATTGTCGACAAGGACAAGGGACTACGAACCGAGAGACGAATGAGCCATGTCTATGCCATGGATGTCCCTCATTATCCCAAGCCCTTGATGATCACCGATGCCGCCATCAACATCTACCCCGGCCTGCTGGACAAACGCGACATCATCCAGAACGCCATCGACATGGCACATGCGCTTGGATTGACCCTGCCGAAGGTGGCCATCCTGTCAGCAGTCGAAACGGTGACACCGGCCATCACATCGACGATCGATGCAGCTGCCCTGTGCATGATGGCCAACCGTGGACAGATCACCGGCGGGGTGCTTGATGGCCCGCTGGCTTTTGACAATGCCATTTCACGCACGGCTGCCGATGCCAAGGGAATCGTCTCCGCGGTCGCAGGCGATGCCGATATTCTGGTCACACCCGATCTGGAAGCCGGCAACATGATTGCCAAGCAACTGATCTACCTTGCAGGGGCGGATGCCGCTGGCATCGTTCTCGGTGCTCGAGTGCCGATCATTCTGACCAGTCGAGCCGACGGCGTGTTGTCAAGGCTGGTCTCCTGTGCCATGGCGCAGCTTTTCATCAATCACAAACAGGCGGTGAGTTGAGCATGGACGTCATTCTGGTCATGAACGCCGGCTCATCGAGCATCAAGTTCGCGATCTACGCGACAGGCCCCGCCCCCCAGAACGCCCTCATACGCGGCAAGATTGCCGGTATTGGCAGCGCACCGGACTTCATCATTCGCGATGATGGCGAACAGGGCTTGCAGGAAGAAGGCCTGGAAAACATCGACCCGTCTGCCACTCACGCGGAACTGACAGTACGCCTGCTGGACTGGATTGACGATCATACAGCCGGTTACGACCTGACGGCGGTTGGACATCGGGTGGTGCACGGAGGGCGGACTTATCATGCGCCGGTTGTCATCCGGCCGGATATCATGGCAACCCTGGCAGAGCTGGTATCGCTGGCGCCACTGCATCAACCGAACAATCTGGCGGTGATACGCTCGATTACCGAGCGCAAGCCCGAGCTGACTCAAGTCGCCTGCTTTGACACCAGTTTTCATCGCACGCAGCCCAGACTGGCACAACTGTTCGCTCTACCCAGGTCCATGACCGACGCCGGCATCATTCGCTACGGCTTTCATGGCCTGTCCTACGAATTCATTGCCAGCACCTTGCCCGCCGTTGCCGGGCCAGTTGCCGACCAGCGAGTCATCGTCGCCCATCTTGGCAACGGTTCCAGCATGTGCGCCATGAAGAACCGACAGAGTGTCTCCAGCACCATGGGATTCACGGCGCTGGAAGGACTGATGATGGGTCGTCGCTGTGGCACGCTGGACGCCGGCGTTGTTCTGCACATGATGGACCAGATGGGCATGAGCTGCAAGGAGGCCTCCAGAGTGCTGTATCGTGAATCAGGCCTGCTTGGCGTCTCCGGTGTGAGTAACGACATGCAGGTATTGAGTAGCAGCCCGGACCCACACGCCCGGGAGGCCATTGAGCTCTATTGCTATCGAGCGGCGACCCAGCTCGCCTCTCTGGTGTGTACAATCGAGGGGCTGGATGCCATCGTCTTCACCGCCGGCATTGGCGAGAATTCCTCTAGCGTGCGACGGTTGATCTGCGAACGACTCGCCTGGCTGGGTGTCAATCTGGAACGCTACGCAAATGATTCCAATGCCACACTGATCAGCAGTGCCGCCTCCGCCGTTCAGGTATACGTCATCCCGACTGACGAGGAGGCAGTCATTGCCGACGCAGTGTGTACAGTGATGGCATGAGGCCTGATACTGGTTCAGCGTTGACTCACACGAAGGAGCGGTAACTCTTCGCAGGTGTTCGGTGCTGCAGCTGGCATCATGCACCGGCCATCGTCCAGCAGGGAGCGGCCTGATTCATGAGCCTGCAGGGACATTGCTGCGTTGTTCCGACGATTACTGTCTACCAGAAAACGAGTCGTGCTCAACCGCCTGGCCAGATGGATGCGCAGGAAAGGTGCACAGAAGATACCCAGAACGATCATGGCACACAGAGCTGTGATATAGGCAGCCAGCAAGGTCTCAAGCGGCCACTGCCCCAAGGGCCTGGCTATACCGATGAACGCCGCCAGCAGCCAGTGACAGGTGCTGATCGTGCCGGTTACGGCCAGAACGACTGATTCCCGCAGGGTCAGTTTCCGGTTGGCTGTAATCAGTGGAAATGATACGAAGTGCAGTAGTACGCCGTTGATGGTCAGCGCCGCAACCACGAGCAGTTTGAGCTGCAACTTTGACAGGCTGGCTATCACGGAAAGATCAAGCCCGGTGTCATGATGGACCAACAGGCCTCCGCTCACCCATAGGAACACGAGTACGACACTGGTGCCTTGTGCGGTCCGCCGCAAGCCGTCGACCGTGAAGTCGCCCTTGAGAATGCGCCAATCAGCGCTCAGTACCAGCGCCAAGGCAAACGCACATGACAGTAGATGAAGATAAACGAGTCCCGTGCGAAACCAGTCGGACGAGTTCAAGAGCGGTATTGACAGAGAAAGATCCGGCATTGATGAGTACTCCTGCAAAAAGGCTCGAAACATGAGCCGTTACAGGTATCAACGTACGGCGACATCTTGCGTTGACATCAAGCGCTACAAACTACGGTATGACAGCGGGCAGGCCACGTGACGCCGCTCCTTCGGCATCACGTCTCTGGCCTCTACCCTACTCACTCATAAGCGTTTGCATCGACAGACGCCAGAGCTGACATGTTGACGATTCGCCTGACGGTGGACGACGAGGACATGATATGCACCGATTTTGCAGCGCCGAGCAGGATGCCGCCCATGGTGACACCACTACTGACGACCCGTAGAGCGTTGTAGGTGATGTTCGCTGCATCGACATTGGGCATGACAAGCACATTGGCATTGCTGCTCAATCTGGAATCAGGAAAATCACGCTCTCTGATAGCCGCGGACAGGGCCTGATCCGCACGCATCTCACCTTCTATTTCAAGATCTGGCCGACGTTTCCTGATCAGCTCCATGGCATCTCGCACCTTCTGCGCAGAGGCATAGTGGGAACTACCGAAACTCGATCTCGACAGTAATGCAACACTGGGTGTGATACCAAAGCGGCTGACTTCCTCCGCAGCCAGTATCGTGATCTCGGCCAACTGCTCGGCAGTGGGGTGGTCATTGACCTGGGTATCACAGATGAACAACTGCCTGTCAGCGAGAACCACCATCTGCAGCTCGGCCAGTGTATTGACCCCCTCCTTTCTGCCGATGATCTTGCTGACATAATCCAGGTGCTCCGCGTAGTGGCCTGTTGTTCCACATAGCAGGGCATCGGCATCGCCGCGATGCAGCAGCATGCAACCGATCAAGGTTGTCCGGGTTCGGGTTTCTTCCTTGGCTCTTTCCCTGGTAACTCCCTGACGCTTGCACAGCTCATAGTATTCACTCCAGACCTCTCGATATCGAGGGTCGTCGAGCACATTGACGCATTCGTAGTTGATATCCGCCTTGAGCCGTAGACCGAGTCGTTTGATTCTGGATGCGATGACATCCGTACGTCCGATCAGTACCGGATGCGCAAGGCCTTCATCCACGGCAACCTGCGCTGCCCGCAATACTCGCTCATCTTCCCCTTCTGCATAGATGACTCGCTTCGGGTTGTGTTTGGCTGCCAGAAACACCGGCTGCATGGGCGAGCTGGACTCATAGACAAACTGGGATAGCTGATTGCGGTATGCCGCCATATCCGACATCGGTTGGGTCGCCACGCCGGTATCCATGGCTGCCTGTGCCACAGCCGGAGAGATTTCGGTAATCAACCGTGGATCGAAGGCGCGTGGAATCAGGTAATCCGGACCGAATGGCGGGGTCGGCTCGCCGTAGGCCTGAGCGACGATGTCTGATGTCTCCGCATGCGCGATGGCAGCCAGCGCCTTGACAGCTGCCACTTTCATCGCCTCATTGATTTCCGTTGCCCCCACATCCAGGGCTCCGCGAAAGATGAAGGGGAAGCACAGTGAGTTGTTTACCTGATTCGGATAATCCGAGCGCCCTGTCCCGATCAGACAATCGGGCCGTACCTCCTTGGCCAGTTCCGGACGAATTTCAGGTTCCGGATTCGCCATGGCCAGCACGATGGGCTTGTCGGCCATCTCCTTGAGCATCTCCGGCGTCAGCGCACCGCCTTTGGACAGCCCCAGGAACACATCAGCTCCGGCCACCGCATCCGTCAATGTGCGCAAGTCGGTGTCCTGCTGAAATCTCTCCTTGCTTTCATCCACATTTTCACGACCGGTGTAGACAACACCGCGCGAATCGCACAACACGACATTCTCGCGCTTCAGACCGAGACTGACCAGCAGATCCAGACAGGCCAGTGAGGCCGCTCCCGCACCCGACGCCACCAGGCGCACTTCACCGATCTGCTTGCCCACGAAGTCCAACGCATTGGTAACCGCCGCCGCCGTCACGATTGCCGTGCCGTGCTGATCATCATGGAAAACGGGGATATTCATGCGCTCTCGCAGCGCCTTTTCGATCTTGAAGCAATCGGGCGCCTTGATGTCTTCGAGATTGATTCCGCCAAAGGTCGGCTCCAGAGCAGCCACAACCTCGATGAACTTGTCAGGATCGGTTTCCGAGACTTCGATATCGAAGACATCGATTCCGGCGAACTTCTTGAACAGACATCCCTTGCCCTCCATCACCGGCTTGCTGGCCAAGGCACCGATATTTCCGAGACCCAGTACAGCCGTTCCATTGGTGATGACAGCGACCAGATTGGCTCGTGATGTCAGGTGCGCAGCCTGTAGTGGATCCTCTTCGATTGCCGTGCAGGCATACGCCACACCCGGTGAATAGGCCAGCGACAGATCGTGCTGTGTCGTCAAGGCTTTGGTCGGGGCAAGGGCTATCTTGCCCGCTGTCGGCAGGCGATGGTAATCCAGAGCTTCCTTGCGTAGATGGTCTTCACTCATCAAAATCTCCACGTGTATTGTCTTGGTGACATCACTGTAACGCTAGTGGGTTTCTGCGTATAGAGTTGTGCCGCGATTTAGTTCAGGCGATACCATGAGGGGAGCTCGCTATCGAGGTGTCAAGACCTGCCCTTGTCGCCTTCGCCGGCCACCTTGTCGAACAGACGCACGCAGCCCCCGAGTATTACCTTGTTATCCGATCGCCCCACTAGTGCACTGCAGCAATGGCGATGTCTGGTTCGGGAATGAACCATTGCATTTTCAAGCAGTCACTTCACAATACCTGAAAGACCCCGACCGAACGGGCAGTATGCATTGTGTCAATTCGATTGCCGGTCTGACCGATCTCTTCATCAAAACGTTCGAGCCCATCATGAAAACACGTATCAATTCGCCCCTTGCCACGCTGCCGTTGGCAACCCTGCTCGCTTCCTCGATTCTGGCTTCCTGCGCGACCGATGACCCGGATCGGCGTGCCAAACAGGGCGCCGCAATCGGTGCCCTGGCAGGTGCGGTCCTTGGTCATCAGTTGAGTCACGATAACGGGGCCATACTGGGCGGTGTCATCGGGGCGGTAGCCGGCGGCGCGGTCGGCAGCTATCAGGACAACCAGCAAAAGGAGCTGGAAGCCGCTCTGGAGCAGGAACGCCAGAACAAGCAGATAGAAATACAGCGGTTGCAGGACGAAACCCTGAAGGTAAGCCTGAGCAGTGAGGCATCGTTCGACTTTGACAGGTCTGCACTGAAACCGGCTTTCTACCCTGCTCTCGACAAGCTATCGGCTCTGCTTTCCAAATACGACCGCACGCTGCTCCATGTCATCGGCTACACAGACAGTGTGGGTTCGGAGTCCTACAACATCAATCTGTCCAATGAACGCGCGCGCTCCGTGGCCATGTACCTCAATGCTGCAGGCGTCGATATCCGCCGTATTCGTACTGAAGGTCGTGGCGAGAGCGAACCTCGGGTATCCAACGATACGCCTGCCAATCGCGCCTTGAATCGTCGCGTGGAAATCTTCATCAAACCCATCATCGAAGGGCAGGAGCAGAAGGCGCTCGACGCGCCGGTCTGACACCTTCACCACGAATCCTCTCTGGACTCGTAGCGAGCTCGGATCATGCCATCGAGCAAGGCATGGTCCGCTCTCCAGTCTGCTCAGGTGACCGCGTTGAGCACCTGATACCGCGGATCATCCCAGCGTCTGTCATCCAGAATCTCCTGCAGAATCATTGCAGCCTTCAACACATCGTTCTCATCAAGATACAGGGGCGTAAAACCGAATCGCATGATGTTCGGTGCCCGGAAGTCACCGATGACCCCGGCGTCGATCAGTGCCTGCATTGCCGCGTACCCGTGCTCGAAGGCAAAGGATACCTGCGAGCCTCGTTCATTCGCCGATCGCGGACTGGCCAGCGTCAAGGCCGGACAGCGTGCCTCCACTTCCGTGATGAAACGCTCTGACAGGGCAATGCTCGCTTTGCGAACATCCTGCATGTCAACGCCTTCCCAGACTTGCATGGCAGCCTCAAGCGCGCTGGTCTGTATCACCGGTTGCGTGCCGACGCGCAGACGTTCGATCGACATGGCAGGCTTGTATTGCTGATCAAAGGCAAAAGGGGCATCGTGGCCCATCCAGCCCGCCAGTACCGGTTGCGTTTGCTCGATCATGTCGGGTCTGACGTAGATGAATGCCGGAGACCCCGGACCGCCGTTCAGGTATTTGTAGGTGCAACCGACGGCGAATTCACACTGGCTGGCGGTCAGATCCAGCGGAATCGCACCTGCGCTGTGCGCCAGATCCCATAGACTGATCGCCCCTGCCTCCTGCGTCAGCGCCGTTATCGTCTTCATGTCGTGCAATCGGCCCGAGCGATAATCCACCTGAGTCAGCATCACCACGGCAATCGATTCATCGATGGATGCCTCGACCGCCTCAGGGTCTACCACACGCAGCTCGTAATCCTGACCCAGCGTGTCGATCAATCCCTGGGCCATATACAGGTCGGTCGGGAAGTTCCCATTGTCAGACAGAATGATGCGTCGTTCCGGACGTAACTTGAGTGATGCCGCCAGTGCCTGAAACACCTTGATGGACAAGGTGTCTCCCATCATGACACTGCCCGGAGGTGCTCCCAGCAAACGTGCCACGAGATCACCGACTCGCCCCGGTTGCTGCATCCAGAGGGATTCATTCCAGCCGCGAATCAGTTGAGCCCCCCACTGTGCAGTGACAACGTTCGACACATGCGATGTCACTGCGCGAGGCAAGGGTCCCAGCGAGTTGCCATCCAGATAGATGATGCCTTCCGGGATGTCGAACAATTCCTTTCTGGGTAATGCAGTACTCATTGTCTGAGGGTTCTCCGGGTACCGCTCTGCGCAACTGGCGTGAGAGCGAAAAGTGATCGAGTAGTCCTGCAATGGACAATCCTGCCTGTCCAGAGACGCTTGTTCAGTCAGTGGAAAGTGTGACAGACACCTGCCAACTACAGTGCTCCACGGACATTCCAAAGCTCTGGAAACAGTTCCACTTCCAGCATGCGACGCAGGTACTTCACACCGCTGGTTCCCCCTGTACCTCGTTTGAATCCGATGATGCGCTCGACTGTCGTCACGTGGTTGAATCGCCAGCGGCGGAAATAATCTTCCAGATCGACCAGCTTCTCCGCCAGCTCGTACTGCGCCCAGTATTTCTCGGGAGACTGATAAACGCGTGCCCAGGCCTCCATGATGGCATCGCAGTGCTGATGAGGCGACTGCAGACGAAAACACTCTGCGGGAAACGCCAAGTCCAGATCCTGCTCCAGAGCGTGCAAGGCAACGTGATACAACGAGGGTTGCTCAAGCTCCAGCGACAGCTTGCTGTGCAGATCCTCTCTGTGCTCATGCACCTTCAGCATTTGCAGATTGCGGTTGCCCAACATGAATTCGATCAGGCGGTACTGGTGGGACTGAAACCCCGATGAGTTACCCAGAGAATCGCGGAACAAGGTGTACTCGCTTGGTGTCATGGTGCGCAATACATCCCAGGCATTGTTCAACTGTTCGAAGATACGCGCTACACGGGTCAGCATCTTGAATGCCTGACTGTGTTCCCGCCGGGCGATGCAGACCCGAGCGGCAGACAGCTCGTGCAGAATCAGGCGCATCCACAGCTCCGAGGTCTGGTGCTGAATGATGAACAGCATTTCATCATGGGCTTCGGACTGGGGCCGTTGTGCCGCGACCAGACTGTCCATATCCAGATAGTCGCCATAGCTGATGTCGTTCCTGAAAGACATCCGGGCGCCATCCTGCGCCGGATCATAGGCATCACTGCTCATTGTCCCGTTCTCTGCTGCTCATGCTGTCGAGTCTACTTCCGCCGGAGAACCATGGTAACGATTGACACCGTCTGCATCAATGCTGCGCAGAGACGATGTCCGGCAGACGACGTCGCGTCCGCGTATGAGCGATCACGCAGCTATTCCTCCAATGCCGACACCAGTTCCTGCTTGTTCATTGCTGAGCGGCCATCGATATTCTGAGAGGCAGCTTCCTTGCGCAACTCCACCACCGTCATGTCAGCAGGATCCCGGTCGTCACTCAGTCCGGAACCTGTGGAGCGGCCCTGATCTGATGAACGGCTACGCACCTTTTCGGCACCACGCCATTGCAGGTAACTGGAGACACCTTTCACCAGCACGGTTGCCATGAAAGCCACGATTGCCGATTCCTGGTTGCTCGCGGACTGGTCTCGACTCTTGCGTTCATGTTCCGGCTGGACGGTATCAGCAACCGATGAACGCATGGACATTGCTTCACCACGAAGGGTCTTGACATAGTCCTCGCCCTCTTGGAGGAGCTCTTCGCCGGCATGCTTTACTCGCCCGACTCCCTGGTGCAGTTTGCCGCTCAGTCGCTCGCGACGTTCTCTGGTCCCTGCCAGTTCACGCGTGACCAGCACGGCGGCGACCGTGCCCAGACCCAACGCTATCCAGGTTTTACGATTACTCATGGCAACAGCTCTCAACAGTTCAGTTGGGGAATCTTGCAGGTGTGAGGCCACGAATAGGAATTCGTGCCGAAAATTGAAATTTTTACCCAACCAGCACCGCCCCTTTGCCAGCCCAGAAGTCATGACGACAAAGCTGTATTGTCACTCACTGACTGCTCACAGACTGCTTATTGCTGGTGGAGCTCATTGACATGATCTCGTCGATATCAATGCAAGGTGCCAGATGAGCCGTGCATGCCATCCGGCCAATCGTGTACACACTCGTGCACCACACAACCCCATTCTTGACGACAAATTTCGCGTCGGTTCAGGATCAGCTCACCTTTTGTGCCAAGTAGACAACCATCTGTTCCCCGGGCAAGCCATTAGTGTAGAGTCTGTAATCGTAGGCAACCAGGAAGATCTGGCTGACGCAAGCGCAAGTTTGCCACTACCGACGATATTGCATTTTTTCGTCAATCCTGGCAACGCCACTCGTCGACTGCTCGATATGTCGGTCGCTGTATTTGCATTGAATTGCTCGGCCTGTCAAGGCGCGAATAGCCGATAGGAAATACTGATGCGCTCATTATTGACTCATATCGAAAATGTGCCACTGACGAGGCTGCTTGCATTTGCCTTTGCGATCATACTGCTTGGTTCCATTGCCATTATCGCCGTCATATCCATTCGATTCGCTGATCGCATCATGGGCTCCATGGTCGAACAGGCTGCCAGTCATTCAGCGCTGGAGATTCAGTCGAGGACTGAACAGTTTCTGACGTTTGCCGACCAGACCGTGCAGAGCACAGCCTTGGCAGTTCGGGCCAATCGAGTGACTATCGATGATCCGGATACACTGAGCCGCTACTTGAGGGATAGAGCGCTGGATCAGAATACCGAACGGGTATCAGCTATCTACTATGCCAGCGAGCAAGGGCATCTGATGAGTATCAGGGTACCAGAGCTGACAGACAGGACAAGGAACCCGAGAGTCAGATTTGTCGACCCTGAAGACAATCAACCCGGTAATGAGTACTCACTCACCCGTACCGGCTCTCTCGGTACGATTACCCGAGAACTGGGCAATCTGGATCCACGCACCAGGCCTTGGTATCTGCAGGCAATCAAGGCAGACGGTGCAGCTGTCTGGTCTGACGTGTACGAGGATCTTGACAGTGAGCAGCTGATGATCACCCGTTCTGCCTCTGTGACGAACGACGCAGGTATTCTACTGGGGGTGGCGGCAGTCGACCTGTCGCTTCAGCATTTTCAGAATTTTCTGCACTCTCTGAGATCCGGAGAGAACAACGCGGTTTTCATGATCGATGAAAGCGGACACTTGCTCGCTTCCAACCTCCTCTACCCGAATCGTGCACGGCTTGCAGGAACCAGTCGCACCGGTGAGGCTGCTGACCCGATGACTCGTGCCGCATTCGAGCTTGTCTCGGCATTGTCTGGCGACGCTGAACCCGACAACGAATGGCAACTGAACACCGTCCGGATCGATGGCATTGAGCATTACCATTTCCATCGCACCATTGGCGGTGATGCGGGCGTGAACTGGCATCTTGTCATATTCCTCCCCTCATCCGGTTTGCTCGCGTCTGCGGGTAATGATTCGTACATGGTGCTGTTTCTGATTTCGAGCGTTGTGTGCCTTTGTCTCGCCTTCATGCTGGGCTTCCTGCGACTGGTCGTCAAACCGTTGAAACGACTGACAGCTGATGCAAAAAGCATGGCCGCAGGCAATTTCGACCTGCAAATCGAGAGCGACAACGGGAATGAGGTAGGCGAATTATCAAGATCGATCGCCAATATGCAACAAAGGCTCAAGACAACCATCGCGTATCTCAAGGAGGCCAATCTGCTACTGAAGCGCGAGAACAATCGCATTGAAACCACGCTGGGTTCGCTCGATGACGGCGTCATTACCTTCGGTGCCGATGGCACCGTGCAATTCATGAACAAGGCAGCGGAGCGCAAGACCGGTTGGACCATCAATCGAGCCAGAGGATCGACCATCAACGAGCTCGAAGAACATGCAAGTACAGACCCCTGCCTGCTGCGTTTTCGGACAGCGATCAGACAGGCCATGACAGGTCATGAGGCATGCAGCAAAAGGACTGTAACCAGTCTGTATCAGGATGAATCCGGTGTCTCGGTATCCTGCCGTCTGACCGCCTTGCTCGACCTTGTTCACCGCCCGCAAGGGGCCGTGCTGCTATTCAACGAGGTATCCGAATTACTACAACTGCAACTCGAGCACGAACAGACGATCGCAGTTCATCGACAGCTGTCGCATGTTGTCGAGGAAACAGCCAACGAGGTTTATGTTGTGGAGCCGTATACGTTTCGAATCACGATGATGAACAGAACGGCAAGGACCAACCTGGGCTACAGCCTGGAGGACTCGAGGCATCTGACTCTCTACCAGACCATTGACAAGTTCAGGGATACCTTTCCTGCCAGGTTGTTTGATGACTTCAAGAACGGTCGTTTGGCTCGAACGGTCATCGACACGGTACATTGCCGCCAGGATGGCAGTGTATACCCGACTGAAACGCGTCTGCACTACATACCGGATGAATCGCCTCCGTATTTTGCCCTCATTGCGCAGGACACCAGTGAAAGGCTCATGCAGATGCAGGATCTGTTGTTGCGCGATCGAGCCATCGCTGAACTGGACGTGGGAGTCTTCATCATCGAGCAGGAGAAAAACTGTCTGCTCTACGCAAACCGTGCGATGACAGTCATCACCGGCTACCAGGTCAGTGAGCTCATTGGACGAACACCCGATATCTTCACCGGCGACGAAAGGCAGATTGGCACTGAAAACTACCCATGGAGGCAGGGTGAAACCAGATCACTACTCCAGTTCAACCTGACATGCCAGCGCAAGGACCTGAGTTGTTACGCCGCTGAATTGTCGCTGTCCTATATACGTGACCCGGCCGGCACGGCCAGCCACTGCATCGGCATCATGGAAGATGTCAGCAGCCGCAAGCTGGCAGAGGAGAGCCTGCGTCACGCGCAGAAGTTCGATGCCATAGGCAGACTCTCTGGCGGTATCGCACATGACTTCAACAATCTGCTCAACATCATTTCAGGTCGGCTTGAATTGTTGCACAGCCTGAGCAGTGATGAGACGCACCGCTTTCACATACAGGAAGCAGAACGCGCAGCCGACATGGGGGCCCGATTGACAAGGCGGCTGCTTGCCTTTGCACGCCAGAGTCCACTGGAACCATCAGTCATCGACCTGAACAGACTGATCGTGGACACACTGCCCATTCTGAAGACCAGTCTTTCCTCCCGGGTATCCATGAAAACCGACCTGGCGATGGAACTCTGGGAGGTTCATACAGACCGTAGTGAAATCGAAAACGCGCTGATAAACCTGGCCATCAACGCACGAGATGCCATGCCCTCGGGAGGCACAATCACCCTACGAACAGACAACGTTTCCATTCGCTCACCTGCCAGTCGGTTCCTGTCACTCAGCGCCGGAGATTACGCCTGCCTCAGCATGACCGACACCGGCAACGGCATGGATCAGGAGACCCTGTCGCGCATTTTCGAACCCTTCTACACAACCAAGGAGCCAGGCAAAGGTACAGGACTTGGCCTTGCCTCCATATTCGGTTTTGTGCGACAAAGCGGAGGTGATGTGGTGGCAGAGTCAGACATCGAATCAGGAACGACCCTCACCATCTACCTGCCACGACATCAGGCATTGAGGCTACCCAGCAGCAAGTCCGCCCTCGAATCCGAACACCGCAACGCCCGCACAAGCGATGACAGTACTCGATTACGTGTGCAGAACATGAATCTGTCCGTGCTGATCGTGGAAGACAACAAGCAGGTATTGGAGCTGACAGAAGCCCGGATGGCGGTTCTGGGACTCAGGTTCACCAGTATTCGTTCCGGTGCAGAGGCCATTGCGGATATCGAGGCAGACCATCGCTACGACCTGCTGTTCTGCGACGTCTCTCTGGAAAACGGCATCAGCGGCTATGAAGTCGCCAGAACCATGCAAGGCAGAAGCAAGCGTTGCCGAATCCTGTTGACTTCCGGGTTCAGCGAGTCAATGTTGACGAATGAACATGACAGCGTGTTTCCGGTCTTGCAAAAGCCATATGGTGTAGATGCGCTGGCGGAAACCATCGCCGAGCTGTTCACGAACGAAAGATCGAGCAGCGTTTGAACCACGCATCGTCGCTGTACACTGACCGCCAACAGTGGCACCGCGGGACATCCAACACTCAGCCACGCCAGTTCGGGCTCTGATAGTCGTCATCACACTCCTGCGCCGCATCTTCCGCCGGAACATCCAGCTCCTGCAACGGAGGCAGGTGCGGTTCATTGATGGCCTGCAAGGCGGCACGCGCCAGAAACTGACCAGCACGCTGCACATCTTCTGGCAGGGACAGAAGCTCCTTGCGAAAAAGCCTGGCAAACGGCGTGGACCGCTTACCGAAAATATCGATATCCATACTCCGCCGGGGAAATGCCGATTCGATGGCATCCACAGCAGCCATACTGGCAATGGATGAGCCGCACAGAATCCCGTCTATCGTCGAGTCCTGAGTCAGGGCATCGACAATGTGGTTGCGGATCTCGATACCCGGTGAGTCGCTGTTGGCAGCCTTGCATAACTGCACGGATCCGCCAACTTCCGCAATGCTCTGCTGCACACCTTGCATCATGAATTGCCCGTACAGTTGATCTTGCGGGGGCAGAACAGCGAATATGTTCTTTCGACCGCGCGCCACGAGTCGCTTGAAACCTATTCGGGCAAAGGCCGTGTTGTCGTAATCGAAGTACGGGTGCTTGTCGGCCCAGCTGGTGCGCCCATGTGTGGCAAACGGAAATCTGCGCTCCATCAGATAGGCAATACGCGGATCCTCTGCAGAGGTCGCATTCAGAATCACGGCATCTGCCGATCCGGTTTCAACGATGTACTTGACGGGCCTCATGACATCCTCACCAACGAACCAGGGAGTGATGTTCAGGTGATAACGCGTATGACGCAGCTCGGATGTCAGGCCTGAAATCAACATGGCTGTCTGATTCATGCCATCCTGCTCGGTCGGTATGATCAGGCTGATGACGTTGGTCCTGCCGGTACGCAGGCGCAGCCCCGCTCGGTTGGGGACATACCCGATGTCCTTGGCGATACGCCTGACAGTCTTCTTGGTTTCCTGACTGATGTCCGGCGCATCGTTCAGTGCTCGCGACACGGTCGGCACGGCAAAACCACTGAGCCTGGCGATGGTCTTCAGGGTCGGCTGCTCCCTGACCCCGGATGGTTTTACCGACTTTTCTTCTGAGTGACTCAAAGCGCCCTGAACTCTGTCTTTGTTGATCGAGGACCGGCGTTCCGCCCCTCGCGCAATGGCTGCCTGGTGGAGAACAAGGGTTCCCGTATAGTCGGCAGCATTTCAAACCGTGGCTTGAATAATACTTGATTTCGCGTTCTAAATCGTTATAGGATTTTGCTATAACGTTTTAGGCCACCACTCTTAAAATGGAAATCACCATGCATACCACTTGCAAAGCCCTGTTCGTATCCGCAGTCATCGGTGCCTCGTCTGCCAGCGCTGCCGAACTCGAGGTTACCCACTGGTGGACATCCGGCGGTGAAGCGGCAGCCGTTGCCGAGCTGGCCAGCGCCTTCAATGCAACAGGCAATACCTGGGTTGATGGCGCCATTGCCGGTTCCGGCAGCACCGCAAGACCGATCATGATCAGCCGCATCACCGGCGGAGACCCGATGGCAGCAACACAGTTCAACCACGGCAGACAGGCTGAAGAACTGGTTGAAGCCGGGCTGATGCGCGATCTGACCGACATCGCCGAAGCCGAGGGCTGGAAGGACGTCGTACACCCGATTTCGCTGCTCGACGCCTGTACCATCGACGGCCGCATCTATTGTGCTCCGGTCAACATCCACTCCTGGCAATGGCTATGGCTATCCCACAAGGCATTCGAGGATGCCGGCATCCCCGTGCCCACCAACTGGGATGACTATGTCAAGGCTGCGCCGGCACTGGAGGCCGCCGGCAAGATTCCACTCGCCATGGGCCAGCAATCCTGGCAGAGCGCAGGGGCATTTTCAGTGCTGATGGTGGCCATTGCCGGCAAGGAAATCTACGAACAGGTGTACGCCGATCACGATGCCGAGGTTGCAGCAGGTCCGGATATCGCCCGTGTTTTCAAGGCTGCAGATGATGCACGCAAGATGTCAAAGGATACAAAGGTGCAGGACTGGAACCAGGCGACCAATATGGTCATCACCGGACAGGCTGGTGGTCAGATCATGGGTGACTGGGCACAAGGCGAATTCCAGATTGCAGGCCAGGTAGCGGGAGAAGATTACACCTGCCTGCCCGGGCTGGGAGTGAACCAGATCATTTCCACCTCCGGCGATGCGTTCTACTTTCCGGTCATGGACAACGAGGAACAGTCCGAGGCACAAGGTGTGCTGGCTGCCACGATGCTCAAGCCTGACACCCAGGTTGCCTTCAACCTGAAGAAAGGCTCCCTGCCCGTGCGTAGCGATGTCAATCAGGAAGCTGCCAACGATTGCATGCGCAAAGGCCTCGAGATACTGGCAGCGGGCAACACCATTCCTGACACAAATCAACTTGTCAGCCCGGACACCAACAGCCAGATAGAGGATCTGTTCTCCGAATTCTTCAATGATTCCAGCATCACCGTGGAAGATGCCCAGAGCCGCTTTGCCGATATCGTGGCAGACGCAGACTGAGCAACCCTGGCATTGATGCAGCAGGACCGGAAGGCCTATCGAGGGCCTTCCGCATCCTTCCGATGGCTCACATTCCGGAATATTGAAGACGATGCCTGGAGACGCCCGACCCAAGGGAATATTCAAGAACCTCACTGCCAAGATTGCTGCCATTCCCATGGTTCTCACCGCCATGGTCGTGTTTCTGGGATGCTCCGTCTGGACCATCGTCTATTCCTTTACCAGCTCGAAGCTGCTACCGAAGACACGCTGGGTCGGACTGGACCAGTACGAGCGTCTGTGGGGAAGCCGACGCTGGTTGGTATCCATCGAGAATCTGGCAATCTACGGCATCCTGGCCCTGGTACTGTCACTGATGATCGGATTCATGCTGGCCGCATTGCTCGATCAGAAGATCCGCTTCGAGAACACGTTCCGTTCGATTCTGCTCTATCCCTTCGCGCTGAGCTTCATCGTGACCGGTCTGGTCTGGCAGTGGATCCTGAACCCCGAGTTCGGTGTGCAGAACATCGTTCGTGCCATGGGGTTCGAGAATTTCATCTTCGACCCCTTGTACAACGCCGACATCGTCATCTATGGCGTACTGATTGCGGGACTCTGGCAAGGTACCGGCCTTGTCATGTGTCTCATGCTCGCAGGCTTGCGTGGCATTGATGAAGACATCTGGAAGGCTGCCCGTGTTGACGGCATCCCTACCTGGAAGACCTACGTCCTCATCGTGATTCCCATGATGCGCCCGGTATTCATCACGACCCTGGTCATCATCACCTCGGGCATCATCAAACTCTACGATCTGATCGTGGCGCAAACCGGAGGTGGCCCCGGGCTGGCCTCGGAAGTCCCGGCCAAATACGTCTACGACATGATGTTTCTCAGTCAGAACCTGGGGCAGGGTTTTGCCGCCTCCACCATGATGCTGCTGGCGGTCGTGATCATCATCATCCCCTGGGCCTATCTGGAATTCGGGGGGAAGAGGCATGTCTGACAGCACAAACCCCATGGCCCGCAGGGATCACACACACGACTCCGTGGAGCCGGATGGTCCGCGACCACGTCACAGGCTGTCCGGACGCAATATCATGATCTATGGAACGCTGATCATGATCTCCCTGTACTACCTGCTGCCGCTGTATGTCATGGTCGTGACATCACTCAAGGGCATGCCGGAGATCCGGCTTGGCAGTATTTTCGCCCCGCCGGTCGATATCACCTTCGAACCCTGGGTCAAGGCCTGGTCAGGTGCTTGCACCGGTCTCAATTGTGATGGCCTGTCGCGAGGCTTCTGGAACTCGGTTCAGATCCTCGTCCCTTCCACACTCCTGTCCATTGCCATCGCATCGGTCAATGGCTATGCCCTGGCCAACTGGCGGTTTCGCGGCGCTGATGTATTTTTCACCATCCTGATCATCGGCGCATTCATCCCCTATCAGGTCATGATCTACCCGATCGTCATCCTGCTCCGGGAAATGGGACTGTACGGCTCGCTGAGCGGGCTGGTGCTTGTCCATACCGTCTTCGGCATGCCGATACTGACTCTGCTGTTTCGCAACTATTTCACCTCCGTACCGGTGGAACTGTTCAAGGCTGCTCGGGTGGATGGTGCCGGTTTCTGGCGGATCTACTTGTCGATCATGCTACCGATGTCCCTGCCGATTTTCGTGGTAGCGATGATCCTGCAAGTCACCGGCATATGGAATGATTTTCTGTTTGGTGTCATTTACACGCGACCGGAGAACTACCCCATGACCGTGCAACTCAACAACATCGTCAATTCGGTTCAGGGCGTCAAGGAATACAACGTCAACATGGCAGCAACACTGCTCACCGGAGCGGTACCGCTGCTTGTGTATTTCGTGTCCGGGAAACTGTTCGTGCGCGGCATTGCTGCTGGCGCTGTCAAGGGCTGAACTCTCATGAACTCCGTCGAAATCAAGCACCTCGACCTGCAGTTTGCCTCGATAAAGGTACTGCAGAACCTGAACCTGACTGTGTCCAAGGGCGAGTTCCTTGTCTTGCTCGGCTCGTCCGGTTGCGGAAAATCCACTCTGCTGAACTGCATCGCCGGTTTGCTGGAGCCCACCTCCGGACAGATTCATATCCATGGCAGAAACGTCACCTGGGATGAACCTTCAGAACGTGGTATCGGTATGGTCTTTCAATCCTATGCGCTATACCCGCAGATGACTGTCGAAGGCAATCTGACCTTCGGTCTGAGAAACGCGAAGGTACCGAAAGATGAGATAGCTCGCCGTGTCGAGCGGGCCGCAGAGGTTCTACAGATCAAACCATTGTTGAAGCGCAAACCCGCAGCGCTGTCCGGTGGACAACGACAACGCGTCGCCATCGGCCGCGCTCTGGTCCGTGATGTTGATGTATTCCTGTTTGACGAGCCCTTGTCGAATCTTGACGCCAAGCTGCGAGCAGACTTGCGAGTAGAGATCAAACGACTGCACCAGCAGCTCGAGAACACCATGATCTACGTCACTCACGATCAGATAGAGGCCATGACGCTGGCCGACCGAATCGCCATCCTGAAGGATGGGAAAATCATGCAGCTCGGCACACCTGACGAAATCTACAATCGACCGCTCAATCGTTACGTTGCTGACTTCATCGGTTCTCCTTCCATGAATTTTCTCGATGGGGAGGTATTGGGCGACTCCTTTCTCAGAGGCGATTTGATACTGCCCTTATCCGACTACCGTTTTGCCGGGGGTGCCAGCGTTGATTGCAGTGCCACCATCGGTATTCGCCCAGAGCATATTGTCACCGGAGAACTGGTAGAAGGCATGCCGATCAGAAGCGAGGTGGTGGTGGAGATGGTCGAGCCCATGGGTTCCGACACACTGGTATATACCCGTCTGGAAGACACCCCCTTTCATATTCGCATGGACGGCCAGGCCCGAGTCAGACAACACGATCGACTGGCTATAGGGATCGATCCAGCACGCACCTCCCTGTTCGATACGACAACAGAGGAAAGACTCTGAACGACCATGGAGCGATGACTCTGATTGATGGCACCCGGCACAGGCAATGCCAGGCTTGACGCACACGCACACGCACACGCACACGCACACGCACACGCACACGCACACGCATACGCACATGCACACGCAGATGCCAGTTGTACACCTCTCACACCGACACTCATGCAGACAGAATCGATGATTCCGATTTCCTATCAGTTGTATTCATCCAGAAATTTCGATCTGGACGAGACGCTCGCCATGCTCGCAAGCCTCGGTATCGAGGCCGTAGAGGGCCATACGCCGTTGTACGAGGATCTCGAGGCTACCCGTCGCCGGCTTGACACTCACGGACTGAGCATGCCCACCGGACACTTTTCCATCGAGCTTGTCGAACAGGACCCGGCACACTGTCTGAAGATCACCCGTGCGCTGCAGGTTGAGAGTGTGCTTGTCCCCTACCTCACTCCTGAGCAGCGACCACTCGACGCCGAAGGATGGCTGCAGCTGGCCGGGCGACTCACCGAGATGGCAAAACCGATTCTGGATGCCGGCCTGAACTTCGGCTGGCATAATCACGATTTCGAATTCACGCCCTGCGCAGATGGCACACTTCCCATCGAGTATCTGACCGACGCCTGTCCCGAGCTCGGCCTGGAGCTGGATCTTGCCTGGATCCATGTCGCCGGTCACGACCCTGTCGCGTGGATAGAAAGATTCGCCGGACGGACTCTGGCAGTCCATGTCAAGGATCGAGCACCCGAAGGGGAAAACACGGACGAAGACGGTTGGGCCGATGTCGGATATGGCGTCATGAACTGGGAGCTCATTTCGGCGGCGTTGAAATCGGCCAGGGTGCCACGCTACATACTTGAACATGACAACCCCCGTGACGCTGAGCGCTTCGCTGAACGCTCTGTCGCCACCGTCAGGAATTTCTGAACCAGTGCACCTCAAGGGAGAACCGTCCTGATGGACAAGCTCAAGGTCGGCATTATCGGCTGCGGAAACATTTCCTCCACCTACCTGTCGCTTGCGCCCTTGTTCCGCGCCATCGACATCATCGCTGTTGCGGATATCGATGCGACGGTGGCGCAGGCACGAGCCCGTGAATTCGGTGTCCGTGCAGATGGCGTGGACGAACTGATTGCTGCAGATGATATCGACATCATCGTCAATCTGACGGTGCCAGCGGCTCACTACGCCATTACTCGTCGCATACTAGAAGGTGGCAAGCACGCCTACTCGGAAAAACCCCTGGTGCTATCCCTGGACGAGGGCAAACAATTGCGTGAGCTGGCGCAAGCTCGGGGACTGCGGGTCGGCTCTGCCCCCGATACCTTTCTCGGCGCATCTCATCAGCTGGCACGCTCGACAGTGGACAGCGGCGAAATCGGCAACATTGTCGGTGGCACTTGCCACTTCATGAATTCAGGCATGGAAGACTGGCATCCCAATCCGGATTTCTTCTTTCAGCCTGGTGGCGGGCCGGTTCTGGACATGGGGCCCTACTACGTGACCAACCTTGTACAGCTGCTGGGGCCGGTACGTGCCGTGTCTGCCATGGGCTCTACCGCCTCCGCCACCAGAATCATCGGCAATGGACCACGTGAAGGAGAATCGATCACGGTCGGTACACCGACAAATTATCAGGCTCTGATGGAGTTCTGCAGCGGCGCCATTGTCACCCTGGGTGCCAGCTGGGATGTCAGCGCGCATCACCACGGCACCATGGAACTCTACGGTACGCTTGGCACCTTGTTCATCCCCGATCCGAACTTCTTTGGTGGCGCTGTCGAAATTGCCCTGGCCAGCAACGAAACCGAAATTCGCACCAACAGCGATCACCCTTTCGGCGTACCCAATACGGAAGACGATCGTGACATTTCGCGCGCCAACTACCGATGTGCCGGTCTTGCAGATATGGCCGACGCCATCATCCAGCAAAGGCAACACCGCTGCAACCTCGACCTTGCCCTGCATGTTGTCGATGTCCTGACATCGATCCAGTCATCGGCAGAGTCGCGACAATGGGTTGACATCGGCACCCGCTGCGAACGCCCTGCCGCCTGTACGGCTCAACAGGCACAAGCGTTGCTGTTACCCACCGAGATTACTGACATCAGGCGCAATCACCCCAAGTAATGCAAGCCTGGTCTTCACGGACGAAGACTGGCAACCGTGCCATCATTTGCACCTCTGGCAGACATGATTCTCAGAGAGCAAGAGTGGCATGATGTTCAGCCGATGTCATTCATCTGCCTTGATGAGCGTTCGATCTTGTCTATGACCGCGGAGAGCTCCCGAGATTTCACTGGTTTCGAATAGTAATAGCCTTGCACGAAATCACAGCCCAGTTGACTGACTATCTTGAGCTCTTCGGGCCCTTCCACACCCTCCACCACCGTCTCCAGGCCAAGACCGGTGGCCATCAGTATGATGATATTGACCAGCGATTTCCTGTCATTCCTGCCATCGAGTTGCGCCAGGAAAGCTCGGTCGATCTTGAGAACATCCACGGGCAGATCATGCAGGTAGCTCAATGACGAATAGCCTGTACCAAAGTCATCGATGGCAATGCGGACACCGGCATTGCGCAAGCGCTGCAAGCTGGCAACCACCGACTTCATGTCATACATGACCACACTTTCCGTCAGTTCCAGCTCCAGGCAATTCGCATCGATGTCATGACGTTCGAGAATGCTGATGACCTGATCGACAAAATCCGCCAGCATGAACTGAGCCGGCGAAACATTGACCGCAACTCTGAGCGGGCGTTTACCTTGCCGGTTCCATGACACTATTTTACGGCAGGTCTCTTCCAGCACCCATGTACCGATCTGCGCGATCAACCCCGTCTCTTCGGCAATGGGAATGAAGTCCTGTGGCGAGATTGCTCCCCGTTCGGGATGATCCCAGCGTATCAAGGCTTCGACACCGCGCACCTGTCCATTCTCCATGCAGACCTTGGGTTGATACACCAGATGAAACTGGTGGTCGTGGATAGCCTTCTTCAGATCAAGCTGCAGCTGCGCTCTTTTCCTGGCCGATCGCGCCAGAGTTTCATTGAATATCTGCACGCTACCCGCACCCTGGAACTTGGCTTGATACATGGCCTCATCAGCCTTGTCCAGCAGCTCATCCGTGCTCATGCCATCCTGCGGATAGAAGCACAGACCCGCACTGGCACCGATCTTCAGCAACAGACCATGAATATTGATCGACTCGGACAAGGAACCGATCAGCCGTTCAGCAATGAGCGTTGCGTTGCGTGTACTACCCACGGCCGGGATGATTGCTGCGAATTCATCGCCCCCCATTCTTGCCAGAAAACACGCATCTCCCAAGGTTGAAGCAAGACGATCAGAGACACATTTGAGTACGTCGTCTCCCATGGAATGTCCGTGGGTATCATTGATGTACTTGAACCCATCCAGATCCAGATACAGGACGGCCGCCTTGGCCGGGTATTCGCCCGCCGATCGAATCAAGGTATCCAGTGTCTGCTCGAAGTATCGGCGGTTGGGGAGGTGGGTGAGTCTGTCATGCAACGCCTGATGTCTGATGGTTCCCAGCAGCTTCATGCGTTCGACAGCCCCTGAAATCTGGCTGGCTATCGACATGAAGGAATTGATGTCATTCGCATCGAAATCCCGCTTGTCCCATGAACGATGCAACTGCAGTACACCCAGAATGTCAGAGCCGACCGCTACGGGCAGGCTCAAGGCACAGCCCAGACCTGATGCCTTGCGCAATTGTCGTACCTCGTCCGACTCTCGTTCGTCAGGCACACTACGCGCAGCAAGCGCAAAAGCACCGTTTTCCGCTGTCCATCGACATATACTGTTCTCCATGATCTGCGGCGTAAACGCCTGCTTGTCAGCGAGGCTGTCACAGGCCATGCACCATTCCCGACGCAGACTCATCGAGTTGTCTTTCTGAATCTGTATCGTGTCGATTCTGGCAACCTCGAACACCTCCATCACGGTAGAGCACATCTTGCTCATCACCTGATCCAGGTCGGTGGCATTGCCAAACAACTGGCTCAGCTCACTCAACGCATTGGAGCGCTTCAATTCCAGTGCAATGGCCTCTGTCTGCCGGGTTCGCCAGATGGCGGCGGAGGCAATCTGCGCGATTTCTTCGAGCATATCGAGCTGCAGACGCAGGTCTTTCGAGTTTCTGTCTGCCGTAACCCACACCACACCGTCGATGGTACCGGCACTGATCAGGGGGATGGCACACGCCTGAAACGTATCTGTCAGGTTCAGAATGCAGGATTGATGCGCAAGATAATCGCAAGTGAATTGCAGTTTACCCGTATCCCAGCACTTGGCTGAAAGCCCCTCTCCGTGATCGCGACTCTGCCCCAGCAACAGCTCTCTCAAAGGGCCTTTGGCTGCAACGATATCGAGCTTGTCACCCGTTTCGTGCACCATGTGGATATAGGCGCCACTACTGTCAGTCTCATCAACGATCTGCTCCACGATGTGTTGCAGCAACTCACTCAGGCTCTTGTGGTGCATGAGCTTGAGTATGGTCTGGCTCAGGACCGACAGAAAGACATTCTTCTGTTTCAGCTTCTTGTGCTGTTCTTCGAGCTCGCGGATCTTTCTGATATATCCCGGCAACTCTGCACAGTCCTTCGCCGGGTGTTTTGCACTATCCGGCAAATCGAGCTGAGGCTGAATCTCATTATCCATGGTGACGAACGGCGACGAATTACCCATGGATACATGATGCGACCCATGACCCCTGTCACGGTGCATACCTGGTTACATAATGCTGTATTTCAGCACCTGTTACATGTCATCTGGACCAGGACAGCCGCTCTGACCACGGAGAACGCGCTGTTTTCCGCGCGAAAACAGCGGACATTACCTTCAGGTCGACTCTCTGTCTGACACAGCCAACCCAGCATGGTTGGTTGGTTGGTTGGTTGGCTGGCTGGCTGGCTGGCTGGCTGGCTGCATCGAGGATGAACGTGGCAGCGCATTTTTCTACCGGGAAAGATAAAACCGATTATCGAGAAGACCCGAGCCGCCTGTTCAATCATCGCAAGGTTTCTGTCGAACACAATGAAAAGAGGCGACGGCCAGCATCAGCTGACAACGTCGCCTGCATCATTCAGGTAGCGCGACTATCAATATCCCAGAGTCGCGGCACCGGCTCTTCGTGTATCGGAATAACCGAACAGCAAACCTTTCTCGGCATCGACCTGAATCGACTGCGTGGAACCCATGACATCCTTTTCGACCACACGATGTCCCTTGGATTCCAGCAAGGAGATCGTATCCCGACTGATACCCTCTTCCACGCGCAATTCTTCCGGCAGCCACTGATGGTGAATGCGCGGTGCAACCGTGGCTTCCGCGATATTCATACCGTGATCAACCATATTGAGTATCAACTGCAAGGTGGTCGTGATGATTCTGGCACCTCCCGGACTCCCCGTCACCAGATAGACACTGCCGTCCTTGAGCACGATGGTCGGACTCATTGATGACAGTGGCCGTTTACCGGCCTCTACCGCATTGGCATCTCCGCCGATCAGACCATATCCGTTGGGCACACCGGGCTTGGCCGAGAAATCATCCATCTCATTGTTCATCAGAACGCCAGTACCATTGGCGACCATGCCAGAGCCGTAGGAAAAGTTGATCGTGTAGGTGTTGGACACGGCATTGCCATCCTTGTCCACGATGGAAAAGTGAGTCGTCTCGTTACTCTCGTAAGGCGTCAGATCTGCTGGTGCGATGGATGCTGATGGCGTCGCCATGTTGAGACTGATGTTCTTGCGGGTTTCAGCGGCATAGGCCTTGGAAGTCAGCTCGGCCACAGGCACATCGACGAAACCCGGATCACCCAGGTACTCGGACCTGTCTGCGTACGCACGTTTCATCGCTTCAGCCATCAAGTGGATGGTTTCAGCCGAGTTATGGCCCAGGTAGTTCAGCGGATAACCTTCGAGCGTATTCAGTATCTGAATGATGTGAGTGCCGCCCGAACTGGGAGGTGGCATCGAGACGATCTCGTAACCTCGATAATCTCCCGTGACAGGCTCACGCAGCTCTACCTTGTAATTGGCCAGATCTTCAACCGTCATGCCACCACCGGCTTTCTGCACCGCACTGGCAATCTTCTCGGCGGTCTCACCCGTGTAGAAACCATCGGGGCCCAACTCGGCAATACGCTTGAGAGTGGCTGCCAGGTCCAGTTGCTTCAGCGTTTCACCCGGCTCATAGAAGCTGCCATCTTCCTTGTAGAAAATGGCTGCCGAGGCATCCCATGACTTCAGTCGTTTCTCCAGCCCCTTCAGGCTGTCAGCCAGATCGGCAGTCACCTTGATACCTTCTTCAGCAAGCTTGATGGCCGGTTGTATGACCTGCGCAAGACTCATGCTGCCGTAAGCATCCAGCGCTGCCTGCATTCCGGCAACGGTTCCGGGCACACCCACAGCCAGCCCATGAAAGCGCGACAGGTTGCTGACTGCATCGCCGTTTTCATCAAGGTACATGTCACGCGTGGCACTGGCCGGGGCCATCTCGCGGTAGTCGATGGCCTTGGTTTCACCAGATTCTGCGTCATGAACCATCATGAAGCCGCCGCCGCCCAGATTGCCTGCGCGTGGCAAGGTTACCGCCAGCGCAAAGGCAACCGCCACACCCGCATCCACGGCATTTCCGCCCTCGGACAGGATGTCCAGGCCAATGCGAGCCGCTACCTGCTCCTGCACAGCGACCATGGCCTCTCTGGCCCAGACAGGATGAATTCGGTCAGCGCCGCTGTATATCGCGGCCTCCTGGGCAAGAGTTACCTGTGAAGAGAACAGTGTTGCTGCTATACAAGCAGCCATTCCTAATCGTTGAATCAAACCATCACCTTCAGAATATTTTTGTCAATATCGGAGAACAGAATTCGTGTGTTTCGCACACGGACACTTTGCAGTATATGAGCAGTCGTTGGACGATTGCCAGTATGAGTTTATAACAAGAGAAGGCGGAATCTTCGCCTCTGTTCCATCAGCTCCTGCACAACTACTGCAATCCACTCGCATCACCGTCGCCACCACCTTCCCCATCGTCCAGCGCTGCCTCGGTTCGGCAGTTTGCAGGCTCTACGGGGCCTTGCGCGTCGGATCGCGGAATTCCATCGGGAACATGCGTTTGGGGCCAATGGCCATATCAGCCAGCGTATAACGGTCCAGCGTGTCCAGAAACGCATTGCTTGCTTCGAGCAGTGGAGCCGGCAGCGAGCAGACGGGCGTGATGGGACAGAGGTTTCCAGGCCTCATGCATTCCACCAACCCGAAGTCGGGCTCCATCAGACGCACGATCTCACCCAGGGTGATTTTCTCTGCTGGCTTACCCAGATACAGCCCACCTGCGCGCCCTCTTTTCGCCAACAACAAGCCAGCCCGTGTCAGTGTGTTGACCACTTTCATGGTAGTACTGCGTGATAGACCGTAGAACGAGACCACCTGCTCGATACGGAACATGGCTCCTTCCTTTTCTGCTGCATACAGCAGCACGCGAAAGGCTATGTCACACGTGTCTGTCAATCGCATGCGACCTCTCTCTTGCGCCATTGCGGAATCATGATCATAAGTCTAACCCATAAGAGTCATTTGACTTGAATCAATAACATCGACACTATTCATTCTTATAGAGTGCATCTTTTATGAGGAAGTCAGTCATGCAACACCTGTCAGACAACACGATGGACATCGTCAGCGCTACCGTTCCCGCTCTGGAAGCACATGGCGAAGCCATCGTTGCACGCATGTATGAGCGACTTCTACAGGATGCGCAGATTCGCAGCTTTTTCAACATGTCTCATCAGAGCGGCAATTCTCCACAACACAAGGCCTTGACTGGCGCCATTCTCGCCTACGCCAACAACATCCGCGAACCGCAGATTCTTGCTTCTGCCATCGAACGCATAGCACAGAAACACGTGGCGCTGAAGATTGCGCCGGCTCACTATGAAGCTGTCGGTAGTTCTTTAATGGCAGCCATCAGTGATGTGCTGGGAGATGCTGCCAGTCCTGACGTGCTGGCTGCCTGGGCTGAAGCCTACTGGTTTCTAGCCGGTGTCCTGATCGAACGAGAGAAGTCATTGTATGCAGATCAGGCCACACTACCCGGCGGCTGGTCCGGCTGGCGTGAATTCGTCATTACCGAAAAGCGCGCGGAAACCGATGAAATCACCTCGTTCACGCTATGCCCCGTGGATGGAGCGGCAGTGTTGGAACACAAACCGGGTCAATACCTGACTCTCATGCTCAACATCGATGACGATGACAGCGTGCGACGCACTTACTCCGTATCATCTGCGCCCAATGGTCGCGACTACCGAATCACGATAAAACGCGAGGCGCAGGGCAGAGTTTCCAGATGGCTGCACGATGTCGCCCAGACTGGCACGGTACTGCCGGTCGGTGCGCCTGCAGGTGATTTCTTTCTGGACCCTGACAACAAGTCCGAAGTCGTTCTGCTGTCCGGCGGTGTTGGTCTGACGCCCATGATTTCCATGCTGGAGGCCAACAGTGGCAAAGCCCTGCCGATTACCTATGTCCATGCCGCACGCAGCCGTGCTCACCATGCCATGCAGGATCTGCCGGTACAGCTGGCCACACGCTCTGCAGTGTTCTACGAAGAATGCGACGATACCGAGTCTGCCTCTGGACACACCGTCATCCAGGGTCGACTGGATGCACGCTGGCTTGCCGAGAATACCAACCCGCAATCATCGGATTACTACGTATGCGGTCCGACGGGATTCATGCAGGCAACCATCAATGGGCTGCGCTCCATCGGTGTCAGCGATGAGCGTCTTCATTACGAATTTTTCGGACCTGCCACAGACGAGCTGTAATCATTCCGGGCCCTGCTGACAAAGGGTCGATTGAAGAGGCCGACTCCTGACTGCGTTTGCATCCAGACGCAGACGGAGTCGGCAGATGAGCGTCCATGGCTCAGCGCTGACTGGCGCGTGACTCTCAGGCAACCGAGAGTTTTACATCGATGTTGTTGCGCGTGACTCTCAGGCAACCGAGAGTTTTACATCGATGTTGTTGCGCGTGACTCTCAGGCAACCGAGAGCTTTACATCGATGTTGTTGCGCGTGGCATTGGAATACGGGCACACCTCATGGGCGCGCTCTACCAGCTTTTCGGCATCCGCCTTGTCGACACCGGGCAGGGTGACCGCCAGCGCGATCTCCAGGCCAAAACCCCCTTCCGAGCGCGGGCCAATACCCACGGTTGAGCGAACTGTCGTGTCTTCCGGCACGGAAGCATAGCCTTCCTCGTTGCCAGCCACAAATTTCATGGCTCCCAGAAAACAGGCGGCATAGCCTGTCGCGAACAGCTGCTCGGGATTGTTACCTTCTCCACCACTACCCCCCAGCTCCTTTGGCGTTGTCAGAGAAACGCTCAAGGCACCATCGAGCGTGCCGGATTTACCATCTCGTCCACCGGTGGCTTCCGCACTGGTTGTATAAAGTACGTCTACACTCATTGAAATATCCTCTTCTGATGTCGAGTTGCAGTACAGTCTCGGCAAATGGTCACCCTGTACGAAACGGGCGACCATATAGCTAGCGCACTAAACATTAGCATACTACATATATCGGTAGAGATTCATGGCGTTCCCCCGATTGCACACCAGGCAGACTCCGTGATATCACGATGACTGCTGCCCCTTCAAGCCGGGTCCGGAATTTCCATGTCATAAACCAGAATACCGGCAGCACCACCTACGGCCGACTCAACCAGTCGTGCCCCGATCGCCTGATGCTCTGCGTCGATCAGATAGGCATCGCGATCCTCGCGGCTGTTGAAGTCGATCATGAAGCCATCCGCAAAACCCTTGTCCATACCGACTTCCGGACTGACGTTCTTGCCCAGCTGTACCGCCGCCATGCCCTCCAGGCGTGCTTGCAATGCCACGATCTGATCGAACAGTGCATCACGTTGGCTTTTGCTCACCTCACTCCTGAAGTGAATGAATACGCAGTGTCGAATCATGGGTTCTTATACCTTGGTGAAAATTGCGGTTCGATCTCCAGGTCTGCCTGACAACAGGCGCTAGAACAGACGCGCCAACTGCCCTTTCACCTGTCGAATGGGTATGGAGGATTCTATATTGGCAACGCCATCCACCTTGGTCAGCCTGCCCGTGAGAAATCGTTCGAACTCATGCAGGTCAACCACTGCGACGCGCAACAGATAGTCACGATTCCCGGTCATCAACCAGCAATCCATGACTTCCGGGAGCAGCTTGATCTCATTCTCGAAGTTCATGAGTCGATCATCAATCTGCCGATCCAGCTGCACGGACACGAACACCGTAAAGGCAAAGCCCAGCTTGGTTTCATCGATATCGGCACTGTAGCCCTTGATGATGCCAAGCTTTTCCAGATTGCGTACCCGTCTGGCACAGGGCGTCGGCGACAGACCCACCCGTTCGCTGAGCTCCTGATTGGTCAAGCGCGCATTACGCTGCAATTCCGCCAGAATACGATTGTCGATCTTGTCCAGAGAGGTTTCCATGACACACCTTAGCAGTATCAATCTGGATAGTTCATATTATTAGCGAATACCACCATCGATAACACTATTCATGGGTGCATTTGACGTTTTCCACTGCTCATTCACGGATATCATTTATTCATTGAATCTGCACGGAATACATTGCAATGAACAACGATCAGTCTGGTACTCCTCAGGATCTGGACCCGGTCGAAACCTCGGAATGGATCGAGTCACTGGAGTCTCTGACCGAAACCGACGGCCCTGAACGCGCCCGTTATGTCCTGTCTCGTGTACAGGAACGCGCGCGTCTGCTGGGGGCGACAGTTCAGGGACTGCCATTTTCGGCCTACCGCAATACCATTCCTGTCTCCGAGCAGGCCCCTTACCCAGGGGATCTGGAGATTGAACAGCGCATCAACACCCTGATACGCTGGAATGCACTGGCCATGGTCGTCCGAGCTAACAAAGCTTACGGCGAACTGGGCGGCCACATCGCTTCGTATGCCTCGGCAGCGGAGATCTTCGAAGTGGGATTCAATCATTTTTTCAAGGCCAGTAGCGAGCATGGCGTGGGCGATCTGGTCTATTTCCAGCCTCACTCGGCACCCGGCATCTATGCTCGCTCCTTTCTGGAGGGACGCCTGAGCGAGTCCGATATCGCTAGTTACCGACAGGAAGTGCCTGGACAGGGACTGTGTTCCTACCCGCACCCCTGGTTGATGAAGAACTACTGGCAACTGCCCACTGGCTCCATGGGCATTGGTCCGCTGTCAGCGGTCTATCAGGCGCGCTTCATGCGCTATCTGCAGGCACGCAAGCTGGCGGAAACCCGTCAGCGACATGTCTGGGGGGTCTTTGGTGACGGAGAAATGGATGAACCGGAATCCATCGCCGGATTGACACTGGCCGCCAGGGAAAAGCTCGACAACCTGACCTTCATCGTCAACTGCAATCTGCAGCGCCTTGACGGCCCCGTCCGCGGCAATGGCCAGATCATCCAGGAACTCGAGTCCCTGTTCATCGGTGCCGGCTGGAACGTCATCAAGGTGCTGTGGGGTTCGGAATGGGATGATCTGTTCGCGCGGGACGACAACCATGCACTGTTGCGACGTTTCGCACAGACCGTGGATGGCCAGTATCAGAACCTCGGTTCCAAGGATGGTGACTACAACCGGCAGAAATTCTTCGACACCGATCCCGAGCTGTCCGCCCTCGCCAGTCACCTGTCGGATGAACAGATTCATCGCCTGAAACGCGGCGGCCATGACTACCGGAAACTGTACGCAGCCTTTGCCGCTGCCAAGGCGCACAAGGGCCAGCCAACCGTCATTCTGACAAAGACCAAGAAGGGCTACGGCATGGGAGGCGCCGGAGAGAGTCGCATGACAGCGCATCAGGCGAAAAAACTCGATATCGAGGCACTGTTGCAGTTTCGTGATCGTTTCGAGTTGCCACTGAACGACAGACAGGTGGAGGACTTGCAGTTCTACAAGCCTGATGACAACAGTCCGGAAATACGCTATCTGAAGGAGCGGCGTGCGACGCTCGGCGGTTATCTGCCAGCGCGCGCCCTCAATGCCAGCACAGCAATTCCGCCTCGCCCTGCGCTGGACAAGTATGCAGGCTTTGCCCTCGACGCTGAGGACAAGGTGATGTCCACCACCATGGCGGCAGTACGCATTCTCTCCGGGTTGATGCGTGACAAACAGTTCGGTCCACGACTGGTCCCTATCGTGGCCGACGAAGCTCGCACGTTCGGCATGAACAATCTGTTTCGGCAGGTAGGCATCTACTCGCCCGAGGGTCAGCTATATGAACCCGAGGACTCAGGGTCCATGCTGTATTACAAGGAAAGCCGGGATGGGCAGCTACTCGAAGAAGGTATTACCGAAGCCGGAGCCATCAGCTCCTGGACGGCGGCGGCCACGGCCTACTCTGCACACGACGTCGAGTTGTTACCGGTCTACATCTACTATTCCATGTTCGGATTCCAGCGTGTCGGTGACCTGATCTGGGCGGCGGCAGATCAACGTGCGCGAGGATTCCTGCTGGGAGCCACGGCCGGCAGAACCACGCTATCGGGTGAAGGCTTGCAGCATCAGGATGGCTCAAGCCACCTGCTGGCGGCATCGATACCCAATTGCCGAGCCTATGATCCGACCTTCGCCCATGAGGTGGCTGTCATCATGGAGTACGGCATGCGGAGAATGCTGGACGAGCGGCATGATGAGTTTTTCTATATCACCGTGATGAACGAAAACTACGCGCAGCGATCACTACCCGAGGGCCGTTCCTCGGACATCATCAAGGGCCTGTACCACCTGCAAAGCCACGGCTCTGCGCAGGGTCAGACACCGACGGTCAGACTGCTGGGTTCCGGCACCATTTTGATGGAAGTGATTGCTGCGGCCGACATCCTGCTGCAGAACTATGGCATCGCCAGTGATGTCTTCAGTGCCACCAGCTTTACCGAACTGGCGCGAGAAGCCGCCAGTGTCGAGCGAGCCAATCGACTGGGCATCCACTCATCAACGCAGAAGAGTCATGTGGAGACCCTGTTGCCCGGTGACGAGCCCGTCATTGCCGCCAGTGATTACGTTCGTGCCTTCCCGCAGCAGATAGCGCCCTACATTCAGGGGCGCATGAGTGTATTGGGTACCGACGGATTCGGGCGCTCTGCCAATCGACAGGCCCTGCGTCGCTTCTTCGAAGTCGACCGGCAGCATATCGCACTGGCTGCCATCGAAGCACTGGTGCGTCAGGGAAAGGCAGAGCCTCGATTGATTGCGCAGGCTATCAAGGATCTGGGCATTGACCCCGATGCGCCGGCGCCATGGACAGTCTGAATTCAGCGCGACCGCATACTCAGGATATGGCTTCCAGCGCTCGTAGCACATCCCGACGACTGACCTGTCCAACCAAGCGATTGTTCTGCATGACCGGATAACGTCGAAAAGGCGAATCGATGAACAGCTGAGCCAGCTCCAGAATGCTGGTATCGGCATCGATGGTTGTCACCTTCTTGCTCATGTAGTCCTTCACATGTCCGGCGTAGTCGTCATGGTAGCCAGCACTCAGCGCGACTTTCATGCAGTCCTGCTCGGACAGGATGCCAACCAGATTACCGTGATCGTCGACCACCGGAGCACCGGAAATGCGCTTCTCGACCAGCTGGCTGATCGCCAGGCGCATTTCCGTTTCGGGATTGAACGTGACCAGACTGGCGGCCATGTAATCACTGACCTTGATGGACCTGAGCATCAGAATCCCCCCTTGGCCATGGCAGCAGCACGCTTGCTGCTGCAGGGACGTGAGCAGCTCTGGCAGGCGCCGGAGCCGTTGACGGCATTCAAGCCGCCACAGCTACCCGCGATGGGTGATCGACCAAAGATGACACCGATGGCCATGCCGGCAATTGCCAGAGCCATAATGCCGAACGTGACGAGGAACAGTGACATCATAAGTCTCTCCAGACGATCGTGATCGTTAGCCGTACAACGCTTCGAATGCCGAGCTGTGTCGCTCTGCCAGCGAAGAGCCTGACTTCAGTATCAGCTGTGCGGCAACGCCATGCTGTTCTGCAAACGCCATGGCATCATCGGCACCCATGATCATCAGGGAAGTGGACAGTGCGTCCGCCGCCATGGTGGATTCGGCAACCACGCTGACCGAGGCCAGGCCGTTGTGAACCGGTTGGCCGGTGCGCGGATCGATGGCATGAGAGTAACGTTGCCCACCGTCGTCGAAGAAATTGCGGTAATCGCCGGACGTGGCAATTGCCCGGTTTTCCAGGTCGATGACGCGGAATACATCACGCCGTCCTGCTTCCGGTTTTTCGATAGCCACTTTCCAGGCACTGCCGTCGGGTTTGCGACCTTTGGCCGCCAGCTCACCACCGACCTCGACCAGGTAGCTTTCAACGCCATTGGCACCCAGAACAGCAGCGACACGATCGACCGCATGACCCTTGGCGATACCGGACAGATCCAGTTCGATGTCGGACTTGCGCTTGCGTACGGCATTCGCGTCGAGATCGACGTCGATGTACTCATGACCGATACGAGCCATGGTCTGGCTGATGGACTGCGTACCCGGGCGATGTCCGCGAGCAGCGGCGTCACCGGCAGTCGAGCTGCCAGCACCGAATCCCCATAGATCAACCAGAGGACCGACGGTTGCATCGAAGGCACCGTTGGTGCTCTCACTGGTCTGCAAGGCATGCGCAATGACTCGCGTCGTGGCAGGCGTCATGGATTGCCAGTCGCCATCGACACTCCTGTTCAGTCTGGACAGTTCCGAATCGGCCTTCCAGGTGGACATATGGGTATCGACATCACGAAGTACCGAGAGCACTTCCTGCTCCAGGCCCTCTTTCACGGAACCACCAAGCCGGACACTGTAACCCGTGCCCATGACCAGACCTTCAAACCCTGCCAGGTCCGGTGTGCTGGCGGTGCCAGTTCTGCCAACCAGTGACAACACACCTGCCGGTAACAGGATGCCGCCGCCGATCAGCATGGATGACTTCAAAAAGCTGCGTCTGTTCATAATTCTCATTTGCCTCGTAATCGACTCAGCCGCCGAAGTCGTCAAGCATGATGTGTTCGTCTTCCACACCCAGTTCGTGGAGCATGTCGATAACCGCCGCGTTCATCATCGGTGGTCCGCACATGTAAAACTCGCAGTCTTCGGGTGTGGGGTGATTTTTAAGGTAATTCTCGAGCAGTACATTATGAATGAAGCCGGTATAACCCGTCCATTCGTCTTCAGGCAATGGATCGGACAATGCCAGATGCCATTGGAAATTCTCGTTCTCGGCCTGCAGCCTGTCGAAATGATCTGCATAGAACGTCTCACGCAGGCTTCGAGCTCCGTACCAGAAACTGATCTTGCGATCGGTGTGTACGCGCATCAGCTGATCGAAGATGTGTGAGCGCATCGGAGCCATACCGGCACCCCCACCAATGAATACCATTTCGTTCCTGGTCTCCTTGGCAAAGAACTCACCATAAGGACCCGATATGGTCGCCTTGTCACCGGGTTTCAAGTTGAAGATCCAGGAGGACATCTCACCTGCCGGTACATCGTCGATTCGGCTCGGTGGAGGCGAGGCGATTCGCACATTCAACATGATGATGCCTTCCTCTTCCGGATAGTTCGCCATGGAGTAGGCGCGCATTACCGGCTCGGATACCTTCGACTCGATTTTCCAGAGGTTGAAGCGATCCCAGTCTTCACGGAATTTTTCTTCCACATCGAATTCACTGTACTTCACATGATGCGGCGGACACTCGATCTGTATGTAGCCACCAGCACGGAATGGAACCGTCTCGCCTTTTGGCAATTCCAGCACCAGCTCCTTGATGAAGGTTGCCACGTTGTCGTTGGAGCGTACGGTACAGTCCCACTTGCGCACGCCGAAGACCTCTTCGGGCACTTCGATGCGCATGTTCTGCTTGACCGTGAGCTGGCAGGACAATCGGCCGCCTTCTGCCGCTTCCCGCTTGTTGATATGACCAGTCTCGGTCGGCAGGATGGAACCGCCGCCTTCCAGCACCCGGACCTTGCACTGGCCGCAGGTACCACCACCGCCACAGGCCGAGGCCACATACAGTTCGGCATCAGCCAGTGCACCCAACAGCTTCGAGCCGACGGGTGTGTGGATGGTCTTCTCGCCGTTGATCAGTACATCCACATTACCGCTGGCGACCAGTTTCGATTTGGCGCCGAGAATGATGCCGACAAGCACCAGCAGGATGATGGTGAAGAGGACAACTCCCAGGATAATCTCAACCATGACAGCACGCCCCCGTGTGTCCGAATACAGTCACATTCATGTTTCTCTTGTGCAGTCGCTTGGGCATCATAGTTGAATACCCGAAAATGCCATGAAACCCAGAGACATCAGGCCAGCAGTGATAAAGGTGATTCCCAGACCTTGCAGGCCGGCCGGAACATCACTGTATTTGAGCTTCTCTCGTATACCTGCCAGGGCGGTGATTGCCAACGCCCAACCAGCGCCACTACCCACCCCGTAAACCACACTTTCGCTGAATCCGTAATCGCGTTCCACCATGAACAGCGAGCCACCGAGAATGGCGCAGTTGACGGTTATCAGCGGCAGGAATACACCCAGTGCGTTGTACAGAGCCGGGAAGTACTTGTCGAGCAACATCTCCAGGATCTGTACCAGCGCCGCGATGACACCGATGTAACAGATCAGACCCAGAAAGCTCAGATCGACATCCGGCATACCCATCCATGCCAGAGCGCCATCACTCAACAGGTACTGATACAGCAGATTGTTTGCCGGGACCGTGATGGCCTGGACGAAAATGACCGCGGTACCCAGACCCATGGCCGTCCCGATGTTCTTGGACACCGCCAGAAACGTACACATTCCCAGGAAGAACGATAACGCCAGGTTTTCGATGAATATCGACTTGACGAAAAGGCTTAGCAGAGCCTCCATCAGAGAACCTCCGAGCTATGAGCGTCGCTGATACGGAATTCCGCCTTTTCAACCTGTGCTGTCTTCCAGCTGCGAATGGCCCAGATCATCAGACCGATGATGAAGAACGCGCTGGGTGGCAACAACATCATGCCATTGGTGTAGTACCAGCCACCGTCGTTGACGGAAGGCAATATGGTGTAACCCAGCAACGTGCCCGAACCGAACAACTCACGAACCGTACCGACGATGATCAGGACCAGACTGTAGCCCAGTCCGTTGCCCAGCCCATCGAGCATACTGATCATGGGTGGGTTCTTCATGGCGAACGCTTCAGCACGACCCAGCACGATACAGTTGGTGATGATCAGCCCCACGAACACCGACAGTGATTTGGCCACATCGTAGGCAAAGGCCTTGAGCAGCTGATCCACCACGATGACCAGTGATGCAATGATGGTCATCTGCACGATGATACGAATACTGGACGGCACATGATTGCGTATCAGTGATATCGAGGCATTCGAACAGGCCACGACCGTGGTCAGAGCCACAGCCATCAGCAAGGAGGCTGCCAGCGTCGTCGTGACCGCCAGTGCCGAACAGATACCCAGTATCTGTAGTGTGATCGGATTGTTATCGACCAATGGGTCGAAGACAACTTTCTTCGTATCCGCGTCCATGATTATGCCCCTTGCTGTCTGAGGTTTTCGAGGAAGGTGCCAAAGCCCTGCTCGTCGAGCCAGAAACGCAGCAGTTGAGACACGCCGCGACTGGTCAGCGAGGCACCCGCCAGGCCATCGACACTGAAGGCTGCATCGGCGGATTTCTCATCGACAACACCCTTGATCACCTGAATTCGCACTTCACCCGTCTCGTCATAGGCCAGCTTGCCTTTCCACTTGGCCTGCCAGTCCAGATTGTCGACTTCACCGCCCAGACCCGGGGTTTCGGCATGATCGTAGAACTTCAGACCCTGAATGGTCTTGAGATCACTGTCCAGAGACACGAAACCGTACAGCGTGGACCAGAGCCCGAGGCCGTTGACCGGCAGAATGATCTGGGTGAAGTCATCACCCTCGCCGACCAGATAGACTTCCGAATAGCGGGCCTTGCGACCGATGCCGGCGATATCTTCATCACCGGGAATCGAGACACTGAGTTCCGGGTCACGCGCCGCGATGTACTGGTCGTACTCCACGTCCATGAACTTGTCGGTGAACTCTCCGGTCTCCAGATCGACCATGCGTCGCTGCACATTGGCAAACGCCTCCTCGATATCGTCACCGGGCTGCAGCAAACCGGCCACTGCCAGGATATTGCGTTTGCGGTCAAGCGCCGCGTTTTCGCTCTGCATGGGCCGCAACAACACGGCGGCACCGGCAACGACGATGGAACAGGCCAGACACATGACCAGAGCCACAGCCAGCGTCTTCTTGGTGCTGTCATTGGGCAAGGCCATCACCGCCTTGAACTGCCCCATCAGACCGTTGCCCGCGGGCACCCCTGCGGGCGCCCCTGCGGGCGCCCCTGCGGGCGCCTGCTTACCGGCCAGATCATCACGGCGCACCACCTGTTGTGGATCAGGGGCGTCCTGTTTTTCCTCTGGCGATTTATCGATTGGATTGTTCAACTTGCCACCCCTGTGCGTCTCATGCGACGACGGATATTGGCCTGAATGACGCCGTAGTCAATCAGCGGCGCTACCAGGTTGGCGAACAGGATCGCCAGCATGATGCCCTCCGGGTAGGCCGGATTCACAACGCGGATGATCACGGTCATGAAACCGATCAGCGCACCGAATATCCAGCGCCCCGTATTGGTCATCGAGGCACTGACCGGGTCAGTTGCCATGAAGACCATGCCGAACGCAAAACCACCCACAACGAGATGCCAATACCAGGGCATGCCGAACATCGGGTTGGTATCGCTGCCAATCAGGTTGAGTAACATGCTGGTACCGACCATGCCGAGAAAGACACCCAGAATGATTCGCCACGATGCAATACGGGTATAGATGAGGAACGCAGCCCCCAGCAGACAGGCCAGCGTGGAGGTTGCACCGATGGAGCCCTGTATGGAGCCGAAGAAGGCATCCATCCATTCGATACCGCCTTCGCGGATAGCGTCCATTCCGCCCTGCGCACCCAGACTCAAGGCCGTGGCACCACTGAAACCGTCTACCGCTGTCCAGACAGCATCACCTGACATCTGAGCGGGATAGGCGAAGAACAGAAACGCACGCCCTGTCAGTGCCGGGTTGAGAAAGTTCTTGCCGGTTCCGCCAAACACTTCCTTGCCGATCACGACACCAAAGGAGATGCCCAGTGCCGCCTGCCACAATGGCACGGTCGGTGGCAGTATCAGCGCGTACAGCATGGACGTGACGAGAAAACCTTCGTTCACTTCATGGTTGCGTACGGCAGCAAAGGTGACTTCCCAGAAACCACCTGCCATCAGCGTGACGATGTAGATCGGCAGGAAGTACATCAAGCCGTGCAGAAAGCTGTCATAGAGGCTCGAGGGGTCGTAATCGACACCCAGCAAACCAAGCGCAGCACCGCGCCAGCCTTCGGCGCTGGCAACGCCCATATCGGCCATGGCCAGATTGGCCTGATAGCCGACATTCCACAAACCGGCAAAGATGCACGGCAAGGTGGCGAGCACGACATAACTCATGACCCTTTTCAGGTCGATGGCGTCACGTACATGAGGTGAGGTGCGGGTGACGTCCGACGGTGTATACAGGAATGTATCCACCATCTCATACAAGGCATAGTACTTCTCGTACTGACCACCCTTGGCGAAGAGCGGGTGTACGCGGTCCAGCCAGCGTCGCATCGGTGACATAGTATTAGCCTTCCTTCTCGATTTGTTCGAGGTTGCTGCGCAGAACCGGGCCGTAGTCGTATTTGCCGGAACACACGAAGGCGCACAGGGCGAGATCCTCTTCGTCAAGTTCGAGACAACCCAGCTTCTGCGCCATGTCAGTGTCACTCACCAGCAGGGAACGCAGTAATTGCGTCGGCAGGATGTCCAGCGGCATGACACGCTCATAGTTACCGGTGGGTACCATGGCGCGTGGACTGCCATTGGTGGACGTATGGAACTCGAAGTCGGCATCATCTCGCTTGAAACTGGAGAACAGCACATTGGTAATGGAGAATTTGTTGCTGGCCGGATTGATCCATCCCAGCAACTCGCGCTTGCGCCCTTCTGCCAGTACTGACAATTGTGTGTGGTAACGCCCCAGGAAGGCCGTCTGGTTGGCAGCTCGACGACCGGAGAGCACGGAACCGGTAATGATTCGGCACTCCGTTTTCTCCAGTGAATCTGCCACCAGTTCCTCCGTGCTGGCACCGACACGGGTTCGCAGCAATCGTGGTTCGAGAACGACCGGTCCACCCAGCGCAATGACACGTTCCATCCAGAGCTTGCCCGTCGTGAACAACTTGCCAATGGCAATGACATCCTGATAACCGAGGTGCCATACGGTGCGTGTCTCGTTGACCGGATGCAGATGATGAATATGCGTACCCGGCAACCCGGCCGGATGAGGCCCGGCAAATTCGCTGCTGTGAATGCCCTGACCATGCGTCGATGGCAGGTTCTGCGGTACCGGTATCTCAGCGCCCGCCGCCTTGCAGACATGGACCTTGCCTTCGGTGAGCTTGGTCAGCACTTGCAGACCATCGCTGAAGGCGTCTGCCTGCTCGGCGATGATGACCTGCGGATCGGCCGCCAGTGGATTCGTATCCATGGCTGTTACGAAGATCGCATCGGGCGTGGATTCCGAATGCGGTATCCTGCTGTATGGACGAGTTCGGAACGAGGTCCAGAGGCCGGTGCGGCACAGGGTCTCGCGAACGAATTGTGGCTCCAGCTTGAACAGATCGTCTGATGAGACAGCGTCTGTCAGCGACGGGCTTTCTTCATCGGCGTCAAGCTTGATGACAACCGATTGCAATACCCGGCGAGCCCCTCGATGGATGGACTCGACAACACCGGACCCCGGTGCCGTGAAATTGACAGCGGCATCGTGCTTGGCGGTGAACAATGGTTGACCGAGAGTGACACGATCCCCCTCTGCCACCTTCATGGTAGGACGTAGACCCAGATAGTCGCGGCCTGTCAGAGCGACTGTAGACACCGGATTCGCGTCGTGTATTGTTTGTTCGGGCTTGCCGTCAAGAGGCAGATCAAGACCCTTCTCGATACGTATCGAACTCATGGTTGCTCGCCTCGGTAGGTAGAGCAACGCAGCACTAGACCCCAGATTGGCAAAGAGATGCTCCTCATGGTAAATCGTGGTGTGTTGATGCTGCACGACCCGCGGCGGAATCGAGCTGCGCTTGGATGGGACAAACTGTATCTTAACCTGCCTTGCTTTGAAAATGGTACTTGGCGCAAGGAATCAGTTGCATATAACGGCAGGCAACGACACAGTCTAAACACCGAAAACTCCCGCTGTAACCTGTTCTTGATGAACACGATTCATGACTGTCTCAACGAATCGACATACTGCCAGACACTGGAAATAACGACCGAGCCCTCGCCGACAGCCGAAGCGACACGTTTGACGGAACCGGATCGAACATCGCCCACGACGAAGATGCCATCGTGTGAAGTTTCATAGGCATTCGATTTTCCCACTTCGGCTCCACTGAGTACATAGCCCTTGTCGTCCAGCTCTACGCAACCATTGAGCCATTGTGTGTTCGGCGCGGCGCCCACCATGATGAATACGCCACGAGTCTTCAGCTGCCGCATCTTGCCGGAGGGCCGATGTACAACGTCAATGGCTGCCAGATAGTCCTTCCCGTGAACACCGGTCATTTCCGTCTCATAGTGAATGGTGATGGCAGGGTCGCTCTCCAGGCGTCGCGACAGATAGTCGGACATGGACAGGGCAAGGGTGGTACTTCTGACAAACAGATGTACGTGATCGGACGTACGCGACAGGAACATGGCGGCCTGTCCGGCAGAGTTGCCTCCACCGATGACCACGACTTCTGTCTCCCGGCACCAGCGAGATTCGCTGTCCGTCGCAGCATAGAAGATGCCAGAGCCTTCCAGTCGATCCAGATTCGGGATGCCCAGGCTTCGATACTGGACACCGGTGGCGATGATAACCGCGCGTGCGTTGACGCTGCGCTCCTCTTCCAGCTCCACGCTGAACAGTTTGTCAGCGCCTTGCTTCAACGACACCGCACGCCGTGGCAAGGTAAATCTTGTGCCGAACTTCAAGGCCTGAACCTCGCCGCGCCAGACGAGGTCAGCACCGGAAATGCCGGTCATGAAGCCCATGTAGTTCTCGATACGACTCGACGCCCCGGCCTGACCACCAACGGCCAGGCTTTCGATGACGAGCGCCACCAGCCCTTCGGCGCCGGCATAGACACCCGCAGCAACACCTGCCGGGCCCGCGCCGACGATGACCACATCGATGACCTCGTCCCTGCCCACATTCAGTCCCAGACCCAGCAGGTCGGCAATCTTTCTGGGTGTGGGGTCGGTGACCACCTGGTTCTTGCCGACGATGACCACCGCCTGCTCTGCGCTGACACCACACATCGCAGACAGCTGTTCGGCGGCCGGATCGCCAATGGCCAGGGAACGCACCGGTAGTCGGCTACGATGCGCCAGAGCTTCGATCTGTCTGACGTCGCGATCAGCCTCGGCCCCTATCAGGGTCAGGCCGATGTCGTTCGCTTCGAGAAACCGACGACGACGGGCTGCGAATACCGTGATGATACGATCGCTCAACTCCGGCATGCGGCTCATGAGCTCGAACATGCTCGATCTCGGCACACCGATCATGCGGCTCCGGCACACCGCTCGAGCGCCGAGCATGTGATTGCCACCATTGAGAAAGGAGATCTCACCCAGGTACTGTCCCGGACCCAGGGTCGCCTGCCCATAGCGTTCTCCACTGGCCGGATCGATGATCTCGATTTCACCGGATTCGACAAACCAGAACCGGTCTATCGGCGCGCCCTGCTCCACCAGCCAATCGCCCGCCTCAACCCAGCTGCACTTACCTGCGTCGCGCATTGCAGCAACATGATCGTCGGCAAGCGGTACGCGAACCATCGTAACCAGATCGTCGGCAATCGTTTCCATGAAGTCTCTCAGGCAATATTGTCAGGCAAAGACTGACACAGTATTGACTGCTTTAGTGCAGGGCATGACAGCCACACCGGCCTTGTCCCAACAGTGATGCTGGAGCCAGGGTACATCGGGAGCAACTGGGGCAAGCTGGCACAGCCCCTCGACAGGAGCGCCACAACCATATCGGGTGGCAAGCCTTCGTCGCCTGATCAGCTCACCTCAGATCGGCTCCGGTATTTTCCCTGATCAACGCCTTGTACAGAGTCTGTATCCGGGCCGTCATCGGCCGTTCACCATTGCCAATGGCCTTGCCATCAATCGAGGCAACCGGGGTTTGCGCACCGAAGGTGCCAGTGAGAAAGGCCTCGTCGGCTCCATAGGCCTCATAGAGTGAATAGTGTTTTTCGAAAACAGGGATGTCGTTCGCCCGACACAGATCGATGACCTTCTGTCGCGTCACGCCATTCATGCAGTAGTCCGGTGTCGATGTCCAGACTTCGCCGCGCCGCACCACGAAAAAATTGCAGGCATTGGTTGTATTGACAAAGCCGTGGGGATCGAGCATCAGACCTTCGTCGGCACCTGCCTGCTCTGCCTGCAGACAGGCGATGACACAGTTGAGTTTGGAATGGCTGTTGAACTTGGCGTCCTGACTCATCGGCAGCCCCCGCACCTGAGGCACGGTGGCCAGGGTGATCCCGGCGCTCTGCAGACTACTTGCCGGTTTCGAATGCTCCATGATGATTACCAGAGTCGACCCGCTGGTGCTGAGCTTCGGATGCTGAAATGGCTTGTCCTTGATGCCACGTGTGAGCATGAGCCGACAGTGGACATCGTTGGTCATGCCATTGGCCGCAGCAGTCTGAGTCAAGGCGTCAAGAATGCCCTTCCTGTCCATGCCGACATCGAGTGACACGGCCTTACAGGAGTTGAAGAAGCGATCCATGTGCTCATCGAAGAACGCCCACGTGCCGTTGTAGAGCCGCATCCCCTCCCACATGCCATCTCCCAGCATGAAGCCGGCGTCATACACAGATACCTTGGCTTCATCCCGGTGAACGATGTCGCCATTGACGTAAATCCTGATATCGCGATTACGATCATCCTCGGAAGCATCGTGTGTGCTGTGTCCGGATGTCCTGGCGTGCATCGATCATTCCCTCGGGCAGGCGTCAGACTTGCGTCTGTGGGCCATGAATTTCCGGGGAATACTGCCGACCTGCCTCTGCATTGTCAACATGAGGCACGAACGGCTCCGCCGACAAGCTGGCTTGCCCACTGCCAGTCTCTGCAGGGCGCCTGACCCCATGCCTGTAAACCACACTTCCCAAGCCGGGCGGCAATCTGTCATCATGAACCTGCGTTTGTCCCGTATCCCTGCACGAGAGGTCATTGCCATGCTGGAGAGCCAGTGAACTCGAAACAGGAACATCGCCTGCGACTCTCCAGCGGACTGATCATCGCATTCTTTCTTTGCCTGCACCTGCTCAACGCCGGCCTGGGCATCTTCTCCCTGTCCGCCATGGACGCCATGGGCAACGCTCTGGCTGCTTTCTGGTCAACGACTGCCACCAAGCTGCTGCTGTACACCGCCTTCACCCTGCACATCGGCCTGATGTTCGTCTCCCTGTACCGACGACGCAGCCTGCGCCTGCCTGCCTGGAATCTGACTCAGTTCGGCATGGCACTGGCACTGCCCATCCTGTTGTTCGCGCATGTTGCCGGCACCCGCGGAAGCTACGAGATCCTCGGCGTCTACAAGAATTACACGGTGGTCGTACACGCGCTGTGGAGTCACCCCTCCGGTGTCTTGCGACAATATCTGTTGCTGATCCTTGTCTGGACGCATATGTCCATCGGTATTCATTACTGGTTACGCCACAAGCGAGGGTATTCGCGATGGATACCCGTGCTCTACCCCCTGTGCCTCATCTTGCCGCTGCTGGCAGGACTCGGTTTCCTGCGAGCCGGACTGGAGAGCCTGCAGTTGCCTGCCGATACTGCCGCGCTGCTCGAATACCGGCAGGCGATGAATGGCGCAGACCCCGCCAGGGTCGAGCTGCTCGGCCAGCTTGAGAAATCACTGCTCTGGCTGTTTGCGTTGCTGCTGCTGGGCGTGCTGATTCTTCGAACCCATCGCTCCCGCCGGGATCGAAAGCGCGGCGGCTACTTCATTACACACACGCCCAGTGGCCGACAATTGCCGGCCAGAAAGGGACAGACCATTCTGGAAACGCTGCGTGAAGCCGGAATACCGCATACGGCCATCTGCGGTGGCCGTGGCCGTTGCACGACCTGCCGTGTGCGCCTTGTCGATGTCGACCAGACGCTGCCAGAGCCTGATGAACTGGAAAGCCGAGCCCTGCAGCGGGTCAGAGCCGGACCCAATGTGCGTCTCGCCTGTCAACTTCGACCACAGCGGGACATCACCATTACCCCACTGCTGCAAGCCAATGATTCGGCTCCCGCCGCGCGCCTGTCCGCAGGCGTGATGGGCCATGAGCAGAAGATTGCCTGCATGTTCGTGGACCTGCGCGGCTCTACACGACTGGGCGAACAGAAACTCCCCTACGATGTCGTCTTCATACTCAACCAGTTCTTCATCCAGCTGGACGAAGCATTGCGCGCAACGGATGGCCACTACGCCACCTTCAACGGCGATGGCCTGATGGCCTTGTACGGCCTGGATGGTGATCTGGCCAGGGGTTGTCGCAAGGCACTCGAGGGAGCAGTGCAGATTCAGAACAGAATGGAACAACTCAACCAATGGCTGGCCGATGAACTGGAAGAGCCACTCAGGGTCGGTATTGGCATACATTGCGGTGACGCCATCGTCGGCACCATGGGTCCACCCGATTCACCGACCGTGTCTGCGCTTGGCGACAATATCAATATCACGGCCAGGCTGGAAGCGTTGACCAAGGAATACAACACCGGACTCATCGTCTCGGAAGTGGCTCTGCGACATGCCGGCTATCAGCAACACGCGCTGCCAGAGCATACCGTTCACGTACGTGGACGCGGAGAGCCGCTCGATATCGTCGTGGTTGAATACCCGGCCTCGTTGATGAACGACATGCACGAGACCGGGCCCGATCAGAGCCCGGCTGGCAGACAGGGCTGAGGCCGAAGTGAGCCCGATGATGGCTCAGACTTGATCGACTGACCCGAGAACTGGCAGGGAGTTACTGCGCGAAACAGTAGAAAAGTCCGTCACCGCCAGTGGCTTGCAGGGCTTCGATGCTGCAACCACGAGAACCATGTGCCGAGCTCCAGGATGTCGGGTCATCCCCACCACCGGTGCGATCGTGATGTCCGACCGTGGCCGTACCCTCGCCGCTGCTCGTCCAGTCTTCACACGTGCTGCCAGTGGAACGTCCATTGGCCGCAGACCCCGTGAGAATATCGTGGCGGTTGGGTTCGTCGCCACGGCCATTGATGACGTCACCACTCTCACTGACAGCCGTCTGTTTCGTCAGATTGTTGCTGTCGCCGAGCAGCTCATCAACGCTGCTCGCCACCAGCGCACCATCAGCGTTGTACCAGGGACCGGATCCGATGCGATCACGGGCGTTTTCCGTACTGGAGGACAGATAGGCCTTCCAGGTCTTGCCCGTTACACCCACACTGTCTGCCAAGTCGGAACAATAGGCGTCGGCTCCAGCCAGACCACCCAGGTCCGCACCGTTACCCGGATTGACACTGGTGACGAAGAAACTCATGCTGGTGTCGGGTGCTTCAGGGGTTGTGGTTGCGCAGGCGCTGAGGGTCACGGCTGCAACGGTGATCATCCACCGGGATGCTGGCTTCATGCGTTCATATCCTTGAGTTCTATCGTTGAGAGAGCCTGGTCCGGCGCCAGCCTGAACGAGACCGTTCGTGGAAACATTAACACAACAGACATACTGCCCGGGAGTCCTGGACAGTGCCTTGCGCAAGGCGTCCGGGGTTACATTCGGACAGGCAGCTGCCGCTGTCAGATCCACCTCTGGCCCAGGCCAAGCAGCACCTTGAACTCAGACGGACTCATGGCGACAGGCAGTCCACTGTAGCGATCAACCGTGCACGTAATACGGACATTCACGGCGCCGCTGCACGGAAGCTGCAGTCGACATCGACAGACTCCCGGCGTGCACCAGATCACGACGCCGGTACGTGCCAACGTGTATCACGCCTGCTTGTAATCCGCTTTCTCACGGCCATCGTAGTGATTGTAAATGGCCTGTCGTGGGTGTCATCCAGCCCCGGAGCACCCGGCTGACCACCTTCGAACAGTCAACATCCAGGGGATCAACATGAAATACGCACTACTTTCTGCCTTGCTGCTGCTGGTGTCAGGCAGTCCGGTATCAGCCAACCAGTCGTCCTGGTACCCGGTTGGCAACAGCGACATGCGCTGGACGTTTTTCAAACTCTATAACGTGACTTTGCTGACCGATGACGGCACCTATGCTGCCAACGATTACCCGCAGGCATTGGAGATCGTCTACTACCGCAATATCGACAAGGACGATCTGATTGAAGCCACGGCAGATCAATGGCGCAATCTGGACATACCGAACTCGAAGATGCAGCCCTGGTTGGACGAACTGCGAAAACTCTGGCCGGATGTCCGAGAGAACGACACCTTGCGTATCGAAGTCGATGCCAGCGGTGGCAATCGTTTTCTGTTCAACGGCCAGCCAATAGGCGGTATCGATGACTCGGAGTTCTCTGTCTCCTTTCTGTCAATCTGGCTCTCTCCAGAGACCTCTCGCCCCGATATCCGCAAGAAACTCGTTGGCGGACAATCGGGGAATGTCTGATGCGACGACCAGTGACAAGACGCCTGAGTCTGTGCGGGATCCTTCTGGTGACGCTGCTTGTGAGCGCCTGTTCCACCATGAAGATTGACTCCATACCGGTCACTGAGCAGCGCTTTCTGGTTGAGCAGTATTTTCTCGGCCAGACCCGTGCACACGGCATTGTCATGGATCGCAGCGGCGCCCCCATGCGTTATTTTCAGGTGCAGATCGAGGGAAGCTGGGACGAACAGACACAGACACTGACGCTGGACGAGGACTTCCTGTTCGACGACGGTGAAGTCAGTCAGCGAATATGGACAATAAAACGTGAGGAAGACGGCCGGTATTCGGGGCAGGCTGCCGATGTCGATGGTGTGGCGAAGGGCTTCAGTCGTGGCAATGCATTGAACTGGAAGTACACCCTGAACATCCCGTACAAGGGAAAGACGCTGGGTGTACAACTCGATGACTGGATGTACCTGCAGAACGATGTGCTGATCAACCGCGCAGTGATGAAAAAGTTCGGATTTCGTGTCGGAGAGATACTGATCACCTTCGATCACCAGACCTAGTTGGCCGATCGGAAAGCAAGGTGATAATCAGAGCCTGCAGCCCGAGGATGCCGGTCTATTCACGTCGGTGATAAGTGACCGGCTCAGGCCCTCGGCTGTTTTCACTGAGCTATACGTCCACGGTCACCCTGCCAACCGGGTAGGAACAACAGGCCAGAATGTAACCGGCGGCGATGTCATCTTCCGATATACCGCCGTTGTGCACCATGTGAACTTCACCCTCCAGCTTCCTGATCTTGCAGGTACCACAGACGCCGAAGGTACAGCCTGATGGTATGTTGAGACCCGAGGCTCGCGTGACGGCCAGAACGGTATCGTTCTGCGTACAGGCTTCTGTCCGCTGCGCCTGTGCGAACACGATTTCTGCATCGATACTGGCATCCGGGATGACATCATCCAGTTCCGGAATCTCCGCTTCCGTGGCAGCCGGTGCCTGAAAGCTCTCCTGATGATAGCGATCCATGTCGTAGCCCAGTCCCGTCAATGCATCACGCACTGACTGCATGAAAGGCTCGGGGCCGCAACAGAAAACCTCACGCTCAAGATAATCCGACGCTACCAGACCGAGTATCAGCTGATTGAAGCGTCCTTGAAAACCTGTCCAGGGCAGAAATCGCTCAGGTTCCTCGATAACCCATTTGACGTAGAGCCCCGGTAATCGGGTCGCCATGTGTTCCAGCTGGTTGCGAAACAGGATTTCTGAAGGACGCCGGGCGCAATTGACGAAGACGATATCGGGTTCCGAACCGTGGTCGAACATCCAGGTCGTCATGGACATCATCGGTGTGATACCCGAACCGGCAGAAATGAACAGATATTTTTCAGCCGGGTAGTTCAGGTGAGTGAATTGACCTGCAGGCCCCATGACTCTGATGCGCATACCGGGCACCAGATTGTCCAGCATCCAACGAGTACCCATGCTGTCGGGTTGCGCCTTGACGGTAATGGTAACGGACCGGGGTCGCGATGGAGAGGACGAGATTGTATAGGTCCGATGGATGACGCCATCGGGTAACGGCAACTCGAGTGTCAGAAACTGGCCCGGTTGGAAGTCGAACAGGGCACCCGAGGCAGCACGGAAGGTAAAGCTGGCAGTGTTGGGAACCTCCGGGATGACGGAGACACATTCCAGCTCTTCCGAGTCCTTCCAGGTCGACTGGCGACTGACATCGACAAGTTCATTCATGAGTTCAAGCCACTTCCATGATCAGTGCAGTGGACTGTCGGGTCATTGTTCGCATATACCACTCGACAAATTCCATGACACTCTCTTCGTGGACCGGGGAATAGGGCCCGGGCTCGTAGGCAGGTGAATTGATTCCCCTCTGATTGTCTTCCACCACACGTCTGTCTTCGTCATTGGTGGCATTCCAGACTTCAGACAAACGCTGCACATCATAATCCCGGCCTTCCACCGCATCCTTGTGGACCAGCCACTTGGTTGTCACCTGTGTCTCGGTCGGACTCAATGGCGTCACGCGAAACAGGGTTGCATGATCTGGCAGAAAATGATTCCACGTACTCGGATAGTGATACTTCAACAAGGTACCGGCTGAATCATCACTGACACGACCCAGCTGTCGACTGACCGCCGGCTTCAGATCCATGGTGAAACTCTTGGCACCGGGCAACAACGGCATGCGCGCCACACGATACTGGAAGTCTGGCCCCATGCTGAATTGTGAAGGCAGCCCCTGAGCCGCCATACGATCGTAATGCTGCTGAACATGCTCCGGAATGCTGGCGGCAGCGCCTCCGGTAATGACCGGGTCTTCCGGGAAGGATCGACACAAGCCCGGATGGTTGCCGCCACAGTGATAACACTCGCGGTTGTTTTCCCAGACCAGTTTCCAATTGCCGTTTTCCACGATACTGGTTTCCACCGCAACCTTGGCATTGTTCAGCTCGTGCGGCTCGAGATAGGGACGAACGAGTTCGGCAAAGGCCTCGAAATCCGGTGCCGTATGGGCCAGACAGATGTAGATCAGTCCCGCCACCTCCCGACAGTGCACCGGCCGCAAGCCGAAGGCCGAGGCATCGAAGTTCGCTCCCATGTCCCGTGCCCAGATGAGCTTGCCATCCAGTTCGTAGGTCCACTGATGATAAGGACAGACAAGCTTGGGCACATTGCCCTTGTCGGCCTTGCACAACACGGAACCGCGATGACGACAGGTATTGTGAAATGCGCGGATCTGACCATCACTGCCACGCACGATGATGATGCCATAGGCACCAATCTGGTGAGTGACATAACTCCCCGCCTTCTCCAGCTCACAGGCAGCAATCGCGAACAACCACTCCTTGTAGAAGATGGTGTCCATGTCCGCACGAAAGATCTCGGGGTCATTGTAGAACGGCTGGGCCAACGCATGGCCGGGTGTCCTCTGCGCCAGCAATTCCTTGACTCGAGATGTGATCATTGATTGTTACCTGTCGCGACTCACAGACAAAGGGAACGAGCAGGAGTCGAGCGCCAGATTGCAGACAGCGATGACGAGCTGTATGGCCTTGCTGGCGCCCACACCACCACCCGCGGTTTGACGTCTCTTGCCAGGCTGGTTTCCCAATTCCGGGATCTTGCGACCCGCACCTTGCGCGTCGATTGTACGACTGGGAATCAAGCTGCTATTGTTCCAGATGAGACGCACAGAGACCTGAGCCCGACACCCATGAAGATATCTGTAGAAACACTCGTCAGTGCACCTCTGGAATCTGTCTGGCATGCCTGGACGACACCACAGGAGATCGTCCAGTGGAACGCCGCTTCCGATGATTGGCAGACGACGCGCGCAGAAGTCGACCTGCGTGTGGGTGGCCAGTTCTCGTCGCGCATGGAAGCGCGAGATGGCAGTGTCGGCTTCGATTTCGCCGGAACCTATACCCGCGTGGAACCGATGAGCTTGATCGAGGCATCCTTCGGCGAGCGAACGCTACTCGTTGAATTCCTGTCCCATGCCGATGGTGTAACCGTACGGGAAACCTTCGATGCCGACCCCAGCCACCCCGCCGAACTGCAACGTGATGGCTGGCAGGCAATTCTGAATCGCTTCGCCCTGCATGTAACCTCGAAGGACACGCAGTGAGAACACCTTTGCCCGGTGACGGTGCAGCTGATAGACACATCTGAAGATATCGCGACAGAAAGTGCGGACCTGTCAGATATCATCGCCAGATCCACGGCGTGCGTCGACCTGAGCACGCCGCGACAGACACCGCCTGACAAGCTGGGCCAATGGAATGAACACGGAAAAGACGAATTCAAGCACTCCCGAGCTACCGTCCGTCGCGCGCTCGTTACCGATCGCCCTTCTGCGGGCACGCGAGAAGGTCATGGCACCCTTCCGCGAGATGCTGTCCCGAACCGACATCACCGAACAGCAATGGCGTGTCTTGCGCATACTGTCCGAATGCGGGCCGCAGGACTCCACCCACCTGGCGCAGAAGGCGTGTCTGCTCTCACCCAGCCTGACGCGCATATCACAGTCCATGCTTGAGAAGGGCTATATCTCCCGCACCGCCAACACGCATGACCGACGGCGGTTGACGCTGGCCATCACCGCCAAGGGCCAGCAACTCATTCAGGCCAATATCGAAAGAGCTGCCGAGATATCAGCCTCGTTCAAGCAGGCGCTGGGGGAAGAAAAATACGAGCATCTGATCGATCTGTTGACTGAACTCGAGGCACTGGACGATCCGTCGAAGAGCTGAACTGTCAAGCCGGGCTTGACGCAGGCAACGCCGCATCCTCTGACTCATCAGCTTCACTGCGACTGATGATCGTGGCTCCCACAAGATCTCCAGTGACATTCAGGGCAGTGGCTCCCATACCCACCAGCGCATCGATTGCCGTGAGCAGCGCAACCGTCTCGATCGGCAAACCCACCTGAGCGAAAACGGTCGCGATCATGATGATGCCGGCACCGGGCACACCGGCAGTACCGATGGTTGCCAGTGTTCCGACAATGACAATCTGCACCATCTGCATCAGATCCAACGGTACCCCGATGACATTGGCGGCAAAGACCGCCGATATGGCTATCCGGATTGCCGCACCATCCATGTTGATCGTGGCTCCCAGAGGCAGAATGAAGCTGTAGACGCGATGAGAGATGCCCATGTTGCTGGCCGCATTCAGGCTCACCGGCAAGGAACCCGAACTGCTCTGCGTGGCGAAGGCTGTCACCACTGGCGTTCGAGCATGGCGAATGAAATGTCCGAGATTGGCACCTGACATCAGCATGGCCAGTCCATAAAGACCAGCATGCACGAAAAGCGCGACATACAGAACCATGACCATGCCTGCCAGCGAGGTGATGGTGGCGGTGCCCTGCTGTGCAACCGTACCGGCCACGATGGCAAATATCCCGATGGGCAGGTAATGCAACACGGCGCGCATGATCAACATCGTGGCTTCGTTGAGCCCCTCGACCACCTTCAGAACCTGTCTGGCCGCATCGCCATGCACCGGGGATTCGCGCAGCTTCAGGAGCGCAAGGCCGAACGTCACCGCCGTGAAGATGATGCCAAGCATGTTCATCTGCGCAAAGGCTGCAAACAGATTGTCCGGTACGATGCTGAGTACAACCTGCACGATACTGGCCTGAGCGTTCACCTCGACGGCTGCCGCGTTATCCAGCTGCATGCCAGTGCCCGGAGACAACAGGCTCGCCACGGCGATACCAACGATCATGGCAACTGCCGTGGACAACAGATACCACAGAACAGTCTTCTTCCCCAGTCGTCCGACACCAGCGGTGTCGCCCTGGTTGACACCTGAGATAAGGGTGAACAGCACAATCGGCACGATCAAGAATTTCAGCAGCCTCAACAGCAGCTCACCGAAGGGTGCGAACCAGTCGACAACGGATTGTCCGGCAAACAGTCCCGCAAGAATCCCCAGTACCAATGCAACGGTGATACGCAGAACCAGAGACGACTCTGTATAGGCCTTGAATGATGCTTGCATGAATTCCCGATAGAGTCTGTTGGGGAGAATGTGTCTGGTGCAGCAATGACGATTGCCAGACAGCCTCCACTTGCAGGACATGAAGCCGCCAAGCATATGGACTGTCACGGCACGCACAAGATTGACCGCTGCGCACAAGTGTTAGTGCGACACAACAAGCGAAGACAGGCTACCCTCTGCGCCCTGCGGATCATACCGGCAAGGTGAGCTGCTGCATCGCTACTGGCAAAAGTCACCACTGACCACACGGCATTTTTGTAGATCTGTCAACGCCGTCTTCACCTGGCTCCGGTACCGGATAATCCTCCACCCATGATGCGTATTGACCGAAGAGGCCGACCTGCCTTCCTCCGGAGTGAGGCGCTCACACGCCAGACCGACCACCACCACCAACCCAATCAAGGAACACCTGTTTAATGATCAGAACCATTCTTGTCAGTGTGACCGCATTGGCGGTACTGGCGATGGGGGCGTTTGCCGTCTACGCGTACAGCCCGGAAATAGAAGCCATCTCAGCCGATAGCGTGCAGGAATTCGATACCGCATCTGTGGAACGTGGCCGCGTGCTGGCAGCAGCGGGCTATTGTGCAACCTGTCACACCGCACAAGGTGGCGAGCCGTGGGCCGGCAACTATCCGATGGAAACCGGTTTTGGCACCCTGTATTCAACCAACATCACCCCGGACCCGGAATTCGGCATCGGCGACTGGTCAGCCGAGGCCTTCAGGCGCGCCATGCATGAAGGCGTCGATCGTGAGGGCAAGCACCTGTTCCCGGCTTTTCCCTACAACCATTTCACGTTGATGAGTGACCAGGATGTGGATGATATCTATGCCTACATCATGAGTGAGGTCCCGCCAGTGCAATCCACACAGAAGGAAAACGAGCTGCCCTTCCCGCTTGATCAACGGTTCCTGCAAGCTGGCTGGAAGCTGCTGTTCGTGGACTCTGGAAAATACGAAACCGACACCAGTCAGTCAGACGAATGGAACCGTGGTGCCTATCTGGTCGAGGGTGTCGCACACTGTGGAGCCTGTCATACGCCGCGCAATGCACTGGGCGCCGAGATCGACAGCGCAAGCTTCGACGGAGCCGCCATAGATCGCTGGATTGCCCCGGCTCTGAACGAGAAGAACAACGCCGCCATTCGCTGGACAGCGCAGGACTACAGTGAGTATCTGAAGGCCGGTGGTACACGAGCACATGGTATTGCCGCAGGCCCGATGGGACCTGTCGTGCACGCTGGCATCCGGGAATTGTCCGATAGCGACCTGCAAGCCATCGGTATCTATCTCGCTGAACAGGCAGGCGTACCGGCAAGCGCCGAGGATACCGCGGGAATCATTGCGGCCAGCCTGGCAAAGGGCAAACCGCAGAAGACTTACCGTCAGGATCAGGGAGAGCGGCTTTATCTGACAGCCTGCGCTTCCTGTCATTACAACGGTGAACAGATCGAGCTGGGGCGGCCCGACCTGGGAGTCAACTCCGCCACTCGACTTGACGAACCGGACAACCTGATCCACGTGATACTCGACGGTGTGGGTAACGAAGAAGGCCTTCCCGGCATTGTCATGCCCGGCTTTCGCAATGCCCTCGACGATCAGGAGGTCGCCTCGATTGCAGCCTACCTGCGTCGCTCACGTACCGACAAGCAGGAATGGTCAGACCTCAGCGACGCCGTATCGGCCATTCGAGCCCACTGAATACAACAGGAACAATGATGATCAACTTCAAGATTAATGGGCAGGATGTCAGCATTGATGCCGACCCCGCCACGCCGTTGCTCTGGGCAATCCGGGATGAAATAGGACTGACAGGAACCAAATTCGGTTGCGGAATCGGCATGTGTGGCGCCTGTACGGTCCACGTCGGTGGCCGGGCCACTCGTTCCTGCATAACGCCCCTGTCGGAAGTGGAAGGGACTGACATAACCACGATCGAGGGGCTTGACACCGATGGCCAGCACCCGGTGCAGATTGCCTGGAATGACCTGCGCGTTCCACAATGTGGTTACTGCCAATCGGGTCAGATCATGCAGGCCGCGGCCCTGTTGAAGGATATCCCGAACCCGAGCGATGAGGACATCGACGCCGTCATGACCGGCAATCTCTGTCGCTGCATGACCTACCCCCGCATTCGTAGCGCTGTTCGTCAGGCTGCCTCTGCCAACAAGGAGACAATCAGCGAATGATCATCGATAAACTGCGACAGAAGAACCAGACTCAGCCCGACATGACACGTCGTGGCTTCCTGATTTCCATGGCAGCCACGGGCGCAGCCTTTGGATTCCCTCTGGCGACTCAGGCAGCCATGAACCCCGTGGCAGCTGATGGGGCGCCCATCAAGGCTGCTGGGCAGACGTTCGAACCTACCCTGTGGTACTGGATCGATACCGATGGACAGGTGAACGTCAACATCACTCGCGCGGAAATGGGACAGCACGTGGGTACTGCCATTGCCAGAATACTGGCCGATGAGCTGGAAGTATCCTGGGAAAATGTCCATATCACGCATGTCGACACCGACGAGAAATGGGGCACGATGGTCACCGGCGGCAGCTGGTCCATCTGGCAGAGCTGGCCGGTATACCGCAAGGCCGGTGCTGCCGGACGTACGGCTCTGATCGACGCGGCAGCCAGCCGCTGGGGTGTGGACGCATCGCAGTGTACTGCCAGTAATGGGCAGGTCAGCAGTGGTGCTCAGACCATCAGTTACGGTGAGCTGGTCAAGGCCGGACTGTCTCGCAGCTTCAGCGAAGACGAGCTGAACCAGCTACCGCTCAAAGACCATTCGGAACTGCAACTGGTCGGCAAGGATGTCAAGGCACTGGATATCGTCAACAAGACCAATGGCAAGGCAATCTACGGTCTCGATGCAAGGATTGACGGTATGGTATACGGCGTGCCACTGTTGCCGCCTACCCGACTGGGTTCCAGTGTTGCATCAGTGGATGACAGCGAGGCAAAATCGGTCAAGGGCTATCTGCAGACACTCACGCTGGATGACCCGTCCAACACGGTACCCGGTTGGGTTGTTGTCATCGGTGAATCACTGATGGCCGCCAAATGGGCCTCGGACAAGGTCAAGGTCAACTGGAATGCCGGAGACACGGCTGACGTGTCCGAAGCGGATATTCAGGCGCATTCACGGGCCCTGATTGCAGACGGCACCACCGGTGCCATACTGGACACCGGTAACGCCGAGACAGGCGCAGCGTTTGCCGATGCCGGGGATACGCTGGAAGCCGAGTACACCACCTCCACGGTTCTGCACTTTCAGCTCGAACCTGTCAACGCAACGGCATTTCGCAACAAGGAAGGCGTCTGGGAAATTCACACGGGAAACCAGTGGCAGTCACTCATACTTCCGACGCTCTCCGAGGCTCTGGGTGAAGAGAGCAAGAACATTGTCATGCGATCCTATCTGCTGGGTGGCGGCTTTGGTCGTCGTCTGAACGGGGACTATGCGGTACCGGCAGCCCTGGCTTCCAAGGCGCTTGATGGCAAGCCCGTCAAGCTGGTCCTGTTTCGTGAGGACGATGCACAATTCGACAGCCCGCGCTCACCGAGTGTGCAGACGCTGCGCATGGCCTTCGACGGCGACCAGACGGTCACTGCCATGGAACACCACGCCGCAGCAGGTTGGCCAACAGGTGTCCTGGTCCCCTCTTTCATGCCCAAGGGCATCAACGACGTAGCCTATGACCCCTTCGCCATCGATGGCGCTGATCACTGGTATTCGGTGGGCGCTCATCAGGTGCGTGCCATTCCCAACGACCTGGCCAACCGGACTTTCCGACCGGGCTGGTTGAGATCGGTCGGCCCTGGCTGGACCAACTTTGCCGTGGAGAGCTTCATGGACGAGGCAGCCCACAAGCTGGGCAAGGATCCTCTGGCCTTTCGCCTCGAACACTTGACGGCTGAAGGCATGAATGCAGGCTCCGCACCCAACTCGACAGGTGGTGCAAAGCGTCAGGCAACCGTGCTGCAGCGCGTGGCAGAACTCTCGGATTACGCGCGTACCGATCTGGGCGCTGATACCGCCATCGGCATTGCAACGACCTTCGGTCAGTCTCGTGGCATGCCCACCTGGACAGCCGCTGCCGTGCAGCTGCATGTTGACCGCAAAACAGGCACGATCGACGTTCAGAAGATGTGGCTGGTATTCGATTGCGGAACCGTGGTGGACCCCGATGGCGCTCGTGCGCAGTGTGAAGGCGCGGCACTGTGGGGTCTGTCAATGGCTTTGCATGAGGGCACAGAGATCGAAAATGGCAATGTGCAAGCCCGAAACCTGAACACCTATACGCCTCTTCGCATGATTGATACCCCGGATATGGAAATCGAATTCATCGATAGTGAAGAAGTGCCGGTGGGCCTGGGCGAGCCCGGAGCGACCGTGATTGCACCGGCAATCGCCAATGCGATCTACAAGGCGGTCGGCGCCAGAATGCGGCACCTGCCCATCTCACCCGAAGCTGTGCTGCAGTCACTGTAGCTGAGGTATCGACGGATGCAGGTTTCTGCCACTTTGCGCAAAACCTGCCGTTACCGGAGTATTGATGAGCCGGCGGGAACCTGTAATACTCCCGCTCGGCGTGTTTTCCAGCAGATTGCATTCATGCGTCTGCTCATGACGAACACCCACAAGGCCTGTTGATCACCGACATGCCTTGTGCTCTCCATACTTGCGGAAGAATGTCAGACCATCAACAACTTAGCTCACACGATTGACCAGCTCCTGGTCTGGTTCGATCTTGCCGGTGTTGCTGTCTTTGCCGTCAGTGGTGCTCTGGTCGCGTCACGCAAGTGTCTCGACCCGGTAGGCTTTGCGCTGATTGCCACCGTCACCGGCATTGGTGGCGGTACGCTACGCGATCTGTTGCTGGGTCAGCCCGTCTTCTGGGTCAGCCAACCGCACTTCGTGGGTCTTTGTGTTGTCGTATCGCTATTCGTCTTCTTCGCAGCACCCTTTGTCGAGTACCGCTACCGGCTGCTGCTCTGGGCCGATGCCATCGGCCTCAGCCTGTTCAGTGTGCTGGGGGCCAAACTCGCGATCGTCTCGGGCTCCGGAACCACCATCGCCATCGTCATGGGTCTGTCCACAGCCACCTTCGGCGGCCTGATTCGTGATGTGCTTTGCGGCGAGATTCCACTCATTCTGCGTCACGAGATCTACGCAACAGCGGCCCTGACAGGCGCTCTGGTATACGCCTGTCTGGCCTCGTACACGCAGCTGCCCTATCTGATTCCGGAGTTGTTCGGTGTCATCACCTGCTTTGCGGTTCGGGCGCTGGGACTGATCCGCGGGCTCTCATTACCCACCTATCGGCCACGCGCAGGCCGTGAGTACCCTACGGAACAGTGACGCTGACGAGCTGGATTGCTCACTGGATCTTGCAATATCGGCTAACGCCAACAGTTCCTGTAAACCTTCCGGAATAACAGTTCGAGTCTTGCATGTTCGAGTTTCTCAGGCAATGGCGCAAGCAACGCATACTGGCCAGTAGCCCCTATTGCGTATCGGACTGGCAACAGGCAGCGGCGCGGCTGCCCGTACTCGATCGCCTGAGCCAGCGGCAAAAGTCGAGTCTGTACGAACTGGCCACTCTTTTCCTGCACACCAGGAATTTCAGTGGAGCCGGAGGGCTCGAACTGAGCGATGCGATGCGTCAGTCCATCTCCTTGCAAGCCTGCCTGCCGATTCTGAATCTGGGCCTGGACTGGTACAACGGCTGGTCGAACATCATCGTATACCCCGACGCGTTCAGGCGGGAGAGCAGTGTCGTTGACGAATACGGTGTCACGCACTCGGGCAGTCGCAACTTGAGTGGTGAAGCCTGGCTGCGCGGGCCCGTGGTGCTATCGTGGAAGGATGCCGAAAACGCGGGATGGGTCGATGGGCACAATGTCGTCATCCACGAGTTCGTACACAAGCTCGATATGCTCAACGGTCGTGCGAACGGTTTTCCACCCATGCAGCATGGGATGAATCCACGAGCCTGGTCTCGATTGATGAGCGAGGCCTTCGAGGACTTCCGATTGAACCCCAAGGTCGGACTGGATCGTTACGGGGCCACCGACCCGGCAGAGTTCTTTGCCGTACTCAGCGAGGTGTTCTTCGAAACACCGGACAATCTGATTGCGGCCTATCCACAACTCTATACACTGATGACGCAGTTCTACCTGCAGGACCCGTCAGGACGACAACAGTGATGCACGACAGGCTGTGCGAGGCGATGGTAGCGCCTGCGTGATATCGACCATCAGTATCGGAAGGTCACACTCAGAGCGCCGTACTTTTCACGCTTCTCGGTAAAATCGACATGCGAACTGAAGCTGGACAACTGGAACACATAAGCCAGCTTGCCCATGCTCCAGACAATCCCGGCTGACAACTGATTCTGAAGGTGCTCCAACTCGGCCGACTGACTGTCGGTGAAGGTATTTCCCTGAACCAGCACATCGTTGACAATGACACCCGCCTTGGCCCCGACATACGCGTAGAAGCCATTGGATTCCCGGATGGCCAACGAGTTGACCTGTCGATCGGCCTCCAGCGAAAAGGTGGAATGCGTGTAATCCAGGTTCGATCCCCAGCGTAGTGCCATTCCGGCCCCGAATCCCGATTGCAGATTCCCCAGACCCACCCCTGCAATTCCCAGCACATCCCAATCGCGTGCCCTGTCAACGGTTCGGGCCAGTTTCCAGACTCTCAAGGCCTCGACTCTGCCAACCAATTCGTTCTTCAGCTGATTATCCCACCCCTCTGGCTGGTCCGAACCTGTCACGGTGTGAATGATCGACTGACCTTGCTCGGCAAGCGATGCAGGACCTATCACACCGATGGAAATGGACACCTGATCGGCACGGTTTTCGTCGTATTCATAGAACGTACCTTGCCAGCCCAGCAGACCGGCGTAGGGCAAATCCCCTTCCAACGGCTCCGCCACGGTAATGTCCTGAGGCGTCTGCATACGCTGATAATACATATGTGCCACACCTCGGCGCATGCCCTCTCCCTTGTTGAGATAGCTCTGGCTGATGAGGGGTTCGAGCCAGCCTGGCAGGTTGTCATCGTTGAACGCGGGAAAGGGTCCCTTGCCAAAGGCCAGTCCCAGACCATTGGTATAGCCATTGTCTTCCCCCACGAAGATATCGTTCTCGAAGATGAATGAGAAATAACGCGGCACCTCGTTACCCGGCACCCCATCGACCGTCGCCTCCTGCTGGGCGTGAACGAACGCTGGAAGCAACAGACCGAACAGAGTTGCCATCGAGCATTTCTTCGACAAGACAGCAGGAAAAAACAGCGCTCGAAAGCAGGATAAGGCAGTCACTGGCAGAATAATCAGTTGGTTGGCATGTCCGTCTCGCGGAGTTGTATTGATGATACGTGATGCCATTGAGCTTGGGTTTCTTCCAGCCATGGTTTCGACGGAACACGTGCACTTGTTCAGGTAGCTCCCTGGGGTCAGGTACGTGCCCGTGTGCTCCGGCCCTGTACTGGTGAATAACAGTCAATAGCACTCAATACAGCCAATCGTCAGTATCATCAGCAATACTCGCAATTTGCCAAGACTGCTGCCGGACAGCAACTCTGACGCTGGCAATGTCAACGTATTCGGCAAACTGCCGATAACCCACACTGCAATCCTGCATTTGTGTGCCTGTTACGCCTCTACAAGCAACTTCATCCCAGATTCACTGATTCTCTACAGCCCTCGAACTGCCCATGAAACTCGATTTCTCGAAGGCCTGTGGCATCTGCCAACAAGCCTTGACACGCAAAGCTGCCCAGACTGCCTCTCGCCGCCCAAGCTGTCGTCTTTCGCGCCGTTTACCGCTCGCTGCGGTCCTGCTGGCCATCCTCGCAGCGAATGCCCCTGCGCAGGACACCGCGGAATCTGTCGTAGCGCCCAAACCAGTCAAGGTCATGACACTGCCAGGACAGGATCAGAGCATCGAACGGGCATTCTTCGGCCGTGTCGTGGCGCGCCAGTCCGTGGATCTGGCTTTCCAGGTTGCCGGGCAGCTGGTTGAATTCCCTGCCATAGAAGGGGCACGTATCAGCAAGGGTGCGCTGGTGGCGACGCTGGACCAGGAGCCCTTCGAACTGGCTCTGGACCGCGCTCAGGCCAGCAAGCAACAAGCTGATCGCACACTCAGCCGCCTGCAACGCCTACAGGGCAACGGCGCGACGCGTGCCTCGATCGATGATGCCCGCACCGCCTCGACCATCGCAGCCGTCGCTGTACGAGATGCCGAATTCGCGCTGGAGCATGCGACCTTGACAGCTCCTTTCGATGCGGTCGTGGCACGGCGCTCGGTGGCCAATTTCTCCACCATCAATGCGGGCACGCCCGTGGTGCGATTGCATGATTTGTCAGAACTGAGGATCGAGATCGACATACCCGAGATACTGTTTCAACAGGTGGGCAACAACCCCAACCTGGAATTCATGGCCATTTTCCCTGCCAGCGAAACGGTGTATCCAGTCGAATTCCGGGAAGTGGACGCCGAGGCATCACAGGTCGGTCAGACGTTCCGCCTGTCACTGGGCATGGAGCCGCCCGAGGGCCTGTTGCTGTTTCCCGGCGCCTCTGTCACCGTCATCGGACGAATACTGGACGTTCCCGGTGGTATCACGATACCCGCAACCGCCGTCTTCAAGAACAACGATGGCAGCACCGCGGTGATGCGAGTGGAGCAGACAGACGATGAGATTCGCGTGGTCAAGGTACCCGTGGAAATCGGCGTTGACGCGGGCGGGAAGATTCAGATACTCGGCGGCATCGAACCTGGCAGCGAGGTCGTGGCCTCCGGTGTCGACGAATTGACCGATGGGCAGCCCGTACGTCGATTCACCTCATTCTGATACGAGCTCACTCACCATGAATATTGCTCGTACCAGCATCGACAAGCCCATTTTCACCTGGCTGCTCATCCTGATCTGCCTCATCGGCGGCATCTGGAGCTTCTTTTCCCTGGGTCGGCTCGAAGATCCTGCATTCACCATCAAGACGGCGGCGATTGTCACACAATACCCCGGCGCATCGGCTGAACAGGTTGCCCTGGAAGTCTCCGAACCTCTGGAAAGTGCCATTCAGAAACTGGCCGAGGTCGATGAAATCGTATCGATCAACACGCCCGGACAATCGCTGATCGAGGTCGAGATAAAACCCGAGATCAAGGGAGATGCACTCAAGGATATCTGGACCCGCTTGCGGGCACACATTTCCGACGCCTCCCTGACACTGCCTGCGGGGGTGTCCACCCCCTATGTCAATGACAGTTTCGGTGATGTGTTCGGCTTGTATTTTGCCGTCATGGCCCGAGGCTATGATGACGCCGAACAGCATGACCTGGCCACCTTTCTGCGGCGGGAACTGCTGGCCGTGCCCGGTGTTGCCGATGTGACACTGTCAGGTCTTCCCGAAGAGGCCATCTTCGTCGAGCCGAACCTGGCACTGATCGCCAATCAGCATATCCCTCCTCTGGCTTTCCTCGATGCCATCGCGCGCTCCAATTCGGTCGTGCCCGCCGGGGAGATCGACGATGTCATCATACAGGGGCCAATTGGCTCGGACAGTGTCGATGAGATCGCCAGTCTGTCTCTGGGCGTTGCCGGCCAGATCATCGGGCTCAACGACATCTCCACAGTGACCCGTACCCGGGTGGAAGACCCGTCCATCATGATTCGCTTCAACGGCGCGGAAGCGTTCACCATCGGGGTGGCGGGCCTGCAGACCGAGAACATCGTGGAAGTCGGCCAGAGAGTCGATCAGCGACTGAGTGAGTTGTGGGCAGACATCCCCTATGGCGTACAGATAGAGCCCATCTACCAGCAGCACACAGTGGTTGAAGAAGCGTCCAATGCCTTTCTGGTCAATCTGGCCATGTCCGTCAGCATCGTGGTCATTGTGCTGGCCCTGTTCATGGGCTGGCGTGCCGCTGTCGTGGTCGGCACCACCTTGCTGTTGACCGTACTCGGTACGCTGTTGTTCATGAAACTGTTCGCCATCGAGATGGAGAGAATTTCCCTCGGCGCCCTGATCATCGCCATGGGAATGCTGGTGGACAACGCCATCGTTGTGGCTGAAGGTATGCAGACGGCCATGCATCGGGGACGTCATTCCAGAGACGCAGCTGACGAAGCAGCCTCGAAGACGCAGATACCGCTGCTCGGTGCGACTGTCATCGGCATCATGTCCTTTGCCGCCATCGGCCTGAGTTCCAACGCCACCGGGGAGTTTCTGTTCTCCCTGTTTGCCGTGATCGCGACCTCTCTGATGCTGTCATGGTTGCTGGCTGTCACCGTGACGCCACTGTTCGGACATTACTTCTTCAAACAGGACACCACTGGCAATGATGAATCCTATACCGGTGTGGTGTTTCGGACTTACGCATCCGTATTGCGTGGCTCCCTGAAGATTCGCTGGCTGGTCATTCCGGCTCTGGTTCTCATCACCGTCGCCTCCTTTGCCGGGTTTGCTCAGGTCAAGCAGCAGTTCTTCCCGGATTCGAATACCCCGCTTTTCTTCGTGCACTACAAGCTGCCTCAGGGTACGGATATCAAGACAACCTCTGCCGACCTGAAACTTGTCGAAGACTGGCTGATGAATAGAGAGGATGTGGAATCGGTGACGGCCTTCATCGGCAACGGCGCCTCACGTTTCATGCTGACCTATCCCATACAACGAGCTAACTCCAGCTATGGCCACATGATCGTTCGCACCGCCAGCATCGAGAATATCCCCAGCTTGCAGCAGGAACTGGAGGATTTCGGCAAATCGCAGCTGATTGACGGTGAGTTTCGTACCAAGCGTCTGGTCTTCGGACCCGGTGGCGGTGATCCCATTCAACTGCGTATCTCGGGCCCCGATTCAGCGGTTCTGAGAGACCTGGGGCATACCGCTGCCGATATCATGCAGGCCTCATCGGACGACTTCACCGGCATGCGCACCGACTGGCACGAGCAGGAACTGGTCATCCGGCCGGTGTACGCCGAAGATCGGGCCCAGACTGCCGGTGTAACGCGAGAGACCATTGCCCAGACTTTGCGCTTCGCCACCGATGGCGTCGCGGCGGGCGTCTATCGCGAGGATGAACGGCAGATACCCATCGTCATCCGAGCGCCGAGAAACACACCGTACCGACTCATCGATCACATGACCCAATCGGGCTCGGCAGATACGCCCATTCCCATGGGTCAGGTCATCAACGGCTTCGATTACGAGATTCAGGACACACTGGTTCGCCGGCGTGCTCGGGTGCCGACCTTGACGGTATCGGCGGATATCAAGCTTGAAACGACTGCCGCTGCGGTGCATGCCGACATCAAGGATGCTATCGAAGCCATGCCGCTCCCTCCCGGATACAGCATCGAATGGGGTGGTGAATATGAGGATTCAGGTGATGCGCAGCGTTCCCTGGCGCAACAGCTGCCCATCGCGCTGTTGATCATGGTCATCATCTCCATCCTGCTGTTCAACGCCTTGCGTCAGCCACTGGTCATCTGGCTACTCGTGCCCATGGCGGTGACCGGGGTTGTCATTGGCCTGCTCAGTACCGGTCTGCCCTTCAGCTTTACCGCCTTGCTCGGCCTGCTCAGCCTGGCCGGCATGCTGATCAAGAACGGTATCGTGCTGGTTGAAGAGATCGACATCGTGCGAGCCGAGGGCGTCAATCTGCAGGAGGCAGTCGTGACGGCCTCGGTCTCGAGGTTCCGACCGGTGGTCCTTGCAGCAGCAACCACCATCCTGGGCATGATCCCGCTACTCGGGGATGCGTTCTTCGTGTCGATGTCGGTGACCATCATGGCTGGCCTGGCCTTCGGTTCGGTGCTGACACTCATTGCGGCACCGGTGCTGTATTACGTATTCTTCAAGCGAGATGAACGCCATGAAGTGGTAGCCGAGACAGCGCTCGCGTAATGTTGCGGAAGATAGAACACGCCTTCAGAGCGCTCAGCCCTGAAGGCGTCAACGTCAACGAAACCTATTCGGTCTCTTCCAGCAGGTACCTGTCAATCGCTGTAATGTCATTCTCGGACAGGGTGCCAGCCGCAGCCTGCAGATTGAGTCTGTTGAGAATGTAGTCGTAACGGGCACCGGCATAGTCCGACCGGGCACTGAAGGTATCACGCAGAGCCTGCAGAACTTCTACCGAGGTACGTGTACCGGCGCGGAAACCGGCTTCGGTCGCTTCTGCCGACTTCTGGGTGGATACCAGGGCCTGACGCAGCGCCTTGACGCGACTGATCGATGCCTGCACGCCGCGGTAGCCGTCTCGTGTCTGCTGCACGGTGGCACGCTCCTGAGCCATCACCCTTTCCCCGGATGACAGGGATTCGGCACGCGCCTGCGCCACCTGAGCATTGATACGACCGCCCGTGAGCAACGGCACGCTCAATTGCAGGGAGATAGAGGCGACGTCGGCATCGGAGCTACTGATGCTGTCTGTCTGACTCGATGCCGCCGAGCCCACCAGATCCAGCGTCGGGTAACGACCGGCACGCTGGATGGCCAGCTGCGTCTCACTGCTGTCCTTCGCAAACCGCGCGATGACCAGCTCCAGATTCTGATCCTTGGCCAGATCCACCCAACTGTCGATGTCGGCCGGACTGGGTGACTCCAGAGGCAGGTCATCGGCCAAGGTGGCCAGCTCACCGGGGTTGACGCCGCTGATCAGCAACAGCGCTTCCTTCGCCGTCGAGAGCTGATTGCGTGCATCGATTTCCTGAGCCACGGCAAGATCACGCTGAGCCTGTGCGGCGCGCACATCGGTAACCGGTACCAGTCCGACCTCGTAACGACCTTCAGCCTGTTCCAGCTGGCGTCTGATCGCTTCCAGCTCCGACTGGCTGAACTCGAGATTGGCTTCTGCCCGCAACACATCGAAATAGGCGTTGGCCACTCGCAGAATGAGAGCCTGCCCCAGTGCCGTGTACTGTGCCTCGGCTTGCATGACACCGATTTCGGCCTGATCGATCAGCTTGCTGTTGGCCCGATTGAACAGGGACTGACTGACGGACAGCGCCAGTGATGTTTCACCGTAAGGACCCTCGCCGTCATCGGCCAGAGTTCCCAGGCCGGCTTCACCCACGAAGGCAGCCTGCGGTCGGAAGGTTGAGCGTGCCAGCGGCAGGGATTCGCGGGCCGCCTGCAGATCATACTGTGCTGCCGAATACTCGGCATCGTACTGCAGGGCCAGCTCATAGACTTCCTTGAGCCCGGCTGCAGAACTGCTGCCGCTCCATAACAAGGGGGCTGCCAACAGGGTCGTGCCCAGAATTCTGGCCTTGCCGGAAGAGCCGGCCATGTAACGTTCTACGAGTAGAGATAGTGGTGTCATCGGAAATCGAATTCCAGGTATGTCTTGATCAGAAAATTGGAGAGCCTTTCCAGCGCTGTGGAAAAGGCCCTCGAACGAATACCGCTCTAGTCTTTGCTCTTGCCCGACAGACGCGACACGATAACGAAGAACAATGGAACAAACAGGATGCCCAAAACCGTTGCTGAAATCGTGCCACCCAGCACGCCCGAGCCGATTGCCGTACGGCCACCGGACCCGGCACCACTACTCAGGACCAGCGGCAACACACCCAGCGAGAAGGCAATGGAGGTCATCAGGATCGGACGGAAACGCTGTCGGGCCGCCTCAGTCACGGCCTGATACAACTCCATGCCCTCGGCACGTCGCTCCTTGGCAAATTCCACGATCAGAATTGCGTTCTTGCCTGTCAAGCCCATGACCGCCAGCAATCCGATCTGGAAGAACACGCCATTATCAAAACTGCCTACCATGGCACCAACCAGTGCACCAAAGATACCGATGGGCATGGCCAGCATGACGGCAAACGGAATACTCCAGCTCTCATACAGTGCCGCCAGTGACAGGAATACCACGGCCAGTGCCAGGCCGAACAACATCGGTGCCTGATTACCGGATGCCTGTTCCTCAAGCGACAAGCCTGTCCACGCAACGCTGAATCCGGTAGGCAGATCCGCTGCAAGCCGTTCTATTTCTGCCAGTGCCTCACCGGTACTGACACCCGGTGCCGGAGAGCCCTGTATCTGCATGGCAGGAACACCGTTATATCGGGTGACCCCCTGCGGACCGAAACTCCACTGGCCGGAAGAGAACTCCGACAGTGGCACGAGGCCACCGGTTGCGTTACGCACACGCCACAAGTCGAAATCGGTCGGGTTCGAACGTGCGTTTGCCTCCCCCTGAACATAGACCTTCTTGATACGCCCCTGATCCAGGAAGTCGTTGACATAGCTGCCAGACCAGGCGGTCGTCAATAGCTGACTGACATCATTGGCAGTCACGCCCAATGCACCTGCTCGACGCCAATCCAGATCAAGATTGAACTGCGCGGCATCTTCCAGGCCGTTGGGTCGTGCCGAGGCAATCAACGGACTTTGTGCCATGGCACCAAGCAGCTGGTTACGGGCATTGAGCAACTGCTCGTGTGACTGGCCACCGCGGCCCTGCAGATACATGTCGAATCCGGAGACGTTACCCAATTCGATCACCGACGGTGGAACGATGGGAAAGACAAAGGCGTCCTTGATCTGTGACAGTGCGCCGAAGGCTCTGCCGGCAATGGCTTGAACATTCTGTGCAGGGCTGGTGCGCTCGGACCAATCCTTCAGATTCACGAACACCAGACCCATGTTCTGCCCCTGTCCTGCGAAACTGAAGCCGACAACACCGAAGATTGCTTCTACCGAATCTGCTTCCTGTTCCAGGTAGTAGTCCTCGACCTTCTTCAGCGACTCCAGCGTACGCTCGGCGGTCGAGCCACTGGGTGTCTGGATCAGAGTAAACAGAATGCCCTGATCCTCATCGGGCAGGAAGCCTGTCGGTGTACGCAGAAACAGCACAGCCATGGCGCCAGCCAGCAGCAGGTAGATGATTCCCATACGAACGGGGCGGCGTGTGATCCAGCCAACGGAACCGGCATAGCGATTCTGTACCGCCGCAAAGCCACGATTGAACGGACCGAAGACCCGGCTTTCCCTGCCACCTTCCTTCGGCGCTTTCAGCATGGTGGCGCACAGGGCCGGCGTCAATGTCAGTGCAACGAATACCGACAACACCATGGCAGAGACGATCGTGATCGCAAACTGCTTGTAGATAACCCCTGTGGACCCGCCGAAGAAAGCCATGGGTACGAAGACAGCGGAAATGACCACGGCGATACCGATCAGAGAGCTGGAGACCTGGTCCATGGACTTGCGAGTCGCCTCAAGGGGATTCAGACCCTCCTCTTCCATGATTCGCTCGACGTTCTCGACCACCACGATGGCGTCATCAACCAGCAGGCCGATCGCCAGAACCATGGCCAGCATGGTCAGGGTGTTGATGGAGAAGCCTGCCACTGACAGGATACCGAAGGTGCCCAGCAGGACCACTGGAATGGCCAGAGTCGGAATGAGCGTGGCACGAAAATTCTGCAGAAACAGCAGCATGACGAGAAAGACCAGAACAATGGCTTCCAGCAGAGTCTGAATCACCTCTTCTATCGAGATCCTCACGAAGGGTGCCGTGTTGTACGGCACTACGGATCTGACACCTGTCGGAAAGAATTCAGACAGTTCCTTGACCCGCGCTTCAACCGCAACAGCGGTGTCGAGTGCATTGGCACCCGTGGCCAGACTGACCGCAAAACCGGCAGCAGGCTGGCGCTTGTAACGTGGGATGACCGAATAGTCTTCAGAGCCGATCTCGACTCGAGCAACATCTTCAAGAAGAACCAGCCCACCATCGGTCTCGGCCTTGAGCACCACCTGACGAAAATCCTCAGGCGTCTGCAGCAACGATTGCGCCGTCACTGTGGCATTGAGTTGCTGTCCTTCCTCGGCAGGCCGGGCACCGAAGGCACCCGCTGCAATCTGCGTGTTCTCGGCACTGACGGCGGCAACAACATCACTGGTGGTCAGCTCGTAGGCCGCCAGCAGCGACGGATCCAGCCAGATACGCATGGCATACGGGGACCCGAACAGTTGCACGCTGCCCACGCCGTCGATGCGGCTGATTTCGTCGATCAGATTGGTAGACACATAGTCGGAGAGATCAGCTGCGCTGGTATTCTCATCCTCGGAAACCAGAGCCACCACCATCAGGAAGCCACTGGATGATTTCTCGACGGTCAGCCCCAGACGCTGGACCGTTTCGGGCAGCAAGGCGGTTGCCTTGGCCAGCTTGTTCTGCACCTGGACCTGCGCGATATCCGCATCGGTGCCGGTCTCGAACGTCAAGGTGACATTGGCCGTGCCTGCGGAGGTCGAGCTGGAGGAGAAATAACGCATCCCGTCCAGCCCGGTCATCTGTTGTTCGATGACCTGTGTGACAGTATTGGCCACCGTCTCGGCAGAGGCTCCGGGATAGGCTGCCGTGACACTGACGGTGGGTGGTGCAATTTGCGGGTACTGAGCAACCGGCAGATTGAGGATGGAGATGATCCCCACCCCCATCAGAAGGATGGAGAGTACCCAGGCGAATATCGGGCGATTGATGAAAAAACGAGCCATAAGGGTTCTCTGGCGTAATCGTATGCGAGTTCAGATGAAAGGGTGAAGTGACAGCGTCTGTGCGCTGTCAGGCGGCAAAGCCTATTGAGCGGCTTCCGGGGCTTCTTCCGCGGCAGCATCACTGTCTGCCATCAGTTCAGCCTGCACCTTCGAACCCGGAGGGGCTTTCTGACTGCCTTCCATGACGATTCGCTCGCCGGCAGCCAGACCACCTTGTACGATCCAGTTGTTGTCCAGGGCCTGCAAGACGTCCAGTTGTCGCAGCTCCACGACCTCTTCATCATTGACCACCAGTGCGGTGGGCTTACCCAGACGATCTCGACTCACAGCCTGTTGCGGCACCACGAAGACACCGTCTACCTGATCGGTCTGCAGGTCGACCTTGACATAGGTACCGGGCAGCAGCAATTTATCAGGATTGGGGAATTGCATCCGCAGAACCACGACACCGGTCTGCATGTCCACCTGCGGCTCGGCCGCGGTCAGCAAACCCTCTTCCGGGTAGACTTCTCCGTCGGCAAGATGCAGCACGACCTTGCGATCGGAATTACGCCAGTCCATGTCAAGGTTGTTGCGACGGAACTCCAGTACCCGCGAGGCAGACGCCGTCACATCCACATAGACCGTATCGATGTTGCGAATGGTAGCCAGCGGGGATGCCTGCCCGGCCGTCACCAGCGCGCCACGTGTGGTCATGGCCAGGCCGATCTCGCCACTCAGAGGCGCAACGATGGTGGTTCGGTCCAGTTCGATCTCAGCCGATCTGAGCTGCGCTTCGGCCACCGCGATGGACGCTGCCGATACATCCCGCGCCGCAATGGCTTCGTCCAGCTCACGCTGCGTGGAGACATTGCGTTGATTGAGTTCTTCAATCCGTTCGGCCTCTCGCTCGGCCGCCTTGTATTGTGCACGTGCCTGAGCCACTGCCGCCTGCGCCTGAGCTACCGTGGCTTCGTAGGTAGCAGAGTCGATCTTGTACAGGACATCGCCTTGCTCTACCGCGCTGCCTTCGGTGAAATATCGTTCAGTAATGATCCCGTTGACCTGAGGCCTGACTTCGGCAACCGCTGCAGCCACTACACGACCCGGCAGTGTGGCCGTGAGCATGACCTGCTGCGGCTGAACTTCCACGGCGCTCACTGCCGCAGGCGGAGGTCCATCCTGAGCCAGCACCACAGGTGAGTTGGCGCTCAGCAGAGCGATGAGGATGGAACCTGCCAGTATCTTGCTGGCTCGCGGGAAAGGGACGTCAGTGGATTTCATGGTTAAGTGGAGCTTTCTCGGGGCTTGTATTGTTACGAAACAGTGAATCTGAGGTTCACCGGGTTAAAAGGATGCATGCTTGCACAAGACCTCAGTCCGCAGGATTATGTCAGGCGCCGGGGCATCCGTATGCCAACCGAATGCGCACAGTGTGCGCGCTCCTGCGACAAGTGTTTCAAGGCAGGCATAATACAAGAGACGCAGCAGCTGACGGTCATCCCTTGCATTGCGTCGCTATCGCCCTGCGAAACCTGACTGACACAGCCGACATCGAGACTTGCTCAGGCGGCACAATATGAAGACGGCTTCGCCGATTACAAGGTGTAGGGAAGTGCTTTGATTTCCAGGTGTTCTCTGATACACCGGAGCAGCGCTTGCACTTTTTCAGTGCGGTGCAGATCCACGTGTGTGACTTGCCACACCATCACCTCCCAGATATTCACATCGGGAAGCACTCGATGAAGGTCGTCACGACTGGTGGCTTCCAGCTCGCTCATGACACCTATTCCCAAACCCGCGGCTATCGCCTCATAGCCGACGTGAAAATTGTTTGACGACAAGGCGATCTGTTCCTCCTTCACATACTGAAAGACCCACTCTGCGAACGGCGCACGGGGAGCTGCCGTATCGGGCGTGACGAAACAGTGACCTTCAAAGTCGTTGACGTCAGCCGGGATTCCGTGCTGGCTCACATAACTATCGTGAGCGTAGAGATTGAATCTCACACGCAGAAATTCACGCACCACGTAATCAGGGTGCTCAGGTCGGGTTCCCGCTCGCAAGGCGACATGGGCCTCACCGTATTCGAGCTTTGCCAGCGTCTCGGCCGCCGTTACGCTAACCCGGCAATGAGGATTCAGGCGACGAAATTCGGCCACGGGCTTCATGATCAGACCTGCGAACGGCACCAGGATAGCCAGTTTGATATCGCCCTCTATCCGGGCCTTGCGGCTCTGCACCCTGCCCGCCAGATCATCGATCAGCGCTTCCGTCTGGCGCGCCACCTTCAGAACATCCTCACCCAGTTCGGTCAGGGTATAGCCTCTGGAGTGGCGTATGAAGATGCGGTCCCCCATCTCCTCCTCAAGCACATCGATATGGCGGTTGACGGTCGCCCGATGAAAACCCAGTGCCTCGGCAGCAGCACTTACGGTTCCCAGTTTCGCAACCTGATAGGCGGTGCGAAGCTCTGCCCATTTATCCATTGACTACTTGTTCATATTGCGCGCACAAGGTGCGCATTATCGCGCATTTGTCGTCACAATGTCGTGCTGATTGCAGCTGACCCGTTACTGGCAGATGCCGGGCACCGAACGCCCTGATGGGCCGCCTTGATCGCTGCCCGGTCTCATCGACTACCGAACTCGGATGCAGTTGGACACCCTATCGGGGAATCAGCCCCGTCAGCCCGAAACGCTCACCCGGCACCCGGTGCGCGACGATTCGAGCATGGCTTCAATCACCACAATGACATCACGAGCCTCTTCGGCCAGTACCGGCGGCGGCGTGCCTTGCCGGATCGCGGTGCTCAGCTCTCGATAGAGCCGAGGCCAGTCACCACGCAGCGCAGCCGTACGGTTCGTCTGCAACTGCCCGTCGACCACCTCGGTCAGTGTGCCCCGGTGTGAATCCTCTTCCCAGCCGTATCGCTCATCGTCTGGTCCGATGCCCAGATGCCGCAGCTGATCCTCCTGCGGGTCGACATGGTGTTTGATCCAGGAGCCGTGGGTACCATGCACTCGATAGCGCAGACTACTGTCCGGTACCAGCATGCCGGCGCTGAGTTCGATGCGGCATCGTCCGCGCCCCATACGCACATGGAAATTGTCGATGATGGCAGAACCTTCGCGTTGCTTCTGCACATCTCCCTGCACCCAATCCGGCAGTCCGAACAGCTGCAGGGCCTGATCAATCAAATGCGCGCCCAGATCATAATGCAATCCAACCCCAGGCCGCTCCTGCTCCTGCCAACGATCACGAGTCTGCGGATTGAAGCGATCGTAGTGCGACTCGTAATGCACGACCTCTCCCAGACGTCCGGAAGCAATCAGGTCTTGAAGCGTCAGGAAATCGGCATCGAAGCGGCGGTTCTGATAGCAGGTGGCAATACGGCCTGCGGATTTCGCCGCCGCGATAACAGCATCGGCCTCGGCAACCGTGGCAGTAAACGGCTTGTCACCGAGCACATGTTTACCGGCGGCCAGGGCTTCAAGCATCAAGGGTGCATGCGTGAAGCTGGGTGATGCCAAGACAACCAGATCAACCTCCGGATCGGCCATGAGCGCTGTGGCATCCGGATGCACGCGCACCTGCGGATGATCGGCATGCACCTTGGCCGCATCGCTGGAGGCGACCGCCACCAGCTCCACCCCGGCCGCGGCATACAAGGGGGTATGAAATACCTTGCCGGCCAGCCCATAACCGACCAGCCCGATACGCAGTACCTGAGTACTCATGGAAGCTCCGTGATTGTATTGTTGGCGTAGAGCTTCATGCTCCCTGTACGACGGATGTCACGCCAGGATCGATTGAATCGTGCTTGACATGCAATCACTCCACCCTGACGCCGGATTCCGTATCGAAGAAGTGTGCCTTGCTCATGTCGAAATTCAGCTTGATGCTCTCACCGGTGCGTGGGTGCAGATGATTGGCCACACGCGCCGTGAAATGCGCGTCCCCATCACGCGTACCGATGAAGGTGTCCGACCCGGTCGGTTCAACCAGCTCGATGGTCAATGGCAGTGTGGATGTACCGGGCGTGGTCATCGCATCATCGCGGCTGTCATTGATGTTCTCCGCCCGGATACCGAAATCGATGATGGGCTGATTGCGCGCTCTTTCCTGCAAGGCGGCGCTCGGTTCGAACAGATTGAGTGAATAGTCGCCAAAGGACAGCTTCAGACCATTGTCCGTTTGCCGCAGATGCCCGGTCACCCGGTTCATCGCCGGCGAGCCCATGAAATCCGCCACGAAGGTATTGGCAGGTCGATGATAGATATCATCGGGCGTTCCCACCTGTTGCACTTCACCGTGCTTGAGCACGGCAATTTTCGTGGCCAGTGTCATCGCCTCTATCTGGTCATGGGTGACGTAGACGATGGTGGTACCGAGGCGTGCATGCAGCTTCTTGATCTCGGCTCGCATATCGACCCGCAATCGTGCATCCAGATTCGACAGCGGCTCGTCAAACAGAAAGGCCTGCGGGTCGCGAACCAGCGCCCGTCCCATGGCCACTCGCTGGCGTTGTCCACCCGAGAGCTGTGCCGGCTTGCGCTTCAATAGCGGTTCTATCTGCAGGATGGCCGCCACCTCGTCAATCTTCTTCAGCCGCTCGGCCTTGGGCACACCACGGGTCTCCATGCCGAAACCGATATTGCCCGCCACCGTCATGTTCGGATACAGGGCGTAGGACTGAAATACCATGGCGATGTCGCGCTTCGAGGGGTGCAGCTCAGCGATGGATCGCCCGGCAATGCGGATGTCACCGGAGGTCGCCGGCTCGAAGCCGGCCAGCATGTTCAGCAAGGTTGACTTGCCACAACCGGACGGTCCGATCAGCACCAGAAAGCCGCCTTCTTCCACATCGATGGAGACGTTCTTCAGTGCATCGACACCGGCAAACTGCTTGCTCAGAGCATCGATTTCGAGAAAATGTTCGCTCGTCTTGTTCATTGTCATGTTCCAGGTAATCCCGATCAGCCCTTGACAGCGCCGGCCATCAGGCCTCGCACGAAATATCGCCCGGAGACGACGTAGACCACCAGCGTTGGCAGAGCGGCCAGCACAGCACCGGCAAAATGCACGTTGTATTCCTTGACGCCGGTGGAGGAGCTGACAAGATTGTTCAGGGCGACGGTCATCGGCACTGAATCCACATCGGCAAAACTGGCGCCGAACAGGAAGTCGTTCCAGATATTGGTGAATTGCCAGATAACCGATACTACAATGATGGGACCGGAAGAGGGCAACAGGATACGGCTGAAGATACGAAAGAAACCGGCACCATCGATCTGCGCTGCCCTGACCAGCTCGGTCGGGAAGGCAGCGTAATAGTTGCGAAAGAACAAGGTCGTGAATCCCAGCCCATACACCAGGTGCACCAGTACCAGACCTGAAGTGGTGCCCGCCAGGCCCAAAATACCGAGCATGCGTGCCATCGGTATGAGCACGATCTGAAACGGTATGAAGCATGAGAGCAACAACAGTCCGAACACGACACCATCGCCACGGAAGCGCCATTTGGTCAGCACATAACCGTTCAATGCACCGAGGATGGTGGACAACAGCACCGCCGGGATGACCATGGCGATGGAATTCATGAAATAGGGTTTCAGCCCGGTGGCCTGCACGCCAATCTGCGCCGTTGACCAGGCACTGCTCCAGGGAGCCAGAGTCCATGCCTGTGGCAAGGCGAGCATGTCACCGCCGCGGATTTCCTCCAATGGCTTGAAGGAATTGACCAGCATGACGTACAGCGGCAACAGATAGTAGATGGCAAACAGCACCAGTAGCACATACAACAGGATGCGGGCGGGTGTCAGCCTGTTACCGTGTGACAGCCGCTGTGATGAGCGGTTCAAGGCTTCTGTGGAAGTATTGCTCATGATTGCCTGTCCGCGCGAAGTTCGGAATACAGGTACGGCACGATGATCGAGAAGATCATGATCAACATGATGATGGCCGACGCCGCACCGATACCCATCAGGTTGCGACTGAAGGTATAGGAATACATGAAGGTAGCGGGTAGCTCGGTGGCCTTGCCGGGTCCGCCACCTGTCAGCGCGACTACCAGGTCATAGGACTTGATGGCAAGATGCGCCAGCACGACAAACGCTGACAGAAAGACCGGGCGCATCATGGGAATGATGATACGGCGATAGATACGGGCTCTTGACGCACCATCGATCTCGGCCGCACGAATGATATCCGGGTCGACCCCTCTGAGGCCTGCCAGAAACATGGCCATGACAAACCCCGAGCTCTGCCACACCGCCGCAATGACAACCGTATAGATGGCGTGGGTACGACTCTTGATCCAGTCGAACTCGAAGCTGGCCCACCCCCAGGCGTGCATGGTCTGCTCGAGACCGATACCCGGGTCAAGAAACCATTTCCAGGCGGTGCCGGTCACGATGAACGACAGCGCCATGGGATACAGATAGATGGGACGCAAGACCCCTTCCGCCCGAATCTTCTGATCCAGCAGGATGGCCAGCATCAGTCCCAGTACGCTGCAGATGACGATATACAGAATGCCGAATATGGCCAGGTTCTTCAACGAGCCTGTCCAGTGCCGCAGATTCCACAGCTTTTCGTAGTTTTCCAGACCGACGAAGCCATAGGAGGGCAGCATGCGGGAATCGGAAACCGACAGATAGCCGGTATACAGGATGAATCCGTAGACGAAAAACAGGATCAGCAGGAAACTCGGACCGAGTACCAGCTTGGGAACCCAGATCTGCAAGCGCTCTTTCATGACGTATCAGAGACTCAGAAAATGATAGGCAAACGAGAATCGAACCGGCACCGATTCCGGAATCGGAGAAGCGTGAATACGCTCTCCCGACCCCAGCCTTCGGATTCTCCAACGGGCATCGGCACCGCGCGGTTCAGCGAACCGCGTAGTGCCTGCCTGATGACAGCGACAGACTACAGAACCGCGTCGACGGCGTTGGCCAGCTCTTCGGCAGCTTCCTCGTTGCTCAGCCCACCATTGAAATGCTGAGTCACGACATCGTAAACCGCGTTCTTGACGGCCGCTGGAGCTGCATGTCCATGTGCCATGGAACCGAACAGACTGCCAGCTTCATTCGCTTCAGCCAGATCCTTCATGCCTTTCTTGCCGCAATCGTCAAATTCGGCATCGGAGACATCGGTTCTGGCAGGCACCGAGCCCTTGACCACATTGAACGCGGACTGGAAGGTCGGGCTCAGAATGGCAGCAGCCATTTTCTGCTGCGCATCCGCATCGCCTTCCTGACCGAACATCGCGAACTGATCGGAATTGAAGGTCACGGATCCTTGTGTACCCGGGAAACGGATGCAGAGAAAATCCTCGCCCGGTGTCTGACCGGCTTTCAGGAATTCACCCTTGGCCCAGTCACCCATCATCTGCATGCCGGCCTTGCCTTCGATGACCATGGCTGATGCCAGGTTCCAGTCACGACCGGAAAAATTGTCATCGACATAGGAGCGCAGTGTTTCCATACGCTTGAATACTTCAACCATCTCTTCGCCCGACAGCGCATCCATGTCCAGATCGATCATGGACTGCTTGTAGAATTCATTCCCCATTGACAGGACAACCGCGTCGAAAATGGTGGCGTCCTGCCACGGCTGCCCACCGTGTGCCAGTGGCGTGATGCCGTTGGCCTTCATGGCATCCAGTACGGCTACCAGCTCTTCCCAGCTCTCGGGTGCCTTGCCACCGGCGGCATCCAGGGCCGACTTGCTGATCCAGACCCAGTTGGTGGAATGCACATTGACCGGTGCGGCAATCCAGTTGCCATCGTGTTTGGAAAAAGCCTGCAAGGCGGTGGGTACCACGGCGTCCCAGTTTTCTGTCGCAGCCACATCATTCAGATTGGCCAGAACATCCTCGTTGGCCCAATCGGTAATGTCGAACCCGAGCATCTGCACGGCTGTGGGAGCATTGCCTGCCGTGACACGGGCACGCAGTGTCGTCATCGCGGCCTCACCGCCACCGCCGGCAACCGGCATGTCCTTCCAGCCGACACCCTGCGTTTCAAGATCCTGTTTCAGAACATCCAGTGCGGCCGCCTCTCCGCCTGCTGTCCACCAGTGCAGTACTTCCACATCTGCGGCCATGGTGCTGGTCACGGCACTACTCATACCTGCAGCGAGTGCAATGCTCGCCGCTATAGTCGTCAATCTCATGCTGATCGGTCTCCTCGTGGTGTGGCAATGAACATTGCCTGTGCAGAATAGTAACGATACAAAATCCTGACGTCAAAGTATCTCGGCATATTTTCATTGACATCTGTAACGTTACAGATACCATGGCAGCATGACCAGGAAGCCCTCGACAAGCACTGCAGGCAACCGCCGGGAACGCCCGACGCTGCGTACGGTTGCCCAGGCTTGCGGGCTGGCCGTGACCACGGTTTCGCGCGCCTTGAACAACCGCAGCGACATTGCTCTGGCCACTCGGCAACGTGTCAGGCAGGTCGCCGATGAGCTGGGCTATGTACCCGATCGCGCGGGTCGCGGCTTGCGAACCGGTCGCACGCATACCCTGAGCCTGGTGCTGGCGCCACAAGGCGAAATCACGGGGTATACCGCATCGATCATCTCCGGCCTCGGTGAAGTCTGCCGTGACAGCGGCTACGAGTTGTCGGCCACCCCCGACGTGCCGCATCGGGAGGAACTGAGCGTGGTGCGTTCGATTGTCGAGAACCAGCGCGCTGACGGCATCATCCTGTCACGCACCTCACCACAGGATCTGCGCGTCCGCTATCTGCTGGAAAACGACTTTCCTTTCGTCACACACGGTCGCACCGAACTGGCCACACACCATGCATCGGTCGATTTCGATAACGAAGCATTCGCCGAGCTTGCGGCCATGCGCCTCATGCAGCGAGGTCGACGCTGTCTGATGCTGATTGGTGCGCCAGCCGGCCTTACATACCAGACGCACCTGCTGAATGGCTTCAGTCGCGTGGTCACACGCAATGCCCTGCAATCCATCGAGCTGGACGATGCACCGAATCTGGAAACTCCACTGGACGACCTGCGGCACACAATCAGGACTCTGTTCTCCTCCGGGGCATATCCCGACGGCATCGTCTGCGCCGGCGAGACAGCATCCATTGCCGTGTTGGCGGGGATTCGTGATGCCGGTCTGATACCCACCGTCGATGTTGATGTCCTTGCCAAGCAAACCTCGGCAACACTTGACCACATGCTGCCGGCGATCGACTCCTGTTACGAGGATATCGACAAGACAGGACGTCGATTGGGAGAGACGCTTATCCATCTGCTGACAGGCCAGACACCGCCTGGCGAACTCAACACGCTCATACAACCCGAACCTCGATTTCGACAATCGGCGCACGCCGACATTGCTAGCTGAAGACATCTGCACATGAACAAGACAAGCATAGACACAGGCCCCTTCATCGCTCAGACCAAACGTGAGCTGGCTGCACACAATGACCTTGAAAAAGCCTTCCAGACTGTGCGTGATACCGTTCGGATCGCGGTTGACGAGGTCGTCGATGCGCAGGCACGTACGGCTGCCGTGGTGCCCGAGATCTCCTACGCCGCGGTGCGTGACAGCACGGTGAGCAAGACCGATATCGCGGCCATCCGCCAACGAGGCTGCGTCATCATCAAGAACGTGTTTGCACGCCAGCAGGCAGAGGACTGGAACAGTGAACTGGGCGACTACCTGGACAGCAACGACTATCTGGCGCATGCCAGGGAAAAGGCCGGTCTTGATGATTACTTCGGCGACCTGCAGGATGCACGCCCGCAGATCTACGGTGTGTACTGGTCACGCCCACAAGTCATGGCGAGACAGGCTGAATCCATGGCACAGACCAAACGTTTCCTGAACGGCCTGTGGGATATCAGAGCACCGGCTGGCCCCGAGTTCGATCCGAACCTGGATTATGCCTATGCCGATCGCACCCGACGACGCGCACCGGGTGATACAACTCTGGGACTGTCACCCCATATCGATGCTGGCTCGTATGAGCGATGGGTTGACCCGGCCTTTCAGAAGATCTACGCCAGCATCTTCGCCGGCAATCTGGACGCCTATGACCCCTGGCGTGCCGCTTATCGCACACAGACCCGGGAATATGCCTCCCCGGCGGTCAGCTCGATGTTCCGCACCTTTCAAGGCTGGACAGCCCTGACCGAACAGGGTCCGGGTGATGGCACCCTGGAGTTGCTGCCGATTGCCAATGGCATCGCCTATCTGTTGCTGCGCGCCTTGCAGAAGGATGTGCCCGAAGACGAACTGTGCCTGGCCAGACCGGGCCGCGCCCTGGGCGTCGATGCACAGTGGCACCCCGACCTCATGCCGGGCATCGTTCCGATTCAGACCGTGAGCCCCGGTGATACCGTCTGGTGGCATCCCGATGTCGTGCATGCCGTGGGCAATGAACATCACGGCAAGGACTACGCCAACGTCATCTACATTGGTGCAAGCCCGGCGTGTACCAAGAACCGCACCTACGCCTTGCGACAAGCCTCGAGCTTCATCAGTGGTCGTAGCGCGCCGGATTTCGCTGCCGAGGACTATGAGGTGAATTTCAAAGGTCGCGCAACGATCGATGACCTGACCGAGCTGGGTCGCCTGCAGATGGCCCTGGATTCATAGCGCTTCGAGGAATACGCGACGAGACACGATACTGAGACACTGTTAGCGTTGCGCATCAACGCAAGGCCTGAAAGGTCAATGAAGTCGAGACAGAGCAAACTTATCAGGCCGCTTGTGGTCCGAGCCCTGAATCGAGTTGTTCATTGCCGCCTCTTGCCAACGCCTGCACATGTCACAAACCCATACTGTCATGCCGATGAAGACGCATCGGCATGCAGCGATCTTCTCGTTACTGGCTACCTGCCTGTTGCTGGCCTTGCTGATGGTGCCGGGGCATCCTGATGATTTCACAGTGTCACACTGGCACAACCTGCCACTGGATGTACCGCTCATCGTCTTGCTGCTATTGCTGTTGAGGCGATGGGCATTCACACTTGCGCGATTACTGGTTACCCTCTCTGTTCTGACCCTGCTACTGCTTCGACTGGGTGATCTTCTTTCTCGTGCAGCCTTTGGTCGTGCCTTCAACCCACTGGCTGAATGGCATCTCATACAGCAAGGCTGGACACTGACCTCGGAAACACTCGGCCTTTTCGAGGCCATGGCTCTGGGCGGACTTGGCGTCCTGTTGCTCATGGCGATGGCACTTTTGCTGTATCGAGGCCTGGGCTATCTGCAGCAGCTGCACCGCCCCTGGCGCCACACCGTCCTGGTCCTCTGTTGCGTGCCATTGCTGACGGCCATGGCAACGCTCATCACACCACACAGCCGCACACCGTTCCTGTCAGCACAATGGGTGCTGGGCACGGAGCTGCTGGAACGCCTTCAATACACCCAATGGTCGATCCGGGATCAGGCGCAATTCGCAACAGCCCTGCGGAGCGACACACTGGCGGATCGCGAGCCTGCCTTTTCTGCCTTGAGTGGGCGTGATGTCATCATCATCTACGTCGAGTCCTACGGGCGATCATTCGTGGACAACCCACAATACAAGGAGCTGGCCCTGGCAAGACTGCAGGCTGTGCAGAAGGAGACTGCCAGTGCCGGCTTGCACGTCAGAAGTGCCTGGGTCGACTCCCCCATTCGAGGTGGACGAAGCTGGCTGGCACATTCCACGGTGGCATCCGGATTACGCCTGACCAACCAGGCGCGCTTTGACCGACTGATAACCTCGGAAAGGAAATCTCTGGCCCGTCTGTTCAAGCAGGCAGGATGGACGACCTCCGTGGTATTGCCGGTCGTCAAGTCAGATTGGGTCGAAGGTGCCTGGTATCAGGTCGATCGATTCTTCGATCATGACGCTCTGGATTACCAGGGACAGGATTTCGGCTTTGTGACCATGCCCGATCAATACACACTCACAGCCTTCGAGCATCGGGTGCGAGCCACCGCAAAGGGTCCGCTGATGGCACATATCGGTCTGCTGGATTCGCATGCACCCTGGGGGCCCTTGCCGGCTCTTCAGGACTGGGACGATGTCGGCAACGGCAGCATCTTCGATGGTACACAGCGCTACGGCGAGCGCCATAGCTGGGCCAGGGCCGAACCGGTGCGCAAGGCCTATGGCACTGCCGTGGATCAGAATCTCAAACTCGTGGGGGAATACCTGGCCAGATACGCCGATGATGCCCTGATCATTGTTCTGGGTGATCACCAGCCAGCCAGCGTGATTGCCGGCTGGGCACCGAACTCACATGTTCCCATGCATGTCTATTCATCTGACCAGGCACTGCTGAATCGACTACCGGATGAACTGTTCAGCGGCGGGATGATACCGGCGGGCGATGCAGAAGCCTTGCCGATGGAATCGATTCGCGCTTTGCTGGGTACAGCCTTCGAAGCGCTGCCATCAAACGGTGAGCGGCTGTCGGGTCCCGATTCCACCACCTGAGTGCCGCTACCAGCCTCTCTTGCTGTCATCAGCGGCTTGAGGCATCATTCATCGACACTGAAGCCCGGAATTCGGAACATGTCGCGATGGTCCAGAGAAATCGAAACGCTGGATCCGCAAGTCGACTACGAGCGTATCTGCTTTCTTCTCAATACCTGCGAATTTTCGTGGGATATCGAAAAGGCACTGGAATTCGCTCTGTTTCGTACCTACGCGGTGCCGTCGATCTCGGGACTCCTCTCATGGACTGGTGAATTTCGGGACCACACCCGCAAGCGATACGATGACACCGAATTGCTGCTGTCCGAGATCAGTGAGAACGGTCAGGACAGTGAACGCGGCCAGACGGCCATTGAACGGATGAACGAGATGCATGGCCGCTACCGTATCTCGAACGATGACATGCTCTACGTTCTGTCTACCTTCGTGGTCGAGCCGGTACATTGGCTGGCGCGTTTCGGCAAGCGCGCCATGACACGCACCGAGATCGATGCCTGCGTGCACTACTATCGAGCCCTGGCTGCAAGAATGCATATCAAGGATATCCCTGATGATTTCGCAGCCTTCGAAAGCTTTCATCGTGACTACGAGATCGCCCATTTCGAGTACGCCGACAGCAATGCCGAGATCGGTTGTCTGACACGCGATCTGCTGTTATCCATGTATCTACCCAAGTGGCTTGTGCCGCTGGGTCGTCCCGCCGTGCACGCCTTGTGCGACCCACCGCTGCGCTGTGCCATGGGATTTGATGCACCCGCCATCTGGATCGAAAAACTGGTCTTCACAGGTCTGCGCACCCGAGCTGGACTTCTTCGCCTGTTGCCGGCACGTCGGCGACCACGCCTGCTGACAAAGCGTCGCAGACCCACCTACCCGACCGGCTACCGCATCAGCGAGCTGGGTACGTTCAACTAGCTCGCAAACCGTCGAGCTTTCTCAGCGCACCGCTCTCGAACGCCTGACGGTAGTACCAAAATGCGCCTTGTAGGCTCGGCTCAAGGTGGCCGGCATTGAAAACCCCGTCAGCACGGCCAACTGTTGCAGGGACAGGTCGGTCGTTTCAGCCAGATCCTTCGCCCGAGCCAGACGCAGTGATTGATAATACCGTCCTGGCGGCATGCCCAACCGTGTGATGAACTGGCGATGCATGGTGCGCAGGGAAACGCCGACGGTGCTGGCGATGGCCTCCAGCGACACCGGCTTTTCGATGTTGGCTACCATGACATTGATCGCCGCATGCAGCTCTGGCGTCTCAGGACCATTGAGGTGGCCGGGCCCTCGGCTGCTACTGAACTGACGCGCACTATCGTGTACGAACAGTGTTGAGACAGCGAATGCCATGGCAGCGCCAAAGCGCTCTTCTATCAACACGGTCATCAGGTCCAGTACCGTGGAGGCGCCGCCGCTCGTCCACACCGTTCCATCCCTGACAAATCGGTCTGGCCGCAAACGCACCGCTGGAAAGGTCTCGGCAAAGGATGCTTCAACCTGCCAGTGAATGGTCGCCTCTCGTCCTCTGAGCAACCCGGCAGCTGCCAGCAGCCAGGCACCGGTATCGACTCCGATAACGGTATTGCTCGAAGCGGCAAGACGACGGATCAGCCGTCGGGTATCGGTACAGGCATGCTCACGATAGCCGTACCCGCTGATGACGATCAGAACATCAGACTTCTCATTGTCCCCGAGCGCGCCATCAGAAGCCATGCGCAATCCACTGGAGGAACGCACCGTCTTTCCATTCGACGTCAAGATCGACCATCTGACACTGTCCTCCCGTTGGTCTCGTACTGCCCTCAATGGCTCCAGTGCACAGGCCAGTACCAGATTGGAAAACCCTTCGCACAGGAGGAAACTCACCCGCAGAGGCTTGTTTGGCATGAATCGCAATCCAATTGGCAGAATCGGCAAATGAGGACAGTACGACGTCTGCTAGTGTTTGTACAGCCCTGCCCCTGAATCCACCGTGAGTAATCAGCATGCCTCTGGAGATCAATCGATCCGTGTTCATCACCTGTGCAGTGACGGGCTCGGGTGCTACTCAGGATCGTTCACCCCATGTCCCTCGCAGCCCGGCGCAGATTGCGCAAAGTGCCATCGACGTTGCCAAGGCGGGAGCAGCCGTCGTGCATTGCCATGTCCGCGATCCGGATACCGGCGCGCCGTCGCGCGACATCAGCCTGTATCGGGAGCTGACCGAACGCATACGCGATTCGGATACCGATGTGGTGTTGAATCTGACTGCCGGCATGGGAGGCGATATCGTCTTCGGGTCCACCGAGAGCCCCTTGCCGCTGGACAAGGCTGGCACGGACATGGTGGGTGCCAGCGAGCGTGTTGCGCATCTGGTCAACTGCCGACCCGAGATCTGCACACTCGATTGCGGCACCATGAACTTCTCCGAAGCGGACTATGTCATGACCAACACGCCCGGCATGCTCAGAGCCATGTGTTCGCGCATGATCGAACTCGGCATCAAGCCCGAGATTGAAGCCTTCGATACCGGGCATCTGTGGTTTGCCAAGGAACTCGCCAAGGAGGGGGTTATGCCCTCACCGGCACTGATACAACTGTGCATGGGTGTCCCCTGGGGTGCACCCAACGATCTGGGAACCTTTCTTGCCATGGTCAACCAGATACCACAAGACTGGACCTGGTCGGCATTCAGCCTCGGCCGCGACCAGATGCCCTACGTCGCCAGCTCGGTTCTGGCCGGGGGTAATGTGCGAGTAGGCCTGGAGGACAATCTGTTTCTGTCCAGAGGTGTACTGGCAAGCAATGCGCAACTGGTGGAAAAGGCCGTCAACTTGATAGAAGGTCTGGGCGCCAGCGTCATGGATGCCGCCGGTGTCAGGGAGAAACTGGGCCTGACCAAACAAGCACCGGCATGAGCATCGCGGCAGCACCAACAGGTGCGCCCGACGGCTTGCTGCCGAGCCTGATGTCACCCGCCCACAACCATGGAGATCCCGGATGTCTACAACCGTGAATGATACCTCGGCGAAAAAGCGCACCTCAGGCGAATTGCCCGCCCCTTGCACACGCCGCGTTGCCATCATCGGCGGTGGCGTCATCGGCGGCGGCTGGGCTGCCCGATTTGCCCTGAACGGCTGGCATGTCAACGTGTTCGATCCGGCCCCCGACGCCGATCGCCTGGTGGATGAGGTCATGAAAAACGCCCGACGCGCCCTACCGATGCTGTACGAACGGGTGCTGCCCGAGGAAGGTTCCATTTGTACGTGCGAAACTCTGGAGTCCGCGCTGCAAGGCGTCGAGTGGGTGCAGGAGAGCGTACCTGAACGGCTTGAACTGAAACACGAGGTGCGCGATGCCATCGAAGCGCTGGTCCCGACTGACCTGCCGATTGCGTCTTCGACTTCCGGCTTTCGTCCCTCCGAACTCAGCGACGGTGCGGCACACCCCGAGCGCATCCTTGTCGCTCATCCGTTCAACCCTGTCTACCTGCTGCCACTGGTCGAGCTGGTGGGTGGTGATGCTGCGACAGTCGACACGGCGAGAGCCATACTGCAGGGCATTGGCATGTACCCGCTGGTGCTGCGCCGAGAAAACGATGCCCATATAGCCGACCGCCTGCTGGAGGCGGTCTGGCGCGAATCACTCTGGTTGGTGCGCGACGGCTACGCCAGCACTCAGGAGATTGATGATGCCATCCGCTATGGCTTCGGACTTCGCTGGGCGCAGATGGGCTTGTTCGAGACTTACCGGATTGCCGGTGGTGAAGGTGGCATGGCGCATTTCGTCGAGCAGTTCGGTCCCTGTCTGGAATGGCCCTGGACCAAGCTGACCGATGTGCCCGAACTGACCGGTGAATTGATCGAGACGGTGGCCTCGCAATCGGACGCACAGTCAGGACAGCACAGCATTCGCGAACTCGAGCGCTTGCGAGATGACAATCTCGTGGCCATCCTGCGTGCTCTGAAAGGCCAGGGAGCGGCCGCCGGTACACTGATCGCCGAGCATGAAATGACACTTCCAGAGCTCAACCCTGTGCCGCCAGTCGAGAATGCGTCTGACTCTCTCGAGCGGACAAGTGCAGCGTCCAGCGGCAGTTTCATGCTCACGGTGCACCGCTCGATTCCTGTTGACTGGACAGACTACAACAATCACATGAACGAGAGCCGCTATGGACAGGTGTTCTCCGATGCCGCCGATGCAGTACTACTGCATGTCGGTTGCGACTCTGATTATGTCGCCGGCGGTCTGAGCTGGTTCACGGCTGAAAACAACATCCGCTACCTGGCAGAGACGCGAGCCGCAGAGTCGATCATGGTACAGACACGGGTCGTTCTGTCCCAGGGCAAGAAACTGCGCCTGTTGCACGACATGCGTCGCGTTGCTGACAATACAACCCTGTCAACCTGTGAACAATTCCTCCTGCATGTCAGTCTCGATACGCGTCGCTCATGCGCCCCTGATTCATCCATCAGCAAGCGCCTTGACACTCTGTTTCGTGCGCACCAGGGGGTGCCATCATGAACTTCGATCTGAATGATGAACAGGCAATGATCGTCTCCACGGTTCGCGCCTTCGTGGAACAGGAGATCTACCCCTTCGAGACCGAGGTGGAAAAGACCGGAAGCGTCAGACCAGAGCTTGCCGAAGCGATCCGCAACAAGACCCTCGAGCTCGGCTTCTACGCCTGCAACTTCCCCGAGTCCGTTGGCGGTGCAGGACTGTCACACGTCGACTTTGCCTTGGTCGAGCGTGAACTGGGACGAGGCTCGATGGCGCTGACGCACTTTTTCGGGCGACCGCAGAATATTCTGATGGCCTGTGAAGGTGCGCAGATCGAGCGCTATCTGTTGCCCGCTGTTCGTGGTGAGAAATCAGATGCACTGGCAATGACCGAACCCGGCGCCGGGTCGGATATACGCTCGATGAGTTGCAGTGCTCGCCGTCAGGGGGGTGACTGGATACTCAACGGCACCAAACATTTCATTTCCGGTGCCGAGCACGCCGATTTTGTCATTGTGTTCGTGGCCACGGGCGAAGAGGACACACCTCGCGGGCCCAAGAAGCGAATCACCACCTTCCTCGTTGATCGCCATACACCCGGCTTCGAGATACGTGAGGGCTACCAATCCGTCAGTCATCATGGCTATGCCAACTCCGTGCTGAATTTCGACAACTGCCGTCTGTCCGACGAGCAAGTCCTTGGTGAGGTCGATGGTGGATTCGCCGTCATGAACGAGTGGTTGTATGCCACGCGAATCACCGTTGCTGCAATGGCTGTCGGGCGCGCCCGCCGCTGCTTCGATCTGGGTCTGGATTACGCTGCGCAGCGCAGACAGTTCGGACAGCCTATCGGCCGTTTTCAGGGCGTGGGCTTTCAACTGGCTGACATGATTACCGAAATCGACGCCGCCGATTGGCTGACCCTCGCCGCTGCCTGGCGGCTGGACCAGGGCCTTCCTGCCAGTCGCGAAATTGCATCTGCCAAGCTCTACGCCTCGGAAATGCTGGGACGTGTCACTGATGCGACGTTGCAGGTATTCGGTGGCGCTGGCCTGATGGACGACTTGCCCATCGAGCGCTTCTGGCGCGATGCGCGGGTGGAACGCATCTGGGATGGCACGTCGGAGATCCAGAGACACATCATTTCACGCGAGCTTCTGCGCCCGCTGGGTGCTTGAGAGGGCGCCCATGTCGAATCTGACTCGCCTGCTTCGTCCGCGTTCGATCGCCGTTCTGGGAGGGCAATGGGCGGAGAATGTCATTGTGCAGCTTGCCCGAATCGGGTTTGCAGGGTCGATACACCCGGTTCACCCGACGCGCAGGAAGATTGGCGGACTTCTCTGCCTGCCAACGCTTGAGGAGCTACCCGAACCACCCGATGCCACTTTTGTCGGGGTCAACCGGCAGGCAACCATCGACAGCATCAGAACGCTGTCAGACATGCAGGCAGGGGGCGCGGTCTGCTTCTCCTCCGGCTGGTCTGAGCGCGCCGAGTTTGCCCTGCAGGAACAGCTACTCGACGCTGCGGGCACCATGGCCTTGCTGGGGCCTAACTGCTACGGCTTCATCAACTACCTTGACGGCGCACTGCTCTGGCCCGACCAGCACGGCGGCCAGCGGCTCGAACGAGGTGTCGGCATCGTCTGCCAGTCATCGAATGTCGCCATCAACCTGAGCATGCAGGCACGCGGACTGCCGATTGCGTTCATCGTCTGTCTCGGCAACGCCGCTCAGGTGAAGCTTGCGGATCTGCTGACCGAACTGCTCGACGACTCACGCATGACGGCGCTGGGAGTCTACATCGAGGGTATCGACGACCCGGTGGCACTGGCTGCTGTTGCCGAGCGTGCCCGCACGCGGAACATCGGCATCGTCGCGCTGCGCAGTGGACGCACACAGGCAGGCGCCGCCGCAGCTGCCACCCACACCGCGGCGCTATCGGGTGACAATGTGGCCTCGCAGACATTTCTCGCACAGGCAGGCATTGCTGAAGTGACGACGCTTGATGCACTGGTCGAAACGCTGAAGATCCTGCATGTGCACGGTCCATTGCACGCGCCACGCCTCTGCGCGGTGACCTGCTCCGGTGGGGAAGCAGCCTTGTTTGCCGATCTGGCAGAGGGCATCCTTGAACTCCCCGAACCGAGCCCATCGCAATGTGAACGTCTGTCCGTGGAACTGGGCGCGCAGATCACACTGGCCAATCCACTGGATTACCAGACCTTTCTCTGGGGTGATGTCGCTGCCAGTACCCGCGTCTTCGAGGCCATGCTGCAAGGGTACGATGCCGGCTTGTTCGTGATTGATGTTCCCCGCAGTGATCGTTGCGACACCGCCTCCTTCGAACCAGCCCTGGAGGCCATCGAGGCCGCCTCCACCCACCTGGGCCTTCCCGCCTTCCCGGTCGCCTCCCTGCCCGAGAATTTCGGCGAATCCCGAGCCGCCTCGCTGATCGAGCGCGGTATCGTGCCCCTGTTCGGACTTGAATGCGCCATTCGCGCGGTAGCAGCGGCGACCACGCCGGCAGGTCTGCCCGGCTGGCGACCGTTGGCCTGTCCGACACTCACTTATATGGGGGATACGGAGGCTGGCGACCCAGCCCAAGGCCAGGCAGTGCCAGCATTGCGTTTGCTGGATGAAGCCAGAGCAAAGACCTTGCTCAAGGAATACGGTGTGAGCGTACCGCACTTTGTCACGGCAAGCACTCTCGCTGCACTGCAGGAGTCGTCTCGCAGCCTGCAAGCGCCGCTGGTTCTGAAAGGCCTGGGATTCCTGCACAAGAGTGAAGTCGGTGCTGTCCGTCTGGGTCTTGCCACTCTCGATGATCAGTCCGCAATGCCGGGCGCCACGGGCTATCTTGCCGAGGAGATGATCAGCGATGGTATCGCTGAGCTGCTTGTCGGTTTGCGCCGGACACGACCTTATGGGCTGAGCCTGACGATCGGCTCAGGTGGCACGGCAGCCGAGCTGCTGGCAGACACGGTCACACTGATCGCGCCGGTCACGGCGGTCGAAACGGAATCCGCACTCAGACGATTGCGCCTGTGGCCATTGCTCGACGGTTATCGAGGTCGAGCCTGTGCCGATGTCAGATCGGCTGTTGACACGGTGATGCAGCTGCAGAAGCTTGCGATGGATTACCCTGAGCTGGTCGATATTGAAATCAATCCACTGATCCTGCGCGCCCAGGGCGCTGTTGCGGTCGATGCCGTTATTCGAAGGACACAATTAGATGATCACTGATCCCATTCGCACACGTCGAGAAGGTGGCATTCTCGAAATCACACTCGATCGCCCCAAGGCCAACGCCATAGACCTTGCCACCAGTCGCATCATGGGAGAGACGTTTCGGGATTTTCGTGATGATGACACGCTGCGTGTCGCAATACTGCGGGCCGCCGGTGATCGCTTCTTCTGTCCGGGCTGGGACCTCAAGGCTGCCGCCCAGGGGGATGCCGTCGACGGTGATTACGGCGTGGGAGGCTTCGGTGGTCTGCAGGAGCTACCGCAGGTCAACAAGCCGGTAATCTGCGCCGTCAACGGTATCTGCTGCGGTGGCGGGTTGGAGCTCGCATTGTCGTGTGACCTGATTGTTGCCGCCGACACCGCAACCTTCGCCCTGCCTGAAATACGCTCGGGTACGGTAGCCGATGCCGCCTCGATCAAGCTACCCAAGCGCATCCCCTATCACGTCGCCATGGACCTGCTGCTGACCGGCCGCTGGTTCGATGCCGAGGAGGCGCTGCGCTGGGGGCTGCTGCGCGAAGTGACGCCGCTGGCAGATCTGGAACAGTGCATATGGGACCTGGCCCGAACCCTTGCCAGTGGCCCACCGCTGGTGCAGGCCGCCATCAAGGAAATCGTTCGTGAAGCTGAATCCATGAAGTTTCAGGATGCGATGAACCGGGTTACGCGGCGCCAGTTTGCCACGGTCGATCGTCTGTACTCATCGGAGGATCAACTCGAAGGCGCACGCGCCTTTGCCCAGAAGCGCGATCCAGAATGGAAGGGACGCTGAGCGCAGCGCTATTGCGTATTCAATGCATCCACCGGCTTCATCTTCGCGGCTCTGCGGGCGGGAAGGTAACCGGACAGCACCCCCACCAGAATCGACATCACGAGGGCACCGACGATACTGACCAGTGAGGGCATCACGGGAAAACCGGTAACCACGGCCAATGCGACACTGGCCAGGCCCCCGATCAACAGGCCCAGTACACCACCGGTGATGCTGATCAGTCCGGCTTCGAGCAGAAACTGCAACAGGATATCGCGCTCGGTCGCACCAATGGCCTTGCGCACACCGATCTCGCGGGTGCGCTCAAGCACCGAAGTGCCCATCATGTTCATGATGCCCATGCCGCCAACCAACAGCGAGATGGATGCCGCCACAATGCCGATGACAGCCACCCCACCCAGAATTCTGTTGGTGGTGACGATATAGCTTGCCATGGTCTCCGAGTTGTACTTGAATCCATCCGGATGACGTTGCACAAGGCGTTGCTTGACACGTTCTGCCACGGCTGCCGCTTCATCGAATCGATCGACCTCCAGTTGCAGATTGCCGATGTCCTTGCTACCCGTCATGGCCTGCAGCGTCGTATAGGGAATGATGACACGATCATTCGCATTCTGACCGCCTGCCGACCCGATACTGGATAGAAAGTCCCGGCTCTTTTCACCCAGAACGCCAATGACCATGAATCGGCGTCCGTTGATTCGCACACTCTGGCCCGCCGCTTCCTGGCTGGCGTCCAGCACGCGTTCCACAATCGTGGGGGCCAGCAATGCAACCGGCCGGCGCTCCTCGATATCCAGCGAGGTGAACAGCCGCCCGCTGGACAGCTTGTCGTTGACGATGGCCGGGTAGTCACGGCCCACACCCAACACCTGCGCATCACTGCTGCGTCGAGCCTGACTGGCCTGCCAACGACCGGGCGGATAGACGATCGGTGTCATGTGCCTTACACCCAGCTCCCGATTCTGCTGTTGCAGACTGAGAAAGTCCCGCGTGACAATCCCGCTGCCGGTACGCTGTGTGCGGCCATGATTCTCACTGTGTCGATCCCGGTACACCCACACAGAATTGAGACCGAAGGTCGCGAGCTCTGAATAGATGACATGATTGCCACCCTTGCTGATGGTACTGACGGCCATCACCGCGGCAATGCCGATGGTGATGCCCAGCACACTCAAGGCTGTGCGCAGCTTGTGGTCGAACAAGGCGTCCATGGCCTGACGCAGGCTGTCCAGAAACCGATTCATGAACATCCCCTCTACTCTATCCAGGCCGCGCCGTCCGCACTACCTACCGGTACAGGAATGCGATCGGTTTTTCTGTCATCCACGATTCGCCCGTCCTTCAGACGTACGGTACGAGCGGCGAAGTCGGCAATCTCCTGTTCATGGGTCACCATGACGATGGTCTTGCCCTGCGCATGCAATTGCCTGAAGAGCTCCATGATTTCAAGCCCGGTTTCGCTATCCAGGCTACCGGTAGGCTCATCGGCAATGATCACATCCGGTTCATTGACCAGTGCTCGTGCAATGGCTACACGCTGCTGCTGACCACCGGAGAGTTCTACCGGCCGATGCGATACACGCTCACTCAGGCCAACACTGTTCAGCTTTGCCATCGCTCTGTCACGTCGCTCCAGTCGGCTCACGCCGGCATAGATCAACGGTAGCTCGACATTGCGCAGTGCACTGAACTGCGCAATCAGGTTGAAATTCTGAAAGACAAAGCCGATGCTCTGCCGCCGTAATTCTGCAAGCCCGTCACTATCGAGACTACTGACCAATTGCTCGGCGAAGCGATATTCACCACTACCGATTACATCCAGGCAGGCAATCAGGTTCAACAACGTGCTCTTGCCCGACCCCGACGGCCCCATGATGGCGACAAATTCACCGGCATCGATGTGGAGGTCAATGCCATGCAGAACATCCACCGACACCGCGCCGGTTCTGTACGATTTGCAGACACCGGACAGGCTGATCATGGCGCCTGTCGCTGCGAGCGACTCAGGGAATGCGAGATACGGCTGCGCGCGATCCTCATGGCTGCAGTCTCACCGTTTGCCCCTCTTCCAGAGTCTGACCATCGGGGATGATGAGCTGATCACCCTCGGCAAGACCATTGAGGACTTCGGCCTCATTGAGACTACTCAGACCCAGTTCGATGTTGCGTTGCCTGGCCTTGCCCTCATCCAGGACAAAGGCCGTGAACTCGCCAGAGGGTTGCTCGGTCAACACCTGAAACGGCACCAGCAGCGCATCATCAACAGACTGCAATGACAGATCCACGTCCACTTCCTGCCCCAGCAACAGATCGGGGGCGGCATCACCGGGAGGAAAACGCACCGCCACGATATGCCCATCCGACTCATCCTCGACCACGGTCGGTGCGATCCAGCTGACCTCACTCTCCCAGCGGGTGTCCGAGTCGGCCTCCAGCGACAACTCGACTGATTGACCCACACTCAGTTTTGGCCAGTCAGTGGCACTCACGGGGGCCTCTATCACTATTCCCTCGGTTGCCACGACGGTAAACAGGGGTTGACCCGCTTCGAGCCACTGACCGGTTTCCGCGCTCTGCTGAATCACCGTTCCGTCATAGGGAGACTTGATCAGGGCATTGTCATATCGCAACTGATTGAGCGTCAGCGTGGCCAGAGCAGCCTGCAAGGACGCCTCTGCGGCCAGCTTCTTGTCAAGACTGTCGTCCTGCGCCTGCTCGGAAGCGTCGCCGACACCGAACAGCCGCTTGGTGCGCTCGAAGTTTCGGGTCGCAGCATCCACGGCCTGCTGCTGCAGTACCACCTCGGCACTGGCCTTGTCGAGCAAGGCCCGCGCCTGCCTCGAGTCCAGCTCGGCCAGAACGGTTCCGGCCTTGACAACATCGCCTTCACGCGCGCGGATGGCCATGATCTCGCCATCCAGCAGCGCCGTCAGCGTGACAGTACGGTCATTGATCACCTTGCCGGTCAATTGCAGCCGTGAATCGATGCGACCACGCTCTACCGGCACGGTCTCCACGACTCGAACCGATTCGCCCGCCTGCCACCAGTAGGCGCTGGATCCGACAAGCATGATCAGCCCGCCGGCCATGTATTTCCACACGATTACTTCCCTCACTTGTGAGTTTGACTGGATCCGGTGCTGCTGCGGACTGACTCCACGGACAGGTTCTGGCGCAGAACCGACTGCGCCAGGCGCTCACGAGCGATAAGGCAAGACGGCCGGATTATCCACACCGGTGATTCTAGACGAACTCGTATTTACTCGTTGTCCGGAAAGTCGACATGCACATGATTGCCATCCGGATCCCGGATGTGGTACTGAACGAGACCGGCGGATGGCACAGCGGTGCGCTCGTAGGGCACACCCCTGGATTGCAGCTGTTGTTCGAACAGCGCAGCGCCAGTGGCCGCGAAGGCGAAATGCTCCAGCTTCAGGGCCGCTTCCGAACCGACACCGGCATCCTCCCCTTCCACGCCGACCAGATGCACCACTGGCGATTCAGCGGCATACAGCCAGGCACCGGCGAAGGAAAAATCGGGTCGTTTGCCGGATCGCATACCGAGTATGTCCGTGTACCAGTCAATCATTGCATCCAGTCGAGCGGTGCGTACATTGACGTGATCGAGCTTGTGTATCTGCATCCTGCCTGTCCGTTCGAATGACGAAATCCCGCCTATCATAAGCGTCCCACCGTACGCTGTCAGTTTCAGTCGAAGGCCAGATGACACCACCGCGCCCAGCGTCAAGACCCAGGCTTCTGATCCGACCGGATCGGCGATAGCAACCTGGCTTGCGCCGGCGTGCTTGAGGCCACTATTCTGTGTCCGACCAGCGTACCGGGACAGCCTCACCCCATGCCATATTCTTCAGCTGGACGATGCCGGCAAGATTGATGCACTCTTGCGGCACTGGCTCTCAATTGGCCAGCTCGCGCATCCGGTCGCCTTTCTGGTGTTCCGACTGGGCTCGGCCGACTGCCTTCTGCCCCCGCAAGGTGCCCAGAGCCAACGCAATGAGTGCCAGATACCACACCCCGCCCGCCAGCAGGACAAGACGACCATCGATGGGGCCGACAGCTGCGCGCGCCCACAACTCGTCCAGCGTGCCGAGCGGTGCGGGATGTATTGCAAGCTTGCCACCATAGCTGATGGCCTGGATACCGAATATCCAACTGTAGTTGCGGCGCAGACGCCGCCCCATGGCCTCCAGCAGGCTGATGTGAAAATGCAGCGATGCATAGTCGTTGGCCAGCGCCTTGTTCCAGCCATTGTCGACATTGACACCCTGGCCTCGCAGGATAGGCCAATAGAAATTGTTCTCGAACACGCGTACCCGGGTGCGCCAGATATCGAAGAATCGGTATCGTCGCCCCTCGAATACCAGAAATACGCCAAGCAATAGCGAGACAAGAACGATGGGGAGTGGCGATGCCTCACGATTGGAGAAGGTCACCGACAGTGCGATTCCGGTGGTGACGACCGCCCAGTTGGTGGTCATGTCCAGGCGCGTACGCCAGATCTTGCTGCGATACATCTCACCCCGATACAGATGCGCCAGGGCGCCTATATCAGCAGTAGAGAACTGCGGCTTATCCGTCGGTTCTTCGGGCATATCGCTCTTACTCCCTGCGTGAACAAGATCGGGACAACAGTGGCCGTGCTCCTCGATGGCCAGACGCTTGAACAACTGAAACCGTTGCCAGTCGGGCCATTCAGCCTATCGCAGAAACAACCATTTGCCTAACAGTTTGCAGCTGGTTAACTAAAATGGTAGCTTACTAGCATATCAGCGCACCTGGAATGTTCGTGGATAAATTCGTCAAGGTCAGTCATGAATTCGACCCGGGCCTGCCGATCGGTCAGCAAGTCTATGACCTGCTCAAGCAACGCATCGTGCAGGCACGATTTCAGCCCGGTGAACGCGCCTCGGAAGTAGAGCTGTCACGGCAACTGCAAGTCAGTCGCCAGCCGGTGCGCGATGCCTTTCAGCGCCTGCAGACTGAAGGACTGCTTGATATACGACCGCAACGAGGCACCTTCGTACAGAAGATTTCCATCAAGGCGGTACTGGACGCCCGTTTTCTGCGTGAGGCCATCGAAGCCGACATCGTCGAACTGGTTGCCACATCCAGAGACCCGGGCACCATTCACGAACTGAGAAAGCAGATCAAGGCGCAGCGCAAGGTCATCAAGGACGAGCCTCTGAGCTTCATGAAACTCGATGACCTGTTTCACCGCACCCTGGCAGAAGCGGCCAGCAAATCGAACGCCTGGCAGGTCGTGGAAGACCTGAAAACACAGATGGATCGAGTCCGTTTTCTATCATTCAATCATTTTCACGTTGAGCAACTCATCGCCCAACACGAGTCCATCGTAGATGCCATCGAGTCGGGGTCAACTACTGATGCAGTTCGGTATATCCGAAAACACTTGCGGGAAATCCTGAAGTCACTGCCCACGATTTCCCAAGAGCACCCCGACTTCTTCAGCCCGGCCAGTGAAGAGCTGGCCGACACCTCTTCCATGATAGATATCAGTTGATCCCCTTGGAGATACACAATGATTCGTAAGGTGTTGTTAGGTACATGCATGTCACTGGTTGCCCTTGCTGGCCCCGTGTCTGCTGACAGTTCCACCAAAGTCGCCCTGGTTCCGGGTGGACCCCACCCCTACTTTACCGCCTGGGAACAGGCGGGAATGGACGCCGCCAAGGACTTCGGTCTTGCTTCGGCAGACTACAAGGTCCCACAGAAGTGGGAGCTTGGTGCACAGAACCAGCTGCTGGAGAGTCTGGTCACGCAGGGCTACAACGCCTTTCTGGTTTTCCCGGGAGATCCGGTCGGTACTGTTGGCATCGTTGACGAGCTGGTCGGCACCGGTGCGGTTGCCATGGCGCTGGCCGGTTGTCTGCGAGACCCTTCCGAAGCGGTGTTCTGCATGGGTACCGATACCGGCAATTCTGCCTATCTGGGAACCCAGCAGCTGCTGAAATCACTCGGGGGTGGTGAAGGCAGGAAAATTGCGCATTTCACCGGCTTTCTGGTCGATGCCAACACCAAGCTTCGCATCGATGCCGTAGAGCAGGCAGCCACGGAAGCCGGCGCCGAGGTCATTCAGGTCATTGCCGACATCGATGCACCGGAGCCTGCCGAAGAGAAGATCAACGCCTATCTGGCGGCTCATGCCGACGAAGTCGACGGCATCATCACCACCGCCTGGGTACCTGCCGTAGTCGCCGCCAATGCCCTTCGCAAGATCGGCGACAAGCGCATCCAGATGGTGGGTATCGATCATGACGAAGTACTGCTGCAAGCAGTAAAGGATGGCTTCGTACATGGAACCATGCTGCAGAACCCCTATGGCCAGGGCTACATCGGCTCCTTTGCTGCCAACAAACTGCGTGAAGGCTGCACGGTCAAGGCAGATGCACCGTTCAAATCCAACGCTCTGACCGACAAGTTCATCGACTCCGGTACCGTTTTCGCCGGCATCGATGACGTCGACGACTACGTCACTTCCATGCAGAGCATCACCAAGACCTTGTTTGAAAGCTTCGAATCCACGTACCTGGATTGCTGAGAGCGCTCCTGCCACCCGGTCTGTCGCGAGCCGACACCGGGTGGCGCGGTGTTGAACGATACACAAGTCCCCTGCCTCCATTTGGATCCAGATCCTGCATGAATAACGTCAGCAGCACCCAGCCCCCCACTTCGGATGCCATGAGGCTGGAGGATGAATCGCCACCGAGAACAGGCTCGAGCCGCCTGGGGCCGCAGCTGACCAGATTGCTGTTATCCAACGAGTTCGGCTTGCTGGCACTGATCATCCTGTTTTCCGTCATCTTTGCCCTGGCAACCCCCGGTTTCACCTCATCATTCAGCCTGTTTGCCATGGGGCGCACCGCTGCTGTGAACATCATCATCGGTTTTTCAATGATGGTGGTCATCGTCAGCGGCGGCCTCAACCTGTCTGTCGGCTCCATCGGCGTCTGCGTGGCCATGGCCGGTGGCTGGCTGATGCAGGTGGCCGGCGTTCCGTGGTATCTGGGCGTTGTCGGCGCGTTGGTACTGGGCGCGATGATTGGTGCACTGAACGGCATCATGATCGTCAAGACTGGCCTGCACAGCTTCATCATCACGCTGGCGACCATGAGTATCTTCTTTGGCGTCATGATCTTCCTGACTCAGGCAGGATCCTTTCGCGAGCTGCCCCCCGAATATGTACAGTTCGGACGCATGAAGATCAACGGTGTCGTCTCGCCTCTGCTTATCGTGACGCTGCTCATCGGTGTTGTTCTCTCCGTGTTCTTCAGACTGACGACCTCGGGCAGGCGACTACTGGCTGCCGGCGCCAATCCCGATGCCGCGGAACTGTCCGGCATTCGCGTCGATCGCACCATCATCCTGTGCCATGCCCTGTCAGGGGTACTCGCCGGTATCGCCGGACTCATGCTGGTATCGCGTACCGGTGCGGCCATCCCGTCCATGGCTGGCCAATTGGGCCAGGACTGGTTATTACCGGCATTTCTGGGACCTGTGCTCGGTGGAACCCTGCTCACCGGCGGACGTGCTTCGGTCCTGGGCACTCTGCTCGGAGCGTTTCTGGTGACCTTGCTCACCACCGGACTACTGTTACTGCAAGTCGGGGCATTCTGGGTGCAGACCTGCCTGGGCCTTCTGCTGCTGGCAGCTGTTCTGATTGACCTTTCCCGACGCACCTATCTGGCCCGGCACAACCTCATATGAAACGTCAACTCAATCGCTACCTGCAATCGGACTGGTTTGGTCCTCTGTTGATCACCATCGCAGCCATCGCCCTGGTCAGCTGGTTCAACCCCTCGTTTCTCTCACCCTTCAACATACAGATACTGCTACTGGCCATAGCGGTCAATGCCATCATTGCCTACTCGCAAATGGTCATCATTGCCATCGGCCAGATGAACCTGTCAGTGGGCGCCATTGGCGGACTGGTGGCCATCTCCTTTTCAGGCTTCATGGAAGTCTGGTCCATCCCCTGGCCCGTGGCAGCCTTCATGGCCTTGAGCGTGGGCCTGACCGCAGGCTATATCAACGGTCTGTTTGTTGCCATGACCGGCATTTCTGCCTTCATCATCACCCTGGCAACCCTGTCCATCTACAAGGGCCTGAACCTGGGCATCACCGAAGCCACCCCGTTCTACAAGATCCCCGAGACCGTCAAGGCCCTGGGCAACAGCAACTTCATCGAGCCACTTCCCTGGCTGGTCTTACCCACTATCATCGTGACCTTCTGCCTCTGGTATCTGCTGAACCGACTACCTGTCGGGCGGTTCATACTGGCCGTCGGTGGCAATGAACATGCAGCAGAATTGTCCGGTATCTCGGTACGCAAGACCATCATCACCGCGCACGCCATATCAGGGTTTCTCGCAGGTCTCGCAGGCATCATGCTGGTCGCCCGCCTGCAGATCGGCCAACCGACCATCGGTGACGACTGGCTGATTCTCTCGTTCGCCGCACCGGTCATCGGTGGTGCCGTGCTAACCGGCGGACACATCAGCGTGGCCGGTACCTTGCTGGGTGTCGTCATCGTGGCCATCATCACTCAGGTCTTGGTGTTGTTCAACGTTGATCCCTTTCTGGTACAGGTTGTACTTGGACTACTCATTCTGTGGGCCGTTGGCCTGAACAAACTGCGTGAAGTCAGAGCCGCAAGATCCATGGATGAGCTGGGAGCGGGCGCATGAACAAGGTCATTTTCCGGGCAGCCGACATCAGCAAGTCCTTCCCCGGTGTCAAGGCATTGCAACAGGTCAACCTGTCTCTGAACCACGGCTCCATCCATGCCTTGCTGGGTGAAAACGGTGCCGGAAAGTCCACACTGATCAAGATCATCACCGGCATTCACCGGCAGGATCATGGCAAGCTGATGCTCGACGATCAGTTGCTACAGTTGCATGGCCCGCATGATGCCATTTCTCAGGGTATCGGTGTGGTGCACCAGGAGCGAAATCTGATTCCCAGGTTCTCGGTCAGCGAGAATATCTTTCTCGAATCACTTGGCAACAAGGGTCAGACGCGTATCGATTATCGGGCCATGCACGAAAAGGCCCGCGTCTGGCTCGACATGCTGGCACTGGATGTCGACCCGGCAACACCAGTCAACCGACTCAGCGTGGCACAGATGCAGCTGGTCGAAATCGCCAAGGCCCTGTCTCTGAAGTCCAAGGTGCTGTTGCTGGATGAGCCGACAGCTTCGCTCACCTCTCACGAAACCGATACACTCTTCTCGGTATTGCACCGCCTGCGTGACAGTGGCGTCAGCCTGGTCTTCGTCAGCCACAAGCTCGAGGAAGTACAGGAAATCTGCGACCAGGTCACCGTACTGCGCGATGGTGTGAACGCCTGTGAAAGCCGCCCCATGCAGGGTCTTGATCGACAGGATATCGTCAAGCTGATGATCGGTCGAAGTGAACAGATACCCGACTGGGCAGCGCGAGCTCGATCTACCTCCGGAATCGCCCTGGAACTGCAGGATGTCTGCACATCATCCGGTCACCGCGATGTCAATCTGCAAGTGCGCCGGGCAGAGATCGTCGGCCTGTACGGGCTGGTCGGGGCCGGCCGCACCGAGCTTGCCAAGGCCATCCTCGGCAAGGATCGCATCGTCAGCGGCACCATCGAGGTAGATGGCAGCCCCGCCACCATCAGCAATGTGGCCGATGCTGTGGAGAAATATCATATCGGCTACGTCAGCGAGGATCGCAAGCAGGAAGGCCTCATCCTGATGCACTCCATCATTGAAAATGTCGGCATCACCGTCTGGCAACAGCTTGGTAAAGCCAGAGCCTTCCTGACCAACCGGACCATCAGGGAGCATGTCGAGCCTTACATCAACAAACTGGAGGTGAAGACCCCCTCGCTGAACCAGTATGTCAACAATCTTTCGGGCGGCAATCAGCAGAAGGTCAGTGTCGCCAAGTGGCTGGCTGCCGGCGTGCATGTTCTGATCATCGATGAGCCATCCGTGGGCATCGACATCAAGACCAAAGCCTACCTGCATGAATTGATACGCGAACTGGCTGACACCGAAGATACCGCCATTCTGCTGATCTCCAGCGACATGCCGGAGATGATCACGCTGGCGGACCGTATCGTGGTGATGAATGATTTTCAGGTCATGGGGGATATCGTCAATACCCGCGACTATGCAACGATGAGCGAGGCCATCATGAACCTGATTCACCGTAAACAGGCTGACAAACCCACAACACCGCAGACAACGCCCCAACCAGACAACAGGGCCGCGTTGTAGTCATGGAAAATGGTACTGACATGAACTCGATCAGAACTCGCACTATCGGCAAAACCGGCTTCCGTGTTTCGGAACTGGGCCTGGGCTGCGCCTCACTGGCAGGTGTCGGCACCAGCGTGACCGACGAGGATGCCAGAGCCACCTTGAGCGCGGCGCTGGCGGCAGGTATCAGCTACTTCGACACGGCGCCATACTATGGCCACGGCCGCTCGGAGCGTCTGGTCGGCGATGCCCTGAGAAGCGTCAGGTCGACAATACAGCTATCGACCAAGGTGGGCCGCCTGCTGAAGCCCTGTGCAACGCCGCAGCCGCCAGACAGCCCGTGGCCAGACGCTCTGCCGATGGAGCCGCAATACGACTATTCGTATGATGGCGTCATGCGCTCCGTGGAAGACAGCCTGCAACGACTGGGTCTGGCCAGCATCGATATTGCACTGATTCATGACATCGATGCCTGGACTCATGGCAAGGAGCTGCAGAAGGTCATGATGAAAACGGCCATGTCCGGTGGCTACAAGGCCCTGGCCGAGCTGCGTAGTGCAGGCGTGATCAAGGCCGTTGGTCTGGGCATCAACGAGAACGAGGTCTGTCTCGAGGCCCTGCAGCAAGGCGACTGGGATTGTTTTCTGCTGGCAGGCCGCTATACGCTGTTGGAGCAATCGGCCCTGGATGAGTTGTTTCCCGCCTGTGAAAAGGCCGGTACATCCATCATCATCGGCGGTCCTTTCAACTCGGGAGTGCTGGTCGGCAGAGCGACCTATGACTACGAGGCTGCACCGGACGAGATCATGCAACGGGTGGGTCAGATACAGAAGGTCTGCGCGGCGCACGATGTGGAACTGGCAGCTGCCGCCTTGCAGTTTACGCTGCGCCACCCACAGGTCAGCAGTGTCATTCCCGGACCGCGAACAGCGGCAGAGTTTGCCTCGTTACTCGCCTGGTACCAGGCCGACATTCCACAGAGCCTGTGGTCTGACCTGCGTTCGGAAGGCCTGCTGAGAGAGGATGCCCCCACCAGCCTGTCGCGATAGGTTTCTGGTTATGCACGGCGGAGGTCAAAGACAAGCCTGACACCGCCGCCGGCAACCAGTCCGGCAACCAGTCCGGCAACCAGTCCGGCAACCAGTCCGGCAACTACTCCAGCAACTACTCCAGCAACTACTCCAGCAAGGCGTCCAGGCGGGCCGCCCAGATGAAATCGTTCTCCGACAAACCACCCAGATCGTGGGTGGTCAAGGTCACTTCGCAGTAACCCCAGCCGAAGGCTATGTCAGGATGATGACCTTCCTTGTCAGCCAGCCAGGAACACAGATTTGCCAGGTAGACCGCCTTGGCAAAGCCCTTGAAGGTGAAGCGGCGGACCAGGGCATCACCCGCGTCGCTGACCTGCCATTGCGGGTCGATGTTCGAGGCATGTTCGGCCACCTGGCTGGCAGAGAGTGCCGGCACCTCACCGTTACAGGGCTTGCAGTGTTGACTCGACAGATTCTGGTTTGACATGAGACTCTCTAGGCGGTTTTCACAAGGGGTGGATAGGCAGGCGTGTGCAGACCGAGCTGACGAGCCGTTCTGATATCGGCCAGCAGATCACGTTCAGCTGCAGCGAACAACTCATCGGCATGCTCCAGCACGAAATAGATGGGCTGATGAATATCGATGCGATAAGGGGTGCGCAGAATGTCGATGATATCGAAGGGACGACGCTCGGGTACGGGGCTCTCTACACTGTAGACCAGTTCGGTAGGCGACGAGGCCAGACCTGATCCCAGCGCCTTGTAGGCACCCTGCTCACGCGTCAGGCCGAATTCGATGGTGAACCAGTAAAGCCGAATCAGCCAGGCATAGTCTTGTGGCTCGGCCTGCACGCCCGCCTTGCCGATGCATTCGGAAAAATCGGCAAATCGCTGATCAGCCAACAGTGGCGTATGCCCGAACAGCTCATGAAAGATATCCGGCTCCTCGATGTAGTCGAAGTGCCTGCGATCGCGGATGAAGGATGCTGCCGGAAAGGTGCGACTGGCCAGCATACCGAAAAATCGCTTGAAACCGATCAGAGCCGGCACCGGTTCGACCTGCCATCCCGTCAATGCGCCCAGGGTCTGACTCATGTCGGCACAGGAAGGGACTCGGTCAGCGCTCAGCCCGACCTTGCGCAGCCCCTGCAGATACTCTGTGGCGCAATGGTGTTCTACCCGACTCCACTGCGCTGCATACAGATCAGCCCAGATCTGGTTCTCCTCGGCTGAATACTCGATATGTCCCGATGAATCAGGGACCTTGGCAATGTACTGTGTGGTCTTGCTCATGGTGATTCCTCCTTTGACTCATTATGGAGACCTGCACCTGAAAACTCATTTCGCGCCACCGCTTTATTCACCATATTTTGTCGCTTTCATTCCCGATAATTACAAAATGAGAAATATTTGTCCCGCTCATCGTTTTTTCGCGGTACGTTTGACCTTCGCTCAGTCACTCCTGCGAATGCTGAATCATGGACTCTCTGGACAAATCGATCCTCGCCGAATTGCAGAAAGACGGCAAGTTATCGATGCAGGATCTTGCCGATCGTGTCAACAGTTCGTCTACCCAGTGCTGGCGCAGGGTCAGGCAGCTGCAGGATCAGGGCGTGATCCTCGGCTATCAGGCGGTACTCGATTCCGGCGCCATGGGACTGCAGGCCATGGCCTATATCCATATCGCCCTGAAGGATCACGGTGAGAAGAGTGTGCGTGATTTTCTGCACATCGTGGAAACCAGCGAGCAGATCATCGAATGCTGCTCGATTACGGGCGATCACGACTTCATGCTGAAGGTGGTTGCCCATTCACCGGCCGGTCTTGAGCGCTTTCTGATGAAACGGCTGCTGGCCACCGGGCTGGTGCGCGAGACGCGCAGTAATTTCGTGCTGCGTGAGTGCAAGTCCAGAGGAGCCTTGCCCAGTGAGGTTGTCTGAAGGGAATCCTCAGAGTTGCCTCCTTTTGCCTGCAAACCGCCCTGCAATGTTATCGTTTGCACACTCCTGCGACGCTGACACACCCCTGTCACCTCTTACGATGACAATGCAGCGTTGATTCTCGCCATCTGCAAACCGACCATTCCATGTCCAGTCTTCATCGCCTGACGCTCGCTGCGGCCTCTCTTGCCACAGTCCTTGCCACTTCCCTGTCTGCCACCTCGGTTCTGGCAGCTCCCAGTGGCAAGCTGGTTCTCTACACCTCTCAACCCAATGCCGATGCCCAGGCAACCGTGGATGCCTTCACGGCCAGCTACCCCGAGGTAGAGGTCGAATGGTTTCGCGATGGCACAACCAAGGTAATGGCCAAACTGCGTTCCGAAATAGCCGCGGGTGACCCACGTCCGGATGTGCTGTTGATCGCCGACAACGTCAACATGGAGTCACTGGAGGCCGACGGTCATCTGATGGCCTATCCGGAGCTTGATACCTCAGCCTATGATCCCTCGCTGATGGATGAACAGGCTCACTGGTTCTCCACCAAACTGATTACCACCGGTATCATCGTCAATGATGCTGCCGCCATGAAGCCCGCCAGCTGGAAAGACTTGCTCAAGGCTGAAGCCCACGGCCAGATCGCCATGCCATCGCCCCTGACGTCCGGTGCGGCGACCATCCACATGGCCACCCTGACCGGCAATCCGGACCTGGGCTGGGAATACTATGCCGGCCTGGCCGAACAGGATGCGCTGGCCGACGGTGGTAACGGTGGTGTGTACAAGGCCGTTGCGGGTGGCGACAAACTCTATGGCTTTGTGGTCGATTTTCTGCCCATTCGCAACAAGGCTGACGGCGCACCGGTCAGCTTCGTCTTTCCCGAAGAAGGTGTTTCAGCCGTGACCGAACCGGTAGCCATCATGAGTACGGCACAAAACCCCGAAGCTGCCCGCGCCTTTGTCGAGTTTCTGCTCTCGAGCGAAGGTCAGCAGCTGGCCTCCGACATGGGCTACCTGCCGGCACACCCTGATGTGGCCGTGCCGAAGGGGTTCCCGGCACGTGACAGCATCACCCTGATGCCGTTCGATCCCGCCAGCGCGCTCAAGGATGATCGGGCCAACAAGGAACACTTCATGGACCTGTTTGGCGGTTGAGCAGGTTCGCTGGCGTCAGTAGCCCGGAGCGCATCGCTCCGCTGCTACTGGCGCTTACCCTCACGGCCCTGTGCGGTTTGCCCCTGGCCGCATTGCTCAGCCATGGCGTCGACGGCGTCATTGCCGCCATGGGTGAAGCGCGGGTTCTGCGTGCGCTACAGCATTCCCTGAGTAGTGCGGCGGCCTCGGCCATTCTGGCTACCCTTGTCGGCACGGTGGTAGCGCTCACCCTGCGGCTGGCCTCACTGCGCCTGCGCGGCCTGCTGGTCTTTCTGCTGCTGTTACCGATGATGATCCCTCCGCATGTCACGGCCATCGCCTGGACACAGGCACTGGGACCCAGTGGCAGTGTGCTGTCCTGGTTTGGTCTGGCGCCAGTTGCCGGCTCCCACAATCCGGTGCACACGGTCGGTGGACTGATAACGCTACTGGCCCTGCAGCATTTTCCGCTGGTGGTGGTGATCGTGCAATCCAGTCTGCGCTCGCTGCCGGCAGATCTGCTGGAAGCCGCGCGCGTATCCGGCGCCTCCCGATCTCTGACAATGCGCCGTATCGTCCTGCCCTTGCTGGCACCGTCCATGATTGGTGCCGCCACCTTGTCCTTCATCGCGGCCCTGGGCAATTTCGGGATCAATGCGCTGGTGGGCGTGCCGGCACGCTATACGACCCTGCCTGTGCTGATCTGGCAGAAACTGGCAAGCTTTGGTCCCGATGTGCTGGATGAGGTAGCGGCCATTGCCACGATCCTCGCCATTCTGGCGCTGGCTCTCGTATCGCTCTCCTGGTGGTGGCTGGCACGTGCCAGACAGACCGTCCCCAACGTCGGCGCAACCATCGATCAGCTGAATACGAGCCATCGAGGCTGGCCCACACTGGCGGAATGCCTGCTCTGGGGATTTGTTGCACTGGCACTCGGCTTTCCATTGCTCTCCCTGCTGACCTCGGCACTGGTGCCAACCTATGGCGTTGCCCTGAGTCTGGATACGATGACCTTCTCGCATTTCACGGCCGTGCTGCTGGAGCAATCGGTGACGCTGCGTGCCTTCGGCAATTCCACCCTGGTGGCATCCATCGCTGCCTTGTGCATTGCCCTGCTTGCCATTCCACTGGCCTTCACGCTGACACGTCCCTCGGGCTGGCAACGACGTGTGGCAACAGCGTCCGTGGTACAGGCCGACCTGGCCTATTCCGTGCCCGGCATTGTGATGTCGGTGGCCTTCATTCTGACCTTCCTGCGACCACTGCCGCTGCTGAATGTCTCGCTGTACAATACACTGGCGCTGATCGGTCTGGCCTATGTGGCCGTGTTTCTGGCCGTCGGTCTGAAGCCGGTGGTCAGTGCCTCGAGCCAACTGGACGATGCACTGGATGATGCGGCCAGAGTCAGTGGCGCCAGCTACCTGCGCAGGCTCACCCGTATCCAGGCACCCTTGCTGGCAGGACCAGCCGTGTCCGGGGCCATACTGGTCTTTCTGACGGCCTATAACGAAATCACCGTATCGGCACTGCTATGGTCCAGTGGCAATGAAACGATCGGTACCGTCATCTTCAATTACGAGGACGGTGGCTATACGACATTGGCGGCCGCCATGTCGGTGACGGTCATTCTGGCCACGATTGTCATGATGTTGCTGCTGCGCCTGTTTGCCAGACGACTGCCCTCGGGAGTGGTGCCCTGGGCCTGACTACGCCACAATGCTTCGCAGCGCATCATGCTCCATCAGTCAGGACCGGCACATTCCGGCACCAGCCAGGCATCATGGATATCGATACTCACCTCAAGCCCTGGTTGCCACCCTCGGCGGCTTTTTGATAACAGCGCCTGGCCCGATGACAACTGCAGGCCGATTTCATGATGATCGCCCCGGTACACATCTGATACGACGCGCGCTGTCAGCCGCTTGTGTGAAGGGTCCACCTCGGCAAGCCGGACATCTTCAGGTCGTACCAGTAGCTGTATGCGCTCACTCGTCGGACAGGCCTTCGCACGCACACACACCCTGTGCCCATCAATGGCAACCTCCAGAGTGTGATCGGGGTTCAGGCCCCGACCCATACGACGGGCATCGAGAAAACTGCCGGCACCAATGAAACTGGCCACCGACCGGTTGGCAGGCTCTCGATACAACTGTTCGGGTGTGGAGATCTGCTGCAGGCGTCCGCCATCCAGAACCGCGATGCGATCGGCCAGAGCCATCGCTTCGCGTTGATCATGCGTGATGTACAGCATGGTCGCGCCGCTGTCGTGTCGCACCCGGTTGATCTCGTGCTCCATGGTGCCTCGCAGATGCGGGTCCAGGTTCGCCAGGGGTTCATCCATGAGTATCAACCTGGCGGATTGCGCCAGGCAACGTGCCAGCGCCACGCGCTGCCGCTGACCACCGGACAGTTCAGCCGGACGCCGACTGGCCAGCTCCTGCAAGCCGACCATTTCCAGCGCCTCGGCAACCCGACGGCGTGACGGTTCACCGCGTATTCCGGCAGCATCCAGAGGAAAGCGGGCATGAGCGGCAACATCCAGATGCGGCCACAGGGCATAGGACTGAAATACAACCCCAACACCCCGCTCCTCAGTGGGCAGGAAGGTTCGGGCATCGGACACGATGCTGCCATCGAGACTGATACTGCCACCGTCCGGCCGGTCCAGGCCTGCCACCATGCGCAGCAAGGTGCTCTTGCCACAGCCCGACGCGCCCAGTACCACGATGCACTCGCCGGGTTCGGTTTGCAGAGACAGACGATCGACTGCCGGCTCGCCGCCAAAGCGCCGAGTCAAACTGTCGATGGACAGAACGACCCCGCCGTTACCGGTTTGCAGTGATTCGGACGAGGTGCTGCCGATCCTGGAGCGCTTCAACATACGTGACTGTGTGACGGTCGATTCCAAACCCCGTAGGATATCCCGAAAACGCCAGCCGAACAGCGAATTGATGCCTTTCATGCGCCCGAAAAAAGAGTCAGGGCAGTATCCAACCAGCCCCGACTCGTGAACCGAGCGAATCAGTGCCGCGGATAACCGATGGGATCGAGTGAGCGCGCCAGTTCGTTCAGGATCTCCGGGTCATCGATAGTCGGCGGCACCTTGTACTGCTCACCATTGGCCAACTGTTTCATGGTTGCACGCAGTACCTTGCCGGAGCGCGTCTTGGGCAGACGCTCGACCACGACAGCATCCTTGAAGGCGGCGACCGGTCCGATCTTGTCCCTGACCGATTGAATCAGCTCCTTGACGATATCCGCTTCAGGGCGATCCACACCGGCTTTCAACACCACCAGCCCCAGAGGCGCCTGGCCCTTGAGCGGACAATGCGGTCCGATGACCGCGCATTCGGCCACATCCGGATGCGCCGCCAGTACCTCTTCCATGGCACCGGTTGACAGGCGATGACCCGCCACGTTGATCACGTCATCGGTACGACTCATGATGTACAGATATCCTTCGTCATCCATGAAGCCGGCATCGCCTGTCAGGTAATAACCCGGATAGGTAGAGAGGTAGGCCTGCTTGTAGCGCTCATCGTTATGCCACAGGGTGGGCAGACAGCCCGGCGGCAATGGCAGCTCGATGGCGATGCTGCCCATGTCCCCGGCTGCCACCGGACCACCGGCTTCGTCGAGTATCTGCACGTCATAACCGGGGACCGCACGCGAAGGCGATCCGGGCTTGACTGGCAATTCTTCCAGGCCGAGGCAGTTGGCGGCAATGGCCCAACCGGTTTCTGTCTGCCACCAGTGATCAACCACGGGAATACCCAGTATCTCTTGCGCCCAGAACAGGGTATCCGGATCACAACGCTCACCCGCCAGAAAAAGCGCACGCAAACCACTGGTATCGTATTCAGCGAGACAAGTCGCTTCGGGGTCTTCCTTGCGAATGGCACGAAAGGCGGTCGGAGCGGTGAACAATGTACGCACATCATGATCGGCAATCACTCGCCAGAAGGCACCCGGATCAGGCGTTCCCACCGGCTTGCCTTCGTAGACCAGCGTGGTGCAACCATACAGCAGTGGTGCATAGGCAATATAGGAATGCCCGACAACCCAACCTACATCGGATGCCGCCCAGAAGACTTCTCCCGGTTGCATGTTGTAGATGTTCTTCATGCTCCACTTGAGCGCAACGGCATGTCCACCGTTGTCTCTGACAACCCCCTTGGGCTGTCCGGTAGTACCGGAGGTGTAGAGAATGTACAGCGGGTCAGTCGCATCAACCGGCACGCAGTCACAGGGCGATGCGGCATCCACGACACTCTGCCAGTCGTCGTCTCGTGACGCATCCATCGAGGCTTCCTGCTGCTCGCGCTGCAGAATGAAGCAGCGATCGGGCTTGTGGCTGGCTGCATCGATTGCCGCATCCAGCAAGGGCTTGTAGGCAATGACGCGACTGCCTTCGATACCGCAGGAGGCGCTGAGAATCATCTTCGGCTTCGCATCATCGATACGCACAGCCAGCTCATTGGCCGCAAAGCCACCGAACACGACCGAATGAATGGCGCCCAGACGGGCACAGGCCAGCATGGCCATGACCGCTTCCGGAATCATCGGCATGTAGATGATGACCCGGTCACCCAGACCAACGCCTTGCGCCTGCATGGCTCCGGCCAGTCTTGCAACCCTGTCACGCAGCTCGGTATAACTGTAGCTGCGCTGGGTATCGGTCACCGGACTGTCGTAGATGAGTGCCGCCTGATCACCGCGCCCCTGCTCGACATGCACGTCCAGGGCGTTATAGCAGGTGTTGAGCTTGCCGCCGGTGAACCAGCGGTACAGCGGCGCATCCTTGCTGTCGAGCACCTTGTCCCACTTCCTGTACCAGTGAATGGACTCGGCCTGCTCTGCCCAGAATGCTTCCGGGTCCTCAAGTGAACGACGAAGCACTTCATCGTGACTGCTCATGACTCTCTCCTTGTTGGGTCAAATGACTCTTGCGAGCACTCGACACGGGTTTTTTCCTGACAGCACCCGGTCCGCTCGGATGATTGCCATCACACCTGGTTGTCTCACCGACTAGCTGAAGCGGACTACCTCGTTATTAATTCAGTTCGAAAGACCGACACGGCATCAGCGATTGCGACGCTCGCCCAGTACCTGCCCCAATACGGCATTGGCCGCATCCACCACATTGGTGCCAGGCCCGAAGATCTCGGCAACACCGGCATCGCGCAGTGCCTGGTAATCCTGCTCGGGGATGACGCCACCGCATACCACCTTGATGTCGTCCCGGCCTTGTTCTGCCAGTAGTTCCACCAGCTTCGGTATGAGTGTCTGATGCCCGCCTGCCAGGCTGGACACACCGACGACATCCACATCCTGTTCAACACACAAGGCTGCCACTTCGGCCGGTGTCATGAACAGCTCTGACATGCCGACCTTGAAGCCGATATCGCCAAATGAGGAGGCAATGACCTTGGCACCGCGGTCATGACCGTCCTGCCCCATCTTGGCCACCAGCAGGTGCGGCGCCCGACCGTGGGTTTGCTGAAAGTCCGAGACGCGACGTTTGACGTTTACATATTCCGCCGAGGTTTCACTCTGGCTGTCATAGACCCCGGACACCACTTCGGCCTTCGCCTGATGACGCCCGAAGGAGAGCTCCAGTGCATCGGAAATCTCACCCAGTGTGGCCCGCAGACGCGCCGCTTCGACGGCCGCCTCCAGCAGATTGCCGCTGCGTGTGCTGGCAACTTCGGTCAAGCGCGCAAGAGCGGCATCGCAGGCCTTGCTATCCCGACTCTGCCTGATCTGCTTGAGTCGCTCCAGCTGCTGTCGTCGCACCGAGGTGTTGTCAACCTGATGCACATCGATCGGACTTTCCTCTTCGAGGCGGAAGCGATTGACACCGACGATCACATCATCGCCCTTGTCCACCCGTGCCTGTCGACCGGTTGCGGCCTCCTCGATGCGTCGCTTGGGCAAGCCGTCCAGCAGTGCCTTGGTCATGCCGCCGTGGTCTTCGATTTCCTGAATCATCTCCCAGGCCGTATCCATCAGTTCGGCAGTCAGGGATTCCACATAATAGGACCCACCCAGTGGATCGACCGTACGGGTGACACCGGTCTCGTGTTGCAGTATCAGCTGTGTATTACGGGCAATGCGTGCGGAGGTCTCCGTTGGCAGGGCAATGGCCTCGTCAAAGGAATTGGTATGCAGGGACTGCGTTCCACCGAGCACCGCTGCCAGTGCCTCATAGGCGGTTCTGACGACATTGTTGTACGGATCCTGCTCGGTCAGTGACACACCGGACGTCTGGCAGTGCGTCCGCAGCAGCTTGGAGCTTTCCTTCTGGGCACCCAGGTCGGTCATGATGCGCGCCCACAGGGCTCTGGCGGCTCGCAGCTTGGAGACCTCCATGAAGAAGTCCATGCCGATGCAGAAGAAAAAGGACAGACGGCCTGCAAAGGCATCGATGTCGAGCCCCTTTGACTGCGCTGCGCGCACGTATTCCATGCCGTCTGCCAATGTATAGGCCAGTTCCTGTGCCAGATTGGCGCCGGCTTCCTGCATGTGATAACCCGAGATGGAAATCGAGTTGAAGCGCGGCATCTCCTTCGAGGTGTACTCGATGATATCCGCCACGATGCGCATCGAAGGCTCCGGTGGATAGATGTAGGTGTTGCGCACCATGAACTCCTTGAGCACATCGTTCTGCACGGTGCCACTGAGAACCGCGCGATCCACACCCTGCTCCTCTCCGGCCACGATGAACATGGCCAGTACCGGCAGTACCGCCCCGTTCATGGTCATTGAAACGGACATCTGATCCAGAGGAATACCATCGAACAGAATCTTCATGTCCTCGACACTGTCGATGGCAACGCCTGCCTTGCCCACATCACCCACGACCCGCTCATGATCGCTGTCGTAACCGCGGTGAGTGGCCAGATCGAAGGCGACGGACAAACCCTTCTGACCTGCTGCCAGATTCTTGCGATAGAAGGCATTGGACTCTTCCGCGGTCGAGAAGCCGGCGTATTGCCGTATCGTCCAGGGTCTGCCGGTATACATCGTACCGCGCACACCGCGCACGAAGGGTGCCACGCCCGGCAGGGCATCTGCCGCCGCGTCCGGACAGTCCTCAGCCGTGTACAGGGGCTGGATGTTGATGCCCTCAGGCGTCTCGGTGGTGATGGATTCGAGCGGACGATCCTTCAGCTCGCGCCTGGCAATCTCCGCCCAGCGATCCTTTGCGTCACTCATGCTTCAAACTCCATGATGATGTCATCCACCATCAGACTATCACCTTCGAATACAGGAATTCTCGACACGATACCGGCCTTCTCGGCCTGCAGCACGTTTTCCATCTTCATCGCTTCAACCATTGCCAGAGGCTGACCCGGCTCGACAGAGTCACCTACATTGACCATCAGCGTCGTGACCAGTCCGGGCATGGGACACAGCAGGAACTTCGACAGATCTGCCGGTGCCTTGATCGGCATCAGCGCCGCAAGCTCTGCCTTGCGTGGACTCAACACCTGCGCCTTGATCAGGTATCCGCCATGCTCCAGACCCAACGCTGCCACACGCGGATACAGCTTGAAGTCATGTTCCTTGTCATCGATTTGAATCGTGGCAATGGTCTGACCCGGGGTCCAGTCAGTAGAGACGCTCGTCTCCTTGCCCGACTCATCCTGCAGCACGATACCGTCGGCAGTCGAGCGCACCGTCAGGCGGGTTTGTGACTGACCGATGATCGCGACAACATCACGCGTTGCAGCGTCCTGCCGTCCGCGTAGTACTGCAGCCCCGTGACCGGACACGGCAGCGCGTTGCGACCTTTCAGTGATCACCGTGGCTGCCACGGCAAACAGCGCCATGGTCTCAGCCGGAGGATCCGTATCGTGGAATCCATCCGGATATTCCTCGTCAATGAAGGCCGTACTGAGATCACCGGCACGAAAACGTGGATGTTTCATGATGGATGACAGGAATTGCAGATTGTTGCCGACCCCCATGAGGTCGAACTGGTCCAGTGCACGAGACATGTCATCGATGGCCGCTTCACGCGTCGTCGACCAGGTGCACAACTTGGCAATCATGGGGTCGTAATACATGGAGATCTCTCCCCCTTCCTCGACACCGGTATCGTTGCGCACGACATGTTCGGCGGTGCTCAGCGTCTGCGGTGGACGGTATCGGCCAAGACGCCCGATGGATGGCAGGAAGTTGCGCTTCGGGTCTTCGGCATACAGACGAGACTCGATGGCCCAGCCGGTCAGCTTGACGTCTCCCTGCGTCATGCCCAGCTTCTCGCCGGCAGCCACACGAATCATCTGTTCGACAAGGTCGACCCCTGTGATCAGTTCGGTCACCGGATGCTCGACCTGCAACCGTGTATTCATCTCCAGGAAGTAGAACTGCTTCTGGCTGTCGACGATGAATTCGACCGTACCTGCGCTGACATAGTCAACGGCGCGAGCCAGTGCAACCGCCTGATCGCCCATGGCCTGACGCGTTGCTTCATCGAGAAACGGCGACGGCGCCTCTTCAACCACTTTCTGGTTACGTCGTTGAATGGAACATTCGCGTTCGCCCAGATAGATGCAGTTGCCATGGCTGTCGGCCATGACCTGAATCTCGATGTGGCGAGGCTGCGTGATGAATTTCTCGACAAAGATCCTGTCATCACCGAAAGAGGACTTGGCTTCCGAGCGAGAACGCTCGAAGCCTTCCAGAGCCTCGGCATCGTTCCAGGCGATGCGCATGCCCTTGCCACCCCCACCGGCACTGGCCTTGATCATGACGGGGTAACCGATATCGGCGGAGATCTTCACGCATTCTTCGGCATCCTTGATGATGCCCATGAACCCCGGCACGGTGTTGACACCGGCTTCGGCAGAGAGCTTTTTCGAGGTGATCTTGTCTCCCATGCACAGGATGGCACTGGCGGAGGGACCAATGAAGGTAATGCCTTCCTTTGCCAGCCGCTCGGAGAACTCGGCATTCTCGGACAGAAAACCGTAGCCGGGATGCACCGCATCGGCACCGCTCTGACGACAGGCGTCAACGACCTTGTCGATGATCAGGTAGCTCTCGGCAGCAGTCTTGCCGCCGATGCTGACGGCTTCATCGGCCATCTTCACATGCACGGCTTCGGCATCCACATCGGAGTGGATGGCGACCGTCCTGATCCCCATGCGCCTGGCCGTGGAGAAGACACGACAGGCAATTTCGCCACGGTTGGCAACAAGTATTTTCTTGAACATGGTGTCTTGCCTCACAGTGGAATGTTGTCGTGCTTTCTATCGGGACGTACGACGGACTTGTTCTTCAGCAGCTCGAAAGCCCTCGCAACACGGCGCCGCGTGGAGTGCGGTTGAATGACCTCGTCGATGAAGCCACGTTGGGCTGCGATGAAGGGGTTGGCAAAACGTTCTTCATAGTCGAGCGTGCGCTTGGCGATCTTCTCCGGATCACCCAGCTCGCTGCGGTACAGGATTTCCGTAGCGCCCTTGGCCCCCATGACCGCGATCTCGGCCGTGGGCCAGGCGTAGTTCACATCCGCTCGAATATGCTTGGAGGCCATGACGTCGTAGGCACCGCCATAGGCCTTGCGCAGAATGACCGTCACTTTCGGCACCGTGGCCTCGGCGTAGGCGAACAGCAGCTTGGCGCCATGCTTGATGATGCCGCCGTACTCCTGCGACGTGCCCGGCAGGAAACCCGGCACATCAACCAGGGTCAGCAGCGGGATGTTGAAGGCATCGCAGAAGCGCACGAAACGCGCAGCCTTGCGCGCACTCTGGATATCGAGACAACCGGCCAGCACCATGGGCTGATTGGCCACCACGCCGATACTCTCACCGTTGATGCGAATGAATCCGCACAGGATGTTACCGGCGTGATCCGCCTGGATCTCGAAGAAATCACCCTCATCGGCAATGCTGCGAATGGCCTCATGCATGTCATAGGCCTTGCTGGAATCCTTCGGGATCAGCGTATCCAGCGCAGGCTCCAGACGGTCGAACGGATCGGTGGTATCCAGTACCGGGGCCGCCGTGCTGCTCGATTGCGGCAGGAAGTCATACAGACGTCGGATTTCCAGCAGGGTATCGATATCGTTGTCGAATGCACCATCTGCCACGGATGACGTCTTGGTGTGGGTGCCGGCACCACCGAGCTCCTCGGCCGTGACGACCTCATTGGTCACGGTCTTGACCACGTCAGGTCCGGTGACGAACATATGGCTGGTGTCTCTGACCATGAAGATGAAATCGGTCATGGCCGGGGAATACACCGCACCGCCGGCACAGGGGCCCATGATGACCGAGATCTGGGGGATGACACCCGATGCCTGCACATTGCGATAGAAGACCTCGGCATAGCCACCCAGGGATGCCACCCCTTCCTGAATACGCGCACCACCCGAGTCATTGAGGCCGATGACCGGTACGCCGTTCTGTACAGCCAGATCCATGATCTTGCAGATCTTCTCGGCATGCGTCTCTGACAGCGAGCCACCAAAGACGGTGAAATCCTGTGAGAACACATACACCGGCCGACCATTGATCGTACCCCAGCCTGTCACCACACCATCACCCGGCGGCCGATCGTCGGCCATACCGAAATCCGTGCAGCGATGAGTCTTGTACATGTCGTACTCTTCAAACGACTCGTCATCGAGCAGAACGTCGATGCGTTCGCGAGCAGTCAGCTTGCCCTTGGCATGTTGCTTGTCGATCCGCTCCTGTCCGCCGCCCAGGCGGGCTTTCGCTCGACGGTTCTCCAGCTCATGCGTGATGGCATTCATCGCTACTGCTCCTTATTGGTATTTCCCTACAATTACAATTTTCCACCCCCATGGCAACTGTATTAAGGCATCGTCTTGTTAATATTGCAAAATACACTTTACAAATAGTAAACTTGTGTAATGCGCGGACATAAGCTGTTCATCGGTGAAAAATTGCGTGTTCTTCGCGAAGAACACAGACTGACGCAGGCGCGATTTGCAGAAAGGCTCGGCATCTCGACCAGTTACCTGAATCAGCTGGAAAACAACCAGCGCCATGCCACGGCCACGGTCCTGATGGGACTGGCCGAGCACTTCTCCGTCGATATTGCCAGTCTGTCCCGACAGGACAGTGATCGACTGCTGGCAACCCTCACGGAGGTCTTTGCCGACCCGCTGTTCAAGGACAAGACGCCCTCCAGCCGCGAATTGCGTCTCGCCAGCCAGAACTCGCCGGCGGTGGCCATGGCGCTGGTCACCCTGCATCAATCCCTGCGGCGTGCCCATGATCAGCTGGCCGAGCTGGACAACACGATCACCCGAGCCGGCGTTATCGTGCAGGCCACCTCGTACGAGCAGGTGCGTGACTACTTCCACTTCAACAACAACTACGTGCATGAGCTGGACCTGGCCGCAGAATCATTGTCGGAAAGCCTGTTCGATTCCAGCGCCAGTGATCGCGATCAGTTGCTCATGCAACACCTGAAAGCCACTCACAAGGTCAGCATCGGCATCGATCTGTCGAATAACGAGATCATCCGCACCTACGATCCCGAAACCCGACAACTGCATCTGAACAGGCGCCACCCGGCATCCACCCGCGCCTTCCAGATGGCACACCAGATTGCCTTGCTCGAACAAAGCGATACGATGGATGCGCTTATCGCCAAGGCCAGCTTCGGCAATGAGGAAGCCAACAAGGTCTGCCGCATCGGCCTGGCCAATTACTTCGCTGGCGCACTGCTGATGCCCTACACACGCTTCCAGAAGTCAGCACGCGAACTACGCCATGACCTGGTGGATATGGCTGATCGTTTCCAGACCAGCCTGGAGCAGGTCTCCCATCGACTGAGTACCCTGCAACGACCTGGCTTGCCGGGTGTCCCGATCTTCTTCGCACGGCTCGACCGTGCGGGGAACATCACCAAACGCCACAGTGCCACCAAGCTGCAGTTTGCCCGCTTCGGCTCCGCCTGCCCGCTGTGGAATGCTCACCGCGCATTCGAAACTCCCGGCCGGATCATTCGTCAGCTGGCTGAAACACCCGATGGTGTGCAATACCTGTGTCTGGCCTGCACGGTGGACAAGCCTACCGGCGGCTTCAAGGACCCCACGCAGCAATACGCTCTGGCCTTGGGTTGTGAATACCGCTTCAAGGACGAGTTCGTCTACAGCGACAACTTTGCCGGACAACCGCTGGAGAATTTCGAGCCCATTGGTATCTCATGCAGAATCTGCGAGCGTGAGCATTGCATCCAACGCGCCCTGCCGCCCCTGAAACGGGGGCTGACCATTGATCTGAACAGCCGCGAACTGATGCCCTACTCTCTCGATGAATGAATGCGCTCTTCGTGGTCTTCATCCTCATCCTTGGTGCCGACGGCAATCGATACATGCCGCAGCAGGCCGATGACGATAAGTCCGGCCACACAGGATATCAGCGCAATACGCCAGTAACCCAGACCACAGGCAAGACCGATGCTCGCCGCCAGCCACATGCCGGCCCCGGTGGTCAGACCCTTCACATTACCCTTCGTATAGACGACCATTCCGGCGGCCAGAAATGCAACCCCGCCCGTCACCGCTTCTACCAGTCGCAGCGGATCGAGCCGGAGGGCATCATTCTCTCCCTCGGCCACTATCATCAGTTCCAGAGTAATCACGGCAAAGACCGCCGACGCCATACCGATGACCATATGCGTTCGCAGGCCAGCCGTGTTCTTGCGCATTTCGCGCTCCAGACCGATCAGGCCGCTGAACAAGGCAGCGCCGGCAACCCGGACTGCAATGACCAGCATCGACAGGCCCTGCTCGGTACCAAATTCTGCGAGAAGAGTATCCAGCATCAGTATGCACCGTTATCGCGGCTGGATTGGCAAGCTGCCTGCCAGCCCTCTTGCGGACGATAAACCGACTGCGCGATAAGGCACTGGCCATGCAATATTTTCATGACCTGAGCCCTTTGGAAAAAGCAGCTTGCGATGCAGGGACTTGCGTGATCTGACACTGGAAAATCCGGTCCAATACCATGCCGTGTCCGCTCTCACACAGGCGGCTGGATCCCATACAATGCGGTGTGCGATCTCATCACTTGCCAACCAGAGCGATTACCGTCATGAGCGACGTCAAGGTAGTATCCTTTTCCAACCCGCCCGCCTCCAGTTCCAGCCGCCGCCTGGCGGACCTGCCGGACAGAGTGGTCGATGGCGACCCGCACCACGAAACTCAGATACAGTTTGAAAGCGAGGACAAGTCACTGCTGGCAGGCAGCTGGACCAGCACCCCCGGTAAATGGCATGCCTTTACCGACAGGGACGAGTTCTGCTACATCATCTACGGCCACTGCCGCCTGATCAGCGAGTCCGGTGAGTCCCATACCTACAAGACTGGCGATGCCTTCCTCATTCCCAATGGTTTCAAAGGCTACTGGGAAGTCATCGAGGAAACACGCAAGCACTTTGTCATCAGACAATACCAGTCGTGACCAGACCCGGTAATCTGAAATAGGGAAGCCTCCCCCCGGCGCGTCAGCTGCAAAAACGCGCTCGGGGGATGGGCGAAGGTCAGTCTTCGTCAGAACGGTACGGCACGACCAGCGTCGGAATGGTTGCCCGGCGCAGCACGCGCTTGGCGGTTGAGCCCAGAAAGGTCTGGGAGAAACCATGGCTGTGCGCCCCGAGCACGATCAGGTCGCAGCCAAGCTCCTTCGAGCGGCGCAGGATGACCTCTGCCGGATGTCCCTCCACCACTTCGATCTTTTCTATCTGCTGCCGGATGTGCTGCGAATCTTCCGGCAAGGCAGACCAGAACCGTTCCTGCCGTTCTGCCAGTTCCTGTTCGATATTCTTCTGGCGTGTCTGCAGCGCAGTTTCACGCGCCTTTTCGTCCTGAATGAACAACCTCAGGGTGATGCGAGCATCCTCACTCATCGGCTCGGCAACATGCAGAATATGAATCAGGGCACCGGTAGCCTTGGCCAATCCGACCGCCTGATGCAGCGCGTAGGTCGAGTTGACAGACAGATCTGTCGTGAACAGCATTCTTGACACTGAAGAAATCATGTTGGATTTATCCCTTGTAGGCAGATCAATAACCAAAGTAGCGTGGCAGCCACAATGATATCTGCGGGAAGAACGCGATGATGAAAATGGCAGCTGTATTGATCACCGCGAATGGCAAGGCCTTGAGGGATATTTCCTCGATGGATATCTTGGAAATCCCCGAGGCGATGAACAGATTCTCACCCAGAGGCGGTGTCTGGAATCCGATACCCAGCGTACAGATCATGACGACACCAAAGTGTATGGGGTCGATGCCGACACTGTAGGCCACCGGCAACATGACGGGTACCAGGATCAGAATGGTGGCCAGCGTTTCCATGAACATGCCGACAAACAGCAGAAAGATGATGATCAAGGTCCATATCACATAGAGATTGTCGGTGAAAGACAACATGCTCTCGGCAATGACCGCCGGAATCTGATTCTCTACCAGCAACCTGCCGAACACCGTGGCGGTGAACATGATCAGCAGTACGCGACCGGTCAACCAGGTCGTGGTTTCCAATGCGGTGAACAGCTTCTTCCAGCTCATCTCGCGGTAGATGAATGTACCGACTATCAGGGTATAGAAGATTGCCACGATGGCAGCCTCGGTCGGTGTGAAGAATCCGGAGTAGATACCGCCCAGAATGACAACCGGCGCCATCAGTGCCCAGAAGCCGCGGTACAGCTCACACCAGATCTGGCGCGATGACCAACCTTCGGTCGTCCCCTTGTAGCCATGCTTCTTCGCCAGGAAATAGTTCATCAGCAGCAAGCTGCCAGCGATCAGGAAAGCGGGAAGAAACCCGGCAATGAACAGCTTGGGAATCGACACCGTCTGGAAAACACCGAACTTGTCGACAGCTTCCGGCGGTGGTGGCATGCCCAGAGCTGCAATACCGAAGATGATCATCGGGATGGAGGGCGGGATGACAATGCCCAGACCACCGGAGGATGCCGTGATGGCTGATGCATAACCCTTGCTGTAACCACGATCGATCATGGCCGGGATCATCAGCATGCCGACCGCTGCCGTGGTGGCAGGGCCGGAGCCGGAGATGGCACCGAAGAACAGACAGGCGACCACGGCGGCTGCCGACATACCACCGGTAAACGGCCCCGCGAAGCTCTCCGCCACATTGATCAGTCGTCGCGACAAGCCGGCCGCCTCCATCAACGCACCAGCGAGGATGAATGCCGGCAGCGCCATCAGCGGGAACGAGCCCACTGAGGTAAAGGCGATCTGTACGAACTTGATCGGATTGTCGCCCAGATAGATGAACGATATCAGCGTCGACACACCCAGTGCCACGGTGATTGGCGCGCCGATGAACAGCAGCGCCAGAAACGATCCGAACAGGATCAGAATGATTTCACTTTCCATTGCCAAGAATTCCTGATTGAGTCCGAATCAGCTTCCGCTGCGTTCCAGTTCCGATTTGACTTCGTCCAGATCGATGGCATCCGGATCGCGCATGTCCTGCTTGAGAATCAACTTCTTGTAGTTGACTTGCAGAACCCTGAATGTCATCAACGAGAAGGCAATGGGCAGAACGATATATACCCAGCTCAGATGAAAGCCCATGGTCTGTGATGACTGAAACTTGTTCATCTTGTTGAAGATGAAATCGATGGACAGGTAGATGAACACGACGTTGAACGCAATCCAGAACAGGTCTGCAAACGCCTCGATGTACTTGATGGCGCCAGCGGGCAGAAACTTGAATTGAAACGTCACTCTGTTGTGAGCAGCCATCTTGGCCGCATAGCTGGCACCGAAGAAAACGAACCAGACAAACATGTAGACAGTCAGCTCCTCGAGCCAGGAGAACGAGAAATTGAACAGTGTTCTGACCACCACCTGCAGAAACAGCAAGCAGACAAAAGTGGCCAGCAATGCGCGGCACAAATAGCTTTCTATATTGTCGACAAAGTTCCAGAATCTATCCATTACATTCTCTGTCTGGTTCGCAGTTGTAGTGTTCTTGGTAAGATCAGACGACCGGTAGACAGGCTGTTGCCAGAATGACAACAGCCTGTCACCCGCGAACGCAGGTGTTCACCCACGCCGCGGGTTGCCGTCAGCTCGTATTACTGAGCGACTGGATCGCGGCCGATTTCAGCCAGCACGGCGTTGAGCTTCTCAACGCCACCGATGCTTTCGTAGAACTTGGGCCATACTGCTTTGGTCGCCAGCTCGATGAATTCGGCTTCGTCATTTTCAGGTTCGTCGATCTGCATGCCCTTCTCCAGCAGAATATCCCTGATTTCCGCTTCCTTTTCACGCAGGAAGCTGGCCGATGCCTGAGTGGCGGCTTCACCGGCCTTGAGAATGATGTCCTGATCTTCAGCAGAGAGCTCCTGGAAAATCTGCTCGGAAATCACCAACGGCTCGATCGAGAAGATATAACGAATGTTGGTCACATACTTCTGTACTTCGTAGAACTTCATCGCGTTGATGGTGGTGTAGGGGTTGTCCTGACCGTCGACAACCTTGGTTTGCAGACCGGCGAAGGTCTCGGACCAGGCCATGGGGGTCGGGCTGATGCCCCAGGATTTATAGGTATCGATCATGATTTCATTCTTGGGTACACGAATGACCAGGCCTTCCAGATCGGCTACCGACTTGACCGGCTTCTTGGAGTTGGTCAGACGACGAAAGCCTGTATAGGTCCAGGCAATGATGCGCACGCCTGCATCTTCAATGGTGTTTTCGGTCAGCTCGGCACCAATGGGGCCTTGAGTCAGCTTTTCCGCATCTTCCAGACTCAGAATGACATAGGGCAAGCTGAACACACCCACCGTGGGCGAGAATGGCGTGATGTTGTTGATGGCGAGCAGGGACATGTCCAGCGTGCCGATGGCAGCCTCGTTGACCGTATCCTGCTCCGAACCCAGCTGACCGTTGAGAAACAGTGTGGCGGTGTGCTTGCCACCGGACAGTTCTTCCAGAGCCGAGACAAATCCCAGACCTGTGGCTTCCTGACTGCTGCCACCGCTATCCCCTACCGCGATCTTGAAATTCTTGGCGCTGGCAGGTGCTGCAAACAAGGTGGCTGTGAATGCCGCAATGGCAAGTTTTGAAAACAACTTCATGGATGATTCTCCAAGGTATGGGACGGGTTGGTTTTCGATGTGCTTCAGCAGCGCTGCACAATGCAGTGGCGCGACCGTAGACCTTTCGGTGTCTGAGTGACGACAGACCGGTAAACGACACCGATACTGAAAGTGAGCGGTTGTGTCTGGAATGACAGAGATTCCAGATGCTCTCGATTAGTGACCCCATTTGTATACGGAATCGAGGCTCAGGTCCACACATCTTTGGCTGTGGCCTCAGACATGTTTCCAAGCTGGCCCAACGCAAGGCATGCAATGCGCAGACAAAGTGCAGCCCTGGTGTCCATTGCACCGAACTGATTCATCAATCGATTCAGCGCGAGTATTGCCACATGATTGATGAAACCATCTGGCACCTGTTTTTTCAGGGCTCGTAGTTTCTCTGGATCCACCGACGCGGTTTCAGTGGTACGTACGCAGCGGTGCAACTCCCCCTAAGATCCACCGCCAAGAGACCTGCACCCTGTGTCTCGCACAACCTCAGGAAAACAGATAGCAATGTCAAACGAACTCACCGCAGAAGATCTTGCCGCAACATTCGATGCCTTCAACCGCCACGACATAGACGGCGTCATGAAGTGCTTCGCAGACGACTGTGTCTTCTACACCGTTGGTGGACCCGAAGTGTACGGTGCCAAAATCGAAGGCAAGGAGGCGATCGCCAAGGCCTTCAGCGCTGTCTGGGCTGGCATGAAGGACGCCAACTGGGACCACCACAGCCACTTCGTACACGGCAACCGCGCTGTCTCCGAATGGACGTTCTCCGGAACCAATGCTGATGGTTCACGAGTCGAGGCCCAGGGCGCAGACCTGTTCACGTTGCGTGATGGACAAATCATCGTCAAGCAGGCCTTGCGCAAAGACCGTCCCGTTCAGCAATCCTGATTTTCCCTCTTCCGCAGGAAATCTACCGCCATGACTGAGTCACTACGTCGGAAACACTGGCCCAAATCCAGCTACGACCCTCGATACGATCCGCTGGTCGATTCCGGCCCCGGACACAACCGCGACTACGCCCCGACCTACTGGGTCGGTACTGCCGGAGAACCGCCGGAAGATGACGGCCCTGTATCCGGTGATATGGACGTCGATGTTGCCATTGTCGGTTCTGGCTACACAGGCCTGTCCTGCGCCATTCATCTGGCAAAGGAATTTGGCATCAAGGCCACCGTGCTTGAAGCCAACACCGTCGCCTGGGGCTGCTCTACCCGCAATGGTGGTCAGGCACAGATTTCCTCCGGTCGACTCAAACGCTCACAGTGGATCGATCGCTGGGGTGTGGACGTTGCCAAGAAGATGCATGCTGAAGTCAGCGAAGGTTTCGAGCTGTTCCGTGACCTGATTGGCTGTGGCGAGTTCGATTGCGAACCACAGGATGGCGGACACTTCTATATCGCCCACAAACCGGGAGTCATTGCCAAGCTGGAGAAGGAATGCCAACTGCTCAACGACACCTTTGGTTATGGCTCGCGCATGATGTCGCGCGAGGAGCTGCACGAAAATCATGTCAAGGATCAGGAAGCGGCCGGTGCCATGTGGGAACCGGACGGCGTCTCCATTCACGCAGCCAAACTGGCCTTCGGCTATCAGAACATGGCTCGCAAACTGGGTGCAACCATCCATCCGGGTAGTCCTGTCATGGGCTGGAAAACCATCGACGGCGTGCACCATCTGTCGACACCCGGCGGCACTGTACGGGCACGTTCGGTGGCACTGGCAACCGCAGGCTATACACCGGCTGGCCTGAGCAACCGCACCAAGAACCGTCTGATGCCGATTCTGTCCAACTCGATCGTGACGCGGCCCTTGACCGATGAAGAAAAGAGCGAGTGTGGCTTTCAGACATGCTCGCCGCTGACCGATACACGAACGCTGCGTCATTACTACCGCTACCTGCCCGACGGCCGGGTACAGATCGGTAGCCGCAGCGCTGTTACCGGCAAGGATGCAGAAAACCCGAAACACCTGGCCGCATTGCGCCAGGGTCTGGCCAGAAAGTTTCCGGCACTGGACGGTATCGATCTGGATTATTCCTGGTGGGGCTGGGTGGATGTCAGCCACGACATGATGCCAAGGATATTCCAGCCGGACCCGAAACAGACCATCTATTACGCCATGGGCTATGGCGGCAATGGTGTCATGTACTCCGCACAGGCCGGGCGTCGCATGGCGCAGCTTGTCGCGGGCAACAATCACGGCCTTGATCTACCCATCTTTACATCCCCACTGCCCAGCCATGGAGTGCTGACTCCATTCAGACGGTTGGGCCAGCGCTTCATGTACGTTTACTACCACCTGCAAGACGAGAAACTCTGAGGACTCAACTCCATGAAAATGACAACAGAAGAAGCCTTCATCAAGGTACTGCAGATGCATGGTATCGAACATGCATTCGGTATCATCGGCTCTGCCATGATGCCTATCTCCGACTTGTTCCCGGCTGCGGGCATCAAGTTCTGGGACTGCGCGCATGAATGCAACGCCGGCATGAGTGCCGACGGCTACACTCGTGCCTCGGGCAAGATGTCCATGGCCATTGCCCAGAACGGCCCGGGCATTACCAATTTCGTGACTCCCATCAAGACAGCTTATTGGAACCATACTCCCATGCTGTTGGTGACGCCACAGGCAGCCAACAAGACCATCGGTCAGGGTGGCTTTCAGGAAATCAAGCAGATGGCCCTGTTCGAGGACATGGTTGCCTATCAGGAAGAGGTTCGTGATCCGTCACGTGTTGCCGAGGTTCTGAATCGCGTTATCGAGCAGGCCTGGCGTCTGTGTGGTCCGGCTCAGATCAACATTCCTCGTGACTACTGGACTCAGGTCATCGATATCGAATTGCCACAGATCGTGCGACTGGAACGTCCACGTGGCGGCGCCGATGCCATTGCCGATGCAGCAAAACTGCTGTCCGAAGCCCAATTTCCTGTCATTCTCAATGGTGCCGGAGTTGTCATTGGCGGTGCCATCGATGCCTCACGTCAGCTGGCCGAGAAACTGGATGCGCCGGTTTGCTGCAACTACCAGCATAACGATGCATTCCCGGGTTCTCACGAACTGTCTGTCGGTCCATTGGGATACAACGGTTCCAAGGCTGCCATGGAACTGATTGCCAAGGCGGATGTGGTGCTGGCTCTGGGCACACGCCTGAACCCGTTCTCCACACTGCCCGGCTACGGTATCGACTACTGGCCAAAGGATGCCAAGCTCATCCAGGTGGATATCAATGCCGATCGCATCGGTCTGACCAAGCCGGTCACCGTTGCCATCCAGGGTGATGCCAGATACGTGGCCACCGAGATTCTTGGTCAGCTGAGCAAGACAGCCGGTGATGCAGGACGCAGCGAACGCAAGTCCGACATCAAGCACACCAAGGATCGCTGGGCTCAGGAACTGGTCTCCATGGAGCACGAAGAAGACAACGACGAGGGCATCACCTGGAACGAGCGTGCCCGCGCGCGTAACCCGGATCGCATGTCACCGCGTAATGCCTGGCTTGCCATTCGTGACTCACTGCCCGAAGACGTCATCATCTCCAGTGACATCGGTAACAACTGTGCAATCGGTAACGCCTACCCGACCTTCGAAAAAGGTCGCAAGTACCTGGCTCCCGGCCTGTTCGGTCCTTGTGGCTACGGTCTGCCAGCCATCCTGGGTGCCAAGATCGGTTGTCCCGATGTGCCGGTAGTGGGTTTTGCCGGAGACGGTGCCTTCGGTATTTCGATGAACGAGATGACAGCCTGTGGTCGTAATGACTGGCCAGCCATCACCATGGTGATCTTCCGTAACTACCAATGGGGCGCCGAGAAGCGCAACACCACGCTCTGGTACAAGGACAACTTTGTCGGTACCGAACTGGATACCCAGGTCGATTACGCAAAAATCGCCGATGCCTGTGGCCTCAAGGGTGTCAAGGTGTTCAATACCGAAGACCTGTCCGCCGCGCTGACAACAGCCGTGAAGGAACAGATGAACGACAACGTCACCACGTTCATCGAGATCGTGCTCAACCAGGAACTCGGCGAGCCCTTCCGTCGTGATGCCATGAAGGCCCCTGTTGCTGTTGCCGGTATCAATGCCGCCGACATGCGTCCGCAACAACCTTCCTGATGGCGCCAGAGTCAGGGAGCCTTGTGCTCCCTGACTCTCACCCACTGACCTGTCTGCCCTTCAACCGATAGTCACAAAGAACCCCGACATGGAAATGCAAGCAGGGATTGCCTCCCGATTCGATGCCATCAGCGGTCGCCTTGGCGGCGTTGGCCAGGGCCTCTGCGTTGCGGTCGTCATCGCCGTGACCGCCCAATTCCTGTCCGAGCACTACGGTGCCCCTGCCATGTTGATGGCCTTGCTGCTGGGCATCGCCTTTCATTTTCTCGCCGAGGAAGGTGTCTGCGTCAAAGGCGTTGAATTCACTGCACGCACGGTGCTGCGCTTCGGCGTGGCATTGCTCGGCGTCAGAATCAGTATCGATCTGTTGATCGGCCTCGGCCCATCCATGATTTCACTCACCGTCGCCGGCGTCATTCTCACCATTCTGTTCGGCCTGGGTGGCGCTGCCGTACTGGGTCGCGGCTGGCGTCTGGGATTGCTCACGGGCGGCGCTGTCGCCATCTGCGGAGCATCGGCCGCCATGGCCATCGCCGCGGTGCTCCCTACCAATGAACACTCCGAACGCAACCTGCTGTTCACGGTACTGGGTGTCACCGTACTGAGCACGATTGCCATGATTGCCTACCCCATCATCACGCAGGTAATGGAACTGGATCATCTGGCCACAGGCGTGTTTCTCGGCGGCACCATCCATGATGTCGCGCAGGTTGTCGGCGCCGGATTCTCGGTCTCGGAACAAACCGGCGAAACCGCCACTCTCGTCAAGCTTATCCGCGTCAGCATGCTGGCCCCGGTTGTCCTGGTCTTCGCCCTGGTGATCCGCATGCGCGGCGAATCAGAATCGCTTGAAGGCAAGAAGCGTCCCCCACTGGTGCCCGGATTCGTCGTGGGATTTCTGCTGCTGGCTGGCATCAACTCACTGAACCTGATTCCCGACGTGGTAGGCAGCTTTCTGAACGACCTGTCGCGCTGGGCTCTGCTGACCGCAATTTCGGCCGTGGGCATGAAAACCTCCCTGCGCAGAATCTTCGACGTCGGCTCTCAGGCCATCATTCTGATCGTGGCCGAGACCCTGTTCATCGGGGTGTTCATCCTTGCCGGGGTTCACTTTCTGACGTGATGGAGGATGGCTATTCCTCGGATGAAGACAGCTTGTATCAGCTGAAGCTGGTAATTTTGCGCTACCGCGCCTCTCACGGTCATTGCAACGAAAAAGTATGATGGTTGCCATCCACGGGTACCGAATCGAGTCGGTAGCCCCGCACCGTTGAATACCCTGGAGCGCCCCGCGTAACTTGACTCATTTCAATCCAGGACAAGATCATGCATCCCTCACGTTTTCTTCTTGCCGGCCTGATGGCAACCCTCGGTGGTTGCAGCAGCTCCTCGTCCCCCGACTCGCTGGACGATGCAGCACCGGTCATCTCCATCGACAATGCCGAGACGCTGCTTCGCGAGGTCATCAGCATAGCGAACGACGAGGCACTCAATGAAGCCTCAGCGAGGCTGGACCCGGTTTTCGCAACGGTCAAGGCTCTGATCGATCAGGCCAGGGTCGATGGGTCCTCCAGTGGCAATGGACTGACCTTCCTGTACAGCGATGCCATCAATGACAATGGGGAGATCTCTGAATACAGCTTTTCCTGCGACAGTGGCGGTACGCTCGTTGCGCGAGCGTACTACTACGATGCGATCAATGGTGCCTATGTCGACCGACTGGTCGCAGCGAGCAACTGTTCAATCGATGATGCCGCCTTTGAAGGGTCTGTCTACAAGGCTGTACGCTTTGTTCGTGGCACCGATGTCTCCACCTTCGAGAACTTCTCGGTCGAGTATGCGGATGGCGACTCACTATTCATCGATGGCGAGTTGATCGACACCAGCCCCGAGAACCGTGGTCCGATCACCGAAATCAGCTGGACCGAGGCAACCCTGCTGGCGGTTGAAGGGGGTGAAACCACACGAATCGATGATTATTCCTCGTATCGCAGAAGTGTTGTCAGAAGCCAGATTCCCGGAGTTGCCGATCCGAGCACCGTGGCGCAGGTCTCCTTCAGCGTGACAGCTCCCTGGACGTCGGGCCATACCCTGGATGTCAAGGTTGATCTGGGCTATGCAGAACCGACAGACTCCAGTCATGAGACGGGCATCAATTCGGCCCAATGGCAGACGGGCACCTTGCGTGTGACGGCAAATGAGGGCAGCGGTCTGACCTTGACACCCAGCATGGAGGATAGCAGCACCTTTTCGGTCACCATCGACGGTGACTCGACCGACCCGATCATCCTGAACTGGGCAGACGGATTTCAGGTGCAGTGCGCACCGGACTATCAATGTCCGTGATATCTAGGCAACATCAGGCATGACGTAGCGCACGACCGGTCGATTTTTCAGGGTCATGCATGCCAGAGGTGTATTTACACCTCTGGCCATCGCTGCTTGAATGCCTCCTGTATCTCGTCAACGCCAGGAATTCACGGCAAGCCATGATCGCCGCAGTGATGTTTTCAAGAATTCAATTGCTCGACCAACCAGCCATCAGCCAATTGCATGGCAATCGAGAAGGTCAATAACGAGGCATCAGCGCTCAATGGGTTCGGCCGACCGGCGCCTGCCAACAGATTCTTGCACAACAGCGGACAGCACAGCAGTGCAGCACCGACAATATCCTTCCAACGCTCGGGCAACATGTCCTGCTGCTTCATGGCCTGCAGTAGAGGCTGCCAGACATGGACAATCTGCGATGTCAGAAATGCCTGCCGCAACGGTGTCAGTTGCCAATCATGATCGATCTGCAACACGCCATCGCGGATATCGACCGACAGATCAACGTGTAGCTCGGCCGGGTCATAGAGCATGTTCGGATGGGCATAGCAGACGTGGTACAGAGATTTGCACGGCGCCATCAGCGCCGGAATGTGGTTGCCGGCGAAGGCCGGATCGAAATAGGTGACGGCCCTGTCAGCACTGGCTGCCGGGTCATACAACAGATTACCGGTATGGTCATCGCCATGCGCCGTCACGGCCGCCATGGCAGCCGCGGGTGTGGGTTTCAGCAGCTGCCTGGCACGTAGCAAGGCGTCGTGCAGGCTCGTATCGTGCTGCTGACCATTGATACGCCAGCGCAGCTGCCAGAACTGCTCGAATGGCAGGCGGTCGCCTCCCGGCAAGCACACCTCTCTGTCCAGATAGAACTCACGGATTCGCCCACCAAAGTGCTCGTCGTTTTCCTGATCGACCAACCGCCGGTGATACAAGCCGTGCACGGCCTCCTCACTGATCTGGGTTGGGGTGGCCAGATGCAGACTGTCCAGATAACGCGCGCCGACGTGCTGCTGGAAGCTGTCAAAGGCTGCCACCACCGGGGCCATCTGCTCAGCCTGGCAAGCAGCCGATTCGATAGCACGCGCCACGGTATGCAGCTCCGGAAACTGACGGCGATCACGATAGCGATAGATCACCAGTTGCTCGCCCACTGTGGAGGATTGATACAAGGCCTTGTCGATGGGAAAACCCGCCGCCTCCAGAATGCCTGCGCGGTAGTACTCTCCCACCCGGTCCGATTCACCTTCCTCGTGATGGCATTTGAGAAACAGGTGCTGACCGTCTTCGGTCCTGAATTCTGCCCGCAATGAGTTCAGGGCCAACGGGTTGCTGGTATCGAAGCTCAGACTGCCCGGCACCACCGTGAACGCAAACTTGCCGCTCAGCAGTTCCACCATGGTGGTGACAGCCTCTGGCAGCGTCTCGGGATCACAAGTCAGTTGCCTGATGCGGCTCATGGGGCTCATGGGGCTCATGGGGCTCATCGCGCTCACTTGCGGCTCACTTGCGGCTCACTTGCGGGCTCACTTCATGACTCGTTTCATGACTCGTTTCATGACTCGTTTCATGACTCGTTTCAGGGCTCAACGGCCTATTCAGCCTCGAACGCGGCCGTACGCATCTCGGACACCGCGTTCTCATGTGCATCGAAGCCTTCATAGCGTGCCATCTTTCGCGCATAGGGTGCCAGGGTATCGTAGCCCTTCTTCGTCACATGACCAATGGACACCAGCTTGAGATAGTCATGCACCCCCAATGGCGAACGCGTATGAGCCGATGCATTGGTTGGCAAAACCGCGTTGGGGCCGAGCGTGAAATTGCCGATGCAGATTGGCGTATGCTCACCCAGCAGAATCTCGCCCGCGTTGCGAATCGCACCCAGATAGTCATGAGGCTCCTTGGAATGCACTTGCAGATGTTCGGGCGCGTATTCGTTGACGAATTCGATGGCCTCTTCCATGGTCTGGGTCAGAATGATGCCGCCACGTGGGCCGCACAACACCGTGGATGAAAACTCGACTCGCTGCGCACTCATCTGCTGCCAGTAGCCGGGAATGGCGGCAATGGCCGCCTCGGCGACGGTTCTGGATGAGGTCACCAGATAGGCGGAGCTGTCGGGTCCGTGCTCGGATTCGATCAACAGATCCAGCGCGGCAACCCGACCATTGGCGCTCTCGTCTGCCAGAATGATCGATTCACTGGGACCTGCCGGTGGGCCCGGATCGAGGCGATCGGCCAGCACGCGCTTGGCTGCCACCACCCAGGGGCTGCCGGGGCCGACGATCTTGCGGCATCGCGGCACGCTCCGCGTGCCATAGGCAACGGCTGCCACCCCTTGAGCACCACCGCACTTGTAGACCTGTTCCACGCCTGCAATCCGGGCCGCGACCAGTGTGGCTGCATCAATCTTGCCGTCCGGACCCGGTGGTGTGATGATCACCGGCTCAGGCACCCCTGCGACAACGGCCGGGATAGCCGTCATCATGACAACACTGGGAAACGAGCCCTTGCCACGCGGCACATAGCAGGCCACCGAACTGATCGGCTCCACCTTCTCACCGGCAAACACACCGGGATGCATCTCCTTCATCCACATGGACTCCGGCATCTGCGCCTGATGAAAGCGGCGCACATTGTCGCTGTTGTATTCCAGTATGTCGATGAACTCCTTGTCCAGGCTATCGAATGCCTGATCAAAATCCGCAGGGCTTGCTGCAATGCCATCGGCTGTCACCGGAGAACGATCGAACTCCCGGGCAAAGCGCGCCAGCGCCTCATCCCCTTCATCACGCACCGCGTGGATGATCGGCACCACCTTCTCCAGGAAAGCGCCCAGATCGCCTTCGGTACGTTGCAACAAGGCAGCCTTCTGCGCATCGTCCAGCGATGCATACTGATAGAAACGGATGTTCATGAGTTGGGGAGGCGGTTTATCGTGATTTCAGGAAGATGTCGAGCCCGACCAGACGATCAAGCAACCAGACCGCCAGCAGTGCCACCAGAATGTAGACCACTGACACGGCGGCCAGATCCGGCGTGATGACACTGCGTATCGAGTTGTAGATCTGCACCGGCAGGGTCACGGTACGGGCGTCGGTCAGAAACAGACTGACCAGGAATTCGTTGAAGGCCAGTATGAACATCAGCAGTGCCCCGGTGATGATGCCGGGCATGACCGCTGGCAGCGTTACCGCAAAGAAGGTCTGCACCGGCGGGGCACCGCAACTGTGGGCTGCGTTTTCCAGCTCCGGATCCAGACCATTGACCGTGGAGCTGACCGACCAGATCATGAACGGCAGATTGATCAGGCACAGGGCAATACCCACCGGCCACAATTGGCCCAGAATACGAATTTCACCGAAGAGGATCATCATCGCGATACCGGACACCACCAGCGGTATGGTGAACGGCAACAGCAGGTAGACCTGAATGGTCTGCTGAAAACGCATGCGGTAGCGCACCGTTGCCAATGCTGCCAGCGTGCCCACGGGGATGGCCACCACCGTACAGATGAGCGAGACCTGGAAGGTACGCAGAAAGGCATCCTTGAAATCATCCAGTTCCCACAACCGCTCATACCAGCGCAGTGAAAAGCCATCTGGCGGAAACTGGATGATGTCACCCGACGTGAACGAGGCACCGATGATGATGATGGTCGGCAGGCTCAGGGTCACCAGACTGAAACTCACCAGAGACCACAACACCCACTTCTTCGAGGGTATCAAGCTCATGCAGCCTCCCGACATGGCAGCGAAAAGTATGTCACGCTTGTACCGATACTCATTGGCGAATACTCAAGGTACCGGCACCGGTAAGCCGAAACACGATGGCAACCAGAATGCTGCCAAGCGTCACCAGCACGATGGACAACGCAGCCCCGAGCCCGGAATTGGACAACTGGAAGAAACTGTCATAGATGGCACTGGCAATGAAATCGGTGGTTCCACCCCCCAGAATCTCGGGCATGGCAAAGTCGGTCATGCTCAGAGTGAATACGACAACGCCGGCACCCACCAGTCCGGGCCGTGCCATGGGCAGAACCACATGCCAGAAGGCTCGGAGCCAGTTGGCCCCCAGGCTCTCGGCGGCCAGTTCGATGTCCTCGCCAATGGCCGTTATGGCAGGCACGATCAGCAGCACGGCAAAGGGCAGCATGTACTGCACCAACCCGAATACCACCGCGCCATAGTTATAGATGAGGTCCAGCGCCGGTAATCCCATCTTCAGCAACACAGTGTTGATGATGCCCTCCTTGCCCAGGATGATCAGCCAGCCATAGGCGCGCACCACCTGACCGATGAAAAACGGCAGGAACAAGGAAACCAGCAGAAATTTACGCAGTGCCGATGAAGGCGTTCTGACCATGAGATAGGCATAGGGAAACGCCAGAAACAGCGTCATCGCCGTCACCAGAGTCGCGGCCAGCAGAGTACGCAACAAGACCCGCAAGTAGACGGGCTGCTCCACCAGGAACACATAGTTGTCCAGGGTATAGGCATCCTTCAGACGGTAGGTGGACAGATCCAGTTCGTGCAGGCTGTATTCGATCATGTAGCCAAGACCGATCAACAACACTCCGACCAGCAACAGGGCCGGTGTGATGAACAGCCAGCCAGTTGCCCCCCGCAACCGTGCTGGCCAGAGAAAGCGTGCTATCGCCTCCAGCTTGTCCAGCAGGGTCCACCGCAGTGGCAGCCTATCCAATGTGCGCTTGGGCAACTCGGTATTTCACTCTTGGAAAAGAGGTCGACCCCGGACACAGCCGGGGCCGACCCATGGACACAATCAGCCCTGGAAGATTTCGTTGAATTTGGCAAACCACTTCGGCTGGTTCTCGACCAGCACCGGTGATGGCACGCTGACCAGCCTGGCAAAATCCTCCGCCTCGGTCGGGTAGGAAGGATCTCCAATCAGATCTTCCGGAGGGGCAATGCCGGGGAAGACAGGTGGCAGACCCAGCAGTGAACACCACTTTTCCTGTGCTTCTCTGGAGAGCGCGAAGTTCACGAATTCCTTGGCCCAGTATTCCTCGTTCTCTGGCAGCCCCTTGGGAATCCACAAGCCGTCAGTGTCGACCTTGCAGCCCTCTTCCGGCACGGTCCACTGCACGTCGATACCATTCTGACGAGCCGCACGTGCATTCACCGAGATGGTACAGGCCATGTCGATCTCGCCGTTCTGGAACCAGGTCGTGAAGTCCGAGTCCTCGCCCAGCAGTGGCTCATTGGCCTTCAGCTGGCGATAGAACTCGTAGCCGGGTTCCATGTTGTCGGGAATATCCTCGAAGGTACCGCCGCCGGCGATCACAGCGATGGGGTTGAAGCCGATGCCATCATCGTACAAGGCGATACGACCCTTGTATTTCGGATCGAGCAGGGTCTTCCAGGACGTGGGCGGACCATCGGGGAAGGCCTCGGCACGGTAAGCGCAGACATACACATAAGCGTAGGTATTGACCAGCGGATAACCTTCCAGCCCGGCAGGTTTTGCCAATGGCAGCAAACCTTCCAGGTTGGACAGATCGCTCAGATCGACAGTGACCCCGCGCAAGGCAGAAATCGTGGCATTGGTCGATGTATCCCAGTTCACGTGGATGGGTGGGATTCGTCCCTGATCGACAGCCGACCAGATCTTGGGCTTGATCTCGTTGTCTTCGGTAAAATCCAGGCGCACCTTGATACCGGTAGCCGCAGTAAACGGGTCTGCCACACCGGCCTTGAGTGCCTCGCCCCAGGCTCCACCCCAGGCCCGCACAATCAGCTCCTTGGGTTTGTCATTGGCGCGCAGCAGCGAAGGAAACGCCAGAGCACCGGCGGCAGCGGCTGTCGCCTTGAGCGCGGTGCGCCTCTGCATGTTCTTGATCTGTTGTCTGTTCTTCATCACGATCCTCTGATTCAAAGTTTGCAAGTTCTGCTATTTAACGACAGGGAACGCATAGAACGACTCTGCATTCCAGCCCAGACGCACGGTCGTATCGACATCATGTTCGCCGTGCTTGCCGGGGTTGTGATCGAACACGTAGAGCGATGAATCATTCATGTCCTCGACACGAACTTCATACACCATTCGGTCACCTTCAAAGATACGCTGGCGAACGAGGCCTGTGACCGTGTTTTCACGTGCCTGAGCACCCTCCTCGAGCAGCGTGATCTGCTCTGCCCGCACTGCGCAGTCAATGGCATCACCGATCGAGAACAAGGCATCATTGCCCCGGGCTGTCATCGTGACACCGCCCATGTCCACCGATAGCAGGCCATCCTGAATCGCGCTCACACGGCCCTTGAACATGGATGTGACACCGAGAAATCCGGCGACAAAACGATTACCGGGTCGGTTGTAGATCTCGCGCGGCGTATTCGACTGCTGCACCACGCCCTCATCCATGACAATCATGTGATCGGACATGACCAGCGCTTCGCGTTGATCGTGGGTCACATTGATAGTGGTGACACCCAGCTCCTGCTGGATACGCCGGAATTCCAGCTGCATCTCTTCGCGCAGTTTCTTGTCCAGCGCCGAGAGAGGTTCATCGAGCAGCAACAGATCGGGACTGAATGACAAGGCTCGGGCGATGGCAACACGTTGTTGCTGTCCACCTGATAGTTGATGCGGGCGACGAGCGGCCAGATGATCCAGCTTGACCAGGCTCAGGTATCTGTCCACCAGTTCCGGAATCAGCGCCGGGTTGAAACGTCGCATACGCAATGGAAAGGCCACGTTCTCGAACGCTGTCATGTGAGGAAACAACGCCAGCTTCTGGAACACCATGCCGATGGAGCGCTGATAGGCCGGGACCGACGCGACATTCTGTCCGTTGATGAGAATCTCGCCGCGCGAGGGTTCATCAAATCCGGCGATCATTCGCAACAGTGTTGTCTTGCCACAGCCACTGGGGCCCACGATGGTCAGAAAATCGCCTCGCTGCAGAGTCAGGTTCGCGTTATCGACAGCGACGCTCTGGCCGAATGCTCTCGACACATTCCTGATCTCAACCATGTTTGCAGCTGTACTCATAGCTCCATGCTCTAACGACAAGTTTCTGACAGACGGTAGGGAAGTTTACCTGTCATGTCTTGTATAGACAAGATACACGCGTATCGAATTCTCAGCGGGCAAGGTCGCCGGGACACAGCCTGACCGTCACACGAAACTGATCTCCCGGATGCGAAAAATAGCCCAGCGTCACGATTCTGGGTCCGACCCAGGTACGCCGACGAATGCGTAGTAGCGGACAATGGGGTTCCAGTTTCAGCAAGCGACGTTCCTGTGCATCCGGTGTACAGGCCTCGACCACTTGCTCCAGTTCTGACACCGGTGCGATGGACTGGAAATAACTGAAGGTGGACGTACTCTCCAGATCCTGATTGAGCAGATCGGGCGAGAAGTCCTCTCGCACAAAACGGCGCTCCAGTTGCATGGGGACACCGTCGGAATAATGCAGGATGGACACATGCAGAATCTGTGCGCCCTTGCCGACTTCCAGCAATTCACCAATACGGCGTGTCGCCTGCCGACGCTCTGCAACCAGCAGCTTGCATGAATAATCCGCGCCCTGCTCCATGACAAAATCACGAATGTCCTTGAGTTCAACCAGGGAGGTCATGGGTCGGGCGCTACTGACGAACGAGCCGACCCCTTGCAGGCGTGTGATCAGCCCGTCACGCGTCAGTTCTCGCAGCGCTCGATTGACCGTCATTCTGGAGACATCCAACGCTTCGACCAACGCGCTTTCCGACGGCAGCTTGGCACCGGGCAAGTACTGACCGGCACTGATCGCATCGGTGATATGGCGTTTCACCTTGACGTACAACGGAGCTGGGTCACTCATCGGTCAGTATTCTCGTGGCACGGTATTGCAAGACACATGAGTCATCTTCTGCATCAGATCGCGGCCAGATAGCCGCCATCGACATAGAAAATCTGTCCACTGATATAGGCAGATGCACTGCCGGCCAGAAAGACTCCCAGACCGACCAGGTCATCCAGATTGCCAAAGCGCTGCATCGGAATCTTCGCCAGCATGGCATCCTGCCACTGAGTATCCTGGTAGAACTCCTCGGTCAATGCCGTACGAAAGTAGCCAGGCCCCATGGCATTGACTCTGATACCCCGAGCAGACCATTCGGTGCTCAGCGCTCGGGTCATGCCCAGAATGCCGCTCTTGCTGCAGGTATAGGCCGTGGCACCGGGAACCCCTACCGCAGAGGTCAGGGAGCCCATGTTGATGATGCTCCCCGGTCTGCCACTCGCCAGTAGCGCGCGGGCAAAATGCTGCGCCACGAAGAAGGCACCCTTCAGGTTGGTGTTGTTGATACTGTCCCACAGCTCTTCGTCAACATCCACCGACGCACGCACCTGCTCGATACCGGCGTTATTGACGAGAATGTCAGCCGTTATGCCATCGGCTTTCAGCGCCGTGAACAACTGCTCGATGGACGCGGTATGCATGACATCCAGTGGATAGACGTGGCACTGGCGTCCCATCGACTTGACGGTGGCTGACAGGTCCTGCAGGGAACTGTCCGATCGTGCCGTCAGAATCAGATCGGCACCCGCAGCAGCCAACCCTGTCGCCAGAGTCTGACCGATACCTCGACTGGCCCCCGTAACGATGGCAGTACTACCTTGCAGGTCGAACAGCGCACTGACGGACTCCGGGGTCATCCGGCCACCTTCTTTGCAGATTACGGAATTCCGGCCGACAATATCCTGTATATACAGGCACTGTCAACCATGCCACACCTGCTTTCAGACAGTACGAAAACCTACCTTCTGAGATGTTTTCTTACCGGTTTTCAAAGACTTGACATCCCTTGGCCGCCTTATCTGTCTAACGAAAATCCGTGAGCCAGGCAAGCGTGGAATCGGTATCGGTACCGGGCTTGTATTCCGCCCCCAGTGGTGCAGCATACCCGAGTTCGTCAATCAGTTTGAAGACATGATCGTAGTTGACTTCGCCATGATCCGGCGCTCCTCTGTCAGGCACCGAAGCGAACTGGATATGGCCGATTCTGGGCAGCAGTTCGGCCAGCCGATGACTCAAGTCACCTTCCATCAACTGCACATGGTAGCAATCGAACATGAGACGCAGATTATCCGCAGCCACCGTATCCATGATGCCCAGCGCCTGCGTCGTGGTGCTCAGGAAATAACCCGGCGCATCATAATGATTGAGGGGTTCGATCAGAATGGTGATGTGCTGAGCGGCTGCCATCACGCAGGCATACTGCAGATTGGAGACAAAGGTCGCATGGGCCTCGTCACCCGACGCAAATCCTGCCATGACATGCACATTGGGTATGCCCGTGGCGGCGGCATAGGCAATGGCTTCATCGATTGCCTGGCGAGCCTCATCCACCCGTCCGCTCAAGGCGGCCAGACCATTATCGCCGGCATCGGGATTGCCACGCGAGGTGTTGAGTCCCAGCATCGACAGGCCGGTATCCGACAGGGCCTGCCGGAGCTCCGCTGGCGGGGTCTCATAGGGCCAGTGGCATTCCACGGCATCAAAGCCGGCCTTGGCCGCCGCGTGCACGGCATCGGGCAGACTCAGTTCAGTCCATAGAAAACCCAGATTGGCTGAAAATTTCAAGCTTCCCACTCCACATCAAAATGCGATACCAGATCGTCGATCTGATTTGAATTCAGTGCTCGCGCTGCGTGACCACGCATCAGCATGGCCAGTCGCGCTGTATCCTCGAGCTCTTCGATGGCATTACAGGCCGCCTCGACATCCTTGCCGGCCACCACCGGACCGTGATTGGCCAGCATCACGGCGCTGCGCTTGCCCGCCAGGCCGCGCACCGCATCGCCCATGGCCGGGTCACCGGGACGAAAGTACGGTAGCAGCTTGACGCGTCCCAGCTTCATGATGCCGTAAGGCGTCAGCGGCGGCAGGAAGTTGTCCTCATCCACCTCCGGCATCAGTGACCAGGCCACGGCATGGCAGGAATGCAGATGCACCACCGCACCCGCGGTGCTGCGTGTTGTATAAAAGGCCGAATGCAGTGGCATCTCCTTGGTCGGTGGATCACCGTCAATCAGCCGGCCGTCCGCATCAAAGCGCGACAGACGCCCCGGGTCGAGACGCCCGAAACTGGTGCCCGTGGGTGACACCAGCAATCCGCCGTCGGCCGTCCGGGCAGAGATATTGCCGGTACTGCCACCGGTCAGGCCCCTGTCGAACAGGGATCTTGCGAGCAGGCATATGTGCTCACGCAAGTCTGCTTCCGCGCTCATCAGTGATATCTACCCTGTTGCACCCAGCACTCTGGCGGCCTTCTCGAAATAATCCGGCGCACCGAAGTTACCGGACTTGAGCGCAATCACCAGATGCTCACCCGCCCTGAGCGCCGGCACGCCGGGGTCGATTTCAGGTCCGATCTCCAGGGTGTTCAGCTTCAGCCCTTCGACCACGGCTCCCGAGGTTTCACCGCCGGCTGTCAACAGTCGATTGATACCGGCGGCCACCACGCATCGCGCCACGTCTGCAAAGAATGACTCCAGTGCCTCGGCGGATCTTTCCCGCCCGAAATGAGCCTGAACCTCTTTAACTACCGCCGGATCTGCCGAACTGTAGGCTAGAGGAACACCGTCTGCATTGATCAGGAAGTCTGCCACCGCCTGCGATGTCAACCGACCTTCAATGACATCGGCAGCCACGATTTCCATACTCGGGGACGACTCGCAGTGTCGTGCCACTTGCTCACGGGTGGCGATGGAGCAGGATCCGGACAGTGCCACACACTTGCCGGATTCGCCTTGCCAGGCGGCACCGCTGCCGGTGATCAGGCCACGCCGCCTGAAGTTCTCCGGCAGACCCAACGCAACGCCAGAACCGCCGGTGATCAAGGGCAGCCCATCGGCAGCGGCACCGATCTGCATCAGATCCTCATCGCGCAGCGCATCGACCACGATCAGTCGTTTGCCATCTTCATGCTGTTCGTCCAGTGCCTTGCGAATGGCATCGACACCGGCAAACACGGCCGGTGCTGCCACATGACCCACGTCGTATTTCGTCTGGGGGCGTAGCCAGCGACGGATGTCCGGATCGGTCATGGGCGTCAGCGGATGGTTCTGCAAACCGCTTTCGCTCAACAGCGTGTCATTGACGAACAGATGCCCCTGATAGATCGACCTGCCGGTGCCCGGAAAGGCGGGACAGACAATCACCCTGTGAGCATCCAGTGCCTCAGCCAGCGCGTCGGCCACAGGCCCGATATTGCCTTCGGGGGTGGAGTCGAACGTGGAGCAGTACTTGAAGAAGAACTGTTCGCAGCCCTGCGCCTGCAACCATGCCAGCGCTTCAAGCGACTGGCGCACAGCCTCGGCAGGGTCGATGGAGCGCGATTTCAGGGCAACCACCCCGGCCTCCACACTTGCCTCGGCAGCGCTCGAAGGGACTCCGGTGTACTGAACAACTCGCATACCCTGCTTGGCCAGCGTATTGGCCAGATCGGACGACCCGGTAAAGTCGTCTCCAATGCAACCGAGCAACATCACGCCTCTCCTGGTAGTTCAAGTCCCGCATTACGCGCATAGACCTTGGCCACAGCCGCATCGTCTTCCTGCCCCAGACCCGATCCGGAGGCGGCGAGAAACTGCTGCAGCGCGGCGGCGGTCAAGGGCGCCCCGAATTTCGCTGATCTGGCGATGTCCATCACGATGCCCAGGTCCTTGGGCCAGATGTCGATGGATGAGCGAGGGGTGTAATCGCCCTCCACGATATGGGGTGCCCGATTCTCCAGCATCCAGGAAGTACCCGCGCATTTGCTGATCACCTCGACGAAGGTTTCCGGTGCGATGCCCTGCGTCATGCCGAAGGTCATGGCCTCGGCCATGGCGGCAATATGCACGCCTGCCAGTAGCTGATTCACGGCTTTCATGGCAGAACCGGCCCCGACTTCATCACCCAGTTCGAAGACAGTCTCGGCCGTTGCGTCCAGTACCGGCCGAGCCGCCGCAAAGCTCTCGCGACTACCCGACGCCATGACACTCAACGCCCCCAGTGATGCCTTCATGGAGCCACCGGAGATGGGCGCATCCAGGTACAGTACGCCGCTCTGCGCACAGCGTGCGGCCATGGAGCGTGCAAATTCAGGGGCTACCGTGGCACAGGCCATGACCACGGCACCCGCCTTCAGCGCAGGGACGATCCCCTTCTCGCCAAACAGAACGCTTTCGGTCTGCGCTGCATTGAGCACCACAACCACGACCGCATCCAGGCTGCCAGCCACATCACTCAGCTCACCGGCCGCACCACCTTCCTCACGAAAGCGCTGCATCGCTGCCGGCGCGATATCGATGCCCCAGGTGGTGTGCCCGGCCGCGCGTATGGAACTGGCCATACCATATCCCATGGAGCCCAGTCCGATGACGGCTATATTCCTAGTTTCGCTCATGGCAGTGCGGTGTCTCGAGGTTGATGGTTCAAGGGGTAGCTAGTATATAGTTCGCAGCATGAACAAGACAGCCTCGAACAAGCAGGACGGGCTCCTGCTGCAGGACCAGTTGTGTTTCGCCCTCTACTCCACGTCACGGGCCATCACCCGGCAGTACAGCAGGCTGCTGGCCGACCTGGGCCTGACCTATCCGCAGTATCTGGCCATGCTGGTGCTGTGGGAAAACGACGGCATCACCATCCAGACCATGGCCCGCCAGCTGGAACTGGAAGGTGCGACCACCACACCGCTTGTTCAGCGTCTGGAAAAGCTGGGTTTCGTCAGCCGCGAGCGCAGCCGCGAGGACGAGCGACGTGTGCTGATATTCCTGACGGCCAGTGGACGCCAGCTGTACCAGCAGGCCCTGGGTATTCCGGCAGCCATCGGCTGCGCCATCGGCGTTGATGAACAGAACGCCAGAGCACTGATCAAGGCCTGCAATCGCATCCGGGATTTCACCCACAAGGATGAACAATCACCTGCCGCAGAGCCGTGAGGGCAGCTCGGCGACGATGAGTGTCGCAATCATGACAATGAGAAGCTCGGTTGTCGGTTTTACTATGGCCGCAATACACGGTCCTTGTGCACTTCGAGTTTATTGATAATGGCTAAATTTCCAGAACAGGCGTCGGTTGTCATCATTGGTCAGGGTGGCATTGTCGGAGCCTCGGTTGCGCACCATCTGATCAAGCGCGGCTGGACCGATATTGTCGGCATCGACAAGTCGGCCATCCCGACCGATATCGGCTCGACTGCCCATGCATCCGACTTCTGTTATGCCACCGCGCACGATCAGATGACCTGCCACACGACGATGTACAGCATCGACTTCTACGAAAAGCGTGGCCACTACGCCAAGGTGGGTGGACTGGAAGTCGCCCGCGTCGGTGATGACGACCGCATGCTGGAGCTGCAGCGCAAGGTGGCATCCGGCAAGGCCTTTGGCACCCGCGCTACCATGATCAGCGCCAGCGAAGCCAAGCAGCGCATGCCGCTGCTGGAAGAGGATGTCATTCAGGGGGCTCTGTGGGACCCCGATGCCGGTCTGGTCATCCCCCGCTCTCAGGTCGTTGCCGGAGAACTGGTGGAAGAGGCCGAGAAGACAGGCAATCTGACAACCTTTGCCAACACCTCGGCCACCGGACTGGATATACAGGAAGGCCGTATTGTCGGGGTCGAAACCACCCGTGGCTACATCAAGGCAGACTACGTGGTGGTCTGCGCCGGTCTCTGGGGACGCCTGATTGCACAGATGGCCGGTGAAGACCTGCCGGTCATGCCGGTGGACCACCCGCTGTTGTGGTTCGGCCCCTATGACGAATTTGCCGACACCGGCAAGGAAATCGGCTGGCCATTACTGCGCGATCAGGGCAACTCGGCCTATCTTCGCGACACGGGAGACCCCCGTACAGCTGAAGGTGGCATGATCGAGTGGGGTTATTACGAGGAGAAGGAACCTCGCATGTGTCATCCACGTGACCTCCAGGAGAAGGAAGATGCGCGCCTGTCCCCCTCGCAGCGGGATCTGGAAATGGAGCAGATCATGGAGCCACTGGAACGGGCCATGGAGCTGACCCCCATTCTGGGCGAACTGGGTTTTGATGAAAAACGCTCGTTCAACGGCCTGCTACAGGTCACTGCCGATGGCGGCCCTTCCGTGGGTGAATCGGCCAAGGTTCGCGGTCTGTGGTACGCCGTCTCGGTCTGGGTCAAGGACGGTCCCGGTACCGGCAAGCTGATTGCCGACTGGATGACCGATGGCCGTACCGAGCTGGATCATTTCGGTGTCGATGTGGCTCGCTACTACCCCTTCCAGCAGGAAGAGCAGTACATTCACGATCGCTGCTACGAATCGGCCTTCAAGATCTACAACCCGGCGGTCCACAATCGCGAGCCCTATTCCAAGGGACGCGGTGTACGGAAAAGCCCCTTCCACGAAAGGGAAAAGGCCCATGGCGCCTACTTCATGGAAGCCGCTGGCTGGGAACGCGCTCATGGCTATGCCGGCAACGAACACTTGCTCGAGAAATTCGGCGAGCGAGTCCCGCTACGCGAGTCGGAGTGGGACAACCGTCATTTCTGGCGCGTATCCAACGCCGAGCATCTGCAACTGTCCGAAGATGTCGGCATGGTCAATCTGTCACATTTTGCCCTCTACGATGTGTCCGGGCCCGATGCCGAAGCCTTGATGGAATACCTTTGCGTGGCCAAGGTAGGCGGCGATACTCCGGTTGGCAAGGGTGTCTATACCCATTTCATTGATCATGTCGGCGGTGTACGAGCCGATCTGACCGTGATCCGCATGGCCGATGATCATTTCCGGGTCATCGATGGGGGTGATTCCGGCAACCGCGACTTCATCTGGATGAAACGCATCAGCCAGGATCATGGCTACCCTGCTGTCACTATCGAAGATCGCACCGAGGACTTTTCCTGCCTGGGTCTGTGGGGGCCCAATGCCCGCACTACCCTGCAGAAGGTCATCAGTGATGCAGACGCCATCACTCAGGAGAACTTTCCGTTTGCAGCCGTCAAGACGCTGTATATCGGAGAGGTTGAAATCAGCGCATTTCGCATCTCCTATGTCGGCGAGCAAGGGTGGGAGTTGCATTTCCCCTATAGCGACGGCCTGGCTGTGTGGGATGCCCTGGCAGCCGAAGGCGTGACCCCCATCGGTGTCGAGACCTACGCCAACAGCCGCCGTCTGGAGAAAAGCCTGCGCCTGCAAAACGCCGATTTGCTGACCGAATACAATCTGTACGAAGCCGGCCTTGCAAGACCCAAGGTCAAGGCGGCCGACTTTCACGGCAAGGAAGCTTATCTGGAGCAGCGCGAGCGCGAGCACCAACCGGCCTATCTGTGCACCCTGACCCTGTCCGACAACAAGGACGCCAATGGCATCGCCCGATTCCCGGTGGGCACCTGCCCGATCATCGATCCGGAAACCGATGAAGTGCTGCAGGATGAACTGGGTCGTCGCTCCTACACGACCAGTATCGCCTACGGACCGAGTCTTGGGAAGAATATTGCTCTGGGCTACCTGCCCTACGAATACTGCCAGGAGGGGCGAACGCTACTGATGGAGTACTTTGGCGAACAGTACCCGGTGACCGTCGAAGCGGTCGGTTACCGCGCCTTGTACGACGCCGAGAATATCAAGCCCAAGTCCTGAACAATAGAGGGAGTGTCGAGCCAGTCAATCAGACTGCTCGGCACGACCGCTTTCCAGTAAAGTGCGCAGTTCCTTGAGTATCGACGCCCTGTCGAACGGCTTTTTCAGGAAGGCCACCTGAGGCAGGCTTTCGAATTGCGTCGTCGATACCAGATTGGCTGAACCGCTGACCAGAATGAAGGGAATGTCTGGTCGCAGCTTTCTGATCTCCACGAACAGTTCCAGACCATTGGTCTCGGGCATGCAGTAATCCACGATGGCGGCGCCTATTCGACTGGAAGGCGCCTGCAGCATGAGCATGGCCTCCTCCCCACTCGCCGCACTCATCACCTGGTAGCCATCACTTTCCAGAAAGATCTGCAGAACATCCCTGACGGCCTGATTGTCATCGACAATCAGAATATCGTGAAGCCGGCTATCGGTCTGCGCATGGAGTCCTGTCGGCCTGCTCACAGCAGGTAATCCCGTTTTCGCTGAGTCATGCGCGGGGCCTTTCGCCGTGGTATCTGGCAACGCGGGTGCCTGATCTTGAGCAGTATCATTGTCGTGATCGTGCCCGGGCGGAAGATCCTCGCCCGCCAGAGTCGGGAACAGCATCTCGATGGTGGTTCCGCGCTCCTCGGAAGAATCCACGCACAGCGTTCCACCATGGCCCTTGACCGTACCAATGACAGTCGCCAGTCCCAGACCACGACCGGATTTCTTGGTGCTGAAAAAAGGTTCGAACACGTGCTTCAGGACATCGGCAGGCATACCACGGCCTGAGTCCTTGACAGTGATTACCACATACCGACCAGCCTGCAAAGACGCTCCGATGGCGGTGTTCATCAACTCTCGGGCACTGACATGGCGTTCACTGGTGCTGATGCAGATCTTGCCGTGCGTCTCATCGATGGCCTCGGATGCGTTGATCACGATATTGATCAGCAGTTGATGCAGCTGGGCCGTATCGGCGTTGATATCCGCAATATCGAAGTCGAGTTTGAAGGACAGATCGACGTTCTTCGCAACGGAGGCGTACAGCATGTCACTGAACCTGGCGATCAGGGTCGACATATTGACGGGCCTGCTGACTATCAGTGATTTACCTGCGTAGGTCACGAGCTGATTGGCTATCCGAGCCGCCTCATGAGCAGCTTTCAAGGCCTCTTCCAGGGGAAGTGCTTCCGGGTCACCACGTCCGAGGCGGTCGAGTGCCATCTCGGTACCGGCAATGATGATGGTCAGATAGTTGTTGAAATCATGGGCAACGCCTGCCGCCAGCACACCGATGCTATCGAGCTTCTGCGCATATCGAACCTGTGCTTCGAGCTCCGAACGCTGCTCTTCAGCCAGTGTCTTGCCGTCAACGCGTCGTGCAAAGACCAGAACACCGTCAATTTCGCCGGTCGCATTGTAGTGTGGGTGTTTGTCCGTGCTGACCCACTGTTTCCCGCTACCTTGCGTTTGAAACTGCTCGATGATGCTCAGGCGCGGCGTTCCGGAGCGTATGACCTTCAGGTCGTCCTTGTAGAAATCGTCAGCTTCGTCGGGAAACCACTGATCCGCATGCGTACCGATGATCTCGTCCACGGAGACATCAAGCAAGTCCGCAACCACCTGATTGGTGCGCAGGATGCGATTCTGTGTGTCCTTCTGGAAGAACATGAGCGGCAGTGCATTGAGAATAGTCTGCAACTCACCGCTGCTGGTTTCAGTCAATGTCATTTCATCCTGGAAAGAACTGTCCAATTGCGTCGAATCGTGCCATAACGCCGATGAACTTGTCGAATCCTGATTCGCTAGTTGCAAGAAGCGCCTCGATCTGTCGGGTAACCCTCATTCACGAAACGCTCTACGCCGTTCGCAGGTGTCAGGGCACTCACGCTGGACCCCGAATACACCGACAAACGGACAACAAGGCAGACACGATGCAGAAAAAGTCTGACTCGCGCCTGCCCGATACCCGTCGCCCCTACGCCTTCGCCAGCTTCTGCACGGTCACCTTGAATGAATGATCATCGGCGTCGGTAAAATACAGGTCGCAGTCATAACCCTGATCATCCAGAAAATGGAAAACGCGTTTGGGCTCATCCAGTGAGTAAGGCACCAGCAAGGTGGCAATTCGATGACGGCGAGATTCCGGATAACAGACACTCAGCTGTGAACTGACCGGCAAGCCCTCGATTTCCGACGGATCGACACCGGCAAAATCCGGCTCCTGTTGCAGAGTGGGAGCCCCGGCCTCGGACCACAACACCTGCCCATAGAAACCCGCTCTTTCCCCGGAATAGCGGAAGGAATTCTTGCCCAGCTGCTGTGGCGTATTGGTATGCAGAAGCCAGTCTATACTCACCGGAGAATCAGCGTCGATACTGTCCACGATGACGAAGTACTGGTTCCTTACAAAATACACATCGCGTAGCACGCTGCTGACTTCCGGACTCACTGACGCATAGGCCGCCGTGGCATTACCGCGAATGTGTATATGGTCTTCATGCGTGGTGGCAAATTCGATATTGCCGGAGGCGCGCATCGTACGAGCCTTGTCCTTGTCCGCATACTGTCCCTTGCCGTTGATCAGGATGGCATTCTTGGAGCGAGTCTGTCGACGCCAGCGCTGATGCATGGAGCTGTTGAAGGCCACGTAATAACCCGACTGGATAGCCAGATCTTCTCCATAGGCGGAAAACACGAACGCATTCTGATCCCCATGGCTATGGCTGACCGAACCGTAGGGGCTTGACTTCATGACAAACTGAATATGCTTGTCCGGTTCATCCATTTTCACCTGCAGGGCAACCCAGCCTATTCCCTTGAACCAGCGCATGACATCATTGTCCGAGGGTGCCTGGGCCTCGACAACCGGATAATCATGGCGGTAGACCATATCGTCGAAGCGCAGATCCCACCAGCCATAGTTGTAGAACTCCATTTCCGTACCGGGATCATTGCGCAGGATTTCTTCGAAGTACCACTGATAGGCTCCATTGCCGGTGACGCCGGCAAACTGTCGCAGGTTGTAGCCCACCTTCAGGCAAGGCAGATCACCCATGGTTGAATCATCACCGAAGGTGCAACGGCGCGTGTCCGGTGCCTTCGTATACAGTGGGAAATCACCGGTCTTCTGAAAGAACGGACGCTGATAGATATCCAGCCCGGTTGCACTCTTGAGCAGATTGGCAGCATCGATCAGGTAGGCCATACCGGTCATCCAGTAGTGTGGCCCCTCGGCCCAGCCGCCATCAGCGTCTCCCCAGGGGGAATACACGGTAAACAGGAATTCGATGCTGTAGTCCAGCCACTCACGTGCTTCCGGCTCTTCGTGCAGCATCGCCAGACAGGCCGGAATCAGCACGGCAGACACCGACCGAACAGCATGACTGTCGAACGGAAAAAGATGAATGTTCGACTGTTGCATGACATGCACGGCAATCTGTCGGGTACGCGCCAGCAAAGCGGCTCTTACCAGTACACGCTCGTCCTCACTCAGCTCGTCATGCAGCCAGTCATAACCCCAGGCCAGCGCCAGGTTGATACGAAATGCCCATTCGTCCGTGTAGGCTCTGGACGTTGTGCCATCCGGATTCCAGCTTGCCGCCTCCAGTAACCAGCTTCTGGCCCGTTCGATCATCTGCTCGTCTTCGAGCACCTTGCCGGCTATGGCCAGGTGGCGAATGGCATACAGCACTTCCTGGCAGTCGATATAGGTCTGGCGCCACACCGGTGGTGTGCGCTGATTGTCGGGATAGGGCAGCGGTTCGGACAGTATTTCCCGCTCCATCCAGGGCTGCACCGAGTGCTTGAAGAAATTGTCCCAGGCACAATGCCCGGCATCCTGGCCGATGGCATCGCGGAAGCTGGCCAGAGAGCTCTGATCGAGCCACAACCTGGGGTGACCGGGACTGATCTTCGCGTACCGGACACTGCGGGCCGGCAACGGTGTTTCCGGCAGCCCTTCACTGATATGGAAAGAACGCGTCTTGCTCCACTGGCTGAGCGCGGCATCGGTGTCCGGAGACCATTCGGCATAGGACCAGACGTAGTCTCCAGGGGCCAGAGGCTTGTCCGGTGTGTGAAAATTCAGGCGAATATCCTTGTAATACGTGGTATCGGCGTCGGCATAGTCCTGGCTGCTGGAAATACGCAGAATGTATCGCGCATCTTCATCGAGCACCGGTAGCCAGCAGAAGCGTGGTGGATTCTCGGTGAGCTCATCGCCGGCCTGAGGCTTGTAGTTGATCGTCAACCCACCCGCTGCGGGCTCATCCAGATAGGCAAGCTCTGGCTTCATGGAATCGCCTTTCTCGGACACGCGTAATGACATTGGAAGATATTCCCTGTGAATGATTTGAATCGTGCGACCCGCCCCGAGCGTCGAGGCGGGTCACCAGAAGCTGTCGATCAGCTTCCGTATTGGCGATCGTAAGCCGATTGCATGGCGTCGATGATCTTGTTGTAACCCAGCTTGTCGAGTTGTTCCTGGTACTTGTCCCAGCCGGCTTCGACGTCCTCGGTACCCAGTATCCAGATCTGCTGCATTTCCAGCATATAGGTCAGCAGATTGCCTTGATACTTGTCATAGACGTTCTGTTCATCGGGGTTCATGGAGACACCCAGAAACTGCTCGGTCAGATAGTCACCCGCTTCATACAGCGCGATACTCTCGAGACCCATTTCATTGGTCCACTGGGCCTGATACTCGAAATCCTGCAGAAAGCCCTTGGGAATCTGTGCACCGACGTTCCACATCTGTGCATTGACCGGATCCGATGCATTCAGCACTTCAGGCTTGAAGATGGCCTTGCCATCGACCAGATCGTAGTGCACACCCTCCACACCGAAGTTCGACAGCCGTCGGCCCAGATCGGTGAACCAGAAATCGAAGTACTTGATGGTCTCGACCGGGTGTTCGTTGGTATAGCTGATCGCCCAGCCATCGGGCTTGACCGGAATGACCCGATGCTCTTCCAGCTGCCTGCCCGACGGGCTGGCCGGAGGCGGCATGGCTTTCAGGTTGAAACCCGGAACCTTGTCTGCCAGAGAATCGTTGAAACTGGTGGTGGATGGATACCAGTCATGCGTCATGCCACCCAGGTTGTCACCGAACAATACCTCACGAGAGCGCTTGCCGCGGGTGAAGAATTCCGGGTCGATCAGGCCTTCCTGGTACCACTTGGCCAGGTTCATCATGCCGGTCTTGTATTCTTCTTCGGTATAACCGTGAACGACCTTGCCATCCTTGACGTAATAGTCATGGAATGTGTCCGACCCGGTCGTCCGTGCATCCCACAAGACAACCAGACGTACGATTTCTTCCCAGTCGCGCGACAGAAACGGTACTTCGTCCTTCTTGCCGTTGCCATTGGGGTCATCGTTACGAAAGGCGGTGAGCACCTTGTAGAGCTCATCAACCGTCTTCGGTGTCTCCAGCTCCAGAATGTCCAGCCAGTCCTGACGAATGAAATACATGCGCCCGAAATCGCCCTCTGGCAGATAGGGGATGTAGTAGATGTTGCCGTCAGCTGCGCTGATGGCGGACTTGATATCCGGACGGGATTCGAAGAAGGCCTTGATGTTGGGCGCATGCTCGTCAATCAGCTCGTTCAGCGGCTGAAACGCACCTTCCTGGCCGTATTGATTGAAACCATCCTTCAAGCGGTTGCCACCCACGATGTCGGCAAGGTCGCCCGACGCGATCATGAGGTTGAACGCATCGGCACTTTTCTGCGTGGCCATGGAGGCTACGCCGTCGAGACTGATACCGGTAAGTTCAGCCGCACGCTTTTCCACCGGCCAGTCACTGTCATAGACAATCTTGTCGCCGGAATGGAAATGGATGGTCAGCGTCAGCGGTTTATCGACAATGCGATAATCCTCATCAGCGGCAAACAGCGGGGCTGACAGCCCCACGGTGGTGGCTATGGCGAGCGCCAGTGGTAATTTCATCGCTCTCATGGATTCCTCCGTTGGTAGTGATTTTCAGATGGTGCTTGTGGTGTATTTCGATTGATCATTCCTTTACCCCGCCCAGCAATATTCCCTTGTTGAAGTATTTCTGCAGGAAGGGATAGATGAACAACACGGGAATGATCGATGCAACGATAATGGCTGCCGTGACCGTCTCGTACGAATAGGCAGCTTCCAGCAGGGTACTGCCGAACTCTTCATCATTGGTCAGCGACACGATGGTCTGACGAAGAAAGACCTGCAAGGGAATCTTGCTTTCGTCGCGCAGTAGAATCATGGCCCAGAAGAAGCCGTTCCAGCGTGACACGATACAGAACAATGCAACTGTGGCTATGGCAGGTTTCGACAGTGGCAGATAGACTTTCCAGAGAACCTGGAAGTCATTGGCTCCATCCATCCTGGCAGCCTCCTCGAAAGACTGTGGAATGCCTTCGAAGAAATTGCGCAGCAGGATGACATTGAAGGCATTACAGGCAAAGCCGACGATAATGCCGAAGTAGCTGTCCAGCAGCCCCAGATCCCGCATGTTCAGAAAGAACGGAATGAGACCGGCGTTGAACCACAGGGTGAAAGCCACGAACAGGTTGAAGAAACGCCGTCCGATAAGCTGTGGTCTGGACAGTGCATACGCTCCCGGAATGATGATCAGCAGGCTGACCAGCGTACCGAATATCGTATAGATGAAGGTATTCATGTACGAGACCCAGAACTGCGATTCATTCCAGACGTATTCGTAGGCAGCCAGCGTCAGTTCGATAGGTCGGTATATCACTTCACCGGAAGTCACCGCCGATCCGGAACTGAACGATACGGCTGCTATGTAGATGAACGGATACAGCGTACTCAGGGCGAACAGGGTCAGCAGAAAGATGTTGATCCTGACAAACAGCTTGTCGCCTCGGGAGTAGAGATTCAGATTCTGCATGCTTGTCTCCCCTACCAGAGTGAAGTACGTGTGAAGCGACGACTGATCGAGTTCGCTGTCATCACAAGGACAAAGGCAACTACCGCGTTGAATAATCCGGCCGCGGCTGCCACGTCGTACTGGTTACCCACCAGACCCTGGCGATAGATGAAGGTATTGATGACATCCGCCGTCTGGAATGTGGCGGGCTGGTACAACAGGATAATCAGCTCGAAGCCTACCTCCAACAGATTGCCGATGCGGATGATCAGCATGATGATGATCGTTGGCAGGATGCACGGCAAGGTGATCTTCCACATCATCTGCCAGCGACTGGCGCCATCGACCACGGCACTCTCGTACAGCGAGGGACTGACACCGGCAATGGCGGCCAGATAGACGATGGACTGAAAGCCGGCTTCCTGCCAGATGCCCGACCCGATGAATATCGGCCGGAACCATTCAGGCTGAGTCAGGAAGTAGATCGGCTCGAAGCCCAGCTTCATCAGCAGCAGATTGACCACACCGGTGGACGGCGAGAATATGTTGATGACGATACCGGCGATGATGACCAGTGAAATGAAGTGCGGCAGATAGACTATGGTCTGCACGGTCTTTCTGAATTTACCCTGGACGATCTCGTTGAACATGAGTGCCAGAATGATAGGCATCGGAAAGCCGATCATCAGATTCAGAAAACTGATGATGAAGGTGTTCTTGATGGCTCTGAGAAACATGTCGCTGTCGAATAACGACCGAAAATGCTCCAGACCCACCCAGGGACTGGCATCCACACCCTTGAACAGACTGAAGTCCTTGAAGGCGATCTGCAGGCCGTACATCGGCTTGTACAGAAACAACAGAAACCAGATGACCAACGGTGCCAGCAGCAGGTATATCTGCCACTCCCGCTTGAAATGCTGGATCAACCAGCGGGTTCGTGATGCATTCTTCATCGCGCCTACCCCCGCGCCTGATCGGCTTGGTAGAGCGCCGATCCGCTTTTTTCATCGAACACTTTTACACGATCTACGTTGACATGGAACTGCCTGATGTCATTGAGATGCGCGATGTCGCCATGGGTTGGCGTCTTGATGACAAAGGGCTCGCCGCCCACACTGGCATGAATGAGCGCCTCTGACCCCAGCGGTTCGATGAGGTTGACCTCCAGCGGTACGGATGGCTCACCGCCCGCCGCTTCCAGCAGTACATCTTCCGGCCGTATGCCCACGATGACCGATTGACCCGTGGCCGATGCCAGCCCCTCAGCGCGTGACAGGGGAATGCTGACCGAATCGGAGATCTTCGCCTCGGGCCCGTCAACTCCAGCGACTATGGTGGCCTTGATCTGGTTCATGGGCGGCGAGCCTATGAAGCCGGCAACAAAACGGTTGACCGGATTCATGAACAACTCCATCGGGGTGCCTATCTGCTCGATACGACCGGCACTCATCACGACAATTCGATCGGCCAGCGTCATGGCCTCGACCTGGTCATGGGTGACATAGATGCTGGTAACACCCAGTCGTGCGTGCAGTCGTTTGATCTCGGCGCGCATCTGGGTTCTCAGTTGTGCATCCAGGTTCGACAAAGGCTCATCGAACAGGAAGACCTGCGGATGACGCACGATGGCTCGACCCATCGCAACACGCTGACGCTGTCCACCGGACAGATCGGCAGGCTTTCTATCGAGGTAATTGGTCAGACCGAGAATCTCGGCGACTTCGCTGACGGAGCGTTTGATCTCCTCCTTGTCGACCTTGCGTATTCGCAGACCAAAGGCAATATTCTCGGACACGTTCAGATGCGGATAAAGCGCGTAGTTCTGAAAGACCATGGCCACATCGCGATCCTTTGGCGCGATATCGTTGACCATACGGTCTCCAATGGACAGCTTGCCGCCGGATATTTCCTCAAGTCCGGCGATCATCCGTAGTGTTGTGGACTTGCCACAACCGGAAGGCCCGACGAGCACGACAAACTCCTTCGAGTCCACCGTCAGATCAATGCCGTGAACGACATCGACCTCGCCATAACTTTTGACAATTTTTTCAAGAACCACTTGAGACACTATCCACCTCCTGGGTAATCCGGCTGATGCTGTTCAGCGTGCGGATCAGATTTTTTCTACACTCGTGTACTTCGACTTCCCGGCCTGGTAAAGCCGGATGTTTCTATGAACGTCAACAATTCAGGCAGGGCCGAAAGCTCCTGCAGCTCGCCTTCCAGCGAACCGATATGGCGTACCAGCGCGTTCTGCGCCTCGTCTGAATCACCGCAACGGATTGCCTCGACAATCGCCTTGTGATCATTGAGCACCGCCGAACGTCTGCTGATGCGAAACCGGTGCTTCAACTGCCGTATTCTGTGTATCTCACTCTGTGTGCGTTTCACGACAGACCAGGCACCGCTGACACCTGCCATGTCGAAAAACGCCCGGTGCAGCTGTTCGTCCAGCAGAAAGAAGCTGGCAAAGTCCTCGCTTTGCAGGGCATCCGACTGCTGTACGATGATTTCATCGAGCTGTTCCTGGGCACGAACATTGGTGTTGTAGGCGGCCGCACGACGAACCGCACCGATTTCAAGTTGCAAACGAATGAAGCAGGCTTCAATGTAGGTGTTGATTCGAATCGGGGTCACGTAGGTACCACTCTTGGGAACCACACTCACCAGTCCGGTCTCCTCAAGCCGGATAAGGGCTTCACGCACCGGCGTCTTGCTGGCATTGAGGGCTTCGGCAATTTCCTTTTCCGTGATCAACTGACCAGGCAGTAATCTGATGGAGACGATCAGTTGCCACAGCACATCGTAGATCTGAGTGACCAGTCCCTGCCCCGGCTCCAACTCGACGTCATCCAGCAAGATGCTGATGGATGTGAGTACCGGCAAATCCGTTATTTTCGAGGCGGGCACCTTGATTCTGCTTCTCACATATATCTAATTTGAAAACTAAGATATCAGATATTGGTGACGAATGTGCACATGACCTGATAAATTTATTTCAATCGATTCCGCATGACTTCGCGCCTCGGTGACGTCAGTAATATCTCGCATGCCCTCAACACAGTGGCCGCATCGACTTGCCCATATCACTGCCGCTGATGCTGCTGCCGAGTGTTCAACTGCAACCTGACAGCTTCGGCGGCATTGGCCGGCTGGCCTGGCTCGCTCTGGCCTACGTGTCGCTGTTCAGCATGCTGATCGGCTTCATCTTCTGGTATCGCGGACTTGCACAGGGCGGTATAGCGGCCGTGGGTCAACTACAACTGCTGCAGCCGGCATTCGCCATGCTACTGGCCGCCCTGCTACTGAAAGAGACGATCAGTACCGGCATGATCATTACATCCGCTCTGGTGGTCATCTGCGTGGCTGGCGCGCGGCGAGTGACTTGAGCCATCGTGCGGTGCACATCGTTGCAAGCACCTGATGCTCCGCACATCAGGAACTGCGTCGTTTTCCCGCCTAAAGAAAAGTCAACGCCTGCCGTTCAAGGAATGACAAGTACCGGGTAGAAGAATCCATGGAGGCTGCCTGATGCATATATTTCCAGAGTACGGTGTTCATGGGGAGTACGACCGCGGCCAGAAAGGAGGCCATCAGACACAACCAGAATGAGCTCCTGTACAAGGGGGTACGGTTTTCGGTCATCGGCTCGCTGGCGGCAGGCGTCGTGGCGAAAGTCTTTTTCGGCCCTCTTGCCACATCACAGGTCGCAGTCTGGACATGGTTCTCGATCCTGTGGCTCGTGTACCTGACCCGGGCTGCAGACTATTGGCTGTTCACGCGCGCGACTCGCGCGCACGAAAACGTACAGCACTGGACCCGACGATTCAGGATCGGAGCCATGGCATCCGCAGCGGCCTGGTCACTGTCCATGTGGATGATCTTCCCTGTCGATGACCCAGCGCATCAGGTGCTGCTGATTCTGACTCTCGGCGGAGTGGCAGCCGGAGCATTGGCGTCCCTGCCCTACGACCGAACGCTCAGCAATGTCTTCCAGTTGCTCATATTCCTGTCCGTCTTCGGTCGCCTGATGGTCGAAGGCACCGGCTTCGCTATGGAAATGGCGCTGTTCAGTGTGTTTGTCTTCGGCTTTCTGCTCAGCTGCGGCAAGGATGTCGGCAAGAACTACATCGATCTGTTACGACTACGGCAAGACTCCCAGGAAACGAATCTGACCCTGATTCGCACCACTGAACAGATGGCACGACTGGGCTACTGGCAATGGGACCTGAATGCATCGACCGTTGAGCTGTCCAACAACCTGACGCGCATGCTTGGATTCAACAGGAAACAGGTCAATATCAAGGAATGTTTCGACCTCATGCATCCCGATGACCGACTCAAGGTGCAGCATGTCTGCGCCCAGGTCTTGAAGACAGGAGCTGACGCAGAAGTCGAATTCCGCACTGAGGACAGGCAAAGCGGTGACATCCGCAACATGCGACAGGTAACCAAACTGCTTGTTGGCTCTGATGACAGCATTTCCATGCTCGGCACGGTGCAGGATGTCACCGACATCAAGTCCGCCGAGCAGAAGATCTACAGCATGGCCTACTACGATGACCTGTCGGGCCTTGCCAACCGCGCGCATTTTCATGAACTGCTTGACGCCGAATTCGGCCTGGCCAGACTGCGACAACAAGAATTCGCGATCATCTATATCGACCTGGATGATTTCAAGGGCGTCAACGATTCATACGGGCATGAGTGCGGCGACAACTACCTTGTGCATTTCTCCAGCTATCTGACCTCCCTGACACAACGCGGCGACATGGCTGCGCGTCTGGGAGGTGATGAGTTCTGTCTGCTTCTGCGAAACATCGAAAGCCCGCAACAGGCCAATGACAAGGCACTGCAATGCCTGGAATACTGCAAGCAGGCAGTCCAGCTGGGCAATCATCGTATACATCCGCGCTTGAGTGTCGGCATCGCCCTGTTTCCAGGCGACGCACAGACTGCAGACGATCTGGTGAAATGTGCTGACATGGCCATGTATACCGTCAAGCTGGCAGGCAAGCACAGCTATGCCTTCTACGACGAGAGAATGGCAAGAGACAATCATGAGCGCGTTCGTCTTGAAGCCGACCTTCGTCAGGCGCTGGATAGAGGCGAATTCGAGCTCTGGTATCAACCGAAATTCGCCATCGCCGACAACACACTGGCAGGCGTTGAAGCCCTGATACGCTGGCGTCACCCTGACAGAGGGATGATTCCTCCAGACCTGTTCATCTCCACGGCGGAACGCGTCGGAATGATCAAGGAGATTGGTGAATGGGTCCTGATCAATGCCAGCGCGCAATTGCGACAGTGGAACGATCAGGGCATGCAACTGGGCATGGCGATCAACATCTCCGGAGATCATTTTGTCGCCGACGGTTTCAGCGACTTCGTTTTCGCCACACTCGACAGAGATGGTGTGAACTTCTCGGATATGGAAATAGAGATTACCGAAAGCCTCAGCCGTGACCCTGAGGTGCATACAAGAATCTGCCGACAGCTGAGACGCAAGGGGGTGAGAGTCGCCATCGATGACTTCGGCACGGGCTATTCGTCCTTGTCGGTGCTCGGAAAGCTCGAAGTCGATACGCTGAAAGTCGACAAATCGTTCATCGACGGTGTTGTTGACGACCCGGCAGCGCAACTCATGGTCAAGAGCATCATCGACCTGTCTCTGGGGCTGGGCTACGATGTCGTTGCCGAAGGGGTCGAGACCGCTGAGCAGCTGGTGTTCCTGCGTGACAATGGCTGCCCGTTCATTCAGGGCTACCTCTTCAGCCGCCCTGTACAGGCAGATCAGATCCCGAACCTGATGACCATGGACTGGTCTCTTCCTCGGGCGGCATGAGATCCGGTGTCCGGTGTCCGGCGTTCGGCGTTCGGCGTTCGGCGTTCGGCGTTCGGCGTTCGGCGTTCGGCGTTCGGCGTTCGGCGTTCGGCGTTCGTACAGTATGGCGCTCCGCAGGCCAATAATTCCTTACACGAAAACTGAATCCGTTAAATAGATTCAATCTACACTAATTACGTTATTTTGCACTTGTTAACATAGCAACGGGTTGACGCTCTACCTGTCGGTCGACGATCCTAAACAAAAGGATAAGCAAGAAATTGCGCTCCAGCAGCTGGATCTGCGACACAAGAGACAGTCGATGACGAGCAACAACCCAGTTCCCGCCCCTGAACAGAACGACGTTGAGCAATTCCTGACTCGCGAGGAATTCAGGCGACAGTCCAACAAGGTATTGCACGGCCACCCCTCCCCACTGCACTGGAAACCACTCTCCTCCCCGCCCAGCCTGTTACTCGAAGAACGCGCCGGGTATTCACAGAACACCCGCTTTGATGTCAATCTGTACGTCGGCACACCGTTCTGCATCAAGACGAAGCCCGCCCGCTGCGGGTTCTGCCTGTTTCCCAGCGAAGACTACGAAGGCAATCGCGGGGTTGAAACCTATCTGTCATACCTGCAAAAGGAATTCGAGCTCTATCGCCCCTACTATTCCGACGACAAACTGGCCAGCATCTATTTCGGGGGAGGCACGCCAAATCTCTACCGACCGGAACACTACGGGCAAATCATGCAGATGGTCGATGACCTGTATGGTGGGGTCCCCGCAGGCATAGAGATTACCCTGGAGGGCATTCCACAGCTGTTCAGCGAGCCCAAGATAAAGGCCATGAAAGAGGCCGGTTTCAACCGGGTCAGCATTGGCGTGCAACAGTTCAATGACAAGCTGATCCACTACAGCGGACGTCATCAGAAACTGCAGCAGGTTCACGATTCGCTGGAGCTTTGCCACAAGTACGATCTGGCCAACAGTGTGGATCTGATCTATGGCTGGCCCGAGCAGACCATGCAGGATATGCTCGGCGACTTGCAGCGAGCAGTCGATGCCGGGGTACATCACATCACTCACTACGAACTGAATATTGCAGGTCGCAGCAATTTCTCGGCACCGGCGCAACGCAAACTGCTGCCTGAGATTTCAGAGAACATCGAGATGTACCTTGCCGCCAATGAATTCCTGAGAGGCGCAGGGTTCGAACAGGTGACGGTATACGATTGGCGCCGCTTGCCCACCGACGCAGAATCAGCCCGTCTCAGCTCCTACGACTACGAACACAACATGCACGACTTCGTACAGCAGGACGATGGACAGGTGAACGAAATCCGACAGGTTTGCGGCATCGGATTTGCCGCTGTCAACTTTCATGTCAACAGCCTCGACCCTGGAGATCGTAGCTGGATCTACATGAACCAGACTTCGCTGAAGAGTTACTGTGAAAAACTGGATCGTGGAGAGTTTCCGGTTGAACGCGGCTTTATCTACCAGCACGAAGATGTCAAGCTGGCCTGGTTGTTCCAGTCAATGCAGACCATGCAGATCGACACAGCAGCCTACCAACAGGTATTCGACGAGAATATCCTCGACACCTTTGCACCCGTCTGGGAGACACTCGAGACTCGCGGCTGGTTAGACAGAACCGACCATGTTCTGCGATTCACTGGTGCAGGTCAGTATTACATACCGATGTTCCAGTCACTGGTAGCCAGCAAGCGTCTGGCTGAAATACGCAGCAGGAACAAGGACGGAAAATCACTCAAGGGAATACCGATTACAGCCATTGACTGACTCTCGCACAACTCGCTTCACGGTCCAATCGGACCGTGGTGCCGCTCTTGCACTTCACCGCATCAATGCGCCTGACCCTGGCGCTGATGTGGGACATCCGGTGCTGTTGGCCCACGGGACCTTTTCCAACCACCGAACCTGTGGTGGACTTGCACGCTATCTGGCCAGCCGCGGCCTTGACTGCTGGTTGCTGGATTACGAGGGGCATGGAGACAGCACCACAGCAGAGCCTGCTGCGGATTTTGAATCCCTGTTCCTGTCAGGGACTGACTGTGCCCTGCGCTACGTGGCCGACACCACTGGGCGCAAGGTCCACTGGGTCGGCCACAGCGGCGGGGGGCTGGCGGCGCTGATGGCACTCGCCCGACAGCCCGAATTGCTCGACAGGCTGCAGTCTCTGACACTGCTTGCCAGCCAGGCCAGTGATGCCGGGCAACTTCCTTCACACCGGATGATCCTGCGCACATTCTCTCTGTTGACCCGGGCACTGGGCTACGTGCCCGCCAGGCGGCTGAAACTGGGACCGGATGACGAGGATGCCGCCGTCATGCTGCAGTGGTACGCCTGGAATCTGGCTGGCCGCTGGACGGGGGCAGACGGACTTGATTACATCGACACACTGAGCCAACTCCCGGGCTTGCAGGAACTGCCGATCCTGGGCATGGCAGGATCCGGAGACTGGTTCATCGCACCGGCATACGCCTGCCAGGAACTGCATGAACAGTTGCCCAGCGAGAAGAAAACATGGCTGGAATGTGGTGTGCAACATGGCTATAGTGAAAACTACAGCCATGCAAGGCTTGTCAGCTCGCGCTCATCTGCACGGGAAATCTGGCCTCGTATCGGCAACTGGCTGACACAGCAGGACACGATTCCCCGGACAAACTCTGATTGACGTATGACTGACTCATTCAACCAGCCGCTGAGCGGCAATACCATGCCTCGCTTTGGCGGACCGGCAACCATGATGCGCCTGCCGGCAGCGACATCTGCCGCAGGGCTGGATGCCTGTTTCATCGGCATACCCATGGACATCGGTACATCCAATCGCCCCGGCACCCGACTCGGACCTCGTCAGATCAGAGATGAGAGCCGCATGATTCGCCCATTCAACATGGCAACCGGTGCCGCACCGTTTCAACGCATGCAGGTTGCCGATGTGGGTGATGTTCCCATCAATACCTTCGATCTGAAGAAGAGTGTGGACATCATCGACAATCACTATCGGGAAATCCTGTCGCACGGCACCATTCCTCTGACACTGGGCGGTGATCACACACTTACCTGGCCCATTCTGCGTGCCATGAAGGAGCGTCATGGTCCGGTTGCACTGATACATGTCGACGCACACGCGGACACCAACGATGAAATGTTCGGTGAAACCGTCGCTCACGGCTGCCCTTTCCGTCGCGCCTGGGAAGAGGGTTGCCTGCTGAACGATCGGGTCTATCAGATAGGACTGCGCACCACTGGCTATTCACCCGATGATTTCAACTGGGGTCGCAACAAGGGCTGGACCGTGGTTCAGGCTGAACAATGCTGGCATGAATCCCTCGTACCACTGATGCAGGAAGTCAGGCAGACCATCGGTGATGCTCCTGTCTACCTGAGCTTCGATATCGATAGCCTTGACCCGGCCTTCGCGCCTGGCACCGGCACCGTCGAGCCCGGCGGCCTGACCGTCTGGCAGGCCTATGAAATCGTCAGAGGCTGTGCCGGACTGAACCTGATCGGTGCCGACCTGGTGGAAGTCTCACCACCCTATGATCCCAGCGGCAATACGGCAGTCATTGCCGCCAACCTTCTCTATGAAATGCTGTGCGCACTGCCAGCCTGTCAGTGAAATACCACCCTACGCCGCACTGCGTTTGTCCTTGCGGCGTTTGGCGCTCTCCAGCAACTTGAGCCGCCTGCGGTAATTGTCCACGGTGGGGTATCCACCGTAGATATGCAGAGCAAAACTGATTTCTTCAAAGCCCCGCTTGGTATCAGAGCGCTTTTTCGATTGCCCGGCTTCATGATCCTTCAAGTCCCGTACGCTCAACGACACGGGTGAGGGCAAACGGATCAATGGAAGATTGGCCGCATGGGTATACAAGGCACTGGCCTTCTCCAGCGGGTCGAACAGTTGCGCGCGGGGGTGCGGCCGCACATAGTTGCGACGCACCAGCTGATAGGGAATCTCACACGGTTCGGGACCCGCCAGATCCTTCTCGGTCAACTCGACCGGTTTGGACAGTGTCCTGAAATACTGCAAGGCGATTTCCAGGGCCTGCAGTCGGTCCTTGTCAGGTGTGCCGTTATGAATTCTACGAGTCTCATCCTCGATGGCGGTTTCGCACAAGGCAATGGCTTCGGCAGGTGTGATCCAGACATCGGCTGGCGTCTGACATTGCCAGGTCAGGTTCAGACGGGAGATATTCTCCGGGATGACATGCAGATGCCGATAGACATGATTCATGTGCATACCCGGAAATATGCGTTTGCACGCACGACTCCGGCCCACGGTATCCGGGTAGGCTTTGGCAAGATGCTGCTGCAGCTTGTCCTTGAGTGCGTTGAGGGCCGCAACCGGCTCACTCAGATCTTCCGATACACACAGAACCCCCGGTAGCCGATAGGTCGTCGTACTTTTCTGTCCGGCCGACATCGACAATCGTGTCAATGCGTCGCAAGCCATATCCAGCGCCTGCCCGTCAACCGAATCCGGGCTCCCCCATTTCGTTACCTCGATATGTGTCGGCACGACCCCTTCCGCATCGACAGTGGGTAGTTCGTAAACCACCACTCCCGTGCAATGACGGCGAATCATGGCGACCAGCGTGTCCAGAGCTTCCATCAACTCTTCATGCAGTTGCAAAGCCGTGATGCGATTGAGTGATTCCATAGCGTATATATAGCATTATCAGCGGCTTGCAGAGCCGATTTTCAGCCTTGCAATTGCTGCGTCACGCCGGTGGTGATACACACTGCCAGTCGGGCCGGTAGTGTTCCGGCAGTGAGTGTTCTCTGAGCGCAGCTCCCTCGCTCCCCACTTCATGATGACCCTCGTCAGGTGAAGATGCTGCCCGTTCTGGATGTTGGATGTGATCACGAGTCTAATCCATCATGCAATGGTGGTATATTTTGACAGACCCTGAGTTAGTGCAAATCGTGTCATTGCAGAAAAATCCCCGTCTGCCACTAGCGTGTGCAGCCTAACGCCTGTTTTTCTCATCCCAGATCTTCGGCTCCCACAGCTCGATCTTGTTGCCTTCGGGGTCAAGGATCCACGCAAATACGCCATTTTCGTGATACTGGGGTCCCTCCAGAATCTGCACCTCAGCCGCAGTCAGCTTGGCGAGTAGCGCCTGCAAGTCATCGACGCGATAGTTGATCATGAAGCGCGCCTGGCTGGGTGCAAACCAGTCGCTATCCCTGGCAGCAACGTTCCAGACGGTCGCACCACCATCTTCAGCTTCATCATTCTTCCACTCGAGCACACTCCCGCCCCAACTCTGCAACGCTATGCCCAGATGCGCTTCGTACCATCGGGCCAGACTTTCATTGTCCTTGTTGGCGAGAAAGAATACGCCACCGATACCGGTGACCCTGCCTTGATCCTGTTGATCAGCCATGACGAGCGCTCCCCTCTGTGATGGACTATCAACATAACAAAAAGCAACGTTCGAGAAAAACACCGATATCCTGTCATCAGGCGGCAATAGCCACAGCCCCCCGTGGCAAAAATACATCGGAAATGCTATCAGTGCGACACTGAGTCCTTGCGAAGCCACTGGCTACACGAGTTCACGCAGCCGCCTCATTCATATCGGCAATCAACACCGCCGGTGTCAGCTTCTGGATGGCTTCATACTGAGACAGGAAGACCTGCCCCGTCAGCTCATCGAGAAAATGCGATTGCTGCAGCCTGTCCATGACCGGCCCCTTGACCTCGGTGAGGTGCATGCAGATATCGATATCCGCTAGCCGTTGATTGATCGCTTCCAACGATTCCAGAGCACTCATGTCGATCTCGTTGACCGCTGAACACATCAATATCAGGTGCCGTGTGCTTTCGCTGGATACAATACGATCATAGATATAGTCTTCCAGATAGCGCGCATTGGCAAAGTAGAGGCTTTCATCTACCCTAATCGTGACCAGGGACGGATCGGTCAACACCCGATGACGGTTGATATTGCGAAAATGCTGAGTGCCCGGAACAAGGCCCACTTCCGCAACGTGAGGACGTGACGTCTTGTAGAGAAACAGAGCGACAGAGGCAATCACACCGGCGCTGACGCCAGCTTCGACACCGATGGCAAGCGTGACAGCCATGGTGATGAGTACCGCTGCAAAGTCCGCTCTGGAGTAGGACCAACTGCGCTTCAGGATGCCGAAATCCACCAGGGAAAAGACAGCCACGATGATGGTGGCAGCCAGAGTTGCATTGGGCAGGTAGTGAATCAGGGGAGTCAGCAGCAAGGCCGCGATTGCCAGCATCACTGCCGTCATGGCACCGGCGGCAGGCGTCTCGGCCCCGGCATCGAAATTCACGACTGAGCGCGAAAATCCACCGGTGACCGGAAAACCGCTGGTCAGCGCGGCACCGACATTGGCGGCACCCAGCCCGATCAGCTCCTGATCCGGACGAATACGCTGTCGCCGCTTGGCCGCCAGTGTCTGGGCAACCGAGATGGATTCGACAAAGCCGATGACAGAAATCAGCAACGCAGGAATCAGCAACTCCTTCAACAGCTCGGGAGAGAAACTCGGCCAGCTCAGCGGTGGCAGCGATTGTGGAACCACGCCGACAACACTGACACCCTGAGTATCCAGCCTGAAAGCCCAGACCAGCAGCGTGGTTACGATGACCGCCATGACCGGGCCCGTGCGCGCCAGGGCATCCGCCAGTTTCGGGGCAAGCCCGAGTCTCGACAACAGCGCCTTGAGACCCTTGCGACACCAGAAGAGAAACGCTGTGGACGTTACGCCCAACACGAGCGTCAACCCATTGATGGCGCCCAGCTGACTACCCAGCGAGACCAGCAGATCGAACAGATTGTGACCGCCGGCTGACACTCCCATCACATGCTTCAACTGGCTGGCCGCAATGATGATGGCCGAGGCGGTGATGAAGCCTGCGATGACGGGATGGGAGAGAAAATTGGCCAGAAAACCGAGCCGAAACAGACCCATGGCAACCAGCATCACACCGGACAGACCTGCCAGAGTCAGCGCTGCCGTGGCGTAGTCCACCCCGGTATTCTGAACCACCCCACCAATGGCGGTTGCCGTCATCAGGGAGACAACGGCCACCGGCCCGACGGCCAGCGTCCGACTGGTGCCGAACACGGCATACAGGAGAATCGGCACGATAGAGGCATACAGACCCGCTTCCGGCGGCAGACCGGCCAACATGGCGTAGGCCAGTGATTGCGGGATCAGCATGATCGTGACAATCACCGCTGCCAACAAGTCGTTGATCAGAACGCCGCGCTCATACTCCCTGCCCCATTCCAGACAGGGAAAATAACTTGCAATCGACCCTTTAATCACTTCCCGGAGTCCTGCAACGAGGTGGGTTCGGCCATCCATTCATGACCGCGCAACATGGCCTTCCAGTAGATGGGTGGCAGGATTCTTTCCTTGAGCAACCAGGCCAGACGTGACGGCCGAGTCCCATCGACCAGCCATTTGGGAAAGCTGGGCAGCATCGTGCCACCAAAACCGAATTCGGCAAGTACGATCTTGCCTCGCTCTACCGTCAACGGACAGGATCCATAACCATCGTATGCCGCTACTGGCGACTTTCCGGCAATATCTGCAATGACATTGGCCGCTACCACCGGCGCCTGCTTGCGTGCTGCCGCTGCAGTCTTCGCATTGGGTGCATTCATCGCATCACCCAGCGACCAGATGTTCTCGTAAGTCTTGTGTCGCAGAGTCGACTGCTCGACATCCACCCAACCGGCGGCATCAGCCAGGGGCGAGGTGCTGATGAACTCAGGGGCACACTGCGGGGGACAGACATGCATCATGTCGAATTCGGTCTCGATGCGCTTCACGGGCTTGTCGCCCTCCTTCACATCAAACCAGGCCTTGCCGGCCTCACCGTCAACCGCCACCAGATTGTGGAAGAAATTCAGGGACGCATTGTAGCGCTCGACGTATTCCTGCAAGGCTGGCACATAGTCCTTGACACCGAACAGCACACCACCGGCATTGTTGAAGGAGATGTCGATATCCTTCAGCACGCCGCTGCGGTACCAGTGATCAGCAGACAGGTACATGGCCTTCTGTGGTGCACCGGCACATTTGATGGGCATGGGGGGTTGCGTGAAAACAGCCTTGCCCGACTTCAAACCCTGTACCAGTGACCAGGTGTACGGTGCCAGGTCATAGCGATAGTTGGAGGTGACACCATTGCGTCCGAGTGTCTCTGTCAGACCTTCTATCCTGTTCCAGTCCAGTTTGATACCCGGGCATACGATCAGCCGCTTGTACTTGATGACTCGGCAACCTTCGAGAATGATCGAATCGGTCTGAGGCTCGAATGCGGTTACCGCTGTCTTGAGCCATTGCACACCGCCAGGAATCAGGGACCCCATGGTCTTGGCGGTTTCTTCCGGTTCAAAAATGCCGCCACCGACCATGGTCCAGCCTGGCTGGTAATAATGTATGTCGGCCGGATCAATCAGGGCAACCTGCAGATCCGACTGACGCTTGAGCAGGCTGGAGGCCACGGCAATGCCCGCGGCACCTGCGCCCACGATCACCACATCGAAAGAGCCATCGGCCTTGTCGGTCGGTGTGACACCACCGTTGGCCAGTCGCCGCACCACCCCTGACATGTCGTAGCCTGCAGCCCTGGCAGCCGCAAGGATCTCGGGGACCGATCGGGTGCGCGCCTGCCCCAGCGACCACAAGGTCGCCGAGCGTGTACCGGTTCGGCAATAGGCCATTGTCGGCTTTGGCAATTCGCGCATCGCCTGGGAAAAACTCTCGACGTTCTCATCGCTGACCTGGCCCGGCACGACCGGCAGATAACGAATCTCCATACCGTGCTTTTCAGCCTCGGCACGAATTTCATCGAAGGTAGGCTGATCAGCCGCTTCTCCATCAGGTCGATTACAGATGATCGACCTGAACCCGAGCTCATGCAGGCTGGCAATATCAGCGACCTGCAACTGTTCGCTCAGTGAGAGCTTGTCGGAAATGGTCTTGACTTCCATAGACTTGTATCCTGGGTGAGTGTCGAAGTGTCGGGTGACTATCAGAGCTTGTTGAGCGGCACCTTGAGAGTCAGGTTGCCATCGGAGTCCTGTGGGACCTCCCCTGCACGCATGTTCACCTGCAGGGACGGAATGATGAGCCGGGGCATACCCAGTTGCGCATCCCGCTCTGTTCGGAACTTCACGAAGTCAGCCTTGCTCTTGCCGGCACCGACATGAATGTTGTCGGCTTTCTCTACACCCACCGTGGTCTCCCACTGGACTTCACGACCATTGGGTGCGTAGTCATGACACATGAACAGGCGCATTTCATCCGGCAGGTCCAGCAGCTTCTGTATGGAATCGTAGAGCACACCGGCATCACCACCGGGAAAATCCGCACGGGCCGAACCACCATCCGGCATGAAGAGCGTGTCGCCGACGAAGGCAGCATCACCAATGACATGAGTCATGCATGCCGGTGTATGACCCGGCGTTGCGATGACAAGGGCGTTCAGACTACCGATGGTGTAGGTATCGCCATCGTCGAACAGGGCGTCGAACTGACTGCCATCACGCTGAAACTCTGTGCCTTCATTGAACACCTTGCCAAAGGTCTCCTGAACCACGACGATGTTGGATCCGATTCCGATCTTGCCACCCAGTTGATCCTGGATATAAGGCGCGGCCGACAGATGATCAGCGTGCACATGGGTTTCAATCAGCCATTCCAGTTGCAGCGCGTTTTCGCGAATGAACGCAATGATCCGGTCAGCGTTTTCATAAGAGAGTCGGCCGGCCGCATAGTCGATATCCATGACGGAATCCACCACGGCACAACTGCTGGACTCAGGGTCCTTGACCACATAACTGATGGTGTTGGTAGCCTCATCGAAAAAGGCCGTGACATCGGGTTTGATGTTCATATCGATTGCTTGAGCAGTCATGATCAACTCTCCTTGGTCTCTTGCTTGAATTTGTCGGTCTTGAGGCTGCCCGCGTTGCTACTCACGGCTGACATCACCAGACGGGTCAGTACGATGCCAGCGATCAATGCTGTCGCGAACATCAAGACATCCGGTTGGCCGGTGCCTACCACCGGCAACGCGCCGCCAGGACAGAATCCGGCCAGCCCCCAGCCGATACCGAAGATGACGGCACCACTGGCCAGCAGCCGATCGACATGTGATTTTCCCGGAAGCTGAAACGTGGCTTCCAGTACCGGACGAGCGCGAGTGAATACCCAGCGATAACCGAGAAAGGTGATCAGAACCGCGCCACCCATCACGAAGGCCAGACTCGGATCCCAGGCGCCGGCAATATCGAAGAAATTGATGACCTTGGCCGGATTGGCCATGCCCGACAATGAGATACCCAGGCCGAATATCACACCCACACTGTATGCTGCCAAAAGCTTCATGATTCAGACTCCCAGAACGTGACGGGTGACGAAAACCGTTATCACGGTACTTGTCATGAACAGCGCAACAGCGGCAAACGAGCGAAACGAGCCGCGTGCCAGACCGCAGACACCGTGGCCAGAGGTACAACCACTACCCAGGGTGACGCCTACGCCTACCAGCAAGCCGCCGAGCAACAGCATCATGGGTGAGGATGGCACGCTGATTTCCGGCAATTCACCGGAGACTGCGCGGAACAGCCAGGGCCCGCTGAACATGCCCAGCAACAAGGCGACACGCCAGGCCCAGTCGCTCATCGTATCCGGCATCAGAGCACCCGACACGATACCGGTAGCGCCCATGATACGGCCCAGCAGGAACATCAGCAGAACGGCCGACAGGCCGATCAGAAGCCCCCCCAGCAGGGAGGCGAAAGGCGTGAATTCAGTGACCATATCACTCCACGGTTCCAGTAGATTGCAAAGAGGCTTTCGACAGCTTCCAACTCGCACTCGAGATTGGAACGATGAGCAGAATAGCCTCGAATCGACGGGGGGTCGGTGACAATGTCACCGTAAACATCTATTCAACGTATAGCTTAACGAGGGTGCAGGTGGTATCGCCTGTGGTTCAGCGTTCTGCAGTGCTCTGCGACGTCGGCACGCTGCCGAAAGAGAGATCATCCATCGGATGCAGGGGCGCAATCCGGTTCAGCAACTGAGCCCGATTGGAACTGATATCGGCCAGTGTCAGGTCGTCCAGAACCCCCATGAAGGCCGCGGTGGCCTGCTGGATAGCGCGCGAGAGCTTGCAGACACCGATCAGCGGACAGGTGTTGCTTGTCGGGTCAAAGCACTCCACGACATCGAGGCTGACCTCGGTGAGACGAACCACGTCACCCACGACGATGGCGTCTGCTGGCTGTGCCAGACGAAAACCGCCGCCACGACCACGCTGTGTGATCAGCAATCCGGCACGGCCAAGCTCATGCACCACCTTGCTCACGTGCGGTTTTGCCAGGCCATGAATGTTGACGACATCCTCGATCCTGACGAGTGCCGGATGATAGACGGCGGCCAGCTGCAGCGCACGCAGGGCGTAATTGGTGTAGTTGGTCAGTTTCAAGGCGCGCCTCCAGTCCCGGATTTCAAAATAACATATATATGAAATGAATTATTGATTCCGGCTCGCAGGACATACTGCAAGCTTGCGCAGCGGCGCTCTGCTGGCATCGCTGCCATCGGCTCGTTGAATTTTCTGGGGAGAACAACTGGTCAAGGCAGATATCGCGTGATACCCTCACGCTCACTTGACGGGGTGCTGAACGACTACAGAGGTAGATGTTCGGCTGAGATGCTGCAGCTATCTGCACGATCCCGCTGAACCTGATGCGGATAATGCCGACGAAGGGATTCAAGTCACGGGAATCACGAGTCATTCCCCTGCATGGGTCCGTTTTCTCCCGGTTGTCATCCCGGAGAGAACATGAAGCCTGGCCACACGACAAGCACACACTCTGCGGCATCGAATGCCGTGCCTGCTGCCATGACCATAGCCGGCTCGGATTCGGGCGGTGGTGCCGGTATTCAGGCAGACCTGAAGGCCTTCAGCGCTCTGGGCGTCTACGGCGCGTCGACCATCACGGCATTGACGGCACAGAACACCTGTGCGGTAAACGCCATCCACGAAGTGCCTGCCGAATTTGTCAGGCAGCAACTGGAAACCGTGTTGTCCGATATCCGCATCGACGCCATCAAGATCGGCATGCTGGCCAATGTGGCCATCATCCGGACGATCGCTGAGGTGCTCTCCGGGTATCCCGATATTCCCGTCGTACTGGACCCGGTCATGGTCGCCAAGAGCGGTGACGCCTTGTTACAGCATGAAGCCATCGACGCCCTGCGGCAGTATCTGTTTCCCCTGGCTACCCTGATCACCCCCAATATTCCGGAAGCTGCCCTGCTATTGAACGACACGGAAGCTGCAGACCTTGCCGGGATGGAGGCGCAAGCGAGAAAGCTGACCAGCTTCGGTAGTCCTTGCGTGCTGCTCAAGGGCGGTCATCTGCAGTCAACCGACAGTACAGACTTGCTGTTGCAGGAGGGTATTCTGCACCGGTTTACCCAGCCTCGCATCCAGACAGGCAACACCCATGGCACCGGCTGCACACTGTCTTCGGCCATTGCCGCGGAGTTGGCCAAGGGCGCATCGGTGCTCGATGCCGTGCAAACCGCAGAGCAGTACGTACACACCGCCATTGTCAACGCCGACAGCCTGCGAGTCGGCGCCGGTCATGGACCCGTCCACCACTTTCATGCCCTGTGGCAACCAGCGTGAACCAGGCCCCCGGCATCAAACTGGACAAGGTCAGTCTGACACTGGGCAAACACTCGGTATTTCAGGACCTCTCACTGCATCTGCAAGCCGGTCAATGGCACAGCGTTCTGGGTCGCAGTGGCATCGGCAAATCCAGTTTGCTGCGAATCATTGCCGGTCTGCAGAAACCGGACAAGGGCGCTGTACGCACTGACACGGGCGAGCCGGCCTCCACGCATATTGCCTACATGGCGCAGGACGATGGTCTGCTGCCATGGCTGACGGCACGCCAGAACATACAGCTGGGTCCAAGACTGCGTGGCGAGAATCTGCAGGAGTCGACGGCGCAAGTCAGCGAACTGCTGGAACGCGTAGGCCTGACACCCTGGGCCGATGCCTTGCCAGCGGTGCTCTCCGGTGGCATGCGCCAGCGCGTGGCACTGGCCCGCACGCTGCTCGAAGAGCGCGACATCGTTTTGATGGACGAACCCTTCAGCCGCCTGGATGCCATCACCCGCGACGAATTACAGTCCTTGTCGTTCGACCTGTTGACCGGACGCACCGTACTGCTGGTTACCCATGACCCCATGGAAGCCCTGCGCCTGTCTCATGTTCTGCACGTACTGGAACCCGGCTCTCCCACCCGCATCCAGTCCATGCCGCTGGCAACGCCTGCACCACGTCCGGTCGATCATGACGAGATCACGGCGCAGCTGCCGTCAGTCTGGCAGTTCATGAAGTCCGGCAGCGACCTACCGGTGGTTGTCTGAATGGCCAGCTCGATCCCCCACCGCCGGCCGCGAGTACCCGCCTTTCTCGTCAGCCTCACCCTGTTCCTGCTGGCCTGGCAGCTGCTGGTCACACTCAGTGGCATTCCGCATTTCCTGCTACCGGCGCCTTTGGCGATTCTGAAGACACTGGTCAATCAGATTCAGACCCTCGGCCTGCATACCGCCATCACGGCGTTCGAGATCATTGCAGGCCTGGTCAGTGGCTGTGTGCTTGGCATCATCAGCGCGGTGCTGCTGAGTTCATCCAGGCGCCTGCGCCGTTGGTTGCTGCCTCTCATGGTCATCAGCCAGTCTCTACCGGTATTCGCACTGGCGCCACTCTTGACCTTGTGGTTCGGCTACGGCATGGGCTCCAAAGTGGTCATGGCCATTCTGATCATCTACTTTCCCGTGGTGGCTGCCACCTTCGATGGCTTGCGCCACACCAGCACGGCCATGCTGGATCTGGCTCGCACCATGAATGCCTCTCCCAGAACCATTCTGCTGCAGATTCGACTGCCGGCCGCCCTGCCCTCCATGGCATCAGGCATCCGGGTGGCCACCTCGGTGGCACCCATCGGCGCGGTTGTCGGCGAATGGGTCGGCTCCAGCCAGGGGCTGGGCTATCTCATGCTGCAGGCAAATGGCCGCATGCAGACAGATCTGATGTTCGCAGCCCTGCTGTGCCTTTGCCTGCTCGCTTTTCTGCTCTACACCCTCGTCAACCGTCTGCTGGATCGCGCCCTTTTCTGGCTACCCGATTCCAGCAGCACGGCCACCTTCCACACCGACGCACACTGATCCCATGCAACGAATCAAACTTCTGCTTGCCAGCCTGCTGTTCAGCGGCAGTACTCTGGCCGCCGAACCCGTTACCGTTCTGCTTGACTGGTTCATCAACCCTGATCATGCGCAGCTGATCGTGGCCCGCGAAAAGGGCTTTTTCGACGAAGAAGGTCTGAGCGTCGAACTGATCGAACCTGCCGACCCCTCCCTGCCACCGAAAATGGTTGCTGCTGGCAAGGCAGAGATTGCCATCAGCTACCAGCCACAACTGCATGTGCAGGTGGCTGAAGGTTTGCCACTGTCACGCTTCGGCACACTGGTATCCACGCCCCTGAATTCCCTGGTTGTGCTGGCCGATGGCCCTATCGATTCCCTTGCATCCCTGAAGGGGAAGAAAGTGGGATTCTCGGTCGGAGGCTTCGAGGATGCGCTGCTGAAAGCGATGCTGGAGAGTGTCTCTCTGACGCTGGAAGACATCGAACTGGTCAACGTCAATTTCTCCCTCTCACCCGCACTGATCACCAGACAGGTGGACGCGGTCATCGGTGCCTATCGAAACTTCGAGCTGAACCAGCTGGATATCGAAGGCCACCCCGGACGTGCCTTCTACCCGGAGGAACACGGTGTTCCGGCCTTTGATGAACTGATTCTGATTGCCAACAAAGATTCCCTGGACAGCCCCTGGATGCTGCCGTTCCTGCGCGCCATCGAGCGCTCGACCATCTTCATCATCAATCACCCGGACGAGGCCTGGCAGGTCTTTCGCGATTCCAACCCGGACATTCTCGACAATGAACTGAATCGCCGTGCCTGGCGCGATACGCTGTCCCGCTTTGCATTGCGCCCGGCAGCACTTGATCGTCAGCGCTACGAGAATTTTGCGGCCTTCATGCAGTCACAAGGTCTGATCGACACCGTCCCTGAGCTGGACAGCTACACCTTCGCAGCCGGACGATGACCACTCGGACTCTGACACAGCAGCTGATTGCGCACAGCGAGCCACACTGGCAGAACTACATCCAGCACGACTTCGTTCGCCAACTGGCCGCCGGCACTCTGCCGGCCGAGTGCTTCGAGCATTATCTGAAGCAGGATTATCTGTTTCTCATCCAGTTCGCCCGGGCATTCGGCCTGGCGGCCTACAAGAGCCGCACGCTGGACGAACTCAGACAGGCTCAGAGCTCCCTGCATGGCATCATCGATATCGAACTGGACTTGCATATCGGCTACTGCCAGCAGTTCGGCATTTCCAGGCAGGCGCTGGAAGAGACAGTCGAATCGACGCCCAATATGGCCTACACACGCTACGTGCTGGAGCGTGGCATGGCCGGTGATCTGCTGGACCTGAACGTGGCTCTGGCCCCGTGCATCCTCGGCTACGCCGAGGTGGCCAAGTGGCTGCAAAACCAATCGTTTCTGGTCAGACAGGGTAACCCCTATGCAGACTGGGTCGACATGTACAGCAGTGCGGAATACCAGCAAGTGGCAGACACCCACCGGAAGGCTTGCGATGCGCTGAGCATTGAACAACTGGGGCAGGCGCGGGTGCAGGAACTGAGCCGTACCTTCGATGCGGCGACACGTCTCGAGATCGACTTCTGGCAGATGGGTCTGGATTGTCGCTGATGAGCACGGATATTGAGATCGTTGGCGCCGGTGTTGCCGGCCTGTGCGCAGCGCAGGCCTTCATCGAACGCGGTTGCCGTGTACACCTGATTGCCGCCAGCCACGGTATCGATGACAGTTGCTGTTCCTGGTGGGCAGGTGGCATGCTGGCACCCTGGTGTGAAAGCGAAAGCGCCGAACCGCTGATATTCCGGCTCGGTCTGGAGAGCCTGTCGTACTGGCAGAAACACAGCCAATCCATTCAACAGGCAGGATCGCTGGTCGTTGCCCTGCGCCGGGACCGCGCAGACTTCGATCAGTTTGCACGCCGCACAGACAGTTTTGCACGTCTGGATCGTGCGCAGATGGAAGCCATGGAACCGGATATCGGCCATCGTTTCGACATGGGCTTGCATTATGCTGAAGAGGCACATCTGGACCCCAGAAAGACGCTCCTCGGACTATTGGAATCACTCCGGCAGAACGAGTTGTTCTCGATCGAATTCGATCGTCAGCTGAGCGAGGCGGAACTGGCATCCGCCCCTCGCACGGGTTGGCGAATCGATTGTCGAGGCCTGGCGGCGCGCGACAGCCTCAAGGATCTGCGTGGCGTCAAGGGTGAAATGCTGATTCTCGAAAGCCGTGAGATTTCCCTGCAACGACCAATACGCATGCTGCATCCTCGGCACCCGATCTATATCGTACCGCGAGAGAATCATCGCTTCATGGTTGGCGCCACCATGATCGAAAGTGATGATCGCAGTCTGGCCAGTGCACGTTCGGTCATGGAGCTGCTCTCCAGCGCCTATGGCCTGCACACCGGTTTTGCTGAAGCGGCTGTCATCGAGATCGGCACCGATGTGCGCCCGGCTTTTACCGATAATCTGCCCCGTCTGAGACGACGCGGCAGAACGGTTCATATCAATGGCCTGTACCGACATGGTTTTCTGTGCGCACCAGCCATGGCGCAGCGAGCAGCATCCCTGGTACTGGACGGCAGGATCGACGAGGACGTGGTAGATGAAAATACAGATTAACGGTGAAACTCAGCAGGTGGAATGCAACACGCTGCACGAGTTGCTGGAACACCTGGGCCACGGGGCTTCCACGGTTGCCACCGCGGTCAACCAGGAATTCGTGCCGATCAGCGAGCGCGAACAATACAGACTGTCAACCGATGACTCGGTAGACATCATTGCACCCATGTCGGGAGGCTGAACACATGTCGCTCTCATTCTACGATGTCGAACTGGACTCACGCCTTCTTCTGGGGACATCCTTGTATCCCTCCCCACAGATCATGCTCGATGCCATCGCCGCATCCGGTAGCGACATCGTCACCGTATCGCTGCGTCGCGAGTCCAGTACCGAGAAATCAGGGCAGGCATTCTGGTCTCTCATCAAGTCTGCCAACGTTCGGGTACTGCCCAATACCGCGGGCTGTCGTGGCGTGAAGGAGGCAGTCAATACCGCCCATATGGCGCGCGAACTGTTCGGCACACCCTGGATCAAACTGGAAGTCATCGGTGAAGACGACACCTTGCAACCCGATGTGTTCGGACTTGTGGAAGCCGCACGCATTCTGTCTGATGATGGCTTTCACGTATTTCCCTACACCACCGATGACCTGGTGGTAGCCGATCGGCTGCTCAACGCCGGCTGTCGCGTGCTCATGCCCTGGGGAGCCCCGATCGGCAGTGGACGCGGTCTGAACAATCCCTATGCATTGAGTTCGATGCGAGCGCATTTCCCCGATGTTCCGCTGGTGGTGGATGCCGGTATCGGCCTGCCCTCACACGCCGCCGCTGCCATGGAGCTCGGCTACGATGCCGTGCTGCTCAACACAGCGGTTGCCCGTGCCGGCGATCCGGTCGCCATGGCTCGCGCCTTTGCACTTGCGGTGGAATCCGGGCGCACCGCCTGGCAAGCCGACCCCATGATGCCACGCGACATGGCAGCTCCTTCCACACCCGTGCTGGGCACCCCCTTTCGAGACCTGTAATCATGCTGGACCGCTTCTACCTGATCGTCGGGGATACCCGACAACTTGCCGAATTTCTCGATGCCGGCGTACGCTGTGTGCAACTGCGCATGAAGGACACCAGCGAGAGTGAATGCCGACGGCAGATACGCGAAGCCCGGGAACTGTGTGAGCAGGCCGGCGCGACCCTGATCCTCAATGACTACTGGCGACTGGCGCTGGATGAAGGGTGTGCTGCCATACACCTGGGTCAGGAAGATCTGCAGGACGCGGAAATGAACACCCTGCGTAACGCCGGCATCAGGATAGGCATCAGTACCCATGACCGAGCCGAGCTGGCCATTGCACAATCACACGAACCGGACTACATTGCGCTGGGTCCGATCTACGCCACCCTGTTGAAGAAGATGCCGTGGCGACCACAAGGCCTCGACAAGCTGCAGCGCTGGAAGGATTCCATCGGCCAGACTCCTCTGGTCGCCATTGGCGGCTTTACCCCAGAGCGTGCTGCGGGTGCCTTTGAACATGGGGCAGATTCGGTGTGTGTGGTCACCGATATCGCGCAACACGCAGACCCCGTTGCCCGAGTGCGCCAGTGGCTGGACGTGACTCGCGCCACACAGTAGGGTTGACATTATTTCGCCGATGTATCAACCTTCTCCGCGCATGAATACCCTGTACACCCCAAGCACTGTCTCAAAACCGGGCGCTCTCAAACCGGCAGTGAAAACTGCGCGCGCCTGAATCCCGGTAAGGAAGTTCTGACAGTAAAACTCCGGCGGCCCTGGCGGCTTCCGGAGTTTTTTGGTTTTCGGGGTCCGTTCAAGTCCGCCTTCAACACGAGAAATCATCATGTTCGAAGGTTCGTATGTCGCATTGATCACCCCAATGACCCTGAACGGGGAACTGGATATTCCCGCACTTCGCCATCTGGTCAACTGGCACATCGAGCAAGGAAGTGACGGCCTGGTACCAGCAGGCACGACCGGGGAATCCCCTGTTCTCTCGGCAGAAGAGCACCGCGAGATCATCCGTATCGTGGTCGAGGAAGCTGGCGGAAGAGTGCCGGTGATTGCCGGTTGCGGCTCCAACAATACCCGGGAGGCGGTGGAATTCCATGAGTATGCCCACCGGCACGGTGCCGATGGCGCACTGCATGTCACCGGCTATTACAATCGCCCCAGCCAGCAGGGCATCTACCAGCACTTCGAAACGCTGAGTCTGAGCAATGATCTGCCGATCATTGTCTACAACATCCCACCGCGCACCACAGTCGATATCACCGCCGAGACCATGGCTCGACTGGCCGCCTTGCCCACGGTGGTGGGCGTCAAGGATGCCACCAGGGATCTGGCCCGACCGGGTATCGAGCAGATGCAGATTGACGGGCCATTCAGCTACCTCTCCGGCGAGGATGCAACCGCTGTTGCCTATAACGCGGCCGGAGGTAACGGCTGCATTTCGGTGACGGCCAATGTGGCACCCGCACTGTGCGCGAGTCTGCAAAAGGCCTGCAAGGACAATGATTATCGAAAAGCCATGGATATTCAACGACAGCTCATGCCTCTGCATGACGCACTGTTCAATGAACCCAGCCCGGCGGGAATCAAGTACGCCTGCGCCAGTCGCGGTCTGTGTACCGAGACCTTGCGCCTGCCACTGATCGGCCTTGCAGATGACAGCCGCGCACTGATCGATGCGGCCTTGCAGACACTGGAGTAAGATCACCAGCACAGACCTGTACGAATTTGTCATCCGAGGCGACAGCTGCCGCCTTGCGCATTATCTGCCCCTGCCCCTGGCGGCAGGGGTTTGTCACACGTCCAGATACCAGAGGAACCCTGATCCATGCAATCCGTCTTTCTTGCAGCCCTGGCTGCCACCATTGCCGCCCAACTGGCTCCAGGTCCGAACTTTCTGGCGGTAACGGGCGTGGCTCTGAGTCAGAGCCGAAATGCTGCGCTGTGTGTTGCAGCCGGCATCGCCTCGGGTGTTCTGCTGTGGGTCAGCTCATTTGCGCTGGGGATTTCAGCACTTTTTCAGGCTTATCCGGTCGCGGGGATCGTGTTGCAGTTTGTCGGCGGATTCTATTTTCTGTTTATCGCTTTCAAGGCGTTTCGTTCTTCTCGACAGAAATCCGCCAGCCAGACTGCTCAGCCTACGACACACCTGACGCTGGCGGCCGCCTGGCGCCGCGGCTTTCTGGTGGTCTTGACCAATCCCAAGGCAGCCCTGATGTGGGCCGCCGTCACCGCCTTTCTGTCCGGATCCGGCCTGCCGCCGGAAGGTGTTCTGGCGTTTGCCCCCGTTGGTGCAAGCTCGGCGTTTCTGATCTACGGCAGCTATGGTGTACTGTTTTCCACACCGTTGGCCATCCGCGGATACAACCGGGTAGCCGGTCATATCGAGTTGCTTTTCGGCGGCTTGTTCGGACTGCTGGGGGTCAAGTTTCTTACTGACGGTATTCGCCAGTTGCGGCAGATCTGATATTGAAAAACACAGTAGGAAATCCTGCACTGCAAAACAACTTTGCTGCTGCCTGTTCTCAACAGTCTGTACGATTTTGCCATTACATATAATTGTTAAATAATGTTTCATGGTCGGCCCGAAGGGATTCTCTTCCCTGATATTCGACTTACCTGCACGGAAAACTCATGACAGAAAACAGGCAGACGCATTTACGTGGAATGACCTGGAATCATGCGCGCGGCATCGAGCCATTACTGGCCGCGTCAACGCACTATGAGCAGCAAAACCCCGGTGTCAGAATCACCTGGGACACTCGGCCTCTACAGGACTTTGAAAGCCAGCCACTGCGCGAACTGGGCAACAGTCACGACCTGATCATCATCGACCACCCTCACCTGGGAGAGGCGGTTCGCGAGAATCTGTTGCTGGATCTGGCCGCCTGCGGGCGCAGCAAGGAACTGCAGACACTGCAACTGCAGAGCGCGGGTCCTTCCCACGATTCCTATGGAATGCATGGCGGACAATGGGCCCTGGCCATGGATGCCGCCACGCCGGTTGCCAGCTATCGACCCGACCAGCTGGAGAGCATCCCTGCCACCTGGGCTGACGTCATCACACTCGCCAGAAGCGGCAAGGTCATCATGCCACTCAGACCACCGCACGGGCTGATGGCCTTGTTGTGGCTGGCTTGCAATCGTGGCGTGAAAGTCGCGAGCAGTCCGGAGCAGCTCATGGCCGATGAGGATATTGCTCAGGCCCTGGAACAACTCTGCGAACTGACCAGCCTGCTGCGAACGAGCTGTTTCGACATGGACCCCATCGATGTCTATGAGATCCTGAGCACAAAGGACGAGGGACCCAGCTATTGCCCTCATGCCTACGGATACATCAACTACACGCAAACCGGTTTTCGGGAATACCCGCTCGCATTCACTGATGTGGCAGATGCCGCCGGCGGCGGCGTCAGCGGCACGGTGCTCGGTGGCAGCGGTATTGCCGTTTCAGCCCGGTCCGCGCATTCGGAAACAGCTGTCGATTTTGCCTTTCATGTGGCCGGGCCCGAGTGCCAGACCAGCGAGTGGATTCGTCAGGGCGGCCAACCGGGCAATGCCCTGGCCTGGAGCGATCCGGATTGCAACCGCTTGTGCAAGGACTTCATGAGCAACACGCGCGCAACTCTGGACGCCGCCTGGGTTCGACCGCGTTACTCCGGCTACACAGCCTTTCAGAATCTGGCCAGTCATACCATTTCAGACTTCCTGCAAGGCAGACTCAGCCTTCCACACTGCATCCAGGCTTTGCAGAAGCTGTATCGCGAAAGCCACAATCAGTGAGCAACAGCCATGCCCGCACCCCGGGTATGGCGCTCGTCAAGTGGCTCGAACTCTCACGACTTTCACGACACGTGTCGCGCAAGAGCAGGCTCTCAAGCCGAATGGCGATGGATAAAGGTAGCGAGCACACTGTGACTGTTGTTGCCCTTGCCTGATGCCGGGGTGGCAATCATTTCAATGGCGCGACAGGCGACCTCGTGCTCGGACAGGGAAATCGTCGAGACCCCACCGGCTATCCACTGATAGAACGCCGGATCCCCATAGCCGACAAATGCCAGCTGCTCTGGCAGGGCAATGTCGCGTTCCAGACAGGCATTCAGGGCACCACTGGATATTTCGAAGCCCCCACAGACCAACGCATCAGGACGGTTGTCCCGATCGAGCATGGTCAGTGCGCACTCATGTCCCGCACTTTGCCCGGGCGGTCCGGTGAAAACCAGGCTGTTGTCGATCTCCAGATCATTCTCGGCAAGCCCCTGAGTGAAGGCGCGCAGTCGCAATCGCCCCGATGACAAGGTCTCGCCGCCACCGATATAAGCGATACGTTTGCACCCGATGCTCTTCAAGTGCGCCACTGCCTGTCTGATGGCCAGGTCGTCGCTGATCATCAATTCACCCATACTGTCTTCACCATCGACGGTTCGAATCAGATTGATCAGATCGGGCCCGTTCACCGGGCTGGATGTCTGCCCCTGGCTTCGCGGAGCCGGCACTCGCAAGACAACTCTTGCCTGCAAGGATTGCAGGCGCGTCAGACACTGAACTTCCTGATCGAAGTCATCGCCGGTCAGATGAATGACCAGGTCGAACCCGGCCTCGGCGCACAGGATGCTCAGGGAGTTGGCAAAGCGTGCGTAGAAATCGTTGACGATATTCGGCAACAGCAGACCGACAATGGCTGTCGGATCACCGCGCATGGCGCTGGCCGCCGAACTTCTCACATAGCCCACCTGCTCGGCGTAATCGCAGATCTTCTGTCTTGTGGCAGCGTTGACATGCTCGCTACCGGACAAGGCTCTGGAGACTGTCATGTGCGAGATCCCGAGATCTCTTGCGATAGACTTGATCGTAACCCGCAAGGCCTGTTCCTGAATCAGCAATTGTCGACAGCCATTCTTTCATAATCCGTATTGACAACTGAAACTATTTCACCCAATATGTTCACGTGAACATGACACTAACAAGGAGCAACTGGTCATGCCGGAATTCGAACGACGTTGCCGCTCCCTGCTGAGCTCGCTCGGCCTGTGCCAGCCCGGCGATGTCCACACCATCCGTCGGCTGAGCGGCGGCGTGGCCTCTGACATCGCTGCGGTGTCCTTCGCCAACCAGACTGTCTGTGTCAAGTTTGCGCTCGAAAAGCTGAAAGTACAGGAAGACTGGTTCGCACCAGAGCACCGTGGCCAGGCAGAATTTGCGTGGTTGCAGGCAGCAGGCTGCGTTGTCGCCGAAGCAGTGCCAACACTGTATGGCTGGAGCGATGCCGAGAATGGCTTTGCCATGGAATTTCTTGACAGCCCCGATATCCATCTGTGGAAAACAGAACTGCTGAACGGAGGCAAGGATAGTGGCGAGGCTGCCGCCGTCGCCGACACTCTGGGGCGTATCCACGCAGCCTCGACGGCTACCGACTTCGACCGATCAGCCTTTGACAACAGCGCAGACTTCGAATCACTTCGTCTGGAACCCTATCTGCGTTTCACCGCCAGACATCATGCTGATATCGCCGCAAGCCTGAATACGCTGGCTGATCAGCTTGCCGCGTCCCGGCAGGTGTTGATACACGGCGACATCAGCCCGAAAAACATCCTGTTACGCAATACCCGACCGGTAATACTCGATGCCGAATGCGCCACCATGGGTGATCCGTCCTTTGATGTTGCCTTCGCACTCAATCACCTGATCATCAAGTCTTTCCATTTACCACAGTCTCGATCAAATCTGCAGCAGGCGATACTGCAATTCTGGAAACACTATGCCGTACACGTCTGCTGGGAGGAGGTGCGCGAACTGGAATTGCGTACCACCAGACTGCTGCCCGCACTGATGCTGGCTCGCATCGACGGCAAGTCTCCGGTTGAATACCTGAGTACCGATACGCAAGATTGCGTGCGAGAGTGCGCCCTGGCCTTGATCAGACACCCACACGATACTCTGGCCCAATTGCTGGAATCCGACCCGATGAAAACCACATCATGAGCGATACTACCCTGTCCACCCTTACGGCCAGACGCGTCTGGGACAGCCGAGGCAACCCGACCGTCGAAGTCGAGGCAACATTGGCAGATGGCTCGCGTGGTCGTGCCATGGCCCCTGCCGGCGCTTCCCGAGGCACACGTGAGGCCATCGACCTGCGCGATGGTGGCTCACGGCTCGGCGGCATGGATGTGCAGAATGCCGTCAGCAATGTCAATCGCCTCATTGCGCAGGAACTCACCGGTCTGGATGCCAGCCAACAGGCAGACATCGACAGCAGGCTCATTGCGCTGGATGCAACCCCTTACAAGTCCTCACTGGGTGGCAATGCCATGGTCGCCACTTCCATGGCCGTGCTGCACGCCACCGCGGCGTCGATGGGCAAGCCCTTATGGCGTCACATCGCCGACCTCAGCGGACAGACACCGACTCTGCCCTTGCCTGAAATACAGATCTTCGGAGGTGGTGCACACGCTGGACGTCGTGTGGATGTTCAGGATTTCATGGTCATGGTGCCGGGTGCAGCCTCGTTCGACGAAGTCCTGGAAGTCACCTCGGAAATCTATCGGTCCGCAGGTGCCCGGATGAAGAAGAAAAGTGGCAACGTCGGCGTGGCTGACGAAGGCGGTTGGTGGCCGGTATTCGACAGCAATGAAGAAGCCCTGGAAACGCTGGTCCGTGCCATCGAGGACACGGGCGAGAAACCCGGTGAGCGTGTTGTCATATCACTCGATATCGCAGCCTCCGAATTCGGCAGCAAGGGACGCTATCGTCTGGCACTGGAAGATCGCGAACTCGACCGGGACGAGATGATCAGCTTGCTGGGTCGCTGGATCGACGACTACCCGATTGCCTCGATCGAAGACCCTCTGGCAGAAGATGATCCGGAAGGCGTCATTGCCTTTACCCGCGAATATGGCGATCGTGTCCAGATCATCGGCGATGACTACCTGGTGACCAATGCCGATCTGGTCCATCAGGCTGCCGACCAGGGGGCCTGCAACGCGGTTCTGATCAAGGTCAATCAGTCAGGCACCATCAGTGAATCCCTGGCTTGCCTGGCAGCTGCCCGAGAGCATGGATACCGCGGCATTGTCTCCGCCCGTTCAGGGGAAACCGAGGACGTGACGATCTGCCACCTGGCCGTGGGCCTCGATGCCGGACAGCTCAAGGTCGGCTCCATCACCCGTTCCGAACGCATGGCCAAGTGGAATGAATGCCTGCGTATCAATGATCAACTGGGCGGTGATGCCTACGTCGGCGGCAAGCCTCTGCAGAACACCTGGTGGGCTCGACAACAAAAGGAAAACACGCAATGAATACCTACGATTACACCGATCGAGTCGCAGTCGTTACCGGTGGCTGCAACGGCATCGGCGCCGCGGTTACCCAACGGCTTGTCCAGTCCGGCGCAAGAGTGGCTGTGTGGGATATGGACATCACGACGGTCGAACCCGCTATCAGCCAACTGCCGGAGAGCAGCGTCAAGCTGGTGCAGGTGGATGTCAGCAATCTGGAAGAGGTGGAAGCGGCACGCTTGATCACCGAGCAGAGCTTTGCCGGCGTGGACATCCTGATCAACAGCGCCGGCATCGCAGGCCCTACCAGCACACTGGCTGACTATGACGCGCAGATGTGGCGCAAGGTGCAATCGGTCAATCTGGACGGCACCTTCCATACCTGCAAGGCACTGACCCCGGGAATGATGGAAAGAGGCTATGGCCGGATCGTCAATGTCGCCTCCATTGCCGGCAAGGAAGGCAACCCCAATGCTTCCGCCTATTCCGCATCGAAAGCCGCTGTCATCGCACTGACAAAGTCCCTGGGCAAGGAGTTGGCCTCTCAGGATATCTCGGTGAATTGCATTACCCCGGCGACGGCTCGTACACGCATCCTGGATCAGGTCAGTCAGGAATTCATTGACTACATGCTGTCCAGGATACCGCGCGGCCGTTTCGTGACAGTCGAGGAAATCAGCAGCATGGTCCTGTGGATGGCATCGGCAGAGAACTCGTTCACCACGGGCTCCGTCTTCGATTTATCCGGCGGTAGAGCAACCTACTGACATTGATCGGTATCACCGCGTCAGGCAGCTGTCTTGTCGCGACAGCCCGCGCCGAAAACCCATCCAGACGGCGACTCGTGCAACAATCAGCCTCTGACGATTGACGGAGTAAGGGTGTTGATACACCGGTTTTTCTTCCGGCAGGTGGATGCTGCATCGCTTGCCGTGTTTCGCATGATGTTTGGCGCCCTGCTGCTGTTCGAGGCAGTCAACTACGGTGCCTTTCTGTGCCTGGACTGCCTGTACCGGGATACGGAGCTGTTGTTCAAATACCCCGGCTTCGCATGGGTCAGCGTGCCTCCCGATCCGTGGTTGCGACTCAGCTACGCGCTACTTGGCGTGGCCGCCGTCGGTGTCATGACCGGAACGTTCTACCGCGCCTCCATCATCATCTGCACCCTGCTGTTCAGCTGGCACTTTCTGTTCGACCAGGCGCTGTACCTGAACCACTTCTACATGGTGATTCTGTTCTGCCTCATCCTGTGCTTTGCGCCGGCCAACCGTCTGTGGTCGGTCGACGCCTGGCGCAAGCCGGCGCTACGCTCCGAGACCATTCCCAACTGGAGCCGTTTCTGGCTTGGTGCCCAGCTGGAAATCATCCTGCTCTACGCCGGCATCGTCAAGATCAACCACGACTGGCTGAATCTTGAACCCATGCGTCTGTGGATGACCAAACGTAGTCAGGATGAGGCCGCCATTTTCCAGTTTCTCACGCAGGACTGGGGTATTGCGGCAGCCAGCTACGGGGCCATCATCCTGCACCTGGTCGGCGCTCCACTGCTGCTGTGGCGACGCACCCGACTGGCGGTCTTCTGCCTCTATGCCTTCTTTCACCTGACCAATGCCATGGTGTTCGACATCGGCATCTTTCCCTTCATGACGCTGGCCGCCACCTTGCTGTTGTTTGATCCGGACTGGCCACGGCAGCTCATTCGTTGGTGGCTGTCGCGACAGGAGGCCGGCACACGGCTGCGCTGGCATGTGCTGGCGACACCGGCGGCAAGCGCCCCTCGGGGCCACACCGCTGCCAGTAGTCGCATCCTGTCATACGTCATCGTTGCCGGGATCAGTCTCTGGCTGGTGATGCAGACCATCGTGCCACTTCGCCATCTTGCCGCACCCGGCAATGTTGCCTGGAACGAGGATGGCCATCAGTTCAGCTGGCGCATGAAGCTGCGCTCCAAACAGGGTAGCGTGCGTTTCATTGTCGTCACCGACGATGGCAAGCGGATTATCGTGAAACCGTCGGATCATCTCAACCCGCGCCAGGTACGGACCCTGTCCTGTATCCCGGATCTGATCTGGCAGTTTGCACAGTTCCTCGACACCCGTTATCGAGAAACCGAAGGACAGGATGTCAAGGTGTATGCGCAAGCGAGCTGCTCACTGAACGATCGGCCGCCGGCACACCTTGTCGACAATCGCATCGACCTCTCGGCCATACCCAGAGACGAACCCGTCAGTAACTGGGTTCTGCCGCTGACGACGCCTTTGAGGCAATCCTGGTTCTGACTGTGCGCTGTAGGTCGGACCAGATAACTCGCCTGACTCGGCCGCTCCTGCTCCGAATTTCAAACATGGTCTGATCTGGTCGATTTTATCCTGCATTTCATATGCCTTTTTCACTTAAATAATATATCATCTTGTTTCGATAATCTTTTCTATCACGGTGTCTGCTGATCTTTCATGGCGTTCATCCAGTGATTCCGATCAGGGGATATCAGATGTCAACGGTAACGCTCAAGAACCTCAGCAAGCGTTATGACGGTGCTGCTGCCGCCGCATTGGTCGATCTGAACATATCGATCAACGACGGCGAGTTTCTTGTACTGGTCGGACCATCGGGTTGCGGCAAATCAACTGCCCTGAAGATGATTGGCGGGCTTGAAGAGATTTCCGGTGGCGAGGTGTATATCGGCGATCGACTGGTCAACGATTTCGCCTCGCGAGATCGTGACATCGCCATGGTCTTCCAATCGTATGCGCTCTATCCGCACATGAGTGTCTACAACAATATTGCCTTCCCCTTGCAGATTGCAAAGGTCGATCGCGCAGACATGGACAAGCGCGTCAGGGACGTTGCAAAGATACTGCAACTTGAACCCTTCCTTGATCGACGTCCCGGCAATCTTTCCGGTGGGCAGAGACAACGCGTCGCCATGGGGCGGGCCATCGTCAGACGGCCTTCGGTGTTTCTGATGGATGAACCACTTTCCAACCTCGATGCGAAACTGCGGGTGAAGATGCGCTCCGAGGTAGCCCGGATTCAGCGTCAATTACAGGTGACCACCATCTATGTCACCCATGATCAGGTCGAGGCCATGACCATGGGTGACCGAGTTGCACTGATGCGAGATGGTGTTCTGCAACAGATCGATACGCCTCATGAGATCTACCACGAACCCCGCAACACCTTCGTCGCCTCGTTCATTGGCTCGCCCGCCATGAACCTGTTTCGTGCCCGTCTGACCAGCGAGGGTGACCACATGCGCGTGCAACTGGGCGATCAGAACCTCGCCATCACCACCCTGACTCATCAGAGATATCCACGCATCGATCAGCACGTGAATGGCGAGGTCATCGTCGGCATCAGACCGGAAGACCTGGAGGATGCAGCCCTGCTACCCGAGCATCCCGACGAGCAATGCCTGACTGCCCCCATCAGCCTGCTCGAGTCACTCGGCTCGGATCAGATGGCACATGTGAAGCTGCAGGCCGAGAACATCAGGGATATCGATGAAGAGGATGAGGAGCTCATGGCAACAGATGACAGTGACGGCAGTGGCATCTGCATATGCCGTTTCGCCGCGCAATCCGACGCAAGAGTCGGGGACACGGTCAAGATCGCTGTCGCTTGCGACCGTCTGCATTTCTTTGACTCATCGACAGGACTGGCCCTGCGAAACCAGACTTGACACCACCCAAGGAGAAGACATGAATAACACCATCAAGACCGGACTGCTGGCCGCTGTAGTGGCCTCCAGCCTGGGAGTCAACACAGCCCTCATTGCCGAGGACACGGTCACGTTGAGCCTGTGGCACCAGCATCCCGAATGGCGCGCCAAGACCCAGGCCATACTCACGGCCTTCGAAAGCGAGCACCCGGGTATCCGGATCGAACTGGAAGAGATTGCCGGCACCAATTACTCGGCTCGCCTGAACACCGCGCTGGCCGCAGGCGAAGCCCCTGACCTGTTTGGACTGCCCGCAGGGCCCGAAACCGCGACGGCAGCCGCTTCCGGTTATGCCGCTGAATTGACCGGCTTGCTCGATACCTCTTCGCTGCGTGAACCCGCTCTGGAAGCGATAGACAATGACGGCAAGGTCTTCGGCGCTCCCATACTCGGCGCCTACTCCGTCGGGCTCTACTACCATCGAGACATACTCGCAGACCTGGGCATGGAACCACCCACCAACCAGGCCGAATTCATGAGCATGTGTGCCGCCATGAAGGACAAGGGAATAACCCCTCTGGTGGTACCGGCCTCGGACGGCATCGTCCCCTCGTTCATCTACATGATGCTGACCTCCAGTGTCATGGGCGCCGACGGCTTTGCCGATTTGCGCAAGGGCAATCGCAAATTCACCGACCCCGATATGCTCGAGGCTGCACGCTTCCTGCAAGAGATGGCTGATTGCATGCAGCCTGGCGCTGTTTCCACGCCCTATGTGGAAGGCAAGGCTCTGGCGGCAATGAAGCGTGGCGCCATGATGCCCGGAGGCTCGGCCGACTACCCCGGTTATCAGGAAATCAACCCGGCAGTGGACCTGGGCGTCGTGCCCTTCCCCGGCGTCGGTGAAAACAAGCCTGCCACCGTCACCGGTCTGGAGTACATCTATCTGGTCAACGCCGAGTCCGAACACCAGGAAGAGGCGATTACCTTCCTCAACTGGATGCTTCAGGATAAGGCGCAACAGATGGTCGTGGACACCATCACCATGACGACGAATCGTAATGTCGTGCCCTCGGAGAATCGCATCCTGGAAGAGTTCGTACAGGCCGCCAGAGTCAATGATGTACGTGTCTTCTACGAGCTACCGGAAACCGGTTCCGTCTGGAATGTGGTGCAGCAGAACGCAGCCGCGCTACTGATGGGCGAGATGACACCGGAGGATTTTGCCAGCGCCGCGCAGGATGCGGTCAAGCTGTCCGACTGACAGGAATTCAAAAATGCAACCGTGGATATCTTCCACGGTTGACCCACTTCTGACTGATATCGGCACTTGCAATGTCTCACCCCAAGCCTCAATCATCATTCAGCAGCACCTACGGCCATTTGTGGTTCGTGTTGCCGGGTTTCGCATTCTTTCTCGCTGTCATGTTGATCCCGCTGATTCTGGCGGTTGGCATTTCCATGACAAACTGGACCGGCTTCGGCAACGACCTGCAATTTGTCGGACTGGACAATTACACCGAACTACTCTCCTACTGGCCGTTCTATCGCGCCGCCATGCACAACGCCATCATCTTTCTTGCCATACTGCTGTTCCAGCATACGGTCGGTCTGTATCTGGCTGTACTGCTGAACGAAAAACCACGCTTCATGCAGTTCTACCGGACGGTCCTGTTCCTGCCCGTCATCATGTCGCTGGTCGCCACCGGCTTCATCTGGACACTGATGCTGTCCCCCAACATCGGACTGATCAACCCTCTGCTGCAGACCCTGGGCCTGGGCTTTCTGGCCGGGAACTGGCTGTCCGATCCCGATCTGGCCCTGCCTGCCATCATCTTCGTCACCGCCTGGAACAGCATGGGCTGGGCCATCATCATCTACCTGTCAGGCTTGCAGAACATCCCCGAAGAGTTGAAGCAAGCCGCGGCCATGGATGGTGCCAACACCCGTCAGATATTCTGGAGAGTGGTGTTTCCTCAGCTCTCACCGGCATTCACGGCACTTACCGTGCTGACCTTTATCGGCACCTTCCGCACCTTTGACGTGGTCTATGTACTCACAGGCCCCCTGGGCGCTCCCAACTTCGCCACCGATGTCGTGGGCACATTGATCTACCGAACCGCATTCGGTGGCTCATCCTTTTCCAGTGCGGATATCCGCTTTGCCTTCGGTCTGGCCATGGCTCTCATGCTGATGCTGGTCATGGCAGGATTCTGCTACCTGCTGATCCGTGTGCTGCGTAGCCGGGAGATAGAAGCATGACTCAGACACAGACCCGACAGCTGCAACGCTCACAAAGTGATCTGGGCATTCTGATGGGCAAGACGGCGCGAACCCTGGTGCTGCTTGTCGCCTCGATCTGGGTATTGGCGCCGCTGATCCTGATGATCATCGCCTCGTTCAAGTCGGTGCCCGAGTTCTTCATGAACCCCTTCGGTCTGCCCGATGAGTGGATGTTCTCCAATTATTCAAGAGCCTGGACGGATGCGAACCTGTCTCTGACCTTGCCCAATACCATTATCGTGACAACCGTCGCCGTTCTGGTCAGCACCCTGCTGTCATCCATGATTGCCTATGGACTCAGTCGCAAGAAAAAGAAGTACGCCATGGGGCTGTACACCCTGTTTGTCTCTGGCCTGCTGGTCCCCGTGCAAGCCATCATCCTGCCACTGTTCATCGTGCTCAAGGCCATCGGCTTTTTCGGCACACTGATGGCCCTCATCTTCCCCTACATTGCGATGGGACTGCCGTTGGGGGTGCTGGTATTGACACCAATAGCATCGGCCCTGCCACATGAACTGATCCAGGCGGCTCGCATGGATGGCGCCTCGGAATGGCAGATATTCAGCCGGATTGTTCTGCCATTGATGAAGCCCGGGCTGATATCGGTATCGATCCTGAATGGGGTGTGGATGTGGAACGAGTTCTTCATTCCCCTCATCCTCGCATTCAAACCCGAAGTGCAGACCATGCCAGTCGGTATCGTCTCCTTCATCGGCGCCTATTCCACCGAGTGGGGACTCGTATTTTCCAGCGTCATCGTGTCAACCCTCCCGGTCGTGATTGCCTACCTGTTCATGACACGACAATTCCAGTCAGGATTGACAGCCGGGGCCGTCAAGGGATGACCTGCGAGGTCTCTGGCCGCGTTTGAAGGTTCAACCAGGCGTCGATCACACACCCGTGTGATCGCTTGCCATCAGCGCAAGCGAAAGTCGATAGGGATTCAGATATCAGGCAGAGCAAAGGCTCTGCCGATCATTCAGGGCGTCATTCCCAGTACACGCATCTGTTGCGACATCTGTACGAACGAACCCTGTGTATGCATGCGAATCACCCGTACCGATTCTTCGACATCATTGCGCCTCAAGGCGTCCAGCAGCATGCGATGCTCGGCAATGATGGCCTCATGCCGGGGTGCCTTGATACTGAGTTTAGCGCCATGAACGTTGAGCGCACGACGCAGTTTTCTCCAGGTGTCAGCCGCTTGCTGGTTGTAATGGCGTTTGCAGATGGTCCAGTGAAATTCGCCATCGAGCTTGCGAAAGGTTGATAGATCGGCAATGGGGACCTCTTCTATCTGCTTCTGGATGGCCTCCATCTCATCCAGCAGATCCGGCGGCGCGAATTCGGCGAACCAGGAAACGAAATACGGCTCCAGCAGCTCCAGAATCTCGAAGATGTTCTGGATCGTGTTGGCGTCACCCTTGCGAATCGTTGCACCGCGATTCGGGCTGATATCGACATAGCCTTCTCCCTGCATTCGCCGCAGCACTTCACGCACCGGACTTGTACTGACACCATAGCGTCTGGCCAGCTCGGCCACCTTGAGGCGCTGCCCGCCCTCCAGCTCACCGGTCGAGATGTCATTGAGCACGGCCTCGTAAAGTGAGCTCGTGTCGTCACCATCGGTGCTGCTTTCCGAGAAGCTGAATTTCATGTTCTTTTCCATGCGCGTATTTGACCAGTTCATCAATGGGTTAATCAAGAACAATCGCTCATGAAGCCCATTTCGTATATTATTTCATGAGTTTCATGATACATTATCACTCAGATGATCAACTAGTGAGGAACGCGAATCCATGAGTACACGGTTAATCAGGCATGCAACGGGACCTCGCTCCCATGACTGACAGCAATGCCCCTGGCACCACGAAACGCCCCAATGTCATTCTGATCACGACCGATCAACAGCGCGGCGACTGTGTCGGCTATGACACTCGTGGCGTCAGCACACCTCATATCGACAAGCTCGCAAGTACCGGCACCCGTTTTTCCACCTGTATTACCCCGCATCCCATGTGTCAGGCAGCTCGCGCCTCGATTCTCACGGGCAAGCTTCCATACACCCACGGCGTGCGTGACAACGGACGCAACCTGGAAGAGCGTTATGGCAACGAAGGTCTGGGTGGCATTTTTTCCCGGGCGGGATACCACACGCAGTTCATCGGCAAGGCCCATCTGACTACCCATGAGACCTTCGAGGCTACCGGCCACGCTGAGTGCTACAACAGCGTCAACCAGTATCCGGCAGACTGGGGTGGCCCGTATTTCGGCTTTCAGTCGGTAGAACTACTACTACGTCCCCACCACCATTGTGTCTGGAGCGATCCTCCCTATACACTGCACTACGAAAACTATCTGAACACCGATGGGCAGGGCCGCGAGCGGTGGGAGAAGGCCAAGGTACATGCCAACCCTGCATCCCTGCCCGACACCACGCATCTGCAAGTCTGGCGCTCGGCTCTGGAAGACGAGTGGCACTCCACACCCTGGATCGGAGATCGTACCGTTGAGCTGATCAATTCAAGAGCGAACGATGCCGCAGCCGAACCCCTGTTCACCTGGGTATCATTCCCCGACCCGCATCCGCCATTTCTGGCCGCCGAGCCCTGGTCCAGCATGTACCACCCGGATGAGGTGGATATTGCCCCGCACATGGATCTGGACCTGGACAAGCGCCCCTGGTGGCATCGCGCCTTTCTGGAGAGCCCGATTCGCAAGAATGTCAAACGCCCTCATGCACAGGGCGGCCAGGACTGGGGCGAATCTCTGGCACTGACGGAAACACAACTGCGCGATATCACAGCCGTCTACTACGGCATGATCACCGCCATCGATCATCAGGTAGGTCGCATTGTCGACGCGCTCGACAAGAGCGGTGAGCTGGACAATACCATCATCATCTTCACCAGTGATCACGGCGAATGGCTGGGTGATCATGGCCTGCTACTCAAGGGCCCCATGTTGTACGACGGTCTGTTGCGTGTGCCCTACGTCATGAGTGGTCCTGCCATTCCGGCAGGAAAATGTGTGGACGACCCGATATCCACCCTGGACATTCGCGCCACACTCTCGCAGATGTGCAATCTGGACGCCTCTGCTGACAACGGCACGTCTCTGGTCGGGCTCATGCAGGGTACGGCGACTCGTGACTTTGCCCTGAACGAATGGGAGGTCGATGAGACCCGCAGCGGCATCGGCATGGATCTGACCACTGTTCGCAGTCAACGCTACCGCCTGTCGGTCGACCTGCGAACCGATACCGGCGAGCTCTATGACATGCAGGAAGATCCGTACGAGATGAACAATCTGTTCGACGATACCGGGCATGCCAGTACACGCGCGGAACTGATGGAAATGATTCATTCCAGACCTGATGATCAGGTGCCTGTCGCGCCACGTGTCGGTTGGCACTAATTCACTGACGGACAACAATTCAATGACCAAGATTGCATCCATCGAACCGATTCTTGCCAGAGTCGGCATCCGCAACCAGCTACTGATCAAGGTAACCACCGAAGACGGCATCATCGGCTGGGGCGAATCCGGTCTGTCTGCCCGGGAAGAATCCGTCGCTGCCACCATCCGACACTTCGCCGAGTTTCTGGTGGGTCAGGATTCACGCAAGATCTCGCGTATCTGGCAGGAATCGTATCGAAGCCAGTACTTCGAGGGTGGCCGTGTATTGACCGCTGCCATGTCTGCCGTGGATATCGCACTCTACGATATTCTCGGCAAACGCCTCGGGGTACCGGTCTATCAATTACTCGGTGGCCGACAACGCGATGCCATCCCGACCTTCGGTTGCTGCACCGGCAAGAGTATCGATGAAGTAGTCGACAATGCCAGAACGCTGGTGGAGTCCGGCTGGAACAGCATTCGCATCAACTCGTCGGGGTTCGAGACGGGTGAGATATTCGATCCACGGGCATCACTGACCGTAGCGGCAGAGGAACTCATTCGCATACGTCGCGAATTCGGGCCAGGACTGTGTCTGGGGATCGACCTGCATCACCGCCTCTCGGTTGCCGAAACGGCCAGCTTCTGCAACATGCTGCCCCAGGGCACGGTCGACTACATCGAGGAACCCATCCGGGATGAATCACCGGAAGCCTACGCCAGTCTGCGTACTCTGACGCATATTCCCTTTGCCATCGGCGAAGAGTTCTCCTCCAAGTGGCAGGCCTTGCCTTATCTGGAGCGTGGCCTGACCCAGTACATGCGAATCGATATCTGCAACATTGGTGGATTCACCGAAGCCATGAAGGTCGCCGGCTGGAGTGAAAGTCACTATGTGGACATCATGCCGCATAACCCACTGGGACCGATCTGCACAGCCGCCACGGTACATATGGCTGCAGCCGTTGCCAATTTCAGCTGGCTGGAAACCCGACAGACCTCTGTCGAACAGCTCGGCTTTCACGACCCCGTCATATTTCCGAAGCAGGTTCAAATGGAAGGGCCTGTCTATGTTGTACCTGATGGACCTGGTCTTGGCGTTGAAGTGAATGAAGATGCCATAAAGAACCAGGAAGCAGCCCACGTGGAACCACCACATCTACGTCGTCCGGATGGTTCAGTCACCAACTGGTAAACAAGAAAACACACCAACCCGAAGAGGAGCCATGAAAACCAAAAACAAGATGCCAGAGTATCTGGGAAAGGGGGTTGCCGGCATTTGCCTGGCAGTCGCCAGCACGCTACCCGCATTTGCCTATGAACAGGCACCCATACTGGATGATCAGGTAGAGGCAGGCACACTGCCTCCGGTGGACGAGCGACTTCCGAAAGAGCCGCTTGTCATGGATGTCATCGAACAGGCCGGAGAATACGGCGGTACGCTCAGACGTGCCATTCTCGGTGGCGGCGACCAGCACAACCTGGTTCGCACCATCGGTAGTGACAACATGGTTCGCTGGGACCCCAGCTGGACCGAGGTACGCCCCAATATAGCCAAGAGCTGGGATGTCTCCGAAGACGCCTCCACCTTCACCTTTCATCTGCGTGAAGGCATGCGCTGGTCAGACGGTGAGCTCTTCAGTGCCGATGACATCATGTTCTGGTATGAGGACGTCTTCAGCAATCCCGAGCTGACACCCAACAAGGACTCCACCTTTGTCGGCCCCGAAGGTCCGGTGAAGGTCAGCAAGATAGACGACTACACCGTGGAGTTCGATTTCGGTACACCCAATGGCCTTTTCATTCAAAACATGGCCTATGGATTCGGTTATCACCCGACAGTCTACCCCAAGCATTATCTCGGTCAGTTTCACGAAAAATACAACCCTGAGCTGAGTTCCCTGGTCGATGCCGAGCCAGCGGCTGCCGACTGGATACAGCTGTTCAATCTCAAGGCAGGCCCGATGGACACCCCCCTGTTCTGGCAGAACCCGGATCGCCCTACCCTGCACGCCTGGCATCTGACCAACGCCTATGGTTCGTCCGACCGCATCGTTGCCGAACGCAACCCCTACTACTACAAGGTGGATGACAAGGGCCAGCAACTGCCCTATATGGACCGCATCACTTACGACCAGGTGGAAGATGTCGAAACCATTCTTCTCAAGGCATTCAATGGCGAGATCGACTACATGCTGCGCCATCTGGGACGTCCGTCCAACAAGGCCTCACTGACCGATAACATGGAACGCGGCCAGTACCGCTTCTTCGACGTCGGTGACCTGCCAGCGAACATCATGATCCTGATGCTCAACCTGAACAACACCGACCCGGTGAAGCGTGAAGTGATCAACAACAAGGACTTTCGCATCGGTCTGAGCCATGCGGTGGATCGACAGGAGATCATCGACTTGTTGTACTTCGGCGCCGCCAAACCTGCGCAGACAGCGCCACGAGAAGGTTCCGAGCTGTACAAGGAATGGTATGCCAAGCAATACACCGAGTTCGATCAGGAACTGGCCAACAAGCATCTGAACATGGCTGGACTGGACAAGCGTGACGACGAAGGCTTTCGTCTCGGCCCCGACGGCAAACGTTTCACCCTCGTCTTTCTGGTGGCCGATGTCTTCGGCTTGCAGTATCCCGATGCCATGGAGCTGATTGCCAACTACGCCGCGGATGTCGGTCTTGATATTCAGGTACGAGCCACTGACCGCTCCCGCCTGATTGCGCTGCACACAGCCAACGAACAGGACGCCTACCTGTGGAACTGTTCCGGTGGACAGGCTGATGCCTATACCACACCCATCTGCTACGTCCCCATCGTCAGCAACTCGGTCAGCTGGGCTCGCGAGTGGGCCGAATGGGGTGTGGACAACACGCTCGGTGAAGAACCTCCACAAGCGGTCAAGGACATCTTCACAGCCTACAACGAGGTGAAGGCTGCAGGTACGCCTGGAGAGATGAAAGACAAAATGCAGACAGTGCTGGACATGGCCATGGAGCAGTTCTTCACGATCGGGCTGGTACAGAATGATCCGGTCTTCGGCATTGCCCGCAACAACGTGCGCAATGTACCCGAACCTCTGCCAGTTGCCGGACAACTGTGGTTCCCGGCGCCCTATACCGCTCAGATGTATTTTGAAGGCGGTGCAAACCTGCCCTGAGCTTGCCTCAGGCTGATCGTTTGCCAACCGAGTCCGGGGACAGGGAGCTCCCCGGCTTCTCCCACTTTTCACGGGATGTGCCCTGTTTCGCCATTGGCGAGCGCAGGATACGCACGCCCGGCTGAACGTCTGCTGCCAGTAACCTGCGGCCAGCCGATGTTCGCTCACCTCAGAGGTACGAACCAATGATGGGGTTTTGCTTGCGGCGGATCTTGTACATGATTCCAACGCTGTTCCTGGTGTCGATAGTCACCTTCGTCATCATCCAGTTGCCTCCAGGGGACTATCTGGATTCGCTGGCCGCCGACATGGGTGAATCCGGTTCTGACAACACAGCGGTCATCGAAACCCTGCGCCAGCAATATGGCCTGGGTCAGCCCATGTACGTCCAGTACTACAAGTGGATGAAGGGCATACTGCTGTACGGCAATTTCGGCATATCCTTCGAAAAGAACGTACTGGTCACCGACCTGATCTGGGACCGCCTGGGCTGGACCTTCGGCATCTCGATACTGACCTTGTTGTTCATCTGGATTACCGCGCTGCCTATCGGTATCTATTCAGCCGTCAGGAAATATTCCTTTGGCGACTACACGGCAACCTTCTTCGGCTTCATCGGTCTGGCAGTGCCCAACTTCCTGCTGGCGCTGCTCATGATGTACATATCGTTCAAGTATTTCGGGCAGAGTGTCGGCGGCCTGGTCAGCCCGGAATACATTGGCGAACCCTGGACCTATGCCAAGTTCATCGATCTGCTCAAGCATATCTGGATGCCCATCGTGGTCGTGGGCACCTCCGGCGCCGCGGCGCTGATCCGGATCATGCGGGCCAATCTGCTTGATGAGCTGTACCGCCCCTATGTCGCAACGGCCCGTGCCAAGGGCATGTCCGAATTCCAGCTGCTGATGAAGTATCCGGTGCGTGTTGCCCTGAACCCTTTCATATCCACCATCGGATGGATACTTCCCAGCCTGGTCTCGGGCGAGATCATCGTCGCGGTCGTCATGAACCTGCCCACGACCGGGCCTCTGCTGCTGCGTGCCCTGCTGGTTCAGGACATGTACCTGGCAGGCTCACTCATTCTGATCGTCAGCCTTCTCACCGTCATCGGCACCTTGATATCCGACCTGCTGCTGGCCTGGATCGACCCGAGGATTCGCTACCAATGAACACGAACCCGACTACCACCGTCATGGAAAACGACGACGACGTGGCTGCCCCGGTTCTGTTGAGCCCGCTGGCATTGACCTGGCGAAAGTTCAAACGCCACCGCATCGCCTACATCAGTCTGTATGTCGTCGGACTGATCTATCTGATGGCCATCTTCGGTGAATTCCTCACCACCTCGGACATCCACAAGACCAGTACGCGACGGGCCTTCGCCCCACCCATGGGGATTCATCTTTTTGCACCGAACGAAGACGGCTCTTCACGATTCCAGCTGCATGCCAAGGGTTTGAAACTGGAAATCGACAAGGTCGCCATGCGCCGGGTCTTTGCCGAGGATGAAGAGAAGATCATCCCTCTGGGCTTCTTCGTGAAGGGCTATGAATACAAGGTGCTGGGACTCTTTTCGAGCAACACGCACTTCTTCGGCCCCGTGAATCCCCGAGACACGGTCTTTCTGATGGGAGCAGACCGACTGGGCCGGGACATCATGAGTCGTATCATCATCGGCACACGGGTATCCATGTCGATTGGACTGGTGGGCGTTATCGTATCCCTGTTCATCGGCGTCACTCTGGGAGGTATATCCGGATTTTTCGGAGGCTGGGTGGACAACCTGATCCAGCGTCTGATCGAATTCATCCGCTCGATTCCCACCATCCCCCTGTGGATGGGGCTGGCCGCGGCCATTCCCTTGAGCTGGCCGCCCCTGAAAACCTATTTCGTGGTGACCCTGATTGTCTCGATGATCGGCTGGACAAGCCTGGCACGTGAGGTACGAGGCAAATTCCTCTCGCTCAGATACGAGGATTTCATCATCGCTGCACGACTCGATGGACTGAGCAATATGGAAGTCATCCGCAAGCATATGGTGCCCTCGTTCTCGAGTCATATCATCGCCTCCCTGACGCTGGCCGTACCGCTCATGATTCTGGCCGAGACCTCGCTGTCATTTCTCGGCGTGGGGCTGCAGCCCCCGGTGGTCTCCTGGGGCACCTTGCTCAAGGAAGCCCAGAACGTTCGCACTATCATCGAAGCCCCCTGGCTTCTGATCGCTCCGGCAACGATGATCGTCGTCGCCGTACTGGCACTGAATTTTCTAGGAGACGGACTACGTGATGCAGCCGACCCCCATGCCCACTGATTCCATGGCGCCGGATATCGCCAAGGCCGAAGGCTTGCCCTTGCTGGAAATCGCCGGGCTGAAAACGCAGTTCTTCACCGATGACGGTATCGTCAAGGCCGTCAATGGTGTCGACCTGAGCATCTACAGCAACCGCACCCTGTGTGTTCTGGGTGAAAGCGGTTGCGGCAAGTCGATACTGGCGCGTTCCATCCTGCGTATCGTTGATGCGCCGGGCAGAATCACGGACGGTAGCATCGTCTACCGCGCCGCCGATGGGCGCACCGTTGACCTGGCAGCTGCCCGGCACGGGTCGCGCGAACTGCGATCGATACGCGGTAATGACATTGCCATGATCTTTCAGGAACCGATGTCCTCATTGGGACCCATCACACGTATCGGCAAGCAGATCACCGAAACCATTCTGTTGCACCAGAAGATCTCCAAGGCAGAGGCTCGCGAGACAGCCATCGAGCTACTGGACAAGGTGGGTATTCCCAAGCCGACCGAACGCTTCGAGGCCTACCCGTTCGAGCTCTCCGGAGGCATGCGACAACGCGCCATGATCGCCATGGCGTTGAGCTGCCGGCCGCGACTGCTGATTGCCGATGAACCGACTACCGCTCTGGATGTGACCACCCAGGCACAGATACTCGATCTGATCGACGAACTCAAGGAAGAGCTGGAGATGGGCGTGATGCTGATCACCCACGATCTGGGCGTAGTGGCAGAAGTTGCGGAAGATGTGGCCGTGATGTACATGGGCAAGGTGGTCGAGAAAAGTGACGTCTATTCGATTTTCGAAAATCCTCAGCATCCCTATACCCGGGCGCTGCTGGAATCCGTACCGCGCATTGGTGTAACCAAACGGGATCGGCTGCCGGCCATTCGCGGCATGGTACCCCATCCGCTGGCGACACCCTCCGGTTGCAGCTTCCGCACCCGTTGCGATAGCTACATGCCTTCTGTTTGCGATAAACACCAACCGGCTCTGGTAGAGCATGAAGGGTCGCAGGTTGCCTGCTTCCTGCACTCAAGGGAGACTGCCGATGACTGACACGATATTGCAAGTCGACAAGCTGAACATGCAGTTCGTCAGCGGTGGCGGCTTCTTCGGGCGCAGCAAGGAGGTGGTCAATGCCGTCGACGATGCCAGTTTCAGCGTCTATCGAGGTGAGACCCTGGGTATTGTTGGCGAGAGCGGCAGCGGCAAGACCACACTCGGCCGGTGCATCATGCGCATTCTGGATCCCACCAGCGGTACGGTCACCTTCAATCGCAAGAGCCGTGGCGCTGTCGAGCTGACAAACTGCAACTCGCAGGAGTTGCGATCGGTCTGGCGTGATCTGAGAATGGTCTTCCAGGATCCGCAATCCTCTTTGAACCCGCGCCTGCGTGTGCTGGATATCGTCGGCCAGTGCCTGCAGAAGTCAGAGAACCTCAGCGGCAAGGCCCTGTCGGATCGTGTCGCGGATCTACTGGAAAAAGTGGGCCTGCGCCCCGAGTACCTGCTGCGCTATCCGAATGCGTTCTCGGGCGGGCAGCGGCAACGACTCGGAATTGCCCGCGCGCTGGCCACCAGGCCCGAACTGATCATTGCCGATGAAGCTGTCTCCGCGCTGGATGTCTCCATTCAGGCGCAGACGCTGAATCTGCTGCAGGATCTGCAGGAACAGTTCGAACTGACCTATGTGTTCATTGCCCATGATCTGGCGGTGGTTGAACACATCTGCGACCGCATCGCTGTCATGTACCTGGGTCAGATTGTCGAACTGGCCACCACCGAGGAATTGTTCAACAATCCCAGACACCCGTACACACGCGCACTGCTGAGTGCCGTTCCGGTCCCCGACCCTCGGGCCAGGTCCAGGAAACGCGGACGCGTCAAACTCAAGGATGGCGCGGCGAGTTCCAGCGGTTGCCGCTTCTCTGCGCGCTGCCCACATGCCACGGATCTGTGTACGTCCACGGCACCGGAGCGCAAGACGATCAACGGCGCCGATGTGCTGTGCCACTACGCCGGAGAGCTGTAGGCCTGCACCGCCTGCTGTGTCATTCGCCTGTCGCACTACAGTCGGCGCACGCCGCACGCCGCACGCCGACTGTCGGTCGTCGGTCGTCGGTCGTCGGTCGTCGGTCGTCATGTACAGTTTGTACGTGACGACTGACGAACGACAGCACCAGACTCTTGTCTAGCGGTTGTTCTCAGCACGCCAGGCAGTGAACAACTCCAGGTTCGCCGGATCGGTGGCAGGATACAGGCCACGAATACTGGCACCGGCAGCGACTCGTTCAGTGACGAAGTCTTCGAAACTCGTCATCTCTACCGCTTCGGCAGCAATCTCGTCAACGATGCCAGCCGGAATGATGACAACCGATTCATCATCACCGAAGACGATATCCCCGGGCCACACGGCCACGTCGCCACAGGCGATGGGCACATTGAGATCAAGCGCCTGATGCAGCGTCAGATTGGTAGGTGACGACGGTCGCTGGTGGTAGGCAGGAATGTCCAGATCGGCGATCTCGGCACTGTCACGAAACCCTCCATCGGTGACCACACCCGCAGCTCCCCTGACCATCAGACGCGTCACCAGGATACTGCCAGCGGAGGCGGCGCGCGCATCCTTGCGACTGTCCATGATCATGACCGAGCCTTCAGGGCAGGTTTCCACACCCACGCGTTGCGGATGCTCGGGGTTGCGGAAGACTTCCAGCTGGTTCAGATCTTCACGTGCAGGGATATAGCGCAGCGTGAACGCCGGACCAATCATGTTGCCACGACCGGCACGCAAGGGATGCACATCCTGCAGCGTCTGATTACGCAGACCGCGCTTGTACAGGGCAGTACACAAGGTGGCAGCACTGACTCCCGACAACTTGTCGCGGGTATCACTGGAAAGAGTATTCATAGGCTTCGACTAGGTTCAGTTCATCAGGGGCACCTGATCCTCGTGGCTTACCGAGCGACCGGGCATCGTGGAAACGTGGAAACGTGTTCAGAGCACTTGCACTGAAATTTTATGATGGTATGCTTGTTTGCGCAATCTAGTATACATGATATCTCTTTTATCCATACCAGATGAGTAACGGCTCGAACAGCCACAGGCTGCTGGAGCCACCACTACAAGATCACCACAGGAGCTATACCGAACAATGATCAGGAAAAAAATGCTGCGCAAGCTGAGCACGATGGCCATTCTGCTGGCCGTTGCCGGTGGCACCATCGCTGCTGACTTTCCCACCAGAGATATCCGCTACATCGTGCCCTGGCCTGCCGGTGGTGGCGTGGACGGTATCTCACGAAAGATCAACAGCATTGCCGAACAATCCATCGACAAGTCCATCTTTGTCGAGAACATCGGCGGCGCCGTGACCGCAACCGGCCTGATGCAGATGAGCAAGGCGCGTCCGGATGGACAAACCATTGCTGCACTGACCTATGACAGCATCATCACGCTGCCACGCGGCGAAATGGTGCCGGGCTATTCCCTGGACAACATGCGCTACATTGCCAGAATCACCAAGGAGGCCGATGCCATCGTGGTCTCCAAAAGCTCCGGCATCACCTCCTATGAAGAGCTGATTGCAGCTGCAAAGGCAGAGCCTGGAACCGTACGTGTCGGTGTTGCACCGGAAGGCTCCGGACCTTATCTGGCCGTGAAGCGACTGCAGGAAGCGGCAGGCGTTGAATTCAACGTCATTGCCTACCCCGGCTCTTCCAGTGCCGAAACCGAAGCCCTGCTCTCTGGCGAAATCGTCGCGGCCATATCCAGTCTGGGGGACTTCAACGGCATCATCGAGTCGGGTGATGCGATGGGCGTGATCGAGCTCTCTTCCGAACAGAACCCATCCTATCCGGATGTACCGCCCATCAGCGAAAAGGGAATCGATCTGGAAACAGGCAGCTTCATCGTACTGGCAGCACCTGCCAAGACACCGGATGATGTCATCGCCAGTCTCGAATCCATTTACAAGACAGCTTATGACAGCGAAGAATTCCAGACCTGGATTACCAAGGTTGGCGTAACACCCAGCTGGTTGGGCGCTGCAGAAGTCCAGGGTTGGGTCGACAATCTGCAATCCACAACCTTTGGCGTCATGGACGAACTCGGTCTCTGATCTCGTTCCAGTAACAGGGTCGCTGCCAGCCAGGCGGCGACCTTTCCTCCTCCCCTGTGACAGATGAGTTCGGGACAGACAATGCAGAGTATGAAAAAGGCCGTTTTCCCCCTCCTTTTGCTACTTTTTTCCACGGGTTATCTGGTGACAGCCAGGGGCCTGGGTCCATCGATAGTCGATGGCAGGCTTTCACCTTCCTTCTTCCCCTCGATACTGGGCACGCTGGCAGTGCTGCTCAGCATCGTGCTGGTCTGGCGCGCGCTGCAGGAAGGCATGGCCGATGAGGACGGCGATGCCCCCAGCGGCATTGCCCGCTACCGAGTGCTGTTGATCACAGTCTCCACCGCGCTGTTCATCCTCGTTTTCCAGCAAATCGGCTACCTGTTCTCGGCAACCGCCTATGTACTATCCATCATTCTGGTCTTTTCGGATCGTGGCAAGATTCCTTCCAAGTTTCTGATGGCTCTGGTCACCGCCCTGGGCGCCTACCTGCTGTTCACGCAGGCCTTCAATGTTCGCCTACCCGGGTTGTGGAGCTGATCATGGAATTCATCGAACTGGTACTCGCCAGCTTTTCCAAACTGCTGGACCCGCTCACACTGACCTACGTCGTCTGTGGTTTTCTCATTGGTACCGTGTTTGCAGCCATCCCCGGATTGACTGCCACGCTTGCATTGGCCCTGTTACTGCCTCTTACCTACAGCCTTGATGTCACCACAGCCCTCATGGCCTGTGCCAGCATCTACATGGCGGGCATGTGCGGTGGCAGCATCACGGCCATCACCATCAATATTCCGGGCGCGCCCTCATCCATGATGACCGCTCTGGATGGCTACCCGATGCACCAGAGAGGTCAGGGAGCATTGGCATTGGGACATGCCGCCATCGCGTCCATGTTCGGCGGTGCCGTCGGCGCCTTGCTGCTGATTCTGCTGGCGCCGGTCATCGCCGATGCCTCCCTGCTGGTCAAGACCACCGGCAAGTTCTCCCTGTTGCTGTTCGCCATGGTCGTCATCGTGATCGCGCAGCGTGGCAACGTCATCAAGGGCGCGTTCGCCGCCTGCCTTGGACTCATGCTCGCAACCATCGGTCTGGACACCATGGTACCCGTCACTCGATTCACCTTCGGCCTGGCTGACCTGACTTCCGGGATCGAACTGATGCCCGTGATCATCGGTGCGTTTGCGGTCAGCGAGATTCTCACGCAAACCGACCTGGCCCGCCAGACACAGCACCTGAAGGAAGCCGTCAAGACCATGCCAATGGTGAAACGTCGGGACTTTCTGCCACCGTGGTCGGATATCAAGAAGGTTGGCCTGGCCTGCTATCTACGCTCCAGCCTCATCGGCTATGCCGTAGGTACGTTGCCCGGAGCCGGCGGTTCCATGGGCGGGTTTCTGGCCTATATCGAAACGGTCAGAACCTCAAGGCAACCACAGAGCTTCGGCAAGGGCAACCCGCAGGGCATCGCCGCGGCCGAGAGCGCCAACAACGCTGTCTGTGGCGGTGCGCTGGTGCCGATGCTGACCTTCGGCATACCGGGTGACCCCATTACCGCCATTGTGCTGGGTGTACTGGTCATCAACGGCATCCAGCCGGGACCACAGCTGATGACAGATCAGGCAGGTCTGATCGCCCCCATGTTGGCAGCCTTGCTGTTCAGTGCCGTCGTGCTCATTCCCCTGACTCTCTACCTGCTGGGTCCGTTCTTCATCCGCATCGTCTCCATCCGCAAGGATGTCCTGTATGCGGCCATCGGACTGCTATCGGTCGTCGGCAGCTACGTGGCCACCTTCTCCACGTTTCAGATGATGATGACGCTGGCCATGGGCATTCTTGCCTATCATTTGCGCAAGCGCGGCTTCCCGGTCATCACCTTGCTGCTGGGTTTCATCCTGGGGCCCAATCTGGAGGAATTCCTGCGTCGTTCCCTGACCCTGTCACAAGGCGACCCCATGACATTCCTGACCAATCCGGACAGCCTGTTCTTCCTGGTGTTGACACTGATCTTCATCTACTTTCTCGCCATACGCAAACCCCTGGCACAACCCGATACCGAGAAGAGCTGATCAGTCCGAATCACTGAAGATCCGCAAACTTGCCCCTGTATCGCCGCACGTCATAAGCGATGCAGGGCCTGCCAGCCTGATACCTGCGACCGATAGCTGATCCTGTTCGGTATGGGTAATTCTGTTATGCTGAAAACCCCTGTAAAATCAGACATATTCGTCTAGCGATAGGAATGGCCAGAGTAAAATCATCAGCAAATTTCGAGCTGTTTTCGGAACTGTTCAAGGACGTTTCGCTGAGCTCGGACGAGAGCATGGTCAACCAGATTCATCGTGTACTCTGGGACTTGATCACCACCACTCGCCTGCTGCCTGGACAGCTTTTATCCGAAAAGGAATTGTCCGAATCACTGAATGCAAGCCGCACACCAGTGCGCGAGGCCCTGATTCGACTCGAAGAAGCCGGGCTGGTCTATGTGGTGCCCAAGAGCGGCACCTATGTGACGCCGGTGCGCATCAGTACCTATATAGAGGCCTGCTTCATACGTCTGCAACTGGAAATCGGCTCTGCCCGACGAGCGGCGGAACGATTCGCCGACTATCAGTCCGACGAAGACCTGAACGACATCATCGATCTGCAGACACAAGCCTTGAAAGATGATGATTACTCACGATTTTTCATACTGGACGAAAAACTGCATCAATCCATTTTTCGCATTGCCGGCGTGGCGGGTGTCTGGGATGTGCTGCGCCGTACTCAGTCCGAGGTGTACCGCATCCGGCATCTGAAGCGTGAATATCAGCTACGCCATGGCGCTCGGGTTCTGAAGGCTCACCAGAGGATCGTGGACAGCATCAGTGCCTGCGACCCGGATGCAGCGGAAGCCGCCATGATCGAGCATCTTGGGCCTCTGGAACGGGAAGTCGAGCAACTGACCGCTTTCCCTGAACTACTCAAGTTCATCGAACAACAGAATACGGACATTCCCAGATCCCGGCGTCGCGCCAACTGATTCTGTCCGGACGCGGAGTCTGCCTTATCTCTGTCCGAGCAAGGCTTGCTCACCATCCCGCCCGCGCGTACACCGGCTCGATGATGCCTCATCCAGCCTCGAGGCTCGCAGCGCCGATAACACCTGCTCCTGTCGTCTGGCTGATACTCGGTCCACGACAACAGCGGCAAGCAACACCACACCGCGGACGATATCGTAGATATAGGGCGATGCATTGAGCAGATTCAATCCGTTGTCGATCAATACGAGAAAGAAGGCGCCGAAAACACTGCCGATAACCGTACCGCTGCCACCGGTCAACTTGGTACCGCCAAGAATGACCGCAGCAATGACCGTGAACTCGATGCCGATGCCAATGCCGGACTGCAAACCACCCACCCGGGCCAGCAGAATCAGGGCAGCTACCCCGGTGACAAATCCGCCCATGCCGTAGACCAGTACCGTCACGGAATTGCTCGGCAGATTCGACTCTCTGGCCGAGCGTGCAGAGCTGCCCATGGCCCGGGCATAGACACCCAGGCGCGTATGGTTCAAGACATAGACGCCCAACACCACGATGACGAACAACAGGATGATCGGTACCGGCAGACCCATGACCCTGCCATTGCCCAGAAAGCCCATTTCCCGAGGCACCGGTATATTCTGCGCACCGGTCATGTGGATGGCCATGCCTCGATAGATCGAGTAGGTGGCAAGCGTGGTGATCAGCGGCGACATCCTGAAGCGAATCACCAGCAGACCGTTGATGGCGCCCAGCAAGGTGGCACAACACATGGCCGCCGTGAATGCCAGCAGATAACTCTGCGTATCCAGCATCAGCTGGGCAAACAGTGCCGAGGTGAAGAACAGGATGGCGCCCATGGAAATATCGATGCCCGCCGTGATGATGATGAAAGTCATGCCGACCGCCATGATGGCCGTCACACCCGACTGCACCAGCATGGACTGGAAGTTCGACAGACTGAGAAATGCGGGGGACACCAGCGCCAGCAGCGTGGCAAACGCCACGTTGGCGATGGCAATCGGAAGCCATTTCTGCCGCGTGAATACGGTACGAATCGTGTTTTTCATGATTCAGGCGACCTTGTCGTCTACGCTGGCTGCCAGGGAGATGATCCTGACCGAATCGAATTCCTCGCGACTGAATTCGCCCACGAGACGACCTTTGCGCATCACCAGTATGCGGTGAGACAACTGTAGAAGCTCGGGCAGATCGGAGGAGACCACGACAACAGCCGCGCCGTGCTCGGCTAATTCCCTGATGCGAGTGTGAATGTCGAACTTGGCACCGATGTCGACCCCCTTGGTTGGTTCATCCAGTACCAATACCTCTGGCTCGGTGGCCATCCAGCGACTCAACAGCACCTTCTGCTGATTGCCACCACTGAGCGCATCCACACGGACATTGATGTGCGGAATGGCAATGCCCGCGCTGTCCACAACAGCCTGTGTTGCTTGACGTTCACCGGAAAAACCCAGCTTGAACAGGCCTCGCCTGATGAACCGGGAGATGGCTGCCACGGAAAGATTTTCCCGCACCGCGCGATTGAGAAACAGGCCATTGACACGGCGATCTTCGGGCAGGTAACACACACCCAGGCGCTTCATGCCAGCCACTGATCTCTCAGGCACGACCTTGCCATGCACATGCACATCACCAGTGGCCGGACGAAGCCCGAAGATGGCCTCGGCCACCTCGGTACGCCCCGCTCCCATCAGTCCGGCAATTCCGACGATTTCCCCACGTTGCACGGCAAAGGATATGTCCCGGAAGTCGGCAGAGCCCAGATTCTCGACCCGCAGCGCTTCGCAGCTTCCCGTGACTGGCCGGATCGTGTCGGGCGAGTTTTCGAAGGAGCGTCCCACCATCAAGGCTTCCAGTTGCCGTTGTGTCACATCGGCCAGTTGACCACTGGCCACCTGCTGGCCATCGCGCAACACGATATAGCTGTCGCATACCCGGTAGATTTCCTCCAGGAAGTGCGAGATGAAGACGATGGCGATGCCACGATCCCGGAGCTTGTCCAGTATCAGAAACAGCTTCTCCCGTTCAACAGCCGTCAGAGAGGTTGTCGGCTCATCGAGGATCAGCACCTTGTCGGCATGCAGAAGCGCCTTGCCGATTTCCACGATCTGCTGCATGCCGGCACCCAGTGAATTCACCGTGGCATGTGGGTCGATATCCATCCCCAGAAAATCCAGCTGTTCGCGCACGATACGCTCCATTTCACGCCAGTCGATCCGCAGTCTGGAGCCCGGCATCGAGCCGATGCACATGTTCTCCGCCACCGTCAGCGATCCGAAGAGGCTCAGCTCCTGATGAACCGCGGAAATGCCATGGGCATGTCCCTCATTCCGCTCGACGACGTGACCGTCCACCAGTATCTGCCCGCCAGTAGGTTCCAGCAGGCCGCACAACATGTTCTTGGTGGTCGACTTACCGGCGCCGTTCTCCCCAACCAGTCCAACCACCTGCCCCGGATAGAGATCGAATGAAATTCCATCAACGACTGTCTTGCCGGAGAACGATTTCTTCAGCCCACGAAAGGAGAGCAGCGGTGTTGTGGTATTCCCGTTCAACTAGTGCCTCCGCGTGCTCAACTTCATGGACAGCCAGGTACCGAAGAAAATCAGCAAGCCCTGAATGATCAATTGATCGTAGAACGCAATGCCGATCAGATTGAGACCGCTGATCAGCACCGACAACAGGCCGACCCCCAGAACGGTTCGGGCAATCGAGCCTTCACCGCCTTCCATCGTTGTGCCTCCAAGCACCACGGCACCGATGATGATGAGCAACAAGGTGTCGCCAACCCCTGGAATGGCGTTACCCAGCGTGGCAATACTGATGAATCCGGCAATGCCGCCCAGTACACCGGACACGGCGTAAACGCTGACCTCGGTCAAACGGACATTGATTCCGGCATAGCGAGCGGCATTGCGATTACTGCCGATAAGCATCACATGCCGCCCCCAGTCTGTCTGCGTCAGTGCCAACAGACAAAGGGCGACCACCAGCAGGCCCGCCCAGGTCACGGCCGGAACGCCGGCTATGCTCAGAAAACCAAAATCCATCATCGAATAGGGCGTGCCCTGCACGGCAATCCCCTTGGACAGGACGAAGGCTACACCGCGTGCAATCAACTGGGTCGCCATGGTCGTGATGAAGGGCGTCAATCCCAGCACACCAATCAGCAGCCCGTTCAACAGCCCGAAACACAGACCAACCAGCATGGCAGCCAGTGCGCCAAGCAACACGCTGCCACTGGCTGCCATGACCAGGCCCGCTATGACAGCACTGGCGCTGATTACGGTGGATATCGACAAGTCGATGCCTCCCATCAGAAAAACCAGCGTCATGCCGATTGATGCAATCAGCACAACCGAGTTGGCTGTCAACATCGCCTCGATGTTGCCCGTGGTCAGAAAATACGGAGAAAACAGTGAAAAGCCGACAAACAGTGCAACCAGTACCGGGGCTACCGGGTAGGATCGAACCGAGTCTGACAGTGCCTTGATCATGGGTATGTACGCTCGGTGGAAACGGGCCGGGACAGCCTTGCCCGGCCTGCTGCCAACAGGCTATCCGCAGCTTACTTCGCGCCCCAGATAGTGTCCTTGTTGGCCTCGATATCATCGGTGGTGTAGAAGTTTCCGGTGATGACGTTCACCCGCTCGACACTCTCGCCATTCATCAGGCGCGTTGCCAGATCGACGGCTGTCTGGCCCGTGGCTTCCAGATCCATGACGACGATACCGTCAGCTGTGCCCTTCAGTACCGCCTGGTAGCCGTCATTGGAACCATTGACACCGGTCACGACCACATGGCCTTCCTCACCCACTGTCTTCAATTTTTCCAGATCGCTCAGAACCGTCTCCACTGCCGGTATGTGCGTATCGGTCGCAGCATAGACAGCATGCACCACGGGGTTTGCCTGAAAGGCATTCTGCGTTCCGGAGAGCGCGCGCGCCGAATCCCAGTCAGTCGGAACCTCCACCAGCTTGACGTTGTCCAGCCCGGCGAGCTCTTCCCGAAAGCCCTTGCTGCGATCAATGCCGTTCTGATCATTCAAGGCACCGATCAGTTCGACCACCACCTTCTCTCCAGTCACCTCTTTCAGCTGCGCAGCCGTGTAGGCACCAGCTTCACGACCGTCTGACAGTGAATCAGGCCCCACAAAGGCGGCAACCACCCGGCTGTCAGGCAAGTCACGGTCATAGGCCACCACCGGAATGCCTGCGCGTTGCGCCGCCATCAGCGCACGTTCGATCGTGTTCTGATCGACGGCGCAAACCAGAATGGCATCAACACCCTGTGTGATCAGAGACTGAATCTGCTGATTCTGTGTCTGCGCATCGCCATCGGCAACCACCTCCACCAGGTCGTAACCGCGTTTTTCGGCCTCGGCCTTGATCGCATTGTTGACACCGACGCGACTTTCGAACAACTGATCTACCGACAGACCCAGCGTGACCTTGTCCTGAGCCTGGGCCAGGGATGCAGCACTCATGGCCAGTGCAAAGAGCAAGGATATGAAGACTTTCATGGTGAGATATTCCTCTGTTGTTGTTGGTCCTTCACGACACAGTCACCGACATCGCGGCGACCAGCCGCTGGATTCCATACCACACGCTCCCCGAATGCTTGTATCTGGCAGTCTTTGCCAGAAGCGTGGCATGGCGTAAGATCATTTTTTGTTATACCAAACCAGTTCGAAACATGAGAGCGATCTACCGATGCCAAACAGATAATTCACGTCCACACCGCCAATGATGATCAAGTTAGCTGTTCATAGCCGTATACAGACGTTTACGCACTGAACCATACCGTCTGAACAACACCCATCGAACTGGTGTTTTGTTATACCAAACTATTTCCGCTGATGAAAGTCATTTTTACAGTTGAAGTGTGTCCGGACGCCCGAACAAGGCGAAGACGCCAGCACGCAACGGCTTCCTTGCATAAACTGCACTGTATTACTTGTCTGTGACTTGCTAAAGTACCCGGTGGTCGTACCGGCACCGCGGTACTGCATCCACCCCTCAAGGGCTATCAGCAGCAAGCCATGCACAAGGAAGCCGACTCGAAACAGGCCACAGAGTCCATCAGTAAACCCGCAGACAAACCCTCAGCGCTGGCACCATTCGGCAATCCGGTATTCCGTTCGTTGTGGATGGCAACCCTGATCTCCAACCTGGGAGGTCTGGTGCAGGCGGTCGCTGCCGGCTGGACCATGACGACCCTGACGGACTCGGAGCACATGGTGGCGCTGGTCACCGCATCGACGACACTGCCCATCATGGCACTGTCTCTGCTGGCCGGAGTGCTGGCAGACAACTACGACAGACGTCGCATCATGATGGTGGCACAGACACTGATGCTGGTCGTGTCGGTTGGCCTGACACTGGCAACCTTCTTCAGTGTGCTGACCCCCTGGTCACTACTGGTATTCACTTTCCTCATCGGCTGTGGCACCGCACTCAACAATCCATCCTGGCAAGCCTCGGTGGGAGACATCGTCCCGCGCGAACAGGTACCGGCGGCGGTCATGGCCAATGGCATGTCCTTCAACCTCATGCGCAGTGTCGGCCCGGCACTGGGTGGACTGATCATAGTCGCCGCAGGCGCAACGGCTGCCTTCAGTCTGAACGCCGTCAGCTACCTGGCGATGATATTGGCACTGGCTCTGTGGACACGCCCCCCCATCGAACGGGCGTTGCCACGCGAGCGATTCGGGCAGGCCGCTGCCGCCGGCATTCGCTACGTCGGCCTCTCCCCCAACCTGCTTCGCATCATTCTGCGCGGCTTCCTGTTCGGGGTGACCGGGGTGTCGGTACTGGCATTGCTGCCATTGGTGGCCAGGGACATGCTGGAGGGCAGCGCTTCAACCTACGGTTTTCTGCTGGGTCTGTTCGGGCTGGGCGCTGTCGGCGGGGCTCTCAACAATGCAAGGATACGTGCCGCCTTCAATAACGAGACCATCGTACGCACGACCTTTGCAGGCATGGCACTGGGCGTTCTGCTTTTGTCGATTGCACCGAATCTGCCACTGGCGGCACTGGCACTCTTGATCTGTGGCGCCTGCTGGGTCACGACCAACGCGCTGCTGAACGTCTCTCTGCAGCTCTCCACACCTCGCTGGGTCGTGGGCCGTGCCCTGTCTTTCTACATGACGGGTAATGCCGGAGGCATGGCGGCTGGCAGCTGGATCTGGGGCCTGATAGCCGAACAACACGGATTGCAGAACGCTTTGTTGATCTCCGCAGGCACACTGATACTGGGTAGCGTCATCGGGTATCGATTGCCCTTGCCGGAATTCGATCGCCTGAACCTGGATCCTCTGAACAAGTTCATCGAGCCGACACTGGCCGTCCAGCTGACCCAGCGTACCGGCCCCATCATGGTGACGGTCGACTTCGATATAGCCGAGGAGGATATCCCCGCATTTCTGGATGCCATGTCGGCACGTCGACGTGTCAGGCTTCGCGATGGCGCTCGACGCTGGTCACTGCTGCGCGACCTGGAAACACCCAATATCTGGACTGAAAAGTATTACGTCGCAACCTGGGTGGAGTACATCCGTCACAACCAGCGTCGCACAGTGTCCGATTCTGGCGTATCCGAGCAGTTGCATGCCCTGCATCAGGGTTCCGAGCCACCGAAGGTACGGCGCATGATAGAACGCCAGACGCTGCCCAAACCCGTGGAGTCACCCGCCAAGGGCTTCGAGGAGCCTCGCTATCAGGCGCCTCACTGAACGCGCGACCGTTGCACGAGGGCCTGAATGGCAGCCGTGCAACGGTCGTGCGAATCAACGGTAGAAACGACTATCAGCCTGCCAGTGCCTGCACGCTGGTCACGGCCATCAGCTTGTAGACATCCGCGGCCGAACAGCCGCGAGACAGATCATTGGCTGGTTTCGCCAGACCTTGCAGTATGGGTCCGATGGCATCGGCGCCCCCGATTCGCTGCGCGATCTTGTAACCGATATTGCCAGCTTCCAGGCTGGGAAATACCATGACATTGGCAGAACCGGCCAAGGGGGAATCCGGCGCCTTGCTGGCAGCAACCTGCGGTACGAAGGCAGCATCGAACTGCAGCTCCCCATCGACCATCAGATCTGGCGCCAACTCACGCACCCGAGCCGTGGCATTGGCCACCTCGTTGACCCGAGGATGCCGGGCACTGCCTGCTGTCGAAAACGATAACATGGCAATCCGGGCCTCTTCCCCGGTGAGTGCCTTGCAGGAGCGAGCCGACGACACGGCAATCTGTGCCAGCTCTTCAGCCGAGGGTTGAACCAGCAAGGCACAGTCGGCAAACAGCAAGGTACGCGGCGCCCCGTGATGTGCCTTCTCCAGCAACATCAGGAAGAAGCTGGATACCGTACTCACACCATCGGCCTTGCCGATGATCTGCAAGGCTGCCCGCACCGTGTCACCGGTGGTATGCACCGCACCACCGATGGTGGCATCGGCATCCGACTGACGAACCATCATGGCGGCATACACCAGCGGATTGGTACGCATGTCATTGTCTGCGGTCGCGGCATCCATGCCCTTGTGAGCTCTCAACTCATGATAGGCCTGCGCATAGTCGGCAGTCCTGTCCGAGCTTGACGGATCGATGATCTGAATCTGATCCGCTGACCCACCGAAGGACTTCAACAACACCTCGACCCGAGCCGCATCACCCAACAGCACAGGTACAGCAATGTCATCGGCAAGGGCTCGTACCGCACCTTCGACAATTCGCGGGTCTTCACCTTCCGAAAGCACGATACGTTGCCCGCTACCGCGAGCCTGATCAATCAGTGATTCAATGATGCTCATTGCAGATAAGACAGTCCAACCAGGATGAATATACCGAGAAAGATGGTCTCGGCGACGATAAGCAGAATGGCCTGACCACCCACATTGAAGATGGTCTTCAGCGACGATTTCATGCCCACGGCCGCAATCGCGATCAGCAGAGCCCAGCGAGACACTTCTCCCAGAAAGTGGGAAACCGCAGCGGGAATCAGACCAATCGAGTTCAAGGCAGCAAAGATCAGAAATGCCACAACGAAAGAAGGAATCAGTGGTGGCTTGGCTGCCGGCTTGTCCGGATCCTCACCCTCACTTTCCATGTCACGAAACAACAGGGCCATGATCAGGACCACAGGTGCCAGCATGCTGACCCTGATCAGCTTCACCAGAGTTGCAGTTTCACCAGCCGAATCGGACACCGAGAATCCGGCACCGACTACCTGAGCCACATCGTGGATGGTTCCACCGAGAAACACACCGATAGCTCGATCATCCAGACCGAAGGCCTGCGCCACGATGGGATAGGCAATCATCGCAATGGTACTGAGTACCGTCACACCCAGCACCGTGAACAGCAGATTACGTTCCGAATGTTCGTTCTTTGGCAGAACCGCAGCAATGGCCATGGCAGCCGATGCACCACAGATGGCGACCGAACCTCCTGTCAACAAGGCAAAACGCCAACCTCGACCCAACACCCGGGCGCCCAACAAGGCAAAGGCAATGGTTGCCACCACACCGAGTATGACCAGAAGAATCAACTCCCAGCCCAGACCAATCAGCAGTTCAACACTGATGCGCGCACCCAACAAGGCTACGCCCATGCGCAACACGGTGCGAGCCGTGAAACCGATACCTGCCACGCAGCCTCCTTCCTCCGACAGGAAGTTGAAGGCAATGCCCAGCAACAAGGCCATCAACATGGCAGGCGCACCATAGTGCTCAGACATGAACTGAGCACAGATGCCGATGACGGCTGATACGGCAATGCCCCGTATCAGCCCATCAAGTGGACCGAACTGCTGTTCGGCCCACACCTTTGGTGAAAAAGTGCTCAATGTCAGCTCGGTTGCTGAACTTGCATGTCAGCCGCATCGATACCGGCAACAGACACAGGCTTCTTCATCGCATCACGACGGAAGGGCTCGCCCAGTTCCTGGTTCAGTACCACTTCGATGAAGGTCGTGACTCCATCCTCCATCTGCTCCTTGACCGCTGTTTGCAGTGTTTCTGTCAGAGACTCGGTGGTGAAAACCTGCACGCCCTTCAGACCACAGGCCTCGGCAATCTTTGCGTAGTTGACCTGCAGATCCAGCTCGGTACCCACGAAGTTGTCTTCGAACCACAGCGTCGTATTGCGCTTCTCAGCGCCCCACTGGTAGTTACGGAAGATCACCATGGTGATTGCTGGCCAGTCGTTACGACCACAGGCGGTCATCTCGTTCATGGAGATGCCGAAGGCACCGTCGCCTGCAAAGCCGATGACCGGTACATCAGGACAACCGATCTTGGCACCCAGAATGGCCGGAAAACCATAGCCACAAGGTCCGAACAGACCTGGTGACAGGTACTTGCGGCCCTGTTCGAAGGTCGGATAGGCATTACCGATAGCGCAGTTGTTACCGATATCGCTGGAGATGATGGCATCTTCAGGCATGGCATCACGGATGGCCAACCAGGCATTTCGGGGTGACATGCGCTCAGGATCACGGCTACGGGCACGCTCGTTCCAGTCGGTACCCGGATCATCATCTTCATGCTCCATGGACACCAGTTCCTGGGCCCAGCGCTTCTTGGTCTGGTCGACCAGTGAACGACGCTCGTCGCGATTGTTGTCGCCTGCGCCTGCGGAGAGCTGGCTCAGCAGTTGCTCGGCAACTCGCTTGGCATCGCCCTGGATGGCCACCGTGACCGGCTTGGTCAGTCCGATACGATCGGCATTGATGTCGACCTGAATCAGCTTGGCATCCTTTGGCCAGTAGTCGATACCGTAGCCAGGCAAGGTGGAGAACGGGTTCAGACGCGTACCCAGTGCCAGAACGACGTCAGCCTTGGAGATGATTTCCATGGCGGCCTTCGAGCCGTTGTAACCCAGAGGGCCCATGGACAGAGGGTGACTGCCGGGGAAGGCATCGTTGTGCTGGTAGTTGCAGCAAACCGGTGAGTCGAGCTTTTCTGCCAGTCTGGCCGAGGCATCGATGCCGCCTGCCAGCACAACTCCGGCACCGTTCAGAATGACCGGGAACTTGGCATCGGACAGCAGCTTGGCCGCGTCGGCAATGGCGCTCTCGCCACCGCGTGGACGTTCGATGCGAACCACCTGGGGCAGTTCTATGTCGATGACCTGAGTCCAGTAGTCACGTGGAATGTTGATCTGCGCAGGTCCGGCCAGGCGATGCGCTTGCTGGATAACGCGATTCAGCACTTCTGCGATACGTGACGGATCACGCACCTCTTCCTGATAGGCCACCATGTCTTCGAACAGAGCCATCTGCTCGATTTCCTGGAATCCACCCTGACCGATGGTCTTGTTGGCCGCCTGCGGCGTGACCAGCAACATGGGGGTGTGGTTCCAGTAAGCCGTTTTTACCGGTGTCACGAAGTTGGTGATACCCGGGCCATTCTGTGCGATGGCCATGGACATCTTGCCAGTGGCTCGTGTGTAGCCATCAGCGCTCATGCCGGCATTGCATTCATGGGCGCAATCCCAGAACTTGATGCCCGCAGCGGGAAACAAGTCCGAGATGGGCATCATGGCAGAACCGATGATGCCGAATGCATGTTCGATACCATGGCGTTGCAAGACCTTTACGAACGCTTCTTCAGTTGTCATCTTCATGGGGAGTACCTCAACGTGTTTCAGTGTGGGGAGAATTCAGGGTGAAGCCGCGAGAGCTCCAGGAATCGGTGGCCAATCCCTTGGCCGGAGTCGAATCGATAACTGCCTCGCCTAGCCGATCTCCGGCACCATGGCCAGTGAAAGCCAGGGGATGAATGCAATCAGCAGCCAGGCAATCAGCAAGCCGGCCATGTACATCAAGGCAAAAGGCACGATCTTCGAATAGGGAATGCCGGTGGTACCACTGGCGACAAACAGATTCAGACCAAATGGCGGTGTAATGAATCCAATGGCCGCACCTACCAGAAAAATGACGCTGAAATGGACCGGATCGACACCATGGGCCATGGCAATGGGCGCCAGGATGGGTGCAAAGATGACAGTCACAGGCAGACTTTCCAGAATGCATCCGGCCGCCATGACGATGGCCATGCACACCAGCAAGACAATCACTTCGCTGTCACCGAACCAGGCGACGAAATTGGCTACCGCCTCGGCAGCTCCGAGCAGTCCGAATACTTGCTGCATGACAACCGATATCGCGATCATCGGAGCCAGCATGCCGGTCAGCTGACCAGAGCGCAGCAGGATGTCAGGCAGTTCCTTGAACTTGATTTCACGAGTCAGAATCAGACCTGCCACCAGACAGAATCCCACGGTTATCGCTGCAGCTTCTGTCGGTGAGAACAGTCCGGAATAGATACCGTAGATGACGATGAAGATGGCGAAGAAACCCAGATAGGCTCGACGGGCCGTATGGGTGATTCGTGATGCACTCAAGCCCGTGACAGTACCCCAGCCATTCTTCCTTGCCAGGAACCAGCACACCGATTGCATCGCCAGCACCATGAGGAAACCAGGCAGAATACCGGCAACGAACAAGTCCGAAATGGACAGATTCATCAGGAAGCCGTAGACGATGAAGATGATCGACGGCGGAATGATGATACCCACAGTACCGCCAGCTGCCGCCGTGGCTGCCGCAAAGCGGCTGTCGTAGCCATCTTCTACCAGCACCGGATGCATGATGCCGCCGATGGTTGCTGTCGTTGCGGAATTCGACCCCGAGATGGCAGCGAACAGGCCGCAAGAGCCGATAGTGGCCAGTCCCAGTCCTCCTCGCATCCAGCTGAGACAGGCATGAGCAAAATCAGCCAGACGCCTGGCTATCCCCGCAGCGGCGATCAGGTCCCCCGTCAGTATGAACAGAGGCAGGGACAGGAGCCCGAAGAAGTTCAGACCTTCGAAAAGCGTGACGCCCACGTTGGCCAATGTGAAATCAATGGCAATGGAGACGCCCACCACCCAGTAGCCGATGACCAGAAAAATGGGCACGCCGATAAGAAACAGCAACACGACACCGGCAGAAATGAGCCCGATAATAGTACCTTGGTCCATGAGTGCTGCCCCTAGTCCTGTCCAACAGATTGAATATCGACAATGAACGGTTCCTTGTTGCGGTACCGTTTGGTGTCCTCCCACAAATTCTGTGCTGCACGAATCAACAACAGACACCAGGCAAATGGCGTCGCCATGTAGAACCACCACTGCATCATGTCGTCAGTACCCAGGACGGTAGCCCAGTTCATCTTGGTGAGCATGGTCTGCTCCCAGGTGAAGTAGATGACAATGATGCCGAAGCCCCACCAGAGAATGCAGTCGAGCCACATGCACGCATATTGGAGCTTGTAACTGAGACGCGTGCGAATGTCATTGAAAACCAGATGACTGCGCTTCCGTACATTGTGCGAGCAACCTATCCAGGTCACCCAAAGAAAGAGGTAGATCGGTATGGAGGTACTCCATGGAATCTGTGTCTGGAAGACGAAACGTTCGAATACGGCGTAGACGATGATGAGCGCCATGATCGTGTATGCGAAGAGGATGAGCATCCGCTCGATATTTCTATCCAGCCAACGCGGTATAAACAACAAGGCATTCATTCAATATCCCTCGGAAAGACCAATGGTTGGACCGTCGGACAGCTTCCCTGCCGTCCGACGTCGTGTCAGGAATTCGTATCAGAACTGCAAGTCAGGAACAGGCAGCCTCAAGCTTCCCACCAACGCACAGGCGTCACATCAACCGCGTTCATGTCGGCTGGAATTTCACGGGCAATGTCGTAGATGCCTTTGTAGACATCCTGGCCACCCGACATCTTGCCGATTCGTTCAATCCATTTTTCCCACTGCTTGGGCTGGAATTCCGGTGAACACATCTCTTCAGCCTTTCTCCTCTCGGCATCGGAGAGCCCCGCAAAGCGGACACCGGCATCACCGAAAATGGTTCCCGGCGGCGGGTTCTCTACAGCGCCAGTCACCTCGATCAGCGATCTTTCATTTTCGATCTGTGTGTACTGCTGCGCTTCGAAGGAGGTTTCCTTGATGATGTCCTGAAGCTCTGGATCGAGGCTTGCAAAGGTCTTGTGGTTCATTGCCGTGTGTTCGGTTCCGCAGAAGAATCGAAGATCGACAACCTGCGAGAGAACCGGTGACATGTTGGCGTATGCCGCTGCACCCATCCAGGTTTCAGCACCGTCGATAAGACCCTGCTTCAAACCATCAAGCGTCTCTTCCCAGGCAATGGGTACAGGATTCAGATTCATCAGCTCCATGGCCAGACGGCCCAGCTGCGTACCGGTCACTCGATTCTTGGTGCCCGCGAGTTCATCGATAGAGGTAATCAGTGGCGCATCCTGGAACTTGCTGCCCATCATCAGGCCACGCAGTTCGCAATGCGTATACAGGAACTCGATGTTGTGCAGCTTTCGCATGGGTTCGCGAAACAGCGGCTCACTCTTCTTCGAATAGAAGAAATGATGCTGCGCGGCTCGTGAGGGGAACATGTAGGCGAAATCGAGCGCGTTGTAGTAAGGCGCGGAACCGGCCGAGTTCTGCGTGCTGGCCGTGAACATGTCAATGATGCCCTGCTGGGTTTTCTTGACGCAATCGCCCTGGTTGCAGATTGCATTATTGCCAATGAATTCGACCTTCAGTGCGCCATCGGTATTTTCCTCAAGCTTCTTGGCAAACCAGAGCTGACCCGATTCCTGAATCTTCAGATTCTCCGGATTGAATCCGGCCGCTCCGAACGTGAGTGTCTTTATTGCCGTCTTGTCGCGCTTCTTTTCGGTTTGTGCAGCGGCCTTGCCAACCGTTGCCAATGTCAATGGGCCTGCAGTTGCAGCAACGGCCAGCAGAGCGGACGTATAGCCGTAACGGCCCGCAATCTTGAAAAAGCCTCGTCGATCAAGTGGTGTGTTCTTGCTCATATTCTCTCTCTTGTTCCGCCTTGAATGGTTACAGGCGTATTGGTATTGACCGGTCACGACTGGTGAATCATCACCGGCTGCTTGCCATCGGTTGAAATCAAGTGTTCAGGCTGAGGTGATGACTGACTCAGCCTGCGCTCGACCAGGTGAGCTTACGGATGCGCTACCCGTGCCGCGCCTGGCATCTTCCAGAATCATGTCGACAGCCTTTTCAGCCATGGCGACAGCCGGTGCATTGGTATTGCCGGAAACCAGCGTTGGCATGGCGGAACAATCAATCACTCGCAAGCCCTCTATTCCCCGGACTCGCAGACGCTCGTCCAGTACCGCCATGGGATCACTGTCGACGCCCATCTTGCAGGTACCCGTCGGATGAAAGATGGTCGCGCCATTGTTGCGGGTGAATTCCAGCAGTTCCTCATCGGTCGTGGCGTCCGGACCCGGCTTTATCTCCCGCTTGACATAAGGCTTCATGGATGTCGAGTTGGCAATGGCCCGCGCCGCTTTCAGACTGGCGATAGCGGTGCGCCTGTCCAGGTCCGTGGACAGGTAGTTGGGAACCATGGCAGGTGGCACCAGTGGATCACTGGATTGGATATGCGAATGACCCCGCGATTCCGGGCGCAGCTGACACACCGACAGGGTGAATCCGGAGAATGGATGAACCGCACCGCCGGCCATGTCTGCCGACAACGTTGCCACATGAAACTGGATATCAGGGGTTTTTGCTTCATCGGGCAAGGCTCGCATGAAACAGCCACCCTGATTGATACCAACCGCCAGTGGACCCGAGCGATGCAACAACCACTGCATGCCGAGTTTTGCCTGCCCTGCCCAGGAGTTGAGCTGGTCGTTGGTTGTCGGGATCGTCGCTTCGTAGGTTGCCCTGATCTGCAAGTGATCCTGCAGGTTCTCACCCACACCCGGTAACTCATGCACCACAGGGATACCGTGCTCTTGCAGTACGGCGCCAGGACCAATGCCGGACAACTGCAGCAGTTGCGGTGATTGCAAGGCTCCGGCCGACAGCAGCACTTCACCGGTGGCATGTGCTTCATGAAGGGTGCCGCCTTGCTTGTATTTCACACCGACCGCACGCTTGCCTTCCAGAATCAGGCCGGTTGCCTGAGCGTTGGTTTCGACGTGCAGATTGGGACGGTTTCTGGCCGGTTTCAGATAGCCCTTGGCCGTACTCCAGCGCCAGCCTTTCCAGGTGGTCAGCTGATAATAGCCTGCGCCTTCCTGCGACTCACCATTGAAGTCATTGGTGCGTGGCACACCGCTTTCGCCGGCACCCTCGATGAAGGCCTCGATGAGCTCGTTCTTGGCTTCGATGTCAGACACTGACAGGGGCCCATCGCCACCGTGGTATTCGCTGGCACCGCGTTGATTGCGTTCCGAGCGAATGAAGTACGGCAGCATGTCGTCGTAAGACCAGCCATTGTTGCCAAGCTCTGCCCAATGATCATAGTCCTCGCGTTGTCCACGAATATAGATGAGACCATTGATGGAACTGCAACCGCCGAGCGTCTTGCCGCGTGGCCAGTAGATCTTGCGATTGTTCATGCCCGGATCGGGCTCGGTATGGAAGCACCAGTTGTATTTCTTGCTCCACATGGTCTTGCCATAGCCGATCGGCAAGTGAATCCAGAAAGAATTGTCCTTGGGCCCTGCTTCCAGCAGGAGGACCTTGACGGCCGGATCTTCACTCAATCTTCCCGCCAGAACAGCGCCGGCTGATCCCGCACCAACCACAATGTAGTCGTAACTTGCTTTCATAGAGGATTCCCTACCACTGGACTCGCTATTACGGTGCAACTTACGTTTACGTGACCTTTGTTCACAAGTTAGTTGCTGTATTTGAAGTATACATATATTCTATTTCGGAATGCAAAGTTCCAATTAATAAAATTTTTATACCTACCCCCTAAAATAATCATGGAAAGTGAGAAATCTGCACCATCCAGCAGTTCGGCAGAACGCACATTGAGAGTGCTCCAATATCTGGCAGAGCGCTCTCAACCAGTGCCGTTGGCGGAACTGTCGAACGAACTGGATTTGCCCAAACCCACTGTCCACCGCATGTGCCAGCTATTGCTGGACCTGAAGATGATCAAGCACGACGTCGCTGACAAGACTTATCTCATCGGTCCTGCGCTGCAGAAGCTGGCCATGGATACGCTGACGCATGGCACGGTCAGCCAGCTGCGCCATACGGTATTGGCAGATCTCGTCGACAAGGTAGGAGAAACCTGCAACTTCACTACGCTCAATGGTTCATCAGTGATCTATCTGGACCGTGTGGAAACCCGATACCCGTGGAGACTGACAATTGATGTCGGTGAGTGCGTGCCCATACACTGCACTGCCAGTGGCAAGCTGTTCCTGGCCATGATGCCCAGTATCAAACGCAACTATCTGTTGCGGCGTACGGAACTGACGCGCTTGACTGACCAGACCATCACCGAGATGGACCAACTGCGAAAAACACTGGAAGAGATTCAGCAACTCGGTTATGCAGAAGATTGCCAGGAGTTCATTACCGGACTGGTTGCCATTGCCGTGCCTGTTCACGATGCACAGGGCAAGCTGCGCGCAGCCATCGCCATCCACGGGCCTACCAGCCGTATCAGCATGGATGATCTGCACTGCATGTTGCCAGACCTGAAGCAGGCAGCAAACCGAATGAGCGATCTGCTTTGAACAGCGTATTCGGTTGTGGCAGTGCCGATACCGAACCTCTCCGAGGGTTGTCGATGCCCCCGTAGAAGGCTATCTAGGCCTCATCCCAGACAACTCTGAAGCTCTGATGGGTGGTGGAGCTATCAGCCGTGGAACCCGTCCGTGCGGCAATCCGGTAGCGATAGCAGTAACTCTTGTGGCAAAGGAAAGAGCCGCCTTTTGACAGCTTGTACCCTTTCATGGAACGGATACGGGATCGTGCCTTCGGGTTCTTCGAGTTGTTGCTGTAATCCTCGGCCGTCCATTCCCAGACGTTGCCGCACATGTTGTACAGCTCATAACCATTGGCTTCGAAGGAACGCGCTGGCGCTGTGGCACGAAATCCATCGGCACCGGTATTGGTATCGGGGAATTTTCCTTGCCAGATATTGCACGGCAATGTCTCGGTGTCATCCGGCTCAGCGTCTCCCCAGGGAAACTTCACATCACCGAGTCCGCCACGCGCCGCGTGTTCCCATTCCACCTCGGTAGCCAGCCGACCACCGGCCCATCTGGCGTAGGCTGTGGCATCGTTCCAGGAAACATGCACAACCGGATGATCCGGATGGCAGGCAGCACTCTGCGTACCCGGGCCATTCACTTCTCGCCAGTTGGCACCGTGAACGCGCCGCCACCATTCGATACCGAGCACTCCCTGAGTAACGGGTATGTCCTCCGGCACTTGCTCCCAGAATACGAACGACCAGCCGAAGCGTTCTGCTTCTGTCACAAACCCGGTCTGCTCGACAAACTGCCGAAACTCGGCGTTGGTTATCGTCGTCTGGCTGATACGAAACGGCTTGACACGTACTCGACGCAGCGGGGTTTCCCCGTCATCCCGGATACCCGGCTCCCGCGTACCGACGTAGGCACTGCCTCCGGGAATGAACCGGGTCTCCGATCTCAGAGACTCATGGCAACGCAGCTTGCCGACGTCTGTCGAAACGAGGCGGCCTTGCAATTGCTCACCTCTGACAGGGGCACAACAGGCGTGTCCCGTAGTGCTGTCGAGACGACGGCCTGCGCCCACATCCGCCACCCTCTGACACTCTGATTCCTGGCAAGCGTTCGCGCAGTCCTGTAGGCGCTCGTCAGAGGGTGTGCTGTTCATGTATCCGGAGTCTCTTGTTTGTCGGCACCGCGGCCTGGATCAGGCTACCTCGTCGTCACAAATGACAACCTCACCACTGTCGATGATTTTAACAGGTATGCCATCCAGACTGGACCCCAGCCCCAGCCCTTCGACACCCTCACCGGTATCCGCGGAAAAACCCGCGCCATGACTGGTGCAACGAATGACACACCCGTCAGCCGACAACAGCTTGCTGCCCTTGTGATCCAGTGGCAGGTATTGATGCGGGCAGGCGTTGACGAACGCCTTGACCGAATCGCCGCTTCGCAGCGCGACGACCGGAAAGTCATCCAGACGAACGCACAAGGACCCTCCCACCGGGATGTCGTCGCGATGACAGATGACACTGCCAGGCGCTGGTGCCCCTGTCAGGCTCCTCCAGTTACTCATGATCGCAAGTCCAGCAAGATTGAGAAATGTCGAGCAATACAATACTACATCGCGAAAACGCTGAAATTCGGACCTGGCGATTGCCCGGACCGAATCCACAGGATATCAGCGCCGCTGGATATCCGCCCCCGCCTTGTGCAGCCGACCTAAGGCCAGGTCATCTCTCCGGTTGCTACCTTGGCGCTCAGTTCCAATGTGGATTGACCACCCAGCTCCGGGTACTGTTGCTTCATCAGTGATATCAGTTCCGCCGAATCAGCAGCCTGAGTCGCCGCGGTCGTGAAGTCCGCAATGTACCGAGCCGTGAAATCGATGGCGTCGGCATTCTTCCTTGAACCCGCGTTGTAATGACCGGGGATGAGGACTTCCGGTTCAAGCGCCAACATGCTATCCAGAGTCTGCAACCACTGTCTGCGTTCATCCGGAGTCTGGGAGTCCGCCATCCACACATGCAGGCCATCGAATACCGAGACTCCACCGACAATGGTCTTCACCGAAGGCACCCACAGAAAAGTATGTTTCGGGTCTGATCCATCAAGGCCGATGAGCTTGACGATTTCACCATCGACTTCCAGACTGTTGCCTTTCAGTGCATCAGGCACAATCAGCTCTTCAGGAGCATTGTCAGCCAGTATGGGTCCCCAATGGTCCTTTTTCGGCTCCATGCTGGCCAGTATGTACTCTCGTGTCGCCGGGCTGCTGAGAACCTCGGCCTCGGGAAATGCCTGGGTCACGACATCCAGGCCGAAGTAGAAGTCAGGATCACCATGACTGATGAATATAGTGGTCAGTGGCTTGCCTTTGGCCTTGATCATCTCCACCAGCTGCTGCGCATCGTTTCGCTGAAACTGAGCATCCACCAGCAGCAGTTCGTTCGGGCCTTCAATCAGACTGGACGACACCGGAAAGATGCTGGACTCGGCAGCCTTGAACGGCGTGATCTGCAGCGATGAACGACCGACCAGACTGGCACAGGCCGATGTTGTGACAAGCAGCGCGACAGCCAGCGCTGCCTTTATTCCAGAGTGCATGAATTTGTTCCTGTTTGTTGAGTGCGACTACTGTAGGTTGCACACATCGATGAATAAACCCTACTATCCAGGACAGTTTGTTGCACAGATCGGACATATAAGTGGATCGCATTACGGCCGCAGAGGTATTTGTCACCATCGTCGAGCGAGGCAGCATGATCGAGGCTGCCAAGGTGCTCGATATGTCGCGCTCCATGGTGACTCGCTATCTGAACGAGATGGAAACCTGGAGCGATGCACGCCTGTTGCACCGTTCCACCCGCAGACTGTCACTGACGAGCAGCGGTGAAATCGTTCTGGAACATTGTCGACAACTACTGCGTACAGCTGAGGAACTCGCCGCCCTGGCAAGCAGCTCCACGAGTGAACCTTCCGGCGTCATTCGTATCAGTTGCTCACAATTCGTGGCTGAAGACATCCTGGTTCCCGACTTCGTCAAGGCACTTCATCAGCGCTATCCGACCATTGTTCTCGACTTGCATATTGCCGATCAACGGGTCGATCTGGTAGAAGACCGTATCGACCTGGCCATCAGAATCGCTCAGGAACTCGATCCGAGCCTGATCTCGCGGAAGCTTGGAAACTGCGAGTCCACGATATGCGCAAGCCCTGCCTATCTACAATCGACTACGGCGCCAACACGCCCTGAGGACCTCGGCAGACTGAACTGTCTGACCTATTCCTATTTTGAAGACGGTATCTGGCGGCTCGGCAACAAGGACACGCTGGAATCGGTATCCGTGTCGGGCAACTTCAGCGCCAACGGTTCAGGGTCACTGCTTCGTGCAACGCTTGCAGGCTGTGGTGTATCAATGCTACCCAGCTACGCTGTCAGATCCTTCCTGCAGACCGGAGAACTTGTCGAGCTGCTGCCGGACTATCCGCCCCCGCCCATGGGCATACATGTCGTCTATCATTCGCGAGAACACATGCCACGCACCACGCGCACGGTCATCGACGCTCTGGTGGAGTACTTCGATACGCTGACCTTGTAGATAGTCGCTCGTCCAACAAGCGTCAATCGTCGCTCAGGCATCTGGCCACTGCGGCAGCCGCATGCAGCGCCGTCGTATCGAAAAATGGCATCGTCGTGTGTGGCTGATCGATCAACAGCGTGATCTCGGTACAGCCGAGGATGACCGCCTCTGCCCCTCGAGCGCGCAAGCGATCGATCACCTGCAGGTAGAGCTCTCTGGACGCTGCGTCGATCTTCCCCAGGCACAGTTCTTCATAGATGATGCGGTGTACCTGAGCCTGATCAGACTCGTCCGGCACCAGGATGTCGAGTCCGAATTTCTGCTGCATGCGACCCTTGTAGAACTCATCGCTCATCGTGAATCCGGTACCCAACAGACCGACCCGCTTGTGACCTGCCTGCAGCAGTGCTTCTGCCGTCGGGTCCACGATATGCAGCAATGGCAGCTCGATACCGTCCAGGACTCGATCGGCCACCTTGTGCATCGTATTCGTTGCAATGACCAGAAAATCCGCACCGGCTGCCTGCAAGGATTTCGCAGCCTGATTCAACAGCCTGCCGGCAGCGTCCCAGTCCCCGGCATGCTGCAACGTCTCGATCTGCGCAAAGTCGACGCTGTACAGAATCAACGATGCCGAATGCAGCCCACCCAGGGACTCGGAGACCCCCTGGTTGATGGCCTTGTAATACAAGGCCGAGGATTCCCAGCTCATTCCCCCGATGATACCGATTGTCTTCATGTCTTCCTCTTCAGCCTGTTTGATTGCTCTGTCATGAGCCGGTGACTATCAACAGGGCACGACCCGCCTGTCCATTTGCCCGTATCGAATGTGGTCGATCGGCGACATAGCGAACCGTATCTCCTTCGTTGACCACCTCCGAGACACCATCGGCGGTTACCGTCAGTGTGCCATTGAACACCGTCAGATTTTCCATGCACCCGGAACGATGAGGCTCACTGTCCAGCACGCCATCGGCGTCGAACACCAGATCATAGATTTCCGTTTCCCCGACCGTCTCGGGTGCACTGAGAATCCTTATTCTACAACCTTGTCCCTGAGAATGAATGACCGGTGTCTGATCCGCACGTATCACTTCACGTATCGGACTGCGCTCCTTTGGCCCGCCATCGAGCAAGCCGGAGAAATCGATATTCAAGGCCTGAGTCAGATTCCACAGTATGGCAACCGTGGGACTGCTTTCGGCACGCTCGATCTGCGACAGCATCGAGCGGGAGACGCCCGAGAGCCGCGCCAGAGCCTCCAGGCTCAGACTACGGGATTTCCGGGCTTCCTTCAGGCGCGTAGCCAGGCGCGCCGAGATATCCTCATTCACACGTCGGCCCAGTCCAGCACCACCTTGCCGCTGGAACCCCCCATCATGGTAGCGAAACCCTGGTCGAACTGCGTTGCCGGAAAACGATGAGTGATGACTTTCGAGACATCCAGACCGTTTTGCAACATGGCAATCATCTTGTACCAGGTCTCGAAGATCTCTCGCCCGTACACACCCTTGACCGTCAAGGCCTTGAACACCATACGTGACCAGTCAACCGGGCTTTTTCCGGGTGGAATACCCAGCATGGCGATACGTCCACCCATGACCAGTGACTCCACCATCTGATCCAGTGCCACCTGATTGCCCGACATCTCCAGTCCGACATCGAAGCCTTCTGTCAGACCCAGTCTGGCACAGACATCCTTGAGATCTTCCCTGGCAACGTTGACAGGAATCACGTCGGCAACCGTGGCGGCAAGTGCCAGTCGCTCATCGTTCACATCGGTGATCACGACATGGCGCGCACCGGCATGCCGAGCGACAGCCGCTGCCATGATTCCGATAGGTCCGGCACCGGTAATCAGGACATCCTCACTGATCAGATCGAAACTCAGTGCCGTGTGTACCGCATTGCCCAGAGGGTCCAGAATGGCCCCCATCTCATCGCTGATATCATCCGGCAAGGGCACCACATTGAAGGCGTCCAGACGCAGGTACTTGGCGAAGGCGCCATTTTCCTGCACACCGATACCCCGTGTCTGCGGATCAAGATGGAATTTCCCGGCGCGAGACTGACGCGATTTTCGGCCCACCAGATGACCCTCGCCACTGACACGCTGACCCACCGTCAGACCCTCGACGTGACTGCCGATCTCGACAATCTCACCCGCGAATTCATGCCCGATGGTCAGAGACACCGGTACGGTTCTGGCCGCCCAGTCATCCCACTTCCAGATATGGACATCAGTGCCGCAGATACCGGTCTTGTTGATGCGGATCAGCACATCACTGGCACCAATCTGTGGCACCGGAGCTTCCTGCATCCACAAGCCCTCAGTGGCTTGTGCCTTGACCAGTGCCTTCATACGCAGTGCTTCGATACTCACGACCCTATCACCCCGACCTTCCGGCCTGCCTCTGCAAACGCTGTCAATGCCTTGTCAAGATCGTCCTTCGTCAGCGCGGCACTCATCTGCGTTCTGATACGAGCCTCCCCCTTGGGTACAACCGGAAAGAAAAATCCTGACACATACACACCACGCTCGAATAGTTCACGCGCAAGATTCTGGGCCAGTTGAGCCTCGCCGAGCATCACGGGAATGATCGGGTGCTCACCGGGGGCCAGGGTGAAGCCGAGTGAAGTCAGACCGTCACGCCAATAGCGCGCATTGTCGAACAGTGTCTTGCGCAATTCGTCACCCTGCTCCACCAGCCGCAGAGCTTCGATGGAGGCCACGACGATGGCGGGCGCCAGGGAGTTGGAGAACAGGTAGGGTCGGGCACGCTGGCGGAGCAGATCAATGACGGCCTGCGGCCCGGCGATATAGCCTCCCATGGCACCACCGAGTGCCTTGCCGAGCGTACCGGTCAGCACATCGATCTTGTCATTGACACCGTAATGCGCTGCTGTTCCCTGACCGCCGGGTCCCATGAAACCGGTGGAATGGCAATCATCCACCATCACCAAGGCGTCATAGCGTTCCGCCAACTCGGTGATTTCAGGCAGTTTTGCCAGGAAACCATCCATCGAGAAAACACCGTCGGTGGCGATCATGATAAACCGGGCACCCTTCTCCCGGGCGGTGCGCAGTTGCAGTTCCAGATCGTCCATGTCGGAGTTGCGATAGCGGTAGCGCTGAGCCTTGCACAAGCGCACCCCATCAATGATGGAGGCATGATTCAGTGAGTCGGAAATGATGGCATCTTCGGGCCCCAGCAAGGGTTCGAACAAGCCGCCGTTGGCATCAAAGCAGGCGGCAAACAGAATGGCGTCGTCCTTGCCCAGAAAACTGGCAAGGCGTGCTTCGAGTTCCTGATGAATATCCTGGGTGCCACAGATGAAACGCACGCTGGCCAGGCCATAGCCATGCTCGTCCATCGCCCCCTTGGCGGCTTTGATCAGATCCGGGTGATTGGCCAGACCCAGATAGTTGTTGGCGCACAGATTGATGACATCATCCTTCTGTACGCCGTCAACCGTGACGGATATACGCCCGGACTGGGCCGAGACAATTGCACGTTCGGATTTGAGCAGACCCGCCGATTCGATATCGACCAGTTGCTGTTGAATATGGTTGAGAAATGATGTGCTCACACTAGGCTCCCGTCAGACGAAAACGTATCATATATTGGATTTTGTCCAATATCAAGGATATTCATCCAGTTTTCCATTGCAACGGATCTGTGCATCACGATCATGGTGGGCGTGATTGCCGAACCTCTATCTCTGTTGGTACACCGCTGAACCCGCAGAGCAGCTCACGGCAGGCTCAGATATCCTTCACCAGACGCAATGCATCGTAGATCGCAGCATGAGTATTACGTGCGGATACCGCATCACCAATCCTGAACAACTGAAAAGCACCGTCGGCATTCACTGCGGCGTCCTGCTCCCGGCCCTCTATGAGCGCATCATGATCGACAGCTCCAAGATTGAAGGACAGTGGTTTCAACTCGTAATACAAGTCTTCCATGGGCAGCGTGCCATGGTTGATCACCACCTGGTCGTAATACTTGTGATCACGGAAGTCGCTGTAGTCCGTGCCGATCACCGCCTTCAACTTGTTACCGTCCTGCTCCACATCCATCAGCCTGCGTGTGACGGTGAATGTCACATCCTTGTCCTGCAGGCTGCGCATGTAGGGAACCAGATTCATGGCCATGACATCGGGTGAAAAACTGCGATCGGGCGTCATGATCTCGACCTTGGCACCGGTATTGGCAATGACTTCGGCGGCCTGCAATGCCGGATGATCGCCCGCGTCGTCGAATATCAGCACGTTTTCTCCCGGCGTCTCACTGCCGGAGATGATATCCCAGCTGGACACGACCAGATGGTTGCCAGTTTCCAGTACTTGCGTATCCGGCCAGCCACCGGTGGCAATGATGACGACATCCGGACTCTCTGCACAGACTTCGGCAGCTTCGGCGTAGAGGTTGTATCTGAATTGCACACCCAGCGCTTCGCATTGCTGCAGGCGCCAATCGACAATACCGCGCATGTCCTGCCGACGTTTCGACTTTGCGCTCAGCAGGATCTGGCCACCCGCTTCAGGCGCAGCTTCCAGAACCGTCACCTCGTGCCCTCGTTCGCCGGCGACTCGTGCCGCTTCCAGACCCGCAGGTCCTGCGCCCACCACCACGACCTTCTTCCGGTGCGCAGCCTTGGGTATATCGTGCGGCATGCTCAATTCCCGACCAGACGCTGCATTATGCAGACATAGCGCTTCACCGCCCTGATAGATTCTGTCCAGGCAATAATTAGCGCCGACACAAGGCCTGATGTCATGCTCACGACCCGCCACGATCTTGCGCACGATATGCGGATCTGCGATATGCGCGCGCGTCATGCCGACCATATCCAGAAGGCCTTCGGCGATGGCATGCCTGGCGGTGGCAATATCCGGGATCTTCGCCGCATGAAAGGTCGGCATGCCGGTCTCCTTGCGAACTCTTCCGGCAAAGTCCAGATGCGGTGAACTCGGCATTCCCTGTATCGGTATGACATCGGTCAGGGCTGCATCGTGATTGATGCGTCCGCGGATGACATTCAGAAAATCCACCATGCCACTGTCACGAAGCATTCTGGATATCTCGAGGCCATCTTCCTCCGTCAAACCATGTTTGTGCACCTCATCAGCGGTGTAACGCATACCGACGATGAAATCCGGACCGACACGCTCGCGCACGGCCTGCAGCACTTCCATGGTAAAACGTACCCGGTTCTTCAGATCACCACCGTACGGTTCGTCCAGTGAGTTGGTAATCGGTGACCAGAACTGATCCATCAAGTGGCCATAGGCCTGCAGTTCGATACCATCCATACCACCCGCCTGCATGCGCTCAGCCGCATCCGCATAGTCGTTTATCAAACGCTGGATATCCCAATCCTCGATCTTCTTGGGGAAGGCGCGGTGGGCCGGCTCTCGACGATGTGATGGTGAAATCACCGGCAACCAATCACCCTTGTTCCAACCGGTGCGACGCCCCAGATGGGTGAGCTGGATCATCACGGCACAGTCATGCTCGTGACAGGCGTCCGTCAGGTTCCGAATCCAGGGAACCACTTCGTCCTTGTAGGCCAGAATATTGTTGAACACCGGCGGACTGTCCTTCGATACGGCCGCTGAGCCTGCCGTCATGGTCAGGGCCACACCGGCTTTCGCCCGCTCCGCATGGTAAGCCGCATAGCGCTCCTTGGGCATTCCCTCTTCCGGATAGGCCGGCTCATGACTGGTGATCATGATGCGGTTTTTCAGAACCAGGTGTTTCAGGGTATACGGCTGCAACAGCGGATCACTGGACATGGAAAATTCCCTTGCGTATCGTCATGTAATACCACTACTACCCCATCGGAAACACGGAGGTCGTGGCAGGAATCACGTTAGTCGCAACACCGTGAATTGTCCAGACACCCAGCAACGCATCAACGCCTGAAACCGTTCCGGGAACGACCGTTGATCACGCTGAAGGCGCGGCCGGAGTATCCCTGAACCACCGACCACGCCTTGACGACTGCGGACTCGCTTACTGACCGACAGCGCGGAAGTCTTCAACTGCGCGTGTCACGACCATGTCCACGTCATCGCTCAGCATGTACCCGTCATTGGCCAGACCTTGAGCCGCTTCACGCACGGCAGCGACATAGGCCTCCTCATCCGCATAACGCTCGGCAACACCAACCCGCTCGTCACCATCTACCGATGATGCCGAAAAAGCAATGGCGCTGCCAGTCAGACCACACAAGGCTCCGCCAGCAAAGCCATCGTTACGAATGTTCCAGCCCCAGTAGCTACCCAGCGGTGCTGCAACTCGTGGCAGACGAACGCCCCCCATAGGATTGCCGTCCTTGTCGACCTGTGGCACCAATACCGGATAGGCTTGTCCGCCGATGGGCGGAATGGCACTGTGATCACGCAGTCGCAGTTCGTTGTAGACCGGAATGAGGTCGTCCTCTGGCATGTCCGGCAACGCCAGTTCATTCAGAGGTACCAGCGTTCCGTCTGCCACAGTGGGAAACCGCGATGCAGGTGGCGCCGTACCGTCGCGTGCCCAGTCAGCCATGGCCGCCACCAGATGTCGCAACACAGGTGTTGGTGCAATCGGGTTGGACGGATATCGACAAAGATCGCCAACCGAGCTCTGTGCCGAAAAGGGCGAGAAGTGTTGCAGTCCTGCCAGAAAATACAACCTGACGCTATCGGGCATTTCCAGCGCAGTACCATCGGGTGCCGTCGACACCAGCGCCGCACGCGCCTGCCAGAACTCGGTTGATGTGTCGGTATGCATCACCTTGGGGCAGGTATCCGTCGCTGCACACACACTGAGGATACTATCGCTGCGCCCACTGATCGGATCTTCAACCTCGACGTAGGAGAACGGGAACTGGTCGCCCTGAACATCGTGATCTTCGTGCTGACGTGAATAGCGACCCTGCTGGGCGAATCGATAGTTCACGTAGGTTTTCCGGGACCCGGCAATGTAGGGCATTACCGCATCGAAGACCTGTGCATCAGCCTCATCGGCATTGAAGCCCTGGTAGACAAAATCGCGTAGATAGCGACCCGACTGCGAGATACCGAGTGCGACAGCGGCATCGACTTGCGTCAGAGGACTCTCGATGTCATGACCTTCGTAACCACGAAGAAAGGAGACAAGGTCGCTGGTGGCCGTAAATCCCAGCCCGGTTGGCAGAGCATCGGTGGCCGGGTAGATGAACTCATAGATTGCTCCCGCATCCAGCCCTTCAGGCCGTGCAATCTCCACCTCGTTCTCGGAGACATAGCGAAAACCGAGTCCGGGGGCTGTAGAGCGCGGATCGCTCGGGTACTGCCGTACAGACAGTGAGGCTTCATCCGGATTCGTACTGGCGGCCGGATAGGTCAGCTTCAGAGTACCTGTTGTACCCACCTCGTCGAAAACGATTTCCTCGCGGCTCGGTCCGGTCACGCCTTCCAGAGTCGGCACGGAAAGCTCCAACCCCTCTTCCGGCAACCCGGTCTGCCAGCCACTCCAGACGATGGTATAACCTTTCTCCATCAGAAAGCCGTCACCACCACCGTCTGCCGTCACGGGTGGCGTACTCCCCTCGGCTCTTTCAAGCAGCGTGAAGCTGATGGCGCGGCCCCTGTTGGGCACATCATGAAGCAGCACTCCGCTCCCCTTGCCTTCATCCGCTGGACGCAGAATGACGACTTCCGTGGAATAACGTACCAGGCCGTCGTCACCGACAGGGGCATGATCCAGATCCACGATCATCCTGCCTCGCTTGCTGTCCGGGTCGATGGCGAAATGAGCAACCGCATCGATCCGCTGATAGCCCCCCACCTCACCGAACTCCCTACCCTCGAAGGCAGGCCCTGACTCGATCACATCGAAACGCTCGACTTTTGCCTGAGATTCCGGCGATATCATCAATGCAGCTACGACCCCACCGGCCAGCATGACTGAAAACGTCTTCATGATTATCCTCTCCTGTTGTTTTTCTCTGCAGGCAGCGGTAACTGCCGAACACCGAGTAAAGCAGACATCGGATAATCACTATAACAGTACAATACGAACCCCATCACAATTCGTGTGAGCAACGCCGATTGTTTTTCGAGATGATGTCATATCGGATTTGCAGGCCACTACTCCTGGTCAGGCAGGATCACGATCCTCAAACAAAAAAAGCGAGTATCGCCTGACGCAATACTCGCTCCTTTTCTCACCGACGGAACTCGCCGATTGTTGCCGGAAACGGCTCCTGCCTTATTATCGATAGAACATCGTGGGCAACCACAAGGCCAGGTCCGGAATGAACACGACCATGAACAGCACGATGATCAGCGGCACCAGAAACGGCATGGTGGCCGTCACGCAGCGTTCGAAGCGCACCCCCGACACTTGTGACAACACATAGAGCACCATGCCCACCGGTGGCGTCAATAGACCCAGCATCAGGTTCAGAATGACGATGATGCCCAGATGAACCGGGTCGATACCCACCTGATTGGCAATCGGCAGCAGCACCGGTACCAGAATGGTAATGGCAGCAATGGTTTCCATGAACAGACCGATGGCCAGAACCAGCAGCATCATGATGACCAGCAGTACATTCTTGTTTTCCGAGATGCCCAGCAGGAAATCACCCAGCGATGCGGCTACCTGATTGGCCGTGAGTATGTAGGCAAAGATGGACGCGGCCGAGACAATCATCAGAATGGCAGCCGAGGTTTCGATGGTATCCATGGATACCCGCACCAGGTGTTTCCAGGTCAGCGTTCGATAGACCACCAGGCCAAGAAACAGGGCATAGCCCACGGCAGCAACGGCTGATTCGGTTGGCGTGAAGACACCCGTCACGATGCCACCGATGATGATCATCGGTGTCAGCAGCGGCAGGAAGGCTGACTTGAACGTGGTTGCCAGACGAGACAGCTCGAACTTTGCATCACGCGGATAATTACGTTTGCGTGAATACCAGGCCACCATGATCATCAGTGACACGGCCATCAACAGCCCCGGAATCAGACCTGCAGCAAACAGTTCACCAATGGATACTGATGCCATGACGCCGTAGATGACCAATGGCAGCGATGGCGGAATGATGGGACCGATGGTCGACGACGCCGCAGTGATACCGACCGAGAAATCGGTGTCATAACCGGCATCACGCATGGCCTTGATCTCGATGGTACCCAGTCCCCCGGCATCAGCCACGGCAGCACCGGACATACCGGCGAAGATGACGCTGGCGCCGACATTCACATGCCCCAGGCCACCGTGCATCCAGCCCACCAGAGCTCGGGCAAAGGCAAAGATCTTGTTGGTGATACCCGCCGTGTTCATCAGGTGACCGGCGAGAATGAAGAATGGAATGGCCAACAACGGAAAGCTGTCAACGCCATTGATCATGGTGTGAATCATGACCACGGCCGGTCGACCCTCGATCAGGATATAGATGAGAGACGCGCCCGCAAGCGACACGGCAACCGGCACGCCGACAATCAGCAGCAGCGCCAGCAACACGAACATCAAGGTGAGAGCCATCTCAATTACCTGCCATATGTGAAGGGTCCAGCTTCTCTGCGGCAATCTCTGCAGCAGGACGTCTGGCCAGTTTGAATACGTTGATGAGGGCAACCAGTGCCATGGCAAAACAGGCAACCACGACCACCCAGTAGATGATCCCCTTGGGCAGGTCGACAGAGATCATGCGTTGCGAAAATGTCCGTTGGGCCAGCCCGATGCAGTAATAACCGGCGGCCGCAAAGAACACCGCCACCACCATTTCGCAGAACAGGGCTATCGGTTTGATGAAGCTGACAGGCAGATAGCGGTAGAAGAATTCCAGATAGATATGCGACCCCTTGCGCACACAGGTTATCGAGCCGACGAAGGCCAGGAAGATCAGAAAGAAGCGAGCTATCTCCTCGGTCCAGGCCAGCGAATCATTCAGTACATACCGGGTAAAGAACTGCAGGGCAACGATGAGAAAGAGCACCCAGAAAATGATCAGGACCGGAATATCGGTCCATTTCACATCCGAGATATCGTTGGTCACCTCGTCGAACTGGGCAGACTCGAGGTCCACCGATGTCGATTCGGTGCTGGGGGGTGTTGTCATGGTTTACTCCACTGGACAGAGAATCACACCCGGCAACCAGTGCCGGGTGTGGACATCGTTACAAACCTGATGAAGCTGTCAGACGATCAAGGCGCATCCTGGATGGCTTGCAGACGCTCGTAGACATCGGCCGGCCAAGGCATGTCATCGCTGACGAGATACGGCTGAACGGCTTCGATGAACGGCGCACGATCCACTTCGTTGACGGTATTGCCCTGCTCGCGGAACCATTCTGCCAGTTCGCTTTCGGCCTGCACGATCTGCCCGGTAGCGTCAAGAGCGGCCTCTTGCAGAATATCCTTCAGGATCTGCTGGTCGGCTTCGTCCATGCTGGCAAGCGTGCTGCCGGCGACAACCGTGATCAGGGAGTTGGTGATGTGCCCTGTCAGGTTGATGTTGCTCTGCACTTCATAGAACTTCTTGAACTGGATGGTTGGCAGCGGGTTTTCCTGTGCATCGACCACACCCTGCTGCAATGCGAGGTAGACCTCGGAGAACGCCATGGGAGTCGGGTTGGCACCAGTGGCTTCCGGGAACAGCAGATACGAAGGTGCGTTGGGAACACGGATCTTCAGGTTTTCCATATCCGCAGGCGTCAGGATCGGCTTGTTGGCCGTCACGTGACGTGCTCCGTAGTAAGTCAGCGCTACGATCTCATTGCCAGTGGCATCCTTGTAGCCACCTGAGAGCTCGCTGAACAGGTCACTGTCACGATAGGATTCCCAGTGCTTCTGACTGCGCAGCGTGAACGGGTAGTCACTGATGGAGATAGGACCGTAGGAACTGCCGGCAAAACCGACACCGGTGTAGATGACATCGACCGTACCCAGTGACAAGCCCTCATTGATGGCCGTTTCCTTGCCCAGTGAAGAGGCCGGGAACACCTTCATTTCATACCGGCCTTCAGTACGCTTTTCCAGCTCTTCGGCGGCTTTGAGGATAGCCTGATGGTAAGGGGTGGCGATTTCGTAGACGTGAGCAAACTGCAGTGTCTTGGCAGCACTTGCCGGGCCGGCGACTGCCAGCGCGACAGTAGCCAGCGCAACAGCCTTCGCCAGATTCCTGATTTTCATGTGAGTACTCTCCTTCTCGCCGTAGCAACGGCATGGGTTGAGGCAATTCCAGCGAATTGCCAAAAAAGTGGTCTGGATGAAATTCCCGGTGATCAGACCTGAACTGCGTCAGTAGCGGCACTGTGTTGACGATGCCTGTACATCGGCTACGCGTATGCCTTTGGGGCATCAAACGTGACCGAATCGAATCACAGGTATCGGCATCATTTCTGCTGCACCGGGATGAATCGGATTCTTGAATCTTCTTGTTCTTGGATAACCGCTTGGTACATTATCTATTTTGTACAATATCGTATGATAATCGTTCGACTTTGTCACTAAAGAACCACGGATGAATACCGACCTGCGTGACAAGGCTCACCCTCGTTCGCCCAATGGCTGACTGGTCCATACTCGGGGTGGTCGTCGCAACCGCTACAGTACTGTTCATTCCTCGCCTGTCCAATGCCATCCTGTGGCGAGCAATCATCACCCCCTCGCTCAATCATCAGTGGCTTGCTCTGGGGTCTGGTGATGTATTTCGGCGTGCGAAACGCTGCCAGCGAACTGCATTTCCCACCCGCCTCACTGACCGGCTGGCCCGCCCTGACTCTGGCTTTCGGGCTGATTGTCACCGTGCAGGGATTCGAGACGTCGCGCTATCTGGGCAATACCTACAACGCAGCGATCCGCATTCGCTCCATGCGAATAGCCCAGATTCTGTCCACGACCATCTACATGGCCTACATCCTGTTGCTGAGCTATGTTTTCGAGGCTGATACCCTGCAGCTGGATGAAACCGCCATCATCGACATGATGTTGGTTGTGTCTCCCATACTGTCCATGCTGCTGGTGGCAGCCGCACTGAGCGCGCAGTTCAGCGCAGCTGTTGCCGACACCAGTGGATCCGGCGGTCTGCTTGTCGAACTGACCCGCAAGCGACTGTCTGCTCGACAGGCCTATCTGCTGCTGGTCTTGCTGGGCCTGACACTGACCTGGACCGCAGATGTCTTCCAGATCATCAGCCATGCATCACGGGCGTTCGCCCTCTATTACTCACTACAGGCAGCAATCGCCGCAGTCAATTACCGGCAAGAACCGCGCAACAGTCTGAAGGCCGCATCCTGCGGACCATTGTGCGTGATGGGAATAACCATCACGCTGTTCGGTGTACCGGTGGAGTAGCGGCGCCATCGGCCCGCAACAACCTCAGTGCATTGCCAACCACCAATAGCGTGGCACCCACATCGGCGGCAATAGCCCCCCACAAGGTGGCAACACCGAACGCTGTCATGATCACGAACAGGGCTTTCACCGACAGTGAGAACACGATGTTCTGGCGAATGATGTTCAAGGTGCGTCGGGCATGATCAATCAGCCAGGGCAGTCGTTCCAGATCGTCGCTCATCAAGGCTACATCAGCCGTCTCGATGGCGGCATCCGAGCCGATCGCGCCCATGGCCACACCAAAACTGGCACGCGCCATCGCCGGGGCATCGTTGACCCCATCGCCGATCATGGCCACCACCTTGTGGCGTGCTGCCAACGCTTCAATTTCAGCCACCTTGTCATCCGGCAACAGACCTGCGCGCACCGTATCGATACCGACGGCTGAGGCAACCGCATTGGCAGTCACGGCATTGTCACCCGTGAGCATGACAATCTCCTTGATGCCCTGCTGATGCAACCTGGCAATGACCGACCGGGCTTCCGGACGCAAGGCATCGGCCAGAGCCAACAGGCCAATGGCCTGATCTCCCGTCCCCACGACCACCACGGTATTGCCGGCCTGCTCCAGCTCCACGATCTGCTGCTCAAGCAGGTCCAGTGTCTCGGTGGCATCACTCAGCGACTCCCGGGCAAACCTTGCCGATCCCATCCACAGCTGTCGTCCCTGCACCTGACCCCGGACTCCGCGTCCAGCCAGTACATTCACCTCATCGGCGGGAACCGTATCGATCCCTTGTGCGCTGGCTGCTCGCATGATGGCCGCAGCCAGAGGGTGAGAGCTACGAGATTCGAGCGCGGCGGCATCGGCCAACAGGGCCTGCTCGCTACGCCCGTCCAGTGCCACGATCTTCTGCACCGCAGGCTTGCCCAGGGTCAGCGTACCGGTCTTGTCCAGTGCCAGCGCATCCAGCCTGGCCGGCAGTTCGACGTAGGTGCCGCCCTTGATCAATACGCCGGAGCGGGCAGCACTGGCCAGAGCTGCCACCACGGAGACCGGCGTGGAGATGACCAGCGCACAGGGGCAGGCAATGACCAGCAGCACAAGGGCATTGTACACCCATGGCTGCCAGTCTGCACCAAACGCCAAGGGCGGCACCAGAAGTACCAACAAGGCAAGTATCATCACAGCCGGTGTATAGCGGCGCGCAAAATTATCGACCCAGCGCTCGGCATCGGCACGCTTGGCATGCGCATCCCCTATGGACCGAGTGATGCGGGCCAGTACCGTATCCTGCGCAGCCCGAGTCGCCTTGACGGTCAGTGTGCCCTCACCATTGATCGTACCGGCAAAGACCTCATCCCCTGGCGCCTTGGGCACCGGCACACTTTCACCGGTGATGGGGGCCTGATCAACCGAGCCCAGGCCGTCGAGCACCTCGCCATCGAGCGCAATACGATCACCTGCGCGCACGATGAAACGCGTACCCACTACCACATCGGCAGGCTGCACATCACTCTCCTTTCCCTGCTCGTCGATGATTCGCACGGTGGACGGGGTCAGTTCGAGCAAAGCAGCCACTGCATTGCGAGCACGCCCAACGCTCCAGCTCTCCAGTGTCAGCGACAGCGCAAACAGAAACGCCACGGTTGCCGCCTCGAACAGCTCACCAATGGCGATGGCACCCACCACTGCAATGACCATCAACAGGTTCATGTCCGGTCGCAGGGTTTTCAATGAATACCAGGCTTTGGGCAGCACGTAACGGATACCGGCAGCCGTGGCCAGCAACCAGGCCATGATCTCCAGCGGCGGCATACCGGTGTCGGCATGGGCATTCACGACCATGGTCCAGCTCAACGTTGCGTCAGCTGCCATGACATGAATCAGCATGCCCAGCAGAACAGCCACGCCACTGAGTATCGTCATGCGCGTTTTCCAGTGATCCGCCACCGGCCTGGCGCTCGGATCACCCACCCGTGTGGCGCTCATGCCAGTTGCCGCAATGGCATCGGCGATCTGTTTATCGCTGACATCCTCGGCACCATCAACAATGCTCATGCGTCCATTCAGGACATCGAAGGCCAGCTGTTCATTGCCACCCACCAGTGAGCCAACCGCTCTCTCCAGTATGCGTACTTCTTCGATACAATCGAGGCCGGAGACCTGAAAGGCACGACCTTGCACCTGCGCTGACGCACTCGGCAGGACAGCCGCCGGCACAGAAGCATCAGATCCCGCGCAACACGATGCAACAGGCGGCGGACAGCACTCACTCTTGCTGCCATCAGCGGCCTGCGAAGAACAACATTGACTGTCGGCCTCTCTTTCGCTCAACGCTGCTGACTCTTGGTGCGATGTAGCCATGCTCTACCTCTTTCAATCAGTACACCAACATCATAGGATCTCTAGTAACTAGAGCTTCAAGCCTCGGGATGAAAAAAGTGGAATATTCGATCGGCCAGCTGGGGAAACTGACCCATACCAAGGTCCCTACGGTACGTTACTACGAAGAGATCGGCCTCATCACACCGGTCGGCCGCAGCGAAGGGGGTCAGCGACGATTCGACCAGGCTTCAGTTCGGCGTCTGGGTTTTGTCAGACATGCGCGCGAACTCGGATTCACACTCGATGCCATTCGGCAGCTGCTCGGTCTGGCTGACAGACCCACGGCCAGTTGCGAACCGGTTGATGGCATCGTGCAGCAACAACTGCATGAAGTCGACCTGCGGCTGGCGCGTCTGCAGGCCATCCGCCAGGAGCTGCAGCGCATGCTCGATGAGTGCAGCGGTGGCAAGGCCGGTGATTGCCGTATTCTGGAAGTGCTGGCCGACCACTCCCTGTGTCTGACGGAAGATCATGACCATCCGGATTCCACCACTGACAGGCAGATTTGACACTGCGCCTGAAGATAGCGCTAGAGACAAACAGGTTCAGCCTGCCTATTCCACTAGTCGACCCTGGAAACCTCCTTGTTTTCAAGTTTGAAAATCGCCTCGTGAGGTTCATCCATGTCGTAGATCGAGCTCGGTGCCATGTCAGCGAAGATTCCTCTCAGGATTCGTCCGGCACAACCATGGCTTACCACGATCAGTGTCTGTGGACCCTCGAGTTCTGACATCCAGGATTGCAGTCGCTGTGCAACCATGGCGTAGCTTTCTCCTCCGGGGGCGAAATATCCCAACGATTTTCCTTGCGGCGTCTGTAGACATCCGGCTCTTTCAGCTGAACATCAGACAATGTTCGCCCCTCCCAGCTGCCGAAGGAGATTTCCTTCAGTCGACTGTCGTATTCGATATCGGCATGTGCATGACCGAGCGCGGTTGCCACGATTTCACTGGTTTCACGACAGCGGCCCAGTGGGCTGGACATGATTCGACAACCTTCCGGAACAAGCTTTCTCAGTTTCCTGCCGTTTTCCAGGGCTTGTCCCTGCCCCACGCTTGTCAATCCGGAATTCTTGTGACCCTGAAGACGCTTTTCAACGTTCCAGATTGTCTGGCCGTGTCGTAGCAGAAATATTCTGATCTCCGAGCTACTCGATGCCCCTGTCCCGCGCATTTTCACAGTGCAACTGTCTCCAACAGCTTTTCCAGATAGACGGCCACACCATATCCGCTCCCACTGCGCGTTTCCCAGCCCAAGGCGACATCCGGAATCTCGCTGCGCAACCGCGACACGATTTCTGCCACCAGTCTCTGCGTCATTGCATTTTCCCAGACCAATCGAAAAGCGTGCCATCGCAATCCACGGCAATCAGCTTGCGTCCTTGAGTATCAGTCATCATGCATTACATGCTACTTGATCGAAACGCGGCATTGATAGACTGAAAATTTCATCCAGAGCATTGAAAGACCGGTCGGCTGCACTGACTCTATACTCGATCAGTCCGAGAATGCGGGGGTTCGTTGCACGTTTTGCGCGATCTGGTCGAGATGTGCATCCCAGGTTCCACAGCAGCCACCGCATATATCCATATGGGGATAGCGATGCATGAGGTCCCCCACCTGTTGTCCCAGTTCCTCAGGGTGGAGCGGATGATCGAACATTCGGGTCTGCACGGTCGTACCTTTTCGCGCCGCTTTCGAGCGGCAATCGGATTCGCCCCGATCGAATATGTGCAAGCGCTCAGGATTGAAGAAGCCAAACAGTTGTTGGGATCCAATGCGCATTCAGTAGACGAGATCGGGGCTTTGGTCGGCTACGATGACCCCGCTTCTTTCCGGCGGCTTTTCAAACGCACTGTAGGGCAAACGCCCGCAGCGTATCGAAAGAAGTTCCAGCGAATTGCCAAACCGCGCGGAGTGTCGTGAATTCGGGGTATTTTCATGCTTTGGCTAACGATCAAGAGAGACCCACCACACCCTTCGGGTGAACGGCGCAATCCGCGGCCACCAAGGGGGCGAATATCTGATTTTCTCGCCTTCTGACCCTCAACTATACGGCGACAGCTTTTCCTGATTCCCTGCATCGGCAAAATGCGCTACCAGATGATCGATCAGGGCCCGCACGCGAATGTTCAGATGCCGATTTGTCGGATACAGCGCCTGCAGAGCCAGCGTGCTGGCTTCATGTTCCTCGAACAACACGCGCAGTTCACCGCTGCGCAGAAACGGGTCTGCCACGTACTTCGGACAACGACCGATTCCCAGACCCTGAGCTGCCATATGCGCAATGGCACGCGGAGAATTCGCACGAAAGCTTCCCTTGATGCGAACCTGAACCTCGGATCTGTCCACCAGGAAGTTCCATAAATCGGCAGCGATGGCCACATCCTGCTCGAGACAGTTATGAGCAGACAAGTCACTCGGGTGTTCAGGCTCACCTTCACGCTGCAGGTAATCTGGCGAGGCCACGACCACCAGCCGCATGTTCAACAGACGTCGGGCAATGAAAGCGGAGTCTTCCAGTTGTCCGAAGCGCACGGCCAGGTCAAATCCCTCTTCGACCAGTGCCACCAGTTTATCCGACAGCTGCAGATCGATACGGACCTTGGGATGCGCCAGTTGGAACGAGGCCAGTGCCGCTGGCAAGGCACTACTGCCAAAGGCAGTCGGCGCTGACACACGGATGCTGCCCGCCAGCTCCGATTGCCTTGCCTGTACCAGCCCTTCGAGCTCGTCAAACTGATCCAGCAGCGGCAGGCAGCGTTCCAGATAGGCGCGTCCGGTGTCGGTGACGCGAACGCTACGGGTGGTACGACTGAACAGTTGAGCACCCAGTCGCGCTTCCAGCTGCTGCACGTATTTGCTGGCCAGTTTGGTACTGATGCCCATGCGTCTGGCACCTGCGGTGAACGAGGCTTCAGCAGCGACTGCCACGAAAGTTCGCATGCCCTCGATGGTATCCATGATGTGGTCCGACCGACTCTGATTATCCACAGATTGTACATTATGATTCCATATTTCAGGTCATTGCGCCTTTCAAGACACCTAACTACTATCGTGTCTCGTCAATCAATCATGCTCACCAGGAGTCGCATCATGAACACACCTATCCGTATCCATCACTTCCCACTCTCTGGACATTCCCACCGCGCCGAACTGTTTGCCAACCTGGCCGGCATCGATCACGACATCGTGCTGGTCGATCTACCGAACGGTGAGCACAAGCAGTCCGCCTTTCTGGCACTGAACCCTGTCGGCCAGGTCCCGGTCATCGAAGACGGCGAAGTCGTGGTCTCCGACTCCAACGCCATTCTGGTGTACCTGGCCCGCCAGTACGCCCAGGCGTGGCTGCCGACTGACGCCAGGCTGGAAGCCGAGATACAGAAATTTCTGACCCTGGCAGCGGGTGAACAGGCTTATGGGCCTGCAGCCGCCAGACTCAACACGGTGTTCAATGCCGACTTCGATATCGACTTCACCCACGCTCTTGCGCATCGCTACCTGGCGAAGATCGAAGCCCATCTGACAGGACGTGATTTTCTGGTTGGGGACAGCCCTACCATTGCCGATGTCGCGCTCTACAGTTACACCGCTCATGCCCCTGAGGGTAATGTCTCGCTGGAAGCCTATCCCGCTGTGCTTCGCTGGCTGGCCAATATCGAAGCCTTGCCAGGGTTCAAGGCCATGCCCGCGACCCAAGCCGGTTTGCTGGCCTGATCCGACAACCTTGAACGGGAGAGCTTGCATGAGTGCAGCAACGACAACAGTGCCAGATGATTCCCCTTTTCACTGGGGAGAGCTTGAACTACAAACCCGAACTGGCAGTCGTGAATCCGTAGCCGCCTTTACCACCAAGGCTATTCGCGCTTTCATGCCCGATCAGCACCGCCAGTTCTATGGACAGCTACCCTTTGTGGTGCTGGGCAGCGTCGACGAGCATGGCAGCCCCTGGGCCTCTCTGCTCACAGGCAAACCCGGCTTCATGCACTCGCCCGAACCTGAGCGACTCGATGTGTCGGCCAGGGTGCTTCCCGGCGATCCGCTGGCAAGCTCTCTGGTCGTCGGCAAGCGCCTCGGCCTGATCGGTCTGGACCCGACGACGCGCCGTCGCAATCGGGTCAACGTGCATGTGATCGCTACCTCCGACAGTGGTTTTTCACTGAAAGTCGATCAGTCGTTCGGCAATTGCCCTCAATACATACAGCGACGTTCCATCGATTACATTCGCCAGCCCGGGCATATCGGCGCCGAACACCAGGTCGAGACCCTGAACTCGCTGGATGAGGCAGCGTCATCCCTGATTGCCAGCGCCGACACTTTTTTCGTCGCCAGCTACGTCGATGTCACCGATCGGCCCGACAAGGAGGGTGTGGATGTCTCCCACCGCGGCGGCAAACCCGGGTTCGTCAAGCTCGACGGCAATACGCTGACCGTTCCGGATTACTCCGGCAATCGTTTCTTCAATACGCTGGGCAATTTCCTGGTCAATCCCAAGGCTGGCCTGTTGTTCGTGGACTTCAACAGCGGCGAGCTCCTGCAATTGAGTGGCACGGTGGACCTGCTGGACGAGAATGATCCTGCCATCCAGGCTTTCGAGGGTGCGGAACGGGGTTGGCGTTTCCATGTGCAGCAAGTCATACGGACGCGCGATGCCCTACCGTTCCGCTCAAGCTTCATGGACTACGCACCCACGACCCTGATGACGGGTAACTGGCAAGTGGCGGACGCGGCACTGAGCGAACAGTCCCTGCGCACCCGCTGGCGGAATTTCAGCGTCACGAAGGTAGTCGATGAAAGCAGCATCATTCGCTCCTTCCACCTGCAGCCGGACGACAATGCCGAGCTGATTCGTGCAAAAGCCGGCCAGCATCTGCTCATCCGAGTCACCCCGGAAGGCGCCGACAAGCCGCTGATTCGCTCCTACACCTTGTCATCGGCCCCCGCTGATGATCATTACCGGATATCGGTGAAGCGCGAGTCTGGGGGCACAGTCTCCACATACCTGCATGAGCATCTGCAAGCGGGGCACCGTGTCCAGATCAAGGCACCCGCCGGTGACTTCTGGATCGACCCGACAGAGACACGCCCCGCCGTGCTGCTGGCTGCAGGCGTGGGCATCACTCCCATGATTGCCATGGCAAGACAGCTTGCCAACCTCGCAACATCGACGCGACAGGTTCGTCACCTGACCGTACTGCATGCCTGTCGCTCGACTGAGCAACGCGCGTTTGCCGAAGAATTCAGACAGCTGCAACAAGGCAGCCCTGCACGACTGGATTATCATCGCATCGTGAGCCAGGTCGCTGCGGGGGAAATACTCACCCAGCACTACGATCGACAGGGTCGCATCGATGCGGACATGCTGCGCAGCCTCCTGCCACTGGATGATTACGATTTTCTGCTGTGCGGCCCCTCCGCGTTCATGCAGGCACTCTACGACGAGCTTCGCAGCCTGGGCGTAGCTGATCACCGTATCCAGGCCGAGACCTTCGGATCTTCGAGCCTGACCCGCAGGAGCATGGCCGGTGACAGCACTCCGTCGCAGACCCGGGTGCAGACAGACTCGACCATACAGACGGATGAGGCCGAGCATGCCATCGTGCATTTTGTCGACTCCGGTTTCGAACAGCGCTGGAATCAGGGCGACCCGACACTGCTGGAGCTGGCCGAAGCCCACGGTCTGACACCCGAGTACGGCTGCCGCACCGGCAACTGTGGCAGCTGCGCCACCCGACTCATCCGTGGCAAGGTCAGCTACCGCAACTCGCCATCGGCATTTACGGCAGACGACGAAGTACTCCTGTGCTGCGCCGTGCCGGCGAAAGGCGGTGAGGATCTGCACCTGGCCCTGTGAACAATCCGCCTCTGACGAGCCCAAGCCGTGAATGCGCTCAAGTGCATAAGCTTATAACCAGAAAGTCTTGGAGACTATTTCTGCGTTGGACGATACTTTTCTCAAGCAGAACAATACTAAAGTGACAAACACGATGGTCAGTGATACACGCGAAGAGCTGAACTACAGACATCAACTGGCAACCGCCAGGCATGCCATCCATGTCGCTCTGGAAAACACCTGTCGCCCCATCGTCAGCACCAAGTTCTCGGAAGAATCAGCCGTCTTTCTGCACCTGGTCACTCAGGTCAAGGCTGACATTCCGGTTGTCTGGGTTGATACCGGTTACAACACACGTGCAACGCGGGAATTTGCCGACAAACTTCGGCAACGACTGGAACTCAATCTCCAGAAATTCGAGCCGGAAGATCACACCATCACCTTCCCACCGGCGCTGGATGACCCGGAACATGCCGAATTCACGCAGGAGGTCAAGATCGAACCCTTCCAGCGCGCTCTGCGAGCATTGCAGGCTGATGGCTGGCTCAGTTCGATTCGGCGCTATCAGTCAGCGCATCGCAGTAGCCTGCCTACCTTCCATACCGCGTCCAACGGCCTGTTGAAGGCCTCCCCCATACTGGAATGGACTGCCGATACGGTATCCCGATATCGTCTGGAACATGACCTGCCGGTAGGGCCTGCCTGCTTCGACCCGACCAAGGGCGAAGCCTTTCGCGAGTGCGGGCTGCACCTGACTGCCTGAGTCCCACTCTGGTAGACACACCCGCAAGGCAAACGTGCGAACACTGCATCAGCGAACCCGGACAAACGTCATCCCGCACATTTGTCCGGAGTCGACATCAGAGCCTTGTTATTGCAGCGTCTCCTGCACGGCGAAGTAGGCCGGCTTGGCCTGATACGAGCGATCGAACAGCAAGGGGTCGTAAATGGTGCGGAATGAATACTGATCGGTCAGCCCCCATGTCTGCACCGCCTTGCAATTGGGCTGCTGCAGACAGATTTCCATGATCTGGCGATAGGCACTGGCCTGATCTTCCAGCGAATCATCACCGTCGAGTGACACATCCAGTTCGGTGATGTAGATATCCAGCCCCTTGTCTGCCACCGCAGCAAAGTTCTGCCGCAAGGCATCGAATTGATCGTAACTGCTGAACAGATGCATCTGGAAGCCGATACCATCCAGTGGTACTGACTGAGCCTGCAGGCGATCCACCAGACTCATGAGGCCGTCGAACTTGGGGCCAGCCATGGAAATGTCGAATTCATTGATCAACAGGGTTGCTTGTGGTGAGACATCACGCGCGCTCTGCAAGGCTGTGGCGATATAGGACTCTCCCATCGACTCCAGCCATACGGAGTCGCGCAGCTCGCCATTATCGTCCATCGGCTCATTGACAACATCCCATATCGAGATATCGTTCTGATAGCGACTCATGATGCGGGTAATGAAGTCGGTCATGTGCAGCTCACGACTGCCTGCCTCGGCATTCAGCACCCAATCTGGCACCTGGCGATACCAGATCAGCGGATGCCCGTGAACCGTCATGTCATTCTGCCTGGCGAAGGCAACCAGATTGTCGGTAGCAGCAAACTGATACCGGCCGGGTTCCGGGTTGATGTAATCCATCTTCAGTGAATTCTCCGGCGTCACGATGTCATATTCACGAGCCGCAACATGCGCATAGATAGCGCCATCGGGCCGGTGATAGAACGATTGCAGTGCTGCAAATCCGATCTGGATATTCCTGTTGGCCGCCAGTTCACGCAATGGCTGCCCGGTGTGTTCAAAATCATCAGCTGACAGCACGGAAACCGACACGGTCTCCTCGGTCGTCAGACTGCTATCGACAGAATCCCTGACGATGACATCGACACTGGCCAGACCTGTCTCGACCGGTACGAACTTCAGAACGTATATTTCCTCGAAACGTGGGTCCTGAGTCAAGGTCGCACCAACGGGCAGATCCACGGCCTCGATGCTGGGAATCGAGCCGTTCAGATCGATACCCTTGAGTTCAATGACCACAGGATCATTCACACGAACATAGTGCGGCTCGATGGTATCCAGTTCAGGGGCAACATTGGGAATGGAGGTCAGATCTGCCGGCAGACTGACGCGGATAAGCAAGGGTTGCGAGACTCGATACTGGCCGTTCTCGGCATCGACGGCTGTTACCGTGAAACGATTGATGCCGACATCCGCCTGCAATGGCTGCCATCGGAACGTCTTGCTGCCATCGAAGTTGTCGACGAAACTGCCACCCTGCGGCAATTTTTCAGGGAACATGCCTGGCAGACCACCATCCGGGTCTTCCGGTCGGTAGACGATTTCCAGAATCTCTCCAGCCAGCACATCCTGATTCTGCAGATTCGCAAAGAAAGGCGCCTGGTTGACACTGGTATCCAGTCCGTCGGGCACCTGTACCACGGCGGCAGGCAAGCCCAGATCAAAGTCGGCATCGGTCAAATCAGCCGCTTCCTCAGCGACCACCAGACGAGGCCCTGGCTCTCGCGTCACGACAAAGCCGGACGCTGTATTGAAGAGCGCATCTTCCAGGATCGGCTCATCATCCGCAGCCGGCGCAGGCGTGGACACCGACAAATCGGGATCCGGGTCCGTCCCTGTTGCAGGCTCGCTGGAATTGCTGCTATTACAGGCTGTCAATGCGACGCTGATACAAATGAGTGTTGCCGGCAGAATGCGTCTGGCGGCTACTGAATAGAATGGTTCCATCGGGTCCTGCGCGTGGTTGAACTGAACGCGTCATGCTACCACCGCGCGCCTTTGCCAAAGCTTGCCATCAGGCAGGTAACTAACACAGCCCGGTGACCTGGTTCACAGCGGCGACAATGCAGTATTCATGGATCCGACACCAGCCAATATCATTCAACAGTCATTGCCTGTCGATGTTACAGCGTTGGCTCCAGCGTGTACCAGCCTTGACTGCCTGTGTATGATGAAGGCTGGATTCGTCTGTGAGAGTGTCTCTGATCATGAGCAACGGCCTGTATTCGCCGATTTCGCCCGAACTGGAGCCTCGCGAGGTTGACGATCGCTCGGTATTGGCATTTTCTCACGGCCTACCAAGTCCACTGGTTCGTTGGCATGGTCATGATGAATACGAGTTGCATCTGATCGTCGAAGGCAGTGGCCAGATGTTCGTTGGCGACCACGTTGGCACATTCAAGCTACACCAGCTTGTCATGCTCGGCCCCATGCAGCCGCACAACTGGATCAGTGATGCGGCGCCCGATCAGACACTGGAGCTGCGCGACTTCGTGGTTCAGTTCAGACGAGACTTCGTGGCTTCCATGGCAGCCAATGTCCCTGAGCTGAAGACCCTGCTACCGCTTCTGGAGCGCTCCCAGCTGGGTCTGGAGTTTCATGAGTCGCTGAGTATGAAGTCCCTGAGCTTCTTCGAAAAGATGATAGAGAGCGACCAGGTCACACGCATTTCACTGCTGGTCGAATTTCTGGGCATGCTCAGCAAGGAGACTCGATACCGTGTGCTTTGCAACAGTGTGCCGGAGGCCAGCCACAACGATGCAGCCAGGGACAGAATCGATCAGATTACTGCCTATATTGCCAAGAACCATGCGCAGGACTTGCGACTGGCAGAAGTCTCTCGAGTCAGCGGCATGAGCGAAAGCGCTTTCTCACGCTTCTTTGCCCGATCCACCGGTACCAATTTCAACCGCTACCTGAATCGCCTGCGTATTTCGCATGCCTGCGAGCTACTCGGTGAAGGCAATCTGCCGGTGACCGACATCTGTCACGAAGTCGGGTTCCACAATGTTGCCAATTTCAATCGGCACTTTCGCGAGATCAAGTCCATGACGCCGCGTGAATACCGCAAGCTGGTGCAGCTACGCTATTCAGCGCCTCAGGGCAACTGATTCATTGCAAGGCACTGCGACAACCCTTACTCCCCGTCAAGCGTTCCCGGCAATGCGAATCTCACCGTCGCACCCTGGCCCGAAACAGGTTCCTCGGCATTCATCGATCCACCACGCGAATTCAGCAGATTGCGTATACCCAGCAAACCATAACCATTGCCGAGCCGCTGGTCCGCGCCGTTGAGAAAGCGCACGGTGGAATCATCCAGACCAACACCATCATCACTGACCGTGATCTGGAAGAATCCCTGGTAGAGTTTGGCCGCAGACACATGCAGCGAGATCGGCTTGTCAGCATTATGCTTGATGGCATTGTCGATCAGATTGCGCAATACGATCTGCGTGGCGGTCTTGTCGGCATGCAGCGATCGCGAATCGATGTTCACCCGATGCCGTCCAGTGGGATCGAGCATGGCCAGAATATCCTCGCACAGTGCTCCCAACTCGAATTGCTCTATCGACTCCGTGGCACCGGTAGCCTCGGCGTGGTTGAGCACATCGGATATCAATGTCAACGCCTGGTTGGCCACTTCGCCCAGCTTCTGGATAACCTGCAACTTGCCGTCGCCCAGATCCGTGAAACCGTCCTGCAGCATGCCAGTGAGCGCTTTCACATTGCGTATCGGACTGCGCAGATCGTGGGCAGCCAGACTGATGAAGGCTTCCAGCTCACGTGTCACGGCAACCGTTCGGCTGCGCTCATCCTGAAGCTCATGCTCTGCCGTGACTTCATTGACCGTGCCGACGATGGCGGTGACCTTGCCATCGGCACATGACATCGGTCTCAGGTGGGTTCGTATATGACGAATCCTTCCATGGATGGGAAACTGCAACTCGAACGACTTTTCCTCGCCCGATTCGAACACACTGACATGACGCTGGTAGATGACGCTACCCAATTCACCCTGATAGACATCCTCCGCCGTCATGCCGAGTGCCTGCTCTGCCGTGAAATTCACGATCCGCAGCGCAGCGTCGTTGATCGAGGCGAATACCGGACGCCCTCGTGCATCACTTTTCAACACGAATACCGGCGCCTCGACGCAGTTGAGCAGCTCCAGCTCGCTAGTATTCATAACAATCTCGACACACTATGCAATGCGTCAATGAGTATCAGATACCCATGGCGGCAAGCCGCGTCATCAGATCATTGGCCATGGCCGTGACACGTGGGTATCTTGCTTCGTAGGTTTCGATGAGTTCCTTCATCGTATCCGCCGGCGATGCATCTTCAGCCGGCTCGATGCCATGAAGCTGATCATCCATCAGACTTGCCAGCTGCGCCAGATGTGCCTTGGTCTGCTCATCGCTGTCTTCAAGGGTGTCGATCTCGGCACGCAGTACCTCGATAGCCTTGCTCAGTTCTGCCTTGTTAGTCATCTTTCGTCACCCGATTATAGATCTTCTTGTTGACCGGTCGTTACTGCTACAACCTTTCTCTGCGGTGGCAGCTGGTGCCGCACTCACAGTAGAAACTCATTCTACAACAACCACTCCACTGGCAACCACGACAGCAGGTACACGCCCAGTCTTTGCCATCGCGTGGTATTGGGCTCCCGATCATGCAGGGTTGTATCGTTCTCGCCCGAACGCTCCTCCCATTGCAGCTGCCCGCGCGCCCCCAGCTTCAGATGATAGGCAATTTCTCCCAACCTGTCAGTCAGGGAACCGTGCAGCCTGCCGGCAAGTCCGGCATTATCGAACACGATACCCATCTCCGTATTGTGGATGGCGGAACGCGGGTCCAGGTTGAAGGACCCGACAAAGAGTCGTTCACGATCGATGATGAAGCTCTTGGCATGCAGACTCGAGCGCTTTGATCCCAGCAACTTCAGGTGTCGCTGCTCGGGATCGATGTCAGGCTTGAATTCGTACATCCTGATGCCGAGCTCAACCATCTGCGCTCTGTAATCGACATACCCGGCATGAACCGCCAACACATCATTGGCAGCAAAGGAGTTGGTCAGTACCGTGATCTGGACGCCACGCTTGCGCAACTCACGAAACAGATCCATCCCCCAGCTGCCGGGAATCAGATAGGGTGACGAGATCAGCAGGGTTTCCTGCGCAGACTGCATCAGTTTCATGATATCCGGTGCCAGGCTGCCTTCGGTATCGAATAGTCGGCTCATGACCTTCTCCGGCGGATCGCACAGGAGCTCGGTCTTACAGCTACAGGCGTCGAGTCGGTGCCGCATCAACTGGTCCGGTGGCAATTCACGGGCTTCACCGGTTTCGCGCACGAAACGTTGTCCGGCTTGCCTCAGCTGCTGCAACCATTGTCGATAAGGCTGCTCTTCGGCAGGCTCGACCAGACGCGTACAGTCAAGGGAGAGACCGCCATACCAGTACTCATCGAATTGCGTGACCACATCGTTGGCCACCTTGCCTGCAGCCAGCATGTCGTAATCGGTAAACGAGATACGGGCATCGACCCCGAAGTATTCGTCGCCTATATTGCGGCCACCAACGATGCAGGCGGTGGCGTCGACCGTGAAGGACTTGTTATGCATCCGCCGACTCGATCGCGGGAAACGCAGAAGGTAATCCAGGGGCCGAACCGCGCGTATCCATAATGGATTGAAGACCCGGATCTGGAGATTGTCGACATCGCTGGCCAGCTTTGCGAGCAAGGCATCACGCCCCTTGAGGTCTATGTCATCGAGCAGGAGTCGAACCTGCACACCTCGCTCGGCGGCATCGATCAGGACCGACAGCAAGCCGCGTCCGGATTCATCATCGTGGAACAGATAATATTGAGCGTCGATACTGTGCTCTGCCAGCTGCGCCAGACCTATTCTGCTCAGGAACGATTCGCGGGCGTCACCCAGTGGAAAACACAGGGAGTCGGATTGCGAATCCTGAGAGTCCTTCCAGGATTCGAGGACTCGGCCAAGCCGGGTGCCCTGCGTGGCATGGCGTACCGGGTGAGCCTCGGGAGCCAAGCGACGTGCGGCCGCGGCTGTCATCCGCATCACGCCAATGACAACCGCCAACAACAGCACCATGCCAGATCCGATGACAGCTTCCATGGTGACAATTGTCGCAGCTTGTCCCCCTGTCGGCCATCATTGTTGCGGCTTTTTCTCAGAAGCGCTATCGAGCCTTGCGCGCCCGGAGCCTGGGGCGAACCTCCATCAGATAGATGAACAGGGCCGCCAGCAACAGAAAGAAGAGGCTGTCAGGACTTGTCACAAAGATGCTCGCGTCGCCATCGTTCAATGACAGCGATCGGCGCAGGTAGAGCTCCAGATCAGGGCCGAGTATGAATCCCAACAACAAGGAGATGACAGGGAATCCGGCACGACGCAGAAAATAGCCGACCACACCGAACAGAACGGCCAGAAACATCTGGAAGAGCGAATACGTTGCGACATAACTGCCGACCAGGGCAACAACCGCAATACAGGCGTACAGAATGCCACGTGGAATCGCCACGATACGGATGAACCAGGGCCCGAGCAGATACAGCGTCAAGGGGATCAGCATCAGGGCGCTGATCAACAAGGAGGCAAACATCGGCGCAATCAGTTCCGCCTGATGGGTTACCAGCCTGGCACCTGGCTGCAAGCCGTTGATGACCAGTACGCCAAGCACGATGGCGGTGGTCGGATCGCCGGGGATGCCAAACGAGAGCATGGGCACGAAGGCACCACCGCACATGGCATTGTTGGCAGACTCGGACGCTGCAATTCCCTCGCGACTGCCATGCCCGAATTCTTCCGGTGTATCGGAGCTGCGCTTGGCATCGGCATAGGCGACAAACGCGGCCATGGACCCACCCACACCAGGCAGAATACCAATGCCATAACCGATGACAGCGGCTTTCAGATAGGCGAAGAGTCCGATTCTGCGCACCTCGGCCAGCCGGGGAATGAAATCCCGACGACGGATGGACTTTGCCACTTCCCGCACCTTCAGCGCTGATACATCGTCGCTACCGGGCCTGGCCTGCATCAACAGTTCGGTGAGCGCAAACACACCGATGATGATCGGCATCATGTCGATACCTTCGACCAGAATGGCCGTATCGAAGCTCAGTCGCGCAATGGGCTGCATGACATCGATACCCACGGTGGCAATCATCATGCCCAGAGCCGTTGCAACAATGGCCTTCAGTGCAGCATCGCGCTGTACCAGAACGATCACGACAATGGCGAAGACGATCAGGGAGAACTTCCCCGGCGTGCGAATCAGCAGCGTGGCTTCGGCTGCCAGCGGCATCAGCAGGATCAGCAACAGGGCACCTACCGTCCCGCCTATCATGGAACCCAGCGCCGCATGGCCCAGCGCATTGGCGCCCTGGCCCTGTCGCATCAACTGGTTGCCTTCCAGCGCTGTCATTACCGATGACGGTGCACCGGGAATATTGATGGTGGTGGCGGTAATGCTGCCCGAGTACATGCCGGCCATGAAGATGGAGGCGCACATGATCAGCGCAGGCACAACATCGATGGAATAGGTTATGGGCAACAACAATGCAATAGCCAGTACCGACGTCAGGCCTGGCACGGCACCGAAAAAGGTGCCGATCAGAAAACCGCCGACCATGAACAGCAGGTTCCAGGCCTGGAAGACTTCGGCAAAACCGCCGAGCACCTGTTGTGCAAAGCTCATGACAGCACACTCGGCAGCAGTGGCAGTCGGACACTGAAGCACACGCTGAACAGCACGTGAAAAACCAGTGTCATGCAAACTGCAACGGCCAGTTTACGCCGTGTCTGGCCGCTCGCGTACTCGAACAGTGTCAGCAGTGCATAGGCCAGCAACACGGTAGCCAGCACATAGCCCAGCAGCTTGAACATCAAGGTATAGGCCAGCACTGACAGCGCAACCCGGGCCGGCTTGCCATGCTCGGCAGACAGACCCTCACCTTCAGACTCGTCGAATGAATCCAGCTCGGCGGAAGCTGACAGGCGCCACTGCTTGAGCAGAATACCCAGCAAGCCGAGCACCACGATTGCCGTGAGCAACAGGGGCAGAAACGCAGGCCCCACCAGACCTTCGTCAAATTGCGCCTTGATGTTCAGCGCTTCCCGGCCATAGATCATGGCCACTACCAGCAGCGCGGCCGGAACCCCCATGCCTTTCCATCGAGATGTTCTGGATCCTGTCATGCGGGTCTCTCCGGCTGCGCCTCGATGGATTACCTGGAAATGACGCCGCTGGAGACCAAGTCGTCCAGCTGCTTGAAGATGCCCGCCTGCGTGTCACTGGCCCAGGTGGTGACTTCATCACTGCCCAACCAGTTGGGTGTCACACCGACATCGGCAACCCATTGCTGGAACTCATCACTGTCCAGAGCGTACTGGTACGCCGCTTCGATCTTGCCGACCACCTCATCGGATACGCCGGCAGGCGCAGCCACAACGATGAAACTACCCATGCGCAGTGAAAGATCTTCGGCGGCAGCCGTAGGAACATCGCTGTAGGTCGGGTTCGGCGTGTCGGAAAATTCCACAACGCCTCTGGCACTGTCTTCGTTGAGCAAGGATGAGAAATCCCCCAGACTCGTGGTCACCAGCTCGACCTCACCATTGAGCATGGCCTCTTTCTGCTGCGCAGCCCCGCCTGGATAGGCAATCAGCTTGAATTCGGTGCCAGTTTCCTGCTGCAACTGCAATGCAGCCAGGTGCAGACGTGACCCGATGTTCTGCATGCCGATGCGTACCTTGCCCGGCGCTGCCTTGGCCGCCTCGACCACATCTGACAGGGACTCGTAGGATGACGATGTTGCCGCAATCAGAGCATCAGGTTCGCTGGTGACACGCGCAATCAACTTGAGCCGGTCCAGCTTGTAGTTGGGCAGCAATGCCTGCCAAGGCACGGTGATGACGCTGTCGTAGGTCAACATGCCGATCGTGTAGCCATCCGGCCGCGCACTCATCACTTCGGAAATCCCTGTTGCACTGATACCTCCTTCGATGTTCTCGACGTACATCGACGTATCCAGCTGCCCCTCGGCAATGGTTGTCAGCTTGCGCACGATGCCATCGGTGCCACCACCAGCGCCCCATGGCACCACGACTCGAATATCACGCTCAGGGTAGTCGGCCAGTGCCGGGCCGGCGGCCAGACTCAGTGTCGCAACGGTGGTGAACGCTGCCAATGTCAATTTTTTCATATCACTTCTCCTTGGGTATATGCGCCTGGATCGGCGTCTGTTTCCAGCTGTAATGATGGTGGTCGTGGTGGTGGTCTCGGACCGTCGGACCGTCGAAGCGTCGGAATCAGGAAAAACGCCCGAATAGTTCAGCCAGTTCGGCTTCTTCTTCCGGACGTAGATCGGTCAACGGAGAACGCACGCAACCCGGATCAAAACCCGCCAGTCGGGCACCTGACTTGATGATCGACACCGCATACCCGGGTTCACGATCACGTATCTTCATCAAGGGATAGAAGAACTCCTCCAGCAATCGACGAGTCTCGGACTGATCACCGCTGCGCAAGGCCTGGTAGAAACGATTCGCCAGTTCCGGCACGAAGTTGAAGACGGCGGATGAATAGGTAGTGACGCCAATTGCGTTGTAGGCATCCGCATAGAGCTCTGCTGTCGGCATGCCACCGATGTACACCAGTCGCTCACCCATCTGCACACAGATCTGGCGTACCAGAGCGACATCGCCGGAACCATCCTTGAAACCGATCAGGTTCGGGCAGGTATCGGCAAGACGAGCCAGGGTATCGGCTTGCAGTATGGAATTGTCGCGGTTGTAGACAACCACGCCCATATCGGTCGATTGACAGACCTGCCTGACGTGTTCGTACAGGCCTTGCTGCGAGGCACCGACCAGATAATGGGGCAACAGCAGCAGACCATCGGCACCCGCCTGCTGTAGCTCCCCTGCCAGCTCGACCGCCATCGCCGTGCCATAACCACAACCGGCCAGGATGGGCGTGGACTGAGCCGCCGACTTGGCCGCTCTGACCACCTGGACAACTTCGTCCTTGCGCAGTGAGAAGAATTCCCCCGTGCCCCCTGCTGCAAACAGCGCTGCTGCACCGAACCCGTCCAGCCACTGGATATGGCGTGCATACGATGCTTCATTGAAATCACCGGCAGCATCGAAATGCGTCACGGGAAAGGAGAGGAGTCCACTGGACAGGACGCGTTTGAGCTCTTCGGGAGACATGGTCGATTTCGGTCGGATTGAGAGTGGACCGAATGTACTACCAATAATCAACTGGTGTCAATAGTTGTCATACCAATTTATGGCGCAGTTCAGAATCAGGACTGCGACAAAGCCCGATACCGCTCCAGACTACCCAGTAAATGCGCCTGCATGGCCTCTCGTGCATCCTCCGCTCGGTGGCGCTCGATGGCTTCCAGAATGTCCAGATGCTCCGATTGCATATCAACGAGATAGGCCCGGTAAGGCTCACCGGTAGTCTCCAGACCCAGCTTGCTGCGCGGGATGGTGCGCTTGCCCAGATACTCCATGAAGGAGCGGTAGGCACTGTTGTTGGTAGCCTCGGCAATGGCCTGATGAAAGGCAAAATCGGCCGCTTCCGTTTTCTCACCCGCCGCCACCGCCTCTGCAAATCGCTGATGGCAGCTGCGCAATTGCGCAATCTGACCGGGTGACGCCCGTGTTGCCGCCAAAAAAGCCGCCTCGATCTCCACTGCTGCTCGCAATTCCAGGGTATCGACAATGGCTACGATCTCTGCCTGCATTTCCGGCATCGGAGCCTGCCAGAGCGGTGCCTGCACGCTACTCGCCCGCACGAACAGGCCACTGCCGCGGCGCGACTCGATCAATCCTGCCGCCCGCAAACCGGCAATCGCCTCACGTATGACCGTGCGACTGACACCATAGGTCAGGCACAGTGCCCGTTCCGTCGCCAGCTTCTCACCCACCGGTGGCTGTCCCGCCAGAATCCGGGTTCTCAGATCCTCTTCGATCTCGGTGGCCAGTCTGGGCTTCTGCCCTTTCACCGACGCTTTCATCGTCGCCTGCCACCTGCTGGCGACACTCCGGCAAGCGCGACATCCTCAGCTATATTTGTCATACCAATTAACATACCACTATTTGTCATGCCATTCTCGGCCCACGCGTAATGAGAACCCGATTGCATCGTTGATTTCACTTGTCGCATACTGCACAGGCAGAGTCTGACAGAACCTGATTGAACTCATGGCGGTGACAGGCTATCGGAAGCCTTGCACAACCTTGAGTGCATTCGTAAAGACACATGGAGCCAATGCCATCATGAGTACAGAACATCCTTCTACCCACAAGCCCGGGAACGATACGTCGATAACCATCGATCAGCGGATCTTCGATCTCTATGACGAATACTGTCACGGATACATGGATCGCCGTGAGTTCATGAAACGCTGTGGCGCCATTACCGTCGCCGGCGTCTCGGGTCTGGCCATGGCGCAGGCGCTCTTGCCGCGCTATGCACAGGCCCAGACCATCTCGTTTACCGACGAGCGCATCACACCCAGCTATGTCACCTATCCCTCCGAAGGCGGCACCTCGGGGGAGATGCAGGGCTATCTGGTTCGCCCCACCGGCGACGGCCCCTTCCCGTCAGTACTCGTCATTCACGAGAACCGAGGACTCAACCCCTACATCGAGGATGTTGCCCGACGTCTGGGCGTGCTCGGCTTTCTGGCACTGGCCCCCGACGGCCTGTACCCGGTCGGCGGCTACCCGGGGAATGACGACAAGGGCCGCGAAATGCAGAAGGGCCTTGATCAGGGCGCCTTGACCATGGACATGCTCAACAGCGCACGCTTCCTGCAGGCGCATGCCGACTCCAATGGCAAACTGGGCGCCGTGGGTTTCTGCTGGGGCGGCGGTACGGTCAATCAGCTGGCCGTACACATGGGAGAAGACCTGGCCGCAGGCGTCCCGTTCTACGGGGCAGCACCCGATAGCGCTCAGGTTGGCATGATCAGCGCCTCCTTGATGATTCAGTCCGCTGAAAATGATGACCGCATCAATGCCATGTGGCCGGATTTCGAAGCTGCGCTGATTGCCGAAGACGTCAGCTATGAACGACATGTGTATCCAGGCACCGGGCATGGCTTCCACAACAATTCAACGCCACGCTTCAATGAGGAACAGGCCGCAGTGGCAGAAGAACGCACGGTTGCCTTCTTTCGCAAGCACCTGAGCTGAACCGATATTCCGCAGGCGCGCAGTGCCGATTCCATAGCGGCACTGTGCACTTGGGTGCCTTTAAACCAGTACACTACGTGGTAAATCCAAACTGCTCTCAGCAACGATTACCATGGAAATACGCCAGGTCAATAGTCCCGCGGAAACGTCTCGTTTCAATACCAGTGAGCTGCGTGCAGCCTATCTGATAGAGCAGCTCTTCAAGCCCTCGGAGATCTGCATGACATACAGTCATCTGGATCGCACCGTTGTCGGTGGCGCGATGCCAGGTGAATCGGCGCTGTCTCTCGAATCCAGCAAGCAGATCGGCTCGCCGAACTTTCTGGATCGACGCGAACTGGGTGTGTTCAACATCGGCGGTGCCGGCCGGGTGATCGTGGATGGCAGCACCCACGAACTGCAACGCACCGATGCGCTGTATGTACCGATGGGTAGCGTCGATGTCTCGTTTGTCAGTGACGATGCCGCCGAACCGGCGCGCTTCTATTTCATCAGCACACCAGCGCATGCCGCACACCCGATCAGAAAGATCACGGCCGACGAGGCCAATCTGATCGAGCTAGGCACTCAGTCCGACGCCAATGTACGCGTCCTGCGTCAGTACATTCATCCGGATGTCTGCAAATCCTGCCAGCTCACCATGGGCATGACACTCATCGCCGATGGCAGCGTCTGGAACACCATGCCCTGCCATACCCACGACCGGCGCACCGAGGTGTACCTGTATTTCGACATGGCTGAAAAGACACGCATCATTCACCTGATGGGCGAGCCTCAGGAGACTCGTCATCTGGTGGTTGCCGATCAACAGGCCATCCTGTCACCAGGCTGGTCGATTCACAGCGGCACCGGTACCGGCCGCTACGGCTTCATCTGGTCCATGGCAGGTGACAATCAGGATTTCGACGATATGGATTTCGTGGCCATGGAGGACTTGAAATGAGCAACGATCAACAAGCCATGTTCAGCCTCGCCGGCAAGACCGCCATCGTCACCGGTGCCAACACGGGACTCGGGCAGGCCTTTGCCATCGGCCTGGCGCGCGCAGGTGCCAAGGTTGCCTGCGTCGGCCGTTCGGGTATGGACGAGACTCTGGCACTGATCGACGAGCCTGATAACTGCCTGGCCATCAAGGCCGATCTGGCAAGCCTTGAGCCCATTGATGGCATTGTCTCTCAGGTACTGGAATGGTCCGGTAGAATCGATATCCTGGTCAACAATGCCGGCATCATCCGCCGCGCCGACGCACTGGAATTTACCGAAGAGGACTGGGATGCCGTCATGGACGTCAACCTGAAATCCCTGTTCTTCCTGAGCCAGGCCGTGGCGAAGACCATGGTGCCGCGCGGCAGCGGCAAGATCATCAATATCGCCTCCCTGCTCTCCTTCCAGGGCGGGATTCGCATCCCCTCCTACACCGCCAGCAAGAGCGGCGTTGCTGGCCTGACCAAACTGCTGGCCTGCGAGTGGGGCCCCAAGGGCATCAACGTCAACGCCATCGCTCCCGGCTATATCGAGACCAACAATACGCAAGCGCTGCGTGAAGACCCGGAACGCAACAAGGCTATCCTTGATCGCATTCCCGCGGGTCACTGGGGCCAGTCATCGGATCTGGCAGGCGCCGCCGTATTTCTGGCCTCCGATCAGGCAAACTACATCCATGGAATCACCCTGCCTGTGGATGGTGGCTGGCTCGCTCGCTGATCCGTCTGACAGAACAAGGTGCCAATCAGATACAGTCGCCTGCCCGTTGATCCTGCAGGCCCATTCCACCCCCGCAAACCTTTCAGAGGTCTTCCCATGAAACCCACAAGACGTTCCATCCTGAAGTCGGCAGCTGCCACCTCACTGTTGCTGGCAATGGCCGGCGCAGGCGTGGCTGCCGATCGCGTATTCTTCGGTATCGCCACCGGCGGCACGGGCGGCACCTACTACCCACTGGGTGGCATGCTGGCACAGCTGGTATCCAACACCGCTGAAATCCCCGACGTCAAGCTCTCGGCCACCGCCGAGACCGGCAACGCCTCGGTTGCCAATGCCAAGCTGCTGGGTCGTGGTGAAATCGAATCGGCCTTCGTGGCGGCGGACATTCTGGATGCAGCCTACAAGGGCATCAACCAGTTTGACGGTGATGCCCAGAGCAAGGTGCGAGCCATTGGTGCCCTGTATCCGGAAACCGTACAACTGGTGGTCCGGGCCGACTCCGGTATCGAGACTTTCGAGGACCTGAAGGGCAAGTCCATCTCCTCCGGCTCTCCGGGTTCTGGCCAGTGGCAGCTGCTGGGTGACTTGCTCGAAGCCCATGGCATCGCTCGCGATGACATCTCCGAAGACTTTTCATCCTTTGCCCAATCCGTAGACAAGATCAAGGATGGCAACCTCGATGCCTCACTGATCACCGCAGGCTCGCCCACCTCATCGGTTACCGACCTTGCCAATGGTCACGACATTCGCATCGTGCCTCTGAACGGCCCGGCCATAACCAGACTGCAGGAAAGCCAACCCTACTACGCCAATGCCGTTCTGGCCGGTGGCACCTACAAGGGTCAGGACAACGATGTCGACACCCTGGCTGTACGTGCCATCTGGGCCACTCATGAAGAGGTGTCCGAAGATGTAGTCTATGCCGTGACCAAGGCCTTGTACGAAAACACCGAGACGCTGGGACAGGTTCACCCCAAGGGCAAGGAAATCTCGCTGGAAAATGCTCTGGAGAGTGTCTCCGTACCGGTACACCCGGGCGCACAGAAGTACTACACCGAAAAAGGTATCGAGTGATACCAGCGCACGCTGCGGCAGGGCTGACCGTGATGGTCAGCCTTGCATTACCGATGAGCGCAGCGCGTGCCGACAGTCTGTGCCTGTACTCCTTCCCCGAGAATGAAGCCGTGCAGACCTATCAACTGCCAGACACCGGGCGCTTTGCGCTGAGCTTCATTCATTCCGTGTCCGGCACGCCGGTTGTCGACCAGTACCGCCTGACAGCCAATACCATGACACAAACGGCAGAAATATTCGAAGCCCATGGCGCCGGACTGCCATCGCTGCGCAATGAGCTGGACGCCAGTGACTTTCGCCACGAGAATGGCAAGTTCATACTCGAGTTGAACCGACCCATCGACAAGCTGATCGTGCGGGTTCAGTCCGAGTATGACAATACACTCCTGATCAACACGAAGAGCATCGAGCTGGCAACCCTGGGACACACCGTTCTGCGCCTGTCCGGCTGTACACAAGAACCCACACATGACTGACAAGACTGTAGCCCATCAGATCGATGATCACGAACTGACGAGCGATGAGATAGAAGCGCTGGTTCGCGAGTACGATTCCGAATCGAACTTCCGACAGCTGATTGGCCCGACGGCCCTGTTCGTCACCATCGCCTGTGTCGCGCTGTCGCTGTTCCACCTGTACACCGCAGGTTTCGGTCTGCTCAACGAAGTGGTGCATCGCACCATTCATCTGACCTTCGTCATCGGCCTTGTATTTCTGGTGTTTCCACGCAAGAGAGCAGAACCGACCCGCAGGCTCTGGATAGACAGCGTCATATTCGGCATCTTCTACCTGTACATCACCTATGACCTGGTGGTATCACTGCCCGCCTCGCCACTGACCTATCTGTTCGGTGCTGCCATGCTGGCGCTGATCGCATTGACCCTGCCCATCAAGGGCCGAGGCTTGCCCGGCAGCCGTATCACTGCCAGAGACTGGCTGTTCGCTGTTCTGGGAGCCGGCTTTTCCCTGTATCTGGTGGTGTTCTTCAAGGATGTCTTCATCGCCAACGTCGGCGACCCGCGCCCCCAGGAGTACATGATCGGGCTGATAGCCATCGTCATGACGCTGGAAGCCACGCGTCGTACCATGGGACCGACGCTGGCCTTCATCGGCATCTTCTGCATCGTCTATGCCTTGCTGGGCCCTTACATGCCCGGCATCCTCGGTCATCGTGGCTACAACATACTGCGCATCATCAATCACCTGTTCGTGGGTACCGAAGGCATCTACGGGGTGGCCGTAGGCGTCGTTGCCACCTATGTCTTCCACTTCGTGCTGTTCGGCATCCTGGCGCAGATGAGCGGCCTGGGCCAACTGTTCATCGATCTGGCCACCATCGTTGCCGGACGAGCCTCGGGCGGCAGTGCCAAGGTGTCGGTGGTCTCATCCGGCTTCTTCGGCATGATTTCAGGCTCTCCCATTGCCAATACCGTCACCACGGGGGCATTCACCATCCCGCTGATGAAGAAATCCGGTTTCACACCACGCTTTGCCGGTGCCATTGAAGCATCGGCCTCCTGCGGAGGACAGGTCACGCCTCCCATCATGGGCGCGTCGGCCTTCGTCATGACCGAGATGCTGGGTGTACCCTACAACGAGATCATTCTGATCGCGATCATCCCGGCGGCCTTTCACTACCTGGCCATCATGTTGATGGTGCATCTGGAAGCCAAGCGTCTGGGCCTCACCGGACTGGCACCTGACAAGATTCCGCAGTTCAAGGCCGTGCTGCGAAAGTCCTGGCATCTGTTCATCCCGCTGATTGTCATGGTGACCCTGCTGCTGATGCAGTACACCCCGTTTCTGGCGGCCTTCTGGGGCATCATTCTGACGATCGTCTTCTCCTATGTGCCGATGCTCATGCATGCACTGGGCTACAAGGACATGGATCGCGCGAACGTACTGACGCCACCGCGTCTGGTGCGCGGTTTTGAAGACGGTGCAAAGTTTGCGCTTGCCATTGGTGCCGCCTGCGCCTGTGTCGGCTTCCTGCTGGGCATCACCACGCTTACCGGTCTCGGGTTCAAGTTCTCCGCAGCCGTGGTCGAACTGGCTCATTCGCTGGCAGCGGTGGTTACCGCCGCTGACTTCACCGGCCTGTTGTCTGAACAGAGCCTGGCCCTGTTCTTCGGTCTGGTATTCGTGGCCATTGCCTGCATCATCATGGGCGCCGGCATTCCCACGACGCCCACCTACATCATTCTGGCCTCCATTGCCGCACCGGCGCTGACGCAGTTCGATGTCCCACTGATAGCCACACACTTCTTCGTGTTCTACTTCGGGGTGCTGGCCGATGTGACACCACCGGTGGCGCTGGCAGCCTACGCCGCTGCTGGCTTGGCCCGCTCTGATCCGATGCAAACCGGCATGACAGCCTTCCGATTGTCGATGGGCAAGGCGCTGGTGCCTTTCATGTTCATCTATGCCCCCAGCCTCCTGTTCGTCAACTTCTCCCTGATCGAATTCATCGGCGCTCTGATCAGCGGCATCCTCTGCATCGTTGCCTTGTCGGCTGCCTACATCGGTTATCTGAAAACCGAACTCACTGGTCTCGACAAGCTGACACTCACCATTGGTGGCTTGCTGTTGATCTCCACCAACTGGCTGGTCATGGCAATCGGTGCCGCCCTGGTGGCAGTCATCTTCATGCGCAATTCACGCGCTGCCGGACATGCAGCAGTGGCGTGAACGACACGCACATTCATCCGAGCGAGCTGTATCATCGCGGCTCGCATTCCGTGGTGCCCTTGCAGATGCCTGTCTGGCCAAATGCCGGATTCCGTGCGACCCTGTCCCTAATCCTTTCGTAGAGCATTCGTCATGAAACATATAGCGGTTGTTGGTGCTGGCATTTCCGGAGTTACCACTGCCTATTCCCTGTTGCAACGTGGTTACAAGGTCACTGTGCTGGACCGTAATCGTTATGCGGCCATGATGACGTCCTTTGCCAACGGTGGGCAGCTGTCAGCGTCCAACGCCGAGGTGTGGACGCAGCTCTCCACCATCATCAAGGGCATGAAATGGATGCTCAAGCGTGACGCTCCCCTGCTCATCAACCCGAAGCCCAGCTGGCACAAGTATTCGTGGATGGCAGAATTCGTCGGAAACATTCCCAACTACGAAGCCAACACCATCGAATCCACCCGCCTGGCCATTGCCGCGCGTGGCTTTCTGTTCGACTGGGCAGAGAAGGAGAACATCGATTTCGATCACGAAAAACGCGGTATCTTGCATATCTGCGTCGATCGCAAGGGCTACGAACATGCCTTGAAAGTCAATGACATGCTGGCCAAGGGCGGCCTGGAACGCCACGCGGTCACACCTGAGGAAATGCGCGCCATCGAACCGGCATTGAAAGGCGACCCCTATGGCGGCTTCTATACCGAAAGCGATTCCACCGGCGACATCCACAAATACACGCTGGGACTGGCCAAGGCCTGTCAGCGCCTCGGCGGCAAGTTTCTGTTCGATGTCAGAGTACAGACACTCACCCAGCAGGGCGACAAGGTTCAGATCAGCTACAGCGCCGAAGAGAACTACACGGTGGAAAGTGAGTCGTTCGATGGCGTCGTCATCTGTGCCGGTATCGAGAGTCGACGTTTTGCCGCTCAACTGGGCGACAAGGTCAATATCTATCCGGTCAAGGGCTATTCGATCACCATCGATCTACCCGATGCCGAGAGCCGCGAAGCCGCTCCGTGGACCAGCCTGCTTGATGACAATGCCAAGGTGGTCTCCAGCCGACTGGGCGAGCATCGCTTGCGTATTGCCGGCACCGCCGAGTTCAATGGCGAGAATTACGATATCCGTGACAATCGCATTCGGCCGCTGGTGGCCTGGTCTCGCCGCTTCTTTCCGGGTGTTCAGACCGAGCATATCGTGCCCTGGGCCGGGCTTCGTCCGATGATGCCCAGCATGATGCCGCGCGTCGGTGCTGGCAAGCGGCCTGGGGTGTATTACAACACCGGCCACGGACATCTTGGCTGGACTCTGTGCGCTGCGACCTCCGAGATGCTGGGCGATTCCATGCTGCAGTCACTGCCACCCGGTAGCTGATACCCGCAACGCCCTTGATGGCCCGGCCGTGACACTGCTCACGGCCGGGCCTGTCCGAGTGTCAACACTGCCCTGCCTGACAGGGCGGTGCCGAACCACTGGAAGAACACTGTGTTACCTGAAGAGATCGACCGATTACCCTATCGCCCCTGCGTTGGCCTGATGATCCTGAACCCGCAGGGGCTGGTCTTTGTCGGTCAGCGAATCGATACGCCACAACCGGCCTGGCAAATGCCACAAGGCGGTATCGATGAAGGCGAAGCGCCTCGAGAAGCCGCCTTGCGCGAACTGGGTGAAGAGACCGGACTCGATGCCACCAGCGTCGACATTCTGGCCGAGAGCAGCGATTGGCTACCCTACGATCTACCGGTAGAACGCATTCCCCATATCTGGGGCGGGCGCTATCGCGGACAGCAGCAGAAGTGGTTTCTGCTGCGGTTCATCGGCGATGATCAGCAGATCGATATCGCCACGGAAATACCCGAGTTCAATCAGTGGCGCTGGCTACCTCGCAGCGAGCTGGTGGCGCATGCCGTGCCCTTCAAGCGTGACGTCTATGCCACTGTTCTGCAGGAATTTTCCGGCCTGATCTGACGGGTTCTTCCCTGCCCCTTGCACAGCCACCTTGTCCTGCCTGCCGACAACTCACGGCCACCCTTGCCCATGCTGAACATTCTCTCTCTGACGGGCGTGATCTTCGTGCTGATCGCCATTGGCTACGCCATGGTGGTCACCCACGCCTTCAACAAGGACCATATGCAAGTGCTGACGCGCTATGTGGTCATGCTGGCACTGCCCGCGCTGATCTTCCGAGCCGTGGCCAACAACCCGCTGGGCCAGATCATCAACCCGGCCTACATACTGACCTATGTACTGGCCTCGCTGACACTGTTCATCGCCTACTACCTGTGGGCGTCGAAGATGATGGGCCAGTCACCGCTCTACAGCACCTTCGCCGGCATGGGTGCCTCCAGCCCGAACAGCAGCTTCATCGGTTACCCCATCGTGCTGATGTTCATGCCGACGCTGGCCAGTACCGCGCTTGCCATGAACATCATCGTGGAAAACCTGCTGCTGATTCCCCTGACCATGATGCTGGCAGAACGCAGCAGCGGCTCGGAAGCGCTGAACGGGCGTGTACTGGCCGACATCGGCAAGCGGCTGCTGCTCAACCCCATCATGCTGGGCCTGCTGGCCGGCCTGTTCGTCTCCATCAGCGCCATTGATCTGCCCATGGTGCTTGCACGCCCGGTCGATATCATTGCCGATTCCAGTGCAGCGGTATCGCTGATCGTCATTGGCGGTGCGATAGCCGGTATGCCACGTACCTCGCTCAGTGGCCGACTGATTCCGTTGGGTGTGGGCAAGCTGCTGCTGCACCCGCTGCTGTTCTGGCTGGTATCACTGAGCCTGGCCAGCCTGGGCCTGAGCATCGGCAATACCGAGCTGACCAAGGCGGGCATCCTGATGGCAGCCATGCCACCGATGGGCATCTATCCGATACTGGCTCAGCGCTATGGCGCCGGGGAGGAGCACGCTGCTGCCATGGTGATCATGACGGTGTGTTCCTTCGCGACGATATCCACACTACTGTGGTTAATGGACCTGAGCGTGGTGTGATTGCTACCGATCGCCCGTGGTGATCCTGGCCTCGTTACCGTAGGTCCTGTTGGCCACCGAGGTGGCCTGGATAGCCGCCAGCAAATTGTCCAGCAAACTGCTCTCGGCCCGATTCAGACGGGTTTTCCGGTTGTAGACCACGTGCACATCGATCGGCGGCAGATCAGCATACGGCGGCAATTGCCACAACAGGCCGTCCTGCACATCGCGCTGCATGACATGCACCGGCAAGGGCCCGATGCCCATGCCGGCAATGATCATGCGGCGAACCTCTTCCAGGTTGGAGGAGCAGCCCACGATGCGCTGATCAAGTCCGGCAGCAACGCGCATGTCACTCACACTACGCAGCAGATTGGAGGCCTGATCGGTCGCAAAGGTGACCGAGGCATGACCGGCCAGATCCCCCACCTTCAGACCCTCGACCCCGAACAGGGGATGCGATGGGCCGCAGTAGAGCGCAAAGTGTTCGCGATACAGGCGACGGTATTCGAACAGGGGGCTCATTTCCCCGACCAGACAGATGGCAAAGGAGGCACTGCGATGACCGACCCGGTCCTGCGCCTCCACACTGGGCATGACCTCGATGGAAATCGTGGCCCTGGGATGGGCCGTGTGAAAATCCGCCAGAGCCGCGTCCAGCAGAGGCGACTGCACATGACTGGCCATCACCAGATTGACGTGCTCGTCAACCTCATCCGAGACATGACGAAGCTCCTGTCCCAGCCGCAGAATGGTGCCGTGTATCTCGACGCATTCCCGGTACAGGCTCTTGCCCGCCGTGGTCACCCGGAAATGACTGGCACTGCGTTCGATCAGACTCTGGCCGACACTGCTCTCCAGGCGCTTCAGGGCATTGGAGACACTGGGCTGCTTCAAGCCCAGTTGCCGGGCCGCCAGAGTGATGCTGGCCGATTCAACCACCACCATGAAGGTGCGCAGCAGATTCCAGTCAAGCTCGCGCGCAAAGTGAAATGCCTCATCACCCAGTGATGCCTGAGTGACTGGCGGAAATCTTCCATTCACCAGATCTATTCAATCCATTCTTGACATCTATTTGCTGAATGATAGCAGAGCGCTTACCCTGAACCAGTCCTTCGTCACCCCGTCTGCCTGAACATGGCCAGTATCGAGGCCCGAGAGAAGCGCCAACCGTGGATTCTGCTGTCACCAGCGCTGCTGACCATCGTCACCCTGTTGCTGGTGCCGTTACTGTTCATCGTCGTCTATTCCTTCTGGCTGCGAACCGCCAGCGGTGCGGACCAGATCGGCTTTCACCTGGACAACTGGCAAGAGGCGCTCAGCGACCCCTTCTACCGGGACATCCTGCTCAGTACACTACGCATTGCCGGTATCACCACGCTCCTCTGCGCCGTACTCGGCTATCCCACGGCCTACTTCGTGGCCCGCTCTCGCACACGCCACAAGACGTTGCTGTTGCTGCTGCTGGTCTTGCCGTTCTGGGTCAGCTATATCATCAGAACGCTGTCCTGGATCAATATCCTGGGCGTCAGCGGCGCACTCAATGCCGTGCTGCTCGGCCTGGGCATTGTCCAGGAACCCCTGCAGATGCTCTACAACGAAGCCTCGGTCATCCTCGGTCTCGTGCATTTCCTGCTGCCGTTCATCGTACTCAATGTCTATGTCAGTCTGATCGGTATCGACCGTCACCTGGAGAGTGCCGCACGCTCGCTCGGTTGCAATCAGCGGCAGGCCTTTCTGGAAATCACGCTGCCCCTGTCGATGCCCGGACTCGCCGCAGGTTCACTGCTGTGCTTCGTGCTGGCCGCAGGCACCTACATCACACCGCTGGTGCTGGGTGGGCCGCGTGATGCCATGTTCGCCAATCTGGTATTCGACGCCATCATCACGCAGCTGGACTGGCCTCTGGGTTCGGCACTGTCATTGATGCTGCTGGCCGTACTGGCAGTGGTCGTGGCGGTGTACAACCGTTTCATCGGCATGGGTCAGCTGGCCAGGGGGCTCAGCTGATGAGCGGCTGGGCATTATTGCGACTGCACGCGATACTGGTCTACCTGTTCATGTTCCTGCCCGTGGGTATCGTGGTGGTGCTCTCGTTCAACGCCAGCCAGTTCGGCAGCTTCCCGATGACGGGCTTGTCATTGCGCTGGTTCGAAGCGCTATGGCACAACGAAGCCATCATGCGTGCCTTTCGCACCTCGTTTCTGCTGGGCACACTGACGGCTCTGATCTCCACGACCCTGGGCGTACTGGCAAGCCTTGCCATGGTGCGTTACCGCTTTCCGGGCAAACAGGCCATCTCCACCCTGCTGATTGCGCCGATACTCGTACCAGAGGTGGTACTGGCCGTGGCGCTGCTGTTGTTCCTGCGAGCCCTCGGTCTGCCAAAGACCTTTCCCCTGCTGATTCTCGGCCATGTCATCTTCACCATGCCCTTCGTCATTCTGGTGGTGCAGGCACGCCTGGCCTCCATGACCAGCCACGTCGAAGAGGCCGCCCTGAGCCTGGGTGCCTCGCCCGTACAGACCTTCTTCGCCGTGACTCTGCCGCTACTGGGTCCGGCCATTTTCGCCGGCGCTCTGTTTGCCTTCACCATCTCCTTTGACGACATCACCGGCACGCTGTTCTGGAAGCCCGGCGGTGTCGAGACCGTACCCACCCAGATCTTTGCCATGTTGCGCAATTCCATCAGTCCCGAAATCAATGCCCTGGGCACGGTCATGATCGTGCTGACCGTCGGCCTGCCACTACTGGGAATGGCTGTGGCAAGACGTGTCGATTCAGGCAGACACCACTGAACTGTCCTACTAACGCAAGGGAGCAGAACCATGGATAACAGCAAACGCTATGAACGACTCATTGATCGCTATCAGCACGGTGATATCAATCGACGCACCTTTCTGGGCCTGATCGGCGCAGCCGGACTGAGCTACGGCGTCTCCTCACCATTCAGCCGCTACGCACTGGCCGCCGATGAAGTCAAGCAAGTGCGCTTCGACGGCTGGGGCGGCGTGGTCTCCGAAGCCTTTCGCAAGCATGCCTTCGACCCCTATGAGAAATCCACCGGTATCAAGGTCGTGGAAGGCACCTTCGGCGGTGGTGATGAGTACCTGTCACGCGTCAAGGCCAGTGCCGGCGGTGAATACAATCTGGCGCATCTGTCAGGTGTCTTCGACTACGCCCGCTATCACGAGCTGGGCTTGAGCACCGAACTCAATGAGGCCAACATTCCGAATCTGGAATTCGTCATTCCCAAGCTGATCGATGTCTTCAAGCAGGTCAGCGGCGGCAAGCTTTCCTGCGTACCGTACGACTATGGCACTACCGGCATCGCCTACAATCGCGCCCACATCAGTGATGAGGAAGCCCGTGAAAAAGGTGCCATGTTGCTCATCGACCCACAATACAAGGGCAAGATCGGCGGCTGGAACGACTGGCGCACCCGCATCTGGTATGCCTCACTGCAGACTGGACAGGACCCCAATGGCGCGACCGACATGGATGCCGTCTGGGATGCCGTGCGTACCCATCGCGACCTGGCACTCAAATACTGGACCTCCGGTGCCGAATTGATGAGCTTGCTGGCAGGGGATGAAATCCACGTCACCGAAGGCTGGTCCGGTCGTATCTTCGCCCTGCGTGAAGAGGGTCACGACATCGGTTACATCGATCCACCAAACGGCTTTGGCTGGCAGGAATGCCTGTTCGTGATCAAGGGTAGCCCGCTGGAGGCCTGCGAGGAGTTGTTGAACTTCATGCTCGATCCCGTGACCTCTATCGCCGTGGCGGAAGGTCAGAACTACCCACCCGCGCTTGATCCACAGAAAGTACAACTCGGGGACAAGATCCCGACCCTGCCCGCTTTCGACCCGAGCGGCACGCTGGAGAACCTGACCTTTGCCGATCCGACTTACTGGAACAGCAATGAGCAGGAATGGTCGAAGACCTTTGGTCGTGTTGCCAAGGGTTATTGATCCAGCCCCATGACTGACTCCGCCGTCGAGTTAAGCAATATCGTCAAGCGCTTTGACAGCTTTACCGCTGTCCAGCGCTTTTCGATGTCGCTGGAATCGGGCAGCTTCGTCACCTTGCTTGGCCCATCAGGCTGTGGCAAGACCACGACGCTGCGCATGGTCGCAGGTTTGCTGGACCCCAGCGAAGGCGATATCCGGATACGCGGCCGCCGTGTCAACGAGGTGCCGATACATCAGCGCAACCTGGGCCTGGTATTTCAGAACTATGCCCTGTTCCCGCACCGCAATGTGTTCGACAATGTGGCCTTCGGACTCAAATACCGCAAGGTGTCGAAAGCCGATATCCGCCAGCGGGTGAACAATGCCCTGGAACTGGTGCAACTGCCGGACCTGGGTCGGCGCATGCCCTCGGAGCTCTCTGGTGGACAGCAACAGCGAGTCGCTCTGGCACGCGCCATTGTCATCGAACCGGACGTGTTGCTGCTAGATGAACCGCTCTCGGCACTGGATGCCAATCTGCGCGAAGACATGCGTATCGAGCTCAAGCGCATTCAGACTCAGTTGGGCATAACCACACTGTTTGTCACCCATGATCAGTCCGAAGCACTAGCCATGTCGGACAAGATCGTGGTCATGCGCGACGGTGTTGTGGAACAGATCGGGGCTCCGCGAGAGGTTTATGACAAACCGGTCTCGGAATTTGTCGCAGGTTTTCTGGGAGCTGCCAACATTGTCGATGCCCGGGTCCACGAGCTTGACGGCGACAACGTCCTGCTCCAGGTGGATGATCTGGGCATGATTCCCGTACCACGTGCACGCTGTCCTGCCTGTGCACCGGGCACAGCGGTGCGCCTGGTGCTGCGCAGCGAACATCTGATCGTGCAGAGAGCCGACGAGGAGCACTCGCACGATGGCTTGTACCTGAGCGCACGTATTGCAACTGTGGACTATCAGGGACAGGCCATTCGCTACTTCCTGCACTGTGGCAAGCACACGTTGCAAGCGCTCAACATGCTCGATGGCCCGGCCTTCAACGAAGGTGACAGTGTGAGCCTGAAAGTGCGCCATCGCGATGCCGTGGTGCTGGAGACGCCACGGTGAACCAGGCCGCGCCCTCACATCTTTTCTACCAGACCCGGTTGCGTCGTCCGTTACTGCAGCGAGCCCATGGCGTTCACCTGTGGGATATCGATGGCAAACGCTATCTGGATGGTTCCTCGGGTGCCATGGTCTGCAACATCGGCCACGGGAACCCTCGGGTCCTGGAGGCCATGCGCCGGCAGATGGAACGCGCCACCTTCGCCTATCGCCTGCATTTCGAGAACGATGCTTCCGAGCAGTTGGCCAGACAATGCGCCGCCCTGATGCCTGCCGACATCAATCAGCTGTTCTTCGTCTCGGGCGGTTCCGAAGCGGTCGAAAGCGCCTTGAAGCTGGCTCGGCAATATGCCGTGGCCACGGGTGAGTCCACACGCTACAAATTCATTTCCCGTTTTCCCAGCTACCACGGGGCCACTCTGGGTGCGCTGGGGCTGACCGGTCAGACATCCATGACGGCACCGTTCGCTCCCATGCTACAGGAGTCGGCAAAGATTCCGGCACCCACCTGCTACCTGGACACGGATCAGCTCAGCGAGGAGCAACGCGGCTTGCGTTACGCCGACATGCTGGAAGCCGAGATACTGAAACAGGGACCGGAAACCGTACTGGCTTTCGTGGTGGAACCTGTCGGCGGGGCGTCGACCGGTGCGCTGGTAGCACCCGACTCCTACCTGCCGCGCATCAGAGAGATCTGCAACCGCTACGGTGTGCTCCTGATACTCGATGAGGTAATGACCGGCGGCGGCCGTACCGGTACATTCCTCGCCGGCGAACACTGGCAGGTCACGCCCGATATCGTGGTGTTGTCCAAGGGCTTTGCCGCTGGCTACATGCCCCTGGGCGGCATGGCAGCCAGAGACGACATCGTCAGGGCGGTACTGGATGATGGCGGTTTCATTCACGGCTTCACCTATGCTGGCAATCCCCTGGCCTGCGCCGCCGGTCTGGCGGTGCTGGAAGAGCTGCAGGGCATTCATACCGGCGTCGACCTCATGCAGCAGGCGCGCACCATCGGCGATCTTCTCAAGCGTCGCCTGCAATCCCTGATGCAGGACTACCCGCATATCGGCGATGTACGAGGCATGGGCCTGTTGCTGGCCTTCGAGCTGGTCAACGACCGGCACAGCATGCAACCCTTGCCGGCGGCTCTCGAGGCCCATCAGAAACTGGTGGACATTGCCTACGAGGAAGGCCTGATCATCTATTCACGGCGCACCCGCGGCGGTCTGCTCGGCGATCATTTCATGGTCTGCCCGCCCCTGATCAGCGATGAAGACACCATCGAGGAACTGATGGCCAGACTGCGCCGCAGTCTCGACCGCTTTTTCAAGGGAGTCAGACTCTGATGTCTGCAATCATCATCAGCTGTGCCCTGACCGGTTCGGTACACACGCCCTCCATGTCCCCCTATCTACCCGTCACCCCCGAGGAGACAGGGACGCAGGGTGTCGCAGCGGCACTTTCGGGGGCCGCCATTTTGCATGTACACGCCCGCGACCCCGTCAGCGGCAAACCTTCTGCCGATCCACGACTCTACGAGCAGGCCACGGCACCCATGCGCGAGCACTGCGACGCGGTGATCAACATCACGACCGGTGGCAGCGCCCTGATGTCGCTGGACGAACGGCTGGCCGGTGCTCTGCATCTGCGACCGGAAATGTGCTCCCTGAACCTGGGCTCCATGAATTTCGGTCTGTTTGGTGCTGCTGATCGGAAAAAGACCTGGCAGCACGACTGGGAGCTCCCCTTCCTGGAAGGCTCGCGCGACATGATCTTCAGGAATACCTTCCAGGATATCGAAAGCGTTCTGCAGCAACTCGGAGAGGGGCACGGCAGCCGCTTCGAGTTCGAATGTTATGACGTCGGCCATCTGTACACCCTGGCGCATTTCGTCGAGCGTGGCATGGTCAAGCCACCGTTCTTCATCCAGTTCGTGTTCGGCATACTCGGCGGCATCGGCGCCGATATCGACAACCTGGTCCATATGCGTCGCATCGCCGACAAGCTGTTCGGCGATGACTACCTGTTTTCCGTGCTGGCAGCCGGTCGTCACCAGATTCCCATGGCCACGGCTGCCGCCACCATGGGCGGGCATGTGCGCGTGGGGCTGGAGGACAATCTGTATCTGCAACGCGGGCGGCTGGCGCGCAGCAACGCCGAGCTGGTCAGCAAGATCCGCAGCATCGTCGAATCACTCGGTCGCACCGTCGCCAGCCCCGACGAGGTACGAACGATGCTCTCACTCAAGGGGCGTGAACAGGCAGGGCCACTACCATCATGATCCACTATCGTCTGGCGCAGCGCGAGGATGCGGCCATCGTTCAACAATTGCTGCAGCAACTGGCGGCCAGTCTCGGCGAAGCCGACATCTACCGGGGCAGCGAGGTGGCACTGGAACGACACGGTTTCGGCGAGGATCCCTGCTTCGAAGTGCTGCTGGCCCACCTGGAAGGACGGCCAGTGGGGCTATGCCTGTATTTCAGGGAATTCTCTACCTGGCGCGGCGAACCTGGTGTCTACGTGCAGGATCTCTATGTTGACCCAGACCTGCGTGGACAATCCGTCGGCAGATCCCTGCTGCATCGCGTTGCCAGCCGATCGGCATTGCTCTGGCATTGCCATTACCTGAGACTCTCGGTACATGACAACAACCATGACGCCAGATTCTTCTACCAGCGTCTCGGACTGGTCTCCGACAGCGATACCGACATCATGAAGCTGACGGGCGCGGCATTTGAGAATCTGGCCGATATGTCCTGAACCCGATTGCGACGCAAGTATCGCGATTGTGGCTGCCTCCTGCATCGTAATGAGGCACAATGTCAGATTGACAGTGACGAGTAGCCATTGTGCACGGGCAATCCTCAGCCCGGCTGTGCTACTGCGCTGTTTTTTGCTGCTTCGACAGCCAGGGTCTCCCCTGCGCTTCATCCTGCAGCTGACACTTCACGCGATTTCCGATCATGTCTACCATCGAACTTGGCTGTCGACTTGTCTATCACGTCGAATTTGAAACCAGCTTTATCTTCCAGATTACCGTGCTCGAATCACGACACCAGATCATCGAACAGGAGTCGCTGAGCTTTCAGCCCGATTCGACTGTACAGATGGCCCGCATCGGCAATCCGGGACACCGGATACATCGACTGCTGGTCCAGCCAGGCTGGTTCAACATTCACTACAGCGCCACGGTATCCAGCAAGCCGGCCTATACGCCCGCCGCCAGACTGGCGCCTCGCTCACATTCGGAGCTGCCTGCCGAAGTCCTGCCCTTTCTCAATCCCAGTCGGTATTGTGAATCGGACCGGCTCGAACAATTCGCCTGGAAGACCTTCGGACAACCAGCCACCGAACATGAACGCGTACTGGCAGTCATCGACTGGGTATACCGCCACCTGAGCTATGCACCCGGCAGTACCGGACCCAGTAGCACCGCCTGTGATGTCTTCCTGCAACGTAGCGGTGTCTGTCGCGACTTTGCCCACTTGACCATTGCGCTGTGCCGGGCCCTGGGCTTGCCCGCTCGCTATGTCGCCGGCTACGCGGTGGATCTGGTGCCGCCGGACTTCCACGGCTTCGTGGAGGTCTTTCTCGATGATGACTGGTATCTGTTCGATGCCACCCGACTGGCACCGGTCGACGGCTTCGTACGCATCGGCATCGGGCGCGATGCGGCCGATCTGTCCTTTGCCACCTTCGTTGGCAATTCAAACATGAACCAGCTGTATGTCTGGGCCAACGAAACCGGGGATCGCCCCAAAGCGATCGACAGCAGCATGGCTATCAGCCTGGGCTAGCAGGTCGAAGCTCGGCCTTGCAACAGAGGATTTTCAGCCGATCGATACCGGTGAATTGCGCCGTTCGATTTCCCTGACAATGCTCATGGCCGTCAAGGCCGATGAACGCGGATTGCCGGGCAAGGCATTGCCCTCGATGGCGAACTGCAATCGACCAAAACTGCCGCTGGCTTCCACCTCATGCCGATTGGCCGTGATGTCGGGATCGGCAATCAATTCCACCCTTGTATTATCGAGACCAATTCCCGCCAGCGCTACCGAGGCGGCAACATTGGCGTTCTTCGGATAGGCCAGGGCCGCTTCGCGCGCAGTCCCTTCAAAGAAGAGCGCGGATGATGCAAGCGCATCCAGATCGATCTGCTGCTCGGCGGCTGAACCCCGCCAGCCCGCTGGGGGCTTTCGTCCCCGATAGGTCACCGCATGAAGCCCACCGACACTGGCAGCTGACAGCGCATCCAGTGACCCGATTGCGCCGGAGAGCAGCTTGAGCTGGCAACCGCCACTGCGCGCAGCCTGTAGCAGCCGCTGCTCCAGATCGGCATCCGCCAGCGCACCGCTGGAGACACTGATGACATCCTTGCCCAGCGCCAGCAGAGCCGGCAGGTGCTGTGACATCGCGGCGTGTCCGGCGCACTCGACCACCAGATCGATGCTCTCAGCCATCTCGGCGGGCTTGTCGATACAGACAAGCGGCTCCCCCATGACACGATGCACCTCGTTCTGGCGGCCGGGTCGACAGAGAATGGCCGACACGCGACTGTGCGTACAGTCGTCCAGAGCCTTGTAAACATACTGACCAATGGCGCCATAGCCGATCAGCAGAATGTTGCTCACGCTGCAGTCACGCTCACGACCTTGCCCGGATTGAGAATATTCAACGGGTCCAGGCTGCTCTTGAGCGTGCCCATCAGCGCGTAGGCTTCACCGTGCTCCTCGACCATGTACTTGCGCTTGCCGCTACCGATGCCATGCTCACCGGTCACCGTGCCACCAAATTCCAGAGCAACGCGGTTGATGGCCGACGACAGGGTGGCAGCCCGCTGCATCTCCTCATCATTACCCGGCTCCACCAGAATGAGCAGATGAAAGTTGCCATCCCCCACATGGCCGACAATGGGGGCCAGCAAACCACTTTCCTCGACCAGCTCACGCGCACGATCGATGCAATCGGACAATGCAGAGATCGGTACGCAGCAGTCGGTAACCACCCCTTCCGAACCCTGGCGCAACGCCTTCCCGGCGTAGTAGGCATTATGGCGCGCCTTCCACAGTCGGTTGCGATCTTCGGTTCTGCTTGCCTGCTTGAACTCACTGGCACCGAACTCCTCGCCCACTGACTTGAACATCTCTACCTGCTCGGCCACCCCATCTTGCGTACCATGGAATTCCAGAAACAGATGGGGCTTCTCCGGCATGGGCATATCGGGGTTGTAGATATTCATGCCCTTCATCTGCATTTCATCGAGCATTTCGATACGCGCCATGGGAATGCCCATCTGTATGGCCATGATGACGGCATCCACGGCCTCTTTCACGGTTTCAAACGCACAGGTTGCAGCCGAGATCGTATCGGGCTGTCCGAACAGACGCACCGTCAGTTCGGTTATGATGCCCAGTGTGCCTTCGGAGCCCACAAACAGATGGGTCAGGTCGTAACCGGCTGAGGATTTTCTGGCACGGCTACCGGTACGAATGATTCGGCCATCAGCCAGCACGACTTCCAACGCCAGCACATTCTCTCGCATGGTGCCGTAGCGCACGGTATTGGTACCCGATGCCCGAGTCGCCGCCATGCCGCCCATGGTGGCATCCGCTCCGGGGTCAACCGTGAACATCAGGCCGGTGGCACGCAGCTCCTCATTGAGCTGGGTGCGGGTCACACCGGGCTGCACCACGGCATTCATGTCACTGTCGAAGACGGTGAGAACGCGATTCATGCGACTGGTATCGAGTGTCAGCCCGCCAGCAACCGGCACCACGTGACCCTCCAATGACGTGCCCACCCCATAGGGCACCACCGGACAACGCTGCGCCGAGCAGATCTTCATGATCGCCGACACCTCTGCCGTGGTTTCCGGATACGCCACCGCATCGGGCAGAACGGCCGGCGTATAGGCTTCATCGTGACTGTGCAGTTCTCGAACGGAACTGCCGGTGGAAAGCCTGTCTCCCAGCAAGGTCCGTAGCTGCTCGATGGCGTTGACGATGTTCTCGGCGGTCACTGAATCAAACTCCTGTATCGGTACGGTGTCGGGTCTATGGGCTGGCCGGTCCGCTTGCAGTCAACCACGGCTGCAACAGACCGGCACCAGCCGGTATCAACGAATCAGGCTGATTGGGTACGCTTCGGCAATTTCCAGCCCGGTCGCACGAAGTGACAAGTGTAGCCATTGGGCAGGCGTTGCAGGTAATCCTGATGTTCGGGTTCGGCTTCCCAGAAGTCGCCCGCAGGCTCTACCTCGGTGACCACTTTGCCCGGCCACAGGCCGGAGGCATCCACGTCGGCAATGGTGTCCAGAGCCACACGTTTCTGCTCTTCACTGGTGTAATAGATGGCGGAGCGGTAGGAGGCCCCGACATCATTACCCTGTCGCATCGGCGTACTCGGGTCGTGAATCTGGAAGAAGAATTCCAGAACATCACGATAGCTGGTCACATCCGGATCAAACAGAATCTCGATGCCCTCTGCATGATTGCCGTGATTGCGATAGGTGGCGTTCTCGACCTCACCACCGGTATAGCCGACCCGTGTGGCCAGTACACCCGGCTGACGACGTACCAGTTCCTGCATACCCCAGAAACAACCACCGGCCAGTACGGCTTTTTCCTGTCTGGTACTCATGTCATTCACTCCAGAAATTGTTTGTTGTAGATTCAGTGCTCAGGCGCAGGATACTCACGCCAGGAGCACAAGGTATTGCTCAAGTGCGTGTTTTCCAGTGCCTTGGCACATTCTTCACGCCTCGGCTATCTGCAGCGTCTCATTCTCGGTGATGATGCGATGCATGGGAATGTCATGTGGCTGCGGGTAGATCGTCGGAATGCACGCCACCGCATGCCCCACACCGATGACAAGCGGATACTGCTGCCGCTCGTGCATGCCTGCCAACGTGCGATCAAAATAACCACCGCCATAGCCCAATCGATATCCTCTGGGGTCGAACCCCACCAGCGGGGCAATCACATGCGTCGGTTGCACCGGCTCACCATCCACCGGAACCGGAATGTTCCAGATACCCGGCTCCATGCGCGCATCGGGTGTCCACTGCCGAAAAACCAGAGGTTGCGCTTTCTCTTCGACCACCGGTAACGCAATACGTGCCCCATCGTCGACCATGGCCTGCATCCAGCCACGCAGATTCAGCTCCGCACGAAAGGGCCAGTACACACTGACAATGGCCGCGACCCGATCCACGATCAGCTCATCCAGCCGGGCCATGACCTGTTCAGCGTGGCGCTGGCGTTCTCTTGCCGGAATGGCCAGGCGCCGATCGATCAGGCGTTGTCGCTCGCCCTTGCGCCACCGGGCCACATCACTGGCTGTCTGCGCATCGCTGACGACATAGCCGTTTTCGCCATACGTCAGCTCGTGTGCAAAACACGGTGGGGAGGCATAGTCGCCGGTGTTGTCATCATTCTGATTCATGCTCTATCCCGGTCAGCATTGCACCGATCATGTGCAACAACCATACGCCTGCAAGGGTGAATTGTCTTGCAGATTCACGCACTTGTCGGACTCGCCATGGACAAGCCTGAAGCCATCAATTGCTGTGGTATCTTTCACAGCTCCCCATCCTGCCCGAGCGAGGAAATTCCGGATATGTCATTCGACCAGCAAACACCTGATCAGCACCAGCCCAAACGATCCACAGCCGAACGCACCTCCGGGCTGCTGTCATTCAGCGCACTGGCTCTGGCAGGCATTGCCACGCTCAGCGCCTCCCCAACACAGGCTGCCGACGAACAGCTGGTGGTTTCGGTCTATGGCTTTGCCCAGGATGCCTTCTCCGAGATCGTCTACAAGCCCTTCGAAGCCCTGTGCGATTGCGAACTGATCGTGGAAACCGGCAACAGCGTCGAACGACTGGCCAAACTCGAAGCGCGCAAGGACGACCCGGAAATCGACATGGCCGTCATGTCCACCCACGATGCCTTGTCAGCCAACCGCAAGGGCATCACGCAATCCATCGACGTCTCGCGGCTGAGCAATCACGACAAGCTGTACGATATTGCCAAGGATCCATTGGGCGACCATCTAGGTATCGGCTATACCTTCTACGCCACCTCCATCGTCTACCGCACGGACAAGGTCAGCATCGACAGCTGGAAGGATCTGTTCAAGGACGAGATCAAGGGCCGTGTCGCTTTCCCCAATGTCTCCACCAACCAGGGGCCACCGGCACTCTACATGCTGGGCAAGGCGCTGGGTGATGATGCCAGCACGCTGGAGACGCCCATCAAGGCGGTGGCCGAGAACGCCGACGACATCGTGACCTTCTACGAACGCTCATCACAGGTTGCCCAGTTGATGCAGCAGGAAGAAATCCTGGCAGCCCCCATCGGCCGTTTCGCCTGGGGCGCCTATACCAAGATGGACCTGCCTCTGGCCTGGGCCACACCCAGTGAAGGCCAGACCGGCGGCATGAATGTCATGGTTCTGACCAAGGGTGCGAAGAACGAAGACCTGGCCTACCAGTTCATGGATTTCTGGCTGTCCACCGAGATCCAGACAGCCCTGGCAGAGGCTCTGGTCGACAGCCCGGCCAATGCCGAGGTTGAGGTCAGTGACGAGATTGCCGAGAACCTGACCTACGGCGCCGATACGGTCAGCACGCTGAACCTGCTGGCACCGGCCGTGATACTCGACAATCGCGATCAGTGGCTGGAGTCGTGGAACAACAGCGTCACTCAGTGATCAAGGTCACGCACAACGCTGTCCCGTTCTCGATTGACACTGACTGACCATGTTCGACAACCGACTGGAAGGACTGGCACTGGTACTACCCGGGGTGCTGTTTGCAGCCCTGGTGTTCCTGTTGCCGGTCGGCATATTACTGGGCGAAGGATTCCAGACTGTGGATGGCTGGAGCCTGGCCCCCTATATCGATTTCTTCTCCAGTGAGCGCAATCAGGTCGTCTTCTTCAGAACCCTGAAACTGGGTGCGATGGTGACGGCCGTGGCAGCTGTGATCGGCTACGCCGCCGCCTGGAGTATCGTGTCCCTGTCACCGCAATCACGGGGTCGCATGATCGGTCTGGTGATCCTGCCATTGATGATATCGCCGGTGGCACGCACCTACGCCTGGATCGTCATTCTGGGCCGAACCGGCATCGTCAACCAGGCCCTGACGACTATCGGTCTGAGTGATGAACCCATCCGCTTTCTGTTTACCGAAACCGCCGTGTTCATCGGTCTGCTGCAGTTGTTCCTGCCCTTGATGATTCTGAGCCTGTGCAGCGCGCTGGAGAACATGCCCGATGATGCCGTGCCTGCCGCACGTGTACTGGGTGCCAACGGTTTTCAGGTCTTCTGGAAAGTCATCCTGCCTTTGACCCGCGAAGGTCTGGTGGTTGGCGGTACCCTGGTATTCACCGGCTCCCTGACCGCCTTCATCACCCCCGCCATTCTGGGAGGCTCCAAGGTCCTGATGCTTGAAACCCTGCTCTACCAGCGGGTAACCGTTGCCAACGATTTTGCCTCGGCCAGTGTCATAGCCATGATCCTGATCGTCATGAGTTTCTGCGCCAATCTGCTGCTCAAGCGCCTGGCCACTGCCCGAGGCTCCCGATGAACAGTCGCTGGTTGCAGTATCTCGTTCTGACTCTGGTCATGCTGTTCCTGATCGGCCCCTTCTTCATCATCGTGGCAGCCGGCCTGTCGGCGGGTGAATCGCTGGCATTCCCGCCGCAGGGGCTCTCGTTTCGCTGGGTCATCAAGGTCTTCCAGATAGACAGTTTCCGGGAGAGCTTTGCACTGTCCATGGCACTGGCAGTATTCGGCACGCTGGCGGCACTCATCCTCGGCGTACCCATTGCCTATGCCCTGGCGCGCTACAAGCTGCCCTTTGGTGAGACCCTGCGCACCATCGTCTCGGCCCCCATCATCGTGCCCGGCATCATCGTGGGTCTGGCCCTGCTGCGTTATCTGGTGGTGCCTCTGGATGTGGAGGTGGTCACCGCCCTGTTCGCCGCACACACCGCGCTGATACTGCCCTATGCCGTGCGGGTGGTGTCAGCCTCGTTGAACAATCTGCGCAGTGATATCGAGGAGGCGGCTGTGTTGCTGGGTGCTTCCCGACCCGGTGCCTTCTTCCGTGTCGTTCTGCCCAATATCAGAAGCGGCATCCTGGCAGCATTCATCCTGGGCTTCGTCACCAGCTTCAACCAGGTACCCGTGTCCCTGTTCCTCTCGGGCCCCGGTGTACGAACTCTGCCCATCGACATGATCTCCTACCTGGAGACCACCTATGACCCGTCAGTGGCAGCCCTTGCCGCCCTGCTGGCCTTCCTGTCCATCGCCATCGTGTTCGTGGCCGAACGTTTTCTCGGATTCTCTCGCTATGTCTGATTTTCTGCAGCTCGAGTCGCTGACACTCGCCTATGGAAAGTCCATTGCTGTCGAGTCGTTGAACCTGTCTGTGAACCAGGGCGAGCTGGTCGCCTTTCTCGGTCCATCCGGCTGCGGCAAGAGTACAACCCTGCGCGCCATTGCCGGACTCATGAAAACCCGCTCTGGTCATATTCGTCTGGATGCCGAGGACATCACACGCAAACCGCCCAACAAGCGCGATGTGGGCATGGTGTTCCAGTCCTATGCCCTGTTTCCGCACCTGAGCGTGACCGAGAACGTCGCCTTTGGCCTGCGCCTGAAACGCCTGGACAAACAGGACATCGACAAGCGAGTGACCGAGGGCCTGTCCATTGTCGGCCTGGGAGAATTTGCCAGACGCATGCCCGCCGAACTTTCTGGTGGTCAGCAACAACGCGTGGCCCTGGCGCGTGCGCTGGTCATGGACCCCAAGGTACTGCTGCTGGACGAGCCGCTGTCGAATCTGGATGCGCGCCTGCGGCTGGAGATGCGCAGTGAACTGCAGCGCGTGCAGCAGCAGACCGGACTGACCATGATCTTCGTCACCCATGACCAGGTGGAAGCCCTGTCACTGGCTGATCGTATCGTGGTCATGAACAAGGGCTCCATCGAGCAGATCGGCTCCCCGGAAGAGATCTACAATTGCCCGGCCACCCGCTTCGTAGCCGACTTTGTCGGCTTCGAGAATATCTTCGCCGTTCATGACCGGCAACTGCTGCCGGCTGACGACAATGTCGGTGGTGACAAGCCGCACTCAGCCAGGCTGCCACTGACTTGTGGAACAGCCCCCGATACCCGCGGCCTGGCCTGGCGACCTGCCAGTGTCGTTCTGGGCAGTGGCAACTACCCGGGCACCATCGTCGGCAATGCCTTTGCCGGTACCGTCCGTGAATACCTGCTGCAAACGGCACTCGGGCCTGTACGGGCCGACGTCAACGCAGAATTGCCCGCCTACCCCACAGGCAGCGATGTCATGTTCGACCTGCCCTTTGACAAGGCCGTCCCCCTGTCGAGCATGTCGTGAGCGACTCGCTACCCGTCAATGTGTGGGTCGATACCGACATGGGTATCGACGACATGCATGCGCTGTTGTATCTTCGCCATGTCGGTATTATCCCTGCGGCCCAGTCCCTGTTGTTCGGCTGTGCGGAGCTGGCGCAGGTTGGCATCAATGCCGCTGGCTTCGACGCCACCTTCAACTGGGGACGCCCCTGGCATCCGGGAGCGGCGCAATCGTTTCGGGGGGAAGCGCGGACAGCCCATCATGTGCTGGGGGCCAGCGGACTGCCGACACGCGGTGCCTGCCTGTCGCAGAGTGCACAGCTGCCACCCTCGGCATCAGCCGTCGAGGCACTCATGACCTGGCTGGCCAGCGAACCGTACCAACCGCAGATTCTGGCGCTGGGCCCGTTGAGCAATATTGCCAGCCTGTACCTGCAGGCACCGGAACTGGCAAAACGTATTCATCGTCTGACCTGGATGGGGGGCGCCACCGCGCGCGGCAACCAGACACCCCATGCTGAATTCAATGCCTGGGCCGATGCGCAGGCGGCGGCCACCGTGTTTGCCTCTGGCATACCGGTTCGCATGGTCGACCTTGAACCCTGCCGCCAGGTACAACTGCGGCCCGACGACCTGCTGCCTCTGTCCCGGATTCGTACCGTTCAGGGGCGCTTGCTGCATGACCTGATGGGCGGGTATCTGGACATCGGATTATCACGAGGTCGACCCGGCATGGCCATTTACGACCCGGTGGCCGCCGCCGCACTGGCATCCCCGGATGACTTCGACATCCGGAACGTCAGCATCGAGGTAATTGCCGATGCCGGCGAACAGGAAGGCCAGACCGTGCTGCTGCAACAAGCCTCACCGGATCGCCCCCACGAAATCGTGACAGTGAAAGACCCCGATATACTGAAACAGCGACTCCTTGATGCCTTGCTGGCAGCCGCCGCACCATCTGCGCCGGAGAGCCAGTCCCGTGAGTGAGTCGAGCGCCGGCATCCCGGCATATCTGAACAGGATACCTGCCCCATGACAAGCCACGAACCCCAGGACCTGAACGAGCGTCAACTGCGCGACCGAGCCGTCGCTGCCGCACGCGGCGATGCCGCCTTTGATGTGCTGATTCGTCACGGGCACATCTTCGACGCCATCACGGGCGAGATTCGTCCAGCAGATATCGGCCTGGTCGGCCCACTCATTGCCAGCGTGCATGCACCCGGCTTGCATTGTGACGCCGACGAGCTGATTGACGCCACAGACCGGATTGCCATTCCCGGACTCATCGATACGCATATGCATATCGAGAGCTCCATGGTCACCCCACAGACCTATGCCGATGCCGTGTTGCCGCGCGGCGTGACCACTATCGTCTGGGACCCGCATGAGCTGGGTAATGTGCATGGCATTGCCGGCGTGGACTGGGCCATCGACGCCACACAGCAGCTGGACCTGCGCGTCATCGTGCTCGCCCCGTCCTGTGTCCCTTCCGCTCCCGGGCTGGAACTGGCAGGTGCCGACTTCACGGCAGAGACGCTGCACTCACTGCTGGCCCGACCTGAGATTGGCGGCATTGCAGAGGTCATGAACATGCAGGGCGTCATACAGCGTGAGCCACGCATGAGCGGCATCGTGCAGGCCGGCCTCGAGAGCGGCAAACCGGTTTTCGGCCACGCGCGCAGCCTGCAAGGCGCACCACTCAACGCCTTCATGGCGGCAGGCGTGGTGAGCGATCACGAGATCACCTCTGCCGAGGACTTCATGCACAAACTGCGGGCCGGCATCGGCATCGAGCTGCGTGGCTCACACGACCACTTGCTGCCCGAATGTGTCGCGGCACTGAACGAGCTCGGCCATCTGCCCGCTAACCTGACCCTGTGCACCGACGATGTCTTTCCGGACGACTTGTACCATCGCGGAGGGCTTGACGATGTGGTGCGTCGCCTCATTCGCCATGGCATGCCCGCCAGCTGGGCTCTGCGAGCGGCCACCTACAACGCCGCCGCGCGGCTCTGCCGTCCGGACCTGGGTCTGCTGGCTGCCGGACGCCGCGCCGATCTGTCGCTGGTGGACTCGCTGGAGTCATTGCACTGCCACCGGGTCATCAGCAACGGGGCTACCGTTGCGCGGGAAGGACGCTATCTGAACACACCACCCACAAGCGATACCCGTCTGCTGCAGTCCTCTATCAAGGCTCATGCGCTGCGGGCTGATGATTTTCGCCTGCGTGTGGAAGCTCAGACGCCACAGGACGCTGCTGCCAAAGAGCAGTCAGTCACGGTCAGGACCATTCACCAGCCACGCTTCACCCAACACGGTAGTGTCGAGGCTCAGGTGATCGACGGTGTCGTCGTACCACCAGAAGGTGTCACGCTGATGGCCGTCACTCATCGACACGGCTTTGCCGCGGCAACACCGAAGATTGCCTATCTGACCGGCTGGGGTCACTGGCGCGGGGCCTTTGCCACCACGGTGTCACATGACAGCCACAACCTCACCGCCTTTGGTGGCAATGAGCAGGATCTTGCCGCTGCCTGCAATGCTGTCATCGCCCTGCAGGGCGGCATGGCTGTCGCCATCAATGGCGAGGTTGTGGCGACACTGCCCCTGCCGCTCTCAGGCCTGATTTCAGACAAGCCACTGGGCGAGATATCAGCACAGTTCGTCGCGCTGCGCGAGGCCATGGACAAGGTCATCCAATGGCAGCCACCCTACCTGATATTCAAGGCCTGTTTCGGGGCCACTCTGGCCTGCAATGCCGGACCGCACCTGACCGACAGGGGCATCGCCGATCATGCGCTCAGCCCGATCGCGCTATCACCGTTCCTGCAGCCCGATGAGGTGATATCCGTTACGAACTGAAACAGCCTTTTTCAACTCTGATACCCACCCGGGCCTCCAGTCACCTAGAATGACTGTCGATAGACCCACGACCGGCAAGGAAACCGGCGCCCTTCCTGCAATAAAGGCCTGCATCTGCTCCATGGTGACCAACCGAACATACCTCAGGATGCTGTCGCGCTGGTATGGACGGGTCCCCATCACCATCACGCTGGCCTCGGCAATCGGCTCACTGGTACTGGTCGCTGTCGGCGTCGTATTCGGTGTTGGTGTCTGGCTGGCGCAAAAGAACACCTTCGACCTGCTCAGATTGAATGCCGAGCAGTCGGTGGCCTCTGATGTCAGTCAGTTCACCCAGCACCTGCGACCCGCCGAACACCTGACGCGCTTTCTGGCCCAGCAGATCGGCGCGCTTGAGGTAGACCCCGAGAACAAGGACGAACTGGCCACCTTGCTGACCGGTTCACTGGCAGGCGCACAGCAGATCGAGGCGGTTCTGTATGTCGATATCCAGCAGAATGCACATGTGGCTCGCCGAGTGCGGGAATCGCGCACGGTTGAATGGACAATGGTGGATCACGCGGCGCGACCGATGGGGCGCGTGGATCTGGAAAGCGTTCGGCAAGGAGCGCAATGGGGTTCACCGGTCTGGCGTGAGCAGTCTCGGAAAACCTATCTGAATCGTTTTCACCCGGTCACACGCAACGGTGAATTCATTGGTGCGGTCGGTGCAGTCACCTCGATAGAAGGCTTGTCGAACTTCATTGACCAACATGCTGACAATACCAACGGCAACAGTTTCATACTCTATGGTCGCGATCAGGTGCTGGCTCACTGGTCTCTGATCGATGGCTATCCGGGGCGCTCGGCCGAACACCCTTTACCAGCACTGGACACCTTTGCCGACCCGGTGCTGGCCTCGATCTGGCAGACCCGGGGACGGCGTGAAATGCCGCGTGACACACCCCGGACGATCTCCAGCCACTTCATGGACCTGTTCAACGAACGCTACGCCTTCGTGTATCAGAGCCTTGAAGGCTTCGGGCCGCGCCCGATGATCATCGGCGCCTACTTCAAGGCCAATGATTCCAGCAAGGAGATTCAGCGCATGAGTGCTGCGCTGATCGCCGGTATCGTGACGCTGATCATCTCGCTGCTGGCCGCCATCTTTCTCGGGCACAGAATCGCCCGGCCCATCGTGCGCTTCTCGGGAGCTGCCGCGCGGATCCGTGACCTGGACGTGTCCAAGATCGACCAGCTTCCGGGTAGCATATTCCGGGAGCTGAACGATCAGGCCGTTGCCTTCAACTCCATGCTTCGGGCCTTGCGCTGGTTCGAACTGTATGTACCGAAAAAACTGGTAGAACGTCTGATCAGAAGTGCCAACGATGACAGCACCAACTCCGTGGCGCGGGAAGTCACCGTCATGTTCACCGATATCGTCGGTTTTTCCTCGGTCTCCGAAGGCCTGTCGGCACCGGACGTCGCCGACTTCGTGAACCATCATTTCTCATTGGTCGCCGGTTGCATCGAGTCTGAGCAAGGCACCATCGACAAGTTCATCGGCGATGCTGTCATGGCCTTCTGGGGCGCACCGGATGTGCAGAACGACAGTGCCGAGAAAGCCTGTCGTGCCGCTCTGGCCATTGCCGCCTCCATCCATGCAGACAATCTGCAACGCCAGGCCCGTGGCGCGCAAGCCGTGTTCATTCGTATCGGCATTCATACCGGGCCTGCAACTGTCGGCAACATCGGTGCACCGGGCAGACTCAACTACACCCTGATTGGCGATACCGTGAATATCGGTCAACGCCTGGAACAATTGGGCAAGAAGCTCTATCCGGCAGGCACGGAAACCTCCATTTTGATCAGCAGTGAAACGCAGAGCCGACTCGGACCGAGCTTCACCACGACGTCAACGGGCCAGCAGAAACTCAAGGGCCGGACGGAAAAGCTGGAAGTCTACAAACTCTCCGGCACCGCTTCAGATTCAGCCGAATAGCCTCTTCTCACCAAGCTGTCATGTCGTCATGCAACCTTTTGGTTGCATTTTGTTGGCGAGCATGCTTGACTGATGATCACCACACAACGCAAAGGCGAGGCAGCAGATGCAGAACAGCATTCAACGTGAAATCACCATCAATGCAAGTCGTGAACGTGTCTACAAGGCAATCAGTGATCCCGAGCAGGTGGTGAAATGGTTCCCCGAAACCATCGAAGGCAACTACGCCGTTGACGAGCAGCCGGTTTTCGGCTTCGGGGATCATGGGAAAAACCAGGTTTTTATTGTCGATGCCAGACCTCATGAGTATTTCGCCTTTCGCTGGGTTCCCGGGGGCAATCATTTTCTGGGCGATGTTCTGAGTGTCGACACCACCCTGGTGGAGTTTCGTCTCAGTGAACTACAAGACGGTAGCTGCAAGGTCAGCCTGTCGGAAACCGGATTCGCCAGCCTGCCAGCCGAGATTGCCGAATCCAGTCACGAGCAGAACTCCGGGGGCTGGAACTTCATGCTCGGCCGCCTGGAAACACTGTTCGCAGGTGACTGAATGAGCGTGGAAGCCATATTCAAGGCGCTGGGAGACCCGGTCCGTCTGGAAATCATCACGCGATTGTCAGACGGATCGAGCTATACCATCGGCAAACTGTCCGAAGATCTGGGTGTCTCACGCCAGGGTGCCCGCAAGCAGATCCAGACACTGGCCAGCGCAGATATCATCCAGTTGCATCCGGCAGGGCGTGAAACGCGGGTCAGCCTCAATACTGAATCATTGCAGCAGGCACGCCTGTTCATATCACAGCTTGAACAGCAATGGGATCAACGGCTACTGGCATTGAAGCAGCTGAGCGAGGATTGAACGGCTCCAGCCAATGCTCCTGCCCCGAACTGTCATAGGGATCATGCCTGCTTTTTTCCCGAGTACGAGGTTTGTCGGCGGGCGGCGCCGGGTCAACCTTCTACCAGCAGATCCAGACCTTACACGTAGATAACAGACAGATTACAAGTGTCTCTCTACGGACCTCGACATTGACGATCTCGACGCCAGCACCCGCATGACGCCTACTTTTCAGCTTGCAAGCCGTCAAACAAGGCAATTCTTGCATTCCCGGCCTGCCAGCGACGCAATAAAATAGTCTTTCCCACACACGATGAATGATGGTAATGGGAAACGGCATGAAATCCAGACACGAGGGAAAGCTCAGGGCCAGCCTGTATCGCATGGATACGCAAGAGCACACATGTCCCTATGGTCTCAAGGCACTGGATCTTCTGGAACGGCAGGGTTTTGAGGTAGAAGATCACCGTCTGGAGAACCGCGCGCAGACCGATGAGTTCATGACGGCCCATGAGGTGTCTACCACACCGCAGGTGTTCATCGACGGTCAACGCATTGGTGGCTATGAAGACTTGCGAGAGTACTTCAACAAGCCGGTAGCGGATGACGACGAGACTTCCTACAAACCTGTCATTGCAGTATTCGTAGTTGCATTCCTGATGGCAGCAGCAGCGAATTGGTCGATTGACAGCGAGCAGCCTCTGACAGGAACTCTGGAATGGTTCATCGCCTTCAGCATGTGCATTCTGGCAATCCTCAAACTTCAGGATCTGGAGAAATTCTCGACCATGTTCCTGGGCTACGACTTGCTTGCCAGAAAAGTGGTCCGCTATTCCTTCGTATACCCTTTTGCAGAAGCATTGGCAGGCGTGCTGATGATCGCTGGAGCGCTCTTGTGGCTCGCTATCCCCATCGCTCTGTTCATCGGCACCATTGGGGCTGCTTCAGTGATAAAGGCTGTCTATATCGACAAGCGCGAGCTCAAATGCGCCTGTGTAGGCGGTAGTGCCAGTGTGCCCTTGGGTTTCGTATCCCTGACGGAGAACGTGATGATGGTAGCCATGGCTTTGTGGATGTTGGTCAGCCGATAAATCATCCAGTAACGCCTTGCGAACCCTTATGCAATTCTCGATCGCCAACAGAGAAAAACCAATGACCGGATACACTAGATTTGCAACCATGATCCTGACATCAACCGTTGTCATGTTCGGGCTCATGTACCTCAACACCTACCAGGCAGACCACATCTTCTTCAGTGAAACTCGCCTGTACATGGCACTTTACATGGGGGCGGCCATGGCGGTGATCATGCTGCTGTTCATGATCAACATGTATTCTTCCACAACGATCAATACTGTCATATTGCTACTTGCAATCACCGTCTTTTCCGGTGCTCTCTGGTTGGTGCGTTCCCAGCAGACCGTGGACGATGTATCCTGGATGAAAGCCATGATTCCTCACCATTCCATAGCCATTCTGACCAGCAGCCGCGCCAATATTTCCGATCCACGCGTCCGGGAATTGGCTGACAGCATCATCGACGCCCAGGAGAGGGAGATTGCCCAAATGAAACAGCTCATTGAGGAACTGGAAGAATAAGCTCAACGCGACAGGCGAGGTCTCGGGCGCGGGTGCGCAAGCGGCGTCACAAGACGTGCCAGGCAGGCACTAGCCGGAAAACGTCAGTCCGATACACGTCACTCCATTTTCAGATGTCGCAAATGTCTGCCCACCGTGCATGTTTGCAATAGCCGCCACGATGGACAAACCCAGACCGTGGTGCCTGTCCGACAAGGACCGGGCAGAATCGGAACGGTAGAAGCGGTTGAAAATAAGTGCGATTTCCTCGGCAGGTATAGTCGGCCCACGATTACAGACTGTCAGCCGCACGAAACCCTCGAGGTCGGACGAAATGTGCATGTCGATCTCTGAGCCGGTAGTTGCATACACACAGGCATTTCCCAGCAGATTGGACAAGGCACGCTTCAACAGCGCGACATCCAGATAAGCAGCGGAATCGCCTGTCAGTGTCACGCGAAGGTCTGACTCCGACAGTACGGCATCGTGATAGTCAACAACCTCCAGAGCGATCCTGGCGACACTCGCCACACGCTCGCATCGAGCAACCGACCCCCTCTCGGCTTTCGACAGGAACATCATGCTGCGAATGATTTCCGACATACGATGCAATTCTTCCAGGTTGGAACCCAGGACACTGGCGTCCACCTGATTGCCATTGCATTGTCGCAGTGCCAGTTCAGAGTTGGTGATCAGGTTTGTCAACGGCGTATTCAGCTCATGTGCCACGTCCGCATTGAAACTCTCCAATTGCGAGTAAGAGAGTGACAGGCGTTCAAGCAGATCATTGAACTGGGCAACCAGGGGTAACAATTCTGCCGGCAATGCTTCCCCCTTCAATCTGGACTCAAGGGTACTCGCGGTCAAGCGGTTGATCTGATCGACAAGACTGTCCACAGAGCGCATCTCCCGATTTACCACCCAGTACACGCCCCGCACGACCGCCATCGTCGCCAGCAATGAGGCGATAATCAGCGTGAACGCCAGGCGGTGCAACAATTCGTCGTCAGCGTGTCTGTCAACGCTGATGGCCACCCTTGCAGGTCTGCCGCCGTTGTCAAATCCCACGGCCTCGAACATCAGGGTCTGAACATCCTCGTTGACAGGGAAGCCGAGTTTGCCCGCATAGACAACAGGACCGTCTTCATGATCAACAACCACCTGAAGCTCGTTATGGCCTGCGAGAAAATCATCAAGCTGATGTCGCAGATCCCCCAGGACAGGGTTCTGCCGAAACTCTTCAAGCATATGTTCTATCAACACCTGCTTTTCCTGCAAACCGGAAAATTGTCGCGATGCCAGGTGATTGGCGATGACGAAATAGACCACCAGCGACACCAGAACAAAACTGACCAGAACCTGTATGGCTAACCAGCGAGACAGGCGTTTTCCCAATGAGTCCTTTCCTGAATGAATCACAGAGTCGACCGATCTTCCAATACGTAGCCCATGCCACGTTCAGTATGCAAGAGGCTATGTTCGAAGGGCACATCCAGCTTGGTACGCAATCGCCGAATGGCAACCTCCACCACATTGGTGCCGCTGTCAAAATTCATGTCCCAGACCTGATCGGCCAGCACCGCACGCGACAAGACCTCGCCCTGACGGCGCAGCAGCAAGGTCAACAGGGTAAATTCCTTGGCTGTCAGAACCAGTGCCTGCCCGCCTCTGCTTGCTCTGCGTCGAACCAGATCCACTTCAAGATCGGACAGCCGCAGCTTGCCGGTCTGAGTGGTCTGATCGGCAGTGGCAGTCCCTCTACGGGTGATGACCTGGAGTCTGGCGACCAGCTCACTGAAGGCAAAGGGCTTGACCAGGTAGTCATCGGCACCCGACTTCAGTCCAGCCACCCTGTCCTCGACACTGCCAACAGCCGTGAGCATGAGCACTGGCGTGGTCTTCTTGCTACGCAATGCCGAGAGCATGGCCATACCATCCAGCCCAGGCAGCATACGATCCAGCACGATCGCGTCATAGTCGCATTCCAGCGCAAGGTGCAGCCCTTCCAGACCATCATGCGCCAGGTCCACCACAAAGCCTTCGCTGTTCAGTCCCTTGCGCAGATATTCTGCAAGCTTCAGTTCGTCTTCCACTACCAGAATCTTCATCGGTCCCAATCCTTCTCTCTGTCGATACGCCGATCCATCGAAGGTGAACGCCCTCTTCCCGACAGTAATGTGAATGTAATCCGCTTGATCTCTGTGTGTCAGCTGCACTCTCTATTCTGACTACCTGCAAGAGGAAACGGACTCGTATTGATCGCCCTCCTGCAAGGTTCAGCACGAGTCTTCAAATTGATGATACTGCAAAGCGGAAACACACATGAAATCACCAGAAGGATCGGATCAGAGGGCTGACAGAAAACATCGCTGGTGCAACCCGAGTGGTCAATCTTGTGCAGACCGACTGAGCAGATTAACCAGCAAGAAATGTCGACACACTGACTCGCAGATGACATTTGTGTCATCTGCGAGAAATGTGGCTGGCACTCTGTTGTCGGTAGTCACCCTGTGGATAGCCCCGGCAGGTATCTCCATGGCGGATTCGCACGAGCCGCAGGCAGTCACCAGCGATAACTCCAGCGCATTGCAGATTTCCTACGAAACCAGTCTGACGAGCTATCAGTCCTTCGAAGACACATCTCCCATTGCATGGCCCACTGCGAACCAGCGAGTTGCCGAAATCGGCGGTTGGCGGACCTATGCCAGAAAAGCCTATGAAGACAGGAAACGTCAGTCCCTGGAGGCTATCGAGGCGGAAAGTCAATGAAACATTCAATACTGCGTTTCGCCAAACCTCTGACAATCACACTGCTTGTCGGATCCACGATCAGTGCTTGTACGACCTTCAACATCGACGACAGTATTGCCTGGACCAATGACGAGGCGGCCCCCTTCACCGCTGGCAATCTGGAACTGGCAAGGAACGATCGTCAGCGAGCCGCTCGACTGGCAACGGCCGATGCCTTGCTGAGCGAGCCACTGTCCCGCGATGCTGCCGTGAAACTGGCGCTTGCCAACAGCCCGTCAATCCAGGCCTTGTTGGCTCGTAACTGGGAGAACGGGGCCAACGCTGCCCAATCGGGTCGCATTCCCAACCCGGCATTCTCCCTCGAACGACTGGTATCGGACGACAGTGCCACGCGGGATATCGAACGATTCATCTCCTTCGGCTTGCTGGACGTACTGCTGATACCCATGAAAACCAGAGCATCGGAAAAAGGCGTTGAAGCCGCTCTTATACGGCTGACCACGGAGGTGGTCAGAGAAATCTCGCTGGTAAGACAAGCATGGACTCAAGCGGTTGCAGCGCGGCAGATAGCCGCCTACACCGAACAGGTACAGACCAGTGCCAAGGCGTCTGCAGAAATGGGTCGACGACTCGAGAGCGTCGGCAATTTCAGTCGCCTGGAGAGAGCGCGGCAGCAGGTTTTCCATGCCGACGCCACCATGCAACTGGCGAGCGCACGCAATGCGGCTGTAGCTGCGCGGGAGGAACTGACAAGAGCTCTCGGACTCGATGATCAGCAGGCCGCCAGACTGCAACTTCCGGAGCAGCTTCCCGCCTTGCCAGAGTTGCCCATACTGCCCGACGAAGTGACACAGACCATGGGCGAGCAACGACTGGATATTCGCATGGCCAGGGCGTCTCTCGACAGGGCTGCCCGCTCGGAGGGCATCGAAAACATCAGCTCATTGACCGATGTGGAACTGGGGTATCGTGAGACCGAAGCCCGCGGCCCGGAAGGAACCGAAGAACTCAGTGGCTACGAAGTCGAGCTGAGACTTCCTCTGTTCGACTGGGGCGGCATGCAACGAGATGCCACGCGCGCCAGAACACTGGCTGCAGCCAATGACTTTGCTGCGACCGTCCGCAATGCCTCATCCAGCCTCCGGCAGACCTACTCGGCCTACCGTACCAGCTACGACATATCCTCATTCTATCGAGACGAAGTCGTGCCGCTACGACAACTGATCTCCGAGGAGACCGTGATGCAGTACAACGGCATGCTGATTGGTGTGTTCGATCTGCTGGCGGATTCTCGTACTCAGATCGATACCGTGCTGTCAGCCATCAAGGCCGCCGAACAGTTCTGGATCGCCGATGCCGCCTTGCAGGCATCCATGCTCGGCAGCCCCATGAATGCCCCTGTAGCTTCCATGAAGACAGCCAGTGCAGCCGACGCCGCCGGACATTAGATGCCGCACGCAGCGAACAACCTTGCCCTTGTCGATCACTGCATCCGGCAACAATTCACACACCACACAGAACCGGACCAGTCGCCAGTCCGGGCATCGAGATTCCCATGAGTTCACGACGAGATTTCATGAAGTACGCATCCATGACAGGAGGTGCAGTCGCTGCCGCCAGTGTCAGTCGCAACCTGATGGCTGCATTGCCCGAGGCGGTGATCCAGACCGAGGTGAACACCATGCCTCCGCTGTATCCGGAGAGCGGCCACGACTACAACCCGGTGGTAACACCCAATGGCTGGACTCTGCCGTTTCGCATGCGCAACAACGTCAAGGAATTCCACCTCATTGCCGAACCGGTCGTTCGTGAAATGACACCGGGTTTCAATGCCAATCTGTGGGGCTACAACGGCCAGAGTCCGGGTCCTACCATTGAAGTGGTGGAAGGTGATCGGGTTCGGATATATGTCACCAACAATCTGCCGGAACACACCAGTGTGCACTGGCATGGACAGCGTTTGCCCAATGGTATGGATGGCGTTTCGGGTCTGAACCAACCTCCCATTCCCGTCGGCAAGACCTTTGTCTATGAGTTCGTCGCCAAGCGCCCGGGGACATTCATGTATCACCCGCATGGCGATGAGATGGTACAGATGGCCATGGGCATGATGGGATCATGGGTGACCCACCCCAAAGGCAGCAACCGGCTGATCAACCCGGTGGATCGCGACTTCTGCGTGATCATGAACGCCTACGACATCGTTCCGGGTGCAGCAACACCAAGGATCATGACCATGCTCGACTTCAATCTGTGGTCGTGGAACAGTCGTATTTTCCCCGGCATCGACTCCTTCAACGTCCGCCAGGGTGACAAGGTTCGCGTACGGTTCGGCAACCTGACCATGACCAATCATCCCATTCACCTGCACGGACATGAATTCGTGGTATCAGGCACGGACGGAGGACCGACACAGACATCGGCCAGACACTGGGAGGTGACGACTGACGTCGCGGTCGGACAGATGCGCCAGATCGAATTCCTTGCCGACGAGCCCGGTGACTGGGCATTCCATTGCCACAAGAGCCATCACACCATGAATGCCATGGGACATGACGTCCCCACCATGATCGGGGTCGACCATACCGGCATGGCACAGCAGATCGGCAGTGTCATTCCCGATTATATGGTCATGGGGGAGCGCGGTATGGCAGACATGACCGAGATGGAAATGCCCCTGCCTGATAACACGGCACCCATGATGACAGGAGATGGCCCCTTCGGCTCAGTCGAGATGGGCGGCATGTTCTCGATGATCAAGGTTCGGTCTGATCAGGCCCGAGGAGACTATAGCGACCCGGGCTGGTACGAACATCCACCAGGCACTGTTGCCTGGGAATACACCGGCGAACTGGAAGAACCTGCCCGATTCAAGTCCGATGTCTCCTCAGCGGACACGACGCCTGTGACACCGACTGAATCCTTCGAGGTGAATGCCATCAAACCCGCACGCCGAGTCGGTTGAGAGACACACTTCGCGAAGGATGCTTCACCTCGTGAAGACAGTTTTGCACCCTCATGAACACAGGAAACACCAACCATGAAACTCTCGATTCTCATCGCCTCGGCGACCATCTCGCTGATTCCATTTTCCATGGTCCATGCCCATGGCAAGAAAACCGACCAGGACAACCATGACGCGGTGTCGGAAGTTGTCAGGGAACAGAAGCCCTGGGGTATCGCAGGCAATGCCGACGAGGTCACCCGCACCATAGACGTTGCCATGCTGGATACCATGCAATTCGAACCGGCAAAGCTGCAGATTCAGCAAGGAGAAACCATTCGTTTCATTGCCCGCAATAACGGCGCGGTTCTGCATGAATTCGTACTGGGTACCACTCAGACCAATGATGAACATGCCGAGTTGATGGTCCGTTTTCCCGGTATGGAGCATGATGAACCCTATATGGCTCATGTCGACCCCGCCGCCAGTGGCGAGATCATCTGGACATTCAACCGCGATGGTGAGTTCGATTTTGCCTGCCTGATTGCCGGTCATTACCAGGCTGGTATGCGCGGCACCATTTCGGTCATGTCCAACAGCTAATGGGTCGCTCCAGCACACACAGTCATCAACTCACAGAAACATCCAACACCATGAACACACGTAAACTATCGCTCACGCTCGTTTTGCTCTCTACATTGTTCAGCGCATCACCACTATTGGCCAGTGGTGAACACCCCTTGAGCGAAGGCGTCGTCAAGAAGATCGTGCCTGCCACTAAGAAGATCACCATCAAACATGGGCCCATCGAGAACCTGGACATGCCGCCCATGAGCATGGTATTCGGCGTATCGGAGCTGTCCCTGCTCGACGGTGTCTCCGAAGGTGACAACGTGAAATTCCTCGCGGTAGACAAGAACGGAAAGCTGTTCATCGAAGAAATCGAAAAGCAGCAGTAGTCCGAGCAGGCGGGTCTACTGGATCCGCCTATTCTGCCAACACCTGCTCCACCAGCTTGACCCAGTAATTCACGCCTGTGCTGATGGCCTCGTCATTGAAGTCATAGGACGTATTGTGATGCAAGGCGCCATCGACCGCCGGACCATTGCCCAGCCACACATAGCAACCCGGAATGTCCTGACTGAAGAAGGCAAAATCATCACCGGCAGTAGAGCGTGGGAAGTCGGTGCGTACGCCTTGTGTGCTGACAGCAGTGGCGGCCTGCAAGGCCAGCGCCGTCGCGCCATCATCATTGACGACTGGCGGTATTCGTCGAATGTAATCGTAGTGAACCTCGATGCCGAATGTCGCTGCAATGCCATTGGCCAGTTGCCCGATTCCCGCTTCCAGCTGATCGCGGACCTGCGGCGTATAAGCCCTGGCAGTCCCCCCTATCTTCACCAGGTCCGGAATGACATTGAGCGCCTCCGGGTCCCCGGCTTCCACGGAACAGGCACTGACCACCGCCGGTTGCAAGGGATCCACCACACGGGCCGGAATGGTCTGCAGTGCTGTCAGAAAGTGTCCGGCGGCTGTCACGGCATCCCGCCCCAGATGCGGCTTGGCACCGTGCGTGCCCACGCCGGTGAAGGTGATGCGCCAGGAGTCCGAACTGGCCAGTTGCGGCCCGGCGACAACGGCCATTTCATCCACCGCCAGACCCGGCATGTTGTGCAGACCGAATACCAGATCGCAGGGGAACTGCTCGAACAGCCCTTCTTCCACCATGCGCTTCGCACCACCACGCCCTTCTTCAGCCGGTTGAAAGATGCAATGCACCGTACCCTTGAAGCGCCTGGTACGCGCCAGTTCCAGCGCCGCTCCCAACAACATGACAGTGTGCCCGTCATGACCACAGGCATGCATCTTCCCGTCCACGGTTGACTGCCAGGGCCGTTGTGCCACTTCGCTCATCGCCAGTGCGTCCATGTCCGCTCGCAGGCCAATGCTGCGGCCGCCTTCGCCGCCGTCATCACGACCATGAATGGTTGCTACCAGGCCGGTACCCGCCAGGCCCTGATGCACCTCGATCCCTGCGCCCTGCAGAATCTCCAGCACCTTCGCGCTGGTGCGGGTTTCCTCGAAGCCCAGTTCCGGGTGAGCATGCAAGTCATGTCGCAGTTCGGTCAGGAGAGCAAGGTCGTTTTCAGGTGCCGAGTCGTTCATGCAGATTGAATTCATTTGACGTCAAAAGCTGAAGGGGCATTCTACTCTTGGTACAGTAACGCCGCTGAACAACTCAGGCCTTGATGACCATGCCGACCCCAACCCGCCTTGCTGACGTCGATTTCTGGCAACAGATAGATCCTGAAGGCACCAATACTGCAGCCCCCGGGCAGGGTTTCGTGCACGGCTATCCGGCAACTCTTGCCGATGGTCGACAACTGTTGCTGCCGATTCGGGAACGTGACAATGGTCGGTTTGCGCTGGCCTCCCTGATCATCAACCAGGCAAGCTTTGATGTGGTGGATGCCCTGGCAGACGACCTGGCCGAGAAACTGCGAGAACAGCGGCCGGACATCATCGTCGGTCTGCCGACACTGGGCCTGACTTTGGCTGAAGCGACTGCTCGCAAGCTGGGCCATTCGCGCTACCTGCCACTGGGCACTTCCCGCAAGTTCTGGTATGACGATGAACTGTCTGTTGCCATGACATCGATCACCAGTCCGGGCAGTCAGAAACGACTGTACATCGACCCTCGCCTTGTGAGTTTGCTGAAGGACAGAAGAGTCTGTGTCATCGACGATGTCATCAGCACCGGCTCATCCATCATGGCCGCCCTGAGCCTGCTGGCTCGCCTCGATGTCATACCCGACTGCATGGGCTTTGCCATGTGCCAGTCCACCCTCTGGCAGGACGCCTTGGCAAGCGCCTCCCCCGGCCTCGAGAACCGGGTTTTTTCAGCCTTTGACACACCGCGCCTCAAACCCTGTGCCGCGGGTGGTTGGTTGCCGGAGTAAGATCACGCAGCAGGGCGGCAATCGCTCGTCAGCTTCCCTACTGGAACCTCTCCCGCAGCAACCCCGCCAGCGTTTGCAATCCACGCTGCATATCCGCCTCCGCTGCATGGCTGAAGTTCAGCCGCAGCGCCGGGTAGCGCATGGCCTTGTCGACGAAGAACGGCTCGCCCGGCATGAAGGCCACGTTGTTGCGAATGGCCTCGTCCAGCAATAGCGATGTGTCGATGTCGCCTGCCAGCCGCAACCAGAAGAACAGACCGCCCGGTGGCAGCTCCCAGCTTGCAAGGCCATCGAAGTGCTTGAGCAATTCATTCTGAAAGGCATCACGCTTGACCCGGTAGTGTGCTGCCAGCTCCTGCAGACGAGACGCCTCCGCCGCATCCTTCATCTGTTCCAGAATCAGCCATTGGCTGACACGACTGGTATGCAGGTCCGACGCCTGTTTCAGGTGCAGCAGCATGGGCATGAGATCGGGTGAGGCCACCATGAAACCGACCCGCAGCCCGGGAGCCAGACTCTTGGAGAACGACCCCTGATAGATCCAGGAAGCCTTTCGCAGGCTGGCGCAGACCGAGCGCTGACTTTCAGGTCAGCGCCCGATTGCAGACTGCTCAGCTAGCGGATAGCCTGCCCTTCGGCATCGAAGAAATGCGTCATGGCCACATCGAAGGATAATCCCACCGAGGCTCCCGGCCTGAGATCGGAGTCGCCATTGATTCTGACCGACACCTGCCCTGCGTTGCCACAACCGACAACGATGAAGGTATCAGCACCTAGGTACTCGACGACTTCAACCACACCATCGCAGTAGCCGGTTCCCGGCTCGACCACGCTGATGTGCTCAGGCCGGATACCCAACTGCGTGGCACCCTCACGTGGCGCCGGCATCATACCGGCAAGACCGCCGGCAATGACAAACTCGGTGCCACGGGTCTGGCACGGTACAACGTTCATCTTGGGACTACCGATGAACTGGGCCACGAACGTATCGTTGGGAAAATTGTAGAGCTCGCGCGGCGAGCCCACCTGCACGATGCGCCCCGCTTCCAGCACCACGATTCTGTCAGCCAGTGTCATGGCTTCCACCTGATCGTGGGTCACGTAGATCATGGTCGAGGCCAGTGAGGTGTGCAGCTTGGCAATTTCGTGCCGCATCTCCACCCGCAAGGCTGCATCCAGATTGGACAAGGGCTCATCGAACAGGAAGGCGGTCGGATCACGCACGATGGAACGTCCGATGGCCACGCGCTGACGCTGACCACCCGACAGATCCTTGGGACGACGCTCCAGATACTCATCCAGTCGCAGCACATCGGCCACCGCATTCACCTTCTGATCGATCTCTTCCTTGGGCAAGCCTGCTGTCTTCAGGGAAAAGCCCATGTTCTCGCGAACCGACATATGCGGATACAAGGCATAGGATTGAAACACCATTGACAGGCCACGCCGAGACGGCGGCTGATCGGTCACATCCTTGTCATCGATGAACATCTTGCCGCGCGAGATATCCTCCAGACCACCGATCATGCGCAGCAGTGTGGATTTGCCGCAGCCTGACGGTCCGACGAAGACGATGAACTCACCGTCCCGTATCTCGAGGTCAACCCCCTTGATGACCTGAACGGCCCCGTACCATTTCTCGACGGCACTCAGATTGATGGCACCCATCAGCTTGCACTCCTGTCAGGGGACGCCCAGCCCAGCCATATCGCTGCCGTCCAGGTAAAAGTCTTGCCGCCAGCCGGGGAGCCGTCAGTCGGATCGAAATATTCGGAAAAGCCATGCGCCTGAATCAGCTCTGCCGTCAGCGCTCGCAGCGCTTCCCCTTCGGCATGTCCCATTTCATCCAGGCCCGTGCCAATGAGCATGTTCATCATGCCCCAGGTCGGCCCACGCCAATAGCGCTTGGCATCGAACTTCTCGTCAGCCGGATCGAACGATGGCACACCGTACTCGACCAGGCTCATGACACGGCGATAGCTCTCCAGCAGCTCGGCATTGTCGATACCGGCATACCAGGCCAGGAATGAGGCATTGGACAATGAACCCGCCCATTCACCCGTGAGCACATCGCGAGAATCGTAGCCCTTGATGGCCGGGTTCCACAGTGTCTCGGCCCCCGCTTCCAGCACCTTGATCTGTGCTTCGATGCCACTGACATCCCGACCCAGAGCCCGCCCCAGAACCGCCAGGTCGCGTTGCGCCCTCAGCAGGGTGAACGTCATCGTCGGGTCAGCCACTCTGAAGCGCGTGTTTTCAAGCATCGCCGCATCATCCCAACCGTACGAGCGACCCCGCTTGAGAATCCAGATATAGCGGTCGTAGTCGTATGGCTTGGGCCGCATGGCACTATCCACGTGGCTCAGATCACGTCGGGTGTAGCTGCCCACATCGACCGGATCGATCTGCGCCATGGCGCCATCCCAGTCGGGTGCATTGTCACGCCCAGTCTCCCAGGGGTGCGTGGTACAGACTGCCTGATTGTCCAGTCGCCACTTCATGAACCAGTCATGCCAGCGCACCATGGCATCGAACAGGCCTTCCATGTGTTCACGCCCCGCTTCAGGGTCTAGCTCATGGATGATGCGTGCCATGGTTGCAGCAACCGGTGGCTGGGTAATCCCCGATGAGGGGATCGGTCCCGTGCCCTGCCAGACATCCGGCCCTGGAAAGTAACGATCATCGTCGGTATGGAACAGGATATGCGGCACCATGCCGTTCTCCCATTGACCGGAGAACAACGTTTCCAGCTCTTTCCAGCCTCGTGCCACATCGAACTGGGCAAATCCCATGGCGGCGAAGGCACTGTCCCAGTTCCACTGATAAGGGTAGAGACCTTCCGTCGGTACGGTATAGCCTCCCTTGTCATTCAGGCGCATGACTTGCTCGGCCTGAACGTTCAGGTCCTTTACTGATTCGCTGTTTGTTGCGTTTGCGTTCATTATCCTTTCACCGATCCGGCTGTCAGGCCCTTGGTCATGAATCGCTCAAGACCCAGGAACAGGCACATAATTGGAATAGTTGCGATCACAGCGCCAGCCATCAGATGCTGACGCGGTATTTCAGAAGAGTTCAGCATGGCCACGCCCCGCGTCAGGGTGAATTTGGACGGGTCATCCAGCAGCATGAAAGCGATCAGGAACTCGTTCCACGCAATCATGAAGACATACAGGGATACCGACACCAGTGCAGGTACCGACAATGGCAAGGTGATCTTCCAGATGACCTTCAGGCGTGACAGACCATCCATCAGCCCGGCCTCCTCCACTTCCACCGGCAAGCCCCGGAAGTAGCCTTGCAGCATGTACAGTGCAACCGGAATGGTGGTAACCGGATACACCAGCACGATACCCAGAATGGTATTGCGCAGCCCTGCCATCGAGAAGGCAATGTAGATGGGCAAGACCAGCACGATCATGGGCACCATGTAGATCAGCAATATCGAGCGCGAGAACACGGCCTGCCCCTTGAAGCGAAGACGTGCAACCGCATAGGCACCCGGCACCGAGAACAGCAAGGTGATGAAGACCGTGAGTACCGAGACCCCGAAGCTGGTCAGCAGATAACTGCCGAAGTTGAAGTCGGCAAACAGCTCGAAATAGCTTCTGAACAGCGCCACACCCTGACTCAGGTCAATCGTGAAATCCAGCGGGTTCTGCAGCAGTTCCTGCTGCGACTTCAGGCTTGTCATCACCATGACGTAGAACGGGATGAGTACGATGGCGGTGAAGAACACATAGCCGAAGCCTGTCAGAAACCGGATGATGGCCTCCTCGAAGACATGCCGCGTGAGGAAGGTTGCTTCCACCTCGACCAGAATTTTCTGCAGGGCGACGATCGTGGCCAGCCCGACCAGCACACCCGACAGCAGACGCAGCATCGGTGAGACGTCGGCCGCCATGCTCAATGGGCTCAGCGGCGTGAACACCAGGCCTGCTCCGAGTAGAGTGCCCGCCAGATAGAGAACAACGGGTTTTTTCTGGACGACGCACATGACTGCCGCAATCAGACCCAACAGCAGACAGCCATAGACCGCCGGCTTGAAGGCCAGACCTGTCGAGAACGACAGACAGATGGCTACCGAGACGGCAACGATAAAGACCCAGAAGATGCCGATGAGGCTGGAAATAACGGTACCTTGACGAAGAATATTCACATTCCTTCCTCCCTGGAAACGTAACGCAGGAACAACAGGCTGAAGATCAGCAGTACAACGAAGACCACGACAGCCACTGCAGCTCCGGCCCCTATGTTTGCAACCGCAAAGGCCTGCTCGTAGACATTGACCGTCAGGGTACGTGTTCCGGCATTACCCCCTGTGAGCAGGAAGATGTCGTCAAACTTGTTGAACGTCCAGATGAAGCGCAGCAGAAACAGAACGCTCAATATGCCCAGCAACTGTGGCACCGACAGATACCAGAACTTCTGGAACGGACTCGCGCCATCCATGTCAGCCGCCTCGTACATATCGGTATCGATCGACTGCATGCGAGCCAGAATGAACAGAAACGACAGCGGAAAATAGCGCCAGATTTCGAAGACGGTGACCGAGACCAGCGCCAATGGCTGCTCCCCGAAGAAATTGATGGGTGCCGTGACCACCCCCATCTGCACCAGTAGTGCATTGATGGAACCGGAGAACGGATTCAGCAGCGTCACCCAGGTGAAGGCCACCGCGATGATGGGAGACACATAGGGAAACAGATACAGTCCACGCAGGATGCCCTGCCCCTTGAACGACTTGTTCAGCAGCATCGCCGCGACCAGGCCGACAGTGAGCGCACCGATCGTCCCCACCACGGTATAGAAGGTAGTTGCCCAGATGACACTCAGAAACTGGGAACTGTCGAATATGCGCTTGAAGTTGTCAGCGGTGAATTCGAAGTTCGTCAGAACGTTCTCGCCACTGCCCTTTATCGCAGGTTCAGTCGCCTCGGCAATATCCTCCAATTCCTCCGGGTCCCCGCCGTATGACATGGGAATGCTAAGACGCTCACTGAAGGCGGGCTCGAGATTGCCGAACTCACAGCTCAAAGTCTGGTCGTTCAGCTCACACTGCTCGGGCATTTCCAGCAAGGAGGCACCTTCAGGAATGGTGTCACTGAAGGAGACGCCCGTGAGGGGTCGCTCTTGCGATGAATTTCGCACGCGATACTCCACGCGCAGATCCTCGCCACTGCCCCTTACCGCTTCGCGCACGATGGGGGTGACGGGTCGCAGGTCGGACAGGCCTACGGGTTTTACGCTGATCCAGAATACCGCCAGCAGCGGTAGAATGATAACCAGACTGACAACAACAATGGTGGGTAGTAAAAGGCCCCAGGCCAGACGGGCTTCGCGCTTGGCGAGCTCCCCCGTACCGGTAGGCGGCGTGGCTATAGTCATCATGGATTCCCTGTGTTTAGCGACTCACGGCGACGAATGTCGCCATGAGTCATTCACCAGACGTGTGACGTGTCAGTTCACTTCAGACAGTTCGGCATTCATCGCGGCAACCGCTTCGGCCGCCGTGACCTCGCCATCGATGAACTGACGTACTACCCGGTTGACAATCTGACTGTTGATCATCTTCGATGCCAGCGAGAGCTGACCTTCTTCAACACCCCAGCGCTGAGCCACGTCCAGTCCACCGACGATCTCGTCGATGACTGCCTGCGGGTACAGATCACCCAATGGCGCCTTGCGGTCTACACCGACATCGAGCTTGGCCCAGCCGTCCTTGTAAGCCATCTTGTCGTCGGCATTACCGGTACGAACCGGGAATTTGCCTTCCGGAGCAATGGCCAGGGTATCCAGGTAGGCATCGCTCATGGAGAAGGTGATGAACTCTTCGGCCACATCGGTATTTGCATCGGAGGTGATTCCGAAATAACGCACATCACCCCAGGCCGCACCCTCTGGATTGGAAGGCCCGGCGAAGGTAGTCACAACGCCTGTCTTCTCGGCCAGTTCACGCGTGGTCGGGTCATCGTTGATGGTGGGCGGTGAACTGTCACGCAAGCCGGCGAGCTCGTCGAGGATGAAGGGAGACCAGATGATCATGGCCGCCTGGCCTGCAGAATACAGCTCTCGGGACTCTTTCCACATGAGATCGCCCGGAGGCGATGCCTGGGCGATGCTCTTGTAGAATTCCAGTACTTCAGTGGTCGGACCTTCCTCGAGCGGCTTGAAGCCATCCGGGCCAACCGGGGATACACCATTGGCCAGGAAGACATGTTCCAGCACCTGACTCATGAAGCTTTCGTCAACCTTGGTTGCGGCAACAAAACCGAACATCTCCGGTGGGTTGTGCAGAGCGGCCAGTGCATCGGTGACCGCCTTGTAGGTGGTAGGAGGCTCAAGACCTTTCTCTTCGAAAAGATCGGTACGGTAGATGATCATCTGTGTCCAGCCATCAACCGGTACCGAGGCATAGCCGTCTTCGAAGACAGACATTCTCAGAGGACCGGGTGAAAAGGTATCCAGACCCAGGTCTTCGATCACCTCGGTAGCTGCATCGACATCGAGGATGCCGGCTTCTGACCAGGGCAATGCATACTGCAAGGGGTGATAGATGACATCCGGCAGATCATTGGCGGCAAAGGCTGCGGTCGCACGTTTGCCCAGATCACTTTCGGTGACGGGAATGACTTCAACGGTATGGCCTGACTGCTCCTTGAACTGATCGACCATGGCCTGTTGCTTGGCAAGACGATCCGGCTGTTCCTCAGTCGTCCACAAACGGATGGTGTCGGCCTGAGCGGCGCTGGCCAACATGGCCATGCTGAAGGCGGAAAGAGCGAACAGCCGGCCGGTGCGACCCGTCATTCTATTCTTCATGTATATCTCCTGATGGTTGGATACAGATGTGTTTCTTGCCCGCTGCAACTCGACGCATCAAACGCTCTTGGCGGCGTCACCGACGCGACTGGAATGGCAGCTGACCGGTATTGCAACATCTCGTCATATGACAAGTGCGGCCACTATATCGTAACGTTGCGATTTTTATCAACTGTTTTATGATTTTATTTTATGCTATAAATATCAATCAGATATATTATTCGATGAACTTTCAATCATATTTTCGAATCCATTAATGCAACGTTACGATTTATAATCACCTTGAAATAAATCCATTTGTGAACCCAGACATGGCAATCAGATTTTCGCCCCTGTCCTGCCAGCGATAGTAGACTTCGCTCGGGACTCGCAACCGCACGAGCAGACAACTCCAGATTGAGCCAGAATGAAGAATTCCGACGTCAAGCGAGCTACGCTCAAGACCATTGCCGACAAGATCGGGGTCAGCGTATCCACAGTGTCTTTGTGCATGCGAGACGCCAGTCACGTCAAGCCGGCAACCCGGGAACTGATACAGCAGACAGCCAAGGAATTGGGCTACGTGCCGAACCGCGCGGGCGTGCGATTGCGCACGGGCCGCACCAATGTCATTGCACTGGTTCTGGCAACCGACAAGAATTCCGTTGATTACACCCGACAGTTGATACATGGCATCGGCACGCAGATCAGTGGCACCGCCTTCCACCTGAGCGTCATCCCTGAAGTTGATCCGAATGACCCACTCGCAGCCGTTCGCTACATACTGGAAACCCACTCGGCCGATGCCGTCATCCTGACCTATACCAGTGTTCGAGACCCCCGCGTGCAGATGCTGATGGATGCCGAGTTTCCCTTTGTCTGCCATGGCCGCACGGAATTCTTTTCACCACACCCGTATTTCGATTTCAACGCCGAAAAATTCATCGAGATGGCCATCGAGCGCCTGATCAGCAAGGGGCGCAAGCACATTCACCTGACAGCGGTGGACAACCAGACAACCAATTACACCCACATCGTCAATACCTTTCTCAAGACGACAGCAAGGCTGGGCGTCATCAGCAGCGTCACCAGCAACCCCGAGATTCTCGATACCCCCGGTGGTGCGCGCGACCATGCGCGAGACCTGCCGCGCCAGTACAGCGACATTGACGCCATCATCACCAACAACGAACTGACCGGCCTGGCACTCATCAGCGGACTGAACGATGTCAACTACCGCCTCGGGTCCGATTACGATCTCATCTGCAAGAGCACGACCGACATCCTGCCAACCCTGTATCCGGACATGGATACCGTGGCAGAAGATCTCGTGGATACCGGCAAGGTGCTGGCTCGTCTGACCATGCGGCGAATCGATGGCGTCGCTGCCGAACAGCTGCAGTACCTGCAGGAACCGGTCAGCAGCTGGAGTCTGTAGTCCCCTGAATTCACATCCCCGACACACGTAACTCCTGGACGACTTCACGCAATCGTGAACAAAGATCCAGCTGGCCCGATCCATGAATAGCGAACCAGCGCACACTCTGCCGAATGAAGTTTTCCAAGTGACTGATTGAATTGATCATTGTCGGTACCACTGTCACCACCGCCCCGGCAGATAACCTGTCACTCGTTCGCCATGGCCCCATGACTTGTTCCTGCAAACATACTGCACTGCAACATTAGCGACCTATATTGGCTCCAGACACAGCCGATAGCTGTGGGCTTGGATATCAAGTGCATTGCACCACCACTTCAAAGGAACAAACACATGTCTGCAAATCTGGCCGAACGAGTCACTCATTACGCCGCCCTGGAAGAAATGGGTATCATTCGCTTCCACGAAATCTCCAACTACAGCCTGCGTCAGGATGGTGCTGACAAGGATGTACTGCGTGTCATCTACAAACGCGCCAAGGGCTCGCTGCTGCCACACAGCCGCAAGTACAAATTCGGTCGTTCAATGCGCACCGTCATCGCTGATGGTGGCACCGCGCGTATGGAACACACCTACGAGATCTCCCCATTCCTGCTCAAGGCGGTATCCGAACTGGATCGACTGGTCGCACTCAATCAGCACGAACCTGTCAAGCCTGACAACAAGGATCTGAAGGCTGATCTGCTGGCTGAAATCAATGAATTGAAGCAGCTGATCAACGAATCGATACGCACCGAGAACATGGGTCTGGTCAACAGCAAGCTTGACAGTGTGCGCAAGCACATCGAAGCACTGTAAGGCTGCCCATGAAAAGCCAGCCAGGCAGGCGGTAGCATTTTGCACGGAAGCTACCGCCTGCACGGTAACGTTACGAGCGGCCGCTCGTCACTACCGCCGGTGCCGACGAATACCCGACACCTGCCAATAGCATTACAATCGCTCTCCCTCATACCTCTCCATCCTGATGCACTGGACTCCGATTTCTCGCCTGTTCGGAATGTTGCTGATGCTCTACAGCGCCAGTTTTGCGCCCTCCATCGGTGTGGCCCTGTTCTATCAGGACGAGCAATGGTCGATTTTCGCCATTTCACTGGCCGCCACCCTGCTGGCAGGCCTGGCCATGTGGTTCCCGGTACGCCGAAGCTCTTCTGAGATCAGCGTTCGTGAAGGCTATTTCGTGGTCAGCTTCTTCTGGATTCTGCTTGGCGCCGTGGGCAGTCTGCCCTTTCTGCTGAGCCTGCACCTGAATTTCACCGATGCCATGTTCGAGTCCCTGTCGGGATTCACCAGCACCGGTTCCACGGTCATTGTCGGTCTGGATGAACTGCCGCGCTCCCTGCTCTATCATCGCCAGCAGATCCAGTGGCTCGGAGGTATGGGCATCATTGTACTGGCCGTCGCCGTTCTGCCTCTGCTGGGAATCGGTGGCATGCAGCTGTACCAGGCCGAAGCCTCCGGTGTGGCCAAGCATGAAAAGATCACGCCGCGCATTGCCGAGACCGCGCGCTCCTTGTGGCTCATCTATGTCTGCCTGACCATCATCTGTGCCCTGGCGTATTGGCTGGCCGGCATGCAACCCTTCGATGCCATCGGTCATGCCATGACCACCATCTCCACCGGTGGTTTTTCCACCCACGATGCAAGCCTGGGCTATTACGACAGTGCGCTGATCGAGATGATTGCCATCGTCTTCATGATCGCGGGCGGTACCAACTTTGCCCTGCACTTCATGGCCCTGCGCAACCGCACCAGCAAGGTCTACTCGCGCGATGGCGAGTTTCGCACCTATCTCTACATCCTGCTGGCCACCACACTGATCATCACGATGACCCTGTTCATCGTGGGCACCCATGAGTCTCTGCTCCACTCCCTGCGGGTCTCTGCCTTTCAGGTCGTATCGCTGATGACCAGTACGGGTTTTGGCACGGAAACCTTCTCCAGCTGGCCCCTGTTTGTGCCCTTGCTCATCATCATGGTGGCTCACATCGGTGGCTGCGCAGGATCCACCTCTGGGGGCATCAAGGTGCTGCGCATCATCCTGTTGACACGACTCGGACTGCGCCAGCTGTTCCAGATGGCCCACCCGCAGTCCATTTCCGTCATCAAGCTCAACAACCGACTGGTGCCTGACGATCAGCTGTTCTCTGTCTGGGGCTTCTATACGCTGTATATTCTGACCAGCCTGGTGCTCACGCTGGCCATGATGGCCGCGGGGCTTGACCTGGTGTCAGCCTTTGGTGCGGTGAGCGCAACCATCACGCTGATGGGGCCCGGGCTGGGTGACGTCGCCACGGACTTTTCCACCGTAAACACCGTGGTCAAATGGCTGGGCATCTTTGCCATGCTGGTAGGCAGACTGGAAGTATTCACGCTGCTTATCCTGTTCCTGCCCGCCTATTGGAAAAACTGATACGACAGCAATTCATGAAAATCATCATTCTGGGTGCCGGCCAGGTCGGCTCCGATGTTGCCATCGAACTGGCTGCGGAATCCAATGACCTGACGGTGGTCGACCGCAAGCCGGCCCTGCTCAGGAAGCTGCAGGAAAAGCTCGATATTCGCACGGTGGCAGGCAATGCCTCCAGTCCTGCCACGCTGATTGATGCGGGTATCGAAGACGCTGACTTGCTGCTCGCGGTGACCAGCAGCGATGAAACCAACATGATCGCCTGTCAGGTAGCCCACTCGCTGTTCAGCACCAACAAATGTCTGGCTCGCATTCGCTCGACCGACTACCTTGATCACCCCGCGCTGTTCTCATCCAGAGCCGTGCCGGTTGACTACATCATCAGCCCCGAACAACTGGTCACCCGACATATCCAGTACCTGATCGAGGAGCCCGGGGTACTGCAGATACTGGACTTCGTGGGTGGCAAGGCACGCATGGCGGCCGTCGAAGCAAAGTCGGCGGGACACATGGTCGGCTTGCGCGTCAAGGATCTACCCGAACGCCTGCCAGCACGCAACTTCAGGGTAGTGGCGCTGTTCCGTGGGCAGAATTCCATCCCCCTTGATGAGCAGACAACCCTTGAGGCGGGCGACGAAGTGTTCTTCATTGCCGCCTGTGAGGATGTCGCCGCCGTACTGGCAGGCTTCCGACAGACCGACAAACGGTATCGCCGCATCATCATCGCAGGCGGTGGCAATATCGGTGAAAAGCTGGCCAAATCGCTCGAGCATCAGTATGCCGTCAAACTGATAGAGGTTGACGAAGCGCATGGCCTGCATCTGGCGCAGACCCTGCAGAAAGCCATCATTCTGCTTGGAGACGCTGCCGATGCCGACCTGCTCAAGCAGGAGAACATCGAGAACACCGACGTCTTCTGCGCCGTGACCAACGATGATGAAGCCAACATCCTGTCCTCCATGCTGGCCAAGCGGCTGGGTGCTCGCAAGACCATCTGCCTGATCAATCGCTCCAGCTATGTCGACATTGCCCAAGGCAGTGCCATCGACATCGCCGTGTCGCCGGCGCAGGTGACCATTGGTGCGCTGCTGGCGCATATTCGCCGCGGCGATGTGCTGGCCGTGCACTCACTGCGTCGTGGAGCGGCCGAAGCCATCGAGATCAAGGTGCATGGCGACCGACATACCTCTCGCGTGGTCGGCAAGAGCATCAGGAAGCTCTCCATGCCCGGCGGGGTCCATATCGGCCTGATTGCCAGACGTGATGAGCTACTGTTCCCGCACGACGACATGCTGATTGAATCAGGCGATCACATCGTGCTCTTTCTGTCCGACAAGCGCAGCATCAAGGATGTCGAACGATTGTTTCAGGTGGGCGTTACCTTTGTCTGAGTGAGCCCTGGCAGAGCGCACGCGATCAGGCCGCCTTGCGCGCGCGCTCTTCTCGCGCCGTACGAATGCGGAAGCGCGACGCCAGCTCGTTCATCGAGGCCGACATGCTCTTCAGTGTTCTGGCCGCCTCCAGCGCCTTCACCGTGCCGTCCAGAGTTTCGCTGGAGCTGGCGGACACCTGCGACAGATTACCCATGATGGCCGTGGTTCTGACATCTGCTTCACCGGTGGATCGGTTGATATGCTCCACTGCGTGCTTCTGCTTGGTGACACCCGTGGAGATCTGATCCTGCAGCTGATTGATCTGACTGATGATCTCGCTGATCTCACCAATGGCGGTGACCGCGCCATCACTGTCGCGTTGAATGGCACTGATACGTTTACTGATGTCCTCGGTCGCCTTGGCAGTCTCCTTGGCCAATTCCTTGACCTCGTTGGCCACCACGGCAAAGCCCTTGCCCGACTCTCCCGCACGCGCCGCTTCGATCGTGGCGTTGAGTGCCAGAAGATTGGTCTGCTCGGCAATGGAGGTGATGACCTTGACGACCGCACCGATACCGACCGATGAATCGCTCAATTGGCGCACCAGCGCATCGGTCGACTGGGTGATACTCACCGCCTTGCCAGCCACGGCGGTAGCCTGTGTGGAATGGCTGGAGACCTCGCTGATGGAATCATTCATGTCTGCCACCAGCACCGATATCTGACTGACGTGATCACTGAGTTCGACAGACGCCCCGCTGACCTGGCTTATCTGCGTGGAAGCTGCTGCCGCGGAATCATTCATGACCTGGTTGAGTTCGGTGATCTCCCCCGAGCTGGCATTGAGCTGAGCTGCGTTGTTCGATATGGCGCTGATGCTACCGGAAAGATTCTCGAACAGACTGTCAAGCGCAACACCGATCTGACTCATGGCCCCCTCGCCGTCAATGACGACTTGCTGGGTCAGATCCCCCTTTAGCGCAGCCCCCACCAGCCGCAGCAACTCCTCGGCACCTCGCTTGATTTCCTCTGCCTGAGCCAACTCACGGGCACTGGCAGCCTGACTCTGGCGCTCACGCTCGACCTGTTCGCTCAAATCGGTCCACTCGAACACCAGGCCATTGCGATTGTTGTCGGCGTCCATCACCGGTGTGATGGTCTGACGCAGCCTCAGCCCCTGCAGATTGAATTCGCAGGTATCCATTTCCGACAGTTCTGCCAGATCCCAGCGCTGGCCCTCTACCGGAAGCTGGGTCAGATTGAAGGGCTCGGCATCAACCTCACTCAGGGCATGGCACACGCTATCGGGCAAGGCATCACTGACCTGACTCAACAGTTGTCGCATGCCCTCGTTGACGAAGATTGACTGCCCTTCATTGTCGGCAACCACCAGGTTGGTGTTGGCGCTGCCAAGCGCCTGTCTGATGCGACTGTTGTTGGCTGCCATCTGGCTGTTTTTCGCCAGCCTGTCAGCCTCTTCGAGTTTCAATTGCAGATGTTCGACCGTCGAGGCCATGGTACCGACTTCATCGCGCTGATCGGTATGCGACACCTTGACGTTGTAGTCGCCTTCGGCCATGGACGCCACCACGCGCGCCAGACTTCGGATTGGAGTCGATATCGCATGTCCGCAGACCACGGCTGCGAGCAAGGAGGTCAACAAGGCTGTAACGGAGACGACAATGACCTGCATCAAGGCCTGTTGCTGAGAGTCCAGCGATTGGCTGTGCAGATCATTCTCGAGTTCCTCGTAATGTTCCTCTGCTGCCTGAATCACGTTTGCGAGTTGATCGAACACCTCATAGGTTTCAGAGAGCACCGTGACAGCCTCGTAGGGCTCTTCCTTGAGGATTCCCACGACTATATCCAGATTCTGCTTGTAGGCCGCCATGCTGGCGCGCAATTCCTGCATGAGCGCCGCGTCGCTGACACTCAGATCAGGCTCCAGCAGAGTCAGTCTGGTCTCTATCTGCTCCAGGTACTCGTTGGAGGTTGTCACCAGACTGCCTGTTTCATCGAGCGACATATCCGTATGAATGCGGACGCTTGTCCTGGACAGCAATGCCTGCACCGCATTGACGGATAACTGAATCTCTTCGATGATGGAATACATGGCTGTCGCCTCACCGGATTCGTCATAGCGACTCTGTGAGGTCCTGAAACTGTTATAGAAGACAGCCACGATCACCAGCATCATGCAGCACGCAAACAGCGGAGCCATCAGAGACTTGGTCGTGATTGACAGGTTTTTCATCTTTCTTCGGCCTCCGAATCCGGGTGAGTCGCTGGTCACGCAGCTAATCCGGAAACGTCCCCGAATCTGCCTACATTCCATAGCAACCGCCGGCGACGGGCTCAAGCAGACCGACACCAACTATTCAGGCTAGCGACTGGTTGGCAAAGTAACTTGAGAGAGAAACAGGTATCGTCCGCCACTGCTGCCGAGAGGTGGCGAATCGCCGGGGTGGGGCATTTACACCTGGAAGCGAATGACGACTGCCCGCAGATCGTTTGCCAACTCTGACAGTGCCAGCGTTGCCGCCTGCGCCTCTCTGGTTGAACGGTCCGTTTCGCGCGATGCCTCTGCCACTTCCGCTATCGACATGGCGATTCCCGAGCTGCCTGTCGAGACATCCTGTACGGTTCGTGCGATTTCGTGAACCGTGGTCGACTGTTGTTCGATTGCGCTGGCAATACGGGTCTGAATACCGTTTATCTCGGCGATGATCTTGCCGATGCTGTTGATCGCTTCGGTGGCATTGATGCTGTCATCCTGAATGGAGCCGATCCTGTTCTGGATTTCCACGGTCGCCCTGGCTGTCTCCTTGGCCAGCTCCTTGACCTCATTGGCAACGACAGCAAAGCCTCGACCCGCATCACCGGCGCGTGCGGCTTCTATGGTGGCATTGAGTGCAAGCAGGTTGGTCTGCTCCGCGATGGAGTTGATGACCTTGACGACGTTGCCAATGGCATTGCTGGAGTCGCTCAGCTGTCGAACCGTCAGATCCGTGTTCTGCGCCAGTGTTACCGCTTCGGCCGCAACAGAAGTTGCGGTGGAGGTGCTATGCGATATCTCCTTGATCGACGCGCTCATCTGCTGTATCGAGGCTGCCACGGAATCGATTGCCTGACTGATGTGTTCTGTTCCGGTTGATGCGATGCTCACCCGTTCCGAGGTCTCCGATGCGGTGACATTCAAGGCCTGATTGCTGCTGGCCAACTGTTCCGATTTCTCGGCCAGCGCATCGGCACCATCACGGACATGGGATATGCTGCCACGCAGTTCCTGCAGGAAACCGTTCAGACCGTTGCCGATTCGACCTATCGCATCGTTGCCCTGGCTGGCACTGGTGCCCGTCAGATCGCCCTCGACGGCAGCATCGACCACCAGCAACAACTCGTCCACCTGCTGTTGCAGTCGCAAGGCATTCACACGCTCCTTGTCGTGCAGTGCATCCGTTTCCCGGTCACGTATCTTGGCCTGCTCTGCCAATGTATCCAGCAATATGTTCAAAGAGCCGAGCATCGAGGCATAGTCACCTGAAAAGGAATTCACATTGCCTCGCTGATCCAGCTTGCCCGTCTGCGCAGCACTGATCAGCTCGTTGATCTCCGTGTGGAAGCTCTGCAGCGTTTCAGCGACAGCAACCAGCTCGCGACCCAGCTCATCGTGCTCCGAGCGAGGTCTCAGGATCAGCGATGTCTGTCCTCGTCCCAGCTGCACCGCCGCATTGGCAGAATCCTTCAGGTACTCCACCATCTGCCGGAAGGTATCTGCCAAAGTCCCTGTTTCATCATTGGCATGGTGTGTCAGAGTGGTGATATCCGTGTAACCGACGGCTATCTGCTTGGCCGTCTCGGCCATTGATCGTATCGGCTGACTGATACGACGCGCCACCAGATTGACCAGAATCACACCAACAACACACAGCAACAAACCGATCAGCACACTGTCCCACCTGGCCTTGTTGATCAATGTGGTGAACGCACTCTGGTCGATACTGATTTCCAGCACACCGATAACCACATCGGAAAAATCGAGAATCGGGACGGCAAGCACCGCCTTTGACATGTCGTCCAGCTCCACTTCGGAAAACAGCTTGTCTGCGGCCGCCAGTTCACTGAACCGAGCATCACTTGTCAATGCAGACTCGCCCCGAGTCGAGGCGAAGACCTCATAGTGGCTACCCTTCAGTCGATACATACCGATGTCGGCACCGAAACTGGCCTTGAACCGGTCGAACAGGTGCTGATCGAGAGACAGACCGAATTCCACTGACCCGACATGCTCATTGTCGTGAAGTACCGGTACCACGGCGCGCAGTCCGATTCCCGCTACACCTTCTTCCAGGCCCACCACCGCTTGCTCACGGGTGTTGGCGTCGACCACGGTTTGCCGGAAGCCGGAAAGGTCGTCGCCAAACTTCTCGGGTTTGTGTACCCGGAACATCGATAGCGCAGGTGGTTGATGAAATTGAAACTGCCGAATGCCGAACTCCTTGCGCAAGCGCCCATAGGCCTGACCGAACAAGGCTTGCAAGGCATCTCGATCGGCGCTGGCAGCGGCAGCCTGAACCGGTGGCAACAAGGCGACGGTTTCCGCCAGCGTCTTGGCTCGATAGAGTTCCGCCTCGAGCATGTTCTCGAAACTTTCATGCAGGCTTGTCAGGGAAGAATGACTGGCCTGTTCGGCGAGCGCGCCCATTCTGGACACGGTGCTGATCGATAGTATGCCAACAACAACTGCGAGCGTCAGACCAAACGAAGCTGACAGCTTGAGCGCAATTGAACTGGACAGTACACGGAACATAATGCCATACGCATCTACTCGACCCGTCTGTTATCGACCGGCCTCCCCGGTGCCTGTATGGCGAGACCGTTACGTTGCAGGTTTCGGCTCGCTGGCCTCCTGGGCCGCCGCACCAATGGCCGATTTATCGGCATCCGACAAATGAGCCTCGGACTGACCGCCACCGTCCAGCTTGACACGTACCTCCTTGCGAGCAAACTGGATGCCGTTCTTGTCGAATTCCTGCTGTACTCGCTGGAATATTTCCTTGCGAATCTGGAACTGCTTGCCGGGTTTGACCATGAACTTGCCCCGTATCACGATGCCGATATCATCCACCTGAATGACGCCCTGTGATTTGAACGGCTGAATGAAATCACCGGCAAATTCGGGTATTTCCAGCAACTCCGTACCAATGGTCTTGAATATCTTCTTGACCTTGATCAGATCCGTTTCGAACGGCACCGTGAAGGTCAGCTTCATGATGCTCCAGTCACGCGAATAGTTCGTGATCTTGGGAATCTCGCCATAGGGAATGGTGTGCACGGGACCCCGGTGGTGACGCAGTTGCATCGCGCGCAGAGAGATCTTTTCCACCGTGCCCATGGTGCCTTCCACGTTCACATACTCACCGGCACGAAAGGCATCATCAATCAGGAAGAACAGGCCGGACACGATATCCGTTACCAGTTTCTGTGCACCGAAGCCGATGGCCAGACCGACGATACCGGCACCGGCCAGCAGAGGCGTGATATCGATCCCCAGGTTTCCAAGGCCGATCAGCACGGTCATGACCACGATGGCGCTCTGCACGAACCAGGTGATCAGTGGCAATACCGTGGATAGCCTGGAACCACCGACGCCGCCTTCGTCACCTCCCGGAAGACCTGAATCACCACCCGCACCCGACGCCGTCTTCTCTGCAGCCAGCTTGCTGTTCAACCACAGGGTCGCCACTTCCCACAACAGGTAACCGACAGCGATGACGGCGATGAACTCCAGCATGCGTTGAGTCGTCGAGTTGCCGATGCTGCCGGCATCGATAGTGGAAAAATCCACATCCCATATCCAGACGAGCCACACGATGACGAACAACATGACCAGCAAGCGACCGATGCGTATGTAACTGCGTTTGGCCGAGTGATAGGCCTGCTGGGCCAGAGCGCCATCACCCACGATGGCAGGCGTCAGGTGTTCAACCAGCCCCCTGATGACCGTATCCAGAACCGGTGCCAGTAACAGGATGAACATGGTCGAGTACTGGACACCCTTGGCGATCAGATGAAGCCTTTCCTGCGCCACCAGAACTTCCACCAGGGTCCAACTACTGATGATCACCAGCATGGCGTAATAGGGATACCACCGGGCCACTTGCCTTTCCATGGCGGTTGCGTCGTCATTCTTGCCATTGATGATATCGATGAGGGTAAAACGCGAACGCCAGGCGATGAAGGCAAAGTACAGATGAATGAGCAGGTTGAACCAGAAGCCGATTCGAGTTTCGAATGGCACGACTCCCGGTATGGTTCTCAAATCAGTAATCGACAGGGTGATACCGATCAGCAGGGCCACCAATACCAGATGCTTGTGCAGGAATTGCGCGGAGGCATCGGTGGTGTGGATCAGCCGCAGATCGGAACGCCTGGGGGCCAACGCGAATGTCAGCACGACAGAGAACAGCCTGGGGATCAGCACCAGATTCCACAGAGCATGGTGCACGACAAAATGCACCTTGGGATCGACCAACAGCTGCCTCAATACAAGCTGAGTGACGATGATGAAGGCCAGCAACCCTGACAGGTCCAGAATGAATCGCAGGCTCAACAGTTTCAGGACCTGCGTCAATGTGGGGTCGGTCGCCGAAGGCACATTGACCATCGAGCGCCACTTGCGTGTCAGCAACCTGACCAGGTACTCGACAGCCAAGCCTGCCATGATCGCAGAAAGAAAGATGCCCAACAAGCCGACAGGGCCGCCAGGCCCAAGGCGATCAATGAACAGTCCGAATATTTCGACCTGACCGGAAATCATCGTCGGAAACGCACTGACGGCGGCCTGAATCGAAATCGGAATATTGGTGGTAATGAGCGTGAACAGCCCGACCTCGTCGGTAGCGCTGTCCTCGCTGAGCTGCCTGGCGGCAACCGCATCCAGTTGCTGCAACAGCAGGCCTCTCACCTCACTACCGGACAAGCGAGAGACCAGCGCCCTGACAGCCTCGGGGTTATCCATGAGCGGCAGCTCGGTGGTCGTTTGCTCATCGGAACCGGATGACAACGAGAGTTGCTGGGCATGCAAGGTAGTGCTTGCGCTGAACAGCAAACCGAGACTGAACACCACGAAGGTGTACCGCAGAAACTTCATCGCTTGATCTGTCAACACACTTTCCCGCTCATGATTCAAAAGGCCTGTGCGCTTGATGATGCCTGCCCCGGGAATGATGTGCAATTGATGTCCGCCGTAACGGTGTGCACCCGGGTAGGTAGTTTCCACAGTCTGACAACGGATATCGCGAGTGCCCTCCGAGCGCAAATTGATGGACCATTCCTGTCCAGACTGTCGTTTCGTGTCGAACCTGTGCCGGATGAATTCTCGTGACCCCCAGACAACTCGTTATCGTTCTGCTTTGCCTCGCTCTTCCCATCTCTGCCGCCAGTGCCGAGACTCTGGAAGAGGCCTGGCGTGTGGCGCTTTCCTCTGACAAGAGTCTGCAATCCGTCAGATCCCGTACGCTGGCAGCGCAAGCTACCGTGTCTGCCGCCAAGGCGCGACGTCTGCCCAACATTGATGTGGATGCAGCTTTTACCCAGCTGGACGACACCCCCGGCCTGGATCTGAGCGCACTCGGCGTCACCCTGCCGGATGCTGTGAGCCACGACAACTTTCTGGCCGCCAGCGCACAACTCAATCTGCCCCTGTATACCGGCGGACAGATCAGCAACGGCATCAATGCCGCCAGCGCGGCTCTGGAGGCCAACAGAGATCAGGAAACAGCAGCCATACAGAACCTGAAACTGGCCGTGGCAAACAACTTTGTACGGGTACTGCGTGCCTCGCATGCGCTCACTGTGGCGAACGCCAATGTCGAGTCGCTGCAGGGACATGCCAGAGATGTCCAGAACCTCTTCAACAAGGGCCTCGTTCCACGGAACGACTTGCTTGCCGTTCAAGTCTCCCTTGCCAATGCACAGCAACAGGCCTTGCAGACCAGCAATGGCCTGGATATCGCCAAGGCGGCCTACAACCGGCAACTGGGACGCGCACTGGGTACCGACGTGATCCTGGACGAAGTCATGCCACCGGTAAACCCCCTGGCACGTGTTGATGATCTGGATGAACTCACTACTACAGCACTGGACACTCGCAGCGAATTGTCAGCCCTGATCAACCAGTCATCCGCACTGAGCTATCAGGGTCAGGCAGAACGGGCAAGCATGCGGCCCAAGGTGGGCCTGAACGCCACCTATCGCTATCTGGAGAATGATGCACTCGATGACGAAAACCTGGCGTCGGTGGCCTTGGGTGTGTCCTGGTCGCTCTACGATGGTGGTCTGGCCACACATCGCGCCACCGCGCTCGAGCAGCAGGCACAAGCGGCACGTGAGCTCAATGAAGATCTGGACTCCGGTATTCGCTTGCAGGTACGCAGCGCCTGGCTATCCATCAATGAAGCGCAGCGCCGCCTGCTCGTGGCGGAAAAGGCGGTCAAACAGGCCGAGCAGAACCTGAAAGTGGCCCGAGATCGCTACCAGAACGGCATCGGCACCAATACCGAAGTGCTCGATGCAGAAGCGCTGCGCTCAGTCAGCCACCTCAACAACAACGATGCCCGTTATGACGCGGCACTGGCTCGGCTCAACCTGGCGCGATCACTCGGCGTTCTCTAGGGACGAACTCCCATCCCCGTCCCCTGCCTACACACCTGGACATCATCATGAAAAAACTCATCCCGCTGTTTGCCCTGATCGCCATCGCCATTGGCTCCTGGTGGGCTTACACCCAATATGTCAAGGTGGAAGCCTTGCCTGCCGGCCTCGTGCAGGCCAACGGCCGATTAGAAGGTGACATGGTCTCGGTCTCCAGCAAATACCCCGGACGAATCGCCCGTATCACTGTCCAGGAAGGTGATACCGTTACCGCCGGCGATGTGCTGGTCGAACTCGACGCACGCGAGATCGAAGCCAAGGTGCGCCAGGCAGAACAGGCGGCCGAAGCCGTTCGTCACGAAGTGGAAGCCGTCAGCAGTCAGTGCGAACAGACACAGCGCGATGCCCAGCGCTATGAAGAGCTGTACGCCGAAGGCACCGCGACAAAACGTGAGGCAGAACAAGCCGAGCTGGCAGACCGTGTGGCGCAGGAAAAACGCATCGCCGCCGAGGCGCAGTTCAATCAGGCAAAAGCTGCCTATGACGAGGCCTGTGTGGCGCGCGACGAACTCACACTGAGCGCGCCGTCCGATGGCGTGGTGACCAACCGTCTGCATGAACCCGGCGTGGTCATCGCTGCCGGTTCCCCGGTTTTGACTCTGGTCGACCTGGACAAGCTGCACCTGAAAGTCTATGTGCCCGAGAACATGATCGGCAAACTGCGACTGGGACTGCCCGCAAGAGTCTATTCCGACGCCTTCCCCGATGAGCCCTATGACGCAACGGTCAGCTATATCTCCAGCCGTGCAGAGTTCACGCCCAAGGAAGTGCAGACACCCGATGAGCGCGTCAAGCTGGTCTATGCCGTGAAACTGTCGATCAATGACAATACCGATCACCGTCTGACTCCCGGGATACCCGCCGATGCCGTCATTCGTTGGGATGACAGTGTCGAATGGGCAATGCCCCGCTGGTAAATCGATACTCAACGAGCAATAGAGAGACAGTGATGACGGCAACAGTGCAAATGAGCGAGGCGAAGGCGTCTGCCTCCCTGGCCGTCAGCGCACGCGGCTTCAGCAAGCGCTATGGCAAGGACACAGCGGTCAACCGCATCGATCTGGATATCCATAAAGGTGAGATCTACGGACTGATCGGACCCGATGGCGCTGGCAAGAGCAGCTTCATGAAAGCGGTTGCCGGCGTACTGTCCTTCGAAGAAGGCACACTGCAGGTATTCGACACCCAGGTGGACTCCGAAGCCAGCGCAGAACTGATCAAGCAACGCATCGGCTTCATGCCTCAGGGTCTTGGCCTGAACATGTACCCGGACTTGTCCGTTGAAGAGAATATCGATTTCTTCGCGCGCTTGCGGCTGGTTCCGGAAAAGGAACTGACCAGCCGCAAGCATCGTCTGCTGGGCATGACTCGTCTGGAGGCTTTTCGCGACCGCCCCATGAAGAACCTGTCAGGCGGCATGAAACAGAAGCTGGGTCTGGTCTGTACGCTGATTCATGAACCGGAGCTGATCATCCTGGACGAACCCACCACGGGCGTCGATCCGGTTTCTCGCCGGGATTTCTGGAGCATCCTCGCCAGACTGCTGCGTGAGCAAGGCATTACCGCTCTGGTATCCACAGCCTATATGGATGAAGCCACCCGCTTTCAGCGTGCCGCCCTGATGTATCAGGGCAAGGTACTGGCGGAAGGTGAACCGGACGTCATTGGCAACCTGGCCCAGGGCACCATGATAACCATCGATGTCGATTCACAGGCCGACGCACTGCAGACACTGAGCAGACAGTTCGAGCAGATCGAGGCCGTCGGTAGTCGGTTGCGCATCTGGGTGGATGAAGCCGATGCAATGCTGGCCGAACAGCAGTTACGCGATGCCCTGGCCGGTTTCACCATCCAGCACCTTGAATGCGATACCCCCGGACTGGAAGATGTCTTCGTTGCCAAGCTGCGTCAGGAAGGCAATGTCGTGGCAGATCTGCCCGCATTTGAAGCTGGCAACAATGACAAGACAGGCGTGGCCATCGAAGCGCATGAGCTGAGCAAGCGCTTTGACGATTTCACCGCGGTCGACAAGATCTCGTTCACGGTACCCAAGGGAGAGATCTTCGGCCTGCTGGGCGCCAATGGTGCCGGCAAGACAACGGCCATCAAGATGCTGACCGGTATCCAGCTGCCCACCCGAGGTGAGGGCCAGGTCGCTGGTGCCAACATGAGTACCGCTGCGCAGCTGATCAAGCAGCGTATCGGCTACATGTCACAGGCCTTCTCGCTGTACCTGGACTTGTCGGTGAGTGAAAACATCAACCTGTTCGCCGGCGTCTATGGCCTGGACTCGAAGATGCGCCGCGAACGCAGCGCCTGGATCATCGAACTGGCAGACCTGCAGGGATACGAGAAGGAACTGGCGGGCAGCTTGCCAATGGGATTGCGCCAGCGCCTGGCACTGGGCTGCGCCCTGGTACATAAACCCCAGATACTGTTTCTCGATGAACCCACCTCCGGGGTTGACCCACTGGGCCGACGACGCTTCTGGGAGATCCTGTTCAATCTGGCACGCGTGCAGAACGTGACCATTCTCGCGACCACGCACTACATGAGTGAAGCCGAACACTGCGACCATCTGGCATTGATGTATGCAGGACGCATCGTCGCCGATGACACGCCGGACAACATGAAAGCTGCGGTCACTGCCGAAGCCGGTGGCTTGCTGGAGGTGTCCGTGGACAAGCCCATCGTCGCCGTCGGTGTACTGGAAGAGTCGCAATACAAGGGTGCCGCCCTGTTCGGCAGGCAGATCCATTTGTGGGCACCGGATGATCAGACCAACCGCAGCCGAATCACCTCGCTACTCGCTGACGCCGGTATCAGCGTACTGGGCATGCAGGCTCGCACGCTGTCCATGGAAGATGTGTTCGTCTACCGAGTACTACAGCAAGAGCAGGCCAGGGAGAAAAACGCGGCATGAACCTCTACCGAATCCAGGCTGTCATCTCCAAGGAGTGGCGCGAGATCGTGCGCGACCGACTGTTCCTGACACTGGCCTTTGTCGTGCCCGCCATGCTCATGCTGCTGTTCGGCTACGGCCTGTCGCTGGATGTCGAGGATATTCCCTTCGCCATCGTCGACCATGACAATACCCAGCTCAGTCGCGACTATGCCTCTCGCTATACCAGCTCACGTTACTTCGATTTCAAGGGTTATTCTCAGGATGAATCCCTGTTGAGCAAAAAACTGTCTACCAATGAGCTGCGCGCCTATATCGTGATTCCCGAAAACTTCGAGAAGAACCTGATGGCCGGCAAGCCGGCGGCGGTGCAGAGCATACTCGATGGCACCTTCCCGGCCAGGGCAGCCACCAGTAAAGGCTATATCACAGCCATCAACACAGCCTATTCGTCCGAACTGCTCGCCAGCTACCTGAGCAAGGCAAAGGGGGTCAGTGCAGAAATTGCAGCCGAGGCTCTGGCACCAGTCTCCGTCAGTGTGCGCTACCTGTACAACCAGAGCCTGCTGAGCACCTGGTCCATCGCGCCCAAGCTGATCATGGTGATCCTGATGGTCTCCCCACCCTTTCTCACCGCACTGGGTGTGGTGCGTGAAAAGGAACGCGGTTCGATCTATAACATCTACGCATCTACCGTCTCACGTGCAGAATTCCTGATCGGCAAGATCACGCCCTATGTACTCATGTCAGTGGTGAATGCCATCATTCTCTGGGTGCTGGCCACTTTTCTGTTTGGTGCGCCGTTCAAGGGAGACTTCCTCTTCTTCCTGCTGGCAACCTGTATCTATGTCATGTGCACAACCGGTATCGGACTGGTCATATCGGTACTGGTTGAAACGCAGGTGGCCGCCATGGTAGTCACAGCCATTGCCACCGTGGTGCCTGCAGCCCTGTACTCCGGTGTGCTGGTACCCATACCTTCATTGTCGGGCCAGGCCCAGATCATCGCCCATGCCCTGCCAGCCATGTACTACACCAACATCCTGACAGGCACCTTTCTCAAAGGCACCGGAATGGCGGACCTGTGGCAAGACGTGCTCATATTGACTCTCTACGCGGCAGGCCTGTTCCTGGTCGGATACAGCCTGTTCAGCAAACGGCCACGCTCATGACGACGCTTCGCATAGGGATGACTCGCATGCGGGTCATGACCTCCAAGGAGCTGATGCAGCTGCTCAGAGACACGGTCCTCATCATCTTCACCATCTATGCCTTTACCTTCGACATCTACTGGGCAGGTTCAGGCGTCAGCCTGTCATTGAACAATGCCGCCCTCATGGTGTTCGACGGAGATTCCAGCTACGCCTCACGCGAGTTGACAAGCCGCTTTCGCGAACCCTACTTCCGACACGTCGGCTCACTGAGTCACTCTCGCGATACCAATGACGTTCTGGACAAGGGCGAAGCCATGGTGACACTGGACATACCCGAAGGCTTCGAACAGTCCTTGCTGCGTGGCGAGCAAAGTACCGTGCAGATGCAGGTGGACTCCACCAATACGGTGCTGGGCTTGCTGGCCAGCTCCTACGGCCAGCAGATTGTCGGGCGCTATGGACTGGAGGTTGCCATGAAGCAGCAAGGTCTGTCTGCCGATGGCGGCATCTCGGGTCCGATACTGGATGATCGACATCGCGTCTGGTTCAACCCGAATCAGGAAGATAGCTGGTTCATGTCCATTGCCGAACTACTGACCATCATCACGGTATTTTCCATGATGCTGCCGGCCGCAGCCATGGTGCGCGAAAAGGAACGCGGTACCATCGAGCAACTTCTGGTGTCACCCTTGAGTGCGTTTCAGGTGATGTTCTCGAAGGTGCTGGCCATGACCCTGGTGATTGTCCTGTTGACATCCATCAGCCTGTTCCTGGTCATCGGCGGTCTCTTCGGCGTGCCCTTCAAGGGAAGTCCCTGGTTGTTCCTGGGCCTGTCCACGCTGTATGTGTTCACCACCTCGGGGCTGGGTCTTGTCATCGCCACTTTCTCGCGCAACATGGCTCAGGCCGGCATGCTGATCATCCTGCTGATAGCACCGATGATCTTCCTCTCCGGTGCCTGGACGCCGCCAGAAGCCATGCCGACTGTCATGCGCTGGCTGATGATGGTCTCACCATTGCACTACTTTATCGATGCGGGCTATGGCGTATTATTGAAAGGCGCCACCTTCACAACACTGGCACCACAGATATCGGGCATGTGCGTACTGGGCGGCTTGAACTTCGCTCTGGGCCTGTGGCGTTTCAGAAGACAGTTTGCGTGACATGACTGGCCACCATCACGTATCAGTCAACAACTGCTACTTGCGCCTGTCCCGGTAATGTTTGCCGTTCAGCGAGCCAACCTGTTGGTTTCGTCATCTACATACGGGACTGTCGCTGGCTAACCAGCTGATTCAGGCGTATCGTGATATTTGTACGCGTAATTCCTCAATTGCCGGAGGAGGTCACCACGCCATGCACCGTCAACGTTACTACTTCATCTCCGATGATCTGGACGACCTGGAACAAGTCGAAACCGAATTGCTCGCCCAGGGCGTCTCCGCCCCGCAGATTCATGTCCTCAGCCGCGATAATGCCAGTGTGCAACGGCATGAGCATTTGACGGGTGTCTCCTCATTGATGAAACGGGACCTGATGCACTCCGCCCTCATTGGTGCCGGGGCAGGATTTGCGCTGGCCATTCTAGTTCTTGTCATCGCTCGCGTCGCTGGCTGGACCACGGGTGCCGCAGGATGGATGCCCTTCGTATTTCTTGCTGTCGCCACCTTTGGAGCCATGACCTGGCTGGGTGGATTGCGAGGAATCCAATCTCCGAACCATCAATTCAAACGGTTTCAGGCATTGCTCGATCAAGGTCGGCATGTACTTTTCATCGACCTTGAACCGGTCGGCAGGTCAGTATTGGAGAAAGTCTGCGCAGCTCATCCGACCTTGGAACCAGCAGGCTTTGGCACTGCCACGCCGGATCTGATTCAGTCTTTCAACAGTAGAACCGACAAATGGTGGTATTGGCGCATGTGGAAGAACATCTGAAAGCAAGTCAAACGGATCCTGAGTGTGAGCCTGTCCTCTCAGTTCACTGGAGGTAATCAGACAATGCAGAACATCGCATTTCATCGGCGCACCGTACCACCTCATACACCCCCATCTTCTCTCCCACGCCAGGCCAATACTCGTCCCGAGTGTCTGACGTGTTTGAGTCGCCGCCTGAATCGCCTTGTATATCGTTCCACCATTGCTTGAACGGCGTGTCGTCCGAGTAAGTGGAATCAGTCTGACTGCTGTGATCAGCGTGTTCGCAGGTAGACTCTACGTGTGTAGACTCTACGTGTGTAGACTCTACGTGTGTAGACTCTACGTGTGTAGACTCTGCCGCTGGCTCGGCATCCTGCCCCTGCACATCACGAATATCCAGCCCATCACGATTCACGACACGAAATCGAAAGCGTGTTGACAGTAATTGTTGCACCTGGCTGAACGATTCTCGATCATTGCGAAGTGCTTGTTCCATTTCACCATGAACACCCCCTGCTCGTTGTTGACGAACGAACTGCTCTTCCAGACCATCTGACTGTTCGTCTACCCGCTCTATGCGGTACCCCCCTTCATGCACAATAGTATGATGACGGGAACAAAGGCACACGCCATTGTCTACGCAGGTAGACCCACCATCCGCCCAATGCTGAATGTGGTGGATCTGCAAGTGCCGTGTTTGCGTACATCCCGGAAATTGGCAATGCTGATCCCGGTTCTTGATACTTCTCGCCATGGCCGGTGTCCACATACGCGACTTCCTGCCGATATCAACAGGTTCGCCATTGCTGAGAATCACGCCGGATACGCTGCAGTCACAGGCAATGCGGCGAGCAGTTGCGCGAGCTATCGGACCAGCGCCTTGAATGATTGGCCGTCGGCTCGGCAAGCCGTCAACGATCGCGGTATCCGACGAGTCGAATGGAGCCTCAGACATGTCGCTTGCAGTGTCTTCGGATGACGGCTCAGCCCCCTTGCTCAGGTCCGCAGCATCCACCGAGACAATGACTTGATAACGATCGGCAGTGGCCATGTCTCTGCCGGAAAACTGCAGACTGTTCTCGGCCATCAGTACCGCAGCATCAGCGCGGCGCTGTGTCATGGTATCTTCCGATTCTTCCAGCTGGCCTAGCGCATGCTCGACACTTTTCAGAAAGGCCTGGGCCACCTCGGGAGGCAATGCCAGCTTGATGAGTGTATTGCCGTTACTGACAGTTTGCCAACTGAAGGAACGGGCTTCGATCTGTTGAAGACTTCGCATATTCTCTTGCTCTGCATCACCGCCTGCATGATCCTGCTGCCACCGATATTCATTGCACAGCCGTTCCACGTCAGACACCGAGGCATCCAGAGCAGCATGGCACAGCACCCTTTCACTATTACCATCAGCCACTCTTGAAATGAGCCTGACCGTTGACCAGGTGAGTTTGCCGTCTCGGAACAGCGCGGTGGTAATTGGCAAGCTACGCAATTTTCGCCCCACTCGCAGATATTCCCAACCCAGCTTCATACTGATACCCAACTCGAGATTCATCCAGGCTCCGCAGTGCCGGGAGCCGGATGACTCCCAGCCCTTCAATTCGTCGAAGCGCACGAGAAGTTCCAGCTGTTCCGCCATGCCAGACGCCTGATTCCTGCCCAGCTGTTTCAATCGATGCGCGATAGCAGAGGCTTCGCTTCGGGAAGTTCGTGAACTCCCATAAGCCTGTTCTGACTCCTGCTTTTGTCCGTAGTCGGCATTGTCGTCACTTCCTTGATCAGCTGTGCCGCCTGCATCATTATCAAGAGGAATGTCAACGCCGTCCATGAACGCCATGGCCAGGCGCACGCTCTGACCAAACCGCTGCTGAGCGTCAGTGTCGAAGGAATCCATGCCGAGAGGGATGCGTGTCTTGCGCGCGTTCGGCCCAGAATTTTCATGACCATGAGTTGCATTGCTCCTGAACTCATAGCTGTCTGAAGGGTTGTTCGAATCATCCATGATTTATCCCGGTTACCATGGGTTCAAGTTACCAGTTGGATGTCTATCTTACAACCTGAAACTGTCTTTTCATACAGTATTTCGAACGCAATCGATCTTGACTTTCAGGTATACTCGGTTGCCTCTTCTTCCATGGTCTTGCCTGCCACTGCTGATGCCTGTAGTGCCGCATATGAAGGGACTGAGCAGTTGTGGTTACGATGGTTGCGAAGGTTGCGCGCACGCTCGACGAGTGTGCCACCCTGACGACTCGCTTCAGTCATCAGCGCGTATGGACAACAACAATCGATCGTGCCAGCGACGCAAAGTGACCACAGCCACCAAGGCCCCGACAAGCGCCATCAGCATATCGGACTGGGTATCCCAGATGTATCCCTGCGTGCCCAGGAAGGCCTCTGCACTGTGACCTGACAGCAGCGCTACCCACCACTCGATCATTTCATAGAAAGCGCTGAATGCCAGACAGAAGCAGACGCTGAAGAAATCGACCCAGAATGCTCCGTTGACCAGGTGTTTTCGAAGGATGATTTCTCGCGCTATCATGGCGGGAACAAAGCCCTGCACGAAGTGCCCGAGCTTGTCGTAATTGTTCCTGTCACCGCCGGTGATATCGCGTATCCAGTCAAAAAGGGGCACCTCGGCATACGTGTAGTGGCCGCCCACCATCAGGACGACACAATGCAGAAGGATCAGACCGTAGACCAGTGATGTCAGTGGGAAGGATTCACGGGTCTTTATCAGAACAATCAGGCCAATTATCGCTGGAGAGACTTCCAGCAGCCAGGTATAGGGCTCATTGGGCTGATACCCTGACCAGACCAATACCAGAAAGAAGACGGCCAGCCAGAGATACTTCATGAGAATATCCGGTCTTCAGGATTGTTGAAATCCCAGCTCTCGCGCGAGCCTATCTGGTCGTCGTTCGCTCGAAGCAGTATGTCAGCCAGATACTCACCGACCTCTTCTGCTTCAGCCATTTTTCCGTCTGTCTGCATTTGCCTGAAAGCCTCTACTGTCTCGCCGGGAGTCGTCGACGCCAGTACGGCCTCCACCAGAGGAGTGCGGACTCCTCCCGGGAAGACTCGTATCACTGTCGACTCAACCATCTCGGCGGCAGCCGCACGTGCGGCCATCCGCGCCGCGGCCTTGACGATGGAGTACGTACTCCAGCCGACCCGCGGAGCATTCGCCGAGTAGGAGTCCAGATACACGATACGCGCGCCTTCAAGCTTCGACTGCAATCGATTGTTCAACACCACGGGGGCACAAACGTGTACCGACATGTGATGCGACAAGGCCTCGGCATCAAAATCCTGGTAACTGGCCAGCGGTACAGCAGAACCGGCGGCATGCACCAGAGCATCGATCTTCGCACAGGATTGAAGCGCGTCTACAACGGTACTGATTCCCGAGTCGCCTGAAAGATCGGCGCAGATTGTCTGGAGGCAAGCCGGGTAGGTATCAGCCAACCGGCGCAAGCCTTCCACACTGCGTCCGATAGCCATGACTGCATTGCCACGAGCTGCGAGCGCACGCGCAGTAGCCTGACCTATGCCTGACGTTGCACCGGTAACCAAGAACACAGGGACTCCCCCCAGATTCACCTTGATGGCCTCTGGCAGGCAGCATACAACACAAACTCACCTCAGTGGCTGGTACCGCTGGACCGGGTGATCTTGTTGAATACGTTGTATTTACCCACCGGCTTGCTCGCCGGAATCCGGGTCACCTCTTCCAGCGTGTCGCCGTCATACACGACAACCTCGCCTTCCATTTCCCAGATACTCAACAAGGCATAGCGGCCGTCGCGGCTGAATTCGACATGTCCGGAGGTCTTGCCCGGTGAAGGCCGGAGTGTTTTCACGATGTCCAGGGTCTGCTTGTCGATGACATGCACCGCATCCTTGTCCGGACCGGTAAAGACATCCACCCAGGCGTAGGGTGACTTCTCGTGGCTTCGCATGAAGAAACCGGGGCCCAGTGTCTCGATGCGTTTGACGGTTTTCCAGGTTTGCGTGTCAATGATACTCACCACGCCTTCTTTCAGATTGGGGCTGGCCAGTACCGTCGTGTCTTGCCAGTGCCAGGTGATCCCCGAACCCAGATGCGGCATGCCCGGCAGTTCGACATCGGCAATGCGCCGTCCTACATTCAGGTTGATTACCTGCCCCAACGCTCCCTTGCGTGATGCACCGATGAGATGTTCATAGGCGTCATCGAAGAAGAAGTCATCAAGGAAGTCGTCCAGTTTGATGAGCCTTACCGGAAAATCCGATGGTTCGGCCAGACCTTCTCCCATCTTGTAATCGTGCACATAGCCCTGGAAAACCGGATCGGGGTCATCGCTGTAGCTGATCTCCCAGACCTCCTTGAAATCCTTCAAGGCCACAATGAAACTCTCGCGAGGCTCTGCCGTATAGACGGCACTGACGCGTGAACTGTTGCCATGATCATCCACCACGTGGATGATCTTGTGCAGACTCAGGTCATCCGCATTCAGCAGCACGAGCGTATGCGGCAGGTAATTGCCCACCAGTACATAACGATCATCGGCGGACACCGCCAGGTTGCGCGTATTGATACCGGCGCGTACCTCGACGATTGTCTCCAGCGTATACATGTCGAACTTTGACACCCAGCCGTCTCGCGAGGCGAAATAGACGTATCGGCCATCGGACGAATACTTGGGACCACCGTGCAAGGCGTGTCGTGACTTGAACCGATGAATGGGCTTGAAGCTATCGCCATCGAGCACGGTGACGTGATGATCACCCCCCTCCACCACCAGAAACACATTCAGTGGATCGGCATCGTAGATGGGCTTCTGCGCCACTCGTTCTGCCTCTGGCGCCTCTACCACGTGTACTACTCGACTGGCGAGTATTTCTTCTTCTGTCCAGGCAGGATCAGTCTCAGGCTCCTGGTAGATGTACTCGACCAGCGCCTCTATCTGATCGTTCTTCAGAACATCGCCAAATGCTGGCATTTGCGTGGCGACGCGACCACTGGTGATGATCTTCACCGCCTCAGGCTGACGCACGCGCGCCAGGTTCTGAGGCAATAACGCAGGCCCCATACCACCCAGGCGATCCTTGCCATGACAGCTGGCGCAGTGCGCCTCGTACGTGTTTGAGCCGGCTGCCGGCGTTTTGTCGGTAGCATGCACGGGCGCTGCAACCAGCAGAAACAGGAAGATGGAAGCCCCCAGCACCAATTGGCCAACCACGAAGATCCAGAACCTTACAGTCATGTCAGCTGGCCCACCGTACCACACGCGTTTCCAGCTCACCGGGCACGGGCACATCCTCGGCGTAGCTACTGGCATCGATGCCCAGCTCTTCATCGCTCAGGTAACAGGCAGGGTCGGCCCACCAGGGATCCCCGGTCATCTGCCAGGCTCTGACGCGCGTATTGCCACCGCACACAGCCAGCTCGGGGCACACTCTGCAACGTCCACGCAGGGGTCGTGTTTGCATTTTCAGGCCTGCCATCAGGCTGTCCGAGGTATCCGTCCAGATATCCGAAAAAGCCCGTTCCTTGACATTCCCAAGATTGTAATTCCACCAGAACGTATCGGGGTGAACATTACCGAGGTTGTCGATATTGGCGATATTCACACCGGAAGAGTTTCCGCCCCAGGCTCGCAGAACGCCCTGCATGTATGCCAGATGTTCCGGGTAATGCTCGGCCACCCAATGCAGCAGATAGACGCCATCGGCATCGTTGTTCCCCGTGACGTATTCACGACGTCGTTCACCCATGGCATCGCTCCAGGCCGCCTTGAACAACTCGTCCATGACCCAGCGCGATGTCTGATGTACGACATCACGTTCGCGATTGCGATTACCTCTGCCGCTGTAGTTCAGGTGTGACACGTAGAGCTTGTCCACCGACTCGGTTTCCATCAACTCAAGGATCAATGGCAGCTCATGTGAATTGTACTGAGTGGGCGTGAAGCGCATGCCCACCTTGATGCCCAGATCTCGACAGAGACGGATACCGTTCATGGCCTCCTTGAAAGAGCCTTTCTTCTGGCGAAAGTCATCATGTGTCTCTTCTATGCCATCGATACTGACACCGACATAGTCATAGCCTACCTCGGCGATACGGTCGGCTGTCTCGTCGGTGATCAACGTACCGTTGGTGGACAGCCCCACGTAGAAACCCATGCTCTTGGCAAGATGCGATATCTCGAAGATATCCTTGCGCATCAGCGGCTCACCGCCCGAGAGGATCAGTACCGGCACACCGAATTGCCGCAGATCTGTAATGACCGAGCTCACCTCGGTGGTGGACAGTTCGCCGGGAAAGTCGATATCGGCCGAGACCGAATAACAATGCTTGCAAGTCAGGTTGCAACGCCTGATGAGGTTCCAGATGACAACGGGGCCGGTCGGCGTCCCACCTGCCAATGCTGCTGCTTCGCGTTTCGCGTTCTTCCGGGGCTCGACGTTCTGCACCTTGTTGGCAAGCGCATTCATGTACCTTGACAGTCTGAACATCATTTATCTCCCAGACGCATACCCGTCTTTTTTAGTATTCGTGTACTGAAAAGCACATCGTGCGACCTGGCACGATCGCCCAATAGCGTGGCAATACTCTCGACCTTCTCCCTGACTTCGTCCCGGTTGCGTCCGTGGACCATCGCAAACAGGTTGTAGGGCCAATGCGGTAGTTTCCGCGGTCGCTCGTAACAATGGCTGACCATGGCGAGGTTCCCAACCTGCTTGCCGATCCGCTCGATCAATGCATCATCCACGTCCCACACCGACATGCCATTGGCGACATAGCCAAGTCGATAATGATTGGGGACGGCAGCAATGCGGCGTACCCGGCCATCTGCCAGCATGTTCCGGAATGTGGAGATCACCCGCTCTTCACTACAGCCCAGCTCCTCGGCAATCGGGGCGAAGGGTCGTGCGACCAACGGCAATCCGCCCTGGGTGGCACGGACCAGTCGGCTCTCGAAATCCGCCTCATCATTCTCCGCTCGAACCTGCGCCAACTCTCTTACAGGGGTATTCATGGTCAAACCTCCAGATGCAAGCCGATGAAGAATTCACGCGACTTGGGCATGTCGAGAACCTCAAGGCCAGTCTGTCTTTCGATATCCTTCAACACACGCCGCTTTGTGTGCAAGGCATCGCAGGCAATCACGAACCACATGTTCAGCTCGTGATCACGTTCGTAGTTGTGAGCAACCTCGTCGAATGAGTTGACGATTCTCTCGACAGGCTCGAATCGATCCTCTGGCACCCGAATGGCGCACAGGCTCAGGACGCCACCGAGATGATCGGCAACGAACAAGGGGCCAAAGCGTGTCAGCAAACCTGAATCCAGCATGGCTTGCAGCCGCTCCAGCAGCGTCTGTTCACTGGTATCCAGCTCATCTGCCAGCTCCAGAAACGGCCTTTCACACAGGGGCAAGCCGGCCTGCAAGCGATTGATGATGCTTCTGTCAAGCGAGTCCATGACCAGCCTCCGATGTAGCAGCGTCGCTTGACGCCGTGTCACTGTGGATCATGGGTCCGGGGACAGGCGCGCGATATTGCGCACCTCGTTGCTTGAACCGGCGCTTGCTGAACAGCAGCTCATGATGAATGTGGGACAGCGAATGCTTTGCAGCCAGCTGTTCCACCTGATGCCGGACGGTGTCGTGGTTCTTGCCGTGAACCATGCAGAACAGATTGAAAGGCCAGCGGCCTTCGACACGAGGACGTTGATAACACAGAGTGACTTCAGGCTCATCGCCCAGCAGCTTGCCCACCTCATGGACGCGCTCATCAGGGATATCCCATACCGTCATGGAATTCGCACGATAGCCGAGCTCGTGGTGACGAACGACGACGCCGAGGCGTTTGATGACTGACTGCCGGCAAAGATCTCCCAGGGCCTGCAGGACCTGATTTTCCGACCAGCCGATACGCTCGCCAATGGACTTGTAGGGCTGTGACACCAGCGGCAAACCACCTTGTATCTGCACGATGAGGGGTTCGTATGTTGCCAGCAGTGTCTGCCATTGTTCGGCAGTCGGTGTGTCCTGCAGTTGGCTGGGGAGGTACTGTGCGGAGGATGGTCTGTCGGCGTCACACAGCTTGTCGACCGAGCCGGTGGCGCCCTTGCACTTTCCATCGAAGTCCATCTTGAAGCTGAGGTCGATATGGTAATCCTTCAGCAGCGGAAGCCGGAGTACCGGGTAGCCGATGGTGCTTTCGATACGGACAAGCGCAGCCTCCAGTGCCTGTTGATTCGATGCGGTGACCACGAACCAGATGTTGAAGCGGTGTTCACGCTCGTAGTTATGGTTGACCTCGCCAAATTGATTGATCTGCATGGCAACCGATTCGAGTTTCGTCTCCGGCACCGCGACGGCCGCCAGCAGACTGGCACCAATGCAGTTAGGACGAAAGACCGGACCGACACGACTGATGGTGCCATTTTCCTGGAACTGCTTCAGTTCCTGCAATACCTGTGGCGGCGTACTGCCCACCAGCTGCGCGATGGTCGCGAATGGTTGTGATACCAGAGGAAATCCGGTTTGCCAGTCGTTCAGCAGCACCTGTTGCAGAGAATCAAGGAGACCTGTGGCAGCTATGTTCACTTACAAGCCTCCCCTGTGAGCGCGCTGTGTGAAGAAAATGCCGCTGGGCTTTCTGGCCGGCAACGAGGCTGTGCGCTCCAAGGTGTCAGTGTTGTAGATATCCAGTCTGTCCTCGTCGCGTACGGAAAGCCATACCTCTTCCCCACGGGCGGAGAATTCCATATGCAGGACACCGGGACCGGGTTCCAGTTGCCTGACCACGCTGCGCATTTCCGTGTCGATGATCTGAATGTACTTGTTGTCGGGAACGGCAAAGTTCACCCAGACTTGCCGACCACCGGGACGTGCCATGACAAACACCGGCTGACCGATCACATCAATACTGTCAATCTGCGTCCAGTCACGGGTATCTACCACCAGCACCTTGTGCTGACCCACTGCCGGCAGAAACGCCAGATTGCCTGCTATCGCCCAGCCTTCCAGATGTGGCATCTTGTAGACCGGCAGGGTTTCGTCATGCTCAGCGTAGCCTTCAAGAATCTTGCGCATGCCTTTTTCCGGATACCACAGATCGAGCAGTGCGAGGCCATCCTCACCAAACAGCCCGGCTATGTAGTAGCGTCCATCGGGTGATATCAAGCCATCATAGGGTGCGGCACCGACATCCTCGAAGCGGGTGATTACCGGTTCTGATACATCGCTGACATCGGCAATCCAGGTTTCGTTCGCCTCGTACAGGCTGAACACGAACTGGTTGCCCGGCGCATCAACCAGTCCGACAACCTTGGATGTCTGTCCATCGCCGTAGTTAGCGGGAATATCGACGAGTAACTCCAGGGTCGTGGAATCAAAGATCCTTACACCACCCGGCTCGTAGTTCGAGACGGCAACCAGCTTGCCATCAGCCGAAATGGCGCCGCCGATGCTGTTGCCGGCCTGCATGAGGCGCTGGTCGATGCTGGCATTGAGTATGTCTACCTTGTTGAGACCGCCATCGCGCCCGAATACATAGGCGTATCGCTCATCCCGGGAGAACACGACCGAGGCATGGGACAGGTCGCCCAGGCCCTCAACGGATGCCAGGCTGGTGTCGCTGCTATGCTCTATGATCTGCAGGGAGCCAGTGGCACGCTCCACCACGACGCCCATGTCGCCGGTACCTCTTTGCATCAGATTGATGGTCTGTTCTGCGTGGCACAGTGGCATCATCGCCGCGAGAGCGACACCAAGCAGCAAAGACCTTTTCACGGCGAGGAGTTTCATTGAAGAGTACCCTGATTTCTGAGGAGCTGGACGATCCAGCGGATGTCATCGTCATCGAGCAAGGCCGACCAGGGAGGCATGGGCGTACCGGGCACGCCATCACGAATGACGGCAAACAGATAGCCCGACGGTTTTCCCCGCAGAGCCTCGGCGGTAAGCGGACTGCCCAGACCGCCCTTGAGCGTCAGGCCATGGCATGAACCGCAATCCTGGTCCAGCAGATATGCCAGCTCCTGCTTTCGCTTGTTGCTGACATCATCGGCAAAGGCTGCTTGTGGCATGCACTGCATGAGGATCAGCAGAGCAAGTACAGATGTCGTTCTGGAGAAGTTGACAGGCATGAGGTCAGGCATTGGCATCAGACGTTGCACACCTGAACGTAATCGGTTTGCTGGCGACAACGTCAGTGAACACGCCACAACGACTGTAGTGAGAGCACAGTTTCTCGGGTGAGAAGGAATATGCGTCACCGGGAGAGAACCAATCCAGTTTTTCAGCCAATTGAACAACAGCACCGATGATCAGCATGGCGGGTGACTCGATATGGTTCACGGCAACACAGCCAGGTAATTCCTCTATCGTGGTAATGGTCGTGCGATGGTGCTCTGTCGTACCACTCTCCACGATGGCCGCCGGGGTATCAGCGTCGCGTCCTGCCTTGATCAGCGCCTCGCTTATGGCCTGAATATTCTCCAGCCCCATGTAGACAACCAGTGTCTGGGTTTCGTCAGCAATCACTGAGGATTTGAACTGCAACGGGGTATTGCGCATCCAGTGACCCGTCACGAACTGAACACCTCGGGCAACGCCGCGGTGGGTCAATGGAATGCCTGAATAGGATGCACAAGCCTGTGCAGAGGTAATGCCTGGAACCACCTCGAAAGTGACTCCGGCTTCAGCGAGCACCAACGCCTCCTCCGAGCCTCGTCCATAGATGAAAGGGTCTCCACCCTTCAGGCGCACGGTATTCGCGTAGCGCCGGGATAAATCGATCAATAGCTGGTTGATGTCCTGTTGATCCAGCGTGTGCTGGCTGGTTTTCTTGCCCACATAGATGCGCGCCGTATCGTCATCGATCAGATCGAGAATCTGTTGAGAGATCAGTCGGTCATGGACCACGATGTCTGCGCTCCGGATGAGTCTGGCCGCCTTGAGCGTCAACAGTTCCGGGTCACCGGGGCCTGCACCTACCAGATATACCTTTCCTTGCCTGTTCAATCCGATTCTCCCGCTGGCTTTGTCACTCCCGGCACGCTGTGGTGATGCCGGGAGAATCAATGAGGTGCATGTTCACGGTATGACCAGGGCCCCCGAGGGGCCCCAGACCGTCATTCAATCAATACACATCCGCCGTCGTGTTGTAGACATTGAACTTGCCGGTTGGTGTAATCAATCGCTCATCATCCAGCACGGCCTTCAGCTCCAGTGTCTTGTCATCGACAACCACCAGCGCTGAACGTTGCTCCTTGCCATTCCAGACGGAGAACCAGACTTCGTCACCGGCCATGTTGTATTCAGGCTGAACAACACGCTTGACACCCTCACCCAGGTTGGCCCATTCGGCAATCGGCAAGACCTTGAAGCCTGCGTCCAGATTGTTGATATCGAACACGGCAATCGACTGACTGATGCCTTCATCAGGGTTCAGTGGCGAATCAACCCAGAGGTTCGTTGACTGGGGGTGTGTCTTGATGAACAGGGAACCTCCACCTTGACCCTTGAGAATGCTGACAACCTTCCAGGCCTGATCAGGATGTTTCCCGGGATCAGTACCGATGAGGGTGATTTCATCATTACCCAGAGCGCTGGTTCCCCAGACAGGGCCGAACTCGGGGTGGACGAAGTTGGCACCTCGACCCGGATGTGGAATCTTCTCGACATCGATCAAGGCTTCCAGCTCACGATCCTTCGAGTCGACCACTGCGATCTTGTCCGACTGATTTGCCGCTGTCAGGAAGTAGCGATGCGATACATCCCAGCCACCATCGTGCAGGAACTTGGCCGCCGGTATTTCGGTAATCGACAGATTGTCCAGGTCTTCATAATTGACCAACAGAATCTTGCCAGTCTCCTTGACGTTGACAATGAACTCGGGATACTCGTGCGACGCCACGATTGCAGCCACGCGCGGCTCTGGGTGATATTCCTGAGTATCAACCGTCATGCCTCGCGTGGAGACGATCTTCTGCGGCTCCAGCGTGTCGCCATCCATGATGACGAACTGTGGAGGCCAGTAGGCACCTGCGATGGCATACTTGTCTTCATAGCCCTTGAACTTCGAGGTTTCTACCGAACGGGCTTCGAGCCCCATCTTGATGCTGGCTACCGTCTCGGGCACTTCCATCCACAGGTCAATGAGGTTGATCTTCGCATCTCGACCGATCACGAACAGATACCGCCCTGATGCGCTCATGCGCGAGATATGCACGGCGTAACCGGTCTTGATGATATTGATGATTTCCTTGGTATCACCATCGATAAGCGCGATTTCCCCCGCATCACGCAACGTGACGGAGAAGATGTTCTCGATGTTGTAATCGTTCAGCTTCTGTGTGGGTCGATCCTCGACCGGCACTTGTACCTCCCAGGTGTCCATCATTTCTGCCATGCCCCACTCGGGTGGCGTTGGTGGCTCATGCTGCAGATAGCGGATCATGATGTTGATTTCGTCTTCCGTCAGATCGCCAGAGGTTCCCCAGTTCGGCATACCTGCTGGAGATCCGTAGGTGATGAAGGCGTGCAGATACGCATCCCCGCGCTCTCGGGTGATGTCCGTGGTCAGTGCGGCGCCGGTTGCCCCCTTGCGCAGCACACCGTGACAGCCTGCACAGCGCTCGAAGAATATCTTCTTGCCGTGATCGAATTCCTCGACAGTCATCGCCGGGCCTTCCGAGGTCATCATGTTCGGCGTTGTATCCGGGTCTATGCCCGAAGGAGCGCCTGAATAGGCAGTGCTGCCTGGATCGAGCTCTTTTTCCTGCGCCTGCAGACTCGATGATGCCAACAGCGCTGCACTGATGGCTACCGCCAGAATCAGCGACTGTGGTTTGCAGGTAACTCCCCTGTTCATATTCATGTCGTACTCCTTGGAAGGTCGTTGAACAACGTGAACCAGTGTCCGCGAACCCAAGGAAAAACACTCTTGACCTAAGTCAACCAATCAAACGGATAAGTACCTCTTCTCTGTCTGCAATTGACAAATATCAATGGAACAGGGGCAAAACGAATTATCCATGCTTGTATTTGCATGGCATGTATGGGAAGAACGAGTCAATGCACTGGCACCGCAGCTGTCAGGCATTCATGATCGCGGGGATGTCAGACAGGTCTGCCCCCAGACTGGCCAACTGACCGACCGTTGTCTGATTCAGGTTCCACACCGTATCGCAGCGGCTTCTGGACGCAAAGTCCATCATCACGATGTTCGGCATGAAAGAGCGTGCTGTTCTGCCAATGGCTTGTTGTGGGTAGTTCGGATTGCGTGCCCACTGGCTGGCGACATGCCCTGCCCTGGCCAGTACGTGGTTCCTGACACCCTTTTCCCATGTTTCCTGAAGTGCGATGTTTCGGCCACCCCACAGCTTCAAGTCCCGCTTCTTGATACTCTGGAAGCTCTTGTGCTGCTGCCATTTTTCACCGACATTGGTAGTGAGTGTCCAGTAGATCATTCCCAGCAATTCAGGACAACTCGAGGGGCCCTGAGCGATCGTTTTCAACTGCTTGTCCCTGTTTCGCTTCGAGCTGCGGGTATTCGAATACTTTCCGAAATACTGCATCCCCCACTTGAACGGACTGTAGTCGATATGATCGCCATCCTTCGAGAAGAGACCCGCACACGGAAGTATCCCCGGCGTACTTTTCAAGTCAACCGGCAAGGTGTTGAAGTCCGATTGATCAAAGACAGTTATGACCTTGCCTGCCAGTGACCCGATGGTTGCCTCATTGAGGTTCACATTCTGTTGAAAGCGGCTATCACCCAGTACCTGCACGCAGGTACGAGCCACTTCTTCCATGTTTCCACATTTCGAAAACCGCAATATCAGAAATTCCGTGCTGACAAGATCAACGAATGTCTTTGCCTGGTCGAGCATATCCTGCAAGCGATCCCCTCCTGTTCCAGCAAGCCCCAAAGCCGACAATACCGGACTTGGTTTGTGGTAGGCGACGCCGTCTCGCGTTTTCTTCTTTTTCAGTCCAGGGGCGTGATAGGCCTTTTGTTGCAGTCCATCAGCGCCTGCTACCTTCGCAATGCGAACATCAAAATATCGGGTTCCAACGAGAGCCTGTTGACCAATTGTCAGATCCTGGGTGCGCGCCGTCACACCCAGTTCGTTTCCATAGATTCCGGCGTCATGCGTTCCGGGGAATACAACATCGCATAGACGCAGATTCTGGTAATTCTTGAACATCAGACATCTCTCCGTGAAAATTGCAGGGATGGGGACATCGGACGCTCTGATTCCCTCAGCTTGCTCACAATGAACACTCGGGGAAGTGGGTGTCAAGGAAAATAACCCGGTGAGAGTACGCACTATACTTTCTGACAGGCGATCAGCGATTCGCTCACATTTCCAAAGGTGCGCGACGAGGCATATCGAATGAAACCGTATCCCGCAACGCACAGGATCATGGTATGTCCCGTTTCGTTTTTTCGACAATTCTGCCACGCATCTTTTATAATGCTTCTGATCCGCATCTTATAGTCCTCGGCCTGACTGCGATCGGATTGCCAGATCGTCGAACGGAGTTAACATGTATTCAGACACTACTATCCCCGACTCCCGCATGGAAGAACTTCACGACAAGAGTACGCCCGGTCGCGGCTTCGTGGTCGTGATCTACGCCCTGTATATCGGCAGTATCATGGCCGTTGTCACGGCGCCCATCGGCGTACTGATCGCTCATCTGAGACGAGGTCGAGGTGCCGCCTGGCTGGACACGCACCTGCAGTTCCAGATTCGAACCTTCTGGCTGGGGATGGCCGCAGGCGCTGTGGCTCTGCTGCTATGGCAGGTTGCCGGGCAGCTGGGTTTATCCCCGGTGTACGCCTGGAGCTTTGGCTATCTCTTCTTTACCGTGGCTATCGTCTGGATGATCGGGCGCTGCGCTGTCGGCGTGAATCGGCTTACGTCGAATCGGCCGATTGATGCGCCAATGAGCTGGTTTTTCGGCCTGAGCAAGCAGGCTTGAATACAAGCAGCGACCTGGCGTCGACCACCGACGACGACTGGGGCCCGCTGTCCTCGTTGCCGGGCAACCCGCTGATGTGGGTTCTGATACTCAGTGAAATGCTGGTTTTTTCGGCATTTTTCATATTGTTCGCATGGCAACGGGCGCTCGATCCCGAGCTGTTCAATCAATCGCAGCTGTTTCTGAACCCCGTCAGTGGAGGACTGAATACCCTGTTGCTGCTGAGCAGTGGGCTGTTTGCGGCGCTGGCGGTTCAGGCCAGCGCGATCAACGATGTGCCGCACTGTCGTTGGTGGCTGGCGCTCACCATGGTATCGGGCTTGGCATTCTGTGCAATCAAGGTACTTGAATACGTTGAAAAATTCGGTGCCGGTCTCACCCCGGAAACGAATATATTCTTTACCTACTACTACCTGTTGACAGCCTTCCATCTGGCCCATGTCGTGTTCGGGCTGTGTCTGTTGGCACTGATTACCTGGAAAACCTCGAGAGAAAACGTGGAAACGGTCACCGCCTTCTGGCATATGGTCGACCTGATCTGGATCATGCTCTACCCACTACTCTACCTGCTTCGCTGAGAGCCGGGCACTCATGGAAAAAACACTTCCGAGTCGCAAACGTCTGCTCATCACCTGGCTCAGCCTGATGGGCCTGACCCTGTTCTCCATGTGGTCAGCACAGTTGAGCGAGGCTGCACGTGCGCTGTCATTACCATTGTGGAGCGTCGCCCTGGTCCTGCTCAGTGCCGGCTTCAAGGTACAGCAGGTACTGATGGTCTACCTCAATCTGCGCGTTTCCAGCTCCGGCTGGCGTGGTGGCTTCCTGTGTCTCCTGGCAGCCACCCTGGTGCTGGTATGGGCAGGCTACTGGTACGCCACAGCAGGCTAAGACTCATCGGGGTAATCGGGATCAGGTGGCAGGGTGTGGTTGTCGCGACGCGCCCAGCGTTCGAGTTTCTTTCCACCCCACAGCATCAGCCAGACCAGTGCCGGTGAGGCCAGAATGAAGAATACCCCGCCCTCCAGGTATTTGATGGCCATGACAAACGGCGTCACGATGATGATGCACAGGACAACACCGGCTATCAGGGCAACCGCCTCACGTGACATCTTCATGCTGTTTTCCTGAGTCGCGGCATGTCAGTTGGCAACAATCTGCCGATAGATTCCGGGCAATGCCTGGGACAGATGCTCAGGTTTTTGTACCATGGCATAACCACCGGGCCCGAACAACTGGCCGATATAGTCCTGCGCGTCCCTGTCGATGGTCACGCCGAACACCTTCAGGTCCTGTCGTCTGGCATCCATGATGGCGCGGCGGGTATCTTCAATGCCATAACGCCCTTCGTAGTAGTCGCTGTCATTGGGCTTGCCGTCGGTCAGCACCAGTAGCAGACGATGCCTGTTGGGACGCGTGGCGAGATCGACTGCGGCATGTCGTACTGCCGCTCCCATGCGCGTGTAATGTCCGGGTTTCAGAGCGGCTATGCGACGCTCAGTGCGATCGCTCATGGGTTCGTCGAATGACTTCAGGGTGTTGACCCAGACCCGATGACGTCGATGCGAGGTAAAGCTCTGGATGCTGTAGTCATCGCCCACCGTGGCCAGACCATGCGCCAGTACCAGTAGCGCCTCCTTTTCAATGTCGATGATCCGTCGGTCCTCTACCCAGGCGTCCGTCGATAACGAGACATCCACGAGAATGGATACTGCCAGATCCCGCGCCTGGGCGCGTGTGGTCATGTACAGGCCTGCACTGTTCTGTCCTACGGCTGCCAGGTCGCAGTGCGCACGCACCACGGCATCCATGTCCAGCTCATTACCATCCACCTGTCCACGCAGCCATTCACGTCGTGGCCTGAGTGCTTCGAACTGTTGCCTGACACGACGAATACGACGACGTGTCTGCTCGTCCTGCTCATGACGCTCACCTTCTTCCTCGTGCACACCGCTGAGCACACGACAGTGATCCTGCTCAAAGCGCTGCTTGCGATAATTCCATTCCGGATAGACATGTTCACCGCTCAGTTGCTCGCCCGCAGCTGCACCCGGGGCCAGGTCCAGCGCGATCTTGAGCCGGGATGCCGCACGTTGCTGATTGGGAGCCAGTGTGATCTCGTCCATCTGTTCCGCGTTGCTCCTGGCGTTCTCGTCCTCGTCGTCATCAACTGCACGATTGACGTTGACCATCTCGGCCATCGACAGGATTTTCTCGAACCGATTGAACACCAGGGGGTCGTCCCGTTCGGATTGATCCTGACGACGCCGCTCGGCCTTGCGTTTGTCCTGCAGTGAGTCACTGGCAGGTGCCGGTGGCTCCACCTCGTCATCATCATCGGCGGCATCAAGCCGATGGGTTCCCAGGTGATTGAGGTTCGCCCAGAGTGGAACCGGCAGAGGCTGACGGTAGGCTTGTGGGGCCCGATAGTCGCGCAGACTCATGTCAGTGTCCAGAACGGCAGCATGGTAGCGCTCGGCCCCAGCAGACAATGGCCGCTTGGCACCCAGCAGATGGCAGATCAATTCCTCCATCGCCGCTTCTGCCGGCGGTAGCGCACGTTCGGGGCGCATATCCAGCATGCTTTGCTGCAGGCAAGTGTACCGGTCGCGCATGCCGGGGAATCCATCCAGTACGGCCTGTGTGGCTGCCACGACCTGACGCAAGGCACTGATATTCTGGCGCAGAGGATCCTTGAATTCACGCACAGGCTGTGTGGCTGCGAGCATGGCGGCCAGCCAGAAGTACAAGTCGCGGTTGTGGCGAGGATCCTCGAACAGAGCAATTCTGGGCGGAAGCAGCAGATTTTCCTCATCCAGTCGCGCCAGGTCCAGCCTTTCCTCAGCCAGCCCCAGACGCTGACGCAGGGTGAGCCGGTGCGAGGATGCCCGCGCGGCAATGGAGGCCACAGCGACGCCGCCCGGCCCGCCACCGGCACGAAAGAAGACCGCCAAGGGCCCTGCAATACTCTCCAGGGTCACGGCTGCGTCGGGAAACGTGGGAAAGCTGGCGCTGCGCTCCGAGGCCCAGCGATGCCAGAAACGTCCGACGTTCTCTTCGAACTCCAACCACTCAAACACGACAGGAGCCCATCAGTCTTCGCCGAATGTGGCGCGAACCGCCTCCATCAGACCTTCCTGAACATCACTGTCATCGCTCAGCGGCTCAACCAGCGTTGCCTGTGCCGCTTGTGTGGCCGGCATACCATTGGCAATCAGTGTCGCGCAGTAGATCAACAGTCGCGTGGACACACCCTCTTCCAGATCCTGACCTTTCATGGCACGCAGGCGCACAGCAAGGTTGATGAGGGCAGCACATTGGGCGACAGGCAGTCCGCTTTCGGCAGCGACGATGTTTCGCTCCAGATCGGGGGGCGGAAAGTCGAAGCTCTTGGCTACAAAACGCTGCCGGGTACTGGGTTTCAACGACTTGAGTATGTGCTGATAGCCGGGGTTGTAGGAGACCACCAGCATGAAATCATCAGGGGCTTCCAGCAGTTCGCCGGTGCGCTCAAGAGGTAGCAGGCGGCGATCATCGGTCAGTGGATGCAGGACTACCGTGACATCCTTGCGTGCCTCTACCACTTCATCGAGGTAGCAGATACCGCCCTCACGTACTGCTTGCGTCAACGGTCCATCCACCCAACGCGTCTCCCCACCTTGCAACAGAAAGCGCCCGGTCAGATCGGCAGCGGTCAGGTCGTCATGACAGGAAACGGTAAACAAGGGACGACCCAGCCTGGCAGCCATGTGACTGACAAAGCGGGTCTTGCCGCAGCCTGTGGGCCCCTTCAGCAGAAGCGGCAACCGTTGCTTCCAAGCCTGTTCGAACAATTCGCACTCGTTACCCACGGGTTCATAGAATGGGATGTCCTGCTGAATTCGTGTGTCGGGCATTAGCGCGGTGTTCATGTCCTGGTTCCTGTTACTGCCTTGGTTTTGTGGAGCAGAGGCCGCGTGCCGACCCCTGCTTCCCTGGACTAGCTGACTACGACACTACCACCGGTGACGCCGGTGCTCGAAGACGCCTGCTCCTTCACCCGTCCGAAGATGGAGACGAAGAAGATCACCGCCGATATGGCCACAACCACACCCGTACCCAGACGCATGATGTAGAACAATTGCAGCTGGTCCTGCACTTCCATGTAGTGCATGCCCATTACGCGTTGCAAATGAGTCTGCACGACTCCTGCGAAGGTCAGGGTAAAGGTCATGAAGCACATGCCCGAAACCATCAACCAGAAACTCCACATGTTCAGGATCTGGTTATAAGGCTGAACCCTGCGCAACTGAGGCATCGCGTAGGTGATGACCGCCAGAATCATCATGACGTAGGCACCAAAGAAGGCCAGATGCCCGTGAGCTGCCGTGACCTGAGTACCGTGCGAGTAGTAGTTGACGAAAGAGAGTGTGTGCATGAAGCCCCATACCCCTGCCCCGAAGAACGCAACGGTTGCACTACCCAGGGTCCACAACATGGCGCTCTTGTTGGGATGGTTGCGACGCCCTTTCCAGAACATGAAGAAAGCGAACATCACCATGGCAAAGAATGGCAGTACTTCGAGTGTGGAGAAGATGCTGGACAATGGTTGCCAGTAGCCGGGAGCACCAATCCAGTAATAATGATGTCCGGTACCCAGCAAGCCAGAGAACAGTGCCAGGCCGACAATGACGTAGAGCCACTTTTCAATCACTTCACGGTCGACTCCGGTCAGTTTGATCAGCAGATAGGCCAACAGGGATGCCATGATCAATTCCCAGACACCTTCCACCCATAGATGAACCACCCACCACCAGTACAGTTTGTCGACCGCAAGATTACTCGGGTTGACAAAGGCAAACAGCCAGAACACCGCCGCCAGCCACAACCCCAGCATCAGTACGATATTGATCGCGGTCTTGCGCCCTTTCAGCAGCGTGATACTGGTGTTGTACAGAAACATCAGGAAGGAGACGGTAATCAGAATCTTGGCCCACAGTGGCTGCTCCAGAAACTCTCTGCCTTCGTGAATACCGAGCTGGTAGCTCAGCAGTGAGCCTGCACCTGCCACCGCAAAGATAGCCAACTGTATGTAGGCGATCATGGGGCTGTGAATTTCCTGTTCCGCCTCTTCAGGCAGCAAATAGTAGGTACAGCCCATGAAGCCCAGCAGCAGCCATACCACCAACAGATTGGTATGGCTCATTCGCATGATATGGAAAGGCATGGCCTCCGACAGGAATTCCGGCATGACGTAGACCGTCGCTGCCATGATCCCGAACACTATCTGCAAGGCAAACAGTGCCATTGCAAGCGCAAAAAAGGGGTAGGCCACCCATTGTGTTTCATATTTCATTGTTATAACTCTCTGCCAGTAGGGTTGTCAGGTGCAATGATGAAGACATGATGATGACTGCTTCAACCTGATGCACTTGGTGGCCAGCCCTGAGTATTGATGGAGTCTGTCCATTGCAGAAAATCAACCAGCGAATCCAGCTCTTCTTCGCTGAGATTGAACTGCGGCATGTTGCGTCGGCCTGGCACATTCAGCGGTTGAGCGCGAATCCAGGACTTGAGCCCTGCACGCGCACCGTCAGCGTTATCGCGTCCACCATAACGTGTCCAGACATTACCCAGCTCGGGGGCAAAATAGGCGCCCTCACCGAGAATGGTGTGACAGTTGATACAACTGTTCTCTTCCCAGACGTGCTTGCCTTGCTTGACCGACTCGGTCAGCGCCTCGGAGTTGGTTGACACGTTGACCATATACCAATGGGTATGCAAGGTCAGCCCCGCAAACAGAAGAAAAAAGAACAGCGAACCACCGTAAAAGATATTACGTGCCGCCGATCTCGTGAGCACTTCGGACATTGGATTTCTCCCCGATTTTCGATTGGTAGATGTGAGATTTATCCGGATGAACCGGGAAGGCACTTAAAGATGCATATAATATGACTCATTTAGGAGACACTGCAAGCTGTTTTTCTGATGTGGATCGTGGTTTCGATGTGGTCTTGTTCAGACAAGCATTGCGACACGTACGTGCCATGCCTTGTCCAGTGCCAGACCTGCAGCACCGTCGCGCAGCTCTTGTTGACCACGCGTCTATCGAGTATGAGCGTGTCGAACGAATTTGACACTTGACTCATGTCAACCAGATGACCCTATAACCCGATAAACCGCGCTCATACTTGATAAAGATCAACTGGATTGAGATAACGAAATAATTTCACTTCTCGCCGTTGCACCAGCTGTGTTAGACATCACGATGAGGCATTCGCCTGACGGATGCGCCAGTCACCATTCAACCGGGCAGATCACTACACGCGTAATCAGGATTCTTTCGCAGCTCACCCCACTCACCCAAGAAAATACAACCATGAAATACAACACTGGAGATAGATGAATGAAAAACAGAATCAGGCTTGCTCTCATCACGGCGCTCCTAATTCCACTGGGTAGCACCATGGCCAATGAAGACATTCAGGCAATCTACGATGGAAAATGCAGTGCTTGCCATATATCCGGTGTTGCAGGTGCTCCAAAGCTGGATGATGCGCAAGCCTGGGCACCCAGACTGGAAAAAGGACCCGAAGCTCTGTTGGCCTCAGTCACGAATGGCCTGGGTGCCATGCCTGCGATGGGTACGTGTAATGACTGCACCCCGGAGCAGCTGGCAGCGGTTATCGAACTGATGACCGCTGGAGTCAAGTAGTTCGAGACGATCGAGTCAGATTGAAGAGATCTGACTTGATCGGACAGATCGTCGACTCCCGCAATACTGCAGGGGAGCCAGATATCCGGATATGATTCAGTCTAAGGCCTGACTTAAGGTCTGACGCGAAACTGTTCTTCGAAAAGCGCATGTTTGCGCTCCGTGGCCTCCGTGTTCGACGCAGAACTGATGGTGGTTTCGTATGCCTGCCAGTACAGCTGTCGAGCCAGTCGGTCCGCCCACGAAGTAACCTCCTCACGCCGATGGTTCAGACTATCTGTAGTACAGTACAGATGAAAGTAGCGTTCACCAGCCTTGATCGTCAGCCTCCGGTAACTTTCGCCTACCTTCCTGGTGGCCCTTGTCTTCCGATGGGTTGTCGTAACTGATCGAAAATACCTTGGCTGACCAGCGGCATCTTGCGCAGGCCGGTTTCCTGCAGGCGCCCCTGTCAAGTCAGAGAGTGACCATCCCTGGTCCTTGAGTGTCCTGAAAGTTCGACAATTCCTTGTCATGATCACTCCTGATCAACAAATCTGAATCAAACACACTGGTTCAGCTGAGAGTTACAACTTTACAGTGCCATGAAAGCCTCGACATAAGCCTGAATCACGCTGTGTTGATAGTGCCTGTGCCGTGCTTCGATGGGGTTAGTTGAACACAAGTAATTGCGTACGTATATACGTACTAGTCTGTACGCAAGCTGTAATAGAGTTCCCACTTGCCACAATGACGTGTGATATCTGGCGTTTTCATGCCTGTTTTATCGCGATATCGGCCGATAGTCGGAAATGTTATTCGTTGCGCTGCATGATGGCCCGTATTACTGAAAAATTTCGCATCGAAGTACGTGGCATCTGCCGATGGTAAATACCTGACACGACGCTAATCAAAGAAGAGAATGGCAAAGTTTTCCAATTCGTCATATTCGACCAACGCACAGGTCAGGCCTCACGTGACATCCGGATCAAGCACTCCACACAACATGGCAATCTGACGCAGATCTGCCTGAGAATACGCGTGCATCTTCTTTTTGATACGCCGGCGGTGCGTATCAATGGTCCGTGGACTGATGCCCAGTTTTTCGCCGATCTGTCGACTGGAGGCGTTGGCAGATCCTTCGACCAGCATCACCAGTATTTCACGTTCCCTTGCGGTCAATTTCGCGTATCTGGCTTTGGCCTGCCTCGCCTCCGCTGCTGCCATATGCTCGCGAGCAGCATCCGCCATCTTCCGTTCCGCCATATCACGTTCGGTCGTTGAAATGGCATAAGGGGCATTCACTTCATCGTACATGGCCGAGGCGGTCACCCAGACTTCGACTGATCGCCCATCCTTGGCGACCCGCGTGTCTTCATAGGGCGCGACTAGTTCGCCGTTCAGGAGACGCTTTGTAATACCAGGCAACCGCCGTCGTGATTCCTCCGGCATGATGTCCAGAAGGTTCAGCGTTCTTGCTTCCATTTCCTCATACCCATACATGCGGGAAGCCCCCCGATTCCACTCCAGAATCTGCCCGTCCAGATCACGAACAATGATGGCGTCGTAGGAATCGCGAACCACTGAGGCCAACCGACTTAGCACCCTTTTCGACTCCAGCCGTTCGGTTTCTTCATTGAAAGAAATAATCAAACCGTGCTCGTTCGGTCTCTCCACTGTCTGTATACGAACCAGAAAAATGCGGTTCCCGAGTTCAAGCTCGCGTTCGATCTTTCGGCCAGTCTTGATGACCTCCTTTATTTCCGTTGACAACAGTGTCAGATCAATCGCACCACCCACGGTCGCCACCGGCCGACCGATGCTGGTCGGAAGCAGATCCGCGATCTCTTTTGCCCCTGCTGAATAGCGTGTCACCCGGGTATACTGATCGAGTACGATAATCGCCGTGGTGACAGTGTTGAGGATACTTTCGAGGTCAGTGTTTGCACACACCAGCTCCTTGCTCTTCGTGCCTAGTTCCTCATTGACAGTCTGCAGCTCTTCGTTGGTCGATTGAAGCTCTTCGTTGGTGGACTGAAATTCCTCGTTTGCTGACTGCAGCTCTTCGCTTGTCGACTGCAGCTCTTCGTTCGTTGCCTGCAGTTCTTCATTCGCCACTTCCAGGTCTTCGATGTTTGTCTGTAGATGCTCGCGCGTGGCTGTCAGCTCCTGTTCAAGCTCGCGTAGACGCAGATCGGTTGCTTCGGCGACCGCCCCCTGAGTCGCCGTGACTGACTGATCCGGTCGAGGTCGGGCTTCAAACAGAACTACCGTCTCTTGCAGGGTATCCTCTTTCGTATTCCCCGGAATGTCTACCGGCATGGCTATCAGGGTGATCTGGGAGTCACCTGTCGAGTCCTTGAAATCGATCGGATTGCTCCGAACAAGACACTGCTCCCGCCGGGATTTCTGCAGGATCAGTCGCAGATCCAGACGCAAGGGTGGGGCCGCCATCTCCAGCAGGCCTGTGTTGACGATACCGCTGGGCAAGGCCAGAAAGCGTTTCAGATCGCCATGGATGTACACCACCTCATAGCGCTCATCCACCAGAACACCCGGAGGCGAATACAATTTGAATATGGTGTCACGCGCGCGCGCATCAGGCGAACGGGTATCGGAGACTTCAGTACCCGCCGGGCGAACCACCTGCTTCTGCAGGCGGTTCGCAATCAGCGGACGAGGAACGGTGCTGACCTTGCGAAGATAGAGCCTGGCACTGGCATTGACGGGTGCAAACAGATCATTCTGTTGGCCTATTCCTTCCGAGATACCCAGCAACAGGTACCCCCCCGGGTTCAGACTGTAATGAAACATGGAAAGCAAACGCTCCTGCGTCTGTCGTCTGAAATAGATCAGCACATTACGGCAGCTGATCAGATCGAGCCTGCTGAAAGGTGGATCCTGCAGCAGATCATGATCAGCGAATACGACCATGTCACGGACGAGTGGACAGACCCGGAAAGTGCCATCGAGGTCCTCGAAGTAGTTTTTCTGAATATCTGCTGGAATACTGCTTGCCAGGCTTTTCAGATAGATGCTCTTGCGTGCGTGAGCAATGGCACTTTCATCCACATCGGTTGCGTAGATCTGCACCTTGACCCTGCCCAGCCGCGGACCCAGTGTGTCGGCCACCAGCGCGGCAATCGAGAATGCTTCCTCGCCGGTAGCGCAGCCGGGCACCCAGATTCGCACCGCATCATCGCGCTCCTTCTTCGACACGATGACTTTCAGTGCAGTGTGCAGTGCTTCAAAAGCTCTCTCGTCGCGAAAGAAACCGGTAACCGAGATCTGGACTTCCTTGAGGAAGATATCCGCTTCCGTATTGGAGTCTTCAACAAAGGCGATATAGTCCTCGAGGCTTTTCGCCTTGTTGACGACCATGCGTCGTTCAATGCGACGCCGCAGCATCGATTCCTTGTACTGCTCGAATGCGAACCCGGTCTTGCGTCGAAAAAGTTGCAGCAATATGTTGAACGCATCCGCGCCGGGGGGGATCAGTGAAGCCCCTTTTCTCTTGCCGGATGTCCACTCGATCAACTGGCGCAGCTCATCTCCCAATCGGGCTGCCGGTGCAACGACATCAGCCAGTCTGGCTTCGAAAACGGCAGCAGGCATTCCCGGGTACTCCGCATCGGCCGGGTCCTGCACCAGTACCAGTCCTTCTGCCGCCTTTATCTGATGTGCCCCCTGGCAACCGTCCGAGCCTGTGCCGGAGAGTACGATGCCGACAGATGCACGGCCGAACGATGTGGCCAGTGATGCGAATAGTGCATCAACCGAATGGCGAGGCCCCTTGTGGTCGACGTCAGTGAAACGCAATTGATTGTCAACGACAGTGCAGTCCTTGTCAGAGGGTGTGATGTACAGATGATCAGGCAGCAAGGACACGTCATCCGTCGGCATTTCAACGCGAAGCGATGAAAATTTGGACAGGATCTGATTGAGTGTACTGGGAAACTCCGGATCCATATGTTGCACCACCACATAGGCAAATCCGGATTCCACAGGCAAATGCGGCAGCAAGGCCTTGAATGCTGACAGCCCACCCGCAGATGCACCGATACCAACAACGGAAATCGGTTTTTGGATGGGTTCTCTGGATTTGCTTGGCATGGTCGAAATATTATCACGTCAGGACCCGGCAACATCGCATCGTATCGCTTCCGCACGTGGGGAATGATAGTGTGGCCCAGACTGCTGATGGCTTATTCATCGGCGGCAATTGCACGCATGAAACAGCCTGATTTCACACTGGTGAGTTCGTTCTTGACCGGGTCGTCCGAACCGCCGGCAAATTCATCCTCATTGCCCTTCGGGTATGGTGCCTTCAAAGTCACCATACGCCAGCGGGTGCTCCTCGATGCGCACCGCGAGCCGTTTGTCAGCGGAATCCAGGCTGGGCCCCTGGACAGGTTCTTCTCCATGGCTGCCTTGCTGTGACACCCCTTGTCTCAACCACGCAGTGTCACGCCACACTTTGCAGGAACGCGAAAAAACGACGATCGTTGCTTCTACTCCAATTGACTCTCATGCACGGTCGCAGCGATGAGTCGCCAGTGGAAAACAAGGTGCCTGGCGCGAGAAATATGCCTTGCTCGGCAGCGCGACTGGCGACCTCCAGGTCATCACAATGCTCTGGTAGATAGACCAATCCGTACAGTCCATTATCCGGTGGAGCAAACAGCTCCATCTTCAGCGTGTTCAAGGAGGCCAGTGTTGCCTCCCGTTCCCTGGCCAGGCGTCGTGCCAGAGCGTTTCGAATTCGTTCGTAGCGGCGCGACAATATTGTCTCTGCAATCAGCTCCTCGGTATGGCTGGAACTATTGACGATCAGTATCATCTTCAGCTCCGCCAGACTGGATGCCAGGTCCTGCTCGGCAATGATATACCCGGAGCGGTAGATCGGAGACAGCGTCTTCGAATAGGTTCCCACCTGAATGACACGGCGAAACTGATCCAGCTGTGCCAGACGAGTGCCATTGACGCCGGGCAAATCGATGAACGGGTCATCATCGACTACAAGCATCTCGTACCGTTCGGCAATCTGCAGCACGGCATGGGCGCTGGGCAGACTCATCGAACAGCCCGTGGGGTTCTGCACCAATGACTGCGTGAAGAACAGCGCGGGCCGATGGGTCTGCACCGCCTCTTCCAACGCCTGAATGTCCGGCCCGGTCGGGGTGCGAGGAATTCCCACCACTTTGACGTCGGCCAGTTTGAGTTTTGCGAACAGCGGGTAATAGCCCGGGTCATCCGCCAACACCGTATCACCCGCCCGCAGGAAACGTCTGATCAGCAGATCCAGCGCATGGTTGGCGCCGAAGGTGGTGACCACCTGACTGGCATCGACCTGTATCCCTGCCTGAGCGTGAGCTGTGACAATGCAGTTGCGCAGCTCCAGCAACCCCTGACGGTTTCCATAACCCGAATCGTGCAGTTGCCGCGTCCCGGCACCTGCCATGGTGTGTTTACTCGTCCAGCTGGCTGGCGGTCTGCCGTCACCGACCAATACCTGGTAGGAACGATCCAGCTGGGTATGCAACAACGAGACGATATCACTGGCCGCCTTGAGGTTCGGCAATTCCGACTTTCTCTGCCCGGTATCACTGACATGGAAACCGGCTCCCTGACGTGAGCTGACAAGACCATGGGCCAGCAACCTGTCGTAGACGGTCACCATGATGTTCTTGGACACCCCGAAATGCTCCGATGCCTTTCGCAACGACATCAGGCGCGCGCCGCTCTCCAGGTCACCCTCCTCGATGCGTGATCTGATTTCCTGGAAAATTCGTTCGGTAGCTGTCACTTTCATCCAACTGTACCTCTATTATTACTGGTACAGCATGGGTATGATTTTTCCAACTGTACCAATACACTTTCCACTCAGTTTGCCAGACTCGGCACTTCGAAGCGAGGAAGAACAATGACGAGCCATCACGAAACCGAGTCGGCCAGGCCCACCTCACTAGTCAGTGGATTGCGAAACATGGATCCCGAGCAGAGACTCAAGGCCATTGCCGAGACAGCGGCGCTCGACTCAAGCTCGCACACGGCACTGGCCGGACAAGGCGCCTTGCCCACCCATGTGGCCAACGGCATGATCGAGAACGTCATCGGCACCTTCGAACTGCCACTGGGTGTCGCCACGAACTTCATCGTGAATCAGCGTGAATACCTGATCCCCATGGCGGTGGAAGAGCCTTCCGTGGTGGCTGCCGCCTCCTACATGGCAAAGCTGGCTCGCGCCGGTGGCGGATTCACGGCTTCCAGCACACGTCCCATCATGCGGGCACAGATCCAGATCATCGGCCTGACAGACCCGTATGCAGCTCGGGCCAGACTGCTGGCAAACCGGGATGAGCTGATCGCCATGGCCAACTCGCGCGACACCGTACTGATCAACCTCGGCGGTGGTTGCTGTGATATCGACATCGAAATATTCGACGACTCACCGATTGGTCCGATGGTAGTGCTGCACTTGCTGGTGGATGTACGAGATGCCATGGGCGCCAATACGGTCAATACCATGGCTGAAATGCTGGCACCGCGCATCGAAGAGATCAGCGGCGGCACCGTACGTCTGCGAATACTGTCCAACCTGGCCGACCGGCGTCTGGTTACTGCCAGCGTGCGTCTGGACACCAAGACACTCGACACAAAAACACTGGACGGTGCGGTGGTTGCACAAGGCATTGTCGAAGCCTGCGCCCTGGCAATAGTCGACCCCTACCGAGCCGCCACCCACAACAAGGGAATCATGAACGGTATCGATCCGGTCGTGGTGGCCACGGGTAACGACTGGCGAGCGGTGGAAGCCGGGGCACACGCCTATGCAGCGCGATCAGGGCGCTACAGCTCATTGACCCGCTGGGAAATTGCCAGCGATGGTTCCTTGTCCGGAACACTGGAGATGCCGATGGCCGTCGGCATTGTCGGTGGCGCCACGCGCACTCATCCGGCTGCGCAGGCTGCACTGAAACTCATGCAGATCGAAAGCGCTCAGGAACTGGCGGAAGTCATCGCAACGGTTGGCCTCGCGCAGAACATGGCAGCGCTTCGCGCCTTGTCGACCGAAGGCATCCAGCGAGGACACATGACCCTGCATGCACGCAATATCGCCATCACGGCCGGCGCCTCCGGCAGTGACATAGAAAGAATCGCCAAGGCAATCGTGGCCGCAGGTGACATCAGTGTCGACAAGGCAACCCAGTTACTGCAAGGCAGCTGATAACAACACAACACCACAAGGAGAATCCAATGAGCAACCCTTCACGACGCAAGCTGTTACAGATCGGCGCTGCCGCCGCCATCGGTGCGCCAGCCATCCTCACCAGTACTCGTGCGTCAGCACAGGGCGTCACCGAATGGCGCATGCAGGCGCTCTGGGGTGGCGGCACTACCCCGATGATCTACGAAGAGAAATTCTGTGAACGTGTGGCCGAGCTGACCGGCGGATCGCTGAAGATCACACCCTTTGCCGGCGGTCAGATCGTACCGTCTGCACAGGCCTTCGATGCGGTTCGCGGTGGCGCCTTCCAGATGATGAAGACCTTTGATGGCTATACCGCCGGCAAGATCCCGGCCCACGGCTTTTCATCCACGGTTCCTTTCGGCTTTGCCGAAGCCGATCAGTACGAGGCCTGGTTCTACGAGCGTGATGGTCTCGAACTGGCCCGCGAATCCTACGCGCCTGCCGGGCTGACCTATGTCGCGCCGACGGTGTACGGCGAAGAACCCTTGCATTCCCGGGTCGACGTCAGATCCATCGCAGACCTTGACGGCCTCAAGGGACGCTTTGTCGGACTGGCCGCGGCGGTCATGGGAGACTTCGGCGTGGCTGTCTCGCCACTGCCGACATCGGAAGTCTATTCCGCACTGGACAAGGGACTGATCGATATCGCGGACCGAGGCGACATCAAGGCCAACTATGAAGAAGGCCTGCATGAAGTCGCGCCCTATCTGATTCTGCCGGGTGTTCATCAGCCATCCACTGCCACATCCTACGTCGCCAACACGCGGGCCTTTGAAGCTCTGGATGATCAGCAAAAGGCAGCGCTTGCCGTGGCAGCCAGAGAAGTCTCGGGGGCCTTGCGACAGAACATTCTGGTGGCCAACGGTGAATATCTGCAGAAGTTTCGTGACGCCGGGGTCGAGATCATCGATTTCGACGCGGACGACGTGTCCAAGGCGCGTGCCCAGGCTGTGCAGTCATGGAAAAAGGCGGCCGATGGTGATGCTCTGGCGACGCGCATGATGGAGTCGCAAGTCACGCTGATGAAAGAACTGCGTCTGCTCTGATCTGGCGTATACACTTCCCGGCCGAACAATCTGTTCGGCCGACAACAACAGCAACAGGAGAGAGATGCAGTGATTCGGCTAGCCCGGTGGATTACCGCCATGAACCAGGCCTTGTTTCAGGCAATCAAATGGCTGGTATTCCTCATCGCCGCTCTGATGCTGTGGGAAGTCGTGTCCAGATACAGTCTCTCCTCCCCGACCAGCTGGGCACCTGAACTGGCTACCTTGCTGTTCGGGCCCTTCTTTCTGCTCGGCGGTCCTCATCTGCTTCACCTGGGTGGTCATGTCGCGGTCGATGTGCTTTCCGAACGCGCCAGCGGTAAAGTGGCTCACACGCTGACCGTTCTGGGCCTGGTGCTCGCCGCCGTCTTTGGCGCCATTCTTCTCTGGTTCAGCTTGCCACTGGTCTGGCAGGCGTTCGAGTATCGCGAAACCAGCTACTCGGCGTGGAATCCGCAGATATGGCCCAGCAAGATGGCCTTGCCATTGGCAGCGGCATTACTGGTACTGCAATCCATCGCTGACGGCATAGCGCTGCTCGCCAGTCCGGGAGATGCGTGATGGAAAGCTCTCTGACGCTTGCCTTCATGTTCGTGTCCCTGATACTGCTGATGCTCACAGGGGCCGCCCTTGCATTTGTACTGGGTGCCATTGCGTTCATCTCCACCATGCTGCTGTGGGGTCCTTCGGCGCTCATCGTGGCAGTACTCAACACCTTCGAGACCATGACATCGGAATCGCTGATGGCCATTCCACTGTATGTGCTGATGGCATCGGTTCTACAGAAATCCGCCATCATCGATGCGCTGTACGATGCCATGGAAATCTGGTTCTCACGCATCAATGGTGGCCTTGCCGTCGGCACCATCATCATCTGCACCATTCTGGCTGCCATGACGGGAGTCGTGGGAGCGGCTGTGGCGGCCATGGGAATCCTGGCCTTGCCATCGATGCTCAAGCGCGGCTACTACCCGCCGCTGGCGCTAGGTGCCATTTGTGCCGGGGGCACGCTCGGCATTCTCATACCGCCCTCCATCGTGACCATCGTCTACGCGATAACGGCGCAGGTGTCCATCGGCAAGATGTTCGCCGCCGGCATAGTGCCCGGGGTGATTCTCGCTGGCAGCTACTCTCTTTACATTCTGATACGCACACGATTGAACCCATCGCTGGCACCAATACCCGAAGCCGGTGAACCAGTATTGCTGAAGGTCAAACTGACTTCCCTGAAGAGCCTTATCCTGCCCGCCCTGGTCATCATGGGTGTGCTGGGGTCCATCTATACCGGTATTGCCACACCGACAGAGGCGGCTGCCGTCGGTGTACTGGGGGCCCTGCTGTCCTCGCTCATCACCGGACGATTATCCCGCGTCATGCTGTCGGAAGCTGCACACGACACCTTGCGTGTCACGGCCATGATCCTGTGGATTACCATCGGCGCTCGCGCCTTCATATCGGTATTCGTGGCCACCGGTGGTGCCGACTCCATTCTCGACTTCGTGCAGAACCTGGAGGCTTCACGCTGGATCATCCTGGCCGCCATGGTTGGCATTCTTGTCTTTCTGGGACTCTTCCTCGATGAGATCGGCATCATTCTCCTGTGCGTGCCTGTCTTCATGCCCATCATCAAGGTGCTCGAGTTCGACCCTATCTGGTTTGGTGTGCTGTTCATGATCACGGCCCAGATGGCCTACATCACCCCGCCCTTTGGCTACACCTTGTTCTATCTGAAGGCGGTGCTGCCCGAGGGCATCAGCATCCGACAGGTGTATCGGGGAGTCATTCCATTTTTCCTGATTCAGGTGGTGGTGCTGTTGCTGTTTGTGTTGTTTCCAGGGGTTGTTACCTGGTTGCCGAATGCGATGACGATGGGTAAGCCGTAGCACGCGACAGGCAAGCTGCTCACCCTTTTCGATCCATGACACGATTGCCGGTACATCAAGGCTGAATCATCAGCCTTGATTGGCACCCGTCACACAGGCCCGTCAGCCTCTTCGTGAGAACATGGAAAAACCACTAGGCTCCTGCAGCTTGCGCTTTTCCGGCAAGTTCTGCACCAGGATCGAATGCGACTTTTTCGCCAAAGCATAAAGCCTGATTGGTGGCCGACTTCACCTGATCAACACTCAAGACGATTTCACCGGCATCCGTGTAGTGGGCATCTGGCTGACTGGCCATCCATTCATCCGGTGGCAACAAGGTGGACGCGCGATGCGTCACGTTCCAGACGAAGTAATGATGAGGAACGGTGATTCGCGCGTGCAGTCTGTCGCGCACATGCGCAATCTGCTCGTAACTCAACACATGTTGCGAACCATCGATCGGCAATAGCGCTATATCGATTTCACCCAGGGCATCCCAGACGGCCTCGGGTGGATTGGGTCGGTTGTCGCCCCAATGCAGGATACGTAGACCGGCTGTTTCGATAACGAGTATGGAGTTGTCAAACGATCGCCAGTTGTCGGGAGGGACCGTTTCCATCGCTGTCAGCTTTCGCGTCAAGCCCGCCCAGTCGTATACGCCATGAGTGGAGTCCGAGACGTGTTTGTCTGCAATACCGGATATTACTGCATCAGCAAACTCGAACCGCCCAACCAGTCTATCGAGCAGCGTACTGGCGTGCAGCGAATGCAGATTGTCGTGATCGAAGTGCGCATGCGTTGACAGGCCGATATCCACCTCGCAACGCGGGAAATCGTAGAGGTACCAATCCCAACCACCCCATGGCGGGTTGCGCCAGGGATCGATCATCAGCGACAGGCCCGAAGGCGTGGTGATTCGGAAGCAGGAACCACCAAAATACGCCAGCTTGATGGCATCCGCCCTTGATTCCTGCGATTGCTCTCCACTCTGGAGAGCGATCATCCGGTTGTTGTTTTCGCTTTGTTTCCAGGCCCAAAGACCTTCCTTGCTACGATCTCTCATGATGTTATCCGGGCGTGCCTCAGATGAGGGTGCGCTCTACCCCCTCTTCCATTTCGATCTGCAAGGCATCATTGAAGCGATTGAAGAAGCCACACAGCGCAATTCGCAGTGTCAACTCGACAATCTGCTCCTCGCTGAAATGCTTTTTCAACTCGGTGAAAACGCCATCGCGCATTCTGTTGAAATCATTGGTCACCTGCACCGCATAATCGCGCACCAGCCTATCCAGTTCATCAAACCCATCTGGCGCGTCGCCCAGAATGTCGTCAATGGCCGCCGCACTGAGGCCGTGTTCCAATGCTCGCGGAGCATGGTGCGCGATACAGTATTCGCAGCGATTGATCGTGGACACCACAACCAGCGCGATTTCCAGATAGCGCTTGGACAGAATCGCATCGTCATGCAACTCCAGAAGCAAACCCATGATGTGTTTCAATGCCGCCGGGCGATGAGCAAACACGCGCACCTGATTCAGAAACGGACCGTATTCACGGGCATAACGCTCGTAAATCGGACGTACATCCTCGGGTACCTGCGAAACATCAACATCACTGACACGTGCCATTATTCAGACTCCTGGTTTCAAGTACGGGGAGCGACACCGACTGCGCTCCCCGGTTGCTTCTTAGTATTCGAGGCGTTCGATGACAACATCTTCGCCGTCACGAATCTCTGACAGCTGAAAATCTCGCCCCAAGACCATGCCTTCTTCATCGAATTCGATTGAACCGGAGGCTCCGGAATAGTTGATATCCTTGCCCGCACGTAGCGCCGCCAGGCCATCGGCCAGATTGTAGACGGTCGTCTTGCCCTCGCCGGTGGTCACCTCCCACACGGCTTTGGCAATATCCGGCCCCGCCGTGCTACCAGCCTTTTCAATCGCCAGCAACAGGGTGGTCAGCTGATCACGACCTGCTGTTCCAAACGGATGTTGCACGGAATCGGATGCCTCAAGCCCGGCTTCCACCAGGTATTCCTTGTAGGCTGGGGAATTGATGGCGGGAACCGGAAATCCGTGGACGATACCCTCGGCGGCTCCACCGATGGCCTCCTTGAACTGTGGCCCGGTGGACAAAGAGGTGGTGATGACCGTGCCTTCGTAGCCCTGGCGGTACAGCTCCTTGTAAACGGCCGTGAAGTCGGTGACGTAGGATGGAACGAATACAGCCTGTGGGTTCTTCTCGATCAGCTGAGTAACTTCCGAGCGGTAACTCGATTGCTGCGCGTTGTAGTAGAACGGCTCATTCAGCAGCGCATCCTGGCCGACGATCTCTATGAAGCCATCCATCATGGAGCGAGTAAAGTCGTTGTTCAGCGCCATCAGACCAAACGTCTCGATGCCTCTGGACTTGACCAGTTCACCGATGGCACGCCCCCAGATCGGTGACAAGGGCTGGAAGTTGAAAACCAGGCCCTTTTCATCAGCAACCGGAATATCCGACGAAGATGAGGTACACATTTGCACGACATTGGCCGCCTGGCATTTGGGCATGACACCCAGCGTCACCGAGGATGAGAAAGTGCCAACTATGGCGCACACGCCATTGACATTGATCAGCTTGTCAGCGGCCCGCACGGCGGTTTCAGGGTTGGTCTCGGAATTCTCCTGAAACAAGCGCACTTGCCGACCGAGAATGCCACCTGCTGCATTGACCGCATCCACCACCCGTTTGTGTGCTGCGGTGATGTTCGGGCCGAAAGGCGCACCTCCACCGGTATTGGGCGTCAGGGAACCAATGGCAATGTCACTCTCCTGAGCCCGCAGGATGGTGGGAACCAAGAGTGCGGCAGTACCTGCTGCCAGGAAGCTACGGCGATTCATGTGAAAGCTCATCTTGACTATCTCCTTTTCAGGTTATCCAGCGATCTTGTCTCTGGTGTAGGTAAATTTCGGTTCGGGAAGCAGCCCTCTGGGGCGCAGGCGCAAGGTGACAATCAGAAGCAGCCCGATGGTGATGATGCGCACGGAACTCATGGTCTCTGCATCCAGCCATGGCAGGACATCCCCGAAAAACCGGGTGCCTTCCAGGAACATGATCACCGTCCCCGCACCGATCAGCAGACCTCGGTTGTTGCCTGCGCCACCGACGATCACCGACATCCAGATGAACATGGCCACCGTGGGCATGAAGACTTCCGGACTGATGTTCTGCGAGTAATGCGCATACAGCGCACCGGCCAGGCCCATGAAACCACCACCAATGGCGAAGATCTGAATGCGATGACGAAACACGTTCTTGCCCAACACGCCGGCCACCACATCATCTTCGCGTATGGCGCGCAAGGTACGTCCCATGGGGGCCTTGCGAATGCGCTCGCAGATCCAGTAGGTAATGGCGACAAAGAAGGCAACAAATCCCAGATAGAACACCGGGTAGTTCTCTGGTGCCATCAACGATTGAAAGGGCTGGGCCTCGATGCGCAAGCCTCGTGGACCCTCGGTGATCTGATCTTCGTTCAGCACAATGAGCCGGATGACTTCACCGACACCCAGCGTGACAATGGCAAGGAAGTCTTCTCGCAAGCGCATTGACAGCAGTGCCACCAGACCACCCGCGGCAAACCCTGCGGCAATGGCCATGGGTATGCTCAAACCGAGTGGCCAACCAGCCTTCGCCGACAGCAAGCCCGACGTATAGGCACCGAGGGCATAGAACCCGGCGATTCCGAAGTTGACCATGCCGGTCAATCCCCATTGCAGGTTCAAGGCCAGGGCAAGAATCATGAAAAAGCCAGCGTAGGTGGCCATTGATACCAGATATGCGCTCATTTCTTTATCTCAGCTGTGCCGAACAGACCCTGCGGCCGTAACAGCAGAAAGATGGCTATGATCACGAAACCGACGGCAATCTTGTAGGTCGATGGCAGGACCAGAATGGTCAGCTCCTCCGCCAGTCCCAGCAACAAGGCGCCCAGAATGGCCCCGTAGGGAGATCCGATGCCGCCCAGAATTGCGGCTGCGAAAATCGGAATGGTCAGGTTCCAGCCCACCAGAGGTTCAATCACCAGATCCAGCCCGGCAAACACACCGGTCAGTCCGAAAATGGCCCCACACAGTACCGTGGTCAGCGCCGTGATCTTCGCTGCATCCACACCGCGAATCGCCGCCAGCATCGGGTTGTCTGCAACTGCCCGCATGGCTCGGCCTATACGCGTATGGCGGAGCAACACATGCAAGCCTGTCGCCAGCACCACGGCACAGGCAATGATCTCAACCTGTTCCCTGGTAATCCTTGCACCCCAGAACTTCCAGGGCCGCTCCAGCGGGATATCGAATCCACGTACGTCGGCAGAAAAGAACAGACGTACCACACTCTCCAGAATCAGCGTCAGTGCGATCGACACGACCAGCAATGTCACCGCGGACTGATCCTGCATGGGTTTGAACACCCAGACATGGGCCAACCAGACGACGAACCCGGTGAAGAGCATGGCGCCAAGCGTTGCCAGAGGCAAGGGCAAACCCAGTGGAACATTGAAGGTATAGGCCGCGAATGCACCCAGGGTGATGTAGCCACCGATGGCAAAGTTCGGAAACTTCAGAACACCAAACAGCAAGGAGAACGCCATCGCCGGCGGTGCTATCAGAGCGGCATTCACCAGCGCATTGACGAATATCTGCAGGTTCATATGCGCGACCCCAAGTAGAGTTCAGAAACATCTGCCGAGTTCAACAGTTCCGATGCAGCCCCCTGCATGGCTATACGGCCCGCGGCCATCACGATGCCTTCGTGGGCCGTTTTCAATCCTTGCAGCGCGTTCTGCTCCACCATGAGGATGGCGACGCCCTCGGCATTGACCCGGCGAACCGTTTCAAACATTTCCCCCACCATCAAGGGGGACAGCCCGGCTGAAGGTTCATCGAGCAGCAGTACCTGTGGCTCCAGCATCAGGGCCATACCAAAGGCCACCATCTGACGCTGTCCGCCCGACAGATTGCCAGCGGGTACACGTGCCAGTGGTTTCAGGTCGGGGAACATATCGTAGACCCTGTCGCGCGCTGCCTGTGTGCGCCCCTCATCCTGCCAGCCACCCATGGCCAGATTCTCATGAGTCGTCAACGCGCGAAAGACGTTGGCCTCCTGCGGTACATAGGCCATGCCTGATCCGGCGACTCGCGCAGCTGGCAGACCTGCCATCTGGACACCCGCAACGCGGATACTGCCATCGATGGCCGGCACCACCCCGGCAATGGTTTTCAACAAGGTTGATTTTCCCGCACCATTGGGACCGATGATGCAGGTGATCTGCCCAGCTGACACCTGCAGGGAGATGTCATCACAGATCACTGTGCGGCCATAGCCCGAGCGCAAGCCGGTCACGGATAAGATTGCTTCAGTCAAGAAAGACGCCTCCCAGATAAGCCTCGATAACACGTGGATCTTCCCTGATCTGATCAAAAGGTCCTGCTGACAGATAACTTCCTTCCGTCATCACGACTACGGGATCACAGAGCTTGCCGATCAGATCCATGTCATGCTCGACGATCAGGAACGTCTTTCCGTAGTCGGTATTCAAACGCCGGATCATGTCCATGAGTGTCCCCATCAATGCAGGATTGACACCTGCACCCGGCTCGTCCAGCAGGATCAGATCACAGTCGATCATCAGTGTGCGAGCCAACTCCAGCAGCTTCTTCTGGCCACCGGACAAATCGGCGGCGTATTTGTCACGAAGCGGTGTCAGTGCTGCAATCTCCATGACCTCCAGGGCGCGTTCGTACACCACATCATCGGACTGTGCAACCGCTTCAGACTTTGCAAACAATGGGAACAGCTGCTCACCCAATTGCTGTTGCGGGGAGAGCATCAGATTTTCCAGTACCGTCAGTCGTCCGAACTCTCTGGACAACTGGAATGTTCTTATCATGCCTAGCCTGGCACGCTTGTAGGGGGCCAATCGGGTCACATCCTGCCCCTTGTACAATACCTTGCCGGCTTGCGGGCGTATGACGCCACTCAGCAGGTTGAACAGAGTGGATTTTCCCGCGCCGTTCGGCCCTATCAACCCCGTGATGGAGCCAGTTCCGACCTCCAGCCCCATATCGCTCACGGCCTGAACACCGCCGAAACGTCGGGACAATCCACTTGCAGAGAGCATGACGCTCATGTCGCTGCCCTCTCAAGCCGATCGGTCAACAGTTGTGTCAGCATTGTGCGTACGGCACGAGAGGCTGCCGGTTTGGGTGAGAACATCTGCGCGACCCGTTGTCCACGCAGGGTTGAGGCAATGGTGGCAATCAAGGCGTCGCATTCCCGGTTCGTCAAGCCGGCCTTGCCAAAGGCACGACGACCCGCTGCGTTATAGCTTTTGAACATCCGCCCTACCCAGCCATCCAGATGAGCCTTGAGTTCCGGATTGCCGCGTGCTGCCAGCGTCATGTCAACCGTGACTGATACATGGGTTTCAGCCATGGCACCATCCCACAGTGCATCGACAAACATTCTGGGGTCAGGCTTGTCCGGATCACATTGCGCTCGCAGCGCATCGGTCGAGACAACCACGCCGTTCCACATTTCCCCGGTGGCATACATCACCAGGGCCACCTTGCTACTGAAGTGATGCAGCATGGCACCTCGCGACACCCCGGCACGCTTCGCAATGCTCGTGGTGGTCATGTTCACGAAACCCACCTCGCTCATCAAGGCGATGGTTGCACGCCGCAATGCGTCGATGGTTTCAGCCGAGCGTTCAGTCTGAGTTCGCCTGCCAGCACCCTTGCCAGCACTGCCTTTTTCCGCCGCTTGTTGCTTCTCATCGGACATGAAGGATTCGCTCTCCCCTGATCAATCTGTGATTACACACTTACAAACAGTAGTGATTGTTTGTTTGTGATGATTCAGTTCTACACGCTTTTTCAGAGAATTGAAAGGGGGGGGATTCTGCCGAGAAAGCGCCCTCTGGAGGACATTTGAGGAGACAGACCTTGCACAAGATTGCGCGATATCAGCTTGTATTGTCAGATAGAGTTGCGCGGCAGGAACTCACTCAAGTCATCAGTGCCCCGCAATGAAGCACAGGACCAACCAGAATGGTGCTGAAAAGTTGGCACAGTGACTTGGCTACGTGACAGCCGCGAATCGAGCCAACCGAATAGGCATACCTGCCCCATGCAGACTATCAGCGCACCTCGGAACGAGCTTCTGCCAGCGGGCAGCGTCTCATAACTCAGGCGGCGGGAAACCACGAATTTCAACAGGGGTATGACCGGTGCCGAATGGCGCGCATCAGCCTGGTGCGGATTCCACGATGGCCCCCTGCTTGATTCGGTCATGCCAAATTGCGACGGGAGACAGCCCATGCAGGTCGGTAACAGCGACTCGACTACTTCGTCGATACGGGTAAATGATGAGCAAAGAGCGCGACAATTAAATCTTGAATCTGTCGCCTTGGCCACAGATTACCGCCGCACCAGCCAACAATCGCTGCCTGAACGGCTCTCTTAAATGGATTGCAATTGCGGCTGCATTGCCGAATTCCAGGCAAGCTCGCCTACGCGCAATGTAATGGAGTGAAACTCGAGCGCAAACGCTATGGCTCTACGTGGATGGAGTGACGCCATGGCAACTGCTGTCGCTGCCGGTACCGCGGACCATTCACACACATTGCGCACGGCTTGATCGAGACGCAGGGCAGAACCTGCCAGAGAGGCGGCGCCCGGCTGCCTGACGCTGCCCTGCTCATCCAGAACCACCGGCATTCCAGCGAAGCAATATTCCCCGGGCGCAGCTCCCGCTGCGAGTACGGCATCGGTCACCAGAATACAACGATCATGAGTCTTGAGGCGCAGCATCGCTGTCAAGGCACTGGGCGACAGGTGTATACCGTCGGCGATGAAGCAAGCCATCAATCGAGGCTCTGCCAGTTGCGCCAACAAGGTGTTCTCGACCTTGTGGAGTTGCTGCGGAAGCCCGTTACCCAGATGGGTAGACAGTGTCATGCCCGCATCAGCCGCCATTTCCACGTCTGCATATCCGGCTTGGGAGTGCGCCATGGCAACAACAATTCCCATTGAACGAAACGTCTTGATTGCCTCGCAAGACCCAGTGCGTTCCGGTGCGAGTGTCAGCAGAAGAATCGGTTTGTGCAGTTGCACTCCCAGACGAGAGACCAACGCCACATCAGGGTCTGTCATTGCTTCGTGAGGATGGCATCCACAGTAGCCATCTGCCGAACTCAGAAAGGGGCCTTCCAGGTGATAGCCAGGAACCATTGTGGCTCCAAGCCTGCTGTTTGCTACTGCCGCATCGAGCGCCAGAAATCGCTGCTCCAGCTCCTCCGGACGTGCCGTGATCAACGTTGGCAGGCAGCCAGTCACCCCATCAGCCAACATGGCCTCGAGCGCGTGATCGAGTCTCTCGGGTGTTATGGACGAGTCGTTGAAATCTACTCCCGCGTAGCCATTGACTTGCAGATCGAACAGACCATCGGATTTCATCATGTTGCCTTGAATCCATACAGAATGTGCATGATTACATATTTATGAACATTTTGGTTTGATATTATCAATGATATTTTAAGTTAATATCATCATTTAGCTGCATTTGATCTGTTATTTAGACCGGTTTCGTTCAAATATAATAATGGCAGTCGCCGGTACTGATTCACCACACTTCCCTCCCATCGAGACGAGCGCATGAGCCAGATAGAAGACCTGCAGGCGGTTTCCGAACTGGTACGCGCCGGGCTCGCAACCACTCGCCGGGAAATCGGCAAGGCACTATCACTTCGATCTACCACCGTATCGGAACTCGTCGGCAATCTTGTCCAGGCGGACGTACTGCGTGAGAACACAACGCCGCCAAGAGGTCGAGGCAGACCTGCCACGTCACTGAGTTTCAATCATCTGCGCCTGGCCGGGATCGTCATAGGCGTGGTAGATCGTACCCTGGTCGCCAATGCCGTCGATCTGACATACCGGGTCATCGGCAAGCAATCGATCACACCACCCCCTGATGCAGACAACAAGCAGATGACTGACTGCATCCGCAAGCTTGTCCACGCGACTGTGGAACAGTTACCCCAGGGCATCGAGCTGAGCACGATAATGCTCTCCATTTCAGGGCTGCTGGATAAACCGGAATCACTATGGTGCTTCACCTCACGCTGGCCAAAGCTCAAGAATCTGAATCTGAAAGAGGCCTTGTCGGACCAGCCTTGCAACATAGACATCATACGTAACCTGGATGCAGAGCTTTCCGGCATCCAGATAAACGAAAAACACCCCAAAAACGAAAATTCACTACTTCTGCATTGGGGCGAGGGTATCGGTGCTTCATACAGCGCCGACGGTGTCATCGTCAACAAGAGCAGAGGCCGTTTCTGCGAGATTGGCCACTGGAGCCTCGGCAATGCTCAAGGCAAACCCTGCACCTGTGGGAACCACGATTGTCTTGAGACCGTCGCTGCACTCTGGGCAATAGGGGAAGACCTCAAGAAGACGTTCCCCTCATTGGCCCTGAATGAGAACGATGTAGCCGACCAACTGAGCAAGGTTGATCCCATGCAATGCCCTGTACTCACCGAAGGGTTGAAGCAAGTGCTGAGAATCACGACCAATCTGTGCAAACTGCTGTTTCCTGACCGAGTGATCCTGACGGGACCCTTCGTCCAGAACCCTCTGATCTTCAGCAAATTCATCATGGCTTTCGAGTCCGCATCACTACTCGACAATCAGGAGCGTATTCGAGTTTCTGTCAATTCAGAGAGCATGAATGACGAAATCATAGGAGCCCTACACCAACCACTGGAATCAGGGCTCCAGCAGTTGGTGGAATCTTCCCTTCAACAGGAACATCACTAGCAGGGAGACCAGCAGCCGCCTGGGCCCACCCATCAGAAACAGCCCTTACGCTGACAACAGTGAGGCCGAGGCCTTGTCCAGATGCATGACCGTATCAGCGTGCTCTTGCACGATGGAGGCAGGAAAACGATTGCTGACCTCACCTTCCAGAGCATGCTTCACGGCACGTGCCTTGCGCTCGTCAGGTACTGACAAGATGATCTTGCTCGACGCCATGATCTGTTGAATGGACATTGATACAGCGCGCCGCGGCACCCCCTCCAGTGAAGCAAACCAGCCCTCACCCATCTGCTGACGACGACAGTCTTCATCCAGTTCGACAATGATATACGGTGATGTGGTTTCAAAATCAGCTGGTGGATCATTGAAGGCCAGATGGCAGTTCTCTCCGATGCCGGCGAAACACACATCGATGGACTCCTGCGCTATGCGCTGGCCCAGTGCGAGCACCTCTGCATCCAAATCCTCTGCATCGGCATTGACCGGTATGAACTCCTTGAGCCCGGGCACGCGTCCAACGAAGCGCTCCTGCAGATAGCGACGGAAGCTGGCAGGGTGATCGATCCCAAGCCCCACATACTCGTCCAGATGGAAGACGGTGACACAGCTCCAGTTCACATCACACTCTACGAGCACATCGAGCATTTCAAACTGGCTGGCGCCGGTCGCAACGATGATGGCAGCATCCCCTTTCTCTGCAATAGCCTCTCGTATTGCTGCCGCCCCTTCTTCCGCAGCCAGTTTGCCAAGCGTCTGCTTGTCATTGTGTATCTGGACTCTCATGATTCTCCGATTGCTCAGTCGCCAAAAACAGAAATACTATTAACGAACCTGATAGTTCATAATTGTGATCGACTTTATCATCATTCATGTTTAGTCAGCATTTTTTTCATATCTTATTTTGAACCATCAGCGTTCTTTAAGTTGACAGTTATTGGAGAATGACCGAATATTCCCGACAGGCTGCTTCGCCTTGTGAACAGATCTGACAAATCATGAAAAGTATTCGCCAAACTGCTCTCGGCGCACTGATTGCTGCTGCCATGGCCATCCCCCAGGTCAGCAACGCTGCCACCGTCTTGCGCCTGGCAGAAAACCAGCCTGAGTCCAATCCCGTTACGGTGGCCATGCACCACTTCGCCGATCTCGTGGAACAGTACTCGGAAGGTGAAGTGATCGTTCAGGTATTTGCTGGTGCGCAGTTGGGGCAAGAGCCTGAAACCATCGAACAGGCGCAAGTGGGCATCATCGACTTGACACGGGTCAACTCCGTGGTTCTGGCCAACGTCAGCCCATCAATGAGTGCCTTTACTCTGCCCTATGTATTCAGCGATTGGGATCACAAGTATCGTGTTCTCGATGGCGACATCGGCAAGGATGTACTGGAAGACCTGCATGATGTCGGCTTGATGGGATTCGGTTACATGGATGCAGGCGCGCGCTCCTTCTATACTGTCGAAGGCAAACCGGTAAAAAGCATCGAAGACCTGAAGGGCATGAAGATCCGTGTGCAACCCGCCCCTATCTCCATTCGCATGATGGAGCTGCTCGGCGCCGTACCCACTCCCATGAATTACGGTGAAGTCTATTCAGCTCTGCAATCCGGTGTCATCGACGGCGCAGAGAACGACTATGTCAGTTACCACACATCGGGACACTATGAGGTTGCACCCAACTATGTCGAAGATGCGCATCTCAGCCCGCCTGCCTTGCTGCTGATGAACAAGGCAAAATTCGACTCCCTCGCGCCAGAACTGCAGGATGTGCTAATCAAGGCTGGTCACGAAGCCGCCCTGTACGAGCGGGGGATCATGCGAGAGGCCAACACCAAGGCACGTGAAACCGTGGAAGCCGATGGCGCAACCGTTCAGGAGATCGACAACGGTCCTTTCCAGGAAGCCGTCCAACCGATCTACGACGAGTTTCCAGAGCTTGCGCCGCTGCTCGAGCGCATCAAGGCAGCTCGCTGATACCCCTTGTAACCAGCGTCACGAACCAGACCATAGCGGGCAATAGAAACGATGAATGAGAAGGTGGCGAGCTGGCGCAGCATTTTGCGACCGTGGATCGACCGGCTCAACGCCGTCGCCGCCCTGATCTGCCATGGGCTACTTGTGATCATCACGACGATCACGGTAGCCCAGGTATTCCTTCGCTTTGTCCTCAACTCGCCAACCAGCTGGTCCGAGGAAGTCGCCCTGCTTTGCCTGATCTGGTTTGGCCTGCTTGCCGTGGCTATCGGCATCCGCCGACATGAGCACGTGGCCATTACCTTCTTTCGTGACTTGCTGCCCGGACCACTGGCCACCGCTCTGGACGTCCTTGCGCAACTGGCAATGGGCTATTTCATGTTCACGGTCATGCTTCATGCCAGCGACCTGATCAAACTGGTGGGCATTCAGGTACTGCCAGCTTCATCACTACCCAAATCCCTGTTGTATTTTCCGACCATTGTCGGGGGTACTCTGGGAACCCTGAACGCAGCAGCCAACCTGCTTTTGGGCGATATTCGCCCTGAACCTCTGGACTCGACGGAAGCATCCAATGCCAATTGACACACTTGGCATATCGCTCCTGCTGGGCCTGTTCGTTGCACTCATGCTGCTTCGTGTACCCGTGGCTTTCGCCCTGGGTCTTTCCTCACTGGCGACCGCGCACTACCTGAACCTGCCGATGCTGATGATTGCGCAACGTATGGTCAACGGGCTCAATTCCTTTACCTTTCTGGCCGTACCATTCTTCATTCTGGTTGGCAACATCATGACGGAAGGCGGCATCTCGGATCGATTGGTACGCCTTGCCGATGTTCTGGTCGGCCGAATGCGTGGTGGCCTGGCTCAAGGCAACGTCGTTGCCAGCACACTGTTCGGCGGTATCTCCGGCTCCTCTGTCGCGGACGTTGCGTCGGTGGGCTCCTTTCTCATCCCTGCCATGAAACGCAGTGGCTACCCTGCCGGCTATTCGGTCTCGGTCACCGTCACCTCATCAGTCCAGGGCGTGTTGATTCCTCCAAGCCAGAACATGATCTACTACTCTCTGGCTGCCGGTGGATTGCCGATCTCCACGCTCTTCCTGGCAGGCTATGTACCCGGGCTGCTGTTGGGCCTGTCACTGATGATCATCTGCTACGTGATGGCGCGCAAACATGGGCACCCCATGGGCGGCAAATATACGCGGCAAGAAGCCCTTGCCGTGATTGCTGACGCCGCCATCGGACTCTTCACCATCGTGATCATTATCGGTGGCATCCTGACTGGCGTATTCACCGCCACGGAATCCGCCGCCGTCGCTGTCGTCTATGCCTTGCTGGTCACCCTGTTCTGGTATCGCAGCCTGAGCTTCAAAGCGGTTGGGCGCATCTTCTCGACCACACTCACCACCCTGGCCATGGTCACAGCCATCATCATGACCTCCTCGGTGTTCGGCTTTCTACTCTCCTACCTTCGAGTGCCGGATTTCCTGACACAGGCCATTTTTGCCGTGTCTGACGACCGAATCTTCGTGTTGCTCGCCGTCAACGTATTGCTGCTGATACTCGGCATGCTGATGGACATGGGCATCCTGATCTTGCTACTGACCCCGATATTGCTGCCCATTGTCGTACAGGTCGGTGTTGACCCCATCCACTTTGGCATCATCATGATCCTGAACCTCGGTATCGGGCTCTGCACACCACCCGTCGGTACGTCCCTGTTGGTTGGCGCCGGCATTGGCAGAATCAGCCTGGAGAAAACCGTTCGGAGCCTGCTGCCATTCTATGCCGCGATGGTTATCGTGCTGTTGCTGGTGACCTACATTCCGGCATTTTCACTGACGCTGCCTGCGCTGTTGCGCTGAGTCTCTTTTTTGCTGGAAAGGAAGGTCGAGTCTGCTGAGCGCTGCAGCTGGCGCGTGTGCTGAATCATCTACTCACCCAATGTCAGTGGCAAGCATCTGCTGCCGCTGACTCTTCTCACTCTTTTCTCCTCTTGACATATGACATATGTCAGAACATCATGATTGCGCACGGTCATTCACCATCACCACGATTCACCCGGGCCGATGCAACGAGGAGACAAACAATGAAATTGCGAAAGCTTGCCGGCATCACGGCATCCCTGGTGCTTGCCCTGAGTGGCGGTCTGAGTAGCAGCATCGTCATGGCGGACTGGCCGGAACGCCCCGTCACCATCATCGTGCCGTGGTCTGCCGGAGGCGGTACCGACGCCACGGCAAGAGCCGTTGCACAACAGCTGGAAGAGCGTCTTGGCCAGCCATTCAATGTGGTCAACCGAACCGGTGGCGGTGGCCTAGTCGGGCATATCACTATCGCCAATGCAGCGCCGGATGGCTACACGCTCGGCGTCATCACCATTGAAACCACCATGTATGACGCCCAGGGTATTCCCGGCGCCACCCCAGAGAACTTCACCCTCATTGGCCGCTTCAACGCCGATGCCATTGGCGTGAACGTGCGCGCCGACGCACCTTACGACACGGTGGAAGAGCTGGTGGAGGCCGTGAAGGCGAACCCCGGCAGCATCAAGGCCTCGGGCGCCAACCGGGGCGGGCTGTCCCACCTGGCCTGGGCAGGACTGTTGAACTCACTGGACATCGATCCGGAAGCCAGCCCTTGGGTAGCCTCTGACGGCTCCGCACCGGCCATGCAGCAACTCGCCGCCGATGCCATTCAAGTGGTCTCCACCTCCCCGTCCGAAGCCCGGTCTCTGGTGGAAGCCGGTGAGGCAAAATCTCTCGCCCTGTTATCCAACGAGCGCAGTGCGGCCTATCCGGACCTGCCGACCACCACTGAGACCTTTGACATCAACTGGTCACCACTGCCGTTCAGAGGCATGGCTGGCCCCGCCGGACTGCCAGAAGAGGTCAGCGCGAAACTGGAATCCGAGCTCAAGGCCATTACCGAAGACGCCAAGTTCATCGAATTCATGCAGTCACGCGGCTTCTCCATTGCCTATCAGGACTCTGCAGGCTTTACCGAGACTGTCATGAACTCACGCGACGGCCTGGTGAGTGCCATGCAGTCCGTGGGTCTTGCCAAAACCAACTGATAGCCAGGCCCGCGACACACCACTATGGTTATCAACGAACGCGTGCAGGGCATTCTGCTCTGCCTGTTTGCAGCGCTGATCATCTGGCAGGCCGGGGAACTATCCAGCGTCCCCGGCACCACCTATGGTCCGGGGCTGCTGCCCACCCTGGGTGGTGTCGCCCTGCTGTATCTCGGTGCTCACATCTTCTGGAAGGCGCACCGAGCGCAGTGCAAGCAGCCTTTGATTGACTGGCGTGCCTGGACCAACAAGGGCAGCCTGCGCATTGCCGCCCTGTGGACATTCGCAGGGGTTGCGGCCGGCTTTTACCTGATGCCTGCCATCGGCTTCCTGCTGTACGGCGCTGTGTTCATGATGGGCCTGATGCTGATCATGGGTGGCAGGCTCCTGACTACCCTGGCTATCAGCACCGTCACGCTCGGTGCGGCCTACTACCTGTTCACCCAGGTGTTCTACGTGCCCCTGCCCAGGGGCTCACTACCACTTCCGTGGTGAACCCGCGCTGATCCCATGGACCTGAACACCTACCTTGCCGCCGCCAGCATCGTTCTGGACTGGCCTGTCCTCGCCGCGATTGTCGCGGGCGCCGTCTACGGCTTCATGGTCGGCGCCATTCCCGGCCTCACCGCCACCATGGCCACCGCCTTGCTGGTGCCCGTAACCTTCTTCCTCGCCCCGGTGCCCGCCATTGCACTGATCGTATCCACCACCGCCATGGCCATCACCGCTGGCGATATTCCGGGCACCTTGCTGCGTATTCCCGGCACCCCCGCCTCCGCCGCCTACGTGGATGAATCCTACGCCCTGACCCTCAAAGGCAAGGCTGAAGTGGCGCTGAACATCAGCATCATGTTCTCGGCACTAGGCGGCATGTTCGGCGCGATATTCCTGCTCATTACAGGCCCTTTGCTCGCCAAGGTGGCGCTGAATTTTTCCAGCTTCGAATTCTTCTGGCTGGCCATGCTCGGGCTGATGACGTCCGCGCTGGTGAGTTCATCCGGCCCCGTCAAAGGCTATGTGTCTCTGATGCTGGGCATACTGGTTTCCACCGTGGGCCTCGATATTACCAGCGGCCAGCCGCGCTTCACTTTTGGTGTGGTGGAACTCTATGGCGGCATCAGCTTCATTCCGGTAATGATCGGCATGTTTGCCTTTGCCGAGATTCTGCGCGGCTTTTCATCCACGGCTGCCTATCCGCCTGCACCAGAGACCTCGGCCTTTCGGCCCTTTCATGGCATGGGCGGCCTGCTACGCAAATACAAGTGGGGCTACTTGAGAGGCGCAAGCCTTGGCACCACCATTGGCGCCCTGCCGGGTGTCGGCGGTGATATCGCCGCCTGGATTGCCTATGGCATGAGCCGCCGATTTTCAAAGACGCCAGAGAAGTTCGGCACCGGGCACGAAGAAGGGCTGGTGGAAGCCAGCTCTTCGAACAATGCCGGCCTCTCCAGCGCCTGGATACCGGCCATGGTCTTCGGCATTCCCGGCGATGCCATCACGGCCATTGCTGTTGGTGTGCTCTACATGAAGGGGCTGAACCCCGGGCCTCGGCTATTCACCGAGAACCCGGCCATGCCCACGGCCATCATCTTCACCTTCTTCATCGCCAATCTGCTGCTGTTCCCCATTGGCTATCTCGCCATCAAGGGGGCACGACATGTCTTGTCCATCCGCCGTTGCTACATCGTGCCGGTAGTGCTGATCTTCTGCATTCTCGGCTCCTTTGCCATCAACAACACCCTGTTCGGTGTCGGCATCATGTTCGCCGCAGGCCTGGCTGGATACCTTCTGGAAGAGAACGGCTTCCCCATTGCACCGATCATTCTCGGCATTGTGCTGGGCCCGGTGCTGGAGAGAAATTTCATCATGTCCATGCAGATTGCCGACGGGAAGCTCACCGGCTTCTTCGACCGTCCCATCGCCGCCTGCATTGGCACGGTCGTGATCATTCTGCTGCTGGTGCCCGTCGTGCGAACGCTGCGTCAACCCACGTCCTCACCCAACCCTATTTGAATCGAGACAACAGGAAGACAATCAATGAGTAATGTATTCAGTGTAGAAGGCAAGACAGCCGTGGTCACCGGTGGACTGGGTCAGCTGGGCACACAGTTCAGCAAATCCCTGGCTGAGGCCGGTGCGCGAGTGGCCATCTACAGCCGCCGCCCCTTCTCACAGGAACAGATAGAGGAGAAATTCCCCGGGCTGGGCGACAGGATTCGTGTGTATGAAGCCAGCGTCACCGACAAGGAACAACTGCAGGCGGCTACCGCGCAGCTGATGTCCGACTGGGGTGCGCCACAGATACTGGTGAACAATGCCGGTATCGATTCCAAACCCGATGGATCTGCCGAGCAGAATGCACCCTTCGAGGACTACCCACAGAAGTACTGGGACGAGATCATCGACACCAACCTCACCGGCGTCATGCTGACCAGCCAGGTGGTGGGTACCGAGATGGCCAAGGCGCAGGCAGGCTCCATCATCAACATCGGCTCCATCTATGGTCTGGTATCGCCCAACCAGGCACTGTATGCCTACCGCGAAGAGCGCGACGGTGTGCCGTTCATCAAGGCGGTGTCGTATGCGGCGTCAAAGTCTGCCCTGATCAATCTGACTCGGTATCTGGCCACCTACTGGGCACCGAAGAAGGTGCGCACCAACCTCATCTCTTTTGGTGGTGTGAAGACTGCCAGCTTCGACAAGGAATTCATTGATGCCTTCCTCGAACGCGTGCCCATGGCCAGACAGGCCGAGCTGGACGAATACAATGGCGTTGTCCAGTTCCTGGCGTCGGATGCCTCCTCCTATATGACAGGCTCCAACGTCGTCGTCGATGGCGGCTTTACCGCCTGGTGAGAAAACCCGAAACAATCATGCAAACACGCCCCAAACTGCACATCACCCTGGCGGAAGATCTGGAGTCGCGCATTCTCTCCGGTGAAATCAACATCGGTGACCGACTGCCAGCCGAAGGTGAGATTGCCCGCGAGTACGGTATCAGCACACGCTCGGTCAGAGAAGGCATTCAGATTCTCGAGATCAAGGGCCTGGTGCAGCGCCGGCACGGAGAGCGGACCCTGGTGGTTCGCTCCGATGTGGAGAATTTCCTGGGGACCCTGTCCACTACCGTACGCCAGCACCTGTCGAGCGATCCAGATGCGTTCTTTCAGCTGATGGATGTGCGACGCATGATTGAAGTGGAAGCCGCCAGCACCCTGTGCGCGCTGGAAGAGCGGGACCTGCAGGGCATCGAGGATGCGCTGGCCCGAATGAACGACTGCGCGAAGAAGAAGAGCTTCGCCGACTTCACGACAGCCGATGCCGAATTCCACCGGGAACTGGTGAAGGCCACCGGCAATGACATTCTCTACCTGCTCTACAACAATCTGTACGGCCTGATTACAGAGGTCATCAAGGTATCCAGCCGGGTGCCCAAGAAGACTCTGACCGTGGCCTGCCGGGAACACACCGAGATATTCGACGCCATCGTGAGCCGCGACAAGCTCGTCTCTCGGCGAACGATGAAAGCTCATATTGACAATAGCAGCGGCTACCTGCTGGCCGCCCTTCAGAAATCAGACACCACTGACAACACCGATGACGAATAAATTCGATTACTCCGACACCGACTGGGACTCGATCAAGCGACTGCAGAAGTGGTATTCCGGAGACATCCACGACAGCATGGAATCCCTGGGCTTATGGGGCTATCTGGAAGGCATCTCGCTACAGGGACACCTTGAAGCCGGCGCCGTCATCTGCGGCCCCGCCGTCACGGTTCTGTTTGAATGCAGCGACCGCAAGGGCGAGCCACAGGATGTGTACCACAACGCCATTGATAACGCGCCCGAAGGGGGCGTGATAGTGGTGGACGCGTCTTGTGCGGATGGTGCTTGTAGTGGAGAGTTGATGTCCACGGGTGCCAAGGTGCGAGGGCTGCAGGCTACTGTAGTCAATAGCACTGTGCGAGATCTGGCTCAAGTGCGAAGCCTTGGCTATCCGCTGTTTGGTACACACCCTAGCCCGGTTGGTGTGACTGGGAAGAAAGAGCCGAAGTATTCTCAGGTGCCGCTTACATTAGGCAAGGTGACCGTCAACCCTGGGGATATTATCTTTGGTGACATCGATGGTGTGGTTGTTATCGCCAAGGAGCATCTCAAGGCTGTGGCTGATGCGGCTGACAGTCTCGGCGAGAATGAGCATCAGGCGCGCGAGCGGCTGTTGGCTGGTGAGAAGTTGCAGTCTGTCTGGCCTGTGGCTTAGCTGTTAACATCTGGCCTGGGTCAGGGATGACCGGGTTATGCACCTTTGATGTGCATTATATGGTAGAAATGTAGGTATACCTAAATGCGAGCTACCGGGTTTACGTCATGATGACAGGTTGTTGTTTTGTTTATCGGGTTTTGCAGCGAGTGTTAATCACGGAGGCTGTGCTGCCCCTACAGTCCTGTAGAACATCCGGCTCCTGTAGGTACCCGCGTACGACGCCGCCATCTGGCTAAGCTCCGTGCTTTTCTCTCGTCGTAGAATCCTGTGAAGATATCAATGCAGGCTGACTTACGAATGCTTGATTCAGACTCATAGAGTTTTCGCTGCTGAGTATGCTGTCGCGTGGTTAAGAGATTCTGTGCAGATGAGTTCTTACGGGGTGCTTGAGAATGGTATGCCGCTACGTCGAGTTTTTGAAAGCATGCCTTCGACCTTTCTCTGTCAATCTACTTTTATGCATCCCAGTTAAACCTATGTCGGTAAATTTCACTCTTTTGATTTTTTGATAACCGGGTGGGAATGTGCGATATTTAACATCACACGCTTAGAATGCTCCTTCCCATTGACGCTTCGAAGACTCTAGTTGATTCGGAATGTCCCAACTTCCGACTCAGGGTTACTCTGATACGTTCTACTCTGCATTTCAACTGATCTATGGAGTCACTGATAAAGCAATACGAATGATAGCGAGTAACGAGTGCATACCTGAATCAAAATAATACTAGGCATGTACCGATGGAAAGTTCTGAGGATGGAGAAGAAAAATATATGAAAGATGCGTATGTCGTCTGCTAGCAAATTAAAAAATATTCTTATTGAGTGCGGAGAAGAGCGAACGTCTGACTTCACGGGAGTAGGCGTCCTTCTGTACTCGTCAATTGAAGGATTGCCTATCATTGGGATGAGAAGAGAAAATCCCGACTTTGGGTCGTTATCTGCGGGGAAGATACTGGCGAACATATCCGCGTCGAAAAGTAAGCATCACGATGGTTTCCATTTGATATCACCAGATTGGCGAGTCACTCATTTCTCTCAATACTTCTCACCTCCTATTGTTCCATCTGTTTCCCTGCCTGATAGTGAGAGCTTTGGAGGCCGTTATGTCGCAGCATTATATGGGTCAGCACTAAAGGAAGTAGAATTGAGTGGAGTATTAAGCACTGATCTTGAGATATCGATCATGAAAGATGGAAAGTGCATTCTTACGGAGAGACCGTTTTGATTGGATTGTTGCCGATTGGGAAAATTGCTTCAGCTATAGCCGTAGGATACGCGGCGCTGATGATCTATTTTTTGAGCGGCAGATCTCTAAACACGCTCGAGTCGATTTTATTTGTAGCAAAATGGTTCGGAATCTTAAGCCTGCTTTTAGCTGTGTTTTTTAGCGTCGGCTGGCGCATTCTTTGGAGACATGTTCATAAACTGAACGACTGGGTATTTCCGGACTTGGAAGGAACGTGGGATATGACGATTCACTTCACCAAATATGAAGATTCAGGCTCGAAGCGAGCACCGAGCCCAGGAACTAAGAATGCGACCGCGGAAATAAAACAGTCGATGTTGAAGTTGAGCATGGAGGTTGCCTCGGAAGACTCAGAATCAAAAACGATAGTGGCCAAGCCGAAGAAGGATCCGGAGTCTGGTCGACCAATCCTGTTCTACGCCTATGAAGTCGAACCACACGATAACGGAGTTGATGATCCGACCCCTTACAAAGGTATGGCTCTACTTACATTGGGAATCGGGAGCAGTAGCAAGCTATCGGGAAACTATTTCACTGATAGGCGCACGAAAGGTAGATTCACTCTTGTCCGTCGTATTGAGAATGCATCAGCCAAGAAGTAACGGCGATTCAGATTACGGGACATAACATTACGATGAACCGAGCGTTTGCGCGCCGGACACAACCGTGAGTACCTCGTAAGCGCCCAAATACCGACGTCTTCCATTCCAGTTTCAGCGCGACCAGTATTGCCTCATCCACTCAATCTCGCGCG
>CANMQI010000004.1 GCA_947499955.1 uncultured Granulosicoccus sp.
GTGATGCCGACGGTACTGCCAATGGCGCTGTTCTCATCAATGATGCCATTGTTACCGGCGATGGCATCTGTGTCGGTGATGGGGGACAGATCTTCATCAGCCAGATCGATGACAGTCACGGTAAAGTCACGGGTGGCGGTGGAGCCATCAGTGGAGGTGGCCGTCACGGTGAAGTTGCGCTCGTCGGCGGCTTCGTGATCCAGCGCCGCCTTTGTGGTTACCACCCCGTTGGCATCGATACTGAACAACGCCGCATCAGTGCCGCTCAGTGCGTAGGCAATGGTCTGTCCGGCATCGCCATCGACCGTATTGGCGGTGATGCCGACGGTACTGCCAATGGCACTGTTTTCATCGACGATACCATCGCTGCCGGCGGTGAGATCCGTGTCGGTGATGGGGGAAAGATCCTCATCGGGTAGGTCCGAGATGGTGACGCTAAAGTCACGGGTGGCAGTGGAGCCATCGCTGGAGGTGGCCGTCACGGTGAAGTTGCGTTCGCCGGCGGCCTCATGGTCGAGCACGGCGGCCGTGGTGATAATCCCATCGCTATCGATAGTGAACAGCGATGCATCGGTACCACTCAATGTATAGGCAATGGTTTGTCCGTCGTCACCATCAACCGTATCGGCGGTGATGCCGACGGTACTGCCAGTGGCGCTGTTCTCATCAATGATGCCATTGTTACCGGCGATGGCATCTGTGTCGGTGATGGGGGACAGATCTTCATCAGCCAGATCGGTGACAGTCACGGTAAAGTCACGCGTGGCGGTGGAGCCATCACTGGAGGTGGCCGTCACGGTGAAGCTGCGTTCGTCGGCGGCTTCGTGATCCAGCGCTGCCGTTGTAGTTACCACCCCGTTGGCATCGATGCTGAACAGAGCCGCATCAGTGCCGCTCAATGTATAGGCAATGGTCTGTCCTTCGTCACCATCGACCGTATTGGCCTGGATACCCACGGTACTGCCAACAGCACTATTCTCATCAATGATGCCATCGCTGCCAGCAGTGAGATCCGTGTCGGTGATGGGGGAAAGATCCTCATCGGGCAGGTCGGTGACACTGACGCTAAAGTCACGGGTGGCAGTGGAGCCATCGCTGGAGGTGGCCGTCACGGTGAAGTTGCGTTCGCCGGCGGCCTCATGGTCGAGCACGGCGGCCGTGGTGATAATCCCATCGCTATCGATAGTGAACAGCGATGCATCGGTACCACTCAATGTATAGGCAATGGTTTGTCCGTCGTCACCATCAACCGTATTGGCGGTGATGCCGACGGTACTGCCAGTGGCACTGTTCTCATCGATGATGCCATCGCTGCCAGCAGTGGTATCTGTGTCGGTGATCGGCGACAAATCTTCATCAGCCAGATCGGTGACAGTGACGGTAAAGTCCCGGGTGGCGGTGGAGCCATCGCTGGAGGTGGCCGTCACGGTAAAGCTGCGCTCATCAGCAGTTTCGTGGTCGAGCATGGCGGCGGTGGTGATAATGCCATCGGCATCGATACTGAATAGCGCCGCATCAGCACCGCTCAGTGCGTAGGAAATGGTCTGTCCGGCATCCCCGTCCACACTGTTGGCCGTGATACCCACAGTACTGCCAATGGCACTGTTCTCATCGATGATGCCATCGCTGCCGGCGGTGGCCTCCGTGTCGGTGATCGGTGACAGATCCTCATCGGGCAGGTCGGTGACACTGACGCTAAAGTCACGGGTGGCGGTGGAGCCATCGCTGGAGGTGGCCGTCACGGTAAAGCTGCGCTCATCAGCAGTTTCGTGGTCGAGCACGGCGGCCGTGGTGATAATCCCATCGCTATCGATACTGAACAGGGAGGCATCGGTGCCACTCAACGCATAGGAGACAGTCTGTTCGGCATCGCCGTCCACGCTGTTGGCGGTAATGCCAACCACGGTGCCAATGGCGCTGTTCTCATCAACGATTCCTCCATCACTTGCGATGGTATCCAGGTCCGTAATAGGGCTCAGGTCTTCGTCAGCCAGATCGCGTACAGTGATGGTGATGGTATCTACTGTCAGATTGTACGGTGGTCCAACATTGTCCGTTACAGAGATTGCAACTTCATAGACGTTGTCGTCATTCGTATCCCCAGGGTTCTCGAAATCCGGATTGCTGTTGAATGTGAGTACCCCGCTGTCAGCATCGATGGAGAACAAGGCAGCATCGTTGCCACCGAATATGGCGTATTCCGGGTCGTGTCCTTCCTCATCACTGGAAGTGATTTGAGCCGCGATCGTGGTGTTCTCATCTACCGTGAAGGCTCTGGCAGAGGTGAATTCAGTTGCGTCATTGACACCCTGGACTGACAAGGAAAATGTACGTGTGCTCTTGAGGCCGGCGGCATCCTCGACGTCCAGAGTAAAACTGAGAGGACCAATATCACCTTGCAGTGGCGTGCCGCTCAAGGTGGCAGTGCCATCGTTGTTGTCCCGCATCGTCAGCCAATCAGGCAGACCAGTAGCAGTCAGCGTACGTGTATCGTCCACGTCAGGATCGCTGGTGGTTATGGTTACCGCATAGTCCGTATCTTCCTCGGCATCTGGCAAGGTGGCGGCAGTGTCAAATTCAGGGGGCTCGTTGACATCAGTAATGGTAATATCGATAAACTGGAAGTCACTTGCTCCAGCATCGTCGGTGACCGCTACCACTACAGTGTATGCAGCCTGTGTTTCCCGGTCAGGAGCAGCTATGAACGAGAGTTTTCCTGAACTAGCTCCGATGGTAAAGCTGCCCTCATCGGGGCCACCAACTATGTGGTAGCTGAGAACAGCGTCAGTATCGACGTCACTCGCAGTAACCACCGTCACCGCAGTCTTGCCTTCGGCGATAGATATACTGGCTTCAATTTCTCCACCGTCACTGGTAATTTCTGGGGCATCGTTTGATGCAGTCACGCTGACCACTGTCTGGCCTATGACTGACAGATCTCCTCCGCTGCTTCCATCCGTCAGCGTCCAGTTGAGCTGTACCTGAGCTGGCGGATTGTCATTGCTGTTAAGGTAGGTGATTTGCTGGAGGGTATGGTTTACGTCTGCGTTGCCTGGTGCTTCTCCGTTTGTGTCTGTAAACGTGATACTCAGCTGTCCGGGCAGGCTGGATATGTCGAAAGTCGCAATGGCCTGGCCGTTCTTGATTATCTGGCTGTCAGTGAGGGTCAAATCATTACCGGCAACGAAACCGAATACATCATCACCGTCAGCTGCCGAGTCGCGAACCAGTGTCAGGCTTGCACCTGAGAAATTGTCAGCGGCACTCAACTCTCGATCGTAAACAGTTACATTGGCATCCAGTACGATCGCCGCCGTATTCTCCGTGTAGTCGGCAGTGCCTGTCAGTGAATGTCTGACGTTGAACCGGGTATCAAGAGTGCCGTTCTCCATAATGCTCGCGATGAACATCTGATCATTGGCTTCGCCAGCTATCTTGATATTTCCGTTGGCATCGACCACTACGGTGTCAGCGATGTCATCCGAGCCGCTCAGGTCTATGCGGACAAGGCCATCACCACCCAGAGTCGTGTCCAGAGAGCCATCGGTATTGAGCCGGAAAATGGAGATATCGTTGTCAGAACCGTTGGATACATCTCCTACCACGACCAGGCGCCCATCGCTGTCTATCACAAGTCTGGTAGCCGTTTCCGCAGCGTCGCCCGCATTGATGGTGACGTACCCTGATCCGCCAAAGCTGCTGTCGAGACTGCCGTTTGTCAGCAAGCGTACGATCTGCGAAGGTGTACCTGGTGCATCACTGTGTCCACCGAGTACGATCTTGCCATCGTCTGTAATGGCGACAGTAGTAGGTGATAAGTTGTCTGAGCTGGCCAGTACAAGGTGTCCATCGCCACTGAATGTCGTATCCAACGAGCCATCAATGTTCAGTCTTACTATGCGGGATTCAAAGGTATTGCCGTTGTACCGTTGTCCAACCAGCACGATCTTGTCATCGGTCTGTATCTGCACGGCCATGCCGACCGCATCGCCGGCTCCTGTATCGATGATTCGGTAACCGCTGCCGTTGAAACTGGTGTCCAGTTCACCGGAGGCAGTGATGCGAATAACCAGCATGGAGTCCTCGCCTCCGACAGTCACGAATCCCGTACCAACGATGCGACCATCGGTCATCAGGGTGATATCCTTCAATGCCGTGTGATCGGTACCGGGGATGCTGAAGTTCGCTTCACCAGCCGTTCCAAAGGAGGTGTCGAGGGAGCCGTCAGCGTTGTAACGGTACAGGATTGCTTCATCATAACCGCCGAGATCCCTGTTGCCGGCCACGATGATCTTGCCATCACTCTGCACGCTCAGTGCCTTGGCGAACTCGTCGTTGGACGACATTATTGCAGAAGAGATGACTGTGCCATCGGTTCCGAAGCTGCTGTCGAGAGATCCATCCGCATTGAAGCGTGTCAACGCAAAGTCATACTTGCCACTGGAGGCAGGGGAGTCAGCCTTGCTCAACACGAGGTATCTGCCGTCAGACTGGGTGGCCATGTCAACAGCGTCACTGGAGAAAGCGCCCAGATCAACCTGATGAAAGCCACTACCGAGTGAGAATTCGGGGGCTGTGTTGCCGGTCGAGCCGCCGGAATCGGCGATGACACTGGCAGAATACTCGGAAGTATCAGAAAAACCGCTACTGCCATTGTCTACGGTAGCCGTCGCTGTCACGTAGTCACTGCCAGATACGGTAGCGTTGATCAGCGCCTGGAAGGTTGCGGTGCCACTGGTATCCGTTGTCACCGTGGTATACCCGACGAGCTCCCTGGCATCTCCGTGACCACTGGCATCGAGTGTTGTACTGGTGAAGAATTCTATGCGGAACGTGGTGTTGGCTGCTGATTGAAGCTGACCTTCGATGCTGAGTGTTCCAGATTCATCCGTTGTGACCTTTGCAAGCTCCGGGAAGTTCTGCAGATTATTGGCCCCCGTGTCGACATCATCAGTATCGTTGTCAGTGACACCATCACCGCCGAGGTCAATGCCAATGCTGCCGTTCTGCCAGATGCTGTTGCCCAGAAGAGCATTGCCCGTTGCGCCGGGGTCGACGTAAATACCGCTTCCTGTATTCGCAGCGATGATATTTCGATCGTTGGCGTTGGAACTGCCGATGCGGTTGTTACCGGACAGGACAAGAACGCCATGACCCGCATTACCCAACAAGGCAAGCTCATCGATGGCTAGGCCAATGGTATTGCCGGTAATTGTATTATTCTCGGCAGAGGCCTCCAACAGGATACCGTCACCATCATTGCCCGAGATGATATTGCCTTCGCCGTTGCGCGAGCCTCCTATCAGGGTGCTATTGGTACTCCCCTCCAGAGATATACCTCCCAGGCTATTGCCAATATCCACGAACCCGGATTCATCAACTCCGATATGGTTGCCCTTTATGTCAACATCAGCGGCGTTGAGCAGGTTAATTCCGTAGCGGGTATTGCCAGAGATGATATTGCCTTCACCTGCATTCTCTCCTCCAATCATGATTCCGGCAATAGAATTCGCGATATCGATTCCGTGAGTACCATTTCCGATGAGTAGAGAGCCCAGTGCATCAGTGCCCACGTAGTTACCCTGTATCGTCGCGGTCGAAGCGTTTGCTACGAATCTGATGCCCGAATGAAAATTACCTGAAATGATATTCCCTTCGCCCGCAATCGAACTACCGATTTGAGTGTCAGTTGCGGCTGATTGGTAGATACCAAAATAGTTCTGGAGCGTTGCATCCCCCGTTGCGTTGGTGCCTATCCTGTTCCCTGTGATGATGTTGCCACTGGACGTGCTATCGGTGAGCCGTATTCCCGCGTTTCCATTGCCGGAAATCAGGTTTCCGGTATTGTCATTGAAGTTACCGCCAATGATATTGTGGCTCGCTCCATTCTCGATTTCCACACCGTTAGAGACGTTTTCCACCGCCCCACTGCCATCAAGGTTGGTACCGATTCGGTTGCCCGAGATGCGATTTGCTTCAGTGCCTGGGCCCCACAGTACAACTCCATTTGACAGGTTTCCGGAGATGAGGTTACCTTCGCCCGCGCTTGAGTCCCCACCCAATACGGAATTGGACACGCCAGAATAGAACCCGACACCATTGTTGCCATTGCCCAGTGCACTGGTACCAGCAGCGTTGGTCCCGATCAGATTCGCCTTGATAACCGTGCCATCGGAATCATTACCGGTTATCGAGACGCCGTCGACGCCGTTGCCGGAGATGATGTTTCCTTCAGCATTACCGGTGCCGCCAATGACCGTGTTGCTGGCGCCGCCCCAGATATTGATGCCATCAGTGGTATTCCCCAGAGCGGTGCTGTCAGCGGAGTTGGTGCCGATGTAGTTGCCGAGAATCGTATTGCCGTCAGTGCCGGTGGAACCCAGTTTGATTCCAAATTCGTTAGCGACGATGATATTGGTTTGCGCGCTGCTACGATCACCACCAATCCGGTTGTTCGACGCACCGTTGACGATATCGATACCAGCATTCAGATTACCAATAGCCAGAGTTGCAGTTATATCAGTACCGATATGGTTTCCCAGAATCAGGTTGCCAGTCGTTGTCGTGCCGGACTCTCCATCAATCGTTATGCCGTTATCCGCATTGCCGGATATGATGTTGCGCTCATAGGTGCCGGCACCTCCAATCTCATTGTTCTGGGCACCGTTATAGATCAGGACGCCATGTCCGCCATTGGCGATGGCAGTGTCCCCATTCACGTTGGTTCCAATCAGGTTGCCTAATATCAGGTTGTTGGAGGTTGCCTCTCCACTGATGGCAATTCCATCATTGCCATTGCCCGAAATGACATTGGCGCTGTTGATGGCATCGCTGCCGACGTTGTTGTGGTGCGCACCAAGCTCCAGCAGGACGCCATCTCCTCCATTGCCCAGACGAGTCAGTCCATCGGCTGTGGTACCGATCATGTTTGATGTCAGCGCATTGGATGTAGCGTACTCACCGCTGATGGAGACACCGTGAGCGGAATTACCCGAAATGGTGTTGGCGATGATCTTGGTACTAGCGACAGACTCCTCCAGATGTATGCCCGTACCACCGTTACCAACAACCGCGGTTCCATCCTCATTCGTGCCGATGAAGTTGTAGTTGATCTCATTGTGAATGGAGATCAATCCGTATATCGATATCCCGTGCAAGCCATTGCCTGAAATCACGTTGGATCCGTTCAACGTACCATCTCCTATCGTATTTCTGTCCGAGATGTACAACGATATTCCGTGGCCACCATTGCCGAACTCATCCGTGAGGGTGGTACCATCAGTGCCGATTAGATTGTTGGTCAGCGTGACTTCCCACGTATTATCCAATGCAATGCCGTCCCCCGGAAAATTGATGATTTGCAGATTGCTCACGCTGCTGAACTGACTGCCGGTATTCAGGTTGAGCCCATTCGCACCAGTAGTCTCCATGAGGCTACCGTCGAGAACAATCTCGATGTCACCGTTCACGTCCAGGGTACCGCTCATGATGATCTGTGAGGTGAACGCCGGCAGTTCAGTGATCGGTTTGAAGGGACCGATAAACGAAAAGATGATCTCGTTTGGATCACCATTGGGGTCGGGGTTGGCGTTGGCGTCCAGAATGGCCTGGCGCAAGGATCCTTCACCTGCATCGTCGGCGTTGTAGACGTGATACGCTGTCATTACGCCTTCGTAGTCCTGCAGGAGCGTTGCGCCCAACTGCGTATCCGCTTCGATCTTCCCGGATTGGAATTCCAGGTTCCAGTTACCGCCCAACGCAGAATTTCCGGTCAGATCGGCGGATGCCGCAATGTCCGTGCGGGTGAGTTCGCCCAGTAGTGTGGCAAAGGCCTGTCCGTTGGCGGAGGCGGCAAGGTCACATCCATAGACGATCAGATCAGCTCCGCTGGTCAACGTATCCGCCCAGACGCTGATCTGATCAGCTCTGCTCATCAGCTCATCCATACCAAGCTTGCCGTTGCCCAGCAGAAGCTCGGCATCACCGCCGTGTGAGAAGAGTTGCACGCTGGACACCGAATCGTAAAGTGACAGATAGTTACTGATCTGATCGACACCATCCTGGTCTGATTCAATGAAATGAATGAACTGTCCCGGTTTGTTCTGTTCGGAGAGCTGTTGCGCAATCCAGTCAGCGCCTTCCAGAGAGCGATCAATAAGAACCAGCTCGACGGAAGATTGCGTAGTCTTGGTGGCCTTACTCTCAACGCTCGCCACTGACTGGCTACCATGATCCAGCAATGCAACTGTCGCAGTTGATGTTTCGCTGAACGACTCGACAGGCTGAGAATTTTCTTCGGTAGCGGCCAACAGGCTAACCGCATCAGCAGAAAACAGCAGGCGAGGTTCCAATGCTTCCAGCTTGAAAGCATCCGTGCGTCTTCGAGGGCTGTTGTTCAGCTTCTTTTTCATCAATTCGCCAAGGCAGGTCGACAGCAGTCAGATCAGGAAGACCTTGCACCAGAGCCACTGCAAACAGCTTGATCGAGCACCAGCGTTGATCAAGTAACGTTACGTCGACGTTTTGCCAGGCGAGGCATTCCCCGTGGCATGCACTTTCCGCATATCCACGCCTTTCTATCGGCGGCGAGCAGACTTAGTTGAATTACCTCGCTACAGGCGCTGGAGCCTGACTGACGTTAACCAGTTACCGTTTCGTACCTGGCTGGCACCGCGCGCGTGCGCCATCAGGACAACCGCTGACGAAAATCCTCGTAGCCAAACTCACGAACGATTTCCAGCTCATCAGTGCGTGAATCCCACACGGCAATGGCGGGCAGGGGAATGCCGTTGAAGGTGCTTGTCTTGACCATGGTGTAATGCGACATGTCATCGAACATCAGACGATCACCGATTTCCAGGGGCCTGGCGAAGCTGTAGTCGCCAATGACATCACCGGCCAGGCATGTCATACCACCGAGTCTGTAGGTATGCGCCAGTTCGCCAGCTTCACCTGAGTCGAGGACATGGGGCCGGTAGGGCATTTCCAGCGTATCGGGCATATGGCAGGTGGCGGAAGTATCAAGAATGGTCTGATGAAACTCGGTATCGGCAATATCGAGCACTTCGCAAACCAGCACGCCGGTGTGAATGGCCACCGCCTCTCCGGGCTCCAGGTACACCTGCACCTTATAGCGTTCAGCAAAGTCACGGATCAGCTGAATCAGTTCGTCTACCTGATAACCCGGTTCCGTGATCAGATGGCCACCACCGAAGTTGACCCATTCCATTTGCGGCAGTACATCTCCGAAGCCTGCTTCAACAGCTGCCAGGGTGCGAGCCAGAGGCGGGACATCCTGCTCACAAAGCGTGTGGAAGTGCAGCCCGCTGATACCGTCGAGCTCGTCTGGCTCGAACTGGGCGCGGGCGATGCCGAGCCGCGAGCCCGGAGCACAAGGATCGTAGATGGGGGTGGTACCTTCGGAGTGCTCCGGATTGATACGCAAGCCTGCCTTCAGCTGTGGGCGTTTTTCCTGTTCTGACTTGACGTCATCCCGAAAGCGGCGCCACTGATTGAAGGAATTGAATACGAGGTGGTCCGCAATCGGCAGCAGTTCCTGCATGTCGCTGGCCGAGTAGGCGGCTGAAAAAACGTGAACTTCGCCCTCGTAGTAATCCCGACCCAGTCGCGCTTCATGAACACCGCTGGCACAGATTCCGTGCAGGTATTGCGATACAAGTGGCGCCAGATGCCACATGGAAAACGCCTTCAGCGCCGAGAGTACATGCGCACCGCTTTCATCGGCAACGTGTTTCAGGATGGCCAGATTGGCCTCGACACCGGCCTTGTCCACCACGAAACAGGGCGACGGTACACGTCGGGCGTCGAATTTGTGGAAGGGGTTGTCTGTCAAGGTGGGAAGCTTGTCCGATTGAGGCTTTGGAAAACCAGGGCAGGCTCACAAGCACGGCTTGTGAACCTGCCTTGTAACGTCGTGTCAGTCGAGGCTGACAGTTTCCGGTGTGGTCTCGACCCAGGGCAGACCGTACTTGTTCAGGTCTGCCATGAACGGATCAGGGTCCATCTGCTCTACATTCCAGACGCCAGGTTGCATCCAGTGACCTTCCAGCATCATCTTGGCGCCGATCATGGCCGGAACGCCGGTGGTGTATGAAATGGCCTGTGACTGCACTTCAGCGTAACAGGCTTCATGATCACTGATGTTGTAGATATAGTACTGCTTCGGCTTGCCGTCCTTCTCACCCCGAATCAGGCAGCCAATGCAGGTCTTGCCCTTGGTCAAGGGGCCGAGGCTGGATGGATCAGGCAACAGAGCTTTGAGAAACTGCAACGGTACGATTTCCTGACCATTGAATTCGACGGGATCGATGCGAGTCATGCCGACGTTCTCCAGTACCTCCAGATGCTTCAGGTAGTTGTCTGAAAATGTCATCCAGAAGCGTGCACGCTTGATCTCGGGCAAGTGCGTGGTCAGTGATTCCAGCTCTTCGTGGTACATCAGGTACATGGGCATCTCCCCGATACCTTCCGGGAAATCGAAGACATGACGTACCGACAAGGGATCGGTTTCCTGCCAGGCACCATTTTCCCAATAACGACCCTTGGCCGAAACTTCTCGGATGTTGATTTCCGGATTGAAGTTGGTGGCAAACGGCTGGCCATGGTCACCGGCATTGCAGTCGATGATGTCCAGGTAGTCGATGCGGTCGAAGTGATGCTTCTTGGCATGAGCGGTGAAGATACCGGTGACGCCCGGATCGAATCCGCAACCCAGCAGTGCCATCAGGCCAGCTTCCTTGAACTTGTCCTGGTAAGCCCACTGCCAGTGATATTCGAACTTGGCATCATCAGGTGGCTCATAGTTGGCGGTGTCCATGTAATGCACACCGGCCTCCAGACAGGCGTCCATCAGGTGCAGATCCTGGTACGGCAGCGCCACGTTGATCAGCAGATCCGGTTTCTCCGCCTTGAGAAATTCGACCATGGCTGGTACATCGTCGGCATCGACAGTGGCTGTACGAATGGGCCGATCCAGTTGCGCTGCAATGGCGTCACATTTGGAAACGGTACGGCTGGCCAGAACGATTTCATGGAAAACGTCGGCGAGTTGGGCGCATTTGTGAGCGACTACGCCGCCGACACCGCCTGCGCCTATTATTACAACCTTGGACATGCTGACTCCTGATTGATTGTTGGGTATTGGGTGCCACAACGGCAACCGAGATTTCTAGATGTTCTCATAATACGTGTAACCGGCGAGACTCTCTGTAAAACTCTTCACTATGGTGCGTCTCTCGGTAACCGTCAGATGTCCCGAACGAACGGCCCGTTCCGCGACATGACGGAAAGACTCGAGCAGGTTCGCAGGCTGGTACTCAACGTAGCTCAATACATCGGCAATGGTGTCACCGTGCAGTTCGCGTTCGAAATGGATAGAACCATCGTCGCGAACCCGGATGCTGGCGACGTTGGTGTCGCCGAACAGGTTGTGCAGGTCGCCCAGCGTCTCCTGATAGGCACCTACCAGAAAGACACCCAGGAAGTAGTCTTCACCCTTGCGTACCTGATGCAGCGGCAAGGTCGGATACTGACCACTGGGGTCGGCGAAATGATCGATCTTGCCATCGCTGTCGCAGGTGATATCGGCAATGAACGCAGTACGGTCCGGCTCTTCATCGAGACGGTGTATCGGGGTGACCGGGAAGACCTGATCGATCGCCCAGGTATCGGGCAAGGATTGGAAAATGCTGAAATTGCCGTAGTAGATATCGGAGGTGCTTTCGGAAAGGTCTTGCAGAACGGCAGGTACTCTCGCTGCATTGGGTAGCTCTTCGCGGATGCGCGCAATGATCTGCAGATACGTATTGTCAGCCAACGACATCGCGCGCAAGGTGCAATGACCGCGACGAAAACGATCACGCAATTCCTCGCGATAGAAGTTGGCATCGTTGAAGCACTCCTGCAGATTGTTCGGGCTGACGATATCCCGTACTTCCAGCAGTCGTGAAATCTGCGGATCTTCTCCCAGTGCTCTCGGCTCTTCACTGTCGGCACTGGGGTCTTGCCATTCAGCCTGCTCCTTCAGGATGTCTTTCGGCAATGGATTGCTGTCAGTCACATCCAGAATGTCGAACAACAGTACGGATGAATATGCAACTGTGGCACGACCGGATTCCGTGATGAGCTCCGGATGGGAGATCTCCATGGGGTCCAGTACTTCCATGATGCTGTCGACAATATCGGCACAGTATTCATTCAACTGGTAGTTCATGCTGTGCGTCCAGTTACTCTGGCTGCCGTCATAATCCACCGCCAGGCCGCCACCCATGTCGATATGGCCCATGGGGGCGCCTTCACGTACCAGGTCGGCGTAGTAGCGACAGGCCTCGGAGACCCCGGCTCGCACATTCATGATGTTGGGAATCTGCGAACCGATATGAGCATGCAGAAGCTTCAGGCAATCGAGCATGTCTGCCGCTTTCAGCAGGTCGACCACTTCAAGCAAACGCGTGGTGGACAGACCGAAGATGCTGCGGTCCCCACTGTCTTCCTGCCAGTGGCCATCGACTCGGGTAGAGAGTTTGACGCGCACGCCAATCAGTGGCCGGATATCCAGCAGTCGACTCTGCTCGATGATGATGCGGGCCTCGGTCGGGTTCTCCACCACGAAGAAGCAGTCTATGCCGAGCTTTCGTGCATACAGGCCGAGCTGGATGAATTCTGCGTCCTTGAAGCCATTGCAGATGATGGGACTGGCATGACTCTCCAGGGAGGCCATGGCAATCAGCAACTCAGCCTTGCTACCGGCTTCAAAACCATGGTTGAAGGCCTTGCCAGCACGGGCAATCTCTTCAATGACATGACGCTGCTGGTTGACCTTGATGGGAAAGACGCCACGATAGCGATTCAGGTAACCGGCATCCTGCATGGCTCGTGTGAAGGCTTCATTGATTACCTTGATTCGGTGATCGAGGATGTTTTCGATACGCAGCAATACGGGCGGTTCCAGTCCGCGTTCGCGCAGACCTTCCATGACCGTGAGCAGCGACACGCGCGGGCCATCGGGATTGTCGGGGTCGGTAATGACTATATGACCATTGTCGCCGACGCTGAAATATCCGGCACCCCATTCATTGATGCCGTAACGCTCGGCCGAGTCCTGTACTGTCCAGCCTGACACGTCGTCGTTCATTGTCTTGTCGTTGCTCACAGTCGGCCAATGCCTCGGCGCACGGCGCCGCGCTGGCTGGCCAGCACGCACAGCCAGTCATGGGCCACGGTGGCGGCGGCCAGAGCGGTGATTTCAGCGTGATCGTAGGCCGGTGCCACTTCAACGACGTCCATGCCGATCAGATGCAGGGGTTCCAGACCACGCACGAATTCCAGTGCCTGCCAGCTGCTCAGGCCACCGGCAACGGGTGTACCGGTGCCTGGCGCATAGGCCGGATCCAGTCCGTCGATATCAAACGAGAGGTAGACCGGCTGGTCACCGGCGCGCTCGATGACGACTTTCAAGGCCTCATCGATGCCGTTGCGGTGAATCCAGGGGGAGGTCAATATCTCGAACCCGGCGTCGTGATCGTTGTAGGTTCGCAAACCAACCTGAGTGGAGCGCGACGGATCCACGATGCCATCGGCCACGGCGCGAGTGAACATGGTGCCGTGATCCAGTTGCTTGCCGTCGTCTTCCCAGGTGTCGCAGTGCGCATCGAACTGCACCAGCGCAATGGGTCCGTACTTCTCGGCATGGGCTTTCAACAGTGGATAGGTGGTGAAATGATCGCCACCAAAGGTCAGCATGCGAGCGCCGGAGGCAATGATGTGGGCAGCATGCTCGGCAATATCGTTGATTACGGTGTCCGGATGATGAGGATCCACCAGACAATCGCCGTAGTCGACAACGGACAGGGTCTCGAAGGGGTCGAAGCCGAACGGGAATGACAGCAGTTCTGCCAATTGCACGGATGCGGCCCGGATAGCGCGAGGCCCGAGGCGACAGCCTGAGCGATAGGTCACAGCACAGTCGTAGGGAATGCCGCTGACCACGACGTCAACGCCTTCCAGATCGCGGCTGTAGCGCCGTCTGAGGTAGCTCAACGCGCCGGCGTAGGCGGCATCAGGCCATCGTTCCTTGTTGGAGGTGGCGCGGAATGCCTGATCACCTTCTTTAGTCATTGTTGCTGGGGTACTCGTCGAGGGGTGGGCACAGGCACAGGGCGGCCTGCATGCGGGATTGTCCAAAGCGAATCATACGGTCAAAGCTGTCAATACGCACGGGTACTGACTGTGTATCGCCCGGTGCCTTGCTCAACTGAGTATCGACATCGGGGTCGTGAAGGTACACGAAGGTGTCATCGGCGGCGACCAGAACCACCCAGTGCGGGGCCTTGTTGTCATTGAATCGCCAGGAGCTGATAAGCACCAGTGGGACACAGCCATGTGACAATGCGGTGACAAGGTCACTCGTGCTGAATTCAGCGCAGTTCATCTGAATGTCAGTGTCGGCAATCTGCGCGAGAAAATCGGCGTGAACCAGTTCCAGGACGGCCTTCTTGTCATCGCGTCGCACGCCATCGAGAAACATGGGACCGGCATCATTGACCAGCAATTGCGCTCGAAACCCACGCCGGTGGGCAGCCAGTGCCAATCCGTAAGGAGAGCAGCCTCCATGACCGGATGTCATGTAGATGGTGGTCGCTTCACGCCATAGTTGCACTTCCAGCGTTCTGTCAGCGGGCATGGAAGGTTGCAGAGCCCGCATGGCCATGATCAGCGAAGCGGGTCCGCAGGTGAAATCCAGTGTCTGCTCGTAGTAGGGCACCTGGCAGCTGATGCGCGGTGGTGTATGCAGCGTGCGTTTCTGGTACAGCCGCGCATCGGCATGATCCTGATAATAGTCTTCGCGGGTGCCGAACAGCTGGAAGCCCTGGCTCTCGTAGAGCGCTACCGCAGAGCGGTTGCGAGGATCAACCTCGAGTCGCAGGTAGACGCAGCGATGCGCTTCGGCCAGACGCTCGGCTTCACCCAACAGTTGGCGACCGATGCCCTGACCCTGGTGCGCCGGGGAGATGGCCAGGGAGTAGAGCCGAGCCAGTGAGGTGCCCTTGTGAAACAGGACAAGAACATAGCCCAGCAGCTGTTCTGCCGATTCACAGAGTCTCAGTTCGGCATTGGCGCGCGTGATCATCCAGCGAAACTGGCGTCGGCTGATCCGGTCACTGGTAAAGCACCGCGATTCGAGTTCCACGAGGTGATCGATATCGTCGGCCGTCGCGGTACGTATTGCTCGTTCCGGTGTCGTTTTCGGGTATGAAATGGCGCTCATGGACAGGTTAGGCTCAGTGCAGAATAGCGCGACGTGCTATCACTACGCAGCTTCAACGGCTTGCGTGAAGCCGGATTTCCTTGCTTGTCATCTACTCTCAGGATCGTGTTCAATAATGCCCAGAATATCCATTGTCATCAGCGATGCCGATGACTGGAAACCATATTATCCCAGTCAGGATGTCACGTCTGTTGACGCGTACCTGGCTGCGCAGGAGGGGCCGGTAGCCCAGCGCGTGATTCTGAACCTTTGTCGGAGTTACCGCTACCTGAGTCATGGTTATTATTGCTCGTTGCTGGCTGAATCTCGGGGTCAGCAGGTCATTCCCTCCATTCGTACCATCAACAGCCTGAGCAGCAAGTCCCTGTACCTGCTGGATCTGGATGCTGCCGGGGTGGCGCTGGAACGGCTGGGAGACAGGCTCGGCAAGGAAGAGGTACACGAATACAGTGTGCGTATCTTTTTCGGGAAAACCAGCGATCCGGACCTGAAATCACTGGCGCGGGTACTGTTCGACCAGTTTCCCTGCCCGATTATGGAGGTGCAGTTCCGGCGGCGGGATCGCTGGCATATCAGTCGCTTGCGCATGCGCGGTATCAACTCGCTGAGCGAGCAGGAACAGACTGAATTTGCTGATGCGCTGGACCGTTTCAGCCGCAATATCTGGCGCAAGCCGAAGAGCCGCAAGCGCTATCGGCATGATCTGGCCATCCTGGTGGATCCGGACGAGAAGATGCCGCCGTCGGACAGCCGCGCCCTGAAACGCTTCGAGAAAGCGGCGCGTGCAGCGGGTCTGGATGTTGATCTGATCACGCGCAAGGACTTTTCGCGGCTGGCTGAATATGACGCGCTGTTCATTCGTGCAACCACCAATATCGACAACCATACCTATCGGTTTGCCAAGCGAGCGGAGTCCCTGGGGTGCGTGGTGATCGATGACACGCAATCCATCCTGCGCTGCACCAACAAGATCTATCTGGCCAATTTGCTACAGGTGAACGAAATTGCCACGCCGCGTACCCGGGTGCTGAATCGTCACCAGGCTGATTGCCTCGAGTTGGCGGCCGAGGAGCTTTCGTTTCCGCTGGTGCTGAAGATTCCTGACGGTGCGTTTTCGGTGGGTGTGAAGAAAGCCAAGGACATGGCAGAGCTGAAGGAGATCGCGAAGGACTTCTTCAACCGGTCGGCTTTGATTCTGGCGCAGGAATTCTACCCGACGGACTTCGATTGGCGAATTGGTGTCATTAATGGCGAGCCACTGTTTGCCTGTCAGTATTTCATGAGCCGTGGCCACTGGCAAATCTATGAACACGCCTCTGATGGACGTGTGTCATCGGGTAATTTCCGGACCATGGCCGTGGAGGAAGTGCCGGAGCGGGTCATCAAGACAGCGGTGGATGCCACCAGGCTCATTGGCAATGGCTTCTATGGGGTGGACCTGAAGCAGCGTGGCGATGATGTGGTTGTCATCGAGGTCAATGACAATCCAAGCGTCGATGCTGGCGTTGAGGACAAGTACCTGGGTATGGAGTTGTATGAGCGTCTGGTCGCAGAATTTCTGCGACGCCTGGCATGAGGCAGACGCACATTTATCCGTATGCGGCATGAATGCCGTTTTCAGAAAAATGGGGATGAAAAAGTGCTTGATACCGACGGGGCAGTGGCCGCAAATTCGCGGTACGGGATACTCCTGGCAACTTGGTGGAAAGTCGAGGTAAAGGCAGATGGGAAAACGCATGGCAGACCGTTTCAGCGATGATGATTATTTCGCTGAACCCAACTACGACAAACTGTCCGATGAACAACTGGACGAGCTTTATTACTATGGCGAGATTCGTACTCCCGCCAAGCAGAAGAAAGCCGCCCACAAGGCGACGATGAAGAAGTCAGCCCCCAGACTCTTTGCTGATGATGAAGATGGTTGGCTGGATCTCGACCTCGATGGTGATGAGGACCTGTACGAGGACTGAGTTGCGTTCAGTCGTCTGACTGCTCCGGGCCCTTATCGGCCCGGGAGATCCTGTGACACTCCCGGCTGCTCTTGCGATCAGCACGGGAGTGTCAGCAAAAACCGGCTTACTCGCCGGCCACGATGCGGACCATCAGGTCCTTGGCATCAATCTGGTCGCCAGCCTTCACCAGCAATTCTTCGACGACACCATCGACTTCACTGTAGATGGCTGTTTCCATCTTCATGGCTTCGATGGAAAGAAGTATGTCGCCCGTCTCAACCGTCTGCCCGGATTTAACGTTGACCGTTGATACGACACCAGGCATGGGCGCACCGACATGTTCCGCATTGCCCGCTTCAGCCTTGGGTCGCGCCATGGCACCCGCGGCACCGTGCAGTCTGTCTGGCACGGCGATGGATCGAGGTTGGCCATTGAGCTCGAAGAACACGCGCACCATGCCCTTGTCGTTGACGTCACCGATGGCTGAACAACGGATTACCAGGGTCTTGCCCTTTTCGATTTCGACGAAGATCTCGTCGCCCACCTTCAGACCGTAGAAGTACACAGGCGTTGGCAATACGCTGGTAGGGCCATACAGGCTTTGCGTGGCGGCGAAGTCGGTAAAGACCTTCGGGTACATATTGTAGGAAGCCAGCTCGTTTTCTGTCGGCTGACGATTCAGCAGCTCGGTCAGCTTGGAGCGAATCGCATCCAGATCTGCCGGTTCCATCTCGGCACTGGCACGACCGACAAGCGGCTTTTCTCCCTTGAGTACCTTCTTCTGAATGCCTTCCGGGAAGCCACCTGGCATCTGGCTGAGTTCACCGCGCATCATGGACACGACAGAATCAGGGAAGGCGATGTCCTTGGCCGGGTTCTCGACGTCCTGAATGGTCAGATCCTGACTGATCATCATCAGAGCCATGTCGCCAACCACCTTGGAAGAAGGCGTGACCTTGACCACATCACCAAACATCTGGTTGACGTCGCTGTAGGCACGCGCCACTTCGTGCCAGCGCAGTTCCAGCCCCATGGAACGAGCCTGCTCTTTCAGATTGGTGAACTGCCCGCCGGGCATCTCATGCAGATAGACTTCCGAAGCCGGTCCCTTGAGATCGCTTTCGAAGGCGGCGTACTTGTTACGCACCGCTTCCCAATAGAAGGAGATCTGTTCAATGGTCTCGCGACTCAGGCCGGTATCGCGCTCGGTGCCGCGCAGGGCAGCCACGATGGAGCCCAGGCAAGGCTGTGAGGTATTGCCCGACAAGGCATCCATGGCAGCATCAATGGCATCGACACCGGCGTCAACCGCTGCCAGTACTGTCGCTGCTGATATGCCGGAGGTGTCATGCGTGTGGAAATGCACGGGCAGGGACGTCTCTTCGCGCAATGCCTTGAACAGCACGGTGGCTGCTGCAGGCTTCATGAGGCCTGCCATGTCCTTGATACAGATGATATGTGCACCGGCCTTCTCGATTTCACGCGCCATGTCCAGGTAATACTTCAACTGGTACTTGGGACGGGCTGCATCGAGCATGTCACCGGTGTAGCAGATGGTGGCTTCGCACAGCTTGCCTTCCTCGAGGACCGCATCCATGCTCACGCGCATGTTGTCGACCCAGTTGAAACAGTCGAAGACGCGGAACAGATCGACACCGGAACGGGCTGCCTGACGAATGAAATGCTTGACGACATTGTCAGGGTAGTTGGTATAGCCCACGCCGTTGGCACCACGGAACAGCGCCTGCAACAGGATGTTCGGAGCACGCTCACGAATCATCGCCAGACGCTCCCAGGGGTCTTCGGTGAGGAAGCGCATGCTCACATCGAAGGTGGCACCACCCCAGCATTCCAGCGAGAGCAACTGCGGCAGTCCATGCGCATAGGCATCGGCGATGGCGACGATGTCCTTGGTACGCATGCGGGTGGCCAGCAGTGACTGATGCGAGTCACGCATGGTGGTGTCGGTAACCATGACTTGCGGGTTGTCACGCAACCACTTGCTGAAGGCTTCGGGGCCGTGCTCATCCAGACGGTTCTTGGTACCGGGTGTGATCGGTGTGTCGAACCAGGGCACCTGAGGAGGCAAGGCGTCTGCTCTGGGTTTTGGTCGGTCACGAGCTTCAGGATGACCATTGACGGTGACGTCGGCTACATACTGCAGCAGCTTGGTTGCCCTGTCCTTGCGTTGTACCTGTTCGAAGAGCTCAGGCGTGGTATCGATGAAGCGGGTGGTGTAGCTGTTGTCGAGAAATTTCGGATGACCGATGACGTTCTCGAGAAAAGTCAGGTTGGTGGCGACACCACGAATACGGAATTCGCGCAAGGCGCGATCCATTCGTTTGATGACTTCCTCGGAGGTCGGGGCCCAGGCCGTGACCTTCTCAAGCAGGGGATCATAGAATCGATTGATGATGGCGCCGGAATAGGCAGTACCGCCATCAAGACGAATACCGAAACCGGAGGCACCGCGATAGGCCGTGATGCGGCCGTAGTCCGGCACGAAGTTCTGCTCCGGGTCTTCCGTGGTGATACGGCATTGCATGGCATGGCCATTCAGGCGAATCTGATCCTGCGGCGGTACGCCGGATTCCGGTGTGCCGATGACAGCTCCTTCCACCAGGTGGATCTGCGCCTTGATGATATCGATGCCGGTGACCTCTTCGGTGACCGTATGCTCTACCTGAACCCGAGGGTTCACTTCGATGAAGTAGAAGGACTGTGTGTCCATATCCATCAGGAATTCGACAGTACCGGCGCCGACATAATTGGTGGCATTGGCAATCTTCAGAGCGTACTCGCTCAGTTCCTGACGCTGTTCATCGTTCAGGTAGGGAGCCGGTGCACGCTCGACCACTTTCTGGTTCCGACGTTGTACGGTACAGTCACGTTCGAACAGGTGGACCGCATTACCGTGGGTGTCGCCCAGGATCTGCGCTTCGACATGACGCGCGCGTTCCACCAGCTTTTCCAGGTAGATCTCATCCTTGCCAAAAGCCGCACGAGCTTCGCGTCGAGCTTCATTGGCTTCCTTGTCCAGATCCTCTTCACTGCGGATGGTACGCATGCCGCGACCACCACCACCCCAGGATGCCTTGAGCATGATGGGGTAGCCGATTTCCGCCGCCATTTTCTTGATGGTTGGCAGGTCGTCAGGCAGGGGTTCGGTCGCCGGCACCACGGGTACGCCGGCTTCGATAGCGAGATTTCGGGCCGCTACCTTGTTGCCCAGGCGACGCATGGTATCGGCACGAGGACCGATGAAGGTGATACCTGCGGCATCGCAGGCGTCCACGAATTCGGGACTTTCGGACAGCAGACCGTAACCGGGATGGATGGCGTCAGCACCGGAAAGTCTGGCGACCCGCAGCACCTCATCGATGGACAGATAGGACTCGATAGGCCCCATGGTCTGATCCAGATGTGGGCCAGCGCCGACCTGGTAGGCTTCATCGGCCTTGAAGCGGTGCAGGGCCAGCTTGTCTTCTTCCGCCCAGATTGCCACGGTCTTGATGCCCAGCTCGTTGGCTGCTCTGAAGATCCTGATTGCGATCTCGGATCGGTTGGCAACAAGAATTTTCTTGATTGACAAGGCGTGGATCTCCTGATTGTGGCGGAAGCTCAGAATTCTACCTGCAATATGCCCATACCGTCACAAGTGAATCGCCAAGGAGTTTGTACTGAACGGTGACGTATCAGCGTTCGAACGAGTGGTATTCTTGATGGAATAAGTTGAGCGAGTTGTTTTTTGCAGCTTGAGCAGGTTCTGCTGGCTCGACTAGCTGTCCGCCGCCGTAATGTCGAAGCGAAACCTGATCACGACCGGGTAAGCGACGAAGTCATCGCCTTGCTGACTCTCGAGGCCGATATCAAACTCTCTGCGGTCGATGGTGAATTCACCACGCGCTACCTGCTTGTCGTCTTCTGTAGACAACACCATGAGGAAGGATATTTCCTGAGTCGTCTCCTTGATGGTCAGGTTGCCGGTAACCTGCAGATCGCCTTCGTCAGTGTCCGCAATGCGGGTGGATTCGAACAGTGCCTCGGGATGCCCTTCTGCATCAAACCATTCGGGTTCGGGTAGCGAGCCTGCGACTTGCAGATTGTCACTGGATACCGAGGCGGTCTGGACGCGCGCCACGATGGTGCTGGCGCTCGGGTCAGACGCATCAATCAGCGCCTCGACGCTGGTGTCGCTGAAGCTGCCCGGAGTCTGTTCTCCAGTGACCTCGGCAATGAAGCTGACCTCGCTGTCACCCGCGGCCAGCAAGGCTGCCTGGTTTCCGGCATTGGCTGCTATATACAGCGCGCCCCCGGCAGCCACCAGGGTGGCCGTCAATACCGCCAGCTTTCGTCGGAAGCTGGTCGAACCTTGTTCCGGCAGCATGCGCAGCAGGGTTGCATCCTTGTCGAACCAATGATGCTTGAGTGCGGCACCTATATGCGCGAGCAGAATGAGAATCAGCAGATTCGCTGCCAGTTCGTGATATTCGTGAAAGCTGTGGGCTATCGCCTCCTTGTTTTCCAGCGAGGCAAACGGGGGCAGATGTGGCCACTCGATGACATTGAACAGAACCGTATCCAGGTTCAGGGGAGAGGCTGACACCATGATCCAGCCAGTCAGTGGAATGGCGATCATGAGGACGTAGAGCAGGCCGTGGGCAAGCGAGGCGGCCCTTCGTTGCCAGCTCGGAATGGACTCGAGCTCTGGCGGTGGTGTGTGGGTGAAACGCCACAACAGGCGCAACACTGAGAGCAACAGCACCGTGATGCCGAAGCTCTTGTGCCACTGAGTCAGGGCGTAACGGATCGGGTCGTTCTCATCGAGTGAGCCCATGTACTTGCCAATGGCCAGCAGCCCGATGATGAGCAGTGCAATCAGCCAGTGGAAAATGACAGCGATATCACCGTAACGCTGCTCGATAGAACGACCCATGCCTTGATCCTGATATGACTGTCTTGAAATCTGCGAATGCAGATTACTGAGCCTTGTTGAGTTCGGCGGTAATCTTCAGTTGCACTTCATCACCTACATTTGGCGCATACGCACCTAGTCCGAAATCGGAACGCAGTAATTCCCCTGTGGCACCAATGCCGATAACCGGCTTGCCAGTCATGGGGTGATCCATGGCGCCATTGACCGTGACGTTCAATGTAACGGGCTTGGTGACGTCCTTGACTGTCAGGTCGCCAACCACGGTGTAGCTGCCATCGTCAGCGGCCGTGATGGTCGTGGACTGAAACAGGATTTCGGGGTAGGTGGTGGTATCGAACCAATCACCGCCTGTCAGATGTTCCTTGAAGATAGCAGAGCCTGTGAGGATGCTGGAAGAGTCTATTTTCACTAAAAACATGGACTTGGTGGCGTCTTCACTGTCCAGGTTCAGGTCGATGGAGAAGTCATCGAAGCTCAGAGTCGGGTTGGAAAGACCCAGATGACTGTAGGAAAAATCGATGAATGCGTGGGTGGGGTCAAGCGTGTAGCTGCCGCTGGGGACAGCACTCAGATCGGCGGCGGAAGCATTTCCGAATGCGCCTGCTGTGGCCAGCATGACAGCCAGCGTTGTTGTCTTTGCCAGAGTCTTCAGTGATTTCATGTTGCTTCCGTGTTCCTGTGTGAAATGTAAAAAAAAACGGCCAGAGGGCCGAAAGTTACAGATAGTGCTCGACTAGATAAAGTTCAACACCGTATACTACGCGCACTCGGCAGTGATGCACGAGTGTGTGCTGCGCCCGTAGCTCAGTTGGATAGAGTACCTGGCTTCGAACCAGGTGGTCGGAGGTTCGAATCCTTCCGGGCGCGCCATTTTTCCCTGAACATCCATTCTGGAGTAGCCCTTGTGCTGCTGACCGGAATGCTCGCCTTGTCGAGGTTCGATTGTTCATCCCTGGCTTCCGCTTCCCTGCCGACTACTTGAACAAGTAGCAGGCCGTATGTCATCGCCGCGGCTATCTTGTGCGCGTGACTGACTGAATCAGCGGCACTCAGCATGAAACCTGCAACGTCAGTTCCGCGCATGACGCCGTCGCGGTAGGTCTCCGGGCAATCGAACAGAGGCCCAGAAGGCGAGACTGCACCAACGTTCGATTGTGTGCGTATAGAGCGCTATACGCGCTGACTGTTCCGGAGATCAATCATGCTTCATCGGTTGAGAAGTACCCTGTCATTGCTGCCAATGGCCTGCACTATCGGTCTGTTGGCGATGAATGGCATTTCCAGCCATGCCGCACTGGCCGATCAGACTGCACCGGAGTTGCCAGGCTTGTTCGAGCAGTTGCGCGAGGCAAGCGACGAGGACGATGCAAGAGCCATTGAGTCTCGAATATGGCAGCACTGGATGACAGCTCCCGACGAGCCGTCCGAATTGCTGATGTCACAGATCAATCTTGCCATGGCGGCTGAAGAGTTGACCCTTGCATTGGCTCTGTGTGACGAGCTTGTTGAGAGCACACCCGACTTTGCCGAAGGCTGGAACAGGCGAGCAACCCTGCACTACATGATGGGGGATAGTGATTCTTCGGTTGCCGACATACGCGAAACGCTTGTTCGCGAACCGAGGCACTTCGGTGCCATTTCCGGGCTTGGCCTTATCTTCATGCGTCATGACAATTTCGATGCCGCTCTGGATGCGTTCGAACAAGTGCTGGTCATCAGCCCGTCTTCTGCCAGCGCAAGGATGAATATCGATTACATTCGCAATGAGGCCGGCACCAGAATATAGGTGCCGGACATGTCGCGCCGTAACCGCACCGCGAAGCTCACCGGGCAGCCCGATGTCCGGACACATCCGGGCTTCGGGCTGTCACGACAACCGCTTCTACTTCAGGCGCTCGTTCAGTCTCGACTTGTGACGCTGATACTGTCAGATGCGTCAGATTCATTGGCTTGATCATCCACAGCCACCACGAAATATTCGTAGCTGGTTCCAGGCATCAAGTCATCGTCGTAGAAGCTGTTGCCATCTGCACTTCCAAATATCTGCCCATCCCGGTAGACATCGTAGCTACTGACAACACCATCGTCTGTTGAACGATCCCAGAAGAGCTCGAGCGCTGAGCTGGAATAGACTTGTGCAGTGAGGTTCATGGGAACGCTGGGTGCGTCACCCGTCATCATGCCGCCGTCTTCCTCATCGTCATGCGCATGCTCATGTTCATGAATCTGGTTGGACATCTGGCCACGGATGGCACCGTCCGGGAAGTCCGGGTTATGAACATTGATGTAGAACTGCGCAGGATTATCGAGAATGCGCTGGACGATGCCGGCTTCCTCGGTTGGGAATTTGCCCATTTCTCCCTCAGTCAGACAATCTGCCGCGTTGCCATCCTCGGGACCGGCCAGAGCGGCCACCACTGGGCCGTTGCTGTCGCGTGCACCTTCATGGATGTGCGCTGCCATGCCTTCACCGACAGGCACCAGCTGAATCTTTTCTACAGTGAGGACATAGCAAAGTGTGGTCGGATCACCATCGATACCGAAAACATAGGCCTCACCCTTTCCATCAGGGTCCCCGACCAGTCGCTGAGTGGGGTCCGAGCCCACCTCCTCCCGGCCATCCAGTTCAGCTTCCAGCACCTCATTGGTGTGTCCGGCCAACGCTCCAAAACTGGCTGTTGCGCATAGTGCGCCGATAATTCTTGATCTCAGGGTCATTCTGATCACGGGCTTCTCCATTGATTAGCGGGACAGCAGGTGTGAGAAAACACTGCCCTCACAATGAACTACGCAGAGCGATCGCGGAAAGTTGCAGTGGTTCGCAAAATGATTTAACCCCTGTTCGGCAAACTACTGATGGCCCCCGTGAATGCAGCGCAGTTATATGAGATAGAGATCGAGTTTGCATCCAGGCCAATCATCGATATGGAAACCTGTTCATGCCAACTGGGCATCGGCCATCCCATGGGAGATGCCGACATATCTCATGCAGTCGAGGCTGGTGTTCAGGCGGACAACTTTCTGCAGTTCGTTGGCCGCTCAGGCGAGTGGGATACGGGAGGAGAGTCGTCCGGTGCGCAAGTCGACATCATCATTCGGGCGGCGTGACCTCAACGATGAAGGCCGCATACCAGGCTGCGAGATGAGCAATCTGTTCATCGGACAGTGGCTGCGCAATCAGTGACATTCGACGATCCTGGCGCGCTCCTGATCGATAATCCTTCAGGCTCTTCTCGAGATACAGTGCCGATTGCCCCGCCAGATTCGGAACTTCGGGGTCGGTAGCCATGCCAGTCTTGCCATGGCAGACACTGCATTGTCTGGCCAGCGTCTGACCCGGAATGGGCTCTTGCGCCTGCACCTGTTCGAGAGTCAGGGCCGAGCCGAAGAGCAAGGCCGATGAAAACAGTAGGGACAGTTTCATTTTCTTGTGGATGATCAGCAGATTCTGACGGCAATCGCGGTCGCGGTACCGAAAAAGCCGGTGAAGCACGCAGCGCCGCCAAGGGCGCGCATGCTGCACCGTCATGACCCGAGGTCAATGGCACTCACTCGGAATAACTGATTCGATAGATTGCGTTGGCAAAATCATCGGAGACCAGAAGTGAGCCGTCTTTCATCTGAATGACATCGACCGGGCGGCCGTCATACTCGCCGTTTTCGTCAATCCAGCCTTCTGCAAACGGTTCTGTCGTCGCGGCACCTTCCTCATCGATGAAGGTCACCATGACTCTGGCGCCCACAGGCGTGGTCCGGTTCCATGAGCCGTGTTGCGCAGAGAAAATGGCATTCTGGTATTTTTCCGGGAACATCTTGCCCGTGTAGAAGCTCATTCCCAGGTCTGCTGCGTGGGCGATGGTTTCTGAGGCAGGCATGACCACGTCAACGGGTATTTCCTGATCCGCGTACTCTGTCGTGCGTACTGAGCCGCCACCGTACCAGGGGAAGCCGAAGTGCTGACCCATTTCAGTCTGCCGATTGATCTCTCCGGGCGGGATGTCGTCTCCCATGCCGTCAACCTGATTGTCGGTCCACCAGAGCTCACCGGTAACTGGGTGAAAGTCATGACCCACGGAATTTCTGACGCCGTAGGTATATACCTCCCGCTCTGTACCGTCACGATTCATGCGGATGATGCCGCCGATACCGGTTTCGGTGTACAGGTCGAGTTTTTCAGCCGGGGGAACGTTGAAGGGTTGGCCCAGTGAAATATAGAGTTTGTCATCCGGTCCCACCTTGACGACTCTGGCCGTGTGGTTATAGCTTTCTTCTTCCACCGGGATCAGCGTTCCTTGCGGGACGATGGGGACAGCGACGACATCCGGGCTTTCGTGGAAGAATTCTGCTGCGGGATACATCATGACCCGGTTGCGTTCTGCGATGAACAAGAAGCCGTCCCTGGAGAAAGCCACACCGTTGGGAACGTCGAGCTCCAGCGATGGTGCAAAATCCTTGACCTCATCGGCGACTCTGTCTCGGTCGCGATCCATGACCGCCCACACCTTGTCTTTCTTGGTGCCGACGAACAGTACGGTGCCCTGAGGGGCCATCGCCATATGTCTTGCATCTGGCACAAGCGCATAGAGCTCTATCTTGAAACCTGGCGGCAGCGAAATGCCTTCCAGTACCTTGCGCAAGGAATCAGCTGTTTTGGTGTCCTGCTCGATGACAGTATGTTCCTTGGTGCCGGTAACCTTGAAAGCGCCCAGTTTTTCAAGGTTGGTTTGAGCGTAGCTTGCTCCGGCCATCAAGGTGCATGCGGTGGTGACAGCGCCAATCAGATATTTCATTAACCTCTCCAGATTGTTGAAAAGTGCTCCAAACGTGATTGTTTACCTGGTGTGATCGTGCAGGTCTCGGGCAAGGCTTCGAGAATCGGGCCGACTGGGTCTGTCGCAAGCCCATGGCTGTATTTTCAGCCTTGTGGGTGATGGCAGCGGATCGTGACGTTGAATCCGGATGCCAGCTTCAAGCCATTGCAGCGCCAGATCAGGGAGCATGCCGCGTGAGTTACATCAATCGTGAATGAGAGTAACCAATACAGTTGCGATATACCAGCAGTTTCACACGAGTGGTGATGCGGTAATCCGGGGGCTTCAATGCATATCATGAGGGGATATTGACCTGTTCGACTATCGCGTCCGATACAAGGCAATGTTGCTGAGGCTGTCCGGGTGTCGCTGAGGAAGGCATTACCAAGGCGGGCTGGTTCTTCTTCACGATTCCTCGGGAATGTCGGTAACTGATGTGTGGTATGAAAATTGATGACAGTGCTGCCCATGGACACACTGGTCACCGAGTTTGCAGCATTCTGGTCCCGCGTCATGGAAGGGGATCGACAATCCATCTTGTTCATGATCTCCCTTTATTGCTTTCTGGTGCTTGGTTATTCCGCTATTCATCAGTGGCGGATGCGGCGGTGGCCGAGCACAACCGGGCATCTGGTCAATATGCAGAAGAACGTATTTTCGGCTCACGCTACGCGTTTGGATACCACGTACAGGCTGAATGCGCTGTATGAATACTACGTCAATGGAAAGCAGTATCAGGGCAGGCGCGTTTCCGCCTGGGTCGTGGTCGCCAGTCATAATGCAAAGGGAATTCTGGATTGGCAGTCACGTGGTGTGGAGCGCATTGGTGATGATCAGGTGCGCGTCTTCTTCAACCCGGAAAAGCCGTCGAAGAGTGTCCTGATCAAACCTGGCCAGGCGGGTCTTGCCATGACTGCGCTTGGCGCCGTACTTCCTCCAGGGTTCTATCTGTACCACTACTTCCTCTGAGTGCCGAGAGCCGAGAGCCGAGAGCCGATTGGCGAGTGGCGAGTGGCGAGTGGCGAGTGGCGAGTGCCGATAGCCGAGAGCCGAGAGCCGAGAGCCGAGAGCCGAGAGCCGGTGTACGAGTCCGGTCGGCGTCACGCCAGTCGCGGTCAGGGGCTGAGCTCCCGTGTTGCTCCAGCGCCAATAGAGTAATCACCGCAGGCATTGAACGTTTGACTTCAGAGCTGTATACAGAATAGTATTCAGCCATGAGGTCAACGTTGACGACAACTTGTGATTGAGAATAATGAGCTCGTCTGACTCCAAGGCCGTGGCGATTGTCGGCGCAGGTATCGTTGGTGTTTCCGCTGCCATCTGGCTGCGCCGTGCAGGTGTCGACGTCACACTTGTCGATCGTGCTGTTTCAGGCGGAACAGGCAGTACCTCTTCGGGGAATGCCGGCATCCTTGCCGCCTGCTCAGTGGCCCCGGTGACAGCTCCAGGGATGGTGCGTAAAAGTCCGGGAATGCTCATGGACAAGGATTTTCCACTGTTTCTGCGTTGGTCCTATCTCCCTCGTTTGATGCCCTGGCTACTGAAGTATCTGTCTAACGCCAACGACAAGGACACTCGCCGCATCGCCAAGGGGCTTGGTGAGTTGACACATGACAGCGTCGCACAACATGCCGCCCTGTGTGAAGGCACCGAAGCCTCTGTATGGTTGCTAAGGTCTGACTACAGTTTTGTCTATCCCACCCATGCGGCATTCGACGCCGACGCCTACACGTGGAAATTGCGGCATGACGCGGGCTTTGACCCGGAAATTCTGGAAGGGGCCGCCGTGCGAGAGCGCCATCCCTCATTGACAGATTCGGTGAATTGCCTGGCCGTGATGCACGATCATGGCTTCGTCCGTGACCCTGCTCGCTATGTTGCCGCTTTGGCTCATGAAGCAGAAAAACTCGGAGCAAGAATGGTTCGAGCAGAGGTCGAGGATTTTCAACTGACCGATGGCCGTATCACCGCCTTGCTGACGACTGCAGGAACCCTTACGTGTTCCCAGGCGATTCTCGCCACTGGTGTCTGGTCAGGGTCGATGACGAAAAAGCTGGGTCTGAACGTACCTATCGAATCCGAGCGTGGGTATCACATCGATTTCAAGTCCGCCAGGAATGGTCCTGAAAGCCCTCTCATGGTCACCTCGGGTAAATTCGTGGCAACTCCCATGGACGGATTTCTGCGATGCGCCGGCGTTGTTGAATTCGGAGGTCTGCAGGCATCTGCCTCGGAAGCTCCGTTGAACCTGCTTCGAAAAAAGGTCAAGCAGACCTTTCCTGATCTCGAATACGATTCGGAAGACACCTGGCTCGGTCATCGCCCGGCACCTTCTGACAGCTTGCCTCTTATCGGCGAGATTGGTACGACTGGCATCTACGCAGGCTTCGGGCATCATCATATCGGTCTGACGGCAGGGCCGAAAACCGGACGAATATTATCAGAGCTGATCTCTGGACAAGCGCCGCATACAGATTTGAATCCGTACTCTCCAGCGCGTTTCTAACCGAGAGTTGGTTGTTCGACCACCGCAAGTTGAAGATTCGTAAACCTAGAGGAAATAGTATGTTTGACCTTAAAACCAGCCTATCTGCAAGCTTTGTCGCTCTTGCAATCAGTACAGCGCCCGTGTCAGCTGAAACATGGGATATGCCGATGGCGTATGCAGCGGCAAATTATCACTCGGCCACCGGTGCAGAATTCGCACGCTGTGTAACGACAGGTACGGCCGGTGAACTGGAAATCAAGACGCATCCCGGTGGCTCGTTGTTTGCTGGCGCCGAAATCAAACGTGCGATACAAACCGGTCAGGTGCTGATCGGAGAGCGACTCCTGTCAGGTCACCAGAATGAGAATGCCCTGTTCGGTTTCGACTCCGTACCGTTTCTGGCAACCTCCTTCGAGGAATCCGAAAAACTCTGGGAAGTCGCGAAAGAGCCTCTGACAGAACTGTTGGACAGCCAGAATCTGCACCTGTTGTATTCGGTTCCCTGGCCCGCACAGGGCTTGTATTTCGATCGTGCCGTGGAGTCGCTCGCCGATGTCAAGGGGCTGAAATTTCGGTCATACAATGCGGCAAGCGCAAGAATGGCTGAACTGGCCGGTATGCTCCCCGTGCAGATTGAAGCTGCCGAGATCAGTCAGGCCTTCGCTACGGGTGTTGCGCAGGGCATGGTCTCTTCCGGCTCTACAGGCTATGACCGCAAGGTCTGGGAAAGCCTCTCCCACTATTACTCCGTTGATGCGTGGATGCCACGCAACTATGTGCTGGTCAATCTGGATGCCTGGAACGACCTGGATGACGCCACCAGGAACGTGATGAATGCCTGTTCCGATCTCGCTGAATACGCAGGTGATTGGCGTTCGCTCCAGTACAACGACTTCACTGTGAATGAGCTGGCCAAGAACGGCATGCAGACAGGCCCTGCTGGTGAGGCTCTGGCGAAAGAGCTGCAGGAGATAGGAGAAGTGATGACGAATGAGTGGCTGGAAACGGCCGGAGACGCTGGCAAGAAGATAGTTGATGCCTTCAAGGCAAGCAAATAGGCAGCGTTGACATTCCTGCCCGGCAACTCTTTGCCGGGCAGATAGCAAAAGGAGAATAGCGAGTGCGTGTATTCAAGGTGTTGCGCATCATTCTGGACAAGACTTATCTCTACGCAGGCTACACAGGGGCATTGTTCCTTCTGCTGATTCTGGGTTTCGTCAGCCTGCAGATGTTTGCTCGCTGGGGTGGAGAAGTGATCACTGGCGCGCCGGATTTTACCGGCTACTGCATGGCTGCCGCCTCTTTTCTGGCACTGCCGTATACGCTCAATGCAGGCACACATATTCGCGTGAACCTGCTGCTGAATGCGTTGGGCCGGTTCAAGATCGTCGGTGAAATCTGGTGTTGGGCTGTTGCCAGTTATCTCACCTTTCTGTTCGCCCATTTTGCCATCAAATTGACCTACGAAAGCTATCGGTTCAACGATATCAGCCAGGGTCAGGACGCCTGGCCAATCTGGATACCCCAGGTTCCCATGGCCATAGGAACGGTTCTGCTGGCCATCTGCGCCTTCGATAATCTGGTGACTGCTCTGTTCACCGGTAAAGACAACATTCGATCCGCCGGGATCGACCTGCAGGCGGAGTAAGACGAATGGATGAGATCTATCTGGTTTCGATATTCCTCTTCGCACTGTTTCTGCTTCTGGGCACCGGTGTCTGGGTTGGCCTGGCGCTATTTGGTGTCGCCTATCTGGGGCTGGAGATGTTTACTTCACGCCCCGCTGGCGATGCCATGCTGACTCGCATCTGGACCAGTAGTTCCAGTTGGACGCTGACGGCATTGCCGCTATTCATCTGGATGGGAGAAATTCTCTTTCGCAGTCGCTTGTCTCAGGACATGTTCCGAGGACTGGCACCCTGGATGCAGCGTCTTCCAGGCGGGCTGGTTCATGTGAATATCGTCGGATGCACCATTTTTGCGGCGGTATCCGGCTCGTCGGCGGCAACGCTGACAACCGTTGGCAAGATGTCGATACCCGAGCTGCGCAAGCGAAAATATCCCGAGTACATGATTATCGGTACGCTGACAGGTGCCGCAACTCTGGGTCTGATGATTCCACCCTCGTTGACGCTGATTGTCTACGGCGTGGCGGTTGAAGAGTCGATCTCCAAGCTGTTCATGGCAGGTATTCTGCCGGGTATCGTGCTGGCCGGTATGTTCATGCTCTACGTCATGGCCTGGGCATTTGTACGACCGAGCGAAGTTCCTGAAATTTCGGACAGGATGACATTCACTCAGAAGCTCTACGAAAGTCGATTTCTGATTCCCATCATCGTACTCATCCTGCTTGTCATCGGTTCGATGTACGGTGGGTGGGCAACTGCGACCGAAGCGGCATCCATTGGTGTTCTCGGTGCGCTCGCACTGGCCGCCTTGCAGGGCTCATTGACCTTCGATGCCTTCATACAAAGTCTGTTGGGCGCCACACGTACCTCGGCGATGATCGCCTTCATCCTGATGGGAGCTGTGGCACTGACTCTTGCCATGGGTTTCACCGGGCTACCGCGCGCACTGGCGGAATACATCGATGGATTGCAACTCTCACGGTTTTCACTGTTGATGGCGTTGATGCTGTTCTACATCATTCTGGGCATGTTTCTCGATGGCATCTCATCGGTCGTATTGACCATGGCAATCGTGCAGCCCATGGTTGAAGCGGCGGGTATCGATCTCATCTGGTTCGGCATTTTCATCGTCATCGTGGTCGAAATGGCGCAGATAACACCGCCGATCGGTTTCAACCTGTTCGTCATGCAGGGAATTACCCGGCATGAGATGGGCTACATCGCAAAGACTGCAATACCGCTTTTCCTGATCATGGTGTTGATGGTGTTTCTGATGATATTCCTGCCGGAGCTGGCCACCTATCTTCCGGACAGCATGCGCACCACCCGGTCCTGATCCTGTCGCGTCCTGTTCGGTGCAGTGTGTAGGTTGTTCGTTCCACCTGAATGGTCTTGTCAAGATGTCTATCCCGATTTACGGAGGTTGTGTTGTCTGAGCATAAAATCGAATCGATTCGTGTGCACCGAATTCTGATTCCTGCCAAAGCGGTGCATTCTCATGGCAGCGGGGACGTTGCCGGTATCAATGTGGTCATCCTCGAGATCACGACGGATACCGGTATAACGGGATGGGGTGAAGCATCGCCGTGGCCGGTATTCACAGGAACATCGGAGGGCAATGCCGCGGTACTGCATGTTCACCTTCGTCCACATCTGATCGGGCAGGATCCGGTTCAGGTGGAGAGGCACATGACCATGGCAGACAAGGTCGTGGTCGGCCATCCTGAGGCCAAGGCTGCGCTGGAAATGGCCTTGCTGGACATCACCGGCAAGATAAGCGGTTTGTCCGTCTCTGAGCTGGTAGGTGGTCGCATGCGCGATGACATGGGAATGAGTTTCTCGATTGCCAATCCCGATTTTTCAGCAGACCTTGATGACATCGCAGCCATGTGGGACGACGGGGTCCGGATCTTCAAGTTCAAGACAGGCTTTGCCGGACACAAGTTCGATCTCATGCGCTGCGAAAGAATGCGGGAAATCTATGGCGATGAGGCTGACTTGCGAATCGATTACAACCAGGGTTTGCCGGCGTATGACGCGGTGCGTTGCATACGCGATCTGGAAGCGTTCAGGCCGACCTTCGTCGAACAACCCGTCAAGATGCATGAGCGTGACGTGCTCGCCCATATTGCTCACGTGATCGACACGCCCATCATGGCCGATGAAAGCGTCTTTGACCCCAAGGGTGCGCTGTACGGTGCGCAGATAAGGATCGCAGATATCTACTCCTTGAAGATCATGAAGTCCGGTGGTATTCGTCGAGCCCTGGAGGTCGCCGCAATAGCCAGAGCTGCCGGCATCGAGATCTACGGCGGGTGCATGTTCGAAACAGGACTGGCCCATGCTGCCGGCGCACACCTGATGGCAGCCGTACCGGATCTGGTGCTGCAATGCGAATTCTACATGGCAACCTATTACGCTCAGGAAGACATCCTGACAGACCCGTTCCCGGTAAGAAATGGACGCGTTCACGTACCGCAAGGCCCGGGTCTGGGGGTTGCGGTCGATCCGGACAGGTTAGCCAGATATTCCGTTTGCAGCCCACTGGGTTGACAGAACGACTCCACTTTGACTCTGGCTTCCAGTCAAGAGCACCCAGAAGGAAAACAATGAAATGACCGATTCGGGATCTGTAACGATGAACGGCGCTCAGATTATTCTGAAGATGCTGGAATTGCATGGTGTGAAACACGTCTTCGGACTGCCAGGCGAGACAACGATCGGCTGGTACAAGGAATGGCGTGAAAATTCCGATATCGACTATGTGCTGACGCGTGATGAAAGAACGGCATCTTATGCTGCAGAGTCCTATGCGAAGATAACCGGGCGTCCTTGCGTTCTGGAAGCACCCAGTCCAGGTGTCACGCATTGTACTCCGGGTATAACCGAAGCCTATTTGAGCTCAGTCCCCGTTATCTTCTTCAGTTCCGACATACCGGTGAATCAGGACAAGAAGCATGGTCTGACCGGTGTCGATCAAACCGCGCTGTATGACAGCATCACCAAGGAATCATTTGTTCTCACCAACGCCCGGGACATTCCTTTCATGTTGCGTCGTGCGTTTCGTGTGGCGACCTCGGGTCGTCCTGCGCCAGTTCATATTCGTGTGCCGATCAATGTCTTTCACGAAGAGGCAGAGGTGGATGATCTGTATGCCGAGAGTGAATACAGTCAGTATCCGGCTCACCGGCCGGTGGCTGACCATGGCAAGATAAGAGCGGCAATCGATGTGCTGCTGAGCGCCAGCATGCCGGTAATCGTCTGTGGGCAAGGTGCGCTCATCTCCAGGGCCACTGAAGCCGTTCTGGAACTTGCCGAGATGTTGCAGATTCCGGTTGCAACCACCACTCCGGGCAAGGGCACGATACCCGAAAATCATCCTCTGGCTCTGAGAGTCATCGGGGGGCGTGGTGGCATGGAGTATTCCAATCAGTATGTGTTCGATGCCGATACGATCTTCTTCGTGGGCTCGAATACGGATAGTGCGGCTACCGAGCACTGGAAATTGTATGGAGACCCCAAAACCAAGACCTTCATGCATCTTGATATTGCGGAAGCACATGTCGGTAACAACTTTCCCTTGAAGGTGGGCATGATAGGGGATGCACGGGCCAGTCTCGAGTACATGGTCGAGCTGATCAAATCGGAGTACAGCGTCACTGACCGTGAACCGCTTGATTTGAACCCCGTGAAGAGGGCTGCTCTGGACAAGGTCTTCTTTTCCAACATCCCGATGCCCGATGGTGCGATCTCACCGGTCAAGTTGTCTCAGGCTCTGGACAAGATCCTGCCCTCGAATGCCATCGTGACATCGGAGCCGGGTGTCAGTGCCATCTACCCCTCGGCCTTGCTGACCATCAAGGAGGCAGGGCGTCGCTATATCACCAACTACTCGATGGGTGCCCTGGGGTACTCGGTACCGGCTGCGCTGGGCGCCTCCTATGCCACTGACGGGCCCATCATCTCATTCACCGGCGACGGGTCAATCGGCTTTGTGCTCGGCGACTTGGAAACGATAAAGCGCAGCCAGAAAAACGTGACGATTATCCTGAACCGTAACGACACCTTTGGCTGGATACGTGGCGAGGCCTTGTTGCTGGATGATGTCGACGAACCGTGGTCCACCGACTTTGGTGCGGTTGACTACATCAAGGTCGCTGAAGGCTTCGGTTTCAGCACGGCCAGGATCACATCCGAGGATGAAATAGAAGCCGTGCTGCAAGCGGCTATCGATAATCCGGGTGCCAACTTCATCGAGATAATGGTCCCGTCACAGGACAAGATTGTTCCTTTCGTACCGTCGTGGGTCAGGGCGGCGAAGGCCAGGAACCTTCCCTACTTCTACTAGTGACAGGCGGGTATGGAACAGTCGACTGTTCAAGGGAGTTCCTGATCATGTGTTGTAAGCGATAGAACATCATGCAGAGCCAGATGGAAAAATCAGATGACGAGCCGGCGGATTCGCGCAGTAGCGTTGAGGAAGCCTATTTCAGGGTACGGGAAATGGCGGCGAATTTTGAATTCAGGCCCGAGGAGCGTCTGAACGAAAGTGCGTTGTCCAAGATACTGGGTATCAGTCGAACGCCGCTTCGTGAAGCGTTGAACCGGCTGGTCACCGAAGGGCTGCTTGTTTCTCGGAAAGGCCGTGGCTTCTTCTGCCGAGCGTTGAACCCGGCGAAGATCATCGAGTTGTACGAACTGCGTGAAGCGCTCGAGACTCATGCAATCCGCCTGGCGATCGAGCGTGCATCGGACGAGGAGTTCGTGCAGATCAGGGAGTTTCTGATCGCGTCAGCGCCTGACTATACCAATGACTCGGCAGCTCGCAAGATCGTTGCACTGGATGAGGAATTTCACTTGCGTCTGGCGCGATTGTCCAAGAACAAGGAGATAGTGGCAGCGCTGGAAAACCTGCATGAGAGAATCCGCTATGTCCGCTGGATTGCCATGCGGCAGAAGGCGGATATTGCCTATGACGAGCACTTGCGCCTGCTGGATCATGTGCAGTCCAGAGATCTTGTTCTGGCCAGCAAGCAAATCGAGTCTCATATCAGGAAAAGTAACGAAGAAGCAACCGAGACCGTTCGGGAAGCCTATTCGAGAATGTACGTCCCCGAAAACAAATTCTGATCAGAGAGATCAACATGTCAATCGAACACGGTGGTAAGTCTGTCTACGGTGCCACGCTTGGAATCATCATGCTGGAAGCCATATTCCCGCGAATAAAGGGTGATATGGGCAACGCCACAACCTGGCCGTTCCCGGTGCAGTATCGAGTAGTGCGCGGTGCCAGTCCGGACAAGGTGGTGCGTCGGGACCCACGAGACATGATGGAAGCGTTTGTCGATGCGGCCAAGGATCTGGTTGCATCGGGGTGTGATGGAATCACGACCAACTGTGGCTTTCTGGCACTCATTCAGGAAGAGATTGCCAAACAGGTTCCGGTGCCGGTAGCCACCTCATCTCTCATGCAACTGCCCATGATTGAAAAGCTGTTGCCGGCTGGCAAGCGTGTCGGCATCATCACGATCTCGAGCAAGACGCTGAGCGTTGAGCACCTCAGGGCCGCCGGTATCGATAACCCGGAGACTGTACCCATTGTCGGTACTGACAATGGCCGGGCCTTCACTCACGGTATTCTGGACAATCAGCCATCCATTGATTTTGAAGCCTGCCGACTGGATATGCTGGATGCGGCTCGCGAACTGGTGACGACGCATGAGGATATCGGTGCAATCCTGTTCGAGTGCACCAACATGAGTCCTTACGCAGCTGACGTCCGAAAGGCTACAGGGCTTCCCGTGTTCTCGATTTATTCGTTTGTTCACTGGTTTCATCAGGCGTTGGTGCCGGATGCATTTCCCTTGACACTCGATGATCCGCGCCATTGCTAGTCGTTGAGCCAACGCTGGGTCAGTGCTTCAGGCGCTTGGCATAGCGGACTCTTGGTTCAGTAGCTTGCGCGTGAGCTGCGCAAGCCGACAGCCTGGATGATCTCAACCGGAAACTGCTCAGCGGTGCCTCTCTTCGGTAGGTCCAGCTCCAGTCGTTCCCCGGCGTACAGGCGGTTTGGCTGAAGTTCGACGCAGTCGCTACCGTCCTTTTCGCATTGAGCGATTCGGCGCAACAGGACATTGGTATTGCCGGTATTGGTCAATGCCAGGGTTGAGTCGGATCGTTCTATCTTCATCTGCGGAGCCAGATTCTCCGGTCGAGAAAGCAGCAGGATCTCGTACCCGAGAAGTACCTTGATTCCCGATGTTGTCTTGCCTGGTTGTGCAGGGCCCATATCGACTTTGCCGGTATAGGGTTTGACAGACAGTCGGAAGATACGATCGATATCCGTGGCAGCCTCGCGCATGATCAAGCGAACCCGTTTGCTTTGTCCCGGCAAGACCAGCAGCTGCCCGGGACTGACCAGAACGGGGGCGGAACGCGGGTCAGTCAATTCTCTTCTGGCCGGTTCCGAGGTATGAGGGTCGATGATCTCGGCAATCTTCAAATCAAGATATATCTTGTGATCGCCTTCGTTGCGAATTTCCAGATCTCGTGTCTTCTGGCCGGGATCGAATTCCAGTACCGATTGATCCACCGTGATCTGTGCCTTGGCCGATGTGCCAAATGAAAAGGTCAGAAGCAGCAGGCTGACGGTGAAGAGCTTGTTCTTGAGCATGGGTTATTTCTTGTCAAGTTCTGGCGATTGAATGTGTAAGGACTCGTTCGCTTGTGAAAGTGTTAACTGGCTTCGTGCTTGTGGTGGCGAAAATGAGAACCACTGATGAAATCAATCAGATATCAATATTTATGTAACCTGTTACTAACAGTTGGCGGTTCTGTTGACGTTACTAGCCTTGTCGGTGAGGAGATGAGCTGTACCTGATCGAAAAATGGCGTTCATTGACAACCACAATTCAATCGAGGAACAACTCAACAATGTTGAAACAATCTTTGAAAGTTGGCGTAATCATCATCCCCGTCGCTCTGGCTGGTCATGTTCTGGCAGCTACCGATGGTGCTCTTGAATTCAACGGTGACGCATCCGCTGGTAATTCGGACGTGTCCATCGTGAAGCAGATTTCAGTCCAGATCACGAACATGGACGATCTGGACCTGGGCACTCATGCGCAGTTGTCAGCAGACCAGGATGCGACGGATGATGTGTGTGTGTTTGCGTCAAACACGACCTATTTCGTGAAAGTCAGTTCAGCGAACGGTTCGTTCCAGATGGTTGGCGCAGACCCTGCCAATACCCTGGATTACTCCGTCAAATGGGGGGCTACACCCTTGACATACGACACGCAGATTGGCGTCGCACAGGCCGGCGATCCGACGGATGCCAGCTGTGGTGGTACGGACAACGCCTCCTATACTGTCACTGTGGCCCAGGCAGACTTCAATGCTGCTACCTACGATACGTACAGCGATATATTGACCGTGTCGATAGTGCCAGAGTAGTCATAAAAAAGGACGAACAGCACTGAACAGAAGCTATGCGCTATATTGCAACAGGATTTATAGTGCTTTGAATAAAGGGTTTTTATTCGAAATGACGTACGGTGAGGCTCTTTCGATAGGCGGAGAACCTGCCTGTCGACTGGCATAATCGCTGCTTGGGTTTACGGGTCCATCACTTGCACAGTGCATTGTCATCATGCAAGTGCTGGTCTCCTACGAGAGCCCTCGGATTCCCATGCTTGAACCGGATGGGAACCGGTGTTCGACTGACGGTAAGTAGCGAACTTCTTCGGCTCGAGACCCATAAGCCGGAGGCCCATTCCAGGCATGCCCTTTGTTCGCATCATTCTGTTGTTGGCGTTGGTCGTCCGGTTGCCCATGGCTTCAGCCGCTACTGATGGACTGTTGGGTAGGGAAAGTGAGGCTACCACGCTTGTCACCTTCGTCAAACAGAACTCGGTTCGTCTATCCGGGATCAATGATATCCACCTGGGCTCACGTGCCAGTCTGACATCCTCGGAGCAACATACCGACGATGTCTGTGTCTATACATCAACCGGTGCGTACGCAGTGACGGCAACATCGTTGAATGGTGCCTTCGAGTTGCGAAGTGAGGATGGGACCGATGCAATCCTCTATCGCTTGCAATGGATATCCGGCGGTACGCAAGATCTCCTGCCATCGGTGACAATCCGTGGTTTGCCTGGCCATGTGTCTGATATCGATTGCAACGGTGAGCTGAATGCCAGTATTCGCATCATTGTCAGTGCGTCGAGCTTCAATGATGCAGACCCGGGCGTCTATACCGACACCCTGATGCTGCTGGTCAGAGCCGAATGAAGTGTCTCTTTCCTGGAGTGTTGCACGGTGCTCCACATCGCATGACTAGCATCAAGAGTCTGTGCGTTGCTTGCGGGATGTTCCTGTTGGCGGTGATGACACCAGTCATGGCTGATGGGCTGAGCCTCGAGGGGCAGATTTCGATGGGTTCCTGGTCGCCGCATGCCCAACGTTATCTGAGTCGTCGTCAGGTCTGCGCGTGGTCGAGCACGCCTGGCGGCATCTATCGAGTGATCGCAGCTTCGCACGAAAACTCTGACAGCTTTCAGCTGATGGGTGATCTTGGTGATCGCGTTCGTTTCGAAGTCAGATGGCGGGACAATGATCCATCGGGTGTATGGGAACGTTTGATTCCCGGTTTACCGTCGAGCAGACGCTATCGCTATGCCAGCACGGCCAATTGCCCGGATAGCGATACTCAGGTTCAGATCCGCTTGTCGAAGGGAGATGCAGATCGGGCTCCGGGTGGGTTTTATTCCAGTGTTCTGACAATTACCCTGGTTACTGAGTGATCTTTCAGCGGGTTGGCGATTGTCTTGTCTGGACGTGTGCCTTGCTGTTGGTGCTGATTCCGCTGCCGGTCTCATGGGCTGCCGCACTGGCCATTGATGATTCTGTGCCAGAGGGTTTCGAGTCGCTGGACCGAGCGCGCCCCCTGTTGGTGGACATCCTGTTCAATGACCAGATGGCAGGCTCCGCCGCCGTCATGGTCGAAGGTGACATGATCAGCTTTGACGATCCGCAGCAGATCCTGTCCATGCTTGACTCGGTCAGGCCTGATGATGCACTTCGCGCGGCCGTGGCCATGCCACAGAATACGCATGTAGAACATCTTTGTTATCGTCCTGGTGAGCCTGTCGGCTGTGGCACATTGGTCGCCAAACCATTCGCCGTGCTATTCGATGAGGATATTCTGACGGTAACCGTGTTCGTCGATTCAGCATTACAGGCGGTACGGGTCGATGGCACTTCGCGGTATCTCGATCCGCCGCATCGCCGTGGTAGTGCAGCATTGGCATTGGACGCAACAGCCGTATCCATCGGCAGTCGGAATTGGGAGCACGCCCTGAGGGCAGAGAGCTGGCTTGGTTATGGTCGTGGCTATCTGCGTAGTATTCTTGGCTTTGATAGTGAGCATGGTCAAGTACAGCTGGATTCCATGGCTCTGGTGCATCGTCTGCAGGATCATGAAGTGGTGGCGGGTAGCTATGCTTTTCCGGCAGGGCCTTTGATGCCAGGTTTCGATGTGCTGGGCCTGCGTATCGCGACTTCCATGCAGACGCGTATCGATCCGGACGGAGCACGAGGCTCCGAACTGTCGGTGCTGCTGGATCGGCGCTCACTGGTGCAGTTATACGTCAACGATCGTCTCTATTCGACTCAAAGCCTGGACGCCGGCCACGTCGCTATCGATACCTCTGACTTGCCCGATGGCAATATGCAGGTTGAAGTGCGGATAGCAGACCCGGTGAGTGGGCTGCGAACCGAGTATCATCGTTTTACTCGTAGTACCTTGTTGCCGCCGAAAGACGACACCGCGATGGTGCTCGCGCTGGGTGCCCCGTTGCAGTTGGATAGGTCGGGTTCTCTACCGCAGTTGCACCGAATCGGCGTCGGGTCCGTGCGCGTTGCACGACGCACGGGGGAGAGTACGGCAGTTGCATTGGGCCTCTCACATCTGGGCGATACGGATCTGTTGCAGCCGGAATTCGTGATGCTGAGTCGTCATCTGACACTTCAGGCATCAGCCAGCTTCGGTATTGATGGAGAACAGGGTGCGGGTCTGCTGGCGCTGTGGCAGCGTGGTGCTCTTGCAGCTTCGTTGTCCGGTGAGTGGTTTGATGATGGCAAGGCAACATCGGCAATGTCGTCGTCACCGATCCTTGAAAGGCACTGGTTGCCAGACGATACCGCACAGTTGACAGCTTCGGTGGATGCTCTGATCGGGCGCACTTCGATAGGCCTGTACGGGTCGGTTCGTCGAAGGAGCGATGCACTGAGGTCGAACAAGTCAGTCAATCTGGGAATAAGTGCACGGCACAGATTGTTCGAGCGAGCCGGGTTGCGCAGCAGCCTGGCGGCGCGCCTGCGTCGAGAGAATGGCGTTGTCAGTGCAAGTCTGGACCTGAGGGTCACCTTCGGCGGCCATTCGCGGCTTACATCCATTCTGGCCGGCGTGTCGGACGCAGGGCAGTCTCGGGCATCGGGCAATGGGCAGGATGCTGAGGACACCCGATCCATCATCGGCATGGAGACGCGATGGCATGGAGATTCACGGAACGAATGGCAGTTCGAGGCGGGAGTGTGGGCCAATGCGGGCAGCGCAGATTCTACGGTCGGGGTTGATGCCGGAGTGGTTCACCAGAAATTCAGTGCTGATATCCAGAGTCAATGGCGTGATCATGAGGGAGCTGCTGTGCAGCGTATCGGTAGCTCGGATACCGCACTTCGCCTCTCCACACAGTTCGTGATGGATGCCTCTGGAATAGCGCTTGCGGGAACTGAGTCAGTGCGTGCAGGTCTGGTGATGGATGTTGAAGGTGAGCCGGCAGGTGCTGAATACGACATCCTGGTGAACAGCGCCCGAGTGGGCATGGGTCGCGTCGGCACTCCTGTGTTCGTCGCACTGCCGCCATTCGCTCGATACGAGGTTCAACTGCGGCCACACTCCCTGTTGGCCAGTACCTTCGAACGGGAAAGCTTCGATGTGACCTTGTACCCGGGCAATATTCTGAGGATGAAAACGCTGGCGCGAGAACGACACTTGCTGATTGCAACAGTGGTCGATAATCAGGGTGAACTGCTGTTCAACGCCGTGTTGCAGCGTGATGGCGGACCTCTGATGATCGGTTCCGATGGCCTGCTGCAGCTTGAAACGAGCGGCGGAGAGGTCTTTGAGGTCCTGAAAGAGGATGGCTCTTCGTGCGTGCTGACAATGCCGGAACAATTTACTGCCGAGGAAGTCGTGGTGCTCGATACCTCTCTGGTTTGTCGGTAGCCCTGAGCCTTGCGTTGCTGCCAGCTCAGTGCGCATTGTCAATGTCAACGCCTGCACAGTTTTTCCAGGTTGTGCAGGACAGGCGCATGGTCGCGAAGTGGTTGCCAGATGAAACGAATTGGACGGATTCGGTTATCATCGGCCTATCCTTGCGCTCCTTCGTGGGCTCTGACATGAAAGTGGAAGCGTACAGTGACGCAGCACGATAGCCGGTATCTGGTCATTGGCAGTGGCAGAATGGCGACTCATTGGGCAGCCTATCTCGATATGCTGGGGATGTCCTACCGCCAATGGGCACGTGCCAGCGACGATGCTGCCACTCTATCGGAGTATCTGGCAGAGGTGGATCAAGTGTTTCTGGCCATCTCCGATGACAATCTTGAAGCCTTTTACGAGGCGAACCTGAAATATCATGCCGGCCCTGTCTATCATTTCAGTGGCTGTCATTTGTCACCGGCCATGCATAGCTGTCATCCGTTGATGACATTCGGCTCCACGCTCTACGAGCCTGACGTCTATCGCGGCCTGACGCTGGTACTGGAAGCAGAGGATGTGGGAGGTCCGGATCTATTCAGTGAATTCCCGAACCCCATCGTGAGTATTCCGTCCGAGAGCAAACCGTTGTATCACGCGCTTTGCGTCATGTCCTGCAACTTCCCGCAAATCATCTGGAGAAATACCGTCAGGCAGTTCGAACAACTTGGTATCTCCGCCGATTCTCTGTCGGCACTGTTGTCGATCACCGTCGAGAATTCACTGAATACTCCCGGGGGCAGTGTTACCGGTCCACTGGCGCGCAACGATGTGGTGACTATCGAGAAGAACATCCAGGCACTGAGAAGTGACGGTGAGAAGGATATGTACCGAAGTTTCGTCAAATTGATGCAGCAGCCTGTCGGCCGCTCTTAACATCCATTCACGCGAGCAAGAACTTGAAAATTACAGATTTCGGGAAGTACAAGCAAGACGGAAGAAAGATCTCGATGCTCACCTGCTATGACTACTGGACTGCGAGTATCGTTGAAGAATCCAGTGTGGACTGTCTGCTGGTCGGTGACAGCCTGGGGATGGTCATGCACGGTCAGAACAGCACGGTAACCGTCACGATGGACATGATGGAGTTGCATACACAGGCGGTGGTACGCGGTGCCCCGTCAAAGTTCATCGTCGGCGATATGCCGTTCCTGAGTAATCGCGGTTCACTGGACAAGAGCCTGGAGAATGTTCAGCGGCTGATGAGAGCCGGCGCTCAGGCGATCAAGCTGGAAGGGGTGAAGGGCAATGAAACGCTTATCAGTCATCTGGTGGAATCGGGCGTGCCGGTCATGGGTCATCTGGGGCTGATGCCGCAAAGCGTCAATACCCTGGGCGGCTACAAGGTGCAGGGCAAAAGCCAGCAGCAGGCAGATGACATCACCGCGCAAGCGCTGCAGGCACAGGCGTCGGGTTGTTTTGCACTGGTGCTTGAGTGTGTGCCGACATCGTTGGGCCAGTCACTCAGTCAGGCGCTGGATATTCCTGTTATCGGCATTGGCGCCGGCGTGCATACCGATGGCCAGGTTCTGGTGATGCAGGACATGCTGGGTGCCTTTTCTCACAACGCCAACTTTGTCAGAACCTACTGCAACCTGAAGGACACTCTGCAACAGGCGTTTGACGGTTTTGATGAAGACGTCAAATCCGAGCAATACCCGAACGCGGATGAAAGCTACCCATCATGATCATTCACGAGAGTGTCGCTGAGTGGATGAAGGCATCCGAAGGCGGCGATGCCAGCGCTCGTGGACTGGTGCCGACCATGGGGGCGCTGCATGAAGGACATGGGTCCCTCATCAGGCAGTGTGTGTCTGACAATACGCAGAGCCTTGTCACCATTTACGTCAACCCGACTCAATTCGAAAATCCGGATGACCTGAGCAACTATCCCGACAGTCTGCAGGATGACATACGCTACCTTGAAAGCCTGGGTGTCAGCGATCTGATCCTGCCTCGGTACAAGGAGCTATACCCCTTCGACTTCACTCTATTCGTCGATGAGTCACTGGACTCGAAAGTGCTGTGCGGCAAGAACAGGATCGGCCACTTCAAGGGGGTCTTGTCAGTCGTCATGAAGTTGATCAATCTGACGCAGGCAAGACGTGTGTATTTCGGCAAGAAGGATTTCCAGCAGTATCGTCTTGTCAGCAAGATGGTCGAAGCCTACTTCATGCCGACGCGGATCGTGGGCATGGAAACCGTCAGAGATGAGCACGGCCTGGCCTTGAGTTCGCGCAACCGGCGACTCTCGCCCGAGCAGCTGAACCTGGCCAGACAGATGAACGGCTTGCTGAGGAACATGCTGCTATCGACCGATGAGATTACCCGGCAACTGAATGATTGGGGTTTCCGCGTGGATTATTGCGAGGAGCGTTGGGACCGGCGATTTATCGCAGCGTACCTCGGGGATGTTCGCCTGATTGACAACGTCGAGATGACCGCGGATGTCAGAGCGTCATGAGCATCTCGTGCCATACCCATCCGCCGTGGTCGGATTGCGATGGTCTGATGTAGGTGAAGCCGAACTTTTCATAGAGCGGTACGTGCTGCTCCCTGCACATCAGGTGAATGGTCTGCTTGCTCATTGCGTTCATGCGCCTGATGAATTCGTCCATCATCCTTGTCGACAGGCCTCTGCCCTGATAGTCGGGGTCAATCACGACCGACATCACGACAACATTGGGTGCTTCGGGTGAGTGTCCGATCAGTTCCTTGAAATCCTCATCGGCCATTTCGACCTTGTGGGCGCATCCACTGTTGATGAAGCCAATCAGTTTATCGTCCATCTCCAGCACCAGGAAACCTTGCGGGTATTCGCAGAGGCGCTGCGTGATCTTCTCCAGCGTCGCCGCCTCATCTCCTTCGTAGGCCGCGATCTCGATGTCGAGACAGCGAGCGGCGTCAGAGGGCGTTCCGGTGCGGAAATTGTGCATGCTGTATTTTCGGTCTGTAAGGTCAGAGATCAAGCTGGTATCGAGCCGCTAGTCCTGCAATTTCTCTTGCAGCCATCTCTTGATCTTTTCTCGGATGGTCACTCTGCGAATCCCCCATTTGTTGGACTGCTGGTAGTCGACGCAACTCAGTGTGAATGGCGCCTCTTCACCCAGCATACCTGTCACAAGGATATCTCGGGGTGGATGGGCCTGACGCCAGACACCGTGGATCTCGGGCGGGCAGTGGAGGCTGAACCAATTGTCGCGTTCGTGGTCGAGAACCTGCGTCAACCCTTTGCGAGTATCCGGCTCGATGCCGATCTCTATGGTCACGACATCACCGTTGTCATGCAAATGACTGATTTCAGACGTGGTACAGACGCCAGCCGTGTCGAAATAGCTCTGCAGTAGTTGTTGCGAGAGGGTGGAGTCCTCCACCAGAGTAACGGCCGCTGTCTCTGCACTGGCAGTCGTGACAGACAGCCACAAGAGTACAATGTAAAATGTACCCTGCCTGTATTGTTTCGTTCTCGCCATGGCAGGAGATTATGCCAGAGTGGTGCCGAGCGTGAGCACCAGAATGGCACGAATGAATCCGTGAGCGTCATCAGTGATGTCACCTCACGGCTCTTTCGACACCTCAAGGTGAATATACCGAGCCCACAGTCGTGATACATTGGCAACCTGATAATTTGCGTGAGCCCGGGAACTGGAAATAACCCTTGAAAGAAAGCGGTTTTTCCACCGTCTGGCGACGTGCGTGTCGTTGGATCCTGATCAAACCAGTTTGCAAGCAAGTCGTACAGGAGCATTCAGCACAATGGTATCGGAGTCAGAACCTGCGCAAGCCAGTGTGCAGAAACACGAGGCGGGGCAAGCGTCAGAACACGTGCACCTGACCGATATCGCCATTGGTGTCATCATCGGGCGAGCCTCGGAGTTTTTCGAATTCTTCGTATTCGCGCTGGCCTGTGTGCTTGTCTTCCCCTATACCATCTTCCCCTTCGTGTCTCCAGTGGAAGGTACCTTGTATGCCTTTGCCGTACTGGCTCTTGGGTTTCTGGCACGACCTGTCGGTACCGTGATCTTCACCGAAATCGATCGTATCTACGGCCGGGGAACACGACTGACCCTGGCCCTGTTTCTGATGGGGCTATCCACGGTGGCCATCTCGTTTCTGCCAAGTTACGAGGCGGAAGGCTGGTTGACCATAGCCAGTCTCTGTCTGTTCCGTTGTGGTCAGGGGGCCGCATTGGGAGGCTCCTGGGACGGAACGGCGTCGTTGCTCGCCCTGAACTCACCGCCGGATCGTCGAGCCCGATACGCCACTCTGCCGCAGATCGGCGCTCCACTGGGGCTGATTCTGTCGGCGTCTCTCTTTCTGTTTCTGATCATCACTCTCTCGGAAGAAGACTTCCTGGCCTTTGGTTGGCGCTATCCCTTCTTTGTAACCTTCGCCATCAATGTCGTGGCCCTGTTCGCGCGACTGCGGTTGGCCGAGAGCGATGAATTCAAGACGCTCTACACGGAGAACGAGCTGGCTCCGGAGCGTACCCTCACGGTCGTTCGCGAAGAATGGTTGCAGATCATCATCGGTGCCTTCACGCCGCTGGCCAGTCTTGCCCTGTTTCACATGGTGACCGTCTTCCCTCTGAGCTGGATCGTGTTGAATTCCAAGGAATACCTCGAATTGTTCATCGTCATCGAGATCATTGCCGCAGCATTCGGGCTGGCAGCCATTCTCGCCTCTGGTCCGATCGCTGATCGTATCGGGCGACGACGACTGCTCTGGCAGATGGCGATTGCCATCGCCGTCTTCGCCATCGTGTCGCCCTTCCTGCTGGGGCGTGGCGGCATCATCGGTGAATCCATCTATGTACTGGTCGGTTTCATCTTGTTGGGTTTGTCTTTCGGTCAGTCTTCTGGCGCGACGGCCTCGGGGACCTTGCTCAAGAATCGCTATACGGCGTCGGCCCTGACCACCGATCTTGCCTGGTTGTTCGGCGCCGGCTTCGCACCCTTTGTAGCCTTGTATCTGAGTGAGTACTACGGCCTCTGGCTGGCGGGTGGCTATCTGCTGTCCGGTGCTATCGGTACGTTGCTGGCACTGACCCTGTTCACACGTCGCAACGCCGAGCGTCGTGAGCTAGACGCCTCCTGGCGCTGAATGAAGATCGATATGATTCAGAATACAAACAGTCGTCGTTCACCTTATCTGCGGCAGCCACTGACATGGGTTCGACGTGTCGGCGCACTGACCCTTGCCACCCTGGTGGCAGGGTGCAGTTCGGATGTCATGTCGCCTGCCGGCCACGTGGCCGTGCAGTTGCGCAATATCATGGGCATCAGTACCTTTCTGATGCTGCTGATCGTGATTCCGGTCATGGCGGCGGTGTGCATATTCGCCTGGCACTACCGGGCGTCGAACGAGCGCGCCGAGTACGACCCCGAATTCCATCATTCGACATCGCTGGAGTTGCTCACCTGGGCGGCTCCGTTGACCATCATCGTCTGGCTGGGTGCCATCACCTGGGTGGGGACTCATCAGTTGGACCCCTACCGTCCACTCGAGCAGATCGATGCGCGTACCCCTGTCGATCCGGATGTGGAGCCACTCATCATCCAGACCGTGTCAATGGACTGGAAATGGATGTTCATCTACCCCCAGTACGGTATCGCAACGATCAATGAGGTGGCAGCACCTATCGATCGGCCCATCAAGTTCGAGCTGACATCCACCGAAGTCATGAACGCTTTTCATGTTCCTGCGCTTGCGGGCATGATCTACACCATGGCCGGAATGCAGACGACCTTGTGGGCAGTAGGCAATGATCCCGGAGTCTATGAAGGCCGCTCGTCGCATTACAGTGGCGCTGGTTTTTCAGGCATGTCCTTCGATTTCCACGTGCTCGAACAGACAGAGTTCGAAGACTGGATCGACAAGAGCACACAGGCTGAAGCGTTGGACAGGCAGCGTTTTCTGGAACTGGCGGAGCCCAGCGAGAATGTCGAGCCCATGTTCTTCGACCTGGCCGACGAGGATCTGTATCACGCCATCCTGAATCGCTGCCTGCTACCGGGTGAGGTGTGCATGGATGAGCAGATGATGAACGAGCATGCTCGCAAGAACGGCGGTGTCCGCGGGGCTCATCATGCGGGTGCGCATGAAGCCGGGCAGGACGAGCTGCCGGTGCAGGGCAAGGGCGGTGAGAACGATAGAGAAACACTTTCGGATGGCGAGAGTCAGGATCCAGGCGAGTTGGAATCAGACGAGAAACCGGCGGCGGAAGTGGAGCCGGTTTCCCTGAACGACAACTCGCGTGAAGCGCTAACCGGGCAACAGAACTGAAGGAATGGCAAACATGGCCACAGAGGCAATCCACGATCCGACTTTCCTGTTCGGCAAGCTGGGCTGGCATTCGATACCGCTGTACGACCCCGTCATCCTCGGCACCTTTGTCGGCGTGGTTGTGCTCGGCTCCGTGCTGGTTGGCGCACTGACGTACTACAAGCTCTGGGGCTATCTCTGGCGAGAATGGTTTACCAGTGTCGACCACAAGAAGATCGGTATCATGTACATGGTACTGGGTCTGGTCATGTTCCTTCGGGGATTTGCCGATGCCATCATGATGCGGCTGCAGCAGGTCATGGCGTTCAATGGCTCGGAAGGCTACCTCAATGCGCATCACTACGATCAGGTGTTCACCGCGCACGGTGTCATCATGATCTTCTTCGTGGCGATGCCTTTCGTGACAGGTCTGATGAACTACGCCGTGCCATTGCAGATCGGCGCAAGAGACGTCTCGTTTCCATTTCTGAACAATTTCAGTTTCTGGATGACAGCCAGTGGTGCCGGACTGACCATGGTCTCGCTGTTCGTCGGTGAATATGCCAAGACTGGCTGGCTTGCCTTTCCGCCACTGTCCGAATTGTCGTCGAGTCCGGATGTCGGCGTGGATTATTATATCTGGGGGCTGCAGATAGCCGGGGTCGGCACCACGCTCTCCGGCATCAATCTGCTTGCCACGATCATCAAGATGCGGGCGCCGGGCATGACCCTGATGCGCCTGCCGATCTTCACCTGGACGTCGCTGTGCACCAACGTCCTGATCGTGGCCAGTTTCCCGGTATTGACTGCCACTCTGGCCCTGCTGACTCTGGATCGCTACGTCGGTGCCAATTTCTTCACCAATGAGGTGGGTGGCAATCCGATGCTCTACATCAACCTGATCTGGATCTGGGGTCATCCCGAGGTCTACATCCTGATATTGCCGTTGTTCGGTGTCTTCTCAGAGGTTGTAGCCACCTTTTCCGCGAAACGCCTGTTCGGCTATTCGTCAATGGTCTATGCGACGATCTGCATCACGATCCTGTCTTACCTGGTCTGGCTGCACCATTTCTTCACCATGGGGTCGGGGGCGACGGTGAATTCCTTCTTCGGTATCGCGACCATGATCATCTCGATACCCACCGGTGCGAAACTGTTCAACTGGCTGTTCACGATGTACCGTGGTCGCATTCGCTACGAACTGCCGATGATGTGGGCGGTGGCGTTCATGCTGACATTTGCCATCGGTGGTATGACAGGGGTCATGCTGGCTGTACCACCCGCCGATTTCATACTGCACAACTCGCTGTTTCTCGTCGCGCATTTTCACAATGTCATCATCGGCGGGGTCGTGTTCGGTGTGTTTGCCGGCATCAATTACTGGTTTCCAAAGGCGTTCGGGTTCAAGCTCGATCGGTTCTGGGGGCTGGTCAGTTTCTGGTGCTGGGTCATCGGTTTCTGGGTGGCATTCACACCGCTCTACATTGTCGGGCTCATGGGCGTGACCCGGCGCATGCGGGTGTTCGATGATCCGTCACTGCACATCTGGTTCATCATTGCAGGCTTCGGGGCCCTGTTCATTGCTGCAGGCGTGTTTGCTCTGTTGATGCAGATTTTCGTGTCCATCAGGAATCGCAAGGCGCTGGCGGTGGACGGTGATCCCTGGGATGCACGCACCCTGGAATGGGCCACGACCTCACCACCGCCGGACTACAATTTCGCGTTCACGCCGGTCATCTACAACGTGGATGCGTGGTCGGACATGAAGGCTCATGGCTACAGTGCGCCAACTTCCGGTTTCAAACCGATTCACATGCCCCGAAACTCCGGTGCGGGCGTCATTCTGTCCGGTATCGCCCTGGTGCTCGGATTTGCTCTGGTCTGGCACATCTGGTGGCTGGCCGTGGTGTCTTTCGTGGGCATGGTGGCCACGGCAATCCGTCATACCTTCGACTACGATCGTGACTATCACATCCCGGTCGAGACGGTCATCAGCACTGAAACAAGCCGACTTGCGCCCGCAGGCGTGTCGTCTGAAGGGTAGGTGGACAGATAATGAGCAGCATGATTGAAACAAGTCCCGATCAGCCCCGCGTCTGGCATCTGGAAGAGGAGCCACATCACGCGGAAGGTCACAGCACGCCGCTGGGGTTCTGGATGTATCTGATGAGCGATTGCCTCATCTTTGCCATCCTGTTTGCCACCTATGCGGTGTTGGGTGATCGCTATGGCGGAGGACCTGATCAGAAGGCACTGTTCGATCTGTGGCTGATCGCCTTGAACACGGCGATGCTGCTGTTGTCCTCGATAACCTATGGCTTTGCCATGTTGCAGATGGACAAGGGCAATCAGCAGGGCGTGCGCAAGTGGTTGTTGATCACCGCTGCTTTCGGGGCTGCGTTCCTCGTGATCGAGCTGTATGAGTTCTATCACCTCATCCATGCCGGCTATGGTCCGGGACGATCGGCCTTCCTGTCCTCGTTCTTCGCGCTGGTGGGTACACATGGTCTGCACGTCACCTTCGGCATCGTCTGGCTGTTCGTGTTGCTGGCACAGATCAACAAGCATGGCCTGACCCATTCGAACCGGCGTCGCGTTGAAACACTGTCGATGTTCTGGCACTTTCTCGACGTCATCTGGATTGGCGTCTTTACCATTGTCTATCTCATGGGAACTATCTGATGGCTAACGCAGAACACGCATCGCCAACTGACGGTCATATCCCGCATGGTGACTTTCGCTCCTACATGACGGGTTTTGTCCTGTCAGTCATACTGACGGCCATTCCGTTCGCCATCGTGATGTCCGGAGGGTTCGAGTCCAGAGCAGTGACCGCTTTGGTCGTGCTGTTGTTTGCCGTGGTACAGATTGTCGTACACATGATCTATTTCCTGCATATGGACCTGCATGCGGAAGGCGGGTGGACCGTCATATCGCTGGTGTTCACGCTGATCGTACTCATCATCTGTCTGGCGGGCACCATCTGGGTCATGCACAACATGGACAGCAACATGATGCCGGACATGATCGAGCTCATGGAAGGCAAGGGCGACACTGGTTCCGGTGAGTCTGCAGTGCCGGGCCAGGACATGTCGCCGAGCAAGTAAAGATAGCGACAAGCAACGACTGCCGCGTCCGGGCAATTGCCAAGCCATGAACCGATAAGCGCTCGACCACTCTGGAAGAGAGCGAGCATGATGCTGTTGCTGGTATCGCTCGTCGTTCTGTTCAGCGGGCTGGGGGTCTGGCAATTGCAGAGACTGGCCTGGAAACAGGCGTTGATTGCCTCCGTGGATGAACGGGTTCATGCTGATCCGGTACCCGTTCCGGCTGCCGTTGACTGGGCTGGCTTGAACGTGGCGGAGTTGGTCTATCAGCGCGTCTGGCTCACAGGACACTTTGACCACACTGCCGAAGTCCAGTCGCTGGCTGTTACCGAACTGGGAAGCGGTTACTGGGTCATGACGCCCTTGTTGCTTGATGAGGGTGGAACAGTACTGGTCAATCGCGGGTTTGTACCACAGGCGTTGCGCGATCCTGCGGTGCGACCGATGGCAGCGCCAACAGGGCAGATCCGGGTGAGCGGCTTGCTGCGAGCCAGCGAGCCTGAAGGAGGGTTCCTGCGCGACAACGACCCGGATGCTGGACGCTGGTACTCCCGGGATGTAGACGCCATTGCAGAAAGACAGCAACTCGCAGCACCGGTCGCACCGTTTTTCATTGATGCCGGCGGCGGTGATGCGAACCTGCCTGCTGGTGGCGCAGGCTCAGAGGTTCAGAAGAATACTGTTGCAGCAACCGATGAATACCCGCGGGGCGGTCTGACCGTCGTCACTTTCCGCAACACCCATCTGGTCTATGCCGTTACCTGGTTCGCGATGGCAGTGCTCAGTGTTGTCGGGATTGTGCTGTTGCTGAAGGAGTGGCGCAAGGAGACCTCGCCTGCGCAGTCAGAGCGAGACTGACCGAACGTCGGCTCGCGACTGTCGATTCACACCGTCAGCAGTAGTGGGGATTAGGGCCACTGCTCTGGCATTCGCGCAGTGATGGACAATCAACTCACGACAGGCTTCAGTTGAAGCGAGGGCCCGGTGGCCGCAGCACTCGCCACGATTGTGCTCCGTGAGGTTCAAGTCATACAGTCACCGTGTCTTCCTGTTTTTGATAATATAAATAAAAATCATTACCATTTGCATTCGTGTTATTTTGTGCGTCCCCCGTGATGCGTCGCGCGGCTACCTCTGGCTGCCGAGCATCGCTAGCGTCATCGACTATCAACACAAGGAGAAACAATTCATGAAGATTCGGCGACTAACCTTGCTGGTCATACTGCTGAGCGGTATGCAGCTGGCAGCTTGCAGCTCGGACGACGACAATGACCAGTCGGTCGATGAGGGTATGGACACGCCTGGCGATACTGACGGCGATGATGAGACTGCCAGTGCGTTCGATACTGTTGTCGATATCGCAACGGATCGCGCCAATGATCTGCGGGGACTGGTTTATGCCGCAGATGGCAAGATCTACGCGTCTGGCCATGCAGGTGTTGAAGACGCACTGAAGACCACCGTTCTCGTTCGTTTCAACGCAGACGGTTCGCTGGATTCTTCCTTTGGCGATGCAGGCCTGGCAACGGTTGACGTCGCAGCGGGTCGTGAAGAGGCATCCCTGGGTGTGGTCGAACTGGCCAGTGGCGATGTACTGGTCTCTGTCAACGCAGTTGACGAAGACGGTGGGCAGTCAATCTACCTGTTGCGCTTCGACAACACTGGCACCCAGGTGGTCTCACCAGACTGGGGCGATGAGCAAGGCAAGGTAGAGGTTGTCTATGGTTGGGCCAACGCAGACAATGCGGCCTACGCCGGGGAAGATGCGCCACAGGATACTGCCTTCGACCTGTTGCTGGATAACTCCGGCGGCGGTGAGCGAGTTGTCGTGTTCGGTTATGGTGCTGCAAGGCTCGATTCCGGACGAACTGATCGTGACCGCTTTGTCGTTCGACTCAATGCGGCCGACGGCACACCGGACAGCGCATTCAATGGCGGTCAGGCATTCGCGTACCACAGTACTGCTGATTTCAACGACAACGGTCGTCGCGGACTGGTCGAGTCGGATGGTTCCATGCTCAGCATCGGCTACACCAATCTGGGCGATGGTTTTGCCAATCACGTGATTCTGTTCAAGCTCAATGCTGACGGCACACTCGACAGCAACTTCGGTAACTTCATCGTGCCGGAAAGCACTGGTACCGAGCTTGGTCTTGATGCACAGCCGGGTGTTGCCGTGTTCAATCCCTTCCGAGTGGATGGTGGATTTGCCGAAGCTTATTCCGCTGCTCGTCAGAGTGATGGCAGCTATGTCACTACCGGCTATGGTCGAGCTACCGGAGAGGATATTCCATCCACACTAGGTTTCCTGAGCGCTGTGCAGCAGGATGTCGTGTCGTTTCGAGTGAATGGAACTGCGCTTGACACATCCTGGGGAATCGACGGCAACCAGGCTTTCCAGAGTGAGGGTGAAGAAGGACGAGAATCCTACGAAGAGCGTGGACGCCACATGACCATTCTGGGTGATGATCGAACGGTGCAGGTTGGACGCTATGGCGGAACGGCGGCAATCTATATCGTTGGCAGCGATGGACAGCTGGATACCAGTGTGGACGACGACGGTATCATTGAACTGGGCCACGACAGCATTGCCTCACAATTCTATGCGGTTGCAAGCAATGCCGACGGTTCCAGAGTTGCTGTCAGTACCAATGAAGACGAAAACGGTGCACGTCTCGTCGTATTTGATACGACGAACTGATACGGTTGATCCACGTCAGTGAAGCGCACGGTTGCCAGATCTGGCAGCCGTGCGTAGATCGTTTGACCCTGATTTTCACGTACCTGGTGTCTGGCCAGGTCAGTCCACGATTCTCTGCTTGCTGCCATGCCAACCTACAGTCACTCTCATTCATCCGTCCTGGCCCCACTGGTCTTGAGCAGTATCCTGCTGACTGCCTGCAGCGATAGTGACAATGGCCCTGCGCCGGACCCGGTCGGTGATGACGTTCGCCGCATTGTGCTTAGTGATATCGGCAACAACATCATCATGCCTGCTCTTCGCGATTTCTCGCTCAAAGCCGATGCCCTGAATCAGGCCGTCAGTGAGCATGCTCAATGGCCCGATGATACTGCGCTGCGCAGCGATGCACGTGCAGCCTGGCGTGATGCCATGCTGAGCTGGCAGTATCTGGAGCCCTTGCAGGTTGGCCCGGCAGGGGCCTCAACCGGACTTGATGGCACGCGAGGTGGCGCTGATCTGCGAGCTGACATCTATGCCTACCCCTTGCTCAGCACCTGCACCATAGAAGAACTTGCCCGTAACGATCTTGTTGTCAACAATGGCTCTTCGGTCAATACGACAGGTCTGGGCGCTCTGGAATTTCTGTTGTACAACGAAGAGGCGGATCCGTGTGCACTGGGGACTCCCCCGACTGCGAGTCAGCGGGCCAGCTATGCCGTCAGTGCCGCAGAAAGAATCCGTGAAGTGGCCGATGATCTGCAACAACGCTGGGAGCCAGAGGGCGGCGATTTTCTCGGTCAGTGGAATACTGCCGGGGACGGCAGTGAGTTCTATATTCTCCCTCAGAATGCACTGAATGCCTTGTCGGTCGCCTTGTTCTATGTTGACAAGCAGACAAAGGATCTCAAGATTGCCAGCCCAACCGGTATCGGTGCCTCCGGACTGGAAGATTGCGAGACGATCAGCTGCCCCGAGCGCCTGGAATCAAGGCTGTTCGGACTATCCGGTGCCAACATCAGGGCCAATGTACAGGTGTTTCTCGACAGCTTTCAGGGCGTCGACGGGGGATATGGCCTGAATGATCTGCTGCGTGGCATTGGCAGGGAAGATCTGGCCACTGAAATGACCGATGAACTGCTTGCTGTCATCGATCACATTGATACGATGAATACCGGCTTTGACGAGGCAGTTGAAGCCATACCCAGCGCAGAAGCCTGTATCAATGGCACGGCCAATCCGAATGCCGAATCACCTGCTGCCTGCGCATTGCATGGCTACCTGAAGATTGCGATGGACACCTTCCGTGGATCCATCGTCGCTGTTCTTTCTCTGGCAACGCCTGCCAGCACCGCCGGTGACAATGACTAGTAGCGACTCGAAGGAGACTGCAGTCGACCGTTTACTTGCCCGGATTTCATCAACTCTGCGTCAGCGCCTGATACAACCCACCGATATTGCCGCGCTGGCCGTTTTTCGAATGCTGTTCGGTGCATTGATGTGCGGTGGCACGCTGCGCTTCATGAGCAACGGCTGGGTGGAGAGTCTCTACATTCAGCCCGACTTTCATTTCAAGTACTGGGGTTTTGCATGGGTCCAGGTGCCAGGAGCCACCGGGCTTTACCTGTTGTACGGGGGCATCGCCCTGAGTGCCGCTCTGGTCGCCATTGGCGCCTTCTATCGCTTTGCCATCGTCGCCTTCTTCTGTCTGTTCAGCTACGCGGAATTGATGGATGTCACCTACTACCTCAATCACTACTATTTCGTCAGCTTGCTGGCACTGATTCTGTGCTTTCTGTCGCCGCATCGTGCCTGGTCGGTGGATGTCTGGCGCAAGCCTGCCCTCAAAAGTCGCCAGCTGCCGGCCTGGCAGTTGTGGTGGCTCAGGTTTCAGGTGGCACTGTTGTATTTTTACGCCGGTCTTGCAAAGTTCGAAGCTGACTGGCTATTGCATGCGCAGCCACTCAACATCTGGTTGCCGCCGCTCGGTGGCATGCCGGTTCTGGGACCGCTGCTGGAGCTACCCTGGGTACACTACATCTTCTCGTGGTTTGCCTTTGCATTCGATACGACCATCGTGGCATTCCTGCTGATGCGTAAAACGCGTATTCTTGCGTTCCTGGTCGTTCTGGTGTTCCATCTCTTTACCCATCTGTTCTTCAACATCGGATTGTTTCCCTTGATCATGGTGCTGGCCGCAGCCTTGTTCCTTGATCCGGATTGGCCTCGACACAGGCTGCGGGATCTTCAGCGGATGTGCCGCAATCTGTTTTGCATGGTGGGGCGGCGCTCCATGCAGATCCCCGGCCGCGACTGCCTTGCAGACGCGACACAGCCAGGTGCCGGTATCTCACCTTACCGCCTCAAGGCGCTGCCAACGCTTGCCATTACGGCCTTCTGCCTCTTCCAGTTCCTCATGCCACTGAGGCACTGGCTTTACCCGGGCACCGTGTTGTGGAATGAGCAAGGCATGCGCTTTTCCTGGAAAGTCATGTTGCGAGAGAAGTCCGGCGCCTTGCAATATCGCGTGATTACGCACGATGGCAAGACCCGCATCATCACCCCCGGAGAATACCTGACTGAACAGCAGTTTCGAGAAATGGCCGGCCAACCGGATCTGATACTGCAACTGGCACATCATATCCGTGATGACTTCAACGCCCGTGGCCAGGGTCCTGTCAGTGTCTTTGCCGATTCCATGGTGTCACTCAATGGACGTGCCACCATGAACCTGATAGATCCTTCGGCGAATCTGGCAGAGATTGACGATGGTATGGGCATTGCGCACTGGATTACAGCGCCGCCCAAGAACACGCCCAGATTGCAGCAGACGCTCAAATTGGTAACTCGGGAATAAAGACGGATACGCGCCTCGATCGGTACCGAGGCGCATCTTGATGGTACTGTGTCAGAACCATGGCCAATGGCAGGTCTCAGGGGCGCAGCGCGCCCTGAGTATTCAGATACACGCACTGCAATGAGCGCGTTGCGCAGATGTACAAACGATTACGCTTGATGCCGCCGAACTTGACATTGGCAACGACCTCACCGGTAAGGATCTTGCCGAAGTACCAATGCGCCAAAGATGGAACCGATGGCAGAACCGACGCCGCCCGGCAGCGATGTACCGCCCATGACGACCACCGCAATGGAGTTGAGCGTGTAGGCTCCGGCCTGAGGAATGTCCGCATTGCCCGATGAGGTTTGCAGGGTCAGGTACAGTCCACCGAGCCCTGCAAAGAAGCCGCCCAGTGTAAATGCGGCAATCTTGGCTCGGTCGATCGACAGGCTGGACATATAGGCTGCACCATTCGCTAGTCGCTAGTCGCTAGTCGCTAGTCGCTAGTCGCTAGTTCAGGCCAGCCCTTCGCATGGCGCGCCCTGCCGGTCTGAGAAAAAGCAGCTTGATGTCTGATAGCGAACTGCCGTTCAAGCGCTTTTCAAGTCCAGGCAAGGGTATCCACAGGAAGGACGGGCCTTGATGTAGTCGTTGAACTGCTAGTTGCCTGCGGGTCCGAAATGCGCAGAGACGTTATTGGAATCACCGCGAGTCGCGGATGGATTGAACGGTTCAAGCCGCACCCTGGCATAGATCTCATCCTTGTTGCCGATGACCCATCCCAGAATGATGGTGTCGGGGTCTTCGTCCAGGACACTGTTGGCGATGTCTCTGGTAAGCGTGCGCTCTATGCAGCCATTGGTAGCTCGGACGCAGGTGTTTCGCAGGGTAATCAGATGATCATCCCATACCGGGTCATCACCTCGAAGCGTCACCTTTTCGTGGAAGACACTGTTCGCCATTGCTTCGCAGCTGGAGAAACAGATCCGGTAGGTCACCGATACACGGCTTCTGCGTCTGCCGGAGTCTTCAATTGATAATCGCACATTGCTGATGGTAGCCATGCTGAATCTCCCTTTGGTCAGTCAAGCGTGACATCTGATTGCACCCTTGCAGGTGATGTGTCACTGGTTTACACGGGAAATACGCAGCTGGGTAAAATTGAAATACAACTCGCGTACCCCGTTGAGAACACATGCTGATGTGCCCGAAGCACAAAGGCAATGTCTCAGCAACTGACTAAAGTCGGGTTTGCGCGTGGATGCCTGACTCTGGAGGTGAAACTGCTAATCCGGATAGGCAGGCGAATTATCATTTAGTGTTGGATCGCCATGCAAGATGCTTTCCGCCTGCCGGTAAAGTATTTCATCACCCATCCGAAGAGAAGCCAACAACTCCCGTTTTTCCTGCAGATAGAGTCTGAAAAAATCACCGTCTGTCTCGGAGATGGATTCAGTGTTGTCAATCACGTCTGCCAGTTTGATGGTCTTGGCATCGGCTGATTTGGTCCTCCAGGTGAGTCGTTCTGCAGCCTTGCGTTCTGCACGATTCATGTGGGGAAAGTGTACGATCGTGTATCGGTCGGTCAGCTCGCGCACGAGCTTGATCACATCGCTACCGCAAAGCCGCAGGATTTCCTCCTCCGCCTCTGCAGGGTCTGGACCATCTTCGAGCACATCATGCAGTATGGCGGCAGCCAGTAGTTCCTGCCTGTTGGATACCGCCCGGACCCGCATCATCACGGACAAGGGGTGGGTGATATAGGGAACATCGATGTATTTGCGATTCTGTCCATGATGCGCAGCTGTCGCGATACGGATCGCTCGATGCAGCAATTCACTCCGGCTTGTCATGTTCATGCACTCTGTCACTATGGTGTAGACAGCTTAACCGAGGACGGTAGCAGCGACGATGGGCGCCAGCCGGAAAACGATGCACCCCATCGTTCATGTCATTCCGCCTGAGCGTGCCCAAGCCTCGTGCAGAGAACAGTGGGTAGCGGGTCGATGGGAAACAGGGTGATACTCAGAGTCTGCGTGCGCCCGTCCGACAGGGCGACTCACTGGAGGCGTGGTGGACCCAGTGATTCGCGGTGCATGATTTCAGTTTCAAATTCGATGCTGGAGGGCGTGTGGTCCGTCGACAGCAATTCCAGCAACAGCCTGGCTGCTGATCGTCCCATTCGCCTCTGCGGTACGCGCACGGTGGTCAGTGTGGGGTAAACCGTGGTGGCAATGTCGATATCGTCGAACCCCGTTATCGAGACATCATCAGGCACGCCCATGCCTGATAGCCTGGCACGCACAATGGCACCCGCGGCCAGGACATCATTGCCGCAGACGATGGCCGTCGGCGCATCAGAGCGATTCATCAGCTGAGCGAACGCATCTCCACCCTCAGTCTGTGCATAACTTGCCTCGATAACGTCCAGCAACCTGGCATTCTGGCCAAAATCCTCGATAGCCTGTTTGACGCCCTTTATTCGATTGGCGGCTCGATCGTTTCCCTTGGAAATGCCGGCAATCATTGCAATCTTTCTGTGCCCCTGGTTCAGCACTTCCATGGCCATTGCGTAGGCGGCCTTGTGATTGTCGAATCCGGCGAACAGTAGAGGCGAGTCGGGTTTGTAGCACCAGGAAATGACGTAGGGTATCTGTCGAAGTGCCAGAAATTCCCGAGTCTCCGGCAGACGCTCGGCACCGATCAGCAAGAGCCCGTCAGCCCCGTGTGTGACAAGAGATTGGATCTGTTTCAATTCGTGTCGACCATCGTAGCCCGAGCTGGCGACGAGCATGGTCACGCCTGCGGTAGAGAGCTCTTCCTGAAAGCTTTGCAGGCCGCTGGCAAACATCGCATTGGCCATGGTGGGAATGATGGCACCCACCGTATTGCTGCGATTGGAGGCCAGCGTGCGTCCACCGGAGTGCGGCGTATACCCCAGCTTTCGAATGACATCCTGTATACGGGTCAGGGTTGGCTGCGCAACCTTTTCCGGGTTGTTGATCGAGCGGGAGATGGTAGCCGTTGACACGCCGGCAGCACGAGCAACGTCTTCGATGGTTGGGCTAGCGGGTTTTTTCATGGATCGCCGAGTCAGGTACTGGCAGCCGGAAGCATGATTCTGCATCCAGGGCTGTCTGGTTCATGGCAAGGATGTCATAGATGAAAGAATAGTTGTAAAAACAAATGTAAGCGCTTACACTCGGTTTCATGCTCAGGCAGAACGCATCTCTCTGGAGTGGTTTCATCACGTCGCCAGCGGGGCCGAAACTGTTTGAGTGTCAGGCATTACCGGCGAGTGGATTCTGAAGATCGCTGCCGGGGCCATGCCATTTGTCTTCTTCATGCTTCTGGTGGTAGCGCGCATTGCTTGCGCACCATCGGTTTCCATTCTCCAGTTAGATGATATATACGGCTAGGACTACGAAAATGACCAGGAAATATCTGAAAAAGGCTGCGAAAACCGCAACTACCGACGCCACGGATGTACGCGAGACGGTGCAGACCATTCTCTCGGACATTGAAGCCGGTGGTGACGAGGCAGCACTGAAGTACGCAGCGAAATTCGATCGCTATGAGGGCAATGTTCTGCTCACGGAAGCAGAGATTGCGGCAGCCAGCGCCGCCGTGCCGCAAAAGCTCAAGGACGACATTGCCTTTGCTCACGACAACGTCCGACGATTTGCCGAAGTGCAGAAGCAGACGATGCAGAACGTCGAGCTGGAAGTGGTGCCCGGATTCACATTAGGGCAAAAGACCATTCCCTGTCAGGCCGTTGGTTGCTACGTGCCGGGGGGCCGCTATAGTCATATAGCCAGTGCCATCATGACGGTCACGACGGCCAAGGTTGCTGGTTGCAAGCATATAGTGGCGTGTTCACCACCACGAGCCGGTGAAGGTATTGCGCCAGCCATCATCTTTGCCGCCAATCTGTGCGGTGCGGACAAGATCCTGGCCATGGGTGGCGTGCAAGGTGTTGCCGCCATGACTTTCGGTCTGTTTGGCTTGCCGAAAGCTGACATTCTTGTTGGCCCCGGTAACCAGTTCGTGGCTGAAGCCAAGCGTATTCTTTTCGGTCGAGTCGGCATCGACATGATTGCCGGGCCGACCGACAGCCTCGTTCTGGCGGACAGTTCGGCAGATCCCTTCATCGTTGCCACAGACCTGGTGGGTCAGGCAGAGCATGGCTACAACTCGCCGGTCTGGCTGGTGACATCCGATGAAGCGCTGGCCGAGAAGGTCATGCAGATCGTGCCTGATCTGATCGCCGATCTGCCGGAAACCAACCGACTCAGTGCCGAAGCTGCCTGGCGCGATTACGCTGAAGTGATTGTTTGTGCAGACAGAGAGGAGATGGCGGCAACGTCGGATGACTACGCGCCGGAGCATTTGACGGTACAGGCTGAAGACTTGTCCTGGTGGCTCGAACGCCTGCAGTGCTACGGTTCACTGTTCCTCGGTGAGGAGACCACGGTGGCCTTTGGCGACAAGGCATCTGGCACCAATCACGTTCTTCCCACATCGCAATCGGCGAAGTACACTGGTGGCTTGTCGGTGCACAAGTACATGAAAGTCGTGACCTGGCAACAGGCCACACGTGAAGGTTCGAAACCGGTGGCCGGCGCCACCGCGCGTATTTCCAGGCTGGAAGGAATGGAGGGTCATGCGCGTTCAGCAGATGCCCGTCTGAAGAAGTATTTTCCCAACGAAGAATTCGAACTGGAAATCTGATCCGGATTCGCATTCCCCTGCGAACGGCCATGAGCGGTGTAAAGTCGCATTGCTCCATTCACCGCTCATGCCGAGTTCGCAAATCTCATACACAGACTGAAGGAGTATCCTAAGTGTCAGTAAGCGAAAAAATCGTGTCTGATCTGGTCGCGAACAACGTCAACTTTGTAACGACCGTGCCCTGCAAGCAGCTGGCCGGTGTTATCGACGCTATCGATGCCAGTGACGATATCTATCATATCCCCTCCAACAAGGAAGACGAGGGCATGGGCCTGTGCGCAGGTGCCTTCATGGGCGGCAAGCGTCCTGCCATCATCATGCAGAACACGGCCATCGGTGTCACCATCAATACCCTGGTCACGTTGACTCAGTACTACAGAATGCCCTTGCCGATGATCATCAGCTATCGCGGTGAACTGGGTGAGCCGGTTGCCTGTCAGGTGGAAATGGCAGTGCACACCAAGGCGCTGTTGAATCAGTTGCATATTCCTACTTACCATTTTCACCAGGAGGAAGATGTGAACGAACTGGATGCGATCCTGAAGCATTCATTCATGTGTAACAAGCCGGTTGCCATACTCACCGACGCTACATTCTGGAAGGGGTACTGATCATGATTCGCTCTGAAATCTTGCGTGATATCGCACCGGTCATCTCTGAGCACCTGGTGGTGTGCAATATCGGTTTGCCAAGCCAGGAATTGCATTCCATTGATGATCAGCCCACCAACTTCTACATGCTTGGGACCATGGGACTGTCCTCATCAATCGGCCTGGGTCTGGCGCTTGCACAGGACAAGAAAGTGATCTCCATTGATGGCGATGGTTCGGTGCTGACCAACTTCGGAACCTTGCCGACCATTGCGAACAACGTCGCGGACAACTTCATTCTGTTGATCATCGACAATGGCAGCTATGGATCAACTGGCGACCAACCGACCTATGCCGGCAAGAAGACATCCCTGACGGATGTCGCACGAGCCTGTGGTTGCGATAACGTGATCGAATGCCAGGCCGAAGAGACCAAGGATGTACTACAAGCTGCGCTGGCCAGTAACCAGATGACCATCATCGTATCCAAGTGTGAGTCGGGCAACATCAAGATACCGGTCATCACCATGGATCCGGTCGAAATACGCAGCCGCTTCATGAAAGCTGTTCAGGCATAAGGCAGTTTTATCCGGTCGGACCATGCAGGCAGAGTTGATACAGGAGCAGGTGTCGTGATGTTGTCCAGGCAGATTCATTCGTGCGAAGACGCGCGCAAGCTTGCAAGAAAACGTCTGCCACGCATGGTGTTCGACTACATGGATGGCGCGGCGGGCGAAGGCTACGGTGAAATGCAGAACCGTCGGGTGATGCAGGACATCCGCCTTCAGCCCGCCGTGTTGGTCAATGTCGAGCAACGCTCGCTCGATGTTGCAGTATTCGACCATGAGTCTCGCCGGCCTTTCGGGGTCAGCCCCATGGGTATGTGCAATCTGTCGACGCCGGGTGCAGACCTGATGCTGGCACGACAGGCTGCACGCTATCGCTCACCGGTGGGTGTATCGACAGTGGCCTCGACACCACTGGAGACAATGATCGAAGTGGCCGAGGGCCATGCCTGGTTCCAGTTCTATTTCAGTGGCGACGGCAAGGTTGTCAACAAGCTGATAGACCGGGCGCAAGTGGCAGGGTACCGGACACTGGTCGTGACGCTGGATGTGGCAGAGGTGGGGCGACGGCCGCGTGAACTCAGGCGCGGCTTCAAGATGCCGTTCAGGATTGGCGTGCCGCAATTCATCGATTTTGCCCTGCATCCAGTCTGGTCGTTGTCGACGCTTGCCAATGGTCGTCCCGAAATGGCCAACTTCGGTGGGCAGCACGGAAGTTTCGATAGGACGGAAACGCGGGCGAGGGCCGACTGGGATGATCTGGACCGCATTCGGCAGCAGTGGAAAGGCAATCTGGTGGTCAAGGGCGTTCTGAACGTGGCTGATGCGGTACGTCTGAAGGCTGCGGGTGTGGATGCCATTCAGGTCTCGAGCCACGGTGGTCGGCAACTGGACAGTGCGCCTTATCCGATTCTGGCCTTGCGAGATATCCGCGCAGCCGTAGGTCCTGAATTTCCTCTGTTCTTCGATTCGGGGATACGTTCGGGCGAAGATGTGTTGAAGGCCTATGCCATGGGGGCTGATTTCGTGCTGCTGGGGCGCTCGATGCTGTATGCGCTGGCAGCTGGGGGGGAACAGGGAATGGGGAAGATGTGGGACATATTCTCCGATGAAATCAGTATTGGCATGGCACAGCTGGGAATGAATTCGCTGGAAAATCGCCCTCAGGCCCTGTTGCCACACGGCTTGCAGTATTCGTGAGAGACGAATACCAATGGTGGCAAGTTCCGATGGGCACTCGGTTTATCAACGACAATATGATGACGAAGACAGGTAACAGACATGCGTGATCTGGATGGCAAGACAGCCCTGATAACCGGGGCAACCTCTGGCATTGGCAAACAGCAAGCGCTGGCTTTGTCGGCGGCAGGGGCCAAGGTGGTGGTACTCGGGCGCAGGGCTGAGCAACTGGAAGATACGGTTGCCGCGATTACTCGAGAAGGTGGAGAGGCCAGCGCATTGCAAGGGACGCTGGTGCTGGACGATAGTCTCCCCGAGTTGGCCAGTCGTGCTGCCGAGTTCTACGGCGATATCGATATTCTGTTCAATACCGCCGGCGTTAACCTCAGGCAGCACGCGGACGATGTCACCATGGAGTCCTGGAAGACAACGCTTGATCTGAACCTGGGTGTGCCGTTTTTCCTGGCGCAGCAACTGGTTCCGGGCATGCGCAAGAAGGGCTGGGGCAAGATCATCAATATCGCCTCATTGCAGTCTACCCGGGCGTTTGCCAACGGCATTGCCTATGGTGCCTCCAAGGGTGGAATATGCCAGTTGACTCGCGCCATGGCCGAAGCCTGGTCTGCGGACGGCATCAGCTGCAACGCCATTGCCCCCGGCTTCTTTCCAACCGAGCTGACGGAAAGCCTGTTCAACGACAGTGCCACATCGGAAAGGCTGGCTGCGAGCACGGCAATCGGACGTAACGGCAAGCTGGAGGATCTGGACGGCGTGACGCTGTTTCTGGCTTCTCATGCCTCCGATTACATCACCGGTCAGACCATCTCTGTCGATGGCGGCTTTACAGCGAAATAAGCGATCATGAAAGCACTTGTCTACACCGCGACGCAGGAACTGATCTTTCGGGATGAGCCCGACCCGGTGGCTGACCAGCAGGAAGTCATGGTCAAGGTAGAGGCCAGTGGTATCTGCGGCTCGGACATGCATGCCTATCATGGTCATGATGAACGACGCATTCCACCGCTGATCCTGGGCCACGAAGCCGCGGGCATCGTGATGGATGGGCAGTATGCCGGGCAGCGCATGGTCCTGAATCCCCTGGTCACTTGTGGGGTGTGCGCTGATTGCCGCGCAGGGCGAAGCAATCTGTGCCCGAACCGGGAAATCATCGGTATGCGGCATGCCGGGGCCTTTGCCGAATACGTGACGATCGCCGAGAGAAATCTCATTGCCGTACCAGACAATCTGAATATGGTGAATGCCAGTCTGATGGAGCCTGCCGCTGTATCACTGCACAGCATCGTGCTGGCCGAAAAGGTTCTGCATCGCCCCCTGAGCGAGAGCATCGCCCTGGTTATCGGTGGTGGTGCCATCGGTTTGCTGGCGGCGCTGTTCCTGGCTCAGAAAGGCACGGCTCGCGTGCTGTTGTCCGAAACATCAGCCAGTCGTCGCAGGACAGTGGAGAAGACGGGTTGCTGCGAGGTGTTCGATCCCTTGAGTCAACAGCTACCGCCAGAATCCAGTTTTGATCTGGTCGTGGATGCCGTGGGTTCCGGAGCGACTCGCCGCGATGCGTCACGCTATGCACGCCAGGGCGGTGTCATTACACACATCGGCTTGCAGGACAACGAACCGGGACTGGATATTCGTCGCTTGACCCTGCAGGAAATCACCTTCATCGGCAACTATACCTACACGCACACCGACCTGCAGGCGGCCCTGAACGCCATCGCCAGTGGCGGACTGGGTTCACTGGATTGGGTGGAAGCACGTCCATTGGCCGAGGGTGCGAGGGCGTTCAAGGATATTCACAACAATGAAACCGAAGCTCCGAAGATCGTGCTGTTGCCGTGATGGTGGCGTCAACTCTCCCAGAACAACTTGTTACATTCCTGCCTGAGGGCGGCTTCCGAGAGGCCAAGGTCTTCATACAGTCGCGACGGATCATCCTGAAGCGCTTGTTTGAGTTGTTGGCGTGTCGTATGACGGCGCCACCACAGAGCCAACAGCCGACGAGGCAGTAAAGGTGAGTCTGGTTTCAGAATGGTTTCATGTATCGAACTGTTCATTGCAGGTATCTGTGTGATTGCTTACCTGCAGAGTAGGGCGCGTGGAGCCGCGCGCACAGACACAGTGTCACGCCAAGTTCAGCCCGACAGAGCGTGCTGGATCAAGCTGACCTTGTAGAATAACTGTGGAACTGTACTGCAAGAGCGGCTGTTTCAGCTGATACAGTACAGTTGCAATGACAAATCCAAAGCCCAAATACCAGCGACTGGCGGAGCAGACCCAAGATCTGCTTCAATCGTCAGGCCGTCCTGGTGATCGAGTGTTGTCCATCAGGGATTACGCCAGCCGGGAGAACGTCAGTATTTCAACAGCGCAACGTGTCTATGAACTGTTGGAGCTACGCGGTCTGCTCGAGTCAAGACCCCGTTCTGGCTATTACCTGTCGGGCGCCGAGCAGCCCCGTCAGCGTCAACTTCCCAGGGCCTCGCTGGAGATTTCAGTACCGGAGAACCGCGCGGAGTGGCTGAACAACGAAGCCAGTGCTGCCTGGCATGAGCACAACTTCAACGCCTACTTTGCCAGTGGTATGCCTGATGTAACTCTGGCAGGCGTCAAGACAATCAACCGGATAATGAGGCAACTCACGCGCAACGACAGTTCAGAGCTTCATCGCTACGGTCCTCTACGCGGTGATTTGTCACTCAGGCATCAACTGACGAAGCGTATGGCCATGGCGGGCGTCATTACCGATGCAGAAAAACTCTTGGTGACATCCGGTGGGCAGGAAGCACTGCACATCGCCTTGAGCGCCGCCACTTCAGTTGGAGACCTGGTTGCCGTGGAGTCGCCGGCCTATCATGGAATCACGTCTGCCATTCAGCAACTGGGCAGGCGATTGATCGAGATTCCAACCGCCCCCTTGAGCGGCATGAGTCTGCCCTCGTTGCAACTGGCGCTGGAAAACCTGGACGTCAAGGCGGTGGTCATATCCACATCGGCGCAGAATCCACTGGGTTTTTCAATGGATGATTCCAGTCGTCAGGGTCTCGTTCAGCTAGCCGACGAGCACGACATTCCGCTGATTGAAGATGATGTCTACGGCGAGCTGACTTACAGCCGAAGCCGTTCCCGGGGGCTTCGAGCCTACGATACTCAGGACCGGGTCATGACCTGCGGGTCCGTGTCGAAAACGCTGTCGCCGGGGTTGCGCGTGGGATGGCTGGAGACGGGTCGCTGGATTGAACAGGCGACCTTGCAAAAACGCGTCAGCTCGATGCGAACGCCCATGCTTGGCCAGCTGGCAGTCGCACGGCATATGGAAGAAGGTCACTATGATCGTCATCTGCGATTGGCACGGACGGTTTATGCCCAGCGTGCCAAGCACCTGCAGCAGGCGGTGCGAGAGTATTTTCCCCTGCAGTGTCGCGTTTCCCGACCTCGCGGTGGTTTCATGCTGTGGGTGGAATTGCCAGTGGATTGCAGTGGTATAGAGCTGGCAAATTTTGCTGTCAGCGAAAATATCGCACTGTCACCAGGCGTTCTGTTCTCGCATCAGGGGCACTATGCGAATTGCATCAGACTTTGTTACAGCTGTTATGTTAAGGGTGAGCACGAGGTTTCTGTCAAGGTGCTGGGAGACTGGTTGCAGGCAAGTCGGGGCAGCGGGTAAGAGGTGGGGAAGGTGCAGATCCCCGTGTCATTCCCGCGTTGATCCAGACCTTGCCACTCGCGTCGCGAGTGAAGAAATCATCTACGAATCCGATTCAGAATATCGAGGGTATTGACCCGAGTCGAATTGCTCGACACTCATCCCGGGAAGGTCGAAGTAGTCCTGCGAGAACGCATAGCCATGTCCGCCCATTCTTCCCACCGCGTCGAGTTTGGTATGGTCCGTGTGATGGTTCTGCGGATCGACAATATCCGCTCGGATGAAGGCACGTAGCACCAGGCCCAGAACGATTTCGCGAGAGGTACCGATTTCCACACCGATATGACGCTTGCATTCGAATGATACGGGGGCTTCGGCGATCCGAGGGCAGGAGACCGCTGTGCCGTCGATCATGGTCAGGCCAGCCTTCTCGATCTCGTTGACGTTCTCCGGAAATGCCGTGGCGGTGATGTTCATGGCATCGATGTTCGACCGCCCGACTATATTGACGGTGAAGACCTCAGTGCTGCGTATATTGGCGGCCGTATCCTTGAACGAGCGGTTGTTCCGGTTCTCGATTCCCAGCGCCAGGATGGGGGGATCCGAGGACAGGCAGTTGAAGAAGCTGTAAGGGGCCGCATTGGGTACGCCATCCGTGCTGATGGTGGTGACCCATGCAATGGGACGGGGAACAACCGTACCGATGAGAAGTTTGTAGACATCTCTCGGCTCGAGATTGTTGAAATCGAATTCTGTGTGGGTCATGCAGATGGGTCCTCTGCGTACCGTGCAAGTACGGACTGAAGGTTGTCTTCTTTCTGGTCGCCGGATAGATCGGCACGACCCTGTACAGCGCCCAGGTGGTGATCCATGATCGACAAGGCAGCCTTGATGTCCTTGTCACGCACGGCCTGGATGATGTGGCGATGCTCATCCACAGCGCAGTCACTTGAATGGCTTCTGCTGTACATTGCCAGTATCAGCGAGCAGCGGGTGACGAGCTCGGATACATAGCCCGCCAGAATCCTGTTTTCCGTCAGCTCAGCCAGCAGGATGTGAAACTCGCCTGCCAGACGTATCGAGACAGGGCCGTCCTTGCCCTGGACACGCGCTTCCTGATCCACATGTGCGTCCAACGCTTCCAGGCCAATCACCGATATGCGTTCAATGAGCCGACGGATCACTTCCGCTTCCAGGCAGTGCCGGATCTCGAAGATCTGTTCGGCCTCTATCAGCGTCGGTTCAGCCACGCATGCGCCGCGATTTCGCTGAGTTTCCACCAGATGTTCGCTTTCGAGCCTCACCAGTGCCTGCCGAACGATCGTTCGGCTGACCCCGAATTGCTCCCCGATGGCGTCTTCTCTGAGCCGGGTGCCCGGCAACAGCGCCTGTTCCAGGATTGCGCGTCTTAATCGTTGGTAGACGATTACGCCGTTGAAGGGTTGTTTGGCTTCCGACATCTATGACCACGTGGCAATGGGCGAGGTACCTCACCGATGGTGGATACTATATACGAAAAAATCGTATACAAAAAAATTATCACTTTGTATACGATCCTGCTAGGATAACGACTCCGAACTTCTGATGTGCAGGAAACGAGAGGCGTCAATGACACTTAAACCGAAATTCATCCTTACGTCGGCCGCATTGCTGTTGGCCTGTTCCACGGCCCAGGCCGAAGTCCTGAAATGGGGGGCGAACCGGGATATCGGCTCGCTGGATCCCTATTCCTACGGAGACAGCTTCACGATCAATGTTCTTAACCACACCTATGAAGGCCTGGTTCGCTATGACGAGAATCTGAAGATCGAACCGGCACTGGCGGTATCGTGGGAGATTCTCGAAGACCAGATCACCTGGCGCTTCAAGCTCCGGCCGGACGTCAGCTTCCACAATGGCAACAGTTTCACGGCAGAAGATGTCGTTGCCTCGCTACAGAGGGTCAGTCACGAAACCTCACCGTTGAAGGGCAATCTGCCTGCCTATGTCAGCTCGGCGGTTGTCGATGAGCTGACACTCGATATCGTTCTCAACGGACCGTATCCGCTATTGCTGAATGATCTGACGAATATCCATATCTTCGACAAGCAGTGGCTGGTTGAAAACGATTCCGAATTGCCAACAGATATCGGGGCTGGCACGGAAGGCTATGCGACCTACAACGCCAATGGCACAGGGCCATTCATCGTCGAAAGTCGACAGCCTGATGCGAAGACCGTGTTCGTGGTCAATCCGGACTGGTGGGACACGCCGAAACACAATCTGGATGGTTTCGAATTACTGCCGGTGACATCGCCTGCAACACGCGTCGCGGCCATGCTGTCCGGTGAAATCAATTTCACGAACGACGCACCCGTGCAGGATCTTCCCAGATTGGCGGCGTCGTCTGATGTGACTGTGCTCGAGGGCGTGGATCTGCGCACGGTCATGATCGGCATGAGTTTTCGGGACAAGCTCGTCAACGGAACTGACAACCCCTTCACTGACGTCAAGGCTCGAAAAGCACTGTATCAGGCGATTGACATAGACCAGTTGCACAAGAAGGTCATGCGTAACAAGTCTCGGAACGCCGGTGCTGTCGTGGCTCCACCGATTCCCGGCTATACGGAAGCGCTCGATGAGCGTCTGGCGTTCGATATCGATACTGCCAAGGCGCTGCTGGCAGAAGCCGGTGTGCCGGAAGGTCTCGAGTTCGACTTCAACTGCCTGCAGGACGGGCTGGTGAATGAAGAACAGATCTGTCAGGCCATTGCCTCGATGTGGAGCCGTATCGGACTGGCGCCAAAGCTGGATGTGGCACCACGGGCAGTACAGACACCGAAACGAACCAATGGCAAGACTGACATCTACACACTTGGCTGGGCCACCTTGCCGATGCTGGACGCCTACAGTCCCTTGCTGCAGATATTCCATAGCAAGGAAGGCAATTCCGGCGTTTTCAACTGGGGTGACTGGTCTTACCCAGAACTGGATGCGCTGGTAGAGAGTGCAGGTTCGGAGCTGGATCTCGACACGCGGATTGCCCTGGAAACCGAAGCGCTGCAGATCGTCAAGGACGAAGTCATCATGATTCCCCTGCATCAGCAGCCCATGGCGTGGGCGACAAGCAGCAACGTGACAGCGATGCCCTTGTTTCCGGACAACAAACCACGGCTCTGGTATGCATCCATGCAGTAAGGCTGCGTTCCTGAAACCTGTTCATGCCAATTCATCAACCATGATCTGTCTACCATGCTTGCATTTTTATTGAAACGCTTGTTGAACGCTGCTTTCGTCATGCTGGCTGTTGCGCTACTGGCATTCATGATATTCAGGTTCTTCGGCGATCCTGTCGAGATGATGGTCAATGAGCAGGCCACTCAATCGGACCGGGCCGAGTTGCGCGAGCGGCTCGGTCTGAATGATGGGCTGTTAACCCAGTACGTCAGGTTTGTCGGAAATGCAGTCCAGGGAGACTTCGGTATTTCCTATCGCAATCAGCAGGATGTCATGGTGCTGATGGCGGAGAGGTTTCCGGCAACTTTCGAGCTGGTCATCGTCGCGACTGTGCTATCGCTGCTGATCGGGATTCCGTGCGGGGTGTTGACTGCGGTCTATCAGGACCGCAAGCTGGCTGATGGACTTCAATTGGCGTCCATCGTGGGTGTATCTCTACCCAGTTTCGTGGTCGGTATTCTGTTGATACTGGTGTTCTCGGTCACGCTGGGATGGTTGCCTGCCTTCGGACGAGGAGACACGGTAGACATAGGCTGGTGGAGTAGTGGTTTCTTCACACCCAGTGGCCGCGCAGCACTGATATTGCCCTCGATCTCGCTGTCGCTGTTCCAGATCACTCTGGTCATGCGTCTGGTCAGGGCAGAAATGCTGGAAGTACTCCGCTCCGATTTCATCAAGTTTGCCAGAGCGCGTGGCCTGCCGTTGAGCGTTGTGCACTGGCGGCATGCCTTGCGCAACTGTCTCATGCCTGTCATCACGTTGACCGGGATGCAAATCGGGAACCTCATCGCCTTTGCGCTGGTGACGGAAACCGTCTTTCAGTGGCCCGGTATGGGATTGTTGTTCATCCAGGCGGTCACCTTTGTGGATATCCCTGTCATGGCAGCTTATCTGATGCTGGTTTCGTTCATATTCGTGTTGATCAACACGCTGGTAGATATTACCTATGCGTACGTGGATCCCCGCCTGCGTAGTGATGCATCTGTCAAAGGAGGAGTAGCCAATGGCCACTGAACTGGTCGCAATCAATCGGTGGCGGGACAGCGAACTCTGGTGGAGTTTTACCCAGCGGCCTTCCGCCATGTTTGCCGTCATCCTGCTGGCTCTGGTGGTTATCTCGAGTGTCCTGGCTCCATGGATAACACCGCAGAACCCATATGATCTGGCCTCGCTGAATCTCATGAATTCCGAGTTACCACCCATCTGGCTGGAAGGGGGAGAATCGCCCTATGCTCTCGGGACTGACGTCCAGGGCCGGGATCTATATTCGGCCATCCTCTACGGATCACGAACCTCCCTGACCATCGGGGCTTTGTCGGTGCTGCTGGCTCTGAGCGTTGGTTTGACGCTGGGGCTGATCGCCGGCTATTACGGCGGTTGGGTCGATAATGTGCTGATGCGTCTGGGCGATGTTCTGCTTTCCATGCCCTTTATCCTGATTGCGATATTGATCAGCGCCATGGCCGCGCAGGCTCTGCCAACGAGTGTCAGGGAATCTCTGACCAGCATGATTCTGGTGGTAGCCATTGCCGTGCCTTCCTGGGTTCAGTACGCCAGAACAGTGCGGGCATCAGCGATGGTGGAGAAGAGCAAGGAATACGTACAGGCAGCGCGACTGATCAGAGTACGTCCATGGCGAATTCTTCTGAAACACATATTGCCCAATACGCTGACACCCATCATGGTGGCAGCCACACTCAATTTCGGTCTGGCCATCCTCTCTGAGGCCACCCTGAGCTTTCTGGGTGTAGGCATGCCGTCCGATCAGCCTTCTCTGGGCACCTTGATCCGCATAGGAAATCAGTACCTTTTCTCGGGCCTCTGGTGGGTGGTCCTGTTTCCCTCAATACAACTGTGTCTCATCGTTCTTTCGGTGAACATGATCGGTGACTGGCTGCGCGACGCCCTGAACCCCAAACTTCGATAGGTTTCTTGAAATGACTCATTCAGTTTTATTGAAAAACGTCAGGCCGATGTCAGGCCCTGTCACCGACATGCTGATCGTGGATGGCAGGTTTGCTGAAGCCGATGTGGCGGTTCCGGATGACATTGAAACTATTGATGGTGACAATGCCATTCTGATCCCGGGCCTGGTGGAAGCGCATACTCATCTGGACAAGTCCCTGCTGGGCTTGCCCTGGTATCGCAATGAAGTCGGCCCGCTATTGCTGGACAAGATCACCAACGAACGCAATTCCAAGATAGCGTTGGGCATTGATCCTCAGGTACAGAGTGAAAGGCAGGCCATTCTCTCCATGGCCAAGGGTAGTACCCATATTCGCAGTCATGTGGACGTGGATACTGTGCACGGCCTGAAGGGTATCGAAGGCGTCATGGCGACGCAGCAGAAAATGCGCAGTTGGATCGATATCGAGTTGGTAGCATTTCCCCAGTCGGGCATGATGACTCGCAAGGGAACCGTAGAACTGATGGATGAAGCCATGCAGCTGGGTTGTGAGGTGGTCGGAGGTCTGGACCCCTGTGCTATCGATCGTGACCCCAAGGGGCATCTCGATACCATTTTCTCGCTCGCCGAACGTTACGGCAAACCCCTCGATATTCACCTGCATGAACGCGGTGAAATGGGTTGTTTTTCAATGGAAATGATCATCGAACGCACAGTTGCGCTAGGTATGCAGAATCAGGTGGTGGTAAGCCATGCTTTCTGCCTGGGTCAGCCAGATCGTCAGCAAGTTGCCCAGCTGACCGAACAGCTGGCGAAGGCCGGTATCCGCATCATGACCACTGGACCCGCTGCAGTGACTGCGCCTGTCATCAGGGAGTTGCGTGAAGCAGGCGTGGTCGTGTGTTCCGGGTCAGATGGGATACGTGACACCTGGGGGCCGTTTGGCAATGCCTGCATGCTGGAGCGAGCCATGTTCCTCGCTCAGAGAAACAATTTTCGACGCGATGATGAAGTTGAAGTTGCGCTGGACGTCTGTACCCATGGCGGAGCGACATCGATGGATATCGACAACTATGGCATCACGCCAGGATGTGACGCTGATTGCGTGCTGGTGGAGGGTGAAAGCCTGGCTGAGGTCATCGCCAGCAGGCCCGTACGAAAGCGTGTAATGAAGCGTGGTAGAACGGTGGCGGAAAACGGCCAATGCCTGCTGCAGTCGCCATGAGTGATTCATATACATTACTCACTGCGCGCTGGGTCATCGGACACGCTGCCGGATCGCACGTTGTTCTTGAACACGCTGAAGTCGTATTTTGTGGGAGTTGTATTGTCCATGTTGGCCATGGCTATCAGGGGCAGGTGGATACCCGTCATGACTACGGCGAGGCGATCATCTCCCCGGGCTTCATCGATCTGGATGCGCTCTCCGATCTGGATACCACGATTCTGTCCTATGACAACTCACCACCCGCGTTGAAAGGTCGTGTCTGGCCACGAAGCTATGTGGATAGAGGGCCGTATGAGATGTACACGGCCGAGGAGCTTGCATTTCAGAAGCATTTTGCCTTTTCGCAACTGATACGAAACGGCATTACAACAGCCCTGCCCATCGCTTCCTTGTTCTATCGGGAGTGGGGAGAGACAGTCGAGGAATTCGAGAGCGCCGCTCGTTCTGCAGAGAGCCTGGGCCTGAGGGTGTACCTGGGGCCTGCTTTTCGTACTGGCAATCAGGTGGTGGAAAGTGATGGACAGATATTGGCGGAATTCGATGAAGAACGCGGTCTGGCAGAGCTTGATGCGGCGGTGGAATTTGCTCAGCGGATGGAAGCGAGCGACAATCCTCTGATAAGAGGCATGCTCTCTCCGGATCGAATCGAAACCTGTACCACGACGCTGCTGAAAAGAACATCCGAGGCGTCCGAGCGTTTGAAGATCCCGGTGCGCTTGCACTGTTGTCAATCATTGACAGAGCTAGCCCTGGTCAAACAGAGGTATGAACGTACCCCTATCGAATGGCTGGATGGAATCGGATTTCTATCCGAACGCTGCCTGCTCCCCCATGGGGTGTACATGAGCGATACCGATATCGATCTGGCCGCCGAGGCAGATGTGACCATCGTGCATTGCCCAGTGGTATCGGCGCGTCACGGCAGTGCACTTCGTTCGTTCGCGAGCTATGGCAAGCGCGGCCTGAACATGGCCATGGGAACAGACACCTGGCCGCCAGACATGATCCAGAATCTGCAGCAGGGCGTCATCATGAATCGCCTTGTCGACGAAGGTGGAGTTGATAGCTGCAGAAGTGAGACTTTTTTCGATGCGGCCACTCTGGGAGGCGCCGCTGCATTGCAGCGCCCGGATCTGGGCAGGCTGGAGATCGGCGCGTGTGCGGATATCACTGTCATCAGACTGGATCGCACATTACGTGGGCCTGACCCGGTGCAGAGTCTGATGACCGGTTGTAGTGGAAGGGATGTCAGCAATGTCTTCATTCATGGTCGGCATGTTCTGGTTGATGGTGAGATCCCCGGCGTCGATAACGATGCGGACTGGATGCAGGCACAGAAACAGTTCGACAAGATCGTATCTCTGTATCCCGAACGAACCTTGAACCACCCTCCGGTGGAAGAGATATTCTCGACAAGCTACTCGAGGGTTGTGCAGCATGACTGATGACGTATTGGTAGTTGAAGACCTGCGGGTCGAATTTCCGACGAGAAAAGGCGTGTTGACGGCAGTTGACGGTGTGTCTCTTTCCATCAAACGCGGAGAGATACTGGGCATTGTCGGCGAAAGTGGCGCAGGCAAGTCAATGACAGGCATGGCGGTTCTCGGGCTGCTGGAACCACCCGGCCGAATAGCTTCCGGCAAGATATGGCTCTCGGGGCAGCGTATCGACCAGTTGTCCGATGACGAACTGCGAGTCTTGCGTGGCAAGCGTATGGCGGCGATATTTCAGGATCCTCTGACCAGCCTGAACCCTCTTTTCACTGTCGGGGATCAGCTGGTTGAAACCATCAGGCAACACCTCTCGGTTGGCAAGGATGAAGCACGCCAGCGCGCGCTGGATCTGATGAGTGAAGTGGGTATCCCTGCACCGACCGTGAGGATTGATCACTACCCGCATCAGTTTTCCGGTGGTATGCGTCAACGCGTGGTGATAGCGCTTGCCTTGTGTGCCGAGCCGGAGTTGATCATCGCGGATGAGCCGACAACGGCTCTGGATGTCTCCATACAGGCGCAGATTACAGGGCTGCTGAAGCGTCTGTGCAAGGAGCGAGGCATGGCGGTCATGCTGGTGACCCATGACATGGGAGTCATTGCGGAAACGGCGGACCGGGTCGGTGTCATGTACGCCGGCAGGCTGGCTGAGATAGGGGAGGTCGAGGCACTGGTGAAGACACCGCGGCACCCTTACACCGTAGGTCTGATGGGCGCGATACCCAGCCTGACAGGAGATGTGAAGGAGCTCTCCCAGATACCGGGCAATATGCCTCGCCTGACGGATATCCCTCAGGGGTGTTCTTTCAACCCACGTTGCAGTCGACACGTAGATCGGTGTTTTGTCGAGGTGCCAGAGTTGTCACACTCAGGCGTTGCTTGTTGGTCAGTCGATGAAGAGAGAAGATCATGATGGATGTACCACTGATTGAAGCCCTTGAGTTGCGGAGAAGTTATGACGTCTCCGCCCCCTGGTTGAACCGTATGCTGGAGGGCCGGTCACGGCAGTTTCTTGAAGCGGTGGCCGGTGTGGATTTCTCCATCGAGAGAGGCAAGACACTGGCTCTGGTGGGTGAGAGTGGGTGCGGCAAGTCCACTGTCGCCAAGCTTGCAACCGGGCTTCAGACTCCGACAGGCGGTGAGATCGTCTATCGTGGAGATCTCTCTCGTGTGCAGATGATTTTTCAGGATCCCTACGCGAGCCTCAACCCCCGGTGGCGTGTATCGAACATCATTGCAGAGCCTCTCAGGACGCTGAAGCCCGGCATGTCCCGGCCCGATGTTGCGCGTCGGGTCAACGAACTACTGGAAACGGTGGGACTGAGCAGCGGTGATGGCTCGAAATATCCGCATGAGTTCTCTGGAGGGCAGCGTCAGCGTATTTCCATTGCACGAGCCTTGTCCGGTGAGCCCGAGTTTCTGGTCTGCGATGAACCGACATCCGCACTGGATGTGTCCGTGCAGGCGCAGATACTCAATCTGATGAAAAGCCTGCAGAAAGAATTTGGCTTGACGTATCTCTTCATCAGTCATGACCTGTCTGTCGTCAGGCATATGGCCGATGTCATTGCAGTCATGTATCTGGGGAAAATTGTCGAGATGGCTTCCAAGGAAGAACTGTTCGACAATCCCATGCACCCGTACACACGAATGTTGCTGGATACGATTCCGAATCTGGCAAACCCGGTACGGGATCGCCCTGCCATGACGGGAGAAATTCCCAGCCCCATTGATCCACCGCCAGGTTGCAGTTTTCATCCGCGCTGCCCCCTGGCAAGCAAACGTTGTCTGCAGGAGACGCCGGAACGGAGTAGTGGCAAGTTGGCAGGGCGAGTCGCCTGTTTTGCAGTGTAGGCGAGGGAATTGCAGTCGTTATACTCAAATACCGGCACCCCCGCATCTTTGCAGAAGCCCCATCTGTCGAAGCCGAACTGCTCTGGCAATTCGGCTCCTCGACAATTCAGTTCATGCAAGCTGTTCTTGCGACGACTACAGTTCAGAAAAATCGCAGTAGAAATCGGTTCCCAGGTTCTGAATCAGATACCGATCGGGTGTCGCACCATCACCCGTGACCTCTACCTTCCAGAACTGATCCTGTAGGCTCTTGGAAATCGTGGCTATTCCGACTGAATCCATTCCTCGATCATAAGTGACCGTACCCGCCGTGGCTTCGCACATGGATGATGAATCGATGACTGATCCTGTCAGTGTGTAGGTAATGCGCACCGTTCCATCATCACCGTAGCCTCTGCGCATTCTTTCAATCACGCCGGTCTGCCTGCGTTCCTGCGTGTCGAGCAACCGGGTTTCCGTGTTGAAGTCCGTGATCGTGGTGATACCTGCACTACTGTCGCTGAACTCGTTGTTGCCCGTCCATGTGATGACGTCGTCGGTGTTGCTTCGTGTGGCGACTCTGTTTTCCACGTGAACAGTATCGAAGTCCTCACTCCTGGACAGGTCAGAGTAAGTGCCAGTGCCATTCTCATCGATATCGATCATGACGGCTTGAGATTCGCCGGCTGTGAAGGGCACGCGAACAAACGGTTGATCAAATTCACTCTGCTCCGAGTAGGGTCGTTGTCCGGGCAGTATTTCCTCGAAGTAACCCGATATGTAATTCAGCGCACCAACGGCTTCAGGAATCGTCAAGTCGTGGTATGACTCTCTGATTTCCAGCTGCGTGGTTTCATCCAGCAAGGGGTCTGTTCCGTTTATCAATTCGTTGATGTTGCTGACACCATCATTGTCACTGTCCCAGCGTTCGGTGTCGAACTGATTCGCGGTAATCCGGAACGACTGCAGCGCTTCGTTCCCGGTTCGGAAATTCTCCTCGAAACTGCCCAATGTAATCTCGCCGTTCCGATCGTAAAACGTCACTACCAGAGGGTTTGATGTGTTAGCCGGGAAATCGGCACTGGCTGACCAGAGCTCGTCGCCTGTCCATCCAGCCGTAATGTCCTTGTCGCCCCAGACCAGGCTAACCTGCAGTTCCTCGGAGACGTAGGCAGGTACTTCCATGTCAAAATCAACACGTACCGAATCTTCCGCCGTGCTGGCTACCGGGTCGCTTGAATCGGAACAGGCTGCAAGAAGAGTGGCACTGACAAGCAATGCGGTTGACAGTCGAACGGGGGGAGAGAATGACGGACTCATGGGGTGTTCCTGGGTAAACCGCGATCCAAAGATGCCAAGGGGCGAGGAGGCGGATGAGGCCGCAGTGTATACAGAGTCTCGAGAGTCAGTTGACCTTTTTGATGCAAGGATTCGGGTATTAAAACCGATCTGGATTCTGGTTGGAATTCCTGCTGGGAGCACTGCAAACCCTGCCCACCAGTGGTCGTGAATCAGGCAGCAATGGACGTGGCCGTCATGCTTTGACGCACCGCATTTGCCTGGCATCGAGCTGCCGGTGGCCGCGTCAAACACCGCTGTTGCTTAAAACTGGCCAAGCAGATCAGGGTGATAGTCATCGGTAGACACTGTTAGATTCTGCTCCGCGAGCCTGATATCCAGGAGTCTGGACCTGGACGCCAGACTATCCAGGGTAATCGTGTTGTCATCCAGTTCGTATAGCTGTTTTGATCCCTTGTACATGTAGTTCATGATGATCATGGCATCTACATTGTTGTTCTCCATCAACGGTTCGATCTTGTGCTGTTTGCGGACAATCTGATCAAGCTGTCTTTTCAGATTCCAGACATAGGCCACTTCGTTCATGAACGGGTGATCCTTGAAATGGTAGAGCGCATAAGTAACTATCAGGGCCGCAAACACGACTCCTGCGATGTTCAACAGGAAATGGGATTCTTCGGGTGTGCTGAACCAGCTGATAAGTAGTGACGAACACACAATCGACACGATCAGCAACTCGGTGACGATGACAGCAAATAGGATCTTGTAGTGCTTGCTGTAGCGTTTTTTGTCTATATCTCTGAGCTTCATTCAAAATCCGTATTCCATGAATATTTCATACTGAACTGGAGGCCGTGGGTACCGCGCATCACCAACCTTGTCCGGGGCTGAAACTACAAGTCGGAAACGACGAGACTTCAGCACGAATGTGCTCGAATCAGGCAGCAATGGACGTCGCCGTCATGCTTTGACGCACCGCATTTGCCAGACATTGAGCCGCCGGTGACATGTCTCCGCTGCTCAAAACCAGACCGATTTGTGTGTGTGGCAGCTCGGGAAAACCGTCTGCCGGCTGCAGGATACGCAGCTGTGGCGGGACTGAGGTTCGGGACATCACTGATACGGCAAGGCCTGCTTCTATGATGGCCACGATGCCTGCGATATTGAACGTGGAGTAACCGACACGATACAGCCGGTTTTCTTCATTCAACACTTTCTGAGCCCACCGGCCCCACAGGCAATTGCTCTCAATGGCCAATGGCAGAGGCGATACCTCATGAGTGGAGTGATTACGTGACGTTACCCAGACAAGCGGGTCGCTGGTCAGTATTTCGTAGTCCGTATCACCATGAAGGACGTTGACCAGTGAAAAGTCCAGATCACCTCCCTTGGTGGATTCGATCAGTTTGCTGCTGGGTTGCGAATCCAGTCGAATGAACACATTGGGAAACGACTTGGCGAAGCTTGCAAATATGGCAGGCATGAAGCTCAGGACGTAGTCGTCGCAAACGCCGATACGCACCTCACCCTGAATTTCCGGGCTGCGAAACGTCGCCAGTGCCTCCTGTTGCAGGCTCAGTATTCTGCGGGCATAGAGCAGCAGGTTTTGCCCGTGCAGGGTCAATACGGACCGTCGACCGTGCTTCTCGAACAGCGGTTGCTCCACGATTTCTTCCAGCCGCTTCATCTGCATGCTGACGGCGGACTGTGTGCGGTGCACATTCTTGGCTGCCGCCTTGAAGCTGCCACTGTCAACAATGGCAACCAGAGTTTGCAGCAGCTCGGTATCCAGATTCATTTGCATGTGATTGCATCAGCAAGATTGATGTATGGCTTAAATACTATTCGTTTGATTGATTCAATGCAACGGCCGATCATTCTCCCAAGCCAAACAAGAGGGGAAACGAGATGTACGCACTTCAAGAATCAGCACGATACGGAAAATTGACACTCACCATGCTGGCGCTTGCTGCCGGGATCAGCGCATGGGCCGTTTTCGGTCCTGTCTCCGGAGTGTCCACTGTCAGCGGTTCGTCAGCCACCGAATGCCTTGATGCCGCCGATGTACTGGCTGCACAGGATCGTAGCCGAAACGGTGTGTCCCTGACATGTAATCAGGCAATGCTGTCAACGGGGGCAGCCCGATGAGCCGCGCTGCAGATGACCTGGCTGGGGTCGGATGCTTACTGGAGCGTCCTTCTTGCCTGACGACTTCAGAGGGCAAGAAGTTGGAGAACAAGTCATTTTTTCTAACCGTCAGTCTCTGGTTGCAAAGGTCTCGACAGCGAAGTGAATTGCGCGAACTGATCGAATCGCCGGACGACACGTTCAAGGATATCGGGATATCCCGGTACGATGTGCAGCGCGAAGAGCGCAAGCCGTTCTGGCGTCAATGATGGCCAGCGAGGAGTCGGTGTGTGTCAAGCTCCACCCTGCAGACAGTTTTCAACGGGGTGGAGCAAGACAATGAAGATTTCAATGGCGACGACGGCCTTGCTGCTTATCGATGTCCAAATGGCATTTGTACATCGGGACAAGGCCGGAGTTGCCCGCAGCACACCATGCGCGGAAAACAATATCGCTCGATTGCTTACGAAGTTCAGAGAAGAGCAGGGGTCTGTCATTCACGTGCACCACCATTCGCAGGACGAAGAATCGGCTTTTCGAGCAGATAAACCCGGTTCACGAGTTCAGGATTTTGCAGCACCAATTGGCGATGAGCCTGTGTACATCAAACATGTGAACAGTGCTTTTATCGGTACGACGCTGGAAGCAGATCTTCGACACCGCGCCCTGACACAACTTGTATTGTGTGGGGGGACGGCAAATCATTGTGTGGAGACAACTTGCCGGATGGCAGGCAATCTCGGGTTTGAGGTGTACTACGTATCAGATGCCGTCTGGGCCTGCGGTGGCGCCGGTCCGGACGGACAGATTCATACACCGGAAGAGGTGTTGTCCATGTCACTCTTCAATCTGGACGGAGAGTTTGCCAGTATTCGGACAACGGATCAGCTTATGACGGATCTTCGCAAAATGATACGGGGGGAGGAGGACGGGATGGCAGGGCAACGGCCTGATGTGTTGGATGATTATCTATAGGGATCTGCCAATTCTGATATTCATGGCGGGACCTGCATGCATTGCAGTCGACAGAACCGGCCGGATCCAATTCCCGGACCTGTCAAGTGGCTACTTCAGCTCCGATGTTTCACCTTGCAGCCGATGAAATTCATACTATTCTCAAGGTCACAGAAACAAATCCAGATTTGCACCAGGAGCCCTGACAGCAGTGACTCAACGTCTATTACGGAATCACCGTCCCGCGCGCCTCGCCGTTGCGCTCCTGTCAGCGTGTGTCATGGTCGGGTGCTCGACGCGGCAGGTGTCCACCACGCTGGAAGGCTCCACCGCACAGCGTCTGGTTACCTACAGTCTGGATCAGTTCATAGAAGACCTGACCGCGCAGCCTGAAATCTCGGCGCTGGAAGGCGAAACAGTCCATCTGCGGGTGCATTTTCTGAGAGAACATCCGTTACTGGACTATGCAACGCGATTGATCAATGCCCAGCTGAATCTGTCTCACGGAATCAAGGTGGCAGCCCCCGGTGACGAGACGGAGCACGAGCTTGATGTGTTCTTCAACTCCATGGGGACAGACAGTGATGATTTCGGTCTGTCAATACCCTCATTGGGTCTGATAGCGTCGGCCGACTCGATCAATATTCTGGCACTAGATATGTACCACGGAGTCACCGAAGGTTACGCTATCGTCAAAACGAACTCCGATGGCACCATGGAAAAAACCGAGCGTGTGCTGGCGCGTATTCGCAAGGACAATGTGTCCACGCCGATCATCGACTTTCCATTGAATCAGGTCAAGTGATTGACTGACCCTTACCGGCCATCATCGCAACTGACGTTGCGTTGTGTTGTCGGTGCTACCGGAACTGCGTAACCGAAATTCTGTACTCGGTATTGCCAACAGTGAAATCTGGCCAGTCACTCAGGTAGGCGGAGAGGCAGGGTTCAATGCGCAGCCGGACAAAGTGCCGGCCGCGCCTGAGATTCAAGACTGTGCCTCAAGCCAGAGCGCTTGATCCTGCTATCGGGCTGGATACAGAATACGGTTGGCGTGTGGGCAGGCTGTGAGAAATGACATCTCCCACAGCTTCGGCAGTCGCTGCGGACAAGGTCCAGCCAAGATGACCGTGGCCTGTGTTGTAGTAAACGCCAGGCAGTTTACCGGCGCCGACGCGCGGCATCATGTTCGGCATCATGGGGCGTAGCCCGGCCCATGGCACAACGTGCTCGGTATCCACGCGTGGGAAATATCGACGACACCAGTTGATCAGAGGTTTGATCCTGTCGTCACGAATATCGTAGTTGATTCCGTTGAATTCTGCTGTTCCCGCGATACGGAAACGACTCTTGCCCAGCCGGCTGGTGACCACCTTTGCATCATCATCCAGCAGGCTGACCCAGGCAGCGGCTGACTGGCTTTCTTCATCAGGCAGATTGACGGTAATGGAATATCCTTTTACCGGATAGATATTCACACGGTCGCCCATCTGCGCGGCCAGACGACGACTCTCTATGCCAGCGCAGATCACGATGCCGTCAAAGTTCCGGACTTCGCTGCTTGCCATGGCATCATTGGAGAATTCGACGCGAATATGAGTGTCGTCATGATGCAACTGTTCGACGGATGAATCATAGATGAAACCGGCACCCAGGCGCTCACAGGCAGCTGACAGTCCACGCGTATACTTGTGAATGTCGCCAGTTGAATCACTAGGTGTGTAATAACCGGCATACAGATCACCGCCCAATGCAGGCTCGATGACCTTCATTTCTTCGACGGTGACTGCCTTGCGCTCAAGACCACCCTTGGCCAGCATGTCATTGACACGGGTTGCATGATCAAAACCTTCACGGTTCTGATACAAGTGCAGAATGCCTCGCGTCTGATGATCAAAATCGATGTTCTCACGTTCTGCCCAGGAGAACAGATGCTCTCTGGCCGCAATGGCCAGTCGGGCAGATTCGATAGTATTCTTTTCGTAGTGGGGAATGTTGCTCATGAACTCCGCCATCCATGAATACTTGTGCCAGTTCGGTCTGGGGTTTACCAGTAGTGGCGCATCCTTTCTCAGCATCCATTTGATGCCTTTCAGGATGGTAGATGCCTGCGTCCAGACCTCGGCATTGGAGGCAGATAGTTGCCCACCATTGGCAAACGAGGTCTGCATGGCCGCATAGCGGTTCTTATCGAATACGGTTACGCGGTAACCGCGTTGCAGCAGGGAATAGCAGGTGGTAACTCCGGTGATTCCGGCGCCAATGACAGCAATATGTTTCATGGTCAGGTTCCAGTCAGATAGACAAACACAGTGAATTGCCATGGCAATTCGTTCATCCCATCTGTCATTGGACCTGAGAGCTTATGCTCGGCGGATCAGAGCGTTACTGATCCAGAACACTACCCCTTCGGTGGATGCGCCTGAGTATCCAGGAGCATCTCTCTCCAGATGTCTCGTCGGGTATCGGGTCCTTCTTGCCTGAGAGTTTCCTGGGTGTTGCTCCTTCGGCGCCAGCACCGGCCTTGAACACACTACTGTGTCCCAGACTCTGCTGATCTCTCCCCTATACCGTTTTGATGCACGACCGAAAATATCGGTCAGTGCCTTCAAGACGCGCGAACTATGCCAGAGTCATGTTCACAAGGCAAGTGCTGCGCTGAGCTCTCTATCGTTTTCAGTTCCCATCCGGCAATTTTCGAACGAGTCTTGGCCGAGGCAGGGTCGAATTCAAGTGCGACATCGATCAGAGCGTAACCGGCGGCAGGTAGTGTGTCAGTCGCGTACAAACATGGTTGCCATGCGTGAACCTCCCCTCGGGTTTGTTCAGCCTCAATCGGACATGGAACGCGACGGACCAGTGAATGCTGTCGTGCACAGAGGTTTTCTCGGTGCCTCGCAATTCTCGATGTGGATCGATCAATGGATCCATCATTATCGACAGCCTCAAGGGTAATTGAACTCCGCCACTCTCTGCTCGTATATGTACAACAGCGCTGTAGCGGCGCTGGATTTTCCTCATGCACGCTCTGGCCTGAATTCTGCTGTCTGTTGTAGTCTCACTTCAGTGGCGTACAATAATGACATCAATCTATTCACGGCCTTGCAGGCTGGGCTCTGGCTGGATGGTGCGGAATTTGATGGTGCTCATCCTGCCATGTGTTCTGACGGGGTGTACAGACTCTTCCATATCGGGGTCAGAGCTCCACGCACAGGAACCACCTGTTCTGGGTGCGACAGAGAACGAAGAAGCTGAGCCGGCGGCTTCGGACCACTGGTTCGAAGGAAAAACACCTGTCATAAGTGCGATAAGACAGTCCAACACAGCGTGTCTTGCTGGTGATGCTCCTGCCGATCCGGTGACACTCACGCCGGTGTTTGGAGCTCTGGAACTATCCAGCCCTGTGGCGATGGTGCAGGTCCCGGGCAGCTCGACCCAGCCCTGGTTTCTTGCGGAGAAGGGGGGGCGTGTGCTCTGGTTGCCCGCCAATGACGATGTTTCCGAAAATGACAAAGCCACCGCACTGCAGCTCGACGTACACCGCAGCGCCGAGAGCGGCATCAACAGTCTGGTCGTACATCCTGATTTTCAGAACAACAGGCAAGTATTTATCTCCTACGGCGTGAGCTCTTCAAGTGGTCAGATCGAACAGCGCCTTAGCCGTTTCATCACTGATGTCGACAGCAAGACACTCAATGACGAGGTCGTCTTGATGCGTATACCGAAGGACAATCCGCTTCATTTCGGTGGAGCTTTGGCATTCGGCCCTGATGGCTATCTCTATTTTTCGGTTGGTGACGATGGCGACAATCTGGACGGGGATCAAAATCCCATGCGAGCACAAGAATCAGAAAGCGCTTACGGGACCATCCTGCGCCTGGATGTGAACACGACCGCTACCTCGCATGACTATGTCATTCCGCCGGACAATCCGAATCTGGATGGCTCAGGCCCCTCGCTGGCCTGGGCAATCGGATTTCGTAACCCTTGGAGAATGTCGTTCGACCGAGAGGCACCACACGACCTGTGGGTAAGCAATGTCGGCTCGCACAAGGTCGAAGAGATCAGTGTGGTCAACGCGGGTGAGAACCATGGATGGCCCATGTGCGAAGGGCCTTGTGATCCGGGTAACGAACTCTACGTCGATCCGGTATACAGCTATCCGAACAAGGGAGGTGCTGCTGTTATCGGTGGTTATCGCTATCGTGGCTCGGCGATACCGGAGTTGTCCGGAAAATATGTTTTTGCTGATTACGTAAAGCAGCAAATCTACACGCTGGATCCAGTCTTGTCGCCCAGTGAGCCCCTTTATGTGCAGCCGCTTAATTCGGTTGCGTACGGCATATCTGGATTTGCTGAAAGCAATGATGGTGAGCTTTACGTTCTTGCTATTGGCAGCGGTGGTGTTCACCGCATAGAGCGTAATCAGACGGTGGACAATACGAGTCCGCCAGACTTGCTTAGCGATACTGGATGTTTCGCATCTTTGGAAGGCGGACAACCCGTGCCGGCACCGGGAGTTATCGACTACAGCATCAATCAAAAGTTCTGGTCGGATGGCGCTTCCAAGCGACGGCAGATAGCACTACCTGATGGAGAGGTACTCGATACATCTGATCCTGATAATTGGCAGATTCCAGCAGGCGGCCTCACCATCAAGCATTTCTATTGGCAGAAAAAGATAATCGAGACGCGATTTCTGGTTCGTCATGACCAGCAACGATATTCTGGGTACACCTATGCTTGGGATGACGCACAGAATGAGGCGGCACTGGTACCGGCCAGCGGGCAAGTGCGTGAGCTTGATGGTCTTACCTGGGAATATCCCTCACGCAGTGATTGTATGCGTTGCCATGGTGAGCAGGCTGGCTTTACGCTATCTCTGGAGTCTCGTCAATTGAACGTTACTCATGAAGACACGAGTGAAAATCAGATAGATCGTCTGGCTGCTGCCGGCTATCTGGATACAGCACAACCGGAAAAGCTTGAACCGTTCCCGACAGTTGCAGTGCTTGATGACGCAAGCATTGCACTCGAAGAGCGAGCGAGTTCATGGCTCCATGTGAATTGTTCCAGTTGTCACCGTGGTATTGGTTCTGCGGGTCGCGCTACCTGGGATGCCCGATATGCCTCCGCGCTTGCGGAAAAACGACTATGTGGACAGGCTCCTTTCGAACCAATTCATGAGGTGTTCGGTGCCATCGAGTCCATCGTCACACCGGGTGATCATGAGCTGTCAACCGCGTGGTTGCGCGCCAGCTCCCGTGAGACGCCATTTTCGATGCCACCAATTTCCAGCCGACTCGTTGATGAGAAGGGTATGAAGATGCTGGCCGAGTGGATCGATGCGCTGCAGACCTGTCCGCCGCTCGGAGACACTCTACCGGGCCGAGTCTTGGCGGAGAATTACGACAACTCGTTCGATCTTACTCAGGGAAACGACGGGCAATCAGCCGATTGCGATCGCCAGGATGATGTAGATATGGAGCCCAGCACTGATAATACTGGTCGTTGCTCTGTGGGCTGGACGGTATCTGGAGAATGGCTGGATTTCGATGTCCACGTGAGCGAAGCACGCGATTACACCCTGACCCTTCGCGTGGCCAATGGAGTGAGCCCCAATGGTCGCCCTGCGACCCTGGATGTTCGCATCGGAGACACGGTGATTGCCGAGGAAGTGGATATTCCAAACGCTGGATGGCGTGTCTGGCAGAGTATCGTTCTACCTGCGGTAGGGTTGCCGCCGGGAAATCACGTCATGCGAGTGACGTTCAATTCCGGTTTTGTAAACTTGAACCATATCGACGTGCAATAAACCGTGTTGGCGGCATGCTCATTCCTTCCTGTGCGTGATCCATAGACACGCATTCGATAGGAAAGATGCCCATGGACGATAGATTGTAAGTGCCTGACCTGAACCGCATTGACCAAAGCAACAACAATTGATCAAGCGGCTGCGGCCGTGCCCAAGCTGACGTTCCATGGCAGCAATTCGTCGATGCGGTTCATGGGATGGTCCGCCTTTGTGGTCAGCACATGGCACAGGTAGCTCTCGGGATCCAGTCCATTCAATAGCATAGAGCTCGGCAATACGACTCAGTACTTCATCGGCAAAACCGCCGGGACTGCTCTTCGCGATTTCATAGAACTTGCGTCTCACATGAGCCCAACAAGCCACTTCCTGCACTTTGCCTGACTGGTACAAGGCATTGAAGCCAGCATACCCATTCGCTTGCATTGCACCTCGGAATTTCTTCAGATGCTGCTGTGGCCACAAGCCTTTGCGATCCACTTAGAGCCGTGTCCTTTTCCACCAACTGCTGCTGCACGGCAGTCACCATCGCACGCAACGACTCGACGTCATCAGGTAGTGGTGTTGGCTTATCGGCGGCAGGCGTGGCATTAGCACAACCCGTGTGCCATCAGACGGAAAGCGAGTTTACGCGCTCTTTACATCCGGCCTCCAAGTGCGATCCGGAGCGCGCCAATCAATGGCCTCGCAGAGCATGGAAAACTGTGCGGCTGTCAGTTTAACGGTACCTTCGTTCAAGCTCGGCCAGATGAACCGGCCACGCTCCAATCGCTTGATATACAGGTTGGTTCCATCGCCACTGAACCACAGCACCTTGATAAGATCACCGCGCCGTCCACGAAAGACAAATACATCACCGCTCAGTGGTTCCTTGTCCAGAGCGCTTCTCACCAAGGCTGCCAAACCGGGCATCCCGGACAGACAAGTACAGCGAATTGTCATGGCAATTCGTTTATCCCATCAGTCATTGGACCTGAGAGCTTATGCCCGGCGGATCAAAGCGTTTCTGATCCGGAACACTACCCCTTTCATAGATGCGCCTGAGTCTGGCGTCGCATATAGCGACTTGGATTTTTCTACGAATCGGGGTTTACTCCATGATTTTAGATACCGATTGAGTGTCGACATTGTGCTGAGCACTTGCAGTGTTCAGGACTTTCCCGGTCACCGAATTCGTACACACCTGAAGTTGTTTCAGAATCGATTGGCCGGGATCTTGAAATAGTGATGACCATCAGCCTCTGGATCAGGCAGACGCCCACCGCGCAGATTCGCCTGCAAGACGTGCAGCATTCTATCCGGTAGATTCAGAGTGCGATCTCGCTCTTTACGCAGCTTGATATATTCCTCTTTAGAGACACCTCCGCCGACATGAATATTCTCGTCGCGTTGTTCTGCCACTGTACTTTCCCAAGAGGGTTCTTCGCGCTCCTCAGTGCCATAGTCGTGCCCGATGAACAATCGACAGTCGTCCGGCAAAGAGAGAATCTTCATGAGCGAGTCGTACAACTCAGACGCAGAGCCTCCCGGGAAATCGGCTCGAGAGGTGCCAGCATCCGGCTGCATGAAGGTGTCATGTACAAAGGCGGCGTCTCCGACTACGTACGCTATCGAGCCCAGGGTGTGACCCGGCGTCAACATCACTTGCACCGGCAGTTTGCCTATCGTGAAGCTGTCACCGTCAGACAGAAGCGTGTCGAAGTCGCTTTGCGGATCAAAGGCATCCGGTAAGTGGTAGAGCTTACGCCAGATCTTGGCGATGTCTTTCACCTTTTCACCGATCGCCGTCGGTGCGCCGGTGTGCTCGTGGAGCCAGTGCGAGGCCATCATGTGGTCTGCGTGTGGGTGCGTATCCAGAATCCATACAAGCTTCAGGTTTTCGCTTTCAATCTTTTCAAGCGCCCACTCGGCACTTTTCGAGCGAGTTTTCGCGGCGGCAGGATCGAATTCAAGTACAACATCGATCAGCGCGCATTCGCGTGTCTCGTCATCGATACAGATGTACTGACAACTACCGGTATCCGGCTCGTGAAAGCCGATGACCCGTGGGCTTCCCGAGCCTCGGGATGCACTTTCGCGGTTGTATATGTTCAATGCACGATACCTCCTGAGATGGGAACACGATTCAGACAGGGCTCTTGGTCTTTACACGCGTTCGGCGCTTTTCCAATGCATTGATGAAATCTAAACCTGAAGCGATAGAGGAGTGCGCGCATGTAATATTGACAAGCGTCACCGAGTTCTCTTGCCGCTGACTTACGAATAACACAAGCCCGCTATTCCGATCTGACAGTGGTTGGTTCATTGAACATAAGATATTGTCTATGAAAATGATGGTTTCCAGCAATCCCTTTGAACCCATGCACTGCTGTTCGGATTACCGATTCATCTGGCGTGCTTCCCTGCACAGGCCTGGCTGCGGCGATAGCGCACTGGAGCGAAATACTCCAGCGCACTTTCTCGATTGGTGTCAGCTCAGAAGAGGTTCGAGCAAGGCGTGAAGTTCTGCCTGCAGTTCGGTAGATAACCCGGAGTTCTTTTTGTCGGCATTTTTGAGAAGCTTCCGAATTTCCTTTTCCGCCTTGTTGTTGCGACCGTCAGCAAGGTAGTCTGCTGCTTTATCCAGAGATACGGAGAAGCGACGGTAAGCGCCAAAGCTCAGATTCCCGTCTGACAGGGCCGCACTCAAAGCTGCATTCGCCGACTCGATTGGATCTGCCGGAGCCAGGCAATCGGGAACACCATCACCATTACTGTCTGGGGATATGGATTCAGCGTTCAGCGGATCCGACTCACAGGCCATTTCATCAATATCGCTTTGACCGTCACCATCATCATCCGTATCGGCGTTGTTACCAATCAGATCACCGTCGGTATCCAGCTGTTCGGTTGAGTCCAGCGGGAAGGCATCCTCGCTGTCGGCGACGCCATCGTTGTCATCGTCCGTGTCTGCATTGTTACCAATCAGGTCACCATCGGTATCCAGCTGTTCTGTCGAGTCCAGCGGGAAGGCATCTTCGTTATCAACAACGTCATCGTTGTCATCATCTGCATCGCAGCTGTTGCCAAGAATATCGTCATCGCTATTAAGCTGATCAGGGTTCTGCGTAGCCGGACAATTATCCAGTACATCGATTTCACCATCGCCATCAGTATCATCGATGTTCACCTCGAAGAGATAGATGGTACCGTTTCCGTAGGAATGAGCAACGAAACTTCCATCGTTCTGCGCATTACCCAGATAGAGATGGTTGTAGTTCTCAGCCGAATAGTCGCTGACATTGAAACGCTCTATGAGCTCCCAGGTCCCCGCGTTGGTTTGATAGTAGGCCTTGAGATCGTTGACACGCTTGCCGGCAGAGTTGTATGTGCCAGAGTTGTTCACGAGGAGCAATCTTTCATTCAGAAAGTAATCTGAATAGCCCAGACTGCCGATGACAGGCAGCAGAGACTCATTTTCGGTCCAGGAGCCGTCGACTTCTGCAAAGGTGAACAGGGATTCGTAGGTGCCAGTCGTGGCGATATTGATAGCCAGGACGCCATTGTCTGCAAAGATCTTGTTGCCGAAGAAATAGGAGCGTTGCCCACTGGTATAGAAGATTTCCTGATCGGCGAGCCATTCACCTTCCGGTGACTTCTTGTAGCTGAATACGCGCCCACCGTTTTCAGCCAGACTTGTCTCAGAGCTTGGCGCGCCAACAAAGATCGTGTCACCTTCAAGAGCAACGGATCGACCAAACAGGTCAACATGCCCACCAAAAGCATCCCGGTCAAGCTTGGCTGTCTTTATCCACTCACCGCTACCGGAATCGAGTTCGAACACATAGGCTGTTCCACGGTATTCGTACAGTTCCTCCGGAATGGAGGGCTCACCAGCAGCACCAAGTACAATGGTATCGCCCTGCATTTGCAGTGAGTTTGCAAAGCTGAAATAGGAACCGGCTTCAGCATCAGGTGTCAATCTGGCAGTCTCGACCCAGCCTTCTCCCGGGATCAGCTCATAGACAAATGCGACAGGCTGGTCATCATTACCGCCGTTACCTGTGCTGATCAACAAGCGGTCACCTTGCAGTATCAGACCCTTGCCGAACTGGTTTATCCTTTCCTGTCCGTTGTAACCCGTTTCGCTGCGATAGATTTGCGCCGTCTCAATCCACTCACCGGCGCTGTTTCTATCATAAATATAGACGACGCCTGATGAAATGCTTTGGGGATAACCCGGTCGCCGGTATACCTCAGATATAGCAAGTCTGTCGCCATCGATATAAGCTTCATGGCCAAACCTGTCACTGAAGTCAACAATTCCGTCGTCGAAAGACTTGGTCACCGATGACGATTCGAACATCAAAGGAACGTCATCCACTGCAAGCGCGCTGGATACGGGAATCGCGAGCACGCTGGCGAGGCTCAACGATAATATCGATTTCTTCTGTCGGAGAAATGTGTGTTTGGTGTGTGAACGCATTCTAGGCACAGGGTAGCGGAACAAGAGCTCATGATTTTATAGATATTCTTGTTGAAAACATTTGTCATATTCATCGAATTGGTATGTAACTAGTTGAATTTGTGTGGTAGCTCCCACGGACACAGCTCAAGGGTTGACACCGCTTCGAGTGTTCATGTCGTCGCAGTAGTGACACAATACGCTTCAACGAAAGGAGTGCGCTCTACCGGACGAATGCTGGCATTTCGGAGCCGATAGCACGATTTGATGACAGCTATTATTCTCGTGATTACCCTGTAGAGGCTGGCGACATCACAGACAATCTGGCGTTTCAGGAAGAATCACCTCAATCGAATTGCCAAGGCACCGCCGGTCAGCGCTTTTTGCGATTAGCACATGGCCCGACTTTCAATCGGGCCTACAATTCCCATCCCTTGAGCTGCGGTTCCATGTCCTGACTTCCAGTGTGCTCGCCGTATTCAGGCTGCATTTCCTGACGATAGTCAGGTGGTTCAGTACTGCAAGCAAAGCTGCTGAAACTCGTTATGGATGGGGCTTGATGATTCGTTGTTTCTACTGATTATTCCGATAGGTCGATGAAATTGAGGGTGGTCCAGTTTCAGGAAAGCCAGATCGTCGCCCAGATAGGCAGCGGTTGTCTTCATCGGCATCGTGGAAATGAAGTCGGTTGATTGCAGAATTTCCATCACTGACCGAATGGAATCGGTTTCAACGGCGATGTCAATCCTGTCCAATCCCATGGCGATCAACGCGCCCTCGGTTTGATGGCGCAGCATGCTTCCGCGAGAGTGGGATACCCAACGCTGATGTTGCAAATCCGCACTCTTGATGGTTTTCAGAGAATGAAGTGCATGCCCGTTGCGGCACAATATGCCTACGCGATCGTCCACCAGATGTGTGAAAGTCGATTGGCTGGATCGGTCTATGAAGTCACGGGGGCCGATTATCATGTCAACTTGAGCACGCTCCAGCATTTCGCGTAGCTCGTGAACGAGGCCCACCCGCAGATCAACCTTGCAGTGCGGTCGATCAACGATGAATCGAGTGATTCTGCTGGTCAGAAAGTGACCCGCGATGATGGGTGGTGCCCCAATCCTGAGCGTGCCTGCTGTTCCCTCTGCTGCCAATTTGGAGAGGTTTCTTGCCTGCTCTTCTGCTGTGCGTATGGAGATACCGGCTTGTGCCAGCTTCAAGCCCAGGTCGGTCGGTTCAGCCTTCCTGGAGGTTCTGTCAAACAGGGGAATACCGACACGATCCTCCAGTGTTTTCATATTACGACTGAGGGCGGGCTGGGTAATGCCTATGCGGTCAGCAGCCGCCTGAAATGAGCCTGCTTCGACGATAAGGGACAGTTGGGCGAGATGGCGCGGATCGATATACATACCACAAAGTAATATATGCCGAGAAAAAAATCATTATTTTTTATGTTGATGAGGGCTTAAGCTATAAAAAAAATCCACCAGGAGGCCTTCATGCAAACATTAAAGAATACCGTCGCTGCTGCGACCATGGCGCTGTCGCTTGCTTTTACCGGCAACGCTGCGGCACAGGTGTACAAGGGAGAAACCGCCGGTGTGGGTGATCCGGTCCACACGATGTTCGTGGCATTCGCCAATCAGGCGGGCAAGGCGGATGTGACTGTTCAAGTCAACGCGGGGCAGACATTGACCAAGTCGATGCTCAAGGGCGCGCGGGGCGATATCGAGTTCTTCTCGGCGGTGCCTTCCCTGGTCAACCTCATGGCGGGTCAGCAGGCCATGTACGCGAATATTGACGGAGCGGAGGAACTCTCAGGCAATATGCGCGCAATTCTCGGTTTCAAGGCCGGGGCCTATCATCCCGTTGTTCTTGCGTCATCCGGGATCGAGAACTGGGAAGACATCAAAGGCAAAACCGTTTTTACCGGCCCCCCCGCTGGCGCCGCTTCAGCAACCTCGGAAGGGCTCATAAAAGTGATAACCGGCTATGAGGCGGGTACGGACTACACCGCTGTTCGGCTTTCCTGGGGTGAAGGCTATGCAGCATTGTCCGATGGCAAGATCGACATGATGGTTCGTCCCGCGGAAGTGGGTTCAGCCAATATTGAACAATTCGGCTTGTCAGGTGAATTTCGTATCCTGTCGATACCGGATGAGGCGCGAGATAACGAAGAGATGCTTGCACTGTTTGGCAAGCCGGGCCGAGGCATGGCGACGTTCGATGGCAGCATCTACAAGGGCCAGCTGACCGAAGGTGAAATCACCTCGCTGGGTTTCTTCCAGTTTCTGGGCACTCACGCCGGTGTCGATGATGATGTCGTTTACGCTGCCACAAAAGCGTTCTGGGAAAACATTTCCGAAGTGCAGAACACCGCGTTTTTCCTGAAGGAAGTCAGTAAGGATACGGCCTTCACAGCGATCAATGTGCCGTTGCATGCAGGCGCGTTGCGCTATTACGACGAAGCCGGTTTCGACGTACCCGATGAGCTGCGCGCACCCTGATCTTTTTCATCAGACCCTTCCTTTGCACCGTTTTTCTATCTGATGAGAGATGAGATGACAGATCCGTCGAGAGCATCTGCTCAAATGAGTCGAGTGCTCAACTGGGCGTCAGTTATTGCCTGCGCAATTCTCGGGGCAATGGCGATCTATACGTCAGGCATTGGCCTTCTTGATGCCAGCACGCAACGTGCTGGCGGATTTGCACTGGCCTTGATTGTCGGTGTTGCGGCGTCACGTTCCATCCGTAATCCGAAACAGATGAGTTCGGCATCCTCCACGTTTCATATCATCATGGATGTGATCTTGATCGTGGCGGGTCTGTGGTCAATCTGGTCATTTCATTTCGTGCAGGGTCAGATGCAGACTGCGCTGTATGACGTCACCAATGCGGATGCCTGGCCAGCCCTGGCAGGCCTGTGTGTCTTTCTCGAACTATCTCGCCGCCTGTGGGGGTGGGGCCTGTTCTGCGTTGGCGCCTTCGCTGTTCTCTACTTGTTGTTCGGGCAGAATCTACCGGGAATGCTGGAGCATTCCGGGTTCAGCCTCAAAGAGGTAGCAGAGGGGCTCTGGTACAACACCAACAAGGGTGTGTTCGGATCAATCACCAACATCGTGCTGGCGACGGTATTCATCTTCATCGTATTCGGTGCCTTGCTGGAAGGCACAGGTGCCGGTGACACCTTGCTGAAATTCGCCTTTCTCGCCACGCGCCGCACGCGAGGCGGTCCGGCACACGCGGCCATACTGGCATCCTCTCTGTTCGGAACGATGTCAGGCAGCACGGTGGCCAATATCGTGGGTACCGGCACGTTTACCATTCCCATGATCAAGAAGCGGGGCTTTTCTCCCACGTTTGCAGCAGGCATCGAGGCGACAGCTTCATCCGGCGGACAGATCATGCCGCCTATCATGGGAGCCGCGGCGCTGGTCATGGCGGACCTGACCGGCGTTGGATACCTCAACATCATCATCGCTGCGCTGGTTCCGGCTCTGTTCTACTACTTCAGTCTTTTCACTGCGGTGACGGTTGAAGCCAGGCGGCAGGGTATCGAAGTTCAACCCCTGTCCGTTGACGACAAGATCACCAAAGTGGACTTGATCAATTCGATCCTGTTTGCAGGGCCGATTGCTGCGGTTGTCATTTCCTTGTTGATGGGGTTGTCGACGTCATCGGCAGGCTTCTACGCGGTCGTGGTGTTGCTGGTGTTGTCGGTGATCAATCCGGATGTACGCGCGAACCCCAGTCGTGTCTGGCGGTCATTCATCTCAGGCAGCAAATCCGGTGCGACCTTGTTGATTGCCATTGCCGCCATCGGCATTCTGGTCGGTGCTCTGGATACGACAGGCCTGGGCCTGAAGCTTGCCAATGTCATTGCCTCGGTGCGTGGCGACAGCCTGTTTTCAGCGCTGCTGGTTGCCATGATTGGCGCTCTGATCCTGGGCATGGGCATGCCGACGCTGCCGGCCTATCTGATCATCATTCTTGTCATGGGGCCTGCGATTCAAGCGCTCGGTATATCAATACTCACCGCTCACATGTTCGTGTTCTATTACGGCGTTGCATCGTCACTGACGCCACCGGTGGCCATTGCCGCCTATGCAGCGGCACCGATTGCGGGGGCCAATCCGCTCATGACCTCTTTCATGTCCTTCCGGCTTGGCATGGCGAAATTCATCATACCGTTCATCTTCGCCTTCTACCCAACGCTGCTGATAGTGGAGGAATTCCAGCTGTGGACGTTCATCTGGATCGTTGCCCGAACCATGTTCTGTATCTGGCTTTTCTCTTCAGCCTTGTCCGCCTATGACCGAGGCAAGCTGACATGGTTGGAAGTGGGCTTGCGGTTCGTAGCGGCTTTCGTATTGCTTGCAATCAGTCCGATGTTCTATCTGCCGGCTTTGGCCCTGGGTATCGCACTGATTGCCTGGGATCTGAATAGGGGATCAACACCATTGAGTAGAGCGACGACATGACGAAGAAACCCAACTTTCTGTTTATCATTACCGATCAACACCGTGCCGATCATCTGGGTTGCTATGGCAACCCGATTGTAAAGACCCCCAATATTGATGGTATTGCGGAAAAGGGTCGACGGTGGGACAAGTTCTACGTGGCCAATCCGATCTGCATGCCCAATCGTGCGTCCATCATGACTGGACGTATGTCGTCGCTTCATGGTGCGCGCCACAATGGTATTCCGCTGTCACACGATCACACGACATTTGTCGAGCTACTGAAAGACGCAGGCTATCGAACGGGCCTTATCGGTAAATCACACTTGCAGAGCTTTACCGGGCTGCCTGCGTCCAATACATACCAACCTGACCCGGCGCTGCATACGCCACGCAAGGAACTGCGTGACGCATACAAGCATGATCGGCATTCGGAAGACTACGATCTGGAAGTGGTACCGAAGTGGGATCGCCCACTGGCTGAACGTATGGAGGGTGATTTCTACGGTTTCGAACATGTCGAGATCGCCGCCGACCATGCGGATGCTGCGAGTGGCGATTATCTGCTGTGGGCCCGTGAGCAAGATCCCGATTTCGATAGTCTGGTGGGAGAGGAAAACGCGCTGCCGGACGATCGCATCAACGCACCGCAAGCCTGGCGAACAGCGGTGCCGGAAGAACTCTATTCGACATCGTGGATAGCGGACAGGTCGCAGGACTGGTTGAAGGAGCGTGCCGATGATGATGCACCGTTCTTCTTGCAGATGTCTTTCCCTGATCCGCATCATCCCTTCACGCCACCAGGAAAATACTGGGATATGTATGATCCGGCAGACATGCCACTGCCGGCTTCATTCGGCAAGAGCGATCTGCCGCCTGTCAAGGCAATGCGTGAGGCGATGGAAAACGGTACGGACCCGCGTGATAACCAGAGCCCTTTCAGCGTGACGGAAGATGAAGCGCGTCAAATCCTCGCATTGACGTACGGGTCCATCACCATGATTGATGATGCCATCGGGCGCGTACTGGCGCAGCTCGAGGAATCGGGTCTGGCTGACAATACCATTGTGATCTTCACGTCTGACCATGGGGACTACATGGGCGATCATGGTTTGATGCTGAAACTGCTGCTGCACTTCCAGGGCACCATTCGCGTCCCGTTCATCTGGTTTGACCCATCGCAGCGGGGCGGCGGGGAAGCTAATTCCGGTCTGGCGTCGAGCATTGATATTTCCGCGACCATTCTGGCGCGAGCTGGCGTACAGGCTTTCAATGGAATTCAGGGTCGTGACTTGCTGCGTGATCCAGAGCCTGAGGCAATCATTGTTGAAGAAGATAGCCAACGGACAATGACCGGGTTCGAGCGTCCGCAACGTATTCGAACCGTGGTGACTGATCGCTACCGCATGTCGTTGCGAGAGGGTGAGGACTGGCACGAGCTGTACGATCTACAGGCAGATCCGCATGAACTGGACAATCGCTATGCCGATCCGGATTTTTCGGATGTTCGACACGAATTGACTGAGATCATGTTGCGTCGCATGATCGCTCTTCAAGACCGTGCGCCGTTACCTGCCTATCGTGCTTGAAAAACGTTCCTGGAACAATTCATGTCCAGGCATATAGCTCGCCCAGCCGCGCTTTCCAGTCCGGTCGCCGTCCCTTGAGTTCTGCCACTCACCAGTACTTAAGTAAAACTAAAGCCTGCATGAAAAATGATCCTTTGACCACTGTGGTCTGAGAAGGGATAGTGCGGTGCATCACAGTCAACCCGGTGCAGGAGTCAGTCGAGATGGAACGAGAACGTTTTCAGGACTACACCAACAATGGCGAGAAGGCCAAGCCGACTTTCTCGGCCGCCGAGATGCAGCGTCGGCAGGACGCGATTCGGAAGCACATGGCCGATAACAATATCGATGCCGCGTTGTTCTCCTCGTATCATTGCATCAATTACTATTCCGATTTCCTGTACTGCTATTTCGGCAGGCGTTACGGGTTTGTCATCACCGCGGACAAGGCCACCAGCATCAGTGCCGGCATCGACGGTGGTCAGCCCTGGCGCCGCACGTTTGGCGAGAACGTCACCTACACAGACTGGAGCCGTGACAACTACTTTCACGCCGTTCGCAATCTGGTGGGCAGTGCCAAGCGCATCGGCATCGAATTCGATCATGTCAATATCGATCTGTTGAACCTGCTCAAGTCAGAATTTCCAGGCGTCGAGTTTGTCGATATTGCTGCACCGTCGATGAAGCTGCGCATGATCAAGTCGGATGAGGAGATCGCTCACATCACCGAGATGACGCGCATTGCCGATATCGGTGGAGCGGCGTGCGTGGAAGCAACTGCGGTGGGCGTGAGCGAACGCGAAGTGGCGCTTCATTCCACAGCCACGATGATTCGCGAGATTGCCAAGAGCTGGCCCGAAGGCGAGCTGCTCGATACCTGGACCTGGTTCCAATCGGGGCTGAATACCGATGGAGCACACAACCCGGTGACCAGTCGCAAGATCGAGCGAGGCGACATCCTGTCGCTGAACTGCTTTCCGATGGTTGCAGGCTACTACGTGGCGCTTGAACGCACGCTGTTTGCCGAAGAGGCCAGCGATGAGCACATCCGTCTGTGGGATATCAACTGCAAGGTACACGATCGAGGCAAGGAGCTGCTGGTGCCGGGAGCCAGGTGTTCGGATATAGCCAAGGAGTTGAACGAGATCTACGCCTCGGAAGATCTGTTGCAGTATCGCTCCTTCGGCTATGGCCATTCGTTTGGTGTGCTGTGCCACTACTACGGTCGTGAGGCAGGCCTGGAACTGCGCGAAGATTGCGATACCGAGCTCGAGCCAGGAATGGTGATCTCGATGGAGCCGATGATCACCATTCCGGACAATCTGGCAGGTGCTGGTGGATACCGGGAGCATGACATCCTGGTGATCAACGACAGTGGCAATACGAACATCACCGCGCACCCCTACGGTCCCGAGCACATGATCATCAAGGGTTAGTAGCGCCCCGACAGGTCGTTCTGCTACGTCAAATCTCTTTGGGGCTGAATTCCCTCCGTATGACAAATTCCCGGTTGTGCCAGAACGCACACCTTCTGCAGGGACCTTGTCTTCAGCGGTGGCAGCCAGTCGGGACAAGGGTGAGTGGATACTGGATGTTTGTGTCAATGGTATTGTCGAGGTCTTGCAAAAGCAGATCAGGTCCGGAAGGGACCCGGCAATTTCCTGATACCTTGTTGCTGGAGTTCCCTGTACGTTGAAATGAGCAGAGGAGAAGGTAATGAAAGCTCGTAGCGCTGAGTTGAGTGCATTTCTGAAAACGCTGCACAGTGGCATTCTCGGCAGTGCGCAAGCTGGCAGTGATGCGCTACGAGTCACCGAGAAAATCATGCAGGCGCTGCAGACCGAGCAGCCGCCAGCCTCGCCAGAACCTGCATGGTTGACAACATGTGAATTGCTCGATGATGCCATCGAGAACGTCAGCACAGGAGGCTCCGATGTAGGCCCGGAGCAAAGGCTTGCACCGAATTCGAATTCCCACATTGTCGAACACGCGCTGGCGATGCGCAAACTGTCATCACAGCTTGCCTGGTGGAATCGGCCCGATGCTGCGCTCATTGGTGAACCTTTCGCCAGTGGTCACGCAAACGCTACGGTAATTGGCAAGGGTGGTTTGGAAGAACGTGATGATGTCTGGGTCGGTATCAGCCTCCTGGCGCCTGGCGTCAAGTATCCCGTGCACCAACATCCGCCTGAAGAAGTGTATCTCGTATTGTCCCAAGGTCATTGGCAGAAGAACGGTGGCGACTGGTTCGAACCCGGAACAGGCGGGCTTGTACACAACCCGCCGGGTATCTTGCACGCGATGCGCTCGGGTTCGACGCCTTTGCTCGCCACCTGGTGTCTCTGGAACGCGCAATGACGGTGTCCGTGTCCGGACATTTTCCAGTGCATCGGCCCAGGGGGAGTCAGAGCCAGGGGGAGTCAGAGCCAGGGGTGCCGTTCGATTTCCTTGCGCAATTGCCAGTTCCGCAACATGATATGCGATGCGTGGTCATGGGCGCGCAGAGCAGACAAGGATGAAGATGATGAGTGTCAAAGTGGATATCGCAATCGTTGGCGCGGGAACAGCGGGGCTTGCGGCCTTGCGCGAAGTACGACGACGCACTGATGACTTTGTCATCATCAACAAGCCACCCTACGGGACGACCTGCGCTCGGGTAGGTTGTATGCCGTCCAAGACATTGATAGCGGCTGCGAACGCGTATCACGCGCGCGGCAAGCTGGACACTTTCGGTATCAGGGGTGGCGATAAGCTGTCGGTCGACATTCCTGCTGTTCTGACAAGGGTCAGAGAACTCAGAGACGATTTTGTCGAAGGTGTTTTGAAAGCGACTGAAAACCTGGGAGAGCGCAGCATCGCGGGACAGGCGCGCCTTGATGGACCAAACCGACTGATAGTGGGCGATCGCGTGATAGAGGCGAGACAGATCGTGCTCGCACCAGGATCCAGTCCCATCGTGCCGAAGCCCTGGCAGGCATTGAATGATCGTATTCTCACCACTGATACTCTGTTCGAGGAAAAGGATCTGCCACGTCGGATCGGGGTGATCGGTCTCGGCGCAATTGGTGTGGAAATGGCTCAGGCGCTGGCGCGGCTGGGAATCGAGGTCCATGGATTCGACGGCGCCGAACGCATGGCAGGCCTATCGGACTCCCAGGTTGCCGAATCGCTGCGCGCGTCGCTTTGCAGAGAATTTGCCATCCATCTGGGAGTGGAGGTCGATCTTGCCAGGGCCGCTGATGGCGTCGAGATACGGTGGGGAGAGCATCACGTCGTGGTGGATCGGGTGCTGGTTGCGGTGGGGCGGCGGCAGAATGTCCATGAGCTTGGTCTTGAGAGCCTGGGCGTACCGCTCGATGACAGGGGTATGCCCGAGGTTGATCCCAAGACGATGCGAATTGGCAATACGCCGGTTCTGCTCGCCGGGGATGCCAACGGCATCCGTCCCATCCTGCATGAAGGTGCTGATGATGGCCATGTCGCAGGACTCAACGCCGCTCACGATTCCCCCGTGTGTCTCGATCGTCGGACTGCATTGAGCATCACCTTCAGCACGCCCGAGGTTGCCGCCATCGGCAAGAAGGCGAGTGAACTCGATCTGGAAGACTGCTTGATCGGTGAGGTGGATTTCGCCAATCAGGGTCGGGCGCGAACCATGCAGGAGAATGACGGGCTACTTCGTATCTATGCAACTCGAGACAGTGGGCGACTGCTCGGTGCGGAAATGGTCGCGCCAGCAGCAGAGCATCTGGCGCACCTGCTGGCGTTGGCGATCGATCAGAATCTTACAGTCAATGACTTGTTGCGATTGCCGTTCTATCACCCCACGCTTGAAGAAGGGCTTCGAACTGCGTTACGCGGAATTGCTCGCGAATTACCCCCTTGTGGCCTCTCGGATCTGGCAGGCTGCGATGCATTGGACATCGCGGCATTGGAGTAGGTTGCGTCCTCAAGTAGAGATGATATTGCGAATGTAGTGTTTTTCGAGAATGATACGCTGCACGAGACGGAGCAGCATCAGTCAACTTTCATGGTGGCACACTCGGAACCCTGGACCTGGCGGGTGCCGCCATAACCGCCGATGACGTGCTCACGGCAAGTTCCATTGCCATTCGAGCGCCTCCCACCGTATTCGTTGAACTGGAAACCATCAATGAGGGATTTGGCGCCAACCAGGTTGCCAGGCCGAACTACGTTGGTGCAAGATTGTATGCCGACGCGGCAGCAGGCCGAAAGGAACTTATCGGCATGCCGCACAGGCTGAGCAAATGAACGCCGCCTACGAGAAAAGATCACTTGGGCGTACGGATGTCGTGGCACAGGCTGATGCTTATACAGCGGTGTATTGGCTACCTGAAGAGCCACGGGCGCCCCGCCAGGGATGGTCGATAGAGACTGCACAAGGAGGAGGTGGGTAGGGCAACGGCTGTGCAGTGGCGATTGATCAGGCGTCGTATGTGTGATGGAATAGGCTGTGGTCAAGGAGAATGTGGGCCATCTGCGACGCTATATCGAACTGCTGTTCGGTGTCGCGGATTCCGGATTCGACAACCGCGTTGACGTAGCGGTTCGAGGTCGTGTCCCGACGAGATCAGCGATGTGGGGAAGTCGAGTACGGACGGTGACAGAGATTGCCCACTGGCGACAAGAGGACTGACCAACAGCGCCTCAAGAGTGATCTCGTGCCGCCAGCTTTGCTATTGGTAGTGTAGGGGTGTGGACGCTCCTTGACCTGAAGAATGATCCGGATCGGGACAAGGCCGACCGGGTAATGCAGTCGATGATTACCATGAAAATGATCGAGATTGCGGTCAGCGAAGCCGCAGCGAACAGCCACCAGGCTGAGGAGAGAGTGCGATGAGTTACGTGGATGGATTTGTCATAGCCGTACCGACGGCTAACAAGCAGTCGTTCATCGACCACGCCACGTTGGCTGATGGCGTCTTTACGGATCTGGGAGCCTCACGGGTGGTGGAGTGCTGGGGACAGGACATCCATGAGGGCAAGCGGACGGACTTCCCCAAGGCGGTGCAGGCGAAAGACGATGAGACCGTGGTGTTTTCCTGGGTGGAGTGGCCGGATCTGGCAACGCGCAATGCCGCGATGGAAACAATGAAAGGCTGGATGGCGAACCCCGAGACCGGTGATCCGCGCATGGATCAGGAGAAGAATCCGATGCCATTTGATGGGGCGAGGCTCATTTATGGCGGCTTCGAGGTGGTAGTCGATCTGAGTGCTGGTCGCTGAAACCCGCATCCTGTGTCGTCGGTGATGTCGCCAGCGGCATCGCCCATCGGTCGGTCGAGGGTTTTCAGGAAAGCCGCTGGACGGCGCCGCCGGATTTTGGGTCTGACACGCGCTTCGCGCAGCACCTGTGGCCTGGTAGCTCAGTCGGTAGAGTAGGGAGCTGAAAATTCCCGGCGAATGTCTCCGCGATGCACGCTCCACGTTCGTCGGCATGGAGGCAATAGCGATCGAGCTGTCCAGAGTGCCGGGTGGCCACGGAGCCTGTATCAGAACGCTTGAGTGTTCGATTCAAGGCTTCGCGTCGCGATGGCATCGACTGCGTGGGACATGCCTGTAGTTTCATGCGGCATTCTGTCAGTCTACATCGTTGCGAGTCCTGACGCGAATGGGGGTTGGGTACGGGTAGAGTGAAGCTGGCAGGTCTACCGCGACAACAGGTAGCCAGGTCATGACACCGCGCACTGCGGCGACCTCTGGAATCCGGGAATATACAACCTGCGTGCACTTTCGAGGATCCTCGACCTCGTGTTCGACAGGGATAAGCAAGTCCTGCACTCACGAGCTTGATGCAAGAGTTGGAAAAAAAAATACAAGGGTGTAGGCTATATATCCCCACCTCACCAGGACCTACTCATGAACGCTGCAGCGAGCTACAGGGAAAAAACCCAATGGCGAGTCGTGCTTCTTGCCATTACTGTTGCAACCATGGCGCTGGCAGGTTGCAGTGACGACGATGATTCGGACAATGGGCCGGGTGCCGGTGGCGACAGCGTTGCATCCGGGACGATAGAGCACTTCGAAGTGCTGTCGACCGCCAGTGCTTACAATGGCGCGTCCATCGGGGAAGTCGGGCCCTACAGTCTCATCACAGGCATCGTGCACGGCACGCTGTATCCGGAGCATCCGGACAATGCTGGCATCGTGGATCTCGATCTGGCGCCGAAGAACGAGGATGGCATGGTGCCCTACTCGACCGACGTGGTCATTCTGCGTCCGGACGATCCGGCCACTGCGCGTCGTATCCTGTTCTACGACGTGGTCAACCGGGGCCGCAGGATTGCTCAGGGCAGATACATCGGCGGCGGCGATCTGGCCGACGGTCCGGCGCCGGATGGTACGTTCGACTCGATACTCCAGTCGGGTTATACCGTGGTCTGGAGTGGCTGGCAGGGCAGCGTAGCACAATCCGGCGAAGGCGCCAGCTCTGCGATCGGCACGAACTTTCCCATCGCCGTGAATGAGGACGGTACATCAATCACCGGTCTGAGCCGGGAGGAATATGTTCCCGACTACGCGGGTGTTCCGGATATTCCGCTGTCGTATCCACCCGCATCGTTGACCGACAGATCCGAAGTCGTTTTCACGGCGCGCCAATCCTGGCTGAATGATGCCGGCCAACAGGATTATGCGGTGCCATCGTCAACCGTAAGCGATTGGGACTACACCACCGACGAAGACGGTAACGTGTCCGTACAGTTCACGCCCCCTGACACCATTCCAGGCCCCGGGGGTACATCGATGGCGCCCGATGCCGGAACCATCTACAGTTTCGTTTATCGTGCGCAGGATCCCGTGGTATCGGGTATGGGTTTTGCCGCGGTCCGGGACCTCGTATCCTTTCTCCGTCACGCGTCAGCCGATGAGCAGGGGAATCCCAATCCGCTGAGTGATCTGAAAGACGCGCCCTGCGCCAGCGGTACTGACTGCCCATCGAATCCCGCCTCCAACGTCGATGTCGCGATTGGCCTGGGCCTGTCCCAGTCGGGCCGGTTCCTGCGGGATTTTCTCTATCAGGGATTCAACAAGGATGCACAGGGGCAAAAGGTCTTTGATGGCATGATGCCGATCATTCCCGGCAGTCGACGTACCTGGTCCAACGAGCGTTTTTCCCAGATCGGTCGATGGTCGAAGCAGCACGAGGATCACTGGCAGCCGGGAGATCAGTTTCCCTTTACCTATGGTGTCATCACGGATCCGGTCAGTGGCATCACTGATGGCCTGATGAACCAATGTCTTGACAGCACGACCTGCCCGAGAATCATGCAACTGGACGGCAGCTATGAATGGTGGGGTGCTCGCGCGTCCCTGGTGGTCACGGATGGGGCCGGGGCCGATATAGCCCTGCCCGACAATGTCCGCTACTATCTGGTTCCCGGCGCACAGCACGCGGGTGGAGCAGGAATTGGATCCGGCGTGGTGTTACAGCCTGATGAAGGAAGCCGGTGCCTGTTTGCGACCAGCCCGGTTGCGATGGCCCCGGTCGAACGCGCACTGATCCCGGCGATGGAAGAATGGGTGGTCAACGATACAGCTCCGCCCCCTTCACGGTATCCGAGCGTTGCATCGGGAGATCTGGTACCGAGCGACCAGTTCGAAACAGGCTTTCCGGACCTCTCCGATATCGCTGTTCCTGACGGCGAAGATGCCACACCGATCAATCTGAACTTCACTTATGGCGGTCTTGTCAATCAACTGTTCGTGACGGATTACAGCAACGCAGAACCTGTCGTCGATCTCAGCAGGCAATACGCTGTACTGGTACCGTCCGTCGATACCAACGGCAACGAAACCTCCGGGATACGTGTTCCCGAGGTGGTAGCGCCTCTGGGGAGTTACCTGGGCTACAACATCCGGTCGGAAGGGCATGCGAATCCTGAAGTCTGTGTCTCCTCCGGCTCGACGATTCCATTGGCGGTCAGTCCCGCGACACGAGCTGCAGGAGATCCGCGCGCGTCGCTGGAGGAACTGTATGCCGGGCGAACCGACTATGTCCAACAGGTGCAGGCTGCGACGGACGCGCTGGTCGCTGAGCGATTTCTCTCGGCAGCAGACGCACAGAACGCGTACGTTGTACCCGCCCAGACTGTATCTCCGAATCTTTTATCAGCACCCTGATATTCGGTCAGGCAGTGACAGGCATGCAAGGCCTGGGGGCGTCCGGTCGTCGTGCCGGACGCTCGGCATGCGCGCCTGATGTCCCCGACAACCCTGCGCTGGTGTCGTCCGCGGGGCCGGTCAGACGATCGCCGTGCGCTTCGAAAATCACCGGCTCGCTGACCGACGGCGACCCGCATGAGCTGATCAGACGCCTTATGTGTGATGGCGTAGGTTGCCGAGTCACGGCCGGTGAGTCACACAGTACGTAGGTAACGCTTGGTATCCGTATCACTGATGAAATACCCTTTTTCTAGAGTTTGATCCCTTGTCGAGATCTTATAGCTTGTTGGTGTCTTTTTACCCCTACGCGCGGAAAGCCCCGTCATTCAAGGCGGGGAGGATGTCACCATGGGGGTGGCCTTGAACGCGACACCATTGTCGGCCCCTGCAGGTATCAACGATATTCTGAGTAATTACATCATCGCAGCCTTTGATGACTGTGGTGGTCACATCAATTCAGCAGAGGGCTACCACTACCATGCCGCCAGCTTGTCCGAGAATCGAATCATCGGTTGTTTCCATGGCGAGACTGCCGGCGATATCGGCGGGGACGATCGGCCACCCAGGGGATGCCTGAAGGCGAGTCGGGTGCTGCTGTCTCTGGTATCTGACTCGCCAGCGGGCTTGCGTGTAAGCTAGAATCGGATCACATTCGCGAATTCACCGATCTTCCTGCATGAGCCGCTACCGTCCACCCAGCCCCCGATCGTCTCCGTATATCACTCGAGAAGGTTACGATCGTCTGAAAGCCGAGGAAAAGGCTTTATGGTCACGGCGCAAGGATGTCACGGCCGCCTTGAGCGCCGCCGCAGCCGAAGGCGATCGGTCGGAGAACGCAGAATACATATATCGGAAGAAGGAACTGCGCGAAATCGACCGTCGCGTGCGCTACTTGCAGAAGCGCATTCCGGACCTGAAAGTCATCGACCGCCGCGCCGGAGGCGATGCGATATTCTTTGGCGCCGAGGTCGAGCTGGAGACCGATAGCGGCTCGACCATGACAGTACGCATTGTCGGTGCCGACGAGATAGACCCGGCCCGACGATTCATCAGCGTGGATTCACCGCTGGCCAGAGCCTTGCTGAAAAAGCAGGTGGATGATGAGGTCACCATCGAAGTGGAGGAGCAGAAACTGGTCTATGCCGTGTTGGCGATCAGCTATCCACAGAGCGATAGCTGATACGCATAGCCACGGGGTCAGCCAGTCAAGGCTTTACCCCAACGCGCGGAAAGCCCCGTACTTCAGGGCGGGGATGGATAGCGCTATAGGCGAAGCCTCTTGCTCGCCTAGCTAGATGGTTTTCTTGATTCGATAGTAACAATACATTTCTGGATGGCTGTCTATAATTACAGTATATTTTGGGTGTCTGTGGCATAATCGTCATCGATCCAGTGTATTGTTCAGCTCATGGAACGTCTGCAAGCCTTCAAATTCGAGCTACGCCCCAATGGTGAACAAACCCGCCAACTGTGGCAGTTTGCAGGTAGTTCCCGGTTCGTCTACAACAAGGCATTGGCGCTTCAGCAACAGAACCATAAGGCCGAACTGAAGTACATCAGCTATGTCCAGATGTGCAAGAGCCTGACAACCTGGCGTAAAGATGAAGACACGCTGTGGCTTCAGCTCGCACCCGCTCAAGCGCTGCAGCAATCGCTCAAAGATCTTGATCGGGCCTATCAAAATTTCTTTGCCAAACGCGCTGCTTTTCCCAAGTACAAAAAGAAAGGCCGTGGTAATAGCTTTCGCTTTCCAGAACCCAAACAGTTCAAGCTTGATCAGGCCAATAATCGTATTTTTCTACCCAAGTTAGGCTGGATGCGCTACCGAAACAGCCGTGATGTCATCGGCGCGCTACGTAATATCACCGTCAGTGAGCGAGGTGGTAGGTGGTTCTTTTCTGTACAAACTGCACAACAGGTTGATACTCCTCTGCACCCATCGACAACAGCGATTGGTCTCGACCTGGGCATTGCTGTTTTTGCCGCACAAAGCGACGGCGTTATTCATTTGCCGAAGAATAGTTTTGCACAACGTCAACGACAATTGGCCCATGCACAGCGAGCTCTGGCTCGACAGTGCAAGTATTCGCGCAATTGGAAAAAACAGAAAGCGAAAATCGCCCGCCTGTCTATTCGAATCGCCAATGTCCGAGCAGACTACCTGCATCAGAAATCACACCTCATCAGCCTGGGCGGCCCCGCACAAAATCACGCGGTGGTGTGCATCGAAGACCTCAAGGTCAGCAATATGTCTCGTTCGGCTTCCGGTACCCGAGAAGCTCCGGGCAAAAACGTCAACGCTAAATCCGGTCTCAATCGGGCAATTCTCGACCAGGGCTGGAGGGAATTTCGCCGTCAGTTGGATTATAAGCTCAAGTGGGCAGGTGGTGATCTGATTGTGGTGTCAGCTCATTACACCAGCCAGCAATGCTCAGGCTGTGGCTATATCGCGCAAGAGAACCGCAAGATTCAAGAGAGCTTCTGCTGTGTCTCTTGTGGGCATGCAGAGAACGCCGATGTCAATGCGGCAAAGAATATTGTAGCGGCGGGACACGCCGTGATGGCCTGTGGAGGGGACGTCAGACCTGAGTTGCGCGACTGTGCAAGTAAGGCAGCCCCAGTGAAGCAGGAACCCACTGAAGTGATTCAAGCATTTGCTTGAACGCCGTAGGAATCCCCTCCCTTCAGGGAGGGGAGGATGTCAAGCCGTTGGGAGCTTCAACGACTCACGAAGACCTCGACTTGCAGTCCCTCATCAATCGGCACATCGATTACATCGTCACCAACCAGAATGCGAAGCGTGTCCGCGTTGTCCAGAACAGGAGTTGCAATAACCGAGCTGCCGTCAGCGGCCGTGACGCTGATGCTACCCTCGGTCCATTGATCAACCGGCTCTTCGATTTCCGTATCACCCTGGTAGCTCAATGCGATAGTGATGCTCAGGCGCTGATCGGACACGGCAGGAATATCGGCATCGAAGCTGATATCGCTGCTGGCGTCGCGGTACATGACCGTCGGCTGCAGTGTGGTGATGGGTTCGGCAAAGGACAAGCCGACGCGCCTGCTCATCTCGCCCACGAATTCATGAACGGCCAGCGTAGTGCTGCCATCGGCCGCAAGGCTTTCATAATGACTGACGTCCCAGGAGTCATTGATACGGACACCATCACGGTAGGGGATGGTCCGAGTCTGCTCGGAGTCGTAGTAAACCCGTTGGCCATCGTCGAGCGCTTGAATCTCGATATCCTCATACTTGTAGTAACTTTGCGTGCCGCGTGTGGCAGGGAACAGCTGCAACTCTCCGCTGTAAATCCCTGTTGGAAGGGCACAGTCGGAATAATTCGACACGTAGCCCTGGCCATCGCCGCCGCCGAGGATGATGGGGAGTGAGGCACTGCCTCCGGCATCGCAGCTGTAGTCACCACCGGCGGAGCCACCAGGGATGTCGGCGCTGCCGGGCACCAGGGTCAGGCCATCGGCTGCAGTCACCCCGCCGGTGCGAGAAGCGATGAACAGATCCTTGAGCGCTTCATGGGGAAGCTGCATGGCGGCTTCCACGGCTTCAAAGGGCTTGCGGTTGGCAATGGCGATGATCTCTCGCAACACCTGCTTGGCGTTTGCCAGGGTGATGGCTGCGGATTCGAGTGGTGTGTCCGGGTCTGTAGCGGCCGAGACTTCGATGCTCGCAGCGCTTGACTGCCCACCTTGCTCATCAATGGCGGCAACGTCATAACGAGTGTCAGTGGCGGCCGGGGCGTTCCCATCGAAGTAGCTGGTACCGTCGGTAACACCCAACACCTCGCCATTGCGACTGACCTGAAACTGCTGGCCGGCGCCCTGACGTGCCCAGAACAATTCCAGGGCGGTATCGGAGTAGACCTCGACCCTCAGGTTCTCTGGCGTCTGCAGACCCACGTCAATCTCTCCACCGGGCCCGCTGCCATCATCGGGCATTGTCAGGCTGATCATGGTGGCGTTGGATGCCGATCCGGCGCTGTTGCGGGCAATGACGCTCAACTGCAGGGTTTCGCCCGGTGTCAGACTGTCCAGAAACACACTGGTGCCTTCACTGGTGCCCAGCTTCTGCTCACCCGCGTAGATCTCATAGTGCAAGCCGGGTGTTGCCGATCGAGTCCAGAACAGTTCGGCGGCTGTCGGCGAATAGACCTGTGCGTAGAGCTCTTCCGGGGCCGGTAGCGAGTCGAGTTCGCTCCTGACATCGGCAGCATCAATTGCCAGATAGGGGTCGTAGACGACCCAGACGTCGTCAATGGTGTCCACTGCCGGTGCGGTATATATGGCATCGGAGCCACCGACGACAATGCCCTGGATGCGCTGTCGTGTGGTGTGATTGATGACGTTGTAACTGCCATCGGCGACACCGCAGGCTGTCCCGTCACGGTTTCCCGACGGTGTGTCCTCGAGCGTGTATACCTGACTTTCACACACGCTCTTCCAATCGCTGGCATTCTGTACCTGAAGGTAGCCAAAGGTATCGCTGCCCCAGCTCAGGGTGTTGTCCTTCACCAGCACCTGGAAGCGATCCTCGGCCAGAGCATGGCCGGTCGCAAGCATCAACAACAGGCAGCCTTGTAGCGCCAGTGCATGGTTTTTCATGGTCGTGTTTCCTCGTCGAGCGTCATCGAAATACCAGACTTGATGAGCCCTGCCGGTCGTGACTCAGTCGACTCCAGAAACCGGCCGTGCTCTGAGCCATCGTACTCTCGAGCACGGGAAACGGCGAGTTACGGAGAAATATCCATGTAGCTACAGCCGTACCGGCAGGCTCAGATCGTTCGGCGACGACGCACGACCAGCAGCAGTGCCAGCATGCCCATCCACCACGGACTGAGCGCGCCGCTCGAGCGTCTGGTAACCGGCACATCGCCCACTTTCCAGGCAAAGCTGCTGCTGGTCTGATAGTGGTCGTCCCGCACATCCACGGACACGGTGTAATTGCCTGCCTCTTGCGTTGAACCTTGCAGATGCCCGCGCGTGTTCATGCGTACGCCTGGCGGCAGTCCGGTCGCGGTGAAGGTCAGAATGTCGTTATCAGGGTCTTCAGCCGACAGATGACTGTGGATGAGATCACCCGGGTCATTCTCCAGATTGATCAGATCCAGAAAGGTCGGTGGGCTGTTGGGCAGGGTGGCCAGTGAGCTGGTGCCGGTCAGTATGTTCTGGGGCTGCATGACGAAGCCATCCCAGTGGGTGTGCATATTGCGCTGATCTTCACTGCGCGGCACATGGTGAAAGCCGACCCGATGCCACAGCACGATGTCCTGCTCTTCAATCGATTGTCCATCGACATACTGCAATACGTGATTCAGGCAATCCGGGTTGAAGCGGGCATTCTGGCTGGCAAATCGCTCGCAATCGTTGGCGACCGTCACGAACAGGTCATAGGCCGAATACGGTTCTACCTCTTCGCGGACGAAGCGATGTCCCAGGCGTACCGGTTCAATCGTATAGGCCGGACTATCTGATTCAGCGCTAGCGCTGATCTGCCAGGTCTGCTGGGTTTCCGGGTCGATCCGGCGCGCCTGTTCGGTATCGAAGGTCTCACTCTGGCGAGTGCGACGGCCATCATTCTGTAGCACATAGCGAGTTTCGGAAAAGCGGTCATCGGTGGCCGATTTTCCGAGATCGAAATCCAGTCGCCAGTAATAATTGTGGGTATGAGACAACCACAGGGTATCGGGGTCATTCTGCAGCACACGGCCATAAGGCAGGTCGAGGTTTGACGAACTGCGCTGCAGGGCACCGGTGGCGCCGATACCCGGTTCAATGGCGCCATCATCGTAGAAGGTCCAGCTGATGATGTAGGCGTATGCCCCCACCTGGGAGACGGAGAACAGGTTGAGGCTTTCAGCCTCCACGGATCGGGTTGCCGTGCGGTAGCCGTTGTCACTCTGACCACGCCAGCGGCAGATGGCCGGGCGCGTCTGTACTGGCAGTAGTTCACCTTGTGGGCAGTCAGCGTCGGTGAGTGTCAGCAGATAGCCACCACCGAGCCCATATTGCGTTACATCGTTGTAGGTGACGTCGCTGTCATCGTAGGCCACGTGCAACTGACTGAGTCTGGCAGAACTGAGTACCCGCAGCGGCTCGCCATCGGGTGCGCTGTATTGGACATCACTCAGAACCAGATTCTCACGAATGCGAGACTCCCAGCACATATCCCAGACAGCACCATTGGCAAAGGTCTCGGTAATGCGGAACTCGGCCTCGCAGGCAGGTTCTGCCGCCAGTGCCTGCCGAAATCCCAGGCCGAGGCTGGACAGAAGCCCCCCTGCAGGCTCGTGGCCGATGAGGCAACACAATGACAGCATGATGCTCAGTGCGAGCCTTGTCAGACACCGGCTCGGCGTCCGAGTCGCGGGTGTTGTCGGCGTGCTGCTTCCAGATGTCTGCAGGTGGTTCATGGCCACTAGTCGTTCACCTCGAAGGGGGAGGCAGCTGTCCAGTCGAAGGGCGTCAGGTCGAACTGGAAGGCGACATCACGAATCACGGGCCAGTCCTCGATACGCGGGTCCAGTGTGCGCGACAGGCTGTACCACAATACCGGCTGACTGCCCTGCAGGGATTCGCCGTCGATGTAATCGTCCAGTGAGGCGCCGCAGCCCGCCGCAGGCGCGTCGCCTGCGCCCGGTATGCTCTCTCCGCTGTTCAGCCAGGCGTGTCGTTCACAGGGTCGAAAGACGCTGACCGCCCCATCCGATTGAGCCCAATCCATGCCGAGGCTGCGGTAGCTGAAGCCACTGTTGGCAGGATCGAGAAAGTAGCCGGCACCACTGGCATCGATGATTCGCCAGCCGCGAAAATTCTCTCGCTCCACCTCCAACAGGGATTCGGTATTCAGACTGCTGACCTGCATGGGACGGCGGTTGCCATTATCCGCATCCAGCGGGAAATCGAACTGCTCCACGCGATCGGCGGCCGGCGTATCCAGATCGAATGCCAGTCGCCAGTTGGCCAGCACCGTGGCACGCGTCAGAGGGGCGGTGCCTGCGGGTATCACCTGGGCAAACTCGGCAGCAGGTGTTGTCTGCACTGCGCGTCCGGACAGGCTCAGGCCGGGACGAATCTGGCCATCCTCGGTAAAGGTGAAGCTGCTGGTCCAGGTCAGTGTCTGGCGCTGGAAGGCGCTGCTGATTTCCAGTTTCTGGCTCTGAATGCCGGGACGTTGGGCGTACTTGGCGAGTATGCGGTTGTCTCTGACCCGAGAACAGACCGCTGCCGCATGCCCGGAGACAGTCAGGCGAGTGCCGTCGCAGCTGTTGTCGTTCATCGCGATGATATCGGTGAACTCGGCACTGCGAGGAGGCTGTAACGAGGGGTTTATCTGCGCAATGGGGTCGCGACTGTCATGGTAATGCAGCAACAACTGTCCCAGATGGGCTTCCGAGAGTACCGAGCGCAAAGTGCTTCCGGGTGCGCGGTACCTGACCGAACGTACGGTCAGACCATGTGATTCTTCGACAGACAGGCACATGGACCAGGTGGCACCAGAGGCAAAGGCGTGATCCAGGGCCAACTGTTCACCGCAATCAGTCTGCTGGGCGCTGGCTGGCGCGCTCATCAGCATGGCCAGCTGCAACAAGAGCGCTGTCGGCAAAGGGATCAGGCGCAGAAATCTCATCGGCGGTGCAATTCACCTACTTGCTGACGGCTCAGGTTGATGAGCGGTTCGGTCGTGAACACGGTGCTGCTCGCATCGAACAACGATAACAAGGCGCAGCGTGACACGGAACAGGGGTCATTACTGTCTAGCGGTTCGTGGATGCTGGCCTTGACGTCCAGTTCGTCCAATGTGGCGAAAGGTTTCGCATTACGCCGTGATTGTTCGGCACGCAGCTGCGACAACAAGCTGTCATTCTGCGCCAGCAATGCCTTGGCGAAGGCGATTTCCTGCTCACTCAGCGGTAGATGGACGGAGTCGATGCCTTGCTCGCGCAAGACGGTCTGACTATCGAGATCGATGACCAGCATCCGGGCTGCCTGGCTGGTGTAATCGTACTGATACACTCTGGCACGGCGCTCAAGGTTCGCCGGCTTGCTTTCCTGTCTTTCGATGAACAGGGTCTGTACACCCAGTGGGTGCGCCTGGCGTTTGCCGGCCGATTCGGCCCAGGGTACTTGTGAGGCCAGCAGGGCGGCCACATGTTGCTCCTCTGCCCGCAGACCCCTGGCATGGCCCGAAGCTTGCCAGCACAGCAGTGTCACGAGTAGTAGCGGTCGCACAAGTGCTTGAAATACACGCACAAATACGTGCAAATTGGTGCCTGGGGCGACTGCGGCAACTGGTACCGGTGAAGTGCGCAAGCGAAGGAGTTGCATCGGTAGCTGTGCCGGGCGGCGGAATGGGAATGATTTCGTCATACTATTGTCAATCATACGATGCTTGCGGCCTGTTCGCCGGTATCTCAATCGCAACCTGACCGTTTTGAGTGAATGAAGACTGACTGGATCCACTATTTTGGCTACGGCTCCCTGGTGAATCGGGAAACTCGCCCTGCCAATGAGGTTGCGCACTCGGCGCGCCTGAATGGCTGGCAACGCGTCTGGGATCACCGTGTGACCGATCCCGCCCGCGACAAGCGCTGTACATCACTGAGCATCGAACCGACATCCGGTGTCGTGGTGCAGGCCGGTCAGGACGTGATACCCGCCGGAATCGATGGGGTCGTCGTACGGTTGCCGGTGGAGCATCTGCCGCAGCTCGATGCGCGTGAGGCCGGTTATGACCGCCTGAGCCTTCCCCTGAGTGACTTCGATCTGTCGGACGAACTGTTGCAGCAGATGGATGATGAAGGTGTCGAGAACATCATGGTCTATCGCAGTCAGACAGTGAATCGAACGCTGGCTGATCAGGACAATCCGGTACTGCTCAGCTATGTGGATTGTGTCATGGCGGGTTATCTGCACCGTTTCGGCGAGCAGGGCGTACAGGACATGGTCAGCAGTACGCGTGGCTGGGAACGAGCCTTGTTCGATGATCGTAGCGACCCGTTCTACCCGCGTTGGGTCGAGGTCAACGACCGCAGCCGGCAATACTTCGACGGTCTGATCATGGCGCAACTGGACCTGCATCAGCGAAGTCGCCGAGCCTGATATCTCCCGCGCCTGCAGCGTCCGGAGAGTCTTTCGGATGAATAGTGCAGACTTGCAGTAGCGTCGGGTTTTACCACCCCTGGTTGTTCTTCAGTTTCATCACAAGTCTCATGCGAAAGGAGTTCTATCAATCACTTGCGACACTTCAGGGTGTTTGCGATGATGGGCGGCTGATTGACGAGGTCATGCATGGACATATCAAGATACATCACAGAAAGTGATGGCGCTGTTTCCTTCGATGCGAATCTGGCCAGTGCGTTTGCAAAAGGCATGGCCGGGGATTTCAATCCGTTACACGATCCGGAGAGCAAGCGTTTCTGCGTGCCTGGCGACCTGCTGTTCTCGGTACTGCTGCATCGCTATGGCGTGGCCGGCAACACCCGTGTCCAGTTCTCCGGCATGCTGGACGGCAAGACTCGCATGTTGCTGCCGCCTGCCGTGGATGGGCAGGCCGATATCACCGATGCGCGTGATCGCGCCCTGCTGAGCCTGTCACTGGGCGGAAAGCGCTATACCGATCTGAACTTCATTGCTCAGTTGTGTGAGCAGTATGTGCGCTTCTCGGGACAGACATTCCCTGATGTGCTGGTACCGCTGATGCGCAACGCCGGAACGATGATCAATCCTGCGCGCCCCATGGTGATCTACAAGAACATGTCCATCGATCTCAACGACTCGGCCGCCGAGCTGTTTGACGTATCTGACGATGGGCAGCTCGGACAGCTGCGCAAGGCCATCGATGACGAGTTGACGCTGGAACTGGCTGGGTCCGATCTGAGCGCCGATGGGCGCAAGGGGCAGGTGCAGTTGACGTTCAACATCGAAGTGGCTGGGCAGAGTATCGGTACCGGTGAGAAGAATCTGGTGCTCAGTGGTTTGCGAGAGTACGAGGAGGCAGCCATGCAGGTCGTCGTCGGTGACTATAATGATCGCCGCCATGCGTATCAGGGAGCTTGAACATGCGTTGTGAATCGACTGTCTCTGTCGTCATCACCGGTGGTGCATCGGGTCTGGGGCGCGGTACCGCGACGCATCTGTCATCACTGGGATGCCAGGTTGCCGTACTCGATCTACCCAACGAGGCTGTTGCTGCCGAACTGGCCAGTGCCGGTATCCATTTCATTGCCTGTGATATCACGCAGGTCGATGCCGTGGACGCTGCCATCGATCAGGTCATCGCCACTCAGGGTGTGCCGCGCGTTGTGGTCAATTGCGCCGGTATAGCCCCCGCAGCCCGCAGCGTCGGTCGCGATGGCGCTCACGACGCTGATCTGTTTGCCAGGGTGGTCAGTGTCAATCTGACAGGCTCCTTTCTGGTAGCCTCGCGCTTTGCCGCCCACATGGTGGGCAACGAGCCGGGTGAAGACCAGGAGCGGGGTGTCATCATCAACACAGCCTCGGTGGCGGCCTACGATGGTCAGGTTGGCCAATGCGCCTATTCAGCCTCCAAGGCCGGCATCGTCGGTATGACCCTGCCGATGGCGCGTGACCTGTCCTCACTGGGTGTGCGAGTCTGTGCCATTGCCCCCGGCATCTTCGAGACACCCATGGTAACGGGCATGCCGGATGAGGTGCAGCAGAGTCTGGCAGCACAGGTGCCGTTTCCAAAGCGCTTGGGCAAGCCTTCGGACTATGCGAAACTGGTACAGCACATCATCGAGAACACGATGCTCAATGGAGAGGTCATCCGACTCGATGGTGCCATCCGCATGGGTGCCAAGTAGTTTCCGACTCACATCCGCACGTTTTACTTCGCATGGAGGCGAAATGCAGACACAGAAAATGACGTCCACTGACGCACTGGAAATACTTCAGACAATCTACGGCTTCGATGAATTTCGAGGCCAGCAACAACAGATTGTCGACACGATCATTGCAGGCGAAGATGCCCTGGTTCTGATGCCCACCGGTGGCGGCAAATCGCTGTGCTACCAGATTCCGTCGTTGGCAAGACCCGGTACCGGCATCATCATTTCCCCATTGATCGCGCTGATGCAGGATCAGGTCGATGCACTGAAGGCGCTGAATCTGAATGCTGCCTTCATCAACTCCTCGATGGACGCCCAGAGCGTGGCGCAGACCGAAAATGCCTTGCTCGCCGGCGAGATAGACATGTTGTATGTCGCGCCCGAGCGCTTGCTGATGCCCAATATGCTCTCGCTGATCGACCGCTGCGAGATCGCGCTGTTCGCCATTGACGAGGCGCACTGCGTGTCGCAGTGGGGGCACGATTTCCGGCGTGAATACATGGGTCTGTCCATTCTGTCCGAGCGTTATCCGGCGGTGCCCCGAGTTGCATTGACGGCCACCGCTGATGAGCGTACTCGACAGGAAATCGCCAATAATCTGCAGTTGACCGAGGCGGCCAGTTTCGTCAGCAGCTTCGATCGACCCAATATCCGCTATGCCATTGGCGAGCCGAACAACGCTCGCGATGCCATGCTGCAGTTTCTCGACACACACCATGAGGGAGATGCCGGGATTGTCTACTGTCTGTCGCGCAAGAAGGTGGAGCAGACCGCCGAGTGGCTGAACAAGCAGGGCCGGACGGCTGTGGCCTACCATGCGGGCCTGTCAGCGGTCGAACGCCAGCATAATCAGACACGGTTCCTGCGTGAGGACGGTTTGATCGTGGTGGCTACCATCGCCTTCGGCATGGGCATCGACAAGCCCGATGTGCGCTTCGTGGTGCACCTGAATCTGCCCAAGAGCGTCGAGGCCTATTACCAGGAGACCGGTCGTGCCGGTCGTGATGGACTGCCCTCGAATGCCTGGATGGCCTATGGCCTGCAGGATGTCATCAATCTGCGTTCCATGATGGCGCAGTCCGATGCCGATGAGCAGCACAAGCGCCTGGAGAATCACAAGCTGGAGACCATGCTGGGGTTGGCCGAATTGACGACCTGTCGGCGCCAGGCCTTGCTCAGCTATTTTGGCGATACGCTGGAAGAGCCTTGTGGCAATTGCGACAATTGCCTGCATCCTCCGCATACCTGGGATGCCACTGAATCGGCACGCAAGGCCCTGTCGTGTGTTTACCGGACCGGGCAACGCTTCGGGGTCAGCTATGTGGTGGACGTCTTGTTGGGCAAGGAATCGGAGCGTGTCGAGCGCTTTGGTCACCACAAGCTGTCCACCTATGGTATTGGCAAGGAGCATTCAGCTCTCGAGTGGCGCAACCTGTTTCGGCAGCTGATTGCACGAGGTTTGCTGGCGGTCGATGTCGATGGGCATGGTTCGGTGTTGCTGACCGAGGCGGCTCGTCCGGTCCTCAAAGGTGAGCTGGCCTTGCACCTGCGCGAGCTGACGGTGGCCGATGGCAAGCGCTCGAGTAACGGTAGCAGACGCAAGCGAGCCATGGCCGAGATTGCCGAGCAGGATCAGCCCTTGTGGAATGCGTTGCGGGGTCTGCGCAAGCAACTGAGTGATCTGGCCGGTGTGCCTGCCTACATCGTGTTCAATGACAGCACTCTGGCGGACATGATTGCCATCAAGCCGCGTGACAAGAGCGAGATGGCCAGTGTGTCAGGTGTGGGTCAGCACAAGCTGGAACAGTATGGTGACGACTTTCTGGACGTGATTCGCGAGCACGTCTGACGGCTGCTGTACACCGGCTTGTCCTGCGGTGCGCTCGTTGAGTCATTGGAGGCCTTTGAACCGTGGGTGTCTCAGGCTTCCCGCTGGATCAGTGCAGGTAGTCCGTGTCGGGGCGTCGGGAATAACGCACTTCACGATCCAGAAGCTCCCCCTTGAGTGAGTAGCGTTCCCAGCCGATCTGCTTGCTGTAAGGCGGGCGAAGCGATTTGCGTGTCCAGGTCCGAAAGCGGGCGATCAACTGTTCCCCGGCATCGTGCTCCTCGAGCCAGTGCGATTCGTATTCGCTGCCATTGCTCGATTCCTTGCGGGTCCCCGACAGGGTCAGGTTGTGTTCCGCCGGTAAGGCGAACAGAGTCTTGAATCTGGCGTTTGCCTCCTCTTCATCACTCATGCCGGATTGTCTCCTGCCTGAGCGCTACCTGCTCGCAAGCAACAAGTCTCGTTGTAGGCCTGTCGCCCTGGCACGAATATCACGCCTTGCTGGCAACGGCCGCCTGCTTGTTGCCCCACTGCAGGCGTTCGGTGCGCAGCAGCCAGTTGTCGATGTACTTGTGTATCACGATGCTGACGAGTACGCAGACCACCAGAGAGATGCCGACGAACAGCCAGGCAGCCACTTGCCCCTCACCCAGAATGGGGGCCACGAATTTGCGCAGGATGCCGAGCGTGAAGATATGACTCAGGTACAGCGCATAGGAGGCGTCCCCCAACAGCACGCCCCAGCGGTGCTCGCCGATGCGCACATACAGGCAGGCCATGACAATGCAGAAGGAGGGTATGCCGTACTCGAAGATGCGAGGCAGGGGCAACTTGATCAACAGTACGCAAGTGGAGGCCAGCAGTAACCAGGCGGCGGTTGAGGGCGGCAGGCGAAAGCCGCGCTTCCAGGCCACAGCCAGCAGCATGCCGAGAATGAACTCGAACACCAGCGACTTGCTGAAGAAGAATGCCAGGGCCGACTGGCCGTCATTGAAGTACGAAGCCAGCACGAAAACGCCGGTGATGACCACTGTGATGAATGCGATGCGGTAGCGTTCGCTCAGCAACAGGGAGATGGCGAAGATGAGATAGAAGTACATCTCGAAATTCAGGGACCAGCCGGGGGCCAGTATGGGCCAGGCCTCATGCGGATGCGCCAGGCTCCAGAAGGGAATGAAGCCGAGGCTGAGCAGTAGCGCCTGCAGGTCGAAAACCGTGGCCTTGAAGACACCCGGCATCAGCAGCAGAATGGCTGCCATCAGAAAGGTGAAGAACCAGTACAGGGGCACGACCCGACGAATCCGGTTTTTCAGGAAGCTGACCGGCCTGTCGCCGGGCTTCGAGATGAATATCATGATGAAGCCGGATATCACGAAGAAGATATCCACGCCGAAGCTGCCGGCTTCTGTCAGATACTGTTCATAGTCCGCAACCTGAATGACCGTGTGGCTATACACCACGGCCAGCGCCGCAACAGCGCGCAGGTATTGGAGGGCATGCAGTCTCATCAGACAGTTATCGGCAAGGGTTGGCTATAGTGGAGTTATAGTAGCTGGCCAGCTGTATAGACAGGCTGACCAATTGCCATGGCGTACGTCAACAAGCCGCCTGCCTGCTGTCGTGTACTCAGGAACCCGCTGCTGCGCGCAGCAGGGCGTCATGATAGCGCACGCCCATTTCACGCAAGGCGGCCGCGCCAAAGTGGATGCACGTCGTATTGCCGCATGGGTAGCCGTTGGCTGGCGTCAGATCATCATGGTTGGACACGGCCGTGAACGACACCTGGTTGGGCATGTTGCGATGCGCCATGTCCACCAGTTGCTTGCTTGGCGGGAATTCAGACAGGTCGCCGCGTTCATCGATACCGCGAGACATGGTGCCGATGACGAAAGGAATGTTGCTGTCAGCCCGACGCAGGTCACCGCCGCGCAGATCGGCATTGATGCTCATGCGCATCTGGAAAATCAGGCGTTCAAGGTTCTGCTCATAGCTTTCACCACAACGCTCGTTCGAGTCGGATTCGCCCTGGTGCCACAGAATGCCACGCAAGATACCACCGGTTTCCGCCAGCGCCAGGTTGGCACGCGCAACGGCTCGATCGAAAAGCCAGGTATTACCCAGTTCAGGATCATTGGTAGCCTGAGCGTTCCATTGACCATTGGGGCCATCCTGACCGTCTTCGACCTTGCAGAATGACGAGCCGGACCAGGCAGCAGGTACCAGTACGATGTCACGTGATGTCTCGTTCAGGGCTTCCTTGGCAAAGCTCAGACCCAGTCCGATATATTCCAGGTCCTTGCCGGATGTATTGGAAGGATCCAATGGCACATGCAGGGGATCCTCCGCCGTCGTGATACCGGGCGCCACCACGTTCTTCGATGAAGACATGAAATCTGCCTGCGTCAGGAAGATGTCCTGTCGATCGTTCTTGCTGACGTTCAGCTGTTTGATGCGTGGATGGGTTTCATCAGCGCCACCGGGATAGGCCTGACGCGTGCCATCGCCGCTGAAGCCCACCATGTTGCTCTGGCCGACCAGCAGATACACATCCGGTGCATCAACGGGGGTGACATCGACCCGCAGCAGCAGCTCATGGCTATCAGTACCATCGCTGGCTGTCACCAGGAATTCGCGCTCATGCGCCAGAATCGGCAGATCGGCGATGTCCAGCTGCAGGACCAGTTCGCTGGCCGTGCTGCCCGCGCTCAGGTCGGGCTCACTGAAGCTGCTGTTGACGAATGCAGCGTCGGCCGTGGAAACACCGGTAACACTCAGCTGAACCGTTGCGGAGTGATCATTGCTGCGATTCAAGGTCAGCGGAATGCGTAAACCGCTCTGATCGCCTTCGACCAGTTGCAGATCATCAGTGACTGCCTGCAGCGCGAAATCGCCGGTGGGCACTTTGTTGTCGCCGACACTTTCGGTCGACAGCTCGTCACTGCAACTGGCCAGCAGCACAGAGGCCGAGAGCAGGGCGAGACGCAACAGCTTGGTCATTTTTATCGGGAGGGTAATCACACTAGTCATCGGGTAGGTTAAGCAAGCGCCAAGCCTATACATGACGCGCTTCGGCAAGATTGATCCGTTTCAGTCTGTGAGCAATAAAAAAGCCAACCGAAACGAGAGCTTAGTAGAATTTGTGAGCTATGCCATCAATTGGCAGGTAGCAGGCGGGTGATGGCTTCGTAGTAGCGTTCGCCCATCAAGCGATAGGCGGCGGCACCGAAGTGAACGCAGGAGCCCTCTCCGCAGGCGTAGCCGGGGGGGACGAGGTCGTCGTTGATCACCACGTCCGACAGGGGCACCAGACTGGCGATGTTACGCAGCGCATCGTCCACCAACTGTTTGGCATCGCTGAAGGGCGTCTGGTCGCCACGGCTGTCCGAGCCCTGGGACAGGGTGCCGACAATGAAGGGGATGTCGGCATCGGCGCCGCGCGCGGAGGCGCCGCGAGCATCCGGTTGAATTCGGGTGCGCAGGGCGCTGGCCAGTTCTGCCAGGTTGGCGGCATAGGTCTGTGCGCAATTGATGTCGTCCGAATCGGCCTCGCCCTGATGCCACAGGATGCCGCGCAGAATGCCATTGGTTTCGCTCAGCGCGATATTGGCACGCTCGACGGCTCGCTGATACAGCAAGGTGCCGGCCAGGGCGGGATTGTTCTTCGGGGTTGCGTTCCAGCCGATACCCGGCAGACGGTTGGTCTCACGTTTGCAGAAACCGGTATCAGGCCAGGCAGCAGGCACCAGATAGATGTCGGCGTTGGTGTCGTTCAGGGCTTGCTTGGCGAAGGAGAGGGCCGGGCCGATGCGTTGACCTGCCTTGCCACCCAATGTCGTGTCAAAACCATCGTGCAAGGGGTCGAGAGCGGGTGTCAGCGGCATGCCTTCGACGTACAGGCTGGCCGGATCGGAGAAGTCGGCAGCCGTGGCAAAGTGCTCACCATCATTACCGGTGACATTGAGCTGCAGGATGCGATCATTCGGCGCATCCGGTTCACCCGCCTGGGCGCGCTTGCTGTTGTCTTCGCTGAAGCCCACCATGTTGCTCTGGCCGACCAACAGGTAGACATCGGGCAGCTCGGTCGGGCTGACAGTGAAGTCGATGGCCGTGCTCAGGATAGGGGTCGTGCCATCGCTGGCGGTCACGATCAGGGTCCGGGTCTGCGGCTGGATGGGGCGAGCGCCAATGGCCAACTGCATGTTCAGTGTGCTGGACGTCTCACCGGCGGACAGCGAGGCATCGGAAAACGACAGGGAGGTGTATTGCTCCTGGGTGGGATCCTGCAGTTCTGCCGAGAGCTGTACGGTGGCGGGGGCTCCTGACTGGCGCACGATGCTGACGGGAACGCTGACACCGCTGGCGGCGCCTTCCTGCAGTTCGATTGCACCGTTGCCGATCTGCAGGGTCAGCAGCTCGTTGGAGGTGCTGCCGTTGCTGCCGGTAGGGGGCAGAGACGCGACGTTGCCGGGATTGTTGCCCTCGTCCACATCGGTACGCAGATCGCTGTCACAGCCAGCCAGCAGCGCAAGCAGGCTGGCAGCTGCAAGCATGGGCGCGCGACGTGCTCCGCCCGTTCTCATCGAGCGAGTGGCGCAGGCGGCAACGGGATGAGCGGTGCGCAGGCGGGTGATGGTGGAGACAAGAGACGATACCTGCCGACCTGCTGTGTAAGACGAGATGACGATGAACCTCATGGGTGTGAATTAACCTACTAAACTGTCTGCCTGGACAATGCTTTTTCTCGCAAACCACCGGTTTTCAGCCAATGTGCTGCTTACGCCGACAGGTACTGCCCCTGGAATGCGCCGGAGTCTAGCAGAGAGAGCAGTCCATCCAGAGGTCTTAGTACCCAACTAACTGCAATGCAACAGATTATTACGTTCGAAGGGTGAAAGGAATGTGCCTTTCCGATGCCTATCGAACTGCTGTTTTGCCGGAGTGTCATGATAAGGTTGGGGTTAGTCGCCACTTCATTAATGAACAGACTCAACCGTTAACTAGTTTCATGACTCAACTATTCAGGCTGACAGCCACAATGGTATGCCTCTGGCTACTGTTGTCGGGACTGTTCAAGGCGCAACTGCTCATACTCGGGGCCCTGTCGGTCGCACTTGTGGTGTGGCTTGCCTATCGTATGCGTGTGCTCGAGCATCAGGGGCAACCGATCTTTTTCCGGTTTCTGCACATTCTCGAATACTGGGGCTGGCTGCTGCGGCAGATCTTCCTGAGTAACGTCGATGTGACACGACGGGTCTGGTCGCGCGAGCTGGACATCAAACCTACGCTGCGGCGGGTGAAGGCCACCCCGGATACGGAGTTGGGGCGTGTGATCTATGCCAATTCGATCACACTCACACCGGGCACGACCGCGATCAATTTCACGCCCAGTGACGAAATCCTGGTGCATGCACTGCATGAGGATACGCTGGCAGAGCTGGAGCGCGGTGAGATGGCTGCTCACGTTCGCGACGTCGAACCCCATCTGCATTTCCGACGAGATCGCTGACATGTTCATAGCTGCCACCATTGCGCTGCTCATCACCATGGCGCTGACGCTGACGCGGGCCTTGTTGGGCCCGACCCTGTTTGACCGTCTGTTGGCGGTGAACTCCTTCGGCACCAAGGTCGTGTTGCTGATTGCCGTTCACGGGTTCATGACCGGTCGCCCCGATTTTCTCGATATTGCCCTCGTGTATTCACTGATCAACTTCATCGGCACCATTGCGGTGCTCAAGTTCTTCGAATACGACGATCTGGGTAGTGGCGCTTATCAAGAGGATGATTTCTGATGTTGGACTGGCTGGTTTGGGGCGTAAGCTGGATTCTGTTGCTGATCGGTTGCACCTTCGTGGTGACGGGGGCCATCGGCATGATCCGCATGCCTGATTTGTATACTCGCCTGCATGCCGCCAGTGTCACGGACACCGGCGGGGCCATTGCCATCTCTCTGGCGCTGATCATTCAATCGGTGTTCGTGTTCGGCAGTGCCATGGCGGCCATCAAGGTATTGCTGATCCTGTTCTTCACCCTGTTCACGGCGCCCACGGCCTCTCACGCACTGGCCAAGACGGCCTTGCTGTGTGGGCAGGTGCCTCTGGGGGTTGACGGTAAACCGATCCTGGATTCGCCGGAGGAGGCGACCCTGTTGGCGCGCTCGCGCGCGGTTGACTACCAGTCCGGTCAGGATGCGGTGGAAATTCTGGAAGAGACCCGTCGCCACAAGCAGGCGCGGGTACAGGATCATGACGACGATGGAGATCAAGCCTGATGGATACCTTCATTGTCCTGGTCTTGCTGACCTTTCTGGCCATCACGGCCATCGGCATCATCGTTCTGCGTGATCTGCTGGGTGCGGTCATCCTGCTGGGTGTCTACAGCCTTACCGCCGCAGGCGCCTTCGTGGTCATGGACGCCGTGGACGTCGCCTTCACCGAGGCGGCTGTCGGGGCGGGTATCTCCACCATCCTGTTTCTGGGGGCATTGTCGTTCACCAGGCACGAGCAGAAGCCGCGCGGCCACGACAGCTGGGTGGCGTTGGTCTTTGTCGTCGTCACGGGCGGGCTTCTGATCTACGGTACGCTGGACATGCCCTATTACGGCAGTGCCGACTCACCGTCGCAGACACATCCGGAACTGGCCGTTCGCTATATCCAGGAGTCGGGTACCGAAGTGGGGCCACCCAATATCGTGACCTCGGTGCTGGCCAGCTATCGTGGCTACGACACGCTGGGCGAGACGGTCGTGGTTTTCGCCGCGGGTGTTGCCGTTCTGAGTCTGCTGGGCCTGCGTCGTCGCCGGCCCGAGGATGAGGCCCCCGAGGATGCTCCTGGTGATATCCCGGCGGCAGATCCGCAGGACAGCCAGCGTCGCAAAGTCTGATCACCGTCAACGGACAATTTTCTGAGTAACTGCTTGTGAAACTCTATCCACGTCAACGCCATCGTGTGCTGCAGGTGGTGACCAAGCTGGTCATACCCTTTGTGCTCCTGTTTGGTCTTTATGTGCAGTTCCACGGTGACTATGGTCCCGGGGGCGGCTTTCAGGCGGGCGTCATCTTCGCCAGTGCCTTCATCCTGCATGGCCTGATCTTCGGTCTCAAGCGGACACGTGACGTCCTGTCGCCGACGGTTCTGCGCTTCATGATGGCCTCGGGTGTACTGCTGTATGCCGGGACCGGACTGGTGACCATGCTGTTCGGCGGGGAGCTGCTGAACTACAGTGTGCTGGCGCATGAACCGACCCACGGGCAGCACTGGGGCATATTTGCGGTCGAACTGGGCGTGGGTATTACCGTGACCGGTGTGATGATCACGCTCTTCTACGGGTTCGCCAGCAAGCGATGAGTCAACTAATCGGACTTTACAGCTACTGGATTGTCATCGTGCTGATGATGGCAGGCCTGTACATCATGATTGCGCGCTACAACCTGGTGAAGAAGATCATCGGTTTGAGCCTGTTCCAGACATCGATCTTCTATCTGTACATCACGATGAGCAAGGTCGATGGCGGCACCGCGCCGATACTGGTCGACGATGCCGACTATGTGTATTCCAACCCCTTGCCTCACGTACTGATTCTCACCGCCATTGTGGTGGGTGTGGCCACCAGTGCAGTTGCGCTGGCCTTGATCGTGCGTATCTACGAAAGCTTTGGAACCATTGAGGAAGACGAGCTGAAATCCATCGAAGCTGCGGAGCCCGACGCCTGATGATCGATCAGTTTCCCGCCTTGCAGATCATGGTACCTCTGGTTGCCGCACCGATCTGCGTGATGATTCGCAACCCGAGATGGTCCTGGGTGTGCGCCATGGTGGCCAGCACCCTTGCCTTTCTCATCTCCATCATATTGTTGCAGCAGGTCATGGCCAATGGCGTCATTCGCTATGCCGTGGGTGGCTGGGCTGCACCCAGCGGTATCGAGTACTACATCGATGCGATGAACGCGGCCGTGCTGGTACTGGTCTCCGGAATCAGTGCCGTGGTACTGGTGTATGCCTACCGTAGTGTTGCCAAGTCGGTGCCGGCCGAGAAGCATTATCTGTTCTATACCGCCTGGCTGATGTGTGTGTGCGGCCTGCTGGGTATCGTGATCACGGGGGATGCCTTCAATGTCTTCGTGTTCCTGGAAATCAGTTCCTTGTCCATGTACACACTGATCTCCTTCGGTCAGGATCGTCGTGCGCTGACGGCCAGCTTCCGCTATCTGGTGCTCGGCAGTGTCGGTGCATCCTTCATCCTGATCGGTATCGGTTTTCTGTATGCCGCCACCGGCACATTGAACATGACCGATCTGGCAGCGAGAATTCCCGATAGCGAATCGCAACGGGCCGTACTGGTTGCCTTCAGTTTTCTCACCATGGGTGTACTGATCAAGTCGGCGGTGTTCCCACTGCATGCCTGGTTGCCCAATGCCTATACCTTTGCCCCGGTGGCGGTGACCGCCTTTCTGGCCGGTACGGCCACCAAGGTGTCCCTGTATGTGCTGCTGCGTTTTTTCTTCAGCGTCTTCGGCAAGGACTACAGTTTTGGGCAGCACTTGCTCAACGGCGTGTTGTTACCGGCAGCGGTGGCAGGCTTTGTCCTGATGTCGCTGGTTGCGATCTTTCAGAACGATCTGCGACGCATGCTGGCCTATTCGAGTGTGGCGCAGGTCGGTTATATCGTCGCAGGCTTCAGTCTTGCCACGCAATCAGGTCTGACCGCCGGCATTGTGCATGTGGTCAATCACGGCATGGTCAAGGCCAGTCTGTTCATGGCGGTCGGTTGCATTCTCTATCGTGTAGGGCATGTGCATACACCGTCACTGGACAACCTGATGAAGCGGATGCCCTTTACCTGTGTGGCCTTCATCATCTCCGGTATGGGCCTGATCGGGGTACCACTGACCGTCGGATTCGTCAGCAAGTTCACCCTCATCGAAGCCTCGCTGGAGAAAGGCTGGTGGGCAATAGCGGCCCTGGTGCTGCTGAGTTCGCTGATGGCCATCGTCTATGTCGGGCGTGTCATCGAGATCATGGTCTTTCGTCGTTCACGCGAAACCGGGCCGGAGTCCAGCGGTATGTGTGAGGCGCCCTTGAGCATGCTCGTTCCCCTGTACGTACTGGTCGGGGTGAGTCTGTATTTCGGTATCAACGGCAGCGCTACTCTCGAGGTGGCTGGTCGAGCTGCTTCTTTCCTGCTTGGTGGTCTGCAATGAATCCGCTCTGGACTCTGGTACCGCCACTGGCGGTCATTCCATTCATCCTGTTCTTCGGTGAAAAGCGCAAGAACCTGCGTGAAGGGTCGATCATCATTGCAGGTCTGGTGCTGTTGTTGATCAACAACGGCATCTATACCGATGTCATGGCCGGCATACCGGTCGAGAGTGGAGAGCTGGCCTTGCTGGCAGACTTCTCACTCAAGCTCTCGGCCGAGCCGATGGGTGTGGTGTTCGGCTTGCTGGCCAGTTTTCTGTGGGTGGTCACCACCGTCTACAGTATCGGCTACATGCGCGGTCATCACGAGATCAACCAGACGCGCTTCTATGTGTGCTTTGCCATTGCGCTGGCGGCCGTCATGGGCGCCGCGTATGCCGACAATCTGTTGACCCTGTTCGTGGCCTACGAGGTCATCACGATCTCCACCTACCCACTGGTGACGCATGCCGGCGGCGATGGTGCGCGCAAGGCGGGGAGAATCTATCTGGGCATACTGATGGGTACCTCCATCGGCTTCCTGCTGCCGGCCATCATCTGGGTTGCCGCGGCTGCCGGTACACTGGATTTCGTGCCGGGCGGGGTGCTGGCGGATGCCGGTATCGGCAAGGGGGCCATGGCGGTGTTGCTGGCGCTGTTCCTGTTCGGTATTGCCAAGGCTGGCATCATGCCTTTCCATCGCTGGCTGCCTGCTGCCATGGTGGCGCCTACACCGGTCAGTGCCTTGCTGCACGCGGTGGCCGTGGTCAAGACCGGCGTCTTCAGTGTGCTGAAGATCGTCACCTATACCTTCGGTATCGACACCGTTACCGTGACAGGGGCGGCGCACTGGTTGTTGCCGGTGGCAGCCTTCACTGTTCTGGCAGCCTCCATCGTTGCGTTCACCAAGGACAACCTGAAAGCCCGACTGGCTTATTCGACCATCAGCCAGTTGTCCTACATCCTGCTGGCAGCCTTGCTGGCCACGGTCATGTCGGTCAGCGGCGGAGTGCTGCATATCGTCATGCACGCCTTCGGCAAGATCACACTGTTCTTCTGCGCCGGAGCCATCATGGTGGCGCTGCACAAGTCGGAAATCTCGAAGATGAATGGCATCGGACGGCGCATGCCGTTGACCATGGGTGCTTTTTTCATCGGTGCGATCAGTATCATCGGTCTGCCGCCAACCGGCGGCTCCTGGAGCAAGCTACTGATTGCCGGCGGCTCACTGGACAGTGGCACGATCATCTGGGTATCGGTTCTGATGCTCAGTACGCTGCTCAACATTGCCTACCTGCTGCCCATACCGCTGCGCGCCTTTCTCCGGCCGGATCCGGATCTGCAGCCCGGTGAAACGGCCACCTGGCAGGAAGCACCTTATGCCTGCCTGTGGGCCATCGCGCTCACGGCGACCAGCTGTGTGCTGCTGTTCCTCTATCCACGTCCGCTGACCGAACTGATCGGACTGATCCAATGGCGATGAATACAGACAAGCAAACCCGAACAGGTGGCGCAGTTGAGGCGGCCGAGTCCCTTGCACCACTGGCGCGTTACTTTCGGTGGACAGACAATCAGTCGAGCGTCGACCGGTTCATCCGAATTCTGACGTACACCTGTGTCATTCTGTTTCTGATCGATATCGTCTGGCATCGCCATACCAAGGTGCCAGGAGAGGGTCTGTGGGGCTTCTATGCAATCATCGGCTTTGTCTTCTTCTGCCTGCTGGTGGTCGCGTCGCGCTTCCTGCGATTGCTCACGCAGCGTGATGTGAGTTTCTATGCTCCCGATTGCGTCGATGCCGAAGAGTACCCCGAGTCCGGTACCGAGCCACTGACTCATGCGCAGATGCCAAAGGATTCCCTGGTCAGTCTGGGTAATCAGATGCTGGGGCGCGAAGCGACGGGCAAGGAGCCGGGGGGAGCATCCTCATGACGAACCTGCTGGCTCCACCGTTTCTCTACCTGATTGCGGCGCTGATCTGCCCGTTTCTGTCATCGCGCTGGCGGGCACTGCTGTTGCTGGGCGTCCCGGTATTCGGTCTCATGATCATGCTGGCCTATCCGGTCGGCGATCACGTCGTCTGGTCTGTCGTCGGGTTCGATCTCACGTTCATGCGGGTCGACAGGTTATCGACCCTGTTCGGCATCATCTTCTCGATAGCGGCTCTGTTATCCGGACTCTACGCCTGGCATGTGCGGGATACGGTGCAACAGGTGGCGACACTGGCCTATGCCGGTGCGGCCATCGGTGGGGTGTTTGCCGGTGATCTGATCAGTCTGTTCCTGTGGTGGGAAGGCACGGCCGTGGCCTCGGTATTCCTGATCTGGGCACGCCGCACACCGGCATCCACAGCCACCGGCATGCGATATCTGCTGGTGCAGGTGCTCTCCGGTGTGCTGTTGCTGGCAGGCTTGCTGATGCATTACCACGATACCGGCTCCATCGCCTTCGAGCACCTGGGTCTGGTGAGTCCGGGCACCTTTCTGATCTTCCTGTCATTCGGTATCAAGTGCGCCTTTCCGCTGCTGCACAACTGGCTGGCTGATGCTTACCCGGCGGCCACCCTTACGGGGACGGTCGTGTTGTCGGCATTCACCACCAAGATGGCGGTTTATGCGCTGGCGCGCGGCTATGCCGGTACGGAGGTCCTGATCTATATCGGGGCGCTCATGACCCTGTTTCCCATCTTTCTGGCGCTAGTGGAGGATGATCTGCAGCGCGTGCTGGCCTACAGCCTGAACAGCCAGCTGGGATTCATGGTGGTGGGGGTCGGTATCGGTTCGGAACTGTCCATCAACGGTTCGGCGGCGCATGCCTTCTGCAGTGTGCTCTATCAGGGGCTGCTGTTCATGAGTGTCGGCGCAGTGGTCTACCGTACCGGTACCTCCAGAGCGTCGCAGCTCGGCGGCTTGTACCGGACCATGCCGGTGACCATGTTGTGTTGTCTGGTGGGTGCGGCATCGATCTCGGCCGTCCCGCTGTTCAGCGGATTCGTCTCGAAGTCGCTGATTCTGGATGCGTCGGGATACAACGGTAACTACGTGGTCTGGCTGGCTCTGCTGGTGGCTTCGGTTGGTGTTCTGGTGCATACCACCATCAAGGTTCCCTACCTCACCTTCTTTGCAAAGGACAGTGGCAAACGGCCGGCGGAGGCGCCGATCCATATGCGTCTGGCCATGATTCTCACCGCATCGCTGTGTGTGATCATCGGAGTCTTCCCGGGGCTGCTCTACAGCCTGCTGCCTTACAGTGTCGACTATCACCCTTACACCTTCGATCATGTACTGGTGCAATTGCAGCTGCTGCTGTTCGCTCTGCTGGCCTTCGTCGTACTGAAGAAGCTCGGCCTGTATCCGCGCATGGTGCAATCCACGTCGCTGGATACGGATGTGATCTACCGCAAGTGGCTGCCAGATCGATTGCCGGCAGTGACTCAGTGGGTCGTGAACCTCAATGCCTGTGCGCGACAGATGGCGCTGGGCTGGTTGGGTACGGGTTACGGTATGGTCGAACGGCTGACTCGCCCGGGTGCGCCACTGGCGCGAGGCTGGAGTGTGGCCAGCATGATGTTCGTGGTGATCGTACTGATGTGTGCCGTACTGGTGCTGAATCTGCTGTAATGGCACTCGCTTGAGGGGGATGAGCAGACCACACACGTGGTCTGGTCATCCTGACTCAGGACTTAAGAGCGCAGTGATTCACAGGCGCTGGACAGGCGCGTGATGCCTTCCCAGTCACCGGCATCGACCATGGCAGCGGGTGCTACCCAGGAGCCGCCGACACACAGGACGCTGGGCAGTGCCAGGTAATCCTTGGCGGTTTCCGCCGTGACACCCCCGGTGGGGCAGAAGGAGATCTCGCCGAAGGGACCGCTGAAGGCCTTGAGCAGCTGAGGGCCGCCGGCCTGAGAGGCCGGGAAGAACTTCAGCTCGGTGAAACCACCGTCACGGGCCCGCATGATATCGGCGGGTGTCATGATGCCCGGCAACAAGGGCATGTTGATGGCATTGGCTGCCTTGCCCAGTTCGATGGTGAAACCCGGGCTGACAGCGAATGTCGCGCCGTGATCCTGAGCCCGCTTGAGATCGTCACCGTCGAGGGCAGTTCCGACACCGACAATGGCGCCTGGTACATCAGCCATGGCTTTCATGGCTTCCAGGGCGACGGGTGTGCGCAGGGTCACTTCCAGTACGCGCAGTCCACCTGCAACCAGTGCTTCAGCCAGGGGGCGAGCCTTGGCGACGTCATCAATGACGAGAACCGGAATGACCGGCGCGACTTGCATGAGTTCACGGACTTTCATGATGCAGGGTTGGCTCCTGTAGAGAAGGTTGCAGTTGTACGAAAACAGACTGGCACGATCAGATCACTCGTCGAACAGACTGACGGCGCCCAGCTCGGCACTACAGACATGATGCCGGAAAGCGGAAAATAATTCGCGGCCCATATTCACCGTCTTGCGGCTCAGGTCGGGAACCGTCACTTCACGCGCATCCCATTCAGCCTCATCCACCAGAGCCTGCAGCGTGCCCGTCTCGGCATCCATGCGGATCATGTCGCCGGTTCTGACCTTTGCCAGCGGACCGTCCAGTACGCACTCGGGCGAGACGTGGATGGCGGCAGGGACCTTGCCCGAAGCGCCGGACATGCGACCGTCCGTGACCAGGCCGACCTTGAAGCCGCGGTCCAGCAGCACACCCAGAATCGGGGTGAGCTTGTGCAGCTCCGGCATGCCGTTGGCGCGTGGGCCCTGGTAGGCAATGACAGCGATGAAGTCCTTTTCCAGTTCGCCGTTGTCGAATGCCACGCGCAGAGCGTCCTGGGAATGAAAGACGACAGCAGGTGCTTCGATGACGCGGTGTTCCAGCTTCACGGCAGAGGTCTTGATGACCGCGCGGCCCAGATTGCCGGACATCAGTCGCAACCCACCGTCGGCCTGGAAAGGGGTCTTGACCGTGCCGATGATGGAATCGTCCACGGACTTCTTCAGGCCGTCGCGCCAGGCCAGGGTGCCGTTGTCCAGCCACGGCTCCTGCGTGTACTGATACAGGCCCGAGGAGCCGGCTACGGTCTGCACATCTTCGTGTAGCAGACCGGCATCGAGCAGCTCGCGGATAACCAGTGCCATGCCACCGGCGGCATGGAACTGGTTGACGTCTGCCTGACCGCTTGGGTAGACATGCGTCAGCAATGGAATGGCATGGCTGAGGGTGTCGAAATCATCCCAGTTGATGCTGATGCCTGCGGTACGCGCGATGGCAACCAGGTGCAGTGTGTGATTGGTCGAGCCACCGGTGGCGAGCAGGCCGATGATGGCATTGACGATGGCCTTTTCATCGATCATGCGTCCCAGTGGCGTGAATTCGTTGCCACGTGCCGACAGGGCCAGAGCCCGTTGGGCGGCGGCGGTTGTCAGTGCCGAGCGCAGCTCGGTGCCAGGGTTGATGAATGCGGCGCCCGGTACGTGCAGGCCCATGACTTCCATCATCATCTGGTTGCTGTTGGCAGTTCCGTAGAAAGTACAAGTGCCGGGTCCATGATAGGAGGCACTTTCCGAGGCCAGCAGGTCTTCACGTGTTGCCTTGCCTTCGGCGAACAACTGTCGGGTGCGGGCCTTTTCCTTGTTGGGTATGCCGGTTGTCATCGGACCTGCCGGTACGAAAACCGCTGGCAGGTGGCCAAAGGACAAGGCGCCCATCAGCAGGCCGGGTACGATCTTGTCGCACACGCCCAGAAAGACGCCGGCGTCGAACACATTGTGTGACAGGGCGATGGCAGTCGACATGGCAATGACGTCACGGCTGAACAGTGAGAGTTCCATGCCCAGCTGGCCCTGGGTCACGCCATCGCACATGGCCGGGGTGCCACCGGCAACCTGAGCGGTGGCGCCGACAGCACGCGCAGCCTCACGAATCTTTTCCGGTGCATTCTCGTACGGCTGATGCGCCGAGAGCATGTCGTTATAGGAGGTCACGATGGCCAGATTGGGAGCGCGCTCGGCGTGCAGAACGATCTTGTCCCGTTCCGGCGCGGCGGCGAATGCATGTGCCAGATTGGTGCAGCCCATCATGCCGCGGTTGGGTGGGGCATCAGCCAGAGCATTGATGCGGGCGAGATAGGCTGCACGGGATTCCCGGCTGCGTTCAATGATGCGTTGAGTGACGTCATCGACGACGGTATTGAGCGTGGGCATTGGTCTCTCCATCCAGGATGTAGGTTAACTACACAATTATGTCACACGAAAGTTATGTTGCTATGACAAAATACGGTTAGAATTCGAAATATCTTGTAACACTCCCAGTTAATCAGTACCTAATCATTTGGTAGTAAAATTACAAAATGAATCTAATCAGCAATGAATCCCTGCAGCCTTTCGACTTCATACTGTTTGGCGGCACCGGCGATCTCTCCATCCGCAAGCTCATTCCAGCACTTTACTTCAGACATTGCGAGAAGCAATTACCTGAGGATGGTCGCATTATCGCAAGCGGCCGTACAGAAATGGATACGGCAGCGTTTCGTACCAAGCTTGATGTAGAAGTTCGCGAACATATCAGCGAGCAGGACTTCGAGGAAACGGCCTGGCAGGCCTTTCTGGAGCGGATTCAGTACTACCCGGTCGATGTGACCAATGTGGCCGGCTACCAGCCTCTGGTGGACGCTCTGGAAGGGCGCGAGGATCATGTCAGGGTGTTCTATCTGTCAGTAGCTCCCAGTCTGTTCACGCAGATCACTCAGGGTGTCCATGAAGCGGGCCTGATTACCGAAAACAGTCGCGTTGCGCTGGAAAAACCGCTGGGGCGTGATCAGCAGTCGGCCGAGGAAATCAATGACCGCCTCTCGGATGTATTCGGTGAGGAACAGATCTATCGCATCGATCATTACCTGGGCAAGGAGACCGTGCAGAACCTGCTGGCCTTGCGATTTGGTAATGCCTTTTTCGAGCCTCTGTGGCGAGCCGAGCACATCAGCGATGTGCAGATCACCATCGCCGAATCACTGGGTGTCGACAGTCGCGGTGCATTTTATGACCAGACCGGTGCACTGCGTGACATGGTGCAGAACCATCTGTTGCAGTTGCTGGTCATTCTGGCCATGGAACCGCCAGTGAGCATGGACCCGGATGCGGTGCGCGATGAGAAGATCAAGGTATTGCGCGCATTGAAGCCGCTGACCGGCATCGATGCCATCGAGAATTCGGTTCGCGGTCAATACAAGGCTGGTGCCTACAAGGATGGCCCTGTTCCCGGCTATCTGGATAACGAAGAGATTCCCGAAGACAGCACCACCGAGACCTTCGTGGCGCTGCGTGCCGAGATCGCCTCCTGGCGTTGGGCGGGCGTGCCATTCTTCCTGCGCACCGGCAAGCGCATGGAAAGCAAAACCACTGAAATCGTCATCAATTTCAAGAAGATTCCGCATTCGATCTTTCCCACGGCCGATGGTTTCAGCATTCCCAATCAGCTGATCATTCGTCTGCAGCCGGAAGAGAGCATTCGCATGCGCATCTACGTCAAGGCCTGGGGGGACGACATCGAGCTGCAACCGGTGCATCTGAACCTGGACTTCAACGATGTCTTCCAGAAGCGCAAGATGATTGCCTATGAGCGCTTGCTGATGGATATCATTCGCGGTAATCCGACCTTGTTCATGCGTCGCGACGAGGTGGCTGCTGCCTGGGCCTGGATCGATCCGATTCAGGAGGCCTGGGAGCAATATCAGTATTCACCCAAGAGCTATACGGCGGGTACCTGGGGGCCGGGTGCTGCCAACGCCTTGATCAGCAAGGACGGGTTGCGCTGGCATGAGGATTGATATGACAAGGCAACGTGTGGAAGGGGCCGGTCTGCAATGGCATGAGGAGGCCAACGCAGCCGCGCTGGCCGAGAGCCTGGGGCAGGCGGTCACGCAGTGCCTGAAGGGCGCTCTGGAGCGTCAAGGGACGGCCTCACTGGTGGTCTCGGGTGGCAGTACGCCAGCGCCGGTGTTGCGCTATCTGTCTGACGCGGATATCGACTGGTCGAAGGTGAGCGTGACGCTGGCCGATGAGCGCTGGGTACCGCCGGGTCACCCGGACAGCAATGAATCTCTGGTGCGTGAGACACTGTTGCAGGGCAAGGCCGCCGCAGCGTCCTTTGTGCCCCTGTATCGTGCAGATCTGACGGAAGCCGATGCCTTGCCCTTGATCGCGGCTGATGTGTCTGCCATGCATCAACCCTTCACGGTGGTCATGCTGGGGATGGGGGGAGACGGTCACACCGCTTCGCTGTTCCCGGACGCCGCGTTGGACGAGCTGGTGCCGGCAATGGCTCTGTACAACACCAGTACCGTGGCATTCCTGCATCCACCATCGGTATCCCAGGCACGCATCTCCCTGACTCGGGCCTGTCTGTTGCATGCCGAGAATCGCTTTCTGCACATTACCGGTGAGGCCAAGTGTGATGTGCTGGCTGCGGCACTGGATGCCTGTGAGGGCGGTGAGTGGCAGCCGGGGTACGCACCGGTGGTTGGTCTGCTGACCGAGCAGCCGGCCAAGGCCACGGTTTTCTGGAGTCCATAGATTGGAGCTGTACTGAATGCTGGCGCGAATCAAGGCTGCTCGGGATACCTTGCGTAAATCCGAGCAGAAGGTTGCGGATGTGGTGATTGCCGATCCGGAGGAGAGTGTGCAATCCTCCATTCAGGCCATCGCCACACGCGCTGCCGTGAGTGAGCCGACGGTCATCCGCTTTTGCCGCGCGCTTGACTGTGTCGGTTTTCAGCAGTTCAAGATCAAGCTGGCACAGGATCTGGCTCGGCGTGGCACCTTCTTCTATCAGGATGTCACTGCCAACGATTCGAGCAAGGAGCTGGCCAACAAGCTGCTCGATGGCGCCATTGCCTCTCTGGTACAGATTCGCAATCAGATCAATGAAACCGCGCTGGATGAAGCTATCCAGATGTACGAGAACTGCAAGCGGGTCGAGCTCTACGGTTCGGGGGGGTCGGCTGTTGTGGCTGAAGATGCGCAGCTCAAGTTCTTTCGCCTTGGCAAGCCTGCCATCGCCTACTCGGATCCGCATATTCAGGCGGCAGCAGCAGCCTTGCTGGACAAGGATGCTCTGGTCATTGCCATATCGCATTCAGGGCGCAGCAGCGATATCCTGAAGACGGTTGATATTGCCCGGGAGGCTCAGGCCAGGGTCATTGCCGTGACCGCAACCCGTTCGCCGCTGGCGCAGCGCGCAGACGTTGCTCTGACGGTCGATGTCAATGAGGACAGCGACATCTTCTCGCCGGTCAAATCACGACTGGGGCAGATGGTGGTGCTGGACGTCCTGGCAGTGGGTGTGGCTGTTCGCGGCGGTGAGCACATGGTGGAACAGCTGGCGAAAGCCCGTCGGGCGATCGATTTCAAATTCGTCTAGGGCAGGGTGTGCCAAGGCACGCCGGCTTGATGCCTTTCCCGGGTGGTGGGGGAATTCGGCTTCAGCGGTATTCCGCATTGCAAGTACCAGCCTGGCAGGAAGATCTGCCGGGCTTGTTCACTACCGCCTCGGGTTCAGACGCAGAGGTTTCAAGCCCGGTAAGGGGCTTGACGGTCCCGCTTAATCGTCGCTGCCGCTGATGTCGCCGAAGGCGGAGACCGTGTAGGGGTCCAGCAAGGCTCTTGCCCGTGAGAATACCTGGTCATCGTTGACCCGGAACACCGCCGAGCCGGTGGCATTGACATCCACACTCAAGGGGTCATCGAACTCCAGATTGTTGGCGATCTGGATTTCAAAGCCGGTGGCATTGGCCGGTGGGTTCTGCACTTGCACCAGAAATTCCTGTCCCTGCCGAGTGGTGAGGGTTTCCACCGGCGCCAGGCTGCTGTCGATATCGGCGACGGTGATTCGTGTACTGGATGTGAAGCCGCGCAAGCCGTTGGTGTCGACGGCACGCAGCAGCAGATAATAATCACCGGCTCCCACGGCTGACAGTTCGAGTTGGTCAGTGCTGACGTCGTAGCTGTTCAGAGTCTCGACTCCCGCTTCATCGTTGGCAAGACGGGCGATATAGGCGCTCGCGTCGGCAAAGGGCCACCACACGATCGCGTCGCCCGGTGCCATGCGTGTCGGTACCCGTTTGAAGACTGGCGCGGGCAACAGGGGGACGGGTGGTGCTGGCGCCTGCCCCTCGACGACCACAGAACCAAAGCCGCTGTTCAGGTCGACACCCTGTTGCTGAGCGCTGAGGTCGACCACGCCTTCGGTGACACCGACGCGCAGCGTGTCGCTGGCCTCGACATCGAACACGGTGCCTCGCACTGCGGCTGAGGCATACGGTGTGTTGATGCGGAAATCCACTTCCTGTTCATCGCGTTTGTTGACGTCCGAGGTGATCTTGCCCTTGTAGGTCTTGATCTCGATGATGCAGTCGGCGTTCTCCGGCAGGCAGGCCAGCAGCGACAGGGTGGCTTCCGTATCGGGTTGCAGATTGATGACCGATCCGGATGAGAATTCGATGCTCACATAGCCGTCGGAGTTGGTAAGAATCGTGTCACCCGGGTAGATGTCGAAGTCGCGCTCGAGATCGAACACGGTGGCATCCTGTGCATCATCGCTGGGGTCGGGAGTCAGGGCAGCCGCAGCACTGGGCCGGGTGATGATGACCGTTCCCTTGACGAAAACCACCTGTGCGGATTCTGCCTCGGCAGCCACCAGTATGGGAATGCGTATGGTGCTGCCCGGTGTCAGCGGTGTATCGATGGCCAGCTCATTGAATTCCGCCAATTGTGCGGCAAAGCCGGCTCTGCCCAGTTCGCGCGCCGAAATGGCCGCGAGGGTGTCGCCAGCGGCGACCACGACTTCTCGAGTGATGATATTCGCGGTGACAGGGGCCGTTGCCGCGTTGGCTGCGCTTTCTGTGGTGCTCTGCGCCAGAACCGGGCTGCCGATCGTGCAGGCCGTCAGTAACAATGCAGCCTTGAGCAAAGGGAGTCTTTTGTTCAAACCGGGAATGTGCTCGGGGTTTCTTGAATTGGCCGAGTCTGCAGCATAGCCGACTCGGAAACGGTGTGCCAGCTCACACAGCAGCTGGCACATTGTTTGACAGGGTGCAGGTACCTGTTACAGGCATGTTTCATTCCCGGCCCCGGCCAGGAACGTGCTGTCAGTCACGCGATGGGAATTGATCGGCCTCCGGCAGCTCCTTGAGACGGGTCAACCGCAGCATATTGGTGGTGCCGGTACGGCCGAAAGGCATGCCGGCGGTTATGGCGATGATTTCGCCCATTTCCCCGAACCCTTCTGCCAACGTGATGTTGATGGCGTGCGACACCATTTCATCGATGCTGTTCATCACCTGGTAGATCACGGCATGAACACCCCAGACCAGTGCCAGGCGGCGTGCCGTTTCTACATTGGGCGTACAGCCGATGACCGGGGCTTCCGGGCGTTCACGCGCGGCGCGAAAGCTGGAAAAGCCGGATTCTGTGTAGGTAAACGTCGCAGCCAGCGGGATGACGGTGGCAACGTGATGCAAAGAGGAGCTGATGGCATCGGCAACCGTATCGCCCGGTGTGGGCATGGCAGCATCGATCGATTTGCGATAATAGGGGTCGCGCTCGACTTCGATGATGATGCGATTCATGGCCGTGGCCGCTTCGATGGGAAAGCTGCCGGCAGCGGTTTCGGCCGAAAGCATGACGGCATCGGCGCCATCGTAGACGGCGGTCGCAACGTCCGAGCTTTCCGCGCGAGTCGGTACCGGTGAGGAGATCATGGATTCGAGCATCTGCGTGGCGACCACCACAGGCTTGCCTTCCTGACGCGCACAACGCAGGATCTTCTTCTGCACGACGGGTACGATTTCCTGTGGCATCTCGACGCCCAGGTCGCCACGAGCAACCATGACGGCATCACTCAGATGCACGATATTGTTCAGGTCATCAATGGCACTGGGCTTCTCCAGCTTGGCCATGATGGCCGCCTTGTTGCCGACCAGTGATCGCAGTTCGGCCATATCCTCGCCGCGCTGAACAAAGGACATGGCTACCCAGTCCACGCCCAGTGACAGGGCGTAGTCCAGATCGCGCCGATCCTTTTCGGTCAGTGGCGAAATGGGCAGTACCAGGTCGGGCACGTTGACCCCCTTGTTGCTGCTGATTTCACCACCGAACACGACTTCGGTGACAGCGCGTTGTTCAGTGAATTCGAGTACCTTGAGGCGAATCTTGCCATCGTTGACCAGCAGATTGGCGCCCACTGTCAGCGCGGCAAAGATCTCCGGGTGCAGCAGTGGTGCACGTGTGGCGTCGCCGGGGGTCGGGTCCTGATCGAGGATGAACTTCTCACCGACTACCAGCATTTCCTTGCCGTTGGCAAATTTGCCGACTCGCAGTTTCGGGCCTTGCAGATCCGCCAGAATGCCGATCGGCCGACCGCGTTCTTCTTCCACGCTGCGGATGATGCCGTGGGTCCGGGCATGATCTTCATGGGTGCCATGACTGAAGTTGAGGCGGAATACATCGATACCGGCATCGAACAATTTCAGTATCGTCTCGCGATCATTACTCGAGGGGCCCAGCGTGCCTATGATTTTAGCGTCGCGTCTGCGTCTCATCGATTCCTGCCACTGTTAAGTTGATGGTCAAGTCTGTAGTTTACCTACAAACGGTATGGGTTGACCTTTCGGCGACCCGATACAACAAGTTTACCGCACCCGCGAGACAGATACTGCGCTCAAGGCTCTTGTCAAACCTGTTTCAGTGGATGCGGCCTTTGTCATCGTGTAGTCAAATTACCGTGTCCGGCCTTCGTCCATTCCGAACATCGCCAGGCAAAGTAGAGGGTACGATTCTGAACTGCTATCGAGCGCGGGTAAAGGCATTGATCGAGGGTGCCCATGATTACTCGGCCTGGACTGTTCTTCAAGCCCTGGAAGCTGAAGGATGGAGAGGTGCGATTAAATGCAGGGGTTCCATGCAGTTTGTTATTCTGTGCAATGGCGCGGGGTGGTTTTCATCCCGGTCCCCTTTAGCCCCATGTCGGAGTAGCCTCAGATGTCCGCCGAACCCGCTGATCAGTCTGCCGCCCGTGTGACGCCGGAATATCACCCCGAACCTCATGGGACGTCGACGGCAGATGCTGGCAATGTCTCGCTGCGAACCGATCGCCTGGCGCGTCGCAAGCGATTTGCGAAGGAACTGGCGAGCCTGGTGCCGGAGGGGGCCGTACTGGCCAGTGAAGAGCAGCTGCGCCCGTATGAGTCCGACGGCCTGACGGCCATGAAGGCCACCCCTTTACTGGTTGCGCTACCCGACACCATCGAGCAGGTTCAGGCCATCATGCGCTGGGCCAGTGCCAATGCCGTGCCGGTGGTGGCACGTGGCGCCGGTACCGGTTTGTCGGGTGGTGCATTACCCCATGAGGACGGGCTGTTGCTGGGGCTGGCCAAGTTCAACCGTATCCTGGAACTGAACCGGGAACTGGGTTATGCCCGCGTACAGCCGGGTGTGCGCAATCTGGCCATTTCCGATGCCGCGCGGCCGCATGGCCTGTACTACGCACCGGACCCCTCGTCGCAGATTGCGTGCACCATCGGCGGCAATATTGCGGAGAATTCCGGCGGTGTGCATTGCCTGAAATACGGCCTGACCGTGCACAACGTCCTGTCAGTCACCGTTGTCACCATCGACGGTGATCTGCTGACGCTGGGTGGGGATGGTCATGATAGTGCCGGTTACGATCTGCTGGCCGTGATGACAGGCTCAGAAGGCATGCTGGCTGTTGTCGTGGAAGTCACGGTCAAGCTGCTGCCGGTGCCCCCGGAGGCCAAGCTGGTCATGGCAGCCTTTGACAGTGTGGAAGCGGCCGGCGATGCGGTAGGTCGCGTCATTGCAGCAGGCATCATTCCGGCCGGGCTGGAGTTGATGGACAATCCGGCCATCATCGCCGCCGAGGCCTTTGCCAAGTGTGGCTACCCGACCGATGCGGCAGCGTTGTTGCTGTGCGAGCTCGATGGCACCGCCGAGGAAGTCGTCTCGCAGATAGAACGTGTCTCGGCCGTCTTCCGGGAGTCCTCTGTCACCCGCCTGCATATTGCGGCCAGCGAGGCGGAACGACTGCTGTTGTGGAAGGGGCGCAAGTCGGCCTTTCCGGCGGTCGGACGGCTGGCTCCCGACTATTACTGCATTGATGGCACCATCCCGCGCAGACAGCTATCGCATGTATTGCAGCGCATGGATGAGTTGTCCAAGGAATATGGTCTGCCCATCGCCAATGTGTTTCACGCCGGCGATGGCAACCTGCATCCGCTGATCATGTTCGATGCCGGCAAGCCCGGGGAGTTGCACCGCACCGAGCAGCTGGGTAGTCAGATACTGCAACTGTGTGTCGAAGTCGGTGGCACCGTTACCGGTGAGCACGGTGTCGGTGTCGAGAAGATCAACGAGATGTGTGTCCAGTTCGATGCCGACACCCTGACGCAGTTTCATTCGCTCAAGGCCGCGTTCGACCCGGAAGGCCTGCTGAACCCCGGCAAGGCCGTACCGACATTGCAACGCTGCGCCGAATTCGGTGCCATGCACATCCACCACGGCGAATTGCCGTTTCCCGAACTCGAGCGATTCTAGAAAAGGACTGCCCAACCGTGATATCCAATGACGATAGCGCCGCTCTGCTGGAGCGCGTACGACAGGCGGCCGCCGCCGACACCCCGTTGAACATCGTAGCCGGCAACAGCAAGCACATGCTGGGTCATCGTCAGGATGTGGCGCAGCGCGCCGAGGCGCTCTCCATGCTCTCTCACAGCGGCATCATCAGTTACGAGCCCACCGAACTGGTGGTCAGTGTCAGGACCGGAACAACGATGAAGGAGTTGAACCAGGTGCTGGATGAGGCGGGGCAGATGCTGCCGTTCGAACCGCCGGTTCTGCCGGCCAGTACCCTGGGTGGCGTGCTGGCCTGTGGGTTGTCCGGGCCAAGGCGTCCCTTTGCCGGTTCAGCGCGAGACTATGTACTGGGCACCCGGGTAATCAATGGTCAGGGACAGGACTTGTCGTTCGGCGGTGAAGTGATGAAGAACGTGGCGGGCTACGATGTGTCCCGTCTGCAGATTGGTGCCTACGGTACGCTGGGTGTATTGCTGGATGTCTCGATGAAGGTGCTGCCGCGACCCGAGGCGGAGCTGACTCTGGTGCATGAGGCCGTACCGGATGATACTCAGTCCTTTGCCGCGCAATTGAGACGGCCGCTGCCCTTGTCCGGTGCCCTGTTGATCGATGATCGGCGCTACCTGCGACTCAGCGGCAGCGAGGCGGCCGTCTCTGCGGCGGCGCGCATACTCGGTGGTGAACAGCTGTCCGCCGCCGATGCAGGCATCTGGCAGGCCGTGCGTGATCATGAGCATGCCTTTTTCAGCAATGCAGCGTCCGGTATGCAGCTGTGGCGGGTATCGGTGGCCGATCATGCACCGGCCTTGCCGGTGTCAGGTACCTGGCTGCATGACTGGGCCGGTGCGCAGCGCTGGTTGCGCTCTGCAGCGCCAGCCGCCGAGATCTACAAGGCGGCCCAGGCGGTGGGTGGCCACGCAACCCGCTACGGACCAGGTCCGGTCGGGGAGCCTGCCTTCCAGCCGCTGGAAGGTGTCATGCGACGCCTGCAGACCCGAGTCAGGGACAGCTTCGATGCACAACGCCTGTTCAATCGTGGCCGTTTTCATCCGGAGCTGGATTCACTCGCTGCCAGTCAGGCGACAACGGAGGCCTGAGCCATGCAGACGACCATCGCGCCCGAGTTGGCGAACGATCCACGGGCCATTGCTGCCGAGCAGGTACTGCGAAAATGCGTGCACTGCGGTTTCTGCCTGGCTACCTGTCCGACCTACAATCTGCTGGGGGATGAACAGGACAGTCCGCGGGGCCGCATCTATCTGATCAAGCAGGTGGTGGAAGGTCACACGCCCACCGCCAGTACCCGTACGCATCTGGATCGCTGTCTGACCTGCCGCAATTGCGAGACAACCTGTCCGTCAGGTGTCGAATACGGTCATCTGGTCGATCTGGGGCGCAACCTGGTCGAAGAGCAGGTGCCACGCAGCGGGCTGGATTACTGGAAGCGCCAGGCCATTCTGAGTGTGCTGCCTTACTCGAAGCGGGTTGCTCCCATGGTGTGGCTGGGTCAGACTCTGCGCCCCGTGCTGCCCGCGACGCTGGCTGCCAGTGTGCCGCCCAGGCAATCGCCAGGTGCCTTGCCTGAGGCTGTTCATGCGCGCCACATGCTGGTGCTCGATGGCTGTGTGCAACCGTCCATGGCACCGGCCACCAACGTCAGTGCGGCGCGCGTGCTGGACGCCTTCGGCATTACCCTGCAACACGCCGACCAAGCCGGCTGTTGCGGCGCGGTACATTTCCACCTCAACGCGCAGGACAAGGCAAAGGCGCTGATGCGGCAGAACATCGATGCCTGGTGGCCGTCCATCGAGGCGGGCTGCGAAGCGATCATCACCACTGCCAGTGGCTGCGGCGTCATGCTCAAGGATTACGGCCATGTACTGGCCGAGGATGTCGACTATGCCGACAAGGCACAACGGGTCAGCGAGCTGAGCAAGGATATCGTCGAGGTATTGCTTGACGTCCTGCAGCGGGAAGATCTGGCACCTTTCCGGAATCAGGCCCAGGCCATGGGCAAGGTGGCCTTTCATTCGCCCTGTACGCTGCAGCACGGCCAGAAACTGCCTCTGGTGACCGAGGCACTGCTGGGGCGTTTCGGTTTCACGCTGACGCCGGTCAACGATTCACACACTTGCTGCGGCTCGGCAGGCACCTATTCGATCTTCCAGCCAGAGCTGAGTCACCAGCTTCGCGACAACAAGCTGGGCAATCTGCTGGCAGAGCAGCCGGATATCATTGCCACCGCCAATATCGGCTGTCAGCTGCACCTGCAAGGTGGCAGTGGTCGACAGGTGGTGCATTGGGTCGAGCTGGTAGACCGACTGGTCACGCAAACCGTGTAAGAAGGGCGGTGGCGCGTCCTGGGTATATCGTTTCCTGTGCAATGCGGATAAGCTCCTCGGATGCCTTGCAGGCACACGATTTGTCATGCGCCACCCGCATCCCCCCCGGTCTGGCGAACGTGGCCTGTGCAGTCCGAAGCTTCGAGTCGAGAGCGTCGGTTTTTTTCTGAGCGTTTTCCCTCGAGCAGTGGCTCATCGGGATGGAGTTGATCGGTGGACAATATCGCCTTGCAGAAACGAGACAGAGTACTGATCTCCATTCGCCGAATCCTGACGGTGCATCTGATTCTGGCAATCGGCGTCATCTGCTACTTTGCCAAGGACCTGCTGATGCCCTTCGCGCTGGGTTTGCTGATCACGATGACGCTGGCACCGGTGGTCAGAATGCTGTCGCGCTATCGTATACCGGCGCCCGTGTCCGCCGTGTTGCTGGTCATCACCATCGGCGGTTTCATCACCTCGTTCGGCTACATGATGTCCACGCCGATGACCGAACTGTTCGATTCCATACCGGACATCGGGCAGACGCTGGAGGAGAAGATCAGTCCCTACAAGCAATCGGTCGATGCGATCAGCAAGGCCGGTGAGCAGGTGGAAAAGATGGCCTCCGGTGGTGACCAGCCCGCCAAGGTGGTGCTCGAACAGCCGGGTATCATCTCCTCGGCGGCGTCCACGGTGGCCAATGGCCTGACGACCATCATGCTGGCCTTTGTCCTGTCCCTGTTCATGCTGGCCTCCGGCACACTGTTCCAGGAAAAGCTGATTGCCGTGATGCCGCGGCTGCAGGACAAGAAACGGGCCTTGACAGTGGCTTACCAGGTGGAGAGCAGTGTGTCGCGCTATCTGCTGACAGTGACACTGATCAATGCCGGTCTGGGGGTCGTGATCATGTCATTGCTGTCGCTGGTGGGTGCACCGAATCCGGTGCTGTGGGGCGTGGTTGCGGCGGTGCTGAATTTCCTGCCCTTTGCCGGAGCTCTGTTGGGCGTGGGCCTGCTGGCCATCGTATCGCTGGGCACCTTCGAGACCTTGCCAGCGGCCTTGCTGCCGCCAGCCATCTACTACGCCTGTACGACCATCGAGGGCAACTTCATCACCCCGGCCATCGTCGGGCATCGTCTACAGCTCAACATCGTGGCCGTGTTCATGGCCGTCGTTGTCTGGGGCTGGCTATGGGGCATCGGTGGGGCATTGATGGCTGTGCCGATTCTACTGGTGGTCAAGATTCTGTGCGACCACATCGAATCCTGGCATGTGCTTGGTGAATTCCTGTCGGGTCGCGATGTTGCCATCGTGGACACGCAGAGTGCGGAGGATTGAAGGCCGATCGGGGCCTGCTCAATCGACGTTGCCTGTCACGGCCGGACGTCGGCTGCGGAATTCATTCATGAGCCGGTCCAACTGGGCCAGTTCCACCGGTTTGGTCAGGTGGTGGTCGAACCCGGCCTGTGTGCTGCGTTCCTGATCTTCCGGCTGACCGTATCCGGTCGTGGCAATCAGTAGCAGTTCGCATTCGGCGTAGTCGCGACGCAGCTGACGTGCCACATCATGACCGGATATGTCTGGCAGGCCGATGTCCAGCAAGACCACATCGGGTGTTCTCTCCCGCGCGGCCTGCAAGGCTTCGGTGCCGGACTTTGCCAGTCTGACGTGGTGTTTGCGCCGTTCCAGCAAGCGTCCGAGGGCGGTGATGCTGTCCAGATTGTCGTCGGTGACCAGTACGTCCAGGGCCACGGCACCGGCCCTTTCCTTGCGTGGCTCGACGGTTTCCGGCTCGACCGGGCCACTTGCCAGGGGCAATGCCACACAGAAGGTGCTGCCGCAGCCCGGGCCGTCGCTCTCCACGGTCACATTCCCCCCGTGCAGGCTGACCAGTTCATGAACCAGGGCCAGGCCCAGCCCGAGGCCATGGTTGGCGGGCAGGCCGGTGTTCTCCAGCTGCACGAAGAGATCGAAGACCTTCTCCAGGTCTTCCTTGCAGATTCCCTGACCGGTGTCGTCGACGCTGATCAGAACATGGTCGGATTCCAACTTCGCACTCAGTTTGATACGGCCGCCCGACGGCGTGTAGCGGATGGCATTGTGCAGCAGATTGACGACGACCTGCAGCAGTCGCGCTGCATCGGCATGCACACGCACATCAGCAGGAACATCGCTCAATTTCAACTGGATCTGTTTGGTGGCGGCGTCGCCGGCCAGTGTGCCGTAGGCATCCTCGAGTACCGGTGCCAGGGCGATCGTGCTGCGCTTGAGAGAGATCTTGCCGCGACTGATGCGTGAGACATCCAGCAGATCGTCGAGCAATCGCGTCAACTGTGAGCACTGCCGCTGCATCATCTGCACTGTGTCCCATTGTTGTTCACTGGCACCGACGTCACCAAGCAGACTCAAGCCGTTGCTCAAGGCGCTCAGGGGGTTGCGCAGCTCGTGCGAGAGCATGGCCAGAAACAGGTTCTTGCTCTCATCGGCAGTTCTGAGCTTCAGGTTCATGCTCAACAACTTGTCGCGCTGTTGTTCCAGCTGCAACTTGAGTTCACGTTCGCGCTCCAGTGCGGTGCGCAGCGTGATCCGGGTCATGACCTGGCGTCCCAGCACCTGCAAGGCGCGCAGTTGCTCGGTGCTGAGCTCACGCGGCACGGTATCGAGGACGCACAATGTGCCGATGGGTAGCCTGTTGTCGATTTTCAACGGCACGCCGGCATAGAAGCGCATGTTGACCTCATTGTGAACCAGCGGATTGTCGCGTGTCCGTGAATCCAGTCGAGTGTCGTTGATGATCAGCGGTTTGTCGTCGAGAATGGCGTGGGCACAGACTGATTCATGCAGGCTGGTCTGGCTTGCCTGTAGTCCGGTGCGGGCCTTGAACCACTGCCGGTCGGTATCGACCAGGCTGATGAGAGAGATCGGGGCCTTGCAGAGACTGGACGCTATTTCTACCAGTTCATCGAATTCTTCTTCGCGGGAAGTATCCAGAATCTGCAGGCCATGCAATGCGGCGATTCTGTCATCTTCCTGAGGATGCGGTCCTGCCTTCATGATATGTACTGTCTGGCCCGAGCTGATAACCGGCAGCGTATCTGCCCGGTTTTGTGACGCTGAAAGCTTAACGCATTTCAGGTGCTGTCATGTGCAGTGCGGACGCAGTGCGTACGCAGGTCGGTCTGGCCGGGACTGATCTGCGCGGGCTGGCACGCGGTTCAGGCTGCCTTGCTGCTCTGATTCATGCGACCGCTGTGCTCCTCCAGGTAGCGGGTTGCCTGTGCGACCGGCAAGGCTTCACTGAAATGGAAACCCTGCATCTGATCGCAACCGTGTTCGATCAGCCAATCCACCTGCGAGCGGGCCTCGACACCTTCGGCTACCACTTTCAAACCGAGCACCTTACCCATGTTCAGGATGGTTTCCATCAGCATGGAGCGCTTCTGATCTGCCAGAAAGGCGCGATCGATCTTGAGGATGTCCAGCGGGTATTTCTGCAGATAGGCCAGATTCGAGTAGCCGGTTCCAAAGTCATCCAGCGTCAGTTTGATGCCCATGGCGCTGAGTTGCTGGAGCGTCTGGTGAATCTGGTCGGCATCCCCCAGCAACATCGATTCGGTGATCTCCAGTTCGATCATTGCCGGATCACAACTGTTCCTGACCAGGCATTCGGAGACGTTCATCATCAGGTCATCGGTGTTGAACTGATGCGCCGAGATGTTGATGGACACGGGCACGTGCAGGCCGCTGTTCTGCCACTGACGCTGCTGGCGCATCGATTCGTCGAGCACCCAGTTACCCAATTCCAGTATCTGCCCGGTTTCCTCGGCAATGCTGATGAAGCTGTCCGGTGGTACCAGACCACGGGTCGGATGATTCCAGCGTATCAGTGCCTCCACGCCGGACACAAAACCGGTTCGGCACGATATCTTGGGCTGATAATACAACTCGAATTCCTGGTTTCGTATGGCATAGACCAGGTCATTCTCCAGTCCCAGCTTGTCCTTGATGGTTGCGCTGAGATTGATGGTCATCTGCTTGTCGAAGAAGCAGTAACCGCATTGACGTGCCTTGGCCATGTACATGGCAGCGTCGGCATTTTCCATCAGGCCGGCGATACTCTCACCATCGAAGGGGTAGCGGCAGATACCGATACTGGGCAGGATGCGAAGCTTCTGGTTGCCCAGCATGACCGGCTCGGCCATGGATGTCAGTATCTTCTCTGCCGCGACCTTCAGCTCCTTGGTGTCGGTCACCTGGTTCATGATCAGCACGAACTCGTCGCCACCCAGACGGCTGGCCAGGCTGTTGCCACCAACGGCCTGTTTGAGGCGATGAGCCACCTCGATCAGCAACTGATCACCGATCGAATGGCCCAGGGAGTCGTTGATGATCTTGAAGCGGTCAAGATCCAGGAAAAAGAGGCTGAATTCGTTCTGCTCGCCGTCCTGTATTGATAGCAGTTCGTCGAGATAGATGCTCAGGGCGGCGCGGTTGGGCAGTCCGGTCAGCGAGTCGGTATAGGCAAGCTTGTAGGCCGTCTGCTGTGCGTGTCTGCGCTCGGTGGCATCCACGGCGCTGACCAGAACCGAGGGGTGGCCCGATACCGGGTCAATGCTCTTTTGCAGGGTCATCTCATGCCAGCGTGGACCGCGCGTCGTGTTGACTTCCAGCTCGGTGTGGTAGCACTCAGCGTCCTCCAGCGCCTCCTCGATGATGTCGATGTCTGTGTCATTGACCAGACGCTGGGGCAATGTGGTGCAGCGGCTGTTGAGTGAGTCCCGAGCTGCAGGGTTGCAGTAGATCAAGGAGTAATCAGCATCGTAGAGACTGATCATTGCCGAGGTGTGCAGCAGGGCGGCTGTACTGCGCAGGGTATCCGAATCGACATCGTAGATCTCGTTGACCACTTCGATCATCAGTGCCTTGACGTCGTCACCGATCATGAAGGGAGAGATTGAATGCTCGACCGTTCTACCGCCATGCCTGGGAAAGATGGTCCACAACTCGGTCAGGCTGATGTCCTGTTCATGGCAGTCTGTCTGCAATTGTCGCAATCGTTTGACAATGGGCTCGGTAACCGCCTGCTTGAATCCTCTTTGTCGCAGAGTCTGTATGGAGTCGGCGTGCCAGAACTCCAGTCCGGCCTGGTTCGACCACAGCACCTGAAAACTCTCCACATCGAAGACGCACAGAGGATTCCTGACATGCTTCAGCGCATGAATTCTCGGATCGTTGTTGTAATCGAAGTCAGTCAAGATGGCAACGCATCGGTGGCAGGTTCGCAAGTAGGCATGTGAACTTCACAAAACGTGCTCATTTCCGGCTCGCCGGCTGCCAAGCTAACCTGTTCTGACTGGAAAAACCTTCGAAGTGTGTGTGGGTTCTCATCGTTATGACCTCACAGGTTACATGCGCTACGTTGATGGCTGGTGGATATGGTAAATATTCAGTGCAGCTAGCGGCCGACGTTGGCGGGAATGCAGTCTGCTTACCATCCTGTACGGTAGCGGCTTGAGAGCCAGTGCCAGTCAAAACGCGCCAATGTTCTGACTTTTCGGTTTGTTTCAGGGGTTCAGGGGATCGTTGATGAACTTCTGAGAACCAGTAGGAATAGGCCTTCTCGATGAAGTGCTAACGTCTGTTGCAAATCCGGGAGGTACCCGGTGTCATATTCTGTCTGGAGTCCTCCCATGAAGCGTACGTTCGATTTTGTCGGTTTGAACACTGTTATTTCCGAAGCGTTCAAACCCCTGCATCAGGTTACCCCCGACCTGGCCCGCAAGGCCGGTCTGGATGCGGGTATCAAGGGTACGACACCTGCCAATTGCCATCATTCCTACTTCGCTGACGAAGCTCTGGAGACCGAATGGTACAAGGGCTTCCGTCAGGGAAAGCAGCAGAGTCTGGAAGAGAGCTGACACAGCCGCGCCACTGGCGCAGCTGTGGATCACGTCGCTTGTCATGCCAAGCGACGTGATCACGTGTAGTATTCCGGCGCATGAGCTGCCTTGAACTTAGCGATGCCGAAGCCGTCAAGATTGCCGAGCCGATGATGGAAGACGTCATGCTCGGCGTGTCGCGACGTGATTATCAACTCCATTGCACGCACTTCTCAGTCAATCTGAAAAGTCGTATCACCCCTGAAGTATTCCTGACGGATTGCGATCAGCGGGAGACCGATTGGGGGTTGCCCGGAAGTCGCGAACTGACGGCGATCTTCCGCAAACACAAGTCCTTCACGCTGGTATGGGTGCAGCAGTACACCCGAACCGATGAGCAGGTAGTGGCGATGGCCACTATTGCCCTGAAGGGCGGACGGTACTTCGTGGACTATTTTCTGCTGCATTGACTGCGGCATTGGCCACTGCACTACCTTGCCGGACTCGTTGGCTGTATCGACCTGTCGTACCGGTTTGCCGTACTGACCTGCCACCCTGTGGATGTCGTGCAGAGGCCCGTCAGGGCGAGGTGTCACCAGGGCATTGCTCTGCCGTGTCGATCTTCTGGCACAGAAACTCGAGCACATCAGTATCGATATTCGATGCGATTGCGTCAAGGTTGGCACCGCGTAACCTATCCATTCCCGGAATGGTATAGGAACCCTGTTGCATGCCGTAGCTGGCAGCGATACCGCCAATTCCGGCGATGACTACCCAGAACAACATCTTGATACTGCTGCGTACGATCTGCAGAACTCCCACGAAGACAAACAGCCCGCCTACCGCCATCAGTATTTCATGGGCATAGTCGAACTGCAGGAATTCTTGCCAGTATTTCACGCTCGTCGTCCTTTATCGTTGTCGCTGGTGTCAAGTGTAACCGCAAGCCGGGAACCTGTAGCCACAAAGGTGATCGGAAGTCGGATGCGGACTCGATACCCTGCTGGAACGCGTGCAGTGGCGTCCTGTTTGCTACTCTTACGCCAAAATCAACCTGTGTAACCTCACCTTCAATGAATCTGTCAAGCGTGTACGCCCGCCGCCTCATGTGGCTCGGCTGTCTGTTCTCGATCATCGGTCTGATGAGTTATGCCATCTACGCCGAACGCATTCTGTATCTGGATCCGTGTCCGCTGTGCATCACCCAGCGACTGTTCTACATTCTGGTCGGGATTTTTGCCCTGGTGGGTCTGTTGTTCATTCGCCGGCCGAGGCTGCAGCGAGTCGTCGCCTGCCTGATGGCTCTGAGTGCCGTGGGTGGCATCATCACGGCGGGGCGCCAGGTCTGGCTGCAACACCTGCCGCCGGAAAAAGTGCCCGAGTGTGGCCCGGGGCTGTCCTACTGGATGGAGAACGAGCCCTGGTTGCAGACCCTCTCACTGCTGTTCAAGGGTGATGGCAACTGCGCTGAAGTGAACTGGACCTTCATGGGCTTCAGCATGGGCGAATGGTCGCTGGCCTGGTTTGTCGGCCTGTTGCTGGTGGCGCTGGTACTGTTGTTCACCTACCGGGACGGTATCTCGAACGCTCGCTGAGCGGTTCCACGCGACCGCTGGCTCGACCGCGGCGTGGCGTGGTAAACCCTGCGTCGCACCCGCGCTGCGCACGCGCTGCACCCGCGCTGCACACGCAGTGCGGCACTCACATCCTTGCGAGTGCCGAGGCTGCTGCCGAACGTCCGACAGGGACGTCCGGCAGCTCAGATCAGTTCTGAGAGAGGCGCTGCTGAATGGCGAAGTAGGCAGGCTTGGGCTGATACCGCCTGTCGAGCAACAGCGGGTTGTACTGACGGCGCCAGGAATACATGTCGGTGAAGCCCCAGGCCTGATAGGCCTTGCAGCGTGGCTGGTCGAGACACAGTGACAGTACTCCCTCATACACCTCAGCCTGCTGCTCTTCAGTCATGCCGCTGCGTATCGAGACATCCAGTTCGGTGATGTAGATGTCAAGATCCAGTGCGGCCATCTTGTCGAACGTGGCAGCAACTTCATCGTAACGGTCGAAATCGGCGTCCAGGTGCATCTGGAAACCGACACCGTCTACCGGAGTGCCGGCGTCCGTCAATGCCGTCATCAAGGCAACCAGGCCATCGGACTTCGGCCCGGCAAAGCTGACGTCATATTCGTTGTAGAGCAGGGTCGCCTCGGGTGCCGAGAGTCGTGCCTGACGAAAGGCGATGTCGATGAAATCGGCGCCCATGGCCTCATACCAGGTGGATTGGCGAAACGTACCGTCTTCCTCGAGGGCCTCGTTCACGACATCCCAGATCGGCACGTCATCGCCATAGCGTGTGATGACACGATCGATGAATTCTCGCATATGACCCTCGCGGTCAGCCAGCGCCGAGCGCTTGATCCAGCCTGGCAGCTGCCGATGCCAGACCAGGGTATGGCCATGCACCGCCTGACGCCGTGCCTTGGCGTGCTTCACCAGGTTGTCTGCCTGCGCCCAGCGATACTTGCCGGGTAGCGGGTTGACCAGATCCCATTTGAGGGAATTTTCGGTGGTGACAAAATTGAATTCTTCCGCGGCGATATCGGCATACAAGGCGCCATCAGGCATCTCGTAAAAGCCCTGCAGGGCCGCGTAACCGATCAGCAGATCACGGCTTGCCGCCAGTTCCCGCAGACGCGTACCGGAACGGATGAAAGCACTGTCTTCCAGCACTTCTATTGCCACGGTGCGCGAGGTGCTGAGACTGGCATCATCGGCATCGCGCGCCGTCAGTTCCAGCTCGATGTTCTCGGCGGTACGCGGAATGAAGCGCAGGATGGAAATCGCCTCCTCGCTGTAGTGCGGCACGAGGGTGGCGCCGGCGGGCGGATTGGCAATTTCCAGTGAAGGAATGGTGCCATTGGCATCGCTGACCTTGATGTACAGCGTCACGAAGTCGTTGACCCTGACCGTGGGTGGTCTGATCTCGTTCACTACCGGTGGCAGGTTGATGATGCCGGAAGGGTCCGATGGCATCTTCACCTTGATGCGAATCGTGCGTTCGGTGCGGTAGTAGGGTTCGGCCGGGTCGGTTGCGGTAATGGTGAATTCCTGAATACCCACCTGCGGCTGCAGGGGGCGCCAGATCAGTGAGCGTGTGCCGTTGAAATTGTCGACATAACGCGCACCGGCGGGTATGGCATTGGGGAACAGGCCGGGGATTCCGCCATCATCATCCAGAGGCCGGAAAATCACGGTCAGTTCGTCTCCGGCGAAGACTTCCACATCCGTCAGATTGTCGAAATAGGGAAGGGAATTGGTGGTGATATCCACGTGCTCGGGGATGTAGTGCACCGCGGGCAGTGGACCTGCAGCAAAATCGGCGTCGGTCAGGATGCCGTAATCATCATCCAGGTCCCGGTTCGGGTTGCGAACCACGAAGAACTCGCTCACGTTCGTGATCGGCCCGAGCGCTCTGACCGGCTCGCTGTCTGCACCCGGTGCGGCGCTCAGCGGTGGGCTGGGCAGGGGGCCCAGTACGCGATCGGCGGTAATGTCTGCTGATACCGGGCCATTGTCACCCGCATCTGTCGAGCCGGTACCGGTATTGCCGTCCTCGCCTGCGCCTGCGCCCGCGCCTGCACCCGCGCCCGTACCACCACCCGTGGTGTCGGTATTGTCCGGTTCCGTATCGTTTCCGGTATTCCCACCATTGCCGGTGTCCGTACCCTGACCGGTGGTGCCGTCTTCGCCGGTGCCTGTGTCCTGGCCGCCGCCCTGAGCAGGTGGCGTGTCATCTGCCGGTCCGTCCTTGTCAGAGCTGGAGGAGCTGCAGGCAGTGAGAAGGCCCAGCATGAGACTCAGCAGTCCGATTCTCAGTGGCTGCAGCCCGGTCATGGAGCTGTTCGATCGATTATTGAACATGGTGTGTGAAAGTCCGTTGGTTGTCTGGACGATGGAATCGTTCATGAGGCGTAGCGTAGTGCGCCTGTTCGACTCCGGTTGTTACCGCTGCAGCAGAAGCGGTGACTGGCGTGCCCTCCGTGGCAGGCTTGTGGCCAGAATGTGATCTCCCTTCAGTTACCGCTCGGATTTTAGTTGATGATGATGCGCTTGCATTGTCACTTAATGCCGAAAACGTCAGGTAACTGTATGGGAAGTCTGCATCATCTGCCCATGGCAGCCAGTACACACGCCAGGTTGCTGGAGCAACTGGTCAGTGAGGCCATTGCCTCGCATCCGGACAAGGAGGTGGCGCAAGCGTGGGCGCGACTGGCTCGTGAGTCGCTCAGGCGTTACGCCAGTCCCCCCATGCCCAGCCAACCCGTGCTGGATCTGAGCCCTGTCCAGGGTCTGACAGATGAGCAGAAAGAACAGATGCAGTCCGTGGTGCAGGCTTGGCTGGAGTGTTATCTGGCCGACGTACGGCAGCAGTTGATGAGTATTCACCGCGATTTTCTGACCCTGCAAAAGCAGGTAGCCGAACTGGAAACGGAACGCCAGCGCCGCTGACTGAACCTTCGCTCAGGTATCGGGTAGCTGCACTCGCTTCAATTCCGGGAATCCGAGCCGCCCGACGCCTGGCAGCTTGAGGGCCGGCGGCAGCAGGTCGATGCCTGCCGTCAAGCCCAGCAAGTTGACCTCGATGCCTTCCTCGATGCCGGCCATCAGTCCGGCATAGCCACCCAGAGACAGCTGCACCCCGGTGCCACTGGGCGTCCTGTCAACTATCCGTCCACCCGGCAGATAGTCCTTGCCGATGGCATTGCTCGGGAGTTCGAGACGAAGCTCCGGGATCGCGCGGGCCACGAAGGCGGTAAAGGTATTGCTGTTGGGGCCGGGCCAGACCCGGTATTCGTTGTTGTAGGGGTAATCGGCGGCAGCCTGATGCAAACGATCGATCAGTCGATCAACCTGCTGACCGCCTCGTACATCGCGTAGCAGCAGGGGTCGACTGCCGAACCACATGGCATCGGGCACCCCCGTGCGCACCCGGACCGCATCACCGCCCCAGTAGACACGATAACCGATGACTTCCAGTCGGGTATAACGATGTTCCCCGGTACGTTTGGTGGCGATCCAGGTGTGCACGCCGAAAGCGCCTCGCCAGCGAGCGGCACGCGCGGCATAGACCTGGATCACGGCCTCATCCGAATCGGCAGCGGGTGCCTGCTCGGTGCTCTGATGGCGACTCATGCCGCGATAGTCACCACGCTCTCCGGAGTAGTGAGACGCCAGCATGTATCCAACCGGCAGGAAGAACAGCACGAGGATGATCAGCAGGGCTCTACGTAGTCTGGGCAATCTGGGTTTCATGGTCACAATGGTGTCTATCGGCAGCCGTTGGAGTCGTTTCAGGCCCGTGAGTTCGCTAATCATACTTGGCAATCGGGTGCAGCTTCCGGTACGCTGCGCTCCATGAAAAAACGACTAGAAGGGAAACGTGCACTGGTAACAGCCGCTGCACAGGGAATCGGTGAAGCCACAGCACGTGCCTTTGCCGAAGCAGGAGCCACCGTGGTGGCGACGGACATCAATGCCGAGAAGCTCGCAGAGCTTGGCAAGGTGCCGGGTATCCAGACGCGCGTCCTGAATGTCATGGACCGCGCTGCCATCGAAGCCATGATTGCCGAAGAGGCGGCATTCGATGTGTTGTTCAATTGTGCCGGTACGGTGCATAACGGTTCTATCCTGGACTGCACCGATGAAGATTGGGATCTGGCGTTCGATTTGAACGTTAAATCCATGTTTCGAGTCAGCCAGGCCGTCATCCCCGGCATGGTTGCCGCCGGTGGTGGATCCATCGTCAATGTGTCCTCCATTGCGGCTCACAAGGGGCTGGTCAATCGATTCGCCTATGGCGCCTCCAAGGCCGCTGTGACCGGTCTGACCAAGATGATCGCAGCCGATTTCGTGACCCAGGGCATTCGCTGCAACGCCGTGGCACCGGGAACCGTACAGTCGCCGTCTCTGGACGATCGCATCTCGGCGTTTGAAGATCCGGTTGAAGCCCGCAAGCAGTTCATTGCACGACAGCCCATGGGACGTCTGGGCAAGGCCGAGGAAATTGCGGCCGCCGCGCTGTATCTGGCCAGTGATGATGCGGTCTTCGTTACCGGTACCACCCTGAGTGTCGATGGCGGCATGTCCATCTGACCAGTTTCTATCAAGGCGCCGTCACGCGTGACGCATCTTGCTTGTTTACCGTCGGTCATCGGGGCCGGCCGTCTGATTTGTTCTGACAATATTCAGCCCGCTGGCCCCTTTATTACTTGAAAGCTGTAATTTGAACGTTAAAATGCTGTCCTGCCTGTTGCCTTATCCGCAGCATCGCCGGGCTATGGCAGCCGGCCTCCACTACACATCACTTACGTGATTCATCCAATCCTGCAATCGGGAAGAGCATTACCATGAGCAATCTGGAACGAGTTGGTTTCATCGGCCTTGGCGCCATGGGCGTCGGTATGGCTGCCAATATCATTGCCGCCGGCTATCCGCTGACGGTCATGGGTCACACACGCCGCGAGCCGGTCGAACGACTGGTGGGGCTGGGTGCGCGCGAAGTGGCCACACCCGCGGAGATGCGGGCGCATTGTGACGTCATCATCCTGTGTGTCACCACCTCCGATGCGGTCGAGGCTATCGTGCTGGGAGATGATGGTTTGCTGTCCGCCGGTGACAACCCCTTCATGCTGATCGACTGCGGTACCTCGCGGCCGGATTCCACCCTGATGCTGGGCGCTCGACTGGCCGAAGCCGGTTGCACCATGATGGATGTACCTCTGGGACGTTCCGCGGCGGCGGCCGAAGCCGGCACCTTGAACATGATGGCGGGTGGTAGTGAGGCGGATTTCAATCGCGCAAAGCCGCTGCTGGAGACCATGTCCGAGAATCTGTTCCACGTGGGTGAACTGAGCGCCGGGCATCGCATCAAGCTGATCAACAATGGCTACTCGATGGCCGTTGCCTGTCTGGCGGCCGAAGCCGTGGCCACTGCCAGAGCCGGGAATGTGGATCTGAAAGTGCTGCATCAGGTCATGGGCGCGGGTCCCAACCGCAGTGATTTCTTCGACTGGATGATGGCCTCGGCCGTTGATGGTGATGAGTCGAAGCTCGAATTCGCACTGAAGAACGGCTACAAGGACATGGGCTATTTCCAGTCGATGGCCGATGAGGTGGGTGTGGATGCCACCTTGCCGGCGGCTGCGACCGCTCGTCTGAAGTCTCTGGTTGAAGCGGGACACGGTGATGAATTCGTGCCTGCGCTGATGCGCCTCGTGCAGAAGTAGACGCACCAGGTTCGTCATGTCTTTCCGGGCTGTGGCAGTATGATGTCGTAGCCCGGCTCTTCGTCGTCAATTATCGTGCGCTACTGAAAAATGGTCGAATCTACCCCTGTTGTATGGCTTGATGGCAAGGAATCCGCGGGTCAGCCCTTCTTGCGTCTGGCGCCTGTCGACAATGTCGCCGTGGCACTGCGCACGCTCAAGGAAGGTGAGCAGTTGTCCTTGCCGGCCACGGCTGATGGGCAGGCGGCGCTGGAGCTGACCGTGGCCACGCGCATCATGAAAGGTCACAAGATCGCTCTGGCGGATGTGGCGAAAGGCGCACGGGTTCAGAAATATGCGCAGTTGATCGGTATCGCCGCCGAGGATATCCGCGCCGGTGAGCATGTGCATACGCACAATCTGTCATTCACCAGCGCCGATGCCAGTCATGAACGTGATACGAGCGTGCAGCCGGTCGAGGTGCAGTGCACCGACACCTTCATGGGGTATCCGCGGGCGGATGGGCGCGTCGGCACACGCAATTTCATCGCCGTCATCAGCAGTGTCAACTGCTCGGCCACGGCGGCCAGTCGTATTGCCGATGCCTTCAGTCATGGCGAGCTGGACGCGTACGCCAATGTCGATGGGGTGGTCGGTTTCACCCATGGCACGGGTTGTGGCATGGATTCCGCGGGCGAAGGCTTCCAGAACCTGCAGCGTGTGCTCGCGGGCTATGCGCAGCACCCGAATGTGGGTGGTGTGTTGCTGGTCGGGCTGGGCTGCGAGACCAGCCAGATTGCCGGCACCCTCGAATCGCACAAGCTGGCCAAGGGGCCCTTGCTGCGTACCATGAACATCCAGACCACCGGCGGGCATGTCAAGACGATTGCGCGTGGGGTGGAGATCATCGAAAGCATGCTGGACGAGGTCAATGCCATCGAGCGGCAGTCCTGTCCAGCCTCGAAGCTGACACTGGCCCTGCAGTGTGGTGGTTCGGACGCCTGGTCCGGTATCACCGCCAATCCGGCGCTGGGCCATGCCGCAGATCTGCTGGCTCGTCAGGGCGGCACAGCCGTGCTGGCCGAGACGCCCGAGATCTACGGTGCGGAACATCTGCTGACGCAACGTGCAGCCAGTGATGAGGTGGCGCAGGAGCTGCTGCGCAGGATTGCCTGGTGGCAGGACTATGTGGATCGCAACAACGGTTCGCTGGACAACAACCCGTCGCCCGGCAACAAGCTCGGTGGCCTGACAACCATTCTGGAAAAGTCACTGGGTGCGGTGGCCAAGGGTGGCACGACCATGCTCAACGGCGTCTATCGTTATGGGCAGCGAGTCGATACCAGCGGTTTTGTCTTCATGGATTCTCCGGGCTACGATCCGGCCTCCGTGACCGGACAGATCGCCTCGGGATGCAATCTGGTGGCCTTTACCACGGGTCGTGGGTCCACCTTCGGCAGCAAGCCGGCACCGTGCATGAAGATTGCGACCAACACCGATATGTACAAGCAGCTGTCCGATGACATGGACATCAATGCCGGTACCATCGTCAGTGAGGGCGATTCGGTTGCCGAGGTGGGTGAGCGCATCTATCGGCGCTTGCTGGAAGTGGCCTCCGGCTCGCAGACGCTGAGCGAATCCCATGGTCTGGGTGATCACGAGTTCGTGCCCTGGCAGATCGGTGCCACCATGTAGTTCGATGGTAGCCTTGTTCGACGATACCCTTCGATAACCCGGTTCTGACTCATGCATACCTTGATTCTCGGGGCCGGTTACAGCGGCCGCCATATCGCTGCAGAAGCTGCCCGTGTCGGCACGGTGTGTGGCACTCGGCGCACGCAAGCCGGCGTGGCGGAACTGGAAGGTCTGCACATTCCCGGCTGTGTGCTGGACGCTGGTATCGATGATCGGCTTCTGGCAGAACTGGCCCGGGTGACGCATCTGGTGGTCAGTGTGGCCCCGCAGCGTGAGTTGCCACTGAGTGATCCGATGCTGGATCTACTCCGGCCCCTCATCCCCGCGGGTGGCAGCCCGGCTGCCGGTACACCGTTCACCTCCCTGCAATGGATAGGCTATCTGTCAACCATCGGTGTCTATGGTGATCACCAGGGCGACTGGGTGGATGAGACGACACCCTGCAGTTCAACCCAGACGCGTTCACTGGCGCGCCGTGACGCCGAACTGGCCTGGCAGTCTCTTGCCAGAGAGCTGCAGGTGCCGATCAGCATTCTGCGACTCTCGGGCATCTATGGGCCAGGCAGAAATGCCGTGGCCGATGCCATTGTCGGGCGCGCGCATATGTTGATCAAGCAGGGCCAGTACTTCAATCGCATTCATGTCAAGGATCTGGCCACAGCGACATTGCTGGCCGCTGAACGCGGTTTTGACGGGGTGCTCAACATCACCGATGATCAGCCTGCCGCCCCGCAGGATGTCATCCGGTATGCGCATGAGCTGGTGGGCAAGCCAGCCCCTGAAGCAAGGGATTTCGCCACCGCCGACATCTCAGCCATGGCACGCTCGTTCTACAGTGAGAACAAGCGTGTGCGCAATGAGCTGGGAAAGAAGGCCTTGCAGTTGCAGTATCGTTATCCGGATTACCAGGCCGGACTGAGTGATATCTGGCAGGCAATACAGCAGCGCAAGAGCGACGGGTCATGACTCAGGTCGTCAGTTGTTCTCGATGACAGCCTCCCTGTTTCAGGGGGTGACGCTGGAGTCGGTCTTCACGCCATTGCTGTTCAGTGCCGTCTTCATCTATTTTCTGGCAGGCGTCATCAAGGGCATGCTGGGTATCGGTTTTCCCACCGCCGCGGTCAGCCTGCTGGCACAGGTGGTTGACGCCAGAACGGCGATTCTGCTGGTCGTCATTCCCATGGTGGTCACCAACGCCTGGCAGGTCTGGCGCAATCGGCAGGTTCGCTGGGTGTTCACCCGTTTCTGGCGACTGTTGGTCATGATGCTGATCTTCATCGCCATCTTCTCGCAGCTGGCAGGGCTCGTGCCCGTGGCCTTGCTGACCGGTGTGCTGGGTCTGATCGTTGCCCTGTATTCCCTGTCCAGTCTGTATCTGCCGGTGCTGAGTATTCCCGATCGCCATGACAGACTGTCGCAGCTGCTTGCCGGCACCTCCGCTGGCATCATGGGCGGAATTACCGGCGTGTGGGCGCCACCCTTGCTGATCTATCTCAAGGCGCGTGGAGTGGGCAAGGAGGCCTTTGTCGCCACGACCGGTGTGTTGCTCTGCCTGGGCAGTCTGGTGCTGTTTACCGGCTATGTGAGTGCGGGTCTGATTGTCGGTCCTCTGCTGGTGATGTCGTGTCTGTTGCTGTTGCCCTCGATGCTGGGATTCAACGCAGGCGAGAGCATTCGTCGTCGTCTGTCTCCGGAGCGTTTCGAGCGCCTGCTGCTGTGGTTCTTTCTGATCATGGGCCTGAATCTGATACGACGGGCGCTGTTTCAGGGGTAGCTGATGGGTAGGGTTTTCCAGGATATCGACCCCCACACTCAGGTGACTTCGTGTCATCAACCTATTCACTGTCATCGAGTGAATTGCGAACCAAGGCCCTTCTGGAGGAGCCTTCCAGTTTCAATTACGAGTATTGGTGCGCTGGTGGACTGGTTCGTGAGATGTTTCAAGGCTGAGTGACAGCTTTAAGGATGATGAATGAGCTGTGCGCCAAGCGCCTCTGAAATCCGACTGGCAGCCTTCTTCACGGTAGGCCCTATGCGACTGATCATCTCATCGGGAAAGCGTGTGCTGGGGCCGGATACGGACACACCAGCCACCGGCTCACCACGCGCATCGATGATGGGCGCGGCCACGCATCGCATGCCTTCGAAATGCTCTTCGTTGTCAAAGGACCAGCCCCTCTGACGGGTGCGTTCCAGATCCTCGAAGAGCGTGGTCGGGGTGCTCAGGGTCTGTGGTGTGAAGGCTGGCAAGCCGGTTTTCTCCAGGCTCTTTGCCACCTCATCACGGCTACGCATCGATAACACTGCCTTGCCGATACCCGAGGCGTGCAGATGGCTGCGGGAGCCTGGGCGATGGTATGCCCGGATAGGGTGGTTGCTCTCGATCTGGGAGATGAATACGACATAGCCGTTGTCTTCTACCGCCAGGTTGGCGGTTTCTCCTGTCTCCTCCATCAGCACCCGCATGACTGGCCGGGCGATCTCGACCAGACTGGTACGCGCCAGGTAGCTCGAACCCACACTGTAGGCCTGTACACCGATGGCCCAGAGTTGGGTGGTCTCGTCGTAGTCGACGAATTGCTGACGCAGCAGGGTGCTCAGCAGGCGATGTGCGGTGGGGGCAGGCATGCCAGCCTGTAGTGACAGGTCGCTGAGGTTGGCAGCGCCTTCCCGAGCGAGCATTTGCAGCAGGGTCAGACCCCGATCCAGAGCCTGCACGGTGGTGACTTCGGATTCGCTGCGCTGAATTCTGGGGCGTCCGCGCCCGCGTCGGGCGGCAGTCGCTGGTCTGTCGTTCGTAGGCATCGGTGCGTCTCTGATGATTTTCAGTTGAGATAAATTATGAAGTAATTTTTCATAAATTGTGAAAAATAGAATATGAGTGTTTTATGTTGATCAAAAACAATAGGATATATATTTAAATAATAAAATAAAAAAACATCTCAAAAACAGCTTGAAATTGCTCTGATTCCGTCTGATACTGCCATCAAACCGCACCACCGGAACCTGCTCATGAACGGACAGAACCCCATCTTCATTCCTGGTCCCACCAACATTCCCGATCGCCTGCGCGCTGCCATGAATGTGCAGAGCAGCGATCACCGGGCGCCGGATTTCAAGAACCTGCTGCAGCCGGTGCTGCAAGACGTCCGGAAGGTGTTCAAGATGGGTGGTGGGGAAATCATCACCTTTCCTGCCAGCGGCACCGGCGGCTGGGAGGCCTCCATCACCAATACGCTCTCACCCGGTGACAAGGTGCTGGTCGCCCGCTATGGCATGTTCTCGCATCGCTGGATCGACCTGTGTCAGCGTCACGCTCTGGATGTCGAGGTGCTCGACTGCGAGTGGGGCACAGGCGCACCGGCAGATCGGTTTGCCGAGCGTCTGGCCAGTGATGATGCGGGCGGGATCAAGGCGGTGCTCGTCACTCACAACGAAACCGCCACCGGTGTGCGCAGTGATATCGCTGCCGTGCGATCAGCGCTGGATGCGAGCGATCATCAGGCCCTGCTGTTTGTCGATTGCGTCAGCTCCCTGGGCAGCATGGATTTCCGGATGGATGAATGGGGCGTCGATCTGGCCGTCTCCGGCTCGCAGAAGGGCTTCATGCTCAATACGGGCATGGCCATCGTGGCCGCCAGTGACAAGGCGCTGGCCGCGATGGAGAGCGCTCGCTGCCCTCGTTGCTTCTTCGACTTCCGCGACATGCTGGCGGCCAACCAGGGTGGAGGTTATCCGTACACACCCCCGTTGCAGCTGATTCACGGCCTGCGGGAGAGCCTGGACATGCTGTTGAGCGAAGGCCTGGAAAACGTCTTTGAACGGCACTTTCGCATCGCGGAAGGTATTCGGCAGGCAGTGGCCGCCTGGGGGCTGAGGCTATGCGCCCGCTCTCCGGAGCTGTATTCCGACACGGTCAGTGCCATCTACGTACCGGAGGGTCTTGACAGCAATGCGCTGACGGATCATGCCTTCAGTCGCTATGACGTCTCGTTCGGAGTCGGGCTGGGCGAGATGTCCGGCAAGGCTTTTCGTATCGGTCACCTGGGGTCGATGAGCGATGTCATGGCGCTGTCGGGTCTGGCTGCCATCGAAATGGCGATGAAGGATCTGGATTATCCGGTGAGCCTCGGTTCGGGGGTGGCTGCCGCTCAGGAATACTATCGACAGAGTGCCGCTACGGCGCACGTTACGAGAGGTCAGGCACAATGACGACGATCGAGCAACTCGATTCCACAGCCGCTGTTCAGGCTGCTGTGCCGGATTTCGCCGCGGTGGAAGCCGCCCATGAACTCATTCGGCCCTATATCCATCTGACACCGGTTCTGACGTCCTCGTACATCAATTCCCTGACGGGCGCCGAGCTGTATTTCAAGTGCGAGAACTTTCAGAAGGCCGGCGCCTTCAAGGTACGCGGAGCCTCCAACGCCGTGTTCGGTCTGGATGAGGCGACGGCAAGGCGAGGCGTGGCAACGCACTCCTCGGGCAACCATGCACTGTCGCTGTCCTACGCGGCCGGACGACGGGGGATACCGGTGACGGTGGTCATGCCGCATACGGCGCCAGAGGCCAAGAAGGCGGCGGTGCGCGGTTACGGTGGCACCATTGTCGAATGCGAACCGTCTACCAGTTCGAGGGAGGCGACCTTCGCCGAGGTGGTGGCAAACAGCGGTGCGGATTTCGTGCATCCCTACAACGATCCCCGTGTCATCGCCGGGCAGGCAACCTGTTCGAAGGAGCTTGTGCAGCAGGTGGCAGGGCTTGATGCGGTCATTGCCCCCATCGGTGGTGGCGGCATGGTGTCGGGCACCTGCCTGACCTTGTCCAGTGTTGCGCCTTCGGTGAAGATCTACGCAGCAGAACCCATCAACGCTGATGATGCGGCTCGTTCCTTCCGGGCCGGGCACATCATCGCCGACGATGCCCCATCGACCGTTGCCGATGGTCTGAAGGTGCCGCTCAAGGAGCTTACCTGGCACTTCGTCTCCCGCCACGTCACCGATGTGCTGACCGTCAGTGAGCAGGAAATCGTCGATGCCATGCGACTGATCTGGCAGCGCATGAAGATCGTCGTGGAACCCAGCTCGGCGGTGACCCTGGCCGCCATCATCCGATATCCAGACGTCTTTGCCGGCAAGAAGGTCGGCCTCATTCTGACCGGTGGCAATGTCGACATGGATCGACTGCCCTGGACTCTTCCACCTTTCAACTCGCGAGAATCATGATGTCCACAGCAACTGCAACCCGAAACAGCGTTCAGACGGATCAGTATGAAGTCGGTTTCGACATACCGGCAGCCATCGGCATGGATGCGTCGGAGATTCAGACGCCGGCACTGGTGCTGGATCTGGATGCGCTGGAGCGCAACATTCGCAAGATGGGTGACTTCGCCCGCACAGCCGGTGTGCGTCACCGCGTACACGGCAAGATGCACAAGTCCGTTGACGTGGCCTTGCTGCAGGAGAAGCTGGGCGGCAGCTGCGGCGTCTGCTGTCAGAAGGTGAGCGAGGCGGAAGTGTTCGTGCGTGGCGGTATCAAGGATGTGCTGGTATCCAACCAGGTACGTGACCCTGCCAAGATCGATCGTCTGGCAAGGCTGCCGCTGCTGGGTGCCCGCACACTGTGCTGTGTCGACGACATCGCCAATGTTGCGGAGTTGTCCGAGGCAGCTCAGCGTCACGGTACTGAAATCGAATGCCTGGTGGAGATCGATTGTGGGGCTGGTCGTTGCGGTGTGACCACCACCGAGCAGGTGCTTCAGATTGCCCAGGCCATCGATGCTGCTGATGGTCTGACATTCTCCGGTATCCAGGCCTATCAAGGCGCCATGCAGCATCTGGATCTGTTCGAGGAGCGCAAGGCCAGGACGGCGGTCGCCATCGATATGGTGCGGGATGCGGTAGCGGGTCTGAAGGCGCTCGGTCTTGAGTGCGACATCATTGGCGGTGGTGGTACAGGCTCCTATCAGTTCGAAGGCGCATCCGGTATCTACAACGAATTGCAATGCGGCTCCTACGCTTTCATGGATGCCGACTATGGCCGCATTCAGGATGCACAGGGTCAGCGTATCGATCAGGGCGAGTGGGAAAATGCCCTGTTCATCCTGACCTCGGTCATGAGTCACGCCAAGGCAGACAAGGCTATTTGTGATGCCGGACTGAAGGCACAGTCGGTGGACAGTGGGCTGCCCTTCATCCATGGGCGAGATGATGTGGAGTACGTGAAGTGCTCTGACGAGCATGGCGTCATTGCAGACCCTCAGGGGGTGTTGAAGGTCAATGACAAGCTCAAGCTGGTACCCGGACACTGCGACCCGACCTGCAATGTGCATGACTGGTATGTGGGTGTGCGCAACGGCAAGGTGGAGACGCTCTGGCCGGTAAGTGCTCGTGGTCGGGCTTACTGAGGGAGGAATGACGATGATCATCGTGTCAGAAGCCACGTGTCGGGAAGTCATGACAGCTGCGGACGCCTTTGTAGCCGTGGAAGCGGTTTTCGCTGCCATGGCCAGAGGGGATGCGTACAACTTCCCGGTCATACGCGAGGCGATCGGTCACGCCGATGCCCTGTATGGCTTCAAGTCCGGCTTCGACCGGGCGGGCCTGTCGCTGGGGCTGAAGTCTGGTGGTTACTGGCCGGGTAATGCGGCCAAAGGCCTGACCAATCATCAGTCCACGATCTTTCTGTTCGACCCGGACACGGGCAGTCTGCGGGCGCTGGTGGGGGGGAACTACCTGACAGCCGTGCGCACGGCTGCGGCCAGTTCGGTCTCCATTGCGCACCTGGCGAGGCAGGAATCCAAAGTGCTGGGCATGGTGGGTGCCGGTCATCAAGCGCCGTTCCAGTTGCGGGCAGCCGCCGCACAACGCAATTTCGACAAGGTGCTTGCCTGGAATCTGCATCCGCAGAAATTGCAGTCGCTGCAGCAGGTAGCAGACGAGCTCGGTCTGCCGTTTGAATCGGTAGAACGAGAACAGCTGGCCGCGGAGTCGGATGTCATCATCACCATCACCTCGGCACATGAGGCCTTGTTGCAGCAGGGCTGGTTGAAGCCGGGGATGCATATCGCCTGTATGGGTACCGATACCGCTGGCAAGCAGGAGCTGGATCCGTTGATATTCGCCAGTGGTAGTGTCTTTACCGATGAAGTGGCTCAGTCAGTGTCCATTGGTGAGGCGCAACATGCCGTGGCCGCTGGTCTGTTGCAGGCTGCGGACATCACGCCAATGGGGGCCGTGATCAATGGTACTCATCCGGGCAGGCGCTCTGATGATGAAATCACGGTGTTTGATGGAACCGGCGTTGGCTTGCAGGATCTGGCTGTGGCCTCGGCGGGGGCCAGACTGGCGCTGGAGAGGGGGCTGGCGCAGGAAGTCTCTCTGTAGACACAGACGCAAGGAACAACTGGCCGGCGATGACACCGCCAGTCGAGTACCATGGTGGCCGGCGGGTTGCCGGCACGAGTCCATTGCAAGAGTATGTCCGAGAACGATCTGCGCCAGGCGCAACGACTTCACCCGGATTCGATACCGGGCTTGCCTGTGGTATTCGAAGATGAGTCCGTGCTTGTTGTCGACAAGCCGTCGGGCATGTTGTCGCAGCCGGGGCGGGTGGTGTCCGATTCTGTTCTGACTCGAATATTGCAGGCCCGGCCCCAGGCCACGGGGTCTGTGCTGGTACATCGGCTCGATATGGACACCTCCGGCCTCTTGCTGTTGGCGAAGAATCGCACGGCGCATCGGATGCTGCAGCAGCAATTCGAGCACCGCCGTATCGGCAAGCGCTATCTGGCCAGGTTGAGTGGGGTGCCGGCAGGCATTGGCGGACGCATCCATCTGCCGTTACGAGTCGATATCGATGATCGCCCCCGTCAGATCGTCTGTGAAGAGCATGGCAAGGTGGCTACCACCATCTGGCACCGTTGCAGGGACCGTGATCCGGATTTTGTCTGGTTGTATCCGTTGACCGGGCGTAGTCATCAGCTGCGCGTTCATATGGCGCACCCGAGGGGACTGGGCATTGCCATAGAAGGGGATCGCTTGTATCAATGGCATTACGATCGACTCGACGCTCATGTGCAGCCGATGCTGGATGCAGACGCGCAGCATGCTGCGCGTCCGGACCTACCCGACGTCGGAGGCTTGATGCTGCATGCACAGCTGCTGGCATTCGATCATCCGGTAACCGGCGTCAGGCAGAGTTTTCAATCGCTGCCACCGTTCGACAATATCGGTTAGAAATAGGCCATGAAAATATATCTGATCGCTTACGTATCCGCCGTTCTGGCTTTTCTGGTGCTGGACGGCCTGTGGCTGGGGCTGGTTGCAAAGAACTTCTACGCTGAACAGATGGGGGAGCTGCTGCGCAAGGACTTTCTTATCGCGCCGGCCGCCGGCTTCTATCTGGCCTATGCCGCCGGCCTGGTGTTTCTGGCCGTGCGGCCCATGCAGCCGGAACTGTCTCTGGCCAATGTCGCTTTCTATGGGGCAGTGGTCGGTTTTCTGGCTTACGGCACCTATGACATGACGAACCTGTCTACGGTGCGTGGGTGGCCGCCGATGATGAGCGTGGTAGACCTGTTGTGGGGGACGACCCTGTCGGCCGGTGTGGCAACAGCATCTGCGGTATCGGTCAGATACTTCACCTGACAGGTTTTCGACAGGTCGGCCGAGCCGCGGGCTCGGCCAGTCTTGCTCCTTGTCCATACCACCATTGCAGGTTGCTTACCAGCCGCACCGCGGTTACGGCCAGTTTCGTGCCTTGTCTATACCACCATTGCAGACTGCTCACCAGTCGCAGTCAATCCTGATCTGTACTATCAACGCAACGGCGATTTTATACCACCATTGCTTGCAGAGACGTGGCTAAATATACCACCATTGCAATTGCAGCATTGCGGATTCGTGGCTCCGACATACTGCGATCTCCGACATGAGACAGACGCAACAAGGCGTCACCAGAAGGGGAGGAACTTTCCTCCTGCGCAGACGTAAAAACTGATCGTTGTACGAGGGGAAGTGAATATGAAGGAGGGCGCACGACGCGATGCCGGTCTATCCTTTTCGCCTGAGCTAGTGATGCCCTCTATTCAATCCCGATTCACGCGAACAGACGGATCAAGTCGCGGGGTCTGCATGGGGGAATGAAGGAGGCAAATGGAATTGCCGATTTTGCAGCGAGGAGACGGATCGAATAAGGAGGCAAATGGAATAGCCGATTTTGCAGCGGGAGACGGATCGAATGATGAGGCATTTCGGCACACGTTGGCCGAATCGATCCGACTCGAGAGCTTGTTTCAGGTAATACAGCTCAAACAGCTTGTCTCAGGCAGCTCGACTCGACCGCTTGTCTCAGGCAGCGCGGGAGGAGTCACCGGATGTCAGTTGCTCGATGGCCTTGTACGCATCCAGCCATGATTCGACAACTGTTTCGGGAATGAAGTCGCAGAGATAAGCCCGGCATTCCTGCTCCTGTTGCTTGTCACTGGTTTGCGTGAAGTTACCTTGCAGGTAGCGGATACTATGCAGCACCATGAGAGGCGTGACAATGTCCACATTGCGTGGCGGCGATTCGTGTTGCAGCGCGACGGCCTCGACAACGGCATCCGGCATGAACCACCCATGCAGTATGCTGGCACCCACCAGATCCGGCGTCAGCGATCCGTCCAGTATGGCGTTCTGCTGTTGCACGGCTGTCACCAGTTCACCGACATTGGACATCATGCCGGCTATCTGGCAGTGGTCAACCGAGCTTCTTGGCAGCTTGGCATAACGGGCAAACTGGTTGCTCAGGGCACCGATTCGCATGGCATCACTGTTGAGCTGCGCCAGGCGGGTCGCACTGAGAGAACTTCCGGTAAACCGGGCAAACACTTTGGTTGTCAGGGTGATGTTCTTGATCAAGTGCACCCCCAGGAGAGTCACTGCCTGACCTACCGATTCAACCCGTTTGTTGATACCGTAAAAAGCTGAATTGACGACCTTGAGTACCGTCAGTGTCAGTCCTGTGTCACTTTCGACAATTTCACCGACCTTCAGCAAGGAGCTGTGGGGTGAGGCAAGCTCCGCCATCATCTTGTCGTAGATAGCCGGAATGGCCGGAATCGACGATACCGAGCTCATGTATTTTTTCAGCTTATCGCTTTCCATCGATTTGCGAAGGCGTACCGAGCGCTCGATGGTTGTTGCCAGGTAGGCTGCGCAAAACGGTTTGAGCAGAAATCTCTGATTGGCGCGTGCATTGCCGAGGATGGACTCGGCATCGGCATTGGCGGTCAATGTCAACCTGATGGTCTGCTCATTCTCCAGGCGGATCTGCTCAAGCAGATCGAAACTGGACATGTCGTTGAGGTTGTCTTCACTGACGATGACGTCAATGGCCTTGCTGCCAACAGAGGTGGCAATCAGCTGTAGTGCCTGAGTGCCTGAATCGGCATGTTGGACTGTCCAGTCGGGGCGTTCGGCGGCCAGGCTCTGGCACGCTTCCTGTCCAGCATCGATGTCACTGTCTACAATCAGAATATTGGTCATTCTTCAACTCCGAGCCTCCATGTGGGGTGCCAGGCACAGCCGGCATAAAGCTCGGTTAACAGTGACTCAAACAACTGACTGTGCAAGCAGTGCCTCCGGCTTGTGCTGAATCCCCTACAAGTTTTCTGCCAATCCGGTCACCGGCATGACTCCGATGCCGGTTTTTTCGTTCAGTATCGAGTACTCGTGCGCACTTTGCCTCGACAGACCTTTTCGTTCGTTATCGGCTTGTCGGCAACGCGCCCGTGCTGCCCGTACCTGTGTTCGCCCAGGTCGGGTTGGCAGACAATGCCCCCGGGCTTTAGCGATTCTCTTCGATCAGTGCCTGATACCAGTGGGCACTTTGCTTGAGTGTGCGTGTCTGGGTGCCGTAATCGACATGAACAAGACCGAAGCGCATGGTGTAACCCTCGGCCCATTCGAAGTTGTCCATCAGGCTCCACGCAAAATAGCCTCGAATGTCCACGCCGGCGCCAATGGCATCCCGGACAGCACCCAGATGTTGCTGCATGTAATCGATACGCGGCTGGTCCGCGATCTGACCGCCTTCAATATCGTGGTTGTAGGCAGCGCCGTTTTCAGTGATGTAGCACGGTGGCAGCGTGTAACGCTCATTGATATCCACCAGCAGATCGTAGAAACTCCGGCCGTCCACCTCCCAGCCGATATCGGTACGCACCACACCGGGTTTGTCGATCTGGATGCTCGCTGGATAGTCTGCGTCCTTGTCCGCAGCATCGGCGATGTGGAATGGGGTGTAATAGTTCAAACCCCAGTAGTCCAGTGGTTGCGCAATCGTGTTCAGATCATCCTGCCAGCCTTCAGGCAGGCGATCGCCGAGATGTTCAATGGCTTCGGCCGGGTACTCACCCTTGAACAGCGGATCGAGAAACAGGCCATTGTGGAAAGTCTCATGACGTTGGCAAGCTTCAACATCACGATCCTTGTCAGTGGCCGGGTACAGAGACTGCAGGTTCAGCACGATGCCCAATGGCACAGTGTCGCGACTGGCGCGCATGGCCTGGACCGAAAGCCCGTGGGCAACATGTTGTCCATGCAGTACTGCCAGGGCGGCGTCCAGATTCTTTTCGCCCGGCGCGTGTATACCGTACAGATGACTCAAGATGGATGAACACCAGGGTTCGTTGAAGGTCGAGACAGCGCTGATTCTATCGCCGTAATGATCCATGACGGTTGCGGCATACTCTGCAAAGGCATCAGCCGTTCCACGGTTCTTCCAACCGCCCTTGTCCGCCAGTGCCTGTGGAAGGTCCCAGTGATACAGGGTCGGGTAGGCCTTCATGCCACGTTCCAGGCAGCCGTCTATCAGGCGATCATAGAAGGCCAGGCCGCGCGTATTGAGCTGGCCGCTACCTCGGGGAAACAGTCGAGGCCAGGCTATCGAGAAGCGGTAGGCATCAACCCCCAGAGAGGCCATCAGATCCAGATCCGATGCCCAGCGATGATAGTGATCACAGGCAACATCACCCGTATCACCGTTGTGTACACGTCCGGGTGTATGCGAAAAGGTGTCCCATATGGACGCACCGCGACCATCCTCCAGCACGGCTCCTTCTATCTGATAGGCCGCCGTTGCGACACCAAACAGAAAGTCGGCAGGAAACTGCAGATCGCTGATGGCTTCATCCGATTCGTGTGACATGCGCAAGCTTCAAGACAATGGCAGGGCCGAAACAGCCCTGCCGGATTCTGCCACATTCATGCCGTGTCGTGAGATATCAAGGGATGTTGCCGCTGTTCAGAAAAGACCTTCGATTTCACCCGAATCGTTGAGTCTGATGACCTCTGCCGACGGGACTCGGGGCAGGCCGGGCATCGTCATGATCTCGCCACAGACCACCACCACAAAACCGGCTCCGGCCGAAAGACGCACTTCTCTGACAGGCACCGAATGCCCGGTCGGCGCGCCACGAAGGTTCTGATCGGTTGAAAAACTGTACTGGGTCTTCGCCATGCAGATGGGCAAATGACCGTAACCGTCCTTTTCCCACTGGCGCAGCTGATCGCGTACCTTCTTGTCCGCCAGGACCCCGTCAGCGCGATAGATGCGCTTGGCAATGGTTTCGATCTTTTCGAACAGCGGCATCTCGTCCGGGTAGAGCGGGCTGAACTGTGAAGAACCCGAATCGGCGATTGCCGCTATGCGTGTCGCCAGTTCCTTCGTACCCTGCGAGCCGTGCGCCCAGTGCTTGCACAGTATGGCTTCCGATCCGAGTGTGTCGACATAGCGCTTGACCGCATCGATTTCGTCCTCGGTATCCGTGACGAAATGGTTGATGGCGACCACCACGGGCACGCCAAAGGATTTGACGTTCTCCACATGGCGACCCAGATTGGCGCAACCTTGTTGAACGGCTTTCACATTCTCCTCGCCCAGCTCCTCACGTGCCACGCCACCGTTCATCTTCATGGCGCGTACCGTTGCCACGATGACCACGGCATCCGGTGACAGACCTGCCTTGCGGCATTTGATGTTCATGAATTTCTCGGCGCCCAGATCTGCGCCGAATCCGGCTTCGGTGACCACATAATCGGCAAGCTTCAATGCCGTTTTGGTGGCCACGACCGAATTGCAACCATGGGCAATGTTTGCAAAGGGGCCACCGTGTACAAAGGCGGGATTGTTCTCCAGCGTCTGGACCAGATTGGGTTGCATGGCGTCCTTGAGCAGCACGGCCATGGCACCATCGGCTTTCAGGTCCCGGCAGTACACCGGTGTCAAGTCGCGCCGGTAGGCGACGATGATGTCCCCCAGATGATTTTCGAGATCTTCCAGGTTGGTCGCCAGGCACAAGATGGCCATGACTTCGGAGGCCACCGTGATATCGAATCCGGCCTCGCGCGGAAAACCATTGGTCGCACCGCCCAGACTGGTTGTGATCTGCCGCAGTGCGCGATCATTCATGTCGACTACGCGACGCCAGACGACTCGTCTGGAATCTATCTCCAGGCTGTTGCCCCAATAGATATGGTTATCGATCATGGCCGACAGCAGGTTATGCGCCGAGGTGATGGCGTGGAAGTCACCCGTGAAATGCAGATTCATCTCTTCCATCGGGATGACCTGGGCGTAGCCGCCGCCGGCAGCGCCACCCTTCATGCCGAAGCAGGGGCCCAGCGATGCTTCACGAATGCAGATGGCGGTCTTCTTGCCGATGGCGTTCAAACCGTCGCCCAGTCCGACCGTGGTGGTGGTCTTGCCTTCACCGGCCGGTGTCGGGTTGATGGCTGTGACCAGAATCAACTTGCCAGAGGGCCTGTCTGCCAGAGAGGCGATGTACTCGGCCGACACCTTGGCCTTGTCGTGGCCATAGGGGAGCAGATGTTCACTGCCGATGCCCAGTTTCTCACCGATTTCCTGAATCGGTTTCTTGGTCGCGGCACGTGCAATCTCGATGTCGGTCAGGTGCGTCATGGGTGTGGTGATCCTCTTGGCGGTGACAGTAGCGTCAGGATGACGGAATTGGCGCTTGTCGTGTATGTCCCCGAGGGTCGCTTACATGCCTGACAGGGACACCGTGATACTGACAGGACACCCACCAACATGAAAATCGGAGCCACCCCCCTCACTTGGGCGCAGTGGTAATCTGTCTGGCAAGAACTCATTGCCCGAATCGAGCGCATGCCACAAACCGATGTCACGACCGTTCCCTATACGGACACTGCAGTCGTCTTCACGCTGTCAAACGAGTGCGCCGTCGCGTCTGTCAGCTGGCGATCCGACTCCGTTGCGGGTGCAGACCAATGACAACAGCGCCCAACATGAAGAACAGCGCCGTCGAGGTGCTGGAGCAGGCCGTTGTCTGGCTGGAGCAGGGGCACGGTGTCGAACTGGTGACGGTTGTGCGCACCTGGGGATCATCCCCCCGTCCTGTCGGCTCGATTGCGGCAGTACGCGATGATGGTGTGCTGGTCGGTTCGGTCTCCGGTGGCTGCGTCGAAAAGCAGTTGTCGGAGAGCTTTCGCGGTCAGGAAGCCTCCCGCGCTCACACCCACAAGGTTGATGATGAAGAGGCCAGGCGCTTCGGCCTGGCCTGTGGCGGAGAACTGGAACTGGTTTTCGAGACGCTGGAGACACCCGATGCGTTGAAGGACTTGCTGGCACGCCTTGGCAGACGGGAGCGGGTCAGACGTGAAGTCACCATCGGTAATGGTGAAGCGACTCTGGCATCGGCCAGCCGCAGCGATCGCTTCGGCTGGGACGGGCAGTTGATGCGCCAGGTATTCGGGCCCTCCTGGCGTTTGCTGATTGTTGGTGCCGGACAGCTCTCACGTTTTGCCGCCGAGTTCGGTCAGGCCATCGATTTCGAGGTGTTGGTTGTCGAGCCCCGGGAGCATTTCCGGGAAGCCTGGAACGTCCCTTCGATCGCGGTGCTGCCTGACAGTCCGGATGATGCGGTGCTGGCGTACGCCAATGACCCCCACAGTGCGGTGCTGGCATTGACGCATGACCCCAATATCGACGATCTGGCTCTGCTGGAAGCCTTGCCCGGCAAGGCCTTCTATGTCGGAGCGCTGGGTTCGGTACGCAATTACGAAAAACGTATCAAGCGTCTGGCGGGTCTGGATGTGCCGGCCGATGCCATTGCCCGTCTGCGCGGGCCCATCGGCCTGTCCATTGGCAGTCGCACATCAGCAGAAATTGCCATATCGATCATGGCAGAGCTGATTCAGGTCAGGCATTCGCTGGGCTGATAACACTCCCGCAGCCGCCAGCTGACGGCAACTGGCACGACGGAGGCTCAATGCCTGATGCGCAGTCGTGTCTGTACCAATATACTTCTACACTCTGATCTCCTGCATACCTGTCCACCCACGACAGGCACGACAAACAACCAATCACTAAATCGATATGAGCGACATTGCAAGCCTTGCAAGCAATCGTATAACCTCACTGATCGCACAGGCGGTAGATGCCGGTGAACATCAGGTGCGCGCGGCCATTGAACTGCTGGATGGGGGTGCTACGGTACCCTTCATCTCTCGTTATCGAAAGGAGCTTACCGGCGGCCTGACCGACAATCAGCTGCGAACCCTGGAGGAGCGACTGAGTTATCTGCGCGAGCTTGATGACAGGCGTACATCGATCATGGCGTCCATTGATGAGCAGGGCAAACTCGATGATGCGTTGCGCAAGCGAATTCACGATGCGGCTACCAAGGCCGAGCTGGAAGATCTGTATCTGCCGTTCAAGAAAAAGCGCAGAACCAAGGGGCAGATAGCCATCGAGGCGGGTCTGTTGCCCTTGGCCGAACAGCTATGGCAAGAGCCACAGACGGATCCTGCCAGTGAGGCCGAAAAATACCTGACACCCTCGCCGGCGGCCGATGACAAGGAGGCTATCCGAGATGCCAAGGCTGCTCTGGACGGCGCTCGTGCCATCCTGATGGAACGCTTTGCCGAAGATGCCTCACTGATCGCCAGGCTGCGTGAATTGCTGCAGAACCAAGGCTATCTGTGCGCCTCCCTGGTCAAGGGGCAGGAGCAGGAAGGCGCCAAGTTCCGGGATTATTTCGATCATCAGGAGCCACTGGCGCGTGTGCCGGGCCATCGTGCGCTGGCCATGTTCCGCGGCCGTACCGAAGGGGCTCTGTCCCTGAGTCTGCTGCTGAAGCAGGGGGATGAGTTCGGTGACGAAGGTTGCGTCAACCTGGTGGGTTCACACCTGGGCTTCCGGCACGAGAACCGTGCGGCGGATGACTGGCGACAACAGGTGGTTTCCTGGACCTGGAAGATCAAGTTGTCGCTGCATCTGGAAACCGAATTGCTGGGCGCCTTGCGTGTCCGCGCCGATGCCGAGGCCATCAGTGTGTTTGCGGCCAATCTGCAGGATCTGCTGCTGGCAGCACCTGCCGGCCCACGGCCAACGCTGGGTCTGGATCCGGGTTACCGCTCCGGCGTCAAGGTCACGGTCATCGATGCCACCGGCAAGGTGGTCGATCACACGGCCATCTTTCCTCACAAGCCGCAACAGCAGTGGCCGCAATCGATGGCAACGCTGGCGAAGCTCTGCTCAAAGCATGAGGTCGAGCTCATCGCCGTCGGCAACGGTACGGCCAGTCGCGAGACCGAGAAGCTGGCCGATGAACTCATTGCCGGCATGCGCAAGGGACCGGAAGGCCAGTCCCGCCTGATGACCAAGGTCGTGGTGTCAGAGGCCGGTGCGTCCGTCTATTCCGCATCCAAAATGGCCGAAGATGAATTTCCGGACCTGGACGTGACCATCCGTGGCGCCATCTCCATTGCCCGGCGCCTGCAGGATCCACTGGCTGAGCTGGTCAAGATAGACCCCAAGGCCATCGGCGTCGGCCAGTACCAGCACGATGTCTCGCAGACAGCCCTGGCAAAGAGCCTGGAGGCCACCGTCGAGGATTGCGTGAACTCGGTTGGTGTCGACCTGGACACGGCATCAGCGGCATTGCTGGCTCGTGTGGCAGGCCTGACGCCGACACTGGCCAACAATATCGTCGCCTACCGGGATGAACAGGGCAAATTCACCAGTCGCAAGGAGCTGAAGAAAGTGCCGCGTCTCGGGCCCAAGGCGTTCGAGCAGGCGGCAGGGTTTCTGCGTATTCCCAACGGTCGTGATCCTCTGGATGCGTCTGGCGTACACCCCGAGGCCTACCCGGTGGTCGAACGCATCATCAAGGATACCGGCAAGTCTCTGGAACAGTTGATTGGTGACAGTTCGCTCCTGCGGTCTCTGGATGCGGCGAAATTCACCGATGAGCAATTCGGTCTGCCGACGGTGCAGGATATTCTCAAGGAGCTGGAAAAGCCGGGTCGCGATCCTCGTCCGGAATTTCGTGCCGTGCAATTCGCCGACGGTGTGGAAAAGGTCAGCGATCTGGTTCCCAATCAGGTGCTGGAAGGCAAGGTGACCAATGTGACGGCCTTCGGCGCGTTTGTCGATGTTGGTGTGCATCAGGATGGGCTGGTCCATATCTCGGCACTCAGTGATACCTATGTCAAGGATCCGCGGGATGTCGTCAAGGCTGGCGATATCGTCAAGGTCAAGGTCATGGCCGTTGATGTTGAACGCCAGCGCATCGGGCTCTCCATGCGTATGAGCGATGACGCCGAGAATGCCGGTGGCCGGCCTGCCGGGCGTGACTCAGGCGCACGATCCGGCGATCGGGGTCAGCGTGGCAACCCGGGCGGCAAGCGTGCGGACTCGAACCCGCGGGATCGGCGCAACAGCGGTTCTTCGCAGAACAGACAGAAAGGGGCGGGTCATTCATTCGGGGGCAACAGTGAGCAACCGTCTGCACTGGCACAGTCTCTGAAGGCGGCGCTCGAAGGCAGCAAGTAAGCTCTTGGTCGGCACATCGAATCAGTATCAGGGGCCTGGCGGCACACGTTGTCAGGCCCCTTTTTTGTGATCGCTATTGCACTCTGACATCAGCGGCGGTCCGGTTTTCCGGAGGTGGCTCAACCCTTGGGCAAAGTAGCCGATCTCAATCAACAGACATTTGCTGATGAAAGAACCCTCTGATGACCGATTTCTATCGACTTGTGACACGCAGTGACTTCGACGGGCTTGTCTGTGCTGTTTTGCTGAAGCACATGGACATGATCGATGATATCGAGTTCGTTCACCCCAAGGACATGCAGGACGGCAAGATCGAGATTGGTCCGCGTGATATCACGACCAATCTGCCGTTCGTGGAAGGCGCACATCTGGTCTTCGATCATCACGAGTCGGAAGCTCGCCGCAACGACACCACCGTCGACAACTATGTGATCGATGCAGAAGCTCCGTCTGCCGCGCGTGTCGTGTGGAAACATTTCGGTGGCCACCAGACCTTCCCCGAGAGCTGGGATGAAATGATGGAAGCGGTGGACAAGGCGGATTCTGCGCAGTTCAGCATGCAGGAAGTACTTGAACCCACCGGTTGGGAATTGCTCAACATGTTGATGGATTCGCGCACCGGACTGGGTCGTTTTCGGGAGTTCCGCATCTCCAACTATGCCCTGATGATGTCATTGATCGACTATTGCAAGGAGTCGACCATCGAGGAGATCCTCGCGCTGCCGGACGTCAAGGAACGCATTGATCTGTACGAAGAGCATCAGGAAGCGTTCAAGGAGCAGATTGTGCGTTGCAGCACGGTTCACGGCAACCTGGTGGTACTGGATCTGCGAAACGAAGAGACCATTCACCCCGGTAGCCGATTCAGCATTTATGCCCTGTTTCCGCAATGTAATATCTCGATACACCAGTTGTGGGGTTTTCGCCAGCAGAACACGGTGTTTGCAACGGGTAAGTCGATTTTCGATCGTAGTTGCAAGACCCATGTGGGCGAACTGATGCTGGAATACGGTGGCGGTGGTCACGCCGCTGCCGGTACATGTCAGATTGACAACGACAAGGCGGACGTCGTGTTGCAGGAACTGATAGCGACCATCAATGCCAATGAAATGGACCTGGCCAAAGCCAGCTGATCGAGTAGCATCAGACTCTCGGCCAACTGATCGAGCCCGTTATCCTTTGAGCGGGCTTCGACACTGAAGACCCGGCTATCACTTTCCAGGCAAAGTGATTGCCGGCCGAATTTTCCGGTCTGTTACAGTTCGACACACGATAGTCACCTGCTTTAACCTTTCAGACTGTCATTAAGTCTAGTCTTGCGCTTTCGCCGCTCGGCACACTCGGTGTACTCTGAGTACTGAAACGCAAGTAGACACGATACGCATGCCCGTACAGACAGCTGCTCCATCATCCGACGAATCCGAAGACTACGTGACGGTAGTGCTGCGTAGCGAGCCGGTAGAGCTTTACAAGATACTCAAGTTCGAAGGGCTTGCCGCAAGCGGCGCCGAGGCCAAGCTGATCATCGACGATGGCCTGGTGCAGGTCAATGGTGACGTCGAACTTCGGCGACGCCGCAAGATCGTCAATGACGACCGCATTCACTTCGAGGGCCAGTTGTATCGAGTCGTCACCGATGTCGACGGCTGAGGCGCACGGCAACATCCAGACAGGTGTATTGACCCTGCAGCAGCAGCGCGAGCAGAGCACCCGTATAGACAAGTTCGTCTTGCTGTGCAGCAATCTTGTCTGGATCATCTTCGGATCGGTGTTGGCGGCGCTGGCATTGTTTGTCGCCTTGCAGGATCAACTGCCACTGCAGTTTCGATTGACATGGCTGGCGGTGGTGCTGATGATCAGCGCCGTGAGATTCAAGTTCCTGCGCCACTGGAATCAGACGACCACCACGGCGGAGAACGTCAACCGGCGCATCCTTCTTGCCACTCTGATGTCCTTCTCGTTTGCCGCCTGTTTTGGGGTCATCTCCTACTTTGCCGTCTCGGAGAACAACCCGTTGGGCAATCTGCTGGTCGTCATGATGGTGACAGGCCTGGTCGCCAGCGCAACAGCCGCGGTGGTGCATCTGCTGCCGATGTACGTCATGTACATATTCCCCATCATGTTACCCGTGGCCTATCGCTTCTCCGGCTTTGAACAAGTCGGCTACCACTGGATTGCCGGGCTCATCGTGCTCTATCTGTTCATTACCCTGGGCATTTCCCGGAGCATTCGTGGCTCCATCATGCAGTCGATCCACATGCGCTATGAAAATCAGAGCCTGCTGGCGAGTCTGCGAGAGGAGAAGCAGCGCGCCGAAGTGGCACTGGAACTGGCAGAGCAGGCCAATCGGGCGAAATCGAAATTTCTCGCAGCGGCCAGCCACGATCTGCGCCAGCCGCTACACTCGTTGCGGCTGTTCACCGCGACGCTCGAATTGCAGACACGTGATACGCAGCACAAGACTCTGGTGTCACAGATCGATTCCTCAGTGAAGTCCCTGGAAGACCTGTTCAATGCTTTGCTGGATATCTCCAAGCTCGATGCCGGCACCTTGTCTGTCGACAAGAGAAACATCTATCTTGACAGCCTTCTGGCACAGATCGAGGGCGAGTTCAAACCTCTGGCCGGTGAGAAGGAGCTGTATTTCGATGTGGAACTGGCTGATCATGTGATCTTCACCGATGCCTTGCTACTGGAACGTCTGATACGCAATCTGGCCAGTAATGCCATTCGTTACACGGAGGCAGGCGGCGTCGTTCTGAGTACTTCGGTGGAAGAGGGACGTGTCTGGTTATCCATCGAAGACACCGGGGTTGGCATACCGAAGGCGGATAGAGTCCGTATCTTCGAAGAATTCGTGCAGTTGGGCAATGTCGAGCGCGATCGAAACCAGGGCATTGGCCTGGGTCTGTCGATTGTAAAACGACTTGCGCTGTTGCTGGATGTCGAGATTCGAACAGAATCCACGGAAGCTGGTGGTGCGCGCTTTCTGGTCGGCATGCCCCTGGGTGATCGGTCCAAATGCCAGTATCTGCCAGTCGGGTTCGTGGAAACGCCCGGAGAACAGGTCGATTCTCTGTTTGTTCTGGTCATTGATGACGAAGAGGAAGTCTGTCTGGCAATCGAGGGCTTGCTCGAGACCTGGGGATGCATTGTCATGACAGCCACCTCGGGTGATGCAGCTCTGAAGCAGCTGGATGAAATAGGCGAAGTACCGGATGTGGTCGTCAGCGACTATCGTCTGCGACAGGGAGAAACCGGTGGTGATGTCATCAGTCGCATTCGTGAACACCTGCAGACCGAGGTGCCAGCGATCATCCTGACCGGTGATATTGCTCCTGATCGTCTGAAGGATATCCAGTCACTCGGTTATCCCATGCTGCACAAGCCCTGCGAACCCGATGTCCTGCGAAAATTGCTGGCCGGTTCTGCATCATCACGGGTGTTGCCGGCGTCCAATGACCCCAGGGACCCGGAGGATAGCGTCAACGCCGGACAGGATGTAACGCTGCGAGTGGGCGAACGTTGATATCAATCGTGACAGGAATCCAATAACATCCGGGTAACGCGCCATACGGAACACCTGATGAATCAATGGACAAGACGGGACGCGCAGAAGAGACATTGATCTACCGGATTGCCGGTTTGAGCAAGGTCTACGGTGAAGGTCGCTCAGCCGTGCATGCCTTGCGCGGCGTGTCGCTGGATATCCCGCAGGGAGAGATCGTGGTGCTGCTCGGTCCTTCCGGCAGCGGCAAATCCACGCTTCTGAACATCATCGGTGGACTGGATCGCGCCACGCAAGGCCGCGTTCATTTTCATGATCAGAACCTGAGCGAGATGACGGATGTTCAGCTGACACGCTATCGGCGCGAGCATATCGGCTTTGTCTTCCAGTTCTACAATCTGATGCCCAGTCTGACGGCTCGTGAGAACGTCGAACTGGTGACTGAAATCGCCAATGACCCGATGGATCCCGATGAGGCGTTGGCCATGGTGGGCCTGGAAGAGCGCGTCGACCATTTCCCATCGCAGCTCTCCGGCGGAGAGCAGCAGCGGGTGGCCATTGCCCGCGCCGTCGCCAAGCAGCCCGCGGTGTTGTTCTGCGATGAACCGACCGGCGCGCTGGACAGTACGACGGGTCGTGCCGTCTTGCAGGTACTCAAGGATGTCAATGAACAGCTGGGGGCAACTGTACTGGTCGTCACCCATGCCGCGTCGCAGGCAGCCATGGCTGATCGGGTCATCCATTTTGCCGATGGCGATGTGCGCGAAGTGGTCTTGAACAGGGAAAAACTGACACCCGATCAGATCGAGTGGTGAGCCCGCTTGACCACAAACTGATGCGAGATCTGTGGCGCATGAAGGGGCAGGCGCTGGCCATCGGCATGGTCATCGCCATGGGTGTGATGATGCTGGTCATGATGAGTGGCCTGGTTGCCTCATTGACTGAAACCCGGGCAGCCTATTACGAGCGATATCGCCTGGCCGACATCTTTGCTCCGGTTACGCGTGCTCCTGAACGCCTGCTGCAGAGACTGGCGGCGATCGATGGCGTGGGTACGGTTGAGGGCCGAGTGAGCGGCGGTGGCTTGATCGACCTTGCCGCATCGGACTTGCCGGTACAGGCCCGGGCGGTGTCGCTGCCTGACTCGCAGGACCCGACGCTCAACGCGGTATTCCTGACCGAAGGGAGGATGATGGACAGCAACCGGCGCGACGAGATCCTGCTGTTGCAGAGCTTTGCGCGTGCGCATGGCCTGCGCCCGGGTGATCACCTGACCATGACCCTGAATGGCGCACGTCGAACGTTTCGAATCACCGGGCTTGCACAGTCGCCAGAGTTTCTGTACACCACAGCCCCCGGTGAGATGGTACCCGACGATGCACGATTTGCAGTCATCTGGATGCATCATTCAGCGCTTGCAGCTGCCTATGACATGCAGGGTGCGTTCAATGAGGTGTTGTTGTCTCTGTCGCGCGGAGCGAAGCAGGCACCCGTGCTGGCTGCGGTGGATCGTAGCCTGGCACCCTATGGAGGACTGGGAGCCTACCCGCTTGCCGATCAGGCATCGAATCGCTTCATCAGCGAGGAGATCAATGGGTTGTCCGCCGCCGCGGTAGGGGTACCGCCGATCTTTCTCGCGGTTGCCGCCTTTCTGCTCTATATCGTCATCAGCCGCATGGTGCAGGCCGAGCGTACCCAGATTGGTCTGATGAAGGCATTCGGCTATACCAATGCCGAAGTGGCCTTGCACTACATGAAGATGGTCATGCTGATCGCACTCGGGGGGGCCCTGATTGGTTGTCTGTCGGGGATTGTGTCCGGGCGCGCGATGATCAGGATATACACCGATTACTACAAGTTCCCGTTTCTGGTATTCCAGCTGGAACCGTCCTCGTTTCTGACAGGTGTGTCGGTTGCGGTGGTGGCCGCGTCCGGTGGCGGGCTGCTGGTGCTGCGTCGGGTATTTGCATTGACGCCAGCCACCGCCATGCATGCGCCAGCGCCACCGGATTATCGCCAGGTGGGCCGTCTTGGCAAGGCCGTGAACCGCTTGCTTGATCAGCCCAGCCGCATGGTGCTGCGCCGCGTCAGTCGACAGCCCGTGCGCATGGCCGGTGCCGTGATCGGCATTGCCTGCGGCATGGCGTTATCCTTGTCCATGCTGACCATCTTTGCCGGCTTTGATCGGACTGTCGAGCTTGCATTCGGGGTGGTGGATCGCAGTGATGTCAATGCCAGTTTCATTCATCCGGTATCCGACAAGGCCATATACGAACTGCAACGCTTGCCTGGGGTCATGCAGGTACAACCGATACGAGTGGTACCCGCCGTGTTGAGAAATGGCCTGTACACCTATCGGGGTTCCATTGAAGGTATCCCACCAGAGGCCCGCCTGTACCGTGCCATCGATACGAAGCTTGCCAGCATTCCATTGCAGCCGGGAGGCATCACGCTATCACGGTCCCTTGCCGATGTGCTGCATCTTGCAGCAGGAGATACACTGCAGGTGGATGTCCGTGAAGGTCGTCAACCCTTACTGCAACTGCGAGTCACCGCGATTGCGGAGAGCCTTCTGGGTTCACCGGCCTATATGGACATGGATTCTCTGAACCGCGCCCTGCGCGAACCGAACAGAGTCTCCGGTGCCTATCTGGCTGTGGACAGCCTGGCGGCCGATGCCATCTACCGAGCGCTCAAGGACATGCCTGTCGTCGCCGGCGTCAGTCTCAGAGCCGATGCAAGCCTGGCTTTCAGGAAGCTGATGGACTCAGGCGCAGGAGCCATCCGCTATGTGATGGGGGCCATCGCGTTCGTCATAACCTTTGGTATCGTCTACAACACGGCACGTATCGCCTATGCCGAACGTACCCGTGACCTGGCCAGTCTGCGCGTCATCGGTTTCTCAAGGGGTGAGGCTGCGTTCGTCTTGCTTGGTGAGCTTGGCATCGTGACGCTCATCGCCTTGCCGCTGGGTGCCATACTGGGCTATTACCTGTCCTTCGGTATCGCTGCAGGTTTTTCCACGGATCTGTATCAGATCCCCGCCATTGTCGACCCGGGCAGTTACGGTTTTGCTGTCCTTGTCGTGGTCAGTGCGGCCATGACATCAGGATGGCTGGTGAAGCGCGATATGGATCGTATCGAGCTCGTATCAGCGCTGAAAACCAGGGAGTAGGGAATCATGAAGCGCGCAAGAAAGCGTTCACGCCTGTATCTGAGCCTCGCTGCATTGTTGCTGCTTGGTGGCGCACTGGCCGTGGCGTTCTGGCCACGTGCCACTTTGGTCGATCTCGGAGAGGTGATACGAGCTCCGATGATCGTGACCATTGATGATGAAGGCCGTACCCGTGTGCGTGATGCCTATGTCGTGTCCACGCCAGTGGCGGGCAGGTTGCTGCGCGTACAGCTCGATCCGGGTGATTCGGTGGTGCAGGGGGACACCGTGATCGCCTACATGCGGCCCAGTAATCCGGCTGTGCTGGATGCCCGTACACGCGAGCAGGCCAGGGCGGTCGTTGCCGCCGCGGCGGCATCGCTACGCGTTGCCCGGGCGGACCTGAATGCCGCCATTGCCAATCGTGATCTGGCGCAGTCCGAAAGAGAGCGCATCGAACAACTGGCAAGACAGGGCATGACCACAGAGGCTGCGGTGGATCGTTCACGGCAGGAAGCGCGAGTGGCGCAGGCATATGTCGATACCGCCGAGGCGGCCATATCGATGCGCCAGGCCGAACTGGCCAATGCGCAGACACAGCTGATTGGCTTTGACGATCAGGGCTTGAGTCATGCCATCGGTTCGGCTCAGGATGACATCCCCATCCTGGCGCCGGCGTCCGGTCGCGTACTGCGCATCATGCAGCAGAGCGAGACCACACTGCCAGCCGGTGCGCCGGTCATGGAGATCGGTGATATCGACGGGGATCTGGAAGTCATCGTGGACCTGCTATCGACTGATGCTGTTCAGATCTCGGCAGGAATGCGCGTGATCATCGACGAATGGGGTGGTCAGGCGCCCATCGACGGTGAGGTTGTGCGGGTGGATCCCTTTGGTGTCACGACATTCTCCGCACTGGGCGTCGAGGAACAGCGCGTCAATACGGTGATTCGCCTGCGCAGCCCGGTCGAGTCCTTCCAGGGGCTGGGTCACGGGTTTCGCGTTGAAACCAGAATCGTCATCTGGGAGGCGGAGGATGTCCTGAGCGTGCCTGCCAGTGCGTTGTTTCGTGAGCAGGGTGAGTGGGCAGTCCTGCGCGTCGATCGGGGCAACACGGCCCTGCAGACGGTTCAGATAGGCAGAAACAATGGTGTACAGGCTCAGGTGCTGGCAGGGCTGAAAGAAGGAGACTCGGTGGTGCTGTATCCCGCATCGGGCTTGTCGGAAGGTCAGCGGGTGCGGCAGAGGGAGATTGACTAGACCTCAAGGCAGTCATCGCCGGTACTGAGTCGAGTGATGACAACCCTTCTGGTGGTGTACTCGTCCGCAGCTATCTACCACCCTGGCATCCCCAGGAGTTCAAATCCTGCATCAGCCCAGCCCGCCCAGCACCGTCAGCTCATCAGTCGATTGTCCTGCGCAGAATGACCAGATTGTCCAGCACCGGGTTGGAGGTCCAGATGAAGTCGGCATCGGCCCCATCGGTATCGAACACGTCCCTGAAATTGGTAAAGGCCTTCTTGTCCCTGACGCCAATGGCTTCGTTGGGAAAGGCGGAAGCCGAGGGCCACATCCTGTCGTCGAAGGCAGGCATCATCCAGTCGGCGGGCAGATCCCAGTAGGCCCCTGAAAAACCTCCGGCCTGATTGGTGCCTCTGGTATCACAGGGGGTGCTGCGCCGGATCTGACGAGACGCCACCAGGCAGTTGCGATTCTTCAGTGGCGAGGTATAGAAGGTCTGTGCACGCCAGCGCCGGTTGGTAATGGCAACCGTGTTCCTGTCCGTATCCTGCAGATGCGCAACGAAGCCTCCGTGACCTGGCTGATAGGCCATGCCACCATGATTCTCGGAACCCAGACCCAGGTTCTCTTCCCAATCAACGGCCATGACGCCAATGGTGAGGGGGCGATCAGCCTTGAAGCGCACCACGCTGGAATTGAGCGGTGTATACGGAACCGGGTCTACTGCCAGCAACACGCCATTCACATAGAGTTCGAAGTAGTTGTCCGCGTAGAGATACATCACGAATTCCTCGCTGCCGCCCGCATCCATCAGCGGTACGCTCTGCAGATCGAGCTGGGCGACGGACGCCAATTGCGTACCGCCACATTCGTTGAACAGATCCGTTGCCTTGGGTGCTGTGTCGAAGTGCACCGTGGCAGGCACGATCTTCATCATGCCGTCATTGGCCTTGATTTCACCCACTGCGCTGACTCGGGATCCTTCGCCACAGTCTATCAGTCCCGGGTTGATCTGTTTGGCAGGACCGGTACTGAAGGCTGCATCCTGAGCGTGCAGGCCGGAGACGCTGGCGCACAGCACGGCAAAGGCAATGAAACGTGCAATCATGAACAGTATTCCTGGCAGAGTATGGGCCGCCACAGCGGCAGAGTCTGGCGTATCACTGAACAATGTGTCCGAAAATCAGGAAAAACAGCACAGACCTTGAACAACAGTGCGCCTGCCCATTGCTTATCCGTGTCAGCAATGCCTGTGGATCATTCCTTACGCCGATGATGAAGCCGGTTTGCACTGGTTCACCATCGACTGTGCGGTTACAGGTTACGGATTTCCACCGGCACCGTCTCCCCCCGGGGCTCGAACCCGAAGACCCGCCCGTAGAAACAGAGTTCCGAGCGGATGGCGTTGATGATAGTGGACGCCTGCCGGAACCCGTGTTGCTCGCCTTCGTATTCCAGGTAGGCGACGGGCAACTGGCGGGCGTCCAGGGCATCGACAATCATGCGTGACTGATTGGGTGGAACGATCTTGTCTTCCGAGCCCTGCATGACGATCATCGGTGCGCTGAAGCCTTCCAGATGGTTGATGGGAGAGCGCTGCGCATACACCTCGGCATCAGCCGGCCAGGCGCCAATCAGGCTGTCCAGATAGCGTGATTCGAACTTGTGCGTATCGTTGGCCAGTGCTTCCAGGTCGGCCACACCATACAGACTGGTGCCGGCAGTGAAGGTATCGTGGAAGGCCAGTGCCGAGAGAACCGTGAACCCACCGGCGCTACCGCCGCGAATGATGAGCCTCTGAGCATCGACATCACCACGCGCCACCAGAAAGTCGGCCACAGCGACACAATCACGGACATCGGCGATGCCCCATTGACCTTCAAGCTTCTTGCGATAGGCCCGACCAAAGCCGCTGCTGCCTCGGTAGTTGACATCCACGACGGCAAAGCCACGACTGGTCCAGAAACGCTGTGCCAGTGAAATCTGTGAGCGGGCGGCCGAGGTCGGCCCTCCGTGTGCCAGCACGATCAGAGGCGGCTTTTCGTCCGCTGCGGCCTGATACTCAGGGTTGGCTGGCGCATAATACAAGGCATGGGCAATATCCTCATTGTCCTCGCCGGTCGGAAAACTGATGACCTCGGGGGCTGGCAGGAATTCGTCGGACAGGGGCAGTTTTCTGGGGGTGCTCACCCAATGCCCATCGAAATGCACCGCAGATTCGCGCGTCCAGGATGCGCAGGCAAATGCAAGCCTGTCGCCCGAGTATCGAACCGAGAAGAACGAGGTGTCCTCGGGAAAACCCGGTAGGTGATCGATGCCGCCCTTGAAGAAGGCCGCCAGCGGTGTGCCCTGTGCATCGAACCCGTAGCGCATGAGTCCATGGACCCAGGGCGGATAACCGATTTCACCATCAACCGTCAGTACCGCCTCTTCTCGGCCTTGGGCGTACAGCTGCCACAGATCGGAACGGTCAGAGAGGTAGTGCAGGGTGCCATCAGGAGACCAGGAAGGCTGGACGATGGATTCATCCTGAGCACCGGCGACGATGGCCGCATCATGGATGGCAATGGTGTCAGATGAAGAGTCGAGAGAGGCCAGCATCAGTGTGCTGTCATCCCAGGGCATGTTCGGGTGCTGCCATTGTACCCACGCCAGTGATCTGCCATCGGGGGATACACAGGGTGAGCCGTAGAAGTCGCTGCCGGTAGCCAGCTCGATACAACGTTCGGAGCCGTCGGTGGCAATCGCCATGATCAGGTTCTCCGGCATTGCTGCCGAGGCGTCGTCGCTTGACACGCCATGCCGTTCGGCAACCGCAATCAACCAGTGGCCGTCGGCAGTCGGTCGCATGTCCGCATAGCGCAAGCCACGTTGGGAGGCCGGCTCAGGCGTCAGAAGTTGCGGTGATTGCCCCGGCGTGAGTGAGCGCAGACGCTGGTCCGCGTAATCGACATACCACAGGATGCCGTCGCCAGCCCACCAGGCACCACCGCCATATTCATGCATCAGGGTGCGTACATTGGCGTCCGGTGGCGTCACTTCCCGTGTGTCACCCTTGTGCCAGCGCATGATGGCAATACGCCCCCCTTCCGAGGGGCGTGACTCTGCCCACCAGACACTGTCACCGTCTGGCACGACTTCGGTGATACTGGAACCACCGCTGATCAGCATTTCAGCGGTGATCGGTGATGTCCAGGTGCCGTAGGGTGCCGCTTGTCTCTGGTGTTGGGTCATTTATTCCACGGTTCCGCGAGTCGGACGATCGTTCTTGATGTTGAAGTTCATGCCGTCCAGCAGCTCTTCCAGGTCTGGCCGGGCAGCAGGTCCGTTGGACAGGCAGACAATCTGGATCGCGCCATCGGGGCGCAGGCAGAAGATGCCGGGTTCGGCAAATCGGTTTGGCGCTTCATCCGGGCTCAGCGGTTCGGTGATGTACAGGCCCAGGCGTCGCATGTCCTCTTCCGACAGGTCGTAGCCAACCGGGAAGGTCCAGCCGAATTCCTTGACATCGGCAGTGGCTCGTTCCTGTGTATCGGCTGACAGGGTGACGACCCTCATGCCTGCTGCATGCCAGTCCGGCAACATGGATTCCAGCTTGTTCAGATAGCGCTTGCACCGGGGGCAATGCTTGCCTCGGTAGACCACCAGCAAGGTGTACTGCTCGCTCGGCGTACCAACGGTAACGGTCGTGCCGTCAACCAGCTTGATGTTCAGTTCGGGAAGTGCCTGGCCGACGGCCGGTTTGTTTGCAAAGAGACTCATGGAGTGGCGTTTCTTTCCGGTTTTCAGATGAGGGTGATTGGATCAGTCTACTACTCATGGCCGCGCAATCGTGGATCGAGTGTGTCACGCAGGGCGTCGCCCAGCAGATTGAAGCCGAATGAGAGGAACAGAATGGCCAGTCCGGAGAACACGGCCGGCCAGGGCGAGAGCATCAGGAAATTACGCCCTTCGGACAGTGCCAGCCCCAGAGAGGGCACCGGTGGCTGAGCACCGAGGCCGAGAAACGACAGGGAGGCCTCCACCAGAACGGCGGCCGAGAGCAGCAGGCTGGTCTGCACCAGAATCAACGACATCAGGTTCGGCAGCACGTGCCGGAACAGGATGCGCGAATCGGACGCACCAACGGCGCGTGCACTCATCACATAGTCGCTTTCGCACACGATCAGCGCCGGTGCCCGTAGCAGACGGGCGAAAATGGGCGTGTACACGATACTGATGGCAAGGGCGGCGCCCCACAGGCCGGGGCCGAGAATGGCGATCACGCCAATCGCCAGCAGCATGATGGGAAAGGCGAAGAAGATATCCATGATGCGCATGACAATGCGATCGAACCAGCCGCGATGGAACCCTGCCAGCAGCCCCAGAGTGCCCCCTGTCAGTAGTGCCAGCAACACCGCGACCGAGCAGGTCAGCAGGGAGCTTCGATAGCCGTAGACGATACGTGACAGTACATCGCGGCCCAGATGGTCCGTGCCCAGCAGGTTCAGTTCACCGGGTGGTTTCATGCGCTGCACCATGACCTGGTGGTAGGGATCCTGGAAACCGAGAACCGGTGCCAGCAGCGCAAGCAGCACCTGTAGCAATACCAGCAACACGGCAAAACTCAGTAGACGGTTCCTGGCCAGAAACCGCCATGGCTCGGCCACGTTCATCGATGAGCAACGCGTGGATCGATGACCAGGTACAGCAGGTCGACAATGAAATTGACGATGACGAACGCAAAGGTCATGACCAGAATCGTCGCCTGCACCAGCGGATAGTTGCGCTCGGTAATGGCTCCCAGAACCAGTCTGCCCAGTCCGGGAATGGCAAAGACCTGCTCGATGACGATGGAGCCGCCGAGCAGGTAACCGGCAGAGACACCCACACTGGTCACGAAGGGAATCAGCGCATTGCGCAAGGCATGGTGATAGACGATGCCACGAGGACTGACGCCCTTGGCGCGTGCCGTGCGGATGTAGTCCTGACTCAGCGCATCGAGCATGGCCGAACGCACCAGGCGTGACAGATTGGCGAGCATCGGCAGGCTCAAGGCAATCACCGGCAGCGCCATGCGTTGCAGATTACCCAGCGGGTCTTCCAGGAAGGGCACATAGCCGATGGTCGAGATGCCGGGAAACCAGCTGGCTGCCAGAAAGATCATGACGATGCCGAGCCAGAACGATGGGATGGTCAAACCGGCGATGGCCCCCATGCGAACAGCCAGCTCGCTGACACTGCCGCGAGCCGAGGCCATGAAACAGCCCAGCGGGACGGACAGGCCGGCACCGAGCAAGATGGCCAGAAAGCTCAATTCCAGGGTCGGCCAGATATTGGCTGCAATCTCACTGGTAATGGGCCGTCCGGTCCAGATGGAGGTGCCGAAGTCACCTTGCAACGCGGCACCCATCCACTGCAGGTACTGCACGGGCAGAGGCTGATCCAGACCGAGTCGGGTGCGCAGCTCCAGCAAGCGCTCCGGGGTGATTTCCGCGTTGGCACCCAGCATGATGGCCACCGCATCTCCGGGTATCAGCCGGATCATCAGAAACACGATGATCGACACACCCAGCAGCACCACCAGCAATTCCAGCAGGCGTGAGGCGAACTGACGTCCCGTCATGCCTCTGTGTCCGGCATGACGGCCGCCGTGCTATCGCTCATCCGGGCTCAGTCCACCACGCTGGCACGAACCAGACTGGCCAGCCTGCCGGTGGAGAGTATCTCGAAGCCGCTGACCTTGCTGCCAACCGCGGTTGTCATGTCACTGTAGGCCAGATGTGCCACAGGGCCCTCGCAGGCCAGCTTGCTCTGCACCTTGTCGTAGGCGGCCTTGCGCTGAGCCGGTTCAACCCGCTTGCGGCCTTCATCCAGCCAGGTGTCGATATCGGCATCGGAATACTGGAAGACATTGGTCGAGCCACCGGAACGAAAGGTTCGATAGAAGTATTCATCCGGGTCCGGGCTACCCCCATTGGCAGAGACGAACAGGTCGAAGTCGGAGTTGCGCCAGTCCTGCACGAACTCACCGATCTCCTTGTTCAACAGCTCGATTTCAAAACCGCCGGCGGCCAGTTGTTGCTGGATGACCTGAGCGATGTCGCGGGCATCCTGTCTGGGCAGCACCAGCAGGCTCAGCTTGATGGGGGTGTCGATACCGGCTTGCTCGAGCAAGGCACGAGCCTTGTCCGCATCGGTCTGGTAACACTCGTATTCCTGCGTATCCAGTGCCCAGGTGGCCAGCGCCGGCGAGAGTGGTCCGGCCGGTACACCAGCGCCGAACAGCGCGCCATTGATGATGTCCTGGCGATTCAGCAAGTGGTTGATGGCTCGCCTGACCGGCGCCTGATCAAGTGGCGGGCGGCTGGTATTCATGCCCAGCAAGGTGTAGGCAACATCGCGTGTGGTCTGTAGCGTCACGGTCGGATTGGCCTGCAACTGCAAGGCGGTGGCCGGGTCGATGGCAGGCAGCAGATCGTATTCGCCACTGCCGATGCCGACCTGACGCGTGGCCGATTCGGGTACGAAATGTACCTTGACCTCATCGATCTTCGGCAAGCCCGCTTCGCGATAACCGTCGAACTTCGTCAGACTGATATGACTGTTGGGCTGCCAGTTGTCGAACTGGAAGGGGCCGGTGCCAACCGGTGTCTGTTGCAGAGCCTGTTTGTCTGTCTCCAGTTCTGCCGGCACGATGGCAATGCCGGACAGTGACGAGAGGATGGCGGCAAAGGGTTCATCCAGGTTCAAGGCAATGGTAGTGGCGTCAAGCACGTCCATACTGGTTATCGGTGTGACCCGACTAGCCAGTGGGGAGGCGATTGCCTCGCTCTGTACACGTCGTATGGACGCGGCCACATCCTCTGCATCAAGCGCCGAGCCGTCATGAAAGGTGACGCCTTCGGGCAGTTTGAATTCGTAGCGTTTGCCATCCTCACTGACGCTCCAGCGGGTGGCCAGTCCGGGTACGACGGACAGGTCCTTGTCGATCCGTGTCAGGCCTTCGTAGACGGTACTCTGCACGATGACGACCGAGTTGAAGGCTGTGATCAGGTGCGGATCCAGCCCGGCTGGCGAGGAGTCGATGGCAATATCCAGGGTCGCGGCATGAGCCGAACTCAGGAACAGGGAGCCTGCGCCAAGAAGCAATGCCGGAACAAGAGGGAAAGCGCGCTTTTTCATGGGCATCGGCCTGTTGGCGTTGTCGGAAGGATGATCGAGCTTATGATAATGTGCCACCAGTGACAACACAGGGCGTTTGATCAACATGCCGACAGAGCCATTGCTGGCCATTGACGGGCTGAGCGTGAATCTGGGCAGCGCAGCCGTGGTGCGAGACCTGAGCCTGCAGCTGAACGCCGGTGACATGCTGGGTCTGGTCGGAGAATCCGGTTGTGGCAAGTCGGTCACCGCGCTGTCGGTGCTGGATCTGCTGGAGGACTCCCCCTTGCGTATCAGCGCCGGTGCGGTCCGATATCAGGGGCAGGACCTGCGAACCCTGGATGCGGCTGCGGTGCAGAATCTGCGCGGCAATCGCATCGCCATGATCTTTCAGGAACCCATGACCTCGCTCAATCCGGTCTTCAGGATCGGTGACCAGATTGCAGAGGTGTTGCAGATCCATCAAGGCAGCACTCGTCGTCAGGGCAGGCTGGCTGCCATCGCCTTGCTGGAGCGGGTCGGCATGGCATCCCCGCAGACCCTGATCAGTCGTTATCCGCATCAGCTCTCCGGTGGTCAGCGACAGCGGGTCATGATTGCCATGGCACTGGCGTGCGAGCCACAGCTGTTGATCGCCGATGAACCGACCACGGCACTGGATGTCACGGTGCAGGCGCAGATACTGGAACTGCTGGATCAATTGCGCAAGGACACCGGTATGGCGGTGCTGCTGATAACGCACGATCTGGGACTGGTGCGTCAGTATTGTGATCGCGTGGCGGTCATGTACTGTGGGCAGCTGGTCGAAGTGGGGGCGTGTGAGCAGGTCTTTGAGCGTCCCGCACACCGCTATACCAATGCACTGCTGCAGACCGTGCCTGCACTGAATGTACCGGGTACCCGTCTACCGGCCATTGAAGGACGTGTGCCTGCCCCGGGGCACTGGCCGCCGGGTTGCGCCTATGAGCCTCGTTGTCAGCATGTCGTCGACGAGTGTGCTCGACGCATGCCGCCGCTGGCATCGAGTGTCAAGGGTGTGCGCTGCTGGAATCCGGCATCGTGAACCTGCTCGAGGTACGTGAGCTGACAACCGCCTTCAGCGCTCGTGATGGCAGGACGCTGCGAGCGCTGAACGAGGTCTCCTTCGATCTTGCCGAAGGCGAGGTTCTGGGTATCGTTGGTGAATCCGGCTGTGGCAAGTCGACCCTGGCCAAGAGCGTGTTGCGACTGATACAGTCCGAGCAAGGTTCGGTGTGCTTTCATGGGCAGGATGTGCTGCAGATGAACAAGGCGCAGCTCAAGCGTGCGAGACGCAGCATGCAGATCGTCTTCCAGGACCCCTTCGGATCGTTGAACCCGAGGCATACCATCGGGCAGATCATCCGAGAGCCCTTGCAGGTACACGGTATTGGTTCGACGCGTGACCAACAGCGGCGAGTCGATGAGTTGCTGGAGCGGGTCGGCTTGTCCGCGGATGTTCAGACACGTCATGCCCATGAATTCTCCGGTGGGCAGCGGCAGCGTATCGCCATCGCCCGTGCACTGGCTCTGCAACCCGAGTTGCTGGTGGCCGATGAGGCGGTGTCGGCCCTGGATGTGTCCGTACAGAGCCAGATCATCAATCTCATTACCGATCTGCAGGCAGAGCTGGGCTTGTCCATGCTGTTCATCAGCCACGATCTGTCTGTCATCCGTCACGTCAGTGATCGCATCGCCGTGATGTACCTGGGGCGTATCGTTGAAATCGGCGAGGCCGATGCGCTCATGAATGATCCGCAGCATCCGTATACCCGGGCCTTGATCTCTGCCATACCCTCTCTGGCGGCTCAGCAAGCCGTGCGCATTGTGCTGCACGGCGAGCTGCCTGATCCGTCCGATCCGCCAGAGGGTTGTGCCTTCCATACACGGTGTCCGCAGGTGCATGACGAGTGCCTGCGGCGACGTCCGGAGCTGCGTGCCGTTGTTCGGGATACACTATCCATCCACTCTCAGGCGGCTCACTCGAGTGCCTGCCATCTGAACGAATCGACACCATGACGCCTGACTCTGGCGGTATCCCGGAAAAAGCCTTCAGCCGTGCCGTAGCCCTGCTGGATGAGCAGGTCGATTCGGGCCGTATCCCGGGCGCGGTGCTCGGCACGGTCGACAGGACAGGACAGCGATATCTGCATTGCCGTGGGCTGGCCGAAGTCACGCCCGACAGGCGGCCGATGCAGCTCGATACCTGGTTCGATCTGGCCTCCCTGACCAAGGTCATCTACACCGCTCCGCGCATTGTGCAACTACTGCACGATGAAGGGATTGCTCTGGATGAGCCACTGATTCGCTTGCTGCCCGACCTTCGCCAGTATGATGCGGCGGCCTGGGAGCGCAAGGTGAGCTTTGCCCAATGCCTTGGCCATCAGACGGCGTTTCCGGCGGTCGAACCCCTCTATACCTATGGCCGGGATGCTGAGCTGTTGCGCGCCTTCGTGCTGCAGCGGGAGTGGCGACGGCGCAGCGCTCCGCCGGTATATTCGGACATCAATTTCATTCTGCTGGGGCTGGCGCTGGAGCGATTTCATGGTGCCAGGCTGTGGTCCATGCCGGCAGGGCCGGGCTTTGCATTCAGTGCACCGGCCGAGTGTTGTGCGGCTACCGAATTCTGTACCTGGCGACAGCGATTGATCTGTGGCGAGGTTCATGATGACAATTGCAGTGCGCTGCAGGGGGCCGGCCATGCGGGGCTCTTCGGCACGGCCGGCGCCGTTCTGGATCATGCCCTGGGTCTGCTGCAGGGCACGGCTGCCTCGCCGGAGGTCATTGCCTGCATGCGCACACCGGTCTCCGAGACACGAACACTGGGCTGGGAATGTGCGCACCCCGGGTGGTCGGGGGGAGAGCACTGCGCTGTCGGCAGCATCGGTCACACCGGTTTCACGGGGACAGGCTTGTGGATAGATTTCGAGGCCGGTGTGGCCTGGACACTGCTGAGCAACCGAATCCATCCGACACGTCATGCGGACAGCGGTATCGTGAGCCTGCGCAAGGCTGTGTCCAATGCACTGACCTGTCCAGGAGAGGCGTAGCATGCAAGCCAGATGGGCCGTGGGCCTGATGACCGGAACCGTTCTGGATGGCAATATCGATGTGGCGCTGCTGCGCACCGATGGCGTCAGTGTCGAATCCTTCGGCCAGTACGCGCTCAAACCCTACGACGAGACAACGAAGCAATTGCTTATCGAGGCCCTGGAACAGGCCCAGAGCTGGCAATTCTCACCTGAAGAGCCTGCCGTCTTTGCCGAGGCCGAAGCCCGATTGACGCTGGCGCAGGCTGCCGCTGTGCAGGCACTGGTAAACGAGGCGGGTCTGAGCATGCAGGATATCGAGGCGGTCGGTTTCCATGGACAGACCGTCCTGCACCGGGCACCCACAGCTGGAGCAAGAGGGGCTACCCGGCAACTGGGTGACGGGGCCCTGATGGCCAGGACTCTCGGTTGCACGGTGGTTCACGATTTTCGTCGTGCGGATGTCATGGCCGGTGGGCAGGGCGCCCCCCTGTCGGCCATCTATCATCAGGCCCTGCTGGCCAGTCTGGGAGCCGATTCGTCCACCGCGGTGCTGAACCTTGGCGGGGTTGCCAACCTGACCTGGACCGATCATGACGGCTCACTGATCGCTTTCGATACCGGTCCTGCCAATGCGCCTCTGAATGACTTCATCACCCGGCTCGGACTGGGTGAGATGGACCGCAATGGGGAGCTGGCAGCTGCAGGAACCGTCGATGAAGAGCGCCTGCAGCAGCTGCTGCAACACCCGTATCTTGTGCAGGCCTGGCCCAAATCGCTGGATCGCAATGATTTTACCGCCAGCATGGCCGACGGCCTGACTGCCGAAGATGGTGCGGCGCTGTTGACGGCCTTCACCGCCGCCGCCGTGGGCAAGGCACTGGATCTGTTGCCTGAACGGCCATCGAAACTGATCGTCTGCGGGGGAGGGCGACATAATCCGACGCTAATGCAGGCGCTCTGCCGGCGAGCAGCGCCCATGTGTGAACGCGCTGAAATGCAAGGCTGGCGTGGTGATGCCATCGAGGCCGAGTGCTTTGCCTTCCTGGCCATGCGGGCCTTGCAGGGACTGCCACTCAGCTTCCCATCGACCACCGGCGTCGGTCGGCCGATGAGCGGCGGGGTCATCTCGCAACCGGATCATTGAGCGCGCTGTGATGAATGAGCTGTGATGAATGAGCTGTGATGAATGAGCTGTCATGAAGGAGCTGTCATGAAGGAGCTGTCATGAAGGAGCTGTCGGGCGATAATGCAATACTGGAGTCTCTGATTGCAGCTCATATCAGACAGTCCATCGGTGCCCGGCGTGCAGTGCCAAGTCATCGTTTGCAGTTGCTTTGGGGTGGGCAGGGAAGTCTGCTGCGCTGGAATACGGATGCGCCGGAGCATGAGACGGTCATCGTCAAATACATCGCTCCTGATCGGGCAGCATCCCACCCACGAGGCTGGAATACGCAGCAGTCGTTTGCCCGCAAGGCACGCTCCTATGAAATCGAGTGCCATTGGTACGAGAATTTTGCTCACCGCTGTTCTACGACATGCAAGGTGCCGCGATTACTGGGAATTCATCGGGACTCGCAGTGCAATCTGTTGTTGCTGGAAGATCTGACACCGGCGTTTCCCCGTCTGCGTGATCGTTTGAGTACCGACGAGGTGCAGCCCGTTCTACATTGGCTGGCAGAATTTCATGCCCTGTTCCTGCAGGTGGATGAGAAAGGTTTATGGGAGCGGGGGTGTTACTGGCATCTGGATACCCGGCCCGATGAGTGGCAGGCCATGAATGAAGGTCCGCTCAAGGCGGCGGCAGGCTGGCTGGATGAGCAGCTGAAGCAGGCAGCGTTTCAGACGCTTGTGCACGGTGATGCCAAGCTGGCCAATTTCTGTTTCAGTCAGGACATGACGGGCGTGTCGGCAGTGGATTTTCAGTATGTGGGCCGAGGATGCGGCATGAGCGATCTGGTCTATTTTCTGGGCAGCTGTCTCTCAGAGCACGATTGCCGGGTGTACGAAGAAGACTGTCTGTCAATCTATTTCAGGCAATTGCATCTCGCCCTGCAACGCCGTGCCCAGAGCTCCGGTCGTCTGGATGAAAACCAGGAGCAAGCGTTCTCGTGGACACCCGCCCTGTCACGGCAACTGGAGCAGGAATGGCGGTCTCTGTATGCGGTGGCATGGGCCGATTTCCACCGGTTTCTGCTGGGCTGGATGCCGGATCACACTAAAGTCAATCGCTATGGCCAGGAGCTGGTCGAGCGCGCCTTGCAGGGTCGCTCAGGGTCGGCATGAATACGGATATACCGAATCCAGAGCGCGTTAAATACGACTTTAATTGATGGTTTTGCACCCCCATATTTGCCGCGAATTCAACATTTCAAGAGGTAGATTTCATGGACGCAAAGGCAATTCTGGACGGTCTTCTGGACAAGACACAACGTGCCACGCAGGCCGGCATGAGCATGGCAGAGGAACGATCGATCATTCCACCTGCCGGCAACGAACGCACCGCGATGATGAAGGGGGTCGGCACCGGCGCCCTGGCAGCGGGTGCCATTGCGCTGCTGTTTGGCAGCAAGGGCACGCGAAAATTTGCCAGAAAGGCGGCCAAGCTGGGTGGCACGGCGGCCATCGGTGGTCTGGCCTACAAGGCCTATACCGAGTGGCAGGCTCAGCAGGCCGGTGGTGGCAGTGCCAGTCCTGTCTCGGCGATGGCCGGAACGACATCGCAGACCTTCTCCGGCAAGCTGGATCTGGATCAGTTCGCGCAGACTGGTACCCCGATTTCGAACCTTGCCGACGCGGAAGCGACAGCACGCAGTGAGTCCATCATCCAGGCCATGATCAGTGCGGCTCGGGCTGACGGACACGTTGATGACGAGGAAATGGCGCTCATCACTCGTCAGATCGAAAGTTTCGAGCTGGAGAGAGATGTGACCTCGTTTCTGCTGAGCGAGCTGAACAAGCCGGTCAGCGTCGAGGCCATCGCCGCACTTGCCGATACGCCGGAGACCGCCGCTGAGCTGTATATCGCCTCGGCTCTGGTGGTGGACATCGAAAGTGCTGCAGAGCGCCGCTATCTGGATGAGCTGGCGGTTGCCATGAACATGGATGCCGGACTGGTTGCTTACCTCGAAGCACCCTTGAAGGAGTAATCGCTCGGGTTGGCAAAGCGAACGGCCTGTAACGCAGGCTGTTCATCAGTTCACAAAAAAACTGGTATGGCAGACTTGATTATGGCGGATAAATCAGCATACCATTGCACCACCTTCACATGAGCATGGACATGGGTCTCGAAGTTTCATCACGCGAGAGACTGTCACCGGCGGCAAGGCGCGTCGGCATGACCATGGCTTTCGCCCTCGGCGTCAGCACAAGCGCAGGTGCACAGGCTGTTGAATGGAAAGGGTGAAGCATTGCTGTTCCTGCTTCATGAATATTTGCTATTGACTCAGAAACCTATCGTTGAACCGGGTGGATCAGGACAGACTGCCGGGCAAATGACGGGTGGACGATCAACTCTATCAAGAGGTCGTGACTTCACGACCAGAACACCACTGGAGACGACATACCAATGACTTTCACAATGACCCAGACAGTTCAGAAAGTGGCCGGAACGCTGCCAGCGTTGGCTCTGACAGCGGCAGCCCTTGTTGCCGGTACGGCACACGCGGCCGATATGCGTGCCTGGAATATCCATCCAGCGGGCTACCCGAATTCAGATGCGATCGATCAGTTCGCCGCTGAAGTCGCAGAAAAGACCGATGGTGAACTCACCGTCAAGGTCTACCACGGTGGTGTACTGGGTTCACAGCCCGATGCCATTGAACAGATCCGCCTGGGCGCGATCGATTTCGGTCAGTTCAGCCTCGGGCCAATGGGTCAGTCAATTCCTGAAACCAACGTGGTCTCACTGCCATTCATCTTCAAGAGCATTCCGCAGATGTACGAGCTGATGGACGGTGAAGTCGGCGATGCCATCGGCGCGGGCATGGAGAAAAAGGGCATCGTTCCACTCGGTTGGTATGATGCCGGCGCTCGTTCTTTCTATAACTCGCAAAAGCCGATCAACACACCGGCTGATGTTGAAGGCCTGAAGATTCGTGTCATGAACAATGATCTGTTCGTGGGCATGGTGGAGTCAATGGGGGGTAACGCAACTCCCATGGCATTTGCCGAGGTGTACCAGTCCCTGAAGACCGGTGTTGTGGACGGCGCTGAGAACAACCCACCGTCGTACGAATCAGTCAATCACTTCGAGGTTGCCCAGTACTACTCACTCACCGAGCATCTGATCATTCCTGAATGCCTGTGCATGAGCAAGGTTTCCTGGGACCGACTGTCTGATGAGCAGAAGGAAATCGTGAAGGCGGCTGGCAAGGCCAGTGCCGAGACTCAGCGTGAGCTGTGGAAAGCACGTGAAACCTCAAGTCTGGAAAATGTGCAAGCCGCAGGCGTTGTCGTCAACACGATTGAAGACAAGGGACCCTTTCAGGAAGCCATGGCGCCGGTATACGAGCAGTTCCTGGAAGCCAACCCTGAGCTGGTCGAGTTGGTTGACATGATGCGTTCGGCCGACTGAATCGGTTGACGTGAACGAGGCAGCTTCTGCGTGCTTGCACGCAGAAGCTGCGTTCTCTGGCCACTTTTCTGACAATGCAGGAACAAGCCCTTCATGATTGAAAACAAGTCGCTGATAGTGAAGGTGCTGCAGAAACTACGCGATTTATGCGTGTTCATCAGTAGCGTTTCGCTGGTTGTACTCATCCTTACCTTTGCGTGGCTGGTGTTCGGCCGCTACGTCCTGAATCAGACCCCGACCTGGGTCGAGCAACTGGCTCTGGTGCTGGTTGTGTGGATCACCTTTCTGGGTGCTGGTGCCGGAGTCCACGACGATACGCACCTGGGTGTGAGTTTCATCCGCGAAGCGATGCCTCCGCGAATTCGGCATGTATTACGCATCTTCTGCGAGGTGACCATGGCCGTGTTCGGGCTGGTCATGCTCGTTGCCTGCACCGAGCTGGTCAAGTTCGGCTGGGCGACCAAACTGCCCATGCTGAATATCCCCGAGGGTATCCGTACCCTGCCGGCGGCCATTGCCGGCGGTCTGATCTTTCTCTTTGCGACCGAACGCGCCGTTCGGATGATCCTGGGCGGTGTATCGCCTGACGAACCTGTTGTACCCATTTCTGACGAACGGAGCGCGTAACTCATGGGACTTGCCCTGCTGCTTGGCCTTTTCTTTGGTGGTGTATTGATCGGCATCCCGGTTGCTTTTGCCATGGCCATATCGGCCATAGCCGCGTTCATGTACGAAGGTTTTCCGTTGTTGATAGCGTTTCAGCGCATCACATCGGGCGTGAGTATCTTTTCTCTGCTGGCGATACCCTTCTTCATCTTTGCCGGTGAGCTGATGCTGCACGGCGGTATCGCCAAACGCCTGGTACGTTTTGCCTCCACGCTTGTCGGGCATGTCAGAGGCGGTCTGGCTTCAGTCAATATCTTCTCGAGCATGCTGTTCGGTGGCATATCGGGATCGGCGGTTGCCGATATCTCCGCGCTGGGCTCGCTGATGATTCCTGTCATGAAGGAGAAAGGCTATCGTGGCGACTATGCGGTCAATGTGACCGTGACTTCATCGATCGCAGGCGTCGTCATTCCGCCCAGCCACAACATGATCATCTATTCGGTCGCAGCCGGTGGCGGGCTGTCCATCTCTTCACTGTTTCTGGCAGGCGTGGTACCAGGCTTTCTGATGTGTGTGTGTCTGGCCATTGCGGCCTATATCATCGCCATCAAGCACGGTTACGCCTCCGAGCCGTTTCCAGGGATGAAGGAAGTGGCCCTGTCGGCAGCGGCCGCATTGCCCGGTTTCATCACGGCCGTCATCATTGTGGGCGGTGTGTTGTCTGGCGTATTCACCGTCACCGAATCCGGTGCCTTTGGAGCCATCTACGCCCTGGTACTCACCGGCCTGGTCTACCGATCATTGAGCTGGGAGAGTTTCAGAATTGCCGTTGTCACTTCGGTTCGCACAACCGCGATGGTCATGATATTGATTGGCTGTGCCAACGCGTTCGGCTATCTGCTGGCCTTGTACAATGTGCCCGAACTACTGGCCTCGGCTCTGACCGCGATTTCCGACAATCCGCTGGTCATCATCCTGATGATCAACCTGATCCTGTTGGCACTGGGCATGATCATGGATATGGCGGCTCTGATCCTGATCTGTACACCGATTTTCCTGCCCATTGCCGTTGGCCTGGGAATGGACCCCATCCAGTTCGGCATCATGCTTCTGATGAATCTGGGGCTGGGCCTGTGCACACCGCCTGTCGGTGTCTGCCTGTTCGTCGGTTGTGCGGTTGGCAAGGTGCCTATCGAAGAAGCCATAAAGACGATCTGGCCTTTTTATCTGGCCATGCTCGCCGCCTTGTTGCTGGTGGCTTACATACCGGCAGTGTCACTCTGGTTGCCGGGTGTCATGGCTGGCTAGAGGGGGCGCCAGCGCGTCGAGACAGACGATACGCTGAACTGAGCATGCTGCCGCTCAAGGACACCGTTGCGGTTTCCACGACGCATCAACGGCTCGAAGGGGCCCGTCATTTCATGGCGGGCTTTTTTTGTTACCGGCCTGATCGAGCGGTATACCCGGCGGGCCACAGCGTGCAGGCGAGGGGCCGGTATTGGCAGGGCTTGATGACTGCGAGCCTGCCGATTGATTGACACTGACCACGACATTGACAACTCTCCCGTGAGAGTCAACTCTACCCATTCAGGAACCACATGAACAACAGCCAGAAACTAGCCGGAAAGAATGTACTGATCACCGCTGGCGCCCAGGGAATCGGTGAATCGATCACCCGACATTTCATTGATAGCGGTGCCAATGTTGCCATCCACTATTTTTCCAGTGCCGATGTTGCCGAGGAACTGGTTGCATACGCCAGCAGCAAAGGCCAGAAAGCGGTGGCCATCAGTGGTGACCTGACCAGGGAAGATGATGCAAACGCATTGGTTGAGAAGACTATCGCAACGCTGGGTGGTCTGGACATGCTGATCAACAATGCAGGCTCACTGGTGGCTCGTCGAATGCTGAACGAGATGGAAACCGAATTCTGGAACAAGGTCATGGATATCAACCTGACATCCATGATGTTCGTGACCCGAGCCGCAGCACCTCATCTTGCGGCCAATGACAACAGCAGTATTGTCAATCTGGCATCGCTTGCCGGCAGGAAAGGAGGGCACCCGGGCTCATTGGCTTATTCGACCAGCAAAGGCGCGATTCTGACGTTCACACGAGCACTGTCTGCCGAGTTGGGACCTCAAGGGATTCGAGTCAACGCCGTCGCTCCGGGCCTGATCCTGGGTACCTCGTTCCACAACACGCATACCTCGAAGGAATCGGCGGATGCAACCACGGCTGGCATTCCGATTCAGCGAGCCGGTAACGCCGCTGATGTGGCGCGAGCGGTTGTGTATCTGGCGTCCGAATACGATGGCTTCATCACGGGTGCCACGCTGGACATCAATGGCGGCGTCTACAACATGTAGCTGAAGGATAATCCGATGCTGAAAACCCCCGTCATACACCCGACGATAATGGAAGCCCTTGCGCGCTCCGGTCATTTTGCGCAAGTGGTCATTGCAGACGGTAATCTGCCAGTTGGTGCCATGACCGGCCCCAACTCCACCACCGTACATCTCAACTTTCGTCCGGGGCTGCTGGACGCGCTTACCGTGCTGGAAGGCATACTGGACGTGTGCCCTGTGCAAGGTGCCATCGTCATGGAAAAGCCTGCCGATGCCAACGCAGACATACACGATGCCTACAAAAGCCTGTTGGGCGATGTCAGCTGGGACGAGATGGAACGCTGGGCCTTCTACGACAAGATCAGAGAGCCTGCCACCACACTGATCATTCAGACCGGTGAGCAACGTCGATTTGCCAATCTGATCCTGATCGTCGGCGTCGTGAAAATGGCGGAAGAAAGCGGCTTCTAGTCACTGGGTGGCGCGGCGCAGAGTCTGGCTATGGTGACGACATGGAGATGCCGGAAGGGAGGCGGTTGCCACCCACCTCTGTGCTGTAACGCACAGGGCGTTTTCAAGAGATGAGTCGCCACCCTTGCGTTGTCCATTTCTTGTCAGCTTGATATCTGTTCTGAATACTGCTGCGGGTCATCAAGTCGAGGCCCCGCAGCAGCAGGTTTCACGGCAGATCGAAGTTACTGCGGAATGCTCAGCACCGAGTCGGTGTAGTCGATCAGCCGATCCGGGTCGGCATCCAGGGCAATCACGCCCAGGTTTTCCGGTGTCACGACACCGCCAGATGGCGCCTCTGTTGCCACGACCTGACTCTCTGGTAATGCCGTGCCCTGGGTCAGGTGGTCGTACATCAGATCCATTGACTGCTTGAAATAGTAGTCGATCGGCAGGAATTCCATACCCGCCAGGGCATAGCTGCCGAGCAGGAAATCCAGATGCTGGGCGTTGGGCACTTCGTAGTATTTCAGCGCACTGGCATCGCCTTCAACCTGCTGGTTGAGAGCGTAGTAGGGGCGTGAGGAATGGTTGACGGGAATCAGGGCATCGGCGCGACCGTGTACCATGATGGCAGGTACACCGTGCAGATTGCCGTTACCCAGAATCCCGTTGATCCCGGTGTTCAGGCGCTCATGTAGCGGGTTCGCCTCATTGTGCCGTATATCCTGCCAGCACAGGGCACCTTCCAGGTTGTAGTCTGCTTCACCATTGGCGGATGTCGCTGCAATCTGGATGGCGGCACCACCCGGTGCGTCATCCTTGATCAGGTAGATGCCGGCCGTTCTCGGAATGCCACTACTATCGGCAGACAGGGTTGCCAGTTGCGGGTAGGGCGCAGGAGTCGTCGTCCCTGTTACCACATGGGCCATGCTGATCTGGCAAAGGGAGTCGACCACCGAGCTGCGTGTATAGGCATTGCCATAAGTGGCAAGCAGAGATTGGAACAGATCGATTCCCGAGTAGCCCACCAGAATTCTGGTGGACTCCTGCAGATAACCGGCGTCGAGCAGTTTCTGATTGGCCTGCTCACCCAGTGACGCAGTATCACCCGGTTCAAGCAGCCCCGCGGCTAACAGCGCATTGCAACGGGAGGTCGTATCGCCACGCAATTCGGCAAACAAGGCTCCGGCGTTCACTGGGGCCTTGGCAGCGCAGCCTGCGAACAACTCGGCCACCAGTGCGTAGTCATAGAGTGGTTTCGAGTGTTCGGTAACAGGATCACGATCAGCCATGTTGATCGTGAAAGCGGTGTCGGCAGCCACCGGGCTGATATTGGGTTCACCCACCACGATGCCGTCGAAGACACTGCCATCACTTTGCTCGGCAGCGCGCAACACAGCCGAACCGCCGTTGGATGCGCTGGCACCGATGATCAAGGTATTGGCCGGGGTGAAGCGCTGCTCGTATTCGGCGCTCAGTGTGTTCAGTGCAAACTGGATGGATTGAAGGGTATGCAGTCCCCAGTCCTTTTCAACATTCTTCTGGGAATGTGCATGTTTGAATGCGTGACGATCCGGGTTCGATTCTACATAGGCTGCCAGTTCGGCGTCCGTGGGTAGCACCACACCGGCATAGTCAGCACTGGGCTCTGGGACCTGTTCCTGCGTGGGTACCCGAAAGCTGGCCTCGGCATCGCTCTGTTCAAGATCGATGCTCTGCAAGGACAGATCGAAGCCGATGTTCTGTGTCAGTGCAACGGCTCCGGTTCCCTTGTTGGCATCGGTATAGGTCACAGCGCAGCCTTTTGCCAGCGCCCATTCGCCCGTGGTGCCCACAGCGCCATAGGCATTGCGAGAACCCGATGAAGGGGCAGCGACAAGACAGGGGTTTTCAGGGTTGAAGCTGTCAGGCAGCTGCAGCATCAGCGTTGCGCGGTTGATGCCATCACCGATGAACGCGCGGAATTCAGTGCCGGGAAATCGGGTGTCATCCAGCGGACCATAGAGTGTGCCGAAACCTCCCTCCGCTCGGGTATCCACCAGCGCCGTGTAGTTGGCATGCAAGGTGGCGCGGCGCAGTTCGGCGGCCGTCGGGGATGTCGGCTCGTCATACAGTTCTGGCGGATCGAGCAGACCGCTCAGTCCAAACCCTCCCAGCAGGCCATCGTTGTCGCCCTCGTGCCGTTCGCTCGACACCGTGCCCAGAGAATCGATGTTGATCACCGACATCTGTTCGTCCACAGGGTCATCATCGCTATCAGAGCATGCTGACACCGTGACACTCAGGCCGATGGCAAGAGACAGTGCAAACGGCCTGTGCATGCCAGATCGTTTTTTGTAAATTCGCGTCCTGTTCAATGCTTGCAAAGTTCCAGCCCTCAACGATACAGTGTGACGCTGATCGTACACGAGAGTGCTTACATGAAACTATGCAGTTTGCGAAAATGGATGGGTGCCGGAATGCTGGCACTGATGGCTGGTCTGGCGTCGGCCGCCACCATCAATATTCATAATGGCGGTGATCCGACATCACTGGATCCGCACAAATTATCGGGAGACTGGGAGAACCGCATAGCCGGAGACATCTTCGAAGGTCTGGTGACCGAGGACACCAAGGCAGAGCCGATACCCGGTCAGGCGGCCGAGTGGACGGTGTCCGATGATGGCCTGGTGTACACCTTCAACTTGCGCGATGGTGTGCAATGGAGTGATGGCACCCCTGTAACGGCCCATGATTTCGTCTTCGCTTTTCAACGCCTGATGAATCCCGAGACCGCAGCCGTCTATGCCTATCTGCAATACAGCATCAAGAATGCAGAAGCCATCAATACCGGTGAAGTGGCCGGCCTCAACGAGTTGGGTGTCAAGGCCATCGATGACAAGACCGTGGAAATCACGCTTGAACGTCCAACCCCCTATTTCATAGGTGCATTGACGCACTACACCGCTTATCCATTGCCGAAACACTTGCTGGAGGAGGTTGGTGATGACTGGGTGAAGATCGATACCATCGTGACCAATGGGCCTTATACCCCGGTTGACTGGGTACCCGGTTCGCATGTCACCACTGTGAAGAATGAGGGTTATTACGCGGCTGATGATGTCAGTATCGATGGCGCCAAGTTCTTTGTTCTCGAAGATGAATCGGCGGCCCTGAAGCGCTATCGCGCAGGCGAATTCGATATCCTTACCGAGTTCCCGACAGATCAGTTCGCCTGGATGGAGGAGAATCTGCCAGGTCAGGCACAGGTTGCACCGTACGCAGGCTTGTATTACTACGTGATCAATCACAACAAGCCTCCGTTTGACAATGCCGATGTGAGAAAGGCCCTGTCCATGAGTATCAACCGTGAGGTCATCGGTCCGCAGATTCTTGGCACGGGCGAACTGCCGGCCTACTCCTGGGTGCCACCCGGCATGGCCAACTACGCCGAGCCCTACACGCTGGACTGGAAGGACATGCCGTATGGAGAGAAGGTGGCGGAGGCCAAGAGCCTGCTGGCAAGCGCCGGCTTCGATGCGGACAATCCCTTGAAGTTGCAACTGCGCTACAACACCAATGAGAATCACAAACGTATTGCCGTGGCCATTGCGTCCATGTGGAAGCCATTGGGTATCGATGTCGAGTTGTACAACACAGAAACCAAGGTGCATTACGACGAATTGCAGCGCGGTGTGCTGGATGTGGCTCGTGCCGGCTGGCTGGCGGACTACAACGATGCGGACAACTTCCTGAATCTGCTCAAGTCCACCGTCGAACACAATTACGGTCGCTATAACAATCCGGAGTTCGATGCACTGGTGGACAAGGCCAACGCAACGACAGATACCGCAGAGCGGGCAGCACTGTTGCATCAGGCTGAAAAGCTGGCACTGGATGAATCCGCAGCCATTCCCATCTACTACTATCTGGCGCGCAACGTGGTATCGCCCCGAGTCAAGGGCTATGAGAACAATGCATTCGACATACATCGAACGCGCTGGCTGCAACTGGTCGACTAGTCGATTCTGTTCTCAGTGTTCTGACGCCAGACCCACCGGGTGATCCCTATCGCCCGGTGGGTTTCCCGATACCGCTCGTCTGCCAGATTCCCCCATGCTCAACTACGCATTCCGGCGGCTGTTATCGACCATTCCCGTTTTGTGGATTGCGATAACCGCCTGCTTCTTCGTGCTGCGCCTTGCTCCCGGCGGGCCGTTCGATGGCGAGCGACCATTGCCCGAAGCCATCAAGCAGAATCTGGCGGCGCACTACAACCTGGATAAATCGCTCTTCGAGCAGTACATCATCTATCTGGGCAATCTGTTGCAGGGTGACCTGGGGCCATCCTTCATCAATCAGGACTTCTCGGTTGCCGAGCAGTTGCTGGTCGGTCTGCCCTATACCCTGATCATCGGGGGCGTGGCGTTCTTTCTCTCGATTGTTCTGGGAATCACGGCGGGTATTCTCGGCTCGGTATACCGCAATCGATTCCCGGACTACCTGATTGGCATGGTGGTGCTGTCCGGGCTGGTTCTTCCCAATTTTCTGGTGGCACCGGTTCTTCAATTGTTCTTCGGGCTCAAGCTCGAATGGTTGCCGGTCGGTGGCTGGGGCGGTGGTGCCGTGTCGCATATCGTTCTACCGGTTGTCGTGCTCGCATTGCCACATGTCGCGCGTATATCCCGATTGACACGCGGTGCGATGATCGAGGTGATGCACAGCAATTTCATTCGAACGGCAAGGTCCAAGGGCCTGGGCAGTGCCAGTATTGTCTGGCGGCATGCACTCAAGCCGACCTTGACGCCCGTGGTGTCCTACCTCGGACCGGCCGCCAGCTACCTGCTGACAGGTTCCCTGGTGGTGGAGACCATCTTCGGGCTACCGGGTATCGGTCGCTACTTCATCAATGCTGCGCTGAACCGTGACTACGGCATGGTGCTGGGCACGGTCGTGTTCTACATGATATTGATCGTTGTGCTGAATCTGATTGTCGATATTCTCTACGCCTGGCTTGACCCGCGAGTACGCTCACGATGATCTTTCGCAAAGCCAAACTCGCCATACTCGAATCCGTTCTGGATAACGGCGCAGATCTTGCGCCCGGCCGCAGTCTGTTCCAGGACGCCGTGGCTCGCCTGAAACGCAACAAGGCTGCCGTGGCATCGCTCATCATGCTGGTGTTACTGGTCGTGTTCGCCATTGCCGGCCCCTGGTTCATTCCGCATAACTACGAGGATCCGGACTGGGCCGCTTTCAGAACGCCACCATCGCTCGATGGTGGTCACTGGTTCGGCACCGATCAGAACGGTCGTGATCTGCTGGCCAGAACGCTGTTCGGCACACGGGTATCGCTACTGGTGGCTCTGATTGCCACGGTGGTATCGGTTGTCATCGGTGTGAGCTACGGGGCCATCGCGGGTTATGTCGGCGGGCGAGTTGATCAGGCCATGATGCGCTTTGTCGACATCATGTATGCCTTGCCCTATATCCTGTTCGTGATTCTGTTGATGGTGATATTCGGGCGCAATGTGTTTCTGCTGTTTGCCGCCATTGGCGCTCTGGAGTGGCTGACCATGGCGCGCATCGTTCGCGGCCAGACCCTGTCGATCAAGCAGCGCGAATACATCGAAGCGGCGCGCGCCTCGGGTCTGGGGACCACGGCCATCATCTTCAGGCACATCGTGCCGAACCTGGTGGGCTCGGTTGTCATCTATGCAACACTGACCATTCCGGAGATCGTGGTCGTCGAAAGCTTTCTATCGTATCTGGGCTTCGGTATCCAGGAGCCTCTGACCTCGTTGGGCACACTCATCGCCGAAGGCGCCGATGTGCTGGAGGTGCTTCCCTGGCTGCTGTGGTTTCCCGCCTCATTCCTCGTCGTCCTGCTGCTCAGTCTGCTGTTCATCGGTGATGGTTTGCGTGATGCTTTTGACCCGAGGGACCGATGATGCAGAACGTTGACGATCGCGTGTTGGACATCCGCAACCTGCATGTACGTTTCCAGACCAATGATGGCACCGTGGAGGCGGTTCGAGGGGTGGATGCGCAGGTCTCTGCCGGTGAATGCCTCGGGGTTGTCGGTGAGTCCGGTTCTGGCAAGAGCCAGACCTTTCTGGCGGCCATGGGGCTGCTGGCCAGCAATGCCACGGTGACGGGGCGTGTGCAGTTTCAGGGGCAGAACCTGCTCGATCTGTCGGTGCGAGAACTCAATCGCATTCGGGGCAGTCGTATCTCCATGATCTTCCAGGATCCGTTGACCGCGCTGACGCCGCATCTACGCATTGGTGCTCAGATGCGCGAGGTGCTGCAGACTCATCAGCACATCAGTGATCGCGATGCGCAGCAACGCTGTCTGCAATGGCTGGAGAATGTGCGCATTCCCGAAGCGGCTCATCGACTCAAGCAATACCCGCATGAGCTTTCCGGCGGGATGCGACAACGTGTCATGATTGCCATGGCCATGTTGTGTGAGCCGGAGTTGTTGATTGCCGATGAGCCGACCACCGCTCTGGATGTCACCATTCAGGCTGAAATTCTGGACCTGATGGATGAGCTGCGTCGTGACCACGGTACCGCGGTGGTTCTGATCACCCACGACATGGGGGTCGTGGCACGCATGTGTGACCGTGTGCAGGTCATGCGTCATGGTGAGTACGTGGAGCAGGGTAGTTGCGAGGAGGTCTTCTACGGTGCGCAGCACGACTACACGAAAATGCTGCTTGATTCGGTGCCGCGTATATACGTGGCGCCAGAACAGATCGTTACTGCTGACAAGTCTGAGGCTGATGAAGTGGCACCGCTGAGGCAGGGCGCGCAACCTGTATCGCCAGCATCGCCAGCATCGCCAGCATCGCCAGCATCGCCAGCATCGCCAGCATCGCCAGCATCGCCAGCATCGCCAGCGAACGACCAGAGTGTGTCAACCACGGGTAGCAGCAATCCGGCTGAGACGATTCTTCGTGTCCGGGATCTGCGCGTCACCTTTCCGGTGCACTCGGGCTGGTTCGCCAGAAAGCGCACGTTGCGTGCGGTCGATGGCATCGGTTTTGATCTTGCCGCCGGAGAAACGCTGGGGATCGTCGGGGAATCAGGCAGTGGCAAGTCCACACTGGCCCGCGCCATCCTGCAATTGATCGAACCGACCGACGGCCAGGTCAATTGGCAGGGCAAGGAGCTTACGGTGTTGGGTCGCCGGGAACTGCAGAAATTCAGGCAGAATGCGCAAATCGTGTTTCAGGATCCCCTGGCCAGTCTCAATCCCTCGATGACGGTCGGCGACAGCATGGCCGAGCCGCTGAAGATATTCGAACCCGGTCTCGATCGTCAGGCACGAACCCGACGCGTGGCCAGCATGATGGAGCGGGTCGGTCTTCCCTACACACTGATCAATCGTTATCCGCATGAGCTGTCCGGTGGGCAGAACCAGCGCGTGGGAATCGCCAGAGCCATGATGAGCCGCCCGCAACTGCTCATCTGTGATGAGGCCGTGTCCGCACTCGATGTCTCGATCCAGGCGCAGATTCTGGCCCTGCTGAAGGACCTGCAACAGGAATTCGGTCTGTCGCTGATCTTCATCTCTCACGATCTGTCGGTGGTATGGGAGGTCTCCAGCCGAATTCTGGTGATGTATCTGGGCTCGGTGGTTGAACTGGCATCGCGCGATGATCTGTTTGCCCGTCCTCAGCATCCCTATACCCGCCAACTCGTGTCAGCGGTGCCGGTGCCGGATCCGAAAGTGGAGCGTGCGCGGAGCCGTATCAAGTTGCAGGGAGAGCTGGCCTCTCCGATGGATGCCGGGGCTCGGCTACGTTTCCTGCCGTCGAGACGGGCACAATTGCCCACGGATCATGTGCCGCTCCTGAGCGAGCGGTTTCCGAATCATTTCGTTGCCGAACATGACCCGTTGGAAAGCCTGCTGCAGCCCCAGGGGGCAGAATGACACACTAGTTCACAGTTGTGGCGCAAAGCCTGCTGCGCCGGGCATCTTGGACACTCAGGCACAGCAAATACCTGCGTCTGCTTGCGGGTTCGCAATCGATTCAGCATTGACCTTGTGGGCGACTACAACCAGAATTCGGGGTTGCAAATAACTGCTCTGACATACCCCTGAATAATGATGATTTCCACTAGGACCGGCATGGCCGGTTGTCTCATAGCCTGCATGCTGATGATTTCCGGCTGCAGCGATTCGTCGTCCTCGACAACGAATATACCTCTCAACGATGAAGAGGAGTCCGGCAATCCTGTAGACGGGGGAACCGGTGATCAGACAACTGGCGGAACCGATACTGGCACCGACACGGGAACCGGTACTGATGGAACCGGTACAGATAATGGCACCGATACCGGTTCGGCTGTTGATCTACCAGGTAACACGCCTGCTGACGGAGGCTCTCTGGCACCACCCGTCTCTGGTGGCAGCGACCTGTCTGGCGGCGACGATGACAGCCCCACGGCGGCAGAAACTGCCTCGTTGAGTGGTCCTTCCGTCAAGGATGAGTCTCGCAGCGCCGGGCCTCCATCGGTACCGACTGACCTGACGCTGTTGCTGGCAGCCGAGAATTGGCTGGAATTCACCTGGGCACCCTCTGTCGATGACCAGGATGTCAAAGCGTATGAGGTCTATCGCGATAACGATCTGATAGCCACGATTGTCGACGACAAGACGAAGGAGCATCAATACCGAAGCTGGTTGAGTACTTCTTTCATCGACTGCAACTTCACTCGCAGCATCGATTGTGTCGGCGATCGTATTCCGGTACCTGGCGCCAGCTACAGTTACACCGTAGCCGCTGTTGACAACGAAGGCATGCGTTCCGCTCAATCGGAACCAGCCGTTTTCACCTTTGAAGAACTGCAGGGCACCACCACGCCCGACCTGAGCAACTATGTTCAGGTGTTCGACGAGGAATTCAACGGTACCGATCTGGATAGAACCCTGTGGAAAGCAGCCCTGCCTTGGGGACCTGACACCACGATCAATGCTGAAACGCAGTATTTCGTGAATATCTTTGCCTCCGATCCCATGGATTACACGCCTTTCGAATTCACGGGTGAGACGCTGATCATCACTGGCAAGGAAACACCGCCGGAGTTGCTGTCTGCAGCCAATGGCCAGCCGTACCTGTCGGGTGTCATCACCACGGCCGATTACTTCGAGATGACCTACGGCTACGTGGAGATGAATGCCAAGGTTGCCAGCGGCCAGGGCTTGCTGTCCACGTTCTATCTGTTCAATCAGGATTACTACAAGAACAAGCCGGAAATCGATATTGCTGAGTACGTGGGTTCACGCCCTGACAAGGTCTACCAGACCTATCACTATTACGACAGCAATCGTGCCCGTTTCAACAGTGGTGAGAAGCATTCGTCTCCGACCATGGAATCGCTTATCGGTGAAGACCTCAGCGCAGGCTTCCACAAGTACAGCGTGTTGTGGGAGCCGGGTCTGGTTGTCTGGTACGTCGATGGTCAGGAAGTGCGTCGTCTGACGGGTCCTCGTGTTTCCGATGAACCGATGAATATCATCGCTCACCTGGTGGTGGGTAGTAGCTGGATCGGGGAACCGGCAGCTGGTGTGGTACCTGCAGAGTTCGAGATCGACTACATCAAGGCCTGGCAAAAGCAGTAAGTCAGGCTCTGTCCAGGCAGCTGCCTTTCTTTCAGTTCACTGTCTGAGCTGTGGTAGGCGGCACTGGAAAATCGCAATAGAAGTCAGGCCCCATTCGCACGTCAGCGGATGGGGCCTTTTTTCTGCACGTCGTAACGGCGCTTTACCCGCTAGGTAGCTCGAGCTGTTTCGCAAAGGATGCCCGTTGCGGCCTTTTTCCCGACAGCCAGGACGATGATTTACTCGGCAGATTGCTCGACTGGCATCAGCTTGTCGGCAGGCAGTTTCCGCAGTTGTCGCAAGGTGTACCAGTGCGCAACAACAGAGGCGATTACCACCACACTGATGATGGTGTAGAAGATCGACATCATGGGAAAATCACGATAGACGATGAGCCAGTAATTGATACTCACGGGGATGACCAGTTGCCGGGCAATACCCATGTACATCGGGAACAGGGGCCGCTTCATGGCTTGCAGGGTGGCGGTACTGAGAAACAGTACGACATAGGCATAAAAGGCGATGGCATCGATCTTCAGATAGGCCGCGCCAGTTGCCTGGATGGCAGGATCGCCTGAAAAGAAACTCATCATGGCAGGCGACAGATACACCATGACGGGTATGGAGACGGCAGCCATGACAAGGCCCACCACCAGCGCGGTGGTGTAGGTCTCCTTGACGCGTTGTGGATAGCCGGCCCCCAGGTTCTGACCTGCTATGGCCATGACCGCCGTATTCAGGCCCAGAGCCGGCAATAGCAGTACCTGCTCGAGACGCAGACCGACGGAGTAGCCGGCGACATGTTCACTACCGAAGCGGCCGATCAGCGACAGGGTGATGAATCCGCCCAGAATGATTGTCAGCATATTGAAGCTGGCGGGTAGAACCTGACGAAGCAGGGTCAGCCAGCTTTCAAGCTGAATGCGAGGAATGATCCTGCGGCCCAGCTCTTTAGTCAGCACGTGGTACAGGTAGAACGCGGAGGCACCCTTGATGAGCACGGTCGCCAGTGCCAGACCTGTCACGCCCAGATTCAAGCCGAAGGTGAGCAAGGGGTTGAGAACCAGATTGGCGAAGAAGCCCACCACCAGTACATTGCGGTTGGACCGTGTGTCCCCCAGCGCCATCAGGGCCCCCGCTGCAGCGAAGGTCAGTATGAAGGTGAAGGCACCCCACAAGGTGGTGCTGATGTATTGCATCGACAGTGGCGCGATCTCGGGTTCCGCCCCGAGAAAACGCACCAGCGGTTCGGCAATGAGCCAGCCGCAAAGCGTGATGAGAACGCTGAAGAATATCGACAGGCCGAATGCCTGATCGACCCAGTCTGCCACTGTTTCCCGGCGCCCGCTGCCGACCTCCGGTGCGATGACCGCCGAGGCCCCGGTCTGCATGCCGATGCCAACCGCCAGCAGCAGAAAGAAAACACTGCCGGCGATGGACACACCGGCCAGCGACTCGTCCGATAGGCGCCCGGCAAACCAGAAATCCGTCAGGTTGTACAGGGTGTTGAAGATCATTCCCATTGAAGCGGGAATGGACAATCTCACCAGATGGCCAAGAACCGGGCCATTGGTCAGCGAGGGGGCAGGGGGTCTGATAGTCGTCTGGCTCGGTGTTCGAAAAACCTATCGGGCGGGCACCCCTCCGCTGTTCTTGCAGTCAGGGCAACGCATCGACTGATGATAACCCGTACCGTAACCTGTCATGTCGGTGTCCATACGTATCACCCGCCCGTTTCACAGTCAGCTCATTGAGGCTTTTCCGCAAAGTCGTTGAGGATCTGTACAGCGGTCTCGATGGATCGACGCACTGCGATGATGTCGTCTGCCTGCACCGCATCCCCTTGTTGAGCGTCTTCCAGCATCAGCTCGGTTGTGAGCAAGGCGCCTTGCAGCGGGGTGCGAATTTCATGCTGCAAGGTCTTGACCTTCACCTTGGGCTCCTCGGACGATGAGTCCTCCTTCTCTTCACCACTTGCCTTGAGTTTTCGAGTGCTGGATTCAATCAGCTGTTCGATGGACTGCATGGTGTGCGCCAGAGTCTTCGCGATGTCGGCATCCTCGACCTTGTCCAGATAGCCGGCAAGTAGTAATTCAACCAGAGAAAGCTGGCAGCTTCGCAGTTCGGCACAGAAGGCGGCGACCGACAGTTCATCCGCACCGGCCATGCAGGCCAGGCTGCCTGACCACTCTGTCAGACTCGATTTGAATTGGCTTTGCGGGTTCTTGCCCTCGTTGAATCTTGCCACCTCGAGAAAGATCGAAGCGACCTGTTCGCGCGAGTCCGATGAAAATTGCTGAACCTCCGGCAATTCTCCGCGGGTATCCCAGGCGTTGAGTAGATCGTTTCGACGGTTCATGACAGCAAACGCCTGATGAACGGGGATGCCTTGCCGGCAACCTTGAGAGCCGACAGGGCCAGGCTGGTCATCTCGAGAGTTGCCGGCGCTGCACGCTTGAAACGGGTGATGAGCACGCCTGCAGCAAACGGCCACACCAAGGCTGCCGGTCGCGAGAAGTACTCGCGACACTCCACGTCACACTGATGAGCAATGTGATCCAGCCTCGATTGAGCATCGCAGCGTTGCAACCAGGCCTGCTCCACTTCCAACTTCTTGCTGTCGAGCAACATGCTCTGCGCTCCCGGGCCTAGCGGCGTCTGACCAGCAAAGTGGCAAGCACGCCTGCAGCAAAGGCAATACCTGCCGCTTGCAGTGGTTTTTCGTTGATGTACCGAGTGACGGTGCCGCTCAGTTCAGCGACGGACTGTTGCAGTTCCGCCTCCATTTCATGGGCCTTGTCCACCACATCCTCTGCCTTGTCCCGCGCTTTCTCCAGAGTCTCGTAGGCCTTCTCCTCTGCAGAGTCCAGTACTTCTTTCGCTGCGTGCTTCAGTTCTTCAGGCTTGGTGGTTGTTTGTGACATGACTATCTGCTTCCGTAGGTTGAGGTTGGTTGTCTTCGGTACTGGTCAGGCTCGAGCGCAGGGCCTCGCGTGTGCGATTGAAGGCCAGGAGGCGGCTCAGCTTCAGAATGGTCCATACGATCAAGGCACATACCACAAGCTGTACTGCCAGCAGTATGAGCAATGACCAGAGCGCACTGAGCCCCATACTCTGCAGGGCTGCAAAGGCGGTTGCCAGTGCCACCAACCAGGTGATGGGAATCATGACGATGAGCACGACCACAAACGCCACCATGAGACCTGCGCTGCTGGCTGCCAATCTGGCTTCAGCTACCGCCAGTTTGAGTGTGGTGGTGGTAACATCTGCCGTCGCCAGTGCGCGCTCGAGTAGCAGGGTGACTACGTCCTGAACATCAGGTGTCTTCGTCGCGGTGCTATCGAGTTCGTTTTCCGGCACTGTCATGGATTGCTGTCTCCCGGCGACTGCTGGATGCGGCGCTCGTTCAGGGTGGGATGATCGCCCAATTGAGAGATTCCGTGTTTCGGTTGTAACAGCTACATGGTAAGGACTGGTTCCTCACGGGCGTTTTGATACAAGTCAACGGAAAAACACATTCAATGAATGAAGTCACATTGCTCGACGGTGGTATGGGTCAGGAACTGGTTCGTCGATCAGGCAAGGCACCCTCACCACTCTGGTCCGCCACGGTGATGCTGGAGCAGCCTGAGCTGGTCGAACAGCTGCATGTGGATTTCATCCATGCGGGGGCAGACGTCATCACCATCAATGCCTACTCAAGCACGCCTGAAAGGCTGGCCAGAGATGCTGATGAGAGTCTGTTCGAGGCGCTGCAGACCAGTGCCTGTGAAGCGGCAATGCGTGCGCGAGACAAGAGCGGCAATGACAAGGTTCGCATCACGGGTTGCCTGCCGCCGCTGGTCGCCAGCTATCGCCCGGATCTGGCTCCGGGGACAGCTCGATCCTTGGAATTGTATCGTCGGATCTGTGCTGTTCAGGCGCCACATGTCGATCTTTTTCTGTGTGAGACGATGGCTTCGCAAGCCGAGGCTGTCACAGCCGCGAGCGCTGCCTGTGAGACAGGTCTGCCGGTCTGGCTGGCAATGACCCTGGATGACAACAACCCTGAGAATCTGCGTGGTGGGGAGTCTCTGGCAGAGGTCATGCAGGCGCTGCGTGAGTTGCCACTGCAGGGGTTGTTGCTCAACTGCTCGCGGCCCGAGACCATCGATGAGGCGTGGTTGCACTTCGTGGCTGACAGCTCGGTACCGATGGGTGCCTATGCCAACGGCTTCACGGCGGTTGATGCACTGAAGCCGGGTGGGACGGTCAGTTCACTGGAGGCCAGGAACGACCTGTCACCAGCAAACTATGCGGATTTTGCAATGCGCTGGGTTGCGCAGGGAGCGACGTTGGTCGGTGGTTGCTGCGAGGTCGGGCCCGAACACATCGCCGTCCTGCGTCGTCGATTGGACGAGAACTAGACGAGGGCTGCGTGTCAGGCCCTCACCAGGTGTCTCAGGCGTCTTGCAATGAATCGGTGCCTGCCTATTTCATGAGTTGCAGCAGGGCGGTTTTCTGAGTATCCAGTCGCTCGGAATCATGCATGACGCGGTCGATCAGCAGAGCGCCTTCCAGCCCTGACATCACGAGCCTGGCCATCTGCTGAGAGGAGAGCTGCGTTGCCAGTTCCTCACGTCGGCTATCGAACAGGTTCGCCAGCCAGTTTTCCAGATTGGTGAACACATTGGCCAGCAACACCTGATTGCTTGCGTTCAGGGCTGCAAACTCCGACGCCATCATGCACAGAAGGCAAACCCGGTTGTCCTGTGCAGTCCCACCGAACACATCGACGAACGCCAGAAACTGCGTTCTGAGCGATCCACCGCTGGTGGCTATGCCGTTCAGTTCGACAAAGAGCTTGTCCCGGTATTGTTCGATCAGAGTTCGCGCCAGATCCGATTTTTCAGGGAAATGGTAATGCACGCTGGAGGATTTTATGCCGACCTCATCGGCCAGCGTCCGAAAACTCAGTGCTTTCAGCCCACTGCGTTGCACGGATCCTTCGGCTATTTCGATAAGCCGGCTTCGATTGTCATTCATTTTCATGTGTCCCTACGGTTGATGCTCCATACCCAAGGAGGTTGCGCTTACTTGCACCTCGACCAGTTCAAGTGCGTATGGTACGACAGGAGTGCAGGATCGACTTAGCGTCGGGAGTCACACTTGTAGTTATATACGGTCACTGAACAGGCCCTGCCATCAGCAGCTGGGCGACGGTGAGACGGGGCATGCATACAGCCATATAGTGCATTTTCGGTCGATTAATACAACTGCGTCCTGCTCCGTACACCCATGCTCCCACATGTCTGAAGAAGGAGACGCACCTCGACAGCCTGCGTCAGGGCTCTCACTTGACTCAAGTCAAGTCGAGCACGTTTCTGAAGCGATCACGCCGTGTTTTCGTGGGTCAGATTGGTGCAAGGCATTTTGCCGGCTCGCGCTTGCACGGAGCGGCGAGTGACGGTTTTTCAGCCCGTTCGGAGCGCTTTATACCGACCTCGTTTGCCTAAAATCAAAGAATTCGGATTATTTTCAGGGGCGACAGGGATTCCGCTGGTTTAAGTGGTGACTAACAGTCACTTTGTTGTTACTTTTGGTAACAAGTCTGTTGAAAGTGGCCGTCAAAAAATCGGCTACGAATCGCATGTTTGTTAAGTAATTGTATTTCAAGGGAAAAAATTGTCGCTGGATTCAAGCTTGAATTTCACTACAATTTTGCAACAGGTTAGTTGGGGAACAAGTTTCAACGCTGTTGTGACGCATGGCTGCAAGCACTCTTTTGTGGCGGTCATGGTGTGCGATGAGGCATTCGGACCAGCGTACTGAAGAGGAAAAGGAGCAGAACCCATGAGTAATGATCTACGGCCAGTTCCGGCCGAATTCGCTGCCAATGCATTGGTTGACGATGCCAGGTATCAGGCAATGTATGCGCAATCGGTCGATGATCCGGATGCGTTCTGGGGAGAGCAGGGCAAGCGTCTTGACTGGATGACGCCGTACACCAAGGTCAAGAACACCACTTTCGAATACCCGGATGTCTCCATCAAGTGGTTTGAAGATGGTGAGCTCAATGTCAGTGTCAACTGCATAGACCGGCACCTGGCTTCACGCGGCGATCAGGTTGCGATCATCTGGGAAGGTGATGACCCATCTGACGACAAGAAGATAACCTACAAGGAACTGCACGAGCACGTCTGCCGCCTTGCCAATGTCTACAAGTCGCTGGGTGTCGAGAAAGGCGACAGGGTCATCCTGTATATGCCGATGATTCCGGAAGCGGCTTATGCCATGTTGGCTTGCGCACGCATTGGCGCCATTCATTCCATCGTTTTTGGCGGATTCAGTGCGGATGCACTGGCAGATCGTATTACCGGGTCGAGCGCCAAGCTTGTAGTAACTGCTGATGAAGGTCTGCGAGGTGGACGCAGCGTGCCCTTGAAGGTCAATGCCGACAAGGCGCTGGACAAGGTTGCTCATGAGGTCCGAATGGTGGTCGTGCAGCGCACCGGCGGCAAGATCGAGATGCGTGACAACCTGGATTACTGGTACCACGAGCAGACTCAGGCTGTGTCGGCGGAATGCGAACCTGAAAGGATGAACGCAGAAGACCCTCTGTTCATCCTGTATACCTCCGGATCAACCGGTATGCCCAAGGGCGTTGTGCATACGACCGGTGGTTATCTGGTCTACGCATCAATGACACATGAATACGTGTTCGACTATCACGACGGTGATATCTACTGGTGTACAGCGGATGTCGGCTGGGTCACCGGACACAGCTACATTGTGTACGGCCCTCTGGCCAACGGTGCCACCACCTTGATGTTCGAAGGTGTTCCCACCTATCCGAGCCCCTCGAGATTCTGGGATGTGTGTGAAAAGCACAAGGTCAACATCTTCTATACCGCACCCACCGCCATTCGCGCGCTGATGGGAGCCGGTGAGGAGCACGTCAACAAGGCTGATCTGTCTACCTTGCGTGTGTTGGGATCAGTTGGCGAGCCCATCAACCCGGAAGCCTGGAAATGGTACGACGAAGTTGTTGGCAAGGGCCGCTGCCCGATTGTCGACACCTGGTGGCAGACTGAAACCGGCGGTATCCTGATTTCGCCCCTGCCGGGCGCCACGGCGACCAAACCCGGTTCTGCGACACGACCGTTCTTCGGCGTACAACCGATCATTCTGGATGCGGAAGGCAACGAGCAGACGCAGACTGAAGCCGAGGGTGTGCTGTGCATACGTGACAGCTGGCCTGGTCAGATGCGAACGGTCTACGGCGACCATGAACGTTTCGTGTCCACGTATTTCGAGACCTTCAAGGGCTATTACTTCACCGGTGACGGTTGTCGACGTGATGCAGACGGCTACTACTGGATTACCGGCCGAGTGGATGATGTCATCAACGTATCGGGACATCGTATGGGCACGGCTGAAGTCGAATCGGCTCTGGTGGCGCATGCCAAGGTGTCCGAAGCGGCAGTTGTCGGGTTTCCTCATGACATCAAGGGCCAGGGCATCTATGCCTATGTCACCCTGATGGAAGGTGAATCCCCGTCCGAAGAGCTTCGCAAGGAACTCGTCTCATGGGTGAGACAGGAAATCGGTCCCATTGCATCACCGGATCTCATCCAGTGGGCGCCAGGACTGCCGAAAACCCGTTCGGGCAAGATCATGCGCCGAATTCTTCGCAAGATCGCAGAGAACGATTACGCCGCACTCGGTGACACCTCGACGCTGGCAGATCCTGGCGTTGTCGACGAGCTGATAGAAAACCGCGCCAACGCCTGATCCGGGCATGACGCTGTCTTGAAGTGAATCCGGTCATGACCAGAGATCATCGTGCTTCGCTCGCTGTTTCTCTGGCGCTGACCGGACCCCCAAATTCCCATCACGAAAACCAGAAGCATCTGCTTCAGGAGGTACTGTCGAGTGTCTGAAAATTCTTCTAGCAACGAATATTGGTCGGCCAATATACGCTTGGTCAAATTCTGCCTGGTTATCTGGGCGGTGGTCTCATTCGGGTTCGGAATCATTCTGCGCCCCCTGCTCTCAGGTATCACCGTTGGTGGCACCGATCTGGGTTTCTGGTTTGCTCAACAGGGATCAATCATTGTCTTTCTGATACTGATTTTCTTCTACGCGTGGCGCATGAACTCGCTGGACAAGAAATTCGGTGTAGAAGAGGAATAGGACTAGACACATGGAACAGTACACACTCAATCTGCTGTTTGTAGGAGGAACGTTTCTCCTCTATATCGGCATCGCTGTATGGGCCCGAGCAGGCTCGACGTCAGAATTCTACGCCGCGGGTCGCGGGGTCCATCCTGTCCTCAACGGTATGGCTACCGCAGCTGACTGGATGTCGGCAGCGTCATTCATCTCGATGGCGGGCCTCATTGCCTTCTCCGGCTATGACAGCTCCTCGTATCTGATGGGCTGGACCGGTGGCTACGTGCTGCTTGCCCTGCTGTTGGCACCGTATCTGCGCAAGTTCGGCAAATTCACGGTTCCTGAATTCATCGGCGATCGCTTCTACAGCACCACTGCTCGCATGGTAGCCGTGGCCTGTCTGATCATTGCATCCATCACCTACGTTATCGGTCAGATGACGGGTGTTGGTGTGGCCTTCTCGCGCTTTCTGGAAGTCAGCAACGACGCAGGTCTGTTCATCGGCGCGGCAATCGTATTCTTCTATGCGGTTCTGGGTGGCATGAAAGGCGTGACCTATACGCAGGTTGCTCAGTACTGCGTACTGATCCTTGCCTACACGGTTCCGGCCATCTTCATCTCCCTGCAATTGACCGGTGTTGCACTGCCGCCTATCGGCTTGTTTGCCGATCACGCTGCATCAGGTGTTCCTCTGCTGACCAAGCTGAACCAGATCGTCACCGAGCTGGGTTTCCAGTCCTACACCGAACATCACACCAACACGCTGAACATGGTCCTGTTCACCTTGTCGCTGATGATTGGTACTGCGGGTCTGCCTCACGTCATCATTCGCTTCTTCACTGTACCCAAGGTTGCTGACGCACGCTGGTCTGCGGGTTGGGCTCTGGTATTCATCGCGCTGCTGTATCTGACAGCTCCGGCTGTTGGCGCCATGGCTCGCATGAACCTCATGGATACCATCTACCCAGGTGGTGCACAGGCCGAGTCTCTGAAGTATGACGAACGCCCTGACTGGATGAAGAACTGGGAAGTGACCGGTCTGTTGAAGTTCGAAGACAAGAACGGCGACGGCCGCATCCAGCTCTACAACGATTCGTCGGAAGAGTTTGCTGCCACTGCCGAAGCCAATGGCTGGCAAGGTTCTGAACTGGATGTCAACCGTGACATCATCGTTCTGGCCAATCCGGAAATCGCGGCACTGCCAAAATGGGTCATCGCTCTGGTAGCAGCGGGTGGTCTGGCAGCAGCCCTGTCAACGGCAGCCGGTCTGTTGCTGGCGATATCCTCGGCGGTCAGTCACGATGTGGTCAAGGGGACGCTTGCACCGAACATCTCGGAGAAAGGGGAATTGTTGACAGCTCGACTGTCCATGGCGGTTGCCATCGGGGTCGCAACCTGGCTGGGATTGAATCCGCCGGGATTTGCAGCACAGACGGTGGCCCTGGCATTCGGTCTGGCTGCGGCAACCATCTTCCCGGCACTGATGATGGGTATCTTCTCCTCACGGGTAAACAACAAGGGCGCAGTAGCGGGCATGTTGGTCGGCCTGTTCTTCACCATCATCTACATCTTCCTGTACAAGGGCTGGTTCTTCATTCCGGGAACCAATCAGTTGTCGGATACGCCTGATGGTTGGATGTTCGGTATTTCGCCACTATCCATCGGTGCGGTTGGTGCGATGCTCAACTTCGCAATCGCCTTTACTGTATCCAATGCGACTGATGCGCCGCCGCGTGAGATCGTTGAACTGGTCGAGAGTATCCGTGTACCTCGCGGTGCTGGAGCAGCAACAGATCATTAAGGGCTGAGTCGCCGGGCTGACAGGAATGCGTCAGCCCGGTCCTCGCCTTGATTGATGAAAAACAGAAGGGCTTGCATGTGAATGCAGGCCCTTTTTTTTCGGTGGTGTCCTCGGGCGGTGGTCGTGTAGTGACATCGCTGTTGCCGTTGTTGATGCCCATCAACGGGTAGCCGAGTTGTTGGCGTATATTGATGCGATGCAAAGAGCAGGAAAACGATATGTCGAATAACCCTGAAGAGTCACGTGCTGCTCAGCCGGTGAGCGAGAACATGTCGTCGCCATCGCTCACTACCGCTGCTCGCAACACGTCTGCGTCGGTCTATGCCGAGGCCGGTTCCGAGCGCCTGTCCAGTGTGAAGGTCAGCGAGTTGATGAGCTCCAGCCCGCACACCATCGACCAGACCGATTCCATCAAGCTGGGTGCGCAGCGCATGCTGGAGCACCGCATCTCCTGCCTGCCTGTGGTCAGTGGAGATTCTCTGGTCGGACTTGTCACCGAAGCGGACTTTGTCGGCCGGGTTGTGGCCAGTGGCGTGTCCGTGGATCTGGCGGTAAGTACCGTGATGAGCTCGAAACCGTTGTACGTGAGTCCTGAACAGAGTGTGCTTGATGTCTTGACCCTGATGACTCGGCACAGAGTTGCTCATATGCCAGTCTGCAGCGAAGGCAGGCTGGTTGGAATCGTGACCCAGACTGACCTTATCCGGCATCAGGTGGCCTCATCGGTGTTCATGGTCGGGGATATCAGCCGCATGAAGTCGAGTGCGGAAATCGCAGCCATCGTGCAGCAGCTACCCCGGCTGCTGGTGTCACTGATCGACAATGGCAGTAGTGCCTTCGAGACGGGACGCATCATGAGTTCCATCACCGGTGCGGTAACTCGCAGGCTGCTGGAGTTGGCAGAGCAGCAGCTTGGTCCGGCACCGGTCCCCTATGTCTGGCTGGCCTGTGGTTCGCAAGGCCGGCAGGAACAGACCGGTGCGACGGATCAGGACAACTGTCTGATGCTGGATGAGCAATACGATCCTGATACCCATGGCGAGTACTTTGCTCGACTGGCCGATTTTGTCTGCGACGGACTGGATGAGTCGGGCTATGTGTATTGCCCGGGCGACATGATGGCCAGTAATCCCAAGTGGCGACAACCGGTGTCTGTCTGGCGTGACTATTTCGATGAGTGGATCGAGCGGCCCGGACCCATGGCTCAGATGCTGGCGAGCGTCATGTTCGATCTGCGCCCCATACACGGTACGGCGTCGTTGTATGAGCCCTTGCGCGATGAGGTGCTTGCCAGAGCCCGCAAAAACAGCCTGTTCGTGGCCCATATGAGCAGCAACAGTCTGTTGCATCGACCTCAGCTGGGGATGTTTGGTCGGTTTCGCAAGGAGTCCAGCGGTGAGAATCGTGGCAAGATCGACCTGAAACACGGCGGAGTGGTTCCCATCGTCGATCTGGCGCGTGTCTATGCGCTGTCCACCGGCATAACGCAAGTCAATACCATGGAACGGCTGGGAGCAGGCGTGGACTCGCCAGTGTTGAGCCAGTCGGGTGCACTGAGCCTGAAGGATGCGCACGAGGTAATCCTGATGGTCAGACTCCGGCACCAGGTCCATCAGATAAAACAGGGGCAGAAGCCGGATAACTTCGTTGACCCGGCATTGCTGCCGGCGGCGGATCGTGAACGTCTGCGGCATGCCCTCAAGTCAGTCAAGGAGATACAGGCCGCGATGAGTAATCGTGTCGCGGTATTCGGTCGTTAACTTCCATTCAAGACACAATCAATACATGATCGTCCAGCTCATTACCGCCGTTATCCTGTCTGCTGCCTTGCTCCTCATGTCGTGGGCCGTCTTCCGCACACTGAAACGACCGATGCCCCGCACACTGATCCCGTTGATCATCGGAGGCACGGCCATCGGCTATGGCATCTACAGTGAATACACGTGGGAGTCTCGCACGCTGGACAAGATGCCCGAGTCCATCGTTGTCGCAGAGACTTACGCCGGTACATCGGCGTTTTCTCCCTGGTCATACTTGTTTCCCCGGAATGATCGTCTGATGCTGGTGGACAAGGCAACCATACTTCGCAACCCGGATCACGCCGACTACGCGATGGTCGATCTTCTTCTGATGCAGAGGTTCAGCCCGGTCGCCAAGGTTCGGCAGCTGGTGGATTGCCGCAATGAAAAGCGTGCCGATCTGACCACGGAGCCGGAATTCGATGAGCAGGGTCTGCCGATCAACCTGGATTGGAAGGAGCTTGACGCCTCGAATCGATTGCTGGAACTGACCTGCTACTGAGGATCGTCCGTGTCATCGGAACGGTAGGTTTATCGGTCGGCCAAGGCCAGCTTCAATCCGAGAAATGCAAATGTTCCTGCGAAAATGCCTTTGATCCATCGGAGCACGGCAGGGGATTCGATGACATACGTTCTGGCCCGCGCCGCGAATGCACCGTATATCACGAAGACCACCAAGGTCATCAGCATGAATATGCCGGCAAGGTAGGCCAGGTAGACAATCGAGCCGGCTTTGTCGATGGGGACGAACTGCGGAAGGAATGCCAGAAAGAACAGGGACAGCTTCGGGTTGAGTATGTTCAACAGCGTGCCCTGCAATGCTGTGCGAAACAGGGATCTCTCGTCCTCATCTTCATCGACCTGCATCAAGCCTTCATCTCGCAGGATGTTCCAGGCCATATAAAACAGATAGGCCACTCCCAGGTATTTGACGAATTGAAATGCCAGGGCGCTGGTATGGAAAATGGCAGCAAGCCCCAGAATGCTGGCTGCCGCCGCAGGTACGATCCCGACTGTGCAGCCGGTAGCGGCCGCGACGGCAGGTCTGAAGCCTCGACCCAGGCCAATGGCCATGGTGTAGATGACACCGGTACCCGGCAATAACACGACAAGCAGAGAGGTCAGCAGGAATTCCACGCTCATGAGGGTCGTTTTCTCAGTGTATCTTCAGGCATCCGGTAACGGCTGTATCCGCTCAGTAGCGGCGCGTCAGGTCATCAAGTCGTAACGGTCGGTTGGATGTTCGATAGGCGATTTGCGCCAGCAGCAGTTCACCGGCACCAATGGCATCACTCAGCGCATCATGAGCTCGGTAGCGAGGCAGTCCATATTGCTGGCGCAATGCGTCGAGCCGGAGTGCACCGGGGGCGATGGGCGAGCCGGATCGCACGATCTTGCGCTGTTCGAGTTCGAGGGTGTCAACGAGCGGGGCGACAAAGGGGTAGCCATACAGTCGACGGCAGGCGATGTCCAGGAAATCATGTTCGATACGTGCACTGTGAGCGACCAGCACACGGCCGGCCAGCGCCTTCAACAGCGGCGGCAGAGCGTCGGCCAGTGGCAGTCCTTCACGGGCACGGTCATCGAGAATGCCGTGTACCACGGCCGAAGACTCGGGAATGTCGCGCTCTGGCCGTACCAGATAGTGGCGGGCACCGCCCAGGCGCAGGCCATGGCCGGAGATAGGCACGAAACCGATACTCAGCAGTTCGTCACGCTGTGGTACGAGCCCCGTCGTCTCGATATCGAGGGCAAGGTAATCGGTCGACACCGATGGCGTAGCAGGTTTGGTGAAGGGTACCTGGTAGTAGTCACGTAGTGGACCCGCCGGCACACGCTTGAGCCACCAGAGTCTCTGCTGCTCGAGTGAGAACAGGCGTCGGCAGACGAAACTGCCCATGGTTCTATCCAGCATCGGGATCAGCGCCCGAACCGCTGCGCCAGCGAGCGCTGCATGGTGCGCACGATGGCAAAGGCATCTTTCAGGTGGCCGCGTTCGAAGCGTGACAGTGAATCGGGGGCGACCAGGCTGTCCGGCTCGATGCCCGATTCAAGCTGGCGCGCCTGATGCCGGAACCGCGTGTCGGAGAGGAAGGTCAGTGCATCGCCCAGATCCCGTGCGCCGCTTTCGCTGAGTTCGTCTGTCGTGCCCGCCGCCTTGAGCCGTTCGCGGGTATTGACCTCATCGATTCCGCCAGCCAGCGCATAGACACGTGCCAGCTCCACGATGGGAACGACACCTGCGAGTTTGAGGTCGAGTACGCCGGTCTCGTCGCGACCGCCACTCAGCACGAAATTGCGGAAAAACCCGAGTGGAGGCTGGCGAGTGAGAGCATTGCCAGTCAGATGCGACAGAAAGATGGTATTGCCGCGAGTGCGTTCCAGCAGCGAACTGCGCAGCGTGGCGCTCAGGGCGGCATCACCATAGACGTGGCGTAGATCGAAGAACGTACAGCCGTGCATCAGGGCCGTGGGGTCAGGGTTGTCGATCCAGTGGGCAAAACGTGCTTGCCAGTTCGCCAGGGGTTCACGCCATTCAGGGTTGGTGGCCATGACCTCACCGGGGCAGTGAGCTTGTCCGCAGGCGGCAAGGCCGTCACAGACAAAGCGGGCCAGAGCCTCGAAATAGTCACCGTCTCGAGCGTCGTCGTAGGCGTCATCCAGAATCAGTGCATTGTCCTGATCGGAGGCGATGGTGAATTCGCCGCGAGCCTGAGAGCCTGCAACGACCCAGGCGTAATCAACCGGTGGCGCACCGAATTTCAGTTCGGCAAGCTCCAGCAGGCGAATGGCCAGCGCGTCGGCGATACCGGTGACAATGCGCTGCGTACGCTCGGCAGAGGCACCCGCGGCTGCCAGGTTCTGGACGAGCAGTGGCAGGCGGCCGGCTACCTCCGCAAGTGTTTCTACCGTATCCTGACGATGAATATCTGCCGCCAGATAAACGGATGAGGTGGTGTGACGTTCGATGAAGTCGGATGCGGTGACCACGCCTGCAACATGATGACCGTCGACCACCGGTAGATGATGAATGCGATGCCGCGCCATCATCAGCAAGGCATCGTAGGCATTGGTATCGACGCTGGCGGTAACCGGTGCCATGGTCATCACATCACTCAGGGGAGAATCGTAGTCCAGTCCTGCAGCGATCACACGCAGTCGCAGATCCCGATCGGTCAGCACACCAAAGAGCACGTCCTCCTCGACCACGAGCATTGATGAGACCTTCTCCGCGCTCATCACTTCCGCCGCCCGGCGGATGGAGGCCGCCGGTGGCAGGTGTATGGGCTCGCGTCCCAGCAGGTCGCCGAGTCGCGTGTCGGTCAGGTTCAAGGGAGAATCGCTGGCTTCGTCGTGGTGACGGACGGCATCGCGCAATCGCCCAGCGCCTGCGGGTGCCAGGAACCAGGCTATCTGGCTGTGTTCGTCACACAGTCGATCGACCACGCTGGCCGGCATGCGATAGAGCAATGTGTCCTCCAGTGCCACGTAGTGATGATTCTTCGCCAGTTCATGCGCCGATGCACGGTAGCCAAGCAGATCGCCTTCGCCAAGACGGGCGAGCAGTTCGCCTGTCTCTGCACGAAGTTCCACGGCACCGTTGCGAACCAGGCTCAGCGCGGGCTCACCTTGTTCGGTCTCGGGGATTTCCGTCTCTCGGCGTACATAGCGAACCGTGATGGCTTCGACCGTGGCGACCAGCGCCTCGGCAGGCAATTGATCGAACGGTCGCTGCGCGCCGATGAAGTCCCGGATTTCAAGTTCTTCGATATCCATGTCAATGATCCGTCTTCGGTTCGGGGTGCTCCCCCCTGGCGGTGTCATGCTCGTCACCGTCACCGGTGTGGCAGGGCAGATCGAGCGCAAATACCGTACTGCCCGGGCAGGTGCGCGCGACGTGCAGACGCCCACCGTGATGTTCAGCGATATGTCGGGAGATGGGCAGGCCAAGCCCGGTTCCCAGTGACTCACCGGCGTTCGCGCGATTTGCCTGATGAAATTTTTCAAACACATGGTCGACATCGTCAGGCAGGATGCCGGCGCCGTTGTCTTCGACCTCGATACGGCACTGTGCATCGGTCACCGACAATCGTACCCCGATCCGGCCGCTGTGCGGGTCGCAGAATTTGACTGCATTCGACAGCAGATTGACAAGCAGCTGCATGAGGCGATCACCGTCGACATCGACAGTCACCTCCTCCTCCGGCAGAGACTTCTCCAGCGTGATATCGCGCTCACGAATCAGCTGGCTGACGGTTGCCAGTGAGTCGTTGACGATATCGCGCAGGTCGAATACCTCGTGCCGCCATTCCATGCGACCCGACTCGATCTTGGCTAGATCCAGTACCTGATCGACCAGGCGTGTCAGGCGTTCAGACTCCTTGACGATGATGTCCAGAAACTCTTCACGCTGCGCATTCTCCATGTCCGGGTTGGAGAGCAGAATCTCGGAGAAAGCACGGATGGAGGTCAGGGGGGTGCGCAGTTCATGACTGACCGTTGCCACGAATTCGTCCTTGAGTCGATCGAGCTCCTGCAAACGCTCATTGGCAGAGCGCAGTTCCCGTGTGGCGGCTTCAAGTTCACGCGACTGGCGTTCCAGTCGGCGACTGTGGCTGCGTACCTTGGAGCTCTCTTCCAGAATACTGAGGACGCTTTCGATGCTCGGCGCCGTACCTCCCGCCACAGAATTGACCATGACGCGCGCCGATGCTGCGCCAATGGCTCCGGCAAGCAGGCGTTCGCTGTGTTCGACAAGCACGGGTGAGGCGATTTCCCGCCGACGCTCTTCGATGTCGGTGCGCGAGCCTTCGCCATGAACATCGAGCGCGGTTGCAAATGCGCGCTCGGTACGAGGATGACCGAGGAAACGGCCAACCAGGGTCTCAAGTTCACCCACTGTGGCATGTCCCGGCAGGGAGTCGGCATCCAGTCGTCGCCCGCCGTCGGCGAAAACCCCGACGAAGCGTTCCGCCTGCACACGTTCCATGACCGAACGGGTACCGAACAGTGACAGGGTGACCAGCAGTCCGGCATTGAACAGCATGCTCCAGAAGAGCGAGTGCGTGATGGCGTCCAGCCCCTGCAGTCCGAACAGGTGCAAGGGCTGCAGTAACGTGATTCCGAAGGGTCCGTCGGTGATGAAGCTTGCTGGCAACCAGCCGGCCTGTGCGAATTCCGGCAGAAGCAGGGTATACAGCCAGATGGCAAAGCCTGCACTGATGCCGGCAATGGCCCCGATACGGCTGGCAGCCTTCCAATAGAGCCCGAACATCACCGCCGGGGCAAACTGCGCCACGGCACAGAAAGAGACAAGGCCGATCGTGACCAGAGAATACGATTCACCGATCAGGTAGAAATGCAGATATCCGAGCAACAATATGACGACGATGGTAACGCGACGTATGCGCATCAGGTTTCTGCCCGCATCGAGGCGGGTGGTGAAGGATCGGCCGCGTGTGCGCAACAGTATCGGCATGAGCAGATCGTTGGACACCATCGTCGTGAGTGCGATGGTTGCGACGATGACCATGCCGGTAGCGGCTGAGAGTCCGCCCAGAAAGACGAAAAGGGCCAGCATCGTGTGTTGCTCGGCCAGGGGGAGTGTCAGTACATACGTGTCAGGATCGACAACACCTCCCGGGAAACGCATCTCACCCGCGAAGGCCAGTGGCAACACGAACAGGTTGATGACCAGTAGATAGAGCGGGAACAGCCACATGGCTCGACGCACATGATTCTCGTCGACATTCTCGATGACGGCCATGTGGAACTGACGTGGCAGAAACATGACGGCAACCATGGACAACAGTGTCAGCGACAACCAGCTGGTGTAGCCCCCCGGAAGTCCTTCGGTTCTCGTCAGCGCATGCAAGCGTGGTTCACTCATGGCCTGGCGAAACAATTCCCCGGGTCCGTCGAACAGGCCGAAGCTCACCCATAGGCCCACTGCGAGGAAGGCGACAAGCTTGAACAACGATTCGAAAGCCACGGCGGCCACCATGCCTTCATGCCGCTCGGTGACATCGATATTGCGAGCACCGAACAGGATGGTGAATGCGGCCAGAGCGAGTGCGATCCAGAACGCGGTGTCCTGCCAGGGGAGTTCGCGAACCGTGGTGGACATATTGCCCAGATCAGGATAATCACGCAGCACCATGTAGCTTGTCGAGATCGCCTTCAATTGCAGCGAAATATAGGGCAGGATGCCAATCACCGCCACGACCGTCACGAGCCCGCCAAGCAGCGCACTCTTGCCGTAGCGTGAAGCGATGAAGTCGGCAATCGAGTTCAATCGCTGTTGACGAGAGATACGAATGATCTTTCTGAGCACGAACCACCACGTTGCGGCCATCAGTGTCGGGCCGAGGTAGATCGGCAGAAAGCCCATGCCGGTGTTGGCCGCACGGCCGACGCTACCGTAGTAGGTCCAGGCGGTGCAATATACGGCCAGGGACAAGGTGTAGACGTAGGGGTTTGCAATCAGGCTTCGGTCGGCTGCCGCCGCACGTTCGCCAAGATGGGCAATGATGAACAGCAACGCAAGGTAGCTGAGCGAGGCGAGCAGAATGACGCTGCCGGACAGCACTCAGTCGTCCGTGTTGCGATGCCGACCGGATGCCGGGGCAGCAACGCCGTTGGCGATATCCCTGTCGCCAGTGCCGAGAGCATTCCGGTGTGCGCCCGCAGGCTCTCCTGACTGGTAGCCCTTCGGAAGGCGTGGGCTACTGCGATGTTCGACCAGGACAGCCAGTCCCACGATCAGCGCCGTCCAGACAACAAAAACGTGCAGGAAAGGCAGTGGGATGCCGAACACCGAGGTGTCGCGATCAAACAGCGCGATCAGCGGGTAGTTCAGGGCGAGCACGCCGGCGATAGCCAGCGCGCTGAAACCGGCTCCGGACTCCCAGGCGGGCTTCACGCGTCACCAAGCAGTGATTCGACCCGCTGGACAAGTTCTCGGGTAGAGAAGGGTTTGGTGAGGTAATCGTTGGCACCGGCGGCCATACCTTTCTCACGCTCGATCTCCCTGCCTCGCGCCGTCAGCATCAGCACTCGTACATCACGCGTCTTCTCATCAGCGCGTAGCCTCGAACAGACAGTGTAGCCATCGAGCTTGGGCAGGTTGACATCAAGCAGTATCAGATCGGGTACCAACTCGGCGACGGCGTTCAATGCTTCCTGCCCGTCACCCACGGAGCGTACAGAATGGCCTGCCTGCTTCATCAGGAATTCGAGAGAAAGGGCGATGTTGCGTTCGTCCTCGACAATGAGTATTTCATGCGCCATGTAATGAGTATACTGCGCAAGCCGTTCGCGTGCACAACTGCTTGCTGGCAGGTTCGGTTGGCATCTCGTGTCCCGCTGATTCAGCTCTGCGTGGCGAGCAGATTCTGATTCGCGAGGGCGGCGGCGGCCGTTCGTGTTTCCACACCCAGTTTGGTGAAGGTGTGTTCCAGATGCTTGTTCACGGTGCGCGGACTGATACCGAGGATATCGCCGATCTCCCGGTCAGTCTTGCCTTTGGCTATCCACGACAGCACCTCTGTCTCTCGCGGCGTCAGTGCAGCCCTGGACACCCTGTCTGCCGCTTTCTGCCTGGCACTCTGCGGGGCGATCATCAGCAAGGTCTCGCCGTTGGCCGTGTCTCCCAGAGGGGTGATGCACAGACTGGCAGAGCTCGTGTCGAGCATCTTTACCCACCATGAGAGATCTTTCATGGTGTCTGTGTCGATATCGAGCTGTCGCAGGACCTCTTCGACCCGGGGAGAGCACCAGACGGAATCATGGTTGACATTGAGCCGCACGATGGCCAGACCTGCGTTGTCGATGGCCGTGTGTACCAGCTTGACCTCACGCGCGCTGACGATATGGGCTTTCAATCTGGCCAGCACTTCCGCTTCCCGAATGGGTTTGATGACGTAGTCGACACCTCCTGCCTCGAAACCCTCCAATACATGCGAGGTGTCGGACAAACCCGTCATGAACAGTATCGGTATATGCGCCCAGTGTGGATCCGTCTTGATCTGTCGGCAGGTATCAAAGCCCGAGAGACCCGGCATGAGTGCATCCAGCAAGATGGCGTCGGGGCTGGCATGTTGCAGACGCCTGATGGCACTGGCACCATCACGCGCCACCAGCACGGTGTAACCAGCATTCACCAGGGTGTCGTACAGCAGGCGCAGACTGCCGGGTTCGTCGTCGACGATCAGCACGACCATCTCCTGGGTTTGTCTGTCCGGTTTATCCCTGTTCATGGCCAGCCTTCAACAGTGCATCTTCGAGGCGCTCCAGTTCGAATTCCTCCAGCCACCGGCGCGCCGTGTTGCAGCAGGGGGTCAATGTCGTATCCTCACTTTCCAGCTTGTCGAGTAGCTCTTGCAATGCTCTGACATTGCCTGAACGTGCCAGACGAAGCAGCCCTTGTCGGGCTTCTCCGGCAAATAGCAGGTTCGGATCGTGTTCGGCTGTTCGACGTGACACGCTCGGTGTCACGGCAGAGCGATAAATCCATTCAAGGCCGAGCTCCTTCTTCAATGCCGAACGAAGCTCGGATTCCAGAACGGGCTTGGCGACAAAGGTCCGGCAGGCGACGCTTGCCATCTTGTCGGCATGATCACCCAGTACGTCAGCGGAGACGATGACAACAGGCAGTTCGGAAAAACCACGTTCACGAATCTGTCGGGCAGTATCCCAGCCGTCCGGCTCGCCCATGCTCAGGTCCAGCAGTATGGCATCGGGTAGGTTCTCACCGAGTTGGTCCAGGCATTCCTGCCCTCCCGCAGCTTCCCGAATGCTGAACCCCAGAGGCGTGAGTAGTCCGCTGAGCATCTGTCGCTGAACTGCCTGATCATCAACGATCAGCAAGGTGCGTCTTGCACCGCTGTAGGCAATGGTTTCCGGTTCAGCTTCATCGTCTCCCAGGGTAGGCTGGCCAATTCGCAGTGGCAGACGAATCTCGAATGTGCTGCCCTGACCCGGGCTGCTGCTCAGATGCAACTGGCCATCCATCAGCTTGATCAGCTTTTCGGTAATGGCCAAGCCAAGTCCGGCACCCGGTTCGCTTCGATATCGACCGGCCGCGCCACGCTCGAATGGCTGGAAGATGCGTGCCTGGTCATGCGCTGAAATGCCGATGCCGGTGTCAGTGATGCGAACGGTCAACTCACGCTCGGTGCACCGTGTGTCGAGTGTGACGCTGCCCTCGTCCGTGAACCTGACCGCGTTGGTCAGCAGGTTGATGAGAATCTGGCGCAGTCGCTTCGCATCCGCCACGATGTACTGCGGGATGCTGTCGGCGTGCTGGTGCTCCAGAGTCAGATGTTTGTCCTGCGCCAGCGGTCGTACCATCTGCAGGATTTCGTCGAAGAATACGGGTAGATCGAGTGATGAGGGCTCGAGGCGCACACGATCGGCCTCGATGCGTGCCAGGTCCAGCAGCTCGTTGATCAGGTCAAGCTGGTGCTCGCCACTGCGCCGGATGGTCTCGACCGCGGCTCGCTGCGTGGTGCCGAGGCTGTCGTCATGCAGCAGAATCTGGGAGTAGCCCAGTATGCCGTTCAACGGCGAGCGCAGCTCGTGCGATATACCGGCCACGTAGCTGGTTTTTGCCTCATTGGCTTGTTCGGCCGTCTCCTTGGCTCGCTGCAATGCGGCATCGGTCAGGCGATGCGCCTCACTTTCCTGAGTGAGTAGTTCGTTCTGACGATTGAGTTCGTACTGCGCCATGCGGCGTCCTTCCTTGCCAAGCACAGTCCACCAGCTGGAAATGGCGGCAATGATCAATAACAGCACGGCCATCTCGATGAACAGGCCGGAGATCAGCTCGTGTTCACCAGCAGAGAGTGGGCCTGATTCTGCCTGTAGATAGACAAGGCCTAGCACGGCGCCGAATATGGTGCATTGAGACAGGAGGACAACCAGGTAGCTACCGACTCGACGGTGTACCAGGCTGGCTGAGGTGTTCGGCAGCAGAAAGCCGAGCATGCGCTGGGCCCAGCGAGAGGGCAATGGTTGTGACTTGCACATGTCATGGCACCGAGCCTCGAGGGTGCAGCACAGCGAGCAGATCCAGGAACCATAGGCAGGGCAGTGCGCCATGTCATCGGATTCAAAGTCGTTCTCGCACACCGAGCAGCGCAGGGTGGCACCTTGGTGCGCAGTTGTGGATGACGGGCGGGCGATGTAGAAACGGCTGCGCGTGAGCAAGGCCAGCAGCGGTGTCATGACAAGGGTGCAACCCAGAGCAATGAACGGCGCAAAGGCCTGTGTCATCCCGCCCCAGACGCCCAGTTGTGCTATTGCGGCAATGATGGCGGAGATGACCATGGAACCGATTCCCACGGGGTTGAAATCATACAGATGAGCGCGCTTGAACTCGATACCCGGCGGGCTCAGACCCAGTGGTTTGTTGATGACCAGGTCGGCAACCACCGTGCCGATCCAGGCAACCGCGATGATGCTGTACAGGCTCAGAACATGCTCGAGAGACTCGAATATGCCCAAGGTGATGATCAATACCGCGATCAGACAATTGAAGACCAGCCACACGACTCGGCCCGGATGGCTGTATGTCAGTCGAGCAAAGAAATTGGACCAGGCCAGGGAGCCTGCGTAGGCGTTGACCACATTGATCTTGATCTGGGATATGACCACGAAAACGAGAGTTGCCAGTAGCACCAGCTCCGGGTTTTCGAAGACCTGCGAGAAGGCAGACAGATACATGCGCGTCGGTTCCATGGCCTCGCTCAGGGTGCTGCCCGCCTGTACCAGCAGAAATGCAAGGAAGGCTCCACCCAGGATCTTCAGCGCACCGGGGATGATCCAGCCAGGTCCTGCCAGGATCACGGCTGCCCACCAGCGATGTCGATTTTGCTCTGTTTTTTCAGGTAGAAATCGCAGAAAATCGACCTGCTCGCCAATCTGTACGGTCAGGGCAAAGGCAATGGTTGCGGCGGCCGCGAACTGCACGGCATCGAAGCCGCCGTCGCCAGAGACGGTAAATCGTGTGAAGGCAAGGTAGCTCTCGGGCTGCTTGAGCAAGATTGCCAGATAGGGGAGAACCAGTAGCAGCAGCCAGGGGATCTGGGACCACAGTTGTATGCGCGAGATCAGGCTGATGCCACGCGCCACCAGCGGTACGATGCCCAGAGAGCAGATGACATACCAGAGCCACAGGGGCAGGGGAATCCACATCTGCAGGGCCGTGGCGAGAATGGCTGCTTCGAAAGCGAAGAAGATGATGGTGAAGGAGGCGTAGACCAGAGAACTGATGGTTGAACCCAGATAACCAAAGCTTGCGCCACGCGTGAGCAGATCCATGTCCAGACCATGGCGCGCTGCGTAGTAGCTGATGGGCAAGCCGGTCAGGAAGGTGATGAGGGCGACCACGGCGATAGCCCACACGGTATTCACAAAGCCATAGCTGAGTACCATGGCCGCACCGATGGCCTCGAGCGCCAGAAAGGATGCCGCCCCGAAGGCGGTATTGCCCACTCGCCATATCGAGAACTTTCTGACGCTGCGCGCGGTGTAGCGCAGGGCGTAGTCTTCCATGGACTCATTGGCAACCCAGCCGTTGTACTTGCGCCGGATCGGGAAAATCTGTTGGGGGGCTCGCTGGCCAGTCATGATGCTGACCTGTCCACTGGGGCATGGCTCACTGCTGAAATGTTCATTGCCGATACATGACTGGGCTCTGGATTGGCTTGACTGACAGTACATCCTGCAAGCACTGCGTATCGAGTGTACGTAGATTGACGTATTGTGTCACCGCCTCTGCATTGGCAATACTCGTTGTCGAAACAGGCAGTCAAGACGCGATGATGCGGGTTGTCCAATACCATCAACCCGGTTGCACATAACGCTCGAACCGGCCTGTCTCGCCACTCACCACACTCAATGACAAAGAGGTATGCCATGGCCGATACACTGATCAAGGTTGACTTGAACAGCTCTCCTTACGATAACGAGAACGTTCACAATCGCTGGCATCCGGATATTCCGATGGCGACCTGGGTCAAGCCGGGGGATGACTTCATTCTGGAAACATTCGACTGGACCGGTGGTTTCATCAAGAACGATGACAGCGCCGACGATGTTCGAGACGTCGATCTGTCAACGGTGCATTTTCTCAGCGGACCGGTTGGCGTCAAGGGCGCCGAGCCCGGTGACCTGCTGGTGGTCGAACTGCTGGATATCGGTGCCAAGGAGGAGAGCATGTGGGGCTTCAACGGCTTCTTTTCCAAGACCAATGGTGGCGGCTTCCTGACCGATCATTACCCGGATGCGCAGAAGTCCATCTGGGACTTCGAAGGCATGTTCACCAAGTCCAGGCATGTCCCGGGTGTTCGCTATGCCGGTCTCATTCATCCGGGCTTGATAGGTTGTCTGCCCGATCCGAAATTGCTTGCCGACTGGAACGAGCGGGAAGTCGGACTCATCGCCACCGATCCAGACAGGGTACCTCCGCTGGCCAATCCTCCCTTCGCGGACACCGCGCATATGGGCAAGTTGACCGGGGAGGCCAGGGACAAGGCTGCGGCCGAGGGTGCGCGTACCGTCCCGCCACGCGAACACGGTGGCAACTGTGATATCAAGGATCTGTCGCGTGGCTCGAAGATCTATTTCCCTGTGTATGTAGACGGTGCCGGCCTGTCCGTGGGGGACTTGCATTTCAGTCAGGGCGATGGCGAGATCACGTTCTGCGGCGCCATCGAGATGGCCGGTTGGGTCCACATGAAGGTGTCTGTCATCAAGGGCGGCATGAAGACCTATGGTGTGAAGAACCCGCTGTTCAAGCCCAGTCCGATCACTCCCAATTATGATGATTACATCATCTTCGAAGGGATATCCGTGGATGAACACGGCAAACAGCATTATCTGGATGTCAATGTGGCCTACCGACAAGCATGTCTGAACGCCATCGAGTACATGAAGAAGTTCGGCTATAGCGGGGCGCAGGCCTACTCGATTCTGGGAACGGCGCCGGTGCAGGGACATATCAGTGGCGTGGTGGATATTCCCAATTCCTGCGCAACACTCTGGTTGCCTACCGAGATCTTCGATTTCGATATCAATCCTTCGGCGGCAGGTCCGGTCATACAGGACTTCGGTGGCATATCGATGCCGATATCGCCTGACAAGAGCTGAGGGGATTGACCATGCCTGTCTATGACTATCTGTGCGATGAATGCGGTCCTCGGGAGGTTCATCGAGCCTACGTTGATCGGGACAAACCCCTGTGTTGCAATGCCTGTGATTCGATGCTGCGAAGGGTCTGGTTGTCAGCGCCGCGACAGAGTGTCGTCTCAAGCCATACACGCCATGCGATGAGTACCAACGAGCGGGCTTCCAATGAACCGCGGATGTCCAGGGACATGGATGCTGCGCGGGGAGGGCACCCACCGGGATGTGGTTGTTGCTCGACGGGCAAGTCTCGATCGACCGTCACTGCCGCCAATGGGGCGAAGTCCTTTCCGACCAAAAGGCCGTGGATGATCAGTCACTAGCAGTTTCCCTGGACGGCCTGCTGCCATCTCCTTCGAGCAGTTCGAGGCAGGCAGGTCGTGCGCCACGCAGGTGCACGACCTGCCACCCTGACCTGGTGGGATGGCCAGGTAGTGCCTATCATTCGCTTATCGGAGAATTCTCATGCTTCTTGGCCTCGCGCTTCTGTACGTTGGTGCCGTTCTGGTGCTCAACGGAATCTGGCTGCACGGTCGTATCGGTGACAACGAGATCTGGGTCATCAATATCTTCTCGGGGGTCGTCACCTGTCTGGTGTCTTTCAAATTGGCATTCGGTGCCAATGCGGATGCCGGTTCCATCAAGGCTGCGGCACTGACGCTGTTGTTCGCCTTTACCTACTTCTGGGTGTGCATCAATCGCTTCAATGGGTCGGATGGACGGGGTCTTGGCTGGTTCAGTCTGTTTGTGGCCATTACCGCCATTCCCGTGGCCATCGATACGCTGCTCAATGCCACATCGGTATGGCAGATCTGGTTTGGTCTGTGCTGGGCGGCCTGGGCGTTCCTGTGGTTCCTCTTCTTCCTGCTACTGGCGATGAAGAAGCCGATTGCCAGGTTCACAGGGTCGGTTGCCGCTGTCGAGGGCATTCTCACCGGCTGGTTGCCCGGTTATCTGTTGCTGGATGGTGTGTTGTCCTGACAGCTCCTGCAGAAAAAGACCATGCTTGCAGTACGGATTCGCAATGATCCGTACTGCAACTGCACGATGGTCGACGATTGTCAGCGCATCTCGTTGACGTAACAATGCGCTTCGGTCAATGCCGCATGCCGCATGATCATCAAGGGTTCGTTCAGTGTGTCCAGCGCCAGCGCATTGATGTCCAGCAGAGCCAGCGCCTCATCGTCTGGCTTGCCAAGCCATTGTTTCTCCGGAGCTGACGCCAGTCTGGCCGTCACTTTCTCATGGACGGCTCCCAGCTGAATATGGTGTTCGGATAACAACCAGTTGAAGATCAACTCCGGGACTTCATCCGCCACCTGCGGAAAATTCGGAACGCGCGCAGCCGGAATGATGAAGTTGTCCATCATGACGGGGTGGCCTTCCGCTTCGCGCACTCGCAGCAGGTCGCACACCTCCTGGTTGCCGTCATCGAGTTTCAATCGCTCACCTTCTTCTGCGGATGCTGCTCTGCGTCCGACGCTCTTGACCCTGGCGGTCGTCGTGATCAGACGTCCGTCCTGCGTTTGCAGGCGAAAGTACTTGTAGAACCGGGACAGCGTGTGATTGGGCATACGTCCCGTGACGACCGTACCGGTACGCCGGCGACGCATGACAATGCCTTCGTTCGTCAGATCCCCCATGGCGCGCCGAATCGTCCCGTAGGACACGCCAAGCATGGTCGCCAGATCGATTTCGGCGGGTAACACGTCGCCTGCGCTCCAGGCACCGGACGTGATCCGTTCGACAATTCTTTCCTTGACTTGCTCATGCAACGGTGCGGCGACGAGGCTTGCACCCAGCTCCTGCATCTTCTGTTTATTAGCCACCGATAAAAAATCCCTTGCTTATTGTTCGGATTTGTATTTCTATATAGTTATGAGAAATAAGATTCTACCTGTTCCTGATGTGGATTGGATGCTTTCAAGGCTCTCATCTCTGGTTGAGTGCAATACCTGTTTCCCTCCGGGAGACAACTACGCAGCCATGGCGGAGATTGTGACAAGTTTCTGTCAGGAATTGGATGCCAGCCACGAGATAGTGAGCGTTCCGGAAGATTTATATCAGTCGGATGAAGTTCACGGTCCGCGTATCAACCTGTTGTCGACCCCGGCAATGGCTCAGGCCGAGGAATTGCCTGAAGTGCTTATCTACTTTCATGTGGATACCGCACCGGAGGGCCATGGCTGGACCCGACCCGCGTTCAAGCTGACCGTCGAGAAGGAGCGCGTCTACGGTCGAGGTACCGCGGACATGAAGGGTGCGATCGTGGCCGTACTGGATGCGCTGCGACGAATGCGCCATGCGGGCGCGGCCCTGAAATACCGACCGATTCTGGCCTTCTGTACGGACGAGGAAGGCGGCAAATATCCTGGAATCCGGTATCTTGCAGAAACCCGAACGTTGCCGCCGATACTGTTGAACCTCAATGGTTCTGCCGAGAATCGAATCTGGGCGGGTTGCTTCGGCTCGCTGACCTACGAACTGGTTTTCACCGGTAAGACGGCTCACTCGGGTACGCCCGAGCTGGGAGTCAATGCTCTGGAAGAGGCGCTGCCTGCCGTGCTGGCGCTGATGAAACTCAAGGAAAAGGTCGAGCAGCGTGAAAGCGATATGCCGGCCAGGCCCTGGGCGCCAGATCCACTGCGTGCCCGCCTGACGCTGACCTCCATCAAATCCGGAGACATGGGGTCCGCCGTTCCCGGTGAATGCCGGATCATCATCAATCGACGTTACCTGCCTGAAGAGGACGAGTTGCAGGTGCGCGAGGAAATCTCGAGTGTACTGACCGACGCCCTGTCGGCAAGCCAGCTGTCGGGCTGGTCAATGAGCGAAACCGGTCATCTGCCTCCGGTCAAGAATCCGGATGGCCCGGGCACGGATCGCTGGACCGCCGCCAGAGCTGCCGCGGCGAACATTCCCGTGAGTGACTTCACTCGCTATGGCTCGTCAACCTCTTCGGATTTCGGCTGGGTGCAGCGCGCAGGTATCCAGCACATGCTGCTCGGTGGCCTGTCCAGGCCGGAGCGCAACGTACATGGACCGGATGAGCACACCACGACGGACGACCTGGTGCTCTTGTCGACATCCATCGAACATTTTCTGTCTGCCAGTTTCACGTGTCCTGAAACCCCTTCCTCATCAACAGTTGACTACAACCCTTGACCCTCCGGGAGAGCATCTTATGAACGGTTCCACTGTCAGTCGTCGACAATTCCTGCTAGGCAGCGCCGCACTGGGCGTTGGCACTTTCGGTCTGTCTTCTCTTCCGGCGTTTGCAGCCAGTGCCGGTGGTACGCTGCGGATAGGCCTGAATATCACGCCCAACAAGCTCAACCCGATGCTCACTCGACTGAACTCGGAATACATGATCGCCGAGATGCTGTATTCCGGCCTGACGACTCTGGGTCATGACATGACGGCACAGCCTGACCTGGCTACCGAATGGACGTCCAACGAGGATGCCACCGAGTGGCGCTTCACCTTGCGTGAGAATGTCGTTTTCTCCAACGGAGAAAAACTCACGTCTGCCGATGTGGTGGCCTCGTTCAACAAACTGCTGGACCCGGAAACATCCGCGCCGGGACGACGCAATCTGGGCCCCATCAGTGGTGTCACGGCCGATGGTGACCATGCTGTCGTCATCACCACCGAGTCCCCGTTTGGCGATCTGCCGGTCGGCCTGACCTATCCCACGGCGAAGGTGTTGCCGGCCGCACTCATCGAGGCGGACTTTGCCGGGTTCGACCAGACACCGGTGGGCTCCGGTCCGTTCCGACTGGCCTCGTTCAAGCCTGACCAGGTTGCCGTGCTGGAGAGAAATCCGGATTATTTCATTGCTGGAGAGCCGTATCTTGACGGCGTGGAAGTTCGTACCTTTCCCGATGCGTCCAGTGCCGCGGCAGCCTTGCTGGCAGGGGAGATCGATCTGTTGAACGAGATACAGCCGACCGATTACCAGCGTGTTGCCGATGCACCGGGCATCGATGGTCTGCTGACACCGTCGGGTCGTTTTCTGGATATCGTGATGGACAATTCCAGAGCTCCGTTCAATGACAAACGGGTGCGTGAAGCCCTGTCCCTGTCACTCGATCGCGAGGCCATTGTCGAATTGGTGGCTGAAGGGTTCGGCAAGCCCGGTAACGATTCACCGGTCAACAGTGCCTATCGCTATTACGACGATGCACCGCTGAAGAGTTTTGATCCGGACAAGGCCAGAGCGTTGCTGGCTGAGGCGGGATACCCCGATGGTCTGAAGCTGGAACTCGTGGCATCGGTCAAACCCGGTTACCGTTCTTCACTGGCAGTGGTGATTCGGGAAATGGCGCGCGCCAGTGGATTCGATATTTCGGTGAAAACGATGGACCACCCCACCTACCTGGATCAAGTCTGGAAGAAGGGGCAGTTCTATGTCGGCTTCTACAACATGCAACCCACCGAAGGCACCATCTTCAACCTGTTGTTCACCTCCGGTGCTTCCTGGAACGAGACCAAGTGGAACAATGAATCCTTCGACGCTCTGATCAGCGAGGCTGATCGCACCACGGATACCGCACGACGCACAGAGTTGTATGCCGAAGCACAGCGCCTGATGCGTGAGGATGTACCGGCAATCGTGCCGTGTTTCTTCGACTTGCTGGGTGCCAAGGCCGAGTATGTCGAAGGCTATGTCCAACACCCTCGCGGTGCCAACTATGCGCTGCACACGGTGTCGCTGTCAGACAGCGCGCCGACGCGCAAATAGATCGCTGAATCATGTCTCTCGGTTTCCTCCTGAAGCGCTTGTCATCACTGGTGGTGACAGCGCTGATCGTCTCCGTCATCGTATTCGGCATTACCCAGTTGTTACCGGCAAATGCCGCAACGATGATTCTGGGGGAATACGCGACCGAGGATGCACTGGCGACACTCAATGCCAGGCTGGGACTGGACCAGCCTGCCTGGGTACAATACTGGCACTGGTTCTCGGGTGTCTTGCACGGTGACTTCGGTATCTCCCTGAGAACCGGTCAAGCTGTAGGACCCACCATACTCTCGGCCTTCGGGAACTCTGCCATTCTGGCGCTCTTCGCGCTGCTGCTGGTCTCCCTCGTGTCCATACCCCTGGGAGTGCTGGCGGCAGCAAAGCGCGGACGCCCGGCAGATATGGGCGTCTCATTGCTGAGCTACCTGGGTGTGTCACTACCCGAGTTCGTACTGGCGACCCTGTTGCTGGCCTGGCTGGCCAGTCCTGCCATTGGCCTGTTTCCGGCGTCCGGGTATGTGCCGTTCAGCGAGGATTGGCTGCGGGCCTTGCACCACATCGCCTTGCCGGTTCTGACGCTGACCATCGTGTTGACGGCTCACGTCAGTCGCATGGTGCGCTCCGAGATGGTGGATACCCTGGAGAGTGACTTCGTCAGAGCCGCCAGGTTGCGTGGTCTGAGTCGCAAGCGTGTGCTGTACCGGCACGCCTTGCCCAACTCCCTGTTGCCGGCCATCACCGTCATCGCTCTGGATATCGGTTACCTGATCGGTGGGGTAATCGTGGTGGAAGAGGTCTTCTCGTTTCCAGGTGTTGGACGACAACTTATTCTGGCCATACAGAACAGGGATCTTCCCATGCTGCAGGCCGGTGCCCTGTTGATGGCCGTGACCTATGCCGTGGCCAATCTGCTCGCAGACCTGGCGTATGGGGTACTGGACAAACGGATACAATTCGAATGAACGGCTTTCGTCGCACGCTGTCGGCTCTGGTCCGTACGCCGCAAGGCGCCATTGGTTTATTGCTCTGTCTGTTGCTATTGGCGCTGACATTGTTCGGCCCTGAACTGGCGCCACGTGATCCCGAGAAGTTTCATTTCACGGCTCGTTTTGCAGCGCCTTCTGCCGAATTTCCGCTGGGTACCGACTGGTATGGGCGCGACCTTCTGAGTCGTGTGCTGGCAGGCTCACGCTCCACGATACTGCTGGCCTTGCTGGCAACGTTCATCGGTACCGTGGCAGGAGCGGCCATCGGTATCGTCTCCGGTTTTCTCGGTGGCCGGGCGGATGAAATCATGATGCGTCTGAACGATGCCCTGATGGCCATCCCCAGCCTGTTGTTTGCCTTGTTGATACTGTCCGTTCTCGGGTCGTCTTCCATCAACGCCGTGGTGGCCATCGGTATCGCCTTCACGCCCGGCATGGCGCGTATTGCCAGATCGGTAACCCTGCAGGCAAGAGAATTCGACTACGTCTCTGCGGCCAAGGCACGCGGAGAAGGGACTGCCTGGATCATCCTGGCCGAGCTGTTGCCCAATGTCATTTCCCCGGTCATCGTCGAGGCGACCATCCGTGTGGCCTTTGCGGTCATGACGCTGGCCACCTTGTCCTTTCTGGGGCTGGGCGCGCAGCCTCCGTCGCCTGAATGGGGCCTGATGATTGCCGAGGGTCGGGATCACATGTTTCGCAGCCCGTGGCCCATCCTGGTGCCAGGCGTTGCCATCGCACTGGTTGCCATTTCCTTCAATCTGCTCGGTGATGGTCTGCGTGATGCACTGAACCCACAGGCAAGCTCATGAGTGATACAGACAACATACTGGACATCCAGAACTACTCACTCTCCTATGCAAGCAAGGCGGGCGAGGTGCGGATCCTGGACGACATCGATCTGCACATCAAAAGGGGCGAAGTGCTCGGCCTGGTCGGTGAGAGTGGCTCAGCCAAGTCGTCGCTGGCCAACGCCATCATGCGTGACCTGACAGGCAAGGTGGCCAATGAATCGGGGAAGATCCTGCTCTGCGGTACGCAGCTGGTTGGCCTGGACGACACCGCCATGCAGGATATTCGTGGCAATCGCATCGCCATCGTTCTGCAGAATGCCAGTACCGCACTGAACCCGACCATGACCATCGGCGATCATGTCATCGAGACTCTGCAGCAGCATGGTCGCGATAGTGCCGAAGGTCTGAAGTCGCTGGCCGAGGACTTTCTGAACCTGGTGGGTCTGCCTGACCCTGCGGCCATGATGAAGCGCTATGCGCATGAAGTGTCCGGCGGTGAAAAGCAACGGGTGGTTCTGGCCATGGCCTTTGCCTGTGAGCCGGAGTTGATCCTGTTCGATGAACCGACCTCGGCCCTGGATGCCACCACCGCCGCCACGCTGCTGGACCTGTTCATCGCGCTGCAGCATCGTACCGGTGTATCAGCGCTGTTCATCAGTCATGATCTGGGTGTCGTCTCGTCGATTGCGAATTCGGTTGCCGTCATCTACGGCGGGCGCATTGTCGAGCACGCTGCGAGCGATGAATTGTTCAAGGAGCCTCGGCACCCCTATACACGTTCGCTACTGGCAAGTCTGCCACGACCCTCGGATACGCGTACGGGCAGGCAGCTGGCCACGGCGAGCAGTCGCGCCGCGCCGAGAATCGGGCCGGTGCCGGCCTGCATCTACGCCGGTAGTTGTGCCTGGCATGAGCCCTCGGTGTGTGATCGTGATGTCGTGCGATTGCCCTCGGGTGTGGATCATGCCGTCGCCTGTGTCAAGAGCGTGGATGCCTTGAGACAGCCGCAGCTGGCCGGGAACCCGGCTGCCAGGGTCTTCGCACCTGGGGCAACGACAGACACGCCGGTACTCGCCTTGCAGTCTCTGTCGGTCAATTATGGCAGAACCGGCTTTCTTGCCTCGTTGCGCGGACGTAGTTCGGTCGTACATGCGGTCAATGATGTCAGCCTTTCGCTGTCTCGGGGTGAGACTCTGGCGCTGGTTGGTGAGAGTGGTTGTGGAAAATCCACGCTGGCCAAGACCCTGGCAGGGCTGGTGTCGTTCGACGGCAAGTTGTTGCGCTCGGGCAGCCCGGTGTCTGCCATTGACCAGGACTATCGAGCGCGTGTGCAGATAGTCTTTCAGAACCCTGACAGCTCGCTCAACCCACGCCACTCCATCGGCACGATCCTGAAGCGGCCGCTGGTGCTTTATCGCAAGACCCTGAATGCCCGGGAGCGAGACGTGGAGGTGGGCAAGCTGTTGCAGCGCGTGCAGTTGCCGGAACATTACGCTGATCGATACCCGCATCAGCTTTCCGGTGGTGAGAAACAGCGTGTGGCCATTGCCCGGGCTCTGGCCGCGGAGCCCGAAGTCATCATCTGTGATGAAGTGACCTCGGGGCTGGATGCGAGCGTGCAGGCGTCCATCACGCAGTTGCTCAGAACCATTCAGTCCGATAGTGGCACGGCGCTGATCTTCATCACTCATGATCTTGCCATCCTGCGTCACCTCGCGCATCGCGTCGCGGTGATGTATCTGGGTGAACTGATCGAGCTCATGGACATTCACGAGTTGGACAAGCCTCCCTATCATCCGTATACCGAGGCCTTGCTGTCCTCATCACCGTCCGTGGACCCGTTGACTCTCACCCGGCGTATCCGTTTGCACGGGTCGCTACCGAAGCGTACGGAGCGGATAGTGGGCTGTGCTTTCGAAAGTCGCTGTCCACATCGGCTGGGTGAGCAATGTGCGACGCAACGTCCACCGCGTCAGTCGAGCCCGGATGGCCATGAAATCCAGTGCCATATCGACATGCAGCAGTTGTCTTCTCATACGCCGGTCTGGCGTGACCTTGAAACACGAACGGAAACATGAAAATGACACCCAAGGAGCTGGTTGCTCAGGTAGATGAACAGGCCTGTCTGGATCGCCTGGTCGATCTGGTGCAGCACAAGAGCTATACAGAGACCGATGAGGAGCGTGCGCTGGCGGTGCATGTCCACGACATCGTCAGCTCTCTGGGTTTGCAGAGTGAACTGCAGAGCGTGGAAGGCCAGCGGGTCAATACCATTGCCACGCTGAAAGGTGAGGGCGGTGGCAGCAGCCTGCTGTTCAACGGTCATCTGGATACCAATCCGGCAACCTCCGGCTGGAGCGTTGATCCCTGGGGTGGCCTGGTTGATGATGAGTTCATCTACGGCATCGGTGTCTCCAACATGAAAGCCGGCGATGCGGCTTACCTGTGTGCCGTGGAAACCCTGCTCAAGGCCGGTGCCCGATTCAAGGGGGATGTCATCCTGTCTTTTGTCGTTGGTGAGCTGCAGGGTGGGATCGGTACGGTACGCATGATCGAACAGGGCGTACGGGCCGATTACTTCATCAACAGTGAGCCGACGGATCTGCAGGCTCTGACTCTGCACGCCGGTGCATTCTCCTACGAGATTCAGCTGCAAGGCTCTACACGCCATGTGTCCAAGCGCCATGAAGCCTGCGATGCGGCCGCTGCCGCCGCAGCTCTGGTCCCCCGTATCAATGGCATGACCTTCTCCGGGGTTACCGACCCACTGCATCGTTCGGTCAACCGTGGGCATGTTGGTGTCATTCGGGCCGGACTGGGGGAGGAGTTCCATGAGTGGCGTCCACCTCAGGTGGCTGATCATGCCAAGCTGCTGGGTACGTGTCGTTATGGGCCGAGTCAGACGGTGGAGAGTGTTCTGGCAGACATGCGACAGATGCTGGATGCGCTGGAGCTGGAGTTTCCGGGCCTGGTCAGCAGCGTTGCCTCCCATGATCTGCGTAAGGACAAGCCTCAGATGCCCCCTTTCGAGGTGCCGAAGGATGCGCGTATCGTGCAGGTCATGAACCGAGCCTACGAGCAGGTTCACGCGGCGCCGCAGCCTACCGGTGCCATCATGCCACCCGCATTCTTCGGCACCGATGCGGCTCATCTGGCAGCGGCGGGCATGCAGGGGATCGTCTGCGGGCCGGGAGGCGAGTTCAATACGATGCCCGACGAACGTGTCAGAAAAACGCAGTTTCTCGATTGTGTGCGTCTGTATATGTACGCAATTTGCGAGATCTGCGAGTTGGTGTGATCCTGTTGCAGCAGGTCCGGATGTCTGTCAGATCGACAAAGGCCGTATAGTGTGTTCGTCAGCAGAGAGTGTCGACCGTAAGGAAAGGTCAGTGTGTGCAAGGTGCCATCAGCTTCTCCAGGGGGACACAGTGGGGGGCTGGCATCTGCCACTGTGACGGTGTCAGCGCTGGTCTGAAGCTTGGTTGCTGGCTGTCAAGTTCACTTCTCTCTATCACTATTCAAGGAGAACATCATGGCAACTCATCACGCCATCGCAGGGGAGCCTGTCGACCTTGCCACCTGGGGACAGGAGATAACACCTGAGCACTCCAAGGCCATAACCAAGATCCACGGGCTCGAACTTGCCAAGCTGATATTGCAGGCTGGTGAGGACATGCACCCACATGGCTACTGCAACGTCGCCGGTCCCATTGTCATACATTGTATCCATGGAAAGATTCGGGTCAGAACAAGAGACATTGCCGAGACACTGACTGATGGGCAATTGCTCTATCTGGAAGGTGGTACCGATCATGCGCTTACGGGAGTCGTCAAATCGGTCGTGTTGCTCACCATCGTACTCATCTGACTCCACCTGGCAACGTGATATCGACCACCAGTGGCAGGTGGTCGGAGGCCAGGCGAGTGAGTTCGGTATTCGGTACCAACACTCTGGAGACCTTGTCGATGTGCCGGACGAGCACATGGTCGATGCACAGTGTCGGCAAACGTCCCGCGAAGGTATTGAGGCGTTTTGCCGTCGTCAGATCCTGAACATCGGTCAACGCGCTCTTCAGTGTCAGCATCGCGGGTGAGCGAGGGGTTGCGTTGAAATCACCACACAATATCGTTGGCCCCCGACACTCGATATTGCCCAGCCAGCGCACAGACATCAATTCCTCGACCTGGACCTTGCGTTCGGCTGCAAACAGCCCCAGGTGCGTATTGAGTATCTGCACCTCGAGACCGTCCATATCCAGTGTCAACCACTGTATGCCGCGAGCCTCAGCGTTCGGTCTTGTCGGTACAGGCCCCAGAGAGCCGGTGCGAGTGCGAAGAACAGGCAGGTGTGTCAGGACGGCATCTCCGTACTCCTCCCCTTCAATCTGCATGGATGGATGGAAATCTACCTCCATATTCAGGTGGCGTGCAATCAGTTGGGCCTGATCAACACTGAACGTCCGGTTCTTGCCCACGTCCACCTCTTGCAGGGCGACAACATCGGGGTGATAGCGAGCTATGACGCGGGCGATGCGCTCCGGTGCGATGCGACTATCCATACCCACACAACTGTGAACGTTGTAAGTCATGACCCGAAGGTGTCGAGGCATTATTGATGAACGCAACCGCCTCCGAGATTGCACCCTGGACTGCAGAGACGACATCGTCTGCCACGACGCGACATCGGCAGATGCGTTTGGGCCTCGACCCAGGAAATCAAGTGCCGCCCGCCGTAAATCCAGCGGTCGCAGTTCGCTATCGGGAGGGAGTTGACCGGTGACGTCGCGCGGGAGCAGGGCGAATGCACTTGTTTCGCGAGGTCCGATGCCTGCATGAGCACCGTTTTCCATGGGGAAACTCACTCCGGGTGCCCCGGCGACACAACCAAGCAGGACCAGATCTCCCGCATCGGGATGCGTGAGCAGAGTGCTGAGATCCTCGGTTACCTTTTCGCGATAAGGGTGTTCTCTTCCCAGTAATTTGTCACTGTCTTCCGGCAAGCTGACAAGCCCCTTGCCCGTGCGCCCGCGCAGGCGCCCCTCGGCATCAAGATAGAGAACTCCCGGAACCCGGCCTTGATCCACCAGATGCGTGGCCAGCTCAGCCAGCGAACTGCTTTTTTTCGAGCTATCATCGAGATAGACGTGACCGACAGGCCCCATTGCGACTACCGCTGGATGTCGCGCCAGATCGACAGCCGATCGACTGATCAGCGCACCGTTTCGGGTACTTTCGACCGGCATCATGTACTGCAACCAGCGCCCCCCGATCAGTCGCCCTCGACGTTCGGCCGTACGCTCATTCAACGATTGCAGCATTGCCGCCGACTCGGGATGCCGGACCATCAGCGCCTCCCTCACTGCTTGCTCGATCGATTTTCCCGTAAGCCGCGCATACGGGACAGTTGATTCCTGACCATGATCGGAATACACCCAGATATCGTAATGTCGATGACATGCCTGGTGGCTTGCGGACCATAAGCGCGCAATACATCGATCGATGCCCTTCAGGGTCCAGTGCGCAAAAGCGGAGTCTGGCCCCCGTCTGTGAGCCTGCTCATCAAAGCCGAGGTAATTGAGATGAATCACGGGCAAACCCCTGATGATGTCCATCTCGGCGCCAATGGTTATCAGGTCACGCAGTATGATACTGACACCGACCCTTGAAATGACGAACTTGGTTTCCGCCAGCAAGTTGCGCCCGTTCCATATACCGCGTACCGCGTCGACAATTGCCAGTATCAGTTCGACGCCAACCAGAGCAACGACGCGGAGCAGCATCGGCAGATGCAGTAATGCAGCTATCAACCATGCCCGAGGGCGTACGTCTTGCAGAAGCTCACTCCAACCCATGGAAGATACGCAGAAGTGCGATTCGGCAGCACCGCCAGTGTAGATATTACTGTAGGCGCTACCACCCGTCAGCAACGGCTCTCCCTGCAGCTCCAGCTTGCTCTCCATAGCCGCCGCACTTTCAGGCTCGTACATGCGGTGTGCCTCTCCACTGGGTCTGTCAATATAGGCAAAGGCGGGCACCGCGGTGCGAACACCATAGAAGAGTTCACCCTGCACACTGGGCGTGGAACTGGGCAAGCCGCTGTACATGGGGTGCAGTTCGTAGTGTTCTTTGTTCAACAACCGAGACAGAAAAGGTAGTTCACCTCGCTTGCCAGCGCGCTCGAATTCCATCTTCGACAGCCCATCAATCTGTATCAGTACCAGACCTGCCTGCCAGGGCGGTGTACCCTGCGCATTCTTCGTCTGTCCATCACTCGGGTCGGTGAACGTCTTCAGGCCAAACAGGCGAACTACCCACTCGCTGCGGCTGAACCATCGACGCAACTCTCGGAGCCTGGCTTCAACCGAACCCATCATGAGAAGGCCCTCACGCTCCTACTTTTCCTGTGTATCAAAGGCATCGATAACGGAGCGAGCCGTACTGGTCATGATGTCCCATTCGCTTTCGAGTACCAGCAGAGTATTCGTCCATGCCGAGTAGTCTTCGTTGCGTGCAGTGGTCTTTCCACTGTGCAATCTTGCGTAGAGTTCAAGTGCCTTGTCAGCGGTATTTTCCATGGAGAATGCGTTGGCCGTCTGTTTGGCACCCTGCGACAGACGGGTGTACTCGGCTTTTCCCGAGTCTGCAACATTGGCCAAGGCGCTCGCGAAATCACTGATGTCCGGACCATCCAGCAAATAGCCATTGTATTGGTCACTGAGGGCTTCCCTGACACCCGGTGCATCCACGGCTACCACGGGAATGCCCGAGGCCATCGCCTCGGTCAGTACCATTCCCTGAGTTTCTGTCGTGGAGGCAAAACCAAACACATCCATCGCATGGTAGGCATCGGCCAGTCTGTCTTCACTCAGCACGCCGGCAAAATGCAAGCGGTCCGACAGGCCTGCACGCGCGAACAGGGCCTCTGTTTCCTGTTTCAACGGTCCTGAGCCGATGATCAGGCAGTGGGTCTGTCGGCCTTCAGCTCTGGTCTGCATGAAGCGAATGATGGCGCGGATCAGAAACGGAATGTTTTTCTCCTCCGTCAGTCGCCCCAGATGGCCGACAACGAATGCATCGGGTGGAATGGCCAGTGAACGGCGAAATCCGGCACCATCACCGTCAGAAAACAATGTCAGCTCCACCCCGGTGGGGACGACATCGATAGTCGTAACCACTCCACGTTCACGCAGCAATCTGGCAACACTTTCACTGGGTGCGAAAATCTGATCACACATGTTGGCGTAGTTGGTTGCGAGGTTCTTGACGAAGCGTTTCATCAGCTCGGAATCACCCGGCACGTAGTGGGTATAGTCTTCGTAGCGCGTGTGATGCGTGAAAACCAACGGTAAATCGTTGGAATGCGCCACACGCAACGCCGTTCCACCAACAAGAAACGGATGATGGGAGTGCACCACATCCGGCTTGAAAACCTGAATGGCTGATTCCAGTCTGCGCGGTATCGGCAGCGCAACAGAGAAATCCGTACGGTTGAAATGACGTACAGCCGGTACTCGGATGACATCGGGTTCATGCTCAGGCATGCCGTCAAACTCAGGTGCCACAATCTTCACCTGGTGTCCCAGATGACGGAAACGTCGCGAGAAACGATCGATGGACCTGGCGACACCGCCGACATGCGGCAGGTAGGTATTTGTCATCATCAGGATATTCACATCGTGTGCCTCTCGCAGTGTACGGATCCAGAATGCTCACCCTGGGTGATTTCAACCCCTAGGTGACCGGGCAGGCAGATATCCATTGGCGGGGCATTCTCATGCCAGATCGCCTCCCATCGAATGTCACAGCCTGACGCAGCATCTGGAGATGGCATGATCTCGACCGTCACGGTTCCGAACCGAGTAGGGGTAGGGCCGAAGGAAAGACTCTGACCTGGCACCAGCCATTCCGGTAATATGCCTGAGACGATCAACAATCGCTTGCCCTCTTCTCGGACGAAGCAATTGCGAATCATGGCCACGAATTCGGCTGCAGCCCAGGCATGATGACCATCGCCCATGCAGCCACCTCCGGTGTGCGGATGTACGGCCTCTGGCCAGTGGCCGCTTGGCGATGCCAGCCGAATGACCTCACGCAACAGATCCTGATAGCGCATATCGCCAGCCCGCAGCAATGCCTGTGCAACATGAAGCGTAAGATAGGCATTGACACCCGAATGAATCATGTCCTGAAAGAATCCATGGTGGTGAAAGCTTGACGACAACAGGAATTCCAGAGTACCCAACAGCCGCTCATCGTTCGGTTCACAGAGCTGCAACGGGTAACTGCATGCTACAGAACCGATAGCGCCGGCATCCATGCGGCGCCCCGGGGCCGCCGGGATGGCCGGCATTCCCGGAATATCAGGCAGGCGTTGAAGGCTGCGTCCGATCGCGTCGGAAAATGCCAGGGCACGCGTTCTGTAGTGCGAAGCCAGTTGCTCGTCACCCATCGAGCCGGCCAGACGTGCGGCACTTTCCAGGCCCGCAACGCCCCAGTAGTTGTCCCAGTAGTAGTGATCATTCGGTCCGAGATGCTCGGCGCTGAAGCCTGCCGGCAACAGGCCTTCGTGTGGCTGACCTCCATGCTCCGGCAGCCTCTTTCTGTCAATCCAGTCGGCCCCCGCACGCAGTGCAGACCACAGGTGGGGATCCAGAGGTTCTCCCGTCAGTTGCTGAAAGCGCTCGCTCAGCCACAGCACTTCACCGTTGGCATCCCACTCACCTTCCTGCGAGTGAAAGTAGCCGGCGTGTGACTGACGCTCGGGAAAACGTTCCACGATGTGTCGTGCGCGATCGATCAATCCAGCACAAAGAAGACCATGAGCAATGAAGGCGGCATCCCGATACCAGAATCGTTTGTAGGTATAGGGGCCCGCATACGTATCGTCAGGCGTGCACAAGACCAGCGTATGGACTGCTGCGTCATACAGGAAGCGAATACGCTCATCGGTCAGGTTCAACAGACTTCGTCCCTGCAGTGCATATGCCCACTCCTGATTCCGCGGCTGAGCATGAGGAGCGCGTGAATCCGTCGATGGTGCAATCGGAATGTCAACCTCCACCACCTTCGCTTCCTGACTGGGCACCCGGAATGAGGCAGCAGCAGTCACCAGGCCGACTGAACACTGGCAGGCATCGGATTGAGCACGATCACGCAGATGAACATAGACATCGGCCTCATGATAATTGGAGACGTGATGCTCATCGACAGTCTGGTCGAAGTGCACGGTGTTCTTGTCATTGACTGTCCACTTTCGACGATCATTGTCCAACCTGACACGATCAACGAAACTGACCCCTTCGGGGTTGCATGGGCGCAGGGATACAATCAGCCATCCGCCTCCAGGTACTGATGCCGTCACTTTCAGACGTATGACATCGCCATCTCGGCTCGCTACCATTCGCACGTCACTGTGCAGTTGCATTCCTTTATCCGTAATGCGGGTGTTGATCGCCAGAGACGCATCCATCACTTGCTGCTGTTCAGCCTGTTTCGTACGTGAGGGCAACAGGACCTCGCCGTTTTCATTCATGCACCAGGCGTCGATGGACCAGCTGTCCCAGAAAGGCGTCAGCAAACCTCGGGGATCAACGATAGGCAAGGCCTCACGACCGGGAAGACCAACGGCCGTCCAGCTGCGATTGGTCAGATTGACGTGAGTCAGCGAAAAGGCGCGGGGCATGAATGCGGTGTCTGACGGATCAAACTGACGCTCCACCCAGTAGGGCCATACCCAATCCAGATTGTGCTGCAATACGCGACTGTTGATCAGTCCGCGCGCATGAAAGACGGCACCTGCACGCAACAGTTCAATCGGCTCGGACACCTCCGAAGGTTGCGCAAACTGTTGCAAACGGGCGTACAGGGTCAGTGGGTCGAGAAAACCATGCGACCTTGCCAGCTTGCTGACCATGAAACGCCACGGGAACCATTTGTACATCGCGCGTCCACTCCCCCTTTCAGTCTGGAAGAACATCATTTTCACGCATTATCACAGTGGCACGACGCACCACTGCAACAACGACAGCACCCGCGAATATCAACCCGGTAATCCAGAGCCCCCACTGCCAGGGGTGTCCGGAAATGCTACCGGATTCGAGCGACAACACGTTGGCCGCCAGCGAACCCAGATAAACGGTGAACAAGGTCATCGGCCATAGTCCTATCAGGGTGCCAAGCACATAGGGCCCACACGCAACAGGGGTGACGCCCAGAAAATAGTTGGATAACTTGAAGGGAAAGAAGGGGATCATTCTGAGCAGAGCCACCATCTTCCAGTCGTTGGTGCGAATGATGGCCATCGTGCGGCGCAGGCGTGCACGATGCTCGAGTGTGTCGAGAACTCGCTGATGAAAGAGATACCGGGCCAGCAGAAAAGCGAACGTGGAACCCAGAGTCTCTGCGATCACCATGAGCAACGCGCCTTCGATGACTCCATACAGAGCGCCGGCGCCCAATGTCAGCAGTACACTGGGTACCAATGCAACGACACACAGGCACACGACGGCAACGAACAACAACCGCCCTGCAATACCGGCATCTTCTGCTAGCTGAAGGACTTTCAACAAGGCTTGCTGATGATCGAGTTGGCTCAACAGCATGGCCAACAAGACAACCAGAATGACACTGCCTGTCAGGGCTATCACGATGCGCAGGGACGCACTCACGTCAGCACGAAGCGGGTAGTCAGAGACATCAGTATCGCTCCTCCGTGGAAATACTGAACATTTGTTCACGAAGCGTAAGTCGACTACGCCTCTTCAGCCAACCAGCCAGTCCGGCCGGTAAAGTCAGATACAGCTGTCGGCACCAGCAGTATGATCAGGCTCTTCCATTGTATCTTCGCTGGGTTGTTACATCCATGATAGGTGATCGGGTTGTGCGTGGAGGTGACGGTTTCGATATTCGCCTTTCACCATTCCGGCGCTGCCACCTCGGCTTCAGGACATGCCCATGATCTCGGCCAGTTCCTGTTCGGCCTCCAGCCAGTCGGCCTGCTCGTGCCCCGGTTCGAACTCGCGCTTCTGCGCTTTGAAGTTCTGATGCCCGCCTGTTGCGCATGTTCCGATCGACCCACTGAAGAATCAGGCAATTCAATGACATCACGTCAAGCCGCTGTCCCCAGAAGATCTCTGACCTCCGCATCGGAAACCTGATCGAAGTTGCGGTAGTGGAAACCTACTGCGTGCAGTATTTCTGGCGTAACCAGGCAGAATACGTCATCCACCTGGGAAAACAACTGATCAAATACATCGAGTGGCGCGACACCCACTGCCACTATGATGCGCGCAGGCTTGCGCCGTCTCAACCCTGCCAGAGCCGCTCGCATCGTGGCCCCGGTGGCGATACCATCATCAACAACGATGGCGGTACATCCTTCGACAGGCACAGGATCTCGACCCTGCAAGTATTTTTCACGACGTCGCTCTATCTCTGCAAGCTCACGAGTTTCTACCTGTTTCAGTGCAGCATCGCTGATGTCGCAGGAGGTGCGCATCACTTCATTGATAATCAGTTCAGGGGACTCTCCATCACTGATTGCGCCCAACGCGACTTCTGGATGCCCGGGAACTGCAATCTTGCGCACCAGAAGCAGATCCAGTGGTGCATGCAACGCGGTGGCTATTTCCACGGCCACTGGCACACCACCTCTGGGCAGGGCGAGAACCACGGGTTTAACGTAGTTCTTTTCAAGTAATCGGATCGCCAATGCCTTTCCGGCACTGTGCCGGTTTTCAAGCTCTCCACGTTCCATGATAGACAGTGTCATCTCCTCCTCCTCCTCCTGCCAAGTGGCAGAACAACTCTCCAGGCCGAGCGGCTTCCCTGTGGACGAGTCAGATGCCTGACAAGAGAAAACCTTCGACCGGGCAATGACCAATCCGAGTGCCGTTCATTCATCTGACACAATCATAGAACGCTTCAACGGCGTTTATCAAACGGGATGAGGAGATGGGGAGCACCGGTTATGGTCTGGCCGTGGTGGCTGAACAAACAATGTGTGCATGAACAGCGTGATTGACCGACCCAGGCGGCGTAGATTGCATCCTTGAAAAATTTGATGCAGGTCAATATCAGCGATTGATCAATGCGCAAGACTGCAAATGCGCCAGGCAGATGAATGGAATCGTTGATCGGTGTGATGTGCAAGGAGATTGCGATTCCATCGTCTTTCTGTTTTTCAATGGAGTTTGTCGAGGAATGCACAATGACCAGAAATTCACTCATGAGTACCTTGTTCAGTCGTGAGCCCAGCACTGATGTGTTCAGTAATCTGCATAATGAGATAGACCGGGTTTTCAATCAGTTTCGAGATTCCACACTGGCATCCCCAGGCACTTTCATGCTATCGGGCAATGGCATGCAAAGACTGCAACCGAGGGTGGATATCAGCGAGACGGATGGGGAAATTCAGGTCGAGGCCGAGTTGCCAGGCGTGGAGCATGGCGACGTTGAAGTCTCTGTCAACAATGAAACGCTGGTCATTGAGGGCACAAAGTCGACAGAATCGGAGAAAAAGGAGAAGAACTATCACCTGGTGGAGCGATCGCAGGGACAGTTCGTGCGTCGGATTCCGCTGGGCTTTGATGTCGATGCCGACAAGATCAATGCGGTATTCAAGAACGGTGTACTGACCGTCGCTATCCAGAAGCCTGAGGAGCAGGTGAAGAAAACGAAAAGGATCGAGGTCAAGAATGATTCCGTACCGGCCTGACAGGATTCGCACACGCATCACGAGTGCAGGATGATTTGAGTCTCAGAGGGCATGTAGCGGTGGTCAGACGGGCCACCGCTACGTCTTGCTGTCTGCCTGACATATCGCTGTTGCTCTTCGGGAGTTCGGCTCAGGCTGGTAGTTGGAGGATTCCTCATATCGTTCAAATGCAGGCCTGGCACTATCCCCCGAATTCTGACAGAAAGCGGTTGTTGCGCACTCGCGCGAGCGACCCACGAGGCGTTGCGGGACACCGTTACCTTGCCTGTGAAGGCTCCATGGCAGCAATGAGCTGTTGCCCGTTCATCGTTTGAGCCTGGCGGTAATCGGTCGATCTCGAGCCAAATACCTGCTACTATTCGGCTCAACAGCTGAGCCGAATAATCGGTGGTATTCGGCTCACATGCACTGTCGCAACGTGGAAAATCATGTACATCTGGGAGCTTGAAGGTTGGCAGGGAAAGGGCGGTCCTGCGTTTCATTGGCAGCCTGAAGAGCTGCACTCACGACTTGAGGAGGTGGCAGTTCGCCGCGCGCATCTCCTCGCGCAACATGAATCCCTGTCCGGCTCTCAGGAGGGCAGGGCCAGTAGCGAGGAGCTGAATGCAGCGCATGTCGATGCATTGATAGCCTCGGCCTTGCGCAGTAGCGAGATTGAGGGTGAACACCTGGATGTTGCCTCACTGCGTTCGTCGGTCATCACACAGCTGGGTCTGGACAAGGCAGGTTTCCCTGACCCGAAAAAACACGGCAATCAGCAGACCGATTCGCTGGTACAGCTGTTACTGGAGGCAACTACGCAGATCGACACTCCCTTGAGTATCGAAACCCTGTGTCAGTGGCAAGCGTCGTTGTTCACCGGCTCATCGCTGACCGAGACCTTGCGCATCGGCAAGCTTCGGGGAGATGACCTCATGCAGGTGGTATCCGGACGAATCGACAGGCCTACGGTTCATTTCGAAGCGCCTCCGGGTAGCCGGTTGGACGCGGAGCTGAAGAGGTTTACACGCTGGTTCAATCGGCCACCCCAAAAGGACGTTGACCCTTTCGTGCGGGCCGGGATAGCCCATTTGTGGTTCATCACGCTACATCCTTTCGACGATGGTAATGGACGCGTGGCGCGTGCCTTGACCGATCGGGCTCTGGCGCAGGCAGAAGGCGTCAGCGTTCGTTATTATTCACACAGTGCGGCCATCATGCAGCGTCGCACCCAATACTACGACATTCTCGAAAAGAGCCAGCGTGGCAGTCTGGACATCACGCCTTGGCTGAGCTGGTTTCTGGATGTTCTCAACGATGCCATGCTGCAAGGACAGCAACGGTTTGAACGGGTCATCCGCAAGGCACGCTTCTGGCGACTGCAGGCACAAACGATCTTGAGCGAGCGACAGGTCAAGATTCTCAATCGCATGTTGGACGGCTGGGGGGAGGAATTCGTCGACGGCATCAACGCCAGCAAATATGGCAGTCTGGGTCGGGTCAGCAAGGCAACCTCCACTCGAGAACTGGCAGATCTCGTCGCCAAGGGCTGTTTGTACAAACTCCCCGGAGGTGGTCGAAGCACACGGTACGCCTTGTGCGAGGCGACGCATTCAGCTGAACAGAGGCGAAAACGCTCCTCGTCTTGACAGGGGGGGGGCTCATCAAGTCGTTGAAGGACCCATGATGGGCACCGATCCACGTCCCGGGCTGTGGCCTTGATGGCTTGCTTGCGACAGAGTTGTACCACACCCGATTGCCTGCAGCGATCACGCTGAAACCAGCCCGAAGACCGGTGCGGAAGTATTCGAATCCGGCGGGCCATGATCCTGCTCAGCAGCTTGTCTGAATGCACTGGATGTCGAGCGCCATGCTTGATCAGAGGCATCTCGGCCACCGATTGTCAGGGCTCGGTAGATTGCATGGCACGTTCACGCGCTTGCACCAGATGCTGGCGTAGCGCCGACCGCGCCTCCTTGATATCGCCCTTACGCAGTGCCTCCAACAAGATCAGGTGCTCGTCGAACGCTGGACCTCGACTATGGAACAGAGGCGGCAGGTTCAATCGTGCCAGTAGCATTGTCGTTTCGATCTTGGCGTGAGCATCTGCCAAGGGGGTATTGTCGAGCGCGGCCACGATAGCTCGGTGAAGTTCCCTGTCCAGCCGAATCCTGTTATCCAGCTGTGCCAGTTGATCCTCGCTGGACGTCGGCTTGGCATCGACTACAGCCTGGGTATCTCGAATGAAGCGGTCGATGTCCTCTGGCGAACAGCTTTTGATATAGCTGCCAATCGCATGGTTCTCGATGAGCATGCGGGCATCGTAGGCCTCGGCAATATCCTTCTGCCGCACTTCACGGATGAGAATGCCTCGTTTGGGGAGCAGCTCGACAATGCGTTCGCCTTCCAGGCGCTTGAGCGCTTCTCGTACCGAGGCCAGTGAGCTGCCGGTTACCCGCGCAATTTCCCGCTGGCTGATCAGCCTGCCCGGGCGGAATTCGCGTCGCAGCAAGCCGCTCATGAACTGCTTGTAGGCCGTCTCCCTCAACGTGACCAGTGAATCGCCTGACTCGGTAGCAGGCTTCATGCCGTTGCCATCCGGAGTGCTGTTCCCGGCATCGCCGTTGTCATCGGTCACCCCTTTATCGTGTGGCGTGTTCTTCACTGCCGGCATATTCATCCGTTTCATCCTCGCTGCGATATTGCATCCCATGGTTTGAATACATGTTGACACATTCGGAATCGATTGGCATACTCAACTGAGCGCTCAGATGAGATATCAATTAAGTTCTTATGTGTGAATCAGCAGGAACACATTTTCTCGGGTATTCCCGGGAGGCGGGTCGGCCCGGTGTACGCAATCATCTGCTCATCCTGAATGCGACCGGTCTTACCGAACCCACGGCAAGACGGCTTCACGCCATGTTGCCGGGCTCCGTACTGGCGTCTACCGCCTATGGCATGGGCTTGATCGGATTCGATGCACAGAGACAACTGGCGACACTGGTCGGACTGGCGGCCAACCCGAATGTCGGTGCTGTCCTGATATTGAGCGCGGATCGTCTGCGCAGTGAGTCTTTGCTGACTGCGCTGCAGTCGGTTGGCAAGGAGGTTGAGGCCGTCAGCTATCAGGACGTCGCGCATGATGCCTTGCGCATGACCGATGCAGCCTTCCGTTGTGGCGCGGCACTGATGCGACACATTTCACGTCAGCGACGATCGCCACACGCCATATCGGAGCTGATCGTGGGTATGGAGTGTGGCTTGTCCGACCCTACCTCCGGTATCGCTGCCAATCCGTTGATGGGGCGTGTCACGGATCGACTGGTCGAGCAGGGGGCCACGGTGATCGTGGGGGAAACACTGGAGTGGTTGGGTACCGAGGAGAAACTGGCTTGTCGGGGCGTTGATGAGCAGACGAGCGAGGCGATCCGTACAGCAGTTCTGAGGCGTGAGGCGATGGCACGTGACGCGGGGATTTCACTCACTGATACCAACCCGAACCGCGCCAATATCGACGCCGGGCTGTCAACCATCGAAGAGAAGGCCAGTGGGTCGGTTGCCAAGAGTGGCACCTCGCCGGTTAATGGGGTGTTGGCCTACAGCGAAGCACCATGGGGCAAGGGGCTGTACCTGATGGACGCCCCGTCCTATACGCCGGAGTCACTCAGCGGTTTCGTGGCTGCAGGCGCACAGTTGCTGCTGTTTTCCACTGGTATCGGCAACAGTTATGTCAGCGCCATTGCACCGACTCTCAAGCTCTCTGCCAATGAGGATACCGTGCGCAATCTGCCTCAGCAGATCGATCTGGATTGTTCATCGTTGATCGCAGGAACATCCGGCATGGAAGAGTGCATCGACACATCGTTGCAGACCCTGTTGGAGATTGCGTCAGGCACCCTGACCTGGGGTGAAGCCGTTGGTGAAGGTAGCGAAAGCATCTCTCGTTTTGGAGAGTCGCTATGAGGATTGCAAACCGGGTAGAGGGGCACCAGGAACAGGCAGCAAAGCCTGCCTTGCGTCTGGCCGAAGGTGACCATGTCGCCAATGTCATTGAGTTTGTGGCCGCGGGTGATTCAGTGGATGTTCGTTCTTCAGGTGGCGCCAGAACAAGGGCTGAGCTTGATGAGCGCACTGCCGCTCCTGTTGAATCCGCAACGATCGGTGCACTGATCGCCACACAGAACATCAGCAAGTTTCACAAGATTGCGCTCGTTGATCTGGACGTCGGTGAGCAGATAGTCCGGGACGGTTACGTCATCGGTATTGCCAGTTGCCCCATCAGGCGTGGCGACTGGGTCCATATTCATAATCTGAAGAGTCAGCGAGCATGAGTGCATCCTTACCACGCAGCCTGGAGAAGGGGCGATTATTCCGGCAAAAATTGAAAACCGGGCAGAATCTGTCAGGTGCCTGGTCCACACTGGGCCTGCCGCAGGCTACCGCTCTGATGGCTCGCGCAGGGCTTGATTATGTGTTGATCGACCTGGAGCACGGGCAGGGCGGGGTTGCAGGTCTGGCTGCTCAGGTTCAGGCCTTGCTGGTGTATGACACGGCAGTCATGGTGCGCTTGCCGGATCATTCCGAAGGGGCGATCAAGCGTGTGCTGGACGCCGGGGCAAATATCATCATGGCACCCGCTGTCGACACACCTGCACAGGCGTCATCCATTCTGTCTGCGGCGCTGTTTTCACCCGAAGGCAAACGCGGTGTCGCCGTTGGCGCCATTCCGGCAGCGGATCAGGGTTATCTGCCTCTGGAGTACTTTGCCGAAGCTAACGAGGCTACCTCCTTTCTGTTCCAGATCGAGTCGCCAGAGGCACTGGAGAATCTGGAAGCGCTGATGTCCATGGATCGTGTCGATGGCTTCTTTGTCGGGCCAAACGATCTTTCCGCCTCTCTGGGTGTATTCAGACAATTCGATGAAGCTCTTTTCACGCAGGCCATGCAGAGCATTGAGAGTACCGCAGTACGCAAGGGCAAGGTTCTGGGCTGCCTGCCGTACAGCGGTAGCGATTCAGCGGCCTTGCATGCCCGAGGCATGCAGCTGGCGCCCGGTGGCTCTGATCAGGCGTTCCTGCGCGCCGGCGCCACGGCCATCGTCAAGGAACTGGGAAACGCGTAAGAGGACATTGTCATGAAACTACCTATTCAATCCGGAACAGAGCAACAGCCATTGGCGGCTACCTGGCCCTCTGTGGAGAATCAGGAGAGCGCTGAGGTCTTCCAGAGCAATGATCCTGCGCGACCTGAAGCCGTGGTTGCCAGCTATTGTATTGCCGCTGATACGCAGATCGATGAAGTGCTGGAGCGTGCGCAAACCGCATTCCAGAGCTGGTCTTCACTGAGCTGTGCGCAACGTGTCAATGCGGTGAGTCAATGGCTGACACAAATCGAAGCGCATACCGACGACATTGCCGACTGCATGACGGCTGAACAGGGAAAGCCATTGGCTGAGTCCAAAGCCGAGATCGGCAAATCACTGCGTGAAGCCAGACAGATGCTGAGCTTTGCGGCTTCCCATGCCGGCTCGACCTTGCCAGGCCGAACTGACGACTTTCTGAATATCATCATGCGACGTCCCCATGGCGTGGTGCTGGCCATCGCTCCCTGGAATTTTCCGGTGCTGACACCCTTGCGCAAACTGGTACCGGGGCTTGTCACCGGTAATGCGGTCGTGTTGAAGCCCAGTGAGTTCAGCCCGGCGGCAGCCGTGGCACTGGTGAGTCTCAGTGAGGGCATATTTCCCGAAGGTACGCTTTCGCTGGTACACGGCAAGGGGCAGGTCGCAGCCCGGCTGGTGTCAGACGACAGAATTCGAGCGGTATCGTTTACCGGATCGGTCGATACCGGGCGCAAGGTCGCCATCGCTGCTGCGGCTGGTCTGAAGCCCATGTCGCTCGAGCTGGGCGGAAAGAATGCGGCCATTCTGGATGATGTGTCAGATCTGGACGCCGCGCTGGATGCGATCGTCGGCGCTGCTTTCCAGTGTTCGGGTCAGCGTTGCACTTCCATCAGTCGGGTGATTGTCAATCGGGACATTCTTGACGATGTGGTGGCAGGATTCAGGCAGCGACTGGGGAATCTGGTTGCAGGCCACGGTAGTCAGGCGGGGACCACCCTCGGGCCGATTACCACGCAGGATCAGATAGACAAGATCGACCGTCTGGTTCATGAAGCGACAGACAGCGGCGCGCAATGTCTGCTCGGTGGCAAGAGACTGTTTCCTAACGATGCACCGACGGGTCGTTTTTTCGAACCGACTCTGCTGCTGTGCGAAGACCCATCAAACGTGGCGGTGCAGGAAGAGATATTCGGACCGGTGTTGACACTGCAGCCTTATGGCAGTGACGGCGAAGCTCTGGCGCTGCTCAACAACTCCCGATTTGGACTTACCTGTGCCGTCTTTACCGATCGTGTCCGCCTTGTATCGCGCGCTCTGTCCGAGGCGCAGACCGGCATGATCCACATCAATCACGGCACCGTGCCGGATGACAACATGCCCTTTGTCGGGATACGCAATTCCGGCCTGGGTATCGGCTCGGTCGGGGCCAGTACGCTGGATTTCTATACGACTGAACATTCAGCCTACGTGGCTGGTCACTGAAGAGGAACCAAGGTGTGAAGATTACCGATATTTCCATACGTGCCTGTCGTCATGCACCGGAAACCGAGTACAAGCTGAAGGACGGCCAGCCCTTGTCATTCGAGTTCCTCGCCTTGCAGTTCCACACGGATGAAGGCATCAGTGTCGATACATTCGGGTTTGCTGGACGCAGCGCCATTGCCATGGGGGCTGTGGCCGAAGAGATGATAAAGCCCTTCTTTCTGGGCAAGGATCCGGAATACCGTGAGCGCAACTGGCACGAGTTCCGCAAGCTCAACCGCGCCTGGAATTTTACCCCCGGCTACTCACTGGCGCCGTTCGATATTGCCACCTGGTTGCTGGCATCCAAGGCCGCAGGTTTGCCGTTGTATCGCTATCTCGGCGCTTATCGGGACAGCCTGCCGATCTATGGCAGCTCACTGACGCTCAATAGCGCGGAGGAGTATGCGGCTGAAGCACTGGCTTTGAAGAATCGCAACTGGGCTGGTTACAAATTGCATCCGCCGGCGGACAAGGAAATCAACTTCGCGGCACATCGTGCCTGTCGGGAAGCGGTAGGGCCTGACTTTCGCCTCATGAGTGATCCCGTGGGTTCCCTGAGTTTTCATGACAATCTGGCCTTCGGACGCATGCTGGAAAAGTTGGACTATTACTGGCTGGAAGAGGCGCTGTACGACGAGAACATCGGTTCCATCAGAGAGCTGGCCCGCACACTGGATATTCCCATTGTGGGCGGGGAGACCGCCGAGAACCATCCGGGCGGTGTCGCTGAAATGATCGCCACCCGCGCCGTGGATATCGTGCGGGCCGATGCCTCCTGGTCGGGCGGGGTGACGGGACTCATGAAAACGGCCCATCTGGCGGAGGCATTCGCAATGAACTGCGAGATTCATACGGCGATCTACCACCCACTGGAGTTGGTCAATCTGCATTGTGCCGCTGCCATGAAGAACACGGAGATGTTCGAAGTGCTGGTGCCAGAGCATCTGTTTGCCATTGGTCTCAAGGAGCCGATCGATGTTCGAAACGGCGTGGCCTACCTGCCGCAGGCGCCGGGTCTGGGAATCGATCTTGATTGGGATTTCATCGAGAACTGCACCTTGAAGGTCTACTCATGAGCGGCCAGATCAGCCGCGTCGTGGTCAGCCCGAAGAAGCCGTGGTTGCGTGAAGCCACCCGGGTGCGGATCACTCGCGTGAGTCTCTATCTGGCGCTGATTCTGGCCGTTGTGGTCATCACATTCCCCGTTCTGTGGATGCTGTCCGTCTCGTTCAAACCGACGACCGATACCTTTTCACTACCACCACAGCTGATACCGGAAAATTTCCAGCTTGACGGCTATATCAAGGTTCTGCAGAACGAGACCTTTCGCACCTTCATCATCAACAGCTATCTGATTGGTCTTGCCGTGACCTTCCTGTCACTGATCATCGGCACGCTGGCAGCGTTCGCCTTTTCTCGCTATCGTTTCTTCGGTGATCAGGCTGCGAAGTTGTTTGTCATCGCAACGCAGATGGTACCGACCATCACGCTGTTGATTCCGTTCTTCGGTGTGATTGTCTGGCTACGCCTGTACGACACCCATCTGGGTTTGATCGTCACCTATCTGACGTTCGGCCTGCCGTACGCGATCATCATGATGAATGCGTATCTGAACACGATTCCCAAGGATTTCGATGAAGCCGCCATCATCGATGGATGTTCGCCATTCCGGGTCTTGTTCAGCGTACTGCTGCCCATGGCGACACCGGGGTTGATTTCCACAGCGGTCTACACCTTTCTGCTGTCCTGGAATGAGTTCCTGTTTGCTCTGGCACTGACGCGCAGCACCGAAATGAGAACGGTACCCGTGGGCATATCGATGCTGGTTGGGGAGTTCGGTCTGAAATGGGACGAGATGATGGCTTTTTCTGTCATCGGATCCGTTCCGGTCTTGCTGTTGTTCATGTTTGTTCAACGATATGTCGTGTCGGGTCTGTCGGCCGGCGGCGTGAAAGGTTGATCCACACACCAGGTATTACCACCCGAGGAAAATACAATGAAACCGAAAATGAAAGGTCTTGTGGCGTCAGTGCTTCTGGCACTGGGTAGTAGTCAGGCGCATGCCGCGACGCAGATAGAATGGCTGCAATGGTTTGCCGCCGAGCAGAATGCTGATTTTTACGACACTATCGTGGAGGAGTTCGAGGCTGCCAATCCGGACATCACGGTCAAACTGGTGACTCAGCCGTTTGGCAAGGTGCGAGAGAGTATTGTCACCAACCGGGCCATCGGTGTGGGCTCGGATGTACTGGGTCTGAACATGCCCTGGACGTCCGAATTTCTGGACATGAAGATTCTGGAGCCGCTGGATGAGTATCTGGCACGAGATGACAAGGGCTTCGAGGTCGACAGACTGGTACAGGCCCCGATAGGCAAGATCAACGGCAGTACCTGGATGGTGCCACTCAATGCCTTTCCCTTCGTCATGCATGTGAATCGAGGCTTGTTGCAGAAGGCCGGCTTTGACAAGGCGCCGGAGAACTGGGAAGAGCTGAAGAGCATGGCGATCGCCATATCCGCACTGGAGGACGGCACATCGGGCATCGGCATGCCTTTCTCTTCGCAGCCCCCTGCAAATGGCCCCATCCTGACCTTCCTGCCACTGTTGTATACGGCAGGGGGCAGAATAGTAGACGGTATCGAGCCTGACTTTGACAATCCGGATGTCGTCAAGACGCTGACATTCCTGCAGGAACTCAATGCGGCAGGAGCCCTGGCGCCAGGAGCGGCTTCGCGTACCGGTGGTGTCGATCTGGAAGAGTTCATCGCCGGACGAACCGGGTTTCTCATTTCACCAGCAGTGCACGCTCGCGCCATTGTGGCTCGTAACCCCGAACTGGAGTACGAGCTGGTTCGAGTGCCTGTCCTGAACAAGGAAGCCTACCGAGTTCATGGTTGGGAACTGGGCATGGCAGCGGACTCGAAGCACAAGGAAGAGGCGTGGAAGTTCATCTCCTTTCTGATGTCGGGCGATGTCAATGGCCGCATGGCCGCCGCTGCGAGCGCGCTGCCGGGGAATCTGGATGCACTTGGCGAGGACTCGGGTGAGGATCCGATCTTCACGGCGCAGCGCAACATTCTGGAAAACGATGAGTCGGTGGAAGAGTTGCGACAAGCGCCGAAGACGGTTGCCAGCTGGTCGGTCATGACCGAGGAAATCCAGTCGATGCTGGCTGGTGATCAGACACCTCAGCAAGCCGCAAGCCGTGTACAGGCTCGCTGGCTCGAACTGCTGAACTGACAGCAGTTGACTGCCTGGAGAGGGGACACGTTGTCGTCTCTCCAGCAACTGGCGCATTCCCCAACCGTATACCGAGTAGATACATAGCGTGATACTGAAATTATTACGTCAGGCAACACCGTACTGGTTCCTGTTACCGGGCTTGTTCATTCTGGGCACCTTGCTGTCCGTGCCCTTGTACAAGGTGATCGAGTACAGCCTGTACGACAATGTCATCATCGAACCGGATCCGACGTTTGTCGGATTGCAGAACTATGCCGACATGCTGGGTGACAGTGGCTACTGGAGTGCGCTGTTCAATACGGCCGTGTTCACCATCGGATCGGTCGTGGGGCATCTTCTGGTGGGCACCATACTCGCCATGCTGGTCAATGCCGATATACATCCCAAGGCGCGTACCGTGTTTCGTTCCCTGCTGATACTGCCGTGGATCTTCACGGCCGTTGTCGTGGCCTTGAACTGGCAATTGCTGCTCAACCCCTTTGGCGTTGTCAACTATGCCTTGCAGTCGATCGGACTGGTCAGTGAACCGCTGGACTGGCTCGGTGATCCTGATCTGGCCATGTGGTCGCTACTGATCATATCCACCTGGCGGGGATATCCCTTCATCATGGTGAGCTTTCTCAGCGGACTGCAATCGATCCCCAGTGAACTGTACGAAGCGGCGGATATCGATGGTGCCAACTTCTTCCACAAGTTCTGGCACGTGACCGTGCCGCAACTCAAACCGGTCATCTACGGGGTTGCATTACTTGACCTCATCTGGACCTTCCAGTTGTTTCCTCTGGTCTGGCTGACCACCGGTGGTGGTCCTGGCCGTTCAACAGAAGTTCTGTCAACGCTGACTTACCGACTGGCCTTCGTTGATTTCGAGTTCAGTCGCGCCTCCACCGCGGCGGTCACCATCCTGGGAATCTCCGCCATTTTCACGATGTTGTATCTGATCAATGAATCACGTAACCGCACGTGATCACTCAAGTAGCCTGAGCATTCAACAGTATGTCTAACATAGCTATTCGTAATCTGGTCAAGCGCTATGGCGCGATTCAGGTATTGCACGGTATCGATATCGATATGCAACCGGGACAGTTCACGGTTCTGGTGGGGCCTTCCGGCTGTGGCAAGTCCACTACCTTGCGCATGATCGCAGGGCTGGAGTCTGTCAGCTCGGGAGAGATCATCATTGGCGACCGGGTCGTCAACGATCTGCGGCCGAAGGATCGCGGTATCGCGATGGTCTTCCAGAACTACGCACTGTACCCGGCCAAGACGGTGTATCAGAACATGGCATTCTCGTTGAAGCTGGCGCGTGTGCCTGCGGATGAGATCGACAAACGGGTACGGGATGTGGCTGACATCCTCGAATTGCATGAGTTGCTGGAGCGCAAGCCTGGCGCCTTGTCCGGTGGACAGCGCCAGCGAGTGGCCATGGGTCGCGCAATCGTGAGGAACCCGGAAGTATTTCTGTTTGACGAACCGCTGTCGAATCTGGATGCCAAGCTGCGCGGTCAGATGCGCGCCGAGATCAAGTTGCTGCATCAGCGATTGAAGAATACCATCGTGTATGTCACGCACGATCAGGTGGAAGCCATGACGCTGGCTGATCAGATCGTGGTCATGCGCGGTGGTGTCATCGAGCAGCAGGGCACGCCGGATGAGATATTTCATGACCCGGCCAACGAATTCGTGGCAGGTTTCATGGGAAGTCCTCCGATGAACATCGCCGACGCCGTGGTCGACAAGGGCGGTATCCGCATGGGTGAGAGTGTTCTTGCCTGCCAGATACCGTCAGGTGTGGCTGAAGGGGATAGCCTGCGCTTCGGCATGCGCCCGGATGATATTCACCTGTGTGATGGCTCTGTCGTGCCGGGTGTTCGTTCGCGGGTCATTGTGGATCTGGTCGAGCAGCTGGGCACCGAAAAGCTGGTGCACTTCAAGCTCGATGGGGTGCCGGTTATCGGCAAGGCTGACGGGCGCGCTGTCATCCAGGCTGGCGATTCGGTGGAAATGGCGTTCGACACCGAACAGGCCTTCTTCTTCAACCCGGATAATGGAGGCCGGATACGATGAGTTCAACGGCAAGCCTGGGTCTGGGGTTCGGCCTGCTCGGTACCACCAATACGGCGCCGGTGTCGGATGAATCCGCGCAACAGATATTCAGCTGTGCGCAGTCTCTGGGTATCAATCGATTCGATACGGCGCCGTTGTACGGCGGTGGTCTTTCCGAGGAACGGTTGGGACAGTTGCTGCAGGGTGTGCCGCGGGAAGACTACATTCTGTCGACCAAGGTCGGTCGTTTTCGACCGTATGCCGCCAGAGTAACCAACCCCAAGGACAATAGCGGAGACAGTCGCGATTATTCTCGCGATGCGACCCTGAGGTCAGTCGAGCTGAGTCTGCAACGCCTGGGCACGGACAGACTCGATATTGTTTTCATACACGACTGTGATGAGCATATCGAAGAGGCCGTACAGGGTGCCTGGCCTGCGCTCAATGAACTGAAGGAGCAGGGTGTCATCGGACGAATCGGCTGCGGCAGTAATGTATCGGCAACGCATGAAAGGCTGATGGAGCGAGTGCCGCTCGATACGCTGATGGTCGCCAACTGTTACAGCCTGTTGCAAGGCAGTGCTGCGTTGCGGCTGTTTCCCGCCTGTCAAGCTACCGGTACGCAGGTGGAACTGGCTGCACCGTTCAATTCGGGGATACTCGCAACGGGCCCGGATGATCCAGTCGCCCGCTATGACTATACCGTTGCCAGCCAGGCGATACGTGATCGCGTTCGGCAGATTGCCGATGTCTGCGAGCAGTATGGCGTGACACTGAAGCAGGCTGCCTTGCATTACTGTAGCCGTCATCCCGCCGTTGATCGATTGATTCTCGGTCTGGCGGAGCCCGCTCAGCTGATATCGAATCAGCAGGATCTTCGAACCTCGGTGCCGGATGCACTCTGGGAGGCGCTGGATGATATCGGCATCGTGAATCCGTTCAAGGAGCAGCTGGCATGATTGATACCCATGTGCACATCTGGGATCTGTCCCGTGGTGAAACACTGATAGCGCTGCGTCAGTTTCCACAGCTGACAGGTTGCGAATTTCTACCTGCCGATATGGAGCAGATGCTGCAGGACACGGGGGCATCGTCGGCGGTGCTGGTGCATGGACCGGCAACGCAGGCGCATACCGAGTTCTGCCTGTCTCTGGCAAAGGTTCATGAATCCATTCTGAGCGTTATTGGCTGGGTTGATGCGCGCGGACCCGATCCTGTCGCTGAATTGGGGCGCTACCGGGATGATCCTGATTTTCGCGGTATCCGTTTGACGCCCATGCTGGATGATGATCCCGAGGCCTACTTGCGTTCTGACGGGGTTCGGGCATTGGCTATCGAGCTGGGGCGTCAGGGACTGGTGCTGGAAATTCTCGCACCGCCTGAACTGCTGGCCGCTGTCAGAGATCTGTGTGAGCAGGCAACGGATACGCAGGTGGTCATCGCGCATTTCGGATTGCCGGACATTGATGCTGACATCGACTACTGGAAAAACGCCATGCAACACCTGGCCGATTGTCAGAACACCTTCGTGAAGGTGTCCGGCTTGCCGATTGCAGGGGGTAACTCGAAGGATCGAACCATCATGGCAAGCTATGTGGAGAGCTTGCTTGAGCTGTTTGGCTCGTCTCGTCTGCTCTATGCCAGTAACTGGCCCGTGATGACAGCGGTTACGCGACCTGTTACCTGGCGGGATGATCTGGATGTTCTGCTCGGTTCTCTGAATGATGCGCAACGTCAGGCCATCCATCATGACACTGCCCACAAACTGTATGCACCACGGCTATAGAGGTTCCAGCACAATGGTCACGCTACGAGGCGAGTGATTACGATATACTCCCGCGCATGACCAGCCGGCATTTTCATCAAGGACGAACCTCCAGCGCCATGCGTCTGCTTGTGGTGTTGATGCTTGCATTATCCTTGCTGACACCCAAAGTGGCACTGACTGCTACCTTGCTGCTGGGTGATGGGTATCGCACCGTGGTCATTTGCAGTGGCACCGAACTGCTGCGGGTAACCGTTGGGCCGGATGGTGAGATTGTCAGTGACACCGGCGACGAGTATGTCGCTTCCCACTGTGTACTCACCCATCATGATGTCATGGCGCTGCAACGTGCCTGGCAACGAGCTGACTACCCGCAGTTCAACCAGGAAGTGCGTGCGCCGGTACTTGCCATTGCCGTTGTACCTCGCTGGTACCGACAGGTTGTTTCGAGCCGCGGGCCTCCGCTGGGCTGATATCGCAGCATCACGTCCCGCTTTCAAGCTGTACGTGCCTTCCCCTGTTTCCGATTCCGAAAACGCGCCGATCGCATCCCTGTGAGCGGCTGCTGTGCTGCGCCTTTGTCTGATGCGTTTGCACGGTAGCGTATTGGTGTGTCTGCGCGCTTTCACTCAGCCTGCCAACAAGACTCCCATGAACACCATCGATCCGTCCTTTTCACCCACCGCGTCCGAACGCGCAGCAACTGTGGAGACCAGCCACAGCAAGCTCTACCTTGCTGCCTGGCGGTGGCATTTCTATGCCGGCCTCTATGTCATTCCCTTTCTACTCATACTCGCCATCACCGGCTTGGCCATGCTGTGGACCAATACTCTGGCTGGGCGCGACGGTGAACGAATCACGGTGGCAGCTGAAGGTCAGGCAATGGCCGTCTCACGCCAGGCTGAAGCTGCACAGAGCGCTGTTCCTGACGGTGAACTGGTCCAGTACATTGCGCCGCTGTCGCCCGAGCAGGCGGCCCTATTCGGCCTGAAAACCATGGATGAAACGCTGGTTGTCGCAGTCAACCCCTATACCGCCGAGGTACTGGGAGAATCATCGCGAGAAAACAGCTGGTACAGCTTGTTCGACACTATCCATGGCAGCCTGCTGCTGGGAACGACCGGTGATCGCCTGATTGAAGTTGCCGCCTCTCTGGGCGTCGTGCTCATTGCCACGGGCCTGTATCTGTGGTGGCCCAGGAAGAAGAACCTGCTGGCATCATTGATTCCGAATGTCAGGGCCAGAGGTCGAAGTCTGTGGAAATCATTGCATGTCAGTGTCGGGGCATGGGTATCCATTCTGTTGTTCGTATTCCTGATCTCCGGATTATCCTGGGCCGGTGTCTGGGGTGAAAAGCTGATGCAGGCCTGGAACACCTTCCCGGCCGAGAAATACGGTGCACCTCAATCCGATTCGCTGCATGCCAGCATGAACCACGGTGGTACGAAACAGGTCCCGTGGGCACTGGAACAGACACCCATGCCGGCGTCAGGTTCACAAGCAGGTTCTGTGGAGCAATTGCCCGAGCAACCCCTTGACATCGACAGTCTTGCGGCCTTCGCACGAACCATCGGCTTCGACCAGCGTTTTCAACTGAATATTCCACAGAGCGATACAGCGGTCTGGACCATTTCACGTGATTCAATGAGTTCGGACAGCACTGATGCCACCACTGATCGCACCGTTCATGTCGATCAGTACAGTGGCAAGGTACTCGCAGATATCGCCTTTCAGGATTACTCCATCTACGGACAGGCCATGGCCGCTGGTGTCGGTTTTCACATGGGCACACTGGGTCTGTGGAATATCGCCTTGAACACGGTGTTCTGTCTGGCTGTGATCTTCCTGTGCATCAGCGGCGTGATCATGTGGTGGAAGCGTCGCCCGTCCACGGCGGGGCGACTGGTGGCTCCGCCCATGCCCACCAATATGCCTCAATGGCGAGGCGCGACAATGACCGGTCTGGCGATCTCTCTGTTCTTCCCGTTGGCCGGTATCACACTGTTGACGGTCATGGCGCTGGACCATCTGCTGCTGTCACGTGTGCCCGTCCTGAAGCGGGTGTTTTCCTGATTGATGCATGGGCGAATGATTGGTGTTCAGGTACTTTCCTGATCCGAGTCTGTCGGTGACAGTGCATGAGCGAGAAAATCCAGGAGCAGGCCGTAAAGGCTTGCTCCGTCCCACTGCTCGATTCCCTGACAAGAGCCTGGCTTCAGACGCGATGCCCTGCCGGAACACGACCTGACTCAGCCGCGACGCCTTGCCTGAACATGACCTGACTCAGCCGCGAATCCTTGCCGGAACATGACCTGACTCAGACACGACGTCTTGGCCGAACATGACCTGACTCAGACACAACGTCTTGCCGAAACATGGCCTTCAGGATATGTTACCGAAGTCATGAGCATCCCTGAGAGAAGCGATACGATGTTGAGCACGGACCAGACCGATTTCTATCAGGAAAACGGCTACCTGATGATTGAGAACGCGTTGAGTGAAGATCAGTTGCAACTCCTGCAAGGGGTCACGAGCACCTTTATCGATGCTTCTCGAGATGTCACTCAGAGCAACGATGTCTATGACCTGGATGAGGGGCACTGCAAGGACGAGCCCAGGTTGACTCGAATCAAGCTTCCTCACACGCAACACCCGGCATTCTGGGAGGTACTCAGGAGTGAGAGAATCACCTCCATGTTGGGTTCATTGGTCGGGCCGGACATTCGCCTGCATACCAGCAAGCTGAACACCAAGGCACCGGGTGGTGGTGCTGCGGTGGAGTGGCATCAGGACTGGGCTTTCTACCCACATACCAATGACGATATGCTGGCAGTGGGCATCCTGCTTGGCGATGTGGACATCGACAACGGTCCGTTGCTGGTCATTCCCGGCAGCCATCGGGGGCCCGTGCTCAGCCATATGAACAAGGGTGTATTCAGTGGCGCCATCAACCCGGACGATCCTGCGTTTGATGTCAGCAAGGCGGTAGCGCTGACCGGCAAGGCTGGCAGCATGAGTGTTCATCATGTGCGCACACTGCATGGCTCGGCACCTAACCTGTCGGACCGGGCTCGCCTGTTGCTGTTGTACGAATGTGGTGCCGCCGATGCATGGCCGATTGCAGGCAGTACCAGTGCGTTTACCGGCATGAGCCAGACAGAGTTCTGGCAAGCGCTCAACGAGCGAACAATCTGTGGTGAACAGTCCATGCAGCCCAGGCTGGCTGATGTACCCATTCGGATGCCCTTGCCACCACCGCCGGACAGTTCATCGATATTCAGGATGCAGCAGAGCAGTGGTGCGAAGAGTGCCTTTGCCTGACAGGCATGGCCACAGGGTCATCGTCTTGCAATGGCGTTATAGTCGCTGAACTGTTTTCATGCCTTGAACCCGCGGAATACTCTATACCATGACGCAGCTCATTTCGGGTCACACCAGGTTCATTGCGCATCTGGGTGTGCCAACCGAGAGCTTTCGCGCTCCGATGATCTACAACCCGTATTTCGAAGCGCGGGGCATTGATGTGGTGGTCGTGCCCATGGGCTGTGAAGCCGAGGATTACGCCGCTTTCCTGCCGCTGCTGGCACGCCAGCGCAACTTCATCGGGGCATTGGTGACCATGCCCCACAAGATGACGACGCCAGCATTGCTGGATGAGGCCAGTACCGCCGTGCAGATATGCGGCGCCTGCAACGCCGTCAAGCGTGATGGGAAAGGCACGCTTGTCGGTGACATGTTCGATGGTGAAGGCTTTACCCGAGGTCTGAAGAGAAAAGTACGAACGATTGCAGGTTCATCTGCGCTGGTGGTTGGTGCAGGTGGCGTCGGATCCTCCATCGCAGCTTCACTGGCTGAGTCCGGTGTGAGCCGCATGGGTCTGTTCGATATCAATGCCGAGTCGACGGCGCGCCTGGCCGCGAAGCTGCGCCAGCACTATCCGCTTATCGACATCAGCAGCGGTTCGAATGATCCGTCGGGTTGGGACATTGTCATCAATGCCACACCTCTGGGCATGATGGCCGGTGATCCCATGCCGCTGAATGTTGATCGCCTGTCGCCGGATACCTTCGTCGGGGAAGTGGTCATGAAGCAGAAAGAAACCGCGTTTCTCGCCGCTGCCAGAGAACGAGGCTGTCTCACTCAGATCGGTACTGATATGCTGTTCGAACAGATACCCGCTTATCTGGAATTCTTCGGCCTTCCCACCACCACGCCGGAAGAGCTTCGCAAGGTTGGCCGCATACACTACTGAGGAACAGACCACCATGGATTTGCCAAAGAACCACTTCAAGGCCGCATTGAAGGACGGCCGTCGACAGATTGGATTGTGGTGCTCCTTCCCGGACTCTGGTGCTGTGGAAATGCTGGCTGCCTGCGGTTATGACTGGTTGTTGCTGGACACGGAACATGCGGCCATGGGCCCGGTGGATACCATGCCTCTGATGCAGGCTGCAGCCCCGTACGATGTCACCACCATCGTCCGGCCGGGCTGGAACAATCCGGTTGAAATCAAGAAGCTGCTGGATTGCGGTGCACAGAGTCTGTTGATTCCCTATGTGCAGAATGCCGAGGAAGCCCGAGACGCTGTTGCGGCCGTACGTTATCCACCAGCGGGCATTCGAGGGGTCGCTGGCATGACACGGGGCAGTCGCTATGGCGCCATCAAGGATTACGCGAAAATCGCTCATGAGGAAATCTGTCTGCTGGTACAGGTAGAGACGACGGAGGCGCTGTCCAACATAGAAGAGATTGCCGCGGTCGATGGCGTGGATGGCCTGTTCATCGGCCCGGCAGACCTGGCGGCCTCCATGGGTCATCCCGGTGAACCCTCACACCCCGAGGTCAAGGCAGCCGTCATCGATGCTGTGCGCCGTATTGGCAAGGCTGGCATGCCTGCAGGCATTCTGACGCTTGATCAGAGCTTTCTGCGGGAAGCCGCCGAGGCCGGTGCACTGTTCATTGCCGTGGATACAGACGCCGGCCTGTTGAGGCGCAATGCACTTGCCCGACGCGAAGAGTGGCAAGACTGATTGTCGCTGAATCTGGCGGCTGACAAGGCTGTCAACAACTTCCGAAAATCGAGCAGCCTTGCATGCACATGCACAGCGGCGAATCGTCTTCAGACGTGGGAAAAAGTACCAGGAGATCCCGGCCCCCACCGGGGATCTCCTGTTCGTCGAGCACCACGGCGTGGGCACGCGCTATAGATCGATCTCTACGACACCACCGTCCTTCAGGGCCCGTGACTGACACAGGATCATGGTCGTTTCGCGTTGCGATTTCGACAGAACGAAATCACGATGCTCGACATCCCCTGCATTCAGAGTGCATTTGCATACGCCGCAGATGCCGTCGCTGCACTTGACGTCCACGGCTATGCCGTTTTCATTCAATACATCGGCTGCACTCTTGTCCGCTGGTACACAGAACTGCTGGCCACTGCGTGACAGTTTCAACGAGAATTCGTGGTTGATATACTCCGGTTGCTCAGGCACCGAGAAATATTCCAGATGGCGTGCCTCTTCGGGAAAGCCGGCTTGTTCGGCGGCGTGCATGACACTGTCCATGTAGCGACTGGCACCGCAGGTGTAGATGTGCCAGCCATTCATGTAACCACTCAAGGCATGCTCAAGATCAAGGCGACTGCCTTCATCACTGATGTGCAGGCACACCTTGTCATGCCAGGGAGTCTTGGCCAGATCATCGAGAAAACCCATGGAGGCACGAGAACGACCCGAGTAGTGCATGATGAAATCGCGACCCTGTGCGTGCAGTTCATGGGCCATGGCAATCATTGGTGTGATACCGATGCCACCGCCCATGAGAAAGCATTTGCTGGCCTCGGTCGACAGCGGGAAGTGGTTGATGGGCCTGGAGATGAACAGCTTGCGGCCCGGGGTGAAGATACGGTGCAACAAGGCCGAGCCTCCGCGGCCGCCATCCTCTCGCAATACGCCTATCTGGTAGCATGAACGATTGGCAGGATTACCGGACATGGAGTATTGCCGCAGATACTCCGGGGCGACCACCAGGTCCAGGTGCGCGCCGGCTTGCCATTCGGGCAGCTCGCCGCCGTGTACCGGCTTGAACTCGTATTTCGAGATACCTTCCGCCATCGTTTCTGCGCGACTGATTTCCACCTGAATGACGGGGCTTTCGCCTTCTGCGGTATAGCGATGGACGACTGAGCTGTCGCCTGCATCCAGCCGGGCCTTGTACTCCCGAGCCGAGATCATCGCCTTGTAGGCTTCGATTCCCGCCTCACGATCCATGGGAAACGGGTAGGGATAGGGATGCGGCGCAAGGGGGGCCGGGTAGACAGCCAGCGTCTGGTCTTTGAACTTCAGGTCCAGATCCTTCTGCAAGCCGCGTTGATTGACAGGCCTGGTGGTGGGACGGTAACCACCGTCCTCGTTGATCTCGAGGTCCCACCACCACTTCTTGACCGGGTTGAGGCTGCCGTTGTCCACGGCGTCGTCCAGCTTGCTCAGCAGGGGCGCCATTTTCGGGATGTTCATGGCTGCCCAGCGAAAAGGCGATTCCTTGAAGATCCCTTCCAGATTCCACGGGCAGGTTTTCATGCATCGACCACACATGGCGCCGCCCGGTGTGGTGATCCGGTAGGTAGTGCATTTCTGGCTGTCGGACTTCCAGATCTCGTAGCCGTTGAACATGGTTTTCGGGCCGGCGGTGATGGCGCCCGACGGGCATTCACGTGCGCACTTGTTGCAGCTCTCGCAAAAGGTCTGCAAACCGAAATCGATCGGTTTGTCGTGTGTCATCGGCAGATCGGTGGTGACCGTTCCGGATTTCAGACGAGGCCCGAGGTAGGGGTTCAGAATGACCTCGCCAATGCGGCTGACTTCGCCAAGTCCCGACAGCAGCATCAACGGGGGTTGCAGTACTTCACCGTCCATGACGGTATGTGCCTTGGCGCTGTAACCCAGATTGCGGATCTGCTTGGCGATGACGCCGCCGAGCAGCGAGAATCTGAGATAGGCGCGCATGGACTGCGCCACGGCGATCCAGTCATCGCCGGAGGAGCCATCCATGGTTTCATAACCCTGGTCGATGACCATGCTGATGGCCTGGTCATGCGGCGGCTCCAGGACTTCGCCGCGAGCATCATGGCTGTACCATGTCCATTCCGGACAGCGCGATATGCCGACGGCATCGATGCCCAGAAAGTAGCTGGTCGCCTTGACGAGCTTGGCGGCCTCGGCCGGATCCAGTTGCACTCTGTCCGCTGAAGGGGTGCCGTCCTGCAGCAGGACAAAGGCACCCAGTGCTCGTCTCTGTGCCATTGAAGGCGCAGCCTTGCGAACGTAGTGGCCTCCCTTGGCAGCGTCCTGCAGCTTCTTTCCCATATCGCCGAACTGCGCTCGTGCAAACATGTCAGCACGTTTGGGCACACGCGCAACCCGAAGCTCGTCGATGAAGGTGGTTGGCTCTTCCACTCGCTTGAGACGTTCGAAGGGATGCGCACCATCAACGAAGCGTCGCCTGGCATAGGGCACCGCATTAGCGGCATTCTTGTTCGAGCGGGTGCCCAGCTTCCAGGTCAGGCCAAAGGCTGAAGCAGGCTGTTCCGCTAGCGGCAGCAACGGCTGATCACTTGACAGTTCGAACGTGGTCGTGACTGCGGAAAGACCAAACCGGGTGCCGATGTAGGGATGGTTCAGTTCGCCGTTTTCCACAGTCGCCAATCCGGCACTGATTGCCAGTCTGTTCAGGTCCACATCGCTGCTGGTGACGGTATGGGCACGTGCATCATGACCCAGCACACGCAGGTAGTTGGCCAGAACCACCGCTGTCTCTGCTGCGAGCAAGCCTGCACGATGGGCATGGGCATCCGTGATCCATTGTGTACCCGGTTCATCCGGCAGGATGTCTCTCGGGTTTTCGTAGAGAAAAACCAGAGCATGCGTATGGTTGTCGATACCGGGCAGCTCGGCTTCCATCGATTCCTTGAGATCTGCCATGATCATGTCGATGCCGGAAGCCAGGGTCTTGGTCTGGGTGGTCTTCAGGTCATGCGCCAGCTGCTCGACGTCGGAATTGGAAAAGGGATTATCCAGCAAGGCCGAGTCAGGCAGGAGGCAGGTGCCTACCACCGCAGCGTCGGCAAAATAGCCGAACGATTTCAGATGTTCGGCTCGCGCCTGCAGGTCAGTGGGGGCCTCCGCTATTGCCTTGTTGACCAGGCCGCTGCGAATGGCGTCGAGCATGGCCTGATGCTCACGCATCGCATTCACGATGGAGTGAGGCTGGTCGGCACGGTCGAAAGCGAGCGGCGTCATCGCAGGCACGTCCGCAAGTACCGTCTCGCTGTCGGATCGAGCCAGTAGTTCAACCGGGTAGGGCCCCAGGTGAGGTGGCCTGTTCTTGCTGGAGAATAGTCGACTCATGAATTATCCATCGATAGTCAGAACATGGCCTCAGGCAGGAACAAGGCAATCTGCGGTACTGCCACCAGGATCATGATGCACACGATCATGGCTGCCCAGAAAGGCAGGATGCCCTTGAAGATATCCGATAGCGGCACATCGGGAGCGACGCTATGCACGACAAAGCAGTTCACTCCCACCGGTGGACTGATCAGGCCCATTTCCAGCACCAGTACCATGATGACGCCGAACCAGATGGGATCAAACCCCAGGCCTGTAATGACCGGGAATACGATTGGCAAGGTAATGACCATCAGCGACAGCCCCTCGATGATCATGCCGAGAAACAGATAGAGCACCAGAATCATCAGCAGCACGATATACGGTGAACTGCTGAAGCCCAACACCAGTGTCGACAGTGCAGTCGGTAGTTCGCTCAGTGCCACGAAGGGGGAGAACACCATGGCACCGATCAGTATCAGAAAACACAGGCCAGTGGTTTCCAGTGTTCCCTTGACGGCCGCGATGAAACCGGAGACGCTCAATCGTCGTCGCAAAGAGGCCATGATGATGGCCAGGGCGGCACCGACACCGGCTGCCTCAACCGGTGTGAACAAGCCCAGATAGATGCCACCAATGGTGATGACGATGATGCCGAATACGGGAAAAGCCTTGAGGAACGTGGCAGCTCGGCTTTGATGACTCTTTTCGGGGGGCATGCCACCGCTGGCGGGAGAAAAACGTACGACCAGCATGACGGTCAGCACGAACAGGGATGTCAACAGGATACCGGGCAACAGCCCCGCCATGAACAGCCGACCGATACTCTGCTCGGTCATGATGGCGTAGAGTACGAATCCGGTAGATGGGGGCAGCAGTATTCCCAATGTGCCGCCAGCGGCAATGGCACCGGTTGACAGGCGATTGCCATAACGGCGGCGCTGCATTTCCGGGTAGGCAACTTGCCCCATCGTGACCGCCGAGGCAATCGATGAGCCTGACAGGGCCGCAAAGCCTGCACACCCGACTATCGTGGCACTGGCAAGACCTCCCTTCAGGTGTCCCACCAGTGCATAGGCTGCGTCATACAAGTCCCTGCTCAAGCCGGCCTGCGAGGCGATATTGCCCATCAGAATGAACAGCGGCAGCACCGAGAGCGAGTAGAGCGTACTGACCGAGAAGGTCTGTCCGGTCATCAGCATGACGGCAGATTCCGGTGAGTTCAGTATGGCAGAGCCTGCCAGGCCAACGGCCAGCATGGCGATACCCACCGGAACTCGCAGGAAGATGAGCAGGAGCAGCACGCCAAAGCCTGACACACCAATCCATTCAGGGCTCATTGTCTGTTGATCTCGTTGATTGTTCGGTAACTGACTCTGGTGCGTATCAGAAATGCAACTGCGGTAAGAGCGAATCCGCCTGTCAGAATCAGATAGAACAGTTGGTACGGTATGCCCAGCAAGGTGGTCTGTTCGGTAAAATCGCGAGCATCAGCGCCTGCCTGTATCAATACGTACGACAGCAGCGCGCACAGCGCAGCCCCCAACAGGTTCCCACCGGCCGTGATGAGTCGGCAGGCGCGATCGGGCAGCAGGGCCACGATACCTTCGATGGCCACGGCCTTGCCGCAGTACACGCTGACCGGCAAGGCAATGGCCACACAGCAGACCAGGAAGGCTTCGCTGAGCTCCTTGGCACCCACGAAGGGCAGGTCCAGGGCGCGCATGACGGCGTCTGATACCGAGGTGCTCATGAGCGCAACCAGACTGATGGCGCCAAGGGCAATCAGCAGTCCGCCAATGATTCTGATGAACATGGTGTTTCCAGTGGCCCGTCAGTCAGACCGTCTTGCCCAGTGGGTCTGACGGGAAGCGTGATGGCTCAGCAGGCTCATTCACTGTCCTTGAACGGTGAGAGTGTGGAGAAAGCATGGATCTCTTCAGCGGTCAGAGAAATCATTTCGACGCCACTTTCCTCTGCCAGAGTCATGGCGGTATTACCGGCGTCGGCAAAGGCCTGGGCGGCCTTCAGGCTCAAGGGCTTTCCGGTCACTGCCTGCAGTTCTCGGCGTTCCTCATCGTTCAGCGCCGCGTATGCATCCTTGTTCATGGCCAACAGAAAGCTGTAGACGGAGCCCGGAATGTTGACGGTTGCGTACTTGGCCACCTCGTGCAGCTTGTAGGATGAAAAGGCGGTTGGACCGATGTAGATGCCATCCACCACGCCGGTGCTGAGGGCCTGATAGGCTTCCGTTGGTGACATGTTCACCGGTACACCACCCCAGGCAGAGATGACGCTGGCCATGTTCTTGCCCGCGACGCGAATCTTCAGGCCAGCCAGGTCTGCAGGTGTTCGTACAGGCTTGTCCCGGGTAATCATGATCGTGGCATTGTTGGCCCAGAACGCCAGTGGCACGGCGCGATCCACTTCGCTTTCGATCTCGGCGGTATTTTCCCACATGGCCTGCGTCGCCTGTATGCCGTCGGCATAGCGCCCCGGGGTTTCATAGCCCGTGAGAACCGGAAACAGGTCTGCCGAGAAATCCGGCAGAATGAAGGCAAGCTCGGCCACACCCGTTGCAACACGCTTGTATTGTGCCTTGGGGCCGGGGCCCAGCTCTCCAGCGGGGTATACCTTGATCTCGGATGCGCCGGCCATCGCTACATTGTAGGCTTGAGCCATGGGCGTCATGACCTGGGCATCCATCGGATGGGTAGGTGGCATGAAATGCGCCAACTTCAGGACATCGGCCTGAGTGGTCGCAGACCACAGCGCCACCGCTGCCAATGCTCCAGTACACAATGCTTTCATGATGATCTCCGAAAACGTGCTGAGGTGAAACGCTCAACTGAATATATGTGCAATATGCACATATGATGTGAGCATTATGCCAAAGTGCTTGCTTATAGCAAGAGAAAACTTGCAAATCCGGAAACAGGGTGGAGAATTGGTATGTGCAATATGCACGCAAGGTGTCGGGAGGAGGAAGCTTGAACCAGCGGAAGAATAATGACAATCACAGCGCGCAGGATGGACTGGGCTACTGCCTGAGCAGAGCGGCCATGCTCATCCAGTCCGGTGTGGATGAGGCGCTTGTGGAAGTGGATCTCAGCCGACTGTCCTGGATCGTTCTGGCCTGTATCCACTTTGATGGCATCCAGTCTCCCAGCCAGATAGCGAAGTTCGTGGGGTTGGAGCGAACAGCGGCATCTCGTCTGATCTCCAGGCTGGAAGAGCTGAACTACGTCAGACGGGAAACCGACACAAGCGATGGCCGTGGGTATCGTGTCATGACAACCAGACGCGGTATCGAGGTGTGCAACAGGGCACCCGCGCTCATCCAGTCCGGCATGCGCCCCTACCTCACAGATCTGTCGGAAAACGATGTTCAGCAACTGATAGGCCTGCTGAAGCGCGTCGGGTCCGATGTCGTGGCAATCTGGAATGCGGATAACGTGAAGCGCGGTAGTCAGACTCGCAAAGGATAGTTGCCACGGAATGTACAGACTGCCTGGATATCGACGGTCGACAACTTCGTGTGTTATTGGTCTGTCGTGATCGCTCCAGCGCCTGAACAGTCTATCATTGCCTCTTTGAAACCTTACTGGAGCACCACATGAATTCCTTGATCCCCGATGGTTGTCTAGTGGGCCGCGTCTGGAACAGCGCGGCGCAGGGCCCGTCAGTAGTGACTGTCAGGGATGGACAGTTTGTCGACATCACGAACCGGTCTGCATCAACGGTGCGGGATATCTGTGAAATGGATGACCCGGACGCGTATGTCCGTGGAGCCGATGGTCCGGTCCTGGGGTCGGTTGAACAGATCCTGGCCGCGACAGTGGGCGACTCGAACCAGACACACCTTCTGGCTCCCTGTGACCTGCAAGCCGTCAAGGCCTGCGGTGTCACGTTTGCCAATTCCATGGTCGAGCGCGTGATTGAAGAGCAGGCCGCGGGTGACCCGACGAAGGCTGAAGGTATCCGTCAGCGAGTGCAGGCTGTCATCGGCGATAGCCTGAGTAATATCCGTGCTGGATCCGAGGAGGCGGCACAGATCAAGAAGGCACTGATCGCTGAAGGGATGTGGAGTCAGTACCTTGAAGTTGGCATCGGTCCCGATGCCGAGGTGTTCTCCAAGGCGCAGACGTTGTCGTCGGTCGGCACCGGGGCGGATGTCGGTTTGCATCCGATCTCGAGCTGGAACAATCCTGAACCGGAAGTAGTACTGACGGTGTCATCCAAAGGCAGGATTGTTGGTGCCACACTTGGCAATGATGTCAATCTGCGTGATGTCGAAGGACGTTCGGCGCTGCTGCTTGGCAAGGCCAAGGATAATAATGCGTCCTGTGCCATCGGCCCGTTGATCAGACTGTTTGATGATAGCTATACGCTGGATGATGTTCGCTCAGCCGAGCTCGATCTACGAGTGGAAGGCACTGATGGCTTCGTCATGGACGGCGCCTCATCAATGAGCCAGATCAGTCGTGATCCGGCAGATCTGGTGGCACAGACCATCGGTCGCCACCATCAGTATCCCGACGGATTGCTGCTGTTTCTAGGCACCTTGTTTGCGCCGACTCAGGATCGAGACGTACCGGGAGAAGGGTTCACTCACAAGATCGGTGACGTGGTGACTATCTCGACTCCGGCCCTGGGCGCTCTGGCGAACACGGTCAGGTTGTCAACCGAGTGTGCCGAGTGGACCTTTGGCGTCAGCCATCTGATGCGCAATCTGGCAGCTCGCGACCTGCTTTAGCCGCTGCCTGGTCAGACTGTATCTTCATCGTCAAGCTACGCATCAGCAGGATGGTGAAGGCTTCGCATTGACGCTCGAGTTGCACCCGGTTCGCAAACAGGCGAGAATCCCGGTAAGTCACTTCTGTGTATTTCGCAAACGACAAGGAATCAACGCATGAATAACGAAGTCTTCATCATCGATGGCGCCCGTACGGCGATTGGAACCTTCGGCGGCTCGCTTGCCGGCCAGGCTCCGACTGCATTGGCCAGTCTGGTTACCAAGGAGGCGATGAGTCGCAGCAAGGTCGATCCTGCACACATGGGTCATGTTGTCTTTGGTCATGTCATCAATACCGAACCTCGAGACATGTACCTGTCTCGCGTTGCGGCAATCGAGGCGGGTATCAACCAGGAGGCGCCGGCGTTGACGGTCAATCGTTTGTGCGGCTCAGGTGCGCAGGCCGTGGTGTCCGCCGCCCAGCATCTCATGCTCGGTGATGCCGAACTTGCTGTCGCCGGCGGCGCAGAAGTCATGTCACGTTCACCCTATATCCTGCCGGCGGCACGCTTCGGGCAGAAGATGGGCAATGCGCCGATGAGCGACATGATGCTGGGTGCGCTATCCGACCCCTTCGGTGCCGGTCATATGGGCGTGACCGCTGAAAACGTGGCTGCTGAAAATGGTATCAGCCGGGAAGATCAGGACAGTTTTGCTGCGGAGAGTCAGCGCCGTGCACTGGCAGCGATTGAAGCCGGTTTTTTCAAGGATCAGATCGTACCGGTCGAGATCAAGTCACGACGGGACACCATCGTCTTCGATACCGATGAGCATCCGAAGCCCGGTACCACCGTTGAAACCCTGGCAAAACTTCGCACCGCATTCAAGAAGGACGGCACAGTCACGGCTGGTAATGCGTCTGGCATCAATGATGGCGCGGCGGCGATGGTGCTGGCCACTGGCGCTGCAGTCGAGAAGCATGGACTCAAGCCTCGTGCGAAATTGCTCGGTTACGCGCACGCCGGTGTTCGCCCTGACATCATGGGAATGGGGCCGGTGCCCGCTGTACAGAATCTGCTCGACAAGCTGGGCATGACGCATGATCAGTTTGATCTGATTGAATCCAACGAGGCCTTTGCAGCGCAGGCCTGGGCTGTCAACAAGGCATTAGGCCTGAACACGGATAAGGTGAACCCGAATGGTGGAGCCATTGCCCTGGGGCACCCGGTTGGTGCTACAGGCGCCATTCTGACCGTCAAGGCCATGTACGAGCTGGAAAGAAGCGGTGGTCGATACGCAATCATCACCATGTGTATCGGTGGTGGGCAAGGTATCGCTCTGGCCATAGAACGCGTGTAGTGAAATTCGCGGCGTCAGCACACTCGGGTGTCATTCTGTACACCGCTGGCGCCGCGTTCCTGCCAGGCCGTCCTTGAGCCGTCTTGCGTCGCATGGATGATCATTCTCCGGAATCCATGGCGTGGTGGGATGCGGACGCCACGGTGGACTGGTTATTGAACGAAGGTCGGCTTCTTGCCACCGTCGATGATGTCACTCATCAGCTCGGTCAACGATTGCTCGATGCGGGCGCACCGCTGTGGCGGTTACGTCTGTCCATGCGGACCTTGCACCCACTGGTTGCAGCATCGACGTCCATCTGGGAGAGGGACGAGAAATTCATACCGCCGGTTCAGACAAGTCATGGCGTCGAATTGCGTTCCGAATACATCGGTAGCCCGTTCCAGGCAATCGGCAATACCCGTTCGAGTTTCAGACGGCGACTTGAAGCGCCTCTGAGTGACTCCGAGCACACCGTGCTGCATGAGATCAAGGCACGAGGTGGCACCGATTACTTCGGGCTGCCACTGGAGTTTACCGAAGGTGCCATGGCAATTCTTGCCTGTTCCACCGACAGGAAAGGCGGTTTCAGCGATGCTGATCTGTCGCAGTTCAGAAAGGTTGCCGCCGTGCTGGCTCCCATTGCTGAAGTGTTCAGTGAAAAGAAGGTGTCTTCCGCTGTTGCAAACGCCTATCTGGGCGCGCGAACCGGACAGCGCGTCTTGAGTGGGCAGATCACCCGAGGCAATGTCGAGAAGATCAGGGCGGCCATCATGATCAGCGACATTCGGGACTGGACTGGTCTGAACACTCGCTGCAGCGGGGAGGTTGCTCTGGCACTGGCCAATCGCTATTTCGAAGTCGTGGCAGATGCCGTTGAACAGAACGGCGGAGAGCTACTGAAGTTCATTGGTGACAGCGTGCTGGCCATCTTTCCGCTTGAAGGGGATGCCGATGGTGCTGCAAAAGTATGCGCGTGCGCGTTGCAGGCTGCCCAGCAGGCCGTCGACGTTGCTCGACATCTGGAGCCGCCCTTGGGGATGGATTTTGGTATCGGCATCCATTTTGGCGAGGTATTCTACGGCAATATCGGCTCAAGTACCCGGATCGACTTCACCGTCATGGGGCAGGCCGTCAACACGACCGCACGCATGGAAAGCCTGTGCAGGAAATACAACAGACCCATCCTCTTTTCCGAGGATTTCGCCAGCCAGCTGACGCAAGCCACGGTGCAGGTCGCCGAAGAGACATTGAAGGGTTACGATACCCCATTCAGGATTCTGGCAACCGTCCAGGATCAATAGTGAGCTGTACAGAAAGTCCATGAACCTGCGGGCAAGATGATTTTCTTCCAACGGTATGGCCACAAAGAGCCAAAGGACCACTCATGACGTCGACAGAAACAGGCAACGACATCGCAGCCTTCAGGAAGCGACTAGATTCTATCCACGCACGCATGGCAGCTGCCTGCAAAAGAGTGGGCCGTGAGCCATCGTCGGTCAGCTTGTTGCCCGTGAGCAAGACGGTGCCGCTGGCGTCGATCCGCACTGCGATCGATGCCGGTTGCAGGATGTTCGGGGAGAACCGGGTGCAGGAAGCCATGCACAAGGCGGAGTCCATTCAGGACCCGGACGTCAGATGGTCGGTTATCGGTCATCTGCAGACCAACAAGGCTCGCTATGTCGCACGCTTTGCCGATGAAGTGCAATCGCTGGACAGCGCCAAACTGGCTCAGGTGCTTGACAGGAATCTGCAGAAACAGAATCGTCAGATGGATGTCTTCGTGCAGGTCAACAGCAGTTTCGAAGCCAGCAAATACGGGCTGTCAATAGAGGAGACACCCGCATTTGTGCAATCCTTGCGAGACTACCCGAACCTTCGTTTCTGCGGCCTCATGACGCTTGCCATCTTCGACGCCGAGGAGCAGGAAGTCAGAGCCTGTTTCCAGCGCATGAGCGGCTTGCGGGAGCAACTGCGGGAGAATGTGCTGTCTGCCGATGCGCGCTGTGACCTGTCAATGGGCATGTCCGGTGATTTCGAGGTGGCGATAGAGGAGGGGGCTGACGTCGTGCGTGTGGGTCAGGCCTTGTTTGGTGCACGAGGTGTACCGGACAGTCATTACTGGCCGGGTATTCATGAGGGAACGACGTCGTGAAGAGGCCTGCTGGGGGTTCAGCTCCTGTCATCGTTTCCATCCAGTCTCAACTGGTCTATGGCTGCGCCGGGAATAGTGCTGCTGCCCCCTTGCTGCAGGCTCTGGGTGCTACGGTGTATGCCGTGCCGACTGTCCTGATGTCCAACACCCCTCACTATGCCACGGTGGCAGGGTTGGATCTGCCAGCAGACACCGTCGCGGGACTGTTGAAAACCACTCTGGACAGGGTGCCGGCCGATTCACTGGATGCCATTCTGGTTGGGTACATCAGAGACCCCGGGATCGTCATGGCTGTCGCCGCCTTCATTGATCAGGTGCGTCAGTCAAACCCTGGCGTCACGGTGCTGATCGATCCTGTGATGGGGGATCTGGATCTGGGCTTGTACATACCCGAAGAGGTCAGCAAACTGGTTTGTGCCGAGCTGGTGCCTCGGGCCGATATCTGTACACCCAATGTGTTCGAAGCCAGTGTGATGACAGATAGTGTCAATGCCTCAACGGCTACCGTACTGACGAATCTGTCGGGCGTGGATATACCGATCAAGCTGGCAACCGGTATCAATCTGGAAACACCGGGTGATACAGTGACAACCCAACTGTGGTCCGACGGGCAAAGCTGGAGACTGACCTCCCCACGTGTCAACATTCGACCGACAGGTACCGGAGATCTACTGTCGGCGGCTTTTCTGTATTTCTGGCTGACTACGCAGAACGCTGCTGATGCGCTGCAGAATAGCGTAGGCGTGGTTCATTGCCTGATGCTCGATGCTGCCAGCCGGCAATTGGACGAGTTGGAACCCTGGTTGGTTCGTTCGCTGGCGGAGGTCGATCGCACGCAGTTCACACTGGAGTCTGCTGCATGAGGTTTGTTGTTGCTGTGCAATGGAGCGGCGCTGACCGGTCTGCCTGTGCCATCAGACATTTTCGTGCTTGAAACTGTATTGACAGCCGTTCTTGCAGCCGTTCTTACAGCCGTTCTTACAGCCGTTCTTGCAGCCGTTCTTACAGCCGTTCTTACAGCCGTTCTTACCGCCGTTCTTGCAGCCGTGCCTGCACCCAATGTTCAATGGCCTGCTCGCTGGCTTCCAATAGCTCTGCCTGATCTTCGGTGAAGCTCTGGAAATCGGCCGAGCTCATCTGGCCGATTCCGCACAGTACCGGCACTCCGCGTTCCATCGCCAGCGCGATGACGCTGGCGAAGCCTTTGCCCTGCGCCTCACTCTTGCTGAACTTGTTGACGATCAATAACTGAGGTAATGCCTCATCGGTCGACGAACGCAGAAGGCTCTCCACCTCCCAGGCCGCATTCTCCAGTGCGCCGGCATCCAGGCGACACCCTTGTGAAAGGGGCCCCAGGTCGGCGGAAATGGAGTACTGACTGTCCGTCCCCAGAACGCGCAGAGTCATGTCGCATCGATTTCGATCCTGTCGTTCGACATCGCTCTGAACAGCGCCGGCGAGCCTGACTCCGCGCTCGGTCAGTTGCACCGCCAGTGCGCTGAGCAGTTGGTCGACCTGACCCGCTTCTGCTGCGGGCACACCCGCCAGTGCAAAGCCTTCGATAGTCATGCTGGATACTCTGATTGTTGATGCATCATTATAGCGAAGAGTGTTCTGCATTATCATTTAACATGCATCTCATAAGTATGTTAATGTTCCGACGACTGTTTCCTGTCGACAACAGGGGAGATATCGGGTGCCGAATCAACACGTGCTGGTAATTGCTCATGGCTGAATTGAAAGAGATCCAGGGTGCTGCTGACACCTTGCCGGACAAGCGAGATTTCGCCCTGTGGAATCTGGGTTTTCGTCCCTTCTATCTGGCCGCAAGCGGCTATGCGGCAGTCTCGATTCTGATCTGGGTAGCACAGTTCTCGGGTTGGCTTCCCCACACCCTCATAACGGGCTCGGTCTGGCATGCGCATGAAATGCTGTTCGGCTTCGTGCTGCCTGTCATCGTGGGTTTTCTGCTGACTGCCGGGCAGAACTGGACAGGACGCAAGACCCTGAGTGGGTATCCCTTAATGGCGCTTGTCCTGTTGTGGCTCAGTGCTCGGGTACTGGTGATGAGCCCCTGGGGCTGGGCATCCGCTGTGGCCAATGTCGCCTTCCCCTGGGTGGCTGCCGCTGTACTGGCGGTGCCGTTCATTCGCGCAGGTGTGCGCCGAAACTATTTCTTTCTGGCCTTGCTGTTCCTGCTTGGCGCAATTTCACTCGGCATTCACGTGACCCACCTGGCATCGCTACAGGCGCTGGATTGGCTGAACATGCAGATGGCGCTCGATATCGTACTGTTCATCATGGTGGTCATGGCCGGTCGTGTGACCCCGCCGTTTACGGCCAACGGCGTTTCAGGCAGTCAGCCAAGGCGGATTGCCTGGTTGGAGCGTGTGGCACCGGGTCTGGTTCTGGCTGTACTGGTGGCTGATATCACCTCTCTGCATGGCGCGCTCATGGCCGTTGTCCTGTTGCTGGCGACGCTGGCGCATGGCTTGAGGTTGTCACTGTGGCAGTCATGGAAAACAGTCGGCACACCGCTGGTCTGGGTGCTGCATCTGGCCTATGGCTGGATAGTCCTGCATCTGAGCCTGCGTACCCTGGCCGAGATCGGGTGGATCAGCAGTTCAACGGCGATTCATGCATTGACGGCTGGAGCCATGGGTACTCTGATCATCGGCATGATGACTCGCACGGCCCGCGGACATACCGGGCTTGCGCTGAAGGCAGACCGATACGATGTCACGTGCTATCTACTCGTTCAGGCTGGGGCTGTGGTTCGAGTCCTTGTTCCTTTGCTGCTACCTGCGCTGTTGCTGCCTTCCATCCTGGTATCGGCGCTGTTGTGGTCGGCAGCATTCGCGCTGTACGCGGTGCGCTACTGGCCGTTACTGACCCGCGCCCGCGTGGATGGGCGTCCGGGCTGAGTCATCCAGCCCGCGCCGGATGGTGCGCGGGCTCAATGGTTCAGAGGGCTTTCGTACTCGCTGACCAGGCGGCTACGTGAGCAAGTTGCTTCATGAAGAACGCGTCAGGCGCGGGCGGAGTCCCAGACATCGCACAGGCTGGTGTAATTCTGCGTCATCGTGCTGATGGCCTGATCGTCATCCACCTTGCCAGTCAACCAGTCCCGTGCCGTATTGCCGAATATGGTACGACCCACGGCGAAACCCTTGACCAGTGGAAAACGCGCAGCCAGTGCAAACGATGCTGACAATTCGTCGGCAGGTGCATCCAGACCCAGCACCACGATACCTCGTGTCCGTGGGTCATTATTCTCTATCGCCGCTACCGCAGCAGCCCATGCCTTTTCCGTCCTGAAGGGTTCGAGCTTCCACCAGTCGGGAAACACCCCGGCTTCATAGAAACGCTGGATGACCAAGGCTGTGGTGTCGTCATCAACCGCTCCCAATTTCGATGGAATGACCTCCAGCAGGAATTCAAGCTGGTTGCGACGTGTGGCATGGTACAGGCGCTGGACCGTGGCCAGCTGAGAATGCCAGGTTGTCGCATCATCGTCCGGATGGGCAAAGCACAGGCACTTCACCACCTGGTTTCTTGGCCATTCGATCAAGCCGCCATTATCGGGCCCGAGTTGCGGTTCGAGGGTCAGCGGATGAGAGCCCGGCCATTCCACCGGTCGACCCAACCACAGTCCGCTATCGGCAGCCTGGTGCAGGGCGTCCTGTCCCAGCCGGCCATCACACAAGATTCCGTAGCCCGGTCGACCTTGTGCGACGGCATTTGCCGCCTTCAGACACAAGGTCTTGAAGTAGCCGATTTTCTCTGGCGTCGCGCCCTCCATCTCCTCGAACTGAATCCGGTGGTCGAAGGCAAAGACGCGCAAAGTGGACCAGTCGCCCTTGCGATTGCTTGCCCAGTGCACCTGTTCGAGTTCAGCATCGTGACGCAGGGCCTTTTCGCGAATGCCGCGCTTGAAGAAGAACTCCAGCTCTTCCCAGCTTGGATAGGCAGGTGTGCATCCGTGGCGTGACACGGCAAAGGCACCGCAGGCATTGGCATACTTCAATGCCGTTGACCAGTCGGCATCGTCAAGCCAGCCTTTCAGCAAGCCCGACATGAAGCCATCTCCGGCACCCAGCACATTGAAGACCTCGATGGGAAAGCCGGGACCCGCCTGACCCTCGTCCAGCGTGTCCGGTATGTCGGCAGTGAAAGCCACGGCACCATCAGCACCACGCTTGCAGATCAGGGTGGCTGTAGTCAGGGCTCTGACCGCACGCAGGGCAGTCACGGTGTCGGTCGAGCCTCCGGCGATATGAAATTCCTCTTCGGTACCGACAATCAGATCGAACAGCGACAGGCTGGATTGCAGCTTGGCGGTAACCGCTTCGCTCTCCACGAAACGGCTCTCACCATCACCATGACCGGCAACCCCCCAGAGGTTCGGTCGGTAGTCGATATCCAGCGCTGTTCGCATGCCGTCCTCACGAGCAATGCGCAGCGCCTTGAGTACTGCCGCTTCGGTGCGAGGGTGACTCAGGTGGGTACCGGTCGCCACCAACGAGCGAGCCTGACGAATGAAGTCGGGATCGATGTCGTCTTCGGACAGGCCCATGTCGGCACAATTTTCACGATAGAAAATGAGCGGAAACTGTTCCTTGTCGCGAATGCCCAGCAGCACCAGTGCTGTCAGACGATCAGGGTCGACCTTCACGCCGTGTGTATCGACGCCCTCGCGCGCCAGTTCCTCGATGATGAAACGGCCCATGTGCTCGTCACCGACGCCGGTGATGACCGCAGACCGAAGGCCCAGCCGAGAGGTGCCGCAGGCGATATTCGTGGGGCTGCCACCGATGTACTTCTGAAACGATCCCATGTCCTCCAGACGGCCGCCGATCTGGGCGCCGTAGAGATCGACGCTTGAGCGACCGATGGTAATCAGATCCAGAGTTTTCATGGTAGGGCTCGAAGGTGTGGCCAGTGCGAGTGATGATCGTGACAGAATCGGGAATACTCGATGCTGCCACAGCAACGGCCAAGCTTAACGCTAAAGCACATCTCTTGTTAAGAGGCTCTGCCAGAGTACGGTCGAATCATCTGCCTCATCCGATCAGCTCGTCCCTCGTGTCGCTCGAGTCGCTGTTGCAACTCGGTATGCCTGAACGATGACTATCCACCCATTGCCAGGTCGAGCTCATGAATCCCTGCATTTTTGGTGAATCTGCCGGTCTTTCAATGGGAGTTACACTGGCTGTACAATTTCATTGATAAAGGTCAAGCGTTGCATCTTGTGAGAATCCAGTCAAAGCAGGGACAATAGCCGGCTCACGCGGGCATCCCCATTCACGAACTCTTCAATTCAATGAACCTTGCAATCCTGGCACTTCTGGCCTTTGCACCGATTGTCCTCGCCGGCATCCTGTTGATCGGGATGCGAATGCCGGCACGATCGGCCATGCCCATCGTCTATGTGGTCACCGCGCTGATCGCGCTGTTTGCCTGGCAGATGAGCTTCAACCGTGTGCTGGCCTCGACTCTGCAGGGGCTGATACTCACAGTGGCAATTCTGTGGATCATCTTTGGCGCCATTCTGCTGCTCAATACGCTGAAATATTCGGGTGGTATCAAGGCCATTCGCAACGGCTTCTCCGGGGTCAGTCCGGACAGACGCGTGCAGGCCATCATCGTTGCCTGGCTGTTTGGCTGCTTCATTGAAGGCGCTTCGGGTTTTGGTACGCCAGCCGCGGTTGCCGCACCACTCATGGTGGCACTGGGTTTCCCGGCTCTGGGGGCGGTTGTGGTCGGCATGATGATTCAGTCCACGCCGGTATCTTTCGGTGCGGTTGGCACGCCTCTGGTAGTTGGTGTCACCGGTGGGTTGAACAAGACGGCCATTTCCGAGCAACTCGGTGAGGTTGGCCTCGGATGGGCGGATTATTTCACTACGGTAGTCTCGGAAGTTGCCATCATTCACGGCACTGTCGGTCTGTTCATGCCACTGTTTCTGGTCGTCATCATGGTGCGCTTCTTTGGTGAACGTCGCTCCTGGACCGAATGGCTGTCCATCGCACCCTTTGCCTTGTTCGCCGGTCTTTGTTTTGTCGTGCCGTACACGTTGGCAGGCGTTTTCCTGGGGCCTGAATTCCCGTCGATGATCGGTGCCATGGTTGGCCTGGCTATCGTAGTACCTGCGGCTCGCAGAGGCTTCCTGATACCGGCGGATCACTGGGATTTTGCACCGTCGAATCTGTGGCCGGCCGACTGGCACGGTTCCATGGAAATACGGCTGGATGATGATCCGACACAGCGAACCATTTCCACACTGATGGGTTGGGTGCCTTATGTTCTGCTGGCCCTGATACTGGTCGCGTCTCGCGCCATTGGCTCTTTCAAGGACTCACTGACATCGATCAGCGTTGGTTGGACCGATATTCTCGGTGAGCAAGGTGTCTCTGGCAGCATTCAGCCACTGTATCTGCCCGGAGGCATCCTGCTGATGGTGGTGATCATCACCGCATTTCTGCATCGAATGAAACCGGCAGACCTGGGCAAGGCTGTCGGCGAGTCAACGCGTACACTGCTGGGTGCAGGCTTTGTCCTGATTTTCACCATCCCCATGGTTCGTATACTCATCAACTCGGGGGTCAACGCCGCAGACATTCTGTCGATGCCCGTGGTCATGGCCCAGTTCGTGGCCAACAGTGTTGGCGAGGTCTATCCGTTGTTTGCGCCTGCCATCGGCGGCCTTGGCGCCTTCATTGCCGGTTCCAATACCGTATCCAATCTGATGTTGTCCGATTTCCAGTTCAACGTAGCAGCCAATCTGGGTCTGTCCACCGCACTGATGGTGGCGCTGCAGGCGGTTGGTGCCGCCGCTGGCAACATGATCGCGATACACAATGTCGTTGCAGCATCCGCAACCGTGGGCATGCTGGGGCGTGAAGGTACGACCTTGCGCATGACCATCATCCCGACGATCTATTACTTCCTGTTTGCCGGTATTCTGGGAATGATCGCGTTCTACAGTCTGGGCGTGAGCGATGCGCTCATGTCACTGGAACCACCTGGATAACCAAACTGATTTACAGCCATGAATAACAATGATCTGATCAGCCAGCTTCACGCCATCGCTGGCCGGCGACACGTGCATACTGACGCCCGCAAGTCAGAGCGTTTTCGCAAAGGCTTCCGATCCGGCGAAGGCGAGGCGCTGGCCGTGGTCCGACCGGGAACCTTGCTGGAATTGTGGCGAGTGCTGAAAGTCGCCGTCGAGGCGAACAAGATCGTGATCATGCAGGCGGCCAATACGGGGCTGACCGAAGGCTCGACGCCCAATGGCACTTACGACCGTGACGTGATCATCATCAACACGCTCAGGCTCGACAAGATCCATCTGCTGGATCAGGGCAAGCAGGTAGTGAGTCATCCCGGTGGCACGCTGTACAAGCTGGAGAAACTGCTCAAGCCCTTGAATCGAGAGCCACATTCGGTCATCGGCTCATCCTGTCTGGGCGCGTCGATCGTAGGCGGCGTGTGCAACAATTCAGGTGGATCACTGGTGCAGCGCGGGCCGGTGTATACGGAGTTGTCACTGTTCGCCCAGCGACAGGCAGATGGTTCGTTGGCACTGGTCAATCATCTGGGTATCGATTTGGGAGACACGCCCGAAGAGATGCTGGAGCGGTTGGAGAGGGGGCAATTCGAAGACAAGGATGTGATTCGGGATGCCGGCAAGGCGTCAACCAGCGTCTATCAGTCTCGCGTTCGTGAAGTGGATGCGGCAACGCCTGCGCGTTTCAATGCGGATCCGTCGCACCTGCATGAGTCAGCTGGTTGCGCTGGAAAGCTGGCAGTGTTTGCCGTACGGCTGGATACTTTCGCTTCCAATACGGGTGATCGAGTCTATTACCTGGGCACCAACGATCCGTCCGAACTCACCACGCTACGCCGTCGTGTACTGGCCGAGTTGCCTGAGCTGCCCATCAGCGGTGAATACCTGCATCGGGATTGTTTCGATATTGCACGTACCTATGGCAAGGACACGCTGCTGATGATCCATTGGCTGGGCACGGATTTCCTGCCGCACTTCTTTTCATTGAAAGGGCAGGTGGATGCGCGCGCACAGCGCCTGTCATTCGTACCAGATCATTTCAGCGACAAGGTGCTGCAGTTTTTCAGTCGCCTGTTGCCCGAGGCCTTGCCCAAGCGCATGCTGGCCTTTCGCGAACGTTTCGAACACCACCTGATACTGAAGGTTGGTGCCACGATAGCGGATGACACCGAAGCGCTGCTCAACGACATTCTGGGTCGTGATGGCTGGTTCGAATGTGATGCCAAGGAGGGCAAGAAAGCCATGTTGCATCGTTTCGCTGCCGCGGGTGCTGCGGTTCGCTACCAGGCCACCCACAGTGAAGAAGTAGAGGACATCATTGCGCTGGATATCGCGCTGAGGCGAAACGATACCGACTGGATCGAGAACCTGCCGAAGGATATCGATGATCAGTTCGTCACCAAGCTCTACTACGGTCATTTCTTTTGCCACGTCTTCCATCAGGACTATGTCGTGCGCAAGGGGGCGAATGCGGCGGCAATCAAGGCGAAGATGCTGGCGCTGCTCAATCAGCGCGGTGCCGAGTATCCTGCCGAGCACAATGTCGGTCATCTGTATGAGGCGAAACCGGCTCTGGCGGATTTCTACACGGATCTTGATCCAACCAATTCCTTCAACCCCGGCATTGGCAAGACATCCAGGCAGCAGCGCCTGCCTCAACAGGAAAGCGAGCCTGTTGAATCCTGATCCCCATACAGGGGGGGCAAGGGGAGCCATCGTTCTTTGACGGCTCCAATTCAAGAAACCTGAGCAGTTACCGATAACCAGGTTACTGGATGGCACTTTTGCAAACGGTGGTCATGATAACGGCTTTTGACGGAAAATCATGTGGCACTGCACCAAAAGAGTGCAAAATATCCCTGTTTGGCTAACCAAGTTACGGTGAGACGCGTTGAACTGGTACGTATTGACCAGAACAAATGTGAACTATTGGCACTACACTCTTTCCCGACATTGACATTTGTCAATGCTGCGTTGCAATATATGACGATAATATGAATTCGGAGTGCTGAATGAATTACTACACCAACGAACTAACTCGTTCGGCGCTCTTACCTTGGCGCATGCAAAGCCATATGCTTCGACAGATCGTCGAAACGCCGCTGAACCCCTGGCCTGAGGGCTACTCCAAGCGTTTCGTCTCTGCTTCCTGTGCCATGTTCGAGAACATGACTCGGCGATACGGGAAACCTGAGTGGGAAATCGACAGTACCAAGGTTGATGGCCTTGACGTCACTGTCACTGAAGATGTGGTCGCTGAGCGCACGTGGTGCGACCTCCTGCATTTTGCTCGAGACGAGGCAGTTTGTGGACGGCGCGACGATCCCAAAGTGTTACTGGTAGCGCCGATGTCCGGCCATTATGCAACGTTGCTGCGCGGTACCGTCAGGGCGATGCTCCCGGAGCATGAAGTCTATATCACCGATTGGCGGGATGCGCGCGATGTACCGGTGGGCGCAGGCTCTTTCACACTGGATGATTTTGTCACTGAAATCATGGAATGTGTGCGCGTGATCGGCGAGGACGTACACGTCATCGCAGTGTGTCAACCCGCCGTGGCTGCCATAGCCGCAACCGCGGTCATGTCCGCGATGAAGGATGAGTGTACGCCCGCATCGCTGACGCTGATGGGAGGGCCGTTGGATACTCGCCGTAATCCTACTGCCGTCAATGAATTTGCCGAGTCGAAATCGATAGAGTGGTTCAAGCGCCACGTCATTCAGCGCGTGCCCTGGCCGAACGCTGGTGCCATGCGTCGTGTCTATCCCGGGTACATTCAGCTTTCCGGCTTCATGGCCATGAATCTCGAACGACATATTGAAGCGCACAAGTCTGTGTTCAATGACATGATCACGGGAGATTGCGACAGCGTTGACCAGCACAACAAATTCTATGATGAGTACCTGGCGGTGATGGACTTGCCGGCCGACTTCTACCTGGAAACCGTCGAACGAGTGTTCCTTGAGCATGCGCTGCCCAAAGGAAAGTTTACCTACAAAGGTGAGGTCATCGACCTGGGAGCCATCAAGGATACGGCCATCATGACCGTTGAAGGTGAGCGAGATGATATTTGCGGCATCGGGCAGACCGAGGCGGCCCACGACCTTTGCCCCAATGTACCGGACGATAAACGCTGGCATTACATGCAGCCCGGTGTCGGTCACTATGGTGTTTTCAATGGCACTCGCTGGCGCACGGAAATTCAGCCACGCATTCGTGAAATGATCCGAACGGTTCGTTATCAACGGCAGGGCGGAGACAGCTCGACCAAGGTCGCCTGAAAGGTCGCCTGAAAGGTCGCCTGAAAGGTCGCCTGAAAGGTTGTTTGAAAGGTTGTTTGAGCAGTCGACTGAAAGATTATTGAAAAGTCGTCTTCTGCATTTTCCGATATGGTTGCCTGAAGGGTCTCGCAAGCTGCGTTGGCCAATTCAGGCTTCGGCCCAAGCCGGCTGCTGCCGCCCGGCAGACGATGCCATGACGCTTGTCCCCGGCCTCAATGAAAGCGTTCCAGCCATCGACCCATATCGGTCATGACACGATCTCGCCGGTCGGGTGTTTCATTGAGCAGCTCGTGGAAATAGCCTTCGTATTCGCGGACGGTCAGATACTGCGGTGGCACGTCACTGGCAAATCGACGTGTCTTGTCTGGATCCGCTACCGTGTCAGCTCCGGGGATCATCAGCAGCGTATCCACGTCCAGCTCACTGGCTTTGCCGAGCATGCGCTGGCCGGTACGCAGCAGCCAGTTCACGAGCGTTGCCGATTTATAGCCATGCAGCAACGTGTCCGCCAACGCCGTTTGTTGTTCGGTGACATCGTTCGTCAATCGGCTGGGGTCGTAACCCAGATCCAGACAGAGCTTGGGGGCAACGATGGAGAGCAGGCGAAGCTTCACATGATCAACGGGGCGCATGACCGGTACGAAAGCGGGCGCGGACAAAATGAGTCCCGCCACGGAAAGTGACTGCTCTATCACCAGCTGCGTGGCCAGCACTCCGCCCAGGCTGTGTCCGAACAGGACAGGTAGAGCGCCGGTCTCAGTGGCGAATGCGTTGATATGGTCGGCTGCCACGGAGGACAGTATGGTGCTGGGATAGACAAGGCCTCTTTGCCCCTCGGAGCGTCCGTGTCCGATGTGATCATGTGCAGCGACATGCCAGCCTTGCAATGCCAGTCGACTAGCCAGACGGTCATAGCGGGCGAGGTGCTCGCCGGTTCCATGCAGCAGATAGATACCCAGAGGGCGTTCAGTCGTACCGGCGGCAGGAGTCCAGCGATGTGTGTGTATGGTTGCCGTCATTCGTCTATTGTCTTTGATACGGACATGAAGCGCTGAGCTCAGCGTGCCCTGTGGCAGTCGCGCGTAGTGTCTCATATTTGCGATAAAGCGCTGGAGAGTCTACCGTGTGGCATGGACACGGATTCAGCCCCGAGTAGTACGCCTTATCGCTTTGTCGTTCTCACCATGATGGGATGCGGGCTTGGCACACTGGTGTCGCTGTCGGCGTTGTTGTTTGTCGAGTGTGTGTCCTGGCTGAATACCTGGCTGCTGATCTCGCCTCGCGCTCGCGTCCAGGTACTCGATCGAGAGCTCCTTGCGATGTTGACCGTGCTGGTGCCGACAATGGGAGGCTTGTTGGTCGGTTTCCTGCTGCACAAGCTCACGCTTGAGAAGCGTGCGTTGGGACCGGCTGATGTCATTCTCGCCGCGCAACTTAGACAGCCGATGCCCGATGTTCGCTCAGGAGTGGTGTCGAGTGTGGCGTCCGTGGTGTCACTGGGCTGCGGCGCGTCAGTAGGTCAGTATGGACCCCTGGTCTACCTTGGGGCGCTACAAGCCAGCATGCTTGATCGCCTCAAGTTGCGCATTCCCAATGCACGCTCGATTGCTATTGCCTGTGGAGTTGCTGCCGCGATTTCCACCGCTTTCAACGCACCGATTGCCGGTCTCGTGTTCGCCCATGAAGTCATATTGCGGCACTACTCCCTGCAGGCGTTTGCACCCACGACTGTTGCCTCTGCCAGTGGCTTCATTGTTGCCAATGTGCTGTTCGATCGGCCACCACTGTTTCTTGTGCGCTTCGAAGGCGTCAATTACGCCTACGAGTTTGCCTTGTTCGCGCTGTTGGGTATCGCCTGTGCCTTGCTCGCCGTGGTCTTCATGAAGAGTGTCATTGCCAGCGCTAGACTGGCAAGCGTCAGCCGAATTCATCCGGTGCTGCGCCCGGCTGCGGCCGGGCTGGTAGTGGGTATGGTTGCACTGAAACTCCCCGACGTCCTGGGTATCGGTACCGAATTGCTGCGCTTTGCCACTATCGAGGGAGCCTTCGGCAATCTTGAACTGACGTCCCTGGTCATTGCGAAGTTGCTGCTGACTGCGCTTTGTCTGGGTTTCGGTTTCGCGGGTGGCATCTTCAGTCCGTCATTGTTGGTCGGCATCCTGTTTGGTGCCTTGTGCTGGAACTTGCTGGGGGCTGCAGGGGTTGAAACCTCGGGCATTGCCGTTTACGCGATCAGCAGTATGGTTGCCCTGGCCAGCGCCATGATTGGTGCGCCATTGACAGCGATACTGATCGTGTTCGAACTGACGAGGAACTACGAGCTGACCATTGCCGCGATGGTGTCGGTGGTTTTCGCCAATCTCATTGTCTTCCGATTGGCGGGACGGTCGCTATTCGATATTCAGCTGGCTGCACGCGGTGTGGATCTGTCTGGTGGTCGGGATCGCGCGCAGATGCAACGTGTCCGACTGTCATCGCTGGACTTGTCCGAGGCTGTAACGGTTCGACCGGACGAGTCTGTGAGCACGGCGCATGCAAGAATGATCGGTGAGCGGCGTGCAGAAGCTGTTGTGGTTGATTCAAGGCACCGATTTGTCGGATTGCTGCGCCTGCAGGATCTGGACAATGAATCGAGCTGTTCAGTGAAGGAAAAATTGCATTCGGACAGTCTGGTTCTGTTTGAAGATTCGTCACTCTGGGATGCCATGAATGACATGAAGGGGTTCATCGGTGAGTCCATACCGGTTCTATCACGCCGCGATCATCAGTTTCTGGGCGTTCTGAGCGAAGGCGCTATCATCACGTCGTATATGCAAACGGTGCATCGAGCACGGCGAGAAGAGAATGATGCGCTTTAGCGCGGGTTTTTCGATACTGCTGATTCTGACCAGCGTCAGTGCTCATGCGGATGAGTCAGAGCAATCCTTGCGCATCGGTACATGGGGTGGTGCTTACGAAGTTGCACAGCAAGCTGCGCTGTTCAAGCCATTCGAGCAAGTCAGTGGCATCCGCATACAAACAACGGACTACACGGGAGGCCTGGAGGTATTCAAGGAGAGACCTCCTCCGGACATTCTCGATATGCTGGAAGACGAGGCCGAGGCTGCCTGTCAGGCCGGCTTGTTGAAACCGATCAGCCATGCCAGTCTGCTGGCTGCCAAGACATCGACTGAATTGCAATATCAGGCACTCGCGAACAATGATGACTTTTCGCTGGAAGATTTTCATCTGGGAGTCTTTGGACGATGCAGTGTTGCTCATCTGACCTACTCGACGCTGATTGCCTACGATGAGACGGCGTTTACTGGAGAGAAGCCGGTTCGTATCGACGACCTTTTCGATCTGCAGCGTTTTCCGGGAAAGCGTGCCTTGCAACGTAGCCCGGCAGCCTTGTTCGAGTGGGCAATGATGGCAGAAGGTGTACCCCTTGGTCAGATCTATGACCTGTTGAGCACGGAGCGCGGTCTGCGCCTGGTGACCCGCAGAATCGAAGTATTGAGAAATCAGGTGATCTGGTGGGACGACCCGGCAGAAGCCGTCGCGCTACTCAGGCAAGGTGATGTGGTCATGGCATCCGGCTACAATGGTCGCTTCTTCGACGCCTGGAGTCGGGGTGCGCCCATCAACATGATCTGGGATGGGCAGATCATCGATCGTAGTGTGTGGGCCATGCCGAAGACATCCGCCGCAGACAAGCTGTCTACGCTGGCATTCCTGCGCTTTGCTCTGCAGCCTGAAAGGCTGGCTCACGTGGCCAGACTGATCCCATACGGTCCTTTGCGCTACAGTGCCTTTCGTTACATCGGTTTGCATCCGGACACCGGCATGGTCATGAGCGATCACCTGCCGACAGCCGGCCATCATCTTGCCAATGCCTTGTATCGTGATACGCGCTGGTATGCGCGAACATCCCGACTGCGCGAGCAGTATTTCAATGACTGGATCAACGGGACGGTTGTCGGAACAGATTGAACGATGTGCTAGTGACAGGTGTTTTCGGTCAATCCGGACAAGTCTTGCGGCGACAAGTAATGGCTGTCAGCACCGAGTTCCATATTCCAACTGGCGCTGCCATTTGATCTATCGGTGCGGGTGAGGAGGGAAGTAGGGTAGTTGCCTTACTTGTTGAATGGATCCTTCGTGTCCGCGCTTGTTGCCTGGTCCTGCGGTGAGCATACTTTCAGCTCTGCGGTTTCCAGCCAGAAACGCAATAACGATTCGATCTTGCTGCCTTCTCTTGCATCAAAGGTTTTAACTACGTAGGCGTTTGCCAGCCGGTTGTAGCTTTCGTTGATATCGTCTTCATCTTTTGATGATGACATCATGATCACCGGAATACTCTTCAATTTCTTGTCCTTCTTGATCATCTCCAGTGTTTCAAGTCCACCCATTCGCGGCATTCGGATGTCCATGATGATCAAGTCCGGACGACACTGCTCAAGTGCTTCCATGGCCATGATGCCATCCTCGCTGCGCATGAGTCTGACCTCAGGCCTGAGTCGCCTGAACACGCGTTGCAGCAGATCCGCATCGATATCACTGTCCTCAACGAGCAGGACGAGATCCTTTTTTTGTGTATTCATGCAGCGTTTTTCTGGTCGATGAATTGCGCGAGAGGTAGAGAGAAAACAATCCGTGTGCCCTGCGTGAATTCCGTGTCCAGCCAGATCAGGCCGTCATGATTTTCGACAATACTTTGTGCCAGAGACAAGCCGATCCCGACTCCCTTGTACCGGGAATGTGGTCCGTGAAGACGGGTCATGGGTTCAAAAATGTTCGTGGCATAGCGAGGTTCTATGCCAATACCGTTGTCTGTTACAGAGACCAGCGCGTGCTTGTCATCTGTTTCAGCGACAACGGATATTCTGACAGGTGTGCCTTCGCTGGCGTACTTCAGGCTGTTACCTATCAGGATGTCGAGAACGCGGGTTACCAATCCCGGGTCTGCGAGTACCAGCGTCTCGAGGTTGCTCCTGAATTCTATGAAACCGCCGTGTTCTTCGGTGTCGGCATGCAGCTGCTGTTCAATATCAGCGAACAACAGGTTGATGGCAACATTCTCCAATTTCGGCTGGGTAAATCCGACCTTCGTGAAATCGAGAAGGCTGTCGATGATCAGATTCATGTGTTGTACTTGCTGATCGATGTCTTCAACATGTTGCTCAACCGCTGGTGCATCCCCAGCATCCTCGGCGATCATTCTGTTGAATGTATTGATATATCTGACAGGAGTCTTCAGGTCGTGCGATACAATGCCCGCAAATTGCCTCAAGGATGTAGTTGCAGCTGCCAGCTCGCCGTTGCTTGTGGCTATCCGTTCAGTGAAAGTATCAACCGTTTCAACGTGTCGTCTTTGTCGACCGACAATAATGCCGATGATGAAGAGGCCCAGTGTCGCTGTACTGATCGTGCTAAGCAGGGAAGTGGCTGTCCCTTTGTCATGTAAGTCCTTTAACCGTTCATCGACAGCTGTGTTCAATTTTTCCAGAACTCGTTCGACTTCCTGCAAGGCAGGTCTGTCATCAAAGCGAACCTGTCTGTCTATCACCTGTGAACTCAGGCCTTTCTCGGAAAGCTCACGCACGAGTGCCAGTCGCTGGGCATAACTCTCCACCATGTGGTGGGTGTTATCGAGTTTTACTTCAATGCCGATTTTCAAGGCCACATGATGCAATTGTTCAAGTAGTGAGAGTGCTTGTGTTGCATCGTCGAACGCGGATAGCCGATAGTGTTCTTTGTCGGGCCTCAGCACATAATTCTTGAAGTTGTGGATCAGCCCACCGTAGCCTATCTTCTGCTCCAATCTGGTGGCAGTAACATGAGCTTGTGACAACATTGAGCGCAAGTCTGATGTGCTGCTCACTACGTTTGCGCTGGACCAGACCTGCAGGGCGAGTGCCGTCGTGATGCTGCCTACGATCAGCCACAGAGTAGACTTCCATGAGCGGCCAAAAGAATGAGGCAGCTTCGTCGGCTGAGGTTCTGTCGTGGTTGCGGTTCCAGTCATCTATATTCCGGGTTCATTGTAGACAACTGGTTGAGCCGCGCAGGCAGGTGCGCAAGGCATGGTTTCCGTTCTCAGAATAGCGGCTCATAGTTGACATTGCTGAATCAGGTTCTGTACGGCGTGGCGTTACATCTCATCAGTTTGCGAACCGTTTGACTGCACGGTTAGCGCGAACCAGATGTAACAGTTTGATTCGGCGTGCGAGCTGATTGGAGATGTAGCTCGGATGTTTTCGAGCTTTCAAGGCGCCTCAGGCCATTAAGGATGTTCATGCAGGGCTGTGACGTCGTTGAGCCGAGCCCATAGGTTGTCGTGTGCACCTCCGACGCTTCATGGCCGCTGGAAAACCCTTGGAAGGAAGGATTCGATGGTTGTGCATAGCGGAGAGAAGACTGCATGCGAAGTCGGGCACTTTTCAGATTCTTCTGTGTAACAGTTTGATCTGCAGCAGACGGGTACAGACATCAATCCATGTAATTTAACATAATATGTATTATGCGCAATAATATGGGTGTGGCAGGAATGGTGGCGATTCGGCGTTTGGTGGCTGTTTGACAGGTTTCTGGAGTTCTTTGACGGTTTCAGTTTGTAGTGCTGTTTTCTTTTTGTACAGCTGCCGTTGGATCTTTTGTGTGCGTGGCTGTTGGTTGTTGTGAGTAATGATTGGTGGCTGGGTCATCTTGCTGGTCACAGACGCATGGCAGACGGATGCTGATGAGTTTGTCTGGAGCTCTCAGCTTCCTTGAATGTTCCCGTGCATGGCGTGTTCTTCATTGTTTTTCGTTGTTCTGCATGCGGTGACTTGGCTGGTTTTCCCGGTAAGCTGGTTGATGAGTCTGAAAGTCATTGAGGTCTCGTGAACAGTATTGCCTGGTCGTTTGCTTTCACGATGGTTCGTCCGTGGCGTTTGTACGTGAACATCAGGGTTCATGCATTCATACATCCGTGTCACGCGTACAGTCTGTTTGTCCAGCGTAGCTCTGGAGCTGGCTGGCCAGCAGTACTGTCGATGTCGTTTTCACTGGGTATCCTGATCGGTTGATTGATCGGACAGAATTCATGTGAGTTTTCATCTCGCTGGTATACAGGACTCGATAGCGCGAATTCTGCGTTGAAAACCGGTTTGAAATGCATTCCAGCGGCCTGTATGGCTTGTGTGCTGAGGGATATGCTCGTTATCTGCTGTATCTGCTGTATCTGCTGTATCTGCTGTATCTGCTGTATCTGCTGCCTATGAGCTTGTTCAAGGTACACGTAGTTGTTCACGTATGAGAATTGGCATGATGTTGTTCTCGTGTGATGTGGGTGTTGGCTCTTCTGTTAGTGATCAATTGACTGTTAGTGATCAATTGACTGAATGTACGTACAAGGTATCAAACGACAGATACAGTTGGGTATCGTCCGTTACCGCATGAGTCGGGCAACATTCCAGAACGAGGCTGATAGAGAGTACCTTCACTCTTCCGGGGGATCCTGCGAAAATCTGCTTCCGAGCAGTGATTCAGGGCTGGAAAATTCGAGAGCCCGAGGTGGATTCCCTGGCTTGGAGGTCGCCTCCCAGAGCGGCGGGCCTCCAGCCACAGGATGGCTCTAGCCTCGGCCTGGGTAGAGTATGTGGATGTAGTTGCAAGTTGTTGATTAACATGTTTCAAGGGTGTGTTTCGCACGCGCAAAATGACATATTAAATAATCACATAACCTTCTTTATGTGATGTTTAAATAGCGTATCATCACACTATGGACAACTCATTCGACCTCGTTACCATCAGCATATCGGCCGATATTCCGGCTCGTATTGCCACCGGTGAAACCCCACTGATATTCGCAGGCAGCGAAGCTGGTAGACGCCGCTTCTGGGAGTTCTTTACAGCCTGCATTCGCAACAAGAACACGCGTCAGGCCTACCTGCATGCGATCTATCGCTTTGCTGACTGGTGTGAATATCACAAGATAGAACTCGATGACATCGACCCCATGATCGTTGGAGCCTACATCGAGAAGCTGAATGAAGTCTACGCTGCTCCCAGTGTCAAACAACATCTGGCAGCCATCAAGATGTTGTTCCAGTGGTTGGTCGTGGGTCAGATTGTCGCAAGCAATCCCGCCAATGCCGTCAGAGGCCCCCGCTACTCCGTAAAGGTTGGCAAGACGCCGGTACTGACTGCCAAGGAAACCCGGGCACTGTTCGATAGCATTGAAACTGACACCCTGGTGGGTTTGCGTGACCGAGCCTTGATCAGCGTCATGGTGTACAGCTTCGGTCGGGTGTCTGCCGTCACCTCCATGACCGTTGCCGATTACTATACCCAGGGAAAGCGCTCCTTCTTTCGCTTGCATGAGAAAGGTGGACTGTACAACGTGATACCCGCGCACCATGTGGCGCAACAACACGTGGATGCCTATATCAAGGCTGCCGGCATTGTTGAGGAGCGCAGTGACCCCCTCTTCCGCACCTCTGGCCGAGGCCGGCAGAAGAACAAGTTGCTGGTGAAGAACATCTCCCGATTCTCCGCCTTGCAGATGGTGAAACGTCGCGCATTGAAGGCAGGACTACCCAGTGAGATCTGCAATCACTCCTTCCGGGGAACCGGGATTACCGAGTACCTGCGTAATGGTGGTGAACTTGAAACTGCTGCTCGTATTGCGGGACATGAATCTACTCGGACTACTCAGATTTATGATCGTTCTGAGCAGGAACTGACGTTGGATGAGATTGAGCGGATATTGATTTGATGGGTGAGAAGGGATTTTTTTATGAATCCGTACTAAACCTATTTAACGGATTATGGTGTTTTATGGCGATAAAAAAACTACCTCTCTATACGGGTCCATCTCCCCGGTACACTTAGATTTGATCGCAAAATAGCGGCCCCGGAGCACGCAACGATATCAAGCCATACCCTTCAAAAGATAGCGGGATAGTAGTGTGTCTCGTTACAGAATTATTCTAAATAGACACATATCCGAATTGCTCACAAGGAAGGATCTCGAACCTACACTTGGCCATCGTGAAATCGCGAAGCTAGCTTTGTCAAATTTGTAAATCACTTTGTTTCAAATTTTACACACCACATAGAGAGTTCAGTCTACCGAGAACCATTTTACGTCGGTTCGATACAAAGGAAACCCTCTTTGAGCAAGCGTGCCACCAACACGTAACGACCGTCTAGGTCCAGCCCGTCTGGTAGTTCCGAAATGCTAAACTTGTCTTTGTGCTCGAACACGTATCGGATGTCGTTTTCCACTTTTGACGGGAATATTATTTCTTTGCCTAAAAACTGAACGGCTACTGATTGACCTGCAGTGCCTAGTTTGGCGCTGAGGCCCGGACGCCGATAAAACATCGTATTCTCAGAAATTCTTTCACTGTCATCGATGTGGGACAATCTGCGCGGACATGGCGACTCTTGGCATCTTTCAACAATGTCAGTCGCCTCGTCGACCAATTGCTCAGGATCAACACTCGCAAGAACGGTTTCTAAGAGCTGATTTAACTCAGCGACAGCCTTCTCCCTTGTCGCTGAATCACGAGCAAATCCGGGAGGCAGCGATTTCCGATAAGCTGGTTTCGATGCATGGGCCATGATGGCTTGGGTAATCACGGATTGCCAAGTCAAGGTGTGAACCCCGATGGTTACGTGTACGGAAGGACTCTCGTCGGTTTCCGCAGCGTGCAGCCACCCCCTAGGGATGTAGCAGCAATCTCCCTGACGCAGCTCAAATGTCGTCTTACTTCGATCAGCTTCAACCTCTCTCTTTCCACCTTGTCCTTGAACCGGCAGAAACTCAACCGGCTCATCAAACACCGTCCACTTTTTCCGACCGCTGACCTGAACCACGAACACGTCGTGATCATCGATATGGGCATCAAATCCGCACGAATTGGCAGGCGTCATGTAGACGTTCGCTTGAAGTGACGCCGAGAGCTGGACTGACAGCGCACGACAAAGGTCCCTTAGTGGTTGGTATCGTTCGTGAAGCGCTTGGATGATGACAGTAGCTCCCTTAGAATACTCATCGTAGAGAGCCTCGAGCATGATACCGGGAGTAACCAGAACGTTAGTGCGGAGTTCTTGTTGAGGTATCTGAACGCCCTGTTTGACGAGACGCACATTGGGCGCGGACAGACTAGTGGCCTCCAACACCGACGGTAGTTGGTCGTAGCTCAGTATCTCATTAAAAAAGCCCACTTCGTTCCGGCTTATTATGAGCGGCTCACTTTCCCAATAGTCCGCCAGAAACTGATCCACCGATACCGGTTTAAGGAGCCATTCTAAGTTCAAATCACGAAGAGCCATTTACGGTGCTGCCTACGAGAGCTAATCAGTTAGAAGAAGCCCGGGGCAACTCCTTGGATGAATCGCTCGCGTCCTTGTCGCCATAGACAACAGAGTCACCGTCAAAATTCTCATCAAATAAGATCAAACTGTCGTTAGAGTCGGCGGGAAAAACGTCTCCCAGAAGTACGCCGTTTCCCCCGCCAGTGAAAGCCAGTCCTGCGCTGATGTTTGGCGCGACCTTTCGCACTTGGATTTCATCGTCGCTGAGCGAAACCGGCGCCGTTCGTGCCGTCGCAGCTGCCGCGAGCAATCTAGCTTTACCGAACTGGCCCGCAATCCGTTCAACCGATTTTACTATCGCTTTTTCAGATTTTGCCTTGCCGAGGCTTACATTCCTAGGGCCGCTGGGTGGTGTTTTAGCCATGGAGGACTTCCTCTCTTGCTGCTTACCTCGCTAGAATCTTACACTAGATCTTTACTAGCTATTTAGATCCTCCCCTGTACCAACGAACAGTCAGATAGGCTGATAATATCGCAATGAGGCAATCCATCTGCATCATCATGCGACCGGCAGGTGTGGGCGGTATCAAGAGGCCATTTGTTGGCTGGCCTACTCCCTCGCTTTAGTGCATAAGTACGCACATTCAGCTCAGATACTTACAGGTCCTGCCCTGCCACTCAAAAGAATTCTTTCCGATAAAACTGTTCACTTTCTTGCGTTACAACCCGGTCCATTATTGAACATGGGTGGAGTCTAGTCTATCTAATAATCACATAACCTTATGTTGCTATTGGCATGGCTACATTTCAGGGAGGGAACCTTTCAAGACGGTTGATTATCTGCGACTGGATCGCCAGCGAAATATATGTCATTTATTGCGTAATTTAACATAATGATGATTCGGCGCATCCCTCCCCTAGCCGTTCAATGCGCTTGTCCGAAGTTGCATAAACGGTCGTTTATGCACCGATTTCGCCCTTTCCAGGGAATATAGCGTTGCGCGTTGCATAAATCTGTTGCAGAATAAGATTAAATTGCAACAGGTTTATGCAGTATGCGATTGGGCTATGCACGCGTCTCGACGCAGGATCAGGACACTCGGGCACAGATCACGGCCTTGAAAGCGGCGGGCTGCGATCGACTCTTCCAGGAGAAGGCCTCCGGTGGCCGCTGGGAACGCCCTCAACTGCAGAAGCTGCTCGGTCAGCTCCGGGATGGCGATGTGGTGGTGGTCTGGAAGCTTGATCGCCTATCGCGCTCTCTGAAAGACCTGTTGCTGGTGCTGGAGAAGATTGATCAGGCCGGTGCCCATTTTCAGAGCCTGACCGAAGCCATCGATTCCAGTAACTCGGCCGGTCGCATGATGATGCACCTGGTGGGCTCGTTTGCCGAGTTCGAGCGCTCCTTGCTCCGGGAACGGACCCGCGTCGGTTTGGATGAGGCACGAAAAGCCGGACGTATCGGTGGCCGTCGTCCGAAGCTGACACCTGAGCAGCAACAGGAAGTGGTCGAGCTGGTGAGTACCGGGAAAAAGAGCGCCGCCGATGCGGCCCGATTGTTCCAGGTGCATCCCGCCACGGTATCGCGTCTGATGGCACGACATCAAGCGACACAACTGGATCAGACACCCAAGCCCGTACCAGCGGCAAAATCGAAACGACCGGCCGCCAAAAAGACGCGTTCAAAAAAAGCGTCATCCAAGAAGAAGGCCGCGCCGAAACCTGTGGAGACGACGCTGGATGCCATCGGGCTTGCCCGGCCGGTGGGCTTCAAGGATTTCCCTGGTGCCGTCAGTGTCATGTGTGAGGCGAAGACACTGCCAAAGGGGAAGCGATTGGATTGGCAGTTCACCTTGCCGCGCCAATTCATGGCGATCTGGGAGGCGGAAGCACTGATCAGTGAATTCCGGGATACGCACGCGGATGCCGTGATCGAGCAGCGCTACAAGCTGACCGATAAAACGCTCATCGAGCTGATAGCCTCTTACGCTGATAAGCGGCCCGACCATCGTGTGGTGTGTCAGACAAGGGAACGGTGAAGGCGCTGCTGCCGGTACTAATTTCTAGCGTTACAGTCGTTACCTCCGATGCGTTCAATCGGGACATAGCGGAAATAGATGCCGAAATACTAACAGTCCGCTTTACCTATAAATATAGTGCTTTCTCAAGGTGAACAGTTCGCTGGTCATCGGTTCACTATAACGGTTTTCTGACACTGGTCAATGGTCTAGGAATGCGCTCTGTAGGGCTTTCAACGTTGACCCAAGTGTCAAAAAGGTGAACAGTTTGTTTGGAAACTGTTCACCTCAATTATGCAAGAGAAATTTTGAATTCAGGTGAGACTGTGCAGAACGGACAGCTTGCACTGCGATCATCAGGACTTCCGACTGTTGTTTCTGGCACGCGTGGCAAATAATGAACAGGCAGCGATTGACCTGAGCCCAAAACACCCCTGAAAAGGAGTACTCCATGACTAATCGTGTGGTCTTGATCCCCTTCGACCGAGCGAACAGTGATGACCACGTACTGTCGACCAAAGGTGGCTTTAGTGATGATGTCTTCAGGCAACAGGTTCAGGAAATCGAAGCCATCCGGGATCGTTTATTCGGAGGATGGGGCATGCTTTTAAATGAAAGGCAAAAGATGCTCCTACGTTCAGGCTCCAACCGCTCCACCGATTTAAATAACTTGCTGCCTGGCAATGCAAACGAGGAAACAGCTCCTCAGGTCGTACTTGGCCGAAAAGAAGGGCTCGTGAGTCTGAGTGATAGATGGCTCGCCCTACCGCAGAAAATAAGAAAACAGGCGCTCGAGATTCAGCAGAAGGTCGAGGAAGCTCATATTCGACTGGCCGATGGCGTGCCTGGCTGGCGCAAGGTCGACCCCAGAGCCATCGTGTGTGCTGACGACGAGCATCTCGCCAGCATGCTCAACCGGCTGGGCGAGTGCGACGAAGATGTTCTGTACATCCGGGGTCATTGCGACAAAGGTTTATCTACGCTCACATCGTCCGATCACACAGCTAAGATCGAAGTGGGCCAGGTGATCGAGCTGTTAAATGGCAAGCTGCCTAAGCACTACAAAGGGAAGATCAAGATATTCGCCTGCAGCTCGTCTCGGGACGCGATCGCCAACGATTCCTTCGCCTATCGGTTTGCTGCACTTCTATCCAAGGCGGGATGGCTTCATACGCGGGTGTTTGGTTATTCCGAAAGCCTGGGCAGCTATGTTAGCGATGGCGAGTCGGCTTGGCCCGCACCCGTTCCAGCCGGTCACAAGGTGGCCAGCGAGCATGGTGTACGAGCAAAGCTGGTTAGGCAGGAGATTCGCCCTCCTGTCGGAGGGTTCGCTTAAATGGCACAGAGTTGAAGGCTCGTGCAGGGGTAAATGCAGGATCAGCGCAATTCTGTAAGGTACTTGATTTCAACTTTTTGGTACCGAATCGGAGTATAGAATTAGGTGACCTTGAGTGAACACTTTCCCCAGCAAAGTGTTCACCTTTTTGATCTACATACCGGACGGCCATCGACGCTCGCCCAACAGCCGGAATGGGTCGATTCCAGACCGTCGAGCGGCATCATCAATCGTACATATCACTGGTTTTCCACGGCCAGGATTATATTGAGTAAAATTCTTCTCAAAGACGGCCAGAGCAAAATTTCACAGACCACCAGTTCAATATGATCCAGCAATCAACACAATCAGAAGTTGTGCACGAAGCGTGAGTCCGGATCCTCTATCGTCACCGATTAGCCGTCCCCTCCCCCGCCGTTCAATGCGTTTGGCCATCGTTGCATAAACCTTCGTTTGTGCAACGGCACTATACACCTCACTCCTCTCTTTGCAGGGAATGATACAGGATCGCCTGTTTACAATGTCTATTCTAGTGAATGAGTGCATAACTACATGTAATTTATGAAGAAGTCGCGGAGAACACTGGAATTTCCCAGGCACCGTCCCTGAGATTGGCGGCACGAGGCTTAGCAGCTGCAAATGCCTCGAGACATGAAACTTCTGAGACTTTCATGGAGGCTGAACTCAGCCCCAGGATTATCGCCCCTTGTGATGCTCACGGCCGTTATGGGCCATGGCGAAAAAGACATTTCATTCAGACCCACATTAAGAGCGGAGTAAACGTCCGGTCGGTACCGTCTAGAGATTTCGGGTAAGCTGGAACCATTGCCGATCCCAGCCTACCCGACAGCTCAGACTTGATTGGCAACTGGTCAACTTGATCCCGGTACTGCAAGGATGAGACGCTTGGTCCGATGAGTATGAGGCAGACGGTATGTTGCAATTTGATGCAGAGACAGCTCACCTGTTGGAGATAGCTTATCAGGGTGCAGATATAACCCGTAGACGTCAGGCATCTTTCGATGTTTTACAGCCAAAGCCGGGGGACACGATACTTGATCTCGGATGCGGCAATGGATTGCTGACACGTGAACTGGCGCGTGCAGTGGGCCCGAATGGAAAAGTGATTGGTATCGACCCAAGTGGCGATATGCGTGAGTCTGCAATAGGCCGCTGTCGTGACATAAAGTGGGTTGATATTCACGACGGTTCGGCATTGAACATACCGCTTGATAGTAGTTCCATTGGCAAGGCCGTATCAGTGCAAGTGTTCGAATATCTTGACGATATTCCTGGAGCGGCAAGCGAAGTATTCCGTGTGCTCCAGCGTGGCGGCAGATTCGCAGTCGGAGACATTCACTTCGATAGTCTCGTGTGGTTCAGTGATGATATCAACCGAATGAAACGCATGCAGGAGGCGTGGGATCATCACTTGGTCGAGAGATGTGTTCCTGCAATCTTACCGGGAATTCTATCTGAGGTCGGATTCGTGATGGAGGATGTTCGCGCTGTTACAACGATAGATTTCGATCTCAAGCCAGATGGACTTGCGTCTATGATGATTCGATTAATGGAACGTTATGCTGTCGAAAACGAACACGTTTCTGAGGAGGAAGCCAGGGAATGGCGAGAGGAACAGCAAACACTAGCTCTCGAAGGTCGCTTCTTTTTTTCTGTATCGCATTTCATCGTGTGTGCAAGAAAACCATGAGTCGTTGTACGCTATGCATGCTCCAGCATGCCTTCCAATAGCTCTGCAAATATCGACAAATCGTGGATGTGACGCCACTGAGATTTTTCATCACGCTTCCCCGAGTTGACACGTGCGGATGAAGTGCAGCAAATTGGTTCTAGATACGTTTGTAATCATAGCGATTGAAGCTTTGGAAACTCCCTTTGCCAATAGCATCTGTATCTCCTGCTCACGTCCTTCCAATTTGGATCGACCCGGTGATCCCTTCGGACGTCCCGGTAGTTAACCGTTCTGTCGTTCTGTCGTTCTATCTGGTTAGAACCAGTGCTGGATCGAAAGCTGGCACTGCCCATTGCAAGGTGGCTGAGGTGGCAATTGATTGATACCGGTGAGGTTGATGCCGACATGCCCGAAGCCGCTGCTAGTACGAAGCGCCGTGTGCGTATTCCTCTTCCATCCCTGCCGGTAGCGCTTGACCGTGTTGGCGTTTGGGTGAAGGAAGGTGTTGGCCGTGCCATAGGAATAAATAGCATGGCTTCTGGTCACCGTGTGAGCCGTTGGCAACGACATCAGATCCGTTTTACCGCCGTGGTGCGGAACCATCACGTGGTCGAATTGCGTGCCAACTTGTTTTTCCAGATACCTGAACGAGGCATCTCCGGGCAGCAGAACGGATCGTGATAGGTGTGTAGCCGGTATTCGATCAACAACCAGTGCAAGACCGGACTCGTTCCTGTTTCTCCCGGGGCCTGTCGACTGAACGACACGAGCGCTAGTGCCTGACACCGGCACCTGCTGAAGCGCAGAATCCCACCAGAGCACTTTGGCACGCTGATTGAGCATGGCCAGAAAGCGCGCGTGAACAGGGCCGAGCGAACCGCTGGCGGTTTGCAAAGGCAGAATCCATGTTGCATTCAGTGCAGCGCGGTCCCTGATCGCTGACGACCAATGGTCCCAGTCCCAATGCGACAGAACAATCGGAGGACTAGCGGTGAAGCAGAAGCGATAGAGGTGCTGTGGGAAACTCCGCCAGTTGCCAATGACAGAGCCGCCGAAATCAAAATAAATGCCTGGTACACCGTTCGACAGCAGTGCCGTCGCGGCTCCCTGCCCGACATCGTAAATGGCAACGGCATCGATCGCTTGATGAATACTCAGCGCATTTTGAATGTCCACCACTGCGGAACTCCGTGCTCCGCCCCACCCGGCAAGATAGGATAGCTCCGCTTTCAGGTGATCATCGACCGGGGTAATGCGAATGACACCCCGCGGATTGGGGTCCGAGAACAGTGCCGAGTACTGATCGACAATCAGCACGTCTTCCTCAGGATTGCCAAGTTCCAGTTCGTACCACTGGCCGTCTGCCATCTGCATACCTGCCGTCCGTAGCTCTAGAACGTCCACCGCCAGGATGGAGAGTGCGTGATCCGGGCTATCACCTTCATAGGCATCGGGGTCGGCCAGCGGTGGACCTCCTCGATGTTCCTCCAGCCATGGTCTGTCGATGCAATCGAGCAGCACCGTGCCGCCCTCGTCCCCATCGTCCTCGATCTGGTCGACACGCGCATAGACGGCAGTCGGTTTTCGCGGTTCCGGGGGTTCGTTCGGGTGGTTGAAGAACATGGACACCTACCTCTCTCGCCTGGATTGCTATAGCGTGTTTGCCGAATGGTGCGCTACGTGTCTTCTATCGTGTAGTCGAAGTAGAGCGTTGTCTCCTTGCACCGCTTTTTGAACGCCTGCCATTCGACAGTGCTCATCAGAGACTTGTCGGGTTTTTCGATCTTGTCGCGATCGCTTCGAAAGACGCGCCCACGGGTCTTGCGTTGCAGGGCTTCCTCTATCTGAGGCAGTGGATGTACCCAGGGTTTCGATTTGCCCAGCGCCCAAGGTGTATTGGCAGGGATCATTGCCACGAATTCATCGGCAAATTCGCCACGTGCCATCCAGCCCAGATTGGCGTAATCGTCGGCGCTGGTGCCGTTGAGAGTTGCATTGTGCGAACCGTGATGACCGACCTTGTACAGCACGCAGCGGGCTAGCAGGTCACGCGTTGTCGTTGTTCTGTTTTCGTCATCGGTCCACTCCAGATTCGACCAGCCGATCCAGCTTCCCCGCTGCGCATCACCGGTAAACAACAGCACTTTTCCTGTTTTGGGCAACTGAAAGGCAAGGACCAGACTGGTATTGTTGACCTCGTTGTTCAACCGAAGTGCCAGCCCCTCTGCAGCACCGAGCCATTCCTCGTCGATACGGCGCCACTCCTGATCCTTGCCACTTTCCTCGGGGTCTTTTCCACCATAGACTTGTCGCAGATAATCCAGCCGTGCCTCCTGCGGCATGCGGTCTTCTGCCGGCGTTGCCGGCACGGTACGCGTCAGGATAGTGTCTTCAGCGATGCGATAGCGTTTGCTGAATGGCTGTGATCCATCGCTTTCCGTCGCATCAGGCGTGACCGCCTGTGAAAAACCCAGCGTGTCAGCTCCCAGAGGTTGATTCCGGCCGGACAGCGCCAGGTGAAACTCTTCGCCCCCTGCTGGATCGAGGTCAACCAGCAACGTCTCATCGCGTGGTGGACCCAGGGCATAGACTTTCAGGCCTTTCACGAGAGGAAGCGACCGTGGAGGAGAACCGGGACTGAGGAACACTGGCGGCTTTTGTGATTGCGTTCTGAGATACTTGATGGCGTTCTTGTTTGTGATCCCTTCAATCGCCGATGCAGCCAGCTCGGACGCTGCCCGGAGGGGATTCACTTTTTTCTCGGCACGGAAGGCCTCGAGAATCGTCAGGCCCTCTTCGCCAGGTTTGACCGGCTGACCCTCGTCGCCTATTTCGCTCCCCAGCAGATCGGACAGCCTCGCCGCCAGGTCGTCGGCATTTTTCAGTGATGCGACCTTCTCCTGAGCGTAGGCCAGCGTCACCAATGTATCCCGAAACCGTTCCCGCAGCGCATTGGCCTGCTCGTCCGAACCATCCTCCGTCCAGGACAGCCAGCACTGCCCGAATTCAATCTTGTCGAAGAGGTGTTTGCGATTCTTTTTCCTGGCGAAGCCGTTGACGTGGTCCTGATGCTCGTGCGTGACGATAACCACATCGACATATCCATCGGTTGCGTCATGGATGTCATCGATTACCTGTTCGATCTTCTGCTCATGGACCTCGGAACCCGGCTTCAGCCCGCAGTCGATCAAGACGTAGACATTACGCTTTGTTCGCCCCTCACGGCCTGCAAATGCCAGTAGAAAGCAGTCACCATGTCCCTGGCGATACATGCGTACTTTCACCCCGGTTGGCGGGGATGTCATCTTCGCCATCAGAACCGACCTCTCTCAACGTGCCGGTGCAGATCAGCGAATGCATTGGCTGTGCCCTGGTCATTGTTTGGGTCGTCAAACGCATTCTGTGGCTGTCGGGCCGCACCCTTGAGATAGCGTCTCATGCGCTCCAGCCCTTCATCCTGATCCGCCCGGTATCGGGTAGGAATCACTCGTCGGATCTCGAACCTCTTGGTGTCAATCAGCAACGTAGAGCCGCACCGGTATCGGAAGTCGCGACGGTAAGGCTTCTCACCGTATAGCTTTCGCCAGGCCCGTTTTGCCGCTGGCTGATCGCCCTTGTCAGCGAGTGCCTGAATGTTCCGATCGAAAAAGCCGTCGCGAGACTGGATGATCTCGACCACGTATTCGCTTTCGGTCTGCCCACGCTTGCCCACACGATTGGCCATTCGGACTGAATGCACCTGAAATCCAGGGAGCCTGGTGATCTCTGATCGACAGATCGTATGGGGCGCACTGTCTTCCAACGTGATTCCGATCACGTGCAGGAGCTCGCTATCCTGCTGGCCTGACATGATTCCCCAGAAAATCTGGGAGTAGAATTCTCGCGCCAGAAACACGACGGCGCGATCATTGGCGAATTCGGATCCCAGAAGGTTTCGCTGCAATACTTCGTTCTTGGTAAAAGACTTGACCACCCGATTCTCTGATCGAGTCTGAATCGCCTTCCCCAGACTTTCGTGCAGCCGGCGGACCAGCTCATTCTTCAGAAATTCCAGTTTTTCGATCAGCACACTACCAGCACTGTCACGCATGTCGGCGCGATTCTTCAGTTCCTTGAAGATCTCGTCGGGGCGAGAAACGAGTCTGCCAAAATCGACTTCCAGAGAGTCGATTTGGTTATCAGGCGCATGATCTGCTACGGCCTCACGCAGCTCTGGCCAAATGAGTGATCGTTCGGTGATGACCGACACTCCATCTGGAACGATGCCCCAGGCAGTGAAGGCTTCTATAAAGGCTCGTCTATAGTGATAGTCGTCTTCCGGATAGAGGTCGTGGTCAGCGGTGATGACGGCGCGCAGGTAGTTGCCAAAATCAACGTCAACCGGCGGCACGTAATCCATTGCCCGGATGCACATTCGAAGGATGTGCTGTGCCGAAGTCGCCGCCTCACTGGCAAGCCGCTTTACCAGATCCGGGTCGATCTCGCCGTCCCGAAGAATACCGCTGCCGCCTGAGGCTATGCGGAAAAGGTCCGTGACGCGGGCACGATAGATCGACAGGAAAGCACGGAAGACGGCCGCCACCAGTATCGCTCCCCTGGCATGGGGGCCGCTCAAACGATCAAGTATCCTGTTATCGGGTTCAAGCATCCGCCATTGCCCATCGACGTATTCTCCCAGCGCATCCCGGAGTGCGCCTCCATGCCCGGTTGCCTGACCGAACTCCTGCGCCAGCGCGCCGAGCAGGCTCTGTTGTTCAAGATCACCGCGCGTACGAGCAATCTGATCCTCCAGGACCTGCGGATGCGAAAAATGCTGGAAGATGGCAACGATGTCGGCAAAGGCCTCGTGCAGAGCCAGCATGTCGGCATTACTGTTCTCTACATAGCGGGGATGCATGCCATCCAGGATGGCATGGCAAGTCTCGTGCACGATGATATCGTGTGACAGACATGTAAAGACGATCGATGTCGGCGGTGCAGACCGACTGGTTCGGCCCGCCGTGAAATATCCGAAGAGCAACGCCTTTTTATTCGGGTCGTAAAACGCATTCGCCTCACGAAGGGCATGAGGATAGACGCGAAGTTTTCCGACGTATCGGTCCTGATGTGGGTGTTGTGGGTCAAACTTGCGCGGTGCCCAGAGCACCACCCTTCCCAGCGCTTGCTCAAATACGGCGATGGTATTCATCGCAACGGCATACACCATTTGCTGGTGAAAATGCGGGTTATCCTCAGAGGGAGAGAGTCCGTCGCTATGGAGGACTTCCGGGTCGTTAAGGTCAATAGGTTCGTAGAAAACGCCGCTGGCTGGATCAAAATCAATCAGCTGGAGGTATTCACCGTCCGGTCCGATAAATGCCTGATTGCGAGGAACCGGGTCGAGCTCCCAGGGAACGGATACTGTCATTTCCCGGATCTTTCGGTTGACATGACGATTGCCGGTAGCCGGATCGAAGGCGAAGACTCGTAGCTTCCTGGGGGGTTGGAAAGATACCGACTTGTTCATGGGGATAGCCATGGGGCAAGCTGCACATACAGGTAGCCCTCCAACGTTCTGGCAGTGAATTTCCGGATCGAATGGCCGTTGCTCCGATCGTGTCTTTCATGTCCCTGTCGCCCGGAGCTGCCTGCCGTTATGACGTCCCGTAGGTTGTAGCCTGTGACAGGCGTGATATATGTTGCAGCGCTCTTCATGGGGAATTCTCCCGACACGAGAGTGCAATGTACCGCCGTGATTCGGATTAGACGACTGCTATTTTGGGTAGTGACCTCTCTGTATGACGATAATGCCTCACTGACACACTGCTATACGGTGGTGTTTCAGGGCAACTCGGGAAGTCGACTAACTGATCTGAACGGGCTGATATTTGCGACAGAGCTCTGGTGTCAAGCGATTCTCGAAACTGGCACTGCATCAAGCGCTTGAGAATGGTATTCATGTTGATTCACGCTGTGGCGCTGGTGGCCATGCTCGTTGGTTTGTCGAGTCGCTGATTGAGGTCAGAGCCAATAGCTGAGGTTGCTGGTCTGCGTCGACAAACCAGCAAACCAGCGCCAAGGTGTTGGAAAGGCATCACCATGGTGATGGATTTGTCGTGACAACCAAGGTTGTCACGACAGCGAACTCAGAACGCAACCTTGTCGGCACCCTTCAGTTCGAGCAGCGCGCGGGCTTCGGCGGGCGAGGCGATCTCCAGTCCCAACCCTTCGATGATCTGTCGTGCAGCCACTACTTGCTCGGCACTGCTGGTCGCCAGACGACCGGGACCGGCCCAGATCGAATCCTCCAGGCCCACCCGCACATGACCGCCCATTGCGGCCGACATGGCAGCGATTGGCAATTGGTTGCGGCCCGCCCCCAGAACTGACCAGCGGTAGGAGCCCTCGCCAAACAGGCGATCAGCGGTGCGCTTCATATGCAACACATCATCGGAATGGGCGCCGATACCGCCCAGCAATCCGAAGACGGTCTGGATAAACAGCGGTCCTTTGACCAGACCTGCATCCACGAAGTGCTTGAGGTTATACAGGTGGGCCGTGTCATAGCATTCGAATTCGAATCTTGTGCCATTGGCGCCCAAGGTGCTGAGGATGTGCTCGATATCCTCGAACGTATTACGGAACAGGATGCCCTTGTTGCCAAGATAGTCCTTTTCCCACTGGTGCTTCAGCTTTCCTTCAAAGCGCTTGAGCATAGGAAACAGGCCGAAATTCATCGAGCCCATGTTCAAGGACGCAAGCTCCGGCTTCCATTGCTCGGCAGGACGAACCCGGTCCTGGATACTCATGGTGGGGGCACCGCCGGTGGTGATGTTGACCACGCAATCGGAACGCTGCTTGATGACATCCAGAAAGGGCTTGAAGGCTTCTGCACTCTGGTCGGGGCGACCATCCTCGGGATCGCGAGCGTGCAGATGTACGATTGCTGCACCGGCTTCAGCCGCGCCGATCGCAGCTTCTGCGATTTCGTCAGCCTTGACGGGCAGATATTCCGACATGGACGGCGTATGAATTGCGCCGGTGACAGCACAAGTGATGATCACTTTACGTGTGGTGGCCATTTTTACAGTTCTCTCGGTGTTATTCGTTGTCGCGCAGAAATCGATTCAGCTCAGCCAGTCGCGTATCCCGCTGGCGACTGAGCTCCTCCACCTGGTCAGGTGCCGGCAGTTCAGCAGCAACGATGTCTGCAGCGCGTTCGGTGAAAGCCTCCCCGCGTGCGGCGCTGTCGCTCAGCCGTGTCATGGTGGGGCCGTAGCGGTCAAGATAATCCTTCACCCCGCCGGGCGCGTTCAGGTTGATGGTCGCCATGGGTCCCAGCAACGTCCAGCGCCGGCCCAGTCCGTGGCAGATGGTGTCATCCAGGCCCTTTGGCGACACGACACCCTGCTCGATCAGCCGGAGTGATTCGGCAATCACAACGGCTTGCAGGCGGTTCAGCACGAAGCCATCGATCTCACGGTTGAGTCGGACTGGTACTTGCCCGACTGCGAGCATGAGCGCTTCCGCACGATCCATGACCGCAGCGGCAGTGTCGGGGCTGGGGCATAGCTCGACCACTGGAATGACGTGGGGTGGGTTCACGGGATGCGCCACAAGGATGCGTGAGCGATTTGGCAGACCTTCGGCGAAGCTTGAGGCAACCAGTGCCGAGCTGGATGAGGCAAAGATCGTTTCAAGTCCAGCGAGGCGATCAAGTTCGGCATAAATTTCGCGCTTGATCTCCAGATTCTCGGGGCCATTTTCCTGAACCCATTCCACTCCCTCAACAGCGCTGGCCATGTCTGCACTGATCGCTACCTGCGCAAGTACGGATGGATCGTCGCCACTTATCTGACAAGCATCAGCCAGACCGTCGAGTGCCTTGGCACGTACTTCAGGGTCCGGGTCCCATAGCTGTACTTTGCAGCCTGCCCGCGCAAATACCAGTGTCCAGGCACGGCCAATAAGGCCACCGCCGATAACAGAAATTCGTCGTGTCACTTGTTGTTCCTCTTGCTACGGAGAACTGGCCGTTCCACTTCTGTCTCCCCATTGATCAACGTCTGCTGCAAGGCGCTGGCAGCCTCATGGATATCGCGAACGATGGCTTCTTGCAACGCTACGGGATCCCTGTCTCGCAGAGCCTGCAATGCAGCGGTATGGCTGACCATGGACTGGTTGAGATGCGTTGGTACTGCCACAGTTGCATGGAATAGCGGTCCCACACGCAGCCACAACCCCTCTATCTGACTCATCAGGATCGGCCGATCAGCTGCGCGGTAGATCAGTGAATGGAAGCGCCAGTTGTTTTCGAGATAGGTGTCGACATCACCGTTTTCAGCGGCTATCTCCATCAGACCGTAGGCGTTTTCGATGACTCGCATCTGGGACGATCCGATCTGCTTGATCGCCTGAACTGCTGCGAAACCCTCGAGATTGATGCGGATATCCCGGATATCCATCAATTCCGCATCCGTCAGGATGGGGACGCGCAGCACGCGGTTACCGCCAAATACCTCCAGCCCTCCATCGCCCTCGAGTCGCCGCAATGCCTCGCGTACAGGTGTGACACTGACATTCAGAATTGAGGCGACCTTGCGCAAGCTTATCTCCTCACCGGGGCGCAAATGGCCACTGATCAGGGCATGGCGAAGTTTTTCATAAACCAGCGACTGTGCAGTCGCTCCCTCCTGCAGTAGAAGAGGTCCCAGCCGGGCCCAGCCGTTGCCTTGAATGCTCTCGCTCATAAATCACCTTTCACCAGAAAATTATCAGATACGCTCAAATTGTGATCTCACCTGAAATTTTCATTATGAGTTTGTAGTTCAGAATAAATGAAATAGTACCTTAAAAACTAGTGCTAAAAGGAAATTATAATAGGTATTGACGAATTTTCAGGCGTCAATGTATAGTAAGTGTGATCACACTTGTGGGTGTGGCTATACGGCTGTCACCTGAAGGCGACAGAAAAATTTTCAAAGGACAAATATAAAATGCGCAACTTCATTTTTGCTGCCACGACTGCGAGCTGTCTCATGGCCAGCACCGTCGTCGCACAGGAAACGAAAGTATTTGACGTAAGTCTGCCACTGGGAGCTGAGTCGCATCATGCGGTTGGCATCCTGAAATTCGGTGAGGAGCTGGAGAGATTATCCGAAGGGCGTTTCAGCATTCGTCCGCAATACGACAATGCTCTGGGCGGTGAACGCGAGGTCGTTGAGGGAATGAGCTTCGGTCTGATCGACATGGGTATTTCATCGACGGGGCCAATGGGTGGCTTTGTCGATGACTTCATGTTGTTTGACCTGCCCTACATCTTCACCAGCCCTGAGCACGTCTATGGCTTTCTGGATGGTGACTATGGGGACGCATTGGCGCAGAAGCTGGAAGAACAGATTGATGTAAAGATACTCGGTTGGATGGAAAACGGTTTTCGCCACAACACCAACGACGTGCGCGCACTGAATTCACCCGATGATCTGGCTGGAATCCGACACCGCACGCAGGAAAGCCGCGTGCAGGTCGATACCTGGACCGCATTGGGAGCTGATGCCTCGCCGATGGCCTGGACTGAAGTCTTCACGGCGCTCCAACAGGGCGTCATGGATAGTCAAGAGAACCCGATTCCGACAATCTATGACGTCAAGTTCTATGAGGTACAGAAGTATCTGAACCTTACGGGTCACGTCTATTCCCCAGCGCCTTTGATGATAGGGGCGACGCTGTTCAACTCCTTGTCGGAACAGGATCAGGCGATCATGCTCGAGGCCGCCAGTATTGCCGTACCAGTGCAGCGTGAAGCATCACAGCGTATGGAGCAGGAGCTTATCGACAAGCTGAAAGAACTGGGAATGGTCGTCACTCGTCCTGATCTCGCCGCTTTCCGAGAGCGCGTACAGCCTGTCATCGATGAGTGGAAGGAGACTGTTGGCACCGAACTGGTTGATGCCGCGGTCAACTTCAAGCCCTGAAGGCACTTTCGATGGCGCGGTCCCTGGCAGTTAGTCAGGGGCCGCCATTTTCAAGACCCGGGAGGTTCACATGCAAGTGGTTTTACGCAAGTTGATACAAGGCGTGGATTGCATCAACTGGCTGTGCGGGTGGCTATTGGCCACTTTACTGCTGGTGATGACGGTGCTGATCAGTTGGCAGGTTTTCGCGCGCTATGTAATGGGAAATTCACTGACCTTCTCTGAGGAAGTCGCCCGATTCTCGTTAGTCTGGATGACCATGCTAGGGGCGGCCTATGCCTATCGCCATGGCTCGCTGATCGCCGTCGACATACTGTCCGGGGTTGCGGGTGGGCGGATAGGGAAAAGTCTACGTCTGATCGTTGCGGTAGCGTCTTGTATCTTCGCCTGGGTCTTGTTGCAAGAGGGATTCGCGATCACGGAACGTGTTGTCGCACAGACTGCTCCCAGTACTCGAGTCTCGATGGCCTGGCTTTACGCGGCAGTACCAGCAGGCGCTGCGATGATCTTCATGAACTCCGTGGTCATCATCGCCGAAAATTTTACCGAAAGAAAGGATTAGGTCATGGCTCTGCTGCTTTTTGGATCACTGCTTCTGTTTCTTTTCGTCGGCGTGCCTGTGACCTTTGCGCTTGGGCTTGCCGCTATCACCAGTATCTGGGCGGGCGATGTCATGCCGATGCTGATCGTCCCGCAAGAGATGATCCGTTCGATCAATTCGTTTCCACTACTGGCCATACCGTTTTTCATTCTTGCTGGTGATCTGATGCAGCGCGGAGGCATCTCGCATCGCCTGATAGAATTCTCACGCACGCTCGTCGGTAGTATGAACGGCGGACTGGCCATGGTGGCGATAGTGACGTCGGCCTTTTTCGCTGCGATTTCTGGATCAGGCGCAGCCACTACTGCAGCGGTTGGAGCAATCCTGATTCCGGCGATGGTCGCCCAGGGTTACAATGCTTCGTATGCGTCAGCCAATCAAGCCGCATCCGGCGCGCTGGGAGTCATCATTCCGCCGAGTATTCCGCTGATCCTTTATGCCATTGCTGCAAACCAGTCCGTGGGTGATATGTTTGCAGCGGGTTTCTTGCCTGGATTCGTGGTTGTAGGGTCCTTGATGATCTACGCCTATTTCCATGCGCTGAAAAATCCCACGGCCCGTGACGAACCTTCAAGCCTTGCCGAGATATTTCGAGCAGGCCGGAAGGCCATTCTTGCATTACTGATGCCCGGACTGATTCTTGGTGGAATCTATGGCGGTATTGTCACGCCGACGGAGGCGGCGGTCATCGCTGTCGTCTATTCGTTTATCGTTGGCGCAATCATCTATCGGGAACTGCCGCTGCGAGATATTCCGGACATCTTGCGCAGATCCGCAATCACCTCGGCTGTGGTAGTCAGCATCATAGCCACCGCAGGGCTGTACGGACGCATCATCCTCAGGTTGGACGTCCCGACGCTTATCTCCGGACTGGTGATAAGTCTCATCGAAAGCCCTTGGCTGTTTATCATATTGGTAAACGTTCTACTGCTTTTTGTGGGCATGTTTCTTGAAGCCGCCGCAGCCATTCTGATATTCACTCCTATCCTTTTGCCGATCGCGCTTGAATTCGGCATTGATCCGATTCACTTCGGGATCATCATGGTAGTGAATCTTGCCATGGGTATGTTCACACCACCAGTCGGGCTGAACTTGTTTATCGCATCCCAGATATCACGAATATCGATCGCTCAACTGACGCGAGCGATACTGCCCTTTGTCGCGCTTATGCTTGTGGCGCTGATGATCATCAGTTTCGTCCCTTGGTTGTCGCTGGCGCTTACTGGCCGTTAATACAATAGGCGGCTCTATTTCAATTTAACATAGAAGGAAGACTTTGCATGAATCTATCAATTGAAGGTGCTCGCGTTATAGTAACTGCGGGCGCAGGCGGTATTGGGCGCGCGATTGTCGATAGCTTCCGAGAGGCGGGTGCACGGGTTGCTACCTGTGATATTGACGAAGCGGCTCTTGCTGCACTGCCTGATGACGTCATTCGACAGAAGGTGGATGTTGCGGATAGCAAGGCCTTGTCGCAGTTTGTCGACGCTTCTGTAGAACAGCTTGGCGGTCTCGATTGCCTGGTCAATAATGCAGGAATTGCCGGACCAACCGGACATATTGAAGATCTGGAGGTCGAGGTGATCGAGCAGTGTCTGTCCATCTGCCTCACCAGTCAATTCGTGACCATCGGCCGCGCCGTGCCGCATTTACGACAGAGCCAGAATCCGTCGATTGTCAACATATCTTCGCTGGCTGGTCGACTGGGTTTCAAGCTACGCAGCCCCTATGCAGCGGCCAAGTGGGGTGTTATCGGTTTGACTAAATCCATGGCCATTGAGCTAGGCCCGGACAAGATTCGTGTCAATGCAGTTCTGCCAGGGATAGTCTCAGGTGATCGTCAGCGCAGGGTGCTGGAAGCACGAGCGCAGGCACAAGGCATCAGTTTTGAAGATGCGGAGCGCGAGGCGTTTTCGTTTACCTCTATCCATGATTATGTCACGCCACAACAGATTGCCGATCAAGTTGTTTTCCTGGCCAGCCCCCGCAGCAGCTCGGTGTCGGGACAATCACTTTCGGTTTGTGGTGACACGGGTATGCTTGGTTGAGTCGGGAGTTGTGATTGTTGCAGGCTCTGGAAGAAGCTGAAATTCTGAAGCGCCCCTACCCTGCTGCACAAGCGTTCGTTTGTGCAGCAGTTCATCCCACATTCTTTCATTATACTTCGGTATCCCCTTGCGACGCTCAATGGCCCTGCGTGCCCTCGCCAACTCGTCGGTTAATGCCTGCTCGTCGGGCAATGTCGTTCGGTACTCTCTCGCCAGGATGGTGTTGTTCAATCCCTCAAGCGAAGTTATCCCCCAGATCAAGCAAAAAATAAGTCAACCGCTCGATCAGTGCCGATTCCAGACCCGACTCGGAGTATTCGTCCTTCAAATCAAGTAATTCGAGCACGTAGCGGTCCCGAATGACAAGGAGGTGATGTCAGCTGCGATCTGGCGTCCTGGGCGCCCTTCAGCACGTTCACCTTGTCGTGAGACAGGGCAGCGCGTTCGTAGAACTGGCTATAGATCTGACGTCTGAGTTGCCGGGCCGACCAACCCCCATGGATCGCCTCACGCTCGTAGAAGGCGCGCGCAGCAACGGGTGACACCCTCAGCAACCTGACATCACTGGACCAGGGCAAGGGAAACGCCTCGGCCAAGGCAGACACACGAGAAGCCGGGTCATTGTGCCCTCGGGAAGATTCAGCAGACAGTGTCTGCTGAATTCGTTCTGGCGGCCGGGCGAGGTGAAAGGCGCGCATCTGCCGCAGATTGGTGGCACTGAACACTGGTCCAAACCGAGCACCGAGATCAACCGCCTCTTCCACGCAAACACCTTTACTCGATCTGTGTGATGCACAGGCAGCGTGACCAGATAGGCACAGAACTCAAGGTATTGATGGGTACGTGCTCAAACCCGACTGACGTTGCGCACACCGGAGGCCAGGTCTCATGACCTGCATACGGCGGATTCTGCCTCAGGCAGTGAGTGAACGAGCGCGCTGGCGGTTTCAATAGAGGGGCCAACATTTATCTCGATTCTTTCATCGACCTGACCCTGCGCGAATTCGGTGGAGGGGTTCAGGTTCAGTACAGGCGAACCAGAGCCGATAAGTTGGCTGTCTTCAGCATCTTGCGATTGCTTCATGTCCCGACAATCCTCCCTGTCACTGTGGCTGGCATTCCCCTGGTGGTTTCTGACGTTGCTCGCTGCCATTGTCTATGCGCTCGGTGTCTATGGATTGCCGAACCTGCCGATTGAGCAGCCACTGCTGGCAGGACTGGCCAGCCGCACACCATCAATGGCCAAACCATTGAGTGTGGCGTTGCTACTACTGAGCGCATGTTCGGCAGTTCGCTCTGGCATCATGCGCCAGCAACGACGGAAGCTTCTGGCCCGGCAAAGCGGAATCGAGTCGATCCGCTCGCTTTCCTGGAACAAGTTCGAACAGCTCGTTGGAGAAGCTTATCGGCAACAGGGCTATCAAGTGAACGAGAACGGAGGCTCTGGGCCGGATGACGGTATTGATCTCACCCTGACGCGTGCAGGCCAACGCATACTCGTGCAGTGCAAGCACTGGCGCTCGACCAAGATTGGCGTGACGATTGTGCGCGAGCATCTCGGTGTCATGACGGCTCATGGAGCAGACCACGGGGTGATCGTGGGCAGTGGGGAATTCACAGCACCGGCAATCGCTTTTGCCAACAACAACGGCATCGAGCTGATAGACGGGGCGGCACTGATTCAACTGGTACCGCATATTCAAGTGGACACGCCCTGGGTCAAAGCCAACGAGTCTCCAGTGCCCGCCAACCACTCGCGGTGCCCTTTGTGCAAGGCAGACATGGTGAAACGCGTTGCCAGACGAGGACCCCGCGCAGGCAGTGCTTTTCTGGGGTGCTCGACCTACCCGGCTTGCCGCGGAACACGCAATGCTCGTGTTGTTTGACAGATTATGTGTGAGTTCGGTGAGCGAAACGGCCACTAGACGATCATGGTGAAGTGGGTGGTCTTTGCGTACAGTCCAGGCAGTCCCTTACCCAAGGCAGAACAGTGATTTTGATCGAGTCAGACTATGTGACGAATTGCTGTTTGAACCGCAGGGTGCGGGCAACAACACCACTTCTTCGAAAATCAGCTGAGTGCAATACCATTCAGCCGATCGAGCGCGGTCAGTAACCGATATCGATGGGGCCAGTTGATCAGTCTGTCGAGTGAAATCAATCGGATCGCTTGCCAGTGAATCGACGCAGCAGTCGACGACCGCCGCGCCAGATGGCGACGAGCAGTATCGTGCCGCAGACAAACGCTGTGGCAACGATGTAGCTGCTTTCGATCTGCACACCCAGCAAGCCAAGTGCCGTGAATGTAAGGGTTGCCACCAATGCCAGAATTATTGCGGTGTTGACGGTCAGGAATTTCAGCATGACTGTGCCTGCAGTTGGAATGTAGTGACATCTGAAACGATCAGCCTCTTGCACTCTGGTTCAGTACCTTCTACCAAGTATGAGCGACGAGCGAAGATTATGGTTGGCAGTCGCGTTCTACCAGTAACAGCGCAAACTTGCAATTGACTGCCTTCCAAGGGGTGCGGTGCTGTGCCTGCCATTTGGCCTCTAGCCACTTCTCCGCTATCATGTTTCGTTAGAGGCGTATCTGAACGCACCCGATCCGCGGGAAGGGCCAAGCCCATCTGAGTACAGACCACACACCATCGAACCACCTTCTTTCTGGTCCGAGGGCGCGGATACCGGATGGTGAAAGGAGGAAACATGTCTGAACTCCCTGCACGCCCTTCACTGGAGCACCTGAAGAAGCAGGCCAAGCGTTTACTGGCCGCCGCCAGAGCCCATGATCGCGAAGCCTTGATGCGGATCGGTCCTTATTTCGGCAAGCCAGGCGACATCACGTTGCAGCAAGCCCAGCTCGTCGTCGCTCGCGATCATGGCTTCTCAAGCTGGACCCGGCTGAAGCGTCACGTGGAATCCGGTGCCGGATCTGACGTAACAACGGAACAGCGCGCGAATCGCTTTCTGGATCTGGTCTGTCTGCACTACGGTCCTGACGATCGAGGTCCGGTCCAGTTCGAGCAGGCAGCAGCCCTGCTCGAGGCGCACCCGGAAATCGCTTCGCACAGCTTGCATACCGCCGCCGCCGCCGGTGATGTGGAAGCTGTGCAACTCCTGCTGGAAAACCAACCAGACCAGGTGGATACGAAAGGCGGCCCGTTCCAGTGGACGCCGTTGATGTACGCAGCCTATGCGCGCCTGCCGGGCATCTCCACCTACTCTGCCGGCAAGGTCTTGCTGGATGCCGGTGCCGACCCGAACGCGCATTACTTCTGGGACGGTACCTATCGCTTTGCGGTACTCACTGGCGTTTTCGGAGATGGTGAAGGCGGTATTGTTCGACTGCCCCCACACCCGGACATGGAAGCATTTGCCCGTGCCCTGCTGGATGCCGGGGCCAATCCGAATGACAGCCAGGGAGCCTACAACCGCTGCTTCAGCCCGGATGATACCCACCTGAAACTGATGCTTGAATACGGCCTGAAGGACAGCGACCCGTCGGACTGGTGGGTGCAGGGTGAAGGACATAAGCCGGAGGAGCACCGTACGATGCACTTCCAGCTGATCATCGCCTTGCGCTGGGGATTTGCCGACCGCGCTCGGCTGCTGATCGAACACGGTGTGGACATCGATTCACCGGACAACAACTACTATCCAACCTACACCGTCGGCCATACCCCCTATCAGGTGGCGTTGATGCGTGGCATGCCCGAGATTGCCGAGCTCATCAAATCAAAGGGCGGATCCGCCGAACCACTGAATGGCTACGAGTCCTTTCAGGCCGCTTGCATGTGCGGCGATTTCGGTGCGGCAAAGGCGTTGGCAGCCGATCACCTGGGTATCGAACCCGAAAAGGAACAGGAATTGCTGCGCGAGGCTGCCGGCAATGGCAACTGCGATGCCGTCAGAACGATGATCGCTCTCGGATTCGAACTCAGTCCTCGCGGCACACGCACACCGCTGCATGCCGCAGCCTGGAAGGGTCACCTGGATGTGAGTCGACAGCTGGTCGAGGCCGGCGCTGACACGGCGCTCCGCGATCCCGACCATCATTCTCCACCGGTCATGCATGCCCTGCATGGCCACCAGAACGCCGTCGTGCACCTGTTGATGGAACAGCCCATGGACGTCTTCACGGCTGCTGCACTGGGCCGCATGGACCAACTGCAAGCCGCTCTCGATGCCAATCCGGAACTGGTGAATGCCCGCTTTCGCAGCGTTCGTACCGGCTCGCAGGAGCAGCATCCGAACGACTGGGCCACACCTTTGTGGTTTGCCGTTGTGAATAACCGAATCGATACTGCCAGAGCTTTGCTGGCGAAAGGTGCGGAGCGAACGATCACCGATACCGAAGGACGTAGTATTGTCGATCATGCCGTCATGCTTGGGGAGCAAGACATGCTTGCACTATTGAAAACGTGATCCGATGAATTGGGCAGACATCACACGCGCGGACGCCGCATTGCCATTCTGAGATTTGATATCTACGACGGAATCTTGACATCCTCCCCTCCCTTCAGGGAGGGGAGGATGTCAAAGACTGCGACTGGTTGAACCCCTCGCATAGTGCTCCCGGGAAAGATACCGGACAACATAGCCTGAGACGAGACTTCGATCGCCCGACACACGAATTTTCCTCGTGCACGGTAGGTTTTTCCTGTAGATCAGCCTACGAATTCAAACACTGGATAAACCGTGCGCGGGCGCTCGCTGTCTGCTGCTTATGTCTGAGCGGCGATATTGCCTTTGTGAAAGACGGTCTTGCGCTCCGGAAGACGGGCAACTGCCTCGGCAGAGGAACTTGCCGGCACCAGCACCATATCAGCAGCATCGCCTGGTTTTGGCCAGACCTGTTCTCCGGCAGCATTGAGGGGTGTGGGTCCCGCGGTCGCGATCTTCAACGACTGGGAGATTGCATATTCGTCACGCCATCCGTAGATCTGGCAGGCGATATTGGCTTTCTGAAGGACATCGCCCGTGCCGAAAACCGACCAGTGATCGACGATGCTGTCCGTGCCGGTAAAGACCTCCACGCCGTTTTCCAGCAGTGTCGGGATCGGCATCACACTGCCACCAAAAGGTACAGTTGAGGCAAGCGACATCCCCAACTCCGCCATTCGAATTGCAAGATCGGTGGCTTCGGATTCTGCAAGCGACATCATGCCAAAACCGTGACTGATGGTGACCCTGCCCTTGAGGCTCGACTCACGTTCTACCCAATCCGCGATACGAATGATGGTGGGGATGGCAGTATCACCGGGCTCGTGGAGATGGATGTCCACACTTTTGTCCATCTCAAGCGCCAGTTGCATCATCGCGTCCACCGATGTTTCCATCCCCCCATCCACCAAGGTCGGGTCGATCCCACCAACATGGGTGGCACCCATTTCCAAAGCCTGCTTCATGGTCGGGACAAGATCGGCACTGACAAAACCATGCTGCGGAAATGCAACTATTTCGTAGCTGAACGTATCAGCATACTGGTCCAGTGCATGCTGCAATAGTTCGACATGCTTTGTACCGACAATAGGGTCGACATTGCAATGACTTCTGGCGAAAGTGGTGCCATAGCCCTGTAGCAAGGCCACTTGTTTACCCGCGCGTTCTTCCAGAGTTGGTAGCAACTCTGGCAACAGCGTACGCTCACGTTCTATCACCCCTTTGATCCCTGACTTTCGGGGTTGTGGTGGCACCCAGGGTCCGCCATAGAATGTCTTGTCAAGATGAATGTGCATATCACGGAAGGATGGCAGCAACAGCATACCTTCTCCATCCATTACGGCAACGCCCTCAGGTACCGGTGCGTCGGATCGCTGGATCCTGGCAATCTTGCCATCCTGAATCAGGATCGATGATAGTTCGGTCAGCGTGCCAACGACATCACCGCCCTCGCGCTTGTAACCAACTTCGAGCAGGATATTGGTGAGCAACAGGGTCCTGTTCTGTGTGGCCGGCGCTGGCTGGTCTGAAGCCAGGGCCGGTGCGGCACCGACAACGCCTGTCGCGAGCCCTGCGGCCAGGAATCGACGACGAGAGACTTGGAGCCCATCCAACGCTGTGTAATTTTCAGAGTTGTTTCCCGTTCTCATGAGCATGATTTCCCGTTGCAATGCCAAGATCTGGAAACGTGGCCTGGTAAATCCGAGAGTGCTCTATCCACAATTCTGGACATCATGATGTTCGCTCCATTTTGAAATTCCGTGGTTGATTACTGTAAGACTTTGCCCTGGCTAAACTGATTTGTTGGTGATGAGTTCGCTGCATGAATGCCCATGCCGCTGAAACCAGAGCCTGTCGCGCCCTTCTGACAATGAATGTCGTGTATCCCTATGTGCACGCGGAAATGGTTGCCGGGATGAAGTGGGAAAAAGCAGTCAAGCCGGACTTTTGTCCATCGGCCTGTCTGTTGAAAGAATCGAACATCCCTGTCGGCACCAGATTGTTAACAAATACACTCATCTATGCCTCTAGCTACTACCCTAGTGATTGTTAACAATTAATTGACCATATGTTAATGAGTTTGTCAACAATTATCCTGAGATTCTCGGCGAAAACGAGAGCGACAGATGCGTGCCAGCATGTGTACGGCTCTGAGTCATGGCGAAGAGAGAATTCTTGCGTGTAGGGCAATGGTTCTCGCCGCGTGTTCTGATGGGATGTCGGATATTGACAATCTTCCATCCTTGCAGAAACTCTGAAATGTCATCCGATGGTTGAGCAAGTAGCTCGATGCCTGTCGTCCAGGGGCATGCCCGGTAGCGCCGTCGATGACTTTCTGCGCGCAATCGATGAAGAGGTTCCAGATCGGCACCGCCTTCTATCAGTGCAATGCCAGTCTCTGCGGCAGCTTCATATCCATCCGCCTGTGGATCAATGATGCTGAACCAATCACCGCAACCTTCCGTACCCCTGAGTATTGGTCAAGTCGATGGCACTTACGCCCCGAACGCTTTTCAAACGGATGGAAATCAGCATGTCAAAACTCGTTGTTATCGGCGGTAGCAGTGGAGTCGGGCTTGAGTGCGTGAAGGATGCGCTGTCGCGTGGGCATGAAGTCACCCTGTTTGCGCGATCAGCAAGCCGCTCAGGACTCTCTCATGAACGATTGAAAACTCTGGACGGCGACGCACGGGTCAATGCGGATGTGCTTCAGGCTGTGTCAGGCGCGGATGCGGTGCTGCAGACCTTGGGTGTGCCCTTCAACATGAAACTCTTCACCGGTCCGATCACATTGTTCTCGGAGAGCACAAGGGTGCTGCTGGATGCAATGAGTACCGCGGGAGTGTCCAGACTCGTCGCACTGACCGGTTTTGGTACCGGAGATTCGAAATCTGCTGTGAGTGCGCTTCAGCGTCCCGGGTTCAACCTGGTGTTTGGCAAGGCTTACGCTGACAAGAGTGAACAGGAGCAGATGATCAAAGCGTCGAAACTCGACTGGACGATCGCACGCCCTGGTGTGCTTCGCAACGGTTCAAAGACCGGCAAGTACCGTGTACTCACGGAGTCGGAGGAGTGGCGCAACGGTGTCATCCGACGTGCAGATGTTGCTGATTTCATGGTCGAGGCCGCAGAGTCCAATAAGTATATGCGTCAGGCTCCTGTGTTGATATCACACGGTCTGGTTCCATTCACATAAGCCTGCATGTGTGGGAGCAGTGCGCCCCGAGGGTGAGCTCCCCGTGCCTGTCGATGGCTGTAGTCTTGATATCGCTCAGATTGCCGCTGGCAGTCAGGGCCACCACCGCCTGCACTGTCATGGCGCGAAATTGTCCTCAACCAGCAGGATAGTGAATCCTCAGGTAGTCAGGAAACGACACTTACAACTAATAAATGTCGAATGTTGCGTTTTGTCACTTGTGCCGGAGCTTTAACTGCTATATTGCAACTGTCGACGGTCCCGAGATATTTTTTCGAGTCGTCTGCGTTTGCGACTCGAAGCGTTTACACGTGAAAGGTTATTGTTGGAGGCAGGGCTGGATTGCAGGAATTTGAGTTTCAAGTTTCCCGCTGATCAAGCGGCCTGTCCATTTTGTTGTTTTTATATACAGGGTATTATCTTGAGTACTGGTACAGTTAAGTGGTTCGACGCAGCGAAGGGTTTCGGCTTTATCTCTCCTGAAGATGGCGGTAAGGACGTGTTCGTTCACCACAGTGCTATCACTGGCGATGGTTACAAGTCGCTTGATGAAGGTCAGAAAGTCAGCTTTGACACCGAGCAAGGCCAGAAAGGCCCAGCAGCGGTTAACGTCTCTGCAATGTAAACCTGTCAATTTGACACGTTAGCAAGTGCAAACCCCGTCTTTGGCGGGGTTTGCCGGTTCTGGGAACAGTAAAAAGGTCCGGATAGGCAAGAAATCAACCATCCTGACTGGCGCCGCTATCTCAGCCAGGTAGTCGCTGATGTCGCACGCCGTTCGCGATGCGGTAGCCAAACCTGTGTGTAACCAGACCTTTGCTGATCGACGCGGCCACGCGCACGAGGTTTCCGTGGAAGATCAGCCATCAGTCCCGATCCCGATAGCCTGTTCCACCAGTGGGTGCACCTGGAAGATCATGGTCGCCAGAGGCGGCAAGGTCAGATTCATCGAGTCGGGACGACCGTGTGAGGCAATGCTCTCCGCCATCACCTCCCCCAGATTACCCACACCACTGCCACCGTAGGCGGTACTGTCGCTGTTGAGTCGTTCTACGTATCGACCGGGTGCCGGTACACCGATTCGGTAGTTGTAATGCACCACCGGCGTGAAGTTGCAGACGACAACGACAATCTCCTCAGCGGCCTTGCCATGCCGAATAAAGGCCACGACACCGTTTTCGTTGTCCGTGCAATCGATCCACTCGAACCCGGAAGAGTCACAATCCTTCTCGTAGAGTGCCGGTGTGCTCCGATAAAGCTGGTTAAGGTCGCGCACCAGTGTCTGTACGCCTGCATGTTGAAGATCATCCAGCAGGTCCCAGTCCAGCTCACCATCGTAGGCCCATTCACGGCCTTGCGCGAACTCCCCCCCCCATGAACAGGAGCTTCTTGCCGGGGTGCGCGTACATGAACGTGTAATACAGACGCAAGTTGGCAAATTGCTGCCAGGCATCCCCTGGCATTCGTGCCAGCAGCGAGCCTTTGCCGTGCACCACCTCGTCGTGGGACAAGGGCAGAACGAAGTTTTCGGTGAAGGCGTACAACAGGCTGAAGGTGATCTTGTCCTGATGAAAGCGTCGGTGAATCGGATCTTCCTTGAAGAAGCTCAGCGTATCGTGCATCCAGCCCATGTTCCACTTGTAGGTAAAGCCCAGGCCGCCCAGATAGACAGGCCGTGACACCATTGGCCAGGCGGTGGATTCTTCGGCCATTGTCATTCCGCCGTGGGCATGCACCACCGTGTTCATCTGCTGAAGAAAGGCCACCACTGCCAGATTTTCATTGCCTCCATACTCATTGGGTATCCACTCGCCCTCTTCACGTGAATAGTCCAGATAGAGCATCGATGCCACCGCGTCGACCCGTAGCACATCGATGTGGTATTCCTCGATCCAGAACAAGGCATTGGCGAGCAGGTAGTTCACCACCTCATTGCGCCCATAGTTGAAGATCAGAGTTCCCCAATCGCTATGCGCGCCCTGACGCGGATCGGCATGCTCATACAGATGAGTGCCGTCGAACTCGCCGAGCCCATGGGTGTCGCGGGGAAAGTGCGCAGGTACCCAGTCCAGAATCACACCAATGCCTTCACGGTGACAGCGATCGACAAACAGCTTGAAGTCATGTGGTGTACCGAATCGCCAGGTTGGCGCATACATTCCGATGGGCTGATAACCCCATGAACCGTCGAACGGGTGTTCGGTAATCGGCAACAGCTCGATATGGGTATAGCCCATCTCCTTCACATAGGGCACCAGTTCATCGGAGAGCTCCTGGTAGTTCATCCATTGAGAGTGCTCGCCAGTCTTGCGCTTCCACGATCCCAGATGCACCTCGTAGATGGACACCGGTGCGTCCAGTGCGGTCGCGCTGGCGCGGTTTGCCAGATAGTCGCTATCGCCCCAGTGCATCTGGAGGGTATCCGGGACAATGGATGCGTTCCCCGGGGGCGGTTCGAAGTAGCGTCCAAAGGGATCAGCCTTGAGTGGCAACACGGTGCCGTCGCGCCCCTTTATTTCGAACTTGTACAACTCACCGGGCGCCAGACCAGGCACAAACAGATCCCAGGCCCCATTGTCAGGGTGTGCCCGCATGACATGTCGGCGCCCGTCCCAGTCGTTGAAGGGTCCGACGACACTCACACGCTGGGCATTGGGCGCCCACACGGCAAAGTGAACGCCGGTGACCCCATCACATTCCATGGCTTTGGCACCCAGCTTGTCATAGAGCTTCAGGTGGGTGCCCTCACCCATCAGGTATCGGTCCATGTCACCCAGCAGTGATGGAAATCGATAGGGGTCATCGATCGTGTGGTGCTCCTGGCCTGTATGCACGCGCAGACGATAACCGTTGGTGGCAGGAAGCAATGTGGCTTCGAACAACCCGGGGTGCATCATCGACATGTCAGCCAAAACCGAGCCCCGCAGGTCTAACACCTCGACCGCGTCAGCCTGTGGTTGCAGCGTACGCACCACGACGTGTCTGTTCTCGGAGTGAGGCCCCAACACCGCAAAAGGATCATGATGATCTCCGCGGGCAACAGCCTCCACAGTCTCTCTATCGACAACGGTCATGGCAATGTCCTTTTATCGTACGCTGTGCAGGCTTTGACCCAACATATCCGGCGTCACCAGCACCACCCCCTTGTCGGTCACGCGAAAGCCGCGTGCTCTGTCCTGCTCATGATCCTCACCAATAACCGTATTTTCAGGCAAGTGACAACCTCGATCGATGATGGCTTTTTGAATGCGGCAATGGCGCCCGACCTCGACATCTGGCAACAGCACCGAATCGGTCACCGTTGAATATGAATGTACGGTTACATTGGAGAACAACAGCGAACGGTTGATTCTTGCACCTGATATAACGCAACCCCCCGACACCATGGAGTCGTGCGCTTCACCGCGTCTGTCATCGTCATTGAACACGAACTTTGCCGGTGGCAGTTGCGTCTGATGCGTCAGGATTGGCCACTCCTGATCGTAGAGGTTCAATTGCGGTTCTACCGATACCAGTTCCATATGCGCCTCCCAGTACGCGTCCAGCGTGCCGACATCCCGCCAGAAAGCCTGTTTGCCGGTTTCCGCATCACGAAATGGATAGGCAAACACGCGGTTGTTCTCGATCATCGACGGGATGATGTCGTTACCGAAATCGTGCTGTGAGTTCTCGCTGTCCGCATCTGCAATCAGTTGGTCAAAAAGAAACTGCGTATTGAAGATATAGTTACCCATCGAGGCAAGCGTCAGATCATCATTACCGGGAATGGGCGTGGGGTGCTCTGGCTTCTCATCAAAACGCAGCACTTGACTATCCTCGTTCACCGTCATGACGCCAAATGAACCGGCTGCTTCGGCAATGGGCACCTCCAGACAAGAGACCGTCATATCCGCCTCGTTGGCCACATGAAAAGCCAACATGGTTCCATAGTCCATCTTGTAGATATGGTCGCCGGAGAGAACCAGCACGTAATCCGGTTTGTGCGTGCGGATGATATCCAGATTCTGGTAGATGGCATCAGCGGTGCCGGAATACCACGCGTCACTGGTGCGTTGTGATGCAGGAAGCACCTCCACGAACTCACCCAGTTCGCTCTGGAAGTTGCTCCAGCCTCGAACCAGATGACGTACGAGAGAGTGCGACTTGTATTGGGTGAGCACACCAATACGGCGTATCCCTGAATTGACACAATTGGACAGCGGAAAATCGATGATGCGAAATTTCCCTCCGAAGGGCACCCCCGGCTTGGCTCGCCAGTCCGTCAGCTCATAGAGTCGTGAACCGCGCCCGCCGGCCAACACCAATGCCAGCGTCTTTTTGGTCAAACGGCTGACGTAGCGAGAATCCTGATCAATTGCCATGCATGACTCCTTCTGTTTTCAGTCGGTGGTTTGCGGCAAATCCCTTCGGATGCCGTGTGAGATTGCCAGCCCTGATTGTTTACCGCATGGTCCGCCGAAGACGATTTGCGATGGTTTCATGGAGGAGTGGCTACTCTGGCGGGACATGCGAACTCCCATCCAGATAGCGGCGTAGCACACTCTCGGTACCGTCGGCCCACAGAGCGTTCAGCGCATGGGTAAACGGTTGGCTGAAGAGTCTGACGTGAGCCAGATCCCCGTAGATTTCTCGCATACCAAGCCAGGCTCCCGGGTCAGAGCGAGCTGCACGTGCTCGCTCGACAAGGTGGTCCCAGGATGGGTCGTTGGGTTCGATAGCGGCACCACTTTCCGTCTCGCCAAAACAGTAGCGGCACCAGAGCGCTGAAGCGATTGCCAGCCCTTGTACACTATTGCCCTCAGTCGCCCGGTCGATGATGCTGGGCACGATGAACTTGGGCTGCCTGTTCGATCCGTCCAGACACAGGCGGCGCACGGTATCCACAACATGTGGATTGCAGAAGCGCGATACGATCGTTGCATAATAGGCATCAAGATTGGTATCGGGTACGGGCGGTACGATGGGTAGAATCTCTTCGCGTTCTACCTTGTCCAGAAACCCGCGAATCAGTGGGTGTGCCATGGCCTCCCCCGAGCCTTCGATGTCGAGCAGTCCGGCCGGGTAGGCAATCAAGGCATGTCCGCCATTGAGGATGCGGATTTTCATGGTCTCGAACGGCGTCACATCATCCACGAATTGAACGCCTGCAGCCTCCCACCGAGGACGGCCGTCAACAAACTTGTCTTCAAGTACCCATTGCAGATAGTCCTCACAGAACACTGGCACGGCGTCGGCGATTCCGAGTTTGTCAGCCACGAGACGTCGCTCCCGTTCGCCGGTGGCAGGAGCAATCCGGTCAACCATTCCGTTGGGGAAACTCGAGTGCGCATCGATCCACAGCGCCAGAGCGGGTTCGACCAGATTTGCCATGCCTACCACCGCACGACGCGTTACCGTGCCGTTGTGGGGCAGGTTGTCGCAAGACATCACGGTAAAGGCCTGCTGACCTTTGTTCCGACGGGTTCTCAGTGCTCGTGCAATCAATCCGAATACCGTGGAGGGTGAATCAAAATTTGCGGCATCCGCCCTGATTGCCGGGTGTTGCTCATCAAACAGGCCGCTATCGGCATCGACGAAGTAACCCCCTTCGGTCACCGTCAGTGACACGATACGAATTGCCGGATCTTCCAGTGCCGCCAGAATGGCCGCGCTGTCAGCCGGTGGCAGGTAATCGATCATGACTCCGGTCACGCGGGAATCACTGGTAGTTGCAGATTGCGCGGTCACCGTGCCCAACCAATCCTGTTCCATCAATAGATCGCGCACGTGCGCATCACCGGGCATGACGCTGACGCCAATGACGGCCCAGTTGTGGTCACCTCCTTCGCTCATCAGGGTGTCCAGATAGATGCCCTGATGGGCACGATGAAAATTACCCGGACCAAAGTGCACGATCCCGGCAGACAATGAATCTCGCCCATAGCCAGGTCGAGCAACCGCTTCGGGCAAGTTGTCCAGTGTCTCCAATGAGAGCGATACCACCCTATCCCGCACAGCCGTCTCGTCTGTCGTCATGGTGCTGCCTCACGTCAAGTGTCAGAATCGTTGATGAGTGATGCGGTATGGCTAGCGCATCACTCGGTTTACTGCCCTGTTTTGCGATCTGCCTGACTACATCGCGGGGGCAGCCTGCATCGGGCCAGTAGAGGCATGGTCACCCCTCTGCATTGCCTTGGATCGTTGCAGATCCCACCAGGCAAAGACAAAATAGATGAGCGTGCACCAGATGGTTACGCTATAGAACATCTCCCTGTTGACATAGTAGGCGTAGAGATCCGGGCTGTTGAACAGCACACGCCAGGCGAGCACCGCCGGCACGACCAGACCGACCAGGATCCACACCGCACGAATTCCCTTTGTCAGAGTGGACGTGTCCTTGACAGGAACGTGGGTTTCCGTCGCTGCCAATCGGGCATGGTATTCCTCGACTTTCCTGTTGAACTCCTGCTCCCGCTGCTCCGCTTCGGGGTAGCTCTCACCGGCGCCGGCCGCCTTCGCCAACACGGTGTAGCAGACAATCGCAACCATCCAGGTTGGCAGGAACAGGTAGACGAAATACAAGATGCCGGTGGCATTCAGCCCGAAGCCGAACACCAGGCAGATTGCCCAGGTAATCAGCGCCGGTTTGTTGTCCTTGAGTCCCTTCAGACGGTGCCAATTGCTCTTGAGGCCGAGCCGCGGAAAGAGATGCTGTTCGGCGAATACGATGCCGCCAATCGGCACGAGTACGAGTCCTGCGTAGGCAAGAATCGGCAGGATCTGTCGGTAGATGAATGGAAAGCAGCTACCGACGACGACGACAGCCCCGACGGCAAGTGTCACTTTCTGACGAGGAACCTTGGGGAATACTGCTTGAGCCGCAAGACCTGCGCGATAGAGGTTGGGATTCGCTGTTGTCCATCCTGCGATGATGACGATGACAAAACCGGTGGCACCCAGCGCGTAGTAGGCAACATCCCCCGGTGACACCACTGCAATACTCAACTTCATCATGGACGCTGTCGCAGCCCCCATCAGTGCCGCGGAAATCCAGGCGACGTAGTGGCCGAACATCATGCCGGTCGCTGTGCAGAGACCGTAAACCGACTTTTTCGCATAACGCAGCATTGCCATGTCAACCAGACCAAAATGCGCGAAGGTGTTCGCCGCCCAGGCGAAACCAATCACCTCCACCAGTCCTATCCCCGGCTTCCCTTCCGCATTGATGCCGGTAAAGACAGTCGCACCCGCCAGGTTCACGAACTCGGAGAAACTGGCCAGCGTTGTATACCCGGTCAGTGTTTCATTCAATGCCGGTATCAGCACCATGCCACCAGCCGTGAACATCACCATCAGCCAGGGTGTGCAAATGGTGGCAAATTCGGCTACCACGTTGAAACCGTAGTAGGCCACTACCACCGCTATCACGCTTGCCGAGGCGGCAATGGCCGCAAAGGCCAGGTTGCTGGGATACGGATAGATCTGCGGCGGGATATCGAACAGTACCCGAACCGCGGTCGCCGACACCGTGATCATGGCTGCTGAAATGGCTGCGAATATCAGTACATTCGCACCGTTGTAAATCCGCGAGGTCAGATCCCCCAGGTGGTATTCGATGTAGGTGTAGAGGCTGAGCCGGGTCTTGACAGCGATCGGTGCGGTGATCAGCCAGAAGCTCATGGCGGCAAGCGTGTTGCCGATGAGGAGCCCGAGCAGGATGTCCTGGATGCTGGCGCCCATGGCCACGAAGGCGGCACCGATGACGAACTCGGTTGCGGCGACGTGTTCCGCGCCATATAGCCCCAGGAAATGTTTGGGCCCATGTAGCCGGTGTTTGGGTACGGGTAATAATTCGTCGTCCATCTCCGCTATGGAGCGACCCTGATCGGTTGCTGTGTCTACCATCGGTTTACCCTCTCCTGAATGACGATTGTTCGGAACGCAACCTTTACGGCTGCGTGCCGATCCCTGTTACCGGTTAAGCATCTCGACACGGACCATCTGTTTCTCGGTTACCCACTGAGAATTCTTGAGTGCATCCTCGATGGTGGCAGCGTCCTCCAATACGTTGGCGAACTGTTGGCCGACCGCCGTTGCAATTCCCGTGAACTCTGGGAAGGCCACGAATTGCACTCCGGTGTAAGGCACCTCTTCTACCGTGGGTGCCGTCGGGTCCGCCGCTTCGATGCTGGCGAGCGTCATGGCGGCAAAGGGAACCTTCTGATACTCAGGGTTTTCATACAAGGACTTGCGGGTTCCCGGTGGCACACTGGCCCACCCGTCAGTCTCTGCCACCAGGGCGAGATAGTCTTTCGATGTGGCCCAGGCCACGAATTTCTTCGCGGATTCCTGTCTGTCGGTGCTTGTGGGAATGGCCAGCGCCCAGGCCCACAGCCAATTGGCTCGTTTGCCCAAACCGTTGTCGGGTGCCATGGCGAAACCCACGGAGTCGGCTACGGTAGAGTCCTCGTTCATCACGAACTGACCGGCGGCTGTCGCGTCTATCCAGATCGCGCACTGGCCCTGTTGGAACAGCGCCAGATTTTCCTGGTAGCCCCTGGACGATGCATCCACCGGACCGTACTTCGACAGCAATTCTGCATAGGTAGTCAGCGCGTTGTTCCAGGCTTCACTATCGAGCTGAGGTTGCCAGTTCATGTCAAACCACTTGGCGCCAAAGGAGTTCGCCATGGATGTCACCAGCGCCATGTTCTCCCCCCAGCCAGCCTTGCCTCGCAGACAGACCCCGGAAATACCCTGCTCCCGATCCGTCAGCGCACTGGCAGCCTCCTTGATGAAATCCCAGGTAGGCTCCTCCGGCATTTCCAGCCCCGCCTCTTCGAACAGGTCGGTGCGGTACATCGTAAAGGAAGATTCTCCGTAGAATGGCGCTGCGTACAGCACGCCGTCGTAGGATAGGCCAGCCCGTATTGACGGTAGAAGGTCGCCAATGTCATAGCCACCCGGTAGATCATCCAACGGCACCAACCAGTCTCGCGCTGCCCAGATGGATGCTTCATAGGTGCCGATCGTGACCACATCGAACTGGCCGCCGCCAGTGGCGATGTCTGTGGTGGCACGTTGACGCAAGGTGTTTTCATCCAGTGTCACCCATTCCACGGTAATGTCAGGGTTGGCTTTTGTAAAATGTTCCGTCAAGCCTTGCATACGAACCATGTCGCCGTTGTCGACGGTTGCGATGGTAATCGTGTCGGCCATTGCAGCTGAAAAGATCGTGCTGAGAGCAAGACACGCGATCGGCATTGACGTGATACGTGTGGTTTTCATCCTGGATCCTCCGGGAGATGTGAAAGCACTTCGATCGTTACGAGAGGCAATGAGAGCGCTTGGCCGGCAGCAAGACAGGCCTACCCGACAGGTCTCCGCCTGCGGAATCGGGTGAAAATCGTTGTGCTCCTGGTAAGTCGTGCAAATAGCTGACTACTATTCACAGAAACTGTTATCGCCGGGCACAACTCCAACATACGCTTGTCAAAACAACCAAACCAGTACATAACTGCTCGATATCAGTACAACCATGCAGGTTGCCATTTTGCATTGATACTGGATCATGAGTTTGATGGCGATACACCGCCGGCATCGCATGTGCGGCTTGTCTGCATATCGGGAGTCACAGTGTCTTATACCAATGCAGTGTCAGTTGCATGCTTGCTCAGCGTCTGTCTGGACTACTCTGGCAAGTTGCTGAAGTCCGTGGGGGCGTCCAGCATTCTGGCGGCAAGATGAAAGAACTCTCGCCATACGAGTAATTCATCGAGAAATTTCCAACCATCACGTGACGCCTCCATCTGCGACGTGACTGCGACTATATCCTGTGGGCCGAGCACACCAAAATGCAGGTATGGAGAGAGCCACGTCGTGCCTTTCAAGGCAGGATTGTTACGGCATGATGCTTAGTCGGGAATGACCTTGCTGGCGGCCCAGTACAATTGCCGAAACGCTGCCTGGCGTGTTCCGGTACACAGCCAGGCAGGGAGTGATCGATATCGCAAGCCTGAATCAATATGGACGCCTGTTTTAGCCAACGGCGCCCGAGATCATCATGTGATGATGCCAGCTCATCATCAAATGGTTTCACTGTTGATTCAAGATCGATGTGTTCATCACGCAACTCATCGCTCCACTCAGCTCGCAACTCACTGACCCTCGCGCGAAACAAACAGGTGGTTGGGCAATCGCAACCGATAGCCTGCTCCGGAACCAGACGGGCGGCATCGACAGCAATGACGGCACTATCCAGACGCTCGGCGACGCTTGCCGCTTTCCAGGGATACGTCAGTTGACGTTCTACCGTGTTCCGGAACGCGGTGCTCACGGTCTCTCGAGGCTCACGTGAGTGATAGCGCGATCATGACGTGGCGCAGGCCACATCGTTCACTTCTGCAATGACAAAGGTGTAACGATACACCCTTTGTCGAAAATAGCCCTTGCATCGGGGCTCATGTTTGGTTTAACGTTAAGCCCATAAGAATATCAACACCACCATGTATGAGGAATAAGGGATGAAAACAAGCGTGATTGCGTGGAAAGCGCTGCCGGTTGCCAGCTTGCTGGCGGCAGGTGTATCGATAAGCTCAGCTGGCGACATCGGAGGAGAGATCACCTTCTACACTCACTTCAGCCAATTCGTGGACAATGGCGACTGGGAACGCTGGGCCGGCGAATTTGAAGACAGATATCCGGGTACTGACGTGGAGGTTCTTCATGTCGGCAACTACCGCAAGGAGATGCCGACTCGCATTGCCTCGGGGGACTATGGGGACGTATTGAACGTGCTCGATAATCTGCCACCGTCCGACTACGCAGAATTCTACTTGCCACTCAATGACATGAGTCTGGCTGACACACATACCTTCGTTGACCGGTATACGGTGGATGGCAATATCTACGGATATGTCTACGGCGCGAACGCCGAGGCCATTGTCTACAACAAGGCTGCCTTCGAACGCGCGGGCATTGAATCCGTGCCGACCACGCGTAGTGAACTGTTTGCTGCCTGTGACAGATTGAAGAGCGAAGATATCGTTCCGTTCCAGATCAACATGGGGGCGGGTTGGCCAATGCAGCAATGGGACAAGGCAGCCCTGCTCTTTGCCGATGACGGTAGCTACTATGACAAGGCACTCATGGATTCCGCACCCTACGCAGAAGGAAAGCCCTACGGCGAATCCATGCGTTTCGTACGTGAGCTGTTTGAAGCCGGTTGTACGGAACGCGATTACACTGCCAATAACTGGGATGAAAGCAAGATGCTGCTCGGGGCCGGTGAAGCTGCCATGTGGTTTCTGGCCAATTGGTCCATTCCGCAGACCATTGTGGCTGGCGAGTCTCTTGGAGTGGACAACGTCAGTGAGGACCTTGGCATGTTTCCACTACCAGTTAACGACAGTGGCAATCCTGCCGTACTGCTGTGGCCGGATTGGGCGCTTGGTGTGTCTGCCAAATCCGACAATCCGGAAACGGCGAAAGCCTGGATCCAGTTTCTGCTGACCGAAACCGATGTGGCCAATGCCTCAGGGTTCATTCCCGGTGATCCACGCATTGCGCCAGAGATGCCACAGCTGGTGGAGCTGTTCGCCGGCGAGCCACGCATCATCGAGGCCAGCACGCCCTCCTCCGAATTCAAGCAGGCAATGGCCGATGCTCGGCTCGATTTCATGACCGGCACGTATATCCGTGACCTTGTCCTGGCCGACGATTTCGACAGCGCAATCGACGACATCAACACACGCTGGTCTCGCGCTCTACCCCAGTGAGCCGCCTGCCGGTTCGTCTGGTCTTTCCAGACGGACCGGCTTTTCACCATCCCGATGCAATCGGCCTCTGTCGCTTGAGGCGCATGTCTGCGCCAAAGGAGTTTGCTCATGCTTGCGTTGAACGCTCATATGCAGCGCCGTCTGGTGATCGTGTCTTTTCTGATCGCCCCGCTTAGCCTGCTGATCCTGTTCTCTATCTGGCCTGCGATTCAACTTGTCTGGTTCTCGCTGACCGACTGGAATGGCCTGTCGGCCAACAAGAATTTTGTCGGGCTGCAAAATTACCACACCATTCTGATCGAAGATCAGGCCCTGCTGAAACCCTTGATCAACTCGGCTTACTATTTTGCCGGGTCGGTGCTGCAGTTGTCATTGGCGACGTATTTCGCCGTCATCCTGAACCGCAAGATGCCGGGTTCGAATCTGTTCCGGATGTTGTTGTTCATGCCGTTTGTGCTCAACGCCGTCGCCGTGTCCATCGTGTTCCGGGACTTCCTGCAGATCGACGGTGGGCTCGATGCTCTGATGCACCTTGTCGGCCTGGGCGTTTATACGCGCGAGTGGGTGCAAGACCCCGAGATTGTCAAATGGTCACTCGTATTCGCTTCTATCTGGCGCTACCTGGGGTTTCAATTGTTGATCACCTATGGCGCCCTGCAGGCGGTGCCAACCGATCAGTATGAGGCAGCGCGTATAGAAGGCGCTACCGAATTCCAGCAGTTTCTCTACATCACCCTGCCGACCATCGCGCCGATTCTCGGGTTGCAATTGATACTGGCAACTGTCGGCTCGCTCGAAGTCTTTGAAGTGCCTTTCCTGATTACCGGCGGTGCGAATGATACGAAGACCTTCATCATGGCGACGCTGGAAGAGGCTTTCGAATTCAGGCGCGTCGGACTGGCTGCTGCCATGGCGGTCATTCTTCTGGTGTTTGTCATGATGGTGATGATCGTCCAACGCACTCTCTTCAGCAAAGGAGAACGCGCATGAGCGCAATCATCGACAAGCCGCTTGTTCGCACAAGAGTACGACGCATTGCCCCTGGCAAGCTCATCTGGACCTGCTTCCACTACGCCATGCTGATTCTTGCCTCGGTGCTGGTGGTCGCCCCCCTGGTGATCGCCTTTCTGACATCGTTCAAGACGCCTCTGGAGATGATGCGTGGAGAGAAGACCGATCTGCCCAATGACTTCAGCCATTTCCAGAATTACCTGGAATTCATCGAACGGCAGCCGGTCGGCGTTGCATTCTGGAACACGATCTTCGTCACGCTGGTCTCGCTCATCATCGTCACGCTGATCGGCACCATGGCAGCGTATGTGATCAACCGCTTTCGTTTTCGGGGGCGAAGATTGATTCTACTGGCCTATGTCATCGTGATGGCGGTACCAGCGATCACCACACAGGTATCCCTTTACCAGGTGATTCTGGGTCTGGGGCTGGTCAATTCCAAATGGGCGCTCATCGTGCTCTACTCGGGCGCCGATATCGTCTCTCTGTACATCTTCATCACCTTCCTCAGCGCCATCAGCCAGGAGATCGATGAGAGTGCACGAATCGAGGGCGCCAGTTATTTCCAGATCTACTGGAAGGTGATTCTGCCTCTGATGACACCCGCGATCTCGACGGTGGTTATCCTGCGCACGATTCATATCTACAACGATTTCATTCTGCCGTATCTCTATACGCCACGCGTCGAGCAATCAACGGTGTCGATGCTGCTCTTCAAGGCGTCGGACATGATGTCCTCGGCAACTGAAGCCATCCTGATGGCGGGAATCGTCATTGTCATCACGCCGACGCTGGTGGTTTTTCTTGTGCTGCAGCGTCAGATCGTCTCCGGCATGATGCGCGGCGCGGTGAAGGGCTGAGTCATGATGGCACCTCTTGTCTTTACTCTGACCACCCGCATCTGGCAGCTTGCCGCGATCAATCTGACCGCCTTGGGACTGATCGTGTTGGGTCTGGGCATCTTCGGTCTTGCCCCGGCCTGTGCGGCAACATTCTGGGGCGTGGCACGGTTGAACGAACTGAGCGCAGGGCAACTGTCGAAGGGCATGTGGCGTGAATATCGTGCCGAGTTCATGACAGCCAATGTGGTTGTTCTGCCAATGCTACTGGTCTGCGTGGCGTGCCTTGCAATGGCGTTGTTACTGCCAATGTTGGCACTGCTTGTATTGCTACCCCTGGCCTGGTTTGCCGCTGCCTACGCCCTGTCGTGCCTCTTCGCCATCTCATGCCTGCGTGGCAGTATCACCGATGCGTTGAGCAATGCATACACGGCATTCTGGCAGGCGCCATTGCGTCTCCTCGCTCTGGTAGTGGTTTTACCCGCAGTCGGTCTGCTTGCTGGCAAGTCGCCACTGCTGTTTGTCTACTTCGGCCTGTCGGCCCCTGCTTTTTTCACTTGTCACCTGCTCTCTGGCGCGCTTGCGTCGGCGATGCCCTGCAAACGGGAGATCCTGCAATGAATGGTTTGAGCCTGCACAATGTCGGCAAATCCTTCGGTGCCGTGCGTGTATTGAAAGATATCGATCTGAGTATCGAAAAAGGCGAGTTTCTAGTTCTACTGGGCGAATCCGGTTGCGGAAAGTCTACGCTGCTACGGTTGATATCAGGACTGGAGCTGAACCATGAGGGCGATATCGAGATAGATGGCCGTTCGGTCACCGATCTCGATCCCAAGGATCGCAATATTGCCATGGTGTTTCAGTCGTACGCCCTTTATCCGCATATGTCGGTGTACGACAACATTGCCTTCGGCATGAAGATTCGAAAATCACCGCGTTCGACCATCCAGTCGGAGGTGGATCGCGTTGCCCAGGTGCTCAAACTGCAGGATTATCTGGATCGCAAACCGGGACAGCTTTCCGGTGGCCAGCGCCAGCGAGTGGCCATAGGCCGCGCCATGGTGCGGCATCCCGATCTGTTCCTCTTTGATGAGCCCTTGTCGAACCTTGATGCGAAGCTGCGGGGAGAGATGCGCTCGGAGATCAAGCGTATACACAAGGCGCTGGGGGCAACCATCGCCTACGTCACGCACGACCAGATAGAGGCGATGACACTGGCGGACAAGATCGTCCTGCTGAACCGAGGACAGATCGAGCAACTGGGTTCGCCTGACGCTCTCTATACCCAGCCTGACACGCTGTTTGCAGCGCGGTTCATCGGCACACCGGAAATCAATGCAATCGATGTGTCCGTGTCTCCAGTCGCAGGAGGCTATGCCGCAAGCATCGGACAGACGGTGCTACCACTGCCTGACACTGCGGCGCGCCGTCCCATCGCCAGTGAACACCAGGCGATTCTGGGTGTGCGGCCCGAGTTCATCTCGATCGGTGAGAGCGAAGCAGGCATCGTGACCCGAGGACATACCATCGAGATGTGTGAACCGATGGGGTCGGAAACCTCAGTCGAGTTGTCTTTTGAAAATCAACGTCTGCGCCTGCGTGTGCCAGGCCTGCATCACCTTGAACCGGGCAGTACGCAGGCCATCACCTGGGACTTCTCCAATGCCCACCTGTTTGATGCCAACACCGGAGTGCATCTGTAATGGCAGATCAACCCAATATCATTCTCATCACCGCAGATCAGCTGAGACCCTATGAGCTTGGCTGCTATGGTGGTAGGCAGATCGCGACGCCGAACATCGATAGCCTGGCTGCCAGGGGCACGCTCTGGGAAACGGCTATCACCAACTTTCCCGTCTGCATGCCTGCACGGTCTGTGATGATGTCGGGTCAGATGAATCGGACGGCTACCGGAGGCAGGACGAACATTTCCTACGGAGGGCGCCCCGGTGATTTCACCATGCCGGAATATCCCTATCCGGGCCGACCCCATTTGAAGGACCCGACCCTTCCGGAACTACTGCGCGGTGCGGGCTATCACACGGCGGCCATGGGGAAATGGCACATTCACTCGTGGCCGGATGACATCGGGTTCGACCACTATCTGATTCCTCGCGTTCATCATGCGCATAGCGCACAGACCTACACCCGTGACGGTAGCCCGGAGTTCTGTGCGCCGGGTTACAGCGTCGATTTCGAAGCCAGTGAGGCCGAGCGCTTTCTGACTCGGCAATCCAGCGCGGAGAAACCGTTCTTTCTCTACTACAATATCTCACCGCCGCACTGCCCGGTGGCAGATATGCCGGATGAGTTTCGCCAGCTCTACGATCCTGCAACACTGACCCTGCGCGAGAATACCGATGAGGCGCGTATTGCGGATCGGGATTACTGGTACAAGGTTTATCGCTGGGATTTTCGCTACTATTCGTATCGCCTGCCGCATACCATGGAACTACCCGAAGGCTATGACCTGCGGACACTGGCTGCGGAGTATTTCGGCGCAGTGACCTGGATGGACCGAGCGGTGGGACGTCTGCTGAACGCTGTGGCCAGTGCCGGCCTGAAGGACAACACATTGATCGTCTTCACGGCGGATCATGGTGAGAATCTGGGCAGTCATGGACTCGTTCAGAAAGGCACCGAAAACGACGAGAGTATCCGCATTCCATTGGTCATGGCCGGTCCGGGTGTTGCCAGGGATCACAAGGTGTGCGACTCGGTTGCCTCGTTGGTTGATCTGGCACCCAGTTTCCTGGCAGAAGCAGGTCAGGCTACCCCTGCTCACCTGCATGGAGCATCTCTGATGAAGGAGGCCAGGGGCATGGCGGCAGAGGGGCGAACAGCATTTTTCGAAACCACGTCGGGCTGCGGACTGCGCAGTCCTGATACTACGGTCTTTGCTCGCTACAGCGCACCGCGTCAACTGTCGGATGAGCCGGCAACGCTGTTCGACAATCGAGCGGACCCCTATCAATACGACAATCGTGCCCTGGCACATCCTGATCATCCACTCATGACTGAACTGAACCAGCGCAATGCCACCCTGCCCTGGTCTGACCTGGAGAACGACCATCTATGAATTTTCTACAAAAAGAAGCCGATCCTGTCCTGGCACTCGACGCTGGATGGCAGCTTTCCCATGACGGTGGCAAGGCGACCCTGCCGGTGGATGTTCCGTTCGATGTGCATTCCACGCTATTGCAAGCCGGGCACATTGAAGATCCCTACTGGCGCGATCGTGAGCCGGAAACCGATTGGGTACACCAGAGTGATTGGCTATTGACCCGTGAATTTGATATCCGTTCGCTGGAGGGGCGCTATACCCTGACGCTGGACAAGGTGGATTGTCATGCGATCGTCAGCCTGAACGGTACTCGAATCGGTGAGCTGGGGAACCGTTTCCTGCGCTATGACCTGGATGCGAGCGATGCGCTTGTCGAAGGTTGCAACCGGCTGGAAATACGATTTCTGTCCAATTCTGCCGAGGCCCTGCAACGTGCTGACGATGCACCGTTTCCAGTCCCCCATATTTACTGGAACAATCGCATTCCGCATTACAATTTTCTGCGAAAGCCACAGTGCGATGCCGGCTGGGACTGGAATATCGCACTCAGCCCTCTCGGCATTCATGGAGAGGTGCGCCTGCAGCGAACCGACCCCCTTCGTCTGGACGATGTACTCGTGCGTCAGTTTCATGAAAACGGACGGGTTCGCGTCGAACTGCTCCTGCATATCGATGCCCATCGGCCGGTGGAGACCGATGCTCGCATGAGCGTGGGTGAGCAGAACACTACAATGCCAGTGCAGATCTGGCCAGGGACCCAAACAGTGCGTTTGTCTGTCGAGATCGAGCAGCCGCGTCTCTGGTGGCCGGTGGGGCATGGCAAGCAGGAGATGTACGATGTGACTGTATCCGTAGGCGATCAGGTCCGCAAGCTACGCATCGGTTTGCGAGAGATCGAGTTACTGACCGATAAGGACGAGATCGGCCAGCGTTTCGCCTTTCGCATCAACGGGCGCGAGATCTTCATGCGTGGAGCCAACTGGATTCCGGCCGACGCGCTCCCGCAACGCGCCACTCCGGAAGCCGTTGCCGATCTGCTTGACAGTGCCATCGACGCTAATATGAACATGCTGCGCATCTGGGGGGGCGGCACCTATGAGCCGGACTGGTTCTACGAAATGTGCTCAGAGCGTGGCCTGATTATCTGGCAGGATTTCATGTTCGCCTGCAATCTTTACCCGGCGCAGGACCGCGACTGGCTCAATGGCGTGCGCGTGGAAGCTCGACAGCAGGTTCGCCGCCTGTCGCTACATCCCTGCGTGGCTCTCTGGTGTGGAGACAATGAGCTGGTAGGCGCTCTGAGCTGGTTCAAGGAAGCGCAGGACGACCGGGATCGCTATCTGGCGCTGTACGATCGTCTCAATCACGCACTGGAAGAAGTCATCATCGATGAGGCGCCGGGTATTCCCTGGTGGCCATCCTCGCCTAGCGTCGGCCCATTGAACTTCGGCGACGGCTGGCACGACGATACCTCGGGCGACATGCATTTCTGGGATGTCTGGCACTCGGCCAAGGACTTCGAACACTACCGGTCTGTGCGTCCGCGTTTCTGCTCGGAATTCGGATTCCAGTCCTTCCCCTCGATGCGACAGATCGAGAGTTTCACCGAGGAACAGGATCGCAACGTCTCCTCCAGGGTGATGGACGTGCATCAGCGCAACCGAGGTGGCAACAGCCGGATTGTCGAGACCATGGCGCGCTATTTCCGTTTTCCAGAAAAATTCGAGGACATGGTCTGGCTCAGTCAGATCGGACAGGGTCTGGCCATGAAGACTGCCATCGAGTTCTGGCGCTCGAGCAAGCCGCGCTGCATGGGCACGCTCTACTGGCAACTCAACGACACCTGGCCGGTGGCCAGTTGGTCGAGTCTGGAATACGGTGGCGGCTGGAAAGCAACCCATTATCTGGCGAGACGGTTCCACGCCCCCGTACTGGTTACGGCGCAGCCGGAGACCGAAAGCGGTGACATCGTATTCTGGGCGATCAACGACACCGGCACTGATGTGACGCTAAGCATCAATGCCCGCTCGGTTCGTTTTCAGGGAGAAATCGTGGAGCTGGGTCAGTGGCAGGCAAGTTGTCCCACAGACCGTGCAGTGGAAGTCGCACGCCTCACAGCCGGTACCCTGGCCGAGGATGCGTTCGTGCATTTCGATTGGACTGATCCGAGCGATACGCACAAGGGAGAGAACGAATATCTGCCCAAAAGACCCAAGGAGTACGACATCGGCTTGCCGACCATCACAGCAGACACCGGTACTGCCGCCGATGGTACGCCGCTGGTCACGCTGCACACCGATCGCCCTGCGCTTTGGGTGACGTGGGATCTGGGCGGCGATATGATATGGTCTGACAATTGTCTGACCCTGCTGCCCGAGCGCCCGAAAGTATTGCGAGCAACCCGTAAAAGGCGATCGCATCTGCCCGACTGCGCGCCCGAGGCGCGTTCTCTGAAAGGATAGGATATGGCCCGGAACGGTCTTGGCGGTGAGCCGGTGACACTGAAGACCATCGCTGCCGAGCTGGGTGTCTCGGTGACGACGGTTGCGCGCGCGCTCAAGGATGGCTACAAGGTGGGTCCCGAGATGGTGCTCAAGGTGCGCAAGACTGCTGACCGTCTGGGCTATGTCCGCAATCTTGAGGGTGCAAAACTGCGCACCGGCAAGACGCTGGTCATCATGGCTTTTCTCAGCTTCACCGAGGAGGAGGAAATCGGCGATTCCGGCTCAGTGGGGTTGTTGCAAGGTATCCACAAGCGGCTTGCCGACACTGATTATTCGGTGCGTGCGGTCCCTGTGGCGATGGGCGATCTGGCGCTGGAGCAAGTCAGCGATGTTGTTCGAGGACGTAGTGCTGACGGACTGATATTGGATCACACCGAGTTGCAGGATGAACGCGTCAAGCTACTGCTCGAGGTTGATGTTCCTTTCGTGACTTACGGTCGCACAGAGCTACTGTCGCCACACGCCTGGTTTGACATCGACAACGAGTTTGCCGTCTGGCAGAGCACGACTGCCCTGCTGAAGGACGGATACAGGCGGGTGGCGCTGGTCGATGGTGATCTGCGCTATAGCTATGTTCGCCAGCGTGTGCGAGGTTATGAAAAGGCGCTTCAGGAATACGGTATCGAACTCGACCCGGCGCTGATACATCACGACATGCTCAATGCAGACCGTGCTCGCAAGGCTGCCGGTCGACTTCTGGATGCCGGCGCTGACAGCTTTGTCTGTGTCAACGAGCTTACCTTTCTGGGCGTGCGTGCCGGCGTGCGCGATCGGCTCGGCGCGGGCGTCGAACGCCTGGGGTTTGCCCTGCGTTCCGGGACCAATATTGGTGAATATGTGGCCACCAAGGTCTACACCTCGCATTTTTCCAGACAGGAAGCGGGCTGGAAGCTGGCAGATCTGTTGCTCAAACGCATTGGTGGCTCGTCACCCGAGGACTGTCAGGAACTGGTGAGGACCACCTTGCGTATCAACGGGGCGAGCCACGAGGCATTGTGATGCCAGTCAGGACGTTTCTCCGAGCAAGCGTCTGGCGTCTTCATCAATCTGTCGCAAGTACACGGCCGAAGTCTTCCGTGCACCACTCCGATCCTGCCCGTCACGCTGACAGCCAATCATCGAGTCTGGCGGCATCCGGCAGCCCACCGGCATGAACGAGCTTGCCGTCGATAGCCAGCCCGGGCGTAGAGATGACTCCTGCCATGGCAATCGATCTGGCGTCGCTGACTTTCTCGACCTCAACATCGATGCCGAGCCTTGCCGCGGCTTCCTTCACCAATGCCTCAGTCTTGTCACAGCGAGTGCAGCCGGGGCCGTATATCTTGACGTTTTTCATGATTCGATCTACCTAGAGAATGGTATTGAACAGATAGCCAGTTGCCAGGATGCCCGAGGCAACCACCGCAATGAAGATGCCGATGAGGCGTAGCGTCAACACTTGCTTGAGAATGATCATCTCGGGCAGGCTGAGCGCGATCACTGACATCATGAAGGCGAGTGTCGTACCCACGGCGGCACCCTTGCCCAGCAGTGCTTCCACAATCGGGATGACCCCGGCCGCATTGGTGTACATGGGTACCCCGACAACAACGGCGGCTGGCACGGACCACCACGCCTCGCCGCCCATGATCTGCAGCATCATGGATTCAGGTACGTAGCCATGAATCAGCGCACCGATACTGATTCCGATCACGACCCAGATCCAGACCTTGCCGACGATTTCGCGAACCTGATCAAGACCGGTCTTCAGGCGGTCAACGAAGGTCAAATGCTCCTGCGGCAAGTCTGTCACGGGGCCGGCATTCATCTCGCGTACCCAGTCCTGAAGGTAGCGCTCCAGATTCATGCGACCCATCACCCAGCCTGCCATCATGGCAATGGTAAAGCCGAAGACCAGGTAGATCGTCGCTACTTGCCATCCAACAAGCCCGTATAGCAGGCCAAGTCCCACCGGCCCTACCATGGGCCCTGCAATCAGGAACGAGAAAGTGACACCCAAGGGGATGCCTGCAGAGACAAATCCGATGAACAGCGGCACCGAGGAGCATGAGCAAAATGGTGTCAGCACACCCAGCAATGCTGCGATGGGATACCCGAGAATCTCGCGTTTGCCAGCCAGGATGGCACGTGTTTTCTCCGGACTGAACCAGCTGCGCAGCACGCCGGTGATGAACACGATTGCGGTCAACAGCAACAGGACCTTCGGCACATCGTAGACAAAGAAAGCGACCGCTTCCCCGGGGTGGCTGTCACGCGTTACCGGCACCAGTGATGTCACCCATTCGGAAAAAGGGATCAGTTGGCCATAGATGAGCCAGCCTGTCAGCCCTGCGACGGGAACTCCGATGTACCAGTGCCAATCCGTATTGGCCTTATGGTGTTCCAGGTCTTGCGTTTCAGTAGTCATACAACCTCGGCTTTACAGGTTGATAAAAAACTGTTTGGTAGAAGCGCAACACGGTGGTCACTATACAAATCGCTATACGAATGATGAAGTCGTGACCGTCGGCTACCTTGCCCTGCCTTTCAGTTTCATCCTGTGAATCATCATACTCTGGTCGTTTTTATTTGTATATGGATTGGCGTATATAGTTGCTGTTCATGGCTAGCGGACTCAGGCGTGGCAAGCACTACTCTGTTGCCTCCTCTACGCATGTCGGCAGCAGAACCCTTTGCCGGCACCTGGCATGAACTGGACGCCATAGCCGTCGTTGTCATGGGCAGTACAGCCCTTGCCGGTGACAAAGGCACATCATGACTGGAGGCATGGTCGACCAGGTGATACAGCCTATGCCGGGGCAGATCCTGGTCCCGGACATCTCTATATCGGGTACAGAGACAAGAGTGGACCATTGGATTGCTTACACAATGCCAATAGTTCCATGCCGCAATGGATGAAATCCATGGGTTTGGACTGACCATCTGAGCTTCGCTAACGCTGAGTCAACGCCGCTACACCCGAATGCTCGTTCAGAACGGTTTCAAGCCACCAGGGTCTGAATCTGATGTTCGTGAGACTACGTAAGAACGATGCTTGACGGAGAATTGACATCGGGAGCGAAAAGGCTGCAAAATGGCCTGTTAATCGTCACGCCGATCCTATCGGCCGGCAATCTTGTCCCGGTAGGGGCAGAAGCCTGGCCTCGGCGACATCCTCTGGTTGGTGAGTGGTGGCCTTCGGTTGAAATGGGTGGCAGCTATCACTACCACCTGTAGAGCGATATCAGATGTACAACAACTCCAATGTCCAGACTCTGAGAGACGCTCTCAATGAATATTCATTTGTGTAAAGGATCCCGATATGATTGACGAACTTGATCTGGCGCTTGACAGAAAATACGAAGCCGGCTTTGTAACGGACATCCAATCTGAGACCTTTGAACCTGGTCTGGACGAATCTGTCATCCGTCGTTTGTCCACGATGAAAGGCGAACCAGAATGGCTACTGGAATGGCGCCTGAAAGCCTACCGTAGCTGGCTGGAAATGGAATCCCCTGATTGGGCAAATCTTGATATCGAGCCAGTGGATTACCAATCCATCTCGTACTACTCTGCTCCCAAGAGCATGAAGGACAGACCTCAATCCCTGGATGAGGTTGATCCAGAGCTGATCCGCACCTACGAGAAGCTCGGCATCCCCCTGCACGAGCAGCAGATGCTGGCTGGAGTGGCTGTTGATGTCGTTTTTGACTCTGTATCCGTTGTGACGACTTTTCGTGAAAAGCTTGCTGAAGCGGGCGTTATCTTTTGTCCCATTTCCGAAGCGGTACGTGAGCATCCCGAGCTGGTCAAGAAGTACCTGGGCTCGGTGGTCGCAAGAAACGATAACTACTTTTCTGCCTTGAACAGCGCTGTGTTTACCGATGGCTCCTTTGTGTATATCCCCAAAGGTGTCACCTGCCCCATGGAGTTATCAACCTATTTCAGGATCAACGAACTCAATACAGGGCAGTTCGAACGCACCTTGATTGTTGCCGACGAAGGCAGTCAGCTAAGCTACCTGGAAGGCTGTACCGCACCACAGCGTGATGATAACCAGTTGCACGCAGCAGTCGTGGAACTGGTCGCACTGGACGATGCCAAGATAAAGTATTCAACCGTACAGAACTGGTACCCGGGCGATGAAAATGGCAAGGGCGGAATCTACAATTTCGTCACAAAGCGAGGCATAGCTCACACCAATGCAAGAATATCCTGGACGCAAGTAGAGACGGGGTCTGCAATCACGTGGAAGTATCCGAGCTGCATACTCAAGGGTGACAACTCTGTCGGTGAGTTCTATTCCGTTGCTCTGACTCGCGGTCGTCAACAGGCAGACACGGGTACCAAGATGCTGCACATAGGCAAGAATACTCGCTCAACCATCATTACCAAGGGTATTTCGGCAGGCAGAAGTAGTAACGCCTATCGCGGGTTGGTAAAAATGGGTCCCAAAGCGGACAATGCCCGCAATTTTACCGAATGTGATTCTCTATTGATTGGCGATAAATGTGGAGCTCATACGTTTCCTTACATTGAGAGCCGCAACCCTACGGCCATTGTCGAGCACGAAGCTACAACGTCAAAGGTCAGTGATGAGCAAATGTTCTTGTGCCAGCAGCGTGGCCTGGATCCGGAAAAAGCGGTATCCATGATCGTTAACGGATTCTGCAAGGAAGTATTCAAACAATTACCGATGGAGTTCGCTGTTGAAGCTGGCAAACTTCTCGAAATAAGCCTTGAGGGGTCAGTAGGTTAAGTATGTTATCCATTCAAAATTTACATGCGGGCATTGAAGACAAGAGCATCATCAAGGGGATAGATCTGACTATCAACCCTGGTGAAGTTCACGCCATCATGGGACCCAATGGTTCAGGGAAAAGCACCCTGGGCTATGTACTTTCCGGCCGAGATGGTTACGAAGTAACCGAAGGATCAGCCACTCTCAATGGCGAAGATCTACTGGATATGGACATTGAGGAACGTGCTGTAGCAGGTTTTTTCCTCGCCTTTCAGTACCCTGTTGAAATCCCGGGTGTGAGCAATATGGTCTTCATGAAAGAGGCGGTCAACGCTGCGCGTGAAGCCAGAAAACAAGAGCCTTACACTGCGGGCGAATTTCTCAAATTGGCGAAAGAGGCCTGTAAGCAAGTGCAGCTGCCACTGGACTTTCTCAAACGAGGTGTTAACGAAGGTTTTTCTGGCGGCGAGAAAAAGCGCAACGAGATCATGCAGATGATCTTGTTACAACCCACCATCTGTTTTCTGGATGAGACAGACTCAGGACTGGATATCGACGCCTTGCAAACTGTCGCCAACGGCGTGAATAGCCAACGTGATCCAAACCGATCGTTTGTGGTGGTCACTCATTATCAGCGTTTGCTGGATTTCATTGAACCCGATTTCGTTCACATACTGGCCGATGGGAAAATCGTGCAAAGTGGTGATGCGTCTCTGGCCCTGAAAGTCGAGAAGGAAGGCTATGGATTTCTGGGCATCAACTATGTCGAGGAAGATGTATGAACCAATGGCTTGAAGATGTCATTGCTCATGCAGATACCCAGGCGGCTGGTCATGCAGGAGCTACATGGCTTTCCAGACAGCGAGCTTTGTCGCTGGACAAGCTGAAGGACAACGCCTGGCCAACACGCAGAACGGAAGCATGGCGAAATACGCCACTCAAGCCGATTGAGTCTCGCCCTGCACTGCTCTCGCCGATGGCTATATCCACTTGGCAAGAGCCTGCTATTCCTGACTTTGAAAGCATCGACATATACATTGTTGGTGGTGAGCTGAAAACAGATATCAGTACACTGAGCTTGCCAGCAGGCATCAGCATCTATTCACTGCACGATGAGAAAGCCGCAGCGCTAGCCAGCCAGTTCATGGGCAAGATCAAGCCTGAAACGCATGTTTTCGGTCTGGTCAATGATGTTGTTGCAGATGCCGGAATCATCATCGACGTAGCAGAAGATGCCGTCATCAGCACACCTCTGCGGCTCATTCACACAGCAACAGAGGGTGTTGAAAACCACTCCAGATTGCTGGTGAATGTTGCAAAAAATGCCAAAGTAACGATTCTGGAACACGGCATTGGCGAGCAGGAAAGCATGAACACCAGTGTCAGTGAGTTCAATGTCGCTGACAACGCTACCTTGCACCACTACCGCTTTGCCTTCTTCACGCAGAAAGCATTGCATGTGGGTGGCTGTCATTTTCAGATAGGTGAATCGTCGTATCTCAACAGCACTATCGTGGCTTTTGGCAGCGAGTTATCCAAGTTGAATGTTGATGTGAATTACCTCGGTGAGCACGCAAAGGTCGATATGAACGCCATGTATCTACTGGCCGAAGGGGAAAATTTCGATCTGCAGAGCGTTATCGAGCATGCCGTACCCAATGGCACGACTGATGAAAAAGTGCGAGGGATCATCGGTGATCGAGCCCGCGCCAACTTCGGGGGTCGAATTCATATCCATCCTGATGCACAGAAGACCCTGGCTGAACTGAACAATCGTAACTTGTTGTTATCGCGTCGTTCTCTGGTCAATACCAAGCCTGAACTGGAAATTTACGCAGATGATGTACGCTGCGCTCATGGTGCAACCATCGCCGAAATTGACGAAACATCATTATATTATTTGCTGACTCGCGGAATTCCTCGTTCTAAAGCACTGGTGATGTTGAATTTCGGTTTTATCCAGGAGTTGATCAATGCTATCGAAGATGAATCAATTCGAAACTGGTTGAACAATATGCTGAGCAATCGCTTCCAGTCCATGGAAGTGCAAGTGTCGTGAGCTTTGATGTCCAGACATTGCGTGCGCAGTTCCCCATACTGGGCACGCAGGTCAATGGCAAGCCTCTGATCTACCTGGATAATGCTGCCACCACGCAAAAGCCACAGGTGATGATTGATGCCTTGGTAGCGTTCTATACTCAATGTAACGCCAATGTGCATCGAGGGGCCCATGCATTGTCCGACGAGGCGACCCGCCGATTCGAGAATGCACGCAATAGTGTCTTGACCCTCATCAACGCTACCCGGCGTGAAGAAGTCATATGGACCAAGGGCACCACCGAGGCGCTGAACCTTGTGGCCAATGGTTTGTCGAAAAAACTGAAAAAGAACGATGAAATCGTTGTTACCGAGATGGAGCACCATGCCAATCTGGTCACCTGGCAACAGGCCTGTGAAGCTAGTGGCGCCCTGCTGAAGGTTGCAAGAATCAACGATAGCGGCGAGCTCGACATTGACGACTTTCAATCAATGCTGACCGAACGCACTCGTTTTGTTGCCTTTCCGCATGCCTCCAACGCACTCGGTACGCTGAACCCCGTCACTGCCATGACTGCCATGGTCAAGTCCCACTGCGATGCATTGGTACTGGTTGATGGCGCACAAGGTATTGCTCACTGTGACGTTGATGTACAGGCGATCGGCTGTGACTTCTACGCCTTCTCGGGCCACAAGCTGTTTGGCCCTACGGGCATTGGTGTGCTCTGGGGCCGATACGATGTACTGGACACCTGGCCCGTGTGGCAAACGGGTGGCGAAATGATCAGCACTGTTGAATATCAACAGTCAACATGGGGTGAGTTGCCCTACAGGCTTGAGGCAGGTACACCCAATATTGCCGGTGCCATTGGCCTGGGTGCGGCGGTGGATTGGTTCATGCAACAGGATCGCATCGCGCTGAGACAACACGAAGATGAACTACTGAAGTACGCGATGGAGCTCGGTAGCGAGTTTTCCGGAATGACACTCGTTGGTACTGCCAGGGAAAAGGTCGGAGTGATGAGCTTTCTTGTTGATGGCACACACCCGGGTGACCTGGGTTTCATTCTGGATCAGCAAGGTGTTGCCATACGTACTGGTGATCATTGTGCACAACCTTTGATGAAACGTCTGGGCGTCGGTGGTACTGCACGCGTGTCACTGTCTATCTACAATACTGTTGATGAAGTTGACGCACTATTTGTCGCGCTGAAAAAAGCTCAACAGATGCTGACATAAGGAATATAGCCATGACCGTAGAAAAATTCGTCCCGAACACGGCGCTGATTACTCTCACGCCACGTGCGATTGCACATTTTGAAAAGCAGCTTGCCGATAAGCCAGGCTCATTGGTCCGTTTGTCTACAAAAGTAAGTGGTTGTACTGGTTTCGCTTACGTCATTGAAATCACCGATGGTGCTGAAGAAAACGATGAAATACTGACATTTTCTGACGCCTTGTCCATTGCAGTGGCCGAACAGGCTCATGACCTTATCCGCAACACAGAAATCGATTACGTGATGGAGGGTGTGAACGGCTTGATCAAGTACAACAACCCTAACGTCATCAACGAGTGTGGTTGCGGAGAAAGCTTTAGCGTGGGGTAGATCATGGTACAAAAAATCGTGGTTACCAAGCGTGAATGTCGCGCGAGGCGAGTACCCACCGGCGAACCTCAAATAATTCCTGCCAATCAATTTGTCACTATTACTCAGGATCTGGGTGGTAGCTTCACGGTCACCTGGCGCGGCAATATGCTGCGAATAGACGGAATCGATGCGGATGTACTGGGCCGCGAAGCGTTGACGGCTCCGGTTTTCGATGAAAGCAATGAAGGAACGGATATAAGCGAAAAGAACGTCTGGTTGGCGTTGGAGAGCGTATTTGATCCTGAAATCCCGATCAACCTTGTTGAATTAGGTCTTATCTATGATGTGGCGATTGAGCAAACCACGGGCACTGTCACCATTAAAATGACACTGACGGCACCGGGTTGCGGCATGGGCCCTGTTTTGGTGAGTGATGTGGAGGACCGGGTAGGAACCGTACCAAACGTCAAGAAAATCGTTGTCGATTTGGTTTTTGATCCTCCCTGGTCTCGCGATATGATGTCGGAAGAAGCACAACTGGAAGCTGGATTATTCTTTTAGCATGGCAAAACTACCTTCAACTACAGATATCATCGACGACCTGGCTTTTTTCGATGACTGGGAAGAGCGCTATCAATATATTATTGATTTGAGCAAACAGCTGCCGGTATTGAGCGATGAAGAACGCACTGATGACAGATTGGTCAAAGGCTGTCAAAGCAGTGTCTGGTTGATAACCGGAATAGACCAGGGCAAGTTACATTTCTCCGCTGACAGCGATGCCATCATTGTCAGAGGCTTGTTGGTGCTGGTATTGGCAGCCTATCAAGACAAGAGCGCTCAGGAAATTCTGGCATTCGATATGGATGCCTACTTCAAGGAACTGGATCTGGAACGGCATATCACAGTCACTCGGGGTAACGGATTACGCTCCATAGTCGGGAAAATCAGACAAGAAGCATCACAAGCCTGACCCCGCCCTCTTTCTGCAGCTCTCGCTACACCGAGGGCCTTTGCACCAATATCCTGTCCTGACGTAGTGAGGTACTCCGCACTCTCTGCTGGTCTATCATGTCCTGCAACGAAACACTGCTGAGAAAATCCTCGATCTGCGCACTCAGCCCCTCCCACAGGTCGTGAGTCAGACACCGTCCGTGGCTGTGACAGTTCTCCTTGCCTGCACACTGCGTGGCATCGACCGACTCATTGACTGCGCCAATGATCTCTGACACGAAAACCAGATGCAAGTCTCTGGCGATGCAATAACCACCGCCTGGCCCCCTGGTACTGTTGACCAGCCCGTTACGCCGCAGCTTGGAAAACAACTGCTCGAGATAGGATAAGGAAATTTCCTGACGAGCGGAGATATCTGCCAGAGAAACCGGCCCGGAATCCCCATGTAACGACAGATCAAGCATGGCCGTAACGGCGTATCGTCCCTTGGTCGTCAGTTTCATGGGTACTGCAATCTGTAGAAATCCATCGCCGAATTTTCCCATAACCAAGTAAGGCAATCAAGTATTGTACTTGACTGGACTTTGAAGAGAGCTGTTGTGCTTGGGCTCAGGTACAGCGAATCGAATTACCTTTCCGGGGTATCCACCTCAGTGGCCGTATCCTCAGCCAGTGGCGTCGCATGATTCATGGCCTCCCAGCCATCGCGGTAATACTCGATCACGGGCAGTGAGTGATTCTGATTGATCTCGGCCTTCACCCGTGGCAAATCAGCAGGCAGACGCAGTACATCCATCAGCGTCTGATCATTGAGAAAACGCCCAGGCGGTATGGATTGCGCCGCGGTCTCCAGTGAATGTTCAGATGCAATGAAGAACCCCCAAAGCCCGAACGAGGGCACGTACACAGTGGCAGGCCGGACACTCGGAAACACTACCTCAAGGGTGTTGCCAATACTCCAGAATGCCTGCCGCGCAAACCACGGCGATGTGGACTGCGTGATCATCACACCTCCCACAGAGAGCCTTCGTGCCACTCTCTGGTAAAAGGCCACACTGTAGAGCTTGGCAATATCCTCGCTTTCGGGATCGGGAAGATCGATCACGATCAAATCGTACAGACCTCCTTGCTCAGCCAGAAACTTCCAGGCATCGGTATTGTCAACGGTAACCCGCTTGTCTTTCAAGGAACCCTGATTGAGTGAAACCCATTGTTGCTGGCTTGCTGCAAGTCCGGTAACAGCCTCGTCCAGATCAACGACGTCCACCGATTGGATACTGTCGTATTTCAGCAACTCTCTGGCAGCCAGTCCATCACCCCCGCCGATGACAAGCGCGCGTTGTCGATTCAGCGCAAATGCCGCAGGTAAATGAACCAGCACTTCGTGATAACGATATTCATCAACGGATGAAAACTGCAGATTGCCATCCAGGTACAAACGCAAGTCGTTGCCTCTCTCTGTCAACACCACTTTCTGGTAGGTGGACTGACGAGTATGGATCACCGGGTCTTCATACAATGCCGCTTGTATCAGCACTTCTGCCGGTCTGACCCAGACAACACAGGCGATCAGTGTTGCCAGACACAAAGCGATACCTGCCAACAGCTTGCCGCGCCACACACGCAGCTGTGAACGAAATGAATACGCCACCAACAGTGCCACGAAAAGGTTGACCAGGCCCACGGCAGAGGCGGTCAACAAGTGACCGAAGTATGGCAACAGGATGAACGGAAATAACAATGAGGCCAGCAAGGCACCTATATAGTCGAATGTCAGTACCTGACTGATACCTCGCCGCAAGCCGCTACGCGTCTCCAGTATTCGGGTCAGCAATGGCAGCTCCATACCAATCAGGATGCCAATAACGCCGACCACCAACACCATGACGGGATAGTAGTAGTCGGTCCATGCGTAAACGAGTAGTAGCAGCAACGCCGATACCCCACCGACTGCGCCTATCGCAATTTCGATACTGATGAATACTGGCACGACATGGCGAGTAATCGATTGAGCAAGCCAGGCGCCCACACCCATGAAGAACAGGAACAATCCGATCGTCACCGAATAATGGATGACACTCGAACCCAGCAGGTAAGTGGACAAGCTGCTGATCAGCAACTCATAGATCAGACTGCAAGCGGCAATGATGAATATCGAGCCAGCCAGAAGATAGAACTGGCTGTTGGAAATCACCGCATCTGCCAAGGCAACTTCGTCAGACTTCTGATCAGTTACCATCGCGCAGAGTCATGTCAAAACAGGTGATGAGCTGTTCGGCCCGCTAGCTGATCAACACACTGGCAATGATGATACACACACCCAACATCATGGAACCTGCCAGCACAGCCAACGCCCGGTTTTCCTTCACGGCAACCTCTTCTGCCAGATTTCCTGGGGTCAGCCAGTCAACGACCTTGAACCCGGCAACGGCCATGACGATACCGACGATTGAATACACAATGGTCGAAAAGAGCTCGCCGGCAAACCCTGCCATTGTCCCCTGTTGTGCCAATGCGACATCACTGGCTGCAAGCAGCACGATCGCTGAAACGCATCCACGGCTCATCTTGTCGGATTTCTTCACGTCATTCTCCACTGATACATGTCAACTGTTGATGCGGAACGCCCATAGCTCGACTACCGGCTCCTACTTGCCCATTCTGGGCCCACCACCTACATAGGTGCGATTATCCTTTGATCGCAGTACGGCGTTGGCCCCGGTGCCTGGAACGGCCTCAGCTCCACTGCGCAGGCTGTACCACGCGGGCAGCCCGAGAATAGCGACGATCAGCAAGCCCAGCAATGGATAATGCAAACGCTTCATGACCACTGCTCCGCGGGATCGGCCTTGAGTTGCCCCTCGGGTTCAAACCTTTTCTTCACTTTCACGGCTATGGAGGCTGCCACCGACTTTACCGCTGATATCTTCATGAGAAACATGATGACCATGAACACGGTAAAACCAGCTGCCAACATGAATGGCAGCGATGATGAGCGGTTAGGCTCTGCCCGCAAGGTAAATTCGGATACCTTGGTCGACGAGGAAGGTTCAACAGACACCACTACCCGATAAGCGCCGGGCTCGTCTATTCGTACAAACCACTGAATGTTGCTCTGGCGCTCCAGCCAGGGCCCATCGCTATCACGCCCCGACTCCTGCCAGAATTCAAGATACTTCTGGTAGACAGGCTCACCTTCGCTATTGGCGAGCGCCAGATCAACGCCCATCCACGAATTGTTATCCAGCTGACTGACACTGGCGTTGAATTCATACCGTGTCCCTGACTCTTCGACGTTGATGGTCTGTAGCACTACCTCTTCGGACTGTGAGGTGATACCAACACTCTGACTGATCACCTCACCACCGCGATTGATCATGAAAGCAATGACCGCCAGTAAAGGCAAAGCCACCAGAAGCATGTTGATGGAACGTTTCCAGCGGTTGATGCCAGACAACTCAGGATCCTTGCCCAGCGCTTTGAACATTTCTGAATCATCAATTCGTTGCGACCTGATGAATTCGATTTCCTTGGGATTCTGGTTCTCGTCCAGACGCGTTTCGATACTGACCTGATAGCCAGCATGTGGCCCGCCAGGCCTGACCGGCAGGACACTTGCACCAAGATGCTCAGCTGAATCGTGTCTCTCACCTTGCTTCGGCTGATAGCTGAACTCCCCTGCAGCAAATTCCAGCTTCCACTGCCCGTGCTCATAATGCCGATCAGAGGAATCGGGGTTGAAGGGTTCCATCGGAATGTATTTCTCGGCCCAATACCGGCACTTGCCCTCATCGATCAACCAGGCCAGCTCACGATGCTCATTCAGCATCCACCAACTGGTGTAACGCACGTTGCTGGTCTCCCACTTCTTGTCTTCCTTGTCGTACTCACGCAGGGATCCGCTGAACAGTTGTACCCCTATCGCCTGCCAACGCCGATTCGCATACTGGAAGAAATCACCAACGGTAAATCTGGATTCAAGATCAAGCGCTTCATTCCAGCGCTCAAGTCGGATGTCATTAGCCGGGTGTATGGCATCGCAACCACAATACTGGCAGATGACATGCTTTGACTCGGGGTTCTGGCGTGCCAGAGGGCCACCACAATTGACGCACTGGAATACCTCGGCAGTTTTCCTGTCCAGAACTTTCACGCCATCGATCAGGCGCGCACTCAGCCGGGCTTTCTGTTGCTCCAGCTCGTTGTGGAATTGCGGATGTTGTACCTGGAGATCAGGAATGGCCTGCAATGCAGACACCTCGTGTCCTGCATCGATATGGTGCTGTAGCGCATCGAGGACTTTATCCGGATGCATTCCGACAAGGCGTTTTGATATTTGCATGCTGCCCTGATCATACCGCCTGTCTGGAACGTCGGGAAGTAACGCTCATTCCCATTCGAACTGTTGCCCACGCACCACTCGACCTCGATACATCTGCACATCCCGTGCGGCCGACTCGAACGATGCCTTGATGCCGTTGTTGATTGCATCGATACATACCACGCTTTCGCCCGGCACGATTGCCACCGGCAGTGATCCTTCAACCCCCGCCACCCGAGCGTCGATTCGCTCTGTTACGAACCAGTCGGCAGCGTCGAGAGTGACTTTGCCCCCCACGGTTGCGTCATCGAACTGGCCAGGCGCAATCGAGTGATCCATGTGGCTGTGTAATCGGTAGACACCATCGTCCTCTTCCAGCCATTGATGAAAACCGTCATCGAACTCCAGCCACCACTCGTCCCAGAAGCCTTCGTTGTAGCTCATGCGCACTCGGCCGGCGACGTGAAACAGCCTGCCCTCCAACTCGCCACGCTTTCCAAGTCGCAACATGGACGGTGCATCGATGGCATGCTCGAACAGGCCAGCAGACTCCCAGCCATTACTGCCAAGATAGATCCAGTTGCTGCAGTGTGGGCAGGCCAGGCTGCGAACGTGTGCCGTAGTCTCACTCATCGCGGCGCCACAGGAGGGACAACTGATGGATTCATTGAATGTCATGAGTCTTGCTTGAGTTGCATTGGCTTTTGCGACGTTTGGCAAGGATAGACCTCTATCGGCTGAGCTGCAAAGTAGTCGCTCGCTCGCAAACTGGTCGCCACTCTGATACTGAGCACCCCACCCGCTTTGCGAATGCACCTGACAGCGTCTGGCTCGATGAGCTCAATGCATTCAACGATCGCTTCAACGTAGTTGTCTTGACGCAAGCATGCTGGTCAACTCATTCTGAATGCTGACCTCCGGGGTTTCCCTGTCAGTACGTTGCCGGATACAACTCGGGTGCTATCTGGACGAGATGGTCCTCGTCCTGACTGTTGTCCAGTAAGTCGAACGCAGTGCGTACCAGTTGCCTGTGCCGTTGCCGAATCATGTGTACCGGGAAGCGCAGCCACTGCCCGTAGGGTTCATAGTCGAAGCAGCCGATGGACACGTTGTGCAGTTCGGCTTCTGGTCGCTGCACCAGAAACTGCAGGATGGATTCAAACACGTTGATGGAATTGACGAAAAGGCCGGCGGGCAGTCCGCCGAGACGTGCTGTCAACTCTTCCATGGCAGCCAGTGCCGGAGCTGGCTGGTAACCGCAGGCGATGATCTGCTCTTCCCCGCACTGGCCCAGGCGTTCGGTGACAACCTCGCGGAAACTCGAAATTCGAGCAGCAGAAGCATGCAGTGTGGCGTCACCACCAATCAGGTACACCTTGTTGCGCTTCACGGAAACCTTTGATGGCAAGGTATTGATTATCGCCTCGGTCAACTGGCGTGCACCTATGGCGTTGTCGGTAACGGCCGACCTTGCCCCTCGGCAGGGTTGATCGAGAAACACGGTAGGCAGGTTGGCCGCCTCACTCAACTGATGAATATTCTCGGGTTGAGCCGCTCCGGCAACGAACAGGGAATCGATGGAGTAGCTCAGGAGGTTCTGTACAGCGTCGGCTTCGGCAGCGCTGTCTCGTTGCGTGGCAATGATGATCGGACATTGGCCGCGCTTTCTGGCCTCCTGGGTGAAGCTCTGCGCCAGGTCAGAGAAGAATCGGTTGTCGTGTTCGGGAATCAGCAGCCCGATCAGGTCGGAGCGTGCCGTACGCAGCCCACGTGCCTGCCTGTTGATGGCATAACCCATTTCCCTGGCGACGCTGATGATCCGCTCGGCCGTTTCAGGACGAATGCGGCGTGCCTTCCAGCGACCGCTGAGTGCCGCACTGACGGTTGAGGGTGACGATCCCGTTTCGCGAGCAATGTCGTAGATCGTGGTCGATTGTTTGCGGGATTCGGTTCGCGGGTCCTTGCTCATGAGAAATTTTTTCTCGATTCCTGTTCTGCTGTTGACACAATGCGCCATGCGGGAGTACGGTGCACCATCGATTGTGCAATACGGTATCACAACGTCTTCAACGGATTCACGAGATTGTCCTGACAGTGGCCTCTGGAAAGAGGGCCATGTCAGAAACCAAGCAGGAGAACCACCACATGAGGAAGAACTACATGAAAAAGAACCTGTCAATTGCCGCTGCGACCCTACTGTCAATCGGCCTGTCCAGCAATGTCATGGCAACCGAAATCGGCGTTGTCGTCAAGATTGGCGGTATCCCCTGGTTCAACGCCATGGAGGAAGGCATCGCGAACAAGGCTGAGGAGCTCGGCGTGACTGCCGAGATGATCGGCCCCGTCTCAGCGGACCCATCGCTACAAGTACAGGCCATTGAAGACCTCATCGCCAAGGGTGTCGACGTTATCGGCGTCGTCCCCAATGATGAAGCGGCGCTCGAGCCGGTACTGGAGAAAGCCCGAAATGCCGGCATCAAGGTGATTTCACATGAAGGTCCAGGCTTGCAGAACGTCGACTGGAACTTCGAGCTGGCCTCGGCACAGGGCTTTGGTGAAGCACATGCCGAGCTATTGGCGTCGAAGATAGAAGGCGAAGGCAAATACGCCGTATTCGTCGGCTCTCTCACGGTACCTCTGCACAATGCCTGGGCAGATGCCGCCATTGCCTGGATGGAGGAGAACCGCCCGGATGTTGCATTGGTCGGAGAGCGCTACGGGGTGGCGGAGAATGTTGATGACAGCCGTGCCACGGCACTCGACCTGATGGCCGCGAATCCTGACCTGAAAGGTTTTCTTGCTTTCGGTAGTCAGGGGCCTATCGGTGCCGGACGGGCTGTGGAGGAGCGGCGCAAGGTGGGTGAAGTGTTCGTACTGGGACCCTTCTCTCCCGGCCAGGGAGCGAAGCTCGTCCACTCCGATGTGATCACGGGCGGTTACATGTGGAATCCGATGCAAGCCGGAGAGATCTTTGTGACTCTGGGCAAGATGCTGGTCGATGGTGATGCGATCACAGCAGGCACCGACGTTCCCGGTCTTGGCGTCATCGAACCAGATGCCGTGAACAAGGACATCATTACCGACAATCTGCTGGAACTGAACAAGGGATCTGTCGATGATCTGGCCGCCAAAGGTCTTTGATTCCTGGTAGAGGCAAACTGTTGATACAAGGCCGCGAGTGCGCATGTCGGCTCGCGGCCTTCTTCGTTCAAGTACCCTTTCTCGAGTAATTTCCAATGACATCGTCTGACGTGACAGATAGTCAGCAATACGCCTTGCGTCTGGTCGGCGTCACCAAGATCTTTGGTGGCGTCCGGGCACTGAATAATGTCGATTTCGAGGTTCGCAGAGGTGAAGTGCACTGCCTGGCCGGCGAGAACGGCAGCGGTAAATCCACACTGATCAAGATCGTGACCGGTGTGCACAGACCCGAGGCAGCCGAGCGCATGGAACTCTTCGGTGAGACTCTCGATACCCTCACGCCGGTGATTGCCCGCGCTCGCGGTGTGTCGGTTATCTGGCAGGACCTTGCGCTCTTTCCCAACATGAGCGTGGCCGAGAATATTGCCTTTGACGATATGGTGGGTCTGGCACCGCGCGGTGTCGACTACGCCGATATGAGAAAGCGGGCCAAGGCCGTGTTGTCCAAATTGAATGTGTCTCTCGATCTGTCTGCATCCCTGGAGTCCTTGCCGATTGCACAGCGGCAAATAGTTGCGATTGCACGTGCTCTGATGAATGATTCACAGCTTATCTTCATGGATGAGCCCACAGCATCACTGACGCAATCGGAAACCGATGCTCTTCTCGATATCGTTCGCACCTTGTCCAGCGAAGGGGTTGCTGTTGTCTTTGTCAGTCACCGTTTGGCCGAAGTGCTCGACATTGCCGAGCGTGTGACCGTTCTGCGTGATGGTTGCCTGGTGGATGTGTTTCCAACAGCTGGCATGACTCAGTCACGCCTTGGCGAATTGATGACGGGCCATGTGCTGGATGAAAAGGTCGTTGCCTGTGACAAGCAGGATGCACCCTGCGTCTTCAAGGCAGAAAACCTGGCTCGACGTGGTGAATTCAACGGTATCGATCTATCCATCCATGCTGGGGAAGTCGTTGGACTGATCGGCCTGATTGGCGCAGGGCGAACCGAGCTGGCCCATGCGATGACAGGCATGACCCGTCTCGATGAAGGCACCATGCACCTCAACGGGCAGCCCTTTGCGCCCTCCTCTCTGCGTCATGCCATTGCCCAGGGTGTGGCCTATGTGTCTGAAGATCGGTTGCAGCTGGGGCTGCTGCAAAAGCAGTCGATTGCAGACAATACGGTCATTTCGGTACTCGACCGTATCCTGAATGCCGTGGGGCTGATTTCCGGACGCCAGAAGAACGCGCTTGTCTGCGACTGGGTGCAGCAACTTGGCGTCAAGATAGGTGAGCCGGACGATGCCATCTCCACCCTCTCGGGTGGGAATCAGCAGAAGGTCGTTCTGGCCAAGTGGCTGGCAACGGAACCGAAGCTGCTGATACTCGACTGCCCGACGGTCGGTGTCGATGTGGGGGCACGCGCTGGCATTTTCCGCATCGTACGTGACCTTGCCGAGCAAGGTCTGGCAATTCTGCTGATTACCGACGAGGTGACGGAAGCCCTGTTCAACAGCGACCGGGTCATTCACATGCACCACGGTCGAATTGTCGATACCCATGATCCGCGCAAGATTTCGGTAAACGAGCTCGAGACAGCCATCTATGTCTGATTTTCTGCGTCACCGTCAGGTTGAGTTTCGCCTGTTCGTGGTTCTACTGCTCTCTTGCATCGCGCTCGGTATCACCACCGATACCTTCCTGACGCTGGGCAACCTGACCTCGTTGCTGAACAACAACTCGGTGAATCTGATCTGGGCGGTCGGGCTGTTGGTCGTGCTCATTGCCGGTGGTATCGACATATCCTTCGCTGTGGCCTCCTCGGTCGTTCAATTCGTGGCGGCAAAGGTACTGATCAGCCTGGGTGGCGGCAACTGGGTATTGGGTTTTCTGCTTTGCGGTAGTGTCGGCATCCTGCTGGGCTTGATCAATGCCTTCTTCATTCATCGATTCCGCATCATCTCGATTGTCGTCACCATTGCGACCTTTAATGTATTTTTCGGCCTGTTGATGTGGCTCAGTCGCGGACGCAGTATCTATGCGCTGCCGGACTGGTGGACAGAGCGCATCATCCTGTTCGAGCACCAGTCAACCGACGGCACGTGGTCAGAGCTGATCCTGCCGGTTGCCGTCATGGCGTTCTGTGTCGGTATCACCTGGTTGCTGATTCGGCGTGTGAATCTGGGCCGTCAGCTGTACGCCTTCGGTGATAACCCGGAAGGTGCGCGCCGTGCCGGCGTCAATATCGCGGCCATGCAGGCACTGGCCTTCGGCTGGAGCGGTTTGATGGCAGGCATCGCTGCGCTGATGCAGGTCAACATCGTACAAGAGGTAGTTCCGAACGCTCTTTATGGACGAGAGCTTGAGGTTCTGGCTGCCGTGGTACTCGGTGGCGCACGCCTCGGTGGTGGCAAGGGCACGATCACCGGTTGTGTGCTTGGAGTGCTGTTCGTGGCCGTGATGCAGAATGGACTGAATCTGCTGGGCATCTCCCCGTTCGCATTCCAGATGCTGATCGGCGCGGCCATTCTGGTCGCTATATCCACGTCGAATATCAGTCTGGGCGAGTTGTTTGCCGAACGTTCGCGGAGGCAGGAAACATGAAGGGTGTTGAACGAATTCGCCGTCTCCTTGGCAAGGAAACCGTGGATCTGCTGCTGTTGATGGTGCTGCTTGTGCTGATTTTCAGCTTTCTCAGTCCCCGCTTTCTGACCGCCGCCAATTTTGCGTCCATGGGCTATCAGGCGCCTCTGCTCGGACTGCTGACAATTGCAATGCTGGCACCGATGATTTCGGGTGGTCTCAATCTGGCGATAGTCTACACGGCGAACATCTCCGGGTTGACGATGGCTAGCATTGTGCTTGCCTTTGGAGGACCCGAAGCTGGAACTTCGGCAATCCTGCTGGGTGCTGCTGCGGCAATACTGGCGGGTGCCATTGCGGGCGCTGTCATGGGCCTGATCATTGCCTACGTGGGTGCGCACCCTATTCTCGTGTCCCTTGCCATGATGATTTTCCTGCGTGGGCTCGGTGAATTCCTGACGCGTGGCGGTGATGTGTCTGGCTTTCCCGCAGAATTCGCATTGCTCGGACACGGTAGCCTGCTCGGCTTGCCGGCACCTCTGTGGCTCTTTGCCGTAGTAGCCCTCGCCTGGCAGATACTACTCCGCAAGAGCCGTCACGGTTTTTCGGTCTATATGGTCGGGTCCAATATTCGCGCAGCCGACTATTCCGGGCTACCCACTCGCCGCACCCTGGTATTGATCTACACCCTGTCAGGCGTGGTCTGTGCCATCGCTGGCATCCTGATGCTGGCGCGCTTCAATTCGGTACGTGTCGGTCATGGCGAAGCATTGCTGCTGGTCACGGTGCTGGCAATATTTCTGGGCGGTATCGACCCGTTTGGAGGGCACGGCAAGGTGTTGCCCGTCATTCTCGCGATACTGATCTTGCAGATGTTGTCTTCGGGGCTGAACCTTATCGGCGCCAACCCACATCTGTCGACCGCTGTTTGGGGCCTGTTTCTTATCCTTGTGATGGTGCTGCGTTCCGAACAATTCACATTATTCAAAAAACGAAAAGGCATCAAGACATGAAAGGCTTTGGCGTGCACACAAGTATGTGGACAATGAATTGGGACCGCGAGGGTGCCGAGCGGGCGGTAGCCGGTGCGCTGCAGTACGGCGTTGACTTCATCGAGATACCGATGTTGCGCCCGCACGAGATCGATACGGAGCACACCCGTAAACTGCTTGAGAAACATGATCTAAGAGCTATCTGCTCGCTGGGACTGCCCGAGGAATGCTGGGCGTCTGTGCACCCGGACAAGGCAATCGATTACCTGAAACTCGCCTTGCAGAAGGCCAAGGATTGTGGCGCCGAAGCACTCTCAGGTGTCACCTATGGCGGTATCGGCGAACGCACTGGACTACCACCGTCTGAAGCGGAATACAGCAATATCGCTCGCACCTTGGAGGCCGCCGCTGCGCAGGCAAAATCAATCGGGCTGCTGTTCGGGATCGAGCCTGTGAATCGCTACGAGAATCACCTGATCAATACCGGTTGGCAAGCGCGAGACATGATTCACCGCATCGGTTCTGACAATATCTTCATCCATCTTGATACCTATCACATGAATATCGAGGAGAAAGGTGCTGGAAATGGCATTCTCGATTCACGGGAGTTTCTGAAGTACATCCACCTCAGCGAAAGCGACCGCGGTACACCGGGTGAAGGCACCTGCGACTGGGATGAAATCTATTCGACACTGGCAGCCATTGGCTTTGAGGGTGGTCTCGCAATGGAGAGCTTCATCAACATGCCTCCGGAGATCGGCTACGGACTGGCCGTATGGCGTCCGGTCGCCAGTAATCACGATGAGGTGATGTCGAAGGGCCTGCCCTTCCTGCGCAACAAGGCTGCACAGTATCGGTTGATCTGATCGATCGTGTGAGGCCGCTCAGCTATTCCGCGGCCTTGCCACCTCATTGCTGCCCTCAGGATCCGGCGCTTGACCGTAGCTCATGCGCCGCATCTGTTCGATGACACGCTCCATCTCGTCATCGGGAAGAATGGGTGGTTCGCCCAGTGTCAGTGCCTGCACGTACATGCGTGACAGTGTCTCGACTTCGATCGCGAGCCACAGGGCTGCTGCGAAATCCTTGCCGAGCGAGATCTGTCCATGTTGTCCCAGCAGGCAGGCCAGTCTATCCTCGAGAGCTGTCAGCGCATTGTCTGACAGAGCCTGGGTGCCAAAGGTTGCGTAACCGGCGCAGCGTATCGTGTTTCCGCCGGCCACCCCTGTCATGTAGTGAAAACTCGGTATGGTGCGATGATGACAGGCAAGCGTCGTGGCGTACAGTGAGTGACAATGCAACACTACGTTGATGTCTTCGCGTTGGGCGAGAATGTCCCGATGAAAACGCCATTCCGATGAGGGGCGGCGTCCGAGGTAGGTGCCGTCGAAACCCATCTCCACGATATCGTCGGGTTGCATATCGTCATAAGGCAGCGATGAGGGTGTAATCAGAAAGCCATTGTCGATACGAATCGACAAGTTGCCGGCGGTACCCTGGTTGATTCCGCTCTCGTTCATCTTGCGACAGGTCGTGACCATCTCCTGACGTATTGACTGTATGTCCTTCATGGTCGACTCCGGTGTTTCCAGCGTTCGGCATAGGCGCGCAATGCGTCAGCGTCGCCGGTATAGGGTGATGGTGACTCGAGTGTGATGGGGGCGGGTTCTTGCCGTGTTTCGTGCTCTGTGAGCAGCGCAGCGCCAGCAGCCACACCATAGCTTTCCAGATTGTAGAGGGTTTGACTGTCAGGTCGCAACGTTGCTACCAGGGTTGCGAACAGTGGATCCGTGAGCGCAGTGCCATCGAGAACGACGAGGTCACGGGCGCCGAGTGCATCGATACACTCTATCGTCAGCAGTGCGCTGTACAGAACGGCAAGAGTCTTGCGTTCCGCGAACGTTTCAGGAGGCGGGCCGGTGATGGCTCCGCGCCGTGCACTTCCTGGAAACAGGCCGTCGTCATCACCGAAGGATGGTAGTGCCATCGTATCCCTGGCGATCAAGCGCTGGCATACGGCGGCATCTGCCGATACATCGTTGCCACACGCGTCATCCCCGAGTACTTGTGCGTATTCGCGTCCTCCCATGATCAAGGCGCCGCCAACAACGCGGCCCGTGACATCACTGTTGAGCGCCATGCCTCGTTGTTCGTCGACGTTCTCGGTCGGGGTTTCCGTACTCATGCCAACGATCCAGGTACCGGTGGACACCAGGCAGACATCGGTGAGTCCAGCGGCGTGATAGCGATAGAGATTGAGACTGCTGTCGTGACCACCAACCAGTATGTCGATCTCGCGCGGCGCATCGATTGCCTTGGCGAGTGGCGCTCTCAGCGGTCCGAGGCGATGCCATGCAGGAGCAATAGGCGGCATCAAGCGGCGCCAGTCGCGTTTGTCGACGATATCAGCGAAGCGTTGTTCGACGGCATTCCACAGATGCGATTGGGCTGATAGCATCGTGTATTCCGAGACTGCCTTGCCACTGAGATACCAGGCCCAGTACTGCGGCAGGCACAGATACCAACGAGCATCAGCCACCGCCCGTGGTGCGACCTGCTCCTGCCAGTAGAGTTGTCGCGCCTGATGCGTTGCCTGCAGCATCATCGCACTGCCCCTGTCATGAAAACTACCGGCGATGGCGGCATAACCTTCACGAATGGACAAGGGAAGATCCTGTTCGTAATCGATCATGGGCAGTGCTACACCGCCGTTTCGGTCGGGGTCGTCAACGACCAATACGCCAGCAGCACCGTGTGCAACCGGAATGAGTGTCGCGATGTCATGACGACGTGACAATTCAGCCAGGGATTTCAGTAGCCAGGAGGCAATGGTGCGCAGGTCATGGTATTGCCATGGCTGACCTTGAAGGGTCGGGTTTGCAAAACTCAGTGTCTCGACAATCTGGCCATCAACTGTAGCCACCGACAATTTTATATTGGTCTTGCCCGTGTCGAAGACTGCCGTCAGCGGGCCGCTGACAGATGTCGATAGGCTCACGATTCAGTCCAGGGAGCTGACTCTGCGGATGTTGAATTCAAGTATACACAAAACAGATTCGAAGCCCGAGTGAGGTGATTCCCGAGATGCCTTTCTGTCATTGCCGGGTGTGAAGCCTGCGCACAGCCCCCGGCGCCATGCCCATCTCGCGCTTGAACGCGCGATTGAACGCATGTTCTGACTGATAACCGACGCGCTCGGCAATCCTTGCGAGCGTATCAGTGGTGTCGCGCAGATCGCGGTGTGCCAGCTGCATGCGTAGCCCGGTCAGGTACTGCTTTACGGACTCCCCCACCATTGCCGTGAAGCGCGCTGAAAAACCGGAACGTGACATGCCGATCTCATGCGCAAGACTCTCGACAAGCCAGTTTCTTTCAGGTTGCCGATGCATCAGCGACATGGCCTTGCCAATCTGAGGGTCATGCAAGGCGGCAATCCAACCCTGCTCTTCTTCGCGCACGCTCTCGATCCAGGTTCGAATCGCCTGAATGACGAGAATATCCGCCAATCGGGTGATGACGGTTTCGCTACCCGGCAAGCGCAGCTGTGCTTCGCGTGCGATGAACTGAATCGTGCTTTGCAACCAGCTGCCATCATCGATGTGTGTCCGCACATGCAGCATGTCAGGCAGCAAACGGACAAGGCGGTCGGCCAGATACGGATCGAAACGTACGCCGTAATAAGTCACATGGGTGAGTCGCCCTCCACCTCCGAATTGCATGTTCTCGAAGCGGTTTCCTATGCGCTCAACCGGGATATCTTCGAGCCAGGTGGCCTTGTCCCCGGGATTTCCGCGCAAGACATGACGACGCCCCCTAGGGATCAATACAAGGCTGCCCTCTGGCAGGTATACCGGCGTCTCACCCTCGAATTCTATCCAGCAGTGCCCGGATGTCACCACTTCCACGTTCATCACACCAGGCAGTTGCGGCAACTCGATACCCCAGGGGGCACTCAATTGCGCATTGCAGTAGAGAACGCCGGTCAATTGCAGCAGCTGCAAGACTTCGCCAAACGGATCCGAGCTTGGTGGTAATTCCGGATCGATACGCGGTGCATCCAATCGAGTTTCAGTCATGGCGTGTGACGAGTCTGGACGATTGGATAAACATCATAGACATTCTGTGATTTCAACGCCAGTGCAATACGGACAGAATGAATCACGTCGGCAAAGCAAGACATCTGCCGGCTTTCCCTTTTCCCATCTGGAGACTGACCAATGCCTACTTCACCCATTCTGATCATCGGAAAAACCGCCAAAACCGGGCTGCGTGTCGAGCAACGATTGCAGGCGCTTGGCCATTCCACGCGAGGCGTCTCGCGCTCGACGTCACCGGCCTTCGACTGGGAGGATGCAAGGACCTGGCGCGAAGCGCTGAACGGCTGCAAAGCGGCCTATGTCACCTTCTATCCTGATCTTGCCATGCCCTCCGCCGAGCACACCATTGGAGAGTTCATCGCATTGGCGAAAGACGTCGGTCTGCAACATCTTGTGCTGCTATCCGGCCGTGGTGAGCAGGGTGCAGAGCGTGCCGAGACCCTGTTGATGAATAGCGGGCTGGACTGGAATGTGGTGCGCGCCAGCTGGTTCATGCAGAACTTCAGTGAAGGTTTCATGATCGAAGGCATTGTGGGCGGTGAACTGATGCTGCCGGCTGGAGACATCGTCGAACCCTTCATCGATATCGATGACATTGCTGATGTGGCGGTAGCCGCGCTGACGCAACCTGAGCTACGGAACCGACTTTTCGAGCTCAGCGGGCCTCGTGCCATGACCTTCGCCCAGTGCGTCGCCGAGATCTCTGAAGCGGTAGGCTACCCCATCAAGTACACCCGGATCAGCGTGGAGGATTTTCTGCAGGCGCTTCGTGGCGAAGGACTGCCGGAAGACATGTTGTGGCTCATGCACGAACTCTTCACGGTTGTATTCGATGGCCGAAACTCGACGCCAGCTACCGGTGTCGAGGAAGCGCTTGGCCGACCGGCAACTGACTTCAGCGAATACCTGCAAAAGGTCATGGCCACCGGCGCCTGGCATCGCAGCGGTCTGTTGCAACAGATTTGACATCCTCCCCTCCCTGAAGGGAGGGGATTCCTACAGCGTTCAAGCAAATGCGTAAACGGTGTGATCCGTCTGGTGCCCATCACCATCGCTCAGGTGCTCGTGAGCTTCCCGATAGGGCACGGAGCCGAGTTCAGCCCTGCTTTCGCTGCGCCAGCACCAACCCTACCTGTTCTATCGCCTTTCGCCGTGTAATGCCCAGGTTCGAAACGATCTTCTCCAGATCCCTCTCACTATCGATTCTGGACAGTTCGCGGTGAAGGTACTCGACAGACTCCAGAGGCGCATCGTGAAGCATGGAATACAAAGGCTCTATGGGCACGGTCGATTGCGGGGACTTGCCGGGCACGAGCTGGAACTCATCATCGGACATACGAACCTCTGCTCTGCTTCCGTCGGCGCATGCTGTGCAGCTGAATTTCATCAATAGCACATTCCATCCCGGTACGTCCCGGCAACATTCCCTTCAAACCCGTACTCATCCTCCCTACACTGAAGGTCTGCAAGTTCTGAAACCGTAGAAGCAAGGGATTATTCACATGAAGAAACTGACACGCGCCCTGGCGCTGCTGGTCATTGTTGCCAGCAGTGGAGCGGCAATGGCCGATCTGCCCCGCGTCACCGGCCTCACCATCGAAAACGATCAACTGAGCTGGGATGCGCAGGCGGGAGCCACCGGCTACAACATACAACTGAACTACAACTACTACGATACCGTTCATGGAGACACGCAATATACTGTCACCGAGCCGGGTAAATATCACGTCATATCGTTCAATGACCGTGGTGAATTCGGTGTGACACGCAACCCCGATGAAATCGGCCAGCCTTACATCCATGTCGAATACGCAGGGTCGGACAGTGACGACTCGATATCGCTCGACGGTCGTTACAACGTTCTGATCGTGACCAAGACCTGCACCAACGTCGGTCCTGGTGAGACCTGTATCGCCAGTTGCCCCAGCAGTTACATAACGGAGCACGGCGGTACGCGATCCGTGGATTATCTGTCAGGGGGTGCCTGCAGCACATCCGATATCGTGGAGGCCGATGCGGCCGTGACCACGGAAACCTATCGCTGTACCGTGCCAACCTTCTCCGGTGAGGTCACGGCACAAGCCATCTGTGTACCCTATCACTGAAGGCTCAGCCTGACACAGGGCAGCCCGGAAACCCATTACACTGGGTGAATGAGTCTTCGTATCCCCATTCGCTTCATTACGGTTTTTGGTGTCACCGCCCTGGTGGCGCTGGCTGTTGGCATCGTTTTCCTACTTGGCCTGGTCAGCGCCACTCAGAATACCCGCCTGTTGATGAGCGATCAGGCGGAAACGCTGGTCAATGCAATGGAGCGCGACATCGCTCTCTGGCTTCGTCCCATCCAGCAGCAGGCCGATTGGATTGCCGAGCATGTCGCGCAGAATGCTCAGTCTGTAGACGAACTGGAGCAGTTTGATCAGTTCATGCTGGGTGCTCTGGCGGGTACGGATCAGGTCGCAGGTCTGGCTCTGGTTACCCCGAACTCCATCGCGCGACGCTGGCATCGTCTGGACAGTGAGACAATCTCCGAGGACTGGTCCTCGCGCCAGGGCATCAGCACCTGGATCGACAGTGGCAGGCAACGCAGTGAAGCCTCCTGGGTAGAGCCCTTTTTCACCGATACCATCGGCAAGACGATCCTGCTGCACGACTTGCCCATTCGAGACAAGGATGGTCAGCTACTGGCCATGCTGGCGCAGATCGTACCTATCGAAGAACTGTCACGATATCTTACTGACCTGTCGCCTCGGGAAGGAATGACGCCCTTCGTTCTGTATGGGGCTGAGCGGGTACTGGCTCACCCGTCCCTGACAGACGAGCTTGTCGGAAACGAGCACGTCGGCTCACCACTGACACCGCTGAACGAGCTGGATGATGACGTGCTGAAGCGTATCTGGACGCCGGATGAAGAGGAGCTCTTCTTTCTCACCAACGACAATCAGCTTCACACATCGGGCGCGTTCATTCGCGCCCATGAACGGTTCTACATCTATCTGTACCGCTACATCGAAGAATATGGTCCGACACCCTGGATCATCGGTGCACACTTGAATACGGAAACCTATGGTGGGGCGGAGAGCGACAGACTGATGCGCAGCCTGTTCGTGGGACTCGCCGTATTGCTGGTGGCTGTCGTGGGTGCCTTCCTGCTGGGGCGTTACATCACTCGACCGGTGACGGCTATCGCGGCGGCGGCACGCCAGGTAGAGGCCAACGAGCTCGACCAGATATCTGTCCTGCCGCCCAGCCACATGCGTGAGCTGGATGATGCGGCACGATCCTTCAATCAGATGGTGGTGGATTTGCGTGAACGAACTCTGATCCGGCAGACACTGGGGCAGTTCGTGCCGGAGGAAGTTGCCCGAAGCCTGCTCTCCGATGGCGGCTCTCTGAAAACCGAAAACGCCATTGCCACGTTGCTGTATTCCGATATCGAGGGCTTTACCCAGTTGACCGAGACAGAAGGCTCGACTCGCGTCGTGGCTATCCTGAATGCCTATTTCTCCGATATGGTGGCGATTCTGGAGCGGCATCTGGGCGTTGTGACTCAGTTTCACGGTGATGCCATCCTTGCCACCTTCAATGTGCCCATCGACAATCCCGATCATGCGCGAAGTGCCATCCTGGCGGCATCGGAAATGCTGTCCAGTATCGCCTCTCGCACCTATGCCGATCATCGACTGCGCATCCGCATCGGCATCGATACAGGTCCGGTTGTTGCCGGTGCGGTGGGAGCTGCTGGCCGGTTGAGTTATACGGTCTACGGTAACTCGGTTAATCTGGCGGCCCGACTGGAAATGCTCAACAAGGAGTTCGGCACTCGGCTGCTGATTTCCGAGAATACGGCGAATCTTGCCGGCGATATCATTCCCTTGCGCCCGGTCGGGGATGTGCAGATCCGCGGACAGGCCAGGACGATCAAGGCTTTCACCCAGAGCGATGATTGACAGCTCTCGCGGCGCTGTTGCTCAACCGCTTGTACCTCTTATTCGTTATCCTGACGAATTCCATCCAATCAACAAGTCTTCCATCATGAAATACGTTCTCATCCTGCTCGTGGTCGCCGCTGTCTGGTTTATCGCCCAGAAGTTCATGAATTCCGGCAAGGCCGAGGAAAATATCGAGCTGGGTCAGGCGTTTCTGGACAAGAACGGCCAGGTCGAGGGTGTGCAGAGCACCGCTTCGGGCTTGCAGTACCTCGTTCTGGAGCCGGGCACCGGCAGCACTCACCCCACCGCCTCTGACATGGTCAAGGTTCACTATCACGGCACACTGATTGACGGCACTGTTTTCGATAGTTCGGTGGACCGAGGTGAGCCTATCTCCTTTGGTCTGAACCAGGTCATTCCGGGTTGGACAGAAGGCGTGCAGCTCATGGTCGAAGGGGAAAAGACCCGGTTCTTCATCCCCAGTACTCTGGCCTACGGCAATCGTGCTGCGGGCAAGATTGCGCCGGGCTCCACGCTGATATTCGACGTTGAACTGCTGGGTATCAACGCAGACTGATCGCCCTGCCCGCAGACAAGCTACGCGGCCTCAGACTTCCGCCAGCTCTCGTTTCAGCTCATCCTTGTTGATCTGGTTCTGATCACTCTGCACCATCGGCAAGGATTTTCGGTAGACGATACGGCCAGGCAGCATGTAGGAGGCCAGGTGTTTTTTCAGCTCGAATGTGATCTCCTTTTCGGAGATCTCACTCGCTGCGGAATACACCATGACAATCTCTTCTTCTATCTGCGGGTTGTCCATGCCGAACACGGCGCACTGTTGTATCTGCGGCAGATGTCTGGCAACCACCGATTCCACCTCGAACGGTGACACGCGAAAGCCGCTGGTCTTGATCATGTCGTCGCGGCGGTAGGAAAAGTAGAAATAGCCCTCTTCATCCTTGTAGACGTAGTCGCCGGTTGCCACCACAATCTCGTCGGCGAGCTGCCCCTCGAGGTTGATGACATCCTTGAGAATCTGCACGGATTTGAAGCGCTCGGCGGTCTCTTCAGGCGCGTTCCAGAAACCGCGATAGATGTAGCCACCACGATGAATCAGTTCCCCCACTTCGCGAGGTGCACATTCACGACCGTCATCGTCGATGACGTAGAGTTCAACATCGGGAATGGCCTTGCCGATACTGTCTGGCCGAATTCGTATCTGTGATGGATCCAGATAGGTTGAGCGGAACGCCTCGGTCAATCCATGCATGGAATAGAATCTGGCGTTCCTGAACGTCTTGCCGCAATACTCGACCATCTGCTCGGTGACGTTTCCACCGGATGAGGTGATCGTTCGCACCTTGTCGAACAACTCGGCGCTGTACTGTACGTGCAGGTCTTCATCGAACATCTGGGAGATGTTGACCGGCATGAGTGGCAGCACGGTGACTTGATCATTGACCAGATGATTGAAGAAGTCTTCGGGCAGAATGAAACGGTGCAGAGCCAGAGTAGCCTTGTTCAGCAGGGAGCAGAAGATCTGGTTCAGACCATAGTCAAGATTGAATATCAGCAGCCCCGAGATGACATCCGATTCGGCAAGATCCAGGTACTGCGAGACCACCCGCGCTGAATCGATCAGGTTGCGATGCGAGATGACAATGCCCTTGGGCGTGCCGGTCAGACCGAAGGAATAGGTAATGAGGGCATTTTCGTGGCCGTTGATGTCGCAGCTGTACGGCCGGTTGTAGTACTTGAATATCTCCTCGAATGACGGAATCTGCTTGCCTGCGGTCTGGATGGAGATGATATGTCCGTCGAAATCGATCTCTTCAACGCTCTCCAGCTTGAGCTTGTCCGTGATCAGACACTTGATATCGCAATCATCGATGATGTACTGAATCTGCTCCGGCTTCAGTTGCCGCGTCAGGGGTACCAGTATGTAGTTGGTCGACAATATCGCCAGAATGGCGATGACCTGGGAGATGTCCTTGTTGCTGTATATGCCAATGCGCGCACCCTTTGGCAGGTCCAGTTCCTGAAGGTAGAGTGCAACGTGATCGACACGCGCCAGCAGCTCACGATAGCTCAGCGCCTCTTCCTTGTAGCTTATCGCTATCTTGTCCGGGTGCGACTGCGCTGCCTTGTCAAGCAGGATACGAATACAGTTTATTGACATGATGCGTGTTCCTTTGCGCCGAGCGTCCAGATGTCGTAGTTGGTGTCCAGCACGGTCACTGGCTTGTGATCTGAATTGAGTATCTTTCGGTAGAAGAACGCCACGACATCCTCGATGTCTTCCGTGCTCAGCACTTTGGTGATACCGCCGGTAAACACGATGGAATTCATCGCCAGCAGTTTCAGGGTGACGTAGGCAGGTCGGTAGTGGGACATCTTGCAAAGCACGAGGAAGATGGCGAGCTGCATGAGAATTTTCGTGGCCTTCTCGCTGTGCTCGTTATAGATGTTCTCAGTGACCTTGAGGTGCATCAGCAGCTCATAGGCGAACTCGTTGTTCTCCGCGGTGAATATCAGTGATTGCCTGGATTTGAAGACGCCCAGTTTCTTGAACACGATGCGATCGTGCTCCTGCTCGGTGACGATATTGTCGTTCACCAGATCCTTGGAATAGTGAACGTCGGTAGTCGCGCCGCCGATGTCCAGCAGGATGAACGGGTCGGTCACTGAAAAGAAGGTATGGATCTGCGGCAGGGATTTGTTGACCACATAGGGCGTGGGGTAAATCTGGTTACCGGTAATCTCGTACAGGTGCTTGATGTCTTCCTTGCCCTCGATGTCCTGTTGATACAGATTGGTGAGGTAGTCCTTCAGGTGCTTCTCGACGATATGCAGCCTGTCGTCAATGATGTTCGGCAGAACAACCAGCTTCTCCACCTGCGGTTGGATGAAAGCGGCATCCGGTGCATTGCCCACGTATACGATATTGGAGTACTGCAGCTTGCTCAGATAACTGATGAGTCGTTCGTCAAACAGACCCCCGTTGGAATCGATACCGCCGACAATGATCACGACATCAATGAGATCACTGGGTATGGAGTAGTCTTCGATATCCTGAAAAACGATGGAATCGATGATGTTGATGCCGGCATTGAAGGCGATATTGGTCGCATACTTCAGCGAGTAGGAATGGGTCAGGCCGATGATCAGCGTGCTCAAGCCCCCGTTGGCGGAGGAGCAGATATGGATATCCTTCGCCTCGAAGCGCTGTACGGTATCCCCGCATTTGTGCATCAGGTCATCGAGAATCTGCTTGTTGAAATCCCGGAAATGTTGCTCGATGGAATCGGATGTGCTGACCTTGAAGTAGGTGCTGCCGATATCGATCAGCAGCTTGTCGTTACTGGCACTCACTGCATGATTCCTATGTCGTGGATGATGTCATTGACGATGCTGGTAGTGTCCTTGTTCAGGTCGCAGCACGATTTTTCATAGGCAAAACAGCGATCGGGTATCGGTACATTGCCACGCTCGATGATGCGAATGTTCTTCTGTGCATCACGAATGGTGATCATCTTGTTGTGATTGATGATGTGTGGTGAGAACGGTACATCGATGATGCCGTTCTTGATCGAGTTGAACACCTTGCGCCAGAGGGTGTCTGCCGGGTCATTGAACACGGCCTCCATGATCGCGTGCACTTCAGCGGTCAGGATCTCCTCTTCATGCTCATCGACAATGGCAGGAAGACCGCTGAGTATTCGCAGCGTGTACTGGGTGTTGGCCACGGTCTGCGCATTGGCTTCCTTGGTGGGGATGCCGACGGCCTCCTCGCGCGTCTTGGTGATGATCTTGTCGGCGCCACACATCGAGGCAATGACAGTCGACATGTTGATCAGCTGGTCGGCAGAGTCGCGATTGGTCGGGAATGCGCCCATCCATTGGTGATACACCAGATTGATGGTGGCATCCTCACAGCCGATCTGAGCCGCGTAATGCTCGGCAAGCTTTCGGGTCACCGTGCCGGTGACGATGTCCTGAATCATCGATCCCTGCTGTGCAAAGGACACCGAGAAGGATTTGACGCCCTCTTCCAGCGATAGCAGCATTTCCAGCAACTGGATGACGATCGTGATGGATGGCGGCACCAGAGTTGCGGTAAGCGGTCCGAAGGATTCGCGATTGATCGGCTTGTTCAACGTTGAATAGTCCGCACAGACACGCTCCACGTATTTCCAGTACAGGAAGGCCTTGTCCAGCGGGAAGTTCTTGGAATACGGCAGCAGATAGGTGATCGGACCGCCTTCGATCTCGAAAATGCCGGAGGCAATGGCAATCTCGATCAGCAAGCGGGCATCCGGGGTGCCGTGTCGCAGGCTCACCGGATGGTTGAAGTGGGTCATCATCTTGCGCGTCGTGCGGTAGCCATGGTTCACCAGGGGGTAGCCGTTGAGCATATCGACCTCATTGGCCTCGCTCAGGCGCAACATCTTCTTGGCGGTGGCGTAGTCGTTGAGTCGGGTGTTGGAGTCGATGGTCAGCGGCAGCACATCGACATTGGCATCCACGAAGAACTCATACAGGGCGAATTGTTTTTCGTAGGTCGGAAAGCCGCCGCGAGGCTGTACCAACATTTTCTTCCGGTTGGCAAAATGATGCGAAATGAACAGCTTCTCATCGGCACCCCGAACGAATTCGCGGACTTCATCGAAATCGAAGCCGTCGACATTTTCATTGCCGAGAATGATTTCCCGTTCTTCCTGTAGCTGGCTCATGCGCCTGAGGTTTCCTGTGAGCGTGGTGGGTGCGTCTTGATATAGTCTTCGAGCATGTCCAGTCCCGTGTTCAGATCCACCTGGTGGCACACGAGATCGAAGCCGTAATTCTTGTAGCGCGGCACGATTGTTTCCGCATTGCCACTACCTACGGTGAGGTTGCCGCCAATCATCATGATGAGATTGTCCAGGCTCTTGTATTTGGCCTTGAGCAGTTTGACCTCTCGGGCCCATCCTTCCGCCTCGCCGTTGAGGGAGGAAATCAGCAGAATCTCGGCGCCGGTCTCGACGGCTGCGTCAAAGAATTCTTCCAGATAGGTATTCACGCCCAGATTGAATACCTCATAGCCCCTCGCATTCAGCGACAGATCCATCAAACGGTTGGCAACCACATGAATATCGTTGCCAATCACACCTGTTACGACTTTCATGTTTCACGCGCCCTGTATTCAGCCGGCCATAGTACCAAAAGTCCAACTGCCCGGTCACGGGGAGATGCCGGAATCGCGTGCTGGAGCCCGCATGCCAAGTGGGTCGGTAACGAAATTCAGGGCGCTGACAAAGGCTTTGACTGAACAGCACCGGCAAGGTCTGTGACCAGTAGCAGATGCGCACGCATGCTTATGCTCGGTTCTGCGAAAGCCGCTCAAGGCTCTCCCACAGTGCGGTGGCAACCGGTCCGATGACTGGCCTGGGCTGGCGAAAGGCGAACATCTTCGCCTCCGAGGTTAGATGCGTCAGTGGCAGGGCAATTTCTCGCAGATTGTCCCCGGCAAGCTCCGCGGCAATCATGTGCTCCGGCAGCCGCCCCCAGCCCAGTCCGGCGACCAGCAGTGCCTTCTTGGTATGCAGATCACTGACATACCAGCGACGCTGGCCCTTCTGCACACCGAGTTCGCGGTCGAACAGTCCGGCCGCCTGGCCGCTGTCGCGGGCGATCACCTGGGTGAAGCGGCGCAGCTCAGACAGCCGTTCCGGCCCGCCCATCGCATCGATCATGACTGGGGCGGCAACGTTGCGCATTACGATCTGCCCAATAGGCAAATGATCGAAGCCCTCCTCCTCCAGCATTACCGACAGCATCGGGGCGATGGCGAGTGCAGCCTTGCCTGAATGCAACGCTCCGATGGCGCCCGACAGCAACTCGGTTTTCAGCACCACCCGGGTCTCGGGAAATCGGGCTTGCAGTGCCGCCAGTACCGGCATCACAAGGGTCATATCAATACTTGCATCAATGGCGATGGAGATTGTCTCCTCTTCGCCTTTCCCGAAATGGCGCACGAGCTGTGTCAGATCCTCGGCTTCTGCCAGCACGCGCAGCGACTGAAGGTAGACGCGCTGCCCGATGGGGGTCAGTTCGAGCCGATAGCCAGAACGGTCAAACAGCTCCGTGCCGGTCTGGTACTCCAGGGTCTTGAGCCCCTGGCTCACCGCCGGCTGGGTGCGGTTGAGTCGCTCGGAGGCCGCCTTCACCGAGCCGGTCTCGACAACGGCGCGTAGCACCTTCAACTGATCAAGCTTCATTCAGCCATCCTGTTAAGTGTTTCTTATGTAGATCATTGGAAAGTATAAATATCAATGCAGTGGCTGTGTCCTTACCATTCGCCCCTGAACCAGAAACAGATATCATTCCATGACCCAACAGATCGCGATCGTCGGCGGCGGCTATATCGGCGCCGAGCTAGCCAGATCCCTCGACACCAAGGCCGAAGTGGTGCTGATCGAACCACGCAGCCACTTTGTTCACGCTCCAGCGATGATCCGAGGGGTCGTCGATCCCAGTCTCGTGAGTCAGGCGCTCATCCCCTATGACAGCCTGCTGACCAGGGGCCGCGTTGTGCGGGCGCGTGCGGCATCGGTCGATGATGCGGGTGTGATGCTGGAGGACGGCAGCCGAATCGAAGCGGATCAGGTGGTGGTTGCCACCGGCTCCGGCAATGCGACTCCCTTCAAGCCCAAAGGGGATGACATCGCGGCCTTTCGTGCCGAGAATGTCCGCATTCACGCTCTGCTGACGGCCGCCGACACGGTAGCCATCGTGGGTGGCGGCGCCGTCGGAATCGAGCTGGCCGGTGAAATCGCCCACGCAATGCCCGATAAACGGGTCACTCTGATATCCGCTCAACCTCGGCTGTTTCCCGACAAGCCGGTGGCCTTCGGAGCGTCGTTGGCGAAGAAGCTTGAACGGGCCGGCGTGCATCTGGTTCTCGGTCACCGGGCTCAGAACCTGCAGAGCCACACCGAGCCCTACGCAGGCAGCCTGCGGCTTGCGGACGAGCCCGAGCATGACTTCGACCTGATTTTCCCGGTTCTCGGCGCGCGTGCCAATGCGGACTTGCTGCAGGCTCTGCCCGGGACCGAAACTCGTACGTCAGGTCGTATCAAGGTCGACGCCTGGCTGCGACCCTCCTCCTCCTTGCCCAACGTCTTCGCCGCAGGCGACGTGGCGGATGCCGGTGATGCAATGACCATCGTTGCCACCAGTCGCCAGCTACCCTGGCTGAACAGGACCTTGCTGGGTCTGGGCAAGGGCAAATCGGTCGAGCAGATGAAGCCCTATGCACCTTGGGGCAACAAAGCCCCGATCATCGTGCCGCTCGGGCCGAGACGCGGCAACTCCTTCCTTGGCTTCATGAGCGTGGGCGATCTGTTGACGCGAAAATTGAAGGGAGAGAACCTGTTCGTGCGCAAATACAGAACTCTGTTGGGGCAATCCTGACAGTTGAATGTGGGGCCGGCCGGGAATTGGCCGGCTTCACCGGCAATGGCACCCTCGGTCGGCAGCGCCGATCGTCACGCGTTGCGCTGACTCAGGATTCGTGAATCACGCAGGGCGACTGAAACGAGTCAATGAGTTGTGCCAGCCCGTCCGGATCTGACTTTGCCAGTTCCTGCAATGCGCGCTCGGCACGTTGTTGAACAGTCGAGCGATAGGCCTTTTTCTTGAGTTCAACCTTTTTCTCGATCGATCGCAGTTCCCGCACTGCCTCCTGTGCCTTGCTGTCTGTGAAGTTGGCGGACTCGGCCAGTGCCAGCACGACATCGGTCAATTCACCGATCTGTTTTCCATAGGTTGCCACTTCCGTGACAATCTTCTGCTCCAGTTCAGGCTCGCCTTGGCCTGTCACAGTGATATAGGTCGAGAACCAGCTCGGCAGAATGTCCTGATCAACCTCCCCTTTCACAGGATTACTCAGAAACGGTTGCCAGAACTCGGTTGACCAGGGATTCAGCAGGTAGTGTCCGGACATGTTCCACCTCTCGATCGAGCTGATGAACAGGCTGTCCATTCTTGTGCCCAGCACCTGGCAGCAAGAACAGTGACGTGACTACAAGCTAGCACGGGTTTTCATCGTCAAACAACGGCTTGAGGGCAGGTTTCTACCAATGGCTAGTCAATGCCCGAGCTAGCCGCCCGATGACACATCCGTGGGTGCACTTTTTCATACAGATTGTCCACGTCGTTCCCGCATTGGCAGAGTCTCGGTCTGGCAGTTCGCCCTGTGCAGACGTGTCATTCTCCGCTGAGCCACGCCATCGATGCTTGTTTGCGCTTGAGGTTTGTGCTAAAAAATTCTCGCCACACACTTCCCCTGCAAAACGGGTGGATGGACAGGATGCGATCTACAATAGCTCGAACGGTGATTGCCTTCACCGCTGCGGTGGCCGGGACTGCATCTGCACAGCCCCTCCCGGAGTTGGACCTGGATGACACCGGCACGACAGTCTCGGGATTGTCCAGTGGGGCGTACATGGCGGTCCAAGTCCATGTGGCCTTTTCCCGACACATCGCCGGGGCTGGCGTGGTGGCGGGTGGGCCCTATTTCTGCGCACGTGGCAGTTTGCTGACAGCGTTGAACCAGTGTATGCAGACACTGCCAGGTGGCCCGGATGAGGCCGCATTGCTGCAATTGGCTCGATCCTTTGCTGATGATGAGGCAATCGATGCGCTGAGCGGATTGCTTGCGGACAGACTCTATCTTTTCAGCGGCACGGCGGACAATACGGTCACCCCTCCGGTGATGGAGGCGGCACGCGATTTCTATCGGGGAGCTGGTGTACCGGCCGACAACATTCGCTACGTGACAGACGTTCCGGCTGGGCATGCGTTTCTTGCTGAAGGCGCGCAAAACAGCTGTGGCGTGACCCAGCCGGATTTCATCAACGACTGCGGAATCGACCAGGCAGGGGACATCCTGTCGTGGCTATACGGTGATCTGAATGCACCGGGCACCCCGGATCCGAACCATCTGCGCGTATTCGAGCAGGATGAGTTCCTGCCGAATTCGGAAGTCCACGGTATGGATCAGTCTGGTTTCGTCTATGTGCCGGAAACCTGTGCGGCGGGAGACACCTGCAAGTTGCATATCGTGTTTCACGGCTGCCAGCAGACACCGGATCAGATCGGCGATCTGTATGCCCGCACCACGGGATACAATCAGTGGGCGGAGACGAACGACATCGTGGTGCTCTATCCCCAGGCACATAGCGTCACTGCCCCTTCAACCGATCCCCTGGGTGGCAACCCGAACGGATGTTGGGATTGGTGGGGCTACGACGATCCGGACTATGCCTTGCGCCGTGGTCGGCAGATGGCAGCTGTTGCTGGCATGGCTGACAGGCTCGGTGCACCTTTGATGGGTGATGTAGACCCAGACCCAGACCCCGACCCAGACCCAGACCCAGACCCAGACCCCGATCCCGATCCCGATCCTGATCCTGATCCTGATCCTGATCCTGATCCCGACGAGTATTGCGTGCGCCATTCGACGTCGAACTGGAAGCACTTCATGGAAAATCGGGCTGAGTTCTGTGGACTCTTTACACTGTGTGCGATCGGCTCCGGGGATGTGATCGGTGTCTTGTTTCAAGGTACTACGCTATTCGAAAGCCCGCAGGGAGATTACTCGACCACGCCCTGTCAGTCTTGAGGCAGCGGTCGCTCAGTACTGCAGAAGCTCGGAGCCAGATGATAGAATCTCGCGCTTGCACCCGCATGCAGCGGGTCTGTTTCCGATTTCAGAGAGCACAGCATGGCCGACTTTACTGCAGATTTTTGCGACGCCCACCCCGACAAGGTGTCCGTGCTGGGTCCGGGGTACGCAAATTATGGCGGCGCAGACATGTCTCAGGGTGAGTTGGTGACGATTCGACTGGATCGCAACAACAGCGACCTCATTACACTCTTGCGTGATGAAGACGGGCATGGAAAAGTCGTGGTAGTGGATGCCGATCAAGCCTATTACGCCATCGTCGGCGAGAACCTGATGAAGTTTGCGCAGGCGAGCGGCTACGCAGGGATCATCGTCAACGGCTATGTCAGAGACACCTTCCAGATAAAGGATATCCCGGTGGCACTGTACGCCTTGGGCACCTGCTCCAGAAAATACATTCCCGTCACTCAGGGCGAGCGTGATGTGCCATTAGCGTTCGGTGGCGTTGAATTTCGTCCGGGTGATTATGTCTACACCGACACCGACGGGGTGATCGTGACGGCCGAGCCGTTGAGTCAAGGCTGACTGCAGGCATCGACACTCGGTCCTGGCACAGGCCGGGACTACTCTCAGGCGTGACTGCCAGACAACTTCCGTGCCCCCAGCCATCTTCATGCACCACGGCAGGCACGTTGCTCAGACAAGGTGCCGCTGTGCATGTTCTTCAATGAGTATGTCGGCTGCAGGTTCCAGACTTAGACTTCTGCTCAGACAAATTGATCTATAACAGCAGGAGAAAGACATGGAAATCGGTTTTGGTGGCGGCATACTCGGCTTTATCATTTTCGTTCTGGATATCTACGCGATCATCAAGATCGTTGGCAGCACAGCCAGTACATTGAAGAAGCTCATCTGGGTATTGATTGTGGTGTTCTTGCCAGTCGTCGGCCTCATTGCGTGGTTCATTCTCGGTCCGAAGTCGTAGCGATCATGGCTGGTTGACTGCCAGGCCATGAGTATCAACCTGATTTTCCGGTTGACGCAAAAGCAGGTAATCAACCGAGCTTGTACCGGCCTGCCGATCTGGCGGGCCCATGACGGTTTCCAGTTTGTCGACAGACTGGATATCCGACGATGTTGCAGCTCTGCCGAGTTGTATCCCCCGACGTTGTAGTGCCCGACAGCCAACCAGGGAATCGTGCAAGCCAGACAGGCTTCCCGGTTCATCAGAAAGCGCCTTCCCCCTCATGTGGTATCGACGTCAGTGCGTCAAATAGGTATTCTGGGTTGATTGTGTGTACTGACTGAGGGGCTGATGGCATCCGAACTGCGGACAAGCAAATACCAGAAAGCCATTGAAGCATCCTGGGATCGTTGCAAGCACGATTTCAGTCTCGTGCCGCATGCGGTGTACCCGGTGATGCGCTTGCAATCCACGGAGGTAACGCCCCGCTTCGAAGCAATGGTCGACAAGACCGGCGGCCGTCGAGGCATTTTTCAGCAACTGGCCGATATTGCCGGCCATGCTGGCCATTGCCTGGTCCTGTGCGATGCGGACCAGATCGTTGTCCGCCTGGAAGCTCGTGATAAGGGCCATTCACGTTTCGAGCGCCACGGAATTGCGCTTGGCAGCTGCTGGAATGAGCGCATTGCGGGTACCAACGGTGTCGCCATGGCGATGACGCTGGGTGAAACCGTGACGGTCAGGGGAAATGAACATTTCTTCTCCAAACTCAATTCCTTTTCCTGTACCTCGGTACCGTTGCTGGATGCCTGTAATCGCATGATTGGCGCCGTTTCGTTGTCGACGAGGGACAGCGGCAATGCGGCAGAGTGCCTTTTTTCGCAACAATTGCTCGAACAGGCGTCGACGCGAATCCAGAACCTGCTGTTCGAGCAACACTACAAGGAGGCGTTGATAATCACGGTCAGTAGTCCCGTCGGGACGGGATTGATGGCCAGGGACACGCTCATCGCCATTGATGGTTCTGGTCACGTTCTGGGAGCCACTCGTGGCGCGGGTTTCTTTACAGTCGAAGGCCATGGGGATGTGTTGACCGGAACCAGTATGGAAGCCATTGCCGGCCTGAGTGTCGATGACCTTGTGAGAACAGCCGGGCAGATTCACAATGTGCACCTCGATTCGGGAGACGTACTGAACATCTCGGTTCGTGAACAGGTAGCCTCCTCCTTTCCCACAGCGTCGGGAAGTGCTCAGAAGCGAAAGACGCAACGTGATTTCGGTCGGCGCAGACTCTCCCGGGCATTGCGAGCCCTCGCTATCGGCAGTCAGGCAATGGCAGACACACTCGAGCAAGTACAGGTCTGTTTTGCCAACCGGATACCTCTGTTGATCGAAGGAGAATCCGGAACCGGAAAGACCCAACTGGTCACATCACTGCATGCGGACTTGGGGAATACACCGGCTCAGTTGGTGAGGATGGATTGTTCGGTTTTTGACGAGTCATTGATGGATCGGCTTCAGGCAGGCACACTGCTGAACCAGGTAGCGGCTGTTGCTGAACCAGCGGACAATAGCCGATTGTCGGTTACGCTGTTAGTGGAGAACGTTGCGGATCTGCCGGAACAGGGGCAGTCTCGTCTGCGACTCCTGCTTGAGACACTGGAATCCATGGAACACGATGCCTGTGCTCAGCACGGTGCCTTGGTGGTAAACGTGGTCGCGACGACAGATCATGAGCTGCTTGCGGAGGTGGATGCCGGGCGCTTCAGAGAGGATCTGTACTATCTGCTTTGTGGTGCGCACTTCGTTCTGCCTGCCTTGCGTAATCGGGAAGGTGTAGACACCCTGGCATCGGCAATCGCGACGACACTTGCCGGCATCGCAGTCGAGCTGACACACGAGGCCAGAGAAGCCATCCGCAATCATGGCTGGCCCGGGAATGTCAGAGAACTACGCAACACACTTCGTCAATCACTGATTGCGGGCAACGGCGAACGTATTTCGCTCTGTGACATCACACTGCGCTCACGCCCGGGCAGCAGTGCTGAGTCTGCTTCGAGGGGTGCGTCGCAGCCGGTGCTGGCGTCATCGCCAGCGGAAAATACCTACGATGAGAAGGTAGCCATTGTGGATGCTCTGAAGAGTACGCAATGGAATGTGTCACGGGCGGCCAGAAAGCTGGGTATTGCTCGGGCGACCATTCATCGCAAGATACTCCGATATGGCATAGTCAGACCCATCAAGGACCGTTAGCTTCCCTGCCGAGGTCCAGCCATTGCGTGTCTATCAGGCGAGGTCGTCTTTTCCTTCGATGAGAAAATGATGACTGTCCGAGCCTTCCGTTCTGTTCTTCAAGTAGGGTGCGTAGTCCGGATCGCCGACGAATGCCTTGGCAGCCTCCTTCGATGGCCATGCAATGATGATGCGTAATGCAGCGCCTTCGCCCTGGCCTTCGAGACGTTCGTGACTGGCCGTACGCGCCAGGTATTCTCCGCCGTGTTTGGCTATCAGGGCGTTGACCGGAGCGATATAGCCCGGTATCCAGTCTTCATTCGTCGGTGTAACTGCCAGTACTGAATAATATGTCATTGTCTGTCTCCTCTTTGTTTCCGGTGGTGGTCAGCTCGCCTGTGCCTGATGCAGCTACGCCGTAATGGCCTCAGGCACGGCAGATTCATTGATATGGCTTGTCAGAAGCTCAGCGAAAGCGACTTCGCTGATCGGGCTTCCTGCGGCGTCTAGCGACGTATGTGCATGCGGGTGAACGCGGACGTCGAGTCCGAGGTCCTGATGGAAGGCATTGATGGCCTGCACCACTTCCCGTACGTTTGCTGATTGCAGGATCAATGCATGTACAAGAATCCGGTGACCGACTCCAGGTCGACCAGCACGCCAGCGCTGAGCAGTACCTACCAGCTTCTGACCTTTATGTACGATGTTGAACTCACCGTCGCAGAAAGAACCGGGTACGGCTCGACAACTTGTCCGCATGCCCAGTTCCCGAAAAGCACTCTGTAGCGGCATGCAGATTCGGCGGTAGGCGGCATGAATCGAGGGACGTGAGGTGGGTGACAATGCAAGGCAGACGTTGAGAATCCCCTCTCCTTGCGGTGTGGTCCCTCCCCCTGTGGCTCGGGATGCGACAGGCCAACCACGTTCCTGGCTTGCGGCGACGGCCTCCCTGAATCCAGGTCTGGCTGCAAAGCTGGCCGGTACCACCAGAGACTGACTGGTCCGCCATACAAGTGATTGAGTGTCATGAGCAGCGTGAGGTGCAGGCAGCAAATCCATTTCTGCCTGCAACCCGTCGCTGACATGGTCGAAGATGCGCAGTGTCTGCGCAGCTCCGTTCATGAGAGTGCCTCTATCGTGTGGCACAGGTCAGTGAGTATGTCTCCTGCCGGCCCACCGTCAATGGCACGGTGATCGAACGTCAACGACAGGCCAATGTACGGTCGCAGTGTGATGCCACCTTCGCTATCGGATACAGGGCGTTCGGTCGAACAGCCTATGCCGAGTATTGCGATTTGCGGAGCATTGATGATCGGTGTGAAATGTTCAACCCGTGTCAATCCCAGGTTGCTGACAGTAAAGGTCCCCGAAGTCATCTCGGTGACACTCAACTTGTTTGACTGTGCGCGGGTAACGAGATCACGACGTGCTTCTCGCAACCTGGATGGGTCCATTTCGTTGGCACCCAAGATGGCGGGGGCTACCAGGAGATTGCCTGGTAGCGCGATGGCGACACACAAGTCAACCGATGAAGAGAGGTGGATTTCCTTGTCTTTCACAGTGCCGTTGATATCCGGATGACGTTGCAGAACCTGAACGACACAATGATTGACGATATCCTCTACCGACAGCTTCACACCGTCGGCAGCCATACGCTGCTTGAATCCGAGCAGACCACTGATATCGCAGCTTCCGTGATGCGTCAGCTGCGCCCCCTCTCGCAGACTGCTTGCCATCTTGTCTGCAATCATGGCTCTTACGCCACGCAGAGGCACCACCGTCCGGCTTTCGCTTGAGGCTGCTGTCACTGGCTCCATAGTCCTCATCCTGCGCCGAACTAGTTGACAGTTCCGATGATGTCGCCTTTGGCCACCACATCATCAACCTGTTTCAGAATGCTGACCGTGCCACTGCTCGGAGCAAGGATTTCATACTGCACCTTGGCTGTCATCAGCTCCGCAACCAGGGAGCCGGCATCAACCATGGCACCATCATCAACCAGCCAGCTGGTGACGACAGCTTCTTCATCTTCTTCATAAAGGTCCTTCGGGACCACGATATCCGTTGACATGTTTCACCTCGAAAGTTCGATACAAATGACACGACGGTGCGTGTCGGTATGCCGTTGAAAGAGTGGCTCAGCCAGCCTCGATCTCACGATAGGCTGCAATGATCTTGTCGGCATTCGGCAGGCAGAATTGCTCCATGCCGCGTTCGAAAGGAATCGGCACGTCGGGAAATGCAACTCGACGCGGTGCAGCCTTGAGCACAGAGATGTCATGTTCGGTTACCGATGCGATGATTTCACCGGAAACACCAAAGCTGTGATAATCCTCATCGACCACAATGAGCCGTCCGGTCCGGGCGACAGATTCACGAATGGTGTCGCGATCCAATGGAACCAGCGAGCGCAGATCCACGACTTCTGCCTCCACACCTTCCTCGGACAGTTTCTCGGCGGCCTTGAGTGCATGATGAACGCCCAGCCCCAGACTCACGATAGTGACATCGCTGCCCTTGCGCGCGATGGCAGCCTTGCCGATTTCCACGGTGTAGCTTTCCTCTGGCGTCTTGACGGTCGCGCCGGGCTCGGTACCCAGCCAGCCCATCCCCTGCAAGCGCTTGTGATACATGAAGACTACGGGGCTGTCGTCGCGTATCGCTGCAGTCATCAGACCCTTTGCGTCATAGGCATTGGATGGTGCAACGACCTTCATGCCAGGCAGATGCGCAAAGGTGCCGTAGAGGCATTGCGAATGCTGTCCACCGTCCGAGTAGCCTCCGCCGGTGGATGTCATCAGAACCATCGGTACCTTGAGAGATCCACCGGAGAAGTAGATGTTCTTGGCCATGAGGTTGTAGATGGCATCGAAACACACGCCAAAGAAGTCGACAAACATCAATTCGACTACTGGACGCATCCCGTCCTGCGCAGCACCGACAGCAGCGCCGATGAAGGCTGTTTCTGAAATGGGCGTATCACGTATACGCTCCTTGCCGAACTCCTCCAGCAGTCCACGGGTATTTCCGTAGACTCCTCCCAGCTCGCCGATATCTTCACCCATGACGAAGACGCGATCGTCTGTGCGCATTTCCTGTGCGACAGACTCTGCCATGGCTCGGGCTATCGTCAGTTTTCTATTGTTTGACTGTGTCATTGTTTCCTCCGATGTATCCTGCTGGTTCAGGCCTGAGCAAAGACGGCTGTCAAGGCGTCTTCGGGCCGTGGCTCATCACTCTCCCGTGCGAATCTGATCGCCTGTTCGATGCGCTCTTCGGCCTTCTTCTCGATGTTGCTCAACTGCTCATCCGAGGCGTCGCCATCGTCAAGCAGACGTTGCCGCATCCTTGGAATCGGATCGATTTCAAACAATGCATCCTTTTCTCCCTCAGGTCGGTAGCCTTCCGCATCGCCCATGAAGTGTCCGGCCAGGCGGAACGTTTCCACCTCTATCAGGCTGGGTCCCTTGCCGGCACGGGCTCGGGCAATGGCTTCACCGGCGACTTCATGAATACGATAGGGATCATTGCCTTCCACGTAATGCCCCGGAATGCCGTAAGAGGCGGCTCGTACATCATTGCGTGGTACGGATGTGGATGCTGCCTTGGAGACCGATATTCCCCAGGCGTTGTCCTCGACAACGCAAACGAACGGCACATTCCATACGGCTGCCAGATTGAGTGCTTCATGAAAAGCCCCCTGATTGGTAGCACCTTCGCCAATGAATGCGACGGCAACACCGGGTTTGCCCTGCATCTTGCGTGACAATGCAGCTCCGACGGCAGGGCCCAGGCCCTGGCCGATGATGCCTGAGCAGGCGAAGTTCACGGCAGGGTCAAACAGATGCATATGCCCTCCTCGCCCACCGCTGAGGCCAGTGGCCTTGCCGAAGATCTCCGCCATCATTCGGTCGAGATCAACCCCCTTGGCGATGGCCTGATGATGCGGACGGTGAGTTGCGGTAACGATATCCTCCGCATCCAGGTGTGCGCAGACGCCAACGGCGACCGGTTCCTGCCCATCGGACAGGTGCATTTCTCCCGGAATGGTACCGTTGGCCATGTTGAATACCGGGGTTTTTCCCTCCATGTAGATCTTGGCGATCTGCTCCTCGCAACGGCGACTGAGCACCATTGTTTCGTACATCCACAGCTTCTGTTCAAGTGACGGCTGCATGGTTGATCCTCCTGTTTGCTACCTGGGTGGTATCCCGGCATTGATCTGGTGTTGACGTTGTAATCCGAATGGCTGGCAGGCGACAACAGGAAAATTGCAGCCGGCTTGAAAGTGTCTCAACACACTGTCGATGAGACACTTTTTGGTCTTTTAGTCGTTGATTTCCTGCACCTTGACGAGCATGTCTGGCCAGGTCCGTTGGTTGTCCATGTCGAATTGTGCACCTTGCTCATCAGCCCACCGGAATCGTTTCAACGCCGGGGTCTGGCTGGTTGCCTGGTACAACCAGTAGGCTTCTGCTCTGAGAGCGTCCTCGATAGGGCGGTCGATCGATTCGAGAACAGCCTGTTTGGTCGCATTGATGGAAGCAGATGGCCACAAGGCTATTCGCCTGGCCAGGTCGTCGACGAAAGGACCGATTTCATCCGCGTCGAGAGCCCGATTGATGGTGCCGTAGGCTTCAGCCTGATCGGCGTCGAAATCACGCGCTCCCAGCACGATCTCCAGCGCCCGGCCCAGCCCGGTCTGACGGGCCATCCGGGAGGCGCCGCCGCCGCATGGCAGAATGCCCATGCCCACTTCCATCTGCATGAACTTCGCCTTGCCACGCGCTGCAAAACGCATGTCACAGGCAAGAGCAAACTCGTGACCGCCGCCACGTGCAAAGCCTTCGATCTTGGCAATGGTTGCCTGAGGCAGTTTGCTGATTCTCTCCAGAACCACCTGCAAATCCAGCAGTTCGACATCATCGCGTGAGACGGCCTGGTCAGACATGTCTTTCAGGAAATTGGTATCGGCATGGGCCACGAAAATCTCCGGATGTGCCGACTGGAAGACAACGACCTTGACGGAGGGATCACTCTCCAGCTGTTGTGCAAGCTGGTCCAGATCAGCCAGCATCGGCAGCCCCTGGACGTTGACCGGTGGGAAGTCGAAAGTGACCCAGCCGATGCCGTTGTCGATCTGAACCTTGAAGGTGGTGAAATTCGTGTATCCCATCTGAACAGTTCTCTTTGGTCATGAGCGTGGTACGGGATGTACCTGCCTTGTGGTTACCGCAGTAAGCGTATGAGGACAGAACTGGATAGCCTGCCCCGTAAGACAAACTGTATTTCCTTCTGAGATCAGGCAACACTGGCTGAATCGATAATCAGTATTCGTGTTTTGCGAGGATGCAAAGGCCATGAAGGCGATGCTGCGCGACGTAAAAGTGCACAATGAAACCGAGTGACGATCTCATCAGTTCTACTCCTGCATCTTCCGGGGTAGCGAGCCCTTGTCCCCGTCATGATTGCGATAACTCATTGCACATGGCTGGAATGCCACCAGGCCTGCTCCGCTTGCCAACGATGAATCGAACAAGACATACTGCGAGCGGTTTTTCCATCACTCGGGTACAACAGATAATGGACACTGAAGGCATACAGCTATTCGTCATGGCCGCTGACATGCTCAACATCAGTGCTGCCGGACGTCAGCTGGGTCTGGCGCCGGCTGTCGCCAGTGCACGGTTGTCGAAACTGGAAAAGCAGATAGGAGCCGATCTGCTGCACCGATCGACACGCAAGATTTCCCTGTCTCTGGAAGGTGCCGAGTTTCTCCCCTATGCGCGTGAAATACTGGCCCAGGAGGACGCGGCCAGAGCCGCCCTCGGTCACGGCAATGTGGGGGTCAGCGGGACGCTGCGTTTCTCGGCATCGAGCACCTTTGCCCAGTTGTATATTGCACCGATCCTGCCTGAGTTCCTCCTTCGCTATCCGGACGTGAACCTGGAGCTGAAGTTGTCCGATACGCAGATGAATCTGATTGAAGGTGGGTTCGACCTGGCGCTTCGGAACTATGCCATCGAGGACAGCAGTCTGCGGGCCAGAAAGCTGGCCGATGACAAGCGTATTCTCTGTGCCTCTGCCGACTATCTGGCCCACCACGGAACGCCGACAACTCCCGAGGATCTGGCAGAGCATCAGTTGATGACGTTCATGAGTGGCACTTCGCGCAGATTGTTGAAAGAGGGTGAAGAGTCTGCATATACCTTTCCGCCGGCCGGTGTAAAGAAGCGGGTCATGTGTGATGACGGAGCCAGCATGAAAATAGCGACTACGGCTGGCGTTGGCATTGCAATGAATTCCTTCTGGAGTGTGCACAAGGAGATAGAGGATGGTTTGTTGGTGCGCGTTCTGCCCGAGTACGAGATTGAAGATCAATCAGCGATCTGGCTGGTTTACCCCAAGTCCAATGTGCTGACAGCCAAGGTGCGTGTCTTCATCGATTTTCTGTTGGAGAAGATCGGTGACCCGCCCATCTGGCAGGCTTGACTGCTGACTGCTGACTGCTGACTGCTGACTGCTGACTGTCAGCTGCCGCGGAGACTGATGCTCCCTGTTCGTCCGGTTCGTCCGGTTCGTCCGGTTCGGCAGGAATCCGCCGGACCTGGCGGCACATCGAGTGCATTTTCCGCATTCCATTGAAATTCGGAATACTGAATCCGCTATTCACCCGTTTTCCCGGGCTGCAGCAGACTCTATCGTTCACTGGTCAATAACAAACCAGAGAGAGTCTGTTTCATGAAAGCCATGGTTCTGAACGAATACGGTGAAGCATCTGAATTCCGACCTGCTGAACTGGACAAGCCAGCAGCGGGTGCTGGGCAAGTACTGGTGCGTATCGCTGCAACCAGCGTCAACACGGTCGACACGATGATCCGGCAAATGGGCCAGGAAAATCTGCCGTTGTCGCCCGATCTGCCAGCGCTGCTGGGCATGGACTTTGCCGGTACCGTAGAAGCTGTTGGTGATGGTGTGAGCGACTTCGCACCAGGCGATGAGGTCTATGGCTGTGCTGGCGGCTTGATAGGTCTTCCGGGTGCTCTGGCCGAATACATTGCTGCAGACGTCAGACTGATTGCCCACAAACCGAAAACATTGTCGATGCGGGAAGCGGCAGCCATGCCACTGGTCGGTATCACGGCCCATGAAGGTCTGGTCAGAGCCGGCACGCAAGCTGGGCAGAAGGTGCTGGTCCACGGCGGTGCGGGAGGCGTTGGTCATCTGGCTGTGCAGTTGGCCAAGGACATGGGAGCGCAGGTCTACACCACCATAACGGGTGATCAGCAATCGAAGATTGTCGCTGACTACGGTGCAACTGCCATCGATTTCAAGACCGAAGAGGTGGCCGACTATGTGGCCAGACATACCGACGGAGCCGGGTTTGATGTGGTTTTCGATACCGTCGGTGGAGCCAATCTGTCGAACTCGTTCGCCGCCGCAGCACTGAACGGCAACGTCAGTACGACTGTTTCTCTGCTGGAGCTGGATCTGACACCGGTTCACTTTCGCGGCCTGTCACTGCATGTTGTCTTCATGTTGATTCCCATGCTGTATGACCACAAGCGCGAAACACACGGCGCCACCCTCGCCAGATTGGCGGAACTGGTGGATTCTGGTGCAATCACCCCCTTGCTCGACGAGCAACGATTCCAACTGGCACAGGTTGGCGATGCCTATGCGCGTCTGACCAGTGGTCAGGCAATCGGCAAGGTGGTGGTCGACATCACTGATTGAGGAGATCTGGCCTGGAGCGGAATCATGATGGTGACCTCATGGTTCCGCACCGATCAGGACCGTTCATGCGTGGGTGTACTCGCAGCAGTTACCCTATAGTCGCGGCTGGAAGGTAGAACCGAGCCCAGACACGAAAACATCGTTCCACGCATTGTAGTACGAGTAAGTGTCTGATCAGACGAGCTACTCGTATCGACCCTGGCTACTTCCAGACAAGCCGGTATCCAAGATCATGGCCTGCCAGGTCAGAGTATTTCTGCACGGATTTTCGGGCCAGCTTGAGCGTGATCGCGGCTGGTAACTGTGCCATGATCCAGCCGAAAAACGTACGCGACTCCCCTACCGGCGCTGTCTTCGTTTCAGGCAATTCCAATTCAACTTGAGCCTGACGCTGACCGGCACGGTCCAGTAGACTCGACAGCCTTTCGAACATCTGCATCAACGGATCTGATCGGTGACTGGACCAGTTTGCCGGTGGCATGAAATCGACAAAATGCATCAGGTGGTAATTGAGGTTGATCCAGAAGTTCTCGGCATCAATTGTCAGTGCTTCGTTATCGATTACCCTGTGGCAGTGCAAAGCCTCGAGCTCGCCAAGGCGGTGCATGTTCAGCTCCAGCTCCTCGAGCAGATTTTCGTTGTACAGCAGGCGCAGGATCGACGGGAACGCCTCGACCTGTATCCCTTCGAATTCGGTCAGCAAGGCCTTGAGCTGTGGAATCTTGCTTGCGTCCATGGCAAATGTGTTGGTTGCCGTACCCAATATGGAATGCAGCAACGCTACATTGGGCGAATGCTCGGGGTAATGACGGGCTGAGTAGTGGTGACAGAATACCAGGTGCTCAAGGAAGGTGCCGTCGGCATGTTCCATACTGAAGTCGCATTCAACTTTCATGAAATCGATCAGCTGCGAATCGATTGCCGGTGCGGGCTGAGCCGTTTCAACCTCCGCATACGCAGTCTCGATATCGGATGCCGCAGTGGCGTCCCACTGCACCTCTTTCGCCAGTTTCTCTTCCATGAACTTGCGAGCGATGCCTGACAGTCCACCGAAGATAGTCCTGTTCATGTCGAAGCCGCGCAGGCGCTTTATCAATACTCGTCCCGCATGATCGAACGCACCGCCTCGAGTGATCGCGGCCTTGCGCTGCAGATTCAATGTGGCCGGCAGACTGGCGCTGTCGTCGTTGCTGTTCATGTTCATCCCCACTCTGGTCGTCGTCGACACTGTCCTGAAAGTACAGGAAAGCGTAATCAAGTGTGCGCGTAGTGAATTTTATTTCCTTGTACTTGAGTTGCAATATCGCACGGTTTTCCTGTTTAAAACAACAAAAGCTATACATATAGCTCATTCATGTTTAAGATGCTTTGCAAGTATCTGAATACGTCTTGAGTTTTTCAATATCGTGCTGAACCCTAACCCGATATTTGCGAGGAATCCCAACGTTCCCAGTGGCTATTCAGACCAAAAGATCAAGAAACTGAACGACCAACCATCCGAACCAAACCGAGGAATAACGAATGATTGACTGCAAAGTACTCATCGTCAGCGCCACAGCATGCCTGCTGGCTAATGCGGCATTGGCGTCCGAATGCCCTGATGGCTTCCCTAGCGACAACGTCAATTTTCAGGTCGGGTTTGGTGCGGGTGGTGGAACCGATACGGTTGCACGAAAAGTCGCCAGTGATCTGGAGATGGCAACCGGCTGGACTGTCGTGGTCGAGAATATGCCGGGCGCCAGCGGTGGCGTCATGGCTCGAGGGCTGACAAAAAAGAATCCTGATGGATTGACCATTGGTGTGGTGAGCAATACGACGGTTGCGATCAACCCGCATGTGAATCCCGATATCGGTTATACCCATGAGGATTTCAAGTACCTGGGTACGGGCATGGTACTGAACTACGGTCTGGTGACTCTGGAAGAAAACCCTTACGACACGCTTGAAGAGTTCGTCGCAATGGCAAAGGAGAAAGGACGTGCGACGGTCTCCGTTGGGGCATCCAGCCACACGATTGCCGTGGATGCCATTGCAGAACATTTTGGAATCAGGCTGGTTTCGATACCTGGCAAAGGTTCGGCCGCAGCCCTGCAGGAAGCATTGGGTGGACACGTTGATGCAACCATTCAGGGTACACAGCATGTTCCTCAGATAAAGGCGGGGAAGATGGTGCAACTGGCAACACTGACCGAGAACAGAGCCGTTTATGCACCCGATGCGAAAACCCTGCAGGAAAGTGGCGTGGATCTGTCGATTGAGGGACATATCATTTTCATCGCTCCGAAGGAAACACCCGACGATATAGCCGCCTGCCTGGCCTCGCACATCATGGATGTCACCACCTCGGACGACTACGCCGATTACATGGAAGGTCTCGAAGCCAGCGCGGGTAATATGGGTGTACAGGGTACAACTGATTGGGTAGCCAGTGCCTCGGCCTTCTATGGGGACAGGCTGGCAAAATGATCTCCTCCGATCGTTTGCTGGGACTGGTAGTCGCCGGATTCGGTTGTGTTCTGCTTGTCTGGCTCGTCCCGAACTTTGTCAGCTCGCATCCCGGCGATCCGCTTGATCCATCGCTCTTTCCCAGAGCGGCGGGCTGGTTGATCACCTTGCTGGGTATCCTGCTGTTTCTCTTCGCCGGCTCCGGTGGCTCTGTGCCGCCTCGCCGCGAAGTCCTGGTGTTCGGATCGTTTGTCGTCGCCCTGCTGTTGGCTGCGTTCTGGTTGCCGAAGGTCGGCTTTCTGCCCGTGGCCTGTAGCTTGATGGTTGCAAGCCTACTGTTGCTGCGTGAGCGTCGCCCGCTCTGGGCGCTACTGACGCTGTTTGCAGTGCCGGCTTTTGTCTGGTTTCTGTTCGAAGTGCTCCTGCAACGCTCCCTGTCCTGAATATCAACTTGAACAGATACCATGGCTGATTATTCGCTCTTGATTTCCGGGTTGGCAGATGTATTCACACTGACCAATCTTCTTTTCATCGTGATAGGGGTGACTCTTGGCCAGCTGGTCGGGGCGACTCCCGGTTTGAGCATCATCATGGCACTGGCGATTGCCGTGCCATTGACTTATGGGCTGGATACGCTGACTGCCATCGCCTTTCTGATCTCTGTCAACAAGGGGGGCACGGTTGGCGGTGCCGTACCATCCATTTTATTGAACGTACCCGGGACACCGGAATCCGCAGCTACGGCTCTGGATGGATATCCCATGGCGCAGAAAGGCAAGCCCATGAAGGCCATGAAATATGCCTTGTATCATTCGGTACTGGGTGATTTGTCCAGCGATGTCGTACTGATTCTGCTGGCGGCTCCGTTGGCGGTTGTGGCCTTGAAGATGGGCCCGGTGGAAATCTCGGCACTGATGATTCTTGCCTTCACGATCATCAGTGGCCTGGTGGGTGATTCCATGATCAAGGGCCTTATCGCGGCATCGTTCGGCATCTTGCTGGCCACCGTCGGACTGGATCCTGGTATGGCCAGTCCGAGATTCACCTTTGGCATGCTTGAGCTCTATGACGGTGTCCCGTTGACGGCCGTCAGTATCGGTGCGCTGGCGATGAGCGGAGTCCTGGTTGGATTGATTTCCCTGCAGGGAAAACCAGGCTCGCAATCCGCCATACAGATCACGGGGAGGCCGCGAGAGGACAGCGTTGTCACGTTTGCCGAATTTTTCGCCAATCGCTATGTGGCCTTGAGGGCTTTCATCATCGGTACCATAATCGGCGCGATTCCTGGACTCGGTTCGACCACCGCCGGTTTTCTCAGCTACTCGGTCAACAAGCAGGCAGCGAAAGACCCGGAAGCATTCGGTACCGGAGATGCACGTGGCATAGCGGCCTCGGAAACGGCCAACAGTGCGGTTGTAGGTGCCAATCTGATTCCTTTGTTGACGCTCGGTATACCCGGCAACATCGCAGCCGCCCTGCTCGTCTCGGCATTCATGATTCATGGTATGCAGCCCGGACCACTTCTCTTTGAGGAGCAAGGACGTCTCATCTACGGCATGTTCGGCGCAATGCTCATTGCCAATTTCTGCAACCTGGGTGTCGGTCAATTCGGCATGCGGTTCTGGGCGTTGATCGTATCGGCTCCAGGTACCGTCATCTACCCGGCTGCCATGCTGCTGTGTTTCGCTGGCTCCTACGTCATTACCGGGGCGACGTTCGGCGTTTACGTGATGATCTGCGCTGCCATTTTCGGTTACTTGATGCGCAGCTTCGGCTTTTCCATTGTTGCCTTCATCGTGGCTTTCCTGTTGACACCACAACTGGAGAATTCGGTGTTGAAGGCGCGTCTCATCATGGATGACGACTTGTCCCTGTTGCTGGATCACCCGGTTGCACTGGCATTGCTGGCGATGGCTGTTGCCTCAGTCGTCTTTCTTGGACCGAAGAAGAAGTCACGTCGATCCGACATACCTGCTGCTACAGGGCAGTAGACTCGAAAGGCATGGTCGGTCCTTATGTGTATCGGGTAGACACACAAGAAAGGGGCCGGCAGTGCCGGCCCCGGATACCACTCTTCCTCGATACTAGCGGTTTCCCGGCAAACGGACTATTCGCACCGGAAGCTCGCTGCCTGTTCGATGTCTCCCGAACCGTCGTAACGGGCTACCTGTGGGTAAGGGCATAGTGGACGTGTACGGTTGCCAGCCCAATCTGCAGGCAGTTCCTCATTCTCGCCGTCGGCGTTGCTGCTGCCGCGGGCACTGGCAATCAGTTGCTCGGGCGCTTCACCCTGCTCTACCCAGTTGACCAGTGCCGTCAGTGCATCGAATTGATCGGTGGCTGGCCCGCCTCCGCAATGTCCCATGCCCGGCACCAGGAACAAGCGAGCGAAGTCTGCTGCGTCTTCATGGTTGGCTTGTACTCCATCCATCCACGATACCGAATCGAGCGCCGAGAAAATGGGATCGCTGACGCCGTGATACACCATGATCTTCGCACCACGATCACGAACAGCTACCAACGATGTCGGGTTGGGTGGCGTGGCAAACTCCATACCCGATTCTGTATAGAGCTCGGTGGTGGCATTGATGCGTTGCACCAGATCATCAACGGAGGTGTTCAGGGTAAACGCCGTACCGTCGAATGTCGCTGCATCTTCTGGTGGGGTGCCAAATATCATGCCGACAGCCCCTGAATCACGTTCCATCGGAATGGTGAACTCCCAATTCCTGATACCGTTGGCACTGATGCCTGCGTCGAAAGCGAAACTTTCGTAAACCGCAGTACCGTCGCTGCTTACCGCACCGCTGAAGATTGGTGCCAGAGCTGTCTTCTGATCTGCAGACAGGCAGCTTCCATCACGCTCGTTCGCGCATGACGGCACGTCATCCAGAGAGAATGCCGTCTGACATGCCAGCACATCATTGACGATTCCATCGGCCACTCCGTCGAGCGTATCGCAGCTTGCCAGTACAGCACTGGCGACTGTCGCCCGCTCACTGTCGGTAAAGGCAGTCGACAGATCAGCGGGGTCTGTGGCTACCATGGCATATCGTTGTGCGCCAAAAATATTGGCTACCGCCGCCTTGGGTAGGTTGAACCCCGGTGCGCCGGCCAGATATCCATCGTATTCGTCCGGCATGCGGGCAAACGCATTGAAAGTATGTCTGCCGCCATTGCTGCAGCCCCCGAAATAGGAGCGATCGGCCGCCTTGCCGTATGCCGTCGTGATAATCGATTTTCCCACAGGTGTCAGCTTCTGGGTGGCCCGATAGCCGTAATCCAGTCGCGCCTGGGGATCGTGTCCAAAGGTGGGCCCCAGAGAACCGGCGTGTCCGGCATCGGAACTGAGCACCGCAAACCCTTCGTTCAAGGCATTGCTCAAGCCACTGCCACTACCGCCCAGCGCGGTGGCTACCCGACCATCGATGCCGCCATTGCCCTGGTGGTAGAAGCGACCGTTCCAGTTCAGTGGCAAGCGCATCTCGAATGAGATCGCATACGAATTACCGTCAACCTCACTGGTGCGTTCCAGCATCTTTCCTGTCACCAGGCAATGCGCCGCGATGTCCTGCCCGGCCACGGTCAGCTCGCCGGCAGGCACCTCGCTACTGGATTCCAGTGTGGTATCTGCAGATTGCGGGAAGTTCGTCAATAGCTCCTCACAGCTGCCAGTCAACGCACCCGGTGTTGCGGGGCTCAATTGGGCAATGCTCGCACTTGTCTCATCACTGTCCGAGCTGCAGGCGCCAATGGCAACCGCGCAGACCATAGCTGTCAAGGCCGTGCGTGTCTGATGGCCATTGGGTGTCGACCAGCGTGTTGGAATGGTGTTGTGGAGCGGCGGCCTGAATGCGACAAGCTGCCTTGCCGCATGGTTCTGTTTTTTCTTCATGCTCTCCGAATACTCCTTGGGTGGTTTGTTTTCTCTCGAGGGGGTGTCGATCACTGACGCCAGAGCCTGGGTCATGTCCCCGTGGTTTGGGTACAGCAGCAGTCCGACGACGGTCTCTATTCGTCTGATGCAGGAATAAAGAGCCGGCCGGGCTGGCCATCTGGCATTTTCCGTGTCGGGCTGATCGAATCACTCTGCGGCTTTTGGCAATGCAGAAGGCTTTCGATCGGGGCGTTGCCTTGGGAATGAAAATGCTTTCAACGCAGCTTGACGCCGATCAAGATTAGCATAATAATCAATAAATCATATGATTGACTTTTATAGCAAGAAGTGGCTAATATCTGCACTGATCATGCTTGCGCTGGCTTCCCATCCAGATCCGGAATGCACTGAAGCCTGCGAACCCGGTTCAAGCTGATCGGTTGCACCTTACTCAACGGAAAGAGGCAGTTCATGACAAATTCAGGCCCGCTGATCCCGCGTAATCGGGGTATTCATCCAGTCATACATGACCCTGAAATGAAGACGACCATGATCCTCGGTCCCATGGAGCCGTTGCTTTCCATGGAAAGCACCATGACCGAGGAGACTGGCCCGCGATTCGGGCACGGCATCATCGGTCAACTGGATAACAATCTGATTACCAATTTCACGCGTGGAAAATCAGAAGCCATTGGTGAGCGCATCCGGGTTCATGGGCGGGTCGTCGACGAGAACAATCGCGCCGTTCCGAATACGTTGGTGGAAATCTGGCAAGCAAACGCCGGTGGCCGTTACCGTCATGCCACGGACCACTACCTGGCGCCGTTGGACCTCAATTTCGGGGGCTGTGGAAGAACGATGACGGACCAGGACGGTTTCTACGAGTTCCTGACCATCAAGCCGGGTGCCTATCCCTGGCCCAATCGCGACAATGAATGGCGGCCCATGCACATTCATTTTTCCATTTTTGGTCATAGTTTCGGGCAACGACTGATTACCCAGATGTATTTCGAAGGTGACCCTCTTATTGCCCGTTGCCCTATTGTCGGAACCATCAAGGATCGCGCGCAGGCGAATCAACTGGTCGCCGCCCTGGACATCAAGAACTCCAGGCCCATGGATTATCTGGCTTACAAATTCGACATCGTACTGCGAGGAAGGCGGCAAACCATGTTTGAAAACAGACTGGAGGGCTTGTGAGATGGCGCAGTCAATCGTGAATCTTTTCGAAACACCTTCGCAGACTGCCGGTCCCTACGTGCAGATCGGTTGTACCCCCAATTTCGCCGGCATCAACGGCGTGTACCCCGAAGACTTCGGCTTGCGCGCCATCGAAGACGGTGCGCAGGGAGAGATCATCACCATTCGCGGACGGGTTTACGACAAATTCGATGAACCCATGTTCGACCCGATGATAGAGAGCTGGCAAGCGGATGCCGCCGGCAGGTTTCCCGGTCAGCCAGATGCGGACCCCAAGGTCAATGGCTTCTGTCGATTCCCGCTTGATGTGAAAACAGCTGAATATACGCTGAAAACCGTCAAGCCCGGTAGAACACCCAGTCGAAGTGGTGGTTTCCATGCGCCACATATTGCCTTGTGGATTGTTGCTCGAGGCAACAACATTGGACTCAATACCCGAATCTATTTCGAGGACGAGCAGGAACACAACAAGGTTGACCCCGTGTTGCATCGAGTCAAACCTGTGAAACGACTGGATACCCTGCTTGCACGAAAGGTGGGAGAGCATGAGTATCACTTCGATATCCGACTTCGCGGTGAGCAGGAAACCGTTTTCCTTGACATGTAGTCAAGTACCCGAGCCCCATCCCCTCGTTTGCAACTTCACATCGATGACTCTCTCCATGAAAAGACTCGGAAAATGCCTTTTGGCAAGTATCGTCATGACGACCACACCCGCGATGGCGCAATTGTTCGAAGGTTGCCCCTCGGGGCCCATTGCCGCGAAATTCCAGGAATTCGGAAGAACCGGAGAGATGCCCTCCGATCTGGGGCAGTGGCTGGGTAATGTCGACGCCCAGCATATCGAACCCTGGTCAGCCTTTGACAACGTGGATTACGTCGGAATCTGCTGGGTATCTGCCTGGTTGATTCGTACCGATGCCGGGCACGTGCTGATTGACACACTGTACGGACCGTTCGTCGATCAATTACTCGAAAACCTGGACACACTGGATGTGGATCTGGCCGATATCAAGTATGTCCTCATGACACACGGTCATTTTGATCACGTCGGTGGCGCTGCTACTCTGAAGTCCCGACTTCCCGATGCGCAGTTTGTCATGACACAAGCCGGCTGGGATGAAGCGGCGAGGAATGCCGCTGAATCACAGATTGGAAGACGCCCCTGGGACATGATTCAACCAGAAATCGTCATCTCGGATGGTGACACGATCGAGCTGGGTGGAAATACCTTTACCGCTATCGAAACGCCGGGGCACACCTGGGGAACGACATCCTATACCTACGACGTCGAGGATGAGGAAAATACCTATAGGGCCATCACCATCGGCGGTCTGGGGCTCAACGCCATCGAAAGCCCCGCTCAGCTTGAAGCCTATATCCAGAGCGTCGACAAGATCCTTGCTGAAGTCACCGCTGAAGAAATGCCTGTTCAGGTACACCTGAGTAACCACGGGTTCTCGAACGGTCTGACCGAGAATTACCAGAAGCTGGCTGCCCGACAGCCGGGTGACGAACATGTATTCGTCAATCCGGACGCTCTGCTGGAGCAGATCAGCGAACTGAGAAAAGGCGCCGTAGAGCGTCTCGATACTGAGCTATCCCGATAAACCCAGCCTCCGTGAAGCCAGGGAAACCACCCGCTTCATTTTTCAAGAAAACTGTATTACCGGTGGAGAAATACAATGACCGAACTCAAACTGTCACGTCGAAAATTTATCGGTGGCATGGGCGCCATCATGGCCGCCCCCGCTATCCTGACGCGGGCCCATGCCGCTGAAGTCACTTTGCGAGTGCATCATTTCCTGCCTCCCGTGGCTCCCATGCACAGCCAGTTCTTCGAGCCATGGGCGAAGGAAATAGTCGATGCGTCAAATGGTGCCATTGACGTGCAAGTGTTTCCAGCCATGCAATTGGGCGGCAAACCACCTCAACTTGCCGATCAGGTCAGCAAGGGCATTGTTGATATTGCATGGGCACTTCCGACCTATACGCCCGGTCGTTATCCGGTTGCCGAGACCATGGGCCTGCCGTTCATGGCGGGTCATGCCGAACCGACGTCAGTCGCATTGCATACCTTGCTGGATGAATTTTCCGGTAATGAGTTCTCACGCATGAAGTACCTGGCTTGCTGGAGTCACGACGGCGGCAAGCTGCACATGCGTGACACGCCTGTCAGCACGGCAGCCGACCTGGTTGGCAAGAAGATTCGCAGCCCCAACGCCGGTGTCGGCAAATTGCTGTCCAAACTGGGCGCGGAACCTGTCTTCTTCCCTGTCACGGACATGGTTGTCGGCCTCAGTAACGGTGTCATCGACGGTTGCTGCCTGCCCTACGAAGTGGTGCCCCCGTTCAAGCTGCAGGAACTGACAAAATACTCTTGCGAAGCGGCGCCAGGGGCACGTGGCATCTATGCAAATACGAACGTATTGCTCATGAATCAGAGAGTCTACGATGGGCTCTCCGACGATATCAGAGGCGTGATCGACACGCACAGCGGTATCGATCTGTCGCGACGCATCGGCAAGACCTTTGATGAATTCGAAGCAGTGGGAAGAAATGTTGTCGAAAAGAACGGCAACGAGATCGTGCAGATCAGTGCTGACGAACTCGGCCTCTGGAGAGAAGCCTCTGAGGAGATCTACGCAGAGTGGCAGAAGACGCTGGACGATGCCGGTCATGATGGCGCTGCCATCATTGCCCGTGCCAACGAGCTGCTGGACAGCTAGATGTCCAGCTGGTCCAGTATTTTTCCTACGCAGGAAGGTGCAAGTGCCGGGTACAACCGGCTACTTCGCCTTGCAACCTTTGCGGGCGCTCTGGGCGGTGTCGTCATTCTGTCGGTCGCAACGATCGTCACCGTATCGATTGTCATGAGAAATATGGGATTACGCGGTATTTCGGGTGATTTCGAGCTGGTAGAGATGTCCTGTGTATTCGCTGCAGGACTGTTTCTACCGCTTTGTCAGTTGAAGAAGGGGCATATCATGGTCGATCTGTTCACCGCATGGATGCCGCTGCGGATCATCAAGTCGATAGACAGGTTCTGGACATTCCTCTTTGCCATAGCCTGGTTCTGTCTGTTCTTCTTCATGTTTCGCGGTATGGAAGAAATCAGGGAGTACGGTGATCGCTCCATGCTTCTGCAGATACCCATGTGGTGGGCATTCCTGCCCTCCATTCTGGGCACCGGCCTTTCCGGTCTGATTGCCCTCGCCCAGGTATTTCTATGGCATGACAATGCCACTGCTACGGACAGGAACTGATCGTGGACCCAACACTGCTTTCCATTCTGATGGTCGTTGCGCTATTGGGAGCCATTTTTCTACGCGCTCCCATTGGCCTCTCCATGGCACTGGTCGGGGCTGTCGGCTATACATCACTATCGAGCTTTGCAGGACTTCAGGCTTATCTGACCTCGGCCTGGCCAGACCGATTCCTGTCGTATGAACTGGCTATCGTGCCACTGTTCATCCTGATGGGAAATCTGGCTACCCATACCGGGATTTCTGCAGCCCTGTTCGGCGCCTCGAATGCATGGATAGGTCACTACCGTGGCGGACTGGCCATGGCGTCTGTTGCCGGCTGCGCCATGTTTGGTGCCATATCCGGTTCGTCCATCGCCACCGCGTCCACGATGACGCGAGTTGCATTACCGGAAATGCGCAAGCACAAATACTCGGACGCTCTGGCATCGGGTTGCCTGGCGGCCGGCGGGACTCTGGGGATACTGATCCCGCCCTCCATCGTACTGATCATCTACGCCCTGTTGACTGAACAGAACATCGTCAAGTTGTTTCTGGCTGCAACCATACCCGGCGTGCTGGCCGTGATCGGTTTCATGCTTACGATTGCCATCTATGTAAGGCTGAGACCCGATGAAGGTCCTTCCCAGCCCAAGGCCAGTCTCAGTGTCAGGCTGAGAAGCCTGCGTGAGGTATGGCATATCGTCAGCATATTCGTCATTGTACTGGGCGGTATCTATGGCGGCTTCTTTACTCCCGCCGAGGGTGCCTCCGTTGGTGTGTTCCTGACTGCCTTGGCAGGCTTCCTGACGAGAGTTCTGACACTTGAAACCCTGATCATGAGTCTGATTGAAACAGCTGCGGCCACCGCGATGATATTCGTCATCATCTTCGGTGCTGATCTGTTCAATGTCGCGCTGGCCCTGTCACGCATGCCGACTACCCTGGCTGACTGGTTCATCGCCGCCGAGATGGCACCGATGACGGTACTCCTGTGCATCGTGGCATTCTATCTGATCATGGGTTGTGTCATGGACAGCCTTTCGTTGATCCTGCTGACCGTTCCGGTATTCTTTCCAACCGTCATGAGTCTGGACTTCGGGCTGTTGCCCGAGTATCAGGCAATCTGGTTCGGTATTCTGACGCTGGTGGTGGTCGAGGTGGGCATGATCACGCCACCAGTGGGCATGAATCTGTTCATCATCTCGGCGATTGCTGGCGATATCCCGACCAGAACCATATTCAAGGGAACCATCCCCTTTATCGTCTCCGAGTTCGTGCGAATCGCGCTGTTGATCAGCTTCCCTGCACTGAGCTATTGGCTGGTGTCCGTCTGGTAGCCAGACCTATCCTGCAATCATTCCAGAACATGAATTCCATTCGGAAAACACGATGATGAATCCAGAAACACTCGAGGTGACGGTCGAGGACTATGTTGCCCGAGTCACCATCAACCGTCCACCTGTCAATGCGCAGAACAACCAGTTGCGTGAAGAGATACAGCTGGTGATGGATAGCCTCGGAGACCGCACGGACGTGCGTGCGATCATCCTGACCGGTGAAGGCAAGGCGTTTTCTGCTGGGGCTGATCTGTCCGAGCGGCCTACGCAGGAGCCTGGTCATTACACGGCACACAATCGCCGGGTCAGGGCCAGTTTCGATTGTATTCTGGAATGCCCGAAACCGGTCATCGCGGCGGTGAATGGTGCGGCGATCGGTGCCGGCTGTGTGACGGCGCTTTGCTGCGATATTCTCGTATTCTCGGAAAAAGGCTATCTGCAGATGACCGAAGTCACTGTCGGGCTGGCAGGCGGTGTGGCACATGTGCGGCGTCACCTTGGAGAGTCCGATGCACGCTTGATGTTGCTCACCGCACGGCGCCTGTATGGCCCCGATCTGCTGCGAATGGGGGTTGCCTCTGCCTGCACCAGGCCGGAGGATCTGATGGACACAGCCATGGGAATTGCTCGCGATATCGCCAAGGCCAGTCCTTCGGCCGTGCGTGCAGCGAAGGCCTCCTTCCAGGTCACGGAGAATCAGTCGGTATACGAGGGCTATCGATTCGAGCAAAGTCAGACCAAGGCACTTTCCACGTCCACTGACAGTGCCGAGGCAATGGCTGCATTTCGCGAAAAACGGTCGCCTGTTTTCACACCGTGAAGAGTCTCTTGGCAGTTGCAGTTCGTAGCCGGCAGTACGTGAGAGAAGAGCCCTGAGAGGCCGATCGTCAGAGACAGATCATGAATCGAACTGCAAGCAAGGCTGTTGCCATTCTGGGCAAGATCCCTCCCGATGTCCGGGAAGCGCTGGCCGATCAGGTAAACCTGTTGGACGAGCTTGCTCTGAGGGATCTGGGAGCGTTGGAACGTTCTGGTATTACACACGGTTTGACGTCAGCGATGAGTGGAGTCGATCCTGATCTGCTTGACACTCTTACCGGCCTGCAAAGCATCGTCAGTATCGGGGCTGGTCTGGACAGATTCGACCTGACAGGGTTTTCCGCACGCGGCATCACCTTGCACGCTACGCCGAGGGTGATGAGCGAAGATACTGCCGAGTGTGCTGTCGGACTGGTTTTTGCGCTGCTGCGAAATATCGTCAGTAACCACCGTTTCGTACACAGTGGGGCGTGGGCAAGCTTGCGCGCACCACTGGGTTGGCGTGTCTCGGAACGCAGTGTCGGGGTGGTCGGTCTGGGACGGATCGGCAGCAAGGTGGCGAGCAAACTGAGCGCGCTTGGTTGCGATGTATCCTATACGGGCCGTATTGAAAAGCCTGTACCCTGGCGTTTCGAGGTAGACATTCATGACCTGGCCAGTCGTGTGGATGTACTGATCCTGTGTTGCGCAGGAGGTGATGAGACACGAGGGCTGGTGAGCAGCGAGGTATTGAATCTGCTCGGACCACAAGGCTTCCTGGTGAACGTTTCACGAGGATCGGTGGTGAATGAAACGGCATTACTGGCGGCGCTAGAAAATGACCTGATAGCTGGCGCGGCGCTGGATGTATTCGACAATGAACCGACACCCGATCCGGCATTTCTTCGTCTGCAGAACTGCATTCTGCAACCGCATGCCGCTGTTTATACCCACGAGAATCGGCGTGATCTGATCATCGAGATAAGACGCCTGCTGGGGGCTTGAGTTGTGGAATTTCGTCCAGCCCGGAGTGGCTGGAGCGGATATCGACAGCCTCACGGGTCCTGTACAACGGAGATTGCCCTGCACCGAGTCAACTCGATGCAGGACATTTTAGCGCGTTACCGATTCAGACTTTCTCCAGCGCAATCGCTATACCCTGCCCCACACCGATGCACATGGTCGCCAAGGCACGTTTGCCACCATTGAGCTGCATCTCGAGTGCGGCTGTTCCGGTGATGCGTACACCCGACATGCCCAGTGGGTGACCCAGTGCGATAGCACCACCATTGGGGTTGACTCGAGGGTCGTCATCGTTGATACCCAGAGCTCTGAGCACGGCCAGTCCCTGGGAGGCAAAGGCTTCATTCAGTTCGATGACATCAAATTCGCTGGGCTTGATGCCGAGCCTTGCACACAGTTTCTGAGTGGCGGGTGCCGGCCCGAAACCCATCAAGCGGGGTTCCACACCTGCAGTAGCAGCGCCGAGAACACGGGCTATCGGTGTCAGACCGTGAGCGGCGGCAGCGGCCTCCGAGGCAATGATCATCGCAGCTGCGCCGTCGTTGACACCGGATGCATTGCCTGCCGTGACGCTGCCGTTTTCACGAAACGGTGTTGGCAAGGCGGCCAGTTTTTCCAGGCTTGTCGATCTCAGGTGCTCATCCTGCGCGAAGACAAGCGGATCGCCTCGTCGCTGCGGTACATTCACAGCCACGATCTCGCGAGCAAAGCGTCCGTTACTCTGGGCTGCTGCCGCCTTCTGCTGACTGCGCAATGCCATGGCATCCTGATCCTGGCGGCTGATGCCGTAGGTTTCTGCCACGTTCTCGGCCGTCTCCGGCATGGAATCGACACCGTACTGCGCCTTCATCAGCGGATTGACGAAGCGCCAGCCGATGGTCGAATCGTGTATGTCGGTATTGCGTGAATAGGCACTTTCCGCCTTGGGAATGACAAAGGGCGCTCGCGACATGCTCTCGACCCCGCCGGCCACAATGATATCTGCCTCCCCCGACTTGATCGCTCTGGCAGCGTCCATGATGGCATTCATGCCCGAACCGCAGAGTCGGTTGACGGTGCTTGCCGGCAAGGTCGTCGGCAAGCCAGCCAATAGCAGGGACATGCGCCCTACATTGCGATTGTCTTCGCCGGCCTGGTTGGCACAGCCGTAGATAAGGTCATCAATCGCGTTCCAGTCAACGCCTGGATTGCGCTCCTGCAGTGCGCGCAGTGGCATGGCTCCCAGATCATCAGCCCTGACCGGAGCCAGTGATCCGCCAAAGCGGCCTATGGGTGTGCGGATATAGTCGCAAATGTATGCTTGTGTCATTGCTTGTGCCTGGCCCTGATCGAATAATCGAGTAACGTTGCTTGTCAAAACTGATTCAAGTATTCGTGGAGCCGCACAACAGATCTAACAGACCTACCAGGCCTGGCGCAGACTCACGATAGTAATTTCATTCCAAACCGAACCTTGTCACCGCGGTAGATGCCGTTGGCCACCAGTATCAGCGTGCCCTTGTCATCCAGTGCCTGTCGTTGAACCTTGGCCACCGGATGACTCAACGGAATCTCCAGCTGGCTGGCCGTTTCCATATCGGCACTGTCGATGGTCAGCACCTGATAGGCATCTGCTACCTTCACACCCGGTAGATCGGACACCAGTCGCATGGCGGTTGTGGTCGTGTAGTGCTCTTCGGGTATGAGGTCACTGATACGCTCGTCGACATAAACATCGGCCAGTAGAAAAGGTTCGTCATCCCGTACATGTCGTCGTTGTAAATGCCGATAAGAAGGTGCGACGGTACCGACATCAAACTGATCCTGATCCAGAGTAGCGCCACGCCGGTCCGACAGAATGGTTATGATGGCGTTCTCTCTGGCCATCAACAATCCGTTCCAGTCGGTCTGCACGTCACACCACAAGTCCTGTGAAGGTCGCTTTCGCACAAACGTGCCCTTTGCACGAAAGCGTTCGATAAGACCATCCTGTTCGAGCTGCCCGAGGGCCTGCCGGATCGTCATACCCGCCACGCCATATTCACTTGCCAGCTTCTCGACCGTCGGAATCTGGGAATCGATTTCCCATTCGCCGCTGACGATGTGCTGGCGGAAGAGCGACGCCAGCTGCAAATAGCGCGGTACGGCACTCTTCCCCAGCATGCTGGCAGTCTCGGATTTCGTTCGTTGTCTGCTCACGTTCTGGCTCTCTCTTTCGTGCAAATGAATAGTCGTTCAATAATCGCACAAAACAAAAAGTCAATCTTGCATCTTATTGTGGTTTTACGGTTATGCCACACTCGGGGGCAGTTCACTCAGTGTGTCGCGCTGGCCTGGTAAGGAGCATTCCATGTCTTCGGGTAGTGGTACCTGCTGTGAATTGAGGATCATGGCCACCATCGAGTAATAACCGATGACCGAGGTCAGCTCTACGACACCGACCTCGTTCCAGCGAGCGGTTACGGCGGCATGTGTCGAATCGCTCACATCACCGTTCATCAACAGTTCTCGCGCGTAGTCATAGATTTCCCGGGCAGCGATATCTTCCCCGAAATCGGGCGTGGTGCCTGTTCGAATGGCTTCGGTCAGCTTGTCCGGCAGACCGGCGCGAGCGGCGTCCTGGGCATGTATGGCCCATTCCAGATCACTGTTCCAGCGCCGCGCCGTAACCAGAATGGCCAGTTCATTCAGATGGGCAGGCAGACAGGTTTCGAACCGCAATACCTGACCGAATCGTTGCCAACGGTCTGCCAGCGTTGCATTATGCAAGACTGCGCGCAGCGGCCCTACCAGCCTGCCCCTTGGGCCCGTCACGATATCGTCGTAGACCGCTCGCTGGTCCAGAGACATCGACTCCGGTGCCGGAAAACTGATACGTCCCATGGATCAAGCCTCCGTTGGCGTCAGGCCCAGACGGGCCAGAATATCGTGGGTGTGCTCTCCCAGCAGTGGTGGTGCATGGTCGAACTCCAGCGGTGCTTTCTGGAATCGCATGGGAGAAACTACCTGCGGAACAGTGCCGGATAGTTCATGCGGCAAGTGTCGAAGCATCTCGCGGTGTTTTACCTGCGCCTCCTCCAGTACCATCGGCACGGTGTTGATGGGCCCACAGGGCACACCCTTTGCGCCGAATGTGTCAATCCAGTGGGCAAGATCATCAGCCAGCAGTCGTTCGCTGATCAGAGGGTGAAGGGTGTCAAGATTCCGGACCCGCTCCACGTTCGTTGCGTATCGCGGGTCCTCGGCCAGTTCGGGCGAACCGATGGCTTCAGCGAAACGGCTAAACTGCTCATCATTGCCGACGGCCAGTACGATGTGACCATCTCGAACTGCAAACACATCCTGGGGCTGGATATTGGGGTGCTTGTTGCCCTTGCGAGTCGGCACGGTGCCCGATACCAGAAAGTTCATGGCCTGATTGGCCAGCATGGCTACCGAGACATCCAGCATCGCAATATCGATCTGCTCGCCACTGGCACCGTTGTTCCGATTGGCAAGTGCGGCCAACACGGCAATGGTGCTGTACATGCCGGTCATGATGTCGACGATGGGCACACCCATCTTCTGTGGTCCGGCACCGGCTTCACCATCTGGCCCGCCGGTGACGCTCATGAGGCCGCCCATGGCCTGAATCATGAAGTCATAGGCCAGCTCTTTGGCCTTGGGTCCATCCTGACCGAAACCGGTGATGGAGCAGTAGATCAACTCAGGGTTGATCGCTCGCAGTTGCTCGGCCCCGAGCCCGTATCGCTCCAGGGTGCCGACCTTGAAGTTCTCCAGCAATATGTCACTGGTCTTCGCCAGTTCACGAATGACTTCCTGACCGCTTTCAGAGGCGATATCGACCTCTACCGATTTCTTGCCTCTATTGACAGACAGGTAGTATCCGGACTCGGCCGTATCGTTACCCTCTTCGTCCTTCAGGTAGGGAGGGCCCCAGCGGCGCGTGTCGTCGCCGACACCGGCGCGTTCTATCTTGATCACCTCCGCACCCAGGTCTGCCAGTATCTGGCCTGCCCACGGGCCAGCCATGATTCGGCTCAGGTCTAGAACACGTATATGTGATAGTGGTCCGGCCATAGTCTTAGTCCAGTCTGAAATTGAGGGGGTGAGGCGCCGGCGATGATTCTTCATCGACAGGCGGCGGCGCTGCCTGCACGGAGGCGCGCGTCTGCCAGCGCTCATTGAGCGCAGACAGTTTCGGGAAGCGTTGTGTCCAACCGCTGTCGGGCCAACGAAAATCCAGCTGACCCAGGGCGCAAACCAGCGCGATCTGGCCGATACCGAATGGCGCGTCCTGCAACTGATCGGCTTCGGATTCAAGGCGGTGCATGACAGCGTGCACCTTGGCGTCATAGCCGGTGGTCAGCACATCCCAGGGACCGCCATCACGATTGAGTTCTGTACGCCACACCAGCAGCAGATCCGCCAAGCCATCCGCCATGGCCTGCCAGCGCAGTTGCTGCATCCGTGCAGGAAGGCTGTCTGGAAAAAGCCTTCCACCGGTCTTCCTATCCAGGTATTCGCAAATCACGCGGCTATCGAACAAGGCTGGTCCTTCAGCGGGAACAAAGGCCGGTATCTTGCCCAGCGGGTTGTCATCCATGACTGCCTGATTCGGCGGTAATGTCGTGGCTACCAGGCTGTTGACCAGCTCGATGTCATCCTGCTGATTCGTCTCATGCAGAACGATCATGACCTTGCGCACAAAGGGCGAACGAGGTGACCAGTGAAGTTTCACCGTCATGAGTGAGCCTCCGTCTTTTTCAGAAAGGCGGCGATGGCGTCGTTGACGGCCGATGCTTGTTCATAGCAGGGAACATGGCCCGCATCGTCAATGGCATGAAACTCGGCATTGGCAATTTCCCGGCAATAGCGCTCCATGGTCTCAGGCATTGCCCCGTCGCTTCTGCCGGCCAGAGCGAGCACGGGTACTTGGCACGCGGCGAGAACATGCCGGTAATCGTAGCCTTGCAGTGCGCCTGCACAGGCCTCGAATCCCGAGAAATCCGTTGCTGAAATCATGTTCGCCAGCCTGTCCCGTTTGTCGGCATGACTGTCAGGCGTCAACCAGCGGCTGGCGGTAGCTTTCCCGAAGGCTTCCATGCCGATGGCCTTGGCTGTGTCGATTCTTGTCTGCCAGGTGTCAAAGGCATTCACTGCTGATGCCGCTTGTCCGTCCATCAGAATCAGGGCATCGAAACGATCAGGCGCCATGTTGTAGGCAGAAAAGACAGTGGGCACACCCATGGACAGCCCCACGGCTGTGGCTGTGTGAATGCCGACCGTATCCATCAAGGCAAGCAGGTCTGCGCCCAGTGTGTCGAAGTTCAAAGGGGTTTCCGGTATATCCGATTGGCCGTGACCCCGTTGGTCATAGCGCAGCAGGTTGAAGCGTTTGCCAAACTCAGCTGCCTGTGCATCCCAGATGGAATGATCCGTTATCAGCGAATTGGAAAAAACCAGCCAGGGGGCGGTTGCTCCCGCACGCTCGACCTTGTAGGCGATACCGGTTCCATTGATGAGTGCCTTTTCCATATCAGCTACCCGCCTCTGTCTTCATGGCACCGAGTACCTGTTCGACAGGTCCAGCGCGATAAGCATGACCGACCGCAGCTTCAAGCGCTTTCAGATCCTGCTCAAGCCGAGATGACTCTTCCAGACTCGCCCAGTAGAGAGGGCCACCCCGAAAGCGCGGAAATCCATAACCGTTTGCCAGCGTCACATCAACGTCGGATGCTCGCTGCGCCACACCCTCTTCCAGCAGGCAGGCAGCTTCATTGACAATGGCTGCCATCAATTGGCGCTGAATGGTTTCGGTGTCATAGGTCTGCGCCACGATCCGATTGTCGGCGCGTATCTCTTCAATCAGTGCCTTAACCAAGGGGTCGGGCGTCTGTGTGCCCTCAGAATAGTCGTACCAGCCCTTGCCGGTCTTGCGGCCCAGTCGGCCCATCTCGCACAAGCGATCAGGAATCGTCACATAACGGGCGGCCGGGTCCCGACTGGCCGCCTTGCGCTTGCGCATTGCCCAGGCGATATCCAGTCCGGACATGTCGGAGACTTCAAACGGCCCCATGGCAAATCCGAAATCCCGAACGGCCGAATCGACCTGGTCCGGCATTGCGCCATCCAGTATCAGCAGTTCAGCGCGTCCCCGGTAGGCGGCATAGATGCGGTTGCCGATGAACCCTTCGGCAACTTCAGATACAACGGCCTGTTTGCCAAGCCTGCGCGCCAATGCCATTCCGGTGGCCAGCGTGGTGTCTGATGTGCTGGCGGTCCTGACTACTTCCAGCAATTTCATCAGATCTGCCGGACTGAAGAAATGCAGGCCGATCACGGATGCCGGCCTTCGCAGATCTGCCACCATTTCATTGATGTCGAGATAGGAGGTGTTGGTGGCCAGGATTGTCTTGTCGGAGACCACGGCTTCAAGCTCCTTGAGCAATTGCTTCTTGACGCCCATGTCCTCGAAGACGGCTTCAATAACCAGCTCACAACTGCCGAGCCCGTCCAGCCCGACCTCACCCCGCAGGCGTTCCAGTCGTCGAGAGGCTTCACTATCCTTCAGGCGACCTTTCCTGACGAGTCCCTGGTAGCTGCTGGTGATGGACTGCACAGCGACATCTCTGGCGTCACTGTCTCTTTCGACCAGTTGTACGTCCAGTCCGGCGGCCAGCAGCGCTTTCGCAATGCCCTGGCCCATCGTGCCACCGCCGATGACAGCGACCGACGAAATCGGCAAAGCCAGGGATTTATCCACGCCTTCGATTACACCTGCCTTTCTCTCGGCGAAAAACAGATAGCGCAAGGCGAAGGCGTCGGGACTGACTCTCAGCGACTGAAATGTTGCACGCTCATCGGCCAGTGCGTTTGCAGCGGGCTGTGTTGCCGAGGCCTTCACCAGGCGAATGGCCTCCAGAACGTTGTGGCGAAACCTGCCGCGTTTGCCTGCGACCTGTTCGGAGCTCTCGACCGCTTCCCGGTTTTCGTCGGGTACCGGCAGTTCGATGGTCAATCGCTTGGGATGCGCAGCATCACTCAGGAAGGCGATGGCAGCCTCGAGCAGGTCGCCTTGCACCACCTGATCCACCAGTCCGGCACTGAGTGCTTCCTGCGCAGTGATTCGCTGCGAGCCACAGATCATGGTAATGGCGCGGCTCAAACCGACCAGGCGTGGCAGGCGCTGAGTGCCTCCAGCGCCGGGGACCATGCCCAGAGAGACCTCTGGCAAGCCCACTCTGGCGGCAGGCGTGGCCAGACGATAATCGCAGCCAAGGGCCAGTTCCAGTCCGCCACCCAGAGCGACACCGTGCAGGGCGGCTACAACCGGGAACGGGCTGAGTTCAACTGCCCGTATGACATCGGGGAGCTGAGGCGATGTCAGTGGCAAGCCGAACTCCTTGAGATCGGACCCGGCGATGAAACTGCGCCCCTCACCGATCAGTATGGCGCCACTGGCCTTGTACCCTGCGGCCTGTTCCAGTGCATCGATCAGTCCTGCACGAACGGCTATCGAGCCGGCATTGACCGGTGGATTGTCGATGCGGATGACGGCCAGTGACCCTTGCATCTCAAGCGTCACCTTCTGATCGACCACCCTTGCGTTGCTATCTGATTTTAGTGACATACTCATCTTCTGATTGAATTTTGCGGATCAAGACCGTTGCAACTACCTTCGTGAATCAGGCTTCACGCTCGATTCGCATCTGCTCGATGATCGATGCTCGTCGTGCATTGGCAGCATCTCTGGTCGAGTCATAGATGCTCTGTCCCTTTGCATCGATCCCGACCACCAGGGGGCCCAGTCTTTCCACTTCGAGTTTTACTACCCGGTAATGAGAGATCATTTCCGGCCAGCCAACCGCCACGATCTTGCGAATGGCCGAGGTGATGATCGGTGCTCCGCCCCCCAGAAAGGACAGGTAGACGCAGCCGCAGGCACGCATGGTCTTGGCACAGGCTGCATCCAGCCCTCCCTTGCCGCCAGTAAAACGCAAGCCCAGTCCCGGTATGATGCGAGGCATGAAGCCGTTGAAGCGGGTACTTGTGGTGGGGTTCATGTAGCGAATGCGCATTTGCCCATCGGGCGATTCTTCTATCAGGCTGCCCAGATGAAACAGGGCTCCACCGGTAAAATCGAAGGGCAGCTCTTCCTTGCCATCCAGACACTTCAGCAGGCGATCATGCGTCGGCATACCCGCAGTGGCAAATATCTCCCCGCTCAGATACACACTGTCTCCGGCATTGAGCAATTCAACCGCTTCACGGGACATTGGCAGTGTCAGTTCATGTTCAGCCATGACTTATTCCATCCTCTCGATACGACCGTCACCCCAGAGTCGAGCTCGGGTACGACGATTGATCCAGCAGTTGAAGCAGACAGCGACCGGGGTAAACCCGTGGCCCGATGAGAAGTCCACATGCACTGCCAGCGCGGTGGTGTCACCGCCGGTACCCATCGGGCCGAATCCCAGGCTGTTGACCGCCTTGGTCAGTCGCTCTTCCATGGCCGCCAGTTCAGGATGCTCATTGACTGAACCGATCGTTCTCAGCGTCTGCTTCTTGGCCAGCGATGCGCAGGAATCAAAGGTACCGCCAATGCCAACACCGATGATGACCGGCGGGCAATGCTGTGCTCCGGCCTTGATGGCAACATCCAGCACATAGGTTTCAATCTCTTCAAGAGAGGGAAACGTGAACAGTTCCAGTGAGGCCCATCGGCCGGAGCCCAGTGCCTTGGGGGAGCAGGTAATCTCGACATACTCTGCGTCACTTTCCAGGTCATAGGACACGATCGGCATGTCCTTGCCGTGATAGCTGCGTTCCAGGGTCAGGGGGTTGGTGACGTGTTGCAACAAGGGTGGATCGATGGTGTCCACCAGAATCTCGTAACCGGCTCGAATGGATTTCTTCAGGTCGCCACTGATCGGTGCCCGGGTGCCAATCTTGACAAAGTAGACCGGTACACCACTGTCCGAACAGACGAAGGTGTTCTTGTCCTCAGCCATTTCAGCGCTGCGCAACTGCATGGCCAGAGTCTTGCGCGCCGTTTCGCTGGTCTCTGTCTCCATGGCGGCAGCCATGGCCGCCTTGGTATCGTCAGGGACCTTGCGCAGCGCCCAGGAGTACAGATCGGCCGTTGCCTGGCGAATCATTTCATCGGTGATTGACATGTATTACCCGGCTAAAAATCCTATAAGCTAACTTTATACTTTATTGCTACCGCTTGTCGAGTCTTCAATGCGTTTCTTTCGTAAGACGAGGCGCTTTTCAGTGCAGATATCTTGACGCTCAGCCTGGCTGCAAGGCCTCGTCCCATGCAGCTATCTGCGCAGCTACCTCAACGGGTCTTTCATCCGGTAATGCATGGCTGGCACCTTCGACGGTACGAATGCTGACTCGATCCCCCAACTCGCGGATGAAATCGTCACGGTTGCCCGGTGCGCGAAACGGGTCCTGAAGCGCAATGAGGTCCAGCACCGGTGCCGTACCACTGTGCCACCAGCTATCTCTGTCAGTGGCTGTTCGTGCTGCACGCTGCATGGCAATCACGTCCGCATGCCATCCATCCAGCCAGGGCTCGGGATCATTGCCTGCGGCGAAGAAAGCCAGACGCAGCGCATCCAGACGCTGTTCTCGCGTGGCGTCTTCAGAGGCCAGGCAATCAATGGCCTCTGACAACTCGGCCGGCCATTTGCCTGACCCGGCAGCAATCAGTACGAGTCCGCGCACCAACTCGGGATAGCCTGCGGCGACGGTTCTGGCAAGCCAGCAACCGAATGCATGTCCGGCAATGATGACGCTGTCGGTTTCGGCTCGTATTGCTGCAACCGCATCGGCCGCCAGATCATGAAAGTCGATACCCGTCATGGGTCCTGCGCTACCGGCGATGCCGCGCGGCTCGGGCAAGATGACCTTGAAGCCACGCGCCACCAGTGCATGACAGAGTTCCGTGAAATCCTTGCCACTGCGCCCTGTCGATGGCAGCAGGCAGATCGCTCGCCCCTCCCCCATCACGTGATACACGATGCTGGCCTCACCTGCCACGACACGTCTTGTTTGCATGATTTCCATCCTGATACTGTTCTGCCGTTACGCCCGGAGCGTCTTGCAACGCCGGCCTGATTCAAGGAGAGCGGCCATGGAGCCCCTGAGTTGCTGGTACGAGTATTGACAGGCCGTTGTGCAGCGGTGCGCAGCAGCATCAACCCGGTTGAGTGGCGGAGGAATCACGCGGGCAGATCCAGACTGTAACGGGCCAGCACATTGCGCATGATTTCGGTCGAGCCGCCAAAGATGGTCGTTGGCCGTGCAGCCAGATAGGTGCCTGCCGCGTCATGGCGTCTGTCTCCGTCGTCGTCCAGTCGCACTCCCGCCAGACTGCCTGCCACCTGCATCAGTTCCTCTGAGATGCGCTGGTAGAGTTCGCTCTGAAATATCTTCAACACCCCCACATCCGGTCCGATGACCTCACCACGGCGAAGTCGGTCCATATAGGATTCGAACAGGTCATTCAGGTCGCCCAGGTCCATGGCCAATGCCGCGAATCTGTCGCCAAAGGCAGGATCATTCCAGAGGCCGTTCTTGCGTGCCAGTGCTTCCAGTCGCGCCAGTGCGCTGGCCGACAGCCGCGGGGCACCGATGAACACACGCTCATGACCCAGCAATGCCTTGGCCATGGTCCATCCCTGATTGACTTCGCCAACGATGTTGCCAAGCGGAATACGAACAGCATCGAAGAAGATCTCGCAGAACTCCGCGTGACCCTCCAGGTTCTCGATGGGGCGAACCGTCACCCCTGGCGCATCCATGGGTGCCAGCAGGAAGCTGATACCAGCCTGCTTTTTCACCGTGGCGTCAGTTCTGGCCAGCACGAAAACCTGATTGGCATCCGCCCCGAGCGTCACCCAGGTCTTCTGGCCATCAATGACCCATTCGTCACCGTCACGTATGGCTGTCGTCCTGAGTGCGGCAAGGTCCGATCCGGCACCGGGTTCGCTGTATCCCTGTGCCCAGATATCCTCGCCCTGCAGAATGCGTGGAAGATAATGGTCCTGCTGCTCGGAAGAGCCGTACTGCATGAGCAAGGGGCCGAGCATGACGGTGCCTATGTCGTGAATCCGTGCACAACCGTAGCGCTCGAATTCCTCGATCAGGATCAGGTGCCTGGTTGCGTCCAGACCCATGCCGCCGAGCGCCTGCGGCCAGGTCGGTGCGAGCCAGCCACAACGGGCCAGTCTTGCATACCAGGGCTTGACCTCCGGCCAGCGCAGGCGTCGTTGCGCGAACCGGGGAATATCGGGGTAATGACTGCTGACGAACTCTCGCACCAGTTCCCGGAAACCGACATCGGACATGGCATTGAAATCGGGATGCGGTGGGTGGTCTGCGAGAAAGGGAGGCGTCTCGATCGTGTCAGGTGTCTTCATGAACAGGCTCCGATCAAGGTCGAGTGAGCGGGTTCGAGGCTATCGGTAGGGACGTGGTCGCGTGCGGAGCTGTCGAGCAAGGAGTTGCCGATCGGGTTTTCCCGCAGAGTCAGGAACTGCTTGCGCAGCGCATGTTCCGGTGCAAACTGGCCGGCCTCGCTCATTGCCTTTCTGACGAACAGGCCGATATCTGCCTCATCGGTGCAACCGATGGCACCGTGCATCTGTACGACTTCACGCGCAACCTGGCGCGCAAGAGCGGCAGCCCGGGTTCGCGCTCGCAGCACGGCAAGACTGCAATGTGTGCCGTCCTGGCCAAGATCGATCTTCGCTGCCGCTGCATTGATGGCTGCGCGTGCCAGCTCCAATTGCACCTTGATGTCCGTTGCCCGATGCTGAAGTGCCTGGAAGCTGCCGATGGCCACATCGAATTGTCGGCGTATACGCAGGTAATCCAGCGTGATCTCGAAGGCTCGTTCGGACACGCCCAGCAGATAGCCGCCATGCAGCACCATGGCGGTATCCAGGGCGCTTGCGATGTCGTGGCAGGGTCGTAGCTCGCACACTACCTCGTCGAAATCCAGTTGCGCCTGAAAGGTCCCGTCATGCATGGCCAGCGTTGTCATTGACAGACCTTTTGCGTCTCGCGGTAACAGCGCCAGTCCTGCCGTCGTCGTCACTACGAACAGGTCGGCGCCGGTAGCTCCGCAAACGGCCGTTCTGGACCCACTCAATCTGCCGTTCGATACCGTGATGCCGGTATGTGGGTCGAGCCCGGCAGGGCTTGCCTGCCAGGCGGGTACCATCAACAGCTCTCCACTCAATGTGGCTTCCAGCTCGGCGTCAAATCCGGCGTTCTCTGCCAGCTGCATGGCCAGCCAGGCTGGCAGTACCGGTTCAGGCACCAGTCCCTGGCCAAGAACCTGTGCCAGAGCAACCGTTTCACGCACACCGAGGCCAAGACCCCCGCTCTCTTCCTTCACCTGAATGCCGAGCCAGCCCATATCGACAACGGATGCCCAGACCTTGCGAGAGAAGCCCGGCTCGACCCAGCGCTGCGATCTCACTCGTGACAGATCGCCGTCCACCGGGACGATTGCGCCAGCACTCTCGGTCAGCATCCGAACGTTCTCGACCCACTCCTCGGGCTCGGTTGTCATCGTGTCTTGCTCCGGAATCAACCAATAAGCTATATTGCTAGCTTATAGTAATACCGATTGAAGCTGGACGCAATGATCAAATACAGCAAGGTCAGTTGAACAACGAGACCGCTTGAGTTTCCTCTACATGCAGGGTCCAATCGGCGGTACGCGCGCGTCACGCAGAGCCGATAAGCAGAATGCCTTCGGCCACCAGGGCCGTACTGCCGGCTTCTTCGATCTCGACGGTTGACGTCAGAAACACCTTCACTCCCTGGCGATGCGGCTGCACGTCTGCGACCGTCTGGACAAGGCGGATAGGTGTATCGACCGGAACCGGCGCTGTGAATCGGACTCGCTCATAACCGTAGCTCAATCCGGCACCACGGCGCTCGATGCGGAACAGATCGCGCTGCCAGGCAGGAATCAACGACAGAATATACAGACCGTGCGCGATGGTCCGTCCACCTGGGCGCTCGCGTCTGGCTCGTTCCTCATCGACATGGATCCAGTGATCATCGCCCGTCAGGGTGGCGTAGGCAGAGATCTGCGCCTGCGTGACCGTGCGCCATGCGGTCGGACCAAGACGCTTGCCAATGTGCTGTTCGAACTCCGTGGGTGTGTTCAGCAAGAGCATGCAATTCTCCTCATTCAGGCCAGGCCGTTTTCATAAACGCTAAAATACTATATAAATAGCTTTTATAGAATCGGAATACCGCCCGAACAGATCTCATGGTTTCATGAAATTACACTGGTCCCCTCGCTCGCCGTTCGTGCGCAAGGTCAATATCGTCCTGGAAGAGTGCGGACTGACCGAGACGGTGGAGCGCGTACGCTCGGTTGCCGTGTTTGCCGCGGCACCGAATCCCGACATCCTGCAGGACAATCCGCTGGGCAAGATACCGGTGCTGATCACGGACGACGGACTGAAGCTGTTCGATTCCAGAGTCATCTGCGACTATCTGATAACGCTGACCAGGCGGGACGATCTGCTGCCAGCCAGCCCCGCTTTGCGTATCAGGCATCTGCGCTGGCAGGCTCTGGGTGATGGTTTGACCGATATTCTGCTGCTCTGGCGCATCGAAAGAGCGCGCAAGGAACAGGCAGACCCCATCATCCTTGCAGCGCTCGAAACCAAGACACGTGCTGCTCTGGCGACGCTGGACGAGGAAAGCGTCGAACTGGCGCAGACCCCGTTTGGCCTCGGCCATATCGCCGTGGCCTGTGCGATCGGTCAACTGGATTTTCGCTACGCCGATTGTGGCTGGCGACGCGCGCTGCCGGATCTTGCGGCCTGGTACGGTGAAGTTGCAACACGGCCGTCAATGGTATCGACCAGCATCATTGATGATGACAAGGCTTCCAGCGACACTATGGATAATATTCCTGCATTCATTTACGACACGAGCAAGTAGGCTTCAGTCAATGCAATTCGTGTTCAAACGCGGTGCGAACCGTACGAAGCAAGTGGAGAGAGAATCATGACTCAGGCTCAAGTGATGATTGCCGGCGGAGGTATTGGTGGGCTGACCCTGGCATTGACACTCGACCAGATCGGTGTGCCTTTCGTGCTGTTCGAATCCGTAGGTGTGCTGAAGCCACTGGGTGTCGGGATCAATATCCAGCCCAACGCCATACGAGAGCTGTTGGAACTGGGCATCACTACCGAGGAACTTGATCGGGTCGGCTTGCCAACGCAGGAATGGGCACTGGTCGGTCAGTCAGGCAGCGAGATTCATGCTGAACCGCGTGGTTTGAAGGCCGGATACCGCTGGCCCCAGTACGGTGTTCACCGTGGGCAATTGCACATGATGCTGTATGACAAGCTGCTTGCTCGTGCCGGCGCATCCCGGGTTCGCCTGGGCAGCCGGGTCACCGGCTACCGGAACAACCCGGACGGCACGGTGACGGCCACTGTGGAACAGCAAGACGGGAACCTCAGCTATCACCATGGCACCTTGTTGATTGGTGCCGATGGTATTCATTCGGCCGTTCGCGCACAAATGCATCCGGAGCAGCCACCGATACATTGGGGCGGCGCCATGATGTGGCGAGGTACCACCCGAGCTCGTCCGCTTCGCACCGGCGCCTCCTTCATTGGACTGGGTACACACAAGCAGCGCATGGTCATCTACCCGATCTCGGCACCGGATGAGGATGGCCTGGCGTCAATCAACTGGATTGCTGAAGTTACCTATGACAGTGCCGAGCAGTACCCGACCGGTTGGTTCCGGCCTGCACGCGTCGAGGATTTCATAGAACATTTCGAGGACTGGACCTACGACTGGCTCGACGTCAAGGAGCTCTTGAAGGGGGCCGAGCTTGTCTTCGAGAATCCGATGATAGACCGGGATCCGGTGCCCACCTGGCAGGACAGGAATGTGGCGTTGATGGGTGATGCAGCCCATGCCATGTATCCGACGGGGTCAAATGGTGCCAGTCAGGCAATCATCGACGCCCGCGTTCTGGGGGCGAAAATGATAGCGCATGGCGTATCACCGGATGCCCTGTCCGCCTATGATGAACAGCTCTGTGGCCCGGTGTCGCAACTGATCCTGCGCAACCGCGGGGCCGGTCCCTTCGGTCTGCTCGATATCGTCAACGACCGTTGTGACGGTATCTTCGATGATATCGATGCGGTTGTTTCACCCGAGGAACGGTCCGCATTCATGGCTGACTACAAGGCCATGGCCGGTTTTGCCATCGATGCCTTGAACAGCTCTCCCCCGACCATCGCAGCAGGTGCAACAGTGAGTATCTGATTCACTACAGCAGCCTCATCTGCACCTGGCCCGACAGGGCTGGGCGCGGATGAAAGTCACGGTTTGTGACAGAGGTGAATGCCCTGCGGCGAGCAAGGTACGAGCACAGGCTCAGCCGATGATGTTCCGTTGCCGCAAATCGGTGATGTCGTCGCTCGACATGCCCAGCAGCTCTTCCAGAACCGAATCCGTATCCGCGCCAAGTTCGGGTGGTGCCCGGTCATAGACATTGGGAGTATCGGAAAAGCGGATCGGGTTGGCAATGACATCGATCTCGCCGACGGATGAATGATGCATGCGGCGACGCAGATTGCGTTGAATGAACTGCTCGTCTTCGAGCACATCGTCGAATCCATTGATCGGGCCGGCGGCGATGCCGACCTCCTCCAGCTTGTGCTGCAGGACCACGGCATTCCATTGAGCAATCGGCGCAGCGAGTAGCGGCACCAGTGTGTCCCTGTTTCGTACCCGTTCGATATTGGTAGCGTAGCGCTCATCCTTGGCAAGTTCCGGGCAGCCAAGCAAATCGCAAAGGCGCAGGAACTGCGGATCGTTACCGACCGCTATCATGATGGCCTTGTCTGCAGCATCGAATACTTGCCAGGGACAGGTGATCTGTGAGGCCGTGCCGTTCCTCACAGGCACGCGTCCATTGGACAGGTAGTTCATTGCGACATGGGATGCGGCGTGGATCTGCGAGTCGAACAGTGCTATGTCGATATGCTGGCCTTTTCCGCTGGCAACCTCGCGATGGTTCAGCGCTGCGAGTATCGCGATGACGGCATAGTAGCCGGCATTGATGTCCGAGATGGAATACCCGATGAGGTTCGGCCCTGCCCCGGGCTCACCATCTGCGACACCGGTAATACTCATGACGCCGCTCATTGCCTGAAAGATCGGGTCATAGCCCGGCAGATGTGCTCGCGGCCCGGTTTGTCCGAACCCGGTAATGGAGCAATAGACGAGTTTGGGGTTGATCCGGGACAGTGTGTCGTAATCCAGATTGAACCGGGCGAGATTACCGACCTTGAAGTTCTCGATCAGCACGTCGGCCTCGGCTACCAGAGCGGCAACGATTTCCTGTCCTTCAGGCTTGGATAAATCGACCGCCAATGATTTCTTGCCACGATTCATGGCAAGAAACGAGGAGGTCTGCGTTGTCTCCGAACCATCAGGCGCAAGGTGGGGTACTCCCATGCGACGCACATCGTCGCCCCCTCTGACGTGTTCAACCTTGATGACCTCTGCACCAAAATCGGCCAGCATCTGCCCCGCCCAGGGACCGGCAAAGACGCGACTCAAATCAAGAACTCTCAGGTGTGACATTGAACCCGACACGGCTATCTCCTTTGGAAAGATAACGACAAGTACAGCGGTAAGTACAGCGACAAACGTGACGATATCGAGCTCAGGGACTCGCGTCGCCTGATCATGAATGTGGATGGGATACCGCTGTTTTTCGCACAAAATACTGCAAGGCCGGCACTGGGAAGGCATGGCAGTGCGCGCACTGCCGGAACATCAGGCTTCACCGGCAGGCATGTCCGTGATGCGACGTGCCTTGAGCAGGTTCTGCACGCCGCTGAACGCTGCCCATATCAGCAGAAATGCAGACAGGGCCAGTATGGAGCCTGTCAGTGGGTCGGCAATCAGACGGTACGGATCGCCTCGGGCCAGCAGCATGGCGCGGCGCAGATTTTCCTCCAGCATGGGCCCCAGCACAAAGCCCAGTATCAAGGGCGCCGCGGAATAACCGACACGCTGGAACAGGTAGCCCAGACCGCCGAAGATCACGACGAGGCCGACATCGAAGACGCTGGTTCTCATGCTGAAGACGCCGATGCAGATCAGCGCGATCACCACGGGATAGATGTATTTGTAGGGAAACTGAAGCACCTTTACCCACAGGCCGATCAGAGGGATATTGAGCACCAGCAGAAAGAAGTTGCCGATCCAGAAGCTGGCAATGAGCCCCCAGAAGATGGTGGGGTGGTCCGAGACCAGCAAGGGGCCCGGCGTGATACCGTGAATCATCAACGCGCCGAGCATGATAGACATGGTGGCGCTTCCGGGTATGCCGATGGTCAAGGTGGGAATGAAGGCCGTCTGTGCCGCGGCGTTGTTGGCAGATTCCGGCGCGGCAACACCTTCCATGGCACCGTTACCAAAGCGCGACTTGTCCTTCGCCAGTCGAACCTCGGTGGAATAGGCCAGGAATGAGGCGATGACAGTGCCGGCTCCGGGTAATGCACCGAGGAATCCGCCAATGGAGCTGCCGCGTGCCATCGGCGCGAAGGTCTTGCGCATATCGTCTCGCGTCGGCAGCATGCTGCGCATCGATACCTTTTCCATGATCTTGCGTTTGCTGGCTTCGCGGACTGAACTGATTACTTCCGCCACACCGAACAGGCCCATGGCGATGGCCACCAGGCTGACGCCGTCGCGCAGCTCGAGAAAGCCGAAGGTGTAACGGAATTCACCCGAGGTCACGTCGGTACCTACTGTTCCCAGCAGCAGACCCAACACGACCATGATGAGAGATTTGAGCATGGATCCCCCACCGACGGTCACGGCAGCCACCAGACCGAGCAGCATCAGCGCAAAGTAGTCACCTGCCCCGAAACTCAGCCCAATGCGTGCAATGGCAGGTCCGAAACACATCAGTGCCACAACACCGACCGAGCCGCCGACGAATGAGGCGATGGCAGTAATGAACAATGCCACTCCGGCACGCCCCTGCTTGGCCATGGGGTTGCCATCCAGGCAGGTGACGGCTGCCGAAGGTGTCCCCGGAAGATTCAGCAGAATCGAGGCGATGGATCCGCCATATTCTCCACCGTAGTAGATACCGGCCAGCATGATGAGCGCTGTCGTGGGTTCCAGGTAGAACGACATCGGCAACAGCATCGAGATGGCAGCCAGCGAGCCGAGCCCGGGCAAGACGCCGATGAAGGTGCCGAGGAAAACGCCAATGAAGCAATAGAAGAGGTTTTCCGGCGTAAAGGCCGTTGCAAAACCCAGAATGATGTTCTCGAGCATGACTCAGATTCCGAACTGAAACAGTGGCAGGCTCATGCCGAGAAACCGTGAAAAAAGCAGATAGGCCGCCAGGGAGATGGTTGCGGCAAGCATCAGTGCGGGTAGCCATCCGAAGTTGCGCTCGGACAGCGTTGTCAAACCGATAACGGCAAGGAAAGCCGGGATCATGCCGAACAGGTGCATCGTGACCGCAAAGGCTGCAACGGCGCTCAGAATGGCAATCAGCGGACGCCAGTCGAGGTGTTGAACTTCAGGCTTGAGCAGCGAGGATATAATTTCACACAGGGCCAGTATCGTCAGGATGGCTGAGAGAACAAGCGGGAAATATCCGGGCCCCATTCGTCGGGCTGTTCCGAACTCGAACCCCAGTCCGATAATGAAGGCGGCTATACCGATCAGCGCCAGAATGGCTGCGACGACAAGCCGGACGGAAACGATGGTCATCCGTTGATTCCAGAGTTGCAGTTGATACAAGTGGTAGAGAGGCGGCTATCGCCGCCTCCGGGAGTCACTTTTTCTTGACCTCGGCATCGGCAATCACGCCAATCCATTTCGTGCGTTCTGTCGAGAGGAACTCGGCCGCCTGCTCGGGAGTCGTCAACGTTGCTGCCAGGCCCTGCTCTGCGTAGGACGTCAGTACATCCTCATCCTGCATCGCTGCGTTCAGTGCATCGGATAGACGTGTCTGTACGTCGGCAGGTGTTCCTTTCGGGGTGACCAGCAGGTTCCATAGTGTTGCTGTAAAGCCCTCGTACCCGCTTTCGATCACGGTAGGCACGTCCGGCATGAGCGAAGAACGTTCAGGGGATGACACGGCAAAAGGATAGATACCGCCTGCGCGAACCTGTTCGGCAGCGCCTGGCGTGGTCAACAGCGCAACATCCACATGTCCACCCAGAACATCGTTCATCAGTGGTGTATTGCCCTGATAGGGAATGTGCAGCATTTCAACGTCAGCGATGCTGAGCAGGTATTCCATGGCCAGATGGCCCGGTGTGCCAACGCCGGAACTGCCATAGGCCAGATCTTCGGGATTTTCGGCAGCGTGCTGAATGAGCTCTTTCAGGGTCTTTGCCTCCAGTCCGTTACGACCGGCGATCACCAGGCCCAGCGTGCCCATGACGCCAACGATATCGAGCTGCTCATCGATGTCGTAGCCGGTATCCCGATCCATGGCGGCAAGCAGAATCGATGCGCCCACGCCACTGACGCCCAGGGTATAGCCGTCCGCGTCAGCATTGGCCACATGGGCGATGCCGACCGTGCCACCGGCGCCGGGTCGGTTTTCCACCAGCACCGGCTGGCCCAGAGTTTCACTCATGTGTTCAGCCAGAATGCGGGCGACCACATCGGTTGATCCGCCGGGTGGAAAGCCGACGACCAGCGTCACCGGGCGTTCCGGCCAGGATTGCGCCACGGACGCGGCACTGCCCAGCAAGGCCAGCCCACCAATGAAGCTTGTCGCCACGACACGACGCATGGATTTCCAGAATTTCGCCTGCATTCGTTTGATCTCCGATCACTTTTCCATGGATAGCCGAAACCTGGCGTCTCGGCTGATTAATTAAGCTATACATCTAGCTTTTCATACTTCGAGGATCTACACAAGTGATGAATGCGACTTGATGGCGTACAGGGAAGTTTGGCCGCACTGTGGTCGAGACAAAGCGGATGCCTCGACCGGGCAAGGTCCAGCGCAGGCACGATGGCTGTTCACCTGGAGCAACGTGGTCGTGACAGGACTCATGATGATCTCGTCATCGAGCCACTCGGAATCATTCCGGTCATTTGACTCATTCCGCTGGAACTGCAAAGAGTATTACCGGAAGATTGCGCAGGAAGTTCGAACAGCCCTGCACGGCGCATTTACGAGGGGCTGGCCTCGGTACCGCTTCTACCATCTGGTCTGGCTTTTTTGCGCCCATTACCCTGATGGTAACAAGCTGTCTTCATGCAAGCTGCTGAGCCAGTACGCCCAGTTGGCGGATACACAGCGTCCAGCCATCCACGAACCCCATGTCCGCATGCTTCTTCCGGTCTTCATCATTCTGATGCATGGCAGTGGCGGTGTATTGTGTCCCTCCGGGGCGTTGTTCCATTGTGATGATGGCCGTGAATGGCATATCGTCCTTGTTGGGTCTCCAGCCTCCCTGTAATGCCGATGTCCAGACGATACGCTCGTGCTTCACCACGTCCAGAAAGCAAGCCTCACCACCAAATTCACTACCGTCCTCCATGCGCATGGTGGAGTTGAAAGCTCCGCCTGGGCGAAGATCCAGTTGGTGAACGGTAGTCTGGATAGGGGAAGGTGCCCACCACCTGGCCAGATACTCAGGCTTCTCCCAGGCAAGCCATACCGCCGCGCAAGGGGCCTGGATGAAGTGTGAAACGGAAAGGTCCTTGTGATTGTCCATGGGGTTCTCTCCTCCCGGTAGATACAGACGTTGAAGAAGTTTCGTCATGCGCCAGGCATGGCATCAGCAGACCGGACGACGTCCGGCTGATCGAGTTGCAGTTGTCGAACCGGTCTGACCTCCACGCAGCCATATCTGGCCGGTGGTATGCCAGCAGCAATCTGTATCGCCTCGTTCAGGTCCTTGGCATCGATCAGATAGAAACCGGCCAGCATGTCCTTGGTTTCTGCAAAAGGTCCGTCAAAAACGTCCACTTCGCCCTGCCGGACACGCACTGTCGTGGCCGTATGAGTCGCATGCAGTGGTTCGGCTGCCAGCAGCCTCTGGCTTTGTGTAATCTGCTGGGCATAGTCGGCGCAGACGATGTCGCTGCAAGCATTCCAGTTTTCGGCATCCAGATAGATGAGGCACAGGTATTTCATGAGTGACTCTCCCTTCAATATCATTCGAATTCGACGGCTTTGCCATTGATTGCCCAACTCACACCGTATTGATCGGTCACCATGCCGAATATCTCTGTCCAGAATGTGGGCTCCAGGGGCATGGTGACCTGCCCATCTTCCGATAGTGCGTTGAATATCTCGCTTGCCTGTTCATTGTCGTCGAATTGCAGTGCCATCATGACGCCGCTTATCCGTTCACCGGGCATACCGGGAGGCGTATCCCCCGCCATCAACATGGCGCCGCCAGGCAGTTCGAGACAGGCATGCATGATGCCCTCGCCGCTCGGTACTGAAGACCCCCCACAACCGGTGTCCGAAGAGTCCATTGCAGGGATATCGTCGTAGCTCATCATCGTCTTGATACGGGCATCAAGCACCTTTTCATAGAATGCGAAGGCCTGTCGTGTGGTTCCATCGAAGGTCAGGTATGGCGTCAAGGTGGTGGACATGAGCGTCTCCGTGTCGGGTTGCGTCAGATTGTTTCTTGCTTCAGATGACAGTCGAATGAGATTGGCAGGTTTCGACAGTGGGCGCAAAATCATTTTTCAATGACCAGTTCGGAAAGGCGTTGGTGCAGATAGCGGCGTTCGGGCTCATGCCGAATCAGTGAAATTGCCTTGCGGTAATGCTGGCAAGCTTCGTCGATACGGCCGCAGCGCCGGCATAGATCGGCTGCCGCTGCGAACGCGGGGTGGTAGCCCGGCAACTGCTTGAGCAGTGGTTCGATAAGGTCCATGCTCGCTTCAGGTCCATCACGCATGGCGATGGCGACGGCCCGATTCAGCGCAATCACCGGGCTGGGTTCGAAGTGCAGCAGCACGTCGTAGATGCCGATGATCTGATTCCAGTCAGTCGTGACCAGGCTGTCTGCTTCTCCATGCAGGGCGGCGATGGCAGCCTGCAATGAATAGGCGCCGAAGCCATGCTGCGACAGCGCTTCCTGAGCCAGAGCACTGCCCTCGGCGATCAAGGTGTGGTTCCAGACCGTACGATCCTGTTCCTCCAAGAGCATCACTTCACCACTTGCCGAGCGTCGCGCTTCACGCCGCGCGTCATGCAGGATGAGCAGTGCCAGCAAGCCGATCACCTCGGGTTCCGGCATCAGTTGTCTGAGCAGGCGCGCCAGACGAATGGATTCGTTAATCAGGCTTGCATTGTGGCTGGCCTGGCCTTCATTGAACACCAGGTACACGACGCGCAGGACACTCGACAGACGTGCTGGTCGCAGTGCTTCACCCGGCACCTCGTACGGGATGCCGGCCGCCTTGATCTTGGCTTTTGCGCGAACAATGCGCTGAGCCAGCGTCGGGGTAGCCAGCAGGAAGGCATCGGCTATGGCCTCGGTGGTCATGCCGCACACTTCGCGTAATGTAAGAGCAATTTGGGCTGACTGGGTCAGGCTCGGGTGGCAACAGGTGAATATCAGTCGGAGTCGATCGTCTTCGATCTCGCCCGCCTGCTCTAGCCACTGTTCGACATCGAGTTCGTTGCCGGCCAGGGTCTCGACAGGTATTCCGGCGTCCTCCCAGGCCAGTAGTCGGCGGTCTCGACGTATTCTGTCGATGCCCTTGAAGCGACCGGTTGACACCAGCCAGGCAGTCGGATTTGCTGGCACGCCCTGCGTTGGCCACTGTTCCGCCGCCGCTATGAAAGCATCATGCAAGGCTTCCTCTGCGACGTCAAAACTACCCAGCAAGCGCACCAGCGTCGAAAACACGCGCCGGCTTTCATTACGGTACAAGTCGTGAAGCAAATCATCCATATACCTCAGAGTACAGGGTTCCAGGAGGAATCAGGACTAGTCGGACGCGGGGTATTCCGTGCGAACCTCTCGCAACGTCAGCCAGATGTCCACTCGCAGACCCTCATTTGCAGCACTCAGTCGTCCAGTTCGTCCATCAATCGCAGCAACACCGCGTTGGTCCAGCCGAATCCATCCTGCACCTCGTACTCGCCGCCGCCGGCCAATACGCCCGGCTGCTCCACGTTGTATTTCTCCACCAGTGCCCCCGTGGACTGATAGATCTTCAGGTTGTTGTCTATCCAGCGTCGGGCTCCGGCTTGCGCTTCCGACTTGAAGCCATAGAGGCTCAGGCCGCGATACACGATCCATTGCAGCGGCGCCCAGCCATTGGGTGAGTCCCATTGCTGGCCGGTGTCGACAAGCGTTGTCACCCAACCACCGGTCTTCAGGTAGTGTGTATGGATCTGCGCAGCCACCGCTGCCGCCTGTTCAGGCGTTGCCAGCTCGAAGAACAACGGGTATGCCCCGGCGAGTGACAAGCTGGGTTTGCAGCTTAGCTCTGGCAGCAGCAGGTCGGCAAAGAAGCCTGCTTCCGTGTCAAAGAACAGGGTCTGGATGGCCTGTTTTCGCGCAGCTGCTCGTTTTTCGTGGAAGCGCTGCTGAGCACCGTCGCCAGTGTGCTGATAGGCAATTGCCAATACCGTTTCCAGCTTGTACATCAGGCAGTTCAGATCCACAGGAACCACCTCGGTGGTCTGTATGGTGTTCATGCTCCTGCCATCGGCGAACCAGCGTGAGCTGTAGTCCCAGCCTGACTCTGCACCAGCACGAATGTCTCGGTAAACCTGCGCAGCTTCCCGCGCGGACTCGGCTGCAAGCTCCGTGTCCTCGACATGACTTTCCTGGCGCGGTGAACAGGCATCATCCCAGTAGCGATTCAGATAGCTGTTCCCTGCCAGAACCACCCGTCGTGATGCCGGACGGTTCTCGTTCAGCGTATCGGCATCGCTCATCCAGAAATCGTACTCACGCTGCAGCTGTGGCAGATATCGTCGGTAGACGCCCAGATCATCGGTGGTCTGTGCCAGCAGCTCCACCATCAGGGCAAAGAATGGCGGTTGCGAGCGCGTACAGTAGTAGCTGCGGTTGCCATTGGGAATGAACCCGATCTGATCGATCAGCCAGGCGAAGTTGGTCACCATGTTGTCTATCATGTCGACTCGGCCTGAGTCGGCCAGCCCCAGCATGGTGAAGTAGCTGTCCCAGTAGTAGATTTCCCGAAAGCGTCCGCCGGGCACGATATACGGTCTGGGTAGTGCCAGCAAGGAGCTGTGAGGCTGCACGTCATCCTGCGCCCGGGTCAGCACATCCCAGAGCTGCTCGATATGCTCGCGCACCGGTTTGCGGTTCTCGGAATGCAGACGCTTGTCATCGCCCTGAGGTAGCGTGAAATGCGATTCCACGAACTGACGCAGGTCGAATTTCGGTAAGCGCCGTTGCTTCAGGAAGTCAGCGTCAATGTCTGCGGGTTCGCCTCTGGGCACGGCATCGACAAAGGTCTTGGAGTCGCCCAGTAGCTGGCTGTCCTGCACCGCTTGAAACAACTGCGGATACAGTTCGTCGGGGGTGTGGATTCGACTCATCTATGCACTCGCTGGCCGCTCATTGCCAGCGCGCTGGCAGCGACCTCTGGTTGGTTGATTGGCCCACCAGGTTCTGTGGGCCAATCAGAATGATGCACTTGCGTATCGGGGACTCTACAGCACCAGCATGGCCAGGCCCACCACAGCGCCAGTCCAGAGCAAGGCCACGACGCAGTAGCCCATGATGTCGCGGATACCCAGGCCGGCGATGGCCAGCAGCGGCAAGGCCCAGAAAGGTTGAATCATGTTGGTCCAGGCATCACCCCAGGCCACGGCCATTGTCGCCTTGCTCAACGGTACGCCGAGCGCTTCAGCGGCAGGCAGAACGATAGGCGCCTGCACGGCCCATTGGCCACCACCGGAAGGCACGAAGAAATTCACGATACCGGCACTGAGAAACGTCAGCAACGGAAAAGTGGTGGGTGTCGATATGTCCACGAACCACAGAGAGATGGACGCTGCAAGGCCCGACCCGACCATCATGCCCATGATGCCGGCATACATCGGGAATTGCAGCACGATGCCCCCTGTCGTCTTGATCGCCTCGTTCAGTGCACGCAGATAGTTGGCAGGTGTCCAGTGCAGCAGAATGCCGGCAAACAGAAACAGGAAATTCACACTGTTCAAACCCAGTGTGCCGCCGTTTGCGAAGTAATTGAACAGGTAGCCGCCACCCATGAGGCCGAGCAGCACGGGCACCACAGGGCTGTGTTCGATCTTTTCGGCCGGGGTCATGTCCGCTCGAAGCTTGACCTTGGCCTCTTCAGGCTCCTTCAGCTTCTCTGGGTCCACTTCGAGGATCTCATCGTTCTTCGGGATCATCATCCGGTTCAGCACAGGCAGTGTCACGAACAGGATCAGCGTCACCAGCAGCACCTGCCAGCTGAAAATCGTCTCGGACACAGGAATCGCCTGTCCACCGGTCAGCTGAGACAGAGCGTCATCGCCGGGTGAAGCTACCTTCAGAGGGATCGAGGCTGACAGACCGGCATGCCAGACCAGAAAGCCTGTGTATGCCGATGCAACCAGCAACGGGTAGTGAATGCCACGGATGCGAGTGGCCAGTTCCTTGGCCATCAGCGCGCCAACGATCAGACCAAAGCCCCAGTTGATCCAGCATGCCGCCAGCGCTACCACGGTGACCAGAACAACGGCCTGGCCAGGGTTCTTTGCAAGGCCCGCAATGGCCGCAAGACCCTTGCGCACGGGTTTGCTCATGGCCAGGACATACCCTGTCACGAGGATCAGCACCATCTGCATGGCGAAGGCGAGCAGGCTCCAGAATCCATCGCCCCAGTAGCCGACCATTTCCACCGGGCTTTTATCCTGGCCGAATATGCCACCGACGAAGACGATGAATGTGATGAAGGCTGCGAAGAGAAAGGCATCCGGTAGCCATCGGCGTACTATTTTCGTGAAGAAGCTGGCTAACGCTTGAATCATCAGACTGTCTCGTTATGAATGTGGGTTGAGTCTGCCAACAGGCAGCCGGTAGGGGGCAGAGGGTATGACCTGCTCTGCCGGACCCGCAATGATCTCACGAGTCGCCCCCTGCTTGCATTGTATTTACAGTCCGTCGCGCAGGGCTGCCTCGGCAGCGCGCTCGCTGTCAAAGATGGTGACCCGGCGGCGACGCTCCAGAGTCTGGCCCAGTTTGCGACGCAGGAAGGCCGATGTCGAATAGCGTGTCACCTGTTTGTAGAGGCGCTCCTCAAGCTCATCCACCATGTCCGACCAGGCGTGGGTCAGGTTGTCATCGATCTGTGTCTGATCGTAGTTGACCACCACATCGACCTTGCGTCCCAGAGGCGCCAGTACGGTCTCGACGCGAGACTTGATCTCGTCCATGTCGGCTGCGGTGCGGATATTCATCTTGGCCAGATTGATGAAGAGGATGTCGCGATCCACATCGAACTGGATGCGTTGCGCCATGCCCAGAGTCAGCAGATCATCACGCAACCCCATGGGGGCATCCAGGAAGATGCGCGGGTCCATCTGGGCGACATCGCCGATGTGCGGCGTGAATCCCATATGCGCCAGAATGTCACGCTCGATGTCGATACCGGGCGCCACTTCTATCAGGCTGATACCTTCACGACCCAGACGCATGACGCAGCGCTCGGTCACGTACAGGACAGGCTGGCCCAGGCGCTGGGCGCGCTTGCCAGAGAAGGTGATCTGCTCGACCGCCGTGTCGAACTTGCGAGCACGACCGTCAGAGGCAATGTGCAGAGCTCCATCGACCACGCGGACATCCAGTCCACTGGCCGTGAACGAGCCGGTGAACACCAGATGACGGGCATTCTGGCTGATGTTGATGAAGCCTCCCGCACCGGCCAGCCTGGGGCCGAAACGTGAGACATTCACATTACCGGTCGCATCAACCTCAGCCATGCCCAGACAGGCCATGTCCAGACCACCTCCGTCATAGAAGTCGAACTGGCTGCCCTGCGCGATGATGGCCTCGGTGTTCACGGCGGCACCAAAATCCAGCCCCGATGCGGGCTGTCCTCCGATGACGCCCGGCTCCGCCGTCAACGTGAGGTGGTGCAACAGACCTTCTTCAGCGGCAACCCCGGACACGCCCTCCGGCATACCGATACCCAGATTGACCACCCCGCCGACCGGTAGCTCGAAGGCGGCGCGGCGTGCGATGACCTTACGCAGATCCAGTGGTGCGGGAACCGTCTTGCCTTCGGGTTCCTTGTAGCGACCGGTGTAGTAACGGTTGTACTGCGTTGCGTAGGTTTGTGGATGCAACTCCGGGGGTGCTAGAACCACCGCGTCTACTAGCATGCCGGGAATGACGACATCACGAGCGGGAAGGCTGCCCTTCGCCGCTATCTGATCGACCTGAACGATGACTACCCCGCCTGAATTGCGGGCGGCCATGGCCTGGGCCAGATTGTCGAGAATCAGAGCTTCACGTTCCATCGTGATGTTGCCATGCTCATCGGCTGTTGATCCACGCAGCAGTGCGACATGGATCGGCATGGCATGGTAGAACAGGCGTTCAACACCGCCGATGCTGATCAGTTCGACCAGATCCGGGGATGTCTTGCCGCTCACGCGGCCGCCATCCTGTCGCGGATCGACAAAGGTCTCGAGACCGACGTGGCTGATGGTGCCGGGCTTGCCGGCGGCAATGTCGCGATAGAGATGCGAGATCACGCCCTGAGGGAAGTTGTAACCTTCGATCTCTCCATTGACGGCCCGTGCAGCCAGCTTGGGGATCAGGCCCCAGTGTCCGCCGATGACGCGACTGACAAGCCCGGGTGCTGCCAGTCGGTTCAGACCTCGTTCCTTGCCATCGCCCTGCCCGGCCGCAAACAACAGTGTCAGATCGCGTGGGTGCGATTCATCCTCGTAGCGATCGGCCAGAGCCTTGAGCAATGCATCGGGAACACCGGCCCCCACGAAACCCGAAGTGGTGACCGTATCGCCCGAATGAATCAGCGCCGCGGCATCGCCAGGCGAGACAACTTTGTTCAGCATGGCCCTTCTCTCGATTGTGTTCTACACGTGTATTACACCTGTATTACACCATCGAGCCAAGCACTATCACAGTAACCGTTGCCACGACCGGGATCGCAACCGCGCAGACGAAGATGTCTGCATAGCTCTGCTTGTGTGTCAAACCGCAGATGCCCAACAGCGTGATGACCGCGCCGTTGTGAGGCAAGGCATCAAAGCCGCCGGAGGACAGTGCCGTGACGCGATGCATCAATCCCATGCTGATGCCCTGCGCATTGCCCAGATCGGCAAACTGTTCGCCCAGAGCGCTCAACGCGATGGACATACCACCCGAGGCCGACCCGGTAATACCGGCCAGCACGTTGACGGCAACAGCCAGAGACGCCAGCGGATTGTCGGGGAATAGATCAAGCACCACGTCCCGCACGATCAGAAACGCCGGAAGAGCCGCAATGACAGCACCATAGCCTACCTCGGATGCGGTGTTGAAGATAGGCAGCAAGGATCCCATCGTGCCCTGATTGATACTGTCCTTGACGTTCTCGAAGCGTTTCCAGTTGGTGACAATGACCAGCAGAATCGAACTCACCAGGGCGACGATGATGGCCCAGATACCCGAAACCGATTTCAGTGAGGTCGCACCGTATTTGTCTTCCGCCAGATAGCTTGCGTCCATGTTGGGAAAGACCAGGTAGGTGAAGGCCGCATTCAGCGCGATTACCAGAACCACAGGGGCGATGGCCAGCGCAAATCCCGGCAATTGCACATCCTCCGGCAATGCCGCATCGGCCGCCATGGCCTTGTGAGTGCCATAACCTTCGTTACGAGACATTGCCGCAGCTGAGCGCTTGTTCAGCCACAGGATTCCGCCGAACAACATGATCAGCCCGGCCAGTGTACCGAGCACTGGCGCAGCAAAGGCGTTGGTACCGAAGTACGGCATGGGAATGGCATTCTGGATGGCGGGGGTTCCCGGCAGTGCCGTCATGGTGAAGGTGAACGAGCCGAGTGCAATGGCTGCAGGCAGCAATCGCTTGGGGACGTCGGCCTGACGGAATAGCGCATTGGCGATCGGATAGATGGCAAAGGCTACAACAAACAGAGACACGCCGCCGAAGGTCAGAACGCCGCAGGCAAGCACGACCGCTGTTATGGCGCGGTGGGCGCCCACGCCTTCGACAATTCGCTCGGCGATGACACGAGCAGAACCACTGTCGGCCATGACCTTGCCAAAGATGGCGCCGAGCAGAAACAGCGGGAAATACAGGATGACATAGCCACCCAGTGCCTTCATGAAGACCTGCGTGTAGGTTGCAAGGACAGGCAGGTCGCCACTCATGAGTACCGCAAGCAACGCCAGTATCGGCGCCAGTATGAGTACGTTGATTCCCCTGTAGGCAAGGTACATCAACAACCCCAGCGACAAGAATATTCCGATCAACCCCATTGCACTTTCCCTGTTTTACCGCAAATTTCGCGGATTATTGCACGATGTGGCCAGGTGTAGAGGCCTGCATTGTAGTAAGTACCGGCCAAGCTGTCGTTCTACAGATGACACGCTCCATCGCGCCCTCCTCCAGACGACATGGGTCTCTCCTGACGTTGTCTGGATCGCGCTGGGTACGGGTTGGTGTTCAGGTCGTTTTCGGTATCACCGGGAGTGGTGGTATGGCGAGAACATCGATGGGTGAAGACTGCAGGACCTGCTCGGTAACACTGCCCATGATCATTCGCGCGATGACATTCTTGCCTTACGTTGACACCACGATCAGATCCGATGTCAAGTCGCTTGCTGTGGCCAGTATTTCATGGGCGACGGAGGCCTCCACGGGACGCACGATCTGTTCGGGCCGCTTGCCAGCGATCGTGGACACCTGCTTGGCCAGATCGCGCTGGGCATCAAGGCGCAGATCATGCAGATAAGCGTCCTGGCTTTACCTTGACATGGTGTCGGCCATTGCCAGCCGCAGCGCAGGTGCATCGAAGACGTGTACGATCGCCATGCTGTTGTTCATGCCGGCCTGAAACTTTTCGAATCGTTTCAGCGCCGCTTGCGCATTGTTCGACAGGTCTGTGGTCAGCAAGGTCTGTTTGTAAGGTCCGGCAGGCAAACCGTTCACCATGAGTACCGGACACTGCACGGCTCGAATCGTGCGCTCCGCTGTCGTACCGACGAAGGCATCCCGGAGTATCTGCCTGCGATGCGGACCGAGTATCAACAGATCGGGGCTGATATTGCTCACGGCTCTGGCAATACCATCAAAGGGGTCGGCCTGCATCACAGATGTGTCGCAGGACACACCATCGACCTCCCTGAGAGTCAAAGCCAGTTCATCGAGAAGCGCCCGGGCATCGTTCGCGTCGCGATCGACAATACGTCGAGGTCGGTCGTCATCGACGACATGAAGCAGATGAATGCAGGCTCCACTTTCTCGGCCAAGCAGCACCGCGCGACGCAAAGCCCGGTCCGAGCGTTCCGAAAAATCAGTAGCCAGCAGTATTGTCTGCATGAGGTCACTCGTCTCGCATCATCTGGAGGTCCATTCAAGCACGATCATGCATTTTGCGGCTTGAGGAAAATCAATAAAGAGAATGCGGCAGTGCCTACGAGCGACGATTTTCAGCTCACCGCCGGGTCCAGGCAGACAACCGGCGTGCTTCAGAGGTCTGACTGACGTGGCCTGGGTCCTTTCTCAAGGGTTGCAATGCAGTGAACATGAGAGTTGCGGTGCAATATATATATGCATCATATGGCCCATGGCGATGTGTATTACACATATTCATCAGAGATGTGAATTTCTAAATTATTGATAATTATGGATAAAAAAAATATTTTCGTATCAGGCGTGAACCAGTTCCAAAACATGTTGCAATGCAAAATGATCGTCACTATAGTTGCCCCCAACAAGATGAATAATCGTCTTTTTCCTCAAACCGGAGATACACCATGAATGACGTTGTCAACAACATGAATGACCAGTTCAAGCAAATGATGGATGTGCAGACACGCGCACTCGAGCCAATGCGGGTTTTCGCAGGCCTCACTGCAGATGTAGTCGAGCAGATTGCTCGCAAGAACTACGCAGTCATGGGTGATGTGCTGGAATTCTCTACCAAGCAGGTCCAACTGCCATTGTCCAGCGAAAACCTGGCTGACGTGTCTTCAGCGCAAGTGGCTCAAACCAACGCCTTCGTCGAGTTGATGAAAAGCCGTGTCAATGAATACGCCGAAATGACTCAACAGTTTTCCGGCAAGATTCAAGATGCTTCCCAGAGCGTTACAGCGTCTTTGTCAGAAGCCACTGCTGCTACGACACCAAAGGCAAAGGCAAAAGCGAAGCCGTCCAAAGCATGATCGATTGGCGGAGCAGCCAGGCCGGCAGATTGCTGATGCCCTGACTGCTTCGTTGTTGAGGTTCACGGAGCAGTCAGGTCGGCAAGTGCTGCTATTCTGACGGCTCCGTTTTCACGACCGAAGACAAGACAGCAAGGACTGCTGCGAAGGTAGTCAGAACCTTCTTCGCAACAGGGCTGTCCAAATCTTGAAAAGCCAGGTTTTTGCGGGGCAGCACTGGCAATGACGCAATACGTGCCCTTCTGTTTCAGAAAATCGACGAAACAGTACCAGCAAGTCGTAACGACACAGAGAAAAACAGTGAACGCTAAAAAAGATGTGAAGAATGGCCACACGGACGATATGACTCGCTCGTTAGTCGATACCTGGCAGAAAAGTGCGAACATGATGAGCGATCTGATGAGCCAGTCTCGGCAGATGATGACCAGCCCCTTCGATCCGATGATAAACCTGGATCCGATGAATATTGGTCCGGCATTCAAAAGTGCTGCCAGAATCATGGCCAGCGATCCGCTGAAGCTGATGCAAGACAACTATCAGCTCTGGAAAGAACATGTCGAGCTGATGAGGCAAGTCATGTTGAAAAACGACATGGACCCGGATGGTGCCACTGGCAAGCATCATGATCGTCGATTCAAGCATGAGGACTGGACGAGCAATCCCATGTTCGACTACATCCGCAGATCCTACCTCCTGACATCCAACCGTCTGGTTGAAATCATGACCTCGGTTGAGGGCATGAGCGATGAGGACAAGAAGAAGATCGTATTCCATTCTCAATTGCTGGCAGATGCATTTTCTCCTTCCAATTTCCTGCTGACGAATCCTGAAGCGATTCGCACCATGGTCGAGACAGGTGGTCAGAGCATTCTCAAGGGCATGCAGAACCTGCAGCGCGATCTTGATCCCGAGACCAGTCAGCTCAGCATCATGATGAGTGATCCTGATGCCTTCACGCTGGGCGAGAACATCGCCACGACCCCTGGCAAGGTGGTCTACCAGAACGATCTGGTGCAGTTGATTCAGTATGAACCAACCACCGCCAAGGTTCATCAACGGCCGCTGGTTATCGCGCCACCCTGGATAAACAAGTACTACATCCTCGATCTGCAACCCAAGAACTCGTTCATCGCCTGGGCGGTTGAACAGGGCTATACGGTATTCGTCATCTCGTGGGTGAATCCGGATGCAAAGCTGGGAGAAAAGAAATTCGAGGACTACATGCAGGAAGGTATTCTGGATGTGCTGGATGCCGTGGAAGCTGCCACTGGCGAACGCGAAGTGTCCATGATCGGCTACTGTATTGGCGGAACCCTGCTCAGCGCAACACTGGCCTACATGGCAGAAGTCGGCGACGACCGCATCAAGGCTGCGACCTTCTTTGCATCACAGGCTGACTTTTCCGAAGCAGGCGATCTGAAGCTGTTCACCGACACGGCGCAGGTCGACAATCTCGAACGCATGATGGAGAAGAAAGGCTATCTGGATGGCAGTGCCATGGCCACCACCTTCAATCTGTTGCGTGCCAACGATCTCATCTGGTCTTTCTATGTAGACAACTACCTGCTCGGCAAGGATCCGATGAAGTTCGACCTGCTGTACTGGAATGCCGATTCAACTCGCATGCCCAAGCAGGCGCATCTGTTCTACCTGCGTGAGATGTACATCAACAACAACCTGGCAAAACCCGGTGGCATCACGCTCAAAGGCGTGCCTATCGACCTGTCCAAGGTCACTATCCCGATCTATCTGCAGGCGGCGAAGGAAGATCATATTGCGCCCTACCCGTCGGTCTTCAAATCCTCGGGACTGTACTCGGGACCGGTGCGTTTCATGCTGGCAGGCTCAGGTCATATCGCCGGGGTCATCAACCCACCGGCTGCGGGTAAATACAATTACTGGATCAACGAAGAGCAGCCGAAGGACCTGGATGAGTGGCTTGATGGAGCAGAGGAATTTCCTGGTTCCTGGTGGACTGATTGGGACAAGTGGTTGGCGCCACTGTCAGGCAAGCAGGTAGCGAAGCGCGTGCCCGGATCAGGGAAGCTTGATGTGCTCGAGTCGGCCCCCGGTTCCTTCGTATCGATAAAGAGCTGAATCGGCTCTGAGCCGGTAGCGTACTGCACTGGCTCGGATTGATTGCGGTGCAAGCGAGAGCCTCGTTCCGGGACGGGGCTTCTTGCTTTTTCCCAAGGCGATGTTTCTCGCCTCAAGACAGGCCTGTCCCTGTCAGGCGCTCTCGCGCACCACCAGTCGCCCGATAAAGTGGCTGAGCGCATCCGGATCGTATTCCCCTTTCAATACATCAACCAGTCCTTCCGCCATCGCCGTTATCGGCTGGCGATAGGTAGTCAGTCGGTAGTTCGGGTTGGCAGCCACCGGGGTGTCGTCAAAACCGGTGACGGCGATATCATCAGGCACGCGTAATCCGAACTCGTGCCTTATTGCATCTATGGCCCCCATGGCCAGTGCATCATTTTCGCAGACGAGAATATCGGGCCACTCGGAGCGCTTCAGCCCGGACAGATACCGCGTGACTTCCCGGTAGGCTATCTGAGGGTCGTAGGTCTCGACCGGTGCAAATGCCGCTTGCTCGCCCCTGGCCTCCTGCCAGCGTTTCAGGAAGGTTTCCTTGCGCATTAGATGAGCGCTTTGCGTTTGCGGTCCGGCAATGAAAACAGGATGGCTGAACCCACGGTTGATGACATGATCCGTGATGCTCTCCATGGCAGCCTTGTCGTCACAACATACCGAAATGGTGCCGGGGTCTGCCGAGTAGCGAGCAAAGAGAATCAGCTTCTTCACTTGTTGCGCCCCACCCGCTGCCGCAAGAATGGATTCACTGAACTGACTACCGATCAACACGGCGGCGTCGACACGGTGTTGTCGCGCATTCACCAGTGCAAGCGCGGCATCATCTTCATCGAGTGTGTTTACCAGCAGCGTGCCCCAACCACTGTGCCGCAGGATGCGCGTGAGCCGCTCCATCATGACAAGCTTGTGGGGGTTCGAAAAGTCATCGATGAGCAGTGATACGAGATTGCTTCTGTCAGATGCGAGACTCGAGGCGATCAGGTCCGGCGTATAGCCCAGCTGGCCTGCCGCTTCAAGAACCTTTCTGCGACTTTCTGACGAGATGGAGGCATCCGGCTTGAAAGCTCTGTTGACAGTCCAGCGCGAGACGCCTGCCAGCTCTGCCACGTCGTGTGCGGTAATCGATTCGCGGAGTTTGTCCGGTTTCATGGTTGTTGTTGCACTGAATGCTGATCAATCGCTGATGTCCTGCACACCGGCCGTGTTCCGCTGAAGAGTCCGCCGTCACCGACTACCGAAGGATAGTTCGGCTCCGGCCCTGGTTCTGTCCCATCATCGTTCGGTCAGTTTACAGGCTATGGGTGTCTCTACTTCAAATCGATACGGTATCGCCCCGCATTCTCAGCAACATTACCATTTTGCACGCGCGAGCAAAAAACTCTTGCACGCGCGTGCAAAGCGGGGCATTATCGTTCTCACAGCTTGGGTTTCAATGAACTGAACGAGGGGAATATGTTGAGAGTAGGCCTTCTGGGTGCCGGTCGTATCGGCACCGTACATGCACAAGCCATTACCGCTCATCGCGGCAGCACGCTGGTCGCCGTTGCCGATGTCGCAGCGGAAAGTGCCGAAAAACTGGCCGCTCTGCACGGCGCGTCAGCCTGCAGTGTGGAACAGATCATCGCTGATCCAGAAATCGATGCGGTCCTCATCGCGACCTCTACCGATACGCATTCCGAACTGATCGAGGCTGCCACCTCCGCCGGCAAGGCGGTGTTGTGCGAAAAGCCGGTGGATCTCAGTCTCGAGCGTGCCAGAGCCTGTCTGAAGGTCTCCAGTGCCAATGGAACCCCCGTCATGGTCGGCTTCAATCGACGATTCGATCCCAGCTTCGCCGCTCTCAAGGCCGCCTCTGTCGCCGGTGACATCGGCAAGAGTGAATTGCTGTCCATCACCTCGTTCGACCCTGCCCCGCCTCCTGTCAGCTACGTCAAGGTGTCCGGTGGTTTGTTCCGGGACATGATGATTCATGACTTCGACATGGCCAATTTCATCATGGGCGACCTGCCCGAATCCATCACGGCCATCGGTTCCTCCCTGGTCGATACCGCCATTGGCGAGGCCGGCGATGTGGATACAGCCGTTGCCACCCTGCGCTACGCCGATGGGCGTATTGCCGTTATCAAGAACTCACGTCGAGCCGCTTACGGCTACGATCAGCGCGTAGAGCTTCTTGGTTCGGAAGGTCAGCTTCAGGTGGTGAACGTGCCCGAAAACTCGCTGGTCAAGACCACGAGTACCGGTGTCATCAACGCCAAGCCTACCTACTTTTTCCTCGAGCGCTACATGCCAGCCTATGAAGCTGAATGGGCTGCTTTTGTCGATGCGCTCATCAACAACAAGGCTCTGCCAATCACGCTGGAAGATGGGGTTGCCGCGCTGGCAATGGCCGAAGCTGCAACGACATCGATGCAGACGGGTCTGCCGGTAAGACTGGCAGACGTTTGATTGTCAGCCAGCCCGGCAATTCCAGAATTGTCCGGGCAGGTAGCGCGTCGAGTTGCCTGTCGTCGATCAGCAGCTCCAGCAGATACGAATACTCACCTAATCTGAATATCAGCCGAGAACGGATGTGAAAAAACTTGATCTTGTTACGATTGGTCGTTCTTCAGTAGACCTCTATGGCGCGCAGGTTGGCGGCCGCCTGGAGGACATGCGCTCGTTCGACAAGTACATTGGCGGCAGTCCCACCAACATCGCCTGTGGTACGGCCCGACTCGGGTTGAAGTCAGCGGTCATCACCGGTGTCGGTGATGAACACATGGGACGCTTCATCCGTGAAGAACTGGAGCGCGAAGGTGTCGACACACGTGGCGTCAAGGTGGATGCCGAGCGTCTGACCGCATTGGTATTGCTGGGCATACGTGACCAGGAACAATTCCCGCTGATCTTCTATCGTGAGCAATGTGCGGACATGGGGCTGACGGTCGAGGACATCGACCCGGCACTCATTCGTGAGGCTCGTGCCGTGGTGGCCACCGGCACTCACCTGAGCCATCCGCAAGTGGAAGCGGCGACGCTCAAGGCACTGGATATTGCCCGTCAGGAAGGAATGCAGACTGCGCTGGATATCGACTATCGCCCCAACCTCTGGGGAGTTGCGGGGCATGGTGAGGGGGAGAGCCGTTTCGTGGCCTCCGATCAGGTAACGGCCAAGCTGCAGTCGACTCTGCATCTGTTCGACCTGATAGTCGGCACGGAGGAAGAATTTCATATTGCCGGTGGTACGACGGATACGATAGCCGCGCTCAGGGCGGTTCGAGCCGTCTCGAGCGCCGCTCTGATCTGCAAGCGTGGAGCCGATGGCGCTGTTGCGTTTACGGGTGAAATTCCAGACACGCTGGATGATGGCGAAAGCGGTCCGGGCTTTGCCATTGATGTCTTCAATGTGCTGGGAGCCGGCGATGGCTTCATGTCCGGTTTGCTCAAAGGCTGGCTCGATGGTGAAGACTGGCCTACCACGCTGAAGTATGCGAACGCCTGCGGTGCATTTGCTGTCAGTCGACACGGTTGCACTCCGGCCTACCCCAGCTGGCAAGAGCTGCAGTTTTTCTTCGAGCGCGGCATGAAGCGACCGGATCTGCGCAATGACGTGGCACTTGAGCAGGTTCACTGGGCGAGCAACCGCCATCCGGACTGGCCCTTGGTCAGAATCTTTGCATTCGACCACCGTATACAGCTGGAAGAGCTGGAAGGTGCCACCAACGAGAAAATCGGCCAGTTCAAATTGCTGTGCCTGGACGCCGCCAACAGGGTCGCACAGGGTCAGTCCGGTTATGGCCTGCTGTGCGATGATCGCCTCGGTCGTGATGCCCTCTATCGGGCCGTCGATACCCCGCTGTGGATCGGTCGTCCGGTTGAATGGCCGGGTTCACGCCCGTTGACGCTCGAGCCGGGTATCGGACCGGATTATGGTGGCTTGTCCGAATGGCCGCGTGATCAGGTGGTGAAAGTACTGTGTTTCTGCCATCCGGATGATGATGAGGCAACCTGGGCCGATCATGAAGCGACCATCGTGCGTCTCTTTCAAGCCTGTCGTCGCAATCGACTGGAGTTTCTGCTGGAAGTCATTCCGTCCAAGGTTGCGCCGGTCGACGACACCACGACCGCACAGATCATCGAGCGCTTCTACGCCGCCGGCGTTTATCCCGATTGGTGGAAGCTGGAGCCCATGACTACCCCGAAAGCCTGGCAACAGGCCATCGATGCGATCGAGCGCCATGACCAGAATACGCGCGGCATTGTCGTACTGGGCCTGGGCGAGAGCGAAGAGAAGCTGGCCGAGAGCTTCAACATTGCGGCCCGTTATCCACTGGTCAAGGGGTTTGCCGTAGGACGAACCATCTTCGCAGACAGTGCCAGCCGATGGATGCGAGGCGAACTCTCCGATGAGGACGCCATAGCCACCATGGCAGACAACTACCGACGACTTTGCACGCTCTGGGACAACGCTCAGGCACAAGGAGACTCCCATGAGTAAGACGATTCGACTCACTGCTGCTCAGGCCATGGTGCGCTACCTGGGAGCGCAACTGACGGAGGAAGGAACACCCTTCATTGCCGGTGTCTGGGCCATCTTCGGTCACGGCAATGTCGCCGGCATTGGCGAGGCGTTGCACGGGGCACGCGAAACCCTGCCGACGTGGCGTGGCCACAATGAGCAGACGATGGCTCACGCCGCCATTGCCTATACCAAGCAACTGCGCCGCAGCCGTGCCATGGCGGTGACCTCATCGATTGGACCCGGTGCCACCAACATGGTGACTGCGGCCGCCCTTGCGCATGTCAACCGTCTGCCGGTACTGCTGATTCCGGGCGATGTCTTTGCCAACCGTGGGCCGGATCCGGTGCTGCAACAGATCGAGGACTTCAATGACGGCACCATCAGCGCCAACGATGTCTTTCGTCCGGTCAGTCGTTACTTTGATCGCATCATGCGGCCGGAGCAGTTGTTGACGGCGCTGCCGCGAGCCTTTCGAACGTTGACAGACCCTGCCGATTGCGGACCGGTGACACTGGCGTTCTGCCAGGATGTACAGGCGGAAGCCTATGACTTTCCCCTGTCCTTCTTCGAACCCACGCTCTGGCACCGCCGGCGTATCCGTCCGGATGAGGCCGAGCTGCAACGGGCAGTCGATGCGATTCGCTCGGCCAGTCACCCGGTGATTGTCGCGGGCGGCGGCGTGCACTATTCGGATGCCACAGCTGCGCTACTGGAATTTGCCGAGAAACATCAGGTACCGGTCACCGAGACACAGGCAGGCAAGTCTGCGCTGGCATGGGACCATCCACTCAACCTCGGTCCCATTGGCGTGACCGGAGGCGAACCTGCAAATGCCGTGTGTGCCAAGGCTGATCTGATACTGGGTGTCGGCACGCGCTTTCAGGATTTCACGACCGGTTCCTGGTCGCTGTTCTCGAACCCTGAACGTACGGTGATCAGCCTCAACACCGCGGCACACGACACGGCAAAACGCGGTTCCATGCCCTTGCAGTCGGATGCACGTGTGGGCCTGAATGAGTTGTCGGAACAGCTTGGATCAGATCGCTTCGATGCACCGGCTGAGTCTCTGAAAGCAGATTGGTTTGGCAAGGTGGACGTGCTCACTGATGCGCCGGCGTCATCGCCCACAGACACCAATGCCTTGCCCACAGACATGCAGGTCATCGGTGCCGTGCAACGCGCCTCACATCAGGACACCGTGGTCATGTGTGCCGCCGGAACCATGCCCGGCGAACTGCACAAGCTGTGGAAAGCACCCCGTCCGGGTGCTTATCACATGGAATACGGTTTCAGCTGCATGGGGTATGAGATTGCAGGTGCCATGGGCATCAAGATGGCCGAACCTGATCGTGACGTCATCTGCTTCACCGGCGATGGGACCTACATGATGGCCAATTCGGAGATGGCGACGGCGGCAATGATGGGCATCAGCTTCACCGTGGTTGTTACCGACAACCGCGGCTATGGTTGCATCAATCGCTTGCAGATGGGCACAGGAGGCGCCGAGTTCAACAATCTGCTTGAACACACCATACACGAGCAGCCTTCGCGCATCGACTTCGTACAGCACGCCGGCGCGATGGGCGCAACGGCATTGTCAGTGTCCAGCATCGTCGAGCTGGAAGAGGCTCTGGCCAGACGGGCGGACATCAAGGGTCCGTATGTGATCGTCATTGATACAGACCCCTACCCCTCTACCCCGCACGGGGGAAGCTGGTGGGACGTGGCGGTCCCTGAAGTGAGCGAACGAGAAAACATGAACGAGATTCGGGCTGCCTATGAGGCTGCAGTGACAGATAGAACAACACAATGAGCATACAAATCGGTATTTCCCCCATTTCCTGGCAGAACGATGATCTGCCAGAGCTGACTGCCGCCTACACCATGGAGCAGGCACTGCAGGAAGCACGCAAGATCGGCTACACCGGAGTCGAGCGTGGTCGACGCATGCCGCAGGATACGGAAGGTCTGCGCCGCTACCTGGCTGACAATCAGCTGGCCTTGTGTGGCGGCTGGTGTTCAGGCAATCTCATGAATTCATCGGTCGCCGACGAGAAGCAGATGATCTCTCAGCAGGTCGAGCAGTTCGTGGCTCTGGGTTCTCCCTGCATCGTGTACGCCGAGTGTTCCAACACCGTTCAGGGCAATCAGTCGGTTGCCGTGAACGATCGGCCCAAGCTGACGCGAGACGACATCTCCCGCTATGCCGCCAAGCTGTCCGAGCTGGCAAGCTGGACAGCCAGCCAGGGGCTGGTATTGGCTTACCACCACCACATGGGTTCGATGATCGAGGATCAGGACGATGTGAACTGGTTGATGGAAGGCAGCTCGGATGAGGTCACCTTGCTCTTTGATACAGGTCATCTGCATTTTGGTGGCGCTGATGTAATCGGCACACTGGATACCTGGGGTCATCGCGTACACCACGTGCATTTCAAGGATGTGCGAGAAGATATCATGCAGCGAGCCCGACGCGAGAACATGAGTTTTCTCGATGCCGTGATAGCGGGCGTGTTTACCGTACCGGGTGACCCGCAAGGTTGCATCGATTTTCAGGGTGTCACTGACTTGTTGCGCAAGCAGGACTATGCGGGCTGGATTGTCGTGGAGGCCGAGCAGGACCCTGCCAAGGCGCCACCCTATGAATACGCCAACATGGGTTATGAGCATATCGTCAGGATCTGCCAGCAGTCAGGGCTCATGATCAATACCAACAAGCAAGGCCAGGAGTCGATCTGATGTCAGTATTGTTGAAGAAACCCTTCGGAAGTCATGGCAAGGTCCATGAGATAACAGCCACCAGTGCCGGTTGGCGTTATGTCGGATTTTCCCTGTATCGATTGCGAGCCGGCGAAACAGCCAGCGAAGCCACGGGTGACAGAGAAGTGATTCTTGTCATGGTGGAAGGCAAGGCCGAGATCAACGGCGCAGGTCAGCCATGGGGCGTACTGGGCAACCGCACCAGTGTCTTCGAAAGACTCCCTCCGCACTGCCTGTATCTGCCCAACGATACGCAATGGGATGCAAAGGCCGAAACCGACTGCGTCATAGCCGTGTGCTCCGCGCCCGGCAAGGGCGGCCATGAAGCGCGCAGGATAGGCCCTGACGGGATCACGCTGACCGAACGCGGAAAGGGTTCCAACAAGCGCTATATCAACAATATCGCCATGGAGAACGAGGATTTCTGTGACTCCCTGCTGGTCACGGAAGTCTTCACCCCCGCCGGCAATTGGTCGTCCTATCCCAGTCATCGCCATGATGAGGATGATTTTCCTCGTATCACCTATCTGGAAGAGACCTATTACCACCGTCTGAACCCGGCAAACGGATTTGGTGTGCAGCGGGTGTACACCGACGATGGCTCACTGGATGAGACCATGGCCGTAGCCGATGGCGACGTCGTGCTGGTCCCGCGCGGGCATCATCCCTGTGCCGCACCACACGGGTTCGACATGTACTACCTGAACGTGATGGCGGGGCCTCTGCGCAAGTGGCGCTTTGTTCCAGCTCCGGAAGTCGAGTGGATTCTCGAGCGAGACGCCTGAAGGCATACCCGAGTCGAGTCACAGAACGCATCGGACAACAATGCAATGAGCATCCCTTTCCAATTGGCAGCCTGCGCTGAAATGTTGTGGCAGGACAAACCGATAGAGTGGCGTGCGTCAAGACTGACGGAACTCGGTTTTGGTGTCGGCTTATGGAACTGGCCAGAGCACGACCTGGCCAGACTCGAAGCCGTGGGTGCCGACTACACCATCATGAATGGTTACCTGGAAGGCAGGCTGGCTGACGATGAAGGTGCTGCGGCACTGCTGAAATCAGCCCGCGAGACCATACAGGTCGGTAGACGGCTGGGTGTATCGCGTCTCAACCTGCACGGTACGGGTTTGGGTGAAGGAGGAATGCCGAAGCTACAGAGTGATGTTATTACGGGCGCGATGTGGTTGAAAGCCCGGGATACGCTGAACAGACTGTGCGATCTGGCAGAGGTCGAAGGTGTCGTATTTGCGCTGGAAAACCTGAACCTGCTGGATCACCCAGGCTGTCCTTTCAATTCCACGGCAGATGTGTTGTCACTAGTATCGGCTGTGAACCGGCCGCAACTGCGAATCAATCTGGACCTATATCACACGCAGATTGGTGAAGGTGATCTGGTGCGCTGGTGCGAGAAGTGCCTGCCCTGGATCGGAGAAATACAAGTCGCGGACAATCCGGGTCGTTATGAGCCGGGATCCGGAGAGATCAACTACCCCCATATCGCAAGCGCTCTGGACGCGATGAACTATCGGGGGCCGGTCGCCATGGAAGCATTTGCCTCCGGCGACCCGGAAGTGGCACTGAGTGCATTCAGGCAAGCATTTACCGTGACGTCGAGTCCCGGTTAGCGACTATTGGCCAGTCCTCTGGCACCACTGCCAGTGGCTGAGTTTACAGGAAAGAACAAACCAGATATTTGTCAGTCGAATCGATGTCGAAAAGACGATCAGAGTTTTCCCGGATTGGATCGGTTGACGAATTACCACGCGGAGAAATTCTGCACACACCGGCAAGCTACCCGCTTGTCCTACTATGGCATTACAACAGGAGTAAAGAATGAGAAGAATTGCTAAAACAGCAATCGCCGCCGCGACCCTGGTCGCAGCACCCGCCTTGATGGCTGCCGACATCATTGTCGTCAGTCACGGACAGGCCAGTGATCCCTTCTGGTCAGTCGTCAAGAATGGTGTCGAGAGAGCAGCGGCGGACACCGGCGCAAATGTCGAATACCGGGCACCCGAAACCTTCGACATGATCGCGATGAGTCAGCTGATCGATGCTGCCGTCAATCAGGAGCCGGATGGCCTGGTTGTCTCGGTACCGGATGCCGATGCACTTGGCCCCTCCATCCAGAACGCCGTTGCAGCCGGCATACCGGTAATTTCAATGAACTCGGGTGGCGATGCGGCGAAAGAACTCGGCGCCTTGCTGCATGTGGGACAGTCCGAATTCGATGCGGGCAAGGCTGCTGGCGAGAAGATGGCTGAACTGGGAGGTACCAACGGTTTGTGCATCAACCACGAAGTGGGCAACATTTCGCTTGACGATCGCTGTGCAGGTTTTGCCGAAGGGTTTGGTGGACCGGTCGATGTCATGCCGACAACCAATGACCCGAGTGAAATCCAGTCCAAGGTGCAAGCCTCGCTGGAGTCCAATCCTGACATCAATGCCGTGATTGCTCTGGGCGCATCGCTGGCGGGCGAGCCAGCCGTGGCTGCTGTTGACGCAGTCGGTCGAACAGGTGAGGTGTTCGTGGGCTCATTTGACCTGTCCGGTAATTTCCTGAAGTCGGTGTCTGAAGGCAAGGCCGCCTTTGCCATCGACCAGCAGCAGTTCCTGCAGGGCTACCTGCCGGTGGCCTTTCTGGCACTGCACGCAGAATACGGTCTGATGCCTGGGGGCAATGTGCCTTCAGGTCCGAACCTGATCACGCAGGAAAAGGCTGCGCAGGTAATCGATCTGTCGTCCAAGGGTATCCGTTGATTCATTAACGGACCCCATGAAGCGAGGTGGTCATTGTCACCTCGCTTCAACTCAACCAAAGCATCCCGAGAGGTAAAATCATGTCGAGTGAGACAACCGTAGACGACGAACGGCTGAAGTCCGAATCCACGATGGCCAGTCTGATGAAGCGGCCAGAGCTGGGAGCCATAGCCGGCGTCGTACTGGTCACCATCTTTTTCCTGATAACTGCCGACAGCGCCATGTTCACGCTGGCCGGCTTCATGAACTTCATGTCCCCGGCGGCGCAGCTGGGCATTCTGGCCATCGGTGCAGCGCTGCTCATGATCGGTGGTGAGTTCGATCTGTCGCTCGGCTCCATGATTGCGTTTATCGGCTTGTTCTTCGGGGCCTGCGTGGTCAACTTCGGGCAACCATTGATACTGGCCATCCCGTTGACCTTCCTGTTCGCAGCGGTGGTTGGTACCGTCAACGGGCAGATCGTGATTCGAACAGGACTGCCCTCCTTCATCGTGACCCTGGCATTCCTGTTCATCTACCGTGGCCTGTCACTGGTTGGTTTGAAGGCGGCCACTGACGGGTCAACTCAACTGCGAGGGATACGCCCTGCCGTGGAGAATGACTTTCTGACGCCGATCTTCAGCGGCGATGCCTTCCCCGGATTGTTTCTGGCTCTGGCGGATATGGGGCTCATCGATACTTTCCAGAATGGCACGCCCAAGGTCAAGGGCATTCCCGTGGAAATTCTCTGGTTCATCCTTATCGCCGGTATTGCTACCTATGTGCTGTTGCGTACGCCGGTTGGCAACTGGATCTTTGCCTCCGGTGGTGACGCGAATGCGGCATCCAATTCCGGTGTACCCGTTCGCAAGGTGAAGATCGGCCTGTTCGTGGTGACGGCGGCCTGTGCTGCGCTGGTTGCCATCATCACGGTGCTTGACAGTGGTTCTACAGATGCAAGGCGTGGTTTTCAGAAGGAGTTCGAGGCCATCATCGCGGCGGTCATCGGAGGCTGCCTGTTGACGGGGGGCTACGGATCGGCCATCGGGGCGTTCTTCGGTTCCATCATATTCGGCATGGTGCTGATCGGCCTCAGCTATACGCAGATCGATCAGGATTGGTACCTGGTATTCCTGGGTGGCATGCTACTGATCGCCGTACTTTTCAACAACATGATACGCAAGCGTGTCACGGGAGAACGCTGATATGTCCACCGATCCTATTGTCCATATGGAAGGTATCGAGAAGCATTTCGGTAACGTCATTGCATTGAACGGCGTGTCCTTCGATGTTCGTGCCGGTGAGTGTCACTGCCTGTTGGGTGACAACGGTGCGGGGAAGTCGACGTTCATCAAGACCATGTCCGGGGTACACAAACCGACGCATGGCTCGATTCATTTCGAAGGCAGGCCGATGAATTTCGACAGCCCTCGAGATGCCATGGAAGCAGGCATCGCCACCGTATTTCAGGACCTGGCGATGATCCCCTTGATGTCGGTTACCCGAAATTTCTTCATGGGCCGTGAACCGACGAAAGGAAAAGGACTGTTCAAACGCTTTGATACGGAAGCTGCGAGCAAGGCCGCTATCGAGGAGATGAAGAAGATGGGCATCAACCTGCGAGCCCCCGATCAGGCGGTGGGTACCTTGTCAGGTGGCGAACGGCAGACGGTGGCTATCGCTCGTGCGGTCTATTTCGGTGCGAAGGTGCTGATTCTGGATGAACCCACCTCGGCACTGGGCGTGCGGCAGACCTCGAATGTACTGGCCACGATTGATCGGGTGCGCAAGCAAGGCGTGGGCGTTGTCTTCATCACTCACAACGTCAGGCATGCCATGGCCGTCGGAGACCGTTTCACCGTGCTCAACCGAGGCAAGACCCTGGGTACGGCACTCAAGGATGAAATCACCGCCGAGGAGTTGCAGGATCTGATGGCGGGTGGGCAGGAACTGGCGACGTTGGAAGGTTCGCTGGGAGGCACGGTATAGCCCGGTAGTCTGCCAGGTTCTCCACCCTGAACTGACGCCGACGCGCGTCAGTTCAGGGTTTGCACCGGATTGGTATCGGTGAAGCTTCAATGACAGTACGGGCACCAGAGATGGCTGACCGGTATTGGCGCGAAGTCTCGACTGTGAAGCAGTATGCATATCCCCTGCCCTCGTGGACCTCGGGTGTCAGCTCGCATACACTAGCGGCACCTCTCAGTCCGGAAAAATCATCTTGAAGAGCAAGCGCAACGATCCGTGTCATTGCGGCAGTGGGAAGAAGTACAAGAAATGCTGTATGCAGACCGAGATGGGACTCTCGGGAGACGATATCCTGCGCGTGCTCCGTCAGTTGTGCCACAGGCTGGAGAAGGCTGGCCGGGAGCAATACGGAGAATCGGTCGACAATGCCGCCTGGGAGGACTTCAGCCGCTGGGGGCTTGAGGCCATTGCTCGCGAAGAGCAGGCCTACAAGGCGGCCTTCAGCGACTGGTATCTGTACGCCTGGCTGCCTGATGATACGGCCCTCGGACGTGCCACCTTCACCTCGGCATTGTCAGATCACCCGATTGCCGCTGATTTTCTCAAGGCCAACCGACGTGAGCTGGGTCCTGTCGAGCAAGGCGTGATCGATGTTGCCACCACGGCACCCTACAGCTTTTACACGGTGACGGCTGTTGCCGAGGATGATCGCCTGCACCTGCGAGAGATCTACACGGAGCAGGATGTCGTGGTGGAGGCTGTTGGCAATCGCTCTTTTGCCGAAGACGATGTGCTGTACTGCACCGTCGTCGGGGTCAACGGCGTGTCGGTACTGCTGGGATGCATGCCCAATGTTCTGTCTGCGAACGAACAGGCAACCATAGAGACACATCGTGAAAAATGGAAAGCCGAAGAAGGTGGCAAACTTGATCGCCGGCTGTTGTATCTGCATGACACAGAGCTCCGGCGTCTGTATTTCATGCTGTTGTCGAAAGCACAGAAGGCCCGATTGCACTAGTGGGTCATCGTCCGGCATGACAGGCGAGCTTGTCCACCTGCGTCACCAAGCGATCACTTCGGCTCGTCTGCCTGCTTCTGATCACTGACGAGCAGATCATAAAAGGCGCTGGCAGCCGGCGAAAGCGAGCTCTTTTGCCGGCGGAACACGACGATCTGGCGTTTGATGGTGGGCCCGCTGAGCAGGATTCTGCTGATCCCGGATCGCGTGCGAGGTTCCAGGGTGGATTCCGGCAATATGGCAACGCCGACACCCGCTGACACCAGGCCGATGGCCGTGGAAAGATGACGTACTTCATAGGTACCGGACAGTTTGATGCCGTGTTTTGACAGCTGATAATCCATCAACACGCGATTTGCACTCAATGTGCTGATGGTGATGAGGTGAGCATCGTTGAGATCTGACCAGGCCACTCGAGTCCTGTCACCGAGAGGATGGTCCGCCGGACAGAAGAACATGTAAGGCTCTTCCAGCAGTGGAGTCTCTTCCAGTTCGGGGTGATGCTCGGTCGATATACCGATTCCCAGTTCGGCCTTACCATGCAGGACGGCATCGCGCACATCGAAGGCGTTGGTGTCGATGACCCGTATATGGTTATCGGGATGGGTGAGCGAATAGCGCTTGATGGCCTCGGGTAGTTTGTAGGAAGCCATGGTCGGGATGCTGGCGATCGTGAAATGACCGACGCCGTGTCTGGATACGTCTTTCAGGCGGTCTACGGCCCTCGTGACCTCTTCGACAATGGACTGGGCCTGTGGCAGGAATTCGCGACCCACGGGGGTGAGTTCGACATAGCGTGTCGTGCGATCAAGCAGACGTAGATCGAGGTAGGACTCCAGCTTCTGGATGCGACGCGTCAATGCTGTCTGTGTGACATGCAGGTAGTCGGAAGCTGCGGTGAATCCGCCTGTTTCGGCGATCGCGACAAATGCCTGAATACCGTCGAAATCGAATTTCATGGATTGACTTCCTCCTTCGGCGACATTCACTTATGCGCTTTGTGAATCAATCATACGATTTATTGCATTTCCGTACAAACAGCCTTCCGCCCTACTATCGGCTCAACCAAGTCAATGCAGTGGGTTGAGGAGATCAACGGATGAAATGCATTCCCTGTGTCCTGATGCGAGGTGGTTCTTCCAAAGGGCTGTTTTTCCTTGCGCAGGATCTGCCGGTAGCGAAAGACGAGAGAGACCGTCTGTTGCTCGCCGCGATGGGTTCTCCGGATCTTCGACAGATTGATGGTATGGGCGGGGGTGACAGCCAGAGCAGTAAAGTGGTCATCGTTCAGGCCTCAGCTCGGGACGACGCTGACGTAGAACATCTTTTCGCCCAGGTGTCTGTCGCCCGAAATTTTGTCGATTACCTGCCGAACAGCGGCAACATGCTGGCAGCTGTTGCACCCTTCGCGATCGAGCAGGGAATCATCCCTGCTTCCTCCCCCGAGAGCTGTGTGCGTGTGCTCAATCTGAACAGCGGCAAGATTGTCGAGGTCACGCTGTCAACCCCACAGGGTAAGGTCAACCACGAGGGCGACTGTCGTCTCGATGGTGTACCAGGCAGTTTTGCACCGCTGCGGTTGCACTTTCTTGATCCCGCCGGCACTCGTACTGGCGTGTTGCTGCCCACCGGAAAGGCGCGCGATATCATCAGCGGCGTCGAGGTCACCTGCATCGATTGTGCGATCCCCTTGGCGATTGTCGCTGCAGAGTCACTGGGCAAGAGCGGTCATGAGTCGAAGGAAGAGCTGGATGCCGATCGTGAGCTATCAGGCAGACTCAAGGACATCCGCCTGCAAGCGGCCAGATTGATGGGCCTGGAGGCCACCGAGAGTGTGGCCTTGCCCAAGATTGCCCTCGTCGCCTCACCGCGTCACAGCGGCAGTATCGCTGCACGCTATTTTTCACCGAACTGGTGCCACGCAACGTTTGCCATCTCTGGCGCGCTGGGCCTGGCGGCGGCTTGTCACGTGACCAATTCCGTCGCGGAAGCCTGCGTCGAGCTGGATATGAATCACTACGACCGAATCATCATCGAGCACCCTAGTGGCAGCATGCAATGCCATGTCGATGTTACCGACCACTCACCCGGCAACATGCCGCTGGTCACCAGTGGCTCTGTGGTCACCACTGCAAGGCCACTGCTGAGCGGTGTGGTTGTGGTGCCGGAAAGGCACGCGAATCCAGATACGGATTTGACCCTCTCACCTGCAAATTGATGTACACCCAAAGGAGAAATACCATGAAAAGCACCATGAATCGCACTCGCCGGGATTTGCTCGGCGCAACCGCAGCCCTTGTTGCTGCAGCCGTTTTCTCGCCCCTGGCAGCACACGCTGATGCCGTCGACTTCAGTGATGAGACCATAGAATTCATCATGCCATTCGGCGTCGGTGGGGGCTCCGATACCTGGGCTCGTTTCAACGCGCCCTTTCTATCCCGATACCTGCCCGGACAACCCACGGTCGTCGTGAAGAACGTGCCCGGCGGCGGCTCGATTACCGGCGCCAACCAGTTTGCCAAGCGTGCCAAAGCGGACGGTATGAGTGTGCTGGGCACATCAGCTTCAACGCAGTTCCCCTATCTGCTCGATGACAAGCGTGTCAAGTACGAATACAAGGACTGGCTGGTCGTGCTTGCAGCACCGACCGGTGGTGTCGCCTATCTCAACAGTGAGCTAGGTGTTGAATCCCTGGCTGATCTGGGAAAACTGAAAGATCAGCGGCTGATCTATGGCAGTCAGGGCGCTACATCGCTGGACCTTGTTCCGTTGCTGGCCTTTCGCCTGCTGGGGCTCGACGTTCAACACGTTTTTGGCATGAAAAGTCGCGGAGAAGGACGTCTGGCGTTTGAACGTGGTGAGGCCAATATCGATTTTCAGACCACGTCCGCGTATCTGAAAAGTTCACTGCCCATGGTTGAAGAAGGCAAGGCAGTCCCCCTGTTCAGCATTGGGGCGGCGGATGATAATGGCAAGATCGTGCGTGATCCGAATTTCCCTGATTTACCGCATATTGGCGAAGCCGTTGAAATGGTCACTGGCAAGCCACCCGAGGGAATTGAATGGGAAGCTTTCAAGGCCTTTCTGATTGCCGGCTTTCCAGCTCAGAAACTGTTGATGCTGCCTAAAGGTACCTCTGAGGATATCGTGGAAGCCTACCGCGAGGCGGTGCGCAAGATGAAGGATGATCCGGAATATCAGGCAGCCAAGGTCGATGCATTGGGAGGCTATGAGCAAGTCACTGACGAGGCGGCGGACGCACTGTTTGCCGAGGGCACGACGATCGACCCGGAAGCACGAGACTGGGTGCGAGCGTTGCTTGAAAAAGACTACAACGCGCGCTTCTGATTGCTGCGCAAGCCGCTTGAAGTATCAGTCACTGGAATTGCATTTTTCACGATTTCGCTTGACTGAAGCCCGACACGGCGAAAGCTGTGCCGGGCCACGCCGGCCGCCATCTTACACGGAGTTTTCTCATGTTCGAAGCCATGCAGAGTGCCTTCCTTGCGCTCATATCAATCCATCATTTTGCGTATATGTTTCTCGGCATCGTCGTTGGGCTGGGAGTCGGTATCCTGCCCGGTCTGGGCGGTATTGCGGGAATGTCACTACTCATGCCCTTCATTTACGGCATGGACCAGATATCGGCCCTGGCCATGCTGGTCGGCATGGTGGCGGTAATCCCCACTGGCGACACCTTCACCTCGGTTCTGATGGGCATTCCTGGTTCCAGTGCCAGTCAGGCAACGGTCCTCGACGGCTTTCCGCTGGCGAGGAAGGGTCAGGCGGCGCGTGCACTCAGTGCTGCGTTTTCCGCCTCGTTGCTGGGCGGCGTATTCGGAGCTGTGATGCTGACAGGCTTTGTGGTTGTTGCCAAGCCCCTGATATTGTCATTCACGACGGCTGAATTGTTCATGTTCTCCCTGCTAGGCTTGTCGGTGGTCGGTGTGTTGGCAGGCGAGAGCATCATGCGTGGCGTGGTAGCCGCTGGCCTGGGTTTGATGGTCGGCGCGATGGGGGCGGCACCGGCCACAGGCGAGAGTCGTTTCGACCTGGGGATCGACTATCTGCAAGACGGCATTCCGCTGGTCATCATTGGTCTGGGTCTGTTTGCCATTCCCGAGATTGCCGATCTGATTCGTCGTTCACGCCCCATTGCCTCAGGCTCCGGTCTGGGGGCCGGGTGGCTGCAAGGCGTGCGCGATACCTTGAAAAACTGGTTTCTGGTCATGCGTTGTTCGGCCCTGGGAACATTCATCGGCTCCATTCCCGGTCTGGGTGGTGGTGTGGTTGACTGGATTGCCTATGGTCATGCGGTGCAGACCAGCAAGGACTCCAGCGAATTCGGCAAGGGAGAAGTCAAGGGTGTGATTGCGCCAGAGGCTGCAAACAATGCACTCCAGGGGGGGGCGCTGATGCCGACACTGCTCTTCGGAATTCCTGGCTCGGGCAGCATGGCCGTGTTTCTCGGTGGCATGGCTCTGCTGGGTCTGCAGCCGGGTCCATCGATGGTAACCACGGATCTGCAACTGACCTATACCATTGCCTGGACGCTGGCGTTTTCCAGCATCGTAGGGGCGGCCATATGCTTTTTTCTCGCCGTACCGATCGCGCGCCTGACCTTCGTACCTTTCAATCTCATTGCGCCCTTCATGATCATGATCATCTGTTTTGCAGCCTTTCAGGCGCGGCGGGATCTGACGGATCTTCTGGTGCTGTTTGCAGTGGGTATGGTCGGCATCTTTCTGCGCCGCTTCGGCTGGCCAAGACCGGCCTTCCTCATCGGTTTCGTGCTGTCCAGTCAGGCCGAGAACTACCTGTATCAGGCATTGCAGTTCTACGGTTGGGAGTTCGTTCAACGCCCGGGTGTGCTGATTATCGGTGCGTTGGCAATCGGCTCAACGCTGATGGCATTGCGCAGCCGGGTGTCAGAGGATGGCGCTGTCAGTTTCGATGCCGATGGCAAGAAAGCTGACAAGCCGGTACTGGGTGGAACGAGCAAGACCGAGCGGCGGCCGCAGATCGTGTTTGCCATCGTGCTATTGGCGACGTTTCTCTACGGTGTTCTCAGTAGTGCGCCACTGAGCTTCCTTGGATCCGTGTTTCCGTTCTATACATCGGTTCTGATGATCGCATTCATGGGGTATATGGTCATGATGCTACTGGTCGCCAAGCCGGGGCATTCGGCTCATTTCGATCAGGAGCTGGCTGCGAAAGCCAAGGGGGCTGATGACGGCACGAGCGTCTGGCCGTCAGTAGGATGGTTCGTATTCCTCTTCGGTATGACAGCACTGTTCGGGTTCATCCTGTCAATAGCCGTTTTCATCATGACCTTCCTGATGGTACGCACTCGTCTGGGCATATTGCGAAGCCTGATCTACACGGGTCTTTGTATTGCTTTCATGTGCACCCTGGGTCACTTCCTGACACTGGATTTCCCGCCCGGATTGCTTCAGCACTACGTCGATATGCCATGGCCATTGAAGTAGGCCGGACTTGTAGAAAACACCCCTTTTTCAACTGACAAACCTTTGGACTCAGCTCGTCGCCAGCCCTCCTTGCCGGAGGGTGGTAGCAAGACCGCTGCGCCCGCATTGCGTGAAGGAGAATTTGAAATGAAGCTCGAAAAATGGATCGGCCGTTCGGAGGAAGTCTCCGATATTGCTACTGCGACGCCTTATGCGGCCTTGTCTGCCACCTTCGATCGTCCTGCGGAACGACCGGAGATCGGCACCCCGCTGCCTGGTCTGTGGCACTGGCTTTACTTTCTGCCTCTGCATCGTCAGTCCGACATCGGCCCGGACGGTCATGCCAGACTCGGTGGCTTTCTTCCGCCGGTGCCACTGCCACGGCGCATGTGGGCGGGAAGCCAGTTCACCTTTCACAAGCCACTACGTATCGGTGATGCGATGACGCGCACCTCAACCATTCATGATGTGACTGAAAAGAACGGGCGAACGGGCCGCCTGGTGTTCGTCAAGGTGCTTCACGAGATTCGTCGCGAAGGGGAATCGGATATAGCGTTGACCGAGTATCACGATATCGTTTATCGCCAGGCAGCACAGCCTGATGATGTACCGCCCTCGCCCATGGCTGCGCCGGCAAGTTCAAGCTGGGAAAGGAAATGGGTGCCGGACGATGTATTGCTGTTCCGCTATTCCGCTCTGACGTTCAACGGCCATCGCATTCACTACGACCGCAAGTATGTGACAGAGGTCGAAGGCTATCCCGGATTGATCGTGCATGGCCCGATGATCGCTACCCTGCTACTCGATCTGCTGCGCCATGAGCTGCCCGATGCCGAGCTTGCCAGTTTCGAATTTCGTGCGGTGCGCCCTGTATTCGATATCAACCACTTCTTTGTCTGCGGAGAACCCGAGCCCGATGGCAAGACGTTCCGGCTATGGGCAAAAGACCACGAAGGCTGGCTGACCATGCAGGCCACCGCTGTCATCAGACAGGGAGAATGAGATGAGACCTCTTGAAGGCATTACCGTTGTTACTCTCGAGCACGCCATTGCGGCACCCTTTGCTACTCGGCAACTTGCCGATCTGGGCGCCCGTGTCATCAAGGTCGAGCGCCCTGGTGTGGGGGATTTTGCCCGAGGTTACGACGAACGGGTGCGCGGGCTTGCCTCGCATTTCGTGTGGATCAACCGTTCCAAGGAAAGCCTGGCCCTGGATATCAAGCATCCTGAAGCACTGGATGCACTCAAGCGCTTGATTGCCGATGAGGCCGATGTGGTCATACAGAATCTGGCGCCCGGGGCTGCCGCCAGGCTGGGACTGTCCTATGAGTCACTCTCTGCAAACAAGCCGGGGATCATTGTCTGTGATATTTCAGGCTATGGCGACAATGGGCCCTACCGCGACAAGAAAGCCTACGATCTGTTGATCCAGAGTGAATCGGGATTTCTGTCGGTGACCGGCACTGAAGATGAGCCGTGCAAGGCAGGTCCGTCAATTGCCGATATCGCTGCAGGGATGTACGCCTATACCAATATTCTTGCAGCCTTGATGGATCGCCAGAAGACCGGCCGAGGGCAGCATCTTGACATCTCGATGCTCGAGAGTCTGACGGAGTGGACCTCCTACCCGCTGTACTACGCCTTTGATGGCGCAGCACCACCGCCACGTACAGGCGCCAGTCACGCCACCATCTATCCCTACGGGCCGTTTCCGGCAGGTGATGGCAAGACGGTGATGTTCGGTCTGCAGAACGAGCGTGAATGGTCGGCCTTCTGCGACACGGTACTTCTGCAGCCAGCGTTGTCCGAAGAGGCGCGCTTTGCCAGCAATTCCAGACGCAGCGCCGGGCGTGAGGAATTGCGCCAGATCATCGTTGATGCCTTCTCCAGCCTGACAGCGGAGCAGGTTGTCGAGCGTCTGGATGCCGCCAATATCGCCAATGCGCAGGTCAACGACATGCAGGCTGTGTGGGATCACCCGCAGCTCAAGGCGCGCAACCGCTGGCGTCAGGTGGAAACGTCGGCAGGTGCGGTCCCTGCTCTGCTGCCACCGGGTTCCTGGAAAACAGGCGAACCTCGCATGGATCCTGTTCCGGCTCTTGGCGAACATTCCGCAGCGATCCTTGCGCAATTGGGTTATACCGCGGAACAGGTGGCCGAGTTCAAGAGTACGGGCGTGATCTGAGTGTCGAGGAGCAAGCCATCATGAACTATCCCATTACCTATCTCTTCGTGCCCGGCAATCGTCCTGAGCGTTTCGACAAGGCGTTCGCGACCGAGGCCGGGGTGGTTATCCTGGATCTGGAAGATGCCGTGATCCCTGCCGACAAGGCTGCGGCTCGAGAACATATCGCTCGCTGGTACCGTTCTCATGCAGAGGCAAAGGATCGTATTGCCGTTCGCATCAATGACAGTGAATCCGAATGGTACTCGGACGATCTTGCGATGTTGCGCAGTGTCGGCATCCCTCTTGTGATGCTGCCAAAGTCGGAAAGACGACAGCAGATAGAGACAGTGATTGCCAATGGACCTGACGGAGTCCGCGTCCTGGCACTCGTTGAAACCGCTCGCGGCATACGCAATGTGCATGAAATCGCCGAGACAGAAGGCGTAGAGCGACTTGTCTTTGGCACTCTGGACTATGCCGTAGACCTGGATCTTGGCGGGGATGAGATAGGCTTGGTGTACGCTTCGGCACGTATGGCCATTGCCTCGCGTTGTGCCGAACTGCCCTCCCCGGTCGCAGGTGTCACGTCATCGATCAACGACGTCGAGCGCATCAAGGGCGATTTTGCCTTTGCTCGCAACTTCGGCTTTGCGGCCAAGTTATGCATTCACCCCAGGCAAGTGGACGTGGTACACGCCGCCTGCATGCCGACGACGGAAGATCAGGCCTGGGCGCAGCGCGTCATGCAGGCCGCGCAATCGTCCGAAGGCGCCGTACAGCTTGACGGCAAGATGATCGACAGACCCGTCGTTCTCAAGGCACAGGCCATCCTCGCACGTAGTCACGTCGCCGAGGCGCATTGAACCCCTTTCACCGTAAATCAACACTTCGATAATACAAGGAGCACACGTCATGGCCGCAGGCATCATTGACTCGCAAATCTTCGGCAACATCTTCAGCACAGACGCCATGCGCGACATCTGGTCTGACAGAAACCGGACCCGACACTATGTCGAATTCGAACGAGCGCTGGCTGTTGTCCAGGGCAGGCTCGGTATCATTCCGCAAGAGGCTGCCGACGAAATCGTCAGCAACTGCCATATCGACAATATCGACATGGAGCTGCTGCGTGAACAGACCGAGCGCATCGGCTACCCGGTGCTGGGCGTGGTCACGCAGATCAACGGCCTGTGTCGTGACAAACTGGGTGAGTTCGTACACTGGGGCGCCACCACGCAGGACATCACCGACACGGCTACGGTCATGCAGATTCGTGAAGCGCTGGAGATCATTGACAACGACCTGCAAGCCATTTCCGCAACTCTGGTGGAGCTCTCCACACGCTACCGCGACACACCGGTGATTGGCCGCAGCAACCTGCAACAGGCCATTCCTGTCACATTCGGATTCAAGACAGCTGCCATCCTCGCCGGCATCGAACGACACCGTGAACGTCTTGCACAATTGCGTCCTCGCGTACTGATGGGTGAATTCGGCGGTGCCTGCGGTACCCTGGCATCGATTGAAAAAGGCGCGATGGAAACGCAAGCCGGATTGATGGAAGAACTGGGACTGGCACAGCCCGACATCGCCTGGCACACAGTACGCGACACCATCGCCGAAGTCGGCGCCTTTCTGGGGCTCGTGGGAGGCTCCCTGGGCAAGATCGCGATGGACGTCAAGCTGATGATGCAGCACGAAGTGGCCGAAGTCTATGAACCGTTTGCACCGGGTCGAGGCTCGAGCAGCACCATGCCGCAGAAGCGCAACCCGATCTCCAGCTGCTACATCCATGCTGCCATTTCCGTGGTGCGCCAGCACTCGGCCTCTCTCATGGATGCCATGGTCGCCGACCACGAGCGTTCCACCGGCCCATGGGAGATCGAGTGGATTGCATTGCCGGAGGCCTTCTGTCTGCTCGCCGGTGCACTCCGGCAGACTCGTTTCGTGCTCGAAGGTCTGGAAGTCGATGAAGCCAGCATGCGCGCCAATATCGATCTCACCAACGGCCTGGTGATGTCCGAGGCGGTGATGATGGGGCTGGGCCCTTATATCGGTCGTGAATACGCACACGACCTGGTGTATGACCTGTGCCGCGAGGCAATTCAGAGCAAGCGCCCATTGCTTGATCTGCTTGCCGAACATCCGGAAATCAATGTACACCTGGACCGCGAGGCGTTGGCGAAATTGTGCGATCCGGCCAACTATCTTGGCCAGGCCGGCGTGATGGTGGACAAGGTACTCAGCCGCGCGGCGCAACACGCAGCGTAAATCTGTCGCAAATCTTGTTGAAAGCCTGCCTCGGCGTGTTTGTCCGAGGCAGCTAGAGACCCCTGTACCTTCAACTCATTGATCCGGTTAAACGCTCATGTTTCTCGACATCCCCTGCACCCTGATGCGTGGCGGGACCTCCAAGGGCCCGTATTTCCTGGCACAGGACCTGCCGTCTGACCCAGCAGAACGCGACCGCGTACTGCTGGCGGCCATGGGGTCTCCTCACATTCGTCAGGTTGACGGTATTGGCGCAGGCGACACGCTCACGAGCAAGGTGGTCATCGTCAGTCCATCGACACGTGCCGATATCGACATAGAATATCTTTTCGCGCAGGTGTCGGTTGATCAGATGCGGGTGGATACCATGCCCAACTGCGGCAATATGCTCGCTGGGGTAGGCCCCTATTCCATCGAGAGTGGATTGGTCAAGACACAGGATCCCGTCACGACCTTGCGCATCCTGAACCGCAACACCGGCAAGATTGTCGAGGCAAGCATCCAGACCCCCGGCGGCAGAGTGACCTACGAAGGTACTGTCGGGATAGACGGCGTACCCGGTACGGGCGCGCCGATCGTACTCAACTTCCTTGACGCCGCCGGTGCCAGAACAGGAAGACTCTTTCCGACCGGAGATCGAATGGATGTGGTGAACGGCATCGACGTGAGTTGTCTCGATTTCGCCTCGCCACTGGTCTTCATTGCTGCGGAATCCTTCGGTCGGACTGCTCACGAATCCAGGCAGGAACTGGATGCCGACAAGGAACTGAAAGCCGGCATCGAAGAGATTCGTATTGAAATCGGCAAGCGAGCAGGAATGGGAGACGTGAGTGAATCTGTACTGCCCAAGGTCGCTCTGGTGGGGACTGCTGCACGTGATGGCACGATTGCCGCTCGCTATTTCACCCCGTGGACCTGTCATGCGGCTTTTGCCGTGACCGGAGCCTTGTGTCTGGCCGCCGCTTCCAGCATCCCGGGTACAATCCCGGCACGGTACGCACAGCATCGCAAGCTTGACCCGAACCTGAACCGCATAGAGCACCCGGCCGGTGCACTTGAGATTCGTATGGGGCCAGCGAAGGATTCAAGCGCGGAAAACCCTTCCTTTTCCGTTGCAGGCCTGGTACGGACAGCGCGGCCATTGTTTATCGGTAAAGTACACGTCCATCAGCCATCAAGCCTTGCAGACGTATGCTCTCTGCCTTGACGAGGCTGCAGGCAACCAGAACAGGTCACGGCGTCGCTCAAGGCGCTCGCGAGCAATGATGCGATATCTCGCGTCAAATCGACGTGATATGCTTTATCGTATGACCGTGTGATTTTTCTGTCCAGTGCCATGGACCTTGCCTTATTCAAGGAGTTTCAGTCAATGACTGTCAACACAGACACTCTTCTCGGACGCTTGCAGCGATCGTCCATCGCCGTGCTCGTCCTTGTCGCTTTTCCCGGTGCCTTGCTGGCAGCCGAGGAAATTCGCGTATTGAACTGGCAGGGATACGGGACCGATGAAGCCTGGGCGCTGGAAGCATTCGAGGCACAGACCGATATATCGGTCGTGCACGACTACTTCAACTCCGAACAGGAGATGCTCACCAAGCTGCGCACCAATCCGGGTACCTACGATGTGGTGTTGATCAACAGTGCGTTCACCTCGGTCGCCGCCAGGGAAGGTCTGATTCAGGCGCTCGACCTGTCCCGACTGAACAACGCCGCCGATCTGTCACCAGAAATGCGCGACAATGCAGGCCTGAGCCATGACGGCAAGACCTTTGGCGCTGCCTGGGTCTGGGGTTTGACCTCATTCGCTGTGGATACGACCGATATCGATCCCGTTCCCGACAGCATCGATGCCTTGTGGGACGAGGCGTATGCAGGCAGAGTCGGCTGGCGTGATGACGCGGTGGAGTCCGTGATGCTGGCTGCCATTGCCACCGGTCAGGACATCAACGAACCGACGGATCTTGATGCCATCCGTGACAAATTGCGTGCCCTGAAACCACAGATACGCACCTTCTGGTCCTCGGAGAATGAATGGAATCAGTTCATGTCTTCCAATGAATTCGATATTGCGACCTACTGGAGCGGTTCTGCATCGCGTTCCAAGAGCCAGTTCAAGTTGCCTGTGGAATTCGTGATTCCGACTGAAGGCGCTATCGGCTGGCTGGATGGGCTGTCCATCGCAACCGATGCACCTCATGAGTCCGCAGCCTATCAATTCATTGACTGGATGATCGACCCGGCGTTCTACGTTCAATGGGATACGGATGTCGGCGCGCCAGCCTCAGCCAATGCCAAGGCACTGGAGCAGCTGGATGAAACCGCGTTCAACCGTCAGATTCTGGGGGATGCCGAGAAGCTTGCCAATGTGCAGTTCATGGGCGCAATGGAGGACTCTCAGCGAGAGGCTTTCCTGGCCTTGTGGCAGGGAACCAAAACCTACCTGCAGGAATAAACCTTCTCGTTTGTTCAGGTCTTCGCAGGCGTTGACAGGGTGAGCGACAAAGCCGACATACAACGACGCCCTGTCAATCGAGCGCTGCCGGTACTGCTCGGCCCGGCCTATCTGTGGCTGGCGGTAACCGTGTTTCTGCCGCTGTCGGCCATGGTGTATTTCAGCTTTCTCAGTGAGACGCCGATCGGTGGACGAGAGGCGGTATGGACGCTGTCGAATTACGGCGAGTTCTTCGACAAGGCGTTTTACCGAACGCTGATGTGGCGCTCGTTTCGACTCGGTGCTGAAGTCACATTATTGTGTTTTCTCTTCGGCTTTCCCTGTGCCTATGTGTTGGCCAAGATGGTCAAGGGACGCTGGCGTGAAGCACTGTTCCTGCTGGTCATTCTGCCTTTCTGGAGCAATGCTCTGGTGCGCATCTTTTCCTGGACGATGGTATTGCGCGGCAATGGCGTACTGGAACGTCTGGTGAACGTGTTCCTGCCCGACGTCGGTTCCCTGAACCTGATGTTCACCTACCCCGCCATACTGATTGGCCTGGTGCACTCCTACCTGCCCTACATGATTCTGACCTGCTATATATCGATTCAGGCAATCGACGATGATCTGATCGAGGCGGCACGCTCCATGGGGGCCGGGCGTTTCACGGTTTTCCGCCGTATCCTTCTGCCGCTGGCATTGCCCGGAATCATGGCTGGCTCCATTCTGACCTTCGTCCCGGTCATCGGATCCTTCATGGAGCCGCGTTTGCTGGGCGGACGCAACGGCACCTTCATTGGCACGGTGATCGAAGATCAATTCACCGCGGTGTTCAACTGGCCACTTGGGGCGGCCTTGTCGTTCATCATGCTCGGCTTCGTACTGATCGTGCTCCTGTTGGCGGCACCGATGATTCGCAGGGCCTCGACATGAAGCGGCCCACTCGATACCTGACCACGCTGAGCAAGGTGTACCTTGGTGTGATTCTGTTGTTTCTGTACGTGCCCATCGTGGTCATGGCCGTCATGTCCTTCAACGCATCACCTCTCTATGCCCTGCCGCTGGAGTTGACTCTGGACTGGTACCGCGCACTGGCTTCCAACCACAAACTGATCGATGCCGGCATCAACAGCCTGAAACTGGCGGTGATGACCACGGTGATTGCCTCTCTGCTGGGTACTGCGGCGGCGCTGGCATTCTTTCGATACGAGTTCCCCGGCAAACGCCTGTTACAGATCCTGCTCTACCCGCCCATCGCCATCCCCTGGTTGATCATCGGCACATCCATGCTGATCTTCTTCTTCTGGATAGGCATCGGACGCGGACTGCATGCGATGTTGCTGGGTCATGTGGCTCTGGCTCTGCCGTATGTGGTGATCGTGGTATCGGCGCGTCTGGCAGGCTTTGACAGGACACTGGAGGAGGCTGCACGCTCGCTCGGTGCCAGCCCGCTGCAGGTGCTTCGCTACGTCACCCTTCCCTATCTGCTGCCGGGAGTGGTTGCAGCAGGCCTGTTTGCCTTTGCCGTATCGTTTGATCAGTTCGTGGTGTCCTATTTCCTGGCGGTGCCCGGTGTCTCGACCTTGCCCGTGGAGATCTACACTGCCATTCGCAAAGGGTTCACTCCCGAAGTCAATGCCATTGCCACGCTGGTAATCAGCGTATCCATGGTGCTGCTGCTGGCTGTAGCCCGTTTGTACAAATTCGGAGGAACTCGCTGATGGCAGCCATATCGGTCAATGGCGTCAGCCGGCAGTTCGGATCGTTCAGGGCGCTTGACAACGTCTCCATCGACTTTGCCGATGGCGGCTTCTACGCACTGCTGGGCCCTTCCGGCAGTGGCAAGACAACACTACTGCGGGTGATTGCCGGGTTCGATTTCCCCGATACCGGCACCATCACCATCGGCGGTGAATCGGTGGAGTCCATCCCCGTTGAAAAACGCGAGGTGGGTTTGATGTTCCAGAATTACGCACTGTTTCCTCACATGACGGTGTACGACAACATCGCTTTTGCTCTGACCGTCAGACACACTGCCCGAGCCGAGATTCGCAGCCGTGTACACGAGGTGCTCGAGCTGGTGCGTCTGCAGGGACTGGAGTCACGCAAGCCTGCCGAACTGTCCGGTGGTCAGAAGCAGCGCGTGGCACTGGCTCGCGCGATTGTCTTTCGCCCGCGTGTCTTGCTGCTCGATGAACCCTTGAGTGCGCTGGATAAATCTCTCAGACTGGAAATGCAGGTGGAGCTGAAACGCATCCAGCGCGAGGTCGGTATTACCACCTTGCTGGTCACACACGACCAGGAGGAGGCGCTGACATTGAGTGATCGCATCGGCATTCTCAACCACGGGGTTCTGGTGCAGCAAGGTGCTCCGCTGGATATCTATGAACACCCGGCGACGCCCTTTGCGGCAACCTTTCTCGGTGACGCCAACCTCTTGTCTGCGCAAACCGGTAGTTTTCTGCCCGGTGCCGGAGGTTGCAGTGTCCGGCTACAAAGCGGCAGTACCATTCAGTGCGACAACCCTGACGTGCTCGACAGCCGGGATATCGTCTGTGCCGTGCGCCCCGAGAAAATGCATCTGCTGCGTTCTGACGAGACGCCCGAACCAGGTATGAATACACTGTCGGCAACAGTTGTCCGACACATCTTTGCCGGCAGCAGCCTCAGCTATGAGCTGGCGTGGCATGACACGACCCTTCGGGTATTCGCCCAGAATAACGGCGCGCCATTGTTTGCAGAAGGCAGTCCGGTGACCATTGTCTGGCACCCTTCTCATACCATCGTGATGAATGCCTGATACGGTTGGGCAGACTCAATCACTACAGATCTGTGTATCGAACATGACCTCACCACTTTATGCTCCCTTGACCACACGTAGCCTGATGGTCTGTATCGATATGCAGCGCCTGTTCCTGGAGCCGGGAGAATGGTTTGCAGAGACAGGGCTGTCCATCCTGCCGCAGTGCGAACGCCTCGCTCAGGCAGGTGCCGAACGTTGCCTGTTCACGCGCTTCATCACCGCAAGCAATGCCGCTGAAGCACAGGGTACCTGGCAGCGATATTACCGACGTTGGGCATCGGTGACACGTGACAATCTGGGTGATGCGGCACTGGCGGTTCATCCTGCGCTGCAGCCATTTGCCAGAACCGAGCAATACTTTGACAAGCTGACTCACGATGCCTTCGACAGCGTGTCTTTCGTCAGTCACATTCGTGCAGCTGAACCAGACGCTCTGGTGCTGTTCGGTATCGAGACGGATGTCTGCGTGCTGGCCACGGCACTGTCTGCGGTTGATCTGGGCTATCGCGTCATTGTGGTCACCGACGCCTGCGCCAGTTCCGCTCCCGAGTCGCATGCCGCTTGTCTGGCGCACATCTACCCACGCTTCGATCAGCAGATTGAACTGGTCGATACGGATACACTGCTGAATGCCTGGAGTGCAGCATGACGCCGACTGAACACTGCTGGGGCACCTGGACAGCTGACAGACCCATCGAGCTGTCCCACCTGCCCACGGGGTTTACCCTGACCCCGGTGCTCTACTCAGCACGTGCCAACAGCGCCAGTGCCATTCCACCCGGAGAGCTTGTTCGCTTCGGGAAACGCGGTATCAGCAATGCCCGGATCTGCTTTGATACCAGCCATGAAGAGACTGCGCTTCACTGGCAATATGATTTGGCAGACCCGGTGACCATGGGTGTCCACTGGCGCTGTGATGCACACGGTGAATGGGGACTGCGCTATTGGGTCAACCTGTGCTTCAGCGCGCCGCCAGGGGTCGGTTTCCGGTTTGATCGTGAGACCGGGATTCTGACCAGCGACAACGAGTCCGGCCCGCAATTGTCGGTCAGCACGGCAAAGCTGCCCCTGATGGCAACCTTTCATGATGACCTGCCCGCCCTTCTCGATGAATACGCCGACAAGGGCTATTTCTACCTTGGCTCCCGCGGAACGTCCGGGGCCTGTGCTGTATTGCGTTTCAATCTGGAAGAGGCACCATCGATGTCCTGCCGCGTCGCGCTCAACATGGCCGAATCGACAAACAGTGGGTCCAGGTCGCCGATCGACAAGCCGTTCTTGCCGAACACGGACGCCGCGGCAATGGATGATGGAGCTGAGCCGTTGGAAAACAGGCAGGTTTCACTGGGCGCCATGACAGCGGCAAGCGATGAATCCGATGTGGTTGCAGAATACGAAGACTCCGAGGCTCAAGGTGCGCTTGAAGCAATACACGATGTCCTTGCCTGGAATCACGTCTTTGACCCTGTCAATGAGCGCAGCTACACGGTCTTGACACGCTTCTGGAACCGGCAGAAGTTCGGCGGTTTTGGTATCTGGATGAATGATGTCATGTATCACGCCCTGTTATGGAGTCGCTACGATACCGAGAAGGCTCGACGCAATATCGAAGCGGTGTTCGCCTGGCAAACGGATGAGGGCAACTTCCCGTGTCTGGTCACTGGCAACGATGCCTGGCTGGATCGCTCGCAACCTCCTGTCGTCAGTTACGTCATCTGGTGTTGCTATCGCAATTCTCAGGACACGGAACTGCTGCAATGGGCCTTTCCGAAGCTGCTGGCCAACTATGACTGGTGGTGGCGTCGGCGCAGCTTGCACGATACCGGGCTGGTGGCGTACGGCACCAGTCTGGATATCGGTGACGGCTTGTACAAGGGTACCAAGCTTGCTGCAAAGGATGAATCATCCATGGACAACATGGCGGTGCATGACCCGGCAGAATTCGATGCCAGCACCGGACTCATCCAGGCCGCCGATGTGGGCCTGAATTCCCTTCTGGCACTGGATGGCGAGATCCTGGCACAGATGGCTGCGCTGCTGAAGCGGGATGTAGCCGCAGTACGCCTTGAACAGCAAAGCGAAGCTCATAAACGACGCATCGCCGACTGGCTGTGGGATGACTCGCGTGGTGTCTTTGCCAACCGAATGATGGATGGCCGCTTCGTGCAGCCGCTAGCGCCGACCTCTTTCTTTCCAATGGCCGCAGGGATTGCCACGGAGGCTCAGGTGGATAGTCTCATCGAGAATTACCTGATACCGGAAGAGAAATTCGGTGGGCAGTTCGTGCTGCCATCGGCCACCCGCGATGACCCCGCTTATCAGGACAATGTCTATTGGCGAGGCCGAATCTGGGCTCCCCTGAATTACTGGGTCTATGAGGGGCTGCGCCGCTATGGACGTGCCACCGAGGCCAGCACACTGGCCAGCAAGAGCCTGAATCTGTTCAATCAAGGATGGCAACAGCGACAGTGTGGTGAGAACTACCACGCGGAAACCGGTGCCATTGCAGACCAGTCCGATACGGACACCTTCTATACCTGGGGTGCCATGCTGCCTGCACTGCGGGTCAAGGAGGTGTTCGATGACACGCCCTGGCAAGGAATCAGCCTGTCGCCGTTTCAGGCTGACGGTGAGCTCGGACCGATGATAACGGCCTGGGGCGTGCTGAGCATTCTCAACGAAGGGTCACATTGGACCATCAGAGTCAAGGATGCCGAGCTGATGTCGGGCACGGTTAGCGGCAGCTTGAATCATGCGTCGCTGAGTGAATCGTCTTTCCATGCCGAGATTGGCGCATCAAACATCAATGAGACACTCCGGTTTGCCGGCCGCACCCTGACCGCAGCAACACTGGATGAGGCTGACTTGAAGATCAGTGCGGACACCGTCACCTTGCCCGCCGGGCATGGCGGTGGGAAGTTCAAGCTGAGTTTTGACCAAGTTGAGCAATGACCATGCACGTCCGAGTCTTGCAAGACGGACGGTAGATGACGAGACTCTGATTGGATTCTATATGGGGTCAGTTTGTCATCGGACACGCCGCACTATGGGACGTGTCTCAGGCAAACCGATGTGCAGGCAAACCGGTCACCCCCGGCTTGATGGCGAACAAGCCTCCCTCTTCAGGATGAGTTGCCAGGTGTGCTGCATCCATCGTGAATCTGGCAGACGTCACGAAGAGTGTATCCAGCTTCTGCCCACCAAATGTGCAACTCGTCGGCCATGAACAGGGAAGATCGATAATCCGGTCGATACGACCATCCGGTGCCAGTCTGACAATACAAGCGCCATTCACGACACGACAATTCCAGATGTATCCTTCCGAGTCCATGGTAGAGCCATCGGGCAGACCACGATCAAATCCTGACAGAATGGTACGCTTGTCTGTCAGGCGTTCGGTGTCCGGGTCATAGTGGTATCGATAGATTTCGTTCTTCAGCGTGTCTGCGGTGAACACGCTGCCTTCATCTGACCAGACCAATGTATTGGTGATGCCGAAGCGCTCGTCATTCAGTGCGATGACATCCCCACTCGCTGTACACCGATAGAGCCGGCCTGTATCGGAAGTGATGTCCACAGGGCTGCCTTCTGGACTGATATTGTTTTGCATGGTGCCGATCCAGAACGCGCCATCAGGTCCTACCACACCTTCGTTCAGCCGGTTTCCGGGCATATTCGCCTCGACATCGGCAAGTGGTCTGAACGAATCATCATAATCCCACAGACATACTTGCCTGGTCAGGCCGACGATGGCACCACCGTCCTTGCGTAACCCGATGGAGGTGACGAATTCCGGGGTCGGCCAGCATCGATGCTTCCCCGTCGCCGTTGTCAAGGCGTGAACGGTCTTTTCCACGATATCGACCCAAAGCAGTCTCTGCTCGCGCACATCCCAGATCACGCTTTCACCAACGGTGTTACCTGCTGCATACACCAGTTCGACTGCCATGCGCCTTCTCCTCTTCATGATTATGTCAATTGGGGCTGGACAAATACATGGTAATCGGTTTGAATAAACCTGTCAGACAAGTTGTGCCATTTCAGGCGCCAGGAAAGATCATGATCGACGAAAAGAACAGCGGAAACGGAAGCAACCTGGTCGGTGATACTGTCGGTGCCATCACGCAGTACATCCGCAGCAACGGTCTCGGCCCCGGTGATCGGTTGCTGAGTGAAACGAAGTTCGCGAAGGAACTTGATGTCTCCAGAAGCGTTGTCCGTGAAGCTTTCCGGTCTCTCGCCGCCATGCGCCTGATAAACCTGAGCGCAGGCAAACGGGCTACCGTTGCGCAACTGGATCATGGAGCCATGTCATTGATGATCGAGCATGGTGTTCTGACAGAACAGATCAGTATCCAGCAAATCTACGATGTGCGACGCACCATCGAATCCCGTACGGTCACGCTGGCTGCGCTGCGCCGCACCGAAGAGGAAGCACAGGCGATACGCACACATGCCGGGAAGATGATGGAGTTCATCGATGAACCTGACCGTGTCATGGAGCATGACCTGGCCTTCCACCAGATGATTGCACAGGCCTCCAGAAATCCTGTATTCGCCATGACGGTAGGCGCGTTTCAGGGCATTTCCAGACAGAGCTGGCCAATAGGCTGGCGCATGCGACGACAGCAGGAACTGCGTATGGCCATGGTGCAGAACCATATCGATATCGCCGATGCCATTGCCGTTGGCGATCCGCAGAAGGCGGTAAGCCTGATGGAGGTTCATTTTGACAACAGCACCAAGGTCCTCCTTGATGCCGGCTTGACTTGAGGCAAGCTCATGAAAATCACGAAGCTCGAAACCATCCGTATCGAAGAGCGACCCAACCTGCTGTGGTTGCAAGTGCATACCGATGAAGGCCTCGTCGGACTGGGTGAAACGTTCTTTGGAGCGAAAGCCGTGGAAGCCTACATTCACGAGACTGTCGCGCCCATTGTCATCGGGCGCAACCCTCTGGAAATCGACAAACTGTCGGCTGATCTCGTCGGGTATCTGGGCTTTCGTTCGTCTGGTGTAGAAACCCGCGGCAATTCGGCCTTCGATATTGCATTGTGGGACTTGTTCGGCAAGACAACAGGTCAACCGATAGCTCAACTGCTGGGAGGTTTTACACGCCAGGACATCCGTACCTACAACACCTGTGCGGGCACCGAATACATCAAGCAGGCTACTGGCCAGAATACTGCGAACTATGCGCTGAAATCCAGCACAGAGGGTGGTTATGACGATCTGAATGCCTTCATGAACTGTGCTGACGAGCTGGCTGTTTCTTTGCTTGAAGACAACATCACCGCAATGAAGATATGGCCCTTTGACGTCGCGGCAGAGAAAACGCGGGGTCAGTACATATCCCCCACTGACTTGAAATCCTGTCTGGAGCCTTTCGACAAGATTCGCAAGGCCGTAGGCGACAAGATGGATATCATGGTTGAGTTCCATCTGATGTGGCAGCTGTTGCCCGCCATTGAAATTGCCCGTGCACTGGAACCCTACAACACATTCTGGCACGAAGATCCGATCAAGATGGACAGTCTGTCCAGCCTGAAGCGATATGGCGCCGCCAGCAAGGCCCCGATTGCTGCGTCTGAGACTCTCGCCGGTCGCTGGGCTTTCCGCGACCTGATCGAGACCGGGGTTGCCGGTGTATTCAATCTGGACATCAGCTGGTGCGGTGGTTTGTCGGAGGCGCGCAAGATAGCCTCGATGGCGGAAACCTGGCACCTGCCGATCGCCCCCCACGACTGCACCGGCCCTGTCGTTCTGTGTGCATCCACGCATCTGTCACTCAATGCCCCTAATGCCTTGGTTCAGGAGAGTGTCAGAGCCTTTTATCGCACCTGGTACCGGGACCTGGTAACCGCCCTACCACCTGTGGAAAAGGGCCGTATCACGGTTCCTCCCGGACCCGGACTCGGCATGGAACTGAATCCGGAACTGGACAAGGCATTTACCACCTATCGCAAGACTTCAGGTGTCAACGATATCTGACATTAACGACAACTCAAAGAAAACGAGAGGAATATCAAGGTGAAGAAATTACTGATCCCGGCCGCGGTGGCCACCCTGGTGATGGGAAATGCCGTCCAGGCCGATGGACTGAACATCGTATTCACTCACCATTCGTCGGCGTCCAACACCTTCTGGCAGGCGGTCAACAAGGGCTATGAAGATGCTTGCTCGAAGATCGAAGCAGATTGCCAGATGATATTTACCCAGACTGAAGGTTCCGTTGGACAACAGGCTGCCAACATGGAAGCCGGCCTGGCGCGTTCACCAGATGTTCTGTTGACTTCGATTGTTGACGACCATGCGTTTGACGACATCATCCAACGAGCTGTAGACGCTGGTGTCATCGTCATTGCAGTCAATGTGGATGACAGCGAAGGTGCGCAAGGCAATGCTCGGCAGGCTTTCGTCGGTCAAGGCTTCACACCAGCCGGCTATTCACTGGGAAGCGCTCTATCCGCCCACTTCCCCGCCGAGGGGCCGATCCGAGTGCTTGTCGGTGTATCGGCGCCGGGTCAGAACTGGTCCGAGGCTCGCGGCGCTGGCGTCATCCAGTTCATGGACGACTACATCGCCGAACATCCCGAGCGTGACATCCGGTACGAACGTATCGACTCCGGAACGGACCTTGCCGTGACGTCAGATCGCGTCGGTGCGTTTCTCAACGCCAACCCTGACACGACAGCCTATGTCGATACGGGCTTCTGGCATGCCGGAGTTGCACGGGTATTGAAGGATCGTGGTATCGATCCTGGCGAGGTGCTGTTGGGTGGATTCGATCTGGTGCCAGAGGCCGTGCAGCAGATGCAGGCTGGCTATATCCAGGCAGAAGTCGATCAACAACCCTACATGCAGGGATTCATACCCGTCATGCAAGCCTACCTCGCTGACAAGATCGATCTTGCGCCTGCCGATGTTGACACCGGACAGGCAATCGTGACTCCCGACGATGCAGAATCCATCTTCCAGCTGTCAGTCAAGGGTCTGCGTTAGTCAGCCTGGATTCAGAAGGTCCGGTCTTGCCATTTCAGGCAAGACCGGGTTGACCATCAAAAATCGGCCGAACCGACATTCCCGGACGCTGGCGACATTCGGCCATCAACCACCAAATAGCTGAGCTGCCCAGACCTGTAGCTGGCCACGCTCGGCCGCAAATCCGAGGAGGAATACCGACGGATGAAACGTTTTCTCAAGATATATCTGGACAAGCCTGAACTGGCAGCAATGGTTCTGCTTGTCTTTCTACTGGTCATCTTTCAAGTCAAATCAGACGGTGTCTTTCTCAATCTCAACAATCTGCGCGGCCTGTTCGGCATTCTGCCCGAGATAGGGCTGATGGTCATCGGCGTCACCATCCTGATGATCTGCGGCGAGTTCGATCTGTCTGTCGGATCGGTGTTTGCACTGATGCCCATGACCATGGCGGTGTTTCTGGCTGATGGCATGGCTTTCATACCGGCCTTTCTCATCGGTATGGCGGCGTGCGCGGTGATTGGATTCATCAACGGTTACCTGACGATAAAGTACGATATACCCAGCTTCATCACGACCCTGGGCATGTTGTTCATCGCGCGTTCTCTGACGATCGTTGTTTCTGGCGGTTTCCCCCCCTTGTTGCCCAACGACCTGCCCAACTGGCTGTTTACCGTGTTCGTCGGACCGGGAGATCTCTTCCGGATGTCATTCATCTGGTTCGTCCTGGTCGCCGTTCTGGCCTCGTTGATGATGAGTCGAACCAATTTCGGTAACTGGATAAGAGCAACAGGCGGGTTCCTGCCTGCCGCAAAAGCCATGGGTATTCCGACTGCCAGAGTAAAGATCGCCTGTTTCATGCTCTGTTCAATGCTTGCAGGTTTTGCTGGCATGATTCAGGTGCTGCGTCTCGGCTCTCCCCTGCCATCCATCGGGGAAGGCTGGGAGCTGCAAGCCGTTGCTGCGGCCGTGATTGGCGGAACGGCGCTCTCGGGTGGTATCGGTGCTGTTCTGGGCGGTGTAATCGGTGCGATTCTGATCAGAGTCATCGATAACGGACTGGTGCTCTCTCAGGTGGATGCCAACTGGTTCAAGTTCGCCATCGGTTTCCTGACCATCTTTGCCGTGGTCGTGAATTCCTGGCTGGGCAAACGCGCCAAAGCGATCAAAGTGGAGACCTGAGGTCATGACACAACCCATCATCTCGGTACGCAATCTGCACAAGTGGTATTCCGGCGTACATGCATTGAAAGGCGTGACACTGGACTTTGCTCCGAACGAATCCGTCGGTTTGATTGGTGACAATGGCGCCGGAAAATCTACCCTGATCAATATACTGTCGGGCGCCCAGGAAGCAAGTGAGGGAGAGGTCTTCCTTGACGGTAGCAGGGCTGTAATAAGAAACCCGCGTGATGCCATGGACCTGGGTATCGAGACGATCTACCAATACAACTCCATGGTGCCTACCATGAGTATCTCACGCAATCTGTTCATAGGGCGTGAGCCACTGAAGTTCTCTTTCATGGGAATGGGCATCATGGACCGCCGGAAGATGGCAGCGGAAAGCGTCAAGGCCATTGCCGACGTGGACCTGCATCTGCGCTCACCGGATGCGCTTGTGGGCGAATTGTCCGGAGGCCAGCGACAAGGTGTCGCCATTGCCCGTGCGATGCATTTCAAGTCAAGAGTGATGATTCTGGATGAGCCCACCAACCATCTGGCAGTCAAGGAAACAGCCAAGGTAATAGGGTTCGTTCGTGGTCTGAAAGAGCACAACATTACCGGCATTTTCATCAGCCACAACATCCACCACGTTTTTGAATGCTGCGACAGGATCATCGCCATGGCACGAGGTGAGGTGGTACTGGATAAACGCACAGAAGACACGAACATGGACGAAATCCTGAGCGTGTTGTGAGGAGACAGCAATGACGACATTACCGAAAAGGAAAGTCCTGTTAACCGGCGGCCTGGGTACGCTGGGGCGTGCACAGGCCATCAAACTGGCCAATGAGGGTGCACTCGTCACGATTCTGGATCGTCCCGAGAGTGACGATGCCGAGTCACGAGCCGTGATGCTGGGGAGCGACATCAGTTTTATCGGTTGCGATCTCAACGATCTGAAGGCCACGGAAAAACGGGTCAGCGAGCTGGCAGAATCAGAGGGTGGATTTGACATTCTGATCAACAATGCAGCTCTGATCATCAACAAGCCTCATGAGGAGTTTACACTGACAGAATTTGAAGACCAGATTCGTGTGAATTCGTCTGCAGCCTTCGTGCTGAGCCGACTCTGTGCACGCGGTATGAAAGAGCGCGGCTACGGTAAAATAGTAAACTTCACCTCCATCACTCTGAATGGACAATGGGATGGATATGTGCCCTATATCACCTCCAAGGGGGCCATGCTGGGCCTGACGAAATCGATGGCTCGAGAGCTGGGCCCTCACGGAATCAATGTCAACGCAGTCTCGCCCGGAGCCGTTGTTTCGGAAGCGGAAGATCGCGTGTTTGGTGATCGCTTGCAGGAATACAATGACTGGGTACTGGATCGCCAATGCCTGAAATCCCGCATCCAGCCAGAACATGTCGCCGATCTGGTGCATTTTCTGGTGTCGCCGGCCTCTGACATGATCTCTGGCCAGAACTATGCGATAGACGGCGGATGGTAGCACTTGGCACTCTCTCGGTCGGATCTGCCCGTCTGGAGCTTGCCCCCTCGCTAGGTGGGGCGATCTCTCGTCTGGACGTGGGTGGACGGCCCGTGCTGCGTCCCTGGAACGGAGATGTCAGTAACCCGTTTACGCTGGCAAGCAACATACTCGTGCCCTTCTCCAACCGTATCTCGAAAGCAGGCTTTCACTGGAAAGGTGAGTTTCACCGGTTACAGAGCAATTTCGACGACGACCCTTTTCCGATCCATGGAGATGGCTTTCAACGGAGTTGGCAGATCCAACAGGGTGTTGACCAAGCACGGATGACACTTGGCGATGGCAGGATTGGCCCATGGCGTTATGAGGCAAGCCAGGAATTCAAGCTCTTGGAGACAGGGCTGGTCATCCTCTTGTCCATGACCAATACTGGTAAGCATGGTTTGCCCTTCGGCTGCGGCTTTCATCCCTGGTTTCCGCGTAGTGTCGAGACTCGTCTGAGCTTCACCGCACGGGAGGTCTGGATGGAAGATCATCAGCACTTGCCGACGACAGCACTGCGACTTTGTGATGCTCCTGACTGGAGTTTCGAGCGGGCTCGAAGCTTGCCAGTTGAGCCTGTGAACCACTGCTTTACCGGCTGGCGAGGAAAGGCCGTGATCACACAGGGGGCTCAAGCTGTCTCCTGTACGGTTGAGGCGTCTGACAGTCTGGACAATGCCATCCTGTACTCACCGGGTCGCAGCGCAGACTTTTTCTGCCTCGAGCCGGTGTCGCATCCGGTTGACGCCTTTCATCTGACTGCTTATCCGGGTTTGAGGGAGTTGTTGCCGGGGCAGTCGATGCAGGCATCGATACGGCTCTCCTGGGCACTGGTGTGACACTAGTTTCCAGGCAAGAATTGATCGGGCATCCATTGGCAGAATCTGGGCAATACCTGTCATGCTGGTGCCTTATCCACAGGCCGGCTGAGCTGATGACACTCCAGGTCCGCAAGTATCAAGAAGCAGATGCCGAGACGCTTGCTCGGCTCTACTTCGATTCGGTTCGTCATGGAACTGGCCGCTTCTACTCGGCCGAACAGCGGGAAGCCTGGGCGCGGCAGGTACCCGACACTCAGCGCTGGTCTGCCCGGCTGCGCAGCATCACGACACTCGTTGCTGAGAAATCCGGTGATATTGCAGGGTTCATGACGCTGGACAACACTGGCTACATCGACCTGGCATTTGTCCGGCCGGATTACATCGGTAAGGGTGTCGGGACCACCTTGTATGAATACCTTCTCGAAGAAGCCCGTCTGCAGGGAGTCTCCCAGGTGCATACCCAGGCCAGTGAGATGGCCAGGCCATTCTTCGAAAAACTCGGTTGGAAGCTGGTCAAGTCTCAAAGTATCACGCGAGAAGGTGTGATCCTGACCAATCATCTGATGGAAACGAGCTTGCGCTGATCAGCCAACGCAAGGCAGTTTCAACGGTGCACATGTCGACATTTGCGTGGACTGAAGTGGCATATGTTCGGTCGAAGCTTCCATGCTTCGGGTCTTTCGTTGCCGTGCTCGTTTTGTCAGTGATCTACAGATAATGACCAGATCGCATTTCATGCAAAGACGATATCGCCATTGACCTGTTCCGGGAAAAACAATGTGGTTGCCCAGATCACCCCATCGTCCAGACATAGCTCAGTCAGTCCATTATCGATAAAGATATCGGGTCTTCCGGCATTCGTGTGGGCAGGCTTATTCTGGAGCCGTTTCCGGATACAAGTCGAGACCGCCCAGGTGGAAG
>CANMQI010000005.1 GCA_947499955.1 uncultured Granulosicoccus sp.
AGCACTTTCAGCACTTTCAGCACTTTCAGCACTTTCAGCACTTTCAGCACTTTCAGCACTTTCAGCACTTTCAGCACTTTCAGCACCTTCAGCACCTTCAGCACTTTGTGCACCTTCAGCGCCTTCAGTACCTTCCGCAGCCTCGTCATTGGCGGCTTCGCCATCGGCCAGGGTCGCTTCAGCTGCTGCGGCCAGTGCGGAGTCGATTTCTTCGAGACTGCGCGCCTCTGCCAGGGTGGGCAATTCATCCAGGCGCTTGAGGTTGAAGTAGTCCAGGAACTGGCGTGTCGTCCCCCACAGGGCAGGCTTGCCCGGCACATCCTTGTAGCCGATTTCCTTGACCCACTCGCGTTCCTGCAATGTCTTGATGATGTTGGAACTGACGGCGACACCACGCACTTCTTCTATTTCGCCACGCGTGATCGGCTGGCGATAGGCAATCAATACCAGAGTTTCCAGCAGGGCACGGGAATAACGTGGGTTTCTCTCCTGGAACAGGCGGGCTACCCAGTGTTCCATGCTGGCGCGCGTCTGCAGGCGCCATCCGGATGCTACTTCAACCAGCTCGATGCCACGGCCCTCATAGCTGGCCTGCAATTCGGTCAGTGCTTCTCTGATCTCGTTACGATCAGGCCTGTCCATGTCTGTTTCGAACAGACTCTCGAGCTGACCGATATTCATCGCCTTGCCAGCGACAAGCAGGCAGGCTTCGAGAATATTTCTCGTCTGTTGGGCGTCCATCGTAAGTATCGTGACTCTGGTACGTTGGGGGTTTTCGGCAGTAGCCGACTACGACGCTTCGCCGTCAGGCAATTCGACCGGTCCGGGCGACGTGTCAACAGGCTCTACGGCTGCACTACGCGGTGTCAGATAGATCGGAGCGAAAGGCTCGGACTGCATGATATCGATACTTGCCTCCTTGCAGAGCTCGAGTATCGCCAGAAACGTGACAACAACCCCCAACCGTCCTTCTTCAGGGTTAAACAAGGTAGAGAATTCACAGAACTCACCCACCTTCAGGGCCGACAGCACATCACTCATTCTGGCCCTTACGGACAGGGTTTCCCGGGAAATATTGTGATGGCCGGTCAGATGTGCCCTGTCGGCCACATCGCACAGTGCCTTCATCAACTCCTTCATGGAGATGTCCGGCTGGGGAATATCCCGCTCGATAGTTGGCGCCACAACCTGCAACACATGCAGCTCACGCTCAAGGCGCGGCAGTTCGTCCAGGGAAACAGCCCCTTTCTTGATGCGCTCGTACTCCTGCAGGCGCCTGATCAGCTCCGCCCGAGGATCGTCTTCATCATCACCGTCTTCCTCGACCCTTGGCAACAACATGCGTGACTTGATCTCGGCCAGCATCGCTGCCATGAGCAGGTACTCCGAGGCCAGCTCGAAGCGCATGGTTTCCATCAGGCCGATGTACTTCATGTACTGCGCCGTGATATCGGCGATGGGAATATTCAGGATATCCAGATTCTGGCGCTTGATCAGGTACAGCAGCAGGTCCAGAGGGCCTTCAAACGCCTCGAGAAAGACTTCCAGCGCATCCGGCGGAATATAAAGGTCGAGCGGCAGCTGGGTGAAGGGTTCACCCTGCACCTTGGCGATGGGTACGATCTTTGCCGCAATCAGGGCAGCTGCCTGCTCTACTGTCTGGTCCACCACAGCATCGTTCGGTGGGTCCGACTGTGCTGTCGGTGGTGGATCTGCTTGCATCAAGGGCTCCCGGTTGCCGGGATTATAACGTGCCCACTTGCCCCAGGTTCATCCCACTAACCCTTGACCTGATTCATTCGAGGACTCAGTCGAGGAAACTGAGGTCCCCTCGTCCCTTGCGGGTGACTTCGATGTCGCCGTTATCACCCATGGCCAGTACCGATGTCGGTTCGAACCCGCAGTGACCACCATCGATGATCAGATCGACCTGTTTCTCCAGAAGGTCGCGGATGTCCTCGGCATCCGTTTCCGGCAGCTCCTTGCCCGGCATGATCAGCGTACTGCTCATCATTGGCTCTCCCAGCTCTTCGAGCAAGGCCTGACAGATGGCATTGTCCGGAATCCGGATGCCGATGGTCTTGCGTTTCGGGTTCTGCAGACGACGTGGCACTTCGTTGGTTGCCTTCAGAATGAAGGTATAGGGTGCCGGCGTCAGGGACTTCAGGGTGCGATACATCGCGTTATCGACCCGTGCATACGTCGAAATATCGGAAAGATCGCGGCAAACCAGCGTAAAGTTGTGCTTTGAATCCGTGCGTCGGATGCGCGAGATACGTTCCATCGCCTGTTTGTCGCCCACGTGGCAACCCAGTGCGTAGCACGAATCGGTGGGATAGACGATTACGCCACCGTCGCGGATAATGGACACCGCCTGCCCGATCAGCCGCTTCTGCGGGTTCTCGGGATGAATTTCGAAAAACTGACTCATGATAATGACAACAGCTTGATCATCGGCTTATTGTACGCCGTTGCGGTGCGGTGCTTGCATGGGGTGCACAAAGTTCGAACTCATTCTCATTATTACTGACTGACCGTACGTCTGAACTGAAATCAACGGATTACACATGCCTGTAGCAAAAGCCATTTCCACCCGATTGTCGGCACCTGCGCTGATTCTTGCCGCCCTGTGTTCACTGGGCGCCGCTCATGCCCAGGATGCCACTGGCGATGCGGCATCGGGAAGCATTCCCGATGACGCCCGTGCCACGGTCAACGGGCGCCCCATTTCCACACTCTCGATAGGCAACGTCGCCGAACAGATAACGGCCGGTGGCCAACAGGCCGATGAGGCCCGCATTCTCGATGAGTTGATCAATCTGGAGGTGCTGACGCAGGCTGCCGAGGAGCTGGGGCTGGACAAGACACCCGAGGTTGCCGCCTCTCTGCAATTGCAGTATACGCAGACCATGGCCAATGCCTACCTTGCCAGGCAAGGTGCGGACATGACATTCAGTGAGGAGGAGCTGCGTGCCGAATACGACGCCCAGTCAGCCAATGTCGACCGCGCCGAATACCGCGCCAGCCACATTCTGCTGGAAACTCAGGAAGACGCTGACAAGATGATCAGCGAGCTGGCCGCTGGCAAGCCCTTCGAGACGCTGGCGAAAGAGAATTCGATTGACCCCGCGGGTGAGAATGGCGGCGATCTGGGCTGGTTCCAGGCCACCACGATGGTCCCTGAATTCACGGCAGCCGTGGCTGACATGGAAATTGGCGACACCAGCGCAGCCCCTGTGGCGTCAGAGTTCGGCTATCACGTGATCAAACTGGTTGATCGCCGTGATGCCGCCCTGCCGGACTTCGATTCCGTGAAATCCGGTCTTTCCAATCTGGCGGTACGCAAGGCTCTGGCAAAGCACGTGGAAGAGTTGCGAGCAGCCGCCAAGGTAGAGATTCGCGAATAGGCTCAGTCAGCCGACCCCTTGCCCACCACCGCGATGGCCAGATCCATGACATTGGTGCCGGTCGGACCGGTGGTGACAAGCGCATCGAGCTGTGCCAGGCAATTGCCGGCATCGGCGCGAGCCAGGTAGTCGTCAATATCCAGCCCGGCGTCCCGGGCTCTCGCCAGGGTCTGTTCATGCACCAGACCACCGGCATCCGCAGTCGGACCATCGGTTCCATCGGTCCCGCACACCAGTACTGAGCAAGGCCGTGAACCTGCCACAGGTTCGACCAGCGACAGCGCCAGATGCTGGTTACGTCCACCCCGCCCCGGTGATGGTGGTAGAACCAACGTAGGTTCGCCGCCCCAGATATAGACACCAGGCTGCAAGTCATCGCTGGTCAGAACATCAGCCAATCTTGCGACCACATCCGGCATATCACCGTCCAGATTGCCCGTTGCCTGACACACCGGCAAACCCAGGGACTCAGCGGCAGCTGCAACGGCGTCCTGTGCGATAGCCGACGAGGCAATGATATGCGTGTCGATGCCGTCCCAGACCGCCAGTTCAGGCCCCATGCCGGTAGCCGCATCAGGCACCAGCAGTCCGGAACCGATATCGCCCGGCTTGTCACCCGGCACATCACTGATCAACAGCTGCAACACCGGACACTGGACGCGATTGGCCAGCTTGCCGCCCTTGATCTGCGACAGTGTGCGTCGATGGCGATTCATCTCGCCAATGGCAGCACCACTGGCCAGCAACTGATCGGTCTCCCGTTTCAAATCGGTCAGATCAAGCCCTTCGTTCAGATGCTCGACCAGGGCTGAGGTACCGCCGGAGACCAGAAAGACCAGCAGGTGATCGGCAGGAATGGCCGCCACATAGTCATACAGACGTTCGCCCGCCATCAACGAGGCGTTGTCAGGTACAGGATGTCCCGCTTCATGACACTCCAATCGCTCATCCTCACGGATGGCCTGACTCAAGTGATCATGCTTGGTGATGACCAGCCCGGAAATCAGTTTGTCACCCAGTACCGCCAGTGCACCAGCCGCCATGGAGTCAGCAGCCTTGCCCAAAGCGACCAGATGAACCTGTTCTGGCAGAGAAAACTGCTGCAAGGTGCGTTGCGTTGCCTGAAAACCGCCAACGGCATCGACCCCGGCATTGAACAAGGTATGCAGCTGCGCTGCTCTGTCTGCTGCCTGTTGACTCATACCTTCTCCAGCGCCTGTTCCAGATCACGTCTGAGATCTTCGACATCTTCCAGACCAACCGCCAGACGAATCAGGCTTTCCCCGACACCGGACAGCTGTCGATCCTCTGCAGTCATGCGACCGTGAGTGGTTGTTGCAGGGTGCGTGATGGTGGTTCGTGCGTCCCCCAGATTACCGGTGATCGAACAGATCTTGACGGCATCGATCAAGCGCCAGGCCGCGGCCTGATCACCATCGACCTCCATGGACAGGATGCCGCCAGGCAGCTTCTGCTGTCGTTTGGCCAGCTCGGCATTGGGGTGGGACGCCAGTCCCGGGTAGTAGACGTGACGGATAGCCGGATGCGATTCCAGAAAACCGGCCAGTTCAGCGGCATTCGAGCAATGCTGCTGCATTCTCAGGCTCAGCGTTTCCAGACCCTTGATGAACACCCAGGCATTGAAGGGGCTCATGCAGGGACCGGCACTGCGCATGAAGGAGGTCAGCGTATCGATCAACTCGGCCGAGCCCACAACCGCACCACCCACACAGCGTCCCTGCCCGTCCAGGTATTTGGTGGCCGAGTGAACCACGATATCGGCACCCAGGGAGAGCGGCTTCTGCAGGACCGGTGTGCAGAAACAGTTATCGACCGCCAGTTGAGCACCGTGAGCGTGAGCCAGGTCGGCAAAGGCCCGGATATCGGCCAGCTCGGTCAGTGGATTGGTGGGCGTTTCCAGATAAAGCAGTTTCGTCTTGCTGTTGACCAGTGGCGCCCAGCTATCGACACTCAGGCCATCGGCCCAGCGCACCGTGATGCCATAGCGTGGCAGGAAGTTCTTGAACAGATTGACCGTGCTGCCGAACATGTTGCGGGTGGCAACGATCTCATCGCCTTGCTGCAGTGTGCCCAGCAACAAGGTGGCCGTCGCTGCCATGCCCGAGGCCGCACCGATACAGGCCTCTCCACCTTCCAGTGCTGCCAGACGATGCTCGAACAACTGCACGGTGGGGTTCGTGAACCGGGAATAGATGGGGCCCGAGGTCTCTCCCTTGAATCTGGCGGCAGCCTCTGCCGCACTTCCGTACACATAGCTGGAAGTCATCATGATGGGTTCGCTGTGTTCGCCGTATTGCGAACGTTCGAAACCGCTGCGGATAGCCAAGGTATCGTCGGCCCACAAGGGGGCGCCAGACTCGGAATCTAACCTGTTTTTATTGCTCAACGGATGTGGCCTTGAAAAGTGGGTTGAGGTAAGGGGGTTAGTTATACTACTTCATCTGTCCTGACTGCGATGAATCCTGCCCCCCTTGCGCCCACTCACATCGTTACTTCTGTTGGTGGCCTGGCCCTGCGTGCTGCTGGGGCAGCCGGATGCATCGGCCGACGGTGCCGGAGGCGAGGCATTGTCCTACTCCCGGTGTCTGGTCGAGCTGGATTCAGCCGTTGCGCTGGCGACCAATGAGACACGCCGTAATCTGGCAGCTGTCACCGCAGCCGGCTCTCTGGCCGCCACCATTGACCGCGCGGCGGTGGACGCCGGCCTGGCGGAGCTCGAAGCACGTTGCCCCGGCTTGCCTCAACTGGCACACAACCGCGGAGTGCTGGCAGCCAGTGCCGAACGCTGGCCCGAAGCCGTGGCCCACCTGGAACGCTCCCTGATGCAAGACCCCAGAGCCGCAGACACCTACCGTCTTCTGCAGAACATCTACGAATACCAGGCATCCCTGGCCTATTCCAGAGCACTGGACACGCCAATCAATGTCCGTTCGCCGCGTCTTGAATGGCAGGACTCGACGCGTCTCAATGCAGACGGCAAAGCGCGCCTGGAAGGCCGTCTGGAAGGCCGTGAGCAGAGCTCGGATGCCGTGATGCAATCGTTGAGGTCGGTCAGCACACTGGAATACGAGCTTTTTTCCTGGTGGCAAGCGCTGCGCGACGCAAAGGGGGCCGAGCAATTCTATGTCGATGAATTTCCGGCGGCCTCGATCAGGCAATCAAGACGATTGCACGCCAATGCGCGCTGGGAAGAGCTGCAGCGTGACATCAGCTTCACAGCGCACGATGCCGTGGTTGTCATCAGCAATGCAAGCCGAGGCCAGAGCCTGCTACTGCTGCGGCTGGTCGGCACTCGCTGGAAAATCTATCAGGAGACTCGTTTGTGAAGTCATTGTCATTGCTGTGCACTCTGTTGTTGTGCACACCGGCATGGGCAGCGCCGCACCTCTTGCCACAGTCCTCCGAAGCTCTGGATCAGCAACTGGCCGCCACCTTGCAAAGTCTGAGCGATGGCAAGATCCCGGAAGCCCGAGTGCTGGCCAGACAGGCTGCCCGTCAATTCCCCAGGTCCGCTCTTGCACAGCTGCTCTCCGCAGAACTGGGCGCCAGTGCAGCACATCGTCAGATACTTGCAAGCGGCGATGCCCGCGCACAGGGTCAACGCCTACAGGGTCTGCTGCAGGAAGCCAGGGCTCGTTTGCATGATCGCCCCAGCCCGGCCAGCAATCACTTGCCAGACAAACTGCCCGGTGACATCGTGCAGCTGGGCAAGGCGGTGTCCGCTCTGCTCGTGGTCGATCTGGCCGACTCGTCGATGCACCATCTGGCCGTGAATGCGGGTGAAGCCACCCTGATTCAGCAGCACTATATCGGCAGTGGCAAGGCCGGCTACGACAAGCGCGTGGAAGGCGACAACAAGACACCCCTGGGAATCTACCGGATCAATGGCTACCGTTCCGATGCCTCCTTGCCGGATCTGTATGGGGCTGGCGCACTGACGCTGAACTACCCGAACGCGCTGGATCGATATCTGGGCAGAACCGGCTCCGGAATCTGGCTGCATGGGGTGCCTCATGACCAGCGGAATCGCTCACCCCGTTCCAGCGAAGGTTGCGTGACCATGTCCAACGATCATTTCAATGTCCTGTACCGACGACTGTCCGGCGTTCAGGGCATGCTGAACCGGAGCACGGTATCACCAGCTCGAACCGCTGAACCGCTGGTGCTGCTCACGCATGATATCCACTGGCGAAATGCGGCCAGCAGGCAACAGGAGCAAACCCGCTTCCAGGCCCTGTTTGAACGCTATCAACGAGCCTGGCAGCAACGCGATGAGGCCGGCCTGCTCGAGCTGTATGCATCGGAGGAGCTGTTACGTGCACGACTGCAGCAGACTCGCACGCGGACGGTGCCGGACCCCGAACTGCTTGATGCCGTGAACAAACGTGATATCAGCATTTTCCACAACCCCTCTCTGACGCTCTCCGGGGCCGCTCAGACCGCCAGCCTCTCCCCTGGCGCCAGACTTGCCCAAGTGAACCCTGTCCAGTCCGGCGAAGCCTCACAGCCCCGAATTGTGATGTATCTGCAGTTGGGCGACGCCAATGAGTATCAGCTAACGCTCTACTGGGGTCGGAACTTGCATGGCCAATGGCAATTGCTGACCGAACAATGGACTAGCGTAAGCAGCTGAACGGACGTTAAAGTCTTTCCGTTACATGCCGCTCACCCCCTAAGACATCGGAAGTGTCCCCCTACTGGCAAGCGGCTCATCGTCACGGACCATAATGCTGTTCACTAGATTCTTCAAAAGCGAGGAAAAGGAACCGGAGAGGCGTCGACGACGGCCCGCCCAACCTGTGCGCGAACGCACACAACGCACTCGCAAACATCACGAAAAGATCGACGTGAAGGATCTGCGCGTCGGCATGTTCGTGGTGGAACTGGACAAACCCTGGGAAGAATCCAGCTTCATGTTCCAGGGTCTGGAACTCAAATCCCCCGCCGACGTACTGGCCGTGCAGAAGGAATGCAAGTTCGTCTGGGTGGACTACGACGAGTTCAGCCTGCAGAAATCAGCGCCCGCCACAGGCATGAGCGGCCCCGGCGTCGGCTCGGGTCTGGACAAGGAAATCAAGGTCGAGGATGAGCTGGATGCCGCCACGGAAGTGCATTCCCTGGCCAGCAAGGCCATCTCCAACCTGTTCGAGGAGATTCGTCTGGGCGCCGAAGTGGACGGCACCAAGGTCAAACAGGCCGTCAATGGTTGCGTTGACAGTATCCTGAGAAACCCGGACGCCTCCGTATGGCTGACCCGAATCCAGGCAAAACATGAAGCGACCGCCCAGCACTCCCTGAACGTGGCGGCGCTCAGTATCATCATCGCCAAGTCGATGAACATGAACAACCGTGAGCTGGAAGATGTCGGTGTCTGCGGCATGCTGCACGACGTTGGCAAGACCAGCGTTTCAGAAGAGGTTCTGAACAAACCAGGCCCTCTGAACGAGGCGGAAATGGCCGAGATGCAGAAGCACACGCGCTACGGCCGTGACATTCTGCTGTCAACCAAGAGTGTGATGTCGGGTGCCGCTGACGTGGCCCATTCCCATCATGAACGCCCCGACGGTCAAGGCTACCCTCGCCGCCTGCCAGATGACAGCATCCCGATGTACGCCAAGATCGTGGCCATCGCGGAAGCCTACGACACGATGACCATCAACCAGCCTTACCGGGCTGCGTTTTCTCCCTCGGATGCCATTCAGGAGCTGTACGCTCAGCGTGGCAAACAGTTTGATGAAGATCTGGTCATTCGCTTCATCGACTCGGTCGGTATCTTTCCGCCGGGAAGCATTGTCGAGATGATCAACAAGGAAGTGGGCATCGTGTTGTCCAACACCAGTGACAAGCTCAGACCCCGCGTCATCATGATTCTGGATGCTTCAGGCGAACCGACGGCGCAACGCATCGTTGATCTGTCCCAGATGGATACGGACAACGAGGGTAATATCTACCAGATCAAGACGACACACAGTGACGGTGCCTATGGCATCGATGTCGGCGACTTCCAGCGCGCTGGCCTGCGTATGGGCTGAGCCCGGCGCCCGGATGCCCGGCGCCCGGATGCCCGGCGCCCGGATGCCCGGCGCCCGGATGCCCGGCGCCCGGAAGCCCGGCGCCCGGACAAACGACGCCGAACCGCGTGCGTCTACCCCACTACCGCAAGACGCGAAAAATCGATTTCTTCGGCCTTCAACCGATCACAGTACCATCAGGTCGTCGGCAGGGTTCTGCAGTCGCTTGGCATTGTCCGAACGCTGCTGTTCCAGCATTTCCAGATATTCCTTGTCGACATCGCCAGTGATGTATTCACCTGAAAAACAGCTGGTTTCGAAATTCTCGATCGGGTGCTTGTCGTAGCGCACCGCCTCGATCAGATCTTCAAGGCCCTGATACACCAGCCAGTCCGCACCGATCACCTTCTCGATCTCTGCAGACGTCCGGTCGTGGGCAATCAGCTCCTCGGCTGCCGGCATATCGATACCGTAGACATTCGGGTAGCGAACCGGTGGCGCTGCCGAGGCCATGTAAACCTTGTTGGCGCCCGCGTCACGTGCCATCTGCACGATCTGACCCGACGTAGTACCCCGAACAATCGAGTCGTCCACCAGCAAGACATTCTTGCCGTTGAATTCCAGATCGATGGGGCTGAGTTTCTGGCGCACGGACTTCTTGCGCAGTTGCTGACCCGGCATGATGAAGGTGCGGCCGATGTAGCGATTCTTGATGAAGCCTTCGCGGTATTTCACGCCCAGGTTCACGGCCACTTCCAGCGCCGAAGTTCGACTGGTGTCCGGTATCGGGATGACCACATCGATGTCGTGATCAGGGCGTTCCTGTAGGATCCGCCGTGCCAGAGTCTCGCCCATACGCAAGCGTGCCTTGTATACAGAGATGTTGTCGATGATGCTGTCGGGTCTGGCCAGATAGACGTATTCGAATACGCAGGGCGACAAGGCCGGGCTCTGTGCGCACTGTTCGGTATGCAGATTGCCTTCCATGTCGATATACACCGCTTCACCCGGCGCGATATCGCGCAGCAGGGCAAACCCCAGCCCCTGCAGGGCCACACTTTCCGAGGCAATGCAGTATTCGGTGCCCGTCGCGCTTTCACGATGGCCGATGACCGCCGGACGAATACCCAGGGGATCGCGGAAGGCAAACACTCCGCGGCCGACTATCATGCCGATGACCGCATAGGCCCCCTTGCAGCGTCGATGCACGGCGGCCACCGTGGCAAAGATCATATCGGCAGTCAGATGCGTACTGGGGTTGAGGTCCTGCAACTCATGGGCAAACACATTTAGCAGAACCTCACTGTCGGAACGCGTGTTGATATGGCGCAGGTCCGATTCGAACAACTCACGCTGCAGCACTTCGGAGTTGGTCAGATTGCCGTTGTGCCCCATGACGATGCCATACGGGGAATTGACGTAGAAAGGCTGCGATTCCGCCTGCCCGGAGGTGCCGGCGGTGGGATAGCGAACGTGGGCGATACCCATACGCCCTTCCAGACGCTGAATATCGGTGGCACTGAACACATCACGTACCAGGCCACCACCACGGCGCAGAACCAGACGGCCTTCATGACACGTGGCTATTCCAGCCGCGTCCTGACCACGGTGTTGCAACAATGTCAGCCCGTCATACAGACGTGGGCTGACGGGTTCTTGTCCAACAATACCAATGATGCCGCACATGTGATCAGTTACCGGTCAATGGAAAATCGAAATACTGCCAGGTACCATCTGGCAGACGTGCATGAACAAACTGGGCCATCTTCTGGAATACCGGCATGGCCCGGGACTCGCGCCACCAGGCTTCCTGTCGCAGGTCGGGAACCAGATTGGCCATCAGCACCAGCAGGGTCATCATGACCAGCGCTCTGGCAGTGGCAAACACCGCACCGATGATACGATCCGGTGGCGCCAGTGACTTGCGGGCCGTTGCCCGACCCACCATCCAGTTGATGAGGTTACCTGTCATCAGTGTACCTGCAAACAGGACCAGGGCACTGATGGTCGCCCGTATCTGTCCGCTACCCACCTTGTCGATGGGCAGCACACTGGCAAAGCGGCTGGTATACATCAGCGTCAACAGAATCGCGGCCAGCCAGACCAGCAGGCTCATGGCTTCGCGCAGAAAACCGCGCAGGGTACCGACCACCGCAGCGATGGCCAGAAGAGCCAGAATGACAACATCTAATTCAGACACGGGGGTATTCCGCCTGCAGGCTGGGAGCTATACGCGCGAATGGTAACAAAACACAGCGTGCAAAAGGAGCGCAGGTCTGTGCCAAGGGCTTCATGAATTCGATTCAGTGTTGTACAGCGCTGCCACGATACAATCATGGCAGCTGCTCGACAGCTGTCAGGGATAGGTCATGATGAGTGCATCGACGCCCAGCAGCTCGACGACCCGCTGCCGCGCCGTATTGGCACTGTCTTCACTGATCATTGGCCCGACAAGCACTCTGAACGGCTCCGTCACCGATTCGCGATCACGCACGAACGAGGCGAAGCCACCGCGACGCAATTGATCACGGACGGCGACCGCATTGGCCTGATCGTTGAAACTGCCCGCTTGCACCACCCACGCTGTCAGGGGAGCCTTGCTGCGGGTCTGTTCCAGAACCTCCCGCACTTCCTGCTCCGCTTTCATGTAGTCCGGCGGATCGTCCTCACCCACACGAATATCGGGGCGAAATCGCGACACGATGTCCTCGGGATCGATCAGAGACGAGCCGCCAGGCCCGACCGGTTGCATCTCTGGAATCGCCTGCGTGGTCCGCCTGCCATCGGCATCGACAATGCTCGGCGGCTCCTGCCTGAGCTTCTCCACGCGGCGGAACTGGCTTTCACTACCGGCACCATCGAGCAACAAGGGCAGGACGATGACCATGGCCGCGATGAACACGGCAGCACCCCAGAGGCGCTGTCTCAGATTGCCACGTTCCTGATTGTCTGAAGAGCTCACCGCCAATGTCTAGCAAGAATCATTCATGACTGGACACGCCTGCACGATTCAAGACCTCGTGCAGGCTTGCAATGGTATGAAATGAACCGGCCACCAGCACCAGTCCGCCCCCTTTCCGGGCTGCCGCACTGGCTGCCTGCCAGGCTTCAGCCGCCTTGTCATGGTGACTCAGCGCTTGTTCGCTGACCCCTTGTACAGTCTTTGCCAACTGCTGCAGTGACATGGCTCGACCGCCATCGAGCTGCAGGCAATGCCAGTGCGCCACCAGCGGTTCCAGTGCGGTCACTATGCCCTCGATATCCTTGTCCGCCAACGCGGCAAAGATGACCTCGGCGCGGCGGTCTGCAAAAACCTGCTGCCATGTCCGGCACAGAGCTTCGGCACCTGCCGGATTGTGCGCAACATCCATGATCACTGTCACCCCGTCGTGTTCCCGCTGTTCGAATCGCGCCGGTATGCCGATGGTGAGCAGCGCTGCGCGCAGCGTCTCTGCCGCAACCGGCAAACGGGCTTGCAGGGTATCGACCACCTTCACTGCGCAGGCGGCATTGCGTCGCTGATGCTCGCCCTGCAAGTTGGTCAACGGTAATGCATCAACGCTCAGACGACCGACCTGTTCCAGCTGGATACCCTTGGCTGCGGCAAAGGCAGACAGGGAGGCAGGCGGATCGGGCTCACCCACCACGAGAGTCCTGCCCGATCGGCCGATAGCCGCCTTTTCGGTGGCGATGACACTGATATCCGACCCCAGATAATCTTCATGATCCAGCGCAATGCTGGTCACCACGGAACAATCGGCATCCCACAGATTGGTTGCATCCAGGCGGCCACCGAGCCCGACTTCCAGCAGACAGACATCGCATTGAGCCTGTGTGAAAACCCGCATGGCCGCCAGTGTCGTGTACTCGAAATACGTGAGCGTCTCGGGCGCGCGCCCCGCTTCCACGAACGCCAGCGCATCGACGACATCACGCTCGCCCGCCATCTCGCCGTCAATGCGGATGCGTTCGCGAAATTCGTTGATATGCGGTGAGGTGTAGGCGCCGACGCGAAAGCCGGCGGCGCGGTAGATGGCAGACAGCATCGCTACCGTGGAGCCTTTGCCATTCGTACCACCGACCAGCACCAGTGGGCAGCTGATCGGTCGCAGTTGCAACCGGTCAGCGACCTGACTGACCCGCTCCAGCCCCATGTCGATCGCCACAGGGTGAATGGTTTCCAGCCAGGTCAGCCAGTCATCCAGCGGCGCGGCTGTACCGGGAACTTCAGGCGGGTGTGACAACGTGCGGATCATCGAATTTCAGGACAGGTTTGTCGCTGAGCTTGGCCAGCAATCTGGCCAGGGTGTCGCGCATGTCACGACGGTCGCAGATCATGTCGATGGCACCGTGCTCGAGCAGGAATTCACTACTCTGGAAACCTTCGGGCAATTTCTCGCGAACGGTCTGCTCGATAACCCGACGGCCGGCAAAGCCGATACGGGCGCCGGGTTCGGCAATGATGATGTCACCCAGCATGGCCAGCGATGCCGAGACGCCCCCCATGGTCGGGTCGGTCAGCACGGAGATGTACGGCAGGCCGCGATCGGCCAGTCGTCGCAGCTGTGCGCTGGTCTTGCCCATCTGCATCAGGGAGAACAGGGCTTCCTGCATGCGGGCACCACCACTGGCACTGAAACAGATGAACGGTATGCCCCGCTCCAGAGCGCGATCACAACCGCGACTGAACCGCTCGCCAACCACCGAGCCCATGGAACCTGCCATGAAGTTGAAATCGAATACTGCGACCACCACCGGCATGCCCTTGAGCTTGCCTTCCATGACTACCAGTGCATCCTTTTCGCCGGAATCCTTGGCAGCCTGAGTCAGGCGGTCCTTGTAGCGCTTCGAGTCCTTGAACTTGAGCATGTCCACAGGCTCGACCGATGCACCGATCTCCTCGTTGACGCCCTGATCGAGCAGTCGTTCGATACGTTTGCGTGCTGCGATCAGCATGTGGTGTCCGCATTTGATGCAGACATCCTGCGCGCGTTCCAGCTCGGCGTGATAAAGCACGTTGGAGCAGTTGTCGCACTTCACCCACAGACCTTCCGGAACAGCGCCCTTGTCCTCATTGCGGGTACCGATCCGGGCTGGAATCATCCGCTCGAACCAGCTCATGGGTCGAATGGAGGTCAGAAAGGGGCGTTTGGGGGTGTCCTTGCTATCCTTTGCCTCTTCCTTGTCTTCCGCATTGTCCGGCTCGATGCCCGGCGTGTCGTCAGTAGTCATGCAGCAGCTCCGGCTTTGGCGTCCATGGCCAGACGCATGCCATTGACAATTTCGAAGAGTTTGGAATGCAGGACGTCCGGCTGAGCGCCATGCTCACCCACCAGCGCCACCAGCACACTACCGACAACGACAGCATCTGCCGTTTCCGATACTGCGGCCGCCGAGTCTGCATCACGAATGCCGAAGCCAACGGCCACAGGCGTTCCCGTCAGGGACTGGATGTGCGCAACCTTGCCGGCCACTTCCTGCGTATCCAGGTTTGCGGCTCCGGTCACGCCCTTTAGCGATACGTAATAGATATAACCACTGGCCATCTCACTGACCAGCTCGATGCGAGCATCAGGTGTGGTCGGCGAGAGCAGAAAGATGCTGTCCAGCTTGTGCTTGCGCAGTTCAGCGACCAGATCCACCGCCTCTTCCGGCGGCATGTCCACGGTCAGCACGCCGTCCACCCCAGCATCGGCAGCCAACTCGGCGAAACGCGCATAACCCAGTCGTTCAACCGGGTTCATGTACCCCATCAGAACCACCGCCGTATCCTGATCGGTTTCACGGAAACGCTTGACCGTCTCCATGACCTGAACCAGTGACACATGGTTTTTCAGCGCGCGCTCACAGGCTGCCTGGATGATGGGACCGTCTGCCATCGGGTCGGAAAACGGAATTCCCAGTTCGATGACATCGGCACCGGCCTTGACCAGTGTATGCATCAATGCAAGCGTGGTATCCAGATCCGGATCACCGGCTGTGATGTAGGGCACCAGCAACTTGCGGCCGGATGCCTCGGCAAATCGTGTGGCAATGCGTGTCACAGAGTGATCCCTTCTATATCGGCCAGTGTGTTGATGTCCTTGTCACCGCGCCCCGAAAGATTGACGACGATGTTCTTGTCCTTGCCCAGCGTCGGTGCCAGCTTGACCGCATGGGCCAGCGCGTGGGCTGATTCAAGGGCAGGAATGATACCCTCGATTCGGCACAACTTGTGAGTTGCATCCAGCGCTTCGGTATCGGTAGCCGCGACATACTGCACTCGACCGATATCCTTGAGCCAGGCGTGTTCAGGGCCGACACCCGGATAATCCAGGCCTGCAGAGACACTGTGGGTCTCGATGATCTGGCCCGCATCGTCTTCCATCAAGTAGGTGCGATTGCCGTGCAGGACGCCCGGCTTGCCGGTACTCAGCGGCGCAGCGTGACGTCCGGTTTCCAGACCATCCCCCCCGGCCTCGACACCAATCAGTTCCACACCCTTGTCATCGAGGAAGGGATGAAAGGCGCCGATGGCGTTGGAACCACCACCGACACAGGCAATGATGGAATCCGGCAGTCGTCCGGTATGCTCGAGCGACTGCTCCTTGATTTCCTTGCCGATGACGCTGTTGAAGTCACGCACCATGGTCGGATAAGGGTGCGGGCCTGCCGCTGTTCCGATGATGTAGAACGTATCGTCGACATTGCCGACCCAGTCGCGCATGGCCTCGTTCAAGGCATCCTTGAGCGTTTTCGACCCCGACGTGACCGGTACGACCTTGGCGCCAAGCAGCTTCATGCGAAACACATTGGGCGCCTGACGCACGATGTCCTCTTCACCCATGTAGACCACGCATTCCATACCCCAGCGGGCACAGACAGTGGCCGTTGCCACGCCATGCTGACCCGCACCGGTTTCAGCGATGATGCGCTTCTTGCCCATGCGTCGAGCCAGCAGAGCCTGACCGACCGTGTTGTTGATCTTGTGTGCGCCGGTATGGTTCAGGTCTTCACGCTTGAGCCAGATCTGGGCGCCACCGAGCTCCTGCGACCAACGGCGTGCATGATAGAGAGGATTGGGCCGGCCGACGAAGTTCTTCAGCTCCCATTCGAATTCTGCAATGAATTCGTTATCCAGACGATAACGCTCATAGGCCTCCTGCAGTTCCCTGACCGGATCCATCAGCGTTTCGGCGATGAAACTGCCCCCATAGATTCCGAAATGCCCTTTCTTATCAGGGAATTGTTCGGTCATGAGGCCCTCTTTCGGCTCTGATACTGTATTCATCGAATTCCTTGTTCTTCAGTTGTCTTCGGACCGGGCTTCCGGCTGCCTGTCGGCTTGCCGAACCGCTTCCAGAAAAGTCCGCATGGCTTCCGGGTCCTTGATACCCCTGGCCTGTTCCACTCCCGAACTGACATCCACCGCATAGGGTTTCGTCTGACGGATTGCCTGCTCTACATTATGGACGTTCAGCCCGCCTGCAAGAATCAGCGGTTTGTGCATTCTAGCCCCTAGCCGGGTCCAGTCGAACGCCTCTCCTGTTCCTCCCAACTGCCCGGGTTCATGGCTGTCGAAAAGAAAACCCAGTGCACGGCTGTATGGCGCCAGTTGCTCATCGTCTGGCAGGGTGCCGGCGCTGCCAACTCCCATGGCCTTCAGATAGGGTCTGTCAAATTGCTCGCAGTATTCAGCGCTCTCCTGGCCATGGAACTGCGGCACCAGCGAAGGCAGCAGATCCAGTACACGACGGACCTCTGCGGCCGGCGCGTCCAGAAACAATCCCACTGGCGTCACGAAGGGCCCCATCTGGCCAACGATGCTCGCAGCGGCCTCAGGACTCAGGTAACGCTTGCTGGCTGGCACAAACACAAAGCCGAGCGAATCCGCACCCAGCTCTTGCGCCAGATGCGCATCTTGCAGGCGTGTGATTCCACAAATTTTGACTCGGGTTCTTCGCGCCATGGTAGTCGTCAACCTTAACAGATGCAGCTTGCACGCAACAGCGTGATAACGGCCTCACAGGCCCGTTCAGCCGTGAAAAAATGTCAGGGGTGCCAGGGTGTTGCCTTGATGGCTTCAAAATCCGGCACGCCAAATTCTGCCGGATATCCCGGCTGCAGAAAACACAGACCGTTTGGCGGGGCCGTGACGCCGGCCGCTGTCCGGTCTCTACCGGCCAGCAAGTCCGCCATCCAGCCCACGGGCCGGTCACCTCGACCGATCGCCAGCAGGCAACCCGTCAGGATCCGAACCATATTGTGCAGGAATCCATTGGCCGTCACCTCGATCATTACCCGGTCTTGTACGCGGTGAACATGGATTCGGAGCATGCGACGGATGGCATGATTGGCCTGGCACTCGGAGGAACGGAAACTGGAAAAATCATGTTCCCCCAGCAGCACCTGTGCGGCATCGTGCATGCGCTGCTCATCCAGCTGCACCCGCTCCCAGCCCAGGGTGCCCGCCTGATAGCCCGGACGGGTGGAACGATTGAGGATGGTATAGCGGTAGCTGCGCTGCGTGGCCGAGAATCGTGCGTGAAAATCCGGCCGCATGACAGCGGCCCAGTGCACGGACACACGCCTGTCAAGGTGAGAGTTGGCGCCGAAACTCCAGGCTCGCAAGGGACGGTCCAGAGAGGTGTCGAAGTGCACGACCTGCGCGGCCGCGTGCACACCGGTATCCGTGCGTCCGGCACAGTAAACCGTCACCGGTTGCTGTGCAATGCGACTCAACGCCTTTTCCAGTTCGGCCTGGACCGAATGGCAATGCGGCTGCCTTTGCCAACCGCAAAAGCCCTCGCCATCATATTCGACGGCGAGGGCTATTCTCTGTTCTGTCAAAGTGGGTCTGTGGAATCAGTGGATCATGAAATCTTGCGCAGCAAGGTCTCGGCTTCAGTGACCTGCTCCGGATTGCCGCTCTTGACGATTTCGTCCAATGCGCTGCTGGCAGAGTCCTTGTCCCCCATGTCGATATAGGCCTTGGCCAGGTCGAGCATGGTGTCCATTTCGTCCGTGTTGTCCACATTGCCGGCATTGTCCAGCAGAAGATCATCGTCAGCGGCCAGATCCGGTAATTCCAGATCTGACAGATCCGAGTTCATCAGCTCTGCACTGTCCAGCTCCAGGTCGCCGGACAGCTGGTCAAGATCCAGCGTCAGATCATCGACCGAGGCAACCCGGTCCAGCTCATCCATTGTCAGGGCATCACCCAGCAACTCATCACCGTTGGTCAGATCGGCTGACAGTTCATTGGTCAGATCGCCCGACAGGTCACTTGAAAGCTCGCCTGAAAGCTCGCCTGAAAGCTCGCCTACCGAGTCCGCTGCGATATCACCCGCCAGCTGACTGGACAATTCCGGCATGTCGGACAAGTCGGATTCGATACTCTCGGCAGCCTTGTCAGCAGCCTCGAAACCCGGGAAGTCGATGCTGCCGTCACCCGCCTCGGCGGCCACTTCATCGGCGATACCAGAGAAATCGCCAGTGGCCTCCAGATCATCCTCGTCAAAGGCGAAAGCCGGATCGATACTCTGTTCCATCAGCGAGGATTCATCGTCGCTGTTGAAATCCAGAGCCTCACCTGCGTTGCCAAAATCACGGCTGACACTGCCTTCATCGGTTTCGTGTGCTGGCAGAAAGTCGTCATCTCCCAGTGCCATACCATCGGAATGTCCGCTACCGATGCGATCTACCGCGCCTCGAGCCGCACCATACAATTCATCACCGGGTCGCAACTCGGCCCCCATGGTCGCGATGGCAACCCACTCCGGATTGGCCTCACCGCCGAAGCGCGCATGAAAATTTCTGGCGGCCTCGTGAAACCCTTCTGCATTGCCCTGTGCATGGTAAGTCTGCAACAGTTTGTTTGCATATTCCTGATTGTCGGGATCGCGCTCTGTTGCTCTGGACAGCAGCTCTTCAGCCTGCCCATGAAGACCGTAGGCCAGGTATACATCCACCTCGGAGATGGTGTCATCCTGATCGATGGCATCATCGCCAGCAGCGGCAGCAGCGGTCTGAGTCCCGGCACCAAACGCCAGACTGGGGTCAGCCAGTTCGTCCATGGTCGGATCCGCTGGATCCTTGTCGCCCAGACCATGAATGGCAGCAGCCCCTGCAGCGGCGGCACCTGCGGCCCCGGCAGCGACGCCTGCACCCGACAGATCGACGTCCTTGTCGGCATGCGCCTGCATCTGCGCCAACTCATCATCGTTGAAATCGGCTTCGTCGAAATTCAGTAACTCTTCGTCACGACGTCTGCGACGGAACAACAGGGTTCCCACAACACCGAGCAGACCAACACCACCGATACCGGCGATCATCATGCGCTTCGGGTCGTTGATGAAATCCTCATACCAGGTACTTTGCAGGCGAGGTGGCGCAATTTCCGCCTCAGTTGCGCTGTCAGCAGTCGCATCGTCATCACCCAGCAACTCGACCTGAGCCAGCTCTTCACCGGCTTCTGTCAGCGCGTTGACACCCGAACCGATCGCTTCATCCGCCGCATCCCCTGCTCCAGCGACCGCATCTGCGACCGCATCTGCGACCGCATCTGCGACCGCATCTGCGACCGCATCGGCACCGGTATCCGCAGCATCACCCGCATCTGCCACCAGCTCATCAGCCGTACCGGCTACCGTATCAGCGGCGTCGGCAGCACTGTCAGCCGCATCGCTTGCCGCCTCATTGAGCGCATCAGCCGCAGACTCTGCGGCATCACCTGCATCGACAAGTGCATTTTCCGCCGCTGCCGCAGCCGCCTCTTCACCGGCCTTGCGGGCATCAGCCAGCTGGGATTCCAGTTGGGCAATTTCGTTCTGTCGCAGGGACAGCAGAGCATCGAGATTTTCGGTGGTTCCCTGCAGCTCGCTGGCCTGATCGGACAGCTCATCGGCCTGCAGTCGCGTGGACGCCAGCTCCTCACGTGCCAGTTGCAGCTTGAGATTGACCTCACCCAGACGACTGGCGTCGTTATCGGTGGTTTCATCCGCTGTGGCACTGGCGGTCGTGCTGGTCGGCGCATTGTCGGCAACGAGGCGCAACTCATCCCGATCCAGGATTTCGGTGCGCGCATTGTCGAGAATGGCCCGAGCTTCCGGAGACAAGCCGTCCAGCGAATCATCCGAGCTAAGCTCCGGATCCAGCGCGGCGGTGTCGATAGCCGTGGTGTCAGACGCAGGTGTTGCACTTGAGTCGCTCTCACTGCGGGTACCAGAGGCTATGCGGGTGTTGCCACCGGTGAGCGTGTCACGGTATTCCTGCCACAGCTGGTTCTGCTGGCCAATTGCGGCCAGAGCCTGCGCCTGCGTCAGTCTGCTCGCCTCATCAGATTCAGGAACACGCAGAATCGAGCCGGCCTTGACCAGGTTGATGTTCTTGTTGATGAATGCCGATTCATTGGCAGTCAGCAGCGCCATCATCATCTGCTGTACGGAAACGCCGCCGGCATTATCCTTGGCAATTTCATACAGGGTATCGCCCTGCCCGACAGTCACCTGCTTGCCAGATGAATCGGCTGACGCCGACGATGTGCTGACCGCTGGCGTTTCCACCTCGGGAGTCAGCTCATCCAGTGACACGATGGTCGAGCCGTCGACATCTGCATCGGGCACGCCATCCACCACGGCGGTATCGGATATCTCTTCGACCGAGTCAGCCAGTTCGACGGTAATGGCATCCAGTTTGGCCTGTTGTTCTGCCAGAAACTGCTCACGTTCTTCCAGAGCCGCACTGTTGGGTGCGCTCAGGTCCGTCAAGGAGACAATCTCACCCGCATCGGGGCTCACATCAGGCGTGCTACCCAGCAAGGCGTCATCGGGCAACAGTTCCAGGGATACGATCTCGCCCTCATCGGCATTGACAGACAGGCCCTCGGCAGCAGAAGCTGCCTCGGCCAGACCTGCCAGGTCGACTTCCTCACCGCTGTCAATCGGATCGCGTTCGATGGGGGTCGGAACGACCAGCGCTTCATTGCCGCGCTGTACGACCGCTGGAGTATCTGCACTGGTGTTGCGCTCGGTGGCCGTCGGCGTCATGAAGACCGGAGGGTCCAGCAGAACGGTGTATTCACGCACCATTCTGCCTTGGGTCCAGTCAATCTCGAGCAGGAAATTGAGAAACGGCTCGACCACAGGCTGCTGACTGGTAATACGAATCATCGGTGCACCAGAGCTCTGGTCCACCGTGAATCGCAGATTGGTCAGCGCCGTGGACCTTTCGATGCCGGCACGAGCGAAGGCTGCCGGAGAGGCCAGCTTCACGATCATGCCATCGAGCTCACCGGCTTGCACCGAGGTGAGCCTGATTTCGGCATCCATCGGCTGATTCAGTGCCGAGCGCATCTCAATGTCACCCAGACCAAGTCCGAAGGCGCCACCCGAGGCTAACGCCAGGCTAACTGCTGCAGCCGTTGCTAATTTTCGCACGTATCGAGTCCCACTCAGACGTTTGATCCGACAACCCGGCGCCCGAAAATCGCCTGTGTCAACCGAACGTTGTTAACTGTTTCAACGTTATCTATAGCTCAATTATTACATCTATTCAGATATAGATCAGCGTTTACAAATAGTCCTGAACGAGACATTCGGCGATCTGAACACTATTAAGTGCTGCGCCCTTGCGGACATTATCGGACACAACCCACAGGTTCAGCCCGTTTTCAACACTAATGTCTTCACGAATCCGCCCAACATAGACTGCATCAGTTCCGGCTGATTCAGTCACGGCGGTGGGATACCCCCCTGCCTTTCGCTCGTCCATAACTACCACTCCTGGTGCAGTGCTGAGCAATTCTCGGGCCTGATTCGCAGAAATCGGCTTGCGAGTTTCTATATGAACGGCCTCGGAGTGCCCGTAGAACACGGGGACACGAACACAAGTAGGGTTAACTGCAATGGAGGAGTCTTCCATGATCTTGTGGGTTTCCCAGACCATCTTCATTTCTTCCTTGGTATAGCCATTGTCCTGGAAGTCATCAATGTGCGGCAACACATTGAAGGCAATCTGCTTCGGGTAGACGGAGGCCTCGATGGGCAGACCGTTGAGCAGTCTGGCTGTCTGCGTACCGAGCTCTTCGATAGCTTCCTTGCCGGTTCCCGAAACCGCCTGATAGGTGCAGACATTGATTCGGGTAATGCCGAAAGCGTCATGCAACGGCTTCAGCGCCACCAGCATCTGGATGGTGGAGCAATTGGGGTTGGCAATGATGTTGGTGTCCTTGTACTTCGCAATGGCATGCGCATTGACTTCCGGAATGATGAGCGGTTTGTCATCGTCATAGCGAAATTGCGAGGTGTTGTCGATGACCACACAGCCGGCAGCGGCCGCCTTGGGGGCATAGATCTTCGATACGGAAGCACCCGGCGAAAAGATGCCGATCTGCACTTTGGAGAAATCGAAGTCTTCCAGGTTCTCGACAACCAGCTGCTTGTCACCATAGGCAACTCGTTTGCCTGCCGAGCGGGAGCTGGCCAGTGGATAGACCTTGCCTACGGGAAATTTCCGTTCCGCCAGAATCTCCAGCATTGTCTCGCCAACAGCACCAGTGGCGCCAACTACGGCGACGTCGTAAGTCTTGCTCATGTTCATGCTCCTGCCTGAAGGGCCGCGATGATCGCATCTCCCATCTGTGTCGTGTTGATCAGTTTTTCACCCGCTTTGCCTGAGGCGATATCCTGACAGCGATATCCTGTAGCCAACACGGATGCCACGGCGGCATCGATGGCATCCGCAGCCGCCGCTTCCTTCAGCGTGTATCGCAGCATCATGGAGACTGACAGGATGGTTGCCAGCGGATTGGCGATTCCCTGGCCGGCGATATCGGGGGCCGATCCGTGAATGGGTTCGTACATGCCCTTGCCAGCCTCATCCAGAGACGCTGAGGGCAACATGCCGATGGAGCCTGTGAGCATGGCGGCAGCATCCGAGAGAATGTCACCGAACATGTTGCCGGTCACGATGACGTCGAACTGCTTGGGCGCCTTCACCAGTTGCATGGCGGCGTTATCGACAAACATGTGAGTCAGCTCGACATCCGGGTAGTCCTTGCCGACCTCGATCACCACTTCTCGCCACAGTTCCGACACTTCCAGAACGTTCATCTTGTCAACCGAACACAGGCGTGAATTGCGCTGCCTGGCGATTTCGAAGGCACTGACCGCGATACGACGAATTTCCGACTCACTGTAAACCAGTGTGTTGAAGCCGACCCGCTCGCCATTACGCTCCTCGATACCACGCGGCTGACCGAAATAGATGCCGCCTGTCAGTTCACGCACGATCATCAGATCGAGCCCGGCCACCAGCTCAGGCTTCAGTGAAGAGGCATCGGCCAGCTCGGGGTAGAGCAGCGCCGGGCGCAGATTGGAGAACAGTTTCAGCTCCGAGCGCAAACCCAGCAGACCACGTTCGGGGCGCAGATCACGCGGGGCGGAATCGTACTGAGGCCCCCCGATGGCGCCCAGCAGAATGGCCTCGGCCTCGCGACAGGCGTTCAGGGTGTCTTCCGGCAGGGGCGTGCCACTCTCGTCATAAGCCGCACCGCCGAACAGGCAGGTTTGCAGGCTCAGACCCAGATCGTACTGCTGGTTGACGGCTTCCAGAACCCTGCGACCTTCGGCAATGATTTCAGGACCGATACCATCGCCGGGCAGGATGACGATCTTGCGTGCTTGAGACATGAAGTAATACCTTTGAGACAGGGGGCTCTGGCGAATGTTGTACGCAGAGCAGATTCAGATTCGGATTTCGGATTTTTCGATGACGTCGGTTTCAGCCGCCGCTGCGCTGTACCAGTCGCGCATTGGTGGATCTTCCAGCACCCGTTCCACGTATTGCTGCGAGAGCCGCGGCAAGGTGATGCCGTACGTGCGGAATCGCGAGGCAACCGGTGCGAACATGGCATCGGCTACCGTGTAGTGGGTGAACAACCAGGGTCCACCGCTTTGCTGAAGTGCATCCTCGAACAGCTGGACAATGCGATTGATGTCGATCTGCACGGCCAGGGACGGCTTGAAGCCCTCGATGACACGGCGACAGTTCATGGGCATGGCTTCACGCAGGTCGGTAAACCCGGAATGCATTTCGGCACTCATCGCGCGGGCGCGAGCCCGGTCACTGGCGCGCTCCGGCCATAGTGCATGCTCAGTGACCTTGTCGGCGATGTACTCGCAGATGGCCAGCGAGTCCCACAACACCAGAGGGCCTTCATGCAATACCGGCACCCGCTTTGCAGGACACCATTTTTCCAGCAGCGCCTCGCCTTCTGCGGTGTACAGCGGTACGGCAATTTCATCGAACTGCAACTGCGCGTGCTGCATCAGAATCCAGGGACGCAGCGACCACGATGAGTAGTTCTTGTTACCGATAACCAGCTTGAGGCTGTCGGAAGCCATGATCAGCCGAACAGCCAGGGAGCGCTTTCACGGCGCTTGGCTTCGTACTCTTCAATACGAAAGCGCTGCTGCAGTGTCAGCTCGATATCATCAAAACCATTCAGCAGACAGTGCTTGCGAAATTCATCCACTTCAAACGGGTAGACATCGCCGTTGGGCGTGGTCACTGTCTGCGCTTCCAGATCGATATCCAGTTGATAGCCTTCGGTACTGGCGCATTCCTCGGCCAGCTTCTCGACAATGGCCTTGTCCAGCACGATCGGCAGCAAACCGCTCTTGAACGAATTGTTGTTGAAGATGTCGGCAAAACCGGGGGCGATGACAGAGCGAAAACCATAGTCATCCAGCGCCCAGACCGCGTGCTCGCGTGACGAACCGCAGCCGAAGTTCTCACCGGCAATCAACACCTGAGCACCCTTGTAGCGTGGCTCGTTGAGCACGAAATCCGGGTTCGGTTCGCGGCTGTTCGGATCCTGCCCCGGAAAGCCGGCGTCCTTGTAACGCCATTCATCAAACAGATTGACGCCGAAGCCCGAGCGCTTGATGGACTTCAGGAACTGCTTGGGAATGATGGCATCGGTATCCACATTCGCCCGCATCAGAGGGACAGTCAGGCCTTTCAGCTGTGTGAAGCTCTTCATGGTGTTCTCCTTATCCTAGAAGTGGCGGACATCGACGAAATGACCCGCGATGGCGGCCGCTGCCGCCATGGCCGGACTGACCAGGTGCGTGCGTCCGCCCTGCCCTTGTCGCCCTTCAAAGTTACGATTCGAGGTGGATGCGCAGCGCTCACCCGGCTCCAGCCGGTCGGCATTCATCGCCAGACACATGGAGCAACCCGGCTCACGCCATTCGAAGCCTGCGTTGACGAACAGCTTGTCCAGACCTTCGGCTTCAGCCTGTTTCTTGACCAGCCCGGAACCCGGAACCACCATGGCCTGCTTGATGGTATCGGCCACCTTGCGATCCTTGATCACAGCTGCAGCAGCACGCAAGTCCTCGATACGCGAATTGGTGCAGGAACCGATGAAGACGCGATCCAGCTGAATGTCGGTGACCGGTGTCGAGGCTTGCAGATCCATGTATTCCAGCGCACGGGTGAAGCCTTCACGCTTGGCCGCGTATTCGTCAGCCGCCGGATCGGGCACGACACCATTGACCGAGGTGACCATTTCCGGAGACGTGCCCCAGGATACCTGTGGCTCGATCAGCGAGGCATCCAGGCGAACCACTTCATCGAATTCGGCATCGTCGTCGCTCTTCAGTTCGCGCCAGGCGGCTACCGCCATGTCCCACGTCTCACCACTTGGAGCGAAGGGACGGCCTTTCAGATAATCGATGGTTGTATCGTCCACGGCGATCATGCCAGCGCGAGCACCGGCCTCGATAGCCATGTTGCACACACTCATGCGGCCTTCCATCGACAGCGCCCGAATGGCCTCACCCCCGAATTCCAGGGTGCAGCCATTGCCACCTGCGGTGCCGATCTTGCCGATGATGGCCAGCACGATGTCCTTGGCTGTGACACCAGGGCCCACCTCACCATCGACACTGATCAGCATATTGCGTGATTTCTTCTGCAGCAGGGTCTGAGTGGCCATGACATGCTCCACCTCGGAGGTGCCGATGCCAAAGGCCAGCGCTCCGAATGCACCGTGGGTGGAGGTGTGAGAGTCACCACAGACGACTGTCATGCCCGGCAAGGTGGCACCCTGTTCAGGACCGATGACATGCACGATGCCTTGTCGGAGGTCATTCATCTTGAATTCGACAACACCAAAGGCTTCGCAGTTGGCGTCCAGTGTTTCCACCTGCAGGCGCGACACGGGGTCGGAAATGCCGTTGGCACGGTCGGTGGTCGGCACATTGTGATCGGCCACGGCCAGCATGGAGCTGAGGCGCCACGGTTTGCGGCCTGCCAGCTTCAGCCCTTCGAAAGCCTGTGGCGAGGTTACTTCGTGGACCAGGTGCCGGTCGATGTAGAGCAGAACAGTGCCGTCTTCCTGCTGGTTAACGACGTGGGCGTCCCACACTTTGTCATACAAGGTCTTGCCAGCCATCTGCCTGTGCCTTCTTTGAAATGCTACGGGAAGTGAATTCTATCGGCTAACGTCAAATAACTCAAATTCATATTGATTATGAATTGTATTCCGTGATGGAATACTGCAATGGACGTTTCAACAATGAAGGCCTTTGTGGCGGTCGCCGAGCTCGGATCATTCTCGCGAGCCTCTGAACACTTGTTCATGACCCAACCCGCCGTGAGCAAGCGTATCGCTGCGCTGGAGGATGACCTGGGGGTCACGCTGTTCGACCGACTGGGCCGCGGCATTCAGCTGACCGAGGCGGGCCAGAAATTCCTGACCAGCAGCCGACGCATTCTGGCGGACATCCAGATCAGTCGAGACGAGGTACTCTCACTCGGGGCGGACGTGGGGGGGCGGCTGCGTCTGGCAACCAGCCACCACGTCGGCATTCATCGCCTGCCGCCGGTATTGAAGGCCTTTACCCAGACCTATCCTGATGTGGAGCTGGACCTGCTGTTCATGGATTCGGAGCTGGCCTGCGATGAGGTGCTGAACGGCCATATCGAACTGGCGGTGGTCACCCTGCCCGACCAGCTCGAGAACGCTCTGCTCACCGAACTGGTGTGGCCCGACCCCTTGAGCATCGTGTGCGCGTCGGATCACCCGCTGGCCAGCAAGGTCGCCGCAGGCATCGATGTCACCGCCGAGATGCTGACCGCTCACAATGCCGTGTTGCCGGCCCGCGGCACGGTGACACGCGCCATCTTGCTCGAGGCGCTGCGACCCTTCGACGTCACGGTGGAGACCTCCCTGGAAACCAACTATCTGGAAACCATCAAGATGATGGTGTCCGTGGGTCTGGGCTGGAGTGCGCTGCCCAGCAACATGATCGATGAAGGGATCATGGCGGTGCCGGTGCGAGGTCTGGCGATGCAACGACGCCTCGGCTCGGTATGCCTGCGTGGCAGAACACTGTCGCGAGCAGCGATGGCATTCATGGACTTGTTGCGAGGCTGACGCGGATTTATAACGAGGCAGAACGCGGTGACGCCCTGAACGGGCGCCACTCGACTTTCAATGACGTTCCCATGCGCAGTATCGACAACATGGGAACGAGTGATACCTAGAACGGGCTGTCGGGATAGTAGAAGTCCATGGCATTGTCTTCGGTGACCAGAACGGAACCGATGGTGAATGTGCCCGACACTGGAGAGCTGGAGGTCATGCCCACGGCTGTCAGTTCGATCGCAGTGGCGATCATGCCAGGTGGATAAGTCACGTTGGCTGGAATCATCTTGTCGCCATCGGCCGTGCGCTTGATCATCTCCTTCATGCCGGCACCGCCCAGAACAAACTGGACATCATCGCGGCCGGCGGCTTCGATGGCAGCCAGAATGCCGATCGCCATATCGTCATCGGAAGCCCAGACGGCATCGATCTTCGGGTACTTCGACAGGAAATCTTCCATGACCGTGAAGCTGTCATCACGATTCCAGTTGCCGTGCTCCATGGCCAGTACATTGATACCGGAACCTTCGATAGCGGCCGTGAAAGCATCCACGCGCTCATTATCGATGGTGGTGGGAATGCCACGAAATACAACAATGTCACCGCCATCGGGCATGTTGGATGTCATGAATTCGCCAGCAACCTTGCCGAAGCCGGAATTGTCACCGGCGACGTACAGGTCTTCTATACCGTCAATGGACAGACCACGGTCGACAACCGTAATCCAGACACCACTATCGGCCACTGCCTGAATGGGCGGCGTCAACGGATCGGATTCGAAAGGCAGGACCACGAGTGCATCGATACCACGGGTGGCGACCATGTCTTCGATATCGTTGACCTGCTTGCCTGGGTCTGAGGCTGTTGCCAGCACGAAGTCCAGGTCTTCGTAGACCTCTTCCAGACGCTCTACTGCCTGCTTGGCGTGGAAGTTCATGCCCCCTGCCCAACCGTGTGTGGCCGCAGGAATGGATACGCCGATGACTTTGGTCTCCGCAATTGCAGAACCTGCGAACAGGCTTGCCGCGATGGCGGCGGACAGAATGGTGGTGTTCTTCACGTGATCTTCTCCAAGGTTTGAAACGAAGCGGCTCTGGTTATCGGTTGGCCGCCTTTGATTCTCGCTGCAGAATGACAGCCAGAATGATGATGACACCCTGAATAGCCCCGTTGAGGTAGGGCGATACAAAGTCGGTGAGATTCAGGATGTTATCGATAAGGCTCAGAATCAGTACACCAATAACGGTACCCCAGACACGGCCGAAGCCACCCTTGAGCACCGTGCCACCGATGATGACGGCGGCGATGGCTTCCAGCTCCCACAGATCCCCGGTGGACGATGAGGCAGAGCCCAATCGAGGTACATACATGATGGTGGCAATGCCCACCAGCATTCCCAGTGCGGCATAGGTGATCAGCCGAGTCCGGTTGACGTTCACATTGGAATAATGGGCAACGTGTTCATTCGAACCTGTTGCCGCACAGTGCCGACCGAACACCGAGCGAGACATGATGATCTGGCCGATGATGACCACCAGTGCAAAAACGATGATTGGCCAGCTGACCCCGAGAATGCCATCGAAATAGACTGGGCGATAAAAGGTGCGAAGCGAGAAATCCAGCGACAGCGTTCCCCCGTCGGCCAACCACGTGACCAGACTGCGATAGATCCCCATGGAACCCAGCGTGACGATGAAGGCCTCGATGCCCAGCGAGGTGATCAGAAAGCCGTTGAGCAATCCGGCCGCGATGCCCGCAATCAGGGCGACCACCATGCCCAGCAGGATGATCGGTATGCCAACCCCGAGGCTGGGCAAGGCGGCGTTCATCACCAGAATCATGAGGCCTGCAATAAAGGCGGCCATGGAACCCACCGACAGATCCAGTCCGCCCGAGGTAATGACGAACGTCATGCCGACGGCGATGATGCCGATGAACGCCGAGCGCGCCAGCACATTGGTGATATTGGCCGCACTAAGAAAGTTCGAGTTCATCATGGCGCCGATGGCAACCAGCACGATCAGCGCAAGCACCGGACCGATGACGGCCATGGATGGCAGCCTGAACCCGGCTGGTGAGGATGTCGTTGTCGCGTCGCTCATGAGAACCTGTCTTGAGCCAACGGTGGAACCGCAGCTGTGTTGGATGAGGTCGCCTCGAGACCCATGGAGAGGCGAACAATCGAATCTTCGGAAATTTCCGGGCCCACCAGGCTGCCGGCGAACTGCCCCAGCCGCATGACCATGATGCGGTCTGCCAGACCGATCAGTTCCGGCATTTCCGAGGTGATCATGATGATAGCGTGTCCCTGCGCGGCCAACTTGCGCAAGAACACGTAAATCTGTTGTTTGGTACCAATGTCGATACCACGGGTTGGCTCATCGACAATCAGGATACGGGGTTCGGACAACATCACCTTGGCCAGCAGCAATTTCTGCTGATTGCCACCGGAGAGGTTGCCGACCCGGACGCTGCGGCTGCCAGCACGAATATCGAACTCCGTTATGGCATGACTAAGGGCGGCATCTTCGGCACGCGTATCGATCATGAACGAGCCGAATTTGAACAGGGTCTGCAAGGTCAGGTTCTCTCGCATGCCCCAGTCAAGCACAAGTCCTCGCAACTTTCGATCTTCAGTCAGGTAGCACAGACCGCGGCGCTGGGCATCTCCGGGTGTTTTCAGTTGCACCGGCTCGCCGAACAGGGTCACGGACTCGACGGAGGCGGCGCGCAATCCACACAGCCCTTCCATCGCTTCGGTTCGACCCGCACCGATCAATCCGCCAATGCCGAGAATTTCACCTTGTTTCAGATCGAACGATAATCCTTCAGCAAAACCCGGGACCGTCAGTCCCTTCACTGACAAGACCGTCTCGGCCTCACTCGGCACACCGGGTTTGGGCGGGTAGAGATCCGATACATCACGCCCGACCATGGTCGTGGCCATACCGTCTTCATCGATCTCGGCGCTCGGCCCCGAATACACCACGGCACCGTCCCGCATGACCGTGACCTGATCGGAGACTTCCGCCACTTCATCAAGCTTGTGCGAGGTGAACAGAATGGCCGTACCGGTAGCTCGCAGTGCACTGACCTGTTCGAACAGGACCTTCCTTTCGCGGTTGGTCAGCACGGCGGTAGGCTCATCCATGATCAGCACACGGGCATCTCGTGACAAGGCCTTGGCAATCTCCACCATCTGTTTTTCGGAATTTGACAAGGCTGACACCAGCGCATCGGGATCAACCGAGCACTCGACACGCTTCAGGTAGCTTACGGTCAGGCGTCGCATCTCGGACTTGTCCAGCAGCCAGCCTTTCTTCAATTCACGACCAAGAAAGATGTTCTGCTCCACGGTGAGCTGCTCGGCCAGATTGAACTCCTGATGAATCATGACAATGCCTGCCTCTTCACCATCGCGCAGGCTGTCGAAGGTGACAGGCTTGCCGTCGAGCAGAATGACACCCTCGCTTGCGGGCTGATAGCCCGCAAGGATCTTCATGGTCGTGGACTTGCCGGCGCCGTTCTCACCAATCAGGGCATGCACTTCGCCAGAACACAGTGTCAGACTGATGCCGTGCAACACCTCGATCGGGCCAAAGCGTTTACTGACGTCTTGCAGGGCGAGAACGGGAGCCGGCATTACAGACTCACCCAGGCCGCATCCTGTGCGGAAGACTCGACACAGGCCGTGATGAATGCCATCCCGGCCATGCCCTGCTCTATCCCGGGCAGCAGGCCCATCGCACTCTCTCGCGACGCACCGCCTTGCACGGCGCGAATGGCATCCGCAGCTTCGGTGTACAGATTGGCAAAACCTTCCAGATAGCCTTCGGGATGGCCCGCGGGTACCCGTGAGAGCGCGCCTGCAGCCTCGTTGGCACCGGCTCCGGCTCGCGTCACCAACTGTTTGGGCTTGCCTTGCTGCGTAAACCACAGGTAGTTCGGATCTTCCTGACTCCACTCCAGGCCGCCCTTGGTGCCATAGACACGCAGCTTCAGACCATTCTCGTTGCCCGGTGCTACCTGACTGCACCACAACATGCCGCGCGCACCGCCGGAAAATCGCAGCAGAGTATGCACATTGTCATCCAGCTGACGACCCGCACCAAAGCTCTGCAGATCGGCGGCCAGTTTCTCGACCGTCAAGCCAGTGACAAAACAGGCCAGATTATGAGCATGGGTCCCGATGTCCCCCACCGAACCACCCACGCCGGAGCGTGCCGGATCGGTTCGCCATTCCGCCTGCTTCAGGCCTTCGTTTTCCAGCGATTCGGTCAGCCAGTCCTGCGGATACTCCGCCTGAACGACACGAAGCTCTCCCAGCTCACCGGCTGCGATCATGGCCTTGGCCTGACGAATCATGGGATAGGCCGTGTAGTTGTGCGTGAGCACGAACAGGGCCGTCGAGCTCTCCACTGCCTTGGCCATGGCATGCGCTTCATCCAGGGTGGCTGTCAGCGGCTTGTCGCAGATGACATGAATGCCGCGCTCCAGAAATTCCTTCGCCGCCGCAAAGTGCATGTGATTGGGTGTGACGATGGACACGGCTTCGATACCGTTGTCCAGCGCAGCTTCGGCCGCAGCCATCTGTTTGAAGTCGTCATGGATACGCGGCAGACCCAGCGCCTTTCCCGAGGCCCGGGATTTCTCCGGCGTGGACGACAACGCTCCTGCCACCAGTTCGAAGCGATCGTCGATGCGCGACGCAATGCGGTGCACACCGCCAATGAAGGCATCGTTACCACCACCGACCATACCCAGCTGAATTCGTCCTGTATGTGACATCAGTCAATCCCCAGCATCTTGCGGTTGGCGGCATCATCGGTGCCACCGTCAGCGAAATCATCAAATGCCCGTTCGGTGACACGAATGATGTGCTCGGAGACGAACTGCGCGCCTTCGCGTGCACCGTCTTCGGGATGCTTCAGACAACATTCCCACTCGACAACAGCCCACCCGTCAAAATCGTTGGCAGCCATCTTGGAGAAGATGGAGACGAAATCAACCTGTCCATCGCCCAGTGAACGGAAGCGCCCGGCACGATCGACCCAGGGCTGGTAACCGGAGTACACACCCTGACGTCCCGTCGGGTTGAACTCGGCATCCTTGACATGGAACATCTTGATGCGGTCCTTGTAGATATCGATATTGTCGAGATAGTCCAGACATTGCAGTACGTAATGCGAGGGGTCATACAGCATGTTGCAACGCGGGTGATTATCCACCCGTTCCAGAAACATCTCGAAGGTCACACCGTCGTGCAGATCTTCGCCCGGATGAATCTCGTAGCAGACATTCACATCGTTCTTGTCGGCGTGATCGAGAATCGGACGCCAACGCGCGGCCAACTCGTCAAAGGCGGTTTCCACCAGTCCGGCGGGACGCTGTGGCCATGGGTAGAGGTAGGGCCAGGCCAGCGCACCAGAGAATGATGCGTGGTTCTTGATGCCCATGTTTGCAGAGGCCGAAATGGCCTTCATGACCTGATCCACGGCCCAGGCCTGCCGGGCCTTGGGGTTACCACGCACCGAGGGATCGGCAAAGCCGTCGAAAGCATCGTCGTACGCCGGGTGAACCGCGACCAGCTGGCCTTGCAGATGGGTGGACAGCTCAGTCACTTCCACGCCGTTTTCCAGCGCCTGCCCCTTGAATTCATCGCAGTAGGTCTTGCTGCCAGCCGCCTTGTCCAGATCAAACAGACGAGCATCCCAACTGGGCACTTGCACACCTTTGTAGCCGCAGTCTGCCGCCCACTTCGTGATGCTGTCCCAACTGTTGAACGGGGCTTCATCACTGGCAAATTGCGCCAGAAACAACGCAGGGCCCTTCAGATTCTTCATGTCCTTCTCCTTTCCGGTAAACAGATTGAACAGACGGATCAAACGAAACGATTGACAATATTCTCCAGCACTTCCTGCTGACCGGATCTTGGCTTCGGATCGATACCACTCGACTCGACATCAGCCGCAATACTGGCAAGATCACCCTGCAACAGTGACTTGCCGTATTCACTGTCCCATCCGGCGTAGCGCTCATTGCGCTTGTTCTCGAGTGTGCCATCTTCGAGCATGGCAGCCGCCGCCTTCAGACCTCGTGCACACACATCCATCGCTCCGGCATGACCGGCAATCAGGTCCACCGGATCCAGAGACTGGCGACGCAGTTTCGCATCGAAGTTGGTGCCGCCGGTAGTAAAGCCTCCGGCACGCAGCACTTCGTAATAGGCCAGAGCCACCTCGGGTACATTGTTGGGGAATTGATCGGTATCCCAACCAGACTGGTAGTCGTTTCGATTCATGTCGATCGAACCCAGAATGCCCAGTGAGGCTGCCAGCGCCAGTTCGTGCTCAAACGAATGCCCGGCCAGAATCGCATGACCCTGTTCGATGTTCATCTGAACCTCGCCCTCGAGTCCGAACTCCTTCAGGAACCCATAGACCGTTGCGACATCGAAGTCGTACTGGTGCTTCGAGGGTTCCTGTGGTTTGGGCTCCACCAGGATGGCACCCTTGAATCCGATCTTGTGTTTGTAGTCGACCACCATTTGCAGAAAACGCCCTGCCTGAGCTCTTTCGCGCTTCAGATCGGTATTCAGAAGTGTCTCGTAGCCTTCACGACCACCCCACAGGACATAGTTTTCACCACCGAGTTTTTGCGTGGCGTCCATGCACAACTTCACCGTGGCTGCAGACCAGGCAAAGATTTCCGGATCGGGATTGGTGGCAGCACCGGACATGAAGCGGCGATGACTGAACATGTTGGCCGTACCCCACAGAAGCCGGGTCTCGCTGCTTTCCATTTTGCCGGCAAAGTATTCGATGATTTCCTCGAAATTCCTGCGGCTTTCCTTGAAGGTGGCACCTTCCGGACGAATGTCCGCATCGTGCCAGCAGAAGAACGGGGCACCGAGAATATCGAACATCTCGAAAGCCACATCGGCCTTCATTCGTGCCAGCTCCATCGTGTCGCCGAACCACGGACGCTCGAAGGTCGCCTCACCGAAGGGATCACCACCGGGCCATGCAAAACTGTGCCAGTAGGCCACCGCAAAACGCAAGTGCTCTTCCATGCGCTTCCCCATGAACATTTCATCGGGGTTGTAATGACGAAAGGCCAGATCCGTGGAGTCAGGGTTGTATTGTAGCTTGTCAATACCGGCGAAGAAATCAGTCATGATCTTTGGGTTTCTGTCAACGTCGTGTCGGGAATATGGGATGGCAGGTTGTCGCGAACGTATATCGTTGGCACCAGGTCCTGCATTGGGGGTATATCTCGGCCATCAATCAAGGCCTTCAGAATCGTCAGAGCTCGGTTGACCTCCACATCGGGGCGCTGGTCAATCACGAGATCAACGTGCTTGTTCAACAGCGCCTTGTGGGTATGCGGCACCAGCTCATGCACGATGCAGAAAAAAAGCTCGGGACGAGTGCAGTGTTCAAGCGTTGCCACCAGTCCACTATTGCCAGCGCCCACGTTGTACACCGCAGTCACATCAGGCGCTGCATCCAGAGCCTGCTGCACCACCGCGCCCACCTTGCCGGCATCATCACGCGTCATGACGGGTTCCAGCAATTCGATGTTGGGATAGTCTTCATTGATGACCTCGCGAAAGCCGTGCAAACGATCTTCGTGATCGCGTGCCTCAAGCGATCCTGCCACCATCTGTACACGCCCTGCGCGGCCAGCATGTGACAAACCCAGCAAACGACCCGCGGTACGGCCGGCGGCAATGTTGTTGATGCCGATATAAGCGGCGCGATAATCGACAGGGAGGTCTGACACCAGACTGACAATGACGGTGCCCCGCTCTCTCAATGCCTTGAGAGGCTCTGCAATTTCAGCCGTCTGCAGACCGACCACGGCAACTCCATCGTAGGCTGCATCGGCAATGGAAAGCAGACTGTTCTTCAGCCCCGCCACTTCGAACGCATCGATTTCGATGACGTCGACACTGACCTGATCGGCAATCAGATGTTCGACCAGATTGTCGAGATGCGCCCGTACTCGCGAAAAGAAGGCATTGCGCCCCTTGGGCAGCAGGAAGGCCAGACGGTAGGTACGCTGGCGTGACAGATTGGCGGCGGCGACGTTGCGAACATAGCCCAGTGCCGCCATTGCATCGTGCACCTTGCGAACCGACTTCTGGGCCACATTGCCGCGATCGTTGATGACCCTGTCGGCAGTGGCGTAACTGACGCCAGCCACCCGGGCGACATCGCTCAGCGTCGGTTTTCTGCCCGAATCCCTGACCGTATCTGTGTGGCTCGCTTTCATTGCCTGGCAGTATGGTGTGCAAGATGCTAGACGTCAATCAAAAAATGATTGCCGTCTAGCATTTTCAATCAAAAACGATTCATGCCAATAGTCGCCTTGACGATCAGCGGCAGTTTCAAACAGATGCAGGGGCAGGATTTCCGATCAACTGTCGGAAAATCGCATGCTCAACGGTGTTCTTGCTCAACGACTCGACTGGTCGTGTCGTGTCGTGTGGTGTGGTGTGGTGCCTGGAATCCCGACAGGGAACTCACGGATAGCCTGTATCCGGACCGGTGACTCTCGATAGCCATCCACCACCGGACATTGGTTGTGGATGGCGGGCTCGCCCGTTCAAACGGACTTGACCATGCGCATTGCGCCATGGCAGGCAGCAATGCAAGTTTGCTTCAGCCAGGCCCCGCTCCCCGGGCCCGGCCTTCCAACTTGTGAGGGTCTGTTATCAGTTGACCTTCAATGTACCGCCAGTACCCAGACCGCCCTTGACTTCCTGCGCCTTGTAGTTCTTCAGCGAGATAACCATGCCGTTATAGGCGTCCAGGAATGCAGCAACGGTTGCCTTGCCTTCAGGCGTTCGAGAGAAACCGCCCAGACCCGCAGCGCCACCACCGCCGAACAGCCCGACCACACCGCCGTAGTTCTTTGACGATGAACTGCCTTCAGCGGCTGAAATCTGTACGGATGAGCGAATGTCATACAGGGAGAGCGTGACGACCGATTCCTTGGACGTCGCACCACCGGCCAGACCTGCCAGTGCAGAGCCGCCAAGCACGCCTGCGATACCACCGGCGACTTTCCCTACCATCGAGTTGTCAATGATGATCGCGGGTTCCATGTAGTAATCCGCCGCCACTCGTTGTCCTTTTTGCTGATTCGATCCGGCTCTGAATTCACCGGAATTGCGCTGCTTGTCGGTGATGGCGGACAAACGGGATTCAGTTCGCGAATTACCGATGGAGGTAATGACAAAGCAGTTGGACTGCTGCACGGCAAGACGCAACAGAGGCTCGATAGTCGTGATCTTGGTGCGCGAATTGAAGTCTGCGTACCATGCAGCGCCACTACCATCATCAACAGCCAGCGTACCCAACGTCTGGTCACACCGCTCCAGTGACGGGTTGGCACCTGCGCTGGTTCCACCGCCAGCGGCACCACTGACGGCAGTGCTGCCTGTTCCCTGAGTAATGGTACTGGCAAGACATCCTGACAATGCCACGGCGGACATTGCAATCAAAGTCAAGCGCACTGCGCCCGCCAGTTTCTGCTGAGGAAATTTCATGACGATGTAAAACTCCGTTCTTTGTTCGTGGTCTTCTTGACACGAAGGGCAAGTGTGCGTCAAATATACCTAATTCCAACCCGTTATACCTATGGAATTTGACACCCTTATGCGGAGCATTCGATGAAACTACCCCAAATTCCTGTGTTATTACTAGTCGGATTATCAGTCGGTTGCGCTACAACACCGGCACCAGACAGCAACATGGTGCGACTTTGCGACTCCAGTGGCTGTGAAGAAGTTGACAAGAGCACGGCCCGATTCGACCCCTCGAGTACGGTTCCCGACGCTGACCCGGAAGGCAGAATGCCAGCACTGGAGAAACTCGCCAAAGAGGACCCTCGTGCAGCACACGACCTGGCATTGCGATTGTTCCGCGGCGATGGTGTCAGACGCGACAGTTATCAGGCACTCCAGTGGATGCGTGACGCGGCAGAGCGCGGCGATCTGGGTGCGCAAAAAGCTGTCGGTCGACTTTATCTGACCGGTCTGGAAGAGATGGGCTCCGATCCGCGTGAGGCCGAGAAGTGGCTGACCATTGCAGCTGGCCGAGGCGACAAGGAAGCCGAGGAACTGCTGGTCGAAGCCAGCGCTGCTCGCAAGAACGAAGATGCGGCGTATCAGCTACGTACTCGCTGGCGCCCGGTTTTCTACAACTCCTGGTATTCAGGCTACCGCTACTACTGGCGCTGGAGTAGCGGCCGCTGGATCTACTGAAACAGTAGCGAGACTTCAGCAACGGATGGCCCGTCGACATGACTGGCCTGATCCGTCAAATCGGTATAGCCCCATGCCTGTATTATTACTTTTCTGACACCCTCCCCTCCCTGAAGGGAGGGGATTCCTGCGGCGTTCAGGCAAATGCGTAAAGCCCGCCTTCCCATCGTTCTCGATCAGCTGTCCTGCACCTCAAGCAAGTGGTCCAGCAACAAGCCCACCAGAGTGCCGCGGCGACTCGATTCAGGCCAGACAGCATAGATATTGGATGTCGCCAGAGACCAGTCTGGCAGCACTTGCGCCAGTCTTCCGGCAGCAAGGTCTGCCCCCACTTCTATCAAGGGAAGTTTCTGGATTCCCAGCCCCGCCAGAACTGCCGATCGCGCACCACTGATCGAATTGACCAGTACGCGCGATTGTTCCGGATGAACCGTGATCTCTTCGTTTTCTCGCAGCAGGACGAACTTCTCCGGCAGCATGTCGAGCAGCACGAAGTCACAACGCGACAGGTCGCCCGGGCCGGATAGCGTATCGATGGATTCCAGGTAGGACGGAGCTGCAACCAGAGCGCGCTCGAAGGTGCCGATCTTGCGACTCTTCAGTGTACTGTCGCTCATGACACCCAGTCTGATCGCCATATCAAACCCTTCTGCCACCAGGTTGATCTGCTCGTCACTGCTGCAGAGTGTCACACCGACACTTGGGTAGCGACGGGCAAAGCGCCACAGGGCACTCACCTGAGGGCTGTTCATCAGAAAGGCAGGCGCGCTGATGCGCAGCGTCCCTGTCGGGTCGCCGCTGATATCGGCAATGGCATCGAAGCCTTCCTCGGCCGCCTCGACCATGCGCCTTGCCGGCTCCAGCAAACGCTGTCCCTCACTCGTCAGGGAAAGAGAGCGAGTCGAACGATGAAACAGGCTCACGCCATGCCGCGTTTCCAGGGCCTTGACATGATGACTGACCACCGACGTCGACAACCTCAGTGCACGACCCGCAGCACTGAAGCTACCCGCCTCGGCAACCTTGGCGAAAATCGCCAGTGCGCGCAGATCGTCAATCATGAATGCCAGCTTTCGATTTGATGAGAGGCTCATTCAAACCTATCCCACCAAGTCATACAAGCAGCAACGCCATATCATGTGCAGGACCGCCACAGCCTTGCCAGCAGATAATCAGGTTGCAGGCGATCATTTCGTGGCACCCAGCCCGGCTGAGTAACAGGCGTGCCAGCCAGCTTTCGATCTGGTGAGAAACTGTTTCAAATTCAACCAACCGGCCAGCCAGGTGCAAAACCAGCTATCAGGCGCACAATACGAGTACCTGTCAGAGAGCCAGAGAGCGAATGAACACGTTGAAGAACACCCTCAATTCACCCTATGCCTTCTGGGTATTGCTCGCCCTGCCCTCCTTCGCCATGATCAATGGTGCCTTGTCCGGTAGTGATCTGGAAGGCCTGCTTCACCCGACCGGTGAATTTTCCGCCCGCTGCATGATCATCGCCATGATGCTGACACCCCTGCGCATGCTGTTCCCGACATCCAGAACTGTCTTGTGGCTGATGCGGCGGCGTCGATATCTGGGGGTCGCCGCGTTTGGCTATGCGGCTCTGCATACACTCTACTACGTGATTGATCTGGGCTCCTTGTCCGCGGTGCTGGCCGAGATCACACAGTTCGGAATCTGGACGGGCTGGATTGCCTTCGTGATTTTCGTGCCTCTGGCGATGACATCAAACAACGCATCGTTGCGCCGACTCGGCCGCTCATGGAAGACACTGCAGCGCTTCGTCTATCCGGCCGCCGTTGCAACCTTGCTGCACTGGATATTTATTCACAACAACATCGGACCGGCTCTGGTGCATTTCCTGCCCCTGGCCGGTCTGGAAATCTATCGAGTCTGGAAGTCGACAGGCACCCAACGCCAGTTGGCTTCGTAACCTCAGGGAGAAGACATCTGGCCATCTACCAACACGTGAATACACCATGACCATCGCCATCACTTCGGTTTCCGGACAACTGGGAGCAGCCATCACCCGCGCTCTCATCGACATGAATGTGGCAGACAGCCTTGTGGGACTCGCCCGCAGCCCGGACAAGGTCAGGGACCTGGACATCGACATCCGTCCCGGTGACTACGCCGAGCCGCAGCAGTTGCAGACCTCGCTGCACGGCGTGAACACGCTACTACTGGTGTCAGGCAATGCAGCGCCCGAGGAGCGCATCGGACAGCATCGCAATGTCATCAACGCAGCCAAGGCTGCCGGTGTCACGAAGATCGTCTACACCAGCGTCCAGGGAGCCGAGGAAGGGACCGCCTTTTCCCCGGTGGTGCAAAGCAATCGCCAGACTGAGGCGGATGTACGTAACAGTGGTCTCGACTGGGTCATCGGTCTCAACGGCATCTACATCGAACCGGATGTGGAGTATATCGACAGCTACCGCAAGGTCGGCGAGATCGCCAATTCGGCGGGTGTCGGGCGATGCGCCTATACCACTCGGTCCGAGCTGGCTGTCGCCTACGCCCACCTGCTGACCGAAGCGCGCCATGACGGCTGCACCTACAGGCTGCACGGTGACCTGCTCACTCAGGCACAACTGGCAGACTATCTCAATCAGGCCTTCGACACTGAGTTGCATTATCGTGCCATGTCACACGAGGCGTTCAAGGCCGATCGTATTGCTGAACTGGGTGAATTCATGGGTACGGTCATCGCCGGTATCTATCAAGGCATCCACGAGGGAGCTCTGGATCACCCCAGCCAGTTCGAAACGGCGGCTGGCCGCCGCCACCAGAGCTGGGATGACTACTTTGCGTCTCTGCGAGGCTGATGATCGCCCGAGTTCGGACCGTAGAGAACGACGAACCTTTCCGGGCTCAGGGTCCTTGCCTGGCATTCTTTCGATAATAACGTCGGAAATAATTACACGCAGGCCACGACCGCCTGGCCAATGGCGTCAAGGCATTACACTACCGTCTGAACCCATCCCCGTCGGCCAACCGGCGAACAGACATGCTCAGGGAAGCTCCAACCATGAACATCAGATTTGCCGTATCAGCAAGCATCGGTATGGCACTCAGCAGCGCCGCCAACGCCGATATCGTCGTCTCTTCCAAGATCGATACCGAAGGGGGTCTGCTCGGCAACATGATCGCGCTGGCTCTGGAAGATGCCGGTCTGCCGGTCGAACGCCGTTTGCAACTGGGTGCCACGCAGGTGGTACGCGAGGCATTGCTGGCCGACCAGATCGATATCTATCCTGAGTACACCGGCAATGCCGCCTTCTTCTTCAACGAAGCCGACAGCGCTGTCTGGAAGGATGCCAAGGCGGCCTATGCGCGAGCAGCAGAACTGGACGCGGCACAGAACAATCTCACCTGGCTGCAATCCGCTCCGGCCAACAACACCTGGGCCATTGCTCTGACAGGTGCCGTGGCCAAGGAAAACAAGCTGGCCAGCATGTCCGATTTCGGCGCCTGGGTGGCCGATGGGGGCAAGGTGAAACTGGCAGCCTCCACCGAGTTTGTCTCCTCACCGGCAGTACTGCCCGCCATGCAGGAAGCTTATGGCTTTACATTGACCCCCGATCAGACCGTGGTGCTGTCCGGCGGTGATACCGCGGCCACCATTCAGGCAGCTGCTCGCGGCACCTCTGGCGTGAATGCTGCCATGGCCTATGGCACCGACGGTGGTGTCGGTGCCACCGGGCTGGTTGTCATGGCCGACGACAAGGGAGTGCAGCCAGTGTATGAACCGGCCCCGGTCGTGCGCGATTCGGTATTGGCAGAGTACCCTGCCATCGCTGATGTTCTGGACCCGATCTTTACCGGCCTGGACATGGCCACCTTGCAGAAACTGAACGGTCGAATCCAGGTGGGTGGTGAACCTGCTGAAGCCGTCGCGCGGGACTACCTGACGCAGACCGGTGTTCTGGATTAATCGCTGAAGCCGTGCCGGTGAGAAGCACCGCTTGGCTCTCCCCGCCGGGCGTGCTGCTCGCGGTGCTGGGTGTTGCATCACTGCTGGCGCCGTACATGACGCTGGCAGCCAATCGCATCGTGGCCGGCGAGGGCTTCAAGGCCTGGCAGGTGGCGGGAGCTGAATTCACCGCACCCGGAATGCTGGCCGTGGCCATCGGCTTGCTGTTGGGACTGTTACCCAGATGGCATTGGCTGCGCCTGACGGGGGCAGCCCTCGGACTGGCGGGCATGGCCTGGCTGTTATCTCATGGCGCGCCGGCATTGCTGGACGGTGCAGGAGATTATGCGCGCGTGTCACCCGGTGCGGGCTTCTGGTGCCTGCTGGTGATACTGGCCCTGTTGATGGCGGATGCATTGACGCACTTGTCACCAGGACCACTGGCACGGATCGGCCTGTTGCTGTTGGTCCTGCTGCTAATGGCCATTCTGCTGAATTCCGGTGCGCTTGCCCAGTTGTCGATCCTGCAGGAATACGCCAGTCGCAAGGCCGCTTTCACTGACGCCACCTGGCGGCACCTCGGCCTTGCCTTCGGCTCCCTGGCGATGGCGACGGCCATCGGCGTACCACTCGGGATACTGGCCTATCGGCGGGAGCGACTGCGCAAGGCGATATTGCCGGTGTTGAGCTTCCTGCAGACCATTCCCTCTCTGGCCATGTTCGGCATCATGATTCCGCTGCTGGGTTGGTTCGTCAGCGTTTTTCCCGGAGCCAAGGCCATCGGTATCGCCGGGGTCGGTTTTGCCCCTGCCTTTCTCGCCTTGGTGCTCTACTCCCTGCTACCGGTTGCCGGGAATGTGGTGGCCGGTCTGCAGAGCACACCGGCATCCGCCATCGAGGCGGCGCGCGGCATGGGAATGAGTGCCGGGCAACGCCTGCTGCGTATCGAACTACCTCTGGGACTGCCAGTGATTCTGGCGGGACTTCGTATCGCACTGGTGCAGAACATCGGATTGGCCGTCATCGCCGGGCTGATCGGTGGTGGCGGTTATGGCGCCTTCGTCTTTCAGGGACTCAATCAGACAGCCACTGATCTGATTCTGCTCGGCGCCCTGCCCACCGTGGCACTGGCGCTTCTGGCCGCCATGGGAATGGATGTGATAGTGGAGTTGACCAGAGCGACACCCGAGGAAACATCATGATCGAGATCGACAGGATATCCAAGCTGTACGATGGTGCCGCAGCAGTCGATGCCGTGTCGATGACAGTCGAGACCGCCACGATCACGGCCATCGTGGGCACATCCGGTTCCGGCAAGACCACCTTGCTACGCATGATCAACCGCTTGGTCGAGCCCAGTTCGGGCGAGGTTCGCATCAACGGCGAGTCCACCCGCTCGGTACCGAAAAACACCCTGCGTCGTCGCATCGGCTATGCCATCCAGAGCCACGGTCTGTTTCCACACTACACGGTGGCACGCAACATCGGCACGGTACCCACGCTTCTGGGCTGGTCAAAAGCGGCTATACGCGCTCGGGTGGACGAACTGCTGGAGCTGTTCTCGATGGAGCCCGAGCATTTTCGTGATCGCTACCCGGCGGAATTATCAGGCGGACAACAACAACGGGTTGGCGTGGCACGCGCTCTGGCCTCACGACCTGACTTGTTGCTGATGGACGAACCCTTCGGAGCGCTCGATCCGATCATCCGTGCACGCGCTCAGGAGGATCTACGTCGCATACAACGCACACTCGGATCCACCATCATGCTGGTCACCCATGACATGGAAGAGGCCATTCAGCTGGGCGATCGAGTCGCGGTCATGGATGCAGGTCGCCTGGTACAACACGGCACTCCCGCCGAGATCATTCAACGACCTGCCTCCGATTTCGTCGCCGACATGGTCGGTGGTGTGGAACGTCCCTTGCGCCTCCTGTCGCTGTTCCCCCTGTCCGAGCTAGTCGAGCAAGGGCATGCCGAAGGGGACGCTCTGGATGCCGATACCAGCCTGCGAGATGCGCTGTCCAACTGTCTCTGGACAGGCCGCAACGCCGTGCCCGTCGTCAAGGATGGCGTCGCGTTGGGCCGAGTGACGATGGATGCCATTCGTGCTCGTGCCGAAGGTCCACGATGAAGCTGGCGGCTCTGTTCCGGACGGCTCTTGTTCTGTTGCTGTTGGCGCTCGTGATCAAACCCACCTGGTTCACCTGGGCCTTCGCGCCATTTGCCCCCGATAATGGCGCGGTCATCTACGAACGGGCTAGCCTCTTGTCCCTGTCGCTGAGCCACCTGAGTCTGGTGGCACTGGCCTCCACCGCTGCGACACTGGTGGCAGTCACATTGGCCATTCTGGTGACACGCCCGGCGGGGTCCGCCTTTCTGCCGCTGTCCCGTACGATCACCAACATGGGGCAGACCTTTCCTCCGGTTGCGGTGCTGGCACTGGCGGTACCCGCTCTGGGTTTTGGTGCCGGGCCGACACTGGTCGCGCTGTTTCTCTACGGCCTGCTACCGATATTCGAAAATGCCATCACAGGTTTGTCCACCCTGCCACCGGCAACGATGGAAGCGGCGCGCGGTATCGGCCTGAGTCACCGACAGCGTCTGCTACGGGTGGAACTGCCCCTGGCATTTCCCGTGATTCTGACCGGCATTCGTCTGTCTGTCGTCATTGCTCTGGGCACCGCCACGATCGGCTCGACGGTTGCGGCGAGCACTCTGGGTGAGGTCATCATCGCCGGGCTGCTGACGAACAATACCGCCTTTGTGCTGCAAGGCGGTCTGATCGTCGGCCTGTTTGCGGTGCTTATCTACGATGCCCTCGTTCAGCTCGAGGTATACCTCAGCCGACGACTGGGTGCCGGCTCTTCCGGCGCACTCGCTTCGAAGGCCTGAACAGCCATTGCCTCGGCGAATGCTGGGTGGCGGATGGCGGATGGCGGATGGCGGATGGCGAAGGCTGAGTGCTGAGTGCTGAGTGCTGAGTGCTGAGTGCTGAGTGCTGAGTGCTGAGTGCTGAGTGCTGAGTGTTCAGCATCAGGCCCTTATCAAGGTCGAGCACCTTTCGATTTCCTGACACACTCCTTTCGACGAGCCCCCTCTAATCGAAAGTGCCCATCCTGTTTACCCTGTCACCCAGTCAGACAGGTGACGCATTGCCAGCTGTCCTTGCAACCCTGACGCCTCGGACTCAACCTTGCCTGCCAACCGTGCACGGGTTCTGGCCGGATGAACACACCCTCGACAGGACCTCGGCATGCGCCGATTTCCGACATCTGGAAAACGACATGAACAGAAGAACCCTATTGGCATCATCGCTCGGCGGCTCGCTGGCGCTGATTCTCGGCCAACACGCCAATGCTCAGGAAATGGATGACACGAGCCAGAGCAGTTTCGACACCGTCATGGCTTTCATGGAAGCCATGGGCGGCGGCGATATGGAAAAGATGTCAGCGCTGATGGCTGATGACATGGACTGGCACAACGAAGGCGACAAGAGCATTCCCTGGATCGGTCCATGGGAAGGCAAGGAAGAGATCTTCACATTCCTGGGCATCTTCAACGAGAATTTTCAGACGACACAGTGGGAAAACACGGATGCCTTTGCATCTGGAGACACCGTCGCTGTCTTCGGGAAGATGAACGCCATCACCACGAAGTCAGGTGCGGAAACCGGCGTATTCACCTTCGCCCTGCGCGCCAAGGTTCGTGACGGACAAGTAGCTCTCTGGCACTGGTTTGAAGACAGCTACGCGGTCAGCAAGGCTTATCACCGGTAAGCTCGGACGCTTTTGATCGGGGCCCGGCATCTCGGCCCCGCTTCGGCTGACCCAGGGGCCAGACTACTCGCCGCGAGGGTAGCGCTGCTTGTCCTCTACTTCATTCAAGTCCATGTGATTACGCATATAGCGATCCGATGCTTTCTGCAGAGGCTGATAATCCCAGGGGTAGTAGGCTCCATTGCGCAGGGCTTCGTACACGACCCAGCGACGCGCCTGAGAACGGCGCACATCGTCATCAAACCGTTGCAGATCCCAGCGACTATCTGTCAGTTCCCGCATGCGCTGCAAGACTTCCGTGTGCTCGGAACTCTGCGCCAGATTGACCAGTTCATGCGGATCATTGATCAGGTCAAATAGCAATTCGGGATCCAGTGTACAACGCACATACTTGTATTGTTCATCACGCAGTACCACAACAGGTGCGTAGGATGCTTCTGCAGCGTATTCGATAGCGACCGTGCCCCGCTCCACTGTCCCCTGCGCAACGCCGACAAGACTACGGCCTTCTGTCCAGGGAGAGACCGCTTGCATGTCCGCCCCTGCCATCTCGGCCAACGTCGGACAGACATCAATGGTAGATACGGGCGTATCAATACGCCCTGCCGGTATTCCCGGTGCGGCAATCATCAGTGGCACACGAGCCGAACCTTCGTACATGCTCATCTTGAACCACAGACCGCGTTCACCCAGCATGTCACCATGGTCGGAAACGAACAGGATGGTCGCCTCCTGCCCGGTGGACTCCAGCACATCGAGTATCTGTCCGATCTTGTCATCCAGATAACTGATATTGGCAAAATAGGCCTGCCGTGAGCGCCGGATGTCACTCTCCTTGATATCGAAACTGCGCCAGTCGTTGGCATCGAATATCCGCTGGGAATGCGCATCGTGCAGCTCATAGGGAATGGCGGAAACCTCTGGCAACAGATGTTCGCAATCCTCATACAAGTCCCAGTATTGTCGTCGCGCAACATAGGGGTCATGCGGATGCGTGAAGCTCACGGTCAGACACCAGGGGCGCTCGTCGTGACCGCGTGCCAGGTCGTACAGCTTGGCGCAGGCATGGTAGGCAACCTCGTCATCGTATTCCATCTGATTGGAGATCTCGGCCACCCCGGCTCCCGTCACCGACCCCAGGTTGTGATACCACCAGTCGATACGCTCGCCAGGCTTGCGATAGTCCGGTGTCCAGCCAAAGTCCGCCGGGTAGATATCGGTGGTCAGACGATCTTCCAGTCCGTGCATCTGATCCGGACCGACAAAATGCATCTTGCCCGACAGGCAGGTGTAGTAGCCGGCGGAGCGCAGATGATGCGCATAGGTTGGCAGGTCCGAAGGAAACTCGGCCGCGTTGTCATACACGCCCGTCATTGACGGTAGCTGACCCGACATGAAGCTGGCGCGTCCCGGAGCGCACAACGGGGATGCCGTATAGCAGTTTGCAAAACGTGCTGAACGTTCGGCCAGACGCTTCAGATTGGGCGCATGCAGCCACTCAGCGGGGCCGTCGGGAAACAGCGTGCCGTTCAACTGATCCACCATCAGGACGAGAATGTTCGTTGCCATCAAATGCGCTGCCTCTGCTTCGTGAACGAGCCGCCTGATTCATGCCACGGCTACCGAGAGCATTCACGTTACAGGATCGTGTTTTCGTTCACCAGTGACAAACGCGGCAGGACATCGGCCTGATCGTTCTTGTCGTTCTCGCAACCTGCAACCTGCAACCTGCAACCTGCAACCTGATGATCAGCCTTCACACGACGGCAGTTGATATTCAGCAAGATACACCATCAATGCGGGCCAAGCTAACACCCGCCACCTCGATTTGCCTTCTTTGTTCCTTATTTGGTCGGCAAACTGCCCGCACTTGCCAAACAACCGACGACGACATAGAGCATGACAAGACACTCAACCCGCAAGCATTCCAGATTGCTTGCTGTTACGGCCTTGAGCCTGGCTGGCATCGTTGCCGGCGCCTGCTCCTCCGATAACGATGATGGCGATACCGGTAGCTCAACACCGGATGTCGATGTGGATGTCGATGTGGATGTCGAGATCAGCGGGCTTGATCCGGACAAATTCGTCAATGGTGCGCTTGCAAGCGCACCCACTATCGTCGATTGCACACTGAGCGATGGCACCGAAACCACGTGCCATGAAATCGTGACAGTCGGTGTACCGGCAGACGCGGCCGTGGGTCCGTTCTGCCCACCGAATATCAACAGCACCTCCGACGAGGCCGGTATCTGGCTCGACGGCACCGGCATCGTATACGAGGCAAACGGAGACTTCATTCTCGACCTGCCCAACATCTACGGCGACAGTAACTGGCAGCTCTACGATGTCAACACCGGGGATGTGAACATCACCGACACTCAGGAAGCCTGCGAACTGGCTGCCAACCCGAATGTCGATGAGGCATATCAGAATCATTGTGTCGAGTGCTCACTGGATTACGTTGATGGCGGCCTCTCCCAGACCTTCACGATACCGGTGACACCTGTGCCTGCCGACACCATCGGCCAACTCTCCCAGCAAGTCGGCATCAGCCTCAATGGCATCCAGCTGGCAGCCCCTGCCCCGGTCGCCAACATACTGGCCGCCTACACCATTGCCGCATTTGACGACTGCGGCGGCCACGTCAACCCGAACGAAGGCTATCACTATCATGCTGCCACCGGCTGTACCGAGGCATCTGGCGCTGTCGAAGCCGATGGACATGCCTCATTGCTGGGCTATGCGCTTGATGGCTACGGCATCTATGGCGAGCTGGACAGTGACGGTAATGCAACCGATGGTCTTGACCCGTGCCGCGGCATCTCCGACGACATCCGTGGTTATCACTATCACGCCACCAGCGCTGGAGAGAACATGTTCATCGGTTGCTTTACCGGCAAGACAGTAGCCTCTGAAGAAGGCCAGGGTGGTCCCGGCGGCGGTCCTCCTCAGTAGTTCTGATACAAGCCATCCACAACGACGCCACGCGACGTCGTTGTGGCACAAGTTCGTGTCAGTGGCGGCCAGGCTCCAATTCTGCCGTCACCGACACCGCTCGGCAGTCTCTTCAATGTCTGCCGTTCACCTTCATCGCCAGACAAGGGAACGTGCCTGAACCGTCATGAGATGACAGATCGGTTTGCTATAGTAGTGCAATCCGTTCATGGTCCGACCCCCTCTCGACAGACAGACAGCGCAGCGGTTGCGTTGCTGCCAACTGCATCGACAGCCAGGTCGGTCAACCACTCGCTCATGAGACAGCCTTGCGCATGACCCACCGTCAGTATCTCGTTCTTGCCATTCTGGCCGCCCTCATGGTGGCAACCGCGTTCGGTCTCGGACGATGGGCAGAAAACCTGAACCCCGACGGCATCATTCCTCACACGCCCGTGGCGCAGGACGCTGTCACCGGCAGTGACGCAGGCGCAGCCTCCAGCACAGACGAAAGCACTCCGGATGCAAACCAGAGCGCGCCCGCGGATACCGCCGAAGCTCGCAGCGCCTTCACCTTTGGTGCATCCATGGGACTGCTGGCCGCCGGGCTGCTCTACTGTGTCATTGCTGCCGGGCTTCTGCTGCAGCAACGCGCCAAAGGCTTGCCCGTCAACCGCTTCATCTACAGTGTGGCCGGCCTGGCAGCGGCCGGCTTTGCCTTGTCCTATCTGATCGACGACTACTTCTACTAGCCTCGATGAGACTGGATTCCATGAACGCAAACCGCCTTCGGCTCTCGCTACCCCGGCGCAGCCGACACGTCAGCGGACCGACATTCTAGAGAATGCCCTTGCTGCCCGCATGAAGCAGCTGCATCAATGCGGCATCGTCCCGACGCGCGAGTGAGAAATCATCGGCATAACCGGGCAGCTCCGCCCCGGCCACCCAGGCCGCACACAGTTCACCGGCGCCACACGCCGACATGGTGCCGAAACCGGACATGGCGCAGTTCATGAACGCACCGTCGGCTTCCATGGGACCGATCAATGGCCAGTTTTCCTCGGTCATGGTGTACCAGCCACCATAGTGGTGCATGGAACGCGGCAACTGCCCGTAGTAGGCCTTCAGTGATGGGTTCAGGCGCGCAGCACCGTGCAACACGACTTCCGGGAAATTGTCATCCAGAGGCAAGTCACGCGATGGTGCGGCATGCTTGTCATTGTAGGCCCAGCCCAGCTTGATCCAGCTGCCATTATCGCCACCGTCAGGCCGGCAATGAATGGCACCGGGCATGGTCTCTGCCAACCAGGCAAAATCGGGCTCTTCAAGCAACAGCTCTCGCTCATCGGGCAACCAGTCGATCTGCTGTTCATCGAGATCTATGGAAAAAGGCATATCGCGTGGGATGGCATTCGCCCGGTCTTCGAAGGCAATCTTCTGTTGAAAGGTATTGAATACAGGCAGTTGCTGACCGAGCATCTCGGCAATGTCTGCCGCGAAAGGTCCTGCCGCGTTGATCAGCTTGTCAGCCGTGATCTGCATAGATCCGGACTCTTCATCATGAATCTCCAGGGTGAATGGGGCATCAGCCCGAATTCCCTTCACCACACCACTGATTCGTTGCGCACCCACCGACTTCAGGTGCTCGAGCATGACCATGCCCAACTGCTGACCACTGATATCACCGCCACGCCGAATATGAATGATGCTCTGGATATCCTCGGCATAGGACGGGAAAACCGTGCGTATCAGATCCTGATTACGCAGGATATCCACCCCCTCCCGTACGCCCTGCCATTTTGCCTGCAAGGGCCGCTCGTAGTGGCTTGCCTGTGCATCATCGTGGTAGCGCAGTAGTCTGGCGGCATCCTCGCCCAGACCTTCATGCAACTGCTTGACCAGCGCGCCGATATCATCACTGCGAGTTGCCAGCGCATACCCACGCCGGTTCATGTTGATTCGATTGTCCGTCTGTAGCGCAATCTCCTCCAGTAGATCAATGGAGCGGTTGGTGAATGCCACCATGGAGGGATGCGGCCACCAGTTGCGATAGTTTTCACCGGACTGCGCCGAGGTGAAGGCCATCGGCTGACCACTGTCGATCAGCGCGATATCGTGAATGCCGTGGTTGCGTGCCAGGTAGTAGGCGCTGGCCAGACCAATGGAACCGCAGCCGACAACGGCTACCTCGAAATGCGTCTTCTTCATTTTTGCTCTGTGCTGGGAGGTCGATTCGCCACAACAGATTCAGCCAAGGCGGCAGATCGTATGGGTTGAACGCATCTTCTCACAATCGTATACGATCTGTAAATTTAGGATCCCTGATTACGAAAGTGTATAATCCTGACATTCTCATAAGCACGACTCGCAATGCCCAAGGTTTCCACCGATGACCCATCTGCTGCATTCTTCAATGTGTATCAGGCGCTGCGCAAGGACATTCTGGCAGGCTCACTGGAGGGGGGTCAGGCACTTCGTCAGGACGACATCGCACGCTTGCACGGCGTCAGCAAGGTGCCGGTTCGCGAGGCGTTGCGCCGCCTGGAGATGGAGAGTCTGGTGGAATTCCGGCCACGTCGCGGTGCCATCGTACGTTCGGTCAGCGACGATGACCTGCTGGAGATGCTGGACATCCGCATTGCGCTGGAATGCCGGGCACTGGAACTGGCCATTCCCAACATGGCAGAGTCGGATTTCGAGCTGGCGCAGGAGGTGCTGGATGAGTATCAGGCGTCACCTGACAAGGAACTCTGGAGCGAACTCAACAGACGGTTCCATGCCTGTATTCTTGAGCCGTGTGGCAATCGGCAGTTATTGTCGCTGATCAATGACTTCGAGCAGCGGGTCGGGCCCCTGGTACGCCTGCGGGTGACCGAGGCCACCGGTCTGGAGCGTCCGATGAGGGAACACACACAGATTCTGCAATCATGCCGGGATGGTGCGGTGAATGATGCGGTCAGCGCATTACGCATTCACATAGAGACGACCAAACGAGAAGTCGCGGCGTCCATCAGACGCCGCAACATTTCCCGATGAAAATCAGAACGGGATATCGTCGTCGAAATCGTTGCTGGCGGATGTCGTGGCTGCCGCTGCAGGTGCAGCGCTCTTGGATGGCTGATACTGCTGTCCGCCACCACCCTGACTCTCACCGCCACCTTCGCCGGCACGATTGATACGCCATGCCTGCAGATTGGTGAAGTACTTGCCGTTCCACTCACGACCACGCAGGTCGAACTCGACCTCGATGTTGTCGCCTTCGGAGTAATCGTCAACCAGTGCGCACTTGTCCTGCACCAGCTGGAATTTCACCATCTGTGGGTACTGACCGTCTGCCACTTCTATTACGAACTCACGCGCCTGAAACGAAGCACTCTTCTGCTCCGCGTCGAATATCTTTACAACTTTGCCTTCGGCCTTGTAGCCCATGGATAACTTCTCGATTGATTCGTGTATGGATTGTGACTGCCGGCAGCGCTAGCTGCGGGCAGCTGGAATGACAGGCGTACCGCGCTTGACGTCGGCATTCTGCGCACGATGGCGCATCGCATGATCGACCAGCACCAGTGCCAGCATGGCTTCGGCAATGGGTGTTGCCCGAATACCCACGCAAGGGTCATGACGGCCGGTGGTGATCACTTCGATATCATTGCCGTGAATGTCCACGCTTCTGCCAGGCAGACGCAGGCTGGACGTCGGTTTCAATGCCAGCGCCGCCGTGATGCTCTGGCCCGAGGAGATACCACCCAGCACCCCGCCCGCTTCGTTGGACAGAAAGCCCTGACTGGTGATCTCGTCTCGGTGCTCCGAGCCGCGCTGGGACACCGAGGCAAAGCCTGCACCGATCTCCACACCCTTGACCGCATTGATACTCATCAGCCCGTGTGCAATGTCGGCATCGAGCCGGTCGAACACAGGCTCGCCCCAGCCAACCGGCACATTGTCAGCTTGAACATTGACCTTGGCGCCGATGGAGTCGCCGTCCTTGCTCAGCTTCTGCATATAGGCTTCCAGTTCAGGCACCTGCGCCGCATTGGGCCAGAAGAACGGGTTGTTGCCCACTTCCTCCCAGTCGAAACCGGAGCGATCCAGTTCGATGGGGCCCAGCTGCGACAGGTAACCGCGGATTTTCACACCGCCCATCGAGGGTTGCGCCAGCGCAATCTTGGCCACCGAACCGGCCGCCACACGCATGGCTGTCTCACGGGCCGAGGAGCGCCCACCACCGCGATAGTCGCGAAAGCCGTATTTCTGCTGATAGGTGTAATCTGCGTGAGCCGGACGAAACTGTTCCTTTATCTTGTCGTAATCACGCGAACGCTGATCGGTGTTGCGAATCAGCAGACCGATGGGCGTGCCCGTGGTTCTGCCTTCGAACACCCCCGACAGGATCTCCACCTCATCGGCCTCACGCCGCTGGGTGGTATAGCGACTGGTGCCCGGCTTGCGCCGGTCCAGATCCCTTTGCAGATCACTGCTGGAGAGCGGCAAACCCGGAGGGCAGCCGTCCACGATACAACCCAATGCGGGGCCATGACTCTCACCAAAGGTTGAGACGGTGAAGAGCTTGCCAAATGTATTACCTGCCATGGCCGAGAGTATACCGTGCTAAGGCGCCGTAAACTAACGAACACCCCAACTCAAGCGCCCATGCATCCCGCCCAACTGCGTTGCACCCGCGTCGCACCCGCGTCGCTCGTCGGTTGAATGGCTGGCCATTCGCCCTTCTCGCGCCTTGCTGGACGGGCGCCTGGTCACTAGTGTTGGGGTGTTTATCGATTTAGGGCGCCTAACTGACTCGCTCAACGTCCTGTACGTTCCGGAGCTGCCGAATCTTGTCCATGATGGTGGTCAGTTCCGCTGTATTGGCGATGTGCACCCCGATTTTCATGTCAGCCGTCTGTGAAGATTGATCGCTGAGCGTGTTCACGGACACCACATCGACATTCAGCGCCGACAAAACCGTCGAGACATCCCGCAGCAAGCCGTGGCGGTCATAGGCGGTGATATGGATTTCCACATGGTAGCGGCTGGTGTCATCATCCCCCCAATCCACATCGATCAGGCGTTCACGTTCCGATTCGCGCAGGTTCAGGATATTGGCGCAATCGGCCCGATGAATCGTCACGCCCTTGCCACGCGTGATGAAGCCGATGATGCTGTCCGGCGGCACAGGCTGACAACACGGTGCAATCTGCGTCAGCAGGTTACCCACGCCGCGTACATGAATCGCCCCGGATGCCGGATCCACAGGCTTGGGCGACCGGGTGAGCGGTTCCAATGCGCGCACGACAGGCACCGCCAGGTGGTCGATGGCACCGACAATCTGGGCCACCGTCACATCATTGCGGCCGATAGCCACGAACAGATCGTTCGCCTTGTCGAACTTGAGTCGTTTTACCAGCGTGTCGATGGACAGAGAGCCGGCCTTGTAACGCTTCAACTCACGATCGAGGATATTGCGCCCCTCGATCAGCTGCTGATCGTGATCCTGCTGATTGAACCAGGCGCGCACCTTGCTGCGGGCACGGCTGCTGTTGATGTAACCCAGCGAACGGTTCAGCCAGTCACGACTGGGGGCTGCCTCGCGGGTAGTCAGGATTTCCACCTGATCACCATTGGTCAGTGCGTAGGTCAGCGGCACGATACGGCCATTGACCTTGGCACCGCGACAGCGATGGCCGATCTCCGAATGGATGTGGTACGCAAAATCCAGCGGCGTCGCCCCACGGCTCAGGTCGATGACCTCGCCCTTGGGTGTGAAGGCATAGACGCGCTGCGAATCCATCTGCTGAGAGAAGCCCTCGACCAGGAACTCGTCTTCACTGTCATCGAGCAACTGGCGCAGGGCATTGATGCCTTTCTGCAGATTCAGATCGACCGGCGCGCCTTCCTTGTAAGCCCAGTGAGCCGCCACCCCGTTTTCGGCATCGTCATCCATGGCCCGGGTACGAATCTGTATTTCCACCGGCTTGCCACGCGGGCCGATGACAGCGGTATGCAGCGAGCGATACCCGTTGCCCTTCGGGTTGGCGATATAGTCGTCGAATTCCCGACTGATCGGCTGCCAGATACTGTGGGCGACACCCAGCACGCTGTAACACTGTTGCACGTCATCCACCAGCACCCGTACCGCGCGCACGTCGAACAGATCGGAAAAGCCGATGTGCTTGTCACGCATCTTCTTCCAGATACTGTAGATGTGCTTGGGCCTGCCAAACACCGAGGCCCCCTTGATACCGTGGGTCTCGATCCGGTTTGACAAATCAGCGACAAAATCCTTGATATAGGTTTCGCGTGCTGCCCGGTTCTCCTCCAGCGCCTTGGCAATACGCTTGTAGGCGTCCGGCTCGACAATGCGAAATGCCACATCCTCCAGTTCCCACTTCAACTGCCCCAGACCCAGACGATTGGCCAGCGGTGTGTAGATGGTCAGCGTCTCCTGCGCCACCTGATAACTCACATCAGGCTGTCCGGATTTGACCAGCTGATACAGCCGCTGAGTGCGGTAGGCCAGCTTGACCAGCACGACACGGACATCGGCCACCATGGTAAGCACCATGCGTCGTAGCGTCTCGGCCTGATCGCCAGAGCCAAAGGCATCGGTGATGGTCAGCTCGTTCAACCAGCGCACGCTGTCGGTCAGCTGGGCGATCTCCTGCCCGTAGTGTTCACGGATGAAATCGATCGAGTAGTGCTCGGCAGACACATCCGTACCGAACAAGGCGGCCACCAGGATGGGGGTATCGGCACGCATGTGCTTGAGCTGCGCCGCCACGTGGATGGCTTGCGGGTAATTGGTCTCGTACTCCCGCAAGGCCCAGCAATGTTCAACAGCGCGCTTGATAACCAGCGCCTGATTGCGCGTGCAATTCTCGGTCAGGTACTCCTTCGTGGACTCGAGCGTCGCAAACGCGGCCTCGTCCGACGTGAAGGCATGCTTCATGTCCAGTTACCTCGACGTACATCAGCGAGGCTGGCCTGGGGCTCAGCCTCTGCAACCGCCGTCAGTTGGTATGACGTAGCGCCACAATCGGAGGTGTGTGCAACACCCGCCGCGTAGCCAGATAGCCTGCTGTGGCTATACCGATTGCGCCGCCAGATATTCCGATAATCCATAACCAGACGTTCAGTTGAAACGGAAGTTCGAACACAAACCGACTCAGGGACCACGCAATGATGGTAGCGAACAACGCTGCCAGCAAGCCCGCAATCGCGCCCAGGATGGCAAATTCCGCTATCACCGCCTCACGCAACTGCCGATGCGACGCACCCAGCGCTCGCAGCAGAGCGGACTCACGAATCCGTTCGCCCTGACTGCTTTGCACGGCCGCCAACAACACACAGAACCCGGCCAGTAATGTGAACAAGAAGACATATTCTACCGCTAAAGAGGCCCGGTCCATCAAAGACTTGACCCGGGTGATGATTGCACCAACATCGAGCGTGGCAATCCCCGGAAACTGGCGTACCCAATCGGTCGTGGTGGCCACGAAATCACCGTCGATATGAAAGCTGGTGACGTAGGTAGCCGGCATGCCTTGCAGCATTGCAGGGGATGCCACGGCAAAGAAGTTCACCTGAAACGATTCCCAGTCCACCTCTCGCCAATTGGCGATGGCAGCCGTCGTCTCGACCCCTGCACTCTTGAAGGTCAGTGTATCGCCGATGGCATAGCCGCGTTCTTCGGCCCATTCCTGCTCTATGGACAGTAACGCAGGCGCGGTGCCGTCGGTCGCCCACCATTCTCCGGCAACCACCTTGTTCTCCTGCGGCAAGGTGTCGGACCAGGACAGATTGTATTCGCGCCGGGCACGACGCGCGTCCTGCTCATCGGACTCTTCATCGAGCACCGGCTCACCATTGTGGGCAACCAGTCGGGCTCTCACCATGGGATGAATACCCGTGGATTCGATGCCCTTGGACTCGAGCTCGGCCGCCAGGCCATCGACCTGATCGGCCTGAATATTGAGCACGAAGACATTCGGCGCATTGTCCGGCAGATCCTGTTCCCAGGCAGACAGCAGATCGACCCGCACGATGGCAATCAGCAACAGGGCCATGATGCCCATGGCAAAGGCGGCCAGTTGCACGATGCTACTGGCTGAGCGGCGCTGCAGACCGGCCGTACTGAGCCGGAAACGGGGACCGGCCAGTGCGCGCACCGACTGGATCATGAAGCGCCCTGCAAACGCAAACAGCGAAAGCATGGCCACCACGCCCAACACCACGATGGCGCTGAGCAGGAAGTCGCGAGACAACAACAGCACAACGAGGAAGGTGGCCACCAGACCCAGCAGACCGGTGATCACAAAGCTGGCATCCATACCGCTGTAATCGCGCTGCAGCACACGCATGACATTGACCCGACCTGCCTGGATGATCGGCAGCAGACCGAAGCCTGCCAGAGCGATGAAGGCTGTCAGGGTGCCGATGACCGGTGGCATGAAACCCGGTGCCGGCAAGTCCAGACCAAACCAGCCTTGCAGCAGATTGGCCAGAATCAGCTGGGCAAACCAGCCCACGGTAATACCGATGACGGAGGCTACCAGCGCAATCAGCGCCAATCGTGTGCACAGCCACACGATCACTTCCGCGCGAGTTGCACCCAGAGTACGCATGACGGCACTGGCATCAGCCTGGCGCAAGGCAAAGTGACGTACAGCCAGGGCGATGGCGGCACCCGCCAACAGTACTGTCACAACCGATGCCAGACCCAGAAATCGCTGCGCCCGGTCCAGCGCCCGCTTCATCTGCGGACTGCCATCACGGACACCCTGTACGCGCACATCACTCTTGTAGTTGTTCTCAAGCTGGTCCCGGGTGGCCTCGAGCGACGCCGCGTCCCCAGCCATCAGCAGGGTGTACCGGGCTCGACTGCCCTCGACCAGCAGACCTGCCGATTCCAGATCCGCCAGATTGATCATGACGCGTGGCGCGAATTCGAAAGCGTTCTCGCCACGATCGGGCTCATACAGAATGATCCTGTCCACGGCAAAATCGGCGGTACCCAGTGTCAGAATATCCCCGGGAACCAGCGCCAGCGCCGCGCGCAGCTGACTGTCGACCCAGACGGTGCCACGCGCCGGCACACCTTGTCCAACGGGCAGCACTGTCGCGGGATCAGCGATGTCGGCCAGTTGCAGCTTGCCGCGTAGCGGATAACCGTCGGACACCGCTTTCATCGCCACCAGTTGTGACTCGTTGCGCTCGTTGATCACCACGCTGGGGAAGCGCACGTGGTTTGCAGTCTGCAATCCGCTCTGCGCAACATCCGCCAGCAATTCGGCAGGCAAGGGAAACCCTGAGGTGGCGATCAGATCAGCCGCCAGCACATCGCTGGCCTGGCGTTCGACAGCGCGACCGATGCGATCCGTGAAAAAGCCGACAGCCGTTACCGAGGCCACCGCCACCAGCAGCGCCAGCGCCAGTACACGCAGCTCCCCTGCTCGCAGGTCTCGCCCCAGAGAGCGCAGCGCGAAACGCAACTGCCGCCACCAACCAAAGGTCACTGCGCGCGCTCGCGGTGTGGGTCGCTGTGCAGCGCCCACCGAACTTGCTACCGTCACAAGGCTTCCAACCGACCGTTACCCATACGCAGGATACGATCGCAACGCGCAGCCAGATTATTGTCATGCGTCACCAGGACCACGGCCGCCCCCTGCTGCCGGGTCAGGGAGAACATCAGCTCGATGACTTTCTCACCGGTTTCACTGTCCAGATTGCCCGTGGGTTCATCCGCGAACAGCAATGCCGGTTCCGATACAAAGGCACGTGCCAGCGCCACGCGCTGCTGTTCACCACCAGACAACTGCAGGGGTTGGTGACCGGAGCGATGTTGCAGGCCTACCTTCTCGAGCATGGCCCGTGCGCGTTCGGCGGCATCCACATCCCCGGTCAGCTCCAGAGGCAACATGACGTTCTCCAGCGCGGTGAGTCCGGGTAGTAGCTGGAAGCTCTGGAAGACGAATCCGACCTGGCCGGCCCGCAAGCGCGCTCGCGCATCTTCATCCATCGAAGACAGGGGCTGGTGCAAGAGTTCCACGGTGCCTTCAGTCGGGGTGTCCAGGCCTGCCAGAATACCCAGCAAGGTAGACTTTCCCGAGCCCGATGGCCCGACGATGGCAATCGCTTCACTTGGGTGCACTTCGATGTCCAATTCGTGCAGGATGGTCAACTCACCTTCCGGACCACTGACACGCTTGGCAATCTGATGGCCGCTGAGCACGGCTTCGGGGGATGCAGACACGGCACTGCTGGCGCCAGCGGCACTATTGGTGCCTGCAGGAGTCGGACTGTTCATGCGCTCTCGCTGAAGTGGGTGCCGGCGCGACTTTTGCCAGCGTTGAAACGCGGATAATGGGGATATATTCAGGATGCACAAGCCATGAAAATCAGGACACTGCTTCGAACGATACTCTTGCTGAGCGCCTTGATGGCAGCGTTTTCGGCCCGCGCCGAGACCTACAAGGTTCTGGTCATGGGCGACAGTATCGGTGCAGCATACGGGCTGGCCGAAGACGATGGCTGGGTCCATCTTGCCGAGCAAGCCCTGCTCGACGACGGTCTCGATGTACAGTTCGTCAATGCCAGCATCAGTGGCGACACCACAGCTGGCGGACTGCGGCGCCTGCCCGACGCGATGCAACGCTTCGAACCCGATCTGCTGCTGATCGAATTGGGTGGCAATGATGGTTTGCGCGGTTACCAGCCCTCGACCATGCAGGCCAACCTGGAGGGCATGGCTGCCATTGCCCAGGACGCTGGAGCCGACGTGTTGATTGCCGGCATGATGATTCCCAGCAACTATGGACCGGCCTACCGCAAGATGTTCTCCGATGCCTTCGAGAAAGCGGCACAGAACTCAGGCAGCACCCTGTTGCCGTTTCTGCTGGAACCAATTGCAACCGAAAGAGACTACTTCCAGTCTGACGGTATTCATCCCTCGGCCGATGCACAGCCGCTCATCATGGAGCACGTGCTGCCGCTCATCAGAAATCTCATCAGCGGAGACAGTTGATATGCCAGCCAGACGCAAGTTCGAGTTTCAGGGCTCACAGGGCAGCTCTCTGGCCGGTTTACTCGAAACACCCGATCAGGATCCCATCGCCACCGCCTTGTTTGCTCATTGCTTCACCTGTGGCAAGGACATTGCGGCAGCCTCGCGCATCTCGCGGGCACTGGTCAAACGAGGTTACGCGGTGATGCGCTTCGATTTTACCGGCCTGGGCAACAGCGACGGCGATTTTTCCAATACCAACTTCTCTTCCAATGTGCAGGATCTGGTGGCCGCCGCCGATCACCTGCGTGACGAAGACATGGCTCCCTCCCTGCTGATTGGCCACAGCCTTGGGGGCACGGCCGTGCTGAGCGCGGCGCATGACATACCCGAGTGCAAGGCGGTGGTCACCATCGGCTCACCGGGTGATGCGCGTCATGTCTCTGCACAATTTTCCTGTGATATCGATGCCATCGAACGCGATGGCAAGGCAGAGGTGAACCTGGCCGGTCGCCAGTTCACCATCCGCAAGCAGTTCCTGGACGACATCAACCAGACATCGGAAGCGCATCTCGGTCGGCTCAAGGCGGCCCTGCTGATCATGCATTCACCCGTGGATGCCACAGTCAATATCGCCGAGGCTGAACGCATCTACAAGGCTGCCCGCCACCCCAAGAGTTTTGTCAGTCTCGACAATGCGGACCACTTGCTGACGCGTGCTGCCGATGCCGAGTACGTGGCAGACATCATCGCCGCCTGGGCCCTGAGACAGGTGAAGGTCAGCGCTGATGCCAAGGCCCCTGCCCGACCAGTCATCACGAAAGGTGAGGTCAGCATCAGTGAGCGCGATCAGAAGTTCATGCTGAACGTCCTTACCGATGATCATCAGTGGATTGCCGATGAGCCGAGTTCCGTTGGTGGCAGTAATGCAGGCCCGGATCCTTACGAGCATTTGCTGGCATCGGTGGGCACGTGTACTGCCATGACCATTCGCCTGTATGCGGCGCGCAAGAAATGGCCGCTGGACAATGTCGAAGTGGTGCTGCGCCACAGCAGAGAACATCTGAAGGATTGTAAAGGCTGCGCAGACAAACCCATGCAGATCGACGTGATTGATCGCGATATCACGCTGCACGGCAATCTTGACAACGAGCAGCGAGCACGCCTGATGGACATTGCCGACAAATGCCCGGTACATCGTACTCTGACGCACAATCTGTCCATCGAGACTCGGGAAATCAAAGCCTGACGCGCTATTGACCCTCGGTCGCGGACAACTACCGGCTTTTGTCGTTGGGCATCGAGCTTCAGACTGATCGGAAAAGTGCCACCTGACACCTGCAGCCTGCTATTGATCGCTGACGGCTGCCGTGTCAGGAATTACCGTACAACCGCTCTTCCAGCGACTTGCCACGGCTCATCAGGCGATAGCGCCACTGTCTGTCATTGAGCAACTGCATGAGCGCCAGACTTGCATTCATGTCGTCCTGCGTCTGGACGAGATAGTCGCCTTGAGCGCTGCGGCTCAATTGCTGTATCTCGGGCAGGGCCGCAGCGGCTTCCAGAAACTCACTCTCCGGCACATCGGCCAGACGCAGGGTAATGAACGACTGCGCAGCATCATCGACCACCGACCCCACAGACACCAGACGCCCCTTTTCCAGATAGACCACCGTACTGCACAGACGCTCCAGTTCATCCAGATTGTGTGAACTGACAATGAACGTCGTGTTGCCGGACTGCTGACGAATCAGGTCACGGATCATTTTTGCATTCGGTGGATCGATGCCTGCAGTCGGCTCATCCAGCAGCACCAGTCTCGGCGTACCCAGCAAGGCCTGAGCGATGGCAATTCGCTTGCGCATGCCATGACTCAGGTCTGCCGGTCTCGAATTGATCGAATCGAGCAGATCCACGGTCTCCAGCACGCGCTGCACATCCGTACGTGCAGCCTTGATGGACATGCCTTGCAGACGTGCAAGAAAATGCAGTTGTCGACCCACACTGAGCCGTGGATCGAGCAAGGCGTCCTGCGGTAACGCCGCCAGCTGCCCACTCAGAGCGGACGAGCCCGGCGTCTCACCCAGCACCTGTATCCGACCACGGCTTTTGCCAATGAATCCACAAATCAGACTGATCAGGGTGGTCTTGCCCGCGCCATTCGGGCCCACCAGCGCAATCGGTTCACCGGCTGACAATGTCAGCGATACCCCATCCAGCGCGGCCGTGCTGCCATAGCGCTTTCCCAGACCCTGACACTCTATCAATAGCTCAGACATGTTTTCGACCAATTACAGGGACTCAGTTTTACCGGACAACGGCCGATTACCTGCCAATGGTTCTTGACACTGATCAATGGGCGCGAAATTGGCGGGAGGCTGATGACACCTTTGCCCCCCTTACTGGCTCGATGGATGACAACGATATATCAATGGTGCAGAAAAAGCTTGTCGCTGCGAATACGAGGCAAACTCATTTTCAGCTTCAGTGCGGCGATGATCGTGCTGCTGTCGGCGCTCGGTTCCATAACCTATCTGACATTCAAGGATTCCATCGGTGCCAGCAAGAAGCGCATCGCCGAACTGACGTTGCAAAACCATGTGCTGGGGTTTCACGACCTGGTCGAGAATCTGCAGCACGATATCGGTGACACACTGTTTGCCTCTGATCTGGGATTTTCGCACAATACGATCAGCGAGCTGGAAGACACGCTTGCCGCAAGAACCGAAGCCGACCCCTTCCTGTCTGACTTCTTTCTGGTCAGAGGCAGCACGGTCATATCCAGAGTGGACTCCCCAGCAGCACAACAACTGCAGATCGACCTGATGGCCCCCCACACGGATGCAGACCACGCCCTGCAGCACGGCCTGCTGGTTACAGGCAGGCAGGCCTGGGCTCGAAAGGAACTACCTGCGGCAATGGGCCCCGAGATGGCGGTGTTCTTCAGTCTGGATCAGGCGCATCTCTGGGAAACCGTCCTGCATGAGAACTCGAGAGAAGAAGGCACTCTGTTTTTCGTGACCAACAATACGGATCTCATCGTCGCGCACCTCGAGTCGAACGACCATCTGGAAAGCTCGGATAACCATGAAGGGGCCGGTCACCACATCACCACGAGCCACGTCGACATTGTTCATCAAGAGGGCTCTGCACACCCATTGAAGATCTCGGCTCATCATGACGACGACGATCATCAGGAATCAGCTCATCATGACGACGATCATCAGGAATCGGCTCATCATGACGACTCCACGACCTTGTCGGATTCGGCCGATCATGAGGCGATGCCCGAGCATGATGACGCGATCGAGTCAGACGGACACACCATGAATAGCGACGCGGCACTGCTTGAACTCATTACCAGTGAGACGCTACTCCTCGATATTGCACGCAAGGTTGAAGGTCACGACAATGAACTGAGAAAAGTCGGAGGCAATTATGTCGTCGCCAGCAAGCTGGGGCTTCTCGACTGGCATGTGTATTCCGTCATGCCCGAGCGCATCTTCATCGCCGACCTGATCAAGCTTCGCAACCGCATCATCAGCGTCACCGCTCTGACCTTCTGGATCGCGCTGGGAATCGTACTGCTTGTTGCGCATCGCATTTCCAGCCCGATCATCTCACTGTCCGCAGCGACACGGGGTATACAGGATCAAGACTACTCGACACCACTGAACTTCACGCGGCGTCGTGACGAGATTGGCGACCTGGCCAGCAACTTCGAGACCATGCGGCAGGCTATCGAACAGTTGATTCACAACGACTCGCTCACCGGCGTGTTCAATCGTCGCTATCTTCTGAGAGCTCTCGACCAGCAGGTGACTGATGGCCTGCAGGCGGGTGAACCGCTCTCATTCATCATGATCGACCTTGATCGCTTCAAGTCCATCAATGACACCCACGGCCATATGGCTGGCGATTGTGTGCTGAAAGCTGCGGCACTGGCGATTGACCGCTCAGTGGACGGCATCGGGATTCTGGCGCGTTACGGCGGGGAGGAATTCTGTGTTCTCCTACCGGGCATCCCGGGGCCTCAGGCACAGGAAATCGCCGAAAACATTCGGGGCGCGGTACAGGATCTGGAGATTCATGTTGAAGGTCAGGCACTGTCAGTCACGTGCAGCCTGGGCGTTGCCGCGATTGACAATATCGAACACTATCGTGAGCTTGCGCAGGATCAGCTGATTCGTATACTCACAACGAATGCCGACCTGGCGCTCTACCATGCCAAGGATACCGGCAGAAATCGCAGCGTGACCTTTACCAGCAAGCTGGCCCTGGACAAGGCTGCCTGAAACCGGTGCTACAGATCGCGTCGCCACATCAGCGTGCCGCCGATCAGCAACAGCACGAGGGTATGCAGTATCGGTATCAGCGCATAATCCAGCGTCTGCCAGTCCGACAGGCGCAGTAGCTGCCCCACCTGTGACCCCGGCAGAATCCAGTCGAGCAATGCCAGCGGCCCGAACCGGGCTTGCAGATAACTGATCAACAGGGACACACTCAGCCAGATAACCATGGCGTACAGCGTTGCCTGGCGAGCGGAGCGCGCCATGACCGACACCCAGGCCATCAAGGCGATATAGGGCAGTACCAGAAGAATCAGATTGATGATGATCATGGGCGCACGGGCAAGGGAGGCCGCCATCGAGTCCCCGGAGTTACCGGCGATGACCATCAGCACCGTGCCCAGCGTCACCAGGATCAGCAGTGCCATGATCACGCACTGCCCCAGAAAACGCCCGAGAAAGATCTCCAGCCTGGCGCAGCGCAAGACCAGAAAACGCAGCGTGCCACGACTGCGGTCGGACGCGGTCTGATCCGCCGATGTCAGCAAGGCCATGAACGGCAGCAGGTAGAGACTGACAACCCAGTACACAGCCAGTTCCGGCGCAGGCCACTGCTGCCAGGCCGTCAGACCCAGTCGCGGCAGCAGTATCTCGCTCAGGCCCGATTCATTGGCGCCCATGAAGAACGCTGCCGCCGGCAGGATACCGTAACTCAGCACACCTGCCCAGATGAGCGCGAAGCCCAGCAGGGAAAACAAGCCGCGACGAGTGGACAACAATCGCAGGATCTCGTCCTGAGCTATCGCAAGCGTTCTCATGTCAGGCTCGTGACTCCAGGCAGGCTATCAGTCAGGCAGTGGAAAGCAATCAGGCTTCCGGTCGCATATGAGGAAACAATACAACATCGCGAATGCTGGGAGAGCCTGTCAACAACATCACCAGGCGATCGATACCGATGCCTTGCCCCGCCGTTGGCGGCATGCCGTATTCCAACGCACGCACGTAATCGGCGTCGTAATGCATGGCCTCTTCATCACCGGCATCCTTGTCGGCTACCTGTGAGCGGAATCGCTCGGCCTGATCTTCGGCATCGTTGAGCTCCGAGAAGCCATTGGCGATTTCGCGCCCGCCAATGAACAGTTCGAAGCGGTCGGTGACGAATGGGTCATCATCGTTACGACGCGACAGCGGCGAGACTTCCATCGGATAAAGCGTGATGAAGGTCGGATCCATCAGATTTTCCTCCACCGTGGCTTCGAAGATCTCTGTCTGCACCTTGCCCAGGCCCCAGTTCGGCTTGACATCGATGTGCAGGGAACGCGCGAGTGCCGTGGCGCTCTCCAGAGTCTGCAGCTGCTCGGCCTTGACGTCCGGGTTGTGCGCCAGAATGGAATCGAACAGGCTCAAGCGGGCAAAAGGCTTTTCGAAATCGAAGGTCTGTTCGCCCGTTTCCGATGGAATCTGCATATTGCCCAGCACATCGCTGGCCAGCCCCCGGAACAGTGTTTCGGTCATGTCCATCAGATCGATGTAATCGGCGTAGGCCTGATAGAACTCGATCATCGTGAATTCAGGGTTGTGTCGGGTGCTCAGACCTTCGTTACGGAAGTTGCGGTTGATCTCGAAGACCCGATCGAACCCGCCTACCACCAGACGCTTGAGATACAACTCTGGTGCGATACGCAAGTAAAGCTCCATGTCCAGCGCATTATGATGGGTCACGAAGGGCTTGGCCGCCGCACCACCGGGAATCACGTGCATCATCGGTGTTTCCACTTCCAGGTAATCACGCTCGAGGAAGAAGTTGCGCACATAGGCAATGATGGCCGAACGCAGCAGGAAAGTACGACGCGTCTCCTCGCTGGTCATCAGGTCAACGTAACGCTGGCGATAGCGCGTTTCCATGTCGGACAGACCGTGAAATTTCTCCGGCAGCGGACGCAGGGACTTGGTCAGCAACTGGAAGTCCTGCACCTTGATGGACAACTCACCGGTCTTGGTGATGAACAGCAGACCACTGACGCCCAGGATGTCGCCCAGATCCAGATGCTTGAATTGTTCATACAGTTCTTCGCCCAGAGTGCCCTGATGAAAGAACAACTGGATGGAACCACTGACATCGTGCAGGTCGGCAAAGCTTGCCTTGCCCATGATGCGCTGAGACATCATGCGACCGGCCACCTTCACACTGAGCGCCTCTTCCGCCAGCTCATCCTTTGCCTTTTCACCGTGCTCTAACAGCAGCTGCGCCGCCTTGTGCGAAGGACGGAAGGTATTGGGGAAGGCATTGCCAGTGCTGCGCTGTTCAGTCAGCTTCGCGCGGCGCTGCTGAATCAGCTGGTTGTCATCGTCACTCATGATCGGGTCCGGAAAATCCTGTTGTATCGCTCTGACAGACGGTGGCTGCCAGTTCAGTAAGGGAATGATTATTGGAGCCGGCCCGAACGCCCCATGAACCACGAGGTGCATGGGACGTTCGAGCCGGCAACAGGCAGCCTGCTAGAGGCCGGCCTTGAGGCTTTCGGTCAGGAAGGCAGTAATGTCGCCATCGAGCACTGCTTGTGTGTTACTGGTTTCAATGCCGGTTCGCAGATCCTTGATACGTGACTGGTCAAGCACATAGGAACGAATCTGGCTGCCCCAGCCGATGTCCGACTTGCCCTCTTCCACCTGCTGTTGATCGCCCTGACGACGCTGCAGCTCGGCCTCGTACAGCTTGGATTTGAGCTGCTTCATGGCCGTGGCCTTGTTCTTGTGCTGTGAACGATCGTTCTGGCACTGCACCACAATGCCACTGGGGCCGTGCGTGATACGAACCGCGGATTCTGTCCGGTTGACGTGCTGACCACCGGCACCGCTGGCACGATACACATCGATGCGCAGATCGGCCGGATTGATATCGATATCGATGTTGTCATCCACTTCCGGGGAGACGAACACGGCCGCAAACGAGGTATGACGACGACTGCCTGAATCGAAGGGGCTCTTGCGTACCAGACGATGCACACCGGTTTCGGTACGCAACCAGCCAAAGGCATGATCGCCTTCAAAGCGAATGGTTGCGGACTTGATGCCGGCCACATCCCCGGGCGAGGCTTCGATCAGCTCGGTCTTGAAACCCTGACTTTCACCCCAGCGCAGGTACATGCGCAGCAGCATCTCGGCCCAGTCCTGAGCTTCGGTACCACCACTGCCCGACTGGATGTCCAGAAACGCCGGGGACGCATCGGCATCACCGGAGAACATGCGACGAAATTCGAGTCTGGCGACCCGCTCTTCAAGACTGGCCAGATCGGCGGCCACCGCCGTGACGGTGTCCTCGTCATCTTCCTCGCGAGCCATCTCCAGCAGATCGCTGGCATCGCCCAGACCGGAGTCCAGCGCCTCGATGACATCGATGGTGTCCTGCAGCGAGACGCGCCGCTGACCCAGCTTCTGAGCCTTCTCCGGCTCGTTCCAGACCTTGGGGTCTTCCAGCTCGCGCAGGACCTCCTCTAGCTCTTCCTTCTTGCCTTCGTAGTCAAAGATACCCCCGGAGGGAGTCGGCACGCAGCCGCAGATCCTCGATGTGAGTGATGTAGGGATTGATTTCGATCATGACAGCACGAAGTTGGGCTTGGGAATACGACTGAGGAGTTTAACTCAATCCGGCCACTTCCAGATGATGAACGCGTAGCTGCAATAGCTGTCGATCGCGCCAGGCATTGATATCCAGGGAATACACGGCCAGCAGAACATCGCCGATATCGGCTTCGAAGCGGCAATTGAAGGCAATGGCGTCCAGTGCGGCCCCGCCATCGACGCTCGCCAGCACCAGTTTCAGGTGCGCCTGCTCCTTGCCCACGGGTTTCTGGCTGACCACACTGAAGCGATCGGCAAACAGCGGCGCCTCGAACTCCTGTCCCCAGGGCATCAGGTTACCCAGCAGGCTGGCATTTTCCAGGGTTCTCTCTGCGACTGACAGCGAACCGTCCACCACGAATTCGCGCTCCGGCAGGCGTTCATCCAGTGCCTTGCGCACTTCTGCTTCGAACAGGTCGCGAAAGGTCTCGAAATACTCGCGCCGCAACGTCATGCCTGCCGCCATGGCATGTCCGCCGAACTTCTCGAGCATCGCGGGATGTCGGCTGGCAATCGATTGCAGGACATCGCGCACATGCACCCCCTTGATGGAGCGCGCCGAGCCCTTGAGCTTGTCATCCCCGTCGGCGGTGAAGACCACGCAGGGCCGGTGCAGTCTTTCCTTGATACGCCCTGCCAGGATGCCGATGACACCCTCGTGCCAGCCATCATTGGACAGGCACACCGAGAACGCGCTCGAGTGCTGCCAGTCGTCCAGGTCGTGCTCCTGCAGCTGTTGCTCGGCCTCGGCTTTCATGTCGCCTTCAATGGCACGCCGCTGCTGATTGAAATCGTTGAGCTCGGTGGCCAGTGTCAGCGCCTCCTTGCCTGAACCCGTCATCAGACAGCGTACCCCGACAGACATGTCCGCCAGTCGTCCGGCCGCATTCAGCCGCGGTCCGATGCCGAAACCGATGTCCTGGGTCGACATGCCGGCGGCATCCTTGCCGGCAACCTTCAGCAAGGCTTGCACACCCGCTCGCGTGCGGCCGGCACGGATACGTCGCAGCCCCTGCTCCACCAGGGTGCGGTTGGCGCGATCCAGCGGTACCACATCGGCTACTGTGCCGATGGCGACCAGATCCAGCAAGCTTGCCAGATCAGCCTTGGCGTGAGCATCACCCTGCTCGCGCAGTTGCCCGCGAATGGCCAGCAGGGTATAGAAGATGACGCCGACACCCGCCAGATTCACGGCCGGGAAGCGTGAGCCCGGCACATTGGGGTTGACGATGGCCGTAGCCGCCGGCAAGACCTGCGGTGCCAGGTGGTGATCGGTGACGACCACATCGATACCCCAGTGCCGTGCCCGCTCGACACCGTCCACGGATGCCACACCGTTGTCGACCGTCAGAATGAGTGCTGGCTGATAGTCCTGTTGCGCCACATCGACGATGCCGGGCGACAGGCCGTAACCGAACTCGAAGCGGCTGGGTATCAGAAAATCCAGTTGTTCGAAACCGAGCATGCGCAAGCCCTGCAGCGCCACACTGGTACTGGTAGCACCATCGCAATCGTAGTCACCGACAATCAGGACTCGCTCACCACTGTCGCGGGCTCGTAGCAGACGCGCCACCGCCGGCTCGATATCGGGCAGAAGATCAGGCCGTGGCAGATCGGCCAGTCCGAACTGCAGCTCCTTCGGGTCCGTGACACCACGAGCGGCCAGCAGACGGTGTACCAACGGGTTCGGATGGAGCTCCGCCGACAATTCGGGGACCTCTCGCCGGCTGAGGCGAACGCGTGTGGATGCCTGATCGACACTCATCAGCGCGAACCGGTCAGTCGGCGCCACAATGCCGAGGCTGTCCTGCGCAGACCTTGCGCCACTACTGCCAGGGACGCCCCCGATTGTGGCGAACTCGCCTTTGCCGCCTCGGCCATTTGCCGCAGAACCTCGGCATCGAGCCGGCCGTGCATGCCATCCTCATCGAATATATCCAGCGTGAAGTCCTCGCCCTGCCGCACACGGCGCTCCCAGCAGGCGATCCACTCGTCCAGCAGACGCTGCCGTGCCTGCATCACAGCCGACTCGTCCCGCGCCAGCATTGCCTGCTCCAGGCGGCGGTCAACGACCAGAACATCGCAATCGACACAAGCCGGATCGAATGCATCCAGCGGCAGGCACTCCAGACCCAGGTGCCGGGCCAACGCCACCGCAAAGGGCTCATCGGCATGGATACGTCGTGGCGGTGTCGCCTCGTCACCGCCAGAGGCAAGCGGTGCGCCACCCCAGAACCACAGGCTGTTGACGGGCATCAGACCCCGTTGCTCGCGCTGCGTGTTCACCGGGTGCGAGTGCAACAGCATCTGCAACTCGGTCATCAGACGTTTCCAGTCACCGCTGGCCTCGCCTTCGGGCAAAAAGGCCGAGGCGTTACGCTGCGAGAGAAATTCCGGTGGATAGGTGAGCAGCGCACTGCCATCCCTGCCGTGCATATACCAGTGACAGGCATCGCCACGACTCACGCGCAGATTGTCCTCTGCAAGAAATTCATTGATCGCCTCCAGCAAGGCATCCGCCTCGGCATCACTGAGTGAGAGCATGGCCGCAGGCACCAGCCTTGCTGTATCACGATCGGCCCGCAAGTGGACCGGGTCCGCACAGATCAACGCGCCTTGCATTTTTCCATCAGTTTCGTGACGGCTGTCGCGTCCTGCGCCGATCAGAAGCTCAGCAACCGGTAAATGCTGGCCGTTCCATTGTTCCTGGGCGAGAAGTTTACAAAATCGTGATTGCCATGGTTGCAATGCCTGAGCATCGCGCCACTGCACGGCACAGCTCGCTGCATCGCGCCCCAGACCGGGGGCCAGCAAAGTAACGTGGACAACAGGGCTTGCCATGACAGGGGAACTCTTCAAGGGGGGAACACTCACAATTCAGCAATGTGGCTGCCTATTGCATTCCTGCAACAGCCGTTACATCAGCAGCGAATCGGCCGACCATCATACTCTGGTTAGTGCGGGCTCTTGTCATCAACACTAAACTCTTTCAACTGAACAGGACTATCACGCACCGATGCAGAATCGCAAGCTGTTGTTCGCGGCACTGGCCCTATGTGTGGCCGCCTTTTTCTTCTTCGATGTCGGGCGCTTCTTCAGCCTCGACTACCTGAAGAGCGAACAAGCCTCCCTGGAGACACTCTACGAGGCGCGCCCCTGGCTCGTCATCGGCGTTTTCTTTCTTGCCTACGTGGGTGTCACCGCGCTGTCTCTGCCCGGGGCGGCCATCATGACTCTGGCCGCCGGTGCGCTGTTCGGCCTGGTGACAGGCACCCTGATTGCCTCCTTCGCCTCCAGCATCGGCGCCACCCTGGCCTTTCTGGTGTCGCGCTACCTGCTGCGCAGCAGCATCGAAGACAAGTTTGGCGACAAACTGAAAACCTTCAACCGCAATATCGACAAGGACGGTGCCTTCTACCTGTTCACGGTTCGACTGGTACCGGTATTCCCGTTCTTCCTGGTGAACCTGGTCATGGGCCTCACCTCCATCCGCACCGGCGTTTTCTACATCGTCAGTCAGGTCGGCATGCTCGCTGGCACCATGGTGTTCGTCAACGCTGGCACACAGCTGGCGAAGATCGATAGCCTCAGCGGCATTCTCTCGCCTGCCATCATCTTCTCATTCGCCTTGTTAGGCATCTTTCCACTCGTTGCCAAAAAGGTAATCAACATGCTCAAAGCCCGGAAACGCTACGAAGGCTACACCCGTCCTGAAAAATTCGACAACGACATCGTGGTGCTGGGTGCCGGCTCCGGCGGTCTGGTCACCTCCTATATCGGTGCTGTCGTCAAGGCGAAAGTGACACTGATCGAAAAGCACAAGATGGGCGGTGATTGCCTGAACACGGGTTGCGTACCGTCCAAGGCACTGATTCGTAGCGGCAAGTTGATGCACAACATCAATCACAGCGACAAGTACGGCGTGCACAACGCCAGCGGCGAAGTGGACTTCCCGCGCACCATGCAGCGCATCCATGAAGTCATCGCCAAGATCGAGCCACATGATTCGGTCGAACGCTACACCGAGCTGGGCGTCAACGTCATCCAGGGCGAAGGCCGCATTACCTCTCCCTGGACGGTCGAGGTCAATGGCCAGACACTGACCACCCGCAATATCGTGATCGCCACCGGCGGCTCACCCTTTGTCCCCCCTATCCCCGGTCTGGACCAGGTTCACTACCTGACGTCCGAAAACCTGTGGGAACTGAAGACCCAGCCCAAGCGTCTGGTCGTGCTCGGTGGCGGTCCCATCGGCAGTGAATTGACACAAGCCTTCAGACGTCTGGGCAGTGAAGTGACGCAGGTCGAGCGCGAAGGCCAGATCATGGGGCGCGAGGATGCGGACGTGGCAGAAATGGTGCGTCAGCGATTCGTCTCGGAAGGCATACAGGTGATGGTCAATACCAATGCCGTCGGTGTGGAAGTCAACGGCGACGAGAAGCAGCTGGTCTGCGAACAGGACGGCAAGACCATCAAGGTGCCGTTTGACGAAATCATCGTTGCCGTCGGCCGCAAGGCCAACACCCAGGGCTTTGGTCTGGAAGAGTTGGGCGTCACGCTCACCGGTCGCGGCACCGTGGCAGTCAATGAGTACCTGCAAAGTGATTTTCCCAACATCTATGCCGTGGGCGATGTTGCCGGCCCGTATCAGTTCACCCACGTTGCCGCTCATCAGGCCTGGTACGCGGCCGTGAACGGTCTGTTCGGCATGTTCAAGAAATTCAGTGTCGACTACCGCGTCATTCCCTGGGCGACATTCACCGACCCGGAAGTGGCGCGCGTCGGCCTGAACGAGACCGATGCCAAGGAGAAGAACATTCCCTATGAGCTCACAACCTACGGTATCGATGATCTGGACCGGGCCATAGCCGACAGCAGCGACTACGGCGTGGTGAAGGTTCTGACCAAGCCCGGCAAGGACAAGATACTGGGCGTCACCATCGTTGGCGAGCATGCCGGGGATCTGATTGCCGAGTATGTACTGGCGATGAAACATGGCCTCGGACTCAACAAGATCCTGGGTACGATCCACATCTACCCCACGCTTTCCGAGTCCAACAAGTACGCCGCCGGCGAATGGAAACGCGCCCACCAGCCTCACAAGCTGCTGGCTTGGGTCGAGAAGTTTCATACCTGGCGTCGAGGCTGATCGACAGGGCAGCTGATCCATCCATCCTGGCCGGCTGCCTCGAATCACCTACCGGGCTTGGCCCCTCTCCCCCTCAGTCATTGCATCCAGGTGGATGACACGGGGGATGACGACAACCCACCAATGCTGATTACTGACCCGCAGAGCGACCGAGGTCATTCACGGAATGACAGCCACAAAAAAGGGCGCCACCAGGGCGCCCTTTTTTTTGTCGGTCAGCGGCCAATCGAGATGCCGCTGGAGGCGGGCTGCGTCAGCAGCTCCGCCTCGTGTCCATGACCGATTACTTCTGCTTGTAGACCCGGACGTAATCGATCTCCAGAGCCGGATTGGCAAACTCATTGAGGTCGTTGGCGTTGGGGTAGCGCTCATTGGATGGACGACCCAGGCCGCCAGAGTTGGCCGGGAAGTTTGTCCAGTTGCCACCCATGGCCAGATTCAGCATCAGGTACAGCTCTTCGAAATCAGCTTCACTGTTGTTCATCTCACTCATCTTCTGACCGTCGATGTACCAGACGACCTTGCCCTGAGTCCACTCAACCGCATAGACATGGTAGTCCTGGCTGTAATCGGTACCGGTGTAGACCTGACCACTGGGCTGCGGCTTGATGAAGTTGGCGTCCCCACTGTACGTGGACGTCACGTTCTTGAAGTAGTGAAACGAGTTGTAGATGTACCAGGGAGCGTGACCCAGGTTTTCCATGATGTCGATCTCGGTACGCTGAGTACCTTCCCAGGCGCGATTCTCATGGAACAACCAGAAAGCCGGGAATGTGCCGACGTGACCTGGAATCTTGATGCGAGCTTCGAAGTAGCCGTACTTCTGGCTGAACTTCTCGTGCGTGGACAGAGCGCCTGACAGAAAGGTCTGCTGTGTGGAGATCTCGCTCAGCGGACCGTAGGTCTTCTTGTTGCTGTGGTTCTTCAGAGGATTCTTCGCCGCGCGGATCGACAGGGTTGAACCGTCGAACTGGAAGGGGTTGTAGACAGGAACGATCTTTTCCTGATGCTCACTGTCCGGGCTCAGAACATTGACGTAGAACTGATCTTCGCCATTGATGACGCGGTATTCGTAGCGTTCACCGTTGTGCTCACCGTCCCAGCGCAGCTGTGAGTGCCAGCGGTAGGGGTTGAGCGCCGTACCATTGAATTCGTCACTGAAAACCAGTTCGTAACCGGCTTTCTGACTGACTTCCGGATAGCTGTAGGAAGCTGGATCGATCAGGCTCTGGACACTGGCGGCGTCCTGATCACCCTGTACCGGTGCAGCCGCCAGACCTTGTGAACTGACCGGATCCGCCTGCGCTGTGCTGGTGTTGCTGGCCTGGCCGGTCACGTTGATCTTGGTAGTGGCTGACTGGGCAGACTTGCGGCCGTTGGAATCGATGGCCTTGACGGTCATTGAATGCTCACCGACCCAGAGGTTGCTGCTGCTGTACGTCAGTGATGCCGTTTCGCCAGCGACGGCGCCATCAACTGTCACTTCATAACGAGAAGCACCCGATACCGCATTCCATTCCCACTTGACACCACCGTTACCGGTTTCGCTGCCGCGAGGACTCTGCGGCGCCTGGAAACCACTGCTGGCACTGGCCGCTACGGGTGTAACGCTGGACGTTGTTGTGGTGCTTGACGTTGTACTGCCACCGACTACGGTACTACGGGCGAGAGATGAAGAATTGAACTGAGCGTTGACGACGATCTTGACGGTTGACGTGCTTGAAGAATAGTTGCCACTGGCGTCGATAGCCCGAACACGCATGGAATGGTCACCCGGCCACAGATCGCGACTGTAGTACTGGGGATCACGTGTAATACCCTTGTAGCTACCGTCGATGGAGACTTCGTAGGTAACGGCCCCCGGAACACTGGCCCACTCCCATTTGACAACGGATTGGGCAATTTCTGTTCCACGAGGATCTCGTGGGGCCTCGATGGCGTAGCTTGGAGCGGCAATGAAACCGGACAAGGCTAGTAACAGGCATGACCTAATTACAATCTTCTTACTAGTCATCGTTAATCGTCTAAAGTCTCGAAATCAAGTTCGTGATTGGAGCTGACCCTACCCTGGAGCCCCTGACACAAACTTCATTTAACGTTTTAATTGGCCGAAATCGTCCCCCGCGAATGAATCCTCTCGCGGTGGATGACTTGCAGCACATGGAATAACCTGATTGCTGAACCACTCGGCAGAGAGCCGAGCGGTTACGCGGAACAAACGTAAACAATCACAACAGGTCGAAAGTCTAAAGGAAAAGACTCACGAAACCGGCCAAGGACGGGTGGTTATTCGTGAGGATTTGGACATGATTAACGTGTGAATCAGTTCCAGAATGGCCATGCCATAACCTTTGCATCTGCAACACAGGTGTTATTAGTGACCGATTGGCAACGATAACGCCTTGGCTAAAACCGCGCCAGAATAGGCTTTCAGCGATTCTCGGAGAAATATCCTGCCGCAAGTGTTACCGATATTTCGCAAAAGAAATCGGCCAGGGAAGCTCTCAGGAGATCAATTCCGGGGCACTCAGGTGAAACCCCTGACCGAAGTCGATACCGATGCCCTGGACAGCTTCGAGCAGCTGAGGCGACTCGATGAATTCGGCAACCGTGCGTTTGCCCATCGATTTGCTGATGTCACTGATCGCCTTGACCAGAGTGAAATCGGTGCGATCCTCGAGAATATCCTTGATCAGCAGGCCGTCGATCTTCAGAAATTCGACCGGTAGCTTGCGCAGATAGGCGAAAGAGGACAGGCCAGAACCAAAGTCATCGATACCGAACCGGCAACCTATCGCGGCCAGTTCGCTCATGAAGGCACCCACCTTGGTCAGATTGGCAATGGCTGCCGTCTCGGTGATTTCAAAACACAACTTGCTGGCCGGGACGTTGCTGTTCTCGATATATCTGATGAGCTTGGCAGAGAACTCCGGATCGGTGATGGAGCCGGCCGACAGGTTGATGGCCACATGCCGGACATCTTCCAGCATGACCGGATTGGCGGAGAGCCAGCTCAGCGTCAGCTGAATCGCTCTTTCGTCCAGCGTCGATATCAGCCCGTAGCGTTCTGCGGTGGGCAGAAATGCGCGGGGCACCACCAACTCACCATTGGGCATCTCGAGGCGCAACAGCATTTCCAGACGCAAGCCACTGGCCTGTCGATCGTCCAGCGCCAGGATCTTCTGGCTGGCCAGGCGCAGTCGATCGGTTTCCAGCGCCGTGTTGATCTCCTCGACCCAATGCGTGGAAACCTTGCGATTGCTGGCATTGCCTTCACCATCGCGATAGACCACCACCCGGTTCCGCCCTTCGTTCTTGGCGATATAACAGGCGGAATCGACCGCCGCAAACAATGACTGGATACTGTCCCAGCGATCATCCACAACCACCAGCCCCACACTGACGCCAATGGTGAACCGATTCTCATGCCACAGGAACTGGAAGTTCTCGACTTCATGCCGAATCTGATTGGCCAGCTTCAGGGCTTCCGGCACATCACATTTGTACAGCAATACCCCGAATTCATCTCCACCGAGCCGGGCCAGAACATCGCTCTTGCGCACCAGAGAGTCGAACAACTGCGTCAACTGGCGAAGCAGCTCATCCCCTGCCTGATGCCCGCAGGTGTCATTGACGACCTTGAACGAATCCAGATCAAGGAAGCACAGCGCATGAGATTTGCGATTGGTGCGCGACGTACACAAGGCTTCCTTGACGGTCTGTTCGAAACTGCGCCGATTGATCAGCCCCGTCAGAGAATCATGACTGGCGTGATAGGCCATCGTTTCCGCCTGCCGCACCGTCGCCGTCACATCGCAACCGACGCCGCGGTAGCCGACGAACTCCCGAGCCATGTTGAACACCGGTATGCCGCTATAGCGCACCGTGCGCGAGTCACCGTTGACGGACCAGCGGAACTCGAAGTCCCGAAACGGCTGGCAATCCTTCAACAGCGCCAGATGCCCGGCCCAGTGGGACTCTTCATTGATGTTGGCCGGATGATCCAGCAATTGGTTCAGTGTTCTGCCGACGATGTGTTCGCGCGCAATTCCCAGCACACGCACCAGCCCGTCGGATGCCACGCGAAACGTCAGTTTGGCGTCAAGCTCCCAGAAGAAGTCCGCGGCCGCACTGGCGTAATGGCGATAGCGCTGCTCGTTGGCGCGTATGCGTTTCATATCGGCCAGCTGACTGTTGAGCACATCGGCGGGCCAGACCAATGAAGTGCCTGAAGCAGGCTCAGCCTGCTCGGTGATGGCGACATCGACAAAGGAGAGCAGAACAGCCTCGGCACTTCCCCAGTGGATCCGCGTGACCTTGGCAATAAGCCGGACCAGGCTGCCCGTCAACGACGAGGCTCTCAGATTGACCCGCTGGCTGTCGGGCAATGTCGCGATGTCGGTTCGCTCGCCCACCACGCCGGAGATCAGACTCAGCTCCTGCGCATCGAAGATATCCGCAGCACTGGCACTGTCCATCAGTGCCTGCGCGCTGGGATAACCGAACACATGGGCGGCCACATCATTGGCATAGAGAACCCCATCACCGTCCAGAATGAGGCTGCCCTGAATACCGGCATTGACCAGGGCCTGGTAGTCCAGTGCCTGCTGCATGGGCGGCCCACCCAATAGACGAATGTCGATGCCACGCACCTGATTGTCCGCGCCGACCAGGGGCGTGCGAACAATCATCGCTCGCACCGAGCCTTCGCCATTGTCCAGACTGATGGTGCTGATGCCGGCCTCTGCCGAGTACATGATCTGGCTATCGAGCGCCATCTGCTCGCGGGCCACTTCGCCGGCAAACAGATCGAAGTCGGTCTTGCCTATGACATCTTCAGGAGATTGCCGCCCCACACTCCGGGCGAAGGCCATGGAACAGGCGCGGTAGACGAGGCGGTCGTCCTTGAGTGCGACACGGTCGCTGGATTGTCCAAGCACCCCACTGCGACTCAGCATCTGCACGATAGTTCAATACTTGGGCAACTGGAATTCACGGGGATCAAGGCACCTTGTCTAGCCTCCGGAAGTTAATTGATTATAGTTTAATTGTCCATTTGCAAATGACGATCACACGAGAGTTTACGGTTGCTTCCCTGCAACAGCCAACCAGGCTCACAGGTTGCGCCGGTACTGCCCCCCAACCTCGAAAAGCACCTCGGTCAGCTGTCCGAGGGAGCACACTTGCACCGCCTCCATCAGTGCTGCGAACACATTGTCACCGGCAATGGCGCTAGTGCGCACACGCTGCAAGGCGTCGGGCGAGCTGTCCCGATGGGCGGCATGAAACGCTTCCAGCCGTGCAATCTGCTCATCCTTTTCAGCATCGGATGAGCGCGCCAGCTCGACCTTGTGCGGCGGCTCTTCCTTCGGATTGAGGAAGGTATTGACGCCGACAATGGGGAGCGAGCCATCGTGTTTGCGATGCTCGTACAGCATGGACTCATCCTGGATCCTGCCCCGCTGATAGCCGGTTTCCATGGCGCCCAGCACACCACCACGATCGGACAGCCGATCGAATTCAAGCAGCACCGCCTCTTCAACCAGGTCGGTCAGTTCGTCGATGATGAAGCTGCCCTGGTTCGGATTCTCGTTGCGGGCCAGCCCCCACTCGCGATTGATGACCAGCTGTATGGCCATGGCGCGGCGCACCGATTCGTCGGTGGGTGTGGTGATGGCCTCGTCATAGGCATTGGTATGCAGGGAATTGCAATTATCGTAGACCGCAATCAGTGCCTGCAGCGTGGTACGAATATCGTTGAACGCCATTTCCTGGGCATGCAGGGAACGACCGGATGTCTGGATGTGGTATTTCAGCTTCTGACTGCGTTCATTGGCACCGTAGCGCTCTCGCATGGCCACCGCCCAGATGCGCCTGGCCACCCGCCCCATGACGGTATATTCGGGGTCCATGCCATTGCTGAAGAAGAAGGACAGATTGGGCGCGAAGTCGTTGATGTCCATGCCGCGCGCCAGATAGCTCTCGACGTAGGTGAATCCATTGGACAGCGTCAATGCCAATTGGGTTATCGGGTTGGCACCGGCTTCGGCAATGTGATAGCCGGAGATGGACACGGAGTAGAAGTTGCGAACCTCGTTCTCGATGAACCACGCTTGTATATCAGCCATCATCTTCAGACTGAACTCGGTGGAAAAGATACAGGTGTTCTGTCCCTGATCTTCCTTGAGAATGTCGGCCTGCACCGTGCCACGAACCTGCCTGTAGGCCGAGCGTCGCAGTTCCTGCTGCTCGCTCATCGTCGCCGGCCGCCCCGTCTCCGCCTCGAAACGCGCCAGTTGCTGACGCACGGCCGTCACGAAGTAGAACGCCAGTATGGTCGGCGCGGGACCATTGATGGTCATGGACACCGAGGTGGCCGGGTCACACAGATCGAAGCCGTCATAGAGCACCTGCATGTCATCGACCGTGGCGATGGAGACGCCCGCATTGCCCACCTTGCCGTAGATATCGGGACGCCTTGCCGGGTCATGTCCGTACAGCGTGACCGAATCGAAGGCCGTGGACAGACGCTTGGCCGGCGCATGCTCCGACAGGGCCTTGAAGCGGCGGTTGGTACGCAGTGGCCCGCCCTCTCCTGCGAACATGCGCGTTGGATCTTCGCCGGTGCGCTTGAACGGAAAGACACCGGCGGTGAACGGGAACTGTCCCGGCAGATTGTCACGCCGCAGCCAGGCCAGCAGGTCTCCCTCATCCGAATAGCGCGGCAGTGCGACCCGAGAGATGCGCGTGCCGGAAAGACTGGTGACATGGGTACGGGTACGAATCTCCCGGTCACGCGTCCTTGTGACCAGCTCATCGGCGGTGTAGGCCTTGACGGTATCGGGCCAGGCTCCCAGCAGCTGGCGCGTCTCGGCAAGCAACTGCGCTTGCCGCTCATCGATCAATGCCTGCAGTGAGGGCTGCACGGACTCATTCTGCGGGGGCAGTGTGCTACCAGCCGGCATCGCAGGGTGCTGCTGTGGCAAGTTTCCGGCCGATGTGTGCGGGTCCGAGCCTGCCTCAGCACCCAGCAGCCTGAGCGCGGCTGTCAATTGCTGGATCTCTCGCACCAGAGCTGCCTGGACATCGGTCTGTGCATGGTAGTTGCGCAGACAGGCTGCGATGTCCGACAGATAGCGCTGCGCCGATGTGGGAATGATGGCCGATTGTCGGGTGCTGGCCCGTACGCTGACGTGTGGCAGACAACCCGGCGCCAGGGACAAACCGTGCTCGCGCAACTGCTCGGCCAGCGCCTGATACAGCGCCGTGACCCCGTCGTCATTGAAGCGCGCGGCAATGGTACCGAAAACCGGCATCTCGTCGGGTGTCTGGGCAAAGGCCAGTCGATTGCGCTGCACCTGCTTTCTGACATCGCGCAGCGCATCGTCGCCGCCCTTTCGCTCCAGCTTGTTGATGGCCACGATATCGGCAAAATCGAGCATGTCGATCTTTTCCAATTGACTTGCTGCTCCAAACTCCGGCGTCATGACATATAAAGAGACATCACTGATACCCACGATGCCCGCATCACCCTGACCGATGCCGGGGGTTTCCACGATGACCAGATCCACACCGCACAATCGGCAGGCAGCCACCATGTCGTTCAGGGTGCCCGGCACCTCGCCAGCGGCTGTGCGCGTGGCCAGAGAACGCATGAACAGCCGTTCGTGCTCGATCGAATTCATGCGGATACGATCCCCCAGCAAAGCCCCACCGGTCTTGCGCCGTGTCGGGTCGATGGCCAGTACGACCACCGAAAGAGCATCCTGTTGATCCAGCCGCAGCCGTCGCACCAGTTCATCGGTCAGCGAGGACTTGCCCGAACCGCCCGTGCCGGTAATGCCCAGAACCGGCGCAGTACGTGGCAAACCGGCCACCGCGGCGTGCATGGCGGCAAGCTCTGAGGATGACAGGGCTTCATTCTCGATGGCACTGAGCAAGTGCGCCAAGGGTCCATGCAGGGCCTGCCCGAATGGCTCTGACTGCCGATCCAGCACATCACGCAGCGCGGCCTCTGCCGGCAGTGCATGGCCCGCTGACAGACGCCGGGTCGTCTCGATCATGTGCTCGATCATGCCCTGCAGTCCCATGCTCTGCCCATCCTGAGGCGAGTAGATATGCGCAACACCATACGCATGCAGTTCGCTGATTTCGTCGGGAACTATGACCCCGCCGCCGCCGCCGAACACGGCGATGTGGGAGGCCCCTTGTTCGCGCAGGGAATCCACCATGTACTTGAAGTACTCGACATGCCCCCCTTGATAGGAGCTGATGGCAATTCCCTGCGCATCCTCCTGAATGGCGGCCGTCACGATCTCGGCCACCGAGCGGTTGTGTCCCAGATGTACCACCTCCACGCCCGATGCCTGCAACATGCGCCGCATGATGTTGATGGAAGCATCGTGTCCATCGAACAGACTGGCCGCGGTGATGAAACGCAAAGGCGGCTGGCTGGTGTCCGGGACAACTGAAAGCGCAACGTGGGACATATCGAGACTCCGTCGAGATGAACTTCAGCATGCCGCCTCTTGACGTTTACGTCAACGTCAACTTACTCTACCCACATGAATGCCTCTCCCAGTGATCTTGACCCCGTGTTCTCCATTGCCGATCTGGCTCAGGAAATGGACATCACCACGCGCACCATTCGCTTCTATGAAGACAAGGGACTGCTGCGCCCGGCCCGTCGTGGCCAGCAACGCATCTATTCGCGCGCGGATCGGACCCGCCTGAAACTGGTCCTGCGTGGCAAGCGTCTGGGCTGGCCACTGGACGACATTCGCGAGATGATCGAGCTCTATGACACGCCGGACGGTGAGCGCAAGCAACTGGAAGTCATGCTGCAGAAGCTCTCGAACAACCGCTCGGTCCTGCAACAGCAACGCGAGGACATCGAACTGGCACTGCGCGAACTCGAGGAAATCGAAGAGCGCTGCCACCACCAGCTACGACAGAGCTGAGTGCTTGCGAAGCTGTACGGCAGCGGGCCTTGCCCCTCTCGACGAACACCCAGGACAATGGCTTCGGGTCCGCCCGCTCGAAGACCACCCCACACTGATCGGGCACGCCTCCTTTTCGACATTCGTCATCCATACGACACAGGTGATCCTTTCTCATGAACACAACCTCCTCCGATCCGATCGTCATCGTCGACGCCGCCCGTACTCCCATGGGCGGATTCCAGGGAGACCTGTCCCCTGCCACCTCGCCGGAACTGGGGGCGGTCGCCATTCGCGCAGCCCTGCAGCGAGCCGGTGTCAGCGGAGCAGACGTTGATGAAGTCATCATGGGCTGCGTGCTGCCGGCAGGTCTGGGCCAGGCCCCGGCGCGCCAGGCCTCTCTGGGTGCCGGTATTCCGGAAGCCGCGGGCTGCACCACCGTCAACAAGATGTGCGGCTCGGGCATGAAGGCGTTGATGTTCGCGCATGACTTGCTACTGGCGGGCAGCAACAAGGTCATGGTGGCCGGCGGCCTGGAGAGCATGAGTAATGCACCTTATCTATTGCCCAAGGCACGCAACGGTTTTCGCATGGGCCATGGTGAGGTCAAGGACCACATGTTTCTCGACGGTCTGGAAGATGCCTACGAGCCGGGCAAGCTGATGGGCCACTTCGCCGAGGCCACCGCCATGCATTACCAGTTCACCCGCGAGGCGCAGGATGCATTCGCCATCACCTCGCTCAGGCGTGCCCAGCAGGCCATGCAGTCCGGCATCTTCGACAAGGAGATCGAGTCGGTGACCCTCAAGACTCGCAAGGGCGATGTCGTGATCCGCGAAGATGAGCAGCCCCCCAAGGCCAACCTGGAGCGCATCCCGTCCCTGCGCCCGGCCTTCAGCAAGGAGGGCACGGTCACGGCCGCCAATTCCAGCTCCATTTCCGACGGTGCCGCCGCCATTGTCCTGATGCGCCAGTCAGAGGCCGAGCATCGTGGCCTGACGCCGCGAGCCCGCATTCTGGGACACGCCACCCATGCCCAGGCCCCGGCCTGGTTCACCACGGCGCCGGTATATGCCATGCAAAAGCTGCTGACCACGCTTGGCCTGCAGACCACCGACATCGACCTGTATGAAATCAATGAAGCCTTTGCCGTGGTCACCATGGCGGCCATGCACGAGATGTCGCTCCCGCACGAGCAGGTCAATATTCATGGGGGCGCCTGCGCCCTGGGGCACCCCATTGGTGCATCGGGTGCCCGCATCATCGTCACCCTGCTGAACGCGCTGGAGCATCATTCGCAGTCCATCGGCATGGCGTCCCTGTGCATTGGCGGTGGCGAGGCCACAGCCGTCGCCATCGAACGCCTGTCATGATGAGGCTCAGCGAAGAACAGCAACTGATTCGCGATACGGCACGCCAGTTTGCGCGCTCGGTGCTGGCACCGGCGGCGGCCGACAACGACCGTGATTCGCGCTTCCCCCTGGATGCCATTCGGGAGATGGGACAACTGGGATTTCTGGGCATGCTGGTGCCGGAGGAATTCGGTGGCGCAGCGGCCGACAACGTAGCCTACGCCCTGGCACTGGAAGAGATTGCCGCCGGCGACGGGGCCTGCTCCACCATCATGAGTGTGCACAACTCAGTGGGCTGCATGCCCATTCTCAGGTTCGGCACCGACGAGCAGAAGGCGACGTACCTGCCTGCCATGGCTGAAGGCCGCATGCTGGCCGCGTTCTGTCTGACCGAACCCGACGCCGGATCCGATGCCGGTGCCCTGCGCAGCACGGCCGTGCGCGAGGGTGATCACTACCGGCTCAACGGCACCAAGCAGTTCATCACCTCGGGCAAGCATGCCGATGTGGCCATTGTCTTCGCTCGAACCGGAGAAGGCAAACAGGGTATCAGCAGCTTCATCGTCAACACCGACAACCCGGGCTATGTGGTCAGTCGGGTGGAGGAAAAACTCGGACAACGGGCGTCGGACACCTGCCAGATTGTGCTGGAGGACTGCCGGGTGCCGCTCGGCGACCGTCTGGGTGAGGAAGGAGACGGTTACCGTATTGCATTGGCCAATCTGGAGGGCGGCCGTATCGGTATCGCCGCCCAAGCGGTTGGCATGGCCAGAAGCGCGTATGAACACGCACTGGCATTTGCCAAAGAGCGTCACAGTTTCGGCAAGGCGATCATCGAGCACCAGAGCATCGCCTTCAAGCTGGCTGACATGGCCACTCAGCTGGACGCTGCGCGACTGCTGGTGCTGCGAGCCGCCGATTTGCGTGATGCCGGCGAGCCGTGTCTGGTGGAGGCCTCGATGGCCAAGCTGTTCGCCAGCGAAATGGCCGAGAAGGTCTGCTCCGAGGCCATCCAGATACACGGCGGATATGGCTATTTGCGCGACTATGCAGTTGAACGTATAGCCCGTGATGTGCGAGTCTGTCAGCTCTATGAGGGCACCTCCGAAATTCAGCGTCTGGTGATCAGCCGAGCTCTGAGCAGACAGTCTTGAATCCGGGGCGTTGCCTCTGTAAAAACGCGGTCATCGGAGACCTATGAGCAGCGCTATTGATTTCTATTTCGATTTCTCCTCCCCCTATGGCTATCTGGCCAGTGAAAGAATCGAAGCCATTGCGACACGATGCGGTCGTCACGTGGTCTGGCACCCCATTTTACTGGGTGCCATCTTTCGCGTCACCGGCCAGGCACCGCTGACCGAGGCACCGCTCAAGGGTGACTATTCGGTCCGGGATTTCGCTCGCTCCGCCCGGGAGCATCAGGTTCCCTACCAGCACCCACAGACATTCCCGATTGGCGCCGTGGCGGCCAGCCGCGCCGTTCTATGGGTGCGCGACCATGACGATACGCCAACGCAGGCACTCACCGGCAGCCTGATTCACGCCCTGTATCGCGCCTACTTCACCGGCGGTCTGGACATCACCAACGTTGAGGTGATTGCCAACCTTGCCGAGACGCTGGGGCTGGACTCTCACGCCATGCTGCAAGCCCTGCCCTCAGCGCCCATCAAGGAGGCCTTGCGCGCAGAGGTGGAACAGGCCATTGCCCTGGGCGTCTTCGGCTCCCCCCTGATGATCGTTGACGAAGAACCCTTCTGGGGGCACGACCGACTGGAACAGATGGAACGCTGGATCAAGGCCGGTGGCTGGTAAGCGACACCTGCTGTTGACGCTTCATCCCACACTCCGACACTCAACTGAACAAACCGACACTCCTTCTCCATGGCTTACCTGAAAACCGAAACCGACAGGCGCGGTGTGACGACGATCACACTCAACCGTCCCGAGCAGCATAATGCAATAGACCGGGCCTTCATCGATGAATTCACCACCACCCTGCAGCAGCTGGACAGCAACACCCTGATTCTGGTGATTGCCGGGGCCGGCAAGAACTTCTGCGCCGGCGCTGACATCAACTGGATGAAGGCATCGGCGGACCTGGGGGCCGAACAGAACACTGACGATGCCAGGGCGCTGTCCAACATGCTGGAGACCCTGAACACGTTTTCGCGCCCCACCATTGCTCGCGTTCACGGGGCGGCGCTGGGCGGTGGTACGGGTCTGGTGTGCTGCTGCGATATCGTGGTAGCCGATGAAACTGCCCAGTTCGGATTCTCGGAAGTGCGCCTGGGCATCCTGCCAGCCACCATCAGCCCCTATGCCATCCAGGCCATCGGCCCGCGTGTCGCCCGGCGCTACTTTCTGACGGGAGAGCGCATTGATGCGATCGAGGCCTATCGTCTTCGTCTGGTGCACGACGTGTGCTCCACGGACAACATGGACCGGCGCGTGGATGAAAAGATCACGGCGCTGCTCAGCGGTGCACCGGGTGCCCAGGGTGCGACCAAGAAGCTGATTGCCGATGTCACCGGCAAGCCCATCGACGACACACTGCGACAGGAACTGAGCGAGCGTCTGGCCACAATCCGTACCGGCGAAGAGGCTCAGGAAGGGCTGGCCGCTTTCCTGCAAAAACGCCCCGCCAACTGGCCGTCAAACTGATATTGGACAAACGGTCATGTATCTGTAGACTCAACAGCCACAATGACCACTTGAATAAAAACTTAAGGTTAATCTGCTGTGCATTTTAACGAATACTGGTCATTCAACAAAGAGAGAGAACCTTCATGACAACAAAACTGGTTATCGGTCTGGACGGGCATGGCTCGGGAGATCGTGCTCTTGCCTATGGCAAGGGGATGGCAGACCTGATAGGTGACTGCGAACTGCTGATCGTGTACGTGATCGAGTGGTCCCCCTACTCGTTCCAGACAGCAGAGGAAAATGCAAAACGGCATAAACGCCGCGAAGAAGAAATCAGCACCGCGACCGAGCGCGTGGTGGCACCAGCCATCCAGCGTCTGGAGGCGGCGGGCATCAAGGCTCGTGGCATGGTGCGTCATGGCGACGTGGCCAGCATCCTCAATGCGGTGTCGCTGGAAGAGAACGCCCAGCAGATCATTGTCAGTCGCTCATCCGAAGGCGGGTTTACCAAGCGCCTGTTCGGTTCTTCAACAGCCAACCTTGTGATGAGCAGCAGCGTGCCTGTCACGGTTGTCGGATAAGGGATATCACATGACATTCATCTCGCGCGTTCTCCTCTCATTTGCAGCACTGTTGCCCTTCGCGGGCAGCGCCATGGCACAGGATGCCGCCATGACGCTTGACCAGAAGGTCAACGAAGTATTCGCCAACTTCACCGGCCCGTTTGTCGGTCTGATCTTCGCCCCCCTTCCCGGCACCTCCTTTCCCTGGATCGTGTTGTGGCTGGTGGTCGCAGCGACCATCTTCACCTTCTACTTTGCCTTCGTGCAGCTGCGCTTCTTCGGGCATGCCATCTCCCTGGTGAAGGGTGACTATTCGGATCCAAACGATGCCGGTGAGGTCAGCCACTTTCAGGCACTGGCCACTGCCCTGTCGGGTACCGTGGGTCTGGGTAACATCGCAGGTGTTGCCGTGGCGGTAGGCATCGGTGGCCCGGGTGCCACATTCTGGATGATTCTGGCCGGTCTCATGGGCATGGCGTCGAAGTTCACCGAATGTACCCTGGGTGTGAAATACAGAAACGAGTACCCCGATGGCACCGTCTCCGGTGGTCCGATGTACTACATGTCCAAAGGCTTCAAGGAGCTGGGTCTGCCTGGCGGCAAGTTTCTGGCCGTACTGTTCTCCATCTTCTGCATCCTGGGTGCTCTGGGTGGCGGCAACATGTTCCAGGCCAACCAGGCGCATGCCCAGATCAGTGGCATCGTGGGTGACTATCCTGGCTGGATCACGGGTGTGATCTTCGCCGTCATCGTATTCTCTGTCATCGTCGGTGGCATCAAGTCCATCGCCAACGTGACTGAAAAGGTCGTGCCTTTCATGGGTATCCTGTATGTCGGTGCCGCCATCGTCATTCTGATCGTCAACTATGACAAGATCGGCTGGGCCTTTGGTCAGATCTTCGAAGGTGCCTTTACCGGACTGGGTGTTGCCGGTGGTTTTGTCGGTGCTCTGATTCAGGGATTCAAACGAGCGGCCTTCTCCAACGAGGCCGGTGTCGGTTCTGCCGCCATTGCTCACTCCGCGGTCAAGACCAAGGAGCCGATCACTGAAGGTTTCGTGTCTCTGCTGGAGCCGTTGATCGATACTGTCATCATCTGCACCATGACAGCACTGGTCATCACCATCTCGGGTCAGTTGATCGTGGACCCCGCGTCGGGCAACTACGTGCTGAATGAAGCCGGCAATGCCATTGCAACCATCGGTGATACTTCCGGTGTCGCACTGACATCAGCAGCCTTCGGTTCTTCCATCAGCTGGTTCCCGTATGTACTGGCCCTGGCCGTGGTGCTGTTTGCCTTCTCCACGATGATCTCCTGGTCGTACTATGGCCTGAAAGCCTGGACCTACCTGTTCGGTGAAGGCAAGATTGCCGAACTGACCTTCAAGATCATCTTCTGCATCTTCATCGTCATCGGCGCCGCTGCCAGCCTGGGCCCCGTCATCGACTTCTCGGATGCTGCCATCTTCGCCATGGCTGTGGTCAACATCACAGCGCTCTACTTCATGATGAAGATCGTACGCAAGGAACTTCACTCATACAGTGCGCGCCTGAAGAACGGCGAGATTCGCAGGTTCAAGCACTGAGTTGATTTGAGTTGAAACAGGCTGGCCCCGCGGCAAGGATAGCGGCGGGGACCGGCCAGACACCGAGGAGGTCCAGGCCCCTCTCAGGACCTGCCGATTCCCCGCAGGCCGAACGGCTAGAGTTCCGGCGGATTGACCTTCGCGGTTTCGAACCAGAAGCTCAGCAGATTGTCGATATCCGTTCTGATCGTCTTGTTGTCGATGCCCTTGGACATATAGGCATTGGCGTGGTTCTGATAACAGAATTCGATATCATCCGGATTGTCCGAGGTCGTCATCATGACGATGGGAATCTGCTGATACTGTTCATCATGCTTCAGATGCGCCAGCGCTTCGCGGCCATCCATCAAGGGCATGCGAATATCCATGACGATGATTCTGGGCTTAAGGGTGCTCAGCATATCGATGGCCTCCCGCCCGTTCACCGCTCTGACGATCTTGATGTCCGGGCGCAGGCTGTTGATACTGCGCTCCAGCATCATGGCATCAATATCATCATCTTCGACCAGCAGTATGGTGTTGTCTTGAGCCATGTCAGTTACAAGCCTTGAACGTCGTCGAGTGTTTCATTACACGGTAAAGTAAAGCATATACGCGTCCCCTTCTGGCAAGAGTCTGCAACTTCCATGTCACCACCGTGGGCGTTGATAACCGTTCTGGCCAGCGACAGGCCGATTCCATTACCGACGTACGGACTCTGCCCGCTATGCAGGCGATGCATGGGTTCGAATACCCGCTCCCGGTACTCCGGCGCGATACCGATACCATTGTCACTGACGCACACCTGCAGGCGGCGCTCCGGACCATCACCCATCTGTTTCGCCACGATGCTGACCGTCGGGGCTTCTCCCTGCGCCACATACTTCATGCTGTTGTCCAGAAGATTGTAGAGCACCCGCCGAAGCAATTGAGGATCGGCGAACACCTGCCCGTCTGCATCGACCGTGACCTGTGCCTGCTTCTCGTCGATCATGGGCTGGAACTCCTCGACCACCTGCGGCAAAAGCTCGGCCATATCGATCATTTCACGTTCCGGCTCCTTGAAGCCTGTCTTGGTAAAATCCAGCAGACTGCTGATCATGCTGTTCATTCGCTGGACCGCGTTCTGCACCATGCCGACGTGTGAGCGAACCAGCTCCTTGTCATCGATATCTTCCAGGATCTGCTCATTGAACAGATTGATATGCCGTAGCGGTGACTTCAGATCGTGAGACACGATGCCGGCAAACTGCTTGAGCGACGTGTTGGCATCACTCAGACTGGCATTGCTTTCGGCCAGCCGCGCATTGAGACGATCCGTGGAGCGTATATGCAGAATGCGCTGGCGACGTTGAATGAACAGCGTCAGTATCAGCATTGACAGAATGACAGTCCCGGCAAGGCTGACCAGTCCGAGAACCAACCCTTGCGTGTCAATGCTTTCGATCTGGTCGCTGACCGACTGGCTCAGATCATCCAGCAGCTGACTGATCTCGCGCAGGGCGAAGGAATCATCCAGACGAAGCTGGTCATCGATTTCCATCAGTGCCAGGCCCGAGGCGACCAGAGGCCGAACACGTTCCAGCCTTGCCCGGTAACCGGCAATCATGGAGCGGGTTTCCGTGAGTGTGGTCTCGATACCCAATCCACGGGCATTGACCTCCAGACTGGCGACCAGCGCCGTTGCGGAATCAGCGGCAACCAAGCCATCATTCAGATACTGCAATTCGGCGGGGCGCAGCAGATAATTCTTGAAGTGATGAATCAGGCCACCGTAGCCCAGAGCCTGCGACAGCTCCAGCGCCATGCTGTAGGTGTTGTCCAGGTTGAAGCGAAGTTCCTGCGTACGCTGCTTGACCATGGCCGTGAACGAATACTGGGCGAAGATCAGGCCGCCGATGATGACAGGCACCAACAGGTAGCGCGCCTTGTACGGTTTCAGTGCAGCGGGAATCAGCGTGTCTTCCATATCAGACAGACAGTATCCGGCTTGAGCCATGTGACGGGGCGCTGGCAGAGGCGCTTGCAAAAGCGCTTGCAAAAGCGCTTGCAAAGGCGCTTGCAAAGGCGCTTGCAACGACGCTCGCAAGGGCACTTACCATCAAGCCGGCTGATATCGACTGAGGCAGACTGAGACCCGTGCTGGAATGTTCACCTGAACGCATTGCTTGTTTTCTGTTTCCCTGAAAAAGTATCAGCCCTGTCGACACTGCCGATTGCGAACTTCCTGACGCCATCATGCATATTTCTGCTGCCAGAGACGTGCCGAATTGCACAGGATTGTATAGTGAATAGGTAATCAGATCCCCCTTCCTGCCTGGATCGCCTCGTGCCGGACAGTTACAAATCACGAAAAATCGCAGACGCTTAACCCCTTTTCGGCATCACTAACGTTCTGGTCAAGAGACAACACAGGAAAATGTTCTCAGACCTTGAAACCACACACGTTGATCATCGCCACTCTGGCCATTTCATCCGGCAGCCTGCTCCTGAGCAGTTGCCGCGGCGACCGCAATGAGGCGCTCATAAGCAAACCTGCACCTGGCCATAGCGCTGCCACGCGCAATGCGCAGGCCGCCCCCCCGTCGGTAGTCGAAGAGCGGGAACTTGTATTATCGGATGCAGACACTGTCCAGCAGGCTATCGTCAGACAACCGCTGAGCAAGATGACAGCCGGGCTGGCTCAGCCGATGATGACATTACCGATGGAGCGGTTACCGGTAACCGGTCATGACGACAGCGGTGAGAACTACGCAGCATTGATCCGCAATGCCACGATTGAAACGACGGCGCAACCGGTTTCAACGTTCAGCATCGATGTCGATACCGGCTCGTATGCCAATGTCAGGCGCTTCCTGCAGGCAGGCCGCCTGCCTCCCGAGAATGCAGTACGTGAAGAGGAGCTGCTCAACTATTTCTCCTATGACTATGCCAGTGCTTCCGATACCGAAGAACCGTTCAGCATCACGACCGAACTGGGTGCCACACCGTGGAACTCCAGCACGCATCTTCTGCATGTCGGCCTGAAAGGCTATGTCCCACCGGTCTCCGACATCAGCGCGGCCAACCTTGTATTTCTCATCGATGTGTCCGGCTCCATGAACAGCCCCGACAAACTCGGTTTGCTGAAGTCTTCCATCAGCCTGATGGCGCAGCAACTCGATGATACCGACACGGTGAGCATGGTTGTCTACGCCGGTTCATCGGGCGTCGTGTTGGAACCCACAGCGGGCAATAATCATCGCAAGATCGATCAGGCTCTGTCCCGATTGAGCGCGGGTGGCTCGACCCATGGTGCACAGGGGATCGAGTTGGCCTACCAGCTGGCCAGTGAGAACTTCAAGGACAAGGGGGTCAATCGCGTCATCCTGGCCACCGATGGTGATTTCAATGTCGGCGTCAGCGATGTGGAGCAATTGAAGAAGCTCATCGCGCGCAAGCGTGAATCCGGTGTTGCATTGACCACCCTGGGTTTTGGTACTGGCAACTACAACGATCACCTGATGGAGCAACTGGCCGATGTGGGCAATGGCGCCTATGCGTATATCGATACCCTCAGCGAAGCACGCAAGGTGCTGGTGGATGAACTGCAGGCCACCCTGCTGACCATTGCCAGTGACGTGAAGATACAGATTGAATTCAACCCGGCGGTGGTCAGCGAGTATCGGCTGATTGGCTACAGCAACCGGCAACTGGCCAATGAGGATTTCAATAACGATCGCGTTGATGCCGGCGAGATTGGTGCCGGCCATACAGTGACCGCGCTGTATGAGATTGCCCTGAGAGGCGAAGGCGGTGAACGACACTCGCCGAGTCGCTATGGTCGCAAGGATGACAAGCTCACGGCTGATGCTGACGATGCATCGCTGTTGGGTGAGGTTGCCGAACTGCGATTGCGCTACAAGTTGCCGGGTGATGCCGACAGCCAGCTGAGCACACGTATCGTCAGCCTGCCCGATGCCGGACAATACAATGCTCAAGCCAACTCTGACAACTTCCGCTTTTCTGCCAGTGTCGCCGCCTTCGGGCAACTGCTGCGTGGCGATGAACGTCTGGCCGACTATGATTACAAGGATGCGCGATTGCTGGCTGCCGAGGCCATGGGCAATGACCGCTTTGGCTATCGTGCCGAGTATCTGCGTCTTCTGGACCTGGCCGGCAGTCTGGACAGGTTCAGTCGAATGGATCACCATGCGCCAGTGCGTGAAGAAGGCTGAACTGACACCACCCGGGAGCCAGCTTGAGTATCGAACAGGAAGATTGCGACTTGATGCTGGCCTATGCCCGGGGTGATGCACGGGCCTTCGACAAGCTGTATGCCAGTCACAGCCAGCCCTTGTATCGTTTTGTCAAACGCTCATGCGCCAGCGAAGCACTGGCGCATGAGCTGTATCAGGATATCTGGATGCGCGTGATCAACGCTCGTACAAGCTATTCGCAGGAGGCCCCGTTCAAAGCCTGGCTGTATCGTATTGCCCGTAACCGCCTGACAGACCATTACCGGCAGCAGTCACGTATCGATACGCATGAGACGGCGGAGGATCCGGATGCCATGGCCTCGCAGTTATCGCCCCTGGCGACGACCCCCTTGTCACCCGAGCTGCTTGCCAGCCTCAGTCAGCAGAACGAAATTCTGGACAAGGCCCTGCAGCAGCTGCCGGCAGTTCAGCGAGAAGCGGTGCTGCTGCGACATATCGTGGGCATGAGCGTCAAGGAGGTGGCCGAGATGATGGACCAGGGCGTGGAAACCGTGAAGAGCCGATTGCGTTACGGCACGGCGAAGCTACGGTCACTATTGAAGGAGTTGTCATGAACGAAGATGACGGCAAGACCGCCGGACAAGGCCCCGAACCGGATGGCGATGATCAGGATCTGGCGGCGTTGTTCAACACGGGAGATAAGTCGCCACCCGAATTGTTGAGTGCACGGATTCTGGCAGCAGCGCATGAAGCGGTCAGCGCTGACCATGCCAACGACGATGCACAGGTGAAAGCGGATGAGGCCAATGCCACTGTCACTCGCCTGCAACGCTGGCAGACATCGGGCCGCTGGATGGCCATGGCGGCCTCAGTGCTGCTCGCCGTCACCCTTGTGCCAGTGCTGATGCGTTCCCCGGACTCCGCCATGGAATCGGATGCCATTGACTCGTCAAGAATGAAAGCAGTACAGGAGTCCCTCTCCATGAGTGCCGACTCGGTGGCACCTGCGGTAGAGGCTGATCTGTCCGAACCACAAGCAGGCGCGCAGCTGCAGCGAGAGGCTGCCCCCATGTCAACCTCACCCGCACCGGTAGCGGCGCCTTCAGCGTCGATGATGCCGGCGATTCAGGCTCGGAAGCGCTCGGTTCTGGCTGATGGGGTTGGGCAAGGTGGTGAAGTTCAGGAGAGTGTGGAGGAGGAAGTGTTGAGTGAGAGTGAGCGTGCGATTGATGAAGATGCTGGGTCAATCGAGCGTGAGACTGCAGTTGACGAGGGTTTCAGGGATACGCCGCAGAGCTGGGTTGAGCGTATTCGACAGCTGGAGGCGGATGGGCGGTATGAGGATGCGGTGGTGGAGTATGAGATGTTTCGGGGTCGTTATCCGGGGTTTGAGCCGGGGTTTAGCGGGCCGTTGGTTCGGTAGATAGGCTGCTCAAGAAGCCGATAACGTCCCACTAGGTCCGCGAAAAAACTTTCGCCTGAGTTGGGATGACTATCGAATGCTCTCGGACTAATCTGGTTGAACAATAGCCGCCTTACTGCAGCGAATTAATGAATATTATTCTTTTGATGTACAGAAACAGTCCAACCACTGTAAAGAACACGCCACCAACCGAGAACGACACAAGAGGATCCAGACCACCCAAATGAAGTAGCGCGTTCGCTATCAGCGTCGCCAGCAACATGGTATAGGCCATCCTCTTGCCGAACTGCCAGCGTAGCCTGCGTGAAGGAACTGTGGATTTGTGAAAGGGATTCACTTGCTCACCACAGAAAATAAAGGTGAGATAGGGCATGAACAGGATGGTTGCCGGGTAAACCAGGTCCATTCTTATCAGTTTCAACAAATCCAACATCTTTATCAAAACTCCAGAACAATCAAAACCAGCTACGCCGAGGTCTCTCTGAGCTCGAATGCACCCACTCGCTTTCGAGCGAACGTCATCAAACCGCTATTGCATGACAAGGCGTGAGTACACGCCCTTCAATGCGACCGTTATTCTAGCAGCCAGAAGCCTAAAACCAGCCTAACAACGATCGATTGATACCAATTATAAGCACCAACTACCAGACAGAATTGCACCAATTTCGACCATTACAGCAAGATGAGCGGTACGATTGTGAGATACCGGCGATTTCACTACAGCCATCACAGCACGAACAGGATTTCCGTGTCCCCCTCTCCGCGACGCTGCCGTGACAGGTAGCAGCAAGGCATTTTCCCACCTCATCAAGCAATGCTGAAGAAAAAGAAATACTGGATGTTCGACATGGATGGCACCCTCACGTGCGCCATGCATGACTTCGACGCCATGCGCAGTGAACTGGGGCTACCTGCCGGCGTTCCCATTCTGGAGGCCCTGGACCAGTTGGACCAGTTGGACCCGGAGACGGCACGCGAAAAGCGCGCAGCCCTGGATACCATGGAACTTCGTATGGCGGCCGATGCAGAGCCACAATCTGGTAGTCACCGCCTGCTTACACAGCTACGTTCACAGGGAGCCAGCCTAGGTATCGTGACCCGCAATGGCAAGAAAATAGCTCATGAGACACTTAAAGCCTGCGGCCTGGATGATTTCTTCGACGACACGACCATCATCAGTCGCGACTGCTGCGTGGCAAAACCGGACCCCGCAGGCGTTAATCTGTTGCTGTCTCGCTGGAGCGCCGATGCCAGTGACGCCGTGATGGTGGGCGATTATCTATTCGATTTGCAGGCCGGGCATTCGGCTGGAGTGTCAACTGTGCATATGGATGTGGATGCAGTTTATCCTTGGCCGGAGTTGACAAGTGTTTCGGTGAGCTCGTTGCTGGAGTTATCAAGACAAATCATGTAAGAATTGCTCAATACAACCTGCTCCTATTTATTCTGAACTGTCCAATGATTGGGGTCCACCTCTTATTTGCTACTCGTCGAGAAGCTACCGGAGCTGCATTCGATTATATTCTTATTTTTTAAAGACCTTTATACGATGTAGGTAGAAATACATTAATTAATTCAGTAAATCCTCCCAACTTAATGTGAGTCATATACCTTCATATGCGCATCGACTACAGAATCTATCGAGAAATGATCTTCGGCCAATTTTCTGCCAGCCATAGCAAATGATGTTCTCATATTTTTATCCTCAATCAACATTTGAATAGCGTCTGCGAGTGCTATCGCGTTCTTAACAGGAACTATTAGTGCAGTAACGTTTGCGATGACTGCAAACATGCAACCTGGTGCATCTGTAGTTACGACAGCACGACCGCAGGCAGCAGCTTCCTGCAATACTTTTGGAAGCCCTTCATGATAAGACGGCAATACAACAATACTTGATTCCGAAAAAAGGGTAGCAGTATCGCTTACATAGCCTAGATACTGGATGTGCCTTGAGTTCTTTATTTTCCTTAAATCCTCTTGAGAATACGAAGCAGGGTTGCCAGCCCCCGTATCATCGCCTGCAAGCTGCATTACCACCTTCACTCCGCGCACAGCCAAAATTTTCGCCGCATCCAAATATTCAGTAACACCCTTATCTTTTAGTATTCTTGAAGCCATTGTAACCACGACCACACCGTCTGGCTCTGGCTTACTCCTAAACACATTCAAATTTACACCTGACCCTCTAATAATCGTAGATCGCCCCTCCGAAATTCCCAACAATTCACTCAACTTTTTTCTATTCTCTGGATTCTGAAATATGAGAGTACATCGAGGATGATTAACAGAGAATCGATATACTTTTAACAATCTATCGCTCACACGATGATCACCTTCTAATATAGCCCCCAAACCCGAGATAGCACAAACAACTTTCCTCACATATAGTATCCTTGCCAATAGTCCACCGTATATAACTGCTTTAATAGTAACAAGGTGTATCACATCAGGTTTATTCCTTATAATTATTGATGCCAAAGAACTAAGAGAATATAATTCTTTGATTCGCCTAGTACCGCGTGGTTCAATGCTCCACTCCTCAAAAACACAGCCCGCATCCTCGATTTGAGAAACTTTTTCATCGGGCTTAGCGGCGACCACAACTTTATGCCCATCTGAAATAAGCCTCTCTGCTATAGGGAGTCGATGCGAAGCAAAAAACCAAGCATCATTAGTAACAAAAAGATAGGTTTTACTATTTGACATACTTCCATTTCGCCAATGATTATTACATTTATCAATGCCTCGCAAAGTCGATGCATTATCGAATGCAACCGTCCATCGACTACATCCGCTCATTACAGCAAATCATATTTGCAGGCGCACTTCCTGATCACTTGCCTCCTGCAACTGCGCTACCTAGACAAAGCGAACTCCAGAAGATCCTACTGCCGCAAAAGAATAGATATATGTATATACAAATATATATTTCTTCAAAAAACTTGCATTTTATTTCAACAATCAATCAATTTGCGGCCAACCAACGGCTCACAAACCAAATTAGTGACAAATATTATCTGAACGCTTATCTAAGCGACCAAGATAGACTGCCGAACGTCATAGAGGTTTTTAGGCGCATTGCGAATCGGGCTTACAATCACTAAACAAGTACAATTCGCGCATAAAATATCAGACATTCACAACTTTAAGTTAGAGACAGCCTTCCATAGAAAACCGCCCCATACTTTTTACGAGTTGTTTTTCTCGCATTTTACGCAGAACGACAGCAACTCAATGAGCACATTGCTCACCCAACAACCATGAAAAATCGCAATTAATCTAATGTCAGTGATAGTAAACACTCATCTCCACTCGTTGCTGTTCATCTGATCCGAGTTAAATAACCCTAACACCCGCATTTTATGAAGAGCCTCTTTAACCCATCCAAACCAGAGTCTGTCGGTCACAATAGCGAACCCCACCCAAAACATAACATTCTCGCCCAATTTCAATAATAAATACATTTAGCCACAAATATCAATTGACATTCAAGACCACCTCTTGCCTGCAATTATAATTTGAACGCAGGGTCACTATTGCATTTTTTATAAATATATTTTTGCAAACCGACCAAAAACACACACATTCATTCGCTTACCAACCACCACCCAGTATTACCACAACCTCATTTGATATGGCGTATAACAAATCATAAACAAATTTGACTTCATGGTCCAAACTATAAATATTGCAACCAATCCCGCATAAGGAGCCAGTATTAGTTCGTTCTTCAGCCTCCCTCTAGCAATCAGCGTTAGCCGTGTAAATATCATCAACTGTATCGGAATAAGATAATATCCATATCGATCGCTTGCCACAGATGAAAGTGGATACAACAGAAGGAGAAACAGCATGAGCCAAGAACCCAGGTGTACTATCTTATAATCCCTCGTAAATCGTATTTTCCACCTACCAGACATATAGCTAAAATAGAAAAACCCAGCAACCCCCAACATACCAAGTCGAAATATTGCACCAGCAGCTTCTGACGCATAATCAGAATATCTTGCTATCGAATCATCTGCCGCCCCACTAGCCAAAACCAAAAAACCAATTGGCGCAGTAGAAAACGCAGCCCTTGAAATATTCTTTCTGGAAAAACCTCCTCGTACAAATGGAAACAGAATCAGAAAAAAAAGCACACTCTTATGGAACAACGCACCAACAAGTATATATCCTATATATTTCCACAACTTTCTATCAATGAATGAAACTATAGAAAGGCAAAAGAAACCAACTGCCGCGGCTTGCCGTATCGCAGACATGGGAAGGTTTACGACTAAAACCGGAAAAGCAAGCGCCAAAAACGCGAGGGCATTATTTTGCCTCAAGGCAAGTTTATTAAACCCATAAAAGAATATAAAAGAATATATTACATTCAGGTACGAATAATCCAAACCAATCGCTCTAACTATATATATTAAATACCAATGCCCTAATTCGCCTACAGAAAGCAGCTCTCTGAAAGTCATATGCTCTACGAAGTTTAGATTGAAGTTGTGCTCATAGCCTGTCCAATCACATCCCACTTCATATCGAAAACCAACAAATACAAAAAGAACAAACAAGCTCCACTTGTAAGCGAGCATCCTGTACTTTCGACTATTCCTCGTCCGATAGCAAAGAGTAAGCAATCCGAAAAATATTAACTGATATACCATCAAATTATCAACTGGTAATTCGAGCCAAAAAAAACGTCTTAATACTACTAGATATTCCCCATACCCTACTTTTCTCTAAAATCTACTTGATAATAAATCAAAGCATCAACAACACAAAAAGGAGAAATGACTTAGCCAGATTCAATATGACAGCCTACCAAATAAAACGACATCCGAGCCTCATTTAAGCAAGCCGTGTCTATTTAAATCGAATAATCACGAATGAATCAAATATATCTCAACCAAGTGGAGCTCAACTCAAAATAACAAACATCAACTGCACGCTATTTATCGATTTAAAGAAAACGAAATCCAATCAGCATCTTGAGGCAGACACTCGATCACACTTGAATAGGCGAAACCTACTTACTCCGGGAAAAACTAACGTTAGACTCACAAAAAGCATGCGATGTCTTAATATTTATAATCTCAATAGCCATGTCGAATCATTACCGAGCCAACCTAACTATTTAGTGTCTAACTAACGTGTCTGGCAAAATGTTTTCATACATCCAAACTTGCAGCATCAAGATTGTCCACAATTGCTGACCAGCGTTTACCCTGCCTGCGCAATGATCCTCCCACAAACTACCGACCATCGACGGCCTAAGCAACCCACATTCACGAATAGAGCTTGGTGACAGCATGTCGTCTGCCCACTCTTTAAGATCTCCTCGCAACCATTCGTCGATTGGAATTGCAAATCCCTGCTTGGGTCGCTCTACCAGAGCTTGGGGCACATGGCGCCACAAAACTTCGCGAAGTATTCGCTTACCCCTACCATCTGATATTTTCGAACTAATTGGCAACTTCCAGGCAGCCTCAATGATTCGTTTATCGAGAAACGGTGCACGGGTTTCCAATGACATCGACATCGAAGCACGATCAACTTTAACGAGAATATCATCAGGCAAATAAGATAAAGTGTCCAACATCATCCACTGCTCTGCCAATGTAAATTTTCTATCTGAGACATGAAATGTATCTAAAATACTTTTAGCCTGCGTAGGTTCAACCATCCACGCACTAGGTTCCGAGAAAATACATACAATATTTCGGTAAAATGAGTTGGAATCAACGGACTGACGTGCCGCAGAGGCAAACTTTCCCAGCCGATCAACCGCAGTCACAGGAAACCCGAAACGAACAGCCAAGCGGCTTGACAATTCAGCACGCCCCCCTGTCATTGACGACTGGAGATTAGCTGCAAGCGTTGCTCCTGCGGCCTTTATTGGGGCTGGAACACGACGGATCCATTTCCAAAGTGTTGGCCCACTGACATGCCGGTTATATCCTCCGAACATCTCGTCCCCACCGTCTCCTGTCAGCGCAACTGTGACGTGCTGGCGGGCGAGCTTTGACAGAAGAATAGTTGGCAATTGAGATGAATCGGAAAATGGTTCGTCATATATATGAGGCAACCTATCGATCAGGCCTAACACATCTTTCGTATTAACTAAGAACTCAGTATGTTTTGTGCCTAGGTGCCTTGCGACTGCTTTTGCATGCTCGGCCTCATTGAATCGACTTTCACCGAATCCAATTGAAAAACTATGCACTGATCCACGACTCGTTTTACACATCAATGCGGCCACAAGCGACGAATCTATACCGCCAGACAGAAACACGCCGAGCGGGACATCGCTAATCATTTGACTATCAACGACCTCGAGTAAAGTCGCTTCGGTACTCCTTACCAACACCTCGAAAGAGTCAGTACCCGCCCCCTCCATATAATGTGTTGATGCACTTTCCAAGGACCACCAGGCTTTTGACACAGCGACCTCATTCTGATTGCAGAAGCTAATCATATGACCAGGCGGTAGCTTCTTAATGCCTTTATATATTGAGTGTGGATAAGGCACATATCCGAACTGTAGATATGCACCTACCGACGCTCTGTCGACGACAGATTCAAAAGCCGGGTGAGCCTTTAATGCCTTCAACTCTGAACCGAACAGCAGTGTGTTGCCACACGTGCCGTAGTAAAGAGGCTTCTCACCTATTCGGTCTCGAGCAAGGGTGAGACTTTGATCAGCACAATCCCAAAGTGCTAGCGAGAACATACCGCATGTTTTCGACAGCGCTACTTCGATACCCACTGCTTCAATTGTTGCGAGAAGTGTTTCTGTATCTGAGCGACCTCTCCAACTAGGTGCGTTGACAGAGCTTTCCAGCTCTACTCGAAGTTCACGATGATTGTAAATCTCACCGTTATAAACCAATACATATCGGCCAGAAGACGACAGCATAGGCTGCGCACCAGCCTCAGATAGATCAATCACCGACAACCGGCGATGTGCCAAGCCAACTCCCGATGACTTATCTTGCCACACTCCTTCGGCGTCCGGCCCTCGGTGAGCTATAGCGTCCGCCATAGCCGAAAGTACTGCCAAATTATTACTTTTACCGAGATCGCTTTCCCCGGTCCAGAATCCCGCTATTCCACACATTTACTGTTTATCGCATCATCTATGATCTTAACAAATCGGGGCGCATGTGCCTTTAGCGAATAGTCCGATTCAACTCGAAGTCTTCCATTACTGCCCATGATAGAGCGTAGTTCCTGATTAACTAGGAGCTGTTCAATATATACTTTAAACTCATCTAATGACTCAGCAAGGTATCCATTAACGCCATGCTCAACTATCGTGCTATTGACCCCTACGGGAGATGCCACTACAGGCAACCCGCAAGCCATGTACTGTATTAGCTTATAGCCGCATTTTCCACGTGCCCAAAGCTCATCCGGCAGTGGCATAATACCTATATCCATCGACTGTATATCAGCGATCTCGCTATCCTCTGACCATTCAACGAAATCTAAACCCACTGGTGGCATTTCTATGCGCCCCGCACCTATGATCTTAACTAAGACACCCGGCCTCCTTGCGAGCAACTGAAGTGAAGGTACCAACGGTTTGACGAAGTTCCATGTTGAAGGTGTACCAATCCACCCTATAGTAATTGGAGAGTCGATTTTACGAATCGATGCAGGTTTGTATATTCCAGTGTCTACTACCGTAGGAAGAATACGTACATCTGAACAAAACCGCTTTGCGTAGTCAGCGAGGTAAGCGTTCCCTACGGCGCAGACGGCACAACCTCTCATCAGCGCTTGCAGTTTTCTACTCAAAAACGTACGCACAAAAGTATTACGATGATCGTCATACTGGTGATATATCGCGTCATCAAAATCGAGGACAACTGGTTTTCCAGATAAAAATATTAGTCTCTCTGCGAACGAAGGTAAGTATGGAAAAGACTCATAATGCAGCCAAATGACATCTTGCTTGTGCGATGAAATTATCAATAAAAATCTCTTGATATATGCAAGCACAATATTGAACGCAGACGGCCCAAGACCACTATTCATTCTCCTTATATGATCATCTCCGAGAAGTGAACTTATTTCCACTTCATATCCTTCAGTCTCCAGCGTTAAAACGTACTGCTTTAGCCGCTGTCTCATACTGGCGGCACTATCCCCATATTTAGGTAATGCCAACACTTTTAGACGCCTCATTTGCTCAGCCTCGAATACAAACGACAACCGGAATAAATTGACGCATTGGTTTATATCATTATAAATAAACACTCATAACTAAAAATGTGCAACCCACAATGCGATGCATTGCACATAACAATTGATGCTTCGCAACATCTGACAATATATGCCTATGCGGTGCGTAGGGGTTTGGGTTGGCCCCACAAGGCAGATGCGTTGGCAGTTTGAGACGACCAAAAGGAGAACAGTTCACCATTTTACGATCTAAAACACGAGCTGGCGCTACCCTGATTGTTAACCCAGCCTTAATCTTCTGACCACATCAGAATAAAGTGGTTCTCCATATCACAACTAAAATAACTTACGGGCTTTCTCTTTACTAAAATATTGGTCGTCTTTATCAGAAATTAAGTTACATAAAGACACCGTTCTTTCATTGCATCATATACAAAAAATATCGTATTTCATCCATTCCACCATAATCCAAATAATTTTATTTATAATAGTAACCTATTACCACAAAACTAACTATCTAGTTTGCCGATCCCACTATTTCCAGAATCAAGCGACAATATAATATTAAGATTTTTCCTATAACTATCGAATAAAAAATGCTTTGAGACCCGAGCTCGTGCAGCGCGCCCCATCTGCCTCGCGCAACTCGGGCTACTAACCAAGTATTGCATTGCAGCAGCCATCGCCTTTACGTTTCCAATATCGACAAGCATTCCAGTTACATGATCTTCTATGATTTCCGACGGCCCACCCGACCTAGTAGCAATTACTGGCAGACCAACCGCTGCAGCTTCTAACACTGTCATTGAAAAGGACTCTCCTTCTGAAAAATTTAAAGCAGCTAACGCTCCATTCATCACTTCTGAAGGACAAGACACGAAGTCGTTTACATTGACTCGACCATCCAGCCTTAACGTGGCGATGCGTTGACATAACTGGTCTCGATACAGCTTGTTTCTCTCGAGCCCCATATCGCCACCGTAAAAGTCCAACACAGCTTCATTATTAGTTTCTGCGATAAGAGAAAATGCTTCAATTGCAAATTCTTGACCCTTACCTGGGATGTAATTTGCAATATATACAAACCTTTTTGAAGCACTTTCTGTAACTTGATTCGGCAACTCTGGGAGAGCATCGTAAAGCAGATCCGTTTTTATTCCGTCTAATTGTAACGACTGGATGTGCCGCGAAACCGCAATAATTTTATCGGAACTAATAAACGCTGATCGCAACCAAATTTTTGATGCAATTTTCCCGAAAATCGATGGATCTATCCGTAACCATGTATATATCTTTCCACTATATCCAAAAATCCTACAAAAAGGTCCTTGCATTAGGTAGAAATCGTTGACGATTAGAGTAGTGACATCATCACGCCACATTAGCCAACGCAATAATACCGATGAAATTATAAGTGCAGGCATATAGACCAATACGGACAAAACATTCTTGCTTAAATGACGAATTGGCAGCCGATATACTTTCGCGAAATCTGAAGCATCCTTTAAATTTATTGCACTATTACTAGGAAGCACAAGAACCACTTTAGCCCCTCCTTCGAGAGCTTTCGCTATATTCCGCGCACACACAAAAGCACCTGTAATAGCGACAGAGCCATCCACAACAAATATTGTGGGTATTTTATTCTTGTCGTTATTCAATTAAATATTTCCGTCTCTGATTTTTCAAATTCTTAGTGCACAAATCAATGAACATGAAATCACAAGTAAAAATCTCAGCTAAAAACCAAATAACTATAATTTACATAACTAACCCATGTGTCAAACACGACACAACTACAAATGCATCCCATACACCCTTGCTAGCCGCCAACTGATACTAATTATAAGCATGATCTAAAGACAATCTACAAGGCACTTTTAACTTGGCATCTAATAAATAAAGTAAATATATAAATAGATTAATACTATGTTTATTTATCGAAAGAGGCATTTCGAATTAGTGCCGCCCATTGAAGCCCTGTTTCCTCAATATCAAATCGCGCAATAGCAGCGCAACGCTGACCTAACGTTCTTCGACTATACGGCTTCATAAGAGTCGAAATTAGCATACTCTCCCAAGCATTAGCACCCCCAATTGTATTAGGCAATGGCATTAACGTCCCATGCTCTAACTTTACAGGCAACTCCGTAATATCAGGTATTTCTATGTCGGATTTCCCACGGAGAATTGATCTTGGTCCCCAGGGGCAGTCAGCAGCTAAAACTGGAATTCCAGATGCAACACCTTCTATGAGCGCATTCCCAAGTCCCTCATGTAACGAAGGGAATACAAAAACTCTGCACATACGAAATATACGCACAGGTTTTTCACGATAACCTGCAAAATACACAGAAGAATCCGGACTGCCGTCCTCCGTTATACTTAGTTCTTTTAAAGTACAAAGATCTATTAGTTCCTTCCGTAAAGGCCCATCGCCAATAACTAACAATTTTATATCTGGGAACTGTTGACGAATTTTTGCGAAAATTGGAATTAGCAAATCAATCCCCTTACCACAATCTAAGCGCCCGCAGAACACTATCGTAGGAGCAATGCAGAACGCCATGATATCGGACTCAATTTCACCGTCTGCCTCCGCAACCAATGTAGTTGCATTAATTCCACCTTCAATTGGAACAATCTTGTGCCTAAATCTTGGGCCTGCTATTTCTGCAATTTCTTGAGCATAACCAATAGAAGCAGGAACTATCCATCCCGCAAACCTGTACGTTATAGGATCGATTATGCGCAACCAAATCCACTTAACACGCGGCCTAATTCCAATATGGTATAGCTTTGATCCACGCTCCGATACAATCGTGGAGGCTGAATTCCCTGCAATCGCGTTCAAGATATTGGGACCTGACAAAAAACTTATCGCTACATCATGATTTTTCTTTAAACCTCGCAGCCTTCTAAACATTCTCAACCAACGAACTAGCTTTGACAATTTATTTTTAGAATAATTTCTTTGACCGTTGTCTAGCCATATTATTGGCAAATCTGTTTTTGTCTGAGCACTACTGTAGTCAGCGCTTCCGTAGTCACGAGCCATGAGTACAATATTCACATCCATCGTGCGTGAGAGGTAATGCGCTAATCTTAGGAAAGCACTTTCAGCCCCTCCATATCCTAATGTGGCCGTAAATAGCAATATTTTTGGTCGACGATATTCAGTCATATATTGACTTCCTGAAGAGTAGAAGCAAGGGCAACTTCAGAAAGAGATCGGTTATAAAGAACATCATCAATAATTTGATCTGAAGAAATTTCCAGTACTTCTTGTATCTTTGAATGCAAAACATCTGCGCTACTCAATGGAGAAATTAGCCGAGTAGAACTAGGTAGCATATCGTGAACTGCTTGCAACTTCGGCTCTATATTAAGAATAACCGACGGCCGGCCTAGACACGCTCCGCATATTGCACCGTGAGCACGCGCGGTCAGCAGAGCGTCTTGTGTTGCAAGTAATTCAACAAAAGTTGCGATATCAGATTCCTCAGGACGCCAGAGCAGGCGTGGCATATCCGGGAGCAACTCAAGGGTACGTGTATCCGTCGAAGGGTCGAATGAAATCAACAGAAAATCGAAATATTCTTTTAGTAGTTCGATTGCTGGCCCAATCGATTGAGCAAGCTCTTCATCGCTACTCAGAACCCAGTCCCTTAATATTACACCAACGCGAGGACGAGCTGCTTTACTCTTGGCTCGACTTAAAGCCAGCTTAGCAGGGCACCAAGCATCCCATAAAAATGCGAGATCAGAGCCTAAAAATGCAGTAGGACTCACACCTGTTTTTTTAAGATTACGAATACTATCGGCGTCTCGAAGCCAAAGCGCATCAAAGTCAGCAAGCACAGGCAATGCCTCTAGCAATTTCCGCGAACCGGAACTGAATGTACCAATTCCAAGTCCGAACCCGAGACGGGTTCGAGCAGATAATCGAGGTCGCCCAACTATCTTGCGCAGGTTTCCCTCACCTTTTACATAAAACTCTGCCCCAGCCGATAGCATAAGCGCGTTAATAGCTCGTTTTTGAAAAGAATGAGGCATAAAATCAAAATATGTCCCCCCCCCCCCATGAACGACGAGCTTGTGTTCGTCACGGGTACCAAATGGGAGCTGTTCAACTCTACTACCTAGCAATCGGCGATGGTATGTTGATGTGCCCCCAATACGCAAAGCAATGCCTGCCCCTGGCAATATTTGTTGCACTAACAAATGCGCAACGACCATTAGCACATCGTCGCCAAAATTTCCTTGCCCATAGTACCCTATCATCACAACATCAGGAGTCCTCATCGGAATTCACCAACAATACTGACCTTTAACTTTGCGGATGTACAGTCGCCAAATAGTCTTATTACGTACACCATTTTCATATAAAACTCATATTCTTTTAATACCTGAAGTGTAATTCAAACTAAGCGTGGCTGTGCTGTATGAACCGGAATATTATCCTCTCTTTCAACAGTCGCCTCCAGCGAAGCGACTACTATTAACAGGACATTCATATTGCAGTTATAGTTTTAGAGTTTTGTGATGCTAAATTTTTCAGGTCTCGTAAGATCAAATTTGTAACAGAGCTAGCTATAAAGGGCGATGTACTTGGATTCGATAAGCACTCACTCAGCCTTCCAGCTTTGTTCAAATCAACTAACACTGACACCAAAGCAACTAACGCATCAGGCTCATCAGGCGGCGTACTCCATCCGTAGCCTGAAGCACAGAGACGGGACGTTTCACTTCCACGAGGTGTAATCGCAAGTATCGGCTTGCGAGTTGCTATGTAATCAAGGTTTTTTGACGGCATAAAATGAAGGTGTAATGGATGAGTTGCACTGGGCTCAATAGTCAACAAAACATCTGCAGTTTGCTGCACTCTACGCGCCACTTCTGCCGACACAGGACCGTGATTTTTGCAACCTACAGTCTCGTCTATCGATGCGGCTATATCCGACGACATGTTTCCGTAGAAATCCACTTTGATCTGCTTTGATAATTCTCTATCACGCTCTTGCAGAATTTTTATCGCTCTTAGTAGAGTCGACGGCTCGCGATTTCCGTAAAGCGCGCCAGTGTATACAATGCGTAGCACAGGACTTGCTGCGCCACAAGACTGCTCCGTTAAATCATCCACATGCGTCATCATGTTCGCAGCCACGCCAAACTTCCCGGAATTTTCTGGGTATCTTTCGCGGTAAAAGTCTGCCTGCCCAGGGGTCGTCAAAGTAACTAGGTCGGCGTTGCTAACACAACCAGTTTCAAGAGACATGTCTACAGAGGCAGCATATTTCGATTTCTCCCTATATGGACTGCCAGCCCAAGGATCGCTTAAATGCATTAACCATGGGCACTGCAGTATTCTTTTTAGTCTAAGAGCTAAGAGCGCTGAAGAAAACGGTGTTGACCGCGAATAAATAACGTCGGGCTTATCCTTCAAATGTCGTGCAATTTTTCGAGCATATATGGGCAACCAAAAGTTTTCATCTGGCACATGCAATTTAGACAAGCGACGATTGGACAAGACACGTTGACTGAACCGATGCGCTGGCAAACCAATACTAATCACTTTCATTCCTGAACGGCTCACAGCTAACGTACGATCCTGCCAAACCCATCCTTTAACAATTGGCGTTGTCACCAGAGTTACATTTACAGTGGGATCCAACGTTTTCAAAAACCGCCCAACCTGAATCGACTCTGCCGAGTTCTTGGGCGGTGCGTTTGGAGCAATCAATAATAGTTTCATTCGAGAGAATTTGCCTTAAGCAACTGTCTTCCTGGATATTTAGAAACATAGAAACACAAAAGAATCAATACAATCTGATGAATCGAGTAAATAAAGGCGAATAATTTTAAAGATTCAATAAAAGGAAGACTCCGAACTGAAATATAAAATACTATAACCGCTAGCGAGATGAAGAAGACATCAATTTTAAATTGAAGTTTTATAGTATATGTAACCCTAAAAATAGAGGATACAGGTATGTAGACAAATTGAAGAAATATCGGGAAAGCCAATATTGATGCTATAGACCCGCTTCTACCCCACTCCCCCCCAAATGCAATCGAAAACAAATCTGAGCCATAGAAATATATTATTGAGTATGGGATCAAACCCAGCATCAAAGATGAGAATAGCAACTTGCACAATATAATTTGCAAATTTCGAGGCTCATCACGCGCAACTACAATTAACTTATGATAAATAACTGGTGCTATAGCCATAGACATCAATTGAATAGGCAGTGTTGACATCGACATAGCCAAGGAAAATAACCCCACCTCTGTCGTCGAATAAGCAACACTCAAAATTACGGTTTGCAGTGCAACAAAACCTAAAGCCAGCAAGTTCACAAAATTCAAAAAAAGTGCATATTCTTTATACTTTTTTATAGAACCCAAGACTGAGTAAATAGTTTTCGATTTAACCCTAGGAACAATTCTCTTTATATTTTTTATACGGCCCTGGGTCATAACCGCAATCTGGACAACATATGCAAAACACTCAAAAAATACCATGTAAATAGAGTTGGAACCTACGGTCATACTAGCCAGTATCGCTGTTGGCTTTGCGAATATAGGATGTACTACCCGCGCTACTGCTATCTCAGTAAAAAGCGCCTCCGCACTTGCCCAGCTGCGCGCTATCCTGTGAAACGAAATTATCAATATAAGAAAAGGTATTAGAGCAATAGAGAAATCTTCACCGCTAAAACCCTCGCTTTTCGAAAAAACTGATATTAAATACAATACAACACCAACTCCAGACACAAAAAACGCGCAAAAAGATAATGTCATCAGAGACAGTAAGAGCCTGACCCTACTATAGGTTGTTGAGATAACTGGCAAAGCATTTGGCAGGGATAGCAAAAAAAAACTTGCGAAAAAGGACGCTAAGTTATTTACAAGTGCAAATACACCGTAGTCAACTGGAAGGTACCAACGTGTCATCACAGGAGTTAGAACGAGGGATATTACAAAACCCAACACACTTGAGAAAGTTGCGATGCTAATATTCTTTCGGAAAGTATTATTCATTTCTCGATGCGCTAAATTTTATTTTTTGCAGTACTATGAAAATAGAGAAAATATCCAAAAAAGACTTTAGTTAGTATCTTGCAGTTATCTATAATATCCAAATTCGCTTGCCTGCATACTTAACTCAGTTCAATAAAACAACAGGAATAGTAGAAACTTAAAACGAGATAAAGCCAAGGGTACTCTCAGCTTCGTATATCGACGACATAATCTTGGACCTTGGGAAAGAAAGATTGCACGTTCTTGTTCTAGTAATGATCGTAACTAATGGCAGGCGCCTGCATACAGCATGTAATGAAAACCGATAATCGGGTATTGATCTATATTCCTGAGCGCTAAACAAAATTCAGGTAACAATTGCATCGGCATTACATTGTTCACTACTTCTACGAGCGTTATTATTGAATAATATCCAGCTTATTTTCATAAACACACCGATTCAAATATTGAAAGGCATAATATATCTCTTCAACGCCATATATGATGCGTAGACGCCCCCATACAACCAATCAGTTAGTTATATCTTCCAACTGAAGCAAAATTCTTCATAAAGCAGCCTATCCGCTCCTGCACCTGAAGTAGTGCTATTTTATTGCTAAAAACGCAACAACCAAAAGCACCAATGCCCAGTGCAACCCACTTACTATCTCAAATCTGATCGCATAGAAGCTCCCATCGATACCGAGACATGCTGGATTGTCTGCATAATAAGTACTACCTAATAGTCGAACATATTCCGACCATGCAGGCTGATCGCATTGATGAGCCAGACGGTACACATCACGGTAGCCGTATACCCGAACCGAATACTCTCGCACCCACACGATGCCCCAATGGATTCGATTCGCACATCCGCAAACACCACCATCAGAACCGCCACCGCGACCTAGAAACACAGTTGCTTAGGTCGGGTTCAACTATACGTACACCACCTGCATTTATGGTATCTACAGTTTTTCGATTGACATCCAACCCAATAACTTCGAGTCCTCGCGACGCCATCAGTGCTGCGGTAGGCAAACCGATATAACCAAGTTCGACCATTGTTACTTTTGCAAAATTATCTGCCACCACACAAATCCTCACCGATAGTCTTACAGGAAGTTCCTGTTCCGTAGGGATTGGTTGCAATGCTCATTCGTCGATACTCTTCTTCGTTGTCAATCAAAAGAATTGCAGCATTCACAATTTTCTCCGTATTAGTACCTACTAGCCGCACTGTACCTGACTCTACAGCTTCTGGTCTCTCAGTAGTTTCCCTCATCAGCAATACCGGCTTACCCAACGCTGGAGCCTCTTCTTGAATACCACCAGAGTCACTGATAATCAAATAGCTGATATTCATCAGATGCACAAATGGCAAATATTCCAGTGGCTCAAGTAGAAATACATTTTCCAGCCCACGTAAATGACGACTGACTGGCTCACGCACGTTCGGATTCATATGGACCGGATACACTATCTGCACGTCACTTCTACTAGCGAGCTTTGCCAGTGCAATGCAGATACTCTCGAAGCTATCTCCAAAATTTTCACGCCGATGTCCCGTCACCAGTATTAATTTTTTATTGGGATCAAGAAAATAAAATTGTTGCGCGAGGCTTGACATAGCTGAATCATTCCCAGCCAAACTGCTTGAGACCAATAACAATGCATCTATTACCGTGTTTCCAGTCACAATGATTTGGTCTGCAGATACGTTTTCTGCGAGCAGGTTGTCCCTAGCCTGATTGGTAGGCGCATAGTGACGATCGGCAAGTACAGATGTCATCTGTCGGTTCGCTTCCTCCGGCCATGGAGATAACATATTGCCCGTCCTCAGCCCAGCCTCTACGTGCCCAACCTTCACACCTGCGTAAAATGAGGCCAATGACGCGGACAGCGTAGTAGTGGTATCCCCGTGTACCAGCACTCTATCGGGCTTATAGAGCCTAAACACGTCGCGCATGCCATTAAGCACGGCGATTGTAATGTCTGTCAGATCCTGCCCCTTTCGCATCACTTCAAGATCGAAATCTGGAGTCAAATTAAACAAAGCCAGCACTTGGTCCAGCATTTCCCTATGTTGACCAGTAATACATAGCTTCACGTCTAGCTTGCTCAGCTTTTTTAGCTCTACAATCAGAGGAGCCATTTTTATAGCTTCTGGGCGAGTACCAACAACTACTAGTATTTTTTTAACGATCATGTCAAAGAGTGAGCAAGCTTCGCGCTACTTTAATTTTAATATTCTGCCATTCGAAAATTCGAATAGCGGCTTACTTACAACAGAATGACCAACCATCAAAATCACAAAGGACCAGAATAGCCAGATATCCCATTCAGAATTTATCGCATTAACAGTACCGACAAGAACCAGTAGAACATGCATAACCAGCATAGCTAGAACGACTGAATTCGCTGACAACCCTATACTACTTAAACGATGATGCAAGTGATCCCTACTAGCTGCAAAACGCGTTCGCTTATCCAGAAAACGCCCCACCGTCACAACAACTGTATCCATCAACGGCAAACCCAATAACCAACCAGCAGCAACAACAGTTTACATCACAGGGTCTGCGCCCTGAGTCATATCCACCAAATACCACACCAGTATCAAGCCCAGCATCATGCTCCCGTAAGCTCCAAGAAAAATGGCGGCTCGCTTGCCGACAACTCGGCTGTTGTAGAAGAGAAACGCCAACAGACTGCCGGATATAACGAATAAGGTAAGCGCCGTGTCAGCGTCGCCATGCGCCATGGCCAGTACACCCATGGACGACAGCGTCACGGCCAGCAAAGAACCGGACAAACCATCCAGGCCATCGATCATGTTGATGGCGTTGATAACCCCAACGGCACATATAACGGTAAACAGCAAGGAAGCCGTATACCCGAACCGAATACTCTCGCCCCCAAACAATGCCCCGATGGATTCGATTCGCACATCGGTAAACACCACCATCAGAACCGCCACCGCCACCTGGAAACACAGTCTGCAGCGTGCAGACAGATCCATGTAGTCATCAACCACACCCAGAATTACAAGCACCAGGCAAAGTGCGAGTAACACCGGTGGCACCAACGGGCCTTGGCTGATGAATTCAAAAGCCAGCAGGGTCGCGAATACGGCGATACCCCCAACCAAAGGAATCTCACCCAAGTGCCTTTTTCGGCTATCGGGTTTGTCGGTCAATCCGTAAGCAACTGCCAGCTTGCCCAGCACTGGAATGATGGCGGCACAGAATAGCGTCGCAAATATGACTGTCAGCATGTAGGCAACTGCATCGTTAACACTTCCTTTGTCAACTAACAATGCAGTCGATGACTCCGTCAGCAATGACGATCATCTATCCGCACATGGAATCATCCTTATCGCGCTGCAATGAAAAATGCCAACTCGATCAAGTATTTATAAATAGCAACGTAACATTGTTACAAAATGTAAACTTGTTGCAGGCGGAGGTTATCGAGGAGTTCTTTGGCTAGCAAGATAAGAATTCCTACCCCACATCGCTCAGATATCGATTCTCGAAATTCTTCAGTATCAAAATTGTTCTGCAAGCAGACAAGCCTGGTAGCTGTACGCTCTCAGGCAATAAAGACCATCGTGCTCATCCGCAGGCATCAACAACGCCATGAACACACAGGACGAGCCGCGTCTGAAGCGGGTTCACCTCGAACCAGACCAATGCAGCTCAGCATCGTAAATCAGAAGTACTACAAGCAGGGCACATTCTAAAATATGCTCTATATTGCAAGTCTAAAAAATCGGAACGAATATTCGCTGGATAAGGTTACTTGAATAATCTACACGGCATGCATTTAAACAAGTGCAAGATAGACTCTGAAAAATGTTGCAACCTGAATGCAAAGCGGCTCTGCAGCCTTGTCCCCAGAAACCTCACACCCAAAGTATCAAGTTATCGATTCAACAAATTCAACACGCTTTTTGTGTAGATAAATCCCTGATAACAGGAAAATTGACCCACCCACTGCAAATGCCGTGATGGGAGATGCACCCAGCAAGAAGATCATGACGTTCGCGCACACCATGCACAAGAACATGACCAAGGCCATTTTCTTCCCGTAGCGCCAGCGAATCCTCTGCGGCAAGCCCGACGGTTTGATGAAAGGAATCAGCGTCTCCCCGAAAAAAACAAACGCCGCGTACGGAAGCACGAGCAGCGTCGCCATGTAAATCATCTCGTTTGTCACGATCTCAACTCCTCACATCATGAACCAGACGAAAGGCAGTCTCTCAAATTTTTACCCTTGCTGCAAAACCAGAAAAATCGAGAAATCCGGGCTTTTCTCGGACGCGCTTTGACAGCGATTCAGCAACCGCAAACCGTCTGGCTTCCGGGCTGGAAAACACCCCACCACCGCGTAGAAAGAACATCACATATTCCAGAAAAGACAAAGCCAGATGTTACTCGCCCTATCAGAAAGTACAGGTTTTTCAATAACTGGATTTATCACCGCCACTTCTTCTCGGCATCTCGACTGCAGCACAACAACACGCAGTCGTCCAACTTGCAAAAAGCCCTCACGACTCCCCTTCCACGAAATAATCCGGATACTCCTCCGCTATCTCGTGAATCGAATCCAGTATCCCCCGCAAATGCACTCGCATGGTTTCCATCGCCTCCACCGAGCGCCCCTGGGCAATGGCCTCGACCACCTGCGTGTGCTGACGAATCAACCGCTCCACATGAAAATGGTTGAATGACAGGAACCGTACCCGGTCCATCTGCGTCTTCACCCCTTCGATGACGCGCCAGGCATAAGGTTTTCCCGCGCCTTCGGCCAAGGTGCGATGAAACTCGTCATCGAGCTTCATGAACTGTTGCGGTGCGGATTCCAGTACGCGGCGCTGGGCCCCCAGCTGCTGCTCCAGTTCGCGCACCACGGCAGGGTCGGCTTGCTGTGCCAGCAGGCAGACAATATCGGCCTCTATCGCCTCGCGGACAAACCTGGCGTCCAGCACCGCCGACACCGAGATGCGTTTGACGTAGGTACCACGCTGTGGCCGCACATCCAGCAGGTCGTCCGACTGCAAGCGCAGAAAGGCCTCACGGATCGGCTGCCGACTGGTTTCCAGCTTCTTGGACAGCTCGATATCCGACAGGCGCTCGCCCGGCGGCAACTCGGCGCAGACAATAGCCTGTTTCAATACCTGATACACCTGTGGACTCAGAGGAAGGCCCTGTTCGATCGCTGCCCATCCTGCCGGCTTGCTCATGGTGTTCTCGCTTGAGATCGTTACTGATATATTAGTATACTGGCATATCAGTGAGTATTCCGGAATCGCTCGTCTGGTAGTCGAGCCCACACGAGCTCGCTCAAACTCGCCGCAGCACCCAACCTACGGACAACACAACATGAAACACACTTGGCGCTGGTTTGGACCCAAGGATCTTGTCAGCATCGATGACATCTGCCAGGCGGGTGCCACCGGCATCGTCTCCGCCCTGCACCACATCGATAACGGTGAAGTCTGGACGCGTGAGGAAATTGCCAAACGGCAGCAGTCCATCGCTACGCGCAAGGATGGCTCACCATCAGGCCTCAACTGGGATGTCGTGGAGAGCGTGCCCGTGTCCGAGGACATCAAGAAACAGGATGGCCAGTGGCGTAACCACATCGACAACTACAAGCTCACGCTGGACAACCTCGCCTCGGCCGGTATCCAGACTGTCTGCTACAACTTCATGCCGATCCTGGACTGGACGCGAACCGATCTTCGCTGGCAGCGGCCACACGGCGGCACCTGCATGCGCTTCGACCTGACGGATTTCGCCCTGTTCGACATCCATCTGCTCAAGCGTGAAGCGGCGGCTGCAGATTTCCCGGAAGCCATTCAGGAAGAGGCCGCCAGGCGGTATCGAGGCATGAGCGATGATGAAAAACTGCACCTGCAATCCTCCATCGTCTGCGGCCTGCCCGGCGCCAACCAGGAACTGACAATCAAGGATGTACAGGAGTTGCTGGCGCAGTACGATGCCATCGATGCCGATCGCCTGCGACGGCACCATCACCAGTTTCTGGAAATGGTGGCACCCCATGCGGATGAGCTCGGCATGCGCCTGTGCTGCCACCCGGACGACCCACCTTATTCCCTGCTCGGCCTGCCGCGCGTCGTGTCCACCGAAGCCGACTACCAGGCCATGATCGATGCCGTGGATGTGCATGCCAACGGGGTGACCCTGTGCAGCGGCTCTTTGGGTGCACGTGCCGACAACGATCTACCCGGTATGATGCGCAGGCTCGGTTCTCGGGTGCACTTCCTGCACCTGCGCAATGTCACCCGCGACAGTGACGATCTGCCCTGCTCCTTCTTTGAAGACGAGCATCTGGCCGGCAGTACCGACATGGTGGCACTGATTGCCGCAGCCCTGGATGAAGAGCAGCGCCGCCGAAATGCCGGTCAGAGTGACTGGCAGATCCCCATGCGCCCCGATCATGGTCAGGACATTCTGGATGATCTTGGCCGCCGTACCCAGCCAGGCTACCCCTCCATTGGCAGGCTCAAGGGCCTGGCGGAGCTGCGCGGGGTCGAACTTGCATTAGGTCATGCACAGGTGCAGCGCATCTCTGCCTGAACGACTGGAATTTATTGCGTTAACAAGCGCACAGCTTGCCGCTGACGATGTGGTACGGCACGTGAGAGAGGTTTGTGGGGTAGAAGACGCCCTGTCTATCGCAGGCCTCATCACTGCACTGCACACACGTCTGGTAGAAAATCAGCGGTCCAATATCTAGCGCACGATACGTTGACCAGGCAGGGTCACCACGGTCCGTGGCGGCCCTGCTGCATGAATAGCCGGATTACTCGGTAACGGCCTCACCCTTTTTCAACATCTCGAAGTGCATCCCCATGGCTGTTCTGGCCTCGAAGCCCTTCCAGTAGGTGTGTGCTTCGGTAAAACTGCCGTCATCTGCCGTTGCGTAGACACCCTCGTTGGAATCCGGAATGAGATCGAGATAGGATTGCTTGTCCGTATCGCCTTTCAGGTACAGGTCAAGCCACGCGGTTGAGAAATGCTGGGCGACATTGTTCAGCCTGACGGTATCCCAGACAGGATCGGCATAGGTACTGAAGGGAAATCTACCAAGATTCTCGCTGTAGACATAGCTTTCTGCCGGTGCCAGGTAAGGCGCGCCCGAGTTGTGATTGACATTTTCGAAGGTCATCAATGCCCGGTCCACATTGACACTCTCTTCCCAGATCGATCTGATTCCCCCTTCGTACAGTGAGACGTCATCTTCGTCACCTGCAAAGAACAACATGGGAATACGCACCCCCTTGAGTGTCTCTGCATCAAAAAAACCAACGTTTCGCCCCCAGGGAGCGAAGGCAATGGCAGTCTTTATGCGAGGGTCGAACATTGCATTGTGACTGTCGCTACCACTTCGTACCACATCCAGCGTGCCAAAGGGCGGGCTGTACGCAAAGTCCACTGATGCCGCCGTAACGCCACCACCGGCGGTAATTACCGCCCCATAACCGCCCATCGAATACCCGATAACGGCGCTGTTATCCGTGTCAATCAATCCGTACAGGAAACTGGAAGGATCCGCATTCAATCTTGTCATTTCGTCAAGCACGAACAACTGATCGATTGAACGATTACGCAAGGTAGAGCCGAAAGCATCCTGCGTGCGGTAGGTGGAATCGGTGTGATCGATGGAAACCACTACATAGCCTTTGGAGGCAATATTGTCAGCCAGGTGTGACAGCAGGAAACGATTGCCGGGATAGCCGTGCGAAATGATCACCAGCGGAAACGGACCATCATTGACGATGGGGCTCGCCCACAGGGTGGCCTGTCCTTCCAGGGCTATCTGGTGTGCGGGGTCACGAAGAAAAACGCGCAGGGTCTTGCTGCCTGTGGCGCCCGGAAATGAGGGATACCACATCTGCACCTCAAGCTCTCGATCGTAGAGCGGCAGAGTCTCGGGCGCCTCGCCACCGGCATCCAGTGCCAACACATTCACCTGATCCGGGTTGACCAGCGTCAGCGGGCGAGTACCGATTTCATAGGAACCATACGCAGCCAGATCCGGCGCATTGGGCCGTTGCGTATCAATTCTGTTCTCGGCAGCCACCGAGAACGATAACGTGGCCGCCAACAGCAGCAGCTTTCTGCCAATGCGGATGGAATGGATTCGAGTGGACTCGGCAACCGACATGCGTCATATCTCCTGTGAACAATTTCACACTATTGCATAGCGATAAACAGCTTGCAAGGATTGCTGCGCACCCTCCGCTTTCTGTCGATTGCGGGCGGTATCCAACACGTTCGGCGGACGACACTGAGCCGCCAGATCAACTCCATCGGCAAGACAGGCGCCATGGCCGATCCGTATGGAAAGTCGCTAATAAAGCAAGCATGGCCCAAACCGAACCGTGATAGATGCAGGAGCCACCACAGCCTCAATGCGTCAAGGCATAGATCAGATAATTGATGCCCACACGGTAGGCATAGGATGTCATGGCCACCGGGTATCCGGCATCGTCGGCATGTTCCCAGGCATCGCCCGTATCCATATTGAAATTGATGGCCACAATCAGGCGGTCCTGCTCATCGTATATGCCGCGCCAGCGCGGCGGGCCGTAAGGCATTCGTACTTCTATGCCATCTCCTGAAGAATACAGGTGCCGACGCCCGGGTATCTGGGTGCGTTGACTCAGCGAATAGTGAATGTTCAGCAGCACCTCGCCGTCGAGATCCACGATCGGGCGTCCCGGCAAGGCCTCCTGTATGGCTGCCGTGAACACCTGCCAGTCATTCGGCCCGTGAAAATCATCCACCACCAGAAAGCCACCGCGGCGCAAGTACTCGCCCAGACGGGTGGTTTCGCGTGATGACAGCTGCCAGCGACCCGGCTGCTGCGCGAACAGCCAGGGGTGTTCGAACAGGGCATCGTCCAGCAGCGATACATGCACACTGTCTGGCGCCACATCCATGGCCGTGTAGCGAGCCACACCGGCAAGAAAATGGGTTTCCGCCTCCGGCCAGTCGATTCTCCACCAGGCTCGTCCGGGGCCCCAGCCGGAGTGTGAAGCATGCTCATAGACCAGCCTGGCCATATGCACTTCGTGGGTAGGGGTGCCGGGGCGGTTATCGGAAAACGAGGGCCCATCCTGGGCCAGCGCTCGCCCACTTGCCGTGGCGAGCGCCAGCATCACGAGCCAGAAGCCCGGGACGTTCAACGCTGAATCTGCGCATCCAGAATCTGTACCAGCATGCGCTCCGACTGAGGCCGTGTCAGACGACGACCGGTATCCACCACACGGCTCTGGCCGGCGGGAATGGCCTGGCGCACCGTCAGCACCTGCTGCGGTGTCCCCTTCCCGGCACTCAGACCCAGACGCACCCCTGAGATGTTGCGTGATGTCTGGTTGATGAGTTCGATGGCGAAGGTGCCACGACTGGTCAGCCCCTGTCGCACCAGGAGACGAGTCGCTTGTGTCTCGGGTGGGTCCAGTTTCATCAGGGCAGCGCGGGCGGTGTCGCCGTCAGCGCCGCGCGCCTGCGCTGCCATCGCGTAATAGCGTTTGGCCACCGCGTCATTGCCAGCACGTTCGGCGTACTGGCCCAGACTCAGCTGCGCCGCCGATGTCGGCAGCAACTTCACGCTATTGGCATAGTCGGCCTGAGCTGCCCGATCATTCTTCTGCAGTTCGTTGATCCGGCCGCGCTGCAGATAGTAGTAATAGAACTCGTCATTCAGGGAGATGGCCTTGTCAAAGGATCGCTTGGCGCTGGACAGGTTTTTCTGCGACAGGGCGATATCACCGGCCAGGGAATGAAAATGCGCTTCACGCGGCTCCAGTCGAATGGCCGCCTGCAGCAGCTTCGAGGCACTGCGCACATCCTTCTTCTGGAACGCCTGCTGCGCCTTGTCGAAAGTCTCGTAGGCCTCGCGCGAGCGCATCAGCGGCGCCATGGCAACCTGATATTCGCGTTCTTTCAGATCCCCCCCCTGACCGAGAGTGCGGGCCGTTGCCATATTCTGCCTCACCCGTTTCTCGGAAGGCGGATGACTGGCAAACAGTCGCGAGAACGCATCGGTAGGCTGCCCTTCCGAGAGCTTGACGAAGGTGCGTTGCAGCTCCACGGCACCCTGCGGGTCATAGCCTGCCCTGTCCATGTAAGTCATGCCAAAGCGGTCCGCTTCCAGTTCGGCTCCCTGCCCGTACTGGCTGGTGATGAGTTGCGCACCGACGCTGGACAGCACCTGCGCCTGTTGACCATAGCCTTGACGATCGGCCAGGACGGTGGCCGTGAGCACACCCAATTGCAGACCGATGCCGCGTGTCTGGCCCTTCGCACCGTGCTTGGCCGCTGCGTGCACGATCTCGTGGCCCAGCACTGCAGCCAGTTCCGATTCGTTTCTCAGCTGCACCAGCAGCCCGCGGTTGATGCTGATCTTGCCACCGGGCAAGGCCCAGGCGTTGGCCGAGGAGTCGTTGATGACATGGAATTCATAGGGCAGCTGGCGATCACTCTGCGCCGCCAGTCGCTGACCCACGGATTGCACATAGGCTTCAACCCCGGGATCCACGACATAATCACCGCCCTGCGCCTGACGCAGTGGCAGATACTGCTGCGCACCAATCTGCAGTTCCCAGTCTTCGGAGACCAGCAGAAAATCCTTCTTACCGGTCACCGGGTTCTGCACACAGGCACTGAGCAACAGGACGCTCAACAGGCAGAACAGGCCCGGCAGTCGCGAGCAACACGCAGCGGCCAGAGGTGCGGTCACGGGTTTCAGCCAATGCCTTGTCAAGTGAGTCATATCCCCAATGCTCCCTGTTGTACGAATGCCGGACGATAAGCCGTCGCGGACCCACTGCCGCGACGGCGACGAGCGTCAGTGCTGATGACCACCGGCACCGTGGGCATGCCCATGAGCACGCTCTTCGGCAGTGGCGTCCCGCACCGACACGATTTCCACATCGAAGGTCAGATCGACGCCTGCCAGAGGGTGATTCATGTCCAGATCGATATTGAACTTGCCCACCTTGGTAATGGTGGCAGGCGTGGGACCCTGTTCACCCCGTAACGTGATTATCTGCCCGGGACGGAACGTCTGCTGCTTGCCACCGTCTATCTTCTTTCTGGACAAGCGCTGTTTACGCTCGGGGTAGCGTCTGCCGTAGGCCTTTTCATGTGGGATGGTAACGGAGAAATCATCACCCGCCACCTTGCCGACAAAGGCATCCTGCAGCGACAACAGCACGCCTCGTTCACCGAACAGACACAGGACCGGGTTACCGGCCTTGGAGGACTCCAGCTTTTGCGCCTTGCCATCGTACAGATCATAATGAAAAGCCACCACCGTTCCCGGGCCGGCTGTTGCTGCGGCTTGCGCGGGGGCCTGATCGTCAGACATGCTTGTTTCTCCGTTATCGCGACAGGTTTGTATACCTGTTCGGGTATTGTCCGGGGGATACTCCCCGGTGGTCGTTGTAAACTGATTGCCTCATGATAACCACTACACAAGGGCAACGGGAAACACGGCGGCATTCTGGCCACTGGCGCAAGGTTTCCGTAGTGCTGGGCCTGAGCTTGCTGCTCTCGGCCTGCACCAACAGCAAGATGATCATCAGCCCGCTCTACAACCGGCTGGATGATCGCATTCGCTCGGAATACAACAAGCTGGGCGATTTCAATGACGAGCAGACGGCCGCTTTTGAACAGGCTCTGGGTACCTTTCATGTCTGGCATCGTCAGTCCGAGCTCCCCCGCTATGCAGACCTGCTCGGCCAGATAGCCGACACCATTGCCGAACCGGGTGCCACCACGGCCGCCGATGTGAAATCCTGGATGCAGCGTGCCGAAGCCCACTCGCTGGAAGCCCGGCAATGCTATCCCGCCAATTTCCTGGCCGGTACCGTGCGCACTCTGAGTGACGAGCAGCTCACACGCATCGAACGCCGCTTCAGGAACGAACGCACCAAGAACCGTAAGCGCTACGACTCACGTACGCCTGAAGAGCGGGTGGAATTCCGGCTGGAGCGACTGGAGAAATGGCTGGGACGCATTCAGCTTGACCTGACCGCCACGCAGCGTCGCGCCCTGCAAACCAGCCTCAGTCAGCAGATCAGCCTGCGCAAGCAGTATTACGCCCTGTCCGATCAGTGGAACCGGCGCCTGTTCGATCTGGCGCGCCAGCAGGAAACCGCTGACTATGAAGCCAGATTGCAGAACCATCTGGATTCGCTGTGGTCGCTGCTGGAGAGCAACTACCCGCAGCAATGGCAGGCCAATCGTGAGCTGTGGCAACGCACCGTGCTGGACGTGGTCAACAGCCTGAGCAAGGAACAACGTCGTCAGGCCAGTCAATGGCTGGCGACCATGGGTCGCACCCTGCAGGCGGTGTCGAAGGACAAACCCTCCTTCAAGGTGGGCAGGGATCCGGCGGTGGGATGTCTGGTGGCGCAGTCCGGAATGGGTGCGGGTGAGTAGAAAGGTACCGCTCTGCGACCGCAATCTATGTCCGCCCGACCCTCAGATTCCCGGCCAGCAAGGCGCTCAACAAGGCCAGTGCCGCCAGTAGCAGGAAGGCCACTCTGAGCCCGGTCAGTTCGGCCAGAAACCCGATGACCGGAGGTCCGAGCAACATGCCCCCGTAGGCCAGTGTGGCAACACCGGCAATGGCAGGTCCTGCCGGTGTGTCAGGGTCATTGGCAGCACGGGAGAAGACCAGCGGCATCACGATGGCGTAGCCCGCCCCCATCAGAGCAAATCCGCACAGGCTCCACACCGGAGTGGCCGCAATGACCGCCATGGCAACCCCTGTCATGGCGCAGGCGGCACTGGCTCTCACCGTCACCACCGGCCCCAGCCAGGCAACAATCCTGTCACCCAGCAATCGCAGAATGACCATCATCGTGCTGAAACAGGCGTAGCCCAGCGCGGCTGTATCCAGATGACTTCCGGCAACGCGTACCAGATAGATGGCACTCCAGTCCGCCATGGCACCTTCACCCAGTGAAATGCCGAAGGCCACCATACCCACGAAGAACAAGGCACCTCTGGGAAATGACAGAAACACCGATGAGGCCGCCTTCTCCCCTGCCGGCTGCTTGCCCGTCCCGGGAATGGCCGACAGCAACAATGCGACAGCCAGCAGCGCCATCGACAGCAGCAGAAAGTGGGCAGACACCCCCAGACCGAGTCGCACCGCGGCAAATCCACTGGCAGCACCCAGCCCGGCCCCCAGACTGAACATGGCGTGGAATCCAGACATCGCCGATACCTTGAGCTCACGTTCGACTTCGCCGGCCCAGGCATTCATGGCCACATCCATGGACCCGTGGGCTGCGCCGAACAGGATGATGGCCAGAACCAGCACTGGCAGCGTGGGCGCCACGGCAATACCGACCAGGGTCATGGCATAGAACACGGCAATGGTGCGTGTCACGAAGGCTGCGCCATGACGTTCACACAGCCCACCTGCCACCGGAAACGACAGGATGGCACCGAAAGCCAGTGCCAGCAGCACGAACCCCAGGGTGCCGGCATCCAGAGAGAAGCGCTCGGCCACGGTAGGAATTCGTGAGGCCCATGCGCCGAACAGCGCGCCATTGAGCAGAAACATGGCGGTGACGGCTTGCCAGGGGCGCTGAATCGGCAATGGGCCTGTCAGGGGAATGGGGCTGTCAGACATGAATGGATTCCAATTAGTCGAGTGACAATTTTTTCGAAGGTGTCCGCCTGATCATCCATCACGCCAGTCACGACAGCTTTCGATAGCAGTGAACCCGAGACCTGGCCATGCAGATTCCATGGACCAGGAAATAGCGGTGCACAAGCTGCATTGTCAGGGTAGAACGGATCCGAACTGAGCGAAGCGTCTCTTATACCGTGCCAGCTGGGAAATTGAACAGTCTGGGCAAAATAATAAATCGCCTCATGATTTTTTTATTGCTAACCTAGCTTCCGGTCTACGAAAAGACCACGAAACGCAGCGGATAAATGGTTTTATCTGCGTCCAATGCAACAGTTAATGGAATATTCAAATGTCACGCGTGTCAGTCAGATCAGCGATCGCCGTACTTTCCTGTATTTTATTTCTGGCTGCATGCACAGATCCTGATTCACAACCTGATTCACAACCTGATTCGCAACCTGATTCGCAACCTGATTCGCAACCTGATTCGCAACCTGATTCACAGCCTGATTCACAGCCTGATTCACAGCCTGATTCACAACCTGATTCACAACCTGATTCACAACCTGATTCGCAACCTGATTCACAGCCTGATTCACAACCTGATTCGCAGGATGACCCAGCCGATGTTGTGCCTGATCCATCAGGCCGTTTGACGCCATCTCGTTTCGTACCGCCCTCATCCACCGCTTCTCGGGTTTCGCTGCGTCAATCAAAAATGGCTTATACCTGTTCACCTTTCATGGCGGTACTGGGTAGAAACGATTTTGGCATTACCAACATCAACAATCATTTTGGTCGATATAGAAATGGCGGTGGCGCATCTGGAGAAGTGTGGTTTGTCGACAATCAAGCCAAGAAAACCGAATTACTACCTCGATTCGCTTCGGTCATGACGCGCACCGATTTTGGTGAAGAGAATTTCCTGATCGAATGCAAGCACACTATCTACGGCTCCTTGCACGCATTCATTCCCGCCATTGGCGCAGTCGGAGATGGGCCCCTGGAGGACGTTCATACTCCACCCTGGGCGAGCCTTGGGTTTGGAGGAGCTTTTGCACGCAAGCAAGGCTCCATCTATGTATCCGTTCATAGCGAACTGATCTATCAGGTGTACCTGAAGCTGGCAGAGCAAAAGGTAGCTGAGTCTGGTCAGGTAGAAGATTCTGATGTACCGATACTGACTACACGCGCTCGCGATCTGGTGAATTCACTACCGGGTTTATCAGCAGAGTTTCTGACCGACTCCGAATACCTGCTCACCCCGGGCGGTGTCAGCAGCGGTTTGAGCGATATCGCAGAGGGCTACGTTGCCATGGCACCGATAATGGAGCAAGCAAGGTTCATAACAGAGGCCGTCCCGGGATTGGAAAATGATGTCAGCCTGCTGGTGAATGATATTGCTGAAGGCCTGTTGGGTCGTGAACTGTCACGAAATCTATCGACCCTCGTCGGCGTCAGCTATTTTTCCGAGGACATGACGTCGCTGGTGAACGATCCTGGCTTTGACAACGGTTTATCCAACTGGACTGAGTGGAGAAACACCGAGCAGACAAACGAAGCATTATCCAGTGTCAGCGTCTTCTACGATGACAATGAAAATACCGTTTTCATGGAGCTGGAAAGCAACTCGAAGAAAGATCAGACGTCCTACCAGCATGGCATTGAGCAGATAGTGCCCATCAGTCAATCACAGGCTGGTGATACGTTTCTTGTCGCCCGGTACAGCGAACTATCCGGTCTACTTGAGGAGGGTGAGTTCCTGCGCGGAGGTGAAGACTCAGGTGCCGCCATAATTGCGATTGAATATTTGAATGATGCGGCAGAAAAAATTGGTGGAACCTATTTTGCCAACACCTCGCAGGGTTTGTTTACCGACTCGGGATTTTACAATGCTCCCGTTTCTCTCTCTGCTGGCGACAACGAATTTGTTTATCAAGCACCAGCAGCAGGGAATAATGCGTTGGTTGTCAATATTGGCAGCGAGGCACAACGTGCAATTGGCAGCCGTGCGGACGAACTGGCTTATGTGCGACTGGCCGTTGTTGTTGCTGACTACATTGGATCCAAATACTTGAGGCACTTTCTGACTGGAATCATTCTGTCCGGGACGCCAGAGTGCAATGCATGCAAGGCGAAGATTCGCGTTCATTCACTGGATCTGGTGACAGATAGCGACTGATCGGGAATGAAGGGGCGATGCAAAGGCACTCCGGCGGGAGGTCTCACCTGCCGGAGCGACAGTGTCAACCTACCAACTTCAACGGCGACAGCTCACCGACCAACGCCTGCCGATGCTCGGCAAAAGCCCTGACAATCGGTTCCACCTCCCGCTGCTGCCGAATCCTGCCAAACAGATCATTGGCCTCCGGGTAGCTGCGCTTCAGGTAGGCCAGCCACTGCTTCGTGCGATTACCCACATGTCGCGGGCTCTGGCTGTCCGAGCGCAGAAACTGCGCTTCAACGTGATGCGAGATGTCGATCCAGGGCATGGCCTCGTCCGCCAGCGCCTGTGTATCCGTGCCCCGGGACTGCTCGCTGGGCCAACTGTCTGACGAGCCCGTTGCCTGCGCCAGCAGCTGTGCATTGCGCGCAGCCGTGTGAATTCGCAGCGCCAGATCCGGCGCCGACAAGGCGCCACGCCCCAGCATCAGATGACGGCAGCCACTGGCCTGCCGTGCGGCAAGGCTGTCCTCGACGGTCCAGATTTCCCCGTTGATGTAGGTGGAGTCATCATCGGCTGCCACCACCGCGGCCACTTCACGCCACCAGGCGGGCGGCTTGTACCCGTCGAACTTGGTGCGGGCATGAATCGCCAGCTCGGTGGCGCCTGCCTCACGAATGCCACCCACGATCTCGGCCAGCTGATCGCTGTTGTCATAGCCCAGACGAATCTTGGCCGTCACCGGCACATCGGCCGGTACGGCATCACGCACTTGCCGGACAATATCGGCCACCTGCGACGGATCACGCAGCAGGATCGAACCACCGAGGCTGTTGTTGACGGTCTTGGCCGGACAACCGAAGTTCAGATCCACGCCCGGCGCGCCCATGGCGACAGCGCGTCTGGCATTGATGGCCAGCACCTGTGCATTGCTGCCGAGAAGCTGTGTGTAGACCGGCACCCCGTTTTCCGTGCAGCCGCCCGCTTCCAGCTCCGGGCACAGGCGCAGAAACACACGCTCCGGCAGCAATACATTGGTCACCCGCACAAATTCCGTGACGCAGCGCGTATAACCGCCCAGACCGGTCAACAGTCGTCGCATGGGTGCGTCGATGACACCTTCCATCGGCGCCAGCACGATATGCCCGAGGGGCTTGTCAGGCCGTGAGTCGCCCAAGGTGTCAGACACGGTATCTGTCGGTACAGCAGGACCAGACGGGTTTTGAGGCTTGAAAGTCGAACAGGACACGGTACGCAGACATCTACCCATAGAGAAACAACCGCCATCTTATACGTATCATTGGCGCGACGTAGTAGCATCCCCTGCTGCACACGCCTACACTGCGCACATCATGCAAATCGGTCATACACAAGAACTCACGGTTCTGGAACGCAATCGCAATATTCTGCTGCTCGACGGCGGTGACGGTATCACCGTCCCACTGCCCGTGGATGAAGCCGATGCGTCCCTGGAACCCGGTGACAAGGTCACCGTCTTCATTTTCGTCGATGCCTCCGGCAAGCCGCTGGCCACGACCCGCAAGCCTCTGGTGGAACGGGATCAGTGCGCCTCGCTGAAGGTGGTGGATGTCACCAATGCCGGTGCCTTTCTGGACTGGGGGCTGACCAAGAACCTGCTACTGCCCTTCGCCGAGCAGCGCCGCCCACTGGAAATCGGTCGTCATGAGAGCGTGCTGGTTTATCTGGACAAGAGCGGTCGTCTGGCGGCCAGCAGTCGCCTGGATCATCATCTGCCGGAAGTCGCCGATGATTTTCGTCCCTGGCAAGAGGTGTCTCTGCTTATCTTCCAGAGAACCGATCTGGGCCTGAAAGCGGTCGTCGACAATCGCGCCCTGGGCTTGCTGTACAAGGATGAGATCTTTCAGGACATCCGCGTCGGTGAAGCCCATCAGGGTTACATCAAGCGCCTGCGCCATGACGGCAGAATCGATCTGTCCCTGCAGCCGCTGAGCAAGGAACTGCAGCCGGAGCTCTCCGATGCCATCGTCACCTATCTGCAAGCGCATGACGGGGTCTGCGAACTCAGCGACAAGAGCTCGCCCGAGGCCATCCAGGCCATCTTCAAGGTCAGCAAGAAGAATTTCAAGAAGGCGTTGAGCACCCTGTACCGGGAACGCCGTATCGTGATTCATCCGGAACATATCGAACTGGCAGACCCTGCAGCCGCGGCGGCACCCGCTGCAGCCTCGGACTCGGGCTCGGGCCCGGGCTCGGCCCCGGGCACAAGGAAGCAAAATGATGCGCCGGGTGGCAAAAGCCCTTGGGACAACGCCAAATCGCGTCACGCATCCGGTAAACGCTCCGACAACAAGGATCGTCACTGATGGCCATTCAGTGGTTTCCGGGGCATATGCACAAGGCCCGCAAGGACATGGCCAAGGTGCTGCCGGAAGTCGATGTCATTCTGGAGGTGCTGGATGCCCGCATTCCGTGGAGCAGCGAGAACCCCATGCTGGGCGATATCGCCGCAGATAAACCCCAACTGCGCGTGCTGACCAAGTCCGATCTGGCAGACCCTGTGTTGACCGCCGAATGGCTGGCACGGCTCAGTGGCAACGAGAAACGCGATGCCATCGCGATAGCCGCCAACGAGACCGGTGCCGTGCGCGATATTCCGCAGCGCCTGCGGGCGCTGGTACCCGCGCCGACCTCGCCTCGCCTGAAGCCCTATGTGGCCATGGTGATCGGCATTCCCAACGTCGGCAAGTCCACCCTGATCAACAAGCTGGCCGGGCGCGTCATTGCCAAGACGGGTAACGAGCCGGCCATTACCAAGCAGCAACAGCTGATCACCCTGAGCGAACACTGGCGCCTGCGTGACACCCCTGGAGTTCTCTGGCCGAAAGTGGAGAACGAGGCCAGCGGATTCCGGCTGGCAGCCACGGGTGCGGTCCGGGATACGGCCATGGACAGTGGTGAGGTGGCCGCGTGGCTGCTGGACCACCTGTGCGTGCACTATGGTGCGCAGCTGGAGGCACGCTATGGTCGTAACCTGCCATTGGAGGACAGCGTGCAGACGCTGGAGGCGATCGGTCGCGTTCGGGGTTGCCTGGGTGGCGGCGGCCTGGTGGATTTTGATCGTGCCGGGCGTCTGCTGTTGTCCGAATTTCGCTCCGGCCTGCTCGGTGACATCACCCTGGAGACACCGGCCATGCAGGTGGAGGAACAGGCGGCCACGGAGAAGCGTCTGGCGGAGATCGAGGCCAAACGGGAACAGCGCAAGCAGAAGAAGACCGCCGAACGTGATGTCAGACGGGCGCGCAGCAAGGCGGACCGCGGCCGCTGAGAGCGGTTGCTGTTTGAAGTTGCTGTTCGGCGCTACTGTTCGGTGTTGCTGTTCGGTGTTGCTGTTCGGTGTTGCTGTTCGGCGCTACTGTACGGCGTTGCTATTCGGCGTTGCTATTAGGCGCCAATGTGCTCGACCTGCACACTCTCGACTACATCACACCGTAACCTTTCCTTACCACTCTCCCACGCTTGCCAACGGGCCTCTCAGACCCGTTGCGACCAGAATTTCGTTAATCCCCTCACAAAACAGCCTGAAGTCCCTCTCTCACTGACGCTGATCGGGAGGCACACCTCGAAAATGAATCAGCGGCGCCGATAGCCTTCTCATCAGCCTGAATTTGATTAGATTTTCGACAGGTCTGACAGCCACGGGTTCTGTCAGGCAGGGAGGTGGGGATGTTCGGCCACAGGTATCAGACAGTCGCATTACTGCTGTTGGGAGCGTCCTTTCTGGGCGGCTGTTCCAGCGTGCAAACCGCACCACAGCGCGATGTGCAGCATGAAGCGGTCAACCGCTGGACGCGCTGCATCGAACGCTACAGCGACCACTACCAAGGGCCTGTGCTGATGGCCGGCAAACGTGCAAATCACCATTGCGAAGGCTACCAACGCGATGTGCTGGCCACGTACCCGTATCACTTGAAGAACCAGATTGAATCGCTACTGTCCCAACGTGCCCATACGATAACAACCGTACGTGTCGTCAAGACCAGCAGCAACCATCTGGACGCCTTCAAAGCTTCACATCTCGACATCTTGAAGAAGCGGCTGACAGGAGCGCATCAGGCTGATCTGTGACATAGTGCGACGTTTACGTACGTTCAAACACTTACTCACACGTTAAGGATCCGACCGACCGATGAAACGAACACTACACGCCGTTGCAACGGCAGCCCTGCTCGCCGGTGCCATGCCAGCCATGGCTCAGGACACCGCGCTGGAAACGCCAGAATCCAAGGTCAGTTACGCACTGGGCATGATGATCGGCGAACGCGTCATCAAGCAATACGGTGAACTGGATTACGATCTGCTGGTTCAGGCCATGAAAGCCCAGGCTGCCGGTGACGCTACCGATCTGAGCATGGAAGAGGCTCAGATGGTTCTGCAGGAACAACAGCAGGCCGCTGCCGCTGAAGCCGCTGCCGAAGCGCAGAAAGCCGGCATGAGCTACCTGGAAGAGAACAAGGCGCGTGAAGGCGTCATGGTCACTGACAGTGGTCTGCAATATGAAGTACTGACAGCCGCTGAAGGCGCCAAGCCAACGGCTGATGACACCGTCAGCGTGCACTATGTTGGCACCTTGATGGACGGCACTGAATTCGACAGCTCCATCGCTCGCGGCGAGCCAGCGACTTTCCCACTGACAGGCGTCATTCCCGGTTGGACTGAAGGTCTGCAGCTGATGAGTGTCGGCAGCAAGTACCGCTTCGTCATTCCTTCCGATCTGGCCTACGGTGAACGTGGTGCCGGTCAGGCAATCGGACCCGGTGAGACACTGGTATTCGAAGTCGAACTGCTCGAAATCAAGTCGTAAGACATTGACCGCAAGTCGCCTGAGCTAACCACTCAGGCGTCTTGATCAGGACCCCTCCGGCCTTACGAGACCTTGCGATCGTGCCCGGTAGTCGTGCGCTGCGCCGTTTCCCAGTCATCCGGCTCCCAGACCGGCGCATCACTGGGCATCAGCGATTGCCCGCGGATCAAGTCCGCCGCGCGCTCGCCGACCATCATGCTCGGTGCGTTCAGGTTGCCGTTGGTAATGGTGGGGAAAATCGATGAATCCACCACGCGCAAACCCTGCGCCCCACGTACGCGACACTGCTCATCGAGCACCGCCATGGGATCATCATCGCTACCCATCTTGACCGTACAGGACGGGTGATAGGCACTCTCCACATTGGCCTTGACCCAACGATCGATTGCCTCATCCGACTCGACATCGAAGCCCGGCTGAATCTCGTTCCCGCGAAACGGCGCCAATGACGGCTGTTGCAGTATTTCTCGTGTCAGGCGAATGCAGTCACGCCAGTCCTGTCTGTCCTGTTCATGCTGCAGGTAGTTGAAACGAATGCTCGGCGCCTCGAAGGGGTTGTCAGAGCGAATGGCGATACGACCACGGCTCTGTGGTTTGTTCGGTCCGACATGCACCTGAAAACCGTCGCCTGCGAACGCGGCACGCCCGTCATAGCGCATGGCACCGGGCAGGAAATGGTATTGCACATTCGGAGACTTCAGGCCGGCGCGCGTGCGGATGAACCCGCAGGACTCGAAATGGTTGGTGGCTCCCAGCCCCTGACGCGTCGCTACCCAGCGCGCACCGATCAGACCCTTGCGCCACCAGGACAGCTCCCGGTTGAGTGACACCGGCTGCGTGCATTCGTACTGGAAATACACTTCCAGATGATCCTGCAGATTGGCGCCGACACCGGGAGAATCGATACGCACCTCAACCCCGGCATTGGCCAGCACCTGAGCGGGACCGATACCCGAGCGCTGCAGAATGGTGGGTGAACCGATGGAGCCTGCCGAGAGAATCACCTCCCCGCGGGTGAAGATCTTCATCTGCCTGCCGGCGGTGCGGTAGCGCACACCAATGGCACGATCACCCTCCATGATCAGTTGATCCACGATGATGCGAGGAATGATCTTCAGGTTGGGCCGACCCTTTATCGGATCCAGATAACTGCGTGAGGAGGAGGCGCGCTGACCGTTGGCAATGGACATGTGCTTCTGCCCAAAGCCTTCCTGCTGATAGCCGTTGAAATCGGCGGTAAACGGATAACCGGCATCCTGCCCGGCATCGATGAAGGCTTGATACAGGGGATTGAGGCGCATGTCATTACCGGCATTGACTCCCACCGGACCATCCCCACCGCGATAACGGTTCGGACCGTGATACCAGCTTTCCATCCGCTTGTAATAAGGCAGGCAGTTGGCATAGTTCCAGCCTGCCGCACCGGCCTGTTCCCATTCGTCTATATCGCAGGCATGACCCCTGACGAACGCCATGCCATTGATGGAGGAGGAGCCGCCGATGACCTTGCCGCGAGGGCAATCCAGACGTCGCCCGTCCAGCCCCTCTTCGGGTTCGGATTCGAAGCCCCAGTTGTATTTGGGCATGTTCATCGGGATGGACAATGCCGTGGGCATCCGGATGAACAGACTGCCATCGCCGCCACCGGCTTCCAGCAAGGCCACCGAGACAGTCGGGTCTTCTGTCAACCGTGCTGCCAGGACACAGCCTGCTGACCCGGCGCCGACGATGATGTAATCGAATTCGTTCATGATATGACCTGCTGGACGATGGTTATCAAGATGAACCCGCCTGCACCGATGATCCCGGAAGAGCCAGGAGGGCCCTGTCGGAATCCGCGCTACAGAGGCGGTGACTGTCGCGCTGAGGCGAGCCGTGAACGACCTTCCCTGGTCGCCAGGAGGCTACTTGGTACCGAATATACGGTCACCGGCATCGCCCAGACCGGGCACGATGTAACCGTGATCATTCAGTTTTTCATCCACGGCCGCGGTGACAATCGGCACATCGGGATGCGCCTCATTGAACGCACGGATACCTTCCGGTGCGGTGATCAGACAGACGAAACGCATGTCCTTCGCCCCACCCTGCTTCAGGCGGTGCACGGCCGAAATGGCAGAATTGGCTGTCGCCAGCATGGGATCCACCACCACGATCAGTCGATCTTCCATGTGACTGGGCACCTTGTAGTAGTACTCCACGGCCTGCAGGGTTTCCGGGTCGCGGTACAGGCCCACATGGCCGACACGAGCCGACGGAATGACATCGAGCATACCGTCCAGCATGCCGTTGCCGGCGCGCAGGATGGAGATGAAGGCCAATTTGCGCCCTTTGAGTACCGGAGCATCCATGGCCTGCACGGGCGTCTCGATTGTTTCGGGCACCAGCGGCAGGTCACGTGTGACTTCAAAACACAGCAGCCAGGAGATCTCTCGCAGCAGTGCGCGAAAGGCCGAGGAAGACTGCTCCTTGCGGCGCATCAGGGTCAGCTTGTGCTGGACCAGGGGGTGGCGCACGATGGTCGCCTGCAGGCCCATGTCGGCCAAATTTTGTTCAGTGAGCATGGAAAAAGGTCTCTTGTGGAGTGGTGATTGTTCTTGGCATTCGTGCAGGCCTCAACCGGCCAGTTTCTTGTAACGCACCCGCTTGGGTTGCGCGGCAGCTTCCCCGAGTCGCTCACGGCGGTCAGCCTCGTACTCGGTGTAGTTACCGGCGAAGAAGTTGATTTCACTGGGATCTTCGTAGGACAGGATGTGCGTGGCGACACGATCCAGGAACCAGCGATCGTGCGAGATCACGATGGCGCAGCCGGCAAAATCCAGCAAGGCCTCTTCCAGCGCACGCAGGGTTTCCACATCAAGGTCGTTCGAGGGCTCATCGAGCAGCAGTACATTGGCACCCTGCTTCAGGGTCATGGCCAGGTGCAGTCGGCCACGCTCACCACCGGAGAGATCCTTGACGAATTTCTGCTGATCGCTGCCCTTGAAGTTGAAGCGACCCACGTACTGGCGCGCCGGCATCTCGTAGTTGTTGATGGTGATCATGTCACTACCGTCAGCCAGGATGTCGAAGACGGTCTTTTCCCCATCCAGGTCATCGCGGCTCTGATCCACATAGGCCAGCTGCACGGTTTCACCGATCACGATGTTGCCTGAATCCGGCTCTTCGCGGCCCATCAGCATGCGGAACAATGTGGACTTACCGGCACCGTTACCACCGATGACACCGACAATGGCGCCCTTGGGCATGCTGAATGACAGGTCTTCGATCAGCACCCGATCGCCGTAGGACTTGGTGACGTTCTCGAAGTCGATGACAATGTCACCCAGGCGAGGTCCGGGTGGGATGTAGATTTCATTGGTCTCGGAGCGCTTCTGGAATTCCTGAGACTGCATTTCCTCGAAACGCTGCAGACGAGCCTTGGACTTGGACTGGCGGCCCTTGGCACCCTGTCGCACCCACTCCAGTTCCGCCTTCATGGCCTTGGCATGGGAGGACTCCTGCTTGGACTCGGCGTCCAGACGTGCAGACTTCTGGTCCAGCCAGCCCGAATAGTTGCCTTCGTACGGGATACCCTGACCCCGGTCCAGCTCCAGAATCCAGCCGGCGACGTTATCCAGGAAGTAGCGATCGTGCGTGATGGCCACCACGGTGCCGTTGAAATCGTGCAGAAAGTGCTCCAGCCAGGCCACCGAATCCGCGTCCAGATGGTTGGTGGGTTCGTCCAGCAGCAGCATGTCCGGCCCGGAGAGCAGCAGGCGGCACAACGCTACCCGGCGCTTTTCACCACCGGACAGGTGGGCGACGTTCTCGTCCCAGGGTGGCAGACGCAGCGCATCGGCCGCGATATCCATCTGGTGCTGCAGGTTATGCGCATCGGAGGCTTCGATGATGGCTTCCAGACGACCCTGTTCGGCGGCCAGTGCATCAAAATCGGCATCCGGTTCGGCGTAGGCGGCATAGACCTCATCCAGGCGAGTCTGAGCTGCCTTGACTTCATCCACGGCCTCTTCGACCACTTCGCGAACTGTCTTGGCCGGATCCAGCTGCGGCTCCTGCGGCAGGTAACCGACATTGATGCCCGGCATGGGCCGTGCTTCACCTTCGATCTCTTCGTCAAGACCGGCCATGATCTTCAACAGGGTCGACTTGCCCGCGCCATTGAGGCCCAGCACGCCAATCTTGGCGCCGGGGAAGAACGACAGAGAGATGTCCTTGAGAATCTGACGCTTGGGCGGCACGATCTTGCCAACCCGGTTCATTGTGTAAACGTACTGAGCCATTGAATATCCGCTGAGCCAAATGACGTCTAGTGTATAGAAAACAACTCCATCCCCCCAGTATCGGGTGCGACAGATGCTGTGCCGGCAACGGGCAGAACCTGTCAACGGCGAACTTGTCGATTCCCCACTAGACTAAGCGGCACCCAGAAGTCTTTTGCGGCCGCAACAGCCTTCGATTCCAGTTTTCAACGACTTGTGATAACCCATGTTTCAATCGTTCTTTCCCCGACCCAAGGTATTCTTCCTGTCTGCGGTGGCCTGGTTCTTCGTGACCCTGGCCATCTGGTATGGCTTTGCCGACTCTCTGGCGCCCACCTTGAGCTTCATGCGCGAGGCCTTGCCGACGATCGAGGGGGAACGCCCACCGTTTCTGAACCCTGACAAGGTCTGGGTCTATCAGTACATCGTGCTGGTCACCGCGCTGTTCTGCGCCGCCTGGTTCTTCATCGATCGCAATCGCTGGTACTGGTGGGCGGTATGCGGTTCGGCCGTGATCCTGCTGGTGTCCTACTTCCAGGTGCAGCTGGGTGTATGGCTGAACAACTGGTATGGCGACTTCTACGACCTCATTCAGCTGGCTCTGTCCGAACAGGGCGTCAGCAAGATCACCTCGGAGGAGTTCTATGGCCAGTTGATGACCGCACTGTACATTCTGGTGCCCAATATCATCATTCTCGTCACCTTCGCCTTCTTCACGTCCCACTATGTGTTTCGCTGGAGAACGGCCATGAACGACTACTACATGACTCACTGGCAGAAGCTGCGTAACGTGGAAGGTGCAGCCCAGCGTGTACAGGAAGACACCATGCGTTTTGCCAGCATCATGGAAGGACTGGGTTCGGCCTTTGTCAGCTCCATCATGACACTGATCGCCTTCCTGCCTCTGCTGTGGTCGCTGTCCACCAACATCACCGAGCTGCCTCTGGTCGGTGCTGTCAATGGTTCACTGGTGTTCCTGGCGCTACTGTCTGCCATCTTCGGCACCGTGTTGCTGGCTGCCGTCGGCTACCGTCTGCCGGGCCTGGAGTTCAACAACCAGAAGGTGGAAGCGGCCTACCGGAAGGAGCTGGTCTATGGCGAGGACAATGACGAACGCGCCGCGCCGCCGGCCGTCAAGGATCTGTTCAGCGATGTGCGCAGGAACTACTTCCGGCTGTACTTCAACTATCTGTACTTCAACGTCTTTCGCTATGCCTATCTGCAGGGTGCCAACTTCATTCCGCTGGTGGCACTGGGTCCGACCTTCGTCGCCGGCATGATCACATTCGGCTTGTTCCAGCAGATCAGCAACGCCTTCGGCCGGGTCGAGAATTCCTTCCAGTTCCTGGTCAATTCCTGGACCACCATCGTCGAATTGATGTCGATCCACAAACGTCTGATGGCGTTCGAATCACGCATTCACACTGACGACCCGGGCGATGCGGCAGAACCGGCGCTGGAAGCCTGAGGTACAGCCCTGCCCTGCCCGAAGCTCCCCCGGTGTTGAGCGACACTCGGGGGCTCCGGTTTACGTCGGCAGCCTGTTGACAGTCCGTAGCTGCCCATCGAGGTCAGCACCTGGCGGAATCAGCGGAACGGCAATGCTCAGGCCTCGATTGGCCTGAGCTGCTCGTTGTACAGGTCAATCTTCTCGATGTAATGCCGGGCCGACACAGGCAGCCCTTCCAACGCGGCGTCGCTCAGAGGCTTGATCACCTTGGCGGGGGAACCCAGCACCATGGAGCCATCGGGAATGACCATGCCTTCGGTCACCAGGGCATTGGCCCCGACCAGACAGTTCTTGCCGATGACGGCGTTGTTCAACACCACCGCATTCATGCCGATCAGGCTGCCATCGCCGATGGTGCAGCCGTGCAGCATCACCTTGTGCCCTACCGTGACGTATTTACCGATGCTCATCGGCACGCCTTCATCGACATGCAGCACCGAACACTCCTGCACATTGCTGCCTTCACCGATGACGATGGATGCATTGTCGCCGCGAATGACGGCGTTGAACCAGATGCTGACATCCTCACCGACCGTCACATCCCCCACCAGAACCGCATCCGGTGCTATGAAATATCGACGGCTCAGGACCGGCTGCTTGTCACCCAGGGCATACAACATGATGGTGTCATCCGTTTTGTGCAAAGAGGACCCATGGTAACCCGTGGACACCGCCAGGCGAAGCTGTGACTCGCCCCACAGATTCACTCAAGGAGACGTTGTAAACACCGGCAGGATGCGGGCATCAGGCTTCAGGTTCCAGCGCCGGCTCCCGATATAACGGAGGTAACACATCGCTGGCAGAGCCCATGAGTCATTCGAACGTCCTCGAACAAGGTGCCGTACAAACGGCTGCAAAGCCGCCCACTCATCGGCGCAAGATCGTCAATGCCGTGTGGCAGCCCTTCCTGCAATTCAAGCTGCTCATGTACATGCTGGGCAGCACCGCACTGGTGGCTGTGCTGCTGGGCGCCTTTCTGTACGTCGCCTTCAGCGACCTGATTGCCGTCATGTCAGGCACCACGGAATCCACCAGCTACTACGGTGAAATGATCGAGATTCAGCTGGTACACCTGTTTCGCTACTGCGGCGCTCTGTTCGTGCTGTACATCCTGCTGCTCGCAGCGGTCTGTGTGGCCTACACCCACCGTCTGATCGGGCCCTTGCGTCCCTTCACACGGCATGTGGATGCGCTCAGTCGCGGTGACTACTCCAGCCGGGTGCGTCTGCGCAAGAGCGACCTGGAACTCTATGACGACTATGCCGCCAAGCTCAATGCCCTGGCGGTACATCTGGAAACCAGGGACAAGCACGGCTGAGGGAGTCGCGGTAGCGCGGGATACAGTCGCTGACTGCCCCGCTCTACCGGACCTGAGAGAGACCCTCTGCCTACTTGATCAGAATTTCCGGCCCCATCATGACTGTCGGCAACCAGGTGGACAGTGGTGGGAAGTAGGTCACCAGAATCAGGAAGGCGAACAGGATTGCCACGAACGGCAGTGCCGCACGCACCACGTTCAGCACGGACAACTTGGCCACCCCGGCAGTCACGAACAGATTCAGGCCGACCGGTGGGGTGATCATGCCGATTTCCATGTTGACCACCATGATGATGCCCAGATGAATCGGGTCGATGCCCAGTTCCATCGCAATCGGGAACACCAGGGGTGCCACGATGATCAGCAGACCTGACGGCTCCATGAACTGACCGCCGATCAGCAGCAGCAGATTCACCACCACCAGAAACATGATGGGACCCAGACCGGCGGCGAGCATGACCTCGGCGATGGCCTGCGGAATCTGCTCTTCAGTGAGCACATGCTTCAGGATCAGGGCATTGGCGATGATGAACATCAGCATGACCGTCAGCTTGCCGGACTCGAACAGCACCTTGCGGGTATCGCTGTGCAGCCAGACCGTCAGCAAAGCCTGCGGCCGCTTGAAGAGGGAGTGGGACTCGCCCTCCCCGATATGCAGGGGCCCCATGTCCTTGTAGACAAAATTGGCGATGAAAAAGGCATACATGGCAGCCACGGCCGCAGCCTCTGTCGGCGTGAACTTGCCGCTGTAGATACCGCCGAGAATGATGACGATCAGCATCAGTCCCCACAAGGCGTCCAGACCGGACTTGCCAATCTCGCCCCAGCCTTTCCAGGGCTGCTTGGGCAGACCCTTGATGCGCGCCATGACATAGATGCCGATCATCAGGAAGACACCGGCCAGCAATCCGGGGAAGACACCGGCCAGAAACAGTCGCCCGACCGACACATCGGTGGCGGCGGCGTACACCACCATGACGATGGAGGGCGGAATCAGGATACCCAGCGTACCGGCGCTACAGATGACACCGGCAGCGAACTCCTTGGTGTAGCCCACCTGACGCATGCCGGCGATGACGATGGTACCGATGGCGACCACGGTGGCAGGCGATGAGCCGGACAAGGCGGCGAACATCATGCAGGCAAAGACCGAGGCGATGGCCAGACCACCGCGTACATGCCCGACCACGGCAATGGAGAAACGGATGATGCGTCGCGCCACACCGCCGGTGGACATGAAGCCGGACGCCAATACGAAGAACGGAATGGCGAGCAAGGTGTAGTGACCGGTGAAGGCGCTGAGCAGTGTCTGCGCCACGGAGGCCAGCGAGGCATCCGAGAACACCAGCAGAAAACCGATACTGGAAAATCCGAGCGAGACCGCGATGGGCACGCCCATCAGCATCAGGATGATGACGACAACAAATAGCAGTAGGGCTTCCATCTCAGCGTGCTCCGGGCTGGTCGTCTGGCAGGCCGGCCATCTGCTCGGCATCGATTTCGTGGCTTTCCACAATCAGCTCCTGTTCGCCCTTCCAGACACGAACACCGACTTGCAGAAAACGGTATGTCAGCAGCAGGGTACTCAGCGGCATGACGATATAAGGGATGAAGCGCGGCATTTTCTCGTACAACTCTCCCTCATTGAGCCAGGTGGAGAAGAACTGCAGAAACTGCGGCATGGGAATGTCGTTGACTTCGTAGAAGGCGCGCTTGCTGGCGAAGGGCCACCAGTAGTCCCAGCTGCCCTTGAGCAGCAGCAGACTGAAGGCAATACACACGGCCACGGCGATCAGCGTCACGATGCGGCGTTTCGGCGGGGACAGCAACTGCACCAGTACATCGACGCCGATGTGAAAATTCTTCTTGACCGCATAGGAGGCGCCGATCAGCACCAGCCAGGCAAACAGAAAGACCGTGGCTTCAAGAGCCCACAGAATGTTGCTGTTCATCATGCGTGCGATCACATTGGCAAAGGTGATCACCGTCATGAGCCCCAGCAACAGGGCCATCAGATTCTCTTCAATACGATCACCGAAGCTTCGTTTGGGGGCAGATGAGGTGGACATGCAGATCTCCGCAGCAACGGTGAACGGGTAACACGCCGGACGGGCTGCCCGGATTGAAATGACCGGTAGCCATCCAGGGCTACCGGTCAGGGCCTGCGTCTAGTTGAACGTCTGGGCAGCGTCGATCATGTCGGCACCGACATCACCTTCGAACTGTTCCCAGACGGGCTTCAGCGCATCTACCCAGGCAGCTCGCTGCTCATCGGTGAGTTGACGAACTTCGCCACCGGCAGCCTTGATGGCATCCCGAGCTTCTTCGTTGACGCGAGTCGACTCGGCATTACGTGCCTCGGTCACCTCCTTCAGGATGGTGGACAGTTGATCGCGTACCGGGGCATCCAGACCGTCCCACCATTCGGCACCGGCAACGACCAGGTAATCCAGCACACCGTGGTTGGTTTCGGTAATGCCATCCTGTACTTCGAAGAACTTCTGGCCATAGATGTTGGACCAGGTGTTTTCCTGACCGTCGACAACGCCGGTCTGCAGGGCGCCGTAGACTTCACTGAACGCCATCTTCTGCGGGCTGGCGTCGAGTGCGTCGAACTGGGCAACCAGTACATCGGAGGCCTGTACCCGGAACTTCAGGCCAGCGGCATCTTCAGGCATCATCAGGGGCTTGTTGGCCGACAGTTGCTTCATGCCGTTGTGCCAGAAGGCAAGGCCCTGCAGGCCACGACGATGCATGGAGTCCTTCATGGCCTGACCGGCATCGGAACTCTGGAAGGCGTCGACGGCATCGATGTCCTTGAACATGAAAGGCAGATCGAATATGCGGTACTGCTTGGTGAATTTCTCGAACTTGGACAGCGACGGTGCAGCCAATTGCACGTCATTGTTGAGCATGGCCTCGAGCACCTTGTCATCATCATAGAGCGTGGAGTTCGGGAACACTTCCATGCAGGCAACGCCATTCATCTCATCATTGACGCGCTGCTGCAGCAGTGAGGCAGCTATGCCTTTGGGATGCTTGTCGGTATTGGTCACATGGCTGAACTTGATGACCATCTCGCCGTCATCACACTCGGCCAGAGCGGCGCCGGAAAAGCCGCCCATCAGCAATGCACTGGCCAGAACGGTTGTGCGTAATTTCATAGTCAGTTCCTCTGTATGGTTTCTGATGGCAATTCGTCTACCGAGAAAACCCGGGGCGACATTGTCACGGCACGACCATTGCGCTCCGTGACGATCCTTGCCATTTATTCGCAACACTGCCAACAGTCAGTCGGCAATGGGTGTGTGCGAATGGTACGACACGCGGACAGGAATTACAGGTTTCAGGGGTGCCAATTTACCTACGCAGCGCCAGAAGACGCATCAGGCGTCACATTTTCGGCATATCGACAAGCACAGCGATACTACCGGGAAGCTGCCCCGCCCAGGTTGATCTGGCTCAATGTTCAGCCCCTTGCGGCCTCGATTCTGCGGCGACTCCAGTCACGCCCGGGTATGGCGTCCAGCAACTCCTGCGTGTAGGGGTGACTGGCCTGCTCGAACAGGATTGCCGTGGGGCCCTGCTCCACCACCTTGCCCAGACGCATGACGGCAATGCGGTCACACACCTGTGCGGCCACCCGCAGATCGTGAGTGATGAAGACCATCGACAGTTGCAGGCGTTCCCGAATATCCGCCAGCAAGGCGAGTACCTGCGCCTGAATGGAGACGTCCAGTGCCGAGACCGGCTCGTCGGCCACCAGAATTTCCGGGCGCATGGCCAGAGCCCTTGCCAGGCCGATTCGCTGGCGTTGCCCGCCACTGAATTCGTGTGGATAACGTTCAAAGGCACGAACATCCAGCCCCACCAGTTCCAGCATCTCGCGGGCACGATTCTCGGCCTCACGAGTCGACTCGCCCATGATCTTCGGCCCTTCGGTCAGAATGCGTCCCACCGTGGCTCTGGGGTTCAGAGAGGCGTAAGGGTCCTGGAAGACCATCTGGATCTTTGAGCGGTACGGTCGCATGGCAGCGCGGTCCAGAGGACACAGGTCCTGCCCCCGATAGACGATCTCGCCCGAGTCGGTGCTGTGCAGACGCACGATACAGCGTGCCAGCGTGGACTTGCCGGAACCCGATTCACCGACAATCCCCAGTGTTTCACTCTCGTTCAGTACCACATCGACCTGATCACAGGCATGCACTTCCTTCTGCGGCTTGCCGATACCCAGAAAACGCCCACCGGAGCGGTAGGTTTTCACCAGCTGCCGCACCTGCAGTATGGCCTCCCCACTGTCGGTCTTGACCGGTCTGGGCACCAGACCCGGTACCGCATCGATCAGTGCCCGGGTGTACTCGTGCTGGGGATTGTTCAGGACGCGCTCGACGGTATCGATCTCGACAATGCGCCCATGCTGCATCACGGCAACCCGGTCAGCGATGTCCGCCACCACACCGATATCGTGAGTGATGAACAACACGCCGGTATGGTGCTTGACTTGCAATTCACGGATCAGGTGCAGTATCTGCGCCTGCGTGGTCACATCCAGCGCGGTGGTCGGCTCGTCCGCGATCAGCACCTTGGGCTCCAGTGCCAGCGCCATGGCAATCATGGCCCGTTGGCGTTGCCCGCCGGACAGCTCGTGCGGATAGGCGCTCATGATGCGCGGTGGATCCGGCAGATGCACATCTTCGAGCAGCGACAGCGCCAGCTCGCGACGCCGCTTGCCAGGCAGCTTCTCGTGAAAGCGGATGACCTCGTCGATCTGATCACCGATACGCATGACCGGATTCAAGGCTGTCATGGGCTCCTGGAAGATCATCGAGATCTCGCTGCCGCGCACCTGACGCATGCGCTCGTCACTGGCCTGAACCAGATCTTCTCCCTGGAACAGGATGCGACCCTTTTCGTATTGCACATGAGGCGCCGGCAGCAATCCCATCACCGCTCTGGCGGTGAGTGACTTGCCGGAACCGGACTCACCCACCACGCACAGGATTTCCTGCGGCAGCAGTGCATAGCTGACATCCTCGACCGCGTAGGCGCGTTCACTGCCCAGCGGCAGCTGCACATGCAGACCTTCGATGGACAGGACCGGCTCCGCCGACTCGTCTCTGGTGTCGGCGGACGTTGTGCCTTTGCTCTGGTTCATGTCCGTTCGCGCAGTCTGGGGTTGAGGGCATCGTTGAGCCCCTCGCCGACCAGGTTGATGGCCAGTACAGTCAGCATGATGGCAATTCCGGGGAAGGTACAGACCCACCAGGCGCTGCGTAACACCGTACGGCCTGCGCCGATCTGGAAGCCCCAGCTGATGATGTTCGGATCGCCCAGGCCCAGAAAGGCCAGCCCACTCTCGATGAGAATGGCGGTAGCCACCATCAGGGAACCGGTGACGATGATGGGTGACAGGCAGTTCGGCAGAATTTCGCGCACCATGATGCGCCAGTCACTCATGCCGATGATATGACAGGCCTGCACGAACTCGCGGTTGCGCATGGACATGAATTCACCGCGCACCAGACGAGCCACCGCGGGCCAGCTGACCACGGCGATGGCCAGAATGACGCTGTTGATCGAGGGCTTCATGATCGCCACGATGAGGATGGCAAAGATGAACGAGGGTATCGTCTGGAACATTTCGGTCAGACGCATCAGCACATCATCGATCCAGCCACCGAAGTAGCCAGCCAGCGCACCCAGCAACACACCCAGCGTGACTGCCACCGAGGTGGCCAGCAGACCGATCAGCAAGGATACCCGAGCGCCATGCGCCATACCGGCCGCCACATCACGGCCGAGGGTATCACTGCCGAACAGGAAGCCGTTTTCCCCTGGCGGCGACATGGCGCGCCCGACCAGCTTGAATGGATCTTCGGGGAACAACAAGCCGGCACTTGCTGCAATGAGAATCACGAAACCCAGTATGACCAGGCCGATGAGCGCCGATCGGTTTCGGCAGAAACGCCGCCAGAATGCCATGTTCAACCTACCTCGATACGAGGATCAAGAAACGAGTACAGAAGATCCACCACAAGGTTGATGGCCACCACCAACAGTGCGGACAACAGAAAGATGCCCAGCAGCAGATTGAGGTCGCGGGAGAACAACGCCTCGAAGGCCAGCATGCCCAGGCCCGGCCAGGCGAACACCGATTCCACGATGACCGACCCTCCGATCAGGGAACCCACCTGCACACCCGCCATGGTGACCACCGGCAGCAAGGCGTTGCGCAGGATATGCACGAACACGATGCGTCTTTCGGTGAGCCCCTTGGCCCGCGCCGTGGTGACGTAGTCCATGCTGGCCTGCTCCAGCATGGAGGCCCGCATGAGCCGGGTGTACAAGGCCAGATAGAACAGCGACAGGGTCAGGGTTGGCATGACCAGATGATGGGCAATGTCCTTTATCCGATCCCAACCTTCGTAGAACATGGCCACGTTCTCCATGCCGCTGGTCGGAAACCAGCGTAGCTTCAGCGAGAACACGACGATCATCATGAGGCCCACCCAGAACAACGGTGTGGCATAGGAGACCAGCGCAAAGACGCTGATGACATTGTCCTTCCAGTTGTTCAGATTGGAGGCGGCAATCAGGCCCAGTACGATGCCGAAGCCGACAGCCAGCGTGATGGTGCTGACCATCAGCAGCAATGTCGGCATGAGTCGATCCAGCACCAGCTGGGCGACCGGCATGTCATGCCGGAAGGAATACCCCAGATCGAAGGTGAGCATGTTCTTCATGTACACACCCAACTGCACTATCAATGGCTGGTCCAGCCCGAACTTCTGCCGCAGTTGTGCCATGTATTCCGGTGTGGCAGAACCTGCCTCACCGGCCAGCACATCCACGGCATCGCCTTCTGCCAGCTGCAACAGGAAGAAGTTGACCACGACAATGGCCACCACCACCGGTATCGCCTGCAGAAGGCGTTTCAGGACATAACGCGATCTTTGCGCCGCTTGACTCATGCCGGATGCTCGCCTCTAGTTGTCAAGCCAGGCGCGATCGAAGGAACCATAGGCTCCCATGGCTGACGGGGTGTGGTCTTTCAGCTTCTCGTTATAGACCGTCAGGAATTCCATTTCGAACAGATTGACCACCGGCAGGTCTTCCGCCAGGATGTTCTGCAACTCGGCATAGATCTCTCCACGCTTGTCGGCATCGGCTTCCACGGCACCGGCCGCCAGCAGTTCATCCACCTTCGGATTGGAGTAGCGGGTCGAGTTGACAAAGGGCGTGCCCTGACGAATCTGATCGGTGCCGTAGTGTCGCTGCACACCGATGACCGGATCCGGCAATTGGTAGAAGTAGTTGACGTTCAGCGAAAAGTCGTAGTCGGCATACACCCGCTTGAGCCAGGTGGGTACGTCTTCATAACGCAGTTCGAGCTTCACACCGATTTCGGCCATGGCCTGTTTCATGTACTCACCCAGACGTCTCCAGTCCTCACCATAGGGAATGAGATCGATGACAGCTGTTGCCCTGACACCATCGGCATCCGGCTTGATTCCGGCCTCGTCCAGCAATGCATTGGCGGCCGCGACATCGGGTGATGCAGGGTAATTGGCCGTAGGCGTATACAGACCCAGTGGTTCGTAGTTCGAGGTCATGGCGCTGGTAGCGGGCTTGCCATATCCGAACCAGATATTGTCGATCAGGAACTGACGGTCGACACTCATGGAGATAGCCTGACGCATCGCCTTGCTGTCGAAGGGAGGCTGGGTCGTATCGAATTCGATCAGGGCCATGGGATTGATCATGGCATAACCATCGGTGGTCACACCAATGTCATCCAGTTCACGCAGGCGGATCACGTCGATGTTCGGAATGGCGCCAAAGGCACCGTAATGCACTTCACCGCTTTCCATGGCCGCGGTGCGGGTGGATGCGTCGGGGATGATGCGAGCCACGATACGATCCAGCAGCGGCAGGCCTTCCTTCCAGTAGTTCTCGTTCTTGTCCAGTCGGATGTACTGACCCTTCTTCCATTCGACGAACTTGAACGGGCCGGTACCCACCGGGTTACCGGACAGTTCCGCTTCCCTGACATCCTTGCCTTCCAGCAGGTGCTTCGGCACGATGGGAGATTCATAGGCTGACAGCGCACGCATCATGTAGGGTGCCGGGCGCTCCAGGTTGAAGATGGCGGTAAGGGCATCCGGCGTATCGATGGAGCTGACTTCACGAAACGAGTTGGGTCCGCGCGGATGAAACTTCTTCAGCACTTCCATGATGGTAAATTGCACATCCGCCGAGCTGAAGGGTTCGCCATCGTGCCAGGTGACCCCTTCCTGCAGATTGAAGGTGACGGTCAATCCGTCATCACTGACTTCCCAGGACTCGGCCAGCTCTGGCACCGGGTTCAGGTCGAGATCGTAGTCCAGCAGGCCGTTGTAGATCTTGGGCGCAACCAGACCAATGGGGCCGGATGTGGACAGATACGGCGCCAGTGAGGGGGGCTCGGGCTGGGCGATCATGACCAGGGTGCCACCAGCGTTCTGACTGATGGCCTGGGAGGATACGGCAACTGCCGCAATCGCCAGAGCTGCCGTACACAGCTTCTTGACAAGTGACTCTGACGTGAGAGACTTCAACGTACAACGCACCATGGATGACTCCTTGATTAAAGCGTTAACGGACAGCCGCCGGTCAGATGACCGATGCCTGATGACAAGCCCACAAACATAACCTTGCTGGCCTCGTGTAGTCAAAATTTATTTGCACTCGCCCCGGGCAAGCTAACGATTCCTTCAGAATGATGGATGCATCCAGACAACGCCGCGTTCCGTTGATCGGCTATAGCGATCGCCTCTCGGCAAGCGCCGGTGACACCATCGCGTTCAAGTTGTCGGCTACCGGCGCCCAGCGCACAACTGCGCGCCCGGTTCGCAGCTGGCTGATGCACTGCATCTGTGCCGATCCGAACCCGCAAGGCCCCGGCATCATCGAACGCTCTGCCGAGCAATGGTACGAAGACGAAGAGCATGACGTTGTCGAGCAGACTTTTCATGCAGGATCCTGGGGCATCTCTCCCGCTGTCGCGCTGCCATCGGAGACCAGAGGCATCGAACTGAGTGCGACCATCTGGCCCACTCTTCTCGATGGTTCACAGCAGTGCATTCTGTCCTGGGGTGCTCTGGCACTGTGCATCAACAGTGACAACAGCTTGAGCCTGCACCTGGGAGAGCAGCTTCTGAGCTTGCAGAAACCCTTGAATGAACGCCGCTGGTACCGGGTTGACGTCATTCTGCAGCGCAAGGGCGTTCAGCTGGAAGCCATCCTGCAACAGTCCCTGATTGACAAGCCTGTCCCCCTGAACAGAGAAGCCAGACCGGTGGAGAGCATGCGGGCATCGACCGTCATCGATGCAGAAAGACTGGATTCCTTGCTGGGCGGTGCCCACAGCGTCGTGGTGGCGGCACAACGATCCGACGAACAACTGCACAGTCATTACAACGGCAAGCTGGAAGCGCCCTGCATTCAGGCCAGCATCCCGCTGCACGACAAGGCCTGGTCCGTATCATGGGACTTTGCCCGGAACATGCACAGCAACACCATTGAAGATTGCGAGGGTCGCGACTTGCCACTGACTCTACACAACCAACCGGCACGTGCCATGACCGCCAGCCAGTGGCGCGGTGACGAGATGTGCTGGCGACACGCGGCGACGCAGTACGCAGCCATCCACTTTCATGACGATGACCTGGTGGATGTCGGCTGGCAGACCAGCTTCAGCTTCAGCATTCCGGAGGACATGCCATCGGGCATTTATGTCATGCGCATCAGCGATGGTGAACACGAAGATGCCATGCCGTTCTTCGTGTGCGCCCCCGACGGCAGACCCGGCAACCGCATCTGCATGCTGATACCCACGTTCACCTATGCCATCTACGGCAATCATGCCCGGCCTGAATGGCATCCGGGCTGGCAGCAACGCATCACGGACTGGGATGCCTACCCGTACAACCCGGCGCAGTACCCCGGCTACGGCCTGTCCACCTACAACTATCACAGCGATGGCAGTGGCATCTGTCACGCATCGCATCGTCGACCGCTGTTCAATCTACGCCCCGGCTACAGCACCTTTGGAGAATCCGGCTGCTCGGGTCTTCGACACTTTCAGGCCGACAGCCATCTGTGGGCCTGGCTGGATGCCATGAACCTCGGCTTCGACGTCATTACCGATCGCGAACTGCATGACAAGGGAGTGGCCTGCATAGCAGCCTACGATGTGCTGCTGAGCTCGAGTCATCCGGAATACCACACCATGGAGTCACTTGATGCATTGCAGCAGTACCGCGATGGTGGCGGTCATCTGAGTTACCTGGGAGGCAACGGCTTCTACTGGCGTATCGCGATTCATCCCGAACAGGAGGATGTTCTGGAAATACGCCGGGCAGAAGCCGGCATACGGGCCTGGGCATCGGAACCCGGTGAATACTACCAGGCCTTCGACGGACAGTACGGGGGTCTGTGGCGTCGCAATGGCCGCCCACCGCAACAATTGTGCGGACTCGGTTTTTCGGCCCAGGGCGAATTCAACGGTTCCTTCTACCGTCGATGCAACCATGACCCCGAGTTCGACTGGGTGTTTCGTGGCATCGACAGCGATATCATCGGTGACTTCGGGCTCTCCGGCGGTGGCGCTGCCGGGTTCGAACTCGACCGTGCCGACTACCGCCTGGGCACACCGGACAACGCCGCGATACTGGCCACCTCGGAGAACCACGGTGAGGACTTCATTCTGGTGCCCGAGGAGATGCTCACTCACCTGACCACCCTGCCCGGAGCTCCCACCAGCGAGCTGCTGCACGCCAACATCATCTGGTTCGAGGTGGCAGGCGGAGGCAGCGTATTTGCGGTGGGCTCGATCACCTTCTGCGGCAGTCTGCCCCACAACGATTTTGATAACCCGGTATCACGACTGCTGAAGAACGTGGTGGATCACGTACTGCAAGCTGACTGAGAACGTCAGCGCTGACGCAGCAGTGGCCCCACCACGATGCCCCTGGCAGAAAGAACGCTGTGAACGACCAGAAGCCTCAGCGCTGCCGCAGTAGCTGCTCCACTGCCATGCCCACCGACAGCAGACGCGCATCGTGGTTCAGTGGCATGGTCAGTTGCAAACCGGTTGGCAGCGTATCGCCGTGCATCGGCAGACTCAAGCCGCACATGTCCAGCAGATTCCCGGGCTGCGTATTGCGCGACGCCAGCATGGCGCGCTCATGACCTGCCGGGCTCGACAGCTCGGACAGGGGCATCGGTACAAAGGGCACGGTCGGCGACAACCACAGGTCCACCTGCTCGAACGTGGATCTGGCCTTCGCCACCAGCTGACGGCGACGTTTCTGTGCTCCCACGTATTCATGCGCCTGCGTCGCCAGACCGACTTCCGCGCGGCTTGCGGTCACGGCATCCACACCGTGCCGGATGGCCAGCCAGCGCTCGGGCGTCAGTGTGTTGATCAGCTCGGCGGGCACGATGGCGGTGAACAGCGGGACTCGCTCGTGCACTTCGGGGAACGACAGGTGTACGCGCCTGGCACCGTGCTGCTCGAGTAGCTGGCAGGCCCGCTCGAAGTCCTCGGCAACCTGCGGATCCAGATCATCCTGAAACAGCTCATCGACTATGCCGATACGCAAGCCGCTGACATCCGGCCGCGCGCTGACCGACTCACCCGTCAGCAAGGTGTGCAACAGGGCGGCATCATTCACGGTACGACACAGGGGCCCTGCCGAATCAAGCGTGGGCGACAGGGGGAAGATGCCGTCCAGCGGCCAGATTCCAACCGAGCTCTTGTAGCCGACAATGCCGGTAAAGCTGGCGGGGATGCGAATCGAGCCACCCGTATCCGAACCCAGGCCAAGACCCACCATGCCACTGGCCGTGGCCACGGCTGAGCCACTGGACGAGCCTCCCGGCATCCGGTGAACGTCCCGATCGACCGGATTCCACGGCGTACCACGCGAACTGTTCACGCCGGTGGCACCCAGTGCGAATTCAACCGTTCGTGTCTTGCCAAGCGGAATCATTCCGGCTCGCCGCAGGCATTTTATCAGCCCGCCTTCAGACCCGGTGAGTTCGGCCGTGTCGGCGTTCGAGCCGTTCGTGGTCGGCAAACCGTCCACCGCCATGATGTCCTTGACCCCGATCGGCAATCCCATCAGGGGCCCCAGGTCGGTACCGCTGCTCAACAAGGCATCCAGAGCCGCAGCCGTCGCTCGCGCACGCTCGGCATCCAGGCATTCAAAGGCATCCAGAGTCGGATTGTCATGGACGCGTTGCAGGCAATGTTCGACCGTTTGCGTAAAGCTCAGCTCACCACTGCGCACCTGCTCCGCCCAGGGCAGGATACCGTTGGCAAACAGGTCACCCTTGTCTTCTTGCATAGCCATCTCATTCGTTCCGGTTCTGGGGGCGTCGCGGCCCCGACTGTTCTCTGGCTACCGCCATGAGCATTCGATTCATGCTCATGGCAGATCACTCACTGCTTCGGTTCGCGGAAATCGCACTGCGGATACTCGGCCTGTTCCGCCGTGAACCGACCGCTACCCAGATAGCTCACAACCTGTCCGATGGTTTCCTCATCACTCATGATGAAGGGGTGTGACACTTTCAGAACCAGCATGGCACACATGCCATCGAGCCTGGCACTGGCCACCGATACCTTGCCATCATCCGGGTTTTCCAGAAACGTGGAAAGATACAGATTCACCGAACGGCTGCCGGCAATGATGGCCGTATCGACCTGTGCCGGCCCCAGCTGCAATGGCAGGCTGTTGGCATCGGTGCCCAACTGCTCGATGGCGGGTCCGTTCAACCACTGGAAGCCGGGCACACCCTCCAGATTGTCCACCACGGCACTGCCATGGTTGGGGGGTGCCAGCATCACGACGCGCTCCAACGCGTGCAGCGGATGGCGACTCAGGTAATCACGAACCAGAATGCCGCCCAGCGAATGCGTCACCATGTGCAACCGTGAAGCGCCGGTTTGCGTGCAGGCCGCAACGCCTGCGGGAATGGCCAGATCGGACAGCACCTGAATGCGGTACTGGCGGGACGGGTAATCGACATTGGCCACGCGATAGCCTGCATCGTTCAGCGCCTCGGCCATGTCGTCCATGGATGAGGCGGTACGCGCCAGGCCATGCAGCAGGATCACGCAATCGTCCGATGCCGGACCGGAGACGTCGACGTGAGCGATCGGCAGTTCGACAGGTTCGACAGGTTCGACGGGTTCGACGGGTTCGACGGGTTCGACAACACTATCGTCAGCAGTCGCCTCACGGCTCGCAACACCCTCCTCTGCAAATACCGGCATGGCAGATGACAACATCAACAATGGCAGCGCGGCCAGGCAGACGAGTCGATGTCGTCGGCCATGCCGGCGCGCAGACAGCTTCATGCAAGTGTCGATGATCATTCTCTCCCGTTTGAACGTGTAGCAGCCACCCCGATTCGCTAATGGCTGCTGAAGCCGCGCCCGTTCGGCCCACTGGCAAGACGCTGCATGCGCCGGGACTCACGGTGCACGGTGTAGATGGAGGCCGACACGATGATACCGGCTCCCACCCAGGTGCTGATGCCAGGCAATTCGCTGAACAGCAACCAGCCGAACAAGGTTGCATAGATCAGCCGCACGTAGTCCAGCGAGGCCAGCAAGGAGGCCTCTCCATAGGAGAACGCGTAGATATTGGCTTTCTGGGAATAATAGGACACAACACCAATACCGGCCAGCAAGAGCCATTCGACCGGCGTCGGCGGCACCCACTGGATAAAGGCAGGAATGGCCATGATCAAGCCAACGCCCACCGCCTGGAACGCCAGTATGGTGCTGGGCGCATCCGTGCGAGACAACAGGCGAATGATGACCATCACCAGCCCGGCACTGGCAGCACCGACCAGCGCCATCAAGCCATAGAGACTGAACCCTTCGGCCCCCGGTCTGAGCATGACCATGACACCGAGAAAACCCACGACCACCGCTCCCCAGCGATACAGCCCCACCACCTCCTTGAGAATGAAGACAGCGAAAATCGTGACGAAGAAACTCTTGGCAAAGGCAATGGCCGTGGCTTCCGCCAGCGGCATGTGAATGACGGCCGTGAAGCCGCAGGTCATTGCAATGAGGGCCAACACGATCCGGGCAAATTGCAACGGCAGCCGACTCGTATGGAAAGCGTCCGGGAAGGATCTGACCAAGACCGGCCCCAGCATGAGCATCATGCCAACCTGCCGAATGAACAGTATCTGAGAGACCGGCAGATGCTTGCCCGTCAGCTTGATCATTGCCACCATCATGGAAAAACCGAAAGCGGCCAGCATCAGAATCAGCGCTCCCTTGACGTTGTCAGACTGCTTGTCGAAACGCTCCAAGGGGCTCTATGACCAATCATGCAGGGTATTGCAGCTTACACCAATAGCACTGATCTTTGGCTGCTGACTACCCGCCGCGGGCCGGCTCCGGCAAGGTCACTTTCCTGGTCGGATCCCCCACCACCATCAGCACTTCCTGCACCGAGCGCTCCTGGGGAGCACGCGGATTGAAGGCCGTGAAACGGAACAGATGCTCGCCCTGATCATTCTCGCCGGTCTCCCAGCGAAATGTTCGACCACCCTCCTCATTGGCTTCAAAACTGGCATTACGAGGCAATCGATCGACCTGCAATACCGGCGCGTATTCCCCAGGCAAACGGGCAAACACTTTCAGAATGACGGTTCGTCCGGCACTGACAACCTGATTGGGCAAGGATGGAAAATGCGGGGCTTGCAGTAAACTCTCCGCCTCACCCTGCTGTTCGTCCGCCGGTGATGATGAAGGAGCTTCAGGCGGCAATTGAGGTGAAGCGCCGGGCGGTGCATCTGTCGGCACTGGCGACAAGGCGCCAGGAGGTGCATCAGAGGGTGCTTGAGGCAGAGCACCGGGCGGTGCATCTACTTCCAATGGGGACAAAGCGCCGGGAGGTGCGTCGAACGAATCCGTTGGTGGCGCTTCGGGCGACAGGTCGGTGGACTCTGTTGATTCCGGAGCGACCGTTCCCGCGTCCGCGCCAGAATCAGGACTGGCATCCGGGCGACGAATCACGACCCACACACTGTCCAGAAACTGATTGCTGTCGACATCCCGAACCAGCAACTCGATCGTCGTCTCTGCCGGCAAGTCAGGCCCTGCCTGCCATTCGAGCTGCAGCTGCCCGTCATCCTCCAGCACCAGGCTGGCGCCTTCCGGAGAGACGCCCAGACTGATTTCGATACGCGGCCCCTGGTCCTGGCGAATCAAGAGGGGAAGTACCAGCTGCTGCCCCGGCTCGAGCACCTGCTCGGGCGGCACCGACAGCACGGCGGCTGCCACCGGCAGCGAATGGCTCAAGCCCAGAGCGATGACAGGCAACAGCACAGCCACACCGACACAGCGTGCCAGGTGCGCCGGGCATCTCCATGCCAGCCAACTGCAGTTACGTTCCTCAGCCTTCACCATGCCCTCTGCCACCTGTACACCCTGCCATCAGCCCGCCTTGCGGAAGGTCAGATTCCAGCGCACCGCACCAAATCGTGGATGTTCGGAATATTTCAGTTTTCTCACACCATGATAGTAGCGACGCGCCGGCCCACCAAATACAACGACATCACCATCGCTCAAGTCTACAGCTCTCGAGCGGCCGCGTCGTTCGGGTCCCGTCACGAAAAAGCGTGCATCTATCCCCATGGACACGGACACGATAGGTGCACCAAAATCCGATTCATCCTTGTCCTGATGAGCGCCCATCTGCGTGCCCGGCTCGTAATGATTGATCAGACAACCATCCGGATCGAACCCGGCAAACCCGGCTGCCTCGGCGGCGCGCTGTGCCAGCGCTCGAAAAACCGCCGGCATGGACGGCCAGGGTTTGCCCGTCAGCGGATCCAGCTCGCTGTAGCGATACCCTTGCCGGTCCGATACCCAGCCCAGCTGCCCGCAGTTGCTGCTCTGAACGGACAGGTAGAATCCGCGCGTGGTCTGCAGGCGACGCAACGGCGAGACAGCCAGCACCGATTCCAGCCCCGATTGCAGCTCGGCCGAGTCGGCGTACTGCCGCAGCAGAATCATGCCGGGACATATCTCCACAGACTCCGCAGAGAACAAATCTCTCATTACTGACACTTTTTTCGCTTCCTGCCCGGCAACGGGCATAATATTGGGCTTTACTCCACGCATTCAACATAATGCGCGACATGCTCTCAACCCATGCGCCTGCCGAACTGATCGACCACCTGTGTCGACAGAATGATCTGACACCGACCCAGGCCGCACGGCTGATCGAGGAAGTGCTGGCCTTCTACAACGAGTCCAGCGCCGGATTCATCCAGCGTCGCCATTATGAACTGCAAAAGGCAGGGCTTGCGAATGCCGCCATTTACCGGCAGATCAGCGAGGAGCTCGAACATCATCGCTTCAGGCTCGACCCGCTGACCGAACGCCAGATACGGCGCACCATTTACGGCTGAACCCACAGCACTCGGCCCACCCACTACACAGGCAAGATATTCGATATGTGCGGAATCATCGCTTATACCGGTCGCCAGGAAGCCGCCCCCATTCTGCTGGACGGCCTGCACCGCCTGGAGTACCGCGGCTACGACTCGGCTGGCATTGCGCTACTGCACCGCAAGCGAATCCGCTGCTGGAAGGCTGCCGGCAAGATTTCCATGCTCAGGCAACAGCTGCCGGAGACAACCGCCGGGCAATGCGGCATCGGCCATACACGCTGGGCCACGCACGGCGCACCCACCGATGAAAACGCACACCCGCATACGGACAGCGACATGCGCATCGCCGTCGCCCACAACGGCATCATCGAAAATGCCGACGCCTTGCGGGCCCAGCTGATGGCAAAGGGTGTCACCTTCAGCTCGGAAACCGACAGCGAAGTGCTGGCCCATCTGCTGGCAGAATTCGACGGACCACTGATCGATGCGGTGCGCACCGTACTGCCACGCATCCAGGGAACCTACGGTCTGGCGCTCATCGATCGCGAGGCACCGGAGACGGTGGTGGTCGCACGCCTTGGCAGCCCGGTCATCCTCGGCATCGGCGATGGCGAGATGCTGGCCGCCTCCGACATGTCGGCACTGGCCAGACATACGCGCGAGATCGTGCATCTGGATGACGGCGATGTCGCTGAAATGACCCCTCAGGGATTTCAGGTGACCACGCTCGATGCCCGGCCCAGTCAGAAGTCCACGACCCAGCTCAGCGGTGTGCTGGCCGACTATGACAAGGGGGGTTACGCGCATTACCTGCACCGGGAAATCCATGATCAGGCCGAAGTGGTGGAACGTACACTCAGTGGACGCCTGGACACCCGATTCTCCACGGCCCATCTGGGCGGACTCAACCTGGCCCCGCGGGACCTGCTCAATATCCGCCGCGTCAAGATTCTCGGTTGCGGCTCGGCCTTCTATGCCGGCATGTCCGGGGCTCACATGATCGAACAGCTGGCACGCCTGCCGGTCAGTGCGGAGGCGGCAGCCGAATTCCGTTACCGCAATCCGGTGGTGGAACCCGAAACACTCTATATAGCGGTCAGCCAGTCCGGTGAGACCTTCGACACACTGGCAGCCCTGCGCGAAGTTCGTCGCAAGGGAGGTCATGTATTGGGTATCGTCAACAGTGTCGGCAGCACCATTGCCCGCGAAGTCGATGGCGGCATTTACATGCATGCCGGCCCTGAAGTCTCGGTGGCATCCACCAAGGCTTACACCAGCATGCTGACCGTGTTCGCGCTGCTGGCCCTGATGCTGGGTCGTCTGCGCGATGTCTCCCCCCAGCGCGGCAATACCCTGGTCGAGGCTCTGCAGGACTTGCCCAGCAAGATTCGCGACACGCTGGCTCTGGAGCCTTCCATCGCAACGCTTGCCCCCATGCTGGTGAAAGCACACAGTGCGTTCTTCCTGGGTCGGACCAGCTCCTATCCGGTGGCGCTGGAAGGCGCCCAGAAGCTCAAGGAAATCTCCTATATTCATGCCGAAGCCTATCCCTCGTCGGAGCTCAAGCATGGCCCTCTGGCGCTGATCAGCAGCAAGACCCCCTGCATTGTCATGCTGCCCAACGATGAATTGCTGAACAAATCGCTCTCGACACTGGAGGAAATCCGAACTCGCGGCGCCCCGGTCATCGCCGTTACCGATGCCGACCATCCGCGTATCCGGGAGCTGAGTGATGAGGTGATTCGCATTCCCCAGGTGGAGCCCTTGCTGCAACCCATCATCGCGGGCATTGCATTGCAATTGCTGGCCTATCACTGTGCCGTGCTGCTGAAACGCGATATCGATCAGCCGCGCAACCTGGCCAAGAGTGTCACGGTCGAATAAGTCAACACTGCAAGTCGCCACCCATTCCGGATGGCACCAGCTCGGTGCAAGCGGCGCACCATAGAAGGGCAATTAGATCAAGACACCCCGTTACACGGTTTTCAAGCTATTGATTTAAATATAGTTTTTGCATTGGCACAGTCCCTGTAACAGCAGTTGCGATTGTTCATGAAAGAACAATTTTTTCTGCCAACTATCCAGGGAAATCTTTCGCATGCTGTCCACACGTAATTCTCGACGATCACTCGCGGCAATGGCAGGCATTGGCCTGGCCGGCCTGAGCCTTTCACTGCACGCTCAGGACGACACCATCAAGGTAGGCGTCCTGCACTCTCTTTCCGGCACCATGGCCATTTCGGAAACCACCCTGAAAGACACCATGCTGATGCTCATCGATGAGCAGAATGCCAAGGGTGGACTACTGGGCAAGCAACTGGAAGCCGTGGTTGTCGATCCGGCATCCGACTGGCCTCTGTTTGCCGAGAAGGCGCGCGAACTGATCGAGCAGGAAGGCGTGGTTGCCACCTTCGGCGCCTGGACGTCAGTGTCCAGAAAATCGGTACTGCCCGTGTTCGAGGAACTGGACAGCCTACTGTTCTACCCCGTGCAGTACGAAGGTGAAGAATCCTCGAAGAACGTGTTCTACACAGGGGCCGCGCCGAACCAGCAGGCCATCCCTGCGGTTGATTACCTGAGCAACGAGATCGGTGTCGAGCGTTGGGTACTGGCCGGTACCGACTACGTCTACCCGCGTACCACCAACAAGATTCTGGAGGCTTACCTGAAAGCCAATGGTGTCAGTGAAGAAGACATCATGATCAACTACACACCGTTCGGACACGCCGACTGGCAGTCCATTGTCGCTGACATCAAGCGCTTCGGCTCGGAAGGCAAGAAAACGGCTGTGGTATCCACCGTCAACGGCGATGCCAATGTGCCTTTCTACAAGGAACTGGGTAATCAGGGCATTTCTGCCGAAGACATTCCGGTCGTGGCCTTCTCCGTGGGTGAAGAAGAGCTGTCCGGTTTCGATACGACTCCGCTGGTCGGCCATCTGGCTGCCTGGAACTACTTCATGAGTGTCGACGCCGAGGTCAACGATGACTTCATCGACAGCTGGATCGAGTTCACCGGCGATGAAGATCGCGTCACCAATGATCCCATGGAAGCGCATTACATCGGTTTCAACATGTGGGTGAAGGCCGTCGAGAAAGCTGGCAGCACCGATGCCGCTGCCGTACAGGACGCCATCATCGGTGTCTCGGTACCGAATCTGTCAGGTGGCTACTCTGCCATGATGCCCAACCACCACATTACCAAGCCGGTATTGATCGGTGAGATCCAGGACGACGGTCAGTTCGAAATCGTCTGGGAAACTCCGGGCCTGGTTGCAGGCGATGCCTGGTCAGATTTTCTCGACAGCTCCAAGGACATCATCTCCGACTGGCGCGCACCGCTGTCCTGCGGTAACTACAACGTCACTACCCACGTCTGTTCCGGTCAGAACCTGTAAGACCACCCGCCGGGTCGGCCTGTGCTGACCCGGCCCCATTGCTGACTTTCCCTCGAGGAGACCGAACGCAGTCATGTCACTGTCACTCCATGCATTACAGCGCCTGATTCGTGCAGCATCCTTGCTCACGATGCTGGCAGCCGTTTGCAGCTTCCATACTGCAAGCGCCGATGTCCAGACCGGTATCGACGAACTGGACGGGCTGTTCACCCGGTTTGTCGAGGGCAAGGGCGCGCAGAGAACCGAGGCGCTGGACGCACTGGCAGCTCTTGGGCGCGACGATACGCGCGAGCTGCTCACCGGTATTCTCGAAGGCGATCTCATGCTGCACAAGGAGACCGACACCATTGTCTGGGCAACTGCGCAGGGTCGTGAATACGCCATGCAATCCCTGGACAGACAGAACGATCTGGGCAGCGAGCGCAAACGCAAACTGTCGCGCCTCAAGGTCACCAACCGCTTGCGGGGTCATCTGCGCTCACTGATTGCCTCCCTGGGACTCCGCTCCGATGATGCGACTGAACGGCTGGCAGCCATCGATGCCCTGATGGAAACCCCCGAAGCGCTGCCCGACGCAACATTGCAGGAACTGCTTGGCAGCGAAACCGACAAGAAGGTCAGTGCCGCGCTGCTCTCCCTGCAGGCTCGCAAACTGGCGCTCTCCCCGCAACCCGAACAACGACTGCAGGCGCTGAGCACACTGGGCGAAGACTTGTCGAATGACAGCCGCTCACTGGTTCAGACACTGGCAGAGAACGACAGCGACGAAGCCGTCAAGACACTCGCCGGCAAGATTGCCCGAGACCAGGCAGCCAAGGTACGGTTGTACGCCAAGGCCGAAACCGTCTTCTTCGGTCTCAGCCTGGGCTCGGTGCTGGTGCTGGCGGCCATCGGCCTGGCGATCAGTTTCGGCGTCATGGGAGTCATCAACATGGCTCATGGCGAGCTGATCATGCTCGGTGCCTATTGCACCTGGGCCATGCAACAACTGATGCCGAACAATCTGGGCTTGTCGTTGCTGCTCTCCATTCCCGTGGCTTTCCTGTTCACCGGCATGGTCGGCATCCTGATCGAACGCAGCGTCATCCGCTTTCTCTATGGTCGTCCACTGGAGACCTTGCTGGCAACCTTCGGTATCAGCCTCATACTGCAACAACTGGTTCGTACCTTCATCTCGTCACAGAATGTCCCGGTGGCCAATCCCGCCTTCATGAGTGGCGTACTGGAAGTCAACAGCGTGCTGAGCCTGACACTCAATCGACTCTACATCCTGGCCTTCTGTCTCATCGTCTTCGCACTGCTGCTGATTCTGCTCAAGCGCTCACGCTTCGGCCTTGAAGTACGCGCCGTCAGTCAGAACCGATCCATGGCCCGTGCCATGGGCGTGCCCTCCTCGCGCATCGATTCACTGACCTTCGGACTGGGCGCCGGTATCGCCGGAATTGCCGGTGTCGCCCTGTCGCAACTGACCAACGTCGGGCCGAACCTGGGTCAGGCCTATATCGTCGACAGCTTCATGGTGGTTGTGTTCGGCGGCGTCGGCAACCTGTGGGGCACCCTGATCAGCGGCATGACACTGGGCATTGCCAACAAACTCATGGAACCCTGGGCCGGCGCCATTCTGGCGAAGATCCTGGTTCTGGTCTTTCTCATCATGTTCATTCAGAAGCGCCCCAGAGGTCTCTTTCCACAACGCGGTCGTGCGGTGGAGGCACATTGATCATGAGTGACTCAAGCACAACAGCACCGTCCACAAGTGCGCGGCCGCAGCGCTCGCGCCTGTCGAGCATCATCTTCATACTGACACTGATCGCGCTGATCATTGGCGTGTCCATCTGTAATCAACTGCCGGCAGAGCATCCGCTGTACGTCAGCAACTACATGGTGACCCTGCTCGGCAAGTACCTGACCTACGCCATACTGGCCGTGGCGGTCGATCTGGTGTGGGGCTATCTGGGCATCCTGAGCCTGGGCCATGCCGCTTTCTTTGCGCTTGGCGGCTATGTCATGGGTATGCACCTGATGCGCCAGATTGGCGATCGTGGCGTCTATGGCAATCCTGACCTGCCTGACTTCATGGTATTTCTGAACTGGACCGAACTGCCCTGGTACTGGATGGGTTCCGACAACTTTGCCTTCACGGCCATGATGATTCTGCTGGTTCCCGGTTTGCTGGCCTTTGTCTTTGGCTGGTTCGCCTTTCGTTCACGGGTCAACGGTGTCTACCTGTCCATTATTACCCAGGCCCTGACCTACGCTCTGATGCTGGCCTTCTTTCGCAATGAAATGGGATTCGGCGGCAATAACGGTCTGACCGATTTTCGGGAACTGCTCGGCTTCGACCTGCGCTCCGACACTGTTCGTCTGGGGCTGTTCATCGCCTCCGGAGTTGCCTTGTTGCTGGTCTTTCTGCTGTGCGACAGCATACTTCGATCCAGGCTGGGCAAGGTTGCCATTGCCATTCGTGATGCCGAGGATCGCACCCGCTTCATCGGCTATCGGGTCGAGAGCGTCAAGCTTGCGTTGTTTGCCCTGTCGGCCATGATTGCCGGTATCGCCGGTGCCCTGTATGTCCCGCAGGTCGGCATCATCAATCCCGGTGAATTTGCCCCGCTGAACTCCATCGAGGTGGTTGTCTGGGTGGCCATCGGTGGCCGCGGCACACTATACGGTGCCGTGCTCGGCGCACTGGGCGTCAACTACGCCAAGACCTGGTTTACCGGCGCCTTCCCCGAAGCCTGGCTGTTTGCACTGGGCCTGCTGTTCGTGGTCGTCACCCTGCTCCTGCCACGTGGCGTTGCCGGTCTGCTCAAATTCAAACGATCTTCACAGGCAGCCTCATGAGTACACCTGATCCCATGACCGGCCCTGCGGTATTCAGGCGCGACAAGGTTTTCGAGTTTCTCATTCCCAAACAGGTTGATGATCTTGATCTGTCCCATGGTACGGCGCTTTACCTGGAGAACATCTCCGTCAACTTCGATGGTTTCCAGGCCATCAACGGGCTGAACTTCTACGTCAATACCGGCGAGCTGCGCTGCCTGATCGGCCCCAATGGTGCCGGCAAGACCACGCTGATGGATATCGTCACCGGCAAGACCCGACCCGATACCGGCACCGCCTGGTTCGGCCAGAAGATCAACCTGCTGCGTATGGATGAAGCCGAGATTGCCCAGGCGGGTATCGGCCGAAAATTCCAGAAACCCAGTGTGTTCGAGAATCTGACCGTATTCGACAATCTCGAACTGTCGATGGCAGGCACGCGCAAGCTGTGGCCAACCTACCGTGCGCGTCTCAGCAGTGAAACCATGGACCGGATAGAAGCCATGGCCGGCACCATCAATCTGCTGTCCCAGCTGTATGCCCAGGCAGGCAGCCTGTCTCACGGTCAGAAGCAGTGGCTGGAGATCGGCATGCTGATCATGCAGAACCCGGTACTCCTGCTGGTGGACGAACCGGCGGCCGGCATGACGCATCAGGAAATGGACAGAACGGTGGAGTTGCTGACGACACTGGCAGGCGATCACGCCATCGTCGTGGTCGAACATGACATGGACTTCGTCCGCGCCCTGAATTCCCCCGTAACGGTATTGCACCAGGGCAGCGTGCTGGCAGAAGGCAGCATGGCCGAAGTCCAATCAAATACCGACGTCATGCGCGTCTACCTGGGGACGGAGTCAAGTTCATGCTGACACTGGACAACATCAATCAATACTACGGCTCCTCGCATACCCTGAAGAACCTGAGTCTGGCGATCACCCCGGGAGCCTGCACCGTCATCATGGGTCGCAACGGTGTCGGCAAGACCACGCTGATGCAGTGCATCACGGGGCTGCTTCCGCTGCGCAGCGGCTCGATGAGCCTGGCTGACAAGGACATCACGAAGATACCAGCCGAGGGCCGCGCGGCGGCCGGTATCGGCTATGTACCACAGGGTCGGCAGATCTTCCCCCTGCTCAGCGTCGAGGAGAACCTGCGCATCGGTCTGCGTGCCCGTCGCGATGGGGCCAAGGTCATTCCCGAGCTCATCTACGAGCTGTTTCCGGTGCTCCGTGAAATGTTGCGCCGCCGCGGCGGAGACCTGTCCGGCGGCCAGCAACAACAACTGGCCATCGGCCGCGCCCTGGTCACCGAGCCTGAACTTCTATTGCTGGACGAACCGACTGAAGGCATCCAGCCCAATGTCGTGCACGACATCGGCACCATCATCACTCGGCTGAACAAGGAGATCGGACTGACGGTGGTACTGGTGGAGCAGAAGCTGCCCTTCGCCCGTCGCGTGGGGGATGAATTCGTACTGATGGATCGTGGCGAGGTCGTTGCCAAGGGCAACATGGACACACTGGGTGAAGATCTGGTGAAGCAGTATCTGACCGTATGACGATTGTGGAGGGCTACCAGCCCTCCACCGTTCTACCGACTGAGTTCACGCATCCCCAGCGTAGGAGATGACCTCGAACTCCAGGCCATCCTCATCATGGAAGTAGAAGCGTCGACCCGGCTCGTAGTCGGCGTGCGAGTGCGGCTCCAGACCGCGTTCGATAACCCGCTTTTCAGCAGCATCCAGATCATCCACCACGATACCGACATGATTCAGTCCGTGCTGCCGGTAATAGCTTTCAGCCGTATCGACAGCCATATCCTGGTGTCGGTACAGAGCCAGATACGAACCATGGCCACCGACATGTATCGTGAAGCCAGCGTACTTGGCCTCCCCCTGCCAGCGGACATGCCAGCCGAACAAGTCGCACAGTAAATCGGCCGTGGCTTGTGGGTTGGGGACGGTCAGATTGATGTGTTCCAGTACAGATTCGTTCATGAGTCGATATTTCCTTGCCTGATGTGAACTGACAGACTAATACCTCAAGTAAGGTAGAGGTCAAGCATCAATTTCAGCAACGAATACACCATGAAGAAAGCAACCGATGCGCTCTCCATCGGCGAACTGGCAAAGCGCGCCGATGTGACGGTGACCGCCATCCGTTTCTATGAAACCGAAGGCCTGCTCAGCTCCCTGCGCAATGACGGCGGCCAGAGACGCTTCCAGCGCAGTTGCATACGCCGCCTGGCCTTCGTGAAGATTTCGCAGAATCTGGGTTTTTCCCTGGCGGAGATTCGCAAAGCTCTGGCGACATTGCCCGACTCGCGAACGCCGACTAAACGCGACTGGGAACGCCTGAGCAAACACTTTGCACAGGATATCGATCGCAGAATCGCAGGACTGCAGCAGCTACGCGACAAACTGACCGGCTGCATCGGCTGCGGTTGTCTGTCCCTGGCACGCTGCCGCTTGTACAACCCGGATGATCGTGCCACGGGGCTTGGGCCCGGGCCACGCTTTCTGCTTGGCGACAGCCACGACGACCTATCGTCGTCGTAGCCCCTGCCTGACAGGCAGCTGGCACTGACGACCAGCTGCCTGTGCGAGCCGTCAGTAGTTGGGCAAGGTGGAGCCGCGCACCGCGACAAAGGCATCCACCGCCGTACAGGTCTCGGCGCTACACAGCAGTGGGTTCACTTCCAGCTCTACCAGTCGCTCCCCCAATTGCAACGCAGCCTGCTGAACGGATTCCAGCGTGTCCAGCAACATGCCCCGATCAACAGCCGCCCGATTGCGAAATCCGTTGAGCAGTGGTGCACAACGCAGACGATCGATTCGACGGTCCAGTTCGGCGCGTGTCGCCGGTACCAGACAATGTACCGTGTCAGCCAGCACCTCGGTTGCTACCCCACCGGCACCAATGGTCATCAACAGGCCATGCACAGGATCCTGTACCACACTGACCAGCAACTCCACCACGGCATTGTCCACCTGCTCTTCGATCAGGCAACCGCCTTCACAGTCGATTTCGCGAATGGCACGCTCCAGATCTCGTCGGTTGGCGATATCCATTGCAATGGCATTGGCATCGCTCTTGTGCAGGACCCCCAGACTCTTGGCAACAACCGGATAGCTGAAGGCCGATGAGGCCTTGTCCAGCGCACGACTCAGACTCAGCGAAGAACGGACATCGGCAAATGACAGACGCACACTCACCGGAACGCTGACGCCGAAACGGTTGAGCCAGCGCTTGGCGGTACTCTCATCCAGCTGACGCGGCGGCTGCCGTCCGGTCACGGCACTCTGCACCAGACCCCAGGCTTCCTGACTGACACGCCTTGCACTTCTACCGGAGCGCTCGGCACCGGTGGTTCCCTCGACAAGGGACAAGGCTGCAGCCTTGAACGAGACATCCGGATTCTCGGGCAACCAGACCGGCAGCGGCAGTTCGGTACTGTCGGCCATGTCCAGCCAGCCGGCATTGGCCAGCGCCTTCAGGCCATCATTGAGGCCACACAAGGCCACCACATCGTGTTGCAGCAGCGTCTCGACAATATCCTCCGGCATGTTTTCCGCAAGCGTGGCAATCACGGCCCGCACTCCCTGCCAGTGTTCACTGGCAGAGACGAATGCGTCCAGCGCCTGTCGCCAGGAAGCATCGTCGCAACGATCCGTGCGCGGAAAATCAAGCACCAGCAAGGCGACATCGGCCGGTGAGGGAAACTGGTCATTGGCAGACTTCGTTGCACTGGCCGGCGGCTCATGGCATTGCAGCATGGCCAGCACCATCGCTTCCATGGCCGCCCGATCATCACGGATGGCCATGTGATAATCCAGTGGATTGGCCAGCGCGACCTCCTTGCCCAGAACCGCTTGCAAGGCCTCCTTCTGCGTGTCGTCCAGACGCGGGAACTGCAAGCCCTGATTCGCACCGAAATCCCCCACCAGCGCCGCTTCACCGCCGGAACTGGTCATGGACAGGACGCGATAGCCACCCACCTTGCGCGGCAGGTGCAGTACCTTCAGGGTCTCGATGAACTCGCCGATGCCCCGTGCACGCAGCAGGCCCAGACGTTCGATGAAGGCACTGGCGGCCGCATCATCGCCTGACAACGAGCGGGTATGAGACATCAAAGCGGCACGTGCCAGCGGTGTCACGCCAGTCTTCAAGACGACAATGCGTTTGCCCATGGCACGGGCACGGGTAGCCAGTGACTCGAAGGCCCGAATATCGGAAAATCCCTCGATATGCAGACCCAGGGCCGTCACGCGCTCATCTTCGAGCACCGACGCTGCCAGCTGTGCCAGGGTGGTCTGCGCCTGATTGCCCGCCGTGATCAGATAGGCCAGCGGCAAACCGCGTCGCTGCATGCTCAGATTGATGGCGATATTGGACGATTGCGTGATGACCGCCACCCCCCGTTCGACAGCCTTGCCACCGTGCTGGTCCGGCCACAACGCAATGCCGTCCAGATAGTTCAGCAGCCCATAGCTGTTCGGACCAATGACCGGCATGTCGCCAGCTGCCTCAGTCAGGCGTCTCTGACGCGCTTCGGCATCACGATCCAGCGCCGCACGCTCACCAAAACCGGTGGCAAAGCAGATGGCGCCGCCGGCATCCATTGCCGCCAGGGAGGCCACCAGTTCGATGGTTCTCTCCTTGTTGACGGCAATGAATGTGGCATCGGGTACGCCAGGCAGATCGTCGAGGCTGGCATAACACAGCTCGCCAGCCAGACGATTACGCCGGGGATGAACCGGCCAGACGTCGCCATCGAACCCGGCCTGGCGACACTGAGTGATGACGGTCTCCGCCCACTGACCGCCGACGACGGCTATCGAGCGGGGCTTGAGCAGGCGTCCGAAACGCACAGGCACCTCAGGAACGCTGCCTGAACATCGCGCCTTGCATGAGGTTGGCGTACTCGATGGCAGGATTCAGAAAGGCCATGTAGCTGTCCATGACGGTCTTGAAGCCTTCGTTATCTTCGGCCAGCTTGTTGATGACATCGGCTGAAGCCACCTTCAAGGCATCAACGACCTCTTCCGGGAACTCGAGAAATTCCACACCTTCGTTGCGCAACTGGCCCATGGCCTGCGTATTGAAGTAGTCGAACTGTGCCAGTGTTTCTGCAGACGTGGCTTCAGCGGCGCTGGACACAATGGCCTGCAAGTCAGCTGGCAGTTCGTCAAAGGCATCCTTGTTGACCACGATTTCCAGGGCAGCACCGGGCTCGTGAAAAGCCGGTACGTAACAGATCTTGGCAACCTTGTACAAACCGAATGCCTGATCAAGCAGGGGTCCGACCCACTCTGCCGCATCAATGGCACCCGACTTGAATGCCGGAAAGATTTCCGGGGGTGGCAACAGGACAGCGTTGACTCCCAGCGCCCGCATGGCCTCACCACCCAGGCCGGCGATGCGCATGTTCAGACCCTTGAGGTCTTCAACCGAGTTGACCGGCTTGCTGAACCAGCCACCACTCTGCGTACCGCTGTTGCCGGAGTAGAAGGCCTTGAGACCACGTTCGGCATAGATGCTGTCCCACAACTCCTGGCCACCGCCATAACGCAACCAGGCGGCGTGTTCCGTGGCAGACATGCCAAACGGTACGGTACTGAAGAAATGCAGGGCAGGATTCTTGCCGGCGGCGTAATAAGGCGTCGAGTGACCGATTTCCGCAGTCCCCTGCTGCACGGCATCTTCCACGGCAAAGGGTGGCACCAGCTCACCGCTGGAGAACACCTTGAACGTCAGTCGACCATCGGACATCGCCGCCACGCGTTCGGCAAAGCTGACCACATTGGTACCGACCCCGGGGGCCTTGGCCGGAAAACTGGTCGGCAGCTTCCATTCGAACTTGCCCTGGGCAATTGCCGGAGCGCCGGTTATCAGCGCAGCCGATGTAGCAGTACCAGCAGCGCTGGCCTTGATGAAGTCACGACGTTTCATGGGAGTCCTCATTGGCATTCAGGCCAACGTAATCAGCTTGATTTCGTTGGATCAACTCAATTTGTCCGGCAACCAGGTTGCCAGTTGTGGGAACACAGCGACCAAGCATAGCGCAAGCAATTGCAGCACAACAAATGGAATCACCGCTCGATAGATGCCCAGGGTACTGAGCGAGGGTGGCGCCACCGAACGGAAATAGAACAATGCAAAGCCGAACGGGGGTGTCAGGAAGGATGTCTGCAGATTGAGCGCCAGCAAAATGGCAATCCAGACAGGGTCAAAGTCACTGGCCAACAGGATGGGCCCCACGATGGGCACGACAATGAAGATGATCTCCACGAACTCGAGTACGAAGCCGAGCAGAAAGACCACCAGCATCACCACCAGCAGAGTCCCCCACTGACCACCGGGCAGACTGCCCAGCAGATGTTCGATCATCTCGTCACCTCCGAAGCCGCGGAACACCAGCGAGAGCATCGAAGCACCGAGGATGATTCCGAAAACCATGGCAGACACCAGCACTGTTTCGCGCAGAACCGCCTGCAGCACCCGCCGCTGCCACAGCGCAACACTGGACACCAGCAACCCGGCGACGGTCAGCAGAACGATGAAGCCGGCGACCATCAAACCAACGGGATGATGTCGAATGCCTCCAGGCAGCAAGGTGTTGAGGGTCAGCAGCAGAATCAGCGCAAGAACCACACACAGGTTCAGCCAGCTGACATGGCGCTTGCCTGACACATTACTGGCCGCCAGCAGCAGCGCGCCGGCAGCACCGATGGAGGCCGCTTCGGTCGGTGTTGCCACGCCTGCCAGAATGGAGCCCAGTACGGACAGGATCAACAACAATGGCGGCACGAAGACTTGCAGCAGAATGGTCGCGTCGAGCCGCTCCGGCAGACCGATCTCCTCGATGCCCGGCAACGCCGGATCTGCTGGCGTCTCACTCTGCGGGGCATCCACGGTTCCACGAAACTTCAGGTACACCGCAACGTACAGTCCATACAGACTGACCAGCAGCATGCCGGGAATCAGGGCGCCTGCAAACAGGTCGGCGACCGATACCGGTTCCGGGGCGAAATTGCCGGCGGCGTGCTGTGCTTCGAGATAGGTGTTGGAGATCTGATCACCGAGCAGGATCAGCACCACCGAGGGAGGAATGATCTGACCCAGGGTGCCCGAGGCACACACCAGACCACTGGACAGGCTGGTGGGCAAGCCGGCGCGCGTCATGGCCGGCAGGCTGATGAGTCCCAGCATGACGATGGTGGCACCGATGATGCCGGTAGAGGCGGCAATGAGCGCGCTGACGATCAACACGGCAAAGGCCAGACTTCTGGCCGAACCACCCAGCAGCCGAGCCATGACCAGCAACATGCGTTCGGCCGTTCGCGAGCGTTCCAGCAAGACCCCCATGGCAATGAACAGCGGCACCGCTATCAGCAGCGTGTTGTTGGTCAGACCGAATACGCGCTGCGGAAATGCCTGCAGGAAGCTCAGATCGAAGCTGCCCACCAGTGAACCGGCAAAGGCGACCAGCAGTGGCACACCGAGCAGCACCAGCATGACTGGCACCCCCGACAGGATGCCTGCCAGCAATGAACAGAAGAGGATGATCAGAAACAGGTTGGAGGCGTGCATCAGTCGGCGTTTCCGGACAGCAGCGAAGCGACGCCCTGCAGGATCAGCAACACGCAGCTGAGCGGGAACAAGGATTTCACCAGATAGACACCCGGCAAACCACCCGTCTCGCGTGAACCTTCCCTGATCTGCCAGGCATAGGCGATGTCCGGATAAACCAGATACAGACACAGCACGAACACCGGCAACAGCAGAGCGAGCACACCCAGCTGGTCCATTCGGCGACGCAGCTGCACGGACTGGTGTTCTCTCCAGACGTCGACTCGGACATGCCGGTCGAGCACCAGCGCCACCGGAATACTCAAGGTCACCAGACTGGCAAAGGCGTAGGCCGTGAAGTCCTGCAGCTCCAGAAAACCTGCTCCGAAACAGTAGCGAAGAATGACGATACTGATTTGCGAACAGAGCAACAGTACCAGCAGCAGCAGACAGACCCACATCGTTGAGCGGTGCAGGAACTCGCACAGCTGCAGATATCGTTTTCTCACGAAGACCTCCACGCCCTCCAGTAACCCGGGGAATCTGAAAAGGCCACGCGTGAGGCCCCTGCCAGGGCGGCCAGTTTACCCGTATCGGCAGATCAGCGGCGAGATTCCGGCACCGAGTTCAGAAGTGCCGAGTGGCACAGACTCGCGGCTCTCGTATACTGGTAGCCACCATCCTCTGGAGTACACCATGCTCGGTACAGACAAGTCAGAGTGCAGACGAACAACCACGATGACCATGAGCTTCTGGCTCTTGCTGTTCTCGTTTGGCCTCTTCGCCATTTCTGCCCACGCCCAGTCGCCGGACACGACCGCGCCGTTCATCGACATCGAAGAACTGAGCGATGTGGTCGCCGATCGGACTCAGGTGTTCACCGTGCAAGTCGAGGAAGACAACGAGTTGCAGGAAGTCACCCTGTATCACCGCCGGGCAGGAGAACTGCCCTACACCCCGGCCACGATGCAGCCCGTGGGAAACACCGGCTACTTCAGTGTGTCCATCCCGACGGACAGTCAGGATCTGCGCACCATCGAGTATTACATCAAGGCCGGAGACGTCAGCGGCAACCGGACCGTCAGCGGTTTTGCCTTCGACCCGTACCGGCGCACACTCAAGGAGGCGCCCTTTCCCTTGCAGCCTTCCAGCAGTCCCGGCCTTGCCGGTGAGTCACCTGCGCAGCAGCAGCCTGCTGCCACCACCCCGATACTGCAACGCCGATGGGTGCAGATCACTCTGGGTGTGCTGGCAGTTGGCGTCGTGGCCAGTCTCGCCAGCGACAGCGGCGATGAGACGCGCATCGTGCCACTGACTTTCACGCTTGAATGAGGGAGCAACTCATGAGCCGGTTTTCATCGACAAGAAAGACCCTGATGGCCGTGTCCAGCACCCTGATGCTGGCCGCCTGTTCCGGTGACGACACCGTGATCATGCTGGATGCCACCCCGGAGGTCAGCATCGACCTGCCCGATATCCTGACCAACTCCGGTGTACAGGATCTGGGACCGCTGCGCCCCACCATCCAGCTCTCCAACGGGGCCAATGTGAGCATGACCAGAGGCACGGGCAACAACTGGAGGGGGGAAATCAATGTCACGGCGGGACGCAGCTATACGGCCACCGTCGTCTGGGTGGAAAACTATCAGGGTCAGAGCCTTCCGCTGGCGGAACTGGTGCAACAGATCGAGGTTGCCAACGATGGAACGGCCGACGTGATCTCCACCAGCGACTACCGAACCGATATCGACACGGACTCGGACGGGGTCAGCAATCTGCAGGAGCGTCGGGATGGGACCGACCCCCTGGACGACGAGGGCTCTCAGGGAGAAGTCGTGCCTGGCAATGTCGACGTGATCGTGCCTCGCATTGCCACCGAGGATGCGCCAAAGATCAATGGCCGGGACGTCACGACTGACGAACAGGGGGCACTGACGGGTCAATGGGCGGCAGCGGTACAGTTCGATAGCAGTGGCGCGCCACTGTATATCGACAATCTGATGATCGATATACCCGGCAATGCCGATGAAGGCGGTCGCTTGCGACGCTGGGCCGCCATGCATGACGGCACTTATCTGTACGTCATGGTGCTGGTGGATGACGACGACCAGAGATATCGGGACTCGGAATCACAGCTGACCCAGGATGACAGCCTCGAAGTATTCATCGACGGTGACAACAGCAAGCTTACCGAGTATGACGACAACGATTTTCACCGCATTCTGCCGGTCAGCCTGCCCAATGACGTCACACAACCGGCCTTCTCGGGGGATGTGTCAGGCCCCTCCTCAAGTACCTCTCCACTGGAGCTCACATTCGTGACGGGCCCGGGGACCGGACCTGCCGGCTTGCGCACGCCACGCTTCAAGCAGGACATCTACGAGATTCAGATCGAGCTGGCCTCGGCCGGCATCGATGTCGACGCCCCGTTCGGCTTCGAACTCCAGGTGAATGACGATGATGACGGGGGCGGACGCGATACCAAATGGGGCTGGAAGCACCCTGCCGGCAATGGCAGCAATGTTGACGGCACGATGAACAACCCGTCTCTGATGGGTACGCTGAAGCTGGAGTGAGGCTGCTGTGACTGGCGAGCAGCGAGCAATGGATGCTTGCTACTTGCTACTTGCTACTTGCTACTTGCTACTCGCTACTCGCTACTCGCTACTCGCTACTCGCTACTCGCTACTCGCTATCAGCATCTTCTTGATCTGACGCAGATTGCGGCTGTCAGCCAGCAGCACGGCATCGATACCGTTGGCATCGCGGATACGCGTATTGGCACCCGCCCGAATCAGTGAGCCCACCACTCGCTGACGATCCCTGCCCACGGCCGCCAGCAAGGCGGTCCGGCCAAGGGTATCGGCGGCATTCAGATCGGCGCCCTTGGCAATCAGTTGCAAGACCAGATGTTCGTATCCCTTCTTGGTGGCTTCAATCACCGGAAATGATCGGTTCAGGGTGCGCATGTTGACATCCGCACCGGCATCGACCAGATATTTGGCGACAACCGGCTGCTCCAGCGCAATGGCCGCCGCCAATGGCGTCTGGCCATCCCGATCTCGGCCGTTGACGTTCGCCCCCACGGCAATCAGGTTGCCCACCAGCTTCACCAGTGTTTCCTGAGGCGCCTGCTGAATGGCACTCACCAGAATGTCGTCTGGCAGTTGATCGGCCACATGCCCCTCACGGACCATCATCTGGACAACGGCGGCACAGCCGGAGCTGACAGCACGTTCCAGATGAGACTGGCCGTGGTACACAGAAATGACCGACAGGGACGGATTGTCTCGCAAGGCGGTCTCGATCCGGACGATATTGCACAGCTTCACCTGCTCCGCAAAATAGGCTTGCAGACTGCTTTCATAGCTGGGTTTGTCCAGCAGATGCGCCGCCAGCACATCGCTACAGGCCGGCTGTCTTATATGAGTGACCAAGGGCTCACCGTTCACCAGTTCCGGCGATCCCAGATCGCCCGCCTCCTCCAGCAATGAGGTCAGCCGCTGCACATGACATTCCTTCGCCGCTCGGCGATATTCCAGGTACAGCTTTCGCTGGTTCTTGCCCTGCTGGGCCAGCGTCGGCGGCTGGATCTGGACACTGTCCTGGCCGCCGGCAAACTGCGGATTGAACCGTGCCGATACCATCAGCACGAAGCGCTCGCCCCCCAGACGCCGGTCCGTGGCAATGGCGTGGTCCATGGCGGTCATGCCGCGGTAATCCTGCTGGGTCACCGAGGCACCGTGACTCAACAGCAAGGCCACCACATCACCGTGGTTACTGGTGATGGCCACCATCAGAGGGGTGCGTCGTTCCGAACTGAGCGCACCATTGTCTACCGCAGCCCCCGCCTCCAGCACCCGCTCCACGACCGGCAAGTCACCGATCCTGGCTGCCAACATCAATGGTGTGTTGCCATTGACCACCGCTTCTGCTTGCGCACCTTTGGCCAGCAAGGAGTCCACCGATGCCAGATCCTTGTTGGCAATGGCGTTCATCAACTGACTTTCCCGACTCGAAGGCAGGTAGCTGCAACCGGGTTTGAGCTTTTCCAGTACGCGTGGCGATATGGAGTCGCTGGTGCAGTTCCAGTTCAACATGCCGCTGACACGGCTGATGCCGGGCGTGAACGTCATCGATCTTGCGCCGATATCGTCGTCAAAGTCGACGATCAGCACACCACCACGGTTGATTGCCACACGCTTGACGCTGGTGCCGTAGATGCTTCGGGGCGGTGGCAGACCGGCATCGGCGTTGTCCTGCGGCATGACACCATGCTTGATGTAGAAGTCGGACACCCGCAACTTGACCTGCGAGGTCAGATTGAATGCCTCCGACAGCAGGGCTGCCTTTACATAGAGGCCTCGGGTATGCCAGCTATGCAATGCACCTGCACCGGTGGCAAGCATGGCTAGCACAATGATCAGCAGTTTCACGAGTTGATTGCCGGGGTAGGTTGACTATTCTGGAGTGGGTTTCGGGTTCGAATTGCAATCCCCCGCCTTACCTCTTGCGTATCGACTCGTAACACCCCACCCTTGACGAATTGGTTGGCATTTTCGGCCAGTTCCCGAACACTCGATGCCAGATACCGTTTGACGCAGATCACAAAAAAGCATGCCCCAGAATCAGGAGTCCGCCTCACCTATGAATACACCTGTCAGCCACCCCGCTTTCACCCATTTACGCAGTCACCACATCCAGTCTCTGGATATCGACGTGCATGAGTTTCGGCACGAGGTAACAGGCACGACCCACGTCCATCTGGCGGCAGACAATCCTGAGAACGTTTTTCTGGTCGGCCTGCGCACCGTACCCACCGACTCCACCGGGGTTGCTCATATTCTCGAACACACCGTGCTGTGCGGTAGTGAGAAATACCCGGTGCGCGACCCCTTCTTCATGATGATCAGGCGTTCATTGAACACCTTCATGAATGCCTTCACCTCCAGCGACTGGACGGCCTACCCCTTTGCCAGCCAGAACAAGAAGGATTACTTCAACTTGCTCGATGTCTACCTGGACGCGGTGTTCTTCTCACGCCTGCACGAGCTGGATTTCGCTCAGGAAGGCCATCGTGTCGAATTCGACAAGGCCGATGACCCCTCTACCGACCTGGTGTTCAAGGGCGTGGTCTTCAATGAAATGAAAGGTGCCATGAGCGCCCCGACCAGCGTGCTGTGGCAGACGCTCAGCAAGCATCTGTTCCCCAACAATACCTACCACTACAACAGTGGTGGTGACCCGGAATACATCCCGGACCTGAGTTACGAAGAGCTGAAATCCTTCTACGAGACTCACTACCACCCGTCCAATGCCGTGTTCATGACCTACGGCAACCTGGCGCCTGACGAGCTGCAGACGCGCTTTCAGGATCAGGTGCTGAACCGCTTCGAGAAACTGGATCGCACCATTCAGGTCACACCGGCCAAGCGCTATCATTCGCCCATGCGCGTGCAGGAGTCCTACGCCACGCAGGATGAGGACACCAGCAACAAGACGCATCTGGTTGTCGGCTGGCTGCTGGGTGAGAGCATCGATCTGGATGAACGCCTGCAGGCTCACCTGCTCTCCAGTGTGCTACTCGACAACAGCGCATCGCCGCTGATGAGAGCGCTGGAACAAAGCGACCTGGGAAGCTCCCCATCGCCCATGTGTGGCCTGGAAGACAGCAATCGCGAAATGGTCTTTGCCAGTGGTCTGGACGGCTCCAACCCGGAGCATGCGCAGGCCACGGAGGAGCTGATTCTGGACGTACTGGAGACCGTGGCGCGTGATGGGGTTCCACAGGAGCAGATCGAGGCGGTCTTGCACCAGATCGAGATGAGTCAGCGGGAAATTCGTGGCGACGGCATGCCCTTCGGCCTGCAACTGGTCCTCAGTGGCCTGTCCTCGGCCATGCAACGCGGCGATACTCTGGCAGCCATCGATCTGGACCCGGCCCTGGAGCGTCTGCGCGAAGCGGCCCAGGATCGTGATTTCATTCCACGGCTGATCCGCAAACTGTTACTGGACAACCCACATCGGGTCACCCTGACGCTCTCCCCGGATAGCGCCATCAGCGAACGACGCAACCAGGCAGAGCGAGAACGACTGGCTGCGATGAAGGCATCGTTCAACCAGGAACAGACAGCACAGGTCGTGGAACAGGCTGCCGCCCTGGCTGAGCGCCAGGCACAGGAGGATGACCCCGAGATTCTGCCCAAGGTCACGCTGGCCGACGTGCCTGTCGAGCTGCATATTCCGTCGTGCAAGGAAGAGCGCATCAATGAGGCACCGGCCATTCTCTATGGGCAGGGAACCAATGGTCTGGTGTATGAGCACGTCGTGGTCGATCTGCCTCAGCTGGACCCGGACATGTCCGCCGTGCTGCCGCTGTATACAAGCTTCCTGGCGGAACTTGGCTCAGGGGGACGTGACTACCTGGAAACCCAGTCCCTGCAGGCCTCGGTCACCGGCGGCGTGTCCGCCTATACGCTGCAACGCGGCGCCGTGGATGATGAACAAGCGGTATCCGGCTACATGGTGCTGCGAGGCAAGGCCTTGCTGCGCAACACCGATGCGCTGTCAGCGATGATGCTCGATACCCTGACGGATGTGCGATTCGATGAACACGCCCGCATCAGGGAACTGATTGCGCAGACTCGGGCCAGCCGCGAACAGAGTGTGACCGGCAGCGGTCACATGCTGGCCATGATGGCAGCGGCCAGCGGCATGAGTCCGACCATCAGGCTCTCCCACCAGCTAAACGGTCTGGCAGGCATCAAGGCACTCAAGGCGCTGGATGACACCTTGGATGACAAGAGCGCCATGGCGGCTCTGGCAGAGCGTCTGCAGACACTGCACGGCATCATGCGTGATGCACCGCGTCGCTTCATGATCGTGGCTGAAGACGAGAACCTTGCCACCGTCCAGCAGAGCCTGGGCAGTGTCTTCGGCAGCTCACCGGTGGTCAAGGACTTCCAGCAATTTTCCCCAGCACCGATTCGTGAACAGGCCCGTCAGCTCTGGACCACCAGTACCGAGGTGAACTTCAGCGCCAAGGCCTACCCGACCGTCCCGTCTACCCATGACGATGCGGCAGCGCTGGCAGTGCTCGGCCCCTTCCTGCGCAATGGTTATCTGCATCGCGCAATTCGGGAAACCGGCGGTGCGTACGGCGGCGGGGCTTCGCATGACTCCGATACGGCCTCGTTCCGTTTCTACAGCTATCGCGACCCACGTCTGAGCGGCACCCTGCAGGACTTCGACGGGTCCATCAACTGGCTGCAGGACACGAACCACCAGGCCCGTGAACTCGAGGAGGCGATTCTCAATGTCATCAGTGGCATCGACAAACCCGGCTCTCCGGCCGGCGAAGCCCGCAGTGCGTTTCAGGCAGAATTGTTCGGTCGTACGGCCGAACATCGCCGTGCATTCAGACAGAAGATTCTCGGCGTCAGCCTGGAAGATCTGAAGCGAGTGGGAGCGACCTATTTTGACCCCGACAAGGCCAGTACCGGCGTCGTGACCAGTGAGACGACCGCGGCTACCGAGGACGTGTTGCAGCTGGGGCTGGAGAAGTTTGCGCTCTGAGAGCGCCTGCCACCGAGCCTGGCATCACTTTGAGGTGATGCCAGGCAAGCTTCGTGATATCAGTTCAGACATGAAAGATATCAGTGAGAAACTCTGCTGCAGTAACTGAAAAACCCCGTTGATAGCGGGGTTTTCTGTGCGTACTTGCATGTGGCCAGCTTTGCGCTGATCAAGCACCCTGCGTCAGACGCAGGGGGGGGGAACTTCAGCTTTCGCTGGAATCCTCTTGAGCGGCAGCTGGGGCAGAGCCTTCCGGGTCGCCAGCTTGAATGCGCTCATAGATCTCTTCGCGATGCACGCTGACATCAGGTGGCGCAGTAATTCCTATGCGTACCTGTTTCCCCTTGACACTAAGTATGGTGATGGTTACTTCATCACCGATAACAATTGATTCGTCAGTCCGTCTGCTCAGAATCAACATCCGAGACACCTCCTAAATACATATATAGTAAACAACGCGAAACCGCAGCACCTCCTTTCACACGGGCTGTTAGCTTCAAAGGGATCAGTTAAAACCACCTCTGGAACACCAATCAATCATTGACCGGTTCCTACTTGTCCTTTTGTAGTATGACTCATCCGAGAGAACAGAGCATAGGATATGCGGATGAACTTGCTCGATTCATAGTCCGAAAACCGCAAAAAACCTCCCTGTGTTCAACCTGGCCGGTCAATATGCAGCGGGAAAGTACAGATCGCAGCCACCAACCATGTATCTGCCTGTACATACAACCAAGCCATGTCCATAAGGTACCCTGTTTGCCACTACCGGAACAACTCCGGATTCTCAGAACTTCATATTTTCTTGCCTGAAAACTGAAAATCGGCAAACAGTACACCCTTCATTTACCGAAAACGTTGTCATGTTCAGCGTTTTCTGCATGAAAAAGCCGGGATAACCGACCGTCGAACTCCGCGATCGATGGGCCGCCCGAAACCGGCAACGGCCTTCAGGTCACAGTCATACCTACGCCAGCAGATTCATTCCGGATCCCCGGGCGTAGCCCTTGCCCGGACAGACAGGTGTCCAATGAGCTGCCGGGCAGTGATATCGACCAGATAAAAATACAATATAACGTGCCGACACCGTAAATAAAAACATCAGAATCAGAAAAAAAACACAGAATCTACAAGGCGGAGGCTGTCACTTCCCAGCCCTTCTCCACTGCCGACACCGGTATACCCCTTGTACAGGCCTCAAGAACACAACTGTCAACCGAGACAGTACAAGTCGGGTGACCCGGCACTGAGAGTAAGCGGTGGTGAATCAGGAAGGTTTGTCGGATTGGGACAGCCCTGCCCAGAATCGTTCCACTCGGTCAAATAACTTACCTGCATTTGCAGGCTGATCGAGCTGCCAGTGATTCGGAAAAAGCTTCCGGTAGAACGCCGAACGGAAGCGAGTATCGATCAACAGCACCACACCCGCATCGGACTCGTCACGAATCAGTCGTCCAACGGTTTGCAGTACGCGGGTAAAACCCGGGTAACGGTACGCAAAGTCGAATCCATCGTGGCCCTGTTGCTGGTAGTAAGAGGAAATCAATTGAGTCTGTGTGTCCAAGCCGGGTAGCCCCGGGCTGACCACAATCACGCCGATGAGCCGATCACCGACATAGTCGATGCCTTCACCATAGATGCCTCCCTGTATGGCAAAGCCGACACGATGCCCGGGCTCCTCCAGACGAGCCAGGATAGCGGGCTGCTGCTCACGGGAGTTCTCCGCGTCCTGCCGCCACGTGTCCTCTTCCGGATAACGCGACACATAGGCGGTATGAGCCTGATCGAGATAGGCATGAGACGGAAGGAAAACCAGATAGTTGCCGGGCTTCAACGCACAGACATCGTGTATCAGCTCAATCAGCCCTGGCAAGGAGGCCTGTCGCTGTCGGTAGCGCGTATCAATCCAGTCGACCACGCAATGCAACGCCCGTTGAGGCTCGAACGGTGAAGACAATTGCATGCAGGCCGTCGTTGCAGGCAAGCCAAGGGCGTCGCGGTAGAAGGTGACAGGCCGCAGCGTGGCGGAAAAGACAACGGTTGCCTTGAACTGCTTGTATTGTTTCTGCAGGCTGGCAGAGGCATCCTGACAAAACAGCGTTATCTCGACCTGCTTGCGTCGACCAACCCTGGTGGAGCGAACAATACTGCGATGCTGTTCACCAAACAGATCGTTGATGACGACGTAACGGCAAAGCTGACGAAATATCTCGTTGGAGCTTTCCGGCAGACTCGGTACCTGCCCGTGGCTGGCAACCATCGCTTCAATCACATCGGCAGCGCGACGACTGATGGCCGAATTCGTCTCGTCACTGACATGGGATTCCGCCTCCTGATCCTTGACGTGCACCCGCATCTCGCTGGCCAGCCGGTCCAGCCTGTGAGCCACCTGCGAATGGTGCTGACGACACTCAGCCGCCTGATCAAGACATTGCAATCGATTCAGTTGAGCCGAGTACATGGAGCGAGAGCGATCGAGCAGATTGTGAGCCTCGTCAACCAGCAGCAATGTGTCCGAGCGGTCTTCGGCAAAATGATGCAGGCGCACAAGGGGGTCGAAGACGTAGTTGTAATCGGCGATGACCACATGCACCCAGGGGAGTAACTGCAAGGCCAGTTCAAACGGACAAAGCTGATGCTGCCAGGCAACGTCATCCAGCACGCTGTCGTTCATGATGCCGCAGGCAAGCAATTCGTCACGCGCGGCCGGCAGACGGTCGAAGAAGCCGATTGTCATCGGACACCTGCCGGTCTCATCCCTGTCACAGCGCCCATTACTGCAAAAACAGGTGGGTTGCCTGGCCCGAATCTGTACCGCCGAGACCACCAACCCGCGTGCCTGCATATGCTCCAGTGACTGCAGCGCACTCAAGCGACCGGCAACCTTGGCAGTCAGGTAGGCGATCTGGGATACCCCTCCTTCGCCCAGTGACTTGATGCCGGGAAACAGCGCACTGACCGTCTTGCCGATGCCGGTAGGCGCTTCGCACATCAGCACCTGTGCATCGCGCGTACAGCGATAGATTGCTGCAGACATGTCACGCTGTCCATCCCGGAAGTCGGCATGCGGGAAGGTCAACAGGCTTGCACTATCATGCAATTTCTGTCGTTGAGAGGACACCCTCTCCAGCCAATCGACATAGGTATCCAATGCCTTCAGGGCATGTTCTTCCAGTGCCTGCCTGTGCAATCGTCGGTACTGGGACTGTTGTTCACCTGAACGAATGTTCGCGTGTATCAGTTCCAGCTCCACACTATCGGCGTCGGTGTCGGCGAATGTCAGGTACAGATACCCGTACAGATACAGCTGCGACCACTGCAGTTCCTGCTGAGTCGAAGGCAACTGCTCGGCGGGTACCAGCGTGGTCTTGATTTCACTCAAACGAGGTAGCTGTCTGTCGAGCATATCCAGCCGGCCACCCAGTGTGACCGTGTGTTGTCTGACGCTGACAACCCCGGAGAGAGTCACTTCGGATTCTATCGGGCAGTCCTGATGCTTCGTTCTGTCTTGCGCCTCTCGCTGAATCCTCTGATGAGTCCGCATCCCCTGCCTTGCAGTTGGACCGGCGACACCCTCCGGAAACAGATCGCCGGAGCGACAGGAGAATGTGGCTAGTGAGGTGACCGATACCCGGTGCACGATGCCTTGCGTCATGAGCGGTCGACAAGGTCGGTCTGTTGTGCCCAGCGAATATTCACGACACGGCAAGGTATCTGGGCGCCATCGAAGTACTGCATCCAGCGCAGCTGATTCTGCTGCAGGGTATCGCCCGGCCCCTTGATCTCGATGAACTCATAGCCGCCCTCATCCCGAAACAGGATCAGATCCGGAAATCCCGACGTATTCTCGCGAAGATCACTGAGTATGCGCTGAAAGATGGCGCGCCAGTGTTCAGTCGGGATTCGTTCGAGTGCCAGCATCAACAGCTCCCGATCAACCCTGCCCCAGCGTACCAGTGGATTGCTCTTGCCCTCATGTTGCGCATGGGCATCGAGTACACGCTGGTGAAAGAGTGCAGGTGTATCCAGCTCTGCGAAGCGTGACATCAGCAGACCCGCTCTGCGACGCGTGAACGATGGCTGATAGAAATCCGCTGGCGCCGACTGAAAGGGATTGAAGAAAGCGCCCGGAACCGGATGATAGATGATGTCCCAGATGAAGAGTCCGAGAACCGAGTTGCTCAGGGCATTTTCCGTGTACCGACACTCACCGAAGCGTGCGTAGAAATCACGGGCAGCCAGTTCGACTCTGCGCGAGCAATCAGACAGTGTCAGTATTGTAGTTTGAGGCTTGAACCGGGGCGCGGGTCGGCTCTTGTTGCCGCTGAGTCTTTCCAGCTGTTTCTGCAGTTTCCGACCCACCTGAACTTCGGCATCATTGAATGGCTGATCCAGCAGGCTGGCAATGAGTCGGCCAGCCTGCTCCGGTTCATTCTGCTTCAGATAGAGCCGGATACGCCTTTCGCGAGCCGGAGGGTGTACCGACTGTGCATAGAGATCCAGTGCCTCCTTGTGCTGCCCCAATCGTTCCAGCTGGCGGGCGATGCGATTGCGGTAGCGATCGATGCGTCGTTGCAGATGATCGTCGCCTGCGACCATGGCCGGTAATTGCCTGACCAGGGCCAGCAGTTGTTCCGGTTGCTTGTGGTCGACGGTGTCGAACAGCGCCTCACACTCGAAATAGCGCCAGTGCGCATTGAGCTGCGCACGCGTGGCGAATGCCCGTGCATTGTAATCCAGCTGGTAGCTTTCATAGCGCACGGTTCCCAGCTCCTGCAACACGAATTCGCTGCTGTCCTGATACAGGTTGCCGAAAAAACCAAGCTGAAACAGATTCCAGTGCTGGTGGCCGACCATCGTGATCCAGCGATCAGCACGCTGCAAGGCCTCGACGTGCGTCTGCAAGACCGAAGCATCACCCGAGAGGCATTGCTCGACCAGCTCGGCGCGTGGACGCGATCGTGCCGTGGGAATGTCAAGCAGATCGAGCAATTCCGGCTTGGTAAAGGCTGCCAACAAGGATCGCGGATCGGTTGGAACTGCCGTATCGGCCAGAGCGCGGCTTGCCAGTTCTGCGGCCGCCTGCGGCAAGTGATCTATTTCAGGGTAACGCAAACGACTCAGCCTGAAAACTGATCCTTTTCTGGTCAGCAAACGAATATAGAGTCTCTGGGCAGATTCCGGCGCGTCCTGAACAGAGGCATACCACTGCCGCTCTTCGGGCGTCAGGATGTCACGATAGGTGTCGACGACAAATTCTGCCAGCCGGTGGAAGTTGGCAAGATAGTAGTCGTCCGATATGGTTCCCGCTTCCCCGCTCAGCATGGTGGAAACTCGAGTATGAACATGAACTCACTGAATTGCCGTCATTGGACTGCCATCATGATACCTGTCACGCTGGCAGCCTGCTCGCTTGTCTGGTCGGTGGCAGCTTCAGCCACGGAGCCCTCTCGAACACCGACACCACTGACACCATCGGCAGCCCCTTTGCAGGGCTCGACAGAGAACGATTGTCCAGAGTTGCTGAGTCATGCGATACGCCCACTGATGGGTCCGCAGGCCAGCCCACTGTGTGATGCGCATGCCGGCAAGGTTCTGCTGGTGGTCAACACGGCCAGCAAGTGCGGATTCACCCCTCAGTTCGAATCACTCGAGACCTTGCACACGCGTTACGGGCAACAGGGATTCGAAGTGTTGGGGTTTCCTTCCGATGATTTCCGGCAGGAGCTCGAATCCGAGGAGGCGGTAGCCGAATTCTGCGAGCTCAATTATGGCGTGAGCTTTCCCATGTTCCAGAAAGTCCATGTCACAGCGGGCAATGCCCACCCCCTCTATCGCGATCTGGCTGCCGCGACAGGTACGTATCCGAGCTGGAATTTCAACAAGTATCTGATTGACAGGAATGGCAAGGTGGTTGGCCATTACGGGTCAGCGGTTCTGCCAACGGGCAGGCAGCTGGTGAGTGATATCGAGGCCTTGCTGTAGGAGGATTGGAGCACGCACTCTCGGCGTGGCGGGAGCCGCTGTCATTGGCACTGATCAGTTCAGCGACAGGCAGGCTCCCTGCAAGGCGCGGCCTACTGCCCGATGGCCAGATCCCGATACTGCTTGAACACCGCCTCGGCGCGACTCCAGACACCCGAACCAGGTTCCTTCAGCCCCAGCAAGTGCGGCAGCATCTGTGAGGAGAAGTCTTCGCTGCTTTCTCTGGGCAGGAGTGAGGGAAGATGATCGATGGCAACGATATCCAGAGCCGGTGTGGCAGATGTGGCTGGCAGGAGTCGCTCGACCGGCCTGTCCATGGTGGTGCAGTCCTGATAGACCGGCAGGGGGTTGAACTCGCCGGTGGGATCACAGCTGACATCGGCAATGACACTCAGACGGCGCGATGCCGATTGCAGATGCTCCCGTGTCGTGAATGGCTGACCGGGCGCATTCACGAACACGCAGTTGATCAGCAATTCATGCTCCAGTACGGCATCGAACGGCCCACCCGCTGCGGTCTCAGCCTGATCCCAGCGCGTCACCGGCACATTGCATGCCTCCAGCAGTTCGCAGGCACCCCGGCCGCAGCGACCCAATGCACCGATGACCAGGGCCTTCGGGCCCAATGTCGCAGACTCATCTGACGGTGCAGCAGAGCTTGCGTCGCTGCCAGCGTCCATCGTTACGGCGGAGGGTGTTGTTCCCTGAGACAGGGCTTGCTCCAGCTGTTCACGCACCTCGGCTATCAGGGCGTTCTTGTCTGGCCAGGCCTGCAAGGCTGGCAGACTGGGTTCCTTGCCCAGAGCCTGTCCCGCCCAGGCAAGCACAGCCGTTGCAGCACCGACAAACCCGGCCCAGTAACCGAATGCAGCCACTCGGCGACCCTGCTCGTCCACCAGGTATTCCAGATCATAGAGTGTGCCCTTGCCTCGCGCGAAGGCGCTCAGCGTTTCCTGCCAGCCGCTCTGATGCTTGTAGACGTGCGCAAAATGCACATGACGTCGGGTGAATGGCCCCAGTACAGGATCCAGTTCCTTGAGTCCCAGAATGAAGGCATGCGCAGGAGCTGCCTGCCAGCTGCCTTCGGGTACGAGTCGACACCCGGCCTCCTGATAATCTGCATCGTCGAAGATGCGTGCAACGCTGCGTTCGACAACCACCTCGAAGCCTGCCTTGAGCAGCTCACGCGTCACCGCGGGTGTCAGCAAGGTGCGCTCTTCGAAGGCCTTGGATTCTGCACGCAGCCACAACAGAGTGTTGTTCATCAGACTCATCTCTTCAATGGAATTCAGGACACCGACACCGTCGTCGATGTGGCAATGACACCGATTCCCGCAGCACTCAGATAGCCTGCGGCACGTAACTGTTCAAGACAGGCAGCCTGCGCGGACTCGGGCACCACGGCCAACAGACCGCCACTGGTCTGCGGGTCACACAGAATCGACAACTGCGCCGATGACAGATGAGCACTCACACTCATCGAATCGAGCACCTGCCGATTTCCGGGCCACAAGGAACTGCGCACACCCTGTTCGGCAAGTTGCAGCACCCCCGGCAGTGTCGGAACAGTAGACGTTCTGACAAGTGCCCCGACCTGCAAACCATCGAGCAATCGCTGCAGATGGCCCAGCAGGCCAAACCCTGTCACATCCGTCATGTAACGTGAACCCGCCGATCGCAGGATATCGGCCGCCGGGCGATTGCTCGTCAACATGTGTGCCTGAGCCTTGCCGACATCCGGGCCGCGCGTGCGGCCCTGCATGAGCCCTGCGAACACGGTACCGATGCCCAATGGCTGGGTCAGGATCAGCGCATCGCCGGCACGGACTCCGGGTTTTGCGTGAGGGGTCCCGGCACCGTTGTCATCATTCAGGAGTGCATTCACAACGACACCCAGCGACAGCTCATCGCCTTCCACCGTATGCCCACCCACCAGCTGGCACTGCTCCGCGTCCAGTGCCTCGAGCAGCCCACCCATCAGCAGCTTCAGGTCCCGCTCGACGACACGCTCCGTACCGGCAGGCACCGTTGCAATCACCTGGGCCGAATGAACCTTCGCATCAACGGTCACGACATCACTCAACGCGTGTAATGCGGCAATGCGCCCGAGCAGATAAGGGTCATCCACGATGGCGTTGACGTGATCGATTGACTGGACCAGGGTCCTGCCCGGCAGCTCCAGCACAGCGGTATCACCGGCTGGTGACAGCACTGACGCGGCAATGCCCTGACGATTGGCGCGCAGATGCGACAACACACGCTCCAACACCGGCTCGCCTACCTTGGCACCACAACCCCGGCACCGCATGGCAGCCTTGGCCTGGCCAGCACCGGAGGCGTCAAGGTAGCGTTCCCGCAAGGCATCAGGCAACTTCTGAGTGCCCGGATTCAGGTTCATGGCCGGCAGCTCACTGAACTTGCGCATGAAGGCCTTGTCGATATGATCCTTCCAGCGCCACACCCAGTCGCCCTCGATGGCCAGTGGGCCTCGGCTGGCGATGGCGCGCTTGTCACCCGTTGCCATCAGGCTCAGAAAATCCTTCTGTGGTCGATAGGGCTTGAGCCTGTTCCCCAGCAGATAATGCTGGATATTCTCGTACAGAATCGGTGCCTGGCGTACCGCAAATACGCCAGCCTTGGCACTGGGGGTACCGCGCTGGGTACCGATGTCACCAGTGGCAAAGACAAAATCATGGGAGACGCTTTGCAGATAAGCATTGGTACTGACAAAGCCGCGGGAATCCACGGCCAGACCGGATGCGGCCGGCCAGTCCGGTGCAACAGCGCCGGTGCACCAGAGGATTTCGTCCAGATCGAGCGTGCGCGAATCTGCCGCAACCAGTCGATCGTGTTCGACACGCACCACATCGAACTGTGTGACCACCGTGATACCGGCCCGTCTGGCTGCGGCCAGGGCCAGCTCTCCGACTCGCGCTGGCCGGCCGGACAAGGGCATGTCACCACGCAGGAACCAGTACAGCTTTGCCTGATTGCTGGCCAACACATGTCGCATGGCGGTCACCAGCTCGAAACCTCCGGCTCCCGAGCCGACGACACCGATGGACAATCGCGCCTCATCCGATGAATCAAGGCGCTCCCGAATCTGCTGCCAGCGAGCGTTGAAGTTGTGCACCGGCTTTACCGGTGTGACGTGTTCACCTGCTCCCGGTACCGACAGATCCGGCGTGCTACCGGTATCCAGCGACAAGACATCGAATTCCAGGACAGGCCGGGATTCAAAGCCGACCTGTCGCGCCACCAGATCCAATGACGTCACGGTTTCCTCGATGAAGCGAATACCCGCCCAGGCACACAGTTTGCGCAGATCGACATGGATGTCATCGACGTTGTAGTGTCCCGCTATCAGGCCGGGCAGCATGCCCGAATAGGGGGTCATCGAGCTACTCGACACCAGTGTCAGTCTGACCCCGGGCAATGGGCGCATCGCCCAACGACGAATCAGCAGAACATGACTGTGACCGCCGCCAACCAGACAGACGTCACGCACAACCGGTACGCTGTTCACTGTTGCGCAGCCCAACCGAGCAATTCATCAGCCGTACCGCGCGCCATGACCCGATGCTGCTTTCTGCTCAACTGGTAGTCGTACATCGGGTCGTAGTATTCGCGCAGCATGAATTCGATGAATCCGGCATAGCCACTGGTGTCGCCACTACGCTCATGACGCTGCAGGGCAATGTCCAGCAAGTCGAGTGCGTGTTGGTAACGCACCGGGCCAAAGCGTTTCTGGATGCGTGACAGACTGTCTCGGTGGTGATTGGCATAGGCGTTGAAGCCCGCCTCCTTGCCGTGACTGGACTGGTAGCGCTGCAGCAGATCAGGTACGTAATCGTCGAAGCAGTTTTCTATGCGTTGCTGCATATCGCATTCGAGAATCAGAATCGGTGCTTCCTGCATCGCGTTTCGCAGGGTGTCCGGCAGACAGACTCGCCCGATCAGACGCGCTTCATCTTCCAGCAGCACCTGCTGTTGCCCGGCTTCAGCCAACTTCATCAATTCGACGGTGACTGCATTTTCGAAGTCGATATTGCTCGGCTGTACGCTGGCCATGCCACCAAAACTCGAGCCTCGGTGATTGGCCAGCCCTTCCAGGTCGACCGTGCTGCCCAGGCGCTTGATCAGCAGTGTCTTGCCATTACCGGTTCGGCCGCCGACCAGCACCAGATTCAGGCTTGAACACAGCTCAGTGAGGGTGTCCATCAGAAAGGTGCGCAGGGCCTTGTAGCCGCCGCTCACCAGAGGCAAATCGATACCGGCCTCTTTCATCCATTGCTGGCTGATGCGCGAGCGCAAGCCTCCGCGGAAACAATACAGGGCACCGTTCGGATTTTCGCGGGCAAATTCGGCCCAGGCAGCAATGCGTTGTTCACGCAGCTCCGGTGTTACCAGTTCTGCGCCCAGCGCGATCGCACTCTGCTGATCGGCCTGCTTGTAGCGAATGCCGATCAGATGGCGCTCCTCATCATTCATCAAGGGACGATTGACGGAAGCAGGAAAGGCACCTTTCGCAAATTCAACAGGCGCCCTGACGTCCAGCAGCGGCGTATCGGTCAGGAACAGCTGCCGATAGTCGCTGCGGACAGGGCCAGGTTGCTGTGGGACTTGCAGCGAACTGTCTGTCGCTGATATGTCGTTGCTACCCACAGCTGTATTATCAGACTCGGTCGGCGGCTCAGTTCTTGTCGTCACTGAGAAGCTGTTTCATCGCATCACCTGCTGGCAACACGCCCTTGGCCGCATAGGCATGCAACTTGGTACGTGAATCGTTGATATCCAGGTTGCGCATGGACAGCTGCCCGATACGATCCAGAGGACTGAAAGCCTCGTCTTCAACCACTTCCATGGACAGGTTTTCAGGCGCGTAGGTCAGAGAATCGCTCTCCGTGTTCAACAGGGTGTAATCGTCACCCCGACGCAGTTCCAGCGTGACGGTACCGTTGACGCTGGCGCCGATCCATTTCTGCAGCGTGTCTCTGAGCATCAGAGCCTGCGGGTCGAACCAGCGGCCTTGATACAGCAATTTGCCCAGACGACGTCCCAGTGAATGGTAGTTGTCCAGCGTGTCTTCATTGTGGATGCCGTTCAGCAGGCGCTCGTAGGTGAGGTGCAGCAGCGCCATGCCGGGAGCTTCATAGATGCCACGGCTCTTGGCTTCGATGATCCGGTTTTCAATCTGATCGCACATGCCCAGACCGTGACGGCCACCGATGGCGTTGGCTTCCTTGAACAGTTCGACCGCAGAGCCGTAACGCTTGCCATTCAAGGCGACAGGCATGCCTTCTTCGAAGGTCACGCTGACCTGTTCGGTTTCGATCTCGACGGCCGGATCCCAGAATTTCACGCCCATGATGGGCTCGACGATGTTCATGGCGCGATCGAGAAATTCCAGATCCTTGGCTTCGTGCGTGGCGCCCAGAATGTTGGCGTCCGTGGAGTAGGCCTTTTCCTTGCTGGCGCGGTACTCGAAACCGTTGGCGTTGAGGAATTCACTCATTTCCGCACGACCACCCAGCTCCTTCACGAAGTCCGCATCCAGCCAGGGCTTGTAGATGCGCAGGTCAGGGTTGGTCATCAGGCCATAGCGGTAAAAGCGCTCGATGTCGTTGCCCTTGTAGGTCGAACCATCGCCCCAGATATGCACATCGTCGGCGAGCATGGCGCGCACCAGGATGGTGCCTGTGACGGCGCGGCCCAGGGGTGTGGTGTTGAAATACTTCTTGCCACCGCTCTCGATATGGAAAGCACCGCACATGATGGCGATCAGGCCTTCGTTCACCAGCACATCGACGCAATCGACCGTACGGGCCTCTTCCGCGCCGTAGGCACGCGCACGTGACGCGATGTCCTCGAAATCATCTTCATCCGGCTGGCCAAGGTCAGCGGTATAGGCGTATGGCACAGCCCCTTTCTGTTTCATCCAGGCAATGGCTGCCGAAGTATCCAGACCACCGGAGAACGCTATGCCGACTTTCTGATCCACCGGCAACGACAACAAAATCTTGTTCATCAACCCCACAAAACCCACTAACCATTCGATCCTCCCAGTCTACCAAACATCCCCCCCGGGTCGGACCACCATTACTCCTTGATTTTTCTAAAACATTCATCAATCAAGGGGCATTACGGCAGCTTGATCGACGGTTTAATGACTGGAAATTGCCGTTTTAGTGGGCGAAGAGGCCTTCTCGACAGGCAGTGGGGAGGGAATTGACGGCCAGTGGCCTGGCATTCGACCCGTGTTGTCTTATCGACATTGGTATCGAATGCTGCGAGCGAACGAGCTTTGATCGAGCCGTGCCTGATTGGCACACTTTAACCCCTCGTTTCGTGGCTGAGAAAGGAGGTTCTACGGGTTGATCGGCACTGGTTTTTCCGGCTGTCTGCTTACCAATCAATAGCTTGGCAGGGTCCGACCCGTACGTTCCCTTAAACCCTCTGTTTCGGGACCGAAAAAGGGGGTTTAAGGGCTGAGAGGAGGCAATATCTCAGGTAATTTTTTTTGTAAACAACAACTTGGCGTGGTCCGACCCGCTAGCGTTCTTTGAGGAAGGGGATGCCGACGGCTTTGGGGGCGGTGGCGCGGCCGATGAAGCCGGCGAGCAGGATGACGGTGAGTACGTAGGGCAAGGCCTGAATGGCTTGGACGGGTACTTCGCCGATCAGTGGCAGGGAGACGCCTTGCATGCGAATGGCAACGGCATCGAGGAAGCCGAACATGAGACAGGCCAGCATGGCTGGTACCGGCCGCCATTTGCCGAAGATGAGCGCGGCCAGGGCGATATAGCCCTGCCCGGCAGTCATTTCACGCACGAAAGAGGCATTCTGGGCGGTGGACAGGTAGGTGCCGGCAATGCCGGACAGGGCGCCGCAGATGGCCACAGCGCAATAGCGCAGGCGACTGACGGAGAGTCCGGCGGTATCCACGGCCAGCGGGTTTTCACCGACGGCTCGGATGCGCAGACCGAAACGGGTGCGGTAGACCACCCACCAGGTGGCAAAGACGGCCAGCCAGGCCACATACACCAGCACGTTGTGACCACTGATGACGTCACTGTAGAAAGGCCCGATGACCGGCACGGAGCGCGCCGCCTCGGCCAGTGGCAGTTCCAGCGGCATGAAGCGCGCACCGCTGCCCAGCGACGGTGTCTGCCCACCCTGGGCGAACCAGGCAATGCCCAGTACCACCGTCAGACCGGAAGCCAGGATATTGATGGCCAGCCCACTGACTACCTGATTACCACGGTGAGTGATGCAGGCAAAGCCGTGCACCAGCGCCAGTGCAATGCCAACCAGTATGCCGGTACCCAGCGCCAGCCAGGCGCTGCCGGTGACGGCCGCAACCGCTGCCGCCGCGAAGGCTGATGCCAGCATCTTGCCTTCAAGGCTGATGTCGACAATGCCGGAGCGTTCGGAGAACAATCCGGCCATGGCGGCCAGAATCAAGGGTGTGGACACCCGCAGGGTGGCGTCGAGTATGGCGAAGAATCCGGAGAGCGCATCCATCAGGCAGGCACCACCTCGTCAACGGGCTTGAATTTCAGGTACACCTTCACGACCCAGGGTCGCAGCATGAGCGCCAGTGCACCGGAGAACAGGATGATGAGTCCTTGAATGGCCACCACCATCTCACGGGTAATCGTGGGAATCTCGAAGGCCAGTTCCGCCCCACCCTGATACAGCACACCGAACAGCAGGCTGGCCATGATGATGCCCACCGGATGATTGCGCCCCATCAGCGACACGGCGATACCGGTAAAGCCGTAGCCGGCGGTGAAGTTGAGCAGCAGTCGATGATGCACGCCCATGATCTCGTTGACGGCCACAAAGCCTGCCAATGCACCGGACACGCACATGGCCGTGATGATGACGGTCTTGGGCTTGATACCCGCATAACGTGCCGCCGCCTCACTCTGGCCCGAGGTACGCAGTTCGTACCCCCAGCGCGTACGCCAGATATAGACCCAGACGAACACACAGCAGATCAGTGCGAACACCAGCGACAGGTTCAGTGGTGAACGTGTCACCTCCATACCGAACCAGCCCAGCACATCGTGCATGAAGGGCAGCCAGGCGGATTCATCGAACTGGCGAGTCTCCGGCGACATCTGCCCCGGCTTGATCAGCACGTTCACCAGCAGGTACACCATGATGGAGGAGGCAATGAAGTTGAACATGATGGTGGTGATGACGATATGACTACCGCGGTGCGCCTGCAACCAGGCAGGAATATACGCCCAGGCAGCACCGAACAGTCCGGCAGCGATGATGCCCAGCGGAATCAGCAGGATCATCGGCAGGTACTTGTCGAGCAGCAGGAACACCAGACCGACCCCCAGACCACCGATGTAGGCCTGCCCTTCCCCACCGATATTGAACAGATTGGCATGGAAGGCAACCGCCACGGCAAGTCCCGTGAAGATGAAATTGGTGGTGTAGTACAGGGTGTAACCGATGGCCTCATCGTAGCCGAAGGCCCCGTTGATCATGATGCCAACCGCTTCGATGGGATTCACGCCAATGGCCAGCATGATCAGGCCGGAGAAGAACAGCGCCATGACGATGTTCAGGACCGGTATGAGACCGATCTCCAGCCAGGCTGGCAGAGGAATGCTACTGGTATTGATGCTCATGCCGCGGGATCCTGATGTGCATTGGCCATCATCAGGCCCAACTGAGTCTTGTTGGCATCACGCCCGTTGACTTCCGCCACAACCTGGCCCTCGTACATGACAATGATGCGATCGGCCAGGCTCATGATTTCGTCCAGTTCGACCGACACCAGTAAAATGGCACAGCCCTTGTCCCGCATTTCGATGATCTTTTCGTGAATGAGTTCGATGGCACCGATATCCACCCCGCGAGTGGGCTGCCCCACCAGCAGGACTTCCGGCTGACGTTCGAGCTCGCGCGCCAGTATCAGCTTCTGCTGATTGCCGCCGGAGAACGAGGCCGACCTGAGATTGGGGTCGGCAGGCCGCACATCGAGCCCTTCCATCAGGCGCCGACAGGCAGCGCGAATGGTACTCAGACGCAGCATGCCGCGCAAATTGAAACGGTCGGCGCGCTGATAGCCGAGCACCGAACTTTCCGCGGCGGTGAACGACTTCACCAGACCCAGCTTGAGCCGATCCTCGGGCACATGCTGCACTTTCAGCTGGCGCATCTGCGAGGGGTTGATCGGCTGCTCGGCCGACACCTGCTGACCGTTGATGATGAAGTGCCCGCTGGTCGGTGACTGGATGCCCGACAGCACCTCGAGCAGCGTGCTCTGACCGTTGCCGGCCACACCGGCCACGCCGAGAATTTCACCGCGCTTGACCTCGAAGGACAGATTCTTCAGCCGTGCCTTGCCGGTCTTGTCCACGACACCCAGATCGACCACCTCGATACCGTTGGCGGTATCTGCAGGCAAGGGCTCGTCTCGATGATAATTCCTGGTTTCCAGCTTGCGGCCGACCATCAGTTCGGCCAGCTCACTCATGCTGGTATCTCTGGTATTCAGGTGTGACACCATCTCGCCCATGCGCAGCACGGACACGGTGTCAGTCACGTCCATGATTTCACGCAGCTTGTGCGTGATCAGGATGATGGTCACGCCGCGCTCTTTCAGCGCATTGAGCACGACAAACAGCTGATCGGCCTCTTGCGGAGTCAGTACGCCGGTCGGTTCGTCGAGAATCAGGATCTCGGCATGACGGTAGAGCGCCTTGAGAATCTCGGTACGCTGTTGCTCACCGACGGGCAGATCCGACACCAGTGAATCGACATGCACGGACAGCTGGTATTCATCGGCCAGACGTTGCAGCTCCTTGCGAGCGGCCGCAGCACTGTGTGACAGCAGCGCATTGCCTTCGGCGCCGAGCATGACATTTTCCAGCACGCTGAAAGTGTCGACCAGCATGAAGTGCTGATGCACCATGCCAATGCCGGCAGCAATGGCATCGCTTGAATCGTGAATGGCAACCAGCTTGCCATTGATGAGCACTTCACCGCTGTCGGCCTGATAGAAGCCGTACAGAATGCTCATGAGGGTGGACTTGCCTGCCCCGTTTTCGCCCACGATACCGTGGATGGTTCCCCGGGCGACCTTCAGGTCGATATCCCGATTGGCCCGAACGGCGCCAAATCGTTTGGATATGCCACGCAGTTCGATGGCCAGCGGGCCAGTGCCTGAATCCGCAGGCGGACTCACCGAAGTGCCTCCGCCTGCGTCTGTATCAATGTCATCAACCATGATCCGGACAACCCGGTACCCGTTGTGTTGCCTGCATCATAGAGGTCAGATAGCGTTGATCAGTAAGAACAGCTGTTATCGCTCATGTAGTCATGAACGCTGATTTCACCGGCAACGATGCTCGCCGTCGCAGCTTCCACAGCCGCTTTCATGTCGTCGGTAATCAGTGCTTCGTTGTGTTCATCCAGTGCCCAGCCAACAGCGCCTTCGGCCAGTCCCAGATCCTTGATACCCGCTTCCCAGGTGCCGTCCATCGCCTGTTTGAAAGCATTGTAGGCTGCCACGTCCACGCGCTTGAGCATGGAGGTCAGCATGCTGCCAGGGTGCAGGTAGTTCTGGTTGGAATCGACACCGATTGCCAGCTTGCCACCGTCTTTGGCAGCCTGATAGACACCGATACCCGTACCACCGGCGGCGGCATAGATGACATCGACGCCACGATCGAACTGTCCCTTGGCCAGCTCACTGCCACGGCCAGGATCGTTCCAGGCAGACGGTGTGGTACCGGTCATGTTCTGGATCACGTCCACAGCCGGGTCGGCGTGCTTGGCACCCTGCTCGTAACCACAGGCAAAGCGACGAATCAGCGGGATGTCCATGCCACCGACGAAGCCGACCATATTGCTTTCGGAAGCCATGGCTGCCAGTACACCAACCAGAAACGAACCTTCCTGTTCCTTGAAGACGACCGACTGCACATTGGGCAGGTCAACAACACCGTCGATCAGGGTGAAACGGGTATCGGGAAATTCCTTCGCGACAGTCTCCATGGGGCCTGCCTGGGCGAAGCCGACACCGACAATCGGGTTGGCGCCACGTTGTGCCATCTTCCGGATTGCCTGCTCACGCTGGGTCTCGTTGGTGACTTCGAATTCACGATAGGCAATGCCGGTTTCTTCCTTGAACCGCTCGGCGCCATCGTAGACACCCTGGTTGAACGACTTGTCAAACTTGCCGCCCATGTCAAACACGACTGCTGGCGAAATGTCAGCTGCAGAGGCAGCCGTGGAAGCCAGCAATATCCCGGCAATTACGCCAAGGCGTGAGATTGTCATAGTGTTGTTCCTCTGAGAGTTGGTAACGACTGCAGTTGCCGATCATAAAGCTACCGGGAGCGTCTCAGTCGCCTGTTTCGAGTGTAGCACGATACATTTCGGCACCAATGCCACTCAAATCGCCACCGATAAACTGTTTTAACGGCCGGCAGCGGGACGCTATTTACCCGCCGACTCGTTGGCCGCCACCAGGATCGCTGCCAGCTCGGCAAACGTGTCCTTGTAATAGTAGGGCGAGGTCTGATCAGGGCTCTGCGGATTTTCTTCGTTGACCCCGTAATCAAGCCCCTTCTCGCTCAGCACCTTGTACTTCTTCATGACACCCGGTCGCGTGGCGCTCTCGCGGGTTGCCTCTTCCAGCAGACCCAGCTGCAACATCAGTTTGTTGGCCTTGACGGCCGACAACGCCACCTCGTGCTCCTTGAGCAGTTTGGTGAGCGATTCCACATCATTACCTTTCATGACAATTCAGATTCCCTTGTTTGGTGACGCCTGGCGTCACGCGTTCCTGGCGCAACTCAATCTCGTGATACCGGTGCGGGCTGCGACTCCAGAGCCGCATCCCGAAAGCGCTCGGCCAGTGCCTGAGCATCCAGCGGTGAGACCCCCACCAGTTCGAGCACATCTTCGCCGATCAACAGAGCAGTTTCAAATGTCTCGCCATAGGCTCGATCAGCTCCGTCGCGCAGCAGGCGATGCTCATCGGAGGTGCCGACGGCCCGCGCCAGTACGCTCAAGTGAGGATACTCGCGTCGCACTCGCTTGAGCAGGTCGGAGGCGGCCTCCGGATCATCCAGTGCAATCACCAGCACCGCCGCCCGGGCAGCACCCGCAGCCTCCAGCAGATCGGGGCGAGTCGCATCACCGTAGAAGCCGACAAAACCGGCGTTGCGCAGAGCCGTGAAACGGTCCGGACTGTGATCGATGACGACGGCCCGAAAGCCGTTTTCCTGCAGCATGCGGGCGACCACGCAACCGACTCGCCCGTAGCCTGCAACGATGACCTGCGAATCGGCGGTCTCACCCGCATCCACACCGGTACCCGTCTGCTGACGCGCCGGCAAGGTATCACGGCGCGCGGCGAAGAACAGCAGTATGGGCGTTGTCAGCATGGACAGAGCCACCACCAGCACCAGTTGCGCGGCCAGCTTGTCCGGGATGGCCTGATAGCTGATGGCCAGAGCGATGACAACGAAGGCCAGTTCGCCGCTTTGTGCCAGCACGGTCGCCAGCCAGATGCGCTGCTGCCGTGGCACCTTGGAGTGGCGCAGGATATTGCGCACGATCCAGGCCTTGACGAACACCAGCAGGGCCACCAGGGCGAAGGTCTCCAGCGGCTTGCGGATGAAGGTGGCAAAGTCGATCTGCATGCCGGTGGCGATGAAGAACATGCCCACCAGCAGACCACTGAACGGACGCATGGCGATGCGAATGGCAGACCCGTATTCGGAACGGATCAGTAGCAGACCACCCAACAAGGCGCCCAGCTCCAGTGGCAGGTCGAGTGCACGCACCACCAGCAACAAGCCGATGGTCAGCAACAGGGCGAACGCGGCAAACACCTCATCCAGCCCGACGCTGACCACATAACGAAAGGCGTGACGCAACATCAGATGCCCGAAAAGACCGAAACCGCCAAGAAACATCAGTCCCATGATGACGCGCGGCCAGGGACTGCCCTGGGTAATGGTGGCCTCGAAACCAAGCAGAGGCAGCAGTACGAAGACCGGGACAATCGCCATCGCCTGCGTCAGGAGCAGCTGGTGACCGGCTTCGGTCAGTGGTGAGCCAGTCGGATAGCGCTCGTTGAAGGCGTGAGTGGCGACGGCTTCGGATGAAATGGACAGGGCCAGCCCCGCCACCAGAGCATGATGCCAGGGATGCCCGATCAGCATACCCACCAGCATGATCAGCAAGGATGTCAGGACAAACTGCAGGATACCCAGCGTGATTCCGCCATCGAGCAACCGCTTGACTCGTGCCGGCGTCGCCTGCAATGCCGCCAGAAACAACAGCAGGACCGTGGCGACCCGTGAGAACAGGTCGATGTGTTCGACATCACGAATCAGCGCCAGACCCCAGGGGCCGATCAGGATCCCTGCCAGCAGATAACCGAAGACCGGCCCCAGGCCCAGGCGCTTGGCACTGGGCACTGCCAGCAGGCCTGCCAACAGGTAGATGAAGATGTTCAGCAGCAGATTGCTGGATTCAGCAATCACACGACAGACCCTTGCAGCCGCATTCGTTTTTCCATTGCCATGTTCATGGGCACTCGTGCCTGTTGAACTCGCTCGCCTGCCATCGTTTCATGGCTCCCCGGTGCAGCATACTCTCGCCCGCCACCGTCCCATGCGTCTCGCAGCGACACTCAGGCGCTCGCGGCTTCATCCAGTTGCTTGATACCTGCTGCATGCTCGGCAATATAACTGACTGGCATGAAGGTACTGGCGTCGGACTCGGCCATCTGTTGTTCGAATCGAGCCGGAAACGGTGCCTGCAGCAAGCTGCCGACATTGGTGTACGGGAACAGCTGATCGTAACGCCGAATGTCATGCTGATTGATGCGCCGGTAGACATGCGTTCGATTCAGCTCACACGGCGTATGCAGACCGGCCGCCGCCACAATCTCGTTGACGCGCTCGACGGTCTCGTCATGAAAGCGCTGCACCCGCAATCGCTTGTCCGTGATGACCAGCCCCTTGGCAAGCTTCGGATCCTGAGTGGCGATACCCGTCGGGCAATGATTGGTATTGCACACCAGTGACTGGACGCAACCGAGCGACATCATGAAGCCACGGGCGCAGTAACACAGGTCGGCACCGATACTCAGGTTCTTCACGATATGAAACGCGGTGAAGATCTTGCCCACCGCAATTACCCGGATGTCCTTCTTCAGGTCGAAACCCGACAGGCAATCACAGACGAAGGCCAGACCATCACGCAATGGCATACCCACGGAGTTCGAGAATTCCAGCGGTGCCGCACCCGTACCGCCCTCACCTCCATCCACCGTGATGAAATCGGGTTTGATGCCGGTTTCCACCATGGCCTTGCAAATGGCCACGAATTCACTTTCGCGCCCGACACACAGTTTGAAACCGATGGGTTTACCGCCGCTCAGCGCGCGTAGCCTGGCGATGAACTGCATCATCTCCAGCGGCGTCGAGAAGGCGGAATGGCCGGGAGGAGAGGCCACCATGGTGCCCTCTTCCACACCTCTGGCCGCTGCAATTTCTGCGGTATTCTTGACCGCTGGCAAGATACCGCCATGACCGGGCTTGGCGCCTTGCGAGAGCTTTATCTCGATCATCTTCACCCGGTCTCGCACTGCATTTTCGGCAAACTTGTCGGCATCAAAGCCCCCTTGTGCCGTTCGGCAACCGAAGTAGCCGGTACCGATCTGCCAGATGATATCGCCACCGCCTTCCAGGTGATACGTCGACAGACCCCCTTCACCGGTGTTGTGGGCAAAGCTGCCCAGACCGGCTCCCTCATTGAGCGCCCGAATGGCATTGGCGCTGAGTGAACCGAAGCTCATGGCGCTGATGTTCAGCAGGCTGGCAGAGTAAGGTTGAGAACAATCGGGACCACCCACCCTGACCCGAGGATCATTGTCCGTGCCATGGATATCAATGGCGGCAATCGAATGCGCGATCCACTCATAGCCATCGCGATAGGTATCGAATTTGGTACCGAATGGCACCGTGTCATTCTGTCCCTTGGCGCGTTGATAGACCACGGAGCGGAACATGCGCGAGACCGGAGCGCCATCGGTTTCAGATTCGAACAGGTACTGACGCACGAAGGGTCGCAGCCCCTCGAGCAGCCAGCGTCCGCGGCTGAACAATGGGTAATTGCGTCGCAGCGAATGTTCGGCCTGCACCATGTCATGGGCACCCACACCGATCAGTGGCAGGATGACCAGAAGCAACCAGAGGATCGGGGCCCAGAGCTGTGCCAGCAGCAAGACCAGCAGGACAGTGATAACCGAACCCGTGATGAAATATGTGCGCATGAATTCCTCCCTGCGCCATGGTAGCCGATGCGCCCGGAGTTTATCCGGTCCGGGTCCAGTCTCTCATCACGCTATCAAGCCAGAGCGTCACACTGGCATCGTGCAGGTGAGCATCGCTCATCATGCGGGCACGCTCCTCGTCCGTGAACTGCTCCGGCTTCTTGAGCCGGTTGCGCTCCTGCCAGATAGACAGCACTTCCGGGTTCACCTCCGGATGGAACTGCATACCCATGACACGATCATTGAGCCGGTAGGCCTGATTCGGAAAGTGTTCACCGGTGGCGATGCGCCGGGTATCGGGCGGCAGCTCGAAGCCTTCCGAGTGCCACTGCATGACGGTCAGCGGGGATTGCAGAAAATCCGATTCACCGGGGACCGGATCAACCCGATGAAAGCCGACTTCCTGTACCGCGTTCTCATGCGGTCTGACTCGCGCACCCAGCACCCGGGCCAGAATCTGCGCGCCGAGGCAGATACCCAGAAACGGGACGTCATGCTTCAGGCATTGCTCGACAAAGACCAGTTCGCGTCTGACCCAGTCGAAGTCGGAACAATCGTTGGCACTGTTGGCCCCCCCGAAGACCATGACCCCGGCGTAACCGCGGGGGTCTGGAAAGGGGTCGTCATTGACGGGGTAACACCAGTCAACCACCTGGCCGTTATCGGACATCCAGCGTGTACAGCGATCCACATTCCAGTTGGCGGAATGCTTGACGAACAGATATGGCGCTGCAGCACTACGAGTCATGCAAATCTATCGCACCCAGATGTAGAAGGTATCGGAAACAGCGGTCTCACCCAGAGAATCTGTAGCCTCGATACGCAAGTTGCGCACATTGGTCTTCTCGGTTGGAGTACCCGACACAATGCCCGTTTCCTCGTCGATCTCGACACCATCCGGCAAGACACTGTTTCCAGCAATGGCAAAACTCAGCGTATCACCATCCGGATCGATGAATTCTGGAATCACAGGCCGAATAGATCTTCCCAGCAGGATTATCTGATTGAACACGGTGTCCTCCACATATTCCGGTGCCGAGTTCTCGGCGACCACGGGCGCCGCCTCGATCACCAGGATGATATCGGTTTCCAGAACGGCTCCTCCATCACTGACAATCAGCGTCAGCACATGAGTACCGACATCCTCTTCACCGGGAACCCCGGACAGAACACCATCCTCACTCAGGCTGAGTGTGCCGTCATCGGGCAACGGTGTCGCGAGCGCCAGCGAGAAGACCAGCTCAGCCTCTTCTGGATCAGCAAAATAAAGGCCAAGATTCTCCACGAAATCCTCGCCCTCGGTGGCCAGCAATTCAGGCACATCGTCCAGCAACTCCGGCACCTGATTGGCGGCAACGATACGAATGGTGGCGGTGGCCGTGGACACATGCACACCATCAGTGAGCTGGTAGACGAAGCTGTCGAACTGATCGGCGCCAATACCGTTCAGGCTCGACTCGTAGATGAAACTGCCATCGCCCGCCTCGCTCAGCTCGAAGAATTCCGCACTCTGTGGAGCCTCCAGAGGCTCGGTCAAGACCCGTAATCCCTGGTTGCCGACATCGTCATCATCACTGTCGTTGCTCAGCAGATTCAATTCGTCGGCGGCAAAGACTTCACGCGTGCCTTCCAGCACTACAAAAGTATCGTTGACGGCCAGTGGCGCTTCATTGATGGCGATCAGACAGAAGTCATAGTCACTCGTGTTTTTCAGCCCATCGCTGCCGGTGACGGTCAATCGATACCGGAGGCCTACAGACGCTCGCAGTTCGGGTGCCAACAGGTTGAATTCCGCCAGCTGGTCATCGGTTTCCACCTGTTCGAAATTCACGGAACATTCGTCTGGATTGGTGCAGGCCTCTGTCAACGATCCTGCGGCCAGGTCGGCCCTGAAATCCGGCAGGTCCGAGCAAATGGCCAGATTACCTTGCTCCAGCGGTGTGCTGCCCCAGCTGAATGTCTGCTCTCCCGATGCGGTGGTATTACGCGCCGTCGCAAGGTGTGCAATGGTTTTTTCGTTGAGCACGATGGCACTATCCACCGGCTGGTCATCGAGAAAGACCTCGGTGACCGGCACGCCCGAAGTTCCTGCTGAATCCACCCAGCCACAACCACTGAGCAACAGGCACGTGCCAGCCGCGCTGGCATACAAGCTTGCCGAAGTCTTCATGACTACCCCTCAACGTCGATGATGACTGATGATAGTCTGTAGAAAGTGCTCTCGCACACGTTCTGCATCGACTGTCATGCAGACCGCACTGGACGGGCGATCCTGCCAGTGGGGGACGGCGTAGGCATAGCCCTTGCGATCCAGTGCCAGCTGACCGACGGCAATACCCTCAGGCACCACACGAGCAGCCCCCTTTTCAACCGTGAAGGCATCCGGCTGCAATACATAGGCAACGGCTGCAGCATCATGCATGGCGCATTGTGGCTCATCGAGTCCCTTGGCCGCACCGCTCTGTGTATAGAAATCGACGTAGAAACGGCTGCTCTGCCAGATAAGCGCTCCGGTCTCGCCGGCCTGGTCATCCAGTTGTTTCAGGTGACTGTCGGTGAGCATGATGCGGTGAGTGACATCCAGACCGACGATGGTGGCTGGCCAGTCGGCAGCCAGTAGCTCATCGGCAGCATGTGGGTCATTGAGGAAGTTGGCTTCGGCGACCGGGGAGACATTGCCCGGCTCATCGATACAACCGCCCATGATGACCAGACCTGCAACCAGTTCTGGCAGGCCCGGCTCACGACGATAGGCCTCGGCCACGTTGGTCAAGGGCCCCACGGCCACGATCGTGATTTCACCGGGGTTTTCACGGGCGCTCTGAATGATGAAATCGGCGGCGTCGACAGGCTCCAGTTGCGCATGTCGCGCCTCGCTGCGCAGCGCTGCGGCGCTGGCGGCAGGCGCTCCCGGCTGACTGCCCGGATAGACATTGCCCAGACCATCGCCGCCGTGCACGAAATCGGCATGCGGCAAGGGTGATTGCACCAGCGGAATGGAGGCACCGCGCGCCACGGCAACCGACTCGGCGCCCAGCACGTCCAGAATGTACTGGGCGTTGCGGGTCGAGTAGTCGATATTGATATTGCCGAAGACGGTCGTCAGCCCCAGCAGTTCGATGTCCGGATGGGCCATGGCATAGGCAATCGCCATGGTGTCGTCTACACCCGGGTCGGTGTCAATGATGATCTTGTGCATGGTCAGTTTCGTTCAATCGTCCTGTGTGCTGTCGACATCGGCAAGGGTCGGGATGCTGGGCGTGGCGCCAGCCACCGTTACCGACAGGGCTGCAGCGCGACAGGCGCGCTGTAATGCCTCCTTTTCAGCCAGCCCCTGTATGAGTCCGGCAAGGAAGTATCCCACAAAGGTATCCCCGGCTCCCGTCGTATCGACAACATCGACCGGAACCGCCGCTTCCTGCACCTGTTGTCCCTTGTATTGCAGCAAGGCGCCGCGCGAGCCGAGCGTCAACACCAGGCGGGTGTTCGGATAGCGTTCGGCCAGAATGGCCAGAGCCTTGTCCGGATCGTCGGACTCGGCCAGATCGGTCGCCTCGGTTTCATTGACGATCAGAACATCGCATTGCGTCAGCGGCAACTGCCGGACGGCGGCCGTCATCGGTGCCGGATTGAAGGCGATTGACAGCTTGCGCTGCCGGGCAATATCGAAGGCCTCGGCGATATCGTTGCATTCGTTCTGCATCAGCAACCAGTCACCGGCCTGAGCCTCGCTCAGCTGCTGCTCCAGCACCGAGCGATCAAAACTCTGATTGGCGCCACCATGCAGGATAATGGAGTTTTCACCCCTGTCATCCACCTGAATGATGGCATGACCGCTGGACCCGTCCACCTGCTCCACGGCCTGAATGTCAACGCCTGCCGCCTTCATCTGCTCGGCAGCCCACTGATCGGATGCCCCGATACGACCGATGTGACGCACATCGATGCCGGCGCGGGCCAGCGCCACCGACTGATTCGCACCCTTGCCACCCAGCACGGTTTCAAGCGAGCGACTGGACAGGGTTTCCCCCGGCTGTACCAGGTGTGGCACCCGGTAGACCATGTCGATATTGATGGAGCCGAAATTGAAGACCTTCATGGATCAAGCTGCGAGTGTGTAAAAGACAATCAGGAGTGTAACGCGCTATCCTCCGCATGAGTGCCCCATCCATCAGCCACCCAAGCGGAACCCTGAACGCGTGAACTACCCCGATAAGGTCACTCTGGTGGAGGTCGGACCACGAGATGGCCTGCAGAACGAAGCGACCGCCCTGAGCGTTATACAAAAAGCCACCTTGGTGGACAAGCTGTCTGCCAGCGGACTATCGGTCATAGAAACCGGCTCCTTTGTCTCCCCCCGCTGGGTACCGCAGATGGCTGACTCGGGCGCCGTTTTCAACAGCATAAAGCGTCGCCCTGGAACTCGTTACACCGCCCTGACGCCCAACGAGAGAGGCCTCGATGCGGCCATCGACGCAGACGTCAGTGAGGTCGCCATCTTTGCCGCCGTGACGGAGAGCTTCTCGCGCAAGAATCTCAATGCCAGTATCAGCGAGACCCTGCAGCGTTTCGAACCGGTGCTGAAGCGCGCCCTGGCCCTGGACATACCGGTACGCGGCTACCTGTCCTGCGTGCTGGGATGCCCCTATGAGGGTTCTGTGGAACCTGCGGCTGTCAGTCAGCTGACCCGTCAGTTGCTGGACATGGGCTGCCATGAAGTCTCACTGGGCGACACCATCGGCACGGGTACGGCCGGCAGCACGAGCCGCCTGCTCGATACCCTGCTTGGAGATGACATTGCGGTTGAACGACTGGCCATGCACTGTCACGACACCTACGGACAGGCTCTGGCAAATCTGGTGATTGCCCTGCAATACGGCGTGGCTACCATCGACACCTCTATCGCCGGCCTCGGCGGATGCCCCTATGCCCGGGGCGCCACCGGCAATGTCGCCACCGAAGATGTGGTCTATCTGCTCGACGGCCTGGGTATCGAACACGGCGTCGACTTCCCGCGACTGCTTGAAGCCAGCCGTTACATCAGCGAACAATTGCAGCGCGACACGCAATCAAGAGCCGCCAGAGCCTTGCTGGCTGCCAGCGACAACACTGCAGACTGACACCGGACCGAATCTGACCATGTACGCCGATATTCCTTCACCCTGCATTGGCATCTGCCGTATCGACAAGGACAGGCAGCTGTGCGAAGGCTGCCTGCGCACCCTGGATGAAATAGGCTGCTGGGGCGTCATGAAGCCTGATGAAAGACTCACGGTTCTGCATGCCTGCCTGGAACGGCGTCGCAGTCCCGACAGTCAGTCGCCGACAGCCGGTGACAACGAGGTGGACGCCTCCTGATCACAGCCCGGTTTGCCAGTGGGCCGACCGGGAAACACGGCAAGACTCAGCGCCGGAGACGATCAGCCCCGCTGATCGGGCGGTGGTATGGAATAGGTGCCGGTGACATGGGCCACCGGATCATCAGCACCGGAGTGCTCACTGAACAGCGTCACCTCCCCCACCGCCAGTCGCTTGCCGAGTTTCAGCATGCGGGCGTCGGCCACCACATCCGCGGTTCCCGGCTTGCGCAGGAAGTTGATGGACAGACTGGTGGTCACCGCCAGTTCCACCGGTCCGATGCGCGACAACACCAACGCATACAGTGCGGCATCGGCCAGTCCCATCATGACGGGTCCGGCGATGGTGCCGCCGGGACGCAGAAAGCGTTCGTCGTACAGCGCCCGCAGACGGACGTGATCCTCGGCAAAGTAATCCACGGCGATACCCATCATGCCGGCAAAGGGCAGACGCTCATCGAGAATTTCACGAAAGGCATCTTCATCCATCAGCAATGAGGACGAAGCTGCCACTGGGGAGGAGACTGTCTGGTGTTCGCTGCTCACGATCAGCTTTCCGCTTTCTTGCCTGCAATGGCACAGTGTCACCGAGAGCTGCGCTCCGGTCAACATGACCCTGAACCGGACGGCCGTACGCAGACGCTGAATAACACGTTGCTTTCCGCTCGACCCACTAGAGTCAGGATACCTTGCGCTCGACTCGGTTGGTGGCACGAATCAGCCACTGTTGCATTTCATCGGCCTGCATGGGGTGGCTGATCAGGAAGCCCTGCGCCTCGTTGCAATCAAAGCCGTGCAGAATGTCATATTGCTGCCGAGTCTCGACACCCTCGGCCACCACCGTCAGATTCAGATTGTGGCTCAGTGTGATGATGGCTGACACGATGGCCACATCTCCTGCGTCGACCCCGAGATCCTTGACAAAGGAACGATCGATCTTGAGCTTGTCCACCGGCAGCCGTTTCAGGTAGGTCAGGGAGGAGAAGCCGGTTCCGAAATCATCGATGGCCACCTGAATACCCAGGGCCTTCATGTCACGCAGACTTCGTATACCCAGCTCGATATCCTTGAACAGCAGACTTTCCGTCAATTCGATTTCAAGCAGATGCGGGTCAAGCCCACTGTAGGCAATCGCGGTATTGATATCGGTGATCATGTCGCTGCGCATGAACTGCACGGAGGAGCAATTCACCGCAATGATGATCGGCTCAAGCCCGCCATCTATCCACGCCTGCATCTGGCGAGTGGCCTCGCAAAGCACCCAGCGACCCAGCGGCAGTATCAGTCCGGTCTCTTCCGCCAGTGGAATGAATTCAGTCGGATTGACCGTACCGTAGATCTCATGATCCCAGCGAATCAGCGCCTCGACGCCACTGACACTGCCATCATCGAGATTGACCTTCGGCTGATACACCAGAGTCAGTTGTTCGTTTTCTATCGCATTTTTCAGTTCACTTTCCATCGAGAATCTGGCCAGCGCCTGCTCGTGGATCTGACGAGAATAGAACTGATAGCCGTTACGTCCGGACTCCTTGGCGTGGTACATGGCGATATCGGCATTCTTCATCAGCACTTCCGTGGTCACACCATCTGCCGGAAAGACACTGATACCGATGGTCGTGGTCACCGACACACGCTGCTCGCCAATGTCGTAGGGCGTACTGATCGACTTGGCGATGCGCTCTGCCACGCGAGCCGCATCCTCAGCCCGGTTGATCTGGCTTAGCAACACGACAAACTCATCACCGCCCAGTCGAGCGACCGTATGCGGTGATTCGATCTCGTCGAAGTCGATGTTCTCACTGGTCGTGCTGACCATGTCACCACCGCGAACCACACCAACCAGCCGACCAGACACCTGCTTGAGCAACGCATCACCGGCATCGTGACCCAGAGTATCGTTGACCTGCTTGAAATGGTCCAGATCCAGAAACAGCAGAGCGAATTTGCCCTGATTGCGTTTGGCCAGTTTCAGCGTGTAACGCAGTTGCTCATTCAGCTGGGCACGATTGGGCAGGCCGGTGACCAGATCGAAATAGGCCAGGTCATGAATCTGCTTCTGGGCATTGGTGCGCTCGGTAATATCCTGAATGGTGCCCATCATGTGAGTGCATTCACCACTCTCGTTGCAATAGGGCTCAGCCTCCAGACGAATGCGACGTGTCGACTCACCATGCAAGTCTGGCACGCAGAACTCGATATTGAAGGGCTGTTTCTCGTCCACGGCATGCTCGGCCATCACACGGACACTCTGACGATCGCCGTCGACAATGCGGTCGAGAAATTCATCCCAGTTGTCCACAACCTGGCCCTCCAGCAACCCCATCACACGGCCGAACTCGCGTGACGATGACATGCTCTGATTACCCAGGCACCACTCCCAATTGCCAAGTCTGGCAATGCGCTGGGCATTGTCCAGTTTCGACTGACTGACACGCAAGGCATCGGCTGTCAATTTGGAACGCAGCAGATACTGCACTCGGTAAGGCAGGATGTAGAAGTTCACCGGTTTGGTCAGGAAATCAGTGACCCCTTCGTCGTAGGCACGTGTGATCGAGTCCAGGTCCTCCAGTCCGGTAATCATGAGTATGGGCACATGCAGACCACCCGGCAGTTTGCGAATGCCCTTGATGGCATCGAAGCCATCCATGACCGGCATGACGGCATCCATGATGACCAGGTCCGGCTCGTGAGACCGATACATGTCGATGGCTTCTTTGCCATCGGCGGCATGCAGCACATCGAAACCGGCCTCTTCCAAGGCCCCTTCAGCCATCAGCAGACTGCCGATATCGTCATCCACATGCAACACGACAGGACGTTCGCGCTGCACGCTCGGCATCTCCATCTGCAACGCTTGTGAAGACACGAGGCTCATCAGGCAACCTTTGCCATGTACAGGTCGAGTGCCTCAACGCTGTCGTCGAACAGTTCTTCCACACCATCGCCCAATGCGTGGCAGGCTGGATGATTCTCTTCGCGGGCCGCGGCCTCCAGCTCGCGACAACGTTCCGACAGGATTCTTGCACCGACATAGGCGCTGCTGGACTTCAAGCCATGGGCTGCGTTACCCACCGCTTGCAGATCATCCGCATCCAACCCCCGCCGTATGATCTCGATGGCGGCAGGCGACTCTGACTTGAACAGGTCGACAATACGCTGCAGCAGGTCCGGTTTACCGGGCCGTTGCAGGGTGGCTATGGCCTTCAGTGCCTGTGGTTCGATGGGACTGGTCATGATGGTTTGTGAAAATTCCGTTTTCCGTGCCAGGACCCGAGTCCTCTGCTGTTGATCAACGACTGATCCCGACCGAATTGAGCGTACTGGACCATCAATTCCGATTTCAATGAATCAAGCCTCAGGACGGCCGCATCCAACCCCGGCGCCGATGAACGCAGATCACCACCGATCGGCTCTTCGGGTTTTTCCTGCCAGTCCTGCATCGTGATACCGGGACGCCCGCAGGCGGGCCCCCCGATGGCGGGCCCCCCGATGGCGTGCCCCCCGAAGGCGGCACCCCCGAGCCCGGACCGAACACGCTGTGCCTGTTTGCCAGACTTGACCGAGAGTTCGGTCGCAACCAGAGTCTCGGTAACCCAGTAGACCAGCATGGCGGCCATTATCAGCGCCAGGAACGCAGCAAACCATTGTGCATTGGGCAGCACCATGTAACCCCACATCAGCAGCAGATACATGCCCGCAGCCATGGAGAAACGCAGCAGTTGTGAAATCGTCGGCATCCTCAATCCTGAATACATCTCATGCACAACGTATCGACGCTGCCGCGGACAACTTGACCCGAGAACGCATGAAATGCCTCATACAGTCCATCCGGCGTCACCGGCGGACTGCTCAAGGCGCAACGGGGCTCTTCAGGTGAGCCCGAAAAAACGCGATCCGATCCGTCCGCGCACAGGACATTCTGCAGACAGAATCAGCGGCAATTACACCAGGCGCTTTGCTCGCCAGGCAGCAATATCGTCCTGTCCGGCATCCAGCCAGCTGCGCAGCACCTCATCGGTATGCTGGCCCAGTTCCGGTCCGGCCCAGCGCGATCTGGCCGGCGTCTGCGTAAGCTTCGGATGCACCGCGGGCATCAGTCGCGGCTCGCCATTGACAGGCAGACTTTCGAACATGCCTCTGGACTGGAAATGTGGATCCTGCACCAGGTCGACGATGGAATTGACCGGACCTGCCGGCACATCGGCAGCATCGAGAATATCCAGTGCCTCGGCGGAGGATACCGTTGCGCTCCAGGCTGACAGCAGAGCATCGATCTCGGCCTCATTCGCCACTCGGCCCCGGTTATCCGCCAGGCGCACATCCTCGGCCAGCTCCGCCTGACCGATTGCCACCATGAGGCGCTTGAATATCGAATCACCATTCCCACCAATCACGATGTACCTACCATCGCTGCATTGATACGTGTTGGTCGGCACGATGCCGGTCACGGTAGAGCCGGAGGGCTCGCGGACGACCCCGGCACCATCGTATTCGGGCAGTACACCTTCGAGCATGTTGAATACCGACTCGACAATCGACACATCGACGGTCTGACCGCCCTGCCCCAGCCTCTGCCGGGCGATGAGCGCCAACAAAGCCCCCACGGTGGCGTGCATGCCCGCCAGTGTATCTCCCAGGGACAGGTTCATGCGCACCGGCTTCTCGTCCGGATACCCATTGACGTAACGCAGCCCGCCAGCGGCTTCGCAGGCCGAGGCGAAACCGGGCTTGCGTGCATAGGGCCCGCTCTGCCCATAACCCGACACGCGCGTATAGATCAGCTCGGGATGCAGCGTCTTCACCTCATCCGGACCCAGCCCCCAGGCTTCCATGCGACCGGGGCGAAAATTCTCGATCAGGATATCGGCCTGCAACATGAGCTGTCGCGCAATATCAGCCCCCTCTTCGCGCGACAGATCCAGGGTCACCGACTTCTTGTTGCGCGCCAGACTGCGCCACCAGTAGGAGGTGCCCTGCTCATCCAGCACCCGCCAGGTGCGCAGCGGATCGCCCCTGCCCGGTGGTTCGATCTTGACAACCTCTGCCCCAAAGGCTGCCAGCATCTGCCCGGCGAAGGGGCCGGCTATCAGCTGCCCCATCTCCAGGACCCGAATGCCTGACAATGGCAGGGCGTTGTCATCGTTCATTGTTTACAGACTGCGAGCGGATTCACCCCTACCTTGCAATATTTCAGACCGATCGGCAAGCCGTTCAAGAAGCATCAGCCGCCATGATCAGACAGCGCTGAGGGCAAACCCTGCCCACCTGCAGGCCTCGTTTCGAAGCGATGCCCGAAGCCGCTGATCAGGTGTTTGCACTCGGCGATGGCCTGATGCAAGTCGGTTGATCCAATCGACTGCTTGTGCGCCTCCCGGCTCTCCCAGACCTCGGTAATCCACAGCGCGTTCTCGTCCATGGTGTCACGCGCAACAACGTAACTCAGGCAGCCAGGCATGTTACGGCTCGCGTCGAGAAGAATCCTGATCAGCGCTTCCCGGCCATCGGGAACCGACATCATCTTTCCGATTATTCCGTGCATTCAGCTGCCCCTGAATCTGTTTCAAACGAATGGTGCAGCAATGATAGACCAGCTGCTGCTCACATGGATCAGCAGCTTACAAGGCCGCCGCCACACGGGTTCCCTGATCGATGGCTCGCTTGGCATCCAGCTCGGCTGCCACATCCGCGCCGCCGATCAGATGAACGGACTTGCCAAGCTGCTCCAGGGGCGATTGCAATTCTCGCAGTGGCTCCTGCCCTGCGCAGACAATGATGTGATCAACCGCGAGCAGCCGAGCCTCACCGTTGACAGTGATATGCAAACCCTCGTCATCGATCCTCACGTATTCACAGCCGTTCAGCATCTGCACGTCACGCATGGCCAGTGAGCGGCGATGAATCCAGCCCGTGGACTTGCCCAGCCCCTTGCCCACCTTGGTCTGTTTTCTCTGCAGCAGAAAGATCTCCCGGTTCGGCGCATGCACCGGATTGAAATCCGTTACACCACCGGCAGATTCGAAGCTTGCATCAATACCCCACTCGGCCATGAATGTCGTCGGGTTGAGGCTGGCATCACTGCCCGCATGCAGAAGATACTCTGCGATATCGAAGCCGATGCCGCCGGCGCCGATGATCGCAACCCGCGCGCCCACGTTCGCATGGCCGCGTAGTACGTCGATGTAGGACAGTACCTTGCCATGGTCGATTCCATCGATGGCCGGGGTACGTGGAGACACACCGCTGGCCAGCAGTATTTCGTCGAAGTCTTGAAGCTCCGCAGGATTCTCCACCCGGTGATTCAATCGAAGTTCGACCCCCGTCAACTCGATCTGTCTGCCAAAGTAGCGCAGGGTCTCGTTGAACTCCTCCTTGCCCGGAACCTGTCGGGCCATGTTGAACTGGCCACCGATCTCAGCGGCACTGTCGATCAGTGTCACGCGATGCCCTCTGCGCGCTGCGGTGGTGGCTGCCGCAAGCCCTGCAGGTCCGGCCCCGACCACACACACGGACTTCGGCACGGCCGCAGGCTCTATCAACAATTCGGTTTCGTGACAGGCACGAGGATTGACCAGGCAGCTGGCTCGTTTCTTCTGGAAGACATGATCAAGACAAGCCTGGTTACAGGCAATACAGACGTTGATCTCGTCCTGCCTGCCCTGCATGGCCTTGAGCGGAAATTCGGCATCAGCCAGAAAGGGTCTGGCCATGGACACCATGTCCGCATCGCCATTGGCGACGATCTCATTGGCGACCTGCACGGTGTTGATCCGGTTGGTTGCCACCAGAGGTATGCCCACTTCCGGCTTCAGCTTGGCCGTTACCGACGCAAAGGCACCTCGCGGCACCATGGCGGCGATGGTCGGGATGCGTGCTTCGTGCCAGCCGATACCCGTGGTGATCAAGGTGGCACCGGCAGCTTCAACCGCCCTGGCCTGTTTCACGATGCTTTGCCAGTCACTACCGTTTTCCACCAGTTCCAGCATCGACAGGCGATAGATGACAATGAAATCCGGACCGACCGCCTCACGCACACGACTGACGATAGCCTCGGCCAGACGCAGCCGTCGTTCGACGTCACCGCCCCATTCATCACTGCGCGTATTCACGCGCGGCGACAGGAACTGGTTGATCAGATACCCTTCCGAGCCCATGATCTCGACCCCGTCATAGCCTGCATCACGTGCCAGAGACGCACTGCGGGCGAAAGCCCGGATCTGCGATTCGATGCCGCGGCTGGACAGTGCCCGGGGTTTGAACGGTGAGATCGGCGACTGTTTGTCGGTGGAGGACACCACCAGCGGATGGTAGCCATAGCGTCCGGCATGCAGAATCTGCATGCAGATCTTGCCTCCTTCCTGATGCACGGCGGATGTGACGAGCCGGTGTCGGCCTGCTTGCCAGCCATGGCTGAGCGTACCGCTGAACGGTGCCAGCCAGCCCCGGATCGACGGCGCAATGCCCCCCGTGACGATCAGACCTGCTCCGCCGGCAGCCCGCTCGGCAAAATAGGCCGCCAACTTCGGATAATCGCGCGCCTTGTCCTCCAGGCCCGTGTGCATCGAGCCCATGAGAATCCGGTTGGACAGGGTCGTGAAACCCAGGTCCAGAGGCTCGAACAGCGAAGGATAATGATTGTTCATACAGTCAAGGTCGTGTTTGATTGCAGGTGCCGTTGATCGGATGGAACTGATGGCTCAGCAGGCGGGCGATACCGGCGTGCGTGCTATCAGATTCGCCCATGTTGCCGCAGTCGAATCTGCGTCAGCGTCTCGACCAGCATGGCAGTCAGCAGGCCGAACACCAGCAGGCCGTTGGCTGCCGCCAGACCACTCAGCAGGCGCCACTCGACCGGCAGCAAGATATCACCGAATCCCAGTGTCGTGAAGGCAACCAGCGCGAAATAGACAGAGGTTTCAAAACTATCGAAGATGTGCAGCAGCCACAAGGCAATCGCCCAGATCCAGACCGATGCCGTCATCATGACAATCGTCCAGAGCATTGCCAGTGACAGGGCCAGGATGAGTTTGATGCCATGAGAGGGCCGTACCAGCCACTTGTGGCTACGAGCCAATACCACCTCAAGCCCCCACCACGACATGGCCGCCACGAATGCCGTCGCGCCGATCAGAGCACTGCCGAGTATCAACTGAACCAGCATGGGGGATGAATCTCCTTGGGTTGCGTACCCGGGTCAGCGTACCTTGATTATCCAGGAAGCAGTAGACCCGGGTAGAACACCATGTCGGATTGCAGAGCCTTGTCTCATTGTTTCAGCGTAACAATCTGGTGCCTTCACCCGGTATCAGCTGCCCGGACATACGCGGACTCCTGGTGTCTCCTCGGTTTTTCCGGGTCCACCCATGGTGCTGCGGCGCAGGCACTGGCGCAGGCACTGGCGCAGGCACTGGCGCCTACTCTTTCGCCGCCAGCTGACGCAGCACATAATGCAAGATACCGCCGTTACGCAGGTAGTCCCATTCCACATCGGTATCCACCCGTACGATGGCCTCGAAGTCGGTACTCTTGCCTTCAGCATCCACCGCACTGACCGTCACCTTGCCCGGTTGCTCTGCCAGCGATGAAATGCTGAAAGCCTCCTCGCCATTGAGTTGCAGAGGCTCCACCCCCTCACCAGGCAGGAACTGCAAGGGCAGTACGCCAAAACCGACCAGATTGGACCGGTGGATACGTTCGTAGCCTTCGGCAATGACCGCTCGAACACCCAGCAGACTGACGCCCTTGGCAGCCCAGTCACGACTGGAGCCCGTACCGTATTCCTTACCGGCCAACACCACCAATGGCACCTTTTCCTGCTGATACTGCATCGCCGCATCGAAGATGCTGATGGTCTCGGACTCCGGCAGATGCCGCGTGAAACCGCCTTCCACACCCGGTACCAGCAGGTTCCTCAAACGTACGTTGGCGAAGGTACCGCGCATCATCACTTCATGGTTACCCCGACGCGATCCGTAGCTGTTGAAGTCTCCCGGCTTGATACCCAGCGAGCTCAGATACTCACCGGCCGCACTGTCCGCACCGATGGCACCTGCCGGGGAGATGTGGTCTGTCGTCACCGAGTCTCCGACCATGACCAGGCAACGTGCCTCTTCGATGGGCTGCAGCGCAGGTACCTCGGCCGTCATGCCGGTAAAGAACGGCGGTTGCTTGATATAGCTGGATTCCGGCCAGGTATAGGTCTTGTCATCCGGTGTGTCCAGGCGGCGCCAGTCTTCCGTGCCGTCGAATACGTCTGAATAACGCTGCCGAAACAGGCTCGAACTGATGTGCTCTGCCACCAGATCTGCAATCTCCTGCGGAGAAGGCCAGAGATCCTTCAGATACACATCATTGCCATTGGCGTCCTGTCCCAGGGGGTCATTGGCGAAGTCATGCAGCATGGATCCGGCCAGCGCGTAGGCGACAACCAGCGGTGGTGAGGCCAGATAATTGGTACGTACCTGCTGGTGTATGCGCCCCTCGAAATTGCGGTTGCCCGACAGTACCGAGGAGACAACCAGACCGCGCTCACGGATGGCGTCGCTGATCTCATCATCCAGAGGGCCAGAGTTGCCAATACAGGTGGTACAGCCGAAACCGACGACGTTGAAGCCCAGATTCTGCAGCGGCTGCATGAGGTTCGCCGCTTCAAGATAACCGGTAACCACTTGCGATCCGGGAGCCAGAGACGTCTTGACCCAGGGCTTGCGGGTCAGGCCGATCTCGCTGGCGCGCTGCGCCAGCAGACCCGCAGCCATCATGACGTAGGGATTCGATGTATTGGTGCAGGAGGTAATGGCCGCGATGACGATGTCGCCGTGCTGCAACTCGTGTTCGCCGTCTCCATTCCCGGATTGAGGGCCGACATCGTCCGCCTCGACCGCCTGATCATGGCCGATGGCGCTGTCGCCCCCTTCCTTCACGAACTCCGATTCGCTTGACGGTTCGTCTTCTGACGGGCTCTTTTCCACTTGCTGATTGTTGGCAAGGTATGCATCCAGATAGTCCCTGAAGGCACCCACCGATGAACTCAGTGCAATTCTGTCCTGCGGCCGCTTCGGCCCGGCAATGCTGGGCTCTACCTCGTCCAGGTTCAGGGTCAGAGACTCGGAATAATCGGCCGCCGCTGCACCGTCCTCACGCCACAACCCCTGCATGCGCGCATAGCTCTCGACACGTTCGATGACCTCCGCATCGCGGCCGGACAGCTCCAGGTACTTCAGGGTTTCTGCATCCACCGGGAAGATGCCGCAAGTGGCACCGTATTCGGGCGCCATATTGCCTATGGTCGCTCGATCGGCCAACGGCAGACCGGATAACCCATCGCCATGAAATTCGACAAACTTGCCGACAACCCCGTGTTCACGCAGCATCTGCGTAACCTTCAGGACCAGATCGGTTGCGGTGGCGCCAGCAGGCAGTTTGCCGACAATCTCCACACCCACGACATCGGGTATGAGCATGGACATCGGCTGACCCAGCATCGCCGCTTCTGCCTCGATGCCTCCCACGCCCCAGCCCAATACGCCCAGGCCGTTGATCATGGTGGTATGCGAATCGGTGCCCACCAGCGTATCGGGGTAGACCCAGGTATCGCCATCAATCTGCTTGGTGCTGACAACATCGGCCAGATATTCCAGGTTCACCTGATGCACGATGCCGGTGCCCGGTGGCACGACACGAAAGTTCTCGAAGGCCTGTTGCCCCCAGCGCAGGAACTGATAGCGCTCTCGGTTACGCTGGAATTCCAGCTTGGTATTCAGGTCCAGCGCCTGCTGCGTACCGAATTTGTCCACCATGACAGAATGATCGATGACCAGGTCGACCCGTTCCAGTGGGTTGATCGTCTCCGGGTTGCCACCCAGCTGAGTGATCGCATCCCGCATGGCGGCAAGATCGACAATGGCGGGTACACCCGTGAAGTCCTGCAGAATGACGCGAGCCGGAGTGAAGGCGATCTGTTCTTCGGATTTCGACTGACTGTCATGCTTGAGAAGCGCTTCAATCTGAGCCGATGTCACCGTGCCGCCGTTTTCATTGCGGAGCAGGTTCTCCAGCATGATCTTCAGTGAATAAGGCAGTCGGCTAACCGAGTATTCTTTCTCCAGCACATCCAGCCGGTGACACTGAAGACTGGTGGATCCGCCGTCCAGCGTGGATCGAGTACCAAAACTGTTCATGATCATTTCCCCGTGTGGAACGAACAAGGGTGGCATCCACAGCCAGTCTGACGAAATGGACGCCACAACGCTAGATTCTGGATATTACCGCATGCGCCGCCCATACCCGAGCACCGGGCGGGATCTACACAGTGCGATGAACGTCGGGCACCGGCTAGTGGGTCTCAGGCAATGCTGGCGACTCGCCATGGCCGATTGTTCCATGAACACCTGCGCCTGTTGCGGCAACAACCCTCCCACACGATTGCACCAGTCAGGCAAGTGCTCGATTCAGGCTGACAAGGATCTCACTCTTACTCCGATACGTACCTGGCTGCCAGCTGCACGTTCTCGACGGTCAGGGGCTTGCTGAGATAGTCCCGCACCATCGGATACCGGCTGGCCCTTTCACGGTCAGCCGGATCGAGCGAGGTGGTGAGCATGACAACGATGCACTCGGCAAATTCCTCACCGAACTCGGCAATGGCTTCATCCAGAAATTCAAAACCATTCATCCTCGGCATGTGGATGTCCAGAAATACAATATCCGGCGTCACACGGTCTTCCGTACGAAACCAGGCGAGCGCCTCTTCGGCAAGCTGGAAATCCAGGACGTTCTCGACGATCCCCGAACGCTTCAGAACACGTTTGTAGATCATCTGATCTATCGGCTCATCATCGATGGTGATGACGGTCTTTATCATCGGCAAGTGCGTCATGCTGCGATTTCCATCGAAAAGGCCGTCCCGCTGCGACCGTCAGACGTCACTTCGATGGCAAAGTGGTGGTTTTCAGCAACACGCTGACACAGGGAAAGGCCGATACCGGTGCCGGCATACTTGTCTCGCAGATTGAGCCGGTTGAACAGGCCGAATACCTTCTTCTGGTCTTCCGGGCGGATACCGATGCCATTGTCCTGAACCGTAATCCGATGCCCCCGGCCGACTGGCACAGCGCTGACAGTCACCTTGTGTTCCCGCTCACTGTGACGAAACTTCAGCGCATTGGCGATCAGGTTCTGAAACAGCATGCGCAACTGCATCGAATCGCCGGGGACAATCGGCAACTCATCGACAGCCACTGCCGCACCAGCGCTGCGTACGTCCGCGCTCAGGTCCGTCACGATGCCACTGACCAGCGAGTGCAGGTCAACAGGATCGACCTTGGTGGCGACATCCACGGTACGCGAATAGGTCAGAACATCTTCCACCTGAACCCCCATACGCTGCACCGTCTCCATGCCCTTTTCGATGAACATCCGGGAATCGCTGCTCATTGCCTCACCTTCGAAAAGGAGCTCACCAAAGATCATTTTCAGCGTGTTGGCGGGTGATTGCAGGTCGTGCGAGATCGCATAGGTGAATTCCCGCTGTTCACGCCGCAAGCGCTCACTGCTCAGCTTGGCCGTCTTGAGACGGATCAGATCAGAGACGCAACCGGCGATCTTCTGTGCCCTGCGTATCTCCGAATCTGTCCAGCGACGCGCTTCGGGCTGCATCATGCACAGCCCACCAATGACCTTGCCGCCCGGAGCCTCTATCGGAATACCCAGATAAGCCAGTGGCTGCCCCTCGGACAACGCCGGCGTGCCGACCAGCAAGGAATGCAGGCGGGCATCCGGCACCACCACCGGCGCACCCGTCAGGGGTACATGCTGACAGTAGGTCAACTCCATGGGTAGTTCACGGCTGCAGGCCAGCTCATCCGGGTGCCCGTGCTGACTCTTGTAGAAGATTCGGCTCTTCCTGAAATCTGCAATCGATACATGCGCAACCGGAACGTCGAGCAACTCGGAAGCGAGACTGGTCAGATTATCGAACTCCTGTTCGGCAGGCGCATCGACCAGTCCTAGTTCTTCCAGCGTAAAATGCATACTCGGTTCTCGGTTCTGGCAATAGGCAACTCGTGCTTATTGATCGCTTGGGGTGACCTGCATGTAACGGCCCCCCACACCTCAACTTGAACGCAGGACAATGCGTACCCGCCACGCAAGCGGGCAGCGCGACTAACCGATGGAAAAGCGGCTCTTCATCAGGCGATCGAACCATGTCAGCAGCACACCATCCAGCGTGCTCTGCACCCCGATGGATAATCGCTCCATCAGGCTCTTTTTCGCCTTGAAGCTGATCATCAGTACATCGCGCTCTTCGCAGGCATCGATCAGATACTGATCACTGGTGGACAGCTTGTCAGCCAGATGCAGGTCCAGGGTGTCCTGTCCGGACCAGATTTCACCGGTTGCCACCTGCTCGATGTCCAGTTGCGGCCGTCGTTTGCCCACGTAGTCCTTGAATTGAACGTGAATGCGCTCGATATCCTCGATGAATTTCTGTCGCCCTTCATCGGTGTTTTCACCAAACAGCGTCAGCGTGCGCTTGTACTTGCCGGCAGTCAGCATCTCGAAATCGATATTGTGTTCCTTGAGCAGGCGGTGAAAATTGGGAATCTGCGCAACCACGCCGATGGAACCCAGCACCGCGAAAGGGGCGGCAATCAGCTTGTCGGCCACACAGGCCATCATGTAACCGCCACTGGCAGCAACCTTGTCCACGCAAACGGTCAAGGGCACCTTCTTGTCGCGGATACGATCCAGCTGCGATGCTGCCAGGCCGTAGGATGTCACCATGCCACCGCCACTTTCCAGACGTACCAGAACCTCGTCGTCAACGGTGGCCGCGGTCAGTACGGCCGTGATCTCGCGACGCAGTTTCTCGACCTCACTGGCACGGATATCCCCGTCGAAATCCAGTACATACAAACGTGAGCGGCTCTTCTCCACCAGGATGGTTTCACCCTCACCGCGTTGCTTGCTCGCTTTCTTTGCCGCCTTCTTGGCAGCCTTCTTCTCGGCCTTGTCTGCCGCCTTCTTTTCTTTCTCGGCAAGCTTGCGTTCGAAAGGTTCCATCAGGGAGAAAGACAGCGCCTCCTGCATGTCTTCCAGACGCTCATTGTATTTTCTGATTTCGATATGGCCTTCGCCCCCCCCCTCATCCATATCGCGGCTGCGCATGGCGGCGGCCACAATGGCCATGATGATGGCCACCACGGCAATCACGAACGTCAGCGCCTTCAGAAAGAACAAACCGTATTCATAGAAAAACTCAGCCACACTTATCCCCTGCCTTGTATTGTCTGTTTATCGAACGCATGTCGTCCCACAGCGGCAATCACCCCCAACGGTAATCACCCCGTCGTGCGAACGTGCGCCAGAACTATAGTTTATGGATGAACCAGCACTGATGAATGCGCGGGTTACGTTGAAAATCCCGATCAATCGACCAACTGTTGCGCTCTTCGACCCGGATACCCCTCGAGTCATCCTCAATCAGTACCGGATCGAGCTTGAAACGGCGGTAGTTGTTCGAGAAAATCAGGGTGCCGCCCGGTGCCAGTACCTTCAGACAGGCATCAATCGCACTGACATGATCGCGCTGCACATTCCAGTCATCCTCGACCGCATTGGAATTTGAAAAGGTGGGTGGATCGAGCAGGATGAGATCGAACAGAGCCTCGTCACGAATGCCTACCGAGGCATGTTCAAGCCAGCTGATCACATCCTGGCGCACCACTTCGTGCAGTTGCTGAGCCGCACCGTTGCGATCCAGGTTGCGCATGGCCCACTGACAATAGCGGTTCGAGGTATCCACCGAGACACTGCTGGACGCACCGCCCATGACCGAGGCGACAGTTGCCGTGGCGGTATACGCAAACAGGTTCAGGAAGCGCTTGCCCTGACTGTTCTTCCAGATGTAGCGACGCACAGGCCGATGATCCAGAAACAGACCGGTGTCCAGATAATCGGTGAAATTGACTTCCAGCTGCGCACCGAACTCCTCCACCAGCGACACACGGGACGAGGCTGACTGCATCCTTTCGTACTGCTGGGTACCGGTCTTCACTTCCCGTACTTTCAGGTGCACGCAGTCGGGTTCGACATTCAGGGTCTCAGGCAGCACCGCCATCAGAGCCTCGAGCCGCGCTTCTGCCATCGCCATGTTGACGGTCGAGGGCGCCTGATACTCCTGCACCACACAATGCAGACGGTCGGATTCGAACAGATCGATGGCGACAGCGAACTCCGGCAAGTCCGAGTCATAAACCCGGTAAGCCTTGATGTCCGCCTGCTTCTTCCAGCCCTTGAGCGCCCGCAGGTTCTTCTTCAGGCGATTGGCAAAGGGCGTCGCATCCACCTCAAGCGCTTCGCGCGGGCCTCGATAGAGCGATGCCTGCGGATGCGCCGCCGACTCACTACCCGCCTGCGCACTGCGCGTCGCCTCGGCAGCGGCCCAGACCGATTCAGCGCGGTTGCCGGACTCCCCGGCCTCGCCGACGGCTACGTCTGCGCTCTCCTCGTCGACACTGCTGCGTGCTGCCGGCAAGCGAGCCTTGCCGGCTCGGGGGATCTCCCCGATCAGCAGGACACAATCGATTCCGCCATTCATGGCCTTCAGCTCTTTCGACAGAGGCAGGCGGGCACGCGCATACGGCGCCGCCTCGGCAGTAAACAGAGCGCACTGCCAGCCTGCGTATTCGCGACTCAGACTGGAACCCAGGTCGGCATAGAAACGCGCATCGCCTGCCAGACGCTCGCCATAGGGTGGATTACTGATCAGCAGGCCTTCATCCAGATCGTCCAGCACCTCGGGCCGCCGCTCGGAGATACCCGACACACTCAGGCTGACCATGTCCGCCAATCCGGCATGCTGCAGATTCTGCCGACAGTTATCGATGGCGCGAGCATCATGATCGCTCCCGGAAATCACCACGGGTGAGGGACGCACCGCCTGCTTCGCCTCGCTCAGGATCTCCTGCCAGAGCGCATCATCGTGGCCCTTCCAGCCCAGAAACCCGAAATAATCACGCAGCAATCCCGGTGCCTGATGACAGGCAATCATGGCAGCCTCGATCAACAGGGTGCCCGAGCCACACATGGGATCGGCCAGTGGCATCTGCCGTTCGACGGCCGCCGGCCAGCCAGCGGCCAGCAACAGGGCCGCCGCCAGATTTTCCTTCAGCGGTGCCAGTCCGCCAGCATCACGATAGCCGCGTCGATGCAGACTACTGCCGGACAGATCGATGGCAATACGCGCCTTGTCACGAAACAGATAGACATTGATGCGCAGATCGGGCGTTTCACGATCGACATCGGGACGGCGTCCGGTTGCATCACGGAACTGATCCACGACGGCATCCTTGACCTTCAAGGCACCATATTGCGAATGCGTAATGGCTGATTTGGCGGTAAAGAAATCCACGGCCAGAGAACCGTCCACATCGACATGCAGACTCCAGTCGATGTCCTGAACCAGCTCATAGAGCGCTTCGGGCGTGGCTGCCGCGCCCTGATGAATCGGAATCAGGACACGATTGGCGACTCGACTCCACAGGCAGGCCTTGTACCCGGCGGCAAGTCCGCCGCTGAAACGCACCCCGGCCCCTGCGCTCTGGACGTGTTCCATCCCCAGTTCACGCAGTTCGTCTGCCAGCAGGTGTTCCAGCCCGGTACCACAAGTGGCATAGAGCTCGGCATGGCGCAAGGACGCCGTCAGATCGGAGGAGGAGAAGGAATTCGGCAAGACGATGGAACCCGGTTGGAAACAGAAAGAGTCGTTCGGTGCACTGGACAGCCGATGGCATGGACCACTCGGCACAACAGCATGATCATGCCATTTTCGCAGAACGCATCCGGAAAGGCTGGACAGATGCACTTCGATACAATAGACATTGTATACGGGGAAACCAATGCCGCGACGATCCCGGCGGCTAATGAAACGCCATGAAATTGACAAGTTACGGTGCCGCCGAGGAAGTGACCGGTTCCTGCCACCTCATCGAGGTCGGTGACTCACGCGTCTTGTTCGACTGTGGGTTGATCCAGGGCAACCGCAAGGACGAGTTGCGTAATCATGACCCCTTCCCCTTCGACCCCTCGACACTGGATGCTGTCGTCCTCAGTCATGCCCATATCGATCACTGTGGTCGACTGCCCATGCTGATCGACCAAGGCTACAAGGGACGCATTCACAGTCACGCCGCCAGCTGCGATCTCGTGCAGATCCTGCTCAAGGACTCGGCCAACCTCAATGCCAGGGATGTGGAGTATCGCAACCGCAAGCGCAAACGCGCCGGCAAACCCTTGCTGGAGCCGTTGTATGACCAGAGGGGGGTCGAGGACACATTGGACAGACTGGTACCGACAGCCTACGACACACCGGTCAAAGTGGCACCGGGTGTCAGCATCCGCCTGTTCGACGCCGGTCACATTCTAGGCTCGGCCATTGTTGAAATCACCCTGGTGGAAGGTGACGAGACCCGCATCGTGGTGTTCAGCGGCGACCTGGGACACCGCGGCTCGCCCATTCTGAATGATTTCACCTGCCTGGAAAAGGCAGACCTGGTGCTGATGGAGAGCACCTACGGCAATCGTCTGCACCGGGACTGGTCGGAAACACTGCTGGAAGTCAAGGAGATCGCCAGCGCGCTGAGCAGTGCCCGCGGCAACATCCTGATTCCGGCTTTCTCCGTCGGCCGCAGCCAGATGATCCTGTACACCATGGCGCGCTATTTCGAGGAATGGGGACTCGATCGCTGGAAGATCTTTCTGGACAGCCCGATGGCCATCCGCGCCAGCGATGTCTATCTGCGCCATATCGGCCTCTATGACGAGGAAGCCGCCGCCTTCTACAAGAAGAACGGCCCCCTGCTGTCCATGCCCAATCTGAGGTTTTCCCAGTCTGCAGACGAGTCCAGAGCCATCAACAAGATGGAATCAGGTGCCATCGTGATTGCCGGCAGCGGCATGTGTACCGGTGGTCGCATCATTCATCACCTGAAACACAACCTGTGGCGTCCGGATGCGCATGTCATCATCGCCGGTTATCAAGCCCCGGGGACTCTCGGCCGACAATTGGTGGACGGCAAGCCCACGGTCAAGGTCTGGGGCGAGAAGATTGCCGTACGGGCCACCATCCACACCATCGGCGGGCTCTCGGCACATGCCGACCAGCAAGGTATGATGGACTGGTACGCCAGCTTTCGTGATCGACCTCCGGTGTTGCTGGTACATGGAGAAATGCGCGCCATGCAGGCCCTGGCGGCACGTCTGAATGAGGAACTGGGTGCCCGGGCGATTCCCGCAACACGCGGCAAGTCGACGGACTTGCTGGCGTTGGATAAATTTGGTCAATGATTGGTCATTCTGTTACGGTCTCTGCCAGTCAAAAAACGCTTCAATTCCCTGCACGCTAACTGAAAACACGGGCCAGAGGCCCACCCACCGATCAGCAGTGAGATCCGCACAAGATGAGTACAGAAGAAAGAGAGTCGATGGAATTCGATGTCGTGGTTGTTGGCGCCGGCCCCGGTGGGCTTGCCACTGCCTGTCGACTGATGCAGATTGCTCAGGAGAACGAGCAGGAAATCAGCGTCGTGGTGCTCGAAAAGGGCTCTGAAGTCGGCGCTCACATACTCTCGGGCGCCGTCATCGAACCCAGAGCACTGAACGAGCTGTTCCCGGGCTGGAAGGAAAACGATGCGCCGCTGAAAACCGCCGTGACGCGCGACGACATCCTCTTCTTCACCAGTGCAAACGGTTCGATGAAGATGCCACATTTCCTCTCGCCCAAGACCATGCACAACGATGGCAACTATGTGGCCAGTCTGGGCAATCTGACGCGCTGGCTGGCTGAACAGGCAGAAGCGCTGGGCGTCGAGATCTTCCCCGGTTTCGCCGCAGCCGAGATCCTCTACCACGAAGACGGTCGCATCAAGGGTGTCGCCACGGGTGACATGGGCCTCGACGTTGACGGTAATCCGAAGGACAGTTTCGAGCGTGGCATGGAACTGCATGCCAAATACACGGTATTCGCCGAAGGTTGTCGCGGTCATCTGGGCAAGCAGCTCATCAATCAGTTCAAGCTCGATGAAGGCCGCTCACCCCAGCACTACGGTATCGGTCTGAAGGAACTGTGGCAGATTGATCCGGCCAAACACGATCCGGGTGTCGTGGTACACGGTGCTGGCTGGCCATTGTCCGAAACCGGTACGACCGGAGGCGGCTTTCTGTATCACCTGGAAGACAATCAGGTTGTCGTCGGCCTGATCATCGATCTGAACTACTCGAATCCTCATCTGAGTACCTTCGACGAATTCCAGCGATTCAAGAATCACCCGATCGTTCGCGATGTACTCGAAGGCGGCGAACGCATTTCCTATGGCGCTCGCGCCATTGCCAAGGGTGGCCTGAACTCTCTGCCACGCATGAGCATGCCCGGTGCACTGATGATCGGTTGCGATGCCGGCACCCTCAACTTTGCCAAGATCAAGGGCACGCATACCGCCATGAAATCCGGCATGGTGGCCGCTGAAACCATCGCCGCCGCACTGGCCAATGGCGATGAAGGGCGCGAACTGAGCGAATACGATGAGGCTTTTCTGGCCAGTTGGGCCGGTGAGGAGCTGAAGACCTCACGCAACTGGGGGCCAGCCATGCACAAGTTCGGCATGTACCTGGGCGGCGCCTACAACTTCATCGACCAGAATATCTTCGGCGGCAAACTGCCCTTCAATTTCCGTGATGAAGTGCCGGACCATGCCTGCATGAAAACAGCCGACAGCTGTAACGCACCGGACTATCCGAAGCCCGACGGCAAGATCACTTTCGACAAGCCTTCATCCGTGTTCATGTCGAACACCAATCATGAGGAAAACCAGCCGGTACACCTGAAGCTGAATGATCCGAGCATTCCGATTCAGGTCAACTTGCCCCGATACGCCGAACCTGCGCAGCGCTATTGTCCGGTGGGCGTGTACGAAGTGGTGGTCAAGGACGATGAACCGACGTTCGTCATCAATTCGCAGAACTGCATACACTGCAAGACCTGCGACATCAAGGATCCAAGCCAGAACATCACCTGGGTAGTACCTGAGGGTGGCGGCGGTCCCAACTACCCCAACATGTAGTTCGCAAGGAAAGAGCGTGCGGGCAGATCGATACTGCCCGCACCGTCATGCCACATTGCTGCGGCAGATCACTCTTCGGCAGGTGGTGCAGCCTTGGGCTTGGGCACACGCGGTGCTCTCTTGGGCTTGACCGGTGCTTCTGCTGTTGCGCCGGCATCGCCATCACTGGCGACCTTGGCACTCTTGCGCGGTGCACGCTTGGCTGCCGCTCTGGGTTTTTTCACCGCCTCGGTACTGTCGGCCGCAGCTTCTGCAGGTTTGGCCCCGGCTGGCGCACTGGCTCTCGGCTTGCGCGGCGCGGCGGCTCTTGCTTTCGGCTTTGCCACGGTTGGCTCGGCTGCGGTTGCATCAGGAGCTGCAGCTGGAGCCGTGTTCTCGGCCGCTGCCGCTCTGGGCTTGCGCGGCGCACGCGGTTTTCTGACCGGCGCAGATTCTGACTTTTCTGCAACAGGTGATGCTGCAACAGACGGCGCGGAAGCAGCATGGGATACCGGGGCAGCAGCTGGCGGCTCGGTGGCTACCGGGCGTGAACTCTGTGGCCGGGGCTGATCCAGTGCCAGATTCTGCTGTGAATCGCCATTGATCTGCGCAGATGGTTTAACCGAAGCATTCTCAGGTGCGGGCGCGGCCGCAGACGCAGCTGCGCCACTGTGCTCGACCGGCCCGGTCGACTGCTCGCGCACCGACGCATTGCGATTCTGATTGCGCCCCTGATTCCGATTCTTGTTGCGGTTCTGGTTACGCGCTCCACGGCCGTTCTGAGCGCCGTTCTGGCCATTACCCTGAGCGTTGTTCGGATTGCTGCCTTGCGCCTCATCGGTCTGCGCACGGTTGGCATGACGACCCTGGTTGTTGCGTGGCTGCTGACGCCCCTGAGGATTGCGCCCCTGTGCCTGCGCTCGAGGCTGACCCTGAGCCGGCTGGCGACGCTTCTGGTTGCCTCGTGCCTGCTTGTTACGGTTACCCTGACTTCGAGCATTGCTGCCATAAACCAGACTGCCCACCTGAAAGGGGTCTTCCATACCGATCAGATTACTGTCTGATGGAAAGCGATTGTTGACATTGAATCGATCGCGGTTACCGAAGTTGTCGTCTTCGTATTCGATCTCGGTGGCAGGTTCGGGTAATGCACGATTCCCGATATTGTCCATCTCCTCGGTCAGTTCACGAGGCGGTTTCAGCGCCCGGTTGCCCTTTTCGATGCGGTTACCGATATCGTCGTTATCGCCTGGCCGACTGCGCTTGCCGGAGCGTCCGCTGCGTTTCTTGCGGTTACGGTTCGGGTTGTTACCGTCTGCTCGCGCGTTGTTGTTACGCGAACGCGCTCCCCGGTTGGGTCTGGATGGACCGCCGTTCTCACGGGAAGAGGTTGATTGACTGTCCGTTGACGCCCCGCCGGAATTCGACGGTGCCGATGGCAACTCGCTGTTGGTCATGTTTGTACTATCACCTTGGTTTTACTACTTGTTTTTCCGTGACTTGCGGCAATCAGCCTGCTCTGGCCACTGTATCGACGACATGGCTGTTTCAAGACAGATGAGTGAGGCAAAGACTGCAGTCAGGCACGCAAATGCCAGCCCCTTCAAGGGCCCGTGCGGACAGGGCATGTTACCTGCCAGGCAAAGGTAAATCTCTCTCAGGTCTCACTGCGCCAGGCCAGTATGGTCTAAAGTTCGTTACCAATTTCTGACCCGATACGGACCGAGTAGCGGTTAGTATACGCCAGCTGATTTCAATCGGTCGTATTTATGCCCTGTTGCCTGTTGTATTGACATGGTACTGCGTCACAGTCTTCTCAGACTAGCGCAGAAACGGGCCCCCTTTCGCCTCGACAAACTATCCTTATCGTGAAAACAGATTACGTGTCTCATTGGCAACAAGAATGGTTTGGCAATATTCGCGCCGATATTCTTGCCGGGCTGGTTGTTGCCCTTGCCCTCATTCCCGAAGCGATCGCATTCTCGATCATCGCAGGGGTCGATCCCAAAGTAGGCCTGTACGCCTCCTTTTCAATAGCCGTGATCGTTGCCATCACCGGCGGCAGGCCCGGCATGATCTCGGCGGCCACCGCGGCGACCGCGGTGCTGATGGTCACGTTGGTCAAGGACTATGGCTTGCAGTATCTGCTGGCGGCCACCGTATTGGCCGGACTGCTGCAGATCGTGGCCGGCCTGCTGAAACTGGGCATGGTCATGCGCTTCGTGTCGCGCTCGGTCATGACAGGCTTCGTCAACGCACTGGCCATTCTGATCTTCATGGCGCAGCTGCCCGAACTGATCGACGTGCCTTACCTGACCTACATCATGGTCGCGGCAGGTCTGGGCATCATCTACCTCTTCCCGCGACTGACCAAGGCGGTGCCCTCGCCACTGGTATGCATCATCGTTCTTACCGTGATCACGCTGCTGCTGGGACTGGACATCCGCAACGTCGGTGATATGGGCGAGCTGCCGGATTCTCTGCCGATCTTCCTGCTGCCGGATATCCCGTTCACCTTCGAGACTCTGCAGATCATTCTGCCCTACTCCGCAGCCGTTGCAGCGGTAGGCTTGCTGGAATCACTGATGACGGCGTCCATCGTCGACGAACTCACCGATACCCGCAGTGACAAGAATCGCGAGTGTATCGGCCAGGGTATTGCCAATACCGCAACCGGCTTCATCGGTGGCATGGCGGGTTGCGCGATGATCGGCCAGTCCATCATCAACGTCAAATCCGGCGGTCGTGGCCGTCTGTCGACGTTCTGCGCCGGTATTTTCCTGCTGTTCATGATCGTGTTCCTCGGAGATTGGGTAAAACTGATTCCCATGGCCGCTCTGGTTGCCATCATGATCATGGTGTCCATCGGAACGTTCAGCTGGTCTTCCTTGCTGAACCTGCGCACTCACCCACGCAGCTCCTCGATCGTCATGCTGGCCACCGTCATCGTGGTTGTCGCCACGCATAACCTGGCGATCGGTGTCCTGGTTGGCGTCTTGTTCTCCGGCATCTTCTTCGCCTGGAAGATCTCGCAGATCTTCCGGGTCAGTTCGACACTGAGCGAGGATGAACAGACGCGCACCTACCTGGTCGAAGGCCAGCTGTTCTTCGCCTCCAGTGATGAATTCACAGCCTCCTTCGACTTCAAGGAATCACTGGAAAAGATCATCATCGACGTCAGTCAGGCGCATATCTGGGATATCTCCAGCGTGCAGGCGCTGGATATGGTGGTCCTCAAGTTCCGCCGCGAAGGCAGCGAAGTCGAGATCATCGGCCTCAATGAAGCCAGCGAAACCATCGTCGATGAATTGGGTATGCACGACAAACCCGGCGCACTTGACGATATGATGAACCACTAGACTGAGGACTTGAACGTGATCAAAATCATCGCAGTCATCGACGGTTCCAGCTACTCGGCCAGCGTGTGTGAACACGCCGCCTGGGTGGCCACGCGAGCTGGCGCGGGCATTGAAATCATTCATATCCTGACGCGTCGCGATCCCGCTTCCGACCCGTCCAATCTGAGCGGCAGCATCGGTCTGGGTGCCCGCTCGGCCTTGCTCAGCGAGCTGGCGGAACTGGATGCGCAGCAGGCAAAACTGGCCCAGAAGCGTGGCCGGGCCATTCTGGTGGATGCCGAGACACTGATTTCCGAACGTGGTGTCAGCGAAGTCCACACGCGACTGCGCAACGGTGAAATCGTCGATACGGTCAAGGACCTGGAAGATGAAGCCGATCTCATCGTCATGGGCAAACGCGGTGAATCGGCCAATTTCGACACCCTGCACCTGGGCTCCAATCTGGAGAAGGTAATCCGTTCCACGCACAAACCCGTCATGGTTGCATCACGTGAGTTCAAGGCACCGACCCGCATTCTGATCGCCTTCGACGGTGGCGCCAGTGCCCTCAAGGCGGTGGAATTCATCTCGAAGCGTCCGCACTACAATGACTTGCCCATTCATCTGCTGAGTGTCGGCCGTGATTCTGCAACCGAACGCCGGCAGCTTGAAGGTGCCGTTGCCACGCTGAAGGACGGCGGCTTCAGCGCCACAGGAGAGAATCTTCCCGGAACGCCCGAAAGCGTCATTGCCGAAAAGGTGGAGCAGGAAGGTTTCGACCTTGTCATCATGGGTGCCTACGGACATTCACGAATTCGCAACCTGATCATCGGCTCGACCACAACAGAGATGGTCCGGTCGTGCAAGGTGCCGGTCCTGTTGTTTCGCTGAACCGCGATTCGCTCGGAAACCGCTTGTACCGGGCCTGTCGAATTGAATTTCGCAGGCTTGAGCATTATCTTCAAGCAAACTGAACGGTCGCCTGGTATCGGGTCAGACATTCTTCCGAAACTGCCGACAGGCACTGTCCCGATACAGAGCCTGTCGGCAGCGAACGACGCCCAGGGGGGCGCATGATCATGCACGACATCAAACAGCAACTGGCTCCCGGCTGGAGCCCAGTCAATATCGGCCTCATTGTGGTTCTGTTCATGATTGCCTGGCCACTGGGCTTGCTCATGATCGCCTACATCATCTGGGGTCAGAAACTCGGCCTCGATCTGGGTCGTCCCGAGACGCTTTCCATCTTCTGGAAACGTCTGAGTGTCGCCTTCCGCGCCGGCATGGATTCCTTTTCCCGGCGTCCCTGATCTGAACTGTGCGCCTGACTCCTGAACCGGGGGCCTCAGGCGCACAGGTTACAAATGAAACCTGTGATTCGTTCACACACCGGTCGACTCGCCGCTATCTGTACACGTGCAGTGTTACTACGTGCAGACAAGGGCGGATCAAATGAGCCGATACGGCTTCTGGCTCTCGGGATGGAGAGCCGCAATAGCGACGTGCCTGTTGCTGATTTCGGGTTGGGTGCCAGCGGCCTCGGCACCGTTGTGTCTGTATGTTTCTTCCTATCATCAGGGGCACACCTGGTCTGACGGCATCGAGCGCGGCCTGCGCCAGACCATTGCCGAGCGTTGTGAAGTCACCAGCTTCTACATGGACACCAGCAGGCACCCTTCGGTAGAAGACATGCAGGACGCCGGTCTGGCAGCCTTCGAACGGGCTCGCAACCTGCAGCCGGCTATCATCATTACCTCTGACGATAACGCCGCAGAGTACCTCATCGTCCCCTACCTGCTGGACAGCGAGACCCCGGTGGTGTTCTCCGGTCTCAACTGGACCATCCATGAGTACGGCCTGCCAACCAGCAATGTCACGGGAATCGTGGAAGTTGCGCCGCTGCGGCACATGCTGATCAACTCCCTGACGGCGGTTGAAAGCACTTTCGATCACCAGATTCTGAGCCTGCGCAAACAACCCGGATCGGCGCGCATTCTGTATCTGGGTAGCGACTCTCCGGGCGACCTGAAGATGCTGGCGCGAATCGACACCCTTGCAAATTTCTTCGGCACCAGTGTCGACAGTATTCTGGTCAGCGATTTCGAGGCCTGGCTAAGCGGTTTTCGCCTGGCTCAAAGCTACGACCTGGTGATCATTGGCAACAATGCCAATGTGCGCGGCTTCGATCACGACGTCGCAAGACGCCATGCGCGCCTGCATACACGTGCGCTGAGTGTGACCTACAACGACTGGATGATGGATTATTCAATACTCGGCTATACACGGCTGGCCGAGGAACAGGGTGAGTGGGCCGGTCTTGCAGCCATGGCCATTCTCGACGGACTGCCGGTCAGTGAGATTCCGGTTGTTACCAATCGCAGGTTCGAAACCTGGCTGAATACCGCTCTGGTTGAAAGCAGTGGTCTGAGACTCGGCCCGCACATCACCAATCGAGCCAAGAAGTACCAGTAACGTGAATCTGCCATTTCACAGCGCAAGGACAACCCGGCGTGTCCATACCGCACTCCTGTGCATTCTGATCACCTGCTCTCTGCTGTTCATCACCTATTCACTCAACAAGCTGCATCATGACGAGCTGAATACCGAACGCATGCAAACTGCCGCCACCGATATCAGCGAACAGATAGGGAGCATACGGGCTCTGATGGCCTCACTGGTCGGCCTCCACCAGTCTGCCATGGGGTCACAGGGCACCTCCCTGCTCCTGTTTACCGAACAGATCCTGGCACACACCGACTACATCACCAGCATCGGACGCTACGATCATGTCAGTCAGGCTGAGCGCAAGAGCTTCGAAGCCAACATGAGCGAGTCCGGCATACTGGATTACAGGATCACGGGGATCGACAAGAACGGCAGAAAGACAAGCCTGCCGTCGACGAAATGGACTTACCCCATCAGTGTTCTCGAACCACTGCTTCCGACCAACGCTCGCCTTCTCGGTACCGATCTGGGCTCGCTCGAGGGCTTCGAACAGATACTGGACACCATCGCCAGAAAGAACGACATCCTGCTGACCAGCTTCCCGACATCCTGGCCTTTTGGCGGGCATCTGGTCCTGTTCAGACCCGTGTATCTGGGTCAGCAAACACCCGTGACCGATGCGACACGCTGGCAGCAGTCGGCGGGTGGCTTCTGGATCTCCATCGATGTCGACAAACTGCTCAGCGGTCTTACCGCCAGACTGAGCGACTTCGACATCAAGGTGAAGGTCGAGCATGGCGATATCGTGACCGCTCTGTACAATCAGGAACCCCACTACAAGGAAGCTCTGTATCTGCGCTTTCTGTACCCGCGCCAGAAGCTCAGCGAAGAGTGGATTACCAACTCCGGCAAACTGAGCATCCAGTTTGAAAAGGAAGCCGGCTTCACTGCCACGGTACTGCTGATTGCCGCCACTGCCATCGTCACCTTCATACTGGTGCTATTTCAGCTCATGTCCTATCAGACAGCGAAACGCAAGAGCGACAAGGAGCAGATACGCAGTCGGGAAGCGCTCTACGAAGCACGAGAGATGGCTGAGAGAACACTCAATGCGGTGCAGGATGCCATCATTACCCTGGATACCGAACTGTGCATCTCCCACATCAACCCGGCGGCAGTCCTGTTGTTCAATGCCAAACCCAACGACACACTGGGCCGCCCCTTTGCCGAGGTGATAGAGTTTCAGCTGATCGAGGAGGCAGACACGCTGCTTGATCTGCGCTTGGCCTTGCAGAACCTGTCACACAACAGCAATGGTGAATTCGATGTCATTCCGATTGCCAATTCGCATTCGGATCTCGTCCTGAAACTGACCTTGACCACGCTGCACAGCCAGGAAGGTGTGATCACCGGACATGTGCTGGTCATGCGAGATATCAGTCATGAACGTCGCCTGACCCGAAAACTGGCCTATCAGGCCAACCACGACGCTCTGACCGGTTGCTATAACCGACATCACTTCGAACAGGCACTGGCAGGTCTGATTGACGAAATGGCGTTCATCGACAATTGCCATGCCTTGCTCTACATGGATCTGGATCAGTTCAAGATCATCAACGATACCTGTGGGCATCGTGCCGGAGACCGGCTGCTGAAGGAGCTGACAAAACATCTGTCGTCCATCATCCGTGAACAGGACATCCTGTCCCGGCTGGGTGGGGATGAGTTCGGACTGCTCCTGACCGATGTCACGCCCGAACAGACTCGGGCAATCTCGGATCGTCTGTTCAAACTGTTTCAGGGTTTCATCTTTCACCACGAGGACAAGGCCTTTGCCGTACGTGCCTCCATCGGCGTGGTTCATATGGACAGCAGCTGCAAGGACCTGAAGGATGTCATGGCAGCAGCCGACATCGCCTGCTACGCGGCCAAGGATGCCGGACGCAACAGCCTGTACGTGTATTCCGCCGATGATCATGCATTGACGGAGAGATCAGAAGAACTCAGCTGGTTACCCCGTCTGCAGAATGCCTTGCAGAATGACGAATTTGTTCTGTACATGCAGCCCATTGCCAGATTGAGCAAGGAGGGATCCGAGACAGGTGAGCAGCAGAGACAGACGATCGAACATTTCGAATTCCTGCTGCGACTGCGCAACCCTGATGGCACCGAATTCACGCCCTGGCAGTTCATTCGCGCGGCAGAACGCTATGACCTGATGCGGCAGATTGATCGCTGGGTCGTGCGCACGGCTCTTCGAACCATCGCTGAACTCGATGGCGGTCCGAGCAGCCATTGCAGCTATTCCATAAACCTGTCAGGACAATCGGTAGCCGACCCGACTCTGGCCGAGTACATTCGTGAGCAATTCGAATACTACAAGCCAAACCCCGAGAAGGTATGGTTCGAGTTGACCGAGACGGCCGCCATTTCGAACTTCTCCGTAGCGGTCGACCTGTTCAAGAGTCTTCGTGATTACGGCAGTCTGGTGGCACTGGATGACTTCGGTTCCGGGCTCAGCTCCTTTGCCTATCTGAAGAACATGCCAATCGATATCATCAAGATAGACGGGCAGTTCGTGCAGGAGATCGTGACCAACAAGTTCGACCGACACATGGTTCTCGCCATACATCAACTGAGCAGGACCATGGGGGTCAGGACAGTGGCTGAATATGTCGAGAGCCGTGAGATTCTTGAAGAGCTGGCCACTATCGGCATAGACTATGCGCAGGGCTTCCATATCGGCAAACCCGCAACCGTCGAGGAAACCATGACGCGCTGCTTCAACGCTCAGCGAGCTGCCTGACCCTGTAGCCCTACGCCTGGAAACGATCCGGACGAAATGCGGCAAGTGACTGCTCGTCCTGTTCGCCGGTAATCAGCCCCGCCACAAGGCGTCCTGTCTTGGCACCACCGGTCAGGCCGATATGCTGATGACCGAATGCCGTATACACACCGCTTGAACGTATCTGCCCGATAAAGGGAAGACTGTCAGTCGGTGCGGGTCGATGCCCCATCCATTCCACGGTATCGCGGTACTCCAATGTCGGCATCAGCTCCTTCACCTTGCGCATCAGCAGTTCGATGGGTTTGCGCGACGGGCCCTTTTCCAGCCCCCCGAATTCGACGATACCGGCGCAACGCATGCCCTCATGCATGGGCGTTGCCACGAACTTTCCCGAGGCAATCATGGTGGGCACGCTGACGCACTGGGAAGGCTCTCTGAACACCACATGATAGCCACGCTCGGACTCCATGGGCACCTTGATACCCAGCTTGCTGGCCAGTGGTGTTGACCAGATGCCGGTGGCAATGACGGCCGAATCACAGGCGATCGGCCCCTGGTCCGTGTTGACGGACCGCAGCTTGTCATCAACCAGCTCGATGTCCTGTACCGTTGCCTGCGTGATCGTCCCGCCAAGCTCCAGAAAGACCTCGGCCAGTGACTTCACATACAGACCGGGGCTACGAATATGGCCGTGATGATCCCGCATGACAGCCAGCATGCCGATGCCGGAGCCCAGCGCCGGCTCTTTTTCCTGCACAGCTGCGCCTTCGAGTATCTCCGGTTCGAAGCCGTTTTCACGGCGCAGCTTCCAGACATAGGACTCCGCCTCGAACTCCGCACGGTTCCGGTAGGCAAACTGGTAGTCGGACGGCACCAGCCATTGATCCGCTACCGTGTTGCCTGCCAGATCCTGATGCTGCTCGACACTGTCGCCGATGATGAACTTCAGATGAGCAGCTATGCGACGAGTATCCGCATCATTGGCATTGGACACATACTGCGCCAGCCAGGGCAGCATCCGTGGCAGATAGCTCCAGCGCATGAACAACGGAAACTCGGGATCCATCAGCATGCCCGGCGCCTTGCGCAGCAGACCCGGTGTGGTCACCGGTACCACGGAACATGACGCCAGCACGCCGGCATTCCCGTGCGAGGTTCCTTCGCCGGGCGCCTGCCGATCGACCAGGGTCACCCTGTGCCCCGCTCTGGCCAGCCAGACGGCCGCCGCAACGCCATTGATACCCGCGCCGATAACCACGGTATGCGGTGCTGTACTTTCAGTATTCATGTCTGCAACCTTGAGTCAGTTCGGCTATTCCACATCAGGCATCGGCCAGAAGATGATACAGATCCGGCAGATTGCTGGCACCGCCCCGGCGACCGACGGCCAGTGCGCCACAGGCGTTGCCGATGGACAGGCACTGTGACAATGGCTTGCGGGCGAGCCAGGCACACAGGAAGCCTGCATTGAAGGCATCACCGGCACCAATGGTATCAACAACCTCGCACGATTCGGCAGCGGCATGCAGTTGCCGTCCGGCCACCCAGGCCGTCGCCCCGGCCGCACCTTGCTTGACCACCGTCATCGGCGCACAGGCCGTATCGACGCCATTGCCTTGCAGGCGTTGCATCTCGCTTTCATTGGGCAGGAAGACATCGATCCGTGACACCAGGCTTGCGATGTCGGGATGATCGAGACAGGCATCATCCCAGGCACAGTCCAGCGATATGCTCAAGCCAGCCTGACGGGCCTGTGAGACCAGAGAGGGGTATTCCAGCAGCGTGGACAACTCGCTGATATGCAGATGCCTCAGCGGCGAGCCGGCCACCAGAGAGCGCATGCGTGTGGCATGGTCATCGGGCAGTGCCGCGCCCTGACGACTGGTGAGAAATGCCCTGTCATTGTCCATCGCCATGGCCACGGTCAACTGCGGTGCGCCGCCGGTGGCGGTCACACAGTGGCGCAGATCGACGCGACGTGCCTTTGCCTCCTGCTCGATGATGCTGGTGAAGGGTGCGCAGGGCAAACGCCCCATGAGGCAGGCCGGCAATCCGAGTGCCGCCACGTAGGAGGCCGTGATGAAAGCCCCGCCGCCGGCATGCATCGACATGTCGTCGGTGAAGACCTCTCGACCCAGACGTGGAAGCTGATCCATGCCGGAGAAATTCAGATCACAATACACCCGGCCCGCCGAGAGAATCCCCTTGTCGATCACTTCAGTGCGACGCCACTTTCCTTGTCGAACAGATGCAGGGTATCGGTCGCGGCCCCCAGATATATCTGGCTGCCCGGTTCAGGCGCATGGCGTCCCGGTCCGGATGCAATCACCTCGATACCATCGATATCAACGTATAGCAGCGTTTCCGAACCCAGAGGCTCGACCACCGAGATGGTCCCCTGCAACATGGCCTGACTCTGGGCGACCGGCTTGAGGTCTTCGGGACGTACGCCGAGTATGACCTCGTGTGACGGGCCGCTGGAAGCCAGATTCCAGGCCACACGCACACCGTTCCACAGATTCAGTCCCTGATCATCCAGCACACCGGGCAGCATGTTCATCGATGGAGCTCCGATGAACTGCGCCACGAAGGTATTGACCGGATTGTGGTAGGCCTCGGCCGGCGTGCCCACTTGCTGGATGTAGCCATCCTTCATGATCACGATGCGGTCGGCCATGGTCATCGCTTCAACCTGGTCATGTGTGACAAACACGATGGTGGTACCGACTCTCTGATGCAGCTTCTTGATCTCGAGCCGCATCTGTGTGCGCAACTGTGCATCCAGATTGGACAGTGGTTCATCGAACAGGAAGACGGCAGGATCGCGTACCAGCGCGCGACCGATGGCAACACGTTGACGCTGCCCACCCGACAAGGCGTTGGGCTTCCTGTCCAGATAGTCTTCCATGCCCAGCAAGGTGGCCACCTCCACGATCCGCTCGGCCTTGGCAGCCTTCGACAGTTTGGCGGTGCGCAGTCCGAAGCCGATGTTCTTGCGCACACTCATATGAGGATAGATGGCGTAGTTCTGGAACACCATGGCGATGTTGCGCTGTTTTGGCTCCAGATTGTTGACGACCTGATCGCCAATGCTGATCTCACCGGCACTGACATCCTCCAGCCCGGCAATCATTCTCAGGGTGGTGGATTTGCCACAGCCTGATGGGCCAACGAACACGACAAACTCACCATCCTCCACCTCAAGGTCGATACCGTGCAGGACTTCGGTCTTGCCATAACGCTTGACCAGATTCTTCAGTGCCAGGCTTGCCATGTCTTCTAGTTCTCCCGCAAGGCGTTGAATGCCTCGAGTCGCTGCAGTTCCGCAGCTTGCAAGCGCTTGTGGCCGTCTGTGATCGTCACCAGCAGATCATCCAGCTGATGCGTGTAGGCCACCAGAGCGTCATCCATGGCGGCCGGCGCAGGCCCACCGAACCGGTCACGCTGGTCGACAAAGTTGCGCATCGATACGGCCTGCTGGAATGCCGCATCACTCAGGCTGCTCGGGCGGCCGGTTTCTTCCCTGAATGCGTGGCAGAACGAGGCGTGAGCCGAGCGCAGCGGTGACCCTTCGGCAATGACGGCATTGGCTGTCGAGGCTGCAACCTCATGCGCCTGTCGGAAGGACAAGCCCTCCTGGCGTACCAGGCTGTCGGCCAGCTCCGTGATGGTGATGCAAGCGGCATCGGCATTGCGGGCAACCCGTTCCTGGTTGATTGACACAGATGCCATGAAGGCGCCGAGCAGCTCAAGCACACGCCCGCCACTGTCAAAGGCGGCATAACCGGCTACCTGCACTTCGCCCTCACTGTCGTTCATGTCGGTAAACGGGGTGTTGTGCATCGTATTGACCATCGTGTCACAGCGCCCGATCGTGACACTGGCAAGATGCCGCATATGTTCGATGGGAACCGGGTTGCGCTTTTGCGGCATGATGGACGAGATCTGCACCAGTGAATTCGGCACGTACAACTGGCCGACTTCAAAGGCCGACCAGAAGGCCATGTCCTGCACGACCCGCCCCAGATGCAGGAACAGCAGCTTGATGGCCGAATACAGGCCAGTCACGTAATCGACCGAGGCAATGCAGCCATAGCTGTTACGCCTGGGTGCGGTAAAGCCCAGCAGGCTTGCCATCTGTTGCCGGTCAATCGGAAAACCGGAGGTGGTAATGGCTGCGGCGCCCATCGGGCACAGATCGAGCGCACTGCGTGCGTCCAGCAAACGACGGATGTCAGCGATCAGCACTTCGAGAACAGCCCCCAGATAATGAGCGAAGGTGCTCGGCTGAGCCGGCTGTCCATGTGTGTAGGCCACGATCAGCGTATCGCGTTCGCCGGCTGCCTTCTGCAACAGCACATTGGCCAGCTGCACTGCCTGAGCCAACAGGCGGTCACAATGCTCTCGCAGCGCCATCTTGAAAACGGTATGGTCCATGTCATTGCGCGAACGCGCCGTGTGCAGCATGCCACCGGTATCCGCGCCCAGGCGGGCCTTCAGCTCGGACTCCACCAGGAAGAAATAATCTTCATGCTCTCCGGTATAGCGAAGGCTGTCGACATCCACGTCATCCTCGATGGCTTGCAAGGCACGGGCAATGGCTGTCACGGCTTCGTCTTGCAGTATGCCGGTGTCGGACAACATCACCAGATGGGCCTGATTGATGGCTGCCATGAAGCCTGAATAATGCTGCCTGACACCGTCGAACAGCGGCGCCAGCACCGTGTCGCGATAGACCGGATCGGGAAACACAGAGTCGTCAGACATCATCCCTTCAACCCTGCCATGACTACGCCTCGAATGATGAATCGTTGAAAGACCAGAAACACGATCAGTGTGGGTAGAACCGAAATGGCAGCCCCGGTCATGACCAGCTCCCATTCAACTGCCTGCTCTACACTGAATGTCGTCAAGCCTACCGGCAAGGTGTACATATCCTGGCTGGTGGTGACGATCAACGGCCAGATGAAAGCCGTCCAGTTGCCCAGAAAGACAAAGATTGCCAGGGCGGCCAGCGCAGGCTTGACCAGGGGCATGGCAACGCTCCACCAGATCTCCAGCTCATTGAGCCCATCGATACGCGCCGCTTCGATGAAGTCATCCGGTACGGTCTCGAAGAACTGCTTCATCAGAAACACACCGAATGCGGTCATCAACCCCGGGAACATGATGCCCCAGGTCGTGTCGAGCCAGCCGAACTGCTGGGACATCAGATACCAGGGAATGACCAGCATTTCCGTGGGAATCATGAGCGTGGAGAGGATGGCGATGAACACGACGTAGCGCCCGGGAAAGCGGTATTTGCACAGGGTGTAGCCAACCAGTGCATCGAAGAAGACACTGGAGACGGTCGTCAGCGTGGCCACGATCAGTGAATTGAAGAACCACTGCAGGAAACGGCCATCCTCGAGCACATAGGTGTAGTTCTCCAGCGTCGGCTCTTCCGGCACCAGATTCAGGTTGTAGACCTCGAACGGAAACTTGAACGAGGTGGACATCATGTAGGCCAGTGGCATCACCATCAGTATGCCGCCGGCAAACAACAGCAACCAGCGCACATACTGCGCCCAGTTGCGCTTGACCGGCGCTGTGCTGCCGCGCAGCAGGGCCTCGGCGCTGGCCTGCACCTCGAGATCGTTGATGTTGCTGTCCGACAGCTTCGCTGACATGATCTACCGATCCCGTAACAGACGCAGCTGCAGCAGGCTGACAATCAGGAGAATGACAAAGAGCACCACCGTCTGGGCAGCGGCATAGCCCATGTCGAAGCTGTTGAAAGCGGTGTCATAGATCATCAGTACCAGCGGCTTGGTCGAGTTCAGTGGGCCACCGGGGTTGTTGGTGGTCATGTTGAACACATGATCGAAGATGCGCAGAAAGCCGATGGATGAGAACACCACCAGAAACACGATGGTGGGTTTGAGCAGCGGCAAGGTGATCTCGGACATGATGGTCCAGCCCGAGACACCGTCGATATGGGCCGCTTCATAATAGGTCTTGGGGATGGCCCGCAGGCCAGCCATGAAGATGATGATCTGAAAACCCAGTCCTGCCCAGATGGCCGGTGCCAGCACTGCCGGCAGTGCATTGGTAGTGGAATTGAGAAACTCGATCTGCGCGATGCCGAAGCTTGCCAGGAAGTTGTTGAACAGACCGATGGGCACCGGTTGATAGAACCAGCGCCAGACCCAGGCCATGGCAACGGCACTGGTCATGAAAGGCAGGAAATACAGGGCGCGAATGGTGCCATGCAGAAAGCGCACCTTGTCGAGGTGATAGGCGATGATGAAGGCCAGCACCAGACTCACCGGCGTGCCGATGAGCAGATAGACAAAGGTATTGCGAAATACCTTCCAGAAGACCGGGTCGTGAAACAGGGTGACATAGTTGTCAAACCCTGCCCACGTCCGGGCTCCCAGCAGGTTCCACTCCTGAAACGACAGCACGATGGCATTGGCTGTCGGATAGAAGCGCACCACCACGTAGAACACGATCGGCACTGCCAGAAAACCCCAGGCCCAGAGCGTCTGTTTCTGTTTTACCGACAGTTTGTCGTAGAAGCTCATCGAGCGCGGTTTTCCGGTACGTGCCGACGTGGACGGTTCAATAGCTACTGGTAGAAACCATCCAGAATCGCCTGCTCGGCCTTCGCTGCCTCACTCAGACTGTCCTCGACGGACTGGCCTTCCAGCTCGATCCGGCTGACCATGTCGGTCATGAGCTGACGCTGCCCGCTTTCATCAACGAACACCGTGGACTGCGCATACCCCAGGCCCTTGACGAAGGGGCCGTAGATCGGATCATTCTGGTTCTCCTCGGTCAGGGCTGCGGATGGCTTGGCCGGCAGCTCACCAACGGTCTCGAGCCAGATCTGCATGGCTTCATCCGAGGTGATATAGGCCATGAACTTCAACGCCGCGTCCAGCTTTTCGCCGGTGGCCTTGCTGGTGACGGCATTGACCCAGTAGGAGGAATAATTGGATTGTGTGCCATCCGGACCTGCCGGCAATTCAGCCACGCCCCATTTCAGGCCGCGGGTATCGTTGAGTGCGCCAATACGGAATGACCCATCGATATGCATGCCCGCTCGTCCGGCCTTGAAAGCGGCCTGGGGCTCGTCCATGAAGGTACTGGCAGTCACACCGTGCTCCTGATCGAGCGCGACATACCATTCCAGTGCCTTGCGCCCGGCTTCCGAATCGTAGGCAACGGTTTTCAGATCGTCGGAATAGGGTTGTCCACCGAACTGTCGCAACAGCACTTCACGCCACCAGTGGTGATCCTGCGCTGTCATGCCAGAGGTCAGGCCCACCTGTGTCAGGTTGCCGGCACCATCACGTACCGTAAGCTTCCTGGCCACCTCTACCAGCTCATCCAGCGTGGCTGGAGGGTTTTCGATGCCAGCCTTGTCGAACAGACGCTGGTTGTAGAACAGGGCCAGCGAACGCACGGCCGTTGGCAACGCCATGTATTGCCCGTCTCGCTTCATCGCCTGCACCATCGGGAAGAACTCCTCGTCGATGGTCTCGACCGGGAAGGCATCGGTCGGCAGTGGCTGGATCAGCTCGGCATCCACGTAGTCATTCAACCAGCCGTAGAACAGCTGCACCACATCGGGGCCTTCGCCAGCCGGGATGGCTGCGGCCACCTTGGTTCGATAATCGGCATAGGGAAACTGATTGGTCTTGACCGTGATGCCCGGGTTGGCTGCTTCGAAGTTGTCTATCAGGGTGTCCATGGCCGTGACACGCGCTTCGAAGAAATACTGCCAGTACTCGATTTCAACGTCCGCCCGCGCAACACCGGCTGCGAGTGTGCCGCTCAGGGCCATGACCCCGACGATGGCACTGACTGAAAACATCCGTCTACTCTTGCTCATGCACGCTTCCTCTTGAATTTGGACAGTGGCCTGAACGAGATTATTAACTCAAGCAAGTTGAACTTACAAGTCATTTGCGTTTATATCTATACCCTGTCCCGCGTAACAGGCAACGTAGAGTCCGTCATTTGTCTTCAGGATCACCCACGTTTACCGGCTCCAATGCCGAGCAGACTCGTCGCCACAACCGCTGTGTCGTGCTGGGTCAGATACGGCGTGCCGGCAGCATGGGCCGTGCCGACATGGCGCGTGCCAGTGGACTATCCGTACAGGCGGTCAGCAATATCATCGCCTCACTCGAACGCGATGGCATGCTGCTGGAAGCGGGTCAGCGCAGTCGCGGTCGCGGTCTGCCAGCGCCGCAATACGCACTCAACCCTGACGGCGGCTATGCGCTGGGCTTTGAAGTCCGACTGCATTCCACCAGCGTCACCCTGCTCAACCTGATGGGGGAGCTGCGCCTGAGCCAACGGCTGCCACTGACCGATAACGACCCGTCGAGCGTCAGTCGGCAGTTACGCCAGCAGATGAGGACAGTGCTGGCAAACACCGGTGTCGATTCACGCCTGCTGCTGGGTGCCGGTGTTGTCATGCCCGGCCCCTTCACCCCGACAGGTCTGGCCAACACCTCATCGGTATTGCCTCACTGGCAGGATATCGATGCAGGCAGACTGTTCTCCAAGGCCCTGTCGATACCGGTTCTGGTGGAAAACGATGCCAACGCTGCCGCGGTCGGCGAGCACGTATCCGGTTGCACTGAGAGTCTCAGCAACTACGCCTTCATCTATTTCGGGACCGGTGTCGGACTGGGTATTGTGCATCAGGGTCAACTGTTTCGCGGCGGTAGCGGCAACGCCGGCGAGCTGGGACATATCCTGGTACCCATGCCAGAAACAGGCATTGCCCCCCGGCCCGGCATTCCGATGCGCATGACGCCGCTTGAAAACATGGCCAGTCGCAGCACCCTGCTACAGCGCCTGGCAGCAGCCGGCCTGAAAACCACCACCGATGCTGAACTGGAGGCCCTGGCAGCGGCCGATGATCCGGTACTGCAACAGTGGTTGCATGACGCCTCCGCATCCCTGTCTCACGCCGTCCATGTGGTGGAAAATCTGTTCGATCCGGACACTGTTGTCCTGGGTGGCGCCCTGCCCGATGCCATTCTGACACCTCTGGTAGAGGGCATTTCCCTGGCAGAGCATTCTACCGCCCAGCGCACGAACAGGGTCATGCCACGCGTCATGCAGGGGCACTCCGGCGCGTTTTCTGCTGCCCGTGGCGGTGCTGCACTGGTGATCAACAGTCTGTTCACTCCTCACACTCTTTCCTGAGTCAGAAGAAATTTCATGTCATTTACCGACGTCGAACGACTGGAAGCCGAACATGGCCAACCCAGGGCGCTTGAACTGTATCGAGCCCTGGCAAGGCTGCAATCCTGTGTCTCCTTCATGAACACCGGCGCTCATCCGGATGATGAGACATCGCAGATGCTGGCGGCACTGGGTTTTCGTGATGGCCTGGACTTGTCGTATGCCTGTGCCAATCGTGGCGAAGGGGGACAGAATGTCATCGGCACCGAGACGCAGGCGACACTCGGCACACTACGCACGGCCGAAATGGAGAAAGCGGCGGCAATTCTCGATATGCGCCTGTACTGGCTCTCCGAATCTCCCGATGATGCAATCTTCGATTTCGGTTTCTCCAAGAGTGGCGAGGAAACACTCTCTCACTGGCAGCACGATCGCACCTTGTACCGCTTCGTCAGCATCGTCAGACGAGAACGCCCGGATATCCTGTGCCCCACCTTTCTGGATATACCCGGACAGCATGGACATCACCGCGCCATGACGGCCATGGCTCATCTTGTCATGGACCACGCAGCCGACCCTGATTACGAGTGCGACGAACTGCCGCCCTGGTCAGTCTGCAAACTCTATCTGCCGGCATGGGGTGGCGGTGGCACAGCCTACGACGATGAACTGCCTCCACCACCGACGACACTGACGGTCAGTGCCGACGGTCATGATGACTGGACGGGCTGGACCTGGGCCAACATCGGCGAGCAATCTCGCCGTTTTCACCGTACGCAAGGCATGGGGCAATGGGTTCGCGCGGGCAGTGAGAGCAACTGGCCGCTGCACCTGGCGCGCAGTCGAACCGACGGCCCTGATGACAGCGTACTCAGCGGACTACCACGCAATCTGGCCGAACTGACGGAGTGGGTTGCCAGCTCCTCACCCGTGCGAGGGGTGCTGCTCGCCGCCCATGAAGCCATCGACAGAACTCTGGAAGCCTTTCCGGATTTTCCGGCCGTGGTACGTCAGGCCTCAAAGGCACTGGTCCTCATCCAGACAGCGATGGATCAATGCCCTAATGACGCTCGCGATCAGTTGATCCACAGATTGCAGCGCAAGCAGACACAATTGTCTCGTGTGATTCGTCTCGCCCTGGGCGTTCGGGTGCATGCGCATTTCTACAAGAACGCCAGCGACCCTCGGGCCACTGACTTCTGGCAGCCTGGCGAACGTCAGGCATTCGAACTGGAAGTCGATGCTCGCCTGGCTCAGGACATGGGTAGCTGCAAGGTGAAGGCATCCATCAAGGTCGATGGTCCATGGCAGTTGATCAACGACACACTGGCCCTGGATGCGAACGCCGAACCGTCCAACCCTTATCCGGACACCTGGCTTCCAGACCAGGCAGCGACACCCTGCATCGAGATTCGTATTGCCTTCAACAAGGTCATGAGTACCAGCTATCTGCCGTTCGACTGCCCACCCGTGATACTGGCGGCGACTCGTGCGGAGCTGTTGCCCCGACAAGCCCTGATCAATACCAGGCTGCCTTCCGCATGCCTCGAGGTCGACATCAGAAAGTCTGTGCCAGAAACCGCAACACCCGAATTGTGCCTGCCAGACGGTTGGCAAGTGAACCGTCGTGACGCTGTCTTGCAGATCAGACCTGCGTACCCACTGGAAGAGGGATTGTACGAGCTGCCGCTGTTGCTGAACGGACAAGCGGCCATGCAGGCAAGCACTATCCGCTATCCTCATGTCGATGCGCGTGCACTCAGCACCCCTGCCTGTGTATCGATCCGGGCCCTGAGTATCGAACTGCCCGATGTACGTGTCGGCTACGCCGGCGGTGGCAATGATGATGTCGCACACTGGCTTGAAGCCATGGGGTTGCCAGTCAGCCAGCTCGCTGATCAGGACCTGGATACGGCGGCCAGCCTGCGTCAGTGGCTGTCAGGTATCGACACCCTGGTCATTGGCCTGTTCGCCTACCGAAGTCGACCACAACTGAGTGAATCGAGCAGGATCATCAATGACTGGGTCGAGTCGGGTGGGCATCTGTTGACGCTGTACCACCGACCCTGGGATAACTGGGATCCGCAACGCACCCCACCCCGGATGCTGGAAATCGGGCAACCCTCCCTGCGGTATCGTGTTACCGACGAAAAGGCAGCTGTCGAACACCTGGTTCCCGAGCACCCCTTGCTCAACTTTCCGAACCGGATAGGCCCTGCCGACTGGCAAGGCTGGCACAAGGAGCGCGGCTTGTATTTTGCCAGGAAATGGGACGAGGCCTACACGCCGCTGCTGTCCATGGCTGATCCGGATGAGGCGCCCCACAAAAGCGCATTGCTCAGTGCAGAGATCGGCCGTGGACGCCATATCCATACCTCTCTGATACTGCACCACCAGATGAATCAGCTGGTTCCAGGCAGCTTCCGGCTCATGGCCAATCTGCTCAGTTGACGTTGTGAGCGCAGAAGACATGAGCCTGCGCGTAGTCTGCATCAGAGTGCGGCAGGCTCAGGCTGCCGCGCTGGTATCACAGCCAAAGCGTTCCTGCCACCAGGCGTTGAAATCGGCCACTGGCAAGGGACGCGAGATCAGATACCCCTGTACGACATCGTTACCCAGCTCCGTCAGTAAATCCCATTCTGCCTGCGTCTCGACCCCTTCACTGACGACCTTCAGACCCATACCATGCGCCAGATCGATGATGGCTTTCATGATCATGGCCTTGGTACTGCCCGCTTCTATATCCGTCACGAAGGCCCGGTCGATCTTCAGCTCATCGATGGGCAGATCCTTGAGCTTGGACAGGGACGAATAACCGGTACCAAAATCATCAATGGAGATGGTCAGACCGAAACCTCTCATGGTGGCAAGCGTCTGCAGGGCTCGCTCGGTATCCTTCATCATGGCGCTTTCGGTCACTTCCAGAATCAATTGTGCGGGCGTTACCTGATGACGAATCAGCAGCGCCTTTATCCGGTCGAGCAGCAGCTCATCCTGCAGATCCAGCGCCGAGAGATTCACGGCCGCCTTCAGGTGAATCCCTTCTTTCTTCCAGCACCCCAGCTGCGCAATCACCGTATCGAGCACCCAACCTGTCAGCAATCCGATATTGCCGGAACTCTCGGCCAGACCGATGAATTCATCCGGCGCCATGAAACCATGTTCGGGATGAATCCAGCGCACCAGAGCCTCGACACTCTCCACCCGCCCTGAGTGCATGGTGATCTTGGGCTGAAAGTGAACCGTCAGCTCGCTCTGATCGACCGCCCTCTTGAGATCGGCAATGATCGAGAGTTTTCGTATATAGGATTCATCCCGGCCTGCCTCGTAATGGCTGACCGGAATCTGCAACTCCATGGAATCAGCCAGTGCAATACTGGCCCTTCTCATGGCCGCATCGACTGTACTGGCATGTTTGGGTATCAGTATGACACCGGCAGACAGCTCGGGAACCAGCTCGGCCTCCGACAGTGTGACCGGATGTTCCAGAGCCTCGATCCAGCGCAGAGCCAGCGACTCGGCCTGCTCGGCATTGCATCGTGGCACCAGCACCAGAAATTCATCCTGTGAGACTCTGGCCACCAGATCAACATCGCTGCACAGGTCCGGCAATCGCTTAGCCAGGCCCTGCACCATGGCCTCCCCGGCCTTGTGCCCCAGGGTGTCCACGATCTGCTTGTATCTTTTCATGCCCAGCAGAATCACGGCGTTGTCACGCTTCTTGATCCGGGCAATTTCCATCACACCCAGCAGCTGATCCTGCGCACGACGCCGATTGGGCATACCCGTCAGTTCATCATGATAGGCATGAAAGGTGATCGTGGCTTCGCGTTTGGCAATGCCGGCCTGCATCTCGCCAAAGGTCTGCATCAGCTCCCCGATTTCATCGCTGCGCTGAAAACCCTCTTCTGCCTCGATCTTGTTCTCGTAGTCGCCTTCCCGGATACGCAGGGCCACATTCGACAACTGCTTGAGTGGTCGGACCATGCCCCCCGCAAACCAGAATGCCAGAGCCAGTGCAATGATCAGACTCAGCCCCATGTAGATCAGCAGACGGTTGCGTACGCCGCGATAGCTCTCCAGCGCCGCATGCAATGAGGTATTCAACACGACAGTCACTGGCTGTACACCGCTACTGATGGTGACAAGCTTGCTCAGATAGTCTTCACCATCGAGCTGCATGACGGGCGGCTCTTCAAGCAGAGTCAGCGCGCTCATCGCTTGCGGCAGATCCGCACGATGAGCCTGATCAAGGCTTGAACCGAAAAAGTGGTTGGCAAGCCCATTGGCGGCAAAACTCACGTCCATTCCAACCTGTTCGGAGAAATCCAGGGCGGTGGCATCATCCAGCGAAAAACCCAGCACCAGCCAGCCGATGGTCAACGGCGCCTTGATCGGTACGCTGACCAGTTCCCGCGCATAGCCACCGACCACATAGGTATCGGCACCCACCCCGTCACTATCGGCCGCCTCGGCAAGCATTCGATAGATTCTGCTGTCAGCCTCCAGATCATTCGACTCACCAAGCAGTTCACCATCGGCCGTCACCAGCACAGCCAGATCGGCATCGATACGAGTGATGTTGTTGCGTAGCGCCGACAGCATCGTGGTCTTGTCCTGGCTTGCGATGGCAGCTCGAAAACCAAAGTCGGCTGCCAGCACCTGAGCGCTGGTCAGCAGCAGGTCCGATCGCCTGTCTACCAGTTGCACGATCAGAGACGATCCTGACTCCAGATCTTCGCTCATCTGAACGCGAACATCGGAGGACAGTGTGCTCAGAACTGCCGAGAGATTGGCCAGCTGCACCAGCAGCACCAGTCCTGTCAGCAACAACAACAACCTGGCCTTGAAATTCAACTTCACGCCTCGATCAATCCCTGAACAGAGACTGAAGGCTGTGGACCGGCTTCTTTTCCGGCACCGCCGCCCTGCCTGTTTCATCCAGCGTCACGCTCAGCGTGTTCTCCCCAGTGACCAGGCTCACGGACTGTCGCATGATTCTCATCCCCAGATCCGGGTGCCATAGCTGCATCTGATAGTCGCCGCTGGCGACGGCCTCGATGGCGAGCTGGCCGTTATCGTCACTGCTTGCAAACATCGGGGTATCCACCACACGCAGATAGCCCAGCATGCCGTCGTGTATGTTGCAACCCAGAACAACCACGCCCGGATGGTCGAACTGATTGAAGTTGCCCGTGCGGCCATGGTAGAGCTTCAACTCGAAGGCGTTGGGGTGCGAAAATGAATAGACGTGATGTCGAACATCATCCTGATTCGGGAATTCAACCAGTGTCCCCGCTTGAATGGCGAGCACTGTCGGCGCGAACTGCAAGTTGCGCTGATCCATGATGGCAATCGTTTCCGGTATCGCCTTCGACGATACGTCCGAATGGAGCGATGCCACCGCATGCTCCATGAGCCGACCCTGCGCATCGACGACAGTGACAGTCAGTCTGGCGTCAGCCTGTTTTGCCTGTACGAGCGGTGCCCAGGCAAGACAGGCCAACAGAGTGGCACTGACTGCCAGTGCAAGCCGCGCAGGCGTCCACCGCAACCTTGTTGCTCGGGAACTCATGGGATTGCTTGCATTCATGAGCTTGGTAGCGGCATACCAAGGGGGTTACTTGATGGTTAGCTGCGCAGCATAATCCGTGATACGGTTCAAATTGACACCCTGTTGCGACCAATCGGGCTGTCAGCGCTTGAAGTCGGCCTGTCGTTTATCCAGAAACGCCTGCATTCCTTCCTGTTGGTCATCCGTACCAAACAACGATAGAAACGCCTGACGCTCGATCGCAATTCCCTGTTCAAGCGTCGTATTCAGTGCGGCATTGATACACATGCGGTTGAGCTGCACCGCCGGAGCGGAAAAGCCCGCTATCCGATTGGCCACCTCAAGCGCCTCGTCCTGCAACTCGTTCAGAGGAACGATGCGGGATACAAGCCCGGCACGCTCGGCCTCTTCGGCATCCATCAGACGGCCGGTCAGACACATCTCCATCGCCTTGGATTTTCCGACAAGGCGTGTGAGTCGCTGCGTTCCTCCCATGCCCGGCAGAGTACCGATCTTGACCTCCGGCTGACCGAAGCGGGCATTGTCGGCAGCCAGTATGAAATCGCACATCATTGCCAGCTCGCAACCGCCACCCAGCGCATAGCCGGCAACCGCGGCAATTGTCGGCTTGCTGCAATCGGCAACACGCTCCCACTCCTTGAGAAACTGCGTATGCAGGGCATCCAGATAGTGCACGCTCTGCAGTTCCCGAATATCCGCCCCGGCAGCGAACGCCTTCTGCGACCCGGTGATGATGATTGCCCGTACCGCATCGTCCTGCTCCCATGTGTTCAGTGCATGAACGACGTCAAGCATGACCTGACGGTTCAGTGCATTCAGGGCGTCCGGCCGGTTCAATGTCAGTATGCCGACAGGTCCTGTCACCGTGGTGAGGATGGTTTCATAACTCATTGTGGTTTCATCTCCGTGTACTGACTTGTGAGTTTCAAGACCAGAATCCTTGCAGGCTGCCAGAGCCGGGTCAAGCACTGAAACCGCAACGGATGTTGTACAGTTACGCCATGCCAGATCAAGCTCGTATCTACCATATCGCCCATGATGCCGACGTCGCACGCCTTGCCGCGGGCGAGGACTATCGTTGCGCATCGCTGGAATCCGAAGGGTTCATTCATTGCTGCAGCCAGCAACAGCTTCACGGAGTGACTGCTCGCTACTATGCCGATATCGACGATGTTCAACTGATGATCATCGATGTTGACCGGCTGGTTCCGGCACTCATTCTGGAGAATACCGTGGGGGGCGATGAATTGTTCCCGCATGTCTATGGACCGATTGCCCCTGACTGTATTCTCGATTGCATCCCCTATGGCTTGCGCTCTAGCGAACGCATGGGAGTATTGGAATGACGGTACCAGCCAGAACCAACGGGGAGGATTTGCATGAACACTGCCGCTGAGCCGCAGAACGGTATTCGCATCGACACCCGCGGACCGCTGGGCATGCTGATCATGTCGCGCCCCGCGACACTCAACGCCCTGACGATCGACATGGTTCAGGCTCTGAGTACTGGTCTGCGCCGGCTCGAATCAGACAATGCCATCAAACTGATCATCATCTGCTCCGATTCGGAGCGCGCCTTCTGTGCCGGCGGAGACATGAAGCGCATACGGCAACACGCTCTGAATGGCGAACACGATGCCATCAGGCACTACTTCACCCATGAATATGCTCTGAACCTGGCCATCGCCAAATGTCGCAAGCCCTATCTTGCCCTGATCGACGGCGTCGCCATGGGCGGTGGCCTGGGCGTATCGGTACACGGCCAGTATCGCGTCGTGACGGAAAGAGCCTTGATGGCCATGCCGGAGAGCCGTATCGGTTTCTTCCCCGACGTGGGGGCTTCCTGGTTTCTGCCTCGTCTGCCCCTACGCTGCGGCTACTGGCTGGGACTGACCTCGGCCTCGGTCAGCGGCTTCGAGGCCGTCGAAGTGGGGCTGGCCACACACCATGTTGCCAGTGGATCACTGGATGCCTTGTTGAGCGCGCTGGAAGCTACCCTGCAGGATGAGTCCTGCCATTCCTGTGATGAGGCCTGCCGAATTGTCGAGCGCGTGCTGGCTGACGTATCAGGCGTATCAGGTCATGGTGAAAGCCGGCCATCAGAGGACGTCGAAGCCTTCAGACAAGTCATTGCCCGACGAGCGCACTGGTTTTGCGATGATGATCTGGCATCCATTCGTGCACGCTTGCAAGCGGATACAGACCAGTCGGAAGATGCCACGCTCATGCTATCGCTACTGGACACTGCCTCCCCCTACTCGCTTGATACCACACTGACACTGTTCAGGCAGGCCAGTGGTCTCGAGTTGGAAGATTGCCTGCAGCTGGAGCTCCAGACTGCGCAGGAAGCGTGCCGGCACCCCGATCTGGTGGAAGGCGTGCGCGCTGTGCTGGTGGACAAGGACAAGAAGCCTCGCTGGGCCAACTGAGGGAGCTGAGGGAGCTGAGGGAGCTGAGGGAGCTGAGGGAGCGTACAATAGCTGCCTCATATCAGGAGGCTCTTGCCTTGCTGTCAATGCCATCATCCGGACGTCGAGTTGTCCGGATGATGGCAGGCAGTGCTTACAGCTGATCGGGATCCAATGCCACCGTCGTTGCAGCGCTGCCCGTGATGATGGTGCTGGCAGATTCGACCAATGGCAACATGCGCTCGGCGTAGTAGCGTGCCAGCGTGACACGTGCATCCAGCCAGGCGGAATCGGCATCCGGCGCCTGATTAAGCTCGAGCGCAGCCTGAGCGCTTCTGGCCAGCATCCAGCCACCTGCCAGGTATCCGTGCATCATCAGAAATTCCACTGATGTCGCAGCGGCCGGCGTGGCCTCCGATTGCTCCAGCAACCAGCTATTGGCCTTCTCCGCCGCCTCGATGGCAGCATCAAGACGCTCGGCGATGGCCTGCATGTCTGCGTTATCCAGATTGGCCAATTCGCCCAGCGTGGCGCGCATGTCACTGATCAGTTCGCTCATCCCCTGACCACCGTCACGAGCAAACTTGCGACCGATCAGATCATTGGCCTGAATGGCTGTGGTGCCTTCGTAGATAGGCGTGATGCGCGCATCACGAAAATACTGAGCCGCACCCGTCTCTTCGATATAACCCATCCCTCCATGCACCTGCATGCCCAGTGAACACAGGTCAACACCCACCTCGGTTGACCAGCCTTTCACCAGCGGAGTCAGCAATTCACCGCGACGCTGCATGCGCTCGGACACTGTCTTGTCCGTTTGCCGTCGAGCCCGATCAAACGCCGAAGCACACTCCAGTCCGAGACCTCGCATGGCCGCAATGGTGGATTTCATGGTCATCAGGATACGGCGCACATCCGGGTGGTTGATGATGGCCTGATCATCCTCGTTCTTGCCCAGTAGCGTCTTGCCCTGCTTGCGATCGCGAGCATAGGCAAGCGCCTGCTGATAGGCCCGCTCGGCGATACCATAGCCTTCCACGCCAACAGCATGTCTGGCCTGGTTCATCATGGTGAACATGTACACCAGACCGTGGTGTTCCTTGCCGACCAGGTAGCCTTTGGCGCCGCCATCATCTCCATAGGACATGACGCAGGTGGGACTGGCGTGGATACCCAGCTTGTGCTCCAGAGAGACACATTTCACATCGTTGCGCTCGCCGAGCGAGCCATCGTCGTTGACGAGGAACTTGGGCACGATGAACAGGGAAATTCCCTTCACACCCGGAGGCGCATCGGGCAGACGCGCCAGAACCAGATGGATGATGTTTTCCGTCAGATCATGATCGCCATAGGTAATGTAGATCTTCTGGCCACTCACCAGATAATGATCCCCTTGCGGTACGGCAGTGCTGCGCACCGCGGCCAGATCCGATCCTGCCTGTGGTTCGGTGAGGTTCATGGTACCGGACCAGGTGCCTTCGACCATCTTTGGCAGATAACGCTGCTGGAGTTCTTCGGAGGCATGATGCTCGATGGCATCGACCGCCCCCTGAGTCAGTAACGGGCAAAGTCCGAATGACATGTTGGCGCTATGCCACATCTCCTGCACAGCTGCCGCAACCGTCATCGGCAGGCCCTGGCCGCCGAACGCCGGAGGGAAGGCCAGACTGCCCCAGCCATTGTCGACAAACTGCTTGTAGGCGTCCTTCCAGCCCTCGGGCGTGGACACCTCACCCTCTTTCCACTGACTGCCCTGCAGATCACCCGTGCGATTCAGGGGCGCCAGAACGTCACCGGTGAAACGCGCCGATTCCTCCAGAATGGCTTCAACAAGATCAGGAGTTGCCTCTTCAAAGCCTTCCAGCTCAGCAATTTCGGACAATCCGATGACATGCTTGAGAACGAAGGCAATGTCCTTGACGGGCGCGGTATAAGTCATCTTCGGGATCCTTCTGGAGAATCAGGTGGAACCGCAGGCGCTTGTTACCGGCGGTATGACAGGCGACAGCGAACTGCCGCCTGATGACACTTAGCGGTCTTCTACTTGCCGCTCTTGAACTGATTGTTCCAACGTTCAAAGGCCGACTGCATGTCTTCCATCGCTCTTTCAGCCAGGCTCTGCATGGTGGTCGCGGACGTCTTGAATTCTTCAGCCAGGTGAGTACCGCGTTTTTCCCAGAAATCCTGAGCTTCCATGACAGCCAGGTGGCGCTTCACTTCGGCTTCATCGAGGAAGGTCCTGGATTCCTTGGTGGCGCGTGCGACGTAATCGTCGACCACAGCGCGCGATGCTTCCAGCTTCTCTTGTGCTTCCATCAAGCCCAGATGAGCCTGCAACTGGGCCTCGTCAGCCTGATCGGCGGCCTTGCGCATGGAGTTGCTGAGCAATTCGTTGATTTGAGCCAGCGCCTTCTTGGCGGTCTGCTTGATTTCCTTGCCATCCTCAGGCAGGTCGTCGATGAAATCATCAACCTTGTCCTGAATACTTTTCAACTCTTCCAGTGAGCGATCAACAGCATCGCGAATCTTCTTTTCCATCATCAGCTCCAACGGTGTCGGGACCGTCAGTATAAACCGATAAGGGAGCCAGCCATATGACCGGTAGATTATTGGCATCCTCCCCTCCCTGAAGGGAGGGGATTCCTACGGCGTTCAAGTAACCGGCGGATGATTGCTCCTCCGCCGGTCCGAACTTCGCCCTCTAGCTGTCCAGTGCTGCGGACAACTCCGGCAATGCATCAAACAGATCTGCAACCAGGCCATAATCGGCGACCTGGAAGATCGGTGCTTCTTCATCCTTGTTGATGGCGACGATGACCTTGCTGTCCTTCATGCCGGCCAGATGCTGTATGGCACCGGATATACCTACCGCCAGATACAGATCAGGGGCGACGACCTTGCCCGTCTGGCCAACCTGGTATTCGTTAGGGACGAATCCGGCGTCAACCGCTGCCCGGGATGCACCCACGGCCGCGTTGAGCTTGCCGGCGATATCATCCAGCATGGCAAAGTTTTCGCCACTCTGCATGCCACGTCCCCCCGATACCACAATGTCGGCACTGGTCAGTTCAGGACGATCTGACTGCGACAGTTCTTGCCCCACGAAAGACACCTTGTCATTGGCTTCACCGGCTTCAACTGTTTCCACACTGGCAGAACCGCCTTCTGCGGCCGCGGCATCGAAAGCCGTGGTGCGCACGCCCATGACCTTGACCGAATCGCTGCTCTTGACCGTGGCCAGAGCGTTGCCTGCATAGATGGGACGTACGAAAGTATCTTCACTCTTGACTTCGATGATGTCTGAAATACCGGACACATCCAGCAATGCTGCCACCCGCGGCATGACGTTCTTGCCGGCAGCTGTGGCTGCAAACAGGATATGGCTGTAGCCCTCGGCGTGCTTCACCACCAGCGCTGACAGATTTTCAGCCAACTCATTGGCATAGGCCGGGGAATCGGCCAGCATGACCTTGCTGACACCGGTAATGGCGGCGGCCTTGTCTGCCACACCCGCGGCATCACTACCCGCAACCAGCAGATGAACATCCCCACCAATGGCCGCGGCGGCTGTTACAACGCTGAGTGTTGCCGGACGAATCTCGCCGCCTTCGTGCTCAACCAGAATTAATGTACTCATGATCGTTATCTCCTGTTGATGGCGGGTCAGATGACTTTGGCTTCGTTGCGCAGCTTCTCGACCAGCTCGGCAACGCTGTTGACGATGATACCGGCCTCACGCTTGGGCGGCTCGTTGACTTCGACCACGGACAGTCCGCTGGACACATCCACACCCGTATCGGCAACCGGAATCACTTCCAGTGGCTTCTTCTTGGCCTTCATGATGTTGGGCAGCTTGGCATAACGCGGCTCGTTCAGACGCAGGTCGGCGGTGATGATGGATGGCAGACTGACCTTGATGGATTCAAGACCGGCATCCACTTCACGCGTGACTTTCAGATGATCGCCATCGAATTCGACCTTGGAGGCGAATGTGGCTTGTGACATGCCCGTCATGGCTGACAGCATCTGACCGGTCTGATTGGAGTCATCATCGATGGCCTGCTTGCCCAGGACGACCAGACCCGGCTCTTCCTTTTCAACGAGGTGCTTGAACAGCTTGGCAATGGCCAGCGGTTGCAGCTGCTCATCGGTCTCGATGAGAATACCGCGATCGGCGCCCATGGCCAGAGCAGTTCGAATGGTTTCCTGGCTTTGCGATGGGCCGATGGAAACGGCGATGACCTCGTCAGCGTTGCCGGCTTCCTTGATTCTCAAGGCTTCTTCAACGGCGATTTCGTCGAAAGGATTCATCGACATCTTGACGTTGGCCAGCTCGATGCCGGATTTGTCCGCCTTGACGCGGGCCTTCACGTTGTAGTCGAGAACGCGCTTGACGCCTACGATGATTTTCATGGGCAGCTGCCTGTATTACTCTTGTGAAAAATGGAGATGTAGAGAGCCGATCTTAACCGTTTAACGGTCACGACCGCTCAACCCTTCGGGGTGTTCTGGCGCATTATTGCCGATTGGTGGTCGCATGAGTGCAACCGGCAAGACGCCAGATCGTTTTCTAATGACCATCGGGTCGAAATCAAGCCCGCAGGCTACTCGCCGATGTCCTCATTCCAGAGTGTCGGCTCGGCTTCGATGAACTCTTCCATCAAGGCGATGCAATCCGGGTCATCCAGTACATCGACCGTCACACCGCGGCTGCGGACGTACTCTTCGGGGCCCTGAAATGTCTTGTTCTCGCCGACAACCACATGAGGAATGCCGTACAGCAATACCGCGCCACTACACATGTCACAAGGCGACAGTGTGGAATACAGCGTCGCTCGCTTGTAGGTGCTGGCCGGTAGTCTGCCGGTCTCTTCCAGGCAATCCATTTCGGCATGGCGAATGCTGCTGCCTTGCTGGACTCGCTGGTTGTGACCTCTGCCGATGATTTCGCCATCGACCACCAGCACGGAGCCTATCGGGATACCACCGGCTGCGCGGCCCTTGCGCGCCTCTTCGATTGCAGCCTGCATGAACGGTGCATGATCCACCATGGATGATTCCTCAGAAGATGAAGTCTGACAGTGTAACCAGTTCGCGACCAGCTTCGCAGCCGCCGCCTCAATTCAATAGCGCCAGGGCACTTGCCCGGATCAATCCAGCTGGACTCTGCCAAACACCTGCACATTGACCCGGCTGGTGCCTGCTTCCAGCGCCGGCTCGGTGGCCACCGAGCTACGTACCATATCGGCCATCTCGGCTCGGGCTGTGAACATCGGCGCGCTGCTCTCGCCAGTCTGGATATTCACATCCAGCACCTTGTAACCGCTGGCACCCATGTTCTGCTGAACAAGAACGGCGCGTGCCTTGAACGCATCCAGAGCCTCGCTGATCAAGGCATCCGAGGCCTGTCGTCGTGTGCTCTCCTGCGCCATGTGGCGAATACCCTTGACCTGCAGCTTTTCCTGCAGCTTCTGGATCGCCTGGCTGGCTGCGCCGAAATCCTCGGTTTCCAGTTGCAGGCTCTGGGTCGCCCGCCAGCCAATCAGGCGGCGGACCTGGCTGCTGTCATAACGCGGATAAGTCTGGTAATCGCGTGTGCTGATATTGAGTGTGTCGAATTCACCGAGTTGCTGCGTTGCCCAGCTCATGGTCGAGTTGACCTTCTCGGCAAGTCTTGCCGCGTCAGCGTCTTCATGCTGAACCACCAGCGTTGCGATCATCAGGTCATTCGGCACTTCCGCCGACGCTTCGCTACTGAGACTGTAGACATCGTACTGCGGCTCGCCGCCCGACTGCGCCTGAGCCAGCCCACTCGCCTGCACGATCCAGAACACCACCGCCAGCAACACCCATTTTCCACACATCCTCGTTTTCATGCTCCAAACCTCTCATTAACACTGCAAATACAAACACTTACCGGGGTCGGACCACCAACCCCACTTAAACGCCCCATTTACCCATCAAAAATGGGCTATAAGGAATTTTTCAACGCTTTCTTGACCGAAAAATCATTTGAATACAATAGCTTGTGATGGTCCGACCCGGGGGTTAGCGCTCGAGGATGGCGGTGACGCCCATGCCGCCGGCGGTGCAGACGGAGATGAGGCCGCGGCCGGAGCCTTTCTGGTCGAGCTCCTTGGCCAGGGTGCCCAGAATGCGAGCACCGGTAGCGGCGAAGGGGTGACCAACGGCCAGGCTTGAACCGACCACATTCATGCGTGAGCGGTCGATACTGCCCATGGGTGCCTCGCGCCCCAGTTCATTGCGGCAATAGTCGACATCCTCCCAGGCCTTGAGCGTGCACAGCACTTGCGCGGCGAAGGCTTCATGGATTTCATACAGATCGAAATCCTGCAAGCTCCGCTCGGCGCGGCGCAACATGTCGCTCACAGCCACCGTCGGTGCCATCAGCAGACCGGCACCTCCCACGAAATCCACGGCAGCGGTCGCCGAGTGCGTCAGCCAGGCCTGAACCGGCAGGCCGCGCTCGCGTGCCCATTCTTCGGAACACAACAGCACACCAGCCGCCCCGTCGGTCAACGGCGTGCTGTTGCCTGCCGTCAGCGTTCCCGCGTCCGATTTGTCGTAGGCCGGACGTAGCTTGCTCAACGACTCCATGGTCGAATCCACACGCATGTTGTTGTCACGCATCACGCCTTCGCAGGGAATCAGCAAGTCATCGTAGAAGCCTTCATCGTAGGCTCTGGCCGCATTCTGATGCGATGCCAGCGCCAACGCATCCTGCTCTTCACGCGCAATGGACCAGGTCTTGGCCATCCTCTCGCAATGCTGCCCCATGCTCAGCAGGGTGCGCGGTTCATTGACCGACGGCGGCACCGGTGCCAACTCCCCGGGCCGCAGTCCCTTGAACACACCCAGCTTCGATTTGAAGTCCCGCGCCTTGCCCAGTGACACCAGACGCTTTGCAAACTTCTGCTTGAACACGATCGGCACATCGCTGACCGTATCGGTGCCGGCGGCAATGGCAGAATCGATCTGTCCGGTGGCTATCCTGGCGGCCGCCGTCATCGCCGCCTGCAAGGAAGTGCCACACGCCTGCTGCATCGTCAGCCCCGGTGTACGCGGCGACAGACGCGTACTCAACACGGCCTCACGTGCCAGATTCCAGTCTCGCGAATGCGTGATGACCGCCCCCGCATTGACCTCCCCCAGCTGTGCGCCCTCCAGACCATAGCGCTCCACCATGCCGTTGAGCACCGTGCTCAACATCTTCATGTTGGACAGCTCGGCATAAGCCGTATTGGCGCGGCAGAAGGGAATGCGCAGACCGCCGACAATCGCGACGGGTTTCAGTGCTTGAGTCATCGAAAATCGGCCTCTTGTTGTTCGAGATAATGCATCGGCCCTCCCAGAAAGGGGGCGAAACCGGTGCCGAAGACAATACCGGCATCCAGCAGGTCGTCATCCGCCACGATGCCATCGGCAGACGCCGAGCGGCATTCGTCCAGAAACGGTGTCAGCAGACGTGTGGCAATCTGATCGCCATAGGGACTGTCCACATCGACGCCCTGACGATTGGATCGCCCCTTGGTCCAGATGAAGAAGCCCTCGCCGCTCTTCTTGCCCAGATGCCCGGCATCCAGTTTCTTCTGCAGCAACTCACGCTGGGCCTCGACATCACCACTGGCCAGTGTTTCGGCCACCTTCATGCAGACATCCAGGCCGACCACATCGGCCAGCTCTATCGGTCCCATCGGCATGCCGAAGCGAATGGCTGCCGCATCGATGGTTTCCTTGTCGATGCCTTCGAGCATGAGCGTGAAGGCTTCCATCAGATAAGGCGCCAGCACCCGATTGACCAGAAAACCCGGCGCACTTTTCGTCGGCAATGGAAAACGATTGATCTGGGAACAGAATGAACAACCCCGAGTGATCCATTGATCAGCCGTCTGCTCACCGTGGACCACTTCCACCAACGGCATCTTCGCCACCGGGTTGAAGAAGTGCAGACCGATCAGTCGCTCGGGAGACGCAAGGTCCCGCGCCAGCTCTTCCAGTGGCAGCGCCGAGGTGTTGGTCGCCAGTACGGCGTGTTCAGCCATGCGGGGTTCCATCTCGGCATACAGTGCCCGCTTCGCATCCGCATCTTCATAGATCGCCTCGATGATGACGTCGGCGCGCGCCACACCCTCACCGGCAACATCCGGCAACAGCCGAGAGAGCGCGGCCTCCACAGCCGGCCGTTTCTTCAGCCGCCGCTTGAACAGCGTCCGTGCGCGCTTCAGAGCCGGCTCGATGTAGTTGAGTTCACGATCCTGCAGCGTCACCTCCATGCCTTGCAGTACGCACCAGGCAGCGATGTCGCCGCCCATCACGCCGGCGCCCACCACATGCACACGGCGCACCTTGAAATCCTCACTCTTGCCCAGCCCCTTCATGCGCTCGGTCAGGAAGAACAGGCGACGCAGGTTGCGCGCAGTATCCCCCACCATCAGCTGGCCCACTCGCTCGGCCTCGCCATCGAACATGCGACGGCGATTATCACGATGCTCGGCCCACAGATCGATCATCTCGTAGGGCGCCGGATAATGAGCCGGGTTGGCTTTCTCTGCCGTTTTCTTCCGCAGTACACGCGCCAGCAGGGCTCGCGCCGGCTGTCGATTGGTGGCACTGGCCGCCAGAGAAGGTTTGCGCTTGCGCCGCTTTTGCAGTACCGCTCGACGCGCTGCCCACGGCAGTGAGCTGAACTCATCGACCAGCTCGTCGATGACTCCCATGCCTCTGGCTGCCGGCGCACGCAGATTTCGTGCTGTCAGCATCAGCTGCATGCCGGCCAGACCACCAACACGTTCGGTGATACGCGTGGTGCCTCCCAGACCGGGGAAGATACCCAGCTTGACTTCAGGGAAGCCCAGCCGTGTCTCGGGTACGTTCAGTGCCACGATGTAGTTGCAGCACAGTGCCAGCTCCAGGCCACCGCCCAGGGCAAAACCGTGGATCGCCGCAACGGTATGGCATGACAGGTTTTCCAGACGCGCAAACACTTCATGGCCCTGCCGAATGAGATCGCTGACGGCACTGGCCTCATCGAACTGATCGAATTCCCGAATGTCCGCACCGAGAATGAAACTGCCCGGCTTGGCCGAACCGATGACAAGCCCCGCAGGTTCGATGGACTCGATGAGGGTCAGTATCGACCCCAGCTCCGTGATCACCTCTCTGGACAAGGAGTTGCTACTCTCCCCCTTGCGATCACAGTTCAACCAGACGATGTTGTCAGAGTCGTGTTCTATCTGCCAATGATCATGAGATCCGAAGCGTGTTGTCATGGAGTGAGCTCTTGGAAGAATTCGATATTCCGGGACCAGCGAAACCATCCGAAGGCCAGGGCGCCCCTGGTACTTCAGACTATAACGCCGTCAGACTAGCAGACTTGAGTACGTTGACGCCGTTGCCGGTCAGAAGGTAAGACTGGTGGACACGTAAGGCGTGAGTTTCCGGTCCTGCGGGTCCCAGGCCACATCCAGCCGCAGATCGGTATTGGTCAGTCGTTCAAGCTTCCAGCGCAGCCCTGCGCCTGCACGCAGGTGCTGCTTGAACAGATTGACATCATCGCTGAGATAAACGTTCCCCAGATCTGCAAAGACCAGCCAACGCCAGGCGGGATAGGCAAAAAAACCGGACAGATATTCGACATTGAACAACGTCAAGATATTGCCAGTGTAACGTCCGGACTCCATGCCCCGCAGCAACTCCCCGCCACCGATCTCATAACTTCGTTCGCCGAAGGGGGCCTTGTCACTGAGCCCCAGCCTCAGTTGAACATTCAGGTTCGTCTGCGGACCGCGCCAGGGGATATACCAGCGCGCCAGCATATCCAGCCGTGCATAAGTGAAATCGGATCCCAGCGCTTCATCGGCCACGTTGATCGAACCACCGTAGTAGTAGCCTCGCCGGCGATAGCTTTCCTGATGCACTCGCTGTACGGCAAATCCTGCGACGACGGAAAAATCCCGTCCGTCACTGTAAGGACCGACCTTCCCGGAACGCATGGTGTAATCGCGTTGCTGCACACTGGCCCCCGCAAAGTAGCTCAGACCACTGACGCCCAGCGTGCCGCTGGCCCAGCGAGACAAGCGGAATCCGGCACGACGCGAGCGCAGCACGGTTTCCCCGAAGACCACGCCATCCTGCGCCAGTTCGGCATTGCGCCGTTCACTGGTAGCCTGCATGCTCATGCCAAAGGCACTGCCGAAAAAACGAGGGACCACGTATTCCACGCTGTGGACAAATCCGGTTCTGCCACGACCATCGTCTTCCTGGCGTTTCTCACTGGTGATCTTCAGTTGATGCAAACGCCCCAGAAAATTGTCCCACCGTAACTGAGCCCCCAGGCGCAGCTCGCCATCGGACGTGCGACTGAAACGCGGAATCGGCAGGAAGAATATCTTTTCGCTGACCCGATAACGCAGAAGAAGCACATCATCCTGCAGGATCAGTTCTGCACGTACGGACTTGAACAGCCCCAGATCCAGGAGATTCTGGATGCCATCAATGATGTCATCCAACATGCAAGGCAGGCCTTCGTACTGCACCAGCTCCCGGCGCATCACCTGATCACGCGTCACCCGATTACCGGCAAACTCGATTCGATCGATATCCCGGTCACACCACTGCTCCCCGGGAATGGCATCGGCCGCATGGGCATCCGTGCTGGGTCCGGCGAGGAAAAGCAGTGTACCCAGAATCAGACAGAGGCAGATTCGGCCAAGGACGACGCTCATCCGTTCAGGCCGTCAACAGGCGAGAGTCGTAACAATGCAATGCCGTAACTGACCGCCCTTCGACTTCAGGCTTTGTCCATGCGATGAATTTCCTTGAGACCATTGATGCGGCATAGTTGAATCACGGGCCAGGCTATGTCCCCTTGACCCATAGAACACTCAAGGATCATGCCGAACCTCTACAACCGACCTCTATAACCAACGCCCACAAGGACTCACGCCGAACCTGGGCAGCGGACCACGACCAGAGGCCTCTCCACCACACTCGACTCCCCCCCCCTGACAACTCACCGCCCCCCCCCCCCCCTGCATTACACGGGATTGACACTACAGAGCCGGAAGACCATTCCCGTGCCGGCGACCGCCGGCGACCGAATGCCCCAGAGCATCGGCAGCGCCGCTCTGTTCGCCACGCATCGCCGCGGGCAGCTCGGCCGGCAGCTGGCGCATGCGATTCATCAGCTCACCTCTGTCTTGCTGACTCAGACCACGACTGTAGAGTGCGGCGTCCAGCGCCTGTACGGACTCTCGTGCCGGCCCCTCGTTCAGACGCAGTGCGATATCGGTCAGAGTACGGGGTGCCTGCTGCGGCCATTGCCGCCCTGCCCAGGCTATCAGAGCGCTTCCGAGAGCCGCCGGATCATCGGCCTTGCAACACGCTTCGACCTCGGCCAATGGTGCCAGCTTCTGATACGTCTTGCGCGCATGCTGGCGAATGGCGGACAGCTGCCCCGGGGCACCGGTCGACTCGAGTCGATACACGTCAAGCAATCGTCGGCGCCACCACCAGAACAGAACCAGACTCAGTAGCCACAGCCCGAGCAACAGCAGCGCCGCCAGGCGCCAGGGACGAAAGGCATGTTCACCGACAAGCTCGCCCGGCAGGGCCGCTGCACCCTTGGCCGAAGACTCGGAAGCAGTCATTGGCGAACCCGTGCCGGCCTCCGCCGCTGTGCGGCCAGCGCCTCCGGCCACGTCTGCCTGCACGGTAGTTTCCGGTGCTGGTCCTGACGGATCACGATCCGGCACATCCAGGTTTGCCACCGTTGTCGGTGCCTCTTGCGCAGACAGGGAATCTGACGCATCCGGGGTCCCCACCTCCGTGTTCCCAGCCGATGGACCATTGCCGTCGGGGGTATTCACCACAGGCGCTGCCTGGCTTGCCGTCACAGCCGTCGACGGACCAACCTGTATCCGTTCCTCAGCTAATATGGCGGTTTCCGTCTCTCCGGTATCGGTGTTGAACCACTCGATGCTCAGCTCCGGCAGAACCAGCTCCCCTTCCCGCTGAGGAATCAGCGCCCACTTGATCGTCTGTTCGGCAACCAGTCCTCGCTCGTTCATCCCCATCGCCCGCACCGGCTCTTCGGCATACAGACTGACGCCCTCGATGGCGGGAATCGGGATATCGGGTAATTGCGAATCCATGACGCCACCGGCTCTGAGAGTGATGGTGCGTGTCAGAGGCTGGTCGACAACGGCCTTGCTCGCATCGTCAGCCCAGTTGCTGTCGATCTGTACCACGCTGGCAGGCAACCACCAGGCCGCGCCTGAAGAGGGTCTGGCTTGCACATCCAGCGTAATCGGGTCAGAGCGACGGGTCAGTTTTCGCGTCGGCGAAAAGAGTCCGAGTGTTGCGGTGGTATTCGTCGGCACCGAGACACTGAGCACGACGGGCTCGATGGTGACAGAGCCACTTTTCTGCGGGAACAGTGCGAAGCGGCGTTCGGTTACTCGGTACTCGCGGCCATCACGCATCTCGATGGAGGAACTGTCCTTGCCGATACGCTGTACCTGCAACTGGTCACCGGCAGGGTCCGACAATCCACCGTCGACAATTTCGATCGCCTGAAACACCCGTACGCTCATCAACACCTGCGACTGCACCCAGGGGTTACGTGAATCCACCGATGTCTCGACAAAGACATCACGTCTGACCCCGGTTGGTATTTCGTTGACGGTCAGACTCTGCAACTGGCTCGACACCCCGCCTACCGAGACAGCGGGTACCGTGAAGACCCCCACATCACGCGGCAACAGCTCTAGCGTCCAGGTCACGATGCTCATCGTCACCGGCTGATTGCTGCCATTGATCACGGTCCTGATCTGCCGTGAACTGGACTGCCCCACGATATCGAAGTCCTTGTTCAGCGCGGATGTATCCAGTTCGCCCTCAACCCCCACGGCTGTGACCGTCAGGCTCACCGACTCATCGCGGGTAATGGTTGACGCGCTCAGTTCACTGCGCACCGAGGCCTGCTGCGCCAGCAGGGGGTGGGACAGCAACAACGCCAGCATCAGGACGATCAGTCTACCGGCAGACAAGGCCAGATTCGTGTTACCAGGCTTCACGCCCATCTCTCACCTCCGGATACTCGTTTCGATGACTCTGCTCCAGTCTGCGCCGCAACAATCCTGCCGGATCATCCGGTATACGACGCAACAACTGCTCGGCGGCCTGTTCACTTTCCGACAAGGGACGCTCCTCCACGTCCCCGGCACCGAACCTGCCCTCAGCGGCATCCTCTTGCTCGGCCTGCTGCGCCTCGGCATCCAGCGCACGCTGCGCGGCCTCGGCAGCCGCCTGGCGTTCTGCCTCGCTCTCGCCGGGCATGTCATCACTGGTCTGTGAACCGGAGGACTCCTGCCCCTCTTCCGGCGACTCGCCGGACTCACTGCCGCGCTGCTCCTCCGACTGCGGCTCGGCAGAAGGGTCCTGGCCGGAGGCCTGATCTCCGTCGGACGACGCCTCGGCATCACTCGGCTGCTCCTGATCACCCGATGACTCCTGTTCACCGGATTCACCCTGCTGATTCTGCTCGCTGTCGTCTCCCGACTCGCCGTCACCCTCACCCGGCTCTCCTTCATCACCTTGTTGTGGCTGCTGCTGTTGCTGTTGCAACGCCTTCAACTGCCTGGCAATGTCCCGGTTGAACGCCGCATCGGCAAATGTCGGGTCAGAATCGAGAACCGTCTCGAATTGCTCGAGAGCCTCATCATAGCGACCGGCACGAACATCACTGACCCCCTGGTTGTACAAGGCACGATTGGCCGCCTTCACATCACCTTGTTGCTGCAATTGTCCGGCACGCTCGGCAAAGGCCTGTGCCGCAGCATCGAAGTCCCCTGCCTGGTAATGACCCAGCCCGGCCCAACCGGCATCCGGAGCCTGCTGCAACAAGCGCTCATGGTCTCCCTGCTCGAAAGCCTCGGCTGCCTGCTGCTCCGGTGTCTGCCACCAGTCTTGCCAGTCAGCCAGAACCTGACTGCTGCCAGACAGGCAGATGAGGGCAGTCACGCCCCTGATTGCCTGGTATCTCATGTGGCAACCCCACGCCGAAAGGCAAACAGCAGAATGAGCAGTAGCGGCCACAGCAACCACGGTGAATACTCGACCCAATAGATCTTTCTGGCAGCCTGCTCCTCGGCATCACCCGCCAGGGGGACACCCGCAAGCACACGCTCCAGTGCGTCAAGATCATCCATCGAGGTACTCAGTGGCGCAGCCGTGCCCCCACCGGCCGATGCCAGAGCCTGCATGGACGCCATGTCCAGCTGCGGTACCACGATGGAGCCATTGGCGTGCTGCAGAAACTGACCATCATCACCACGCAGCGGCGCACCGGCGGCCGTGCCCACAGCCAGCACGGAGACACGGTAGCCTGCTTGTCGTGCCTGCCGGGCGGCATCGATATCTGCGGACATGGCCGGTGAATCGCTGATGAGAATGATGTGCCCGGAAGCCGTTGCAGCCTGCTCCAACAGTTGCACGGCCCGCTCGATGGCCAGGTCAGGTCGACTCCCCTGAGCCGGAATGATCTCCGGTGACAAGGATGGCACGAAGGCTTCGATGGTCTTGGCATCATCAGTCAAGGGACTGATCACATAGGGTCGTTCGGCAAAGGCTATCAGACCGGTCTGACGACCCTGACTGCGTCCGAGCAGATCACTCAGTTTGAATCTTGCCCGGGTCAGACGGTTCGGTGGCAGATCGTCAGTCAGCATGGATCGCGACAGGTCGAACAGAATCACCTGCGCCTGCTCGGCCTCGAACACCGGCACTTCCCGCTGCTGCCAGACCGGCCCCGCCAGTGCCAACAACGTCAGCGCCCATGCGGCAAACAACAACAGTGTCCCTCGTGCCGTCGACACCGCCTGCCCTTCGATGACATACGGTTGCAAGGCAGGTTCGACAATCGAGTCCCAGCCACCCCGGATGGCGTTTGCGCGCAGGCGATACAACAAGACCAGCAACAGCGGCAGCAGAGCCCACAGCCAGGCCGGACGCATCCAGTGCAGTGCTTCCCATGCAGACATCACAGGCGACGCCCAGCCGCAGGCCAGATACCCGCCAGCGCCCAGAGAACGGAAAACAGCAAGGCAGCACCGAGCGGCCAGGCAAACAGTTCACGCAGTGGTCGGAATTCCTCGGCGTCCTGCTCGCTGGGTTCAAGTCGGTCTATTTCAAGGTAGATATTGGCCAGCTCCTTCTGGTTGCGAGCTCGAAAGTACTGTCCGCCCGTTGCCTGACTGATGGCCTTGAGCGTCTCTTCGTCCAGCTCGGTCGTGCGTGCACCGAGCGGTGCATTGAACAGGCCGGACTGCGCATCGGCCCCGACCCCGATCGCATGAATACGGATATCGTTATCTGCAGCGAGTCGCGCTGCGGCCAATGGATCGATCACACCGGCCGAGTTCTCGCCATCGGTCAGCAGAATGATCACACGCGATGCTTCGGGTCGTTCCCGCAAGCGTTTCACGGCCAGGCCAATGGCATCACCGATGGCCGTTGAGCGACCCGCCAGACCGACCGCAGCTTCTGCCAGAAAGTGCTGCACGGTGTCATGATCGAGCGTCAAGGGTGTCTGCACGTAAGCCTGAGAGCCGAACATGACCAGACCGATCCGGTCACCCTCACGACGCTCGACAAAATCACTGGCAACCTGTTTGACCACAGCCATGCGAGTTGCCCGGTTGTTACCGGCATACAGATCCGCCTCTCGCATGCTGCCGGAAATATCGATACACAGCATGAGATCCCTGCCCGTCAGCGGCACGCCCACCGGGTCACCAAAACTCTGTGGACGCGCCACGGCCAGCAGCAAGGCACACCAGGTCAACACCAGCAGGATCAGTCGCAGCCAGTGTCGGCGACTGGCCGGTACCGAGGCCTGAGTCCAGGATTCATAGGGTCTGCTGTCTGGCACCCGCAAGGCGCGTCCCGGCGTCTGCGCGCGGGCCGGCAGCCCGAAATACACCAGCAGCGGTAGTGGCAACAGCCACAGTGCCCACCCCTGAGCCCAGACGATGTCCATCAGTGAGCTCATTGAACACCCACCGACGAGGAAGAGAATCGCCCTGCGGCACGTATCAGCTCCTCGATGGCATCGAACAGCGAATCAAGATCATGCTGCCCGACCTGTGGGGCGCGCTGATAGGGGCCCGCTTCCAGCAGTTTGCCGAACCCGGAGCCGAACAGTGGCTGCCCGGTCACCGAATCCAGCGCTTCAAGCCAGGCACGTCCCTGCAGCCTGGCTACCTGTTCCCGACCAAGCACCGACAGCAGCACCTGTCTGGCAAGGCGTGAACACTCGGACAAGGTCTGGTTCACCGGCTGTTCGGGCGATTGGCGTCGAATCCGCTGCAGTTCGGCCACCGCTTCCCGCTGCCAGCGCCGCGCCTGATAGCGCCGATATCCATGCCGTGCGATGAATGCCAGCAACCCGAGCAGCAACAGCAGCACCCACCAGCCAATGGCCGGCCAGGGACTGATATCCGGGGCCTGTACACCTTTCAGCTGATCCAGCAGGGCCTGACTGTCGGTATCGTTCATGCCAGCGCAGGTAACACGGAAGGGGGCAGCGGCTGCCTTGCCATGATGGCGGTGGCGGTATCACGCAGGGAGCCGTTGGTCATGGCCAGGGAATAGAAGTGCCCGTGTCGGGCAAACAATTGCCGCACCGACTCGGCCCGTTCTTCAAAGGCCTGACGATAGTTCTCGCGCTCACTGCGACCGGAGACCGAAAGCATGAAGCGCTTCTGCGTCTGCCCTGCCCGACTGATCATGGGATAACGACCTGCGGGGGGCAGATTGGCATCCAGGGGGTCGCAGACATGTACGGCCATGACATCCAGTGACTGCAGGGCACTGCCCAGCGCCGCATGAGCCGCATCATCAAAGCCATCGAAGTCACTGAGCAGCACCACCGTACTGCCGCCATGGACACCGTGGCGTAATCGCTGCAGTGTGCTTGCCAGTTGATCACCACCGCGCCTGGGAATGCGCTGCTGGCTGTGGTGAATGGCACGAAACAGGCTCATCAGACCGCGCCGACCACTCTGTGGCCGAATCTCGTCATGCCAGTCATCGGTAAAGACGAAGCCGCCGACGCGATCATGACTGGCAACCGCACACCAACCCAGCAATGCTGCCAAGCGTGCCGCCAGTACCGACTTGTACATGCCCTGCGTACCGAAACGCATGCCCGAGCGGAAATCCACGACCAGCAGCACCGGACGCTCTCGCTCTTCGACAAACAGTTTGGTGTGCGTCGTACCCGTACGGGCAGTCACCTTCCAGTCGATCATGCGCACATCATCGCCTGGCTGATACTCGCGCACTTCGGCAAAATCCAGGCCTCTGCCGAGGCGCCGCGACACCGAACCGCCGCTCATCGGCGCCGCACTGCGTTTTCTGACCTGTCTCTGCATGGCCTGGGCGGTCGTGCGCAGACGCACCAGCTCATCCAGCGATGTACTGGCTGGCGAAGCAAAATCGAGACTGACACGACCACTGGGCCGTTGCAGTATCGAGCCGCTCACGGCACCGCGATCATCTGCAACAGACGTTCGATCACGTCATCGGTACTGACCCCGTCCGCCTCGGCCTCGAAAGACAGCAGCAGACGATGGCGCAGGACATCATGAATGACAGCCTGCACATCGGCCGGTGAGACGTAATCGCGGCCAGCCAGCCAGGCGTGAGCTCTGGCACAGGAATCCATGCACAGCGTGCCACGCGGACTGGCGCCATACTGCAACCAGCGCGCCAGATCCTCATCGTGCCGCGCCGGCTGACGGCTGGCGACGATCAGGCGAACGATATAGTCCTCGATATCTTCCGACATGAACACTTCCAGCACTTCACGACGCGCGGCAAACAGATCCTTCAGGGTGAAGACTTCCTCTACCGCTGGTGCCGAAGGGGCCTGCGACGAATCCCCGGACTGACTGGCAGCCAGTGCCTCGGCACGTACCAGGCGCAGGATATGCGCCTCGTGACGCGCATCCGGGTAATCGATCATTACCTGCATCAGAAAGCGGTCCAACTGCGCCTCCGGCAAGGGATAGGTGCCTTCCTGCTCGATCGGGTTCTGGGTTGCCATGACCATGAACGGTGTCGGCAGGCGATAGGTCTGATGACCCACCGAGATCTGCTGTTCGGCCATGGCCTCCAGCAGTGCCGACTGCACCTTGGCAGGCGCCCGGTTGACCTCATCGGCCAGTATCAGATTGTTGAACAGAGGCCCTTGCTGAAACACGAAACTGCCATCGGCAGGCCGATACACTTCGGTGCCGGTCAGGTCGGCGGGTAACAGATCGGGGGTGAACTGTATGCGCTGAAAGTTCGCCTCGATACGATCGGCCAGCGCCTTGATGGCGCGCGTCTTGGCCAGACCCGGAGCCCCCTCGACCAGCAGATGACCATCCACCAGCAAGGCAATCAGCAGGCGGTTGACCAGCACGGGCTGGCCCACCACCGAGGCTTCCAGCTGCTTGCGCAGCCGGTCAACGGTTTCCAGAGTACTCAATTATCAACCACCTCTATATCGATCGTCGCCGTATTACCGCTGGAATCGGTCGCCGTGACGGTGGCCTGACCGCTGCTGAGCAGTGGCGTGATGAAACCGGCATTGTCACCATCCTCCTCCAGCTCGATGGGGTCGGCGTCATCATCGGTAGTCAGCTCCCAGTCCAGATCATCGTTATCCAGCTGATCAGAGGCACTGTAGGAGGTGCCCGGAGAGACGCGCAGGAAGAGACCCGAGCTATCGGCAGACAGTTGATAAAAGGTGCCGAGATTGAACGACAATTCGTCCTCACCCTCTTCCACGGTGACGATCGCGGGGGTGCTGGCTGACAGATCGCCGCAACTGGCGGTCAGCGTCAGATTCCCTATGGCCACCCCTGTCAGCAGTCCGTGGGACAGCTGCGTATTGCTGACGGAGGCCAGGCTGCTGTCGGACACCTGCCAGTTCACCGATTCCGTGATCGCAAATTGGCTGGTATTGGCGCCTTCATCCGTGACTGCTTCGGTGTAGACACCGGTCGCCACAAAACTCTGCGTACCACCCACCGCCACGGTGGCCGTGCCCGGCGTGATGACAATCGAGCTCAAGGTGTCGCTGATGGATACATCATAAGCCTGTGAAAAACCATCTGCCGATGCTGTCAGGGTAACGCCACCGCTGTTCAGCCCCGTCAGGGTGGCGGTGATGTCAGGATTGCTGACGATACTGGCAACACCCTCGTCTGCCGCTGCCAGCGTCCATTGCACTGACGTCAGGTCACGAATGGTGCCATCGTCATACTCACCTGTTGCCTGGTAATCGGCAGGAATGCAGCGATCAACCGACTCGTCGCCCGTGATACTGCTGATGCCCGACAGATTCGCATCCGAGACGGTCAGCTGATAGACATCCGAATCCAGCCCGCCGATGGTGACGTACACGCCAACATCACCGTTGCCGGTGGCCACCAGTCGTCCATCGTCGCTGATGGTCGCAAACTCTGGCTCTGTCACTTTCCACTGCCGGTTGGCAGCGCTCAGCTCCACTGGCTGCGCGGCGGTGTTGGTTCCCTGCACCGAGAAATCGACCGATTCACCCACGTTGAGGTACAGCTTGTCGACCGTGATCGTGGGACCCACGACCGACAGAGACGTGATATTGAGCTCACGAATCTCGACGGCTTCCTCGAACGGATCCGATTCACCGTCACAGGCAATCAAGACGACTGTGGCCAGGACAGCACTGGCAAGCGATAGCATTTTCATGGGGTATTGAATCTCAGGCCCAGAACCAGGGCGTCCAGACGCAGGGGCTCGCCGGCGTTGTAGTGACGGTATTCAAGACTGACCAGCATGTTGGGCGCCCGTTGCAGTCGCTGCATGACGCCGATACTGACGCGTGCACCGGTGAAGTCCTCGTTGACGGTGGACGCCGGCAAGGTACCCACGGCAGGGGCTGTCTGATCCAGGGTGTAATTGACAGCACCCAGCACGATATAACCCTGAGTGCCACGAACCGGGGGCGACTGCAGACGTACCGCAAGCCCGTAGGCCTGCTCCACTTCCAGTTCGAAGTCTCCCGAACGATCGCTGGATAGGCCGCTGTCGGCAAACAGCTCGATACCGATATTGGGCATCACGAACAGACCCACATTCACACTACCGAAGGTGGGGTAGAAGCTCAGATCGGAATTTTCAACTCCGCCGGCCCCGAGCTGAAGCTCGGCATAGACAGGCCCGTCCGCACTGGCGAACGAGGAGGATACAGCTAGCACACACGCAATCAGCCAGCGCACATAATACTCCTGGAGAGAGGATTCAAGGAACGAGAAGATAGCACTCACAAGCCATACGCGTCATGTCAAGCAGGTCACCTGAGCCATACCGGGGTGTCATGGCTGATGCGGAACCGGCGTCATCAGTGGGGTTCAGCGGGATGCCATTGCTGCCAGACGCCACGACAGCGTTACATTAGGCACCCTCGGGAATTCTCCTCAAGCATAATAATGCATGCTACCTAGTCTACCGGCAGCCAAGAGAGGCAGCCGAGCGAAGCAGAGACCCCGACAAGACGAGGCACTGAGCTCATGCGTATCAGCTGCCATTGCCTCCCTTGATCGTCGAGAACGCATCCAGTGCTCTTTGCCGTGTCTGCTTCAGATCCACCAGAGGCTCCGGGTAGTCAAGCGCGGCTCTGGCAGTCTCACCCAGCTCCCAGGGCTTGTGCAGGTAGCGCGTGTCCACCTCGGCAAGTTCGGGCACCCAATGCCGTACGTACTCACCCTGCTTGTCGAACTTCTCTCCTTGCAGTACCGGGTTGAACACACGAAAGAAGGGAGAGGCATCCACCCCACAACCCGCCGTCCACTGCCAGCCCATGCTGTTGCTGGCCAGATCCGCATCCACCAGCGTATCGCGAAACCAGTGCTCGCCCTCCTGCCAGGGCACCAGCAGATTCTTGATGAGATAGGAGGCCACGATCATGCGCACCCGGTTGTGCATCCAGCCTGTGGCATACAACTCGCGCATGCCGGCATCGACGATCGGTACGCCGGTCATGCCCTGTTGCCAGCGCTGCAGGGACTCGTTCGTATCGTCGGCCCAGGGAAAGCGACTGAATCGCTCATCCAGCGGCTCTTCGATGGTCTGAGGGAAGTGATAGAGAATGGCATAGGCGAACTCGCGCCAGACGATTTCCTTTGCGAAGGTGTTCTCGTCATCCGACAAGGCCGTGGTCTTGCGCCCGGCCAGCAGACGATTCATGACATGCCGAGGACTGATCTCGCCGAAATGCAAGTGCGCAGAGAGTCGCGAGGTGCCCGCGTTACCCGGCCTGTCACGATTGACATCATAGTCGTTCACCGAGCTTTTCAGAAAACGCTCCAGCTGTGCCCGGCCCTCCTTCTCACCCGCTTTCCAGTGGCCCATCATGCCCTCGTGCCAATCAATGGCAGGTAACAGCTGCAGCTCTTCCAGTGCCAGAGCCTGTGTCAGATCGTCCGCCACTGACGGGCTCAGAGCCGGAATGGTCTGCGGTTTGTTCAAGGTATCGACAGAGGTCTCATCGCCATCGATCAGACGCGCCGCTGCTCGCCAGTAAGGGGTATAGACACGGTAAGGCGTACCATCGGACTTCAGGTTCTCCCATGGCTCATGGATCAGCAGACTGTTGAAGGTGCGCGGCTGCAGCTCGCTCAATACCGATTTGACGTGCTTGTCACGCTCGATGGTTGCCGGGTCGTAGCAACGATTCCAGAAGATGCGATCGACACCCGCCTCCTCGATGAAACGTTGCAGAACCTCCAGCGCATCACCACGAGCAAAATACAACTCGCTCCCCTTCTCCCGCAGACTCTCACCCAGGGCCGCAAGGCTGTGATGCAACCACACCTGACTGGCAGCACCCAGACGACTGATACTCTGCTCCATCGGATCATCAATGAAGATGCACAACAACTCATCGCAAGACTTGCAGGCTTCGCTCAGTGCCGGATTGTCGCTCAGGCGCAAGTCCTGGCGGAACCACATCAGCCCCCTGCTCATGCAATCTTTCGAATCAGCGATCCGGAGACATCCGATACCGGCTCGTAATACTGTTCATCGACATCCACCACCGACAGCGCCCCTTGAGTCGGGTGGTTCAGCAAGGCGGCATTGGCCTCATCGGTATCGATATGCATCTCGAGCACGAAGTCTTCGCTGACTCGCACCAGCACGTCGCCGAAGATCAGGTCTCGATCGCCACCGACAATGGCAACGGCCACCTCGTCCTTGTCTGCCACACCAAAACGGGCAGCATCATCCGGGTGCATGTGAATATGCCGACGCGCGCAGATCAACCCTTCTGACAGCGTGACCGTACCGACTGGCCCTTCCAGGGTAATCGGCGCAGAACCCTTGATATTGCCAGAGTTGCGCACCGGCACATCGATGCCGAGCTTGAACTCATCCGTGCGTGATATTTCCACTTGATCGATATTGCGTAACGGGCCCAGCACCCTGACACCATCGATACGATCGCGCGGTCCGATCAGATTGACCTTTTCCTTGCAGGCAAACTGCCCGGGCTGGGACAGAGCCTTGTCCGGCGTGGGAGTCGCCCCCTTGCCGAACAAGACTTCGAATATCCCGGCCGTCAGGTGACAGTGCCTGCCGCTGACGGCAATCGGGATGCTCTTGAGCGTCGCCGGCTGAGTAGCCGTGATGACACGCCGTGCCTGCTGCGCAATCATCAACTCTTCATTGGTCTTGACCACGATAGCCTCGACCCGTGAACGTGGCGTGGTAATGAGCGCATGTTCGTCATCGTAGCGCACACTGGCATCACGGTTGAGATCCTCATCCAGTACCACGCCCAGAAATTCAAGCCGCTGCAGGATGCGGCCACGCATGCTGGCACTGTTTTCACCGATACCACCGGTGAACACGATGGCATCCACACCGCCCATGGCCGCCGCATAGGCGCCAATGTATTTGCGAGCACGATGAGCAAAGACGTTGATCGCCAGACGCGCACGATCGTTGCCGTCAGCGGCCGCACGTTCGATCTCACGCAGATCATTGCCCAGCCCCGACAGGCCTGCCAGGCCACTGCGCTTGTTCAGCAAGTCATCGAGTGAGCTCACATCGTAACCCTGACGCAGCAGCGACAGCAGCACGCCTGCATCCACATCACCGGAACGTGTCCCCATCACCAGACCTTCCAGTGGCGTATTGCCCATACTGGTTTCCGCCGATCTGCCGAACTCAACGGCACAGGCACTGGCACCGTTCCCCAGATGCAGCGTGATCAGACGCAGCTCGTTCAGAGGTCGTTGCAGAAAGCCTGCGGCAATACCGGCGGCATACTCATGCGAGATGCCGTGAAAGCCATAGCGCCGAATACCGTGTTTTTCAGCCACCTCGTGATCGATGGCGTAGGCCGTCGAGCGACGCGGCATACGCGCATGAAAGGCGGTATCGAACATGGCTACCTGTGGCACATCCGGCAAGGCCGATCGTGCCGCATGAATGGCGGCGAGGCTGTAGGGATTGTGCATGGGCGCATCCGGAACATGCCGTTCGATATCCGCCAGGACCGATGCGTCGATCAGACACGGCTCCGCATGCCCTGCACCGCCATGGACGATGCGATGCCCGACGACATCGATCGGGTAAGCCTGCACCTCGCTCAGAATATCGCCGATGGCGGATTCGTGGGTACGACCCTCACTGGCCATCCTTGCCGTGTCGGCGTCCAGCAGTCGTTCGTGTTTGCCGGATACCAGAACCACGTCGTTCTCGTCGATCAGCGCAAACTTGATGCTGGATGATCCGCAATTGATTACCAGTGTATTCATCGGTTGCCTTGTCTTATGGTGTTATCGCGACGAGCAAGAAGTGTACGCGTTTGATCACGTTACGAAAAAATGACTTTGATACTCCCACGTCACAAGTATCAGGAATTGCCAGGTTCACTAAATACCTGGACTCCTCGTGTCGATAAACAGCCTATCGATTCACTTGTCAGGCAGCTGATGAACCTGGACTTTCCCACTGTTTCCGCGACAGGGTGGCAACGCCTGTGAGCATAATCATACTGGTCGGCGGCAGCACGCCCGAAGCCAATGCAGAACACCGCTATCTGGTCAATGCCTTTCTGGACCGCTTTGATGAACGTGTTACCCGGATCATCACGGCTGAACCTGTCAGGCGTTCATTCGGCACACGCCTCAAACGCATGCTCAAGCGCGGCAACTATGCCGAGCGATTCGCACGCTGGCGCTACCCGGGTGGCTATGGTCCCGATGCGGCTGAGCTGCAACGCCTGCTCGACCCCGGAGAGAGTACATCTCTGATGCCCGGCGGTTCACGTCGAACCCATCTGTCATCACACAACGGCCCCGAGTGCGAGGCCATTCTCACAGCAGAAGAACCCGATGTCATCGTGGTGTATGGCACACCGATCATCCGGGAGAACATCTTCAGCAAGGCCAGGATCATCACGCTGAACATGCATACCGGACTGTCTCCCTGGTACCGCGGTGACAGCACCCTGTTCTGGCCGGTCTATTACAACGAGCCCGACCGGCTCGGGGTCACGGTTCATCAACTGGTTGAGTCGGTGGATGGCGGCGCCATTGCCGCCACGGCTGCCGTCGAATACGAAACCGGGGATCGCGAGGCCGAATTGTTTGCCAAGGGTGTCAGAGCCGGCACCGCCCTGTACCTGGACTGCGTGGAGGCGGCCCTGAATGGCTCGCTGGAGTGCCAGCCTCAGGATCTGTCCATTGGTCGTGAATTTCGCTGGAAGGACCGGACCGTTGCCGCGGAAAGGCAGGTCCTAGCGAATTTCGAACAGTGGGAGAAAACCTCGCCATGAACACCCGGCTGTTGCAGGCGGACAGCGAAACGCTGGCTCCGCGCTCACCCTTTTCCCGCAAGGCCGTACGATCACTGCGCACCCTGCTCAGAGCCACCGGTGTCTGTCTCTATCATCTTGGCCTGGCACGGCCCATCATCAATCTGTCGCCGGTCCGCACCAGAACCCTGCTGTATCACGCCGTCGAAGATCAGCCCGGCAGTCATACCGCCGGGCTTGGCATGAGCATCAGTCCCGAGGCCTTTGCCCGCCATCTGGACTATTACCAGCAGCACTACAACATCCTGTCAATGAAGGACCTGGTGCAAGGCAAGGTGTGCCCACGCACCGCCGTTCTGACATTCGATGACGGGTATGCCAGTGTCGGCGAAAACGCTGTGCCGGCACTGGAGAAGCGCGGCATACCTGCCACGGTCTATCTGATCGGCAAGGCCGTGAACGGTGGCATGGTCTGGGTCAATCAGCTGAACCACGCGCTGAACCGTCATCCGCAGGTCACGATGAACCTGATCAACAGCCTACCCGGACTGGCCAATGTCGCTCGTGAAAACGTCATCCACCACGTGCAGACAACCTTTCCGCCGCAGATGATCGAACAACTCATGATGCGTCTGGAACAGAGTCTGCCACCGGCGGCGAACGCCAATCAGCTGTTTCTGACCCCTGATCAGATCAGGGAGTTGAAGACACGCGGGATATCGTTCGGCTTCCACTCGAACGATCATTACAATCTGCGGCTGTGCAGCGAACAGACCTTGCGCCAGCAGCTGGACAGCTCCGGGATCGATGCCCTGCTCGATTCCAGAACCTTCGCCTACCCGTTCGGCTATTGCGGTGATCGAGAAGCCGACAGGCTGGAGGCCAGGGGCTTTCAGAAAACGATGCTGGTGCAGGAAGATACGCCGCACCCGCGCCGTTCGAATCTGATGCGCTCGGAACCGGTCGGTAGATCGGCAGCTCAGGTCTTCGCTCAGCTGGAGGTGGAAGAGCCGGTCATGCTCTGGTTACGCGGCGCACTGGCGTAACCGTCCATTATTGGACCGTCGATATCAAGAACGCAGGCTGCGGTTGAAAAACCGTAGCCCGGAAACAAGAAAGCCCCGCACATGGCGGGGCTCTCTCGTGGAAACCTAGTCGGGTGACAGGTTTACATGGCAGATACGTTGACTGCCGCTGGACCTTTCTGACCCTGCTCGATGTCGAAGCTCACTTTCTGACCTTCGTCGAGCGTTTTGTAACCCTCGCCAGTGATTGCGGTGTGGTGAACGAATACGTCCTTGCCGCCATCTTCAGGAGCGATGAAGCCGAAACCTTTCGCCGCGTCGAACCACTTAACTGTACCAGTACTCAAGATAATACCCTGTATCAAAAAAACAACAATATGGACAAACCCTCAGAGAGTGGGTAGCTCTTTTGCTTCCCTGCCCCCTCTGACCGGGCGAGTCTCTTACAATGACCATTCACGAACAGAATCGCTGCAAGTCGCTAACGTAGACAAACCCGAATTGCTCCGAGTACCGCCAACAATTGCAATATAGGTAGTTTGCTCACCGAATACAAGCGTCGGGACACCTTCTGAGGCTTTGTTGCATGACATTCACGCTACAATTGCGCATCAATTCTCCAAAAACCCCGCCACAGCGCCATTTGCAAGGCTTTTCACAGAAAAAGCCGATCTGCGTCACTGGCTGAAAAATATCAATAATGAGCATCGATTTCTCCGCAGGGCAACGCTGGATCAGTGATACCGAGTCCGATCTGGGTCTGGGTACCATCCTGGAAGTTGAACACAGACAGATAACCGTGGTCTTTCTGGCTACCGGTGAAACACGTATCTACGCCAAGGAGACGGCACCCTTGACGCGTGTCGCTTTCCTGCCCGGCGACATCATCAGCAGCCACGAAGGCTGGCAATTGCGGGTAGAGCACATCGAGGACGTCGATGGACTGCGTATCTACAGTGGTACACGCGAGGATACCGGCGAAGCGGCTATCCTCAATGAAGCTTCACTGGACAACTTCCTGCAATTTCGTTCACCTCGCGACCGTCTGTTCGCCGGTCTGATCGACGGTCAGCGCTGGTTCTCTCTGCGCCGCAGCGTGTTCGAAAGTCGCCATCAGCTGGCCCAGTCACCGGTTCGCGGACTCATGGGAGCCCGCGTCAGCGTGTTGCCCCACCAGATCTACATCGCCGTCGAGGCACTCAAGCGACACCATCCGAGACTGCTGCTGGCCGATGAAGTCGGTCTGGGAAAGACCATCGAAGCGGGCATGATCGTGCATGGCTCGCTGGTCAACAATCAGGTCAGCCGTGTTCTGATTACCGTGCCATCTGCCCTGTTGCACCAGTGGCTGGTGGAAATGCTGCGCAAGTTCAATCTCAACTTCCGCATCATGGATGCCGAACGCTTCGAGGAACTGCGTGACTCGGCCCCCGACAACAACCCCTTTCTGGCCGAGCAACTGGTTCTGTGCTCGCTGGATACCTTGCTCGAGGATGACGAGATCGGCGATGCCGCCACCAGCGCCGGCTGGGACATGCTGGTCGTCGATGAAGCCCATCACCTGAGCTGGGAGCCGGATGAGGCTTCCGATGCCTACACGCTGATCGAAGAGCTGGCCATGGAGACCCCCTCGGTACTGTTGCTGACCGCCACACCCGAGCAGCTGGGCCAGTCAGGTCACTTTGCGCGACTGCGTCTGCTTGATCCGGAACGCTTCGGTTCACTGGAACAGTACATCGAGGAAGAAGCCTCGTTCGGCTGGGTCGCCTCGGTGGCCGACAAACTCTCCAGCGACCAGGCCCTGGACAGCGGTGAAATCACCCGGCTTCAGAGTCTGCTGGGTGAGACGTTCAGCGACAGCGAACAGAAGACCCTCACCTCCTCTACTGCCATGTCGCTCAGCGACCTGCCCCCTCAGCTGATCAACAAACTGGTCGATCGTCACGGCACCGGCCGCCTGATGTTTCGCAACACACGACGCGCCATCACCGGCTTCCCCGAACGACAGCTGCACACCTATCAGCTGGAGGAAGACACGCTCGAGTGCAAGGCCATCTGGCTGCTCGAATTCCTGCTGGAACAATATCCGGAAAAGGTGCTGGTCATCTGCTCCAGACGGGAGACCGTTCAGGCGCTGGCCGAGCACCTGCGAGTCGCCGGTGTACAGAGCGCCCAGTTCCACGAAGGCATGTCCATCGTCGAGCGCGACCGCGCCGCCGCCTGGTTTGCCGATCCGGAAGAGGATTGTCGTTTGCTGCTGTGCTCCGAGATCGGCAGCGAAGGTCGCAATTTCCAGTTCCTGCACAACGTCGTCATGCTCGAGCTACCCGAATCACCCGACCTGCTCGAACAGCGCATCGGCCGACTCGATCGTATCGGTCAGACCCGGACCATCCAGATTCATGTGCCGAGCGCACCTGCCACACGCGACTCCCTGTTGTTGAACTGGTACCACGAAGGCCTCGATGCCTTCGAACGAATCTGCAAGTCTGGCACTGCTGTGCGTGAACGTCTGGCCGAACAGCTCGATCCACTGCTGGCCCGCATGAGCGATGGTGAGGATATCGCCGACAAGGAACTCAGTTCGCTGATCCAGACTACCCGCGAGCTGTCGCTGGAGCTGGATGCCGAACTGGAAGCCGGCCGGGATCGCCTGCTGGAACTGAACTCCAACCGTCCGGAACTGGTGCAGGAACACCTGGATGAACTGGCGCGAGTGGACCGCAACTACAGTCTGCAGGATTTCATGGAAGCGGTGTTCGATCGCTTCGGCGTCGATGTGGCCGAACAGCGCGATCACTGGATCATCCACCCGAGCGATCACATGCAGGTGGCGCACTTCCCGCATCTGCCGGCTGGCGGCATGACGCTGACCTTCGACCGCGCAACCGCCCTGACCCGTGAGGATTTCACCTACCTGACCTGGGACCACCCCATGGTGACAGCGTCGCTGGATCTGATTCTGGATGAAGGCTTTGGTCAGGCAGACTGCCAGGTGATCAAGACAGATGAGCTGCCGAAGAACCTGACCTTTGTAGAGGCCAGTTACATCCTGCAGTGCACCGCTGACAAGAGTCTGAATATCGATCGTTACCTGCCGGCGCAGGTGCAGACCTGGAGCGTGGGTATCGATGGCAAGGATTACACCGAACAGGTTGCCGCGCTGGAGCTGGACAGTCTCAAGCAACGCTATGACCGCAACGCCCTGCGCAAGGTCGTGCTGAAGAACCGGGAAGTGCTGGAAAAACTGATCGATCAGTCAGCCGCCCTGGCGGACAAGGCATTGCCTGAACTGGTGGACGGCGCCAGAGAGCGCATCGATGTGGAATACCAGGAAGCGCGAGAGCGATTGCAGTCACTCGCCCGCGTCAATCCGTCAGTGAAGCAGGAAGAGATTGACGCACTGGACGACCATCACAAGGCGCTGCATGCGGCCCTCGAAGCAACTCATGCACGGCCTGTCTCCGTGCGTGTCATGTTCAACGGCTGATGCAGCCAGGCCAACCGGGAAATCCATCGATGATTGTCGTCTCCTTCAATGTCAATAGTGTCCGGTTGCGCCTGCATCAGTTACAGGCCCTGGTCGATGCCCGCTCACCCGATGTCATCGGACTGCAGGAGACCAAGGTTGTGGATGCCGATTTCCCGGTGGACGCCTTGCGCGAGATGGGTTACCACGCAGCCTTCGCCGGACAGAAGACCCACTACGGGGTGGCCATGCTGTCGAAGACACCCATGAGCGATATCAGCATCGGCTTCAGTACTGACGACGACGATGCACAGAAGCGACTCATCACCGCGACGGTGCAAAGTCCCAAAGGTGCGCCGGTCACTATCATCAATGGGTATTTTCCGCAGGGTGAAAAGCGCGATCACCCGGTCAAGTTCCCCGCCAAGGAGGCCTTTTATCGGGATCTGCAGAACAAGCTGATCAATGAGCACTCACCGGATCAGAACCTGCTGGTCATTGGCGACTTCAACGTCGCTCCCGTGGACGAGGACCTGGGCATCGGGGCTGACAATGTGAAACGCTGGCTGCGTTCGGGAGCCACCAGCTTTCTGCCCGAAGAGCGCCAATGGATACAACGATTGCAGGACTGGGGCCTGGATGACACTTACCGCATCAAGTACCCCGACCGCAATGATCGCTTCAGCTGGTTCGATTACCGCAGCCGTGGCTTTGATCGTGATCCGAAGCGGGGTCTGCGTATCGATCACCTGATGTGCACGCGCTCGATGACACCGACTCTGGTGGACAGTGGTATCGACTATGATATCCGTGCCATGGAGAAACCATCGGACCATTGCCCCGTCTGGTCCGAGTTCGATCTGTAACTCGCGCTATCCCCGCCAGACCCCGTACACTCGAAACGGGGTTCTAGTCACAAACTGCCCGGGCACTGTCTAGTAGTATCTCGACGAGGGAAGTTCCCCCTATCACCAACTGCGCAAGCCGGTGTCGCCCGTATTCATCGACACAATGGTTCGACAGGGATCGATCGAGTTGAATACTGCAACCTTCACCACTCATATCTCGGCACTGTCTCTCAGCCTCTGCCCCGCATTGGCAAGGAGTGCATCCGAGAGCCACTCACTCGCCCCCCTGCCAGTCGATCACCTGGCACCGATACTGGTCACGGCGCTGGCCATCGTGCTGCTGCTGATCGTAGTGATCTACCATCTGCGCAATCGCAAGAAGCCCTTGCCTCCGGTCAGAAGTTTCAGGTTCGCCGAAAAGATCGCCGACATCGCCTATGCCCCCGAATTGAAGCAGGTAGGCCCGCGCCGCCGATCGGAGGATACAGGCAACGCGCTTGTCGACAGCGTTCAGTCGCTGAGTCTCATCTGCGATCAAGCCCTTCAAGGCAGTCATGGCAGATCCCTGGCATTGGTCGGCACACGACCCGGCAGCGGCGCAACCACCATTGCCATTGCTCTGGCTCGCAGCCTGGCTCACAGCGGCAAACGCACACTGCTGCTCGACCTGAACTTCGAACGACCCATGGTGCAGCTGAGCACCGGTGCCACCAGCACGGCCGGTATCAGCAACTTTCTCCTCACCGGACTCATCGATGGCATCGTGGCGCAGGACCCAGCCTCACCATTGGACATCATCGGCACTGGCAATCTGCCACTGCCGTCGGTGAAGGAGTATCTGGCCAGTGCGCAGTACAAGGACAGCATGAACGCCCTGATGTCGATGTACGAACGCGTGATCGTGGATTGTGCACCCGCCGTCGCCGACCAGCCGGACGTTTCCCGAATCGTTGCAGGCTGTGATCTGCGTCTATTGGTCATCGATACGCAACATGACACGGTGCAATCGCCCAATGTGCAGGGTCTGCTGCGCATTCACAGACGCTGGCAACACGGCAACACCCTGCTGCTGCGCAACAAGGTCAGGAATGAGGCCGATTCGGCTGGCACGCCTGACACAGAACTGTCGCCACAGGCCAGCCTGCGCCCGGTGCATTCGGAGACGTGGATTCTGCAACAGCCAGATGAACTGTACACGCTCAAGCTCACCGAGCTGCGCTACCGACCGGTACTGACAAGACGCCAGATATCCAACTATGCCGGTCACCAGGTCGCCTGTTTTCGGCTGACCGTTCTCGATGAAGTCAATTATCTGCTGATTCTTGGACAATTTCAGGATCGTGAAGCCGCCCTGCAGGCTGCCAGATCCTTGAGTCTGACCCACTCTTCCGTACTGCCCATCACCTATGCGGATGTCAAGAAGGGCATCAGGCTCGAGCAGCAACGCACACGATCGGCTGACTGTACGAAGGTGTGAATTCAGCCCGATTGACGGGTCAGACTGCCTGACCAAAGGTATGAACGGCGTTCAATTTACCCATTTGGGTGTAGCGACGCATACTCCGCCGCCCTAAGATTCTCTCCGACATACACGGAGGGCGTATCGATGCAGGCAGTATCACTACTCGGACTGAGCGGCCTTTTCGTGCTCATGTGGAGTTCTGGCTGGATTGCATCACGACTCGCCATCGGCGAGCTGGATGTCATCACACTGCTGCTTGCTCGCTACCTGATTGTCCTGGTGGCGCTACTTGTCATGGTCACTCTGCTGAGCCACTGGCGACGCATGTCTCTGAGCGAGATGCTGCAGCAGATGCTGGTCGGTAGCCTGGTTCACGGCATCTATCTGATGGCCGCTCTGAGCGCCTTCGAAGAAGGTGTTTCGGCAGGCCTCGTGGCATTCATCATGACTCTGCACCCGATGCTGACCGCAACCCTGTCAGCGCGGGTCAATGGTGAGGAGGTGTCTGCCAGACAATGGCAAGGGCTGCTGATCGGCACGCTGGCCATTGTCCTGACGGTTTCGGACAGTTACCGACACGGTGCATCCGGTGCCGCACTGCTGTTGCCATTCCTGGCCGTGCTCGCCCTTACCGTGGGTTCTCTGCTGAACCGACATCTCGAGCTCTGCCACAAGGCCCGAGCAGAGCAGCCTCTGCCGGTATTGCTGATTCTGTTGTTGCAGAGCACAGGCGCCTTGCTGGTTCTGTTACCCATGCGTGACTCGAGCATCCCGCTGCAAGCCGATACCTTCAATACTGATGAATGGGTACTTCTGTTGTGGCTGGCGTTTGTCGCATCGCTGGGTGCCTACGCCGTATTGCAACTACTGCTCAGGCAGATATCAACCACGCGTGTCGCCAGTCTTGGATACCTGATACCACCGGCCACCATGGTGCAGGCCTACCTGATCTTCGGCGACAGACTCTCGGCGGTTGATGTCGGAGGGTTGGCCGTGGCAGCCATAGGCGTCTATTGCGTCATGACGCCGGGCCGCGCGCGACCCTCAACGGATTTCGGTCCCATCAACAGATCGCCCGGTGCCGCTCTGATGACGGCTCGCGGTCTGCCGCTGTCGATGAATCATCAGCCGCTACGAACCTGCAATGCCCCACTGGATATCGAGTTGTAAGACGCCGGCAGACCCCACGGCACTCTCACTCTTTCGCAAATGGGCACTGACCACGCACCCGGAAAAGACATCGGTAGCAGCAGCTCTGGCGTGAACGCCAGAGCCCTGCCACTGACCGGTTCAGATGCCTACTGTGGCAACTCGCCCTGTACGCCTTGCACGTAGAAGTTCATGCCCAGCAAGGTCTTGTCATCATAGATGCCGCCTTCTGGCAGAATTTCCTCACCAGCCTGATTCAGGATGGGGCCCTGAAAGGGATGAAAGCTACCGTCGATGATGCCTTCACGAACCACCTCGGCAGCGGCCTTCACATCATCAGGCACATCGGCGCTGTATTCGGGGAACGCCACCATGCCGGACGCAAGACCACCCCAGGTATCCATGGATTCCCAGGTTCCATCCATGGCTGCGCGGGTACGATCCACGTAGTACTGGTCCCAGTTGTCGATGATGGAGGTCAGCTGCGATTTGGGGGCAAAGGCAGACATGTCGGAGGCCTGACCAAAACCCAGAACGCCTCGCTCCTCGGCCACCTGCAACGGGGCCGGAGAATCGGTGTGCTGCGTGATGATGTCAGCGCCTTGATCGATCAGTGCCTTGGCAGCATCGGCTTCCTTGCCCGGGTCGTACCAGCTGTTGACCCAGACGACTTTCACTTCGGCATCGGGGTTGACCTTGCGCATGGCGATGGTGAAGGCATTGATGCCACGCACGACTTCAGGGATGGGAAAGGAGCCGATATATCCGACGGTATTGGTCTTGGTCATCATGCCCGCGATGGTGCCGATCACTGCACGTCCCTCGTAGAAGCGAGCGCCGTAGGTCGAGACATTGTCGGCACGCTTGTAGCCGGTGGCATGTTCGAACTTGACGTTGGGAAAGTCACGCGCAACCTTCAGGGTCGGATTCATGAAACCGAATGAGGTGGTATAGATGAGATCGTGACCACTGCTGGCCAGCTTGCGGATGACACGCTCGGCGTCGGCACCTTCAGGAACGCTTTCGACAAAGGTGGTTTCGACATCAGCACCGAACTCATCCTGGACGGCCTTTCGACCGACATCGTGGCGGTAAGTCCAGCCATGATCCCCTACCGGACCGACGTAGACAAAACCGACCTTGAAAGGGTCGGCAGCCTGCGCAGACATTGCAGCAGCAGACAGTACTGCAGCTCCGAACACCAGTCCGGCTCGTTTCAGATACACACTAATTGACATGAACTTCTCCACTATGTGAATACAGCCTGACGACACTTCGTCATCAGGTTGTCGGGTAAAACGATTGACCGATACTGGCCGGTGCGTTGCGCCGGATACGCCCACGGTCGCGAGAAATCAGCACCAGAACCAGAATGGTTGTGAGGTAGGGTAGCATCGACATCAGCTGCGATGGCACATTAATTCCCAGCGCCTGACCGTGTAACTGAAGGATGCTGATACCACCGAACAGATAGGCACCCAGCAGCAATCGACCAGGCTGCCAGACGGCAAAAACCACCAGTGCCAAGGCAATCCAGCCTCGACCGGCACTCATGTTCTCCACCCACATGGGGGTATAGACCAGCGACAGATAAGCGCCACCCAGGCCTGCACAGGCACCGCCGAACAGGGTTGCCATGTAACGGACGCGAATCACCTTGATGCCCAGCGCATGCGCCGCATCGTGCGAGTCTCCCACAGCGCGCAGGACAAGCCCGGCACGGGTCCTGTTGAGGAACCAGGACACCAGAATCACGATGGCGAATGAGCCATAAACCAACGCATCATGGCTGAACAGCAAACGCCCCACCACCGGTAGCTCACTGAGCCAGGGAACATGCAATCGGGGCAGACCTTCGAAGGCTATGCCGACCAGCGATTGGCCCAGCAGCGCACTCAGGCCGATGCCGAAAATGGTCAGCGCCAGACCCGTGGCCACTTGCGAAGACTGCAGGCTCAGTGTCAGAAAGGCAAAGATCAGCGCCAACAGCATGCCGGCGAGCATGCCGGCCACGATAGCCAGCGTGGCGCTACCCGTATGATGGGCCACGGCAAAACTGCAGACCGCACCACCAAGCATCATGCCCTCGACACCCAGGTTCAATACACCTGAGCGTTCCACGACCAGTTCACCAATGGCCGCATACACCAGGGGTGTGGCGGCTGTGATGATGGTCAGAATCGTGAGCATCAGAGTCTCGTTCATGATTCCATCCTCACTTGAGCACCACGCGGTAATTGATCAGCACATCGGTGGCCAGCAGAAAGAACAGCAGCAAGCCCTGAAACACCCCGGTCACGGCCAGCGGCAGGCTCAGGGTAATCTGTGCCGTCTCCCCGCCCAGATAGGACAAGGCCATGACCAGACCGGCAAACAACACACCAATCGGGTGCAGACGCCCCAGAAAGGCCACGATAATGGCGGTGAAGCCGTAACCCGGTGAAATACTCGGTAGCAACTGTCCGATAGGCCCCGCCACTTCGAACAACCCTGCCAGACCTGCGCAGCCACCACCGATCATGAGCGCCGTCCAGATCAGTTTCTTCTGACTGAAGCCGGCATGCGCCCCGGCGCGTGGCGCAGCGCCATTGACGCGCAAGGCGAAGCCCAGTAGCGTTCGTGTCAGCAGAACCCAGCCCGCCAACACCACTCCCAGCGCAACCATGGCACCGGCATGCAAGCGCGTGCCTTCCAGGATACGTGGCAACAGGGCCGCATCATGAAACATGCGCGACTCGGGGAAATTGAAACCGTCCGGATCACGCATGGGCCCCGAGACCAGCCAGGACAGCAGCAGTGTCGCCACATAGGTCAGCATGAGACTGGTCAGAATCTCGTTGACGTTGAAACGCGTTTTCAGCAGCGCCGGTATGGCCGCCCAGGCCATGCCGCCGGCAACACCGGCCAGTATCATCAGTGGCAGGACATACCAGCCATCGTTCTCGTGAAACAGTAACGCGACGGCTGCACCGGCAATGCCGCCCAGTATCAGCTGCCCTTCGGCACCGATATTCCACACCTGCGCACGAAAGCCGATCGACAGAGCCACCCCAATGATGATCAGGGGTGCGGCCTTCACACCCAGTTCGGCCCACCCATACAGACTGCTCACGGGTTCGATGAAAAAGGCATAGAACGCGGCACCAATCGGCACACCGAGAATGGCGAACAGCAGCAAGCCGGCCAACAAGGTGATTCCCAGTGCCAGCAGTGGTGCCAGGTAACCCATCAGACGGGACGGATCGGCCCTTCTCTGCAGGGTAATCATGCGTTGACTCCGTTCAATTCCTCTCCCCCCATCAGGAGCCCGACCTGCTGTACGGTTATGTCCTGCACGCGATGGAAGGCTGAGAGCCGCCCGGCACACAAGGCACCGATTCGCTCGCAGTTCTGCATCAGTTCATCCAGGTCCTGGGACACCATCAGGACGGCGGCGCCCTGATCAGCCAGCTCACGAATGGCCTCGTGGATGGCCATGGCGGCGCCGGCATCCACACCCCAGGTGGGCTGCGACACGACCAGCACTCGGGGAGCCTGGAGAATTTCCCGTCCGACAATGAATTTCTGCAGATTGCCGCCTGACAAGCTGCTGGCCAGAGCCTGTGGCCCGTGGCATTGCACGTTGAAGCGTTTGATGATTTCACTGGCAAACTGCCGACTGCGCGACGCTGACATGAACCAGGCAACGCCCAGCGACTTGCGATGATGAGCGGTCAGGAAGGCATTTTCGCTGAGCGACAGTGTGGGTACGGCGGCGTGACCCAGCCGTTCTTCAGGCACACAGCACAAGCCCTTGCGACGCCGCTCCCCGGCGCCCTGCCGACCGATGGCCTCGCCACAGAGCGACAGTGATTGTGCCTGCTGCAATCGGCGCTCTCCGGACAGCGCCTGCATCAATTCATCCTGACCATTGCCCGCTACCCCGGCAATGCCGACGATCTCCCCGGCGCGAACCTGCAGATGCAGATCGCGCAGAGCAATGTCGTGACTGTCTACCGCCGACAGCGACAGATCCTTCACGTCCAGCAGCACCTCTCCGACAGTGCCCTGGCGGCTGTCCTGGCTGACTGGAATTTCACTGCCCATCATCAGAGTCGCCAGACTTCTGGCAGACTCCACACGCGGATCGGCCTCGGCCACTTTCCTGCCGAGGCGAAGTATGGTCGCCTCATCGCACAGCTGACGTATTTCCTCCAGCTTGTGACTGATGTAGAGGATGGCCAGCCCTTCATCGGCGAGACGTTTGAGCGTGACGAACAGTTCGCTGACTTCTGCCGGTGTCAGTACCGAGGTGGGTTCGTCCATGATCAGCAGACGAGGGTCCTGCAGCAGGCAGCGCACTATTTCGATGCGTTGCCGCTCTCCGACCGACAGACTGTAGACGGAGCGAGTGGGATCCAGCGGCAGACCATAACGTGTTGATACCTCGATGATGCGCTGCTGGAGCTCATCACTGGCATCCACATCCATACCCAGCGCAATATTCTCCAGCACGTTCAGTGAATCAAACAGCGAAAAGTGCTGAAACACCATGGCGATGCCCAGTTCTCTGGCCACTGCCGGAGAGGCGATGTGAACGGGCTCTCCCTGCCAGTAGATCTCACCGGAGTCGCTGGCAAGCAGACCATAGAGAACCTTGACCAGCGTGCTCTTGCCGGCACCGTTTTCGCCCAGCAACGCGTGTACTCCGCCACTGTGCAGCTGCAGGTCGATGCTGTCATTGGCCAGACAACCCGGATAGGCTTTGGTGATACCCCTCATTTCCACCAGCGGCTTACCGTTGCCGGTTTCCGCCCGTGGCGATATTGATTCTGGCATGAGCGAACAGAATGATTGCAATGCGGTCAGTGTACCCTGACCAAACCGCAATGGCACGAGCGCAAATGCCTCATCGTTCCGGAGTGAGAGGCAGGTGGCGCAGATATCGAACCTTCCGTGAATATCCGTGTCGGTTTTACGTGGCGGCTTGAGTCAGCGCCGATCAACCCCAGACTGACTGTCTGATCACGAACGGCCCCGAACATCATGCAGTGACGCATTCATCGTGTCGCAGCTCCAGCGGCCGACAACCTACCGAGAAAACCGAACCAGAGCTTCTGCCCATGAAAATCGATATAGTTTCCGACGTTGTCTGCCCCTGGTGCATCATCGGCTATCGCCAACTGCAACAAGCCCTGGAGCAGACCGGCATAGAGGCGGACATTCACTGGCATCCCTTTGAATTGAACCCCGACATGCCCCCCGAAGGCGAACAGCTGCGTGAGCACATCATGCGCAAATACGGCTCCAGCATCGAGGACAGCAACAAGAACCGCGAGCAGCTTGTCACTATCGGTGCAGAGCTTGGCATCGAATTCAATTTCAGCGATGACTCGCACATTCGCAATACCTACGACGCTCACCAGCTGATGCACTGGGCGGATACCCAAGGTCTCAAGAATGATCTGAAACAGTCTCTGTTCCTGGCCTACTTCACCGAGGGTCTGGATGTCAGTGATCGTCAGGTTCTGATCGAACGGGCTGTGAGCGTGGGACTCGACGAGACCGAAGCAAAAGCCGTACTCGAAGAGCAGCGTTATGCCGAAACGGTCCGTGAGAATGAAAAGCTGTGGATATCACGCGGCATTCAGGGCGTACCGGCGGTGATACTCGACGAAAAGTATCTGCTCAGTGGTGCTCAGGGTGTGGAGAATTTCAGCGCCGCGCTCAAACAGGTCGAAGCGGAAAAAGCCAGCGCCTGACCCGGTTCTGCCTCACCCGGGTGTGTGAACGGCTCCCTGGCCATGAAGGCCACGGAGCTGTCTTGCCCAAGCACCCGGACAGCACGGTTCAGGCAGACTGGCAGCCCTTCGCATCTTGTCTGATGAGCTGCCAGCCAAGCTGACAAGCGCGCCGTGCAAGACCTTCGTTTTCCGATCGACCCACTACACTACCGGTGGGATCGCATCGATCTCACCGTGAAAGGTCACATTCGGAAATTTATCCTGCAACTTGGCATGAAGTGCACCACGTTCGCCCTCCTCCAGTTCGACGACCATCAGCAGTTCGCCTCGCTCGATTGCTTCCTCGAATTCGCGCAGCTGGCTGTGCGGTACCGATGAACCAACCAGTGAAGATGCCAGCACGCCGAAAGTGGCACCACCGGCTGTAGCCAATGCAAGCGCGGCCCCGCCGATTGCCAGCCCGGGGGCTATCACGATGGCACCCAGTCCTGCCAGCAAGCCCGTTGCCCCGCCCATCAGAGCGCCTCGCTTGCTCGCGGGTACGACATCATTCTCGAACTCACCCGGGTCGGGCATGTCACCCAGTTGTTGCGCATCCTTGCCGATGACACTGATACGGGATTCGTCGACTCCATCGGCCTTAAGCATTGCCACGACATTCATTCCCTGTTCGGCGCTACCTACCGAGAACACGAGTTTATCGGCCATGAGTTCTTCTCCAGTCAATTTGAGTTGCCATCAGGCTACGGCATACAGGCACCCTCCCGTTTTGACTGTAAGTTCTACAATAGAGTGACCCTGTCAGGGGTTTACACAGGCCCCTGTGTTGAAATCCAGTCGTGCTGAAACTGAAATCAGGAGCCATGAAAGAAGAAAATGCCAGAGGCCGTCTGGCCCGGGTCCCGTACCGTATTACCCTGCTGGGCTGGTGGGACATTGCAAGGCGGTTGTTCAACAGTATCGGCGAGCAGAATATCTCCATACTGGCCGCAGGCGTTGCGTTCTACTCCCTGCTGGCCATCTTTCCCGCTCTGGCTGCCATCGTGACCACCTATGCACTACTTGCCGATCCGCAAACCGTTGCAGAGCACCTGACCAAGGCACAGGCCTTCCTGCCCGGCGATGTCATGAGTATCTTCGATGAGCAGCTGAGCACCTTGAGCTCCCGGCCTAGTGAAGGACTGAGCATCAAGTTGATCGCCGGCATACTGCTGGCCATATGGAGTGCGCACAAGGGTGTGGATGCCCTGACCCGTGCCATTGGCGTGGCCTATCAGGAGCCTGAGACGCGGGGGTTTTTCAAACTCAACCTGGTGACCTATCTGATGACGGCTGCTGCGGTGTTGTTCATGGTCATCATCCTGATACTGCTGGTGGTGCTGCCCTACATCACCGCCCTGCTGATGCTGCCCGACTGGTGGAACGTCTTTGTGCCTATCGTACGATGGGTGGTGTTTGTGGGTGTTGTATCACTGGCCATTGCCACCTTGTACCGCTACGCACCTGCGCGACGACCCGCAAAATGGCGCTGGTTGTCAACCGGTGCCATTGTCGCCACACTCGTCTGGCTGTCAGGATCGGCACTGTTCTCCCTGTATGCCAGCCAGTTTGGTAGCTACAATGAAACCTACGGAGCCTTGAGCGCCATTGTGGTCATGCTGCTATGGCTGTTCATCAGCAGTTACGCCATCATCCTGGGGGCTGCACTGAACGCCGAAATGGAACATCAGACGCGTCGTGATACAACCCTGGGCCCCGACAGACCCATGGGTCAACGTGGAGCCATCGTTGCAGACACCGTCGCCTCGCCTCCAGCGGAGTAAGACAAGACTGACAGCTGTCGTGATGACGGTTACCTGAAGAGGTAACCGTCAGCGTCGAACACTCGCCACAGGCGCTGTGTCAGATGGTGGTTTCCGCATGCTGCATGCGATCTTCAGTCTTGATGGACTCTCCGCTGATCAGAGCCTTACCGGCCTGCCAGACAAACCGTGCGCCACGCGCACCGGACATATCCCAGTATTCACCAATGACCGGTGTAAAGCGAATCAGGCGGATGTCTTCCTGTTCCGGACCTTCGGGAAACCATAATTCCCAGCCCTTGTTGAACAGGGCCTTGATCTTGTCACGATCATTGCTGATGAGCGCCTCACCGGACAGCGAAACGTAGCGCGTACTATCCTGGAAGACAACAGCGGTATCGGCACCTGCCAGAATCTCGTCAACCTTGCCTGTTTCCATCGAGGTGACAAACAGGAGCTCTCCGCTCTGTTCATCGTGCTCGGCCACGTTCATCGGACGGGCAGCCATGCCTCCCTCGTCATGTGTGATCAACATGCCCACGTCGAACTTGCCGATCAGCTCCTGCAGCTTGTCATCTGTATTCATGCACTTTCTCCGTATTCGTGATTGAAGGAGGTGGAATCATCCTGCGTTGAACACGGCTTGAGGGAACGTTGAAACTCTTACAGTGGCAAATCGATCGGTCGGTGGCTGAGGCAAGGTGGGCGCTGGAACAATGGATACAGGTACACGCAGCGCATGGCGAGCAATGAAGGCAGTACTCTGGAGTCGATAGACTCCCTGGACGAAGTGCAGGCAACCGCCCTGCATACCCTTGGCGAGATGGTACGCAGCTTCATCGAACACTTGCCCTTTCTGGCTGGCGGTATACTGACGCTTCTCCTGACATGGGGCCTTGCCCGGCTGGTGTCCGGATTCGGCACGCGCCTGCTGAGCAAGTGGCACAAACGAGAGTCAGTCAAGGAGCTGATTGTTCGCCTGCTGAGCATCATCGTCTGGGTCATGGGGCTCCTCTTGACTGCCATCGTGCTGTTTCCAGGCCTGACCCCCAGCAAGGCTCTGGGCGGACTGGGCCTGGTATCGATTGCGGTCGGTCTTGCGTTCAAGGACATCTTCGAGAATTTCTTCGCCGGCATTCTCATTCTCTGGCGCTTCCCGCTGGAGCGCGGTGATTACATCGAGTGCGAAGGACTGGTAGGCAAGGTGGAACGCATCACTGTGCGTATGAGCTATATCAGGGAAACCAACGGTGAACTGACCGTGGTACCCAACTCCTTTCTGTTCAAGAATCCGGTGACCATACTGACCAACGAGCCCAGCCGCCGCGTCATGCTCACCACGGGCGTCGCCTATGACGTGGACGTCGAAGAAGCCGTCAAGATCATTACCGACGCCATGCACACTTGTGAGACGCTGACCGCTGACAAACCGGTTCAGGTCTTTCCGTCGTCCTTCGGCAGTAGCAGCATCGACATAGAGCTTGCCTGGTGGACGGAGTCATCGCCATTGGGTGTACGGCGTTCCACCGGGGAAGTGATCACGACTGTCAAGGCCGCTCTGGACAAGGCCGGCATCGAGATACCTTTCCCTTATCGCACACTGACTTTCAAGGAACCACTGCCGATCCGGCAGGAAGCACATTCGGCCAACTGAGCAGAACCCGGGGGAGTCAGTCCTCCCCCGGACCGCAACTCCCTCAGTGCTGCTGCAGGAAAGCGCGCAGATGATCGATCTCCACCGGTTTGGTCATATGGTGATCGAACAGATGGCGATGGTTTTCATCCAGCTCACTGCTACCCGTCAAAGCCACAAAGCGAGTCTTGTCCAGAGCCGGTAACTGACGCAAGCGGGTCACCAGAGAATACCCATCCTCGTCCGGCAGGCCGATATCCGACAGAATCACGGTAGGCTCGACACTCTCCAGAATGGCCATGGCCTGCGCCGCCGAATGTGCCAGGTGGACCGTATGCCCGGAACGCTCAAGCAATCTGGCCATGATGCGCGCTGATTCTTCATGGTCTTCCACCAACAGGACGCATTGAGTGGCTGGCGTATCCGTTGTAACGCCGCCAGCACACTCGGCAATATGCCGATGCAGGGACTCGATCAGCAGGTGCTTGTCGATCGGCTTGGTCAGATAGTCGGTACACCCTGCCTGCAGACATTTCTCCCGCTCACCTTTCATGGCATTGGCCGTCAGCGCCACGATGGGGGGCTTGAAGCCCTGCTTGCGCAAGGTTGCCGCTGCATCATAGCCATTGATCTCGGGCATTTGCATATCCAGGACAATGGCCTCGAAACCATGCCCCTTGGCTTCCGCCTGCCGCACCTTTTCGAAGGCAACTGCGGCGCCTGATGCCGTACTGACGCGTGCCCCGGCATCTTCCAGAATGTGCTGTACCACATGCAGTACGTCGCGTCGGTCATCGACAGCCAGCAAACGATACGGCAAGTCTGGTATCTGCAACGGCTCGGCAGAATCCGCAATGACACGCTTGGCGGGTGTTGCCAACACGATATCGTCAGCATTGCCCGCAGGCAAGGTCAATGTCAGGGTACTGCCCTTGTCTGGCTGACTTTCAACACTGATTCTGCCACCCAGGCTGGCGGCCAGCCTCTGACTGATGGCCAGCCCCAGACCGCTGCCACCGAAGCGACGCGAGATGGATGAATCTGCCTGACGGAATGCGGCGAAGACTTCCGATTGCTGGCTCTCCGTCATGCCGATGCCCGTATCGATCACATGAAACAGTACACTGGGTTCCGGATCACTCTGATAATCGATACGCAGGGTGACCCCACCCGATTCCGTGAATTTGACAGCATTACCAGTGAGGTTGACCAGGATCTGTCGCAGGCGGGTCGGGTCGGTTTCCAGCGTCACCGGCAGCTTGCTCAGATAGTCAACACCCAGCTCCAGTTGCTTGCGATCTGCCTGCAACTGCATCATGTCCAGCGTCTGCTCGATGATTTCCACCGGAGAGACCGGGACCAGCTCCAGCTCAAGCTTGCCTGACTCGATCTTCGACAGGTCGAGAATATCGTTGATCAGGTTGATCAGGAATCGACCATTGCGCTTGATCGTGCGCACGCTCTGAAGATTGTCAGGATCATCCAGATGACTCTCGAGCAGATCGGCGTAACCGAGTATCGCTGTCATCGGAGTCCGTATTTCATGGCTCATGTTCGCCAGAAATTCGCTCTTGAAACGACTGGCATTCTCAGCCTGTTCGCGCGCTTCATCGGCCTGCAACTTCAAGGCCTTGAGCCGCTCTTCGGACCGACGCTGGTAGGTCACCTCTTCCGCCACGATATTGATGCCCACGACCTCGTCATTCTGATCGCGTACCGGAATCATGCTCTCGACCCAGTGTCTTTCCACACCGGGCTGTGCCGGCGTGGTGCCTGAGAGCGGAATATTGTGGATAGCCTTGCCCGTCTCCAGAATCTCCTGCAACAGGGGTACTGCCTGTTCGGCGATCTCGGGCAATAACTCGTCGATACTCTTGCCGATGTGCTCTGCAACAGAAAGTCCGTTGATATCGGCCAGATGTTCGTTGATGCGCGTCCAGCGCAACTCCCGGTTCAGCACACACAGGCCGATGGGGGCACTGTTGTAGATATCCTCGATCTCCTGCAGCAAGGAGCGGCTTTTCAGCTCGGCAAGTTCCAGCGCAACTTCCATCTGTCGACGATGAGTCACGTCAATGGCGGAAGGCAACAGATGGGAGACGGTGCCATCCGCCCCATGCATCGGTTCAATCTGAAAATCGACGGTGCCGGTCTCGCCGCCACGCAGGCTGATTTCAACATCGAAACGTGAGCCCTCGCCCGCTGCCGCTCGTTCGATTGCAGCATCCAGCAAGGCCTGTGACTCAGGCCTGCCTGCCCACCAGGGCGTTTCCCGAAAGGGTTTGCCAATGACCGACTCACTGTCCACACCGGCGGCGGACAATGCCGACTCGTTGGCCTGTAGCAGAATGCCGTCGGTTGAACAGACTCCGACAAAGCTACGCAGGCTGTCGATGACATTACGCGTGAACTGCTCCGCTGCCATCGATTGCGTGATGTCGGTATAGGTCACCACGATACCACTGGGCAGGTTGTCTGTTCGCACATACGGCAGTACACGACGCAGGAAGCAGCGCCCGTCCCGGGTATGGACCTCCACCTCATCAACCCCCTCGCCCAGATCTTCACGATGCGGTAATGCCGGCATATGCCGGGCATTGTGCGTCGCATGATCGATGGAACGACCGATGTCCGTGTCGATCAGGTTGTAGATACAACGAATGGCCGGAGTGAAGCGCTTGATGCAATGATCATCATCCAGGAACAGGGTCGCCATCTGACTGCTGGTCAGCAGATTCTCCAGATCGTCATTGGCACGCTCCAGAGAACGGTGGCTGGACTCTATCTCCTCCTTCGAAGTTTCCAGTTCCTCATTTGACGAGTGCAGCTCTTCATTGATCGACAGCAGTTCCTCGTTGGACGATTTCAGCTCCTCATTGGCAGCTTCCAGGTCCTGCACCGTGCGCTCCAGATCGGCCTGAGTGGTCGACAGTTCCTGTTCCAGCTTGACGATCATGGACTGTGAATGCTGCAGATTGCCCTGTGTGTCGGGTAGCAGCGGTTCTCGATCAGCCGTCACGGGCACTTCGGATTCCTGAAAGATCACCATGAGCAGCTCCTCGTCGGTACCGAGCGCCGGCATGGGTTGTACGGTCAGTGTCACCCGCCTCAAACTGTTCTTCACCCGCAACAGCATGCGATCGTGCACGATCTTCTCGCGCGATTCGCGCGCCTGCCGCAGCGAACTGCGCAGTCCCGGCTGCAGGCTGTCCTTGGCCAGTCTGATGATATTGTTCTGGAAGGAGCCCGCCCCCATCTGCAGATAGCGTGAGACATCCGCGGACAGCTCCAGCACCTGAAAGTCATCGTTGACAATGGCCCACTGGGGCGTGAACTCATCCATGATGATGCGTTGCGCGATGGTGCCCAGATCCGGTGTCGCCGGCACGCTGGCCGCCGTCAGATCTCTTCCGCCCTGAGGGTCAGGCATGCTGTGCATGGCCTGACTCACCTCTCGTCGTCTGGACAGGCGGTGCCGTTCATGCACTGGCTTGAACAGGTCCTTGTGGGACTGCAGGTTCTCCGAGCTACCCAGCAACAGATAACCACCGGGCTTCAGGGCGTAGTGGAACACCGGAATCAGTTTTTCCTGCAGATGCGCACCGAGGTAGATCAGCAGATTACGACAGGAAATCAGGTCGAGCCTGGAGAACGGCGGATCGGCAATAACATTGTGTGACGAGAAAAGGCACATCTCGCGCAGCCGGTCACTGACGATATAGCGCCGTCCACTCTTGCGAAAGAATCGCTGCAGGCGCTCCGGCGAAATCTCTTTCTCGATGCCCTCGGGATAACTGCCATGGCGCGCGGTCGCCAGTGCCTGCTCATCGATATCGCTGGCGAATATCTTGATTCGCGGCTGATCCTCGGAGCCATCCAGATACTCGCTGATGAGCATGGCCAGGGTATAGGCTTCCTGCCCGGTGGAACAACCCGCCACCCAGATACGTACCGTGTCCCCCGCCCCCTTGCCGTCCAGCAGATTGCCGAAGGACTTGCGCACCAGCGTGTCAAACACGTCTTCGTCCCGGAAAAACGCCGTTACCCCGATGAGCAGGTCGCGAAACAGCACATGTACCTGTTCGGCATCGGACAGCAGGACGCTACGGTATTCACCCACATCATCAAGATGAAGCACATTCATGTGCCGTTGTATCCGACGTGTCAGTGTCTGCGGCTTGTAGTGCTGGAAGTTATGCCCCGTATGCTGCTGCAGGATGCGGGCAATGGACGGTATGGCGGCCTTGATCTGTGTGGCGGTGGAACTCTCGTCTCCCCCAGCCTGCGCCTGACAATGCCGCGCGTAGGCAATCAGCTCCAGACCGATTTCCTCGGCAGGCATGACGTGGTCGGCAATGCCGGTATCTCTGGCAGAACGGGGCATTGCCTCGAATTGCGCCGTATCGGCACACTGCACCATGGTCATGCCGCCTGCGTCACTGATCGCCTTCAGCCCCAGGGTGCCATCACTACCTGCGCCCGACAGGATGATACCCACGGTGCGCTGGCGCTGATCACCTGCCAGAGTCTGGAAGAACCGGTCCACCGGCGACAGGGAGTCATCCCCCATGATTTCGCTCTCCCCGCCAGCGCACTGCCGGAATCGCCCATCGCTTATCGTGAAATGGCTATCGGGTTCCAGCAGATAGACGCCACTTTCCACAACCTGAGCGCCTTCTGCCGGCGTGATGATTCTCAAGCCGGAATCCGGTTTGAGTGCATCTGCCAGCGTGACGGGGTCGATATTGCCGGCGTTGCAGAGGATCAGCAAGGCCATACTGGCCTTCTCATTCAGGGCACCCAGCAATTTCTGCAAGTCAGGTACACAGCCTTCTCCGCACCCTATAGTGACAAAAAGTCTGGTCTCGGACAGCTTGGAGCCTTTGGTATCCATTCATTCAAGCAAGTGATACGAGTAAAGGGCCCGCATGCTCATTACTTCAGGGCGCAGTAGCGGGTGGTTTATCAGGTTAATACAGATATCGCTACACCTGTACCGCTTGTAAAGGGTACATGACGTAAAAAAAGGCCTCTGTCTCGAAGTCTCCTGCACACCGTCAATGCACAGACCTGTGCAGAAATTACCGCGGCCCCGTGAACTCTGCAAAAGTCGCTAGCCTCTTGTTTCATGGCGCTGAACGACACATGAGCGCTCTAACAGAAAGCTTGTCAAGCAGAGGTTATCCCATGCCGATATCGTCACATGAAGCTCTGAACTCACACCAGAACCCGGTACCCATTCCGCCTGATGATCCGCCCGTCAAACCGCCGGAGATCGAACCGGACAAACCTGTCCCGGTACCGCCGGATCAGCCAACACCTCCTCCGCATGTACCACCGGCGCCAGAACCCGTGCCGGTAGACGACCCTCGACCCAATCTTCCCGACCACATCATTACCTGACCCTCGCCAGATCTGTCGCTGTTGTGTGCCGACAGCTGGAACGGCTTTGCGAACGCAGCCTCAGAATCGCGGTACAAGCATTCCCCCGTCGGCCGAAATGACCTGACCGGTGGTATACGGCAACTGCCCACTGGCTACGCTGGCGATGATCTTGCCGACCTCGGCGGGGGTGCCGACACGAGGTAGCAATGTCAGTCCTTCTGCCGCTCGCTGCCGGTACAGGGCAATGACCGGCGCCGTCATGTCGGTGTCGATAAGCCCCGGTTGCACATCGTGCACCGCGATGTCATCGGCCCCGAGGCGAACGGCGAAGGCCTTGGAGATCATCGCCAAGGCCGCCTTGGAAGCGCAGTACTCGCTGCGTTGAACGGCAACCGCCGATGCGTTGGCTGAAGAGACATTGATGATGGAGTGATAGAGGGAGCTGTCACGATCGCGCGCCAGCAAGCGTCTGGCGAAAGCCTGGGAGAGAAAGAACGGTGCGCGGGCATTGACGGCAAAGCATCGATCAAAGCTCTCTTCGCTTGCCTCCAGCAGATCTCCCCGATGCAGTACGCCCACGCCGGCATTGTTGACCAGCGTTGTCAGCGCACCAAGCCGAGACTCCACCACTGCCAGCTGTTCATCATGCAGATCTGTCCGGCACACATCGAAGGCAACCGCCATGGCGACCGCGCCTTCGGCCTGCAGATTGGAAACCGCCCCGCACAGCTCATCGTCCATATCCGGCGCATTCAAGGCTACTGCAAATCCGGCCCCGGCCAACGCTCTTGCCGTTGCCAGTCCGATTCCCCGACTGGAACCGGTAATCAGTGCTACCTGTGGCATGGACTCTTCTCGATGGGGCTCTCAGTCAATGGCGCGGCAACTCGACCCCTTCGAACAGCTTCTGCCGCTCCCGCGGACCCTGCGCGTTCAGCGCGGCATCCACACGCTCCGCCGTCAGATGGGGCGCAAACTGCTCGATGAAATCGTACATGAAGGGCCGCAACTCGCGATGCTGGCGCATGCCGATATGTGTGGTGCTGGTCTCGAACAGATGACTGGCATCGAGCAGCTTGAGATCGGAATCCAGATGTTCCTCATAGGCCATGCGCGCAATGATGCCGACGCCTAGTCCGGACCGCACATAGGTCTTGATGACATCCGTATCCGCAGCCGTCAGCACCACATTGGGCTCCAGTCCTCGTGCGCGAAAGGCCTTGTCCAGTTGTGACTGACCGGTAAAACCGAAAACATAGGTGATCAACGGAAAGCTTGCCAGCGCCTCCAGGGTCAGACTACCCAGTTGCGACACCTTGAACAGCGCATGCTCTGGTCGCACCACCACGGCTCTCGTCCAGTGTGAACACGGGAGCATCACCAGATTGTCGTAATGCTGCTGACCTTCGGTGGCAATGACGAAGTCCACCTCACCACTATCCACCATGGTTGCCATCTGCTGAGGCGTGCCTTGATGCAGATGAATATTGACCCGCGGGTAACGGTCCCCGAATGAGCGAATGATATCGGGCAGGACGTAGCGCGCCTGGGTATGAGTCGTGGCCAGCCGTAGCTCGCCCGAATAGGGATCGGCATGCTGGCGTCCCAGGTTACGGATGTCGTCGGTGCCTGCCAGAATGCGCTCGGCCACCGGGATGATGTCCTTGCCAGCAGCCGTCACCGCGATGATCTGCCGCCCGCTTCTCTCGAACAGCTGTACCCCGACTTCGTCTTCCAGCTGTCTGATCTGTTTGCTCACACCCGGTTGTGAGGTGTGCAGCGATGCTGCGGTTTCCGAGACATTCAGATTGTTGCGCACCATCGCGACGATGCAGCGCAACTGTTGCAGCTTCACGCTGTTGTCACGACGTCCGCAGAGCCGCCTTCCGTTATCGCCACACCATCGGCATCGACCCCGAGACGCTCGTGCATCAGTGGACTGGTCGTGGTGTACTGCAAGTTGACCTTCTTGTCCGGCTCGAAAGCCTGCTTGATGGCGAACGCCGCCATGGCCGCTTCATGAAAACCGCTCAGAATGAGTTTCTTCTTGCCTTCATAGGTGTTGATGTCCCCGATGGCATAGATGCCGGGAACCGACGTTTCAAAGGTGGCCAGGTTGATGGTGATCAGCTTGCGTTCCAGCTCCAGACCCCAATTCTCGATCGGCCCCAGCTTGGGAGACAGACCGAAGAACACGAGCAGATCATCCACCGGCAGGACCTTCTCGGTCTTGTTCTCGTCTCGCAGAGTCAGCGTAAGACTGCTGAGCCTGCCATCGGTGGTACCGAAGTCCTTGAGCGCCCCCATCAGGACGTTTGCCCCGCCGGCCTCGGCCAACTCGTAGAGTTTGGTGACCGACGCTTCGGCAGCCCGAAAGCGCTCGGTTCGATTGACCAGGGTCAGGCTCTTTGCCGTCGGCGCCAGTTGGACTGCCCAATCCAGTGCAGAATCCCCGCCACCGAGAATCACGACATCCTTGCCGGCATGTCTGGCTGGATCACGCACCCGATAGAACAACTGCTGGTCTTCGAACTGCCCGAGGCCGTCCACACGCACCCGAACCGGCGTGAATGAACCGGCGCCGGCGGCGATGATGACCGCACGACACTCGAACTCGGTACCGGTGGATGTCTTGATATAAAAATCATTCTCGCCGCGCTTCTGCAGTTCATCGACCGTCTGATCCAGATGCATGCCCGGCGAGAATGGTGCAATCTGCTGCTCCAGATTGTCGATCAGTTGCTGCCCCGTGCACTCCGGAACTGCTGGAATATCGAAGATGGGCTTGTCGGGATACAGTTCAGTGCATTGCCCTCCTGCTTGCGGAAGAGCATCGATGACGTGGGCTTTCAGGCCCTGCAGGCCCAGTTCGAAAACCTGAAAAAGGCCTACGGGGCCTGCGCCGATGATGACCACATCTGTCTGGATGCTCATTGCAGGGCTCCTGTTGAACGATGGCCGACGACGACCTTACTGTACGAAGTAACGAAAGCCCAATCCGAAGGTCAGCTCGTCAATGAGATCCACACCGAGATAGGCCTCACCGGATCCTGTCGGCAAGGTCAGACCCCCACCGATACCGATTTCGTTGCTGGAATCACTGAAAACATTCTTGACGGTCAAACGGTGGAAACCGAAGTTACCGTACCAACCCAGTCCATTGGCAGCCAGGGGCTGGCGACCACTGAACAGCGCTTCGAAGGACAGACCGGTCAGGTCCAGCTTGGTACTGCTGACCTTGTACTCACCGGTGTGATAACTGACCTTGGCCGCAATATCCACACTCTGGCTGATACGTTGATTCGACAGGTGATACAGAATGCCCAGACCAATGGGCGTACCGTCTGCCGATCCGAATTCACTGGCACCGATGTCACCGATCACCACGACTTCCGGAGAAACGCGGTAATTCACCCGCGCCCCGAAATTCTGGTAGTCGGTAACGCCCAGATCGCCGGTCACGAAGCCCAGCTCGACGGACAAGTCCGAGAGCATGTCAGGGCTGGCAGAGCGACCATTGGGCAGACCGAAGAATTCGGCCTGCGCATTGGTGGCAAACACAGAGGCCGCAACGACCAGAGCTGTAAGGATTCTTGAAGATGGTTTGGTCATTGAGCTGGATACCGAATTGACTGATTGCAGTTTGGTTTAGTTCAGGAAATGACGATAGCCGGCACCGAATGCGATGTCATCGACATACAGCAGACCGCCGAAGAATTCTCCGGACTGAGAGGCCGTGGCCATCGTGAGGCCACCGCTGAAAGTCAGATCGGTATCCGATCCACCGTCACCGCCCGTGCGGTTCAGGCCAAGGCTGGCATTCCAGAAGATATTGCCATTCTGGTCTATGGCATCGCGCCCGCTGAACAGCGCCTCGACCATGATGGAATTGACGTCGAATTCGTTGTTGGAGCCACTACCGTCCAGGCTGGCGCGATGGTAACTGGCATGCACCCCGAAATCGGTATCCGTCAGAATGCCATCCATCTGAAAGAAACCACCCAGGCCGTAGGCCAGACCATCGAAGTCCCGACCCGCTTCCAGTTCCGACAGCCCCAGGTCGAAATAGACGACTGCCTGTGGATTGAGCTTGTAGTTGAAGCGCCCACCCAAGTGCGTGTAATCCACATCATCGAATTCACCGAAAACCGCACCCAATTCGACAGAGGTATCGGGAGAACGGCTGACATCGGCAGATCGACCATTGAGCAGGCCCAGAGGTTCTGCCATGGATGTTCCCGACATTACCAACGCGGTTACACCGGCGACCAGAAGGCTGCTGTTTTTCAAGTAGTTCATGTCATGCTCCGTGAAAAGGCTGTTGTTGCGTTCAATCGGAATTCTAGTTGAATACCTGCTCTCGTGTGGCCAGAAACTCCACATCCGGCCAACGCTCTTGCGACATCTGCAGATTGACACGAGTGGGCGCCAGATAGACCAGTTCGCCAGCATGATCATGAGACAGGTTCATGTCCAGCTTGCGGGTGAAGTCTGACAGCATCTTCTCATCAGCACAGCGAATCCAGCGCGCCTGCTGCACGCCGACGGTCTCGAACTGACACTCGACCTTGTATTCATCCCGCAGTCGCTGCGCAACCACTTCGAACTGCAGGATACCGACAGCCCCCAGAATAAGATCATTGCTGACCAGCGGCTTGAACAACTGGGTGGCACCTTCTTCACACAGCTGACTGAGCCCTTTCTGCAAGGCTTTCATCTTCAAGGGATCTTTCAGCACGGCACGCCGGAACAGTTCCGGTGCAAAGTTCGGAATGCCGGTAAAGGCCAGTTCCTCACCCACCGTGAACGTATCCCCGATGCGGATGGTGCCATGGTTGTGCAAGCCGATGATGTCACCACTGAAGGCCTCTTCGACATGACCACGATCGGCAGCCATGAACGTCAGTGCATCATTGAGGCGTATTTCCTTGCCAAGACGTATATGACGGACTTTCATCCCCTTGGTGAAACTGCCGGAACAGATACGCACGAAAGCCACCCGGTCACGATGTTGCGGATCCATGTTCGCCTGGATCTTGAAGGCGAAACCGGTGAACTTCTCCTCCGTTGGCTGCACTTCCCGAGTGATCGTATTGCGTGGCTGCGGCCCCGGTGCGTACTTGACGAAATCATCCAGCAATTCTGCAACGCCAAAATTGTTGATCGCAGAACCGAAGTAGACCGGCGTCAGCTCACCGGCCCGATAGGCGTCAAGATCGAATTCATGACAGGCACCTTGCACCAGCTCCAGCTCTTCACGCAGCTCCGCTGCCATGTCGCCAAGAATCTCGTCCAGCTTCGGATTGTCCAGCCCCTGAACGACCTCGCCTTCCAGCATCTTGCCGCCATGGGTGGCCGAGTAGAAATGGATGCGATCCGTGTGCAGGTGATAGACACCCTTGAAGCGCTTGCCCATGCCGATAGGCCAGGTTATCGGTGCGCAACGGATATTGAGCATGCTCTCCACCTCATCCATCAGCTCGATGGGATCACGTCCTTCGCGATCGAGCTTGTTGATGAAGGTCATGACTGGCGTGGTTCGCAGACGGCAGACGTCCATGAGCTTTTCGGTACGCCCTTCCACACCCTTGGCCACATCGATGACCATCAGCGCCGAGTCCACTGCTGTCAGTGTGCGATAGGTATCTTCGGAGAAGTCCTCATGACCCGGCGTATCGAGCAGATTCACGATATGGTCGCCATAGGGAAACTGCATGACGGACGAGGTCACCGAGATGCCTCGCTCCTGCTCCATGGCCATCCAGTCAGAGGTGGCATGCCGAGCGGCCTTGCGGCCCTTGACGGTTCCTGCAAGCTGGATGGCACCACCGAACAACAACAGCTTTTCGGTAAGCGTGGTCTTGCCGGCATCCGGATGCGAAATGATCGCAAAGGTCCGCCGCCGGTTGATTTCCTGAGTCAGTCTGGCGTCAGCCATGGAGAGGTCACTGCGTTAGTTAGCCGCGGAGTATAACGCCTGTGGCGAGAACGGTCGCGAACCGGTCTTCCACCAGTGCCTTCAGATATCAATCTGTCGGCAGATAGCGCGCCATGACCAGCGCATCTTCGCGGCCGCTTTTCGAGTCGTAGTAGTTCTTGCGCAGCCCTATCTCGTTGAAACCGGACTGCTGGTAGAGCGCTACGGCTCGTGTATTGGACGGCCGCACTTCCAGAAACATCACCTGAGCCTTGTGTTTGACGGACTCGTCCACCAGATGCTCCAACAAGGTGCGCGCCAGCCCCTGACGCTGCCAAGGTTCGTCGATGCACAGATTCAGCAGATGGGCTTCATCGGCGCCAATCTGCAATATGCCATAACCGACGATCTCGCCATCGATCATGAGCAGAGGACAGATATAGCCGGCCTTGACACAGTCGCGGAAGATGCCATCGGTCCAGGCAAACTCGTAATTGCGACGATCCATGATACCGATGGCCGGCACATGAGCGGCCTGCATCGGTTCAAACGTGACCGCCCCGATTTCTCGCCGCGCATTCATCGGGCCACCGATCCTCGCAAGCAGCAGTCGTCCACGCACGCGTCTGGAAAAACTTTCACCGGCGCTTTCGAGCGGTACCCGGCTTTAGACGAACCCCCTGTCACAGTGCCGCACCGTCAAGCACTGCCCGCACACCTTTCAGCACCTGCCAGGCCTGGCGCTTGAGTTGCGGCTGCTCGAGCAGAACGGCTGGGTGAGCTATTCGCCAAACGGGTATACCCGAATCTGGCAAACGGCTCTGGTGCTGTTCTACCGCGCTGTCGTCTGCATCGAAGACCCAAGGATCCATCAGCACCAGTACGCCCCGCGTGTTTGCCGCACACAGCGCACTGACACCGGCCTGCGACACGCTATCGGTGCCTACCCTGCTGCTGTCGTTCAGTCGATGACCCAGCTGACAGCGCCGGGTGTCGCGATTGGCCAACGACACCGAGCGTAGCATCAGTTCGAACAAGCGCCCGTCATCCCCGGACATCGAACCGGCTGTTGGCGAGGGTGCATCCAGTGCCAACACGACCAGCAAAGGCGCATCGGCAACGCCGAGAACCGGATGCTGGCCACCACGGAATTCAATCGGAACCAGCGCCTGTTCCAACAACCACTCGCCCAGACTGTGCATGGCCTGTGGTGGCTGTATCGGGCTTGTGGCCGGCGATGCAGCCGCGACCTGCTCCGCTAGCACCGGCGTGACTTCTGGCGTGACTTCTGGCGTGACTTCTGGCGTGACTTCTGGCGTGACTTCTGGCGTGACTTCTGGCGTGATTTCTGGCGTGACTTCTGGCGTAGCTTGTTGCGTGACTTCCGGCGTAAATTCTGAAGAGGTTCCAGCAGCTGTTTCGGCAAGGTTTGCGTCAGTCCGCTCTGTCGAGCTGCCAGCTGCCGTCACGCTTACCGGTTCGACCATGTCCTGAGCAGGATTCACATCGTCCGTGGCGAGTGCCGTCGGCGGCTCTGTCGCTCCAGCGCTTTGTACTGCCGCCGCAATTGCCGCGGCATCTTCCGGGAAACGCGATACCCACGGCACAATGCCCATTGTCTGCAGGCAATGCTGTTGTCTGACTGAGTAACGCATCAGAACCGGTTGGAACGAATCAAGGCAGACTCTCCTCAGACTGACTGACGCGAACGCTTGCGATAGACCCGGAACAGGTAGTACACAGGACCCGACAAGGCATAGAGCGCAGAGGCAATCAGAATCATCTTGGCTGGATCGACCGCAGTCACCACAAACAACATCAACAGGCCCAACAGCATGGCAAATGGCACCTTGCGATTGGTGCCCAGGTCCTTGAAGCTGTAGTAGGTAAATGTGCTGACCATGGCTACCCCTGTAAACAGAGTCATGATAGCCACCAGGACTACCACATCAGGACCATTGACGCCCATTTCACTCATGACCCAGACAAAACTGGCCAGGACGGCAGCGGCCGACGGACAGGCCAGCCCCTGAAAGAATCGCTTGTCGGCCGTGCCGACGGCCACATTGAAGCGTGCCAGGCGCAAACCACAACAAGCGGTATACACGAAGGCGATGACCCAGCCAAGCTGGCCGTGATAGGCCTCGGTCAGGCTCGACAGAGACCAGCTGTACATGAGAAAGGCCGGCGCCATGCCGAAGGAAATCATGTCGGCCATACTGTCGTACTCGGCGCCGAAGGCGGTCGTCGTATTGGTCATGCGAGCCACGCGACCGTCAAAGCCGTCCAGCACCATGGCCACGATGATGGCAATACCCGCCTGCTTGTACTCACCGTTGTAGGCGAGCACGACGCTGTAGAAACCGGCAAACAGTGCGCTCGTCGTAAACAGATTGGGCAACAGGTAAATGCCCCTGGACGGTCGCTTGCGAACCTCGCTTGACTCCACCATCTAATTTAATGCCTCGTAACCGCTTCAGCCAACCGGCAGTTTACCCTGCCGGAGGCATTCTCACGCATCAGTGTCAAGGCTTCAGGCTTTTATCACCGCGAGCGATACCGGTGGCACCGGAACGAACCGCTTCGATGATGTTATCTCGACCGATTGCATCCAGGAAACCTGACAATTTGTAGTCATCACCGGTGAGCTCGATGACATAGCTGGAATCGGTGACATCGAGGATCTGCCCTCGAAAGATATCCGTCATGCGTTTGAGCTCTTCCCGTCCGGCGTCCACGGCACGCACCTTCACCATCATGATTTCACGCTCGATGAACGCAACTTCAGTCAGGTCGGTCAGGCGCACGACATCCACCAGCTTGTTCAGCTGCTTGATGATCTGCTCGACGATCCGGTCGGTACCGATGGTCACGATAGTCATGCGCGACAGCGTTGGATCGTGAGTGGCCGCCACTGTCAGTGACTCGATGTTGTAGCCGCGTGCACTGAACAGACCGGACACGCGTGACAGCGCGCCCGATTCGTTTTCCAGCAGGACAGATATAACGTGCCTACGCATCACGCCAGCTCCCGAGCAGGATTCAATCGCATTTCGTGGTGTCCCTTGCCAGCTTCGATCATGGGATACACATTCTCTGTCTGGTCAGTCTGGAAATCCATGAATACCAGGCGATCCTTCATCGCGAAGGCCTCTTTCAGCGCGCCTTCCACATCGCCTGGCTTGTCGATGCGCATACCGACATGGCCGTAGCTTTCCGCCAGCTTCACGAAATCCGGCAAGGCATCCATATAGGAATGTGAATAACGCTTGTCGTAGTTGAATTCCTGCCACTGGCGAACCATGCCCATATAGCGGTTGTTCAGACTGATGACCTTGATGGGCGTGCTGTATTGCAAGGCCGTTGAAAGCTCTTGAATACACATCTGCACACTCGCCTCACCGGTGACACAGGCAACGACCTCGTCAGGGAAAGCCAGTTGTACACCAATGGCTGCCGGCAGACCGAAGCCCATGGTGCCCAGACCACCGGAATTGATCCAGCGACGCGGCTTGTCGAAACCGTAGAACTGAGCCGCCCACATCTGGTGCTGACCGACATCGGAGCAGATATAGGCATCGCCCTTGGTCTCACGCCACAGCGCCTCGACGACCGCCTGCGGCTTGATCAGCTTGTCATCCAGCTGGTAGGCCATGCAGTTCATGTCGGACCAGCCCTTGATGGTGGCCCACCATTGCGCCAGATCGGCAGAATCAGCCCGCTTGCCGGTGTCCTTGATCAGCGCGATCATGGCATCGAGCACATGCGTGACATTGCCCACGATAGGCACATCCACGGTAACGTTCTTGGAAATGGAGGCTGGATCGACATCCACATGCACGATCTTGGCATCCGGACAGAAGCTTTCTATTTCGCCGGTAACCCGGTCATCAAATCGCGCACCGATGGCAATCAGGACGTCGCAATCGTGCATCGCCATATTGGCTTCGTAGGTACCGTGCATACCCAGCATGCCCAGGTTCTGCTTGTTGGACGCCGGGAAGGCACCCAGGCCCATCAGTGTCTGTGTGATCGGGTAACCCAGCAACTCGGTGAATTCAGTGAGCTGTGCCGCGGCATTGCCCAGCACCACACCACCCCCGGAATAGATCATGGGGCGCTTGGCTGACAGGATGAGATCCACCGCCTTGCGAATCTGGCCGGGATGGCCCTGCTCTGCCGGACTGTAGGAGCGCATGTTGACCGTCTTGGGGTAATTGAACGGTACTGTCACACCCGGAGCCGTGAAATCCTTGGGAATATCCACGACCACGGGTCCGGGTCTGCCGGTCGTGGCCACATGGAAAGCCTTCTTCATGGTCTCGGCGAAGTTCTCGAGAGAGTCCACGAGAAAATTGTGTTTGACGCAAGGACGCGTGATACCGATGCAATCCACTTCCTGAAAGGCATCACTGCCGATGAAGCGGCTTTGCACCTGACCGGACAGTACGACCATGGGAATGGAATCCATGAAAGCCGTGGCGATACCCGTGACCGCGTTGGTCGCTCCCGGACCCGACGTGACCAGCACGACTCCGGGTTTACCGGTTGCACGCGCGTAACCATCCGCTGCATGCGTTGCTCCCTGCTCGTGACGCACCAGGATGTGCTTCACTGAGTTCTGTTCGTACAGGGCATCATAGATGTGCAGGACTGCACCACCTGGATAACCGAAAAGAAACTCGACGCCTTCTTCCTTCAGCGCTTCGATCAGTATTTCACCACCGGATAATTCCACCGCTTTTAGTCCTCATTCTCGCTAGATATTCAGGGACGCCGACGACAATGCGCACGAGAGACCCATGGCCTGCACGCACGTCTGATAGCATCATGATTGCGTTGTAGAGGTGGCTGGCAATAATGTGGGTCCTTGTCACGAGTGGGCAGTGGTGGGTTGAACCGCCTGTGATCACACCACGAGAGGTAATTCGGGTGAGTGACTTGAACTGATTGCCGGGCCGGATTGTGTCGAACCCCATACAGGGTGAGAGTATAACGCCTCGCAGACGATTACGGGAGCCGGAAACAGGCTCATGATAGATTGGCACGAACCAAGCAGCACATTGTCCAACAACGTATTGCCACCCCTTATGAAACCTTGAATCACACTGTGTATCCGGAACATTCCAGCCAGACTTCCCGGGTCAGGATCAGCCACCCGTTCGGTGGATCCCTGTTACATCGGGCAATTGGCATCATCTTCGGGTTGCTGCTGGCACTAAGCGCCAGCTCCATCGCTGCCCAGCAGAACCTGCCAAGCATGGGTGAACCTGCCGACAACGCGCTATCCCCTATCGAGGAGCAGCAGTTGGGAGCGCAGTTCATGCGCCAGATCCGGGCCCAGTTGCCACTGGTGCGTGATGTTCAGCTCACGGAATACATACAGAGCCTGGGCGCCAGACTCGTGCTGGCCTCAGGCAAGGGTGAGTCACGCGACTTCACCTTCTTCATCATCGATGACCCCCAGATCAATGCCTTCGCCATTCCCGGGGGCTATGTCGGTGTCAACTCCGGCCTGATCGCCGTCATGGACCAGGAAGAACAACTGGCCAGCGTGGTCGCACACGAAGTGGCGCACGTCACTCAACGCCATCATGCTCGCGCCTTCGCCACCGGCAATCGCGCCACACTCAGTACAGCCGCGGCCGTACTCGCAGCCATCATCATCGGTCAGGCCTCTCCACAGGCCGGCCAGGCAGCACTGGCAGCAGGACTTGCGGCCAGCCAGCAATCGGCCATCAACTTCACCCGCAGCAACGAGATCGAAGCGGATCGCATCGGTATCGAGATACTCGCCAATGCCCAATACGATGCACGCGCCATGGCCGAGTCATTCGCCATTCTGCGACGCAAGAATTCGCTCAACACCTCCAACCTGCAACTGGAATATCTGCGCACCCACCCACTGGACAACAACCGGATTGCCGAAGCGACAGACCGCGCCGGGTCGCAACCGAAAAGAGAGCGACTGAACAGCCCCGATTACGATCTGTTTCGTGCGCGGCTGGCGGTTCTCAGCGCCACGGACAGCGGAGAACTGATGCGCACCTATCTGGCTCGCCACCAGACAAAGCCGGACATTTCCAGCTGTTATGCACTGGCGCTGATCAGCCAGAGAGCCAACCGACTCGACAAGGCCAGGAGCTATCTGCAGGAGCTGGATACCTTGATCAAGGCTCATCCGATGGTCGAACTGCTGCGAGCCGATATTGCCAGCATGGACAAGCAACGCAGCGATGATTCCATTCTGGCCGCCCTGTCCGATCTGTACCCGGAGCGCTACTCGATCGTGGAAAAACGCCTGGAACAGCTGATACAGGATCGTCGCCTGGGTCAGGCCATGCAGATCGCCAATGAGTATCTGCGCAGTAACAGCAACCCGGATCCGCTGGCATGGCGGCAACTGGCCAGCATCCAGGAAAGACTGGATGATCAGGCCGGCAGTCATGAATCATTGGCCCGCTACTTCGAGGCACTGGATGAACTGGAGCGTGCCACGAGTCAGCTGGAGCTGGCACTCCAGCAGGTCGCCCCGCAATCCCAGGATCAGCTCAGACTGGAAGCCAGCCTCAAGGAGCTGCGAGCTCAGGCAATCCGTTTGCGCTGAACTCCCTATCGCCGAACAGGGTGCGCTGAACGTGATTTGTTCAACGTGATGCGCTGAACCGATCAATCTTTCTGCGAGGAAGACCGTGCGGCTCGGCACCGCGGGAAAAACCGATCAAAAGACGTCTGGCGGCAGCGCGGCCACCGCCAGAGGCCTCCGCAACTACGCCTGTACCGGTCCTGCAGCAACCAGCTGCTTGCCACTGTCGGTATCGGTGTATTGCTCGAAGTTGTCGATGAACAACTTCGCCAGCTTGTCCGCCTCTACCTGCCACTGAGCGGCATCCTCATAGGTGTTGCGCGGATCCAGCAGACTGGCATCCACTCCCGCCAGCTCGGTAGGGACACGCAGACCGAATGTCGGTATCGTGCTGGTCGCGCTTTCCTCGATAGAACCGTCCAGAATGGCATCGATGATGGCGCGCGTGGCCTTGATGGAAATACGCTTGCCAGTGCCGTTCCAGCCCGTGTTGACCAGATAGGCTTTCGCACCCGAAGCCTGCATGCGCTTGCCCAGCTCTTCTGCGTACTTGGTGGGGTGCAGACTGAGAAACGCCTTGCCGAAACAGGCAGAGAATGTAGGTTGTGGACTGGTGACCCCCAGCTCGGTACCGGCCAGTTTGGCCGTGAATCCGGACAGGAAGTGATAGCGGGTCTGCTCAGGGGTCAGTAGCGAGACCGCTGGCAACACACCAAAGGCATCAGCGGTCAGGAAGATGACCTTGTCAGCATGACCGGCACGCGACACTGGCTTGACGATGTTGTCGATATGGTTGATCGGGTATGAGACACGGGTGTTCTCGGTCTTGCTGGCATCATCATAATCAACGCTGCCGTCTGCGCGGACCACGACATTCTCGAGCAGGGCATTGCGACGGATGGCGCCGAAGATATCCGGCTCTGCCTCAGCACTCAGGCGGATGGTCTTGGCGTAGCAGCCACCTTCGAAATTGAAGACGCCATCGTCATCCCAGCCATGCTCGTCATCACCGATCAGACGGCGCTTGGGGTCTGTGGACAAGGTGGTCTTGCCGGTGCCTGACAGACCGAAAAATACAGCGGTATCGCCCGCCTCACCCACATTGGCAGAGCAATGCATGGATGCAATGCCCTTCAGCGGCAGGATGAAGTTCATGTAGGAGAACAGGCCTTTCTTCATCTCGCCGCCGTACCAGGTACCGGCGATCAGCTGCATCTTTTCAGCGAAATTGAAGGCCACGAAATTCTCCGAATTCATGCCGTGTTCCTGCCACTTGTCGTTGGTCGCGGAAGCGGCGTTCATGACCACGAAGTCTGGCTCGAAACAGTTCAGCTCGGCATCACTGGGGCGTATGAACATATTGGTCACGAAATGCGCCTGCCAGGCCACTTGCGTAATGAAGCGCACGGCGACCCGGCTGTTTTCGTTGGCACCACAAAAGGCGTCGACGACAAAGAGTCGCTTGCCTTCAAGATCGTGACAGACCAGCGCTTTGAGATCGCTCCAGACAGACTCGGAGATCGGCTTGTTGTCATTGGCGCCCTGATCGGACCACCAGAGGACGTCTCGCGTCACATCGTCCTTGACGATGTACTTGTCCTTGGGGCTACGGCCGGTAAAGGCACCCGTGTCGACAGCGACCGCGCCAGACTCTGTCAACGTACCGCGCTCGAGGTCTGTCAGATCATCCTTGAGTTCTTCTTCGAAGAGCAACTCATAGGATGGGTTGTAGACAATCTCAGCGGCTGAGTTGATGCCATAAGGGGTCAGATCCAGTACGGGTGACAAGACACGAGCCGTCTGATTCATAGGTTGCTCCTGATAGTTGGTAACGCCGGGACTCGAATTGAGCCGCTACAAGTGCAGGCTGTAGCGGCTCCGATGGGCGGAACTATACTGTAGACAGGAGTAGCTTGACACCCACTACATGGGTAAAAAATGTTTTAAAACAGCAACTTGAACGTTAAAATAGCTACTTATGTAGTTTCACTACATACTTTTATTGTCCGACCAAATTGCAACCACGTTGGAATATCGGGGACTTGGAACCCACTGAACGATGCATTGCGCGAACAAGGTGGTCACGGTCTTGTCATGAAACTTTTTTTGGGTAGTTTCGATTCAAGTGTATCCACATCAAGTATCACACCGTTATTCGGGCTGAATAGCCTGCGCACAGCGCCCCGCACCAGCGTAGTGCGCAGCGTGGGACGACAAGCGAAACAGAGTGGAATCGGCAGCCATCAGCGCCGCCTGATCAATATTCGTGGCTCGGGATTTCAGGCACGCAGGCAATCCTGCAACCGCATGTCGCTTACCGGGTCAAACAGGCAGACCTTGCGCATGTCGATAGCCAGACTGACCCGTTCCCCCTGCTCCGGCGCATCGTCCGGTTCGCAACGGGCAATGGCCTCCTGTCCGTGAATGCGGGTCATCAGAATGGTTTCGGCGCCTGTGGGTTCGACCATATCAATACAGGCATCGACCACAGCCCTCCCGGCAGAATTCGCATCATCACCGGACACCAGGCTGAAGTGTTCAGGGCGTATGCCGAATATGATCTCCTGACCTGGCTGCAGACTTGAAAAGCGACCTTCCGGCAATGGCAGGATACGACTATCGCCATTGGCGACAATCAGGCCCCTGCCTTCGTCTGCGACGATGGCCTGCAGAAAATTCATGGTGGGTGAGCCCATGAAGCCGGCCACGAAACGATTGACCGGACGTTCGTAGATGTTCTTGGGCGTGTCGTATTGCTGTAGAACCCCCTTGTACATCACGGCGATACGACTGGCCAGCGTCATGGCTTCGATCTGATCATGTGTGACATACACCGTGGTCTTGCCGACATTCTGATGCAGCTTCTTGATCTCGCTGCGCATCTCGATCCTCAGCTTTGCATCAAGGTTCGACAAGGGCTCGTCAAACAGGAACAGCTTGGGGTCCCGAACCAGGGCTCGCCCCATGGCCACGCGCTGACGCTGTCCACCGGAGAGCTGACTCGGCTTGCGCTTGAGCAAGGGTTCGATCTGCAATAGAGCGGCCACCCGCGCAACCTCTCTGTTCTGCTCGTCTTTGGGCACCTTGCGGCTTTCCATACCGAACGTCATGTTGTCTCGAACGGTCATGGTCGGGTATAGCGCATAGCTCTGAAAGACCATGGCAATGTCCCGATCCTTCGGCGCGGCATTGTTGACGATTCGATCCTCGATGCGGATCTCACCGGAGGTGACGCTCTCCAGACCGGCGATCATTGCCAGCAAGGTGGACTTGCCGCAACCTTGCTTGCCAACCGCATGACTACTGCAGAATGGAAAACTCGACCCGGCGATTGGCGGCTCTGCCCTTTGCAGTCAGATTGCTGGTGCGAGGCCGTGATTCTCCAAAAGCCTGCGGCTTGAGGCGTGAACCGGAAATACCGGCATCCACCAGATAACGAGCCACGGCTATTGCCCGTCTTTTCGACAATTGCAGATTGGCGGCAGCGGAGCCTTCGTTGTCGGTGTGGGACTCGATGATGACTCGAATATCAGGATATTCCTGCAGTGTCTGTGCAACACCTGCCAGGACGTCTATCGCCTCGGCAGTCAATCGGTCAGAACCTGGTTGAAAGTTGACGCCCTCGACCACGCCACCGAAGATGGCACAGCCATCCGTCTTGACCGGCGCGTTTGCAGCGGTGCCCGGACATTGATCTCTGACGTCGGGTACACCATCAGCATCGGCATCGGCAAGCGCGGCCGTTGACTTATCGGCAACCGGCTCAGGCGGCACGGGGTCGGCATCCGCAACGTCAATGGGCGGCAGCTCGTCCAGCGGTACGGAGTCGGAGTCGGCAACGGCTTCGGGTGGCAACTCTTCCAGCGGCACCCCTTCTACCGGGATGTCGGCCACCTGCGGCAACAGGACCGGCTTGTCAGGCAAGGACGTCGAGGCTCTTCGCCCCCCTTGCCCGGCACCAAAACGATAGACCAGTCCCAGCTGAGCATATTTCGCATCGGTTTCATGAGCGACCAGCTCGGCGCGCACGCCAACCCCATTGGCAAGGCCGTATTCCAGCCCAAGCCCTGCCAGCAGATGCACATCGTTCACCTGTTTGAATTTCACGCCACTGGCATCATTCTCCAGTGCACCCAGCCCAAGCCGCCCGAAAAACGCCAGACCTTCACGCCGCGCACGATGACTCGGCTCACGAGAGGCATAGGCGACGGCACTGAGACCGCCGACGGTGTAATCGATGCTGCCTTGCGGATCGAGAGTGGCTTCGCCCAGAGCGGCAACGTGGCCTTCGATGCTGAAACGGCTGTTGATGTCGTAACCCAGCGTCAGCGAGCCTCCGCCACTCATGTTTTCATCCACCGATGTGCCTGCCACACCATCGGTGTCAGGCTCCAGTCGACTCACCAGTACTCCGGCACCGGCATAGAGGCGAGGCTGAAAGTCACGATCAGCCCTGCTGGCACCGATCGAACTGCATCCTGTCAATGCCATCAGGCCACCCAGCAGGCTTGCTGACAACGCCACACGAACGGCCCGAGGCCTGGTGTTACGACGAATACTGCAACCTGAATTCCTGCAGACAGGCTGGAGAACAATTTCCCCGGCCCGCTGCGACAAACGACGACTACCGTCAACAACCATCTCGATCATGAGTCGGAACCGCTCTCCCTGCGTCGACGAACACGAGCACCCAGCACCAGGGCGCTTCCACCCAGCAACAAGGGCAGTAATGGATCGATACCCGATTGGCTGGCAACCGTTGCAATACTGCAACCGAATCCGGAACCGCCGAGCCCGGTCTCCACCTGACCATCAAGCGCCTGCCCCTGTTGCAGATCGGGAACACCATCACCGTCAGAGTCAGGCAGATCGACTGGCTCGCCCTGTGACTGACCATTGTCATTGTCATCATACGGACCGGCAAAACCGTTGCCGTCCGAGTCCGGATCGAAGCGATCCACAACACCGTCGCCGTCGGTGTCCGGGCCGGTGACAAAATCCGCATCGACCGTGTCATCGATACCGTCGTTGTCGATATCGCTGCCGCCGGTAAAATCGGCGTCGTTCATATCCGGAATACCATCGCCATCGCTGTCGGCCAGCAGGTCGGTACGACTGTCGCTGTTCTCATCCCGGCCGCCAGCCTCGATCAGATCACTGATGCCGTCGCCGTCACTGTCCAGGTCAATGGCATTGGGCAGGCCGTCATTATCGGTGTCCGTCGGAGCAGCCAGATGGGCTGCGACGTTGTCATCCAGACCATCGCCATTGGCATCGACAAAGTTGTCAACCTGGCCGTTGTTGTCCTGATCGTTATCGCTGCCACTGTTTTCGAACAAGTCCGACAGACTGTCCTGATCGCTGTCCAGATCACGCGAATCGGCAATACGATCACTATCGGTATCGCGCAGCGCGACCGCGTTGCCCGGTCGCGAGTCATCAGCGCCATCCTTGTTGCTGTCGACGATATTGTCCAGACGGGCATCCAGGTCGGTGTCTGCATATCCGGCTTCATGCAGATCAGGCAGTCCGTCGTTGTCGGAATCCAGATCGATCGGGTCGCCAACACCATCACCATCGGTATCCACGACATGATCGCTTGCACCGGCGGCCAGACCAAACGCATCCACACTTGCCGAGGATGCCAGTCGTCCACTGGAGGAGACCGCCGTACGACCCGCTTCCAGCGCGTCATACTGGCCATCGTTGTCGCTGTCCAGGTCGCGATAATCCGGCACACCGTCACCGTCGGAATCCAGTGCCCCTTCTACAGAGTCGAGAATACCGTCGTTATCACTGTCTCGGTCCAGTCGGTTGATGACTCCATCGCTGTCACTGTCGGCACTGCCCTCGACCAGATCCGCAATGCCATCGTTGTCATCATCGGTATCCTGCGAGTTCGGCTGGCTGTCCCCGTCATGATCCCCTGATGGTGTCGTTCCCGGGCCTGCCGGACCACTGCCGTTGTTCTGCACCTCGGCATCCTGAAAATCGGCAATGCCATCACCATTGGTGTCGGCAGGGTTGCTGGCATCGGCGCCGACTTCAACAGCATCGCTGACCCCGTCATTATCGGAGTCCTGCTCACGGTAATCCGCGGCCCCATCGCCATCGGTGTCCGTGGGCTCGGAAGCACTGCCGGTATTCTCTACGCTATCCGGGATTCCATCGGCATCCGAATCGGTATCGCGATAATCGCGCAGACCATCCGAATCGGTGTCGAAACGCGGCAGAGCACTGGCCTGCACGGCATCGTCGACACCTTTTGTATCCAGATCGACAAAACCATCGATGCGTCCGTCTCCATCATTGTCCACACCACCGGCCTCGACCAGATCGAAGATGCCGTCGCCGTCACTATCGGTATCAAGGTAATCGGGTGTGCCATCCCCGTCCGTATCAAAAAGCGGCGCATTGATGGTGCCGGAATCGACGCTGGACTCGATGGCATCTGCCAGGCCATTGCTACCCACCGGATTACGCGTATCGATCGCGCCATTGTTCACAGAATCCAATACTGCAATAGTGGCTTCATCCAGACGTGCTTCAAGCAGGTCCAGAATGCCGTCATTATCACTGTCCAGATCGTTGCCATCAGGCGTACCGTCACCATCGGTGTCCCGTGAGTTCGCATCGGCTACACCATCACCGTCGGCATCGATGATGCCTTCTTCGGTATCGAGAATGCCGTCGTTGTCATCATCCAGATCATCCTGGTTGGCAATGCCATCACCATCGCGATCAGGCCGATCATCTTCACGAATGCCGCTGTCGCCATCAGAACCGCTGCTGCCTCCACCGCCGGCTTGAGAACCACCATCAGCGTTATCGCCATCGTCTCCACTGCCACTACCATTGGAGGCCACATCACGGTCACGAAAATCCGGGATACCGTCGCCGTCGGTGTCGACAGGTGAATTGACATCGCTGCCCACTTCCTGCCGATCGCCGATACCATCGCCGTCGCTGTCCGACTCGCGATAATCGGCTGCGCCGTCGCCATCGGAATCCAGCGGTGAGCTGGCGTTGCCACCGGACTCGACGCTATCGGGGATCGTGTCACCATCGGAATCCAGATCGCGAAAGTCCATGATGAAATCGCCGTCGGTATCGAACAGCGGCAGGGCCGAGGCCTGAACCGTGTCATCCACGCCTTTGCCATCGCCATCGTAGAAACCGTCCAGTCGTCCGTCGGTATCGGTATCGACACCACCGGCCTCGACGACGTCATAGATGCCATCGTTATCGCTGTCCGTATCGCGAAAATCGGGGATACCGTCCTGATCCGTATCGGGCAGTTTGAATTTCATCTGCCCCGAATCTGTCCAGGTTTCTATTTCATCGGCGACACCGTTTCCACCGACAGGGATGCCGATATCGATAGCGCCGTTGGGCACCTGATCCAGCGCCTTGACGGAGTCGCGAGAAAGACGCGCCTCCATATTGTCCAGAATACCGTCGTTGTCGCTGTCCAGATCCAGCACATCCGGTGTGCCATCGCCGTCGGTATCCACGGAATTGTTGTCGGGGAAGCCGTCACCGTCATTATCGACACCGCCTTCGACAGAATCCAGGATGCCGTCGTTATCGTCATCCAGATCATCCTGGTTGCGAATGCCGTCACCGTCGGAATCAGGTCCGTTTTCAGCCTTTGCCTGCAGTGAGAATCCGGCGGTTTCGCTCAACTGAAAGGGGCTGACTGAATCGACGTCCGCTGCCGTGCTGGAGGCAGAAACGGATCCCAGAACCAGGCCAATGGCCATGGTCAGAATTCCGGGGGTCACGGCCAGTGCGCCTGAGGGGCGCATGCACGGGCTCGTGAAGCGGCTATACAAGTGCTTCTTGCTCATGATGTTAGATTGACCGCGTGGCGGTCCCTGTTAACGGTTACTTAACTTTCCGGACACCACGTTAATTCCGGCACCGACAGTACGATAACAGGTTACTTGGCTCATTAGCACGACGTGCATCACGACCCTGCAGGATGTCTCCGACAACCCACGTGACAGCTTGGTATCAGATGTTAAACCGTGTCAATTCAATCGAATCGGCCACTTTCCAGCCGACCCAGGGACACTAATTTCTCTGAATCCGGATTTCGACCCGGCGATTGGTTGCGCGGTCTTCAATCGTGACATTCTGCACCAGGGGGAGTAGTTCGCCATAGCCTTCTGCATCCAGTCGCCCCTGATCGACACCCTGCTCCACCAGATAGTCCACCACGGACTGTGCACGCTGACGCGAGAGCTGCAGATTCTGTTCGGCATCGCCATCGTCGTCCGTGTGGGCCATGACCACGATGCGGACCTGTGGATTCTCCAGCAGTGTGCGAGCCACATCATCGAGACTTTCGTGGGTATCATCCTGAAGCTCAGCCGAACCGGCAGCAAAGCTCAGCCCGTCCACGACACCGGAAATACTCACACCGGGAGCAAAACCCGGTTGCGGCAGCGGCATGACAGGCGGTTTGGATCGTGTCTTTGCGGCAACCGGTTCTGCAGCCTTCAGAGCCGGCTCTGCCGCTCGTGCCGCAGGTCTTGCCTGAGCGGTCGCAGCTCGCATCTGTGTCGTCTCAGGCGCCTCCTTGGCCGCCAGCAGCGTCACTCGGTGCCCGGCTTTCAGAGGTGCAATCTCCGGCAGGTCGCCGGCATCCATATCCGGCAATGTCACGACGTCTACCCGACGGTTGCGCAGCCGGCCCGCGGCTACGCGGTTGCTGGCCAGCGGCAGGGACTCACCCATACCGACTGCCTGCAGTTGCCGGGCATGCACTCCTCGGCTCTGCAGATACTGCACTACCGACTCCGAGCGCTCTGCGGACAAGCTCTGGTTCATGAGCGCACTGCCTTGTGAATCCGTGTGAGCTCGCACCTGAACCCGGGATTCGGGGAAGGCCAGCAAGGTTTCCGCCAGTTGATCCAGGCGGTTTCGGGCGGCGTCGGAAAGCAGACGCGAACCACTGCTGAAGACGACCTCGTCCAGCACGGCATCGAAGAGTCCGCAGCCGATGCTGTCAACGGTCACATACGCCTCGGTTTTCGGACAATCATCAAAGGCATCGATGACGCCGTCGCCATCCTGATCATTGCTGCGCATCGACGGACGCCAGCGGTTTGCCATACCGAGTGCCGGCGTGGTTTCGGACTGAATCGCTGCATTCGGCGGGAGCTGATCACGCTGATAGGCGGCTATCTGCACATCGCCGGGCTGTGGCTGAGCCGATGCAGATTGCAAGTCGGTCTCGTAACGCCCCCTGACGCGCCCGTCCAGCACTCGCCCATCGATTCGCGCACGATTGAGATAGCTGTCGCCATCGTCGGTCGCATCGGATGAGTCTTGAAGAAACGGCAGCGATGTCGAGCAGGCTGACAGGGCACTGCAGACCAGCAGGGTCAGCAAGGCGCGTTGCTTGCCGGACAAGGGATGCTGGATTGAACTACGGGGATGAATCATCGGTGATCTGTTCCTGCCAGACAATCGGCGTTGACAGGACAGCAAAAGCAATTTCCAAACCCGATCGAGACCCGTTACTACTCGGGTCTCGCAGGTTTACACCGTTTTTGTCGAACAGAGCACGTATTGCTCAATCGGCGCAGAAGCGCCGCTTGATGCATTACAGAACGCGCAACTCGACGCGATTGTTGAGCCTGCGACCACCGGCGGTGTCGTTTCCAGCACGGGGCTGAGTATCGCCGAATGCCCGCGCTTTCAGACGCTTGACATCCACCCCTTGCCCCATCAGATAACGCGCAACGGCGACAGCCCGTGCACGTGACAGTTCACGCGCGCGTTCCGGTTCCGGGAATGTCTGCGTGTGGACACGGATTTCCACGATCAGTTCAGGATAGAGATTCAGCGAACCGGCCAGGCGTGACAGCAGTGTTTCGCCGATACGGGTCAGATTCGTGCTGTCACCATCGAACTCCACGCCTTGCAGTACGCCGCTGAACAAGGCACAACCTTGTGCATCGAGGGGTTCTCCGGCAGCGGGAACGGCGCAGGAGCTGGCGGAGGCGGATAGCGATTGCTCGACGGTCACGACAGTCTGCTGTGCCGGCCGTGCAGCCGGTTCGGCTGGAGCCTGCTCGACAGGTGCAGGCGTCTTTGCCGGAAGATCGGCCGCCGGTTGCGGTTGCGGTTGCGGTTGCGGTTGCGGTTGCGGTTGCGGCAGTCTGGCGGGTACCGGTCGGGAGTTTCTGCCCGAGCTGCGGCTCGCGCCGGGTCGCCAGTAGAGCGAGGCCGTGGCGGCCTGCGCATCGCCATCAAAACTGGCCAGCTCGCCGCGCAAACCCCAGGAATCACCCATGGGCCACTGAATACCGGCACCTGCCCATATGGCGGTGTTGTCCTCTTCTGCCAGCAGGATATCCGACTCGTTGCTGATCTTGCTCAGACCGAGTCGAAGATAACCAGACCAACTGTCCTGTCGTCGACGAACATCGGTTTCACCCAGTACATAGGCGATACCGCCGATCGACAAGGCGGAATAGTCGACCTCTTCTCCGCCAGACAGACCGGCTTTGCCCAGCTGCGTCCATGCCGCTTCCACACCCAGTCGATGGCTGATATCCATCCCGGCATAGACACCGGCCGCCAGAGAGGCTTCATCGTCGAGTGTGAAATCCGAACCGTCAGTATCCGGGCTCAGTCTGGAGACACCCGCTCCGGCACCAACATACCAGTTGCCTTGCTGTGCAAGCGCCGGCTGAGTGGCCAGAACGAGACTGCCCAGAGTCATGGAGAGGGCGACAACACGGGATACTGAAATGCACATTGGCTAGCGGTCACTCATGGTTCGTCGTGGATGAAGCGCCGCCACCATACGACAATCCGGGCTCGTTTGTTGTTAACTGTGATCAATTAACAGCGTACGAGTCCCCTGAAAAGCCCGGCTGCGCTCATCGATAACGTAAGAAATGGCGATTCTTCCTCTACTCTATCGGCCAGCGCGCGACGCTCTGCATACCTGAATCCACTGAGGCCAGGTACAGGCAATCAATTCGGTGACATTGTCGACCGAGGCACGTGTGAAGTGAGAGAGAAGGCCAGGCCTTCATGCGGCATCCAGCGGGAAAACAGCCATCCCTGGCTACTGGAGCTTCCCTGCCTGCAAGTACCACTTGGAGGAGGTTGCAGTGTGATACATATCACATTCTGCATTTCCATTAGAGTCGTAGAAGCGAGCCCTGTCAACAAGAATCAGGTAAGGAAACTCCAGATTTCCTTGCAATTCAATCGTTTGTATCCGTAAATACGCTCTTCTGCCGTTGTCGATGCTGCAGATACAGGCCGACAGCAAGAAACACTGAAATCAGGACCAATGCACCACTGATCAGCCCCTGCATCTCCTCACCTACCCGAACTCCGGCGCCTAGTAGAGCGAACACCAGCATCTGTGGCACATAGCCGATACCCGATGCCAGCAGGAATTGGCGATAGGACACGTCCGTAAAGCCGATACACAGATTGGTCAGCAGGTTGGTCCCCAGAGGCTGCAGGCGCAGAATGAGAATCTTGACAAACGTATCGTGCTGCAGAAGACGGGAAAGTTTTGCAATCACGGCCGGGTAACGGCGCCTGATTCGTGCTCGCAACAGATGACGCGACACCTGAACGGTCAAATGACAGCCCATCAGGGCGGCACAGACCGACAAGGCCAGGCCGGGTAACAGGCCGTAGGCCAGACCGCCGGTAAAAGCCATCAATTGGCGCGGCAAGCCAACCGACGTTGCCAATGTGCCGGCCAGCAGGAACAGGACAATACCGGGTATCCCTGCCGACTCCAGAACAGCGCCCCACTGTTGTACCGGAATCCATTCCTCTGGAACAGAAGCCGCCAACACAATGATGAGCACAAGCAGCAGCAGTGACAGCAGCAGAGCTGGCAGACGGCCGAACTGACGGGTAAAACGGCTCATGCAAGGCAACACCGTGAGAAAGAAGAGTCATGCTGACATTGTTTCAGCCAAAAAAAAGCCCCCGGATCGATTGGATCCGGAGGCTTGATTCCATTGGCTTGCAGCTGAACACCTGCCATGCCAGGAAAGCTACGTTCTTTCAGGCAAGCCGGACAGTCGAAGGCGCTGAGACTCAGGCCTTCGCTGTCGGATGGCTCAGACCTTTTCCAGGTCGGCCATTGCGCTTCGGCTGGTCGCTTCGGACGCATCGGTACGGAAGACTTCAGCGGCTTCTTCCTGTAGCACATCTTCGTTCGAATCCATCATGACACGATAGATGATCGCTCCGATGATGGCACCGGTGATTGGTGCCAGCCAGAACAACCAGAGCTGCTGCATGGGCACGGTGACACCGTCACCAAACAGATTCGCGATCAGCGCCTGAGCGGTGGAACGAGCCGGGTTGACACTGGTGTTGGTCACCGGGATGCTGATGAAGTGAATCAGTGCCAATGACAGACCAATGGTCAGTCCGCCCATGGCGGCTGAAGCCCGCTTTGAAGTTGCCCCCATGATCACGATCAGGAATACCGCTGTCATGACGACTTCAGTGACAAGAGCTGCCTGCATGCTGAACCCGCCCGGAGAGCCTTCAGCGCCGAAACCGTTGGTTGCAAATGTGCCTGGACCTGCTTCGATCACGAAACCCGGTTGACCCGAGGCAATGGCGTAGATGGTAGCGGCGCCCAGTGTGCCACCGACTACCTGAGCAATGATGTACCCGGGAGCCTTGGAAAATTCGAAGCGTCCACCGGCAACCAGACCCAATGTCACGGCTGGATTGAAATGACCACCCGACACATGACCCACGGCATAGGCACCGGTAACAACAGTCAGACCAAATGCAAGTCCAACCCCAAGAAATCCAAGCCCGAGATTTACACCGGTATCACCGGCCATGAACATGGCTGCCAGAATGGCCGAACCACATCCTCCAAGAACCAACCAGAAGGTACCGAACACCTCTGCTGCCAGCGCTTTTCCGTACATTACACATGCCCTCATTTGCATTAACGATAGAATTGGAAAGATCACGAAAATGCAGAGCCCCGAAGGCAGGTAACAAGTTCGCGTCAGTCAGGCAAGTGTATTGAAACAAGTGCTCCATGAATGGATCCAACCGTAAACAAAGGTAGCTTGACGGTTGTATTATCAGGAAGCCGATGCTTGCTGGCATCGTCGTGCAGTCAGGATCTGTCACCGGCTTGCACAGGACAGCTTGGGTCTGCTTCAGAAACCGATGGTATAGCTCACGGCGGTATCCGAATCGTCAACAGCATCCAGGTCGTCGATATCAATGCGCCGGACCCGATAACTCAGACGGATGGCGCCCTGAGGAACCCGCACCGAGACACCCAGCTCCGCCTGCGACTGGACATAGCGGGCACTGGCAAACACATCCGCCAGCAGATCCAGCTTGAACAGATCAGACAGGATCTGACTGCCGGCCGCACGCACAACCCCCACCCCTTCTTCAGCATCTTCGAGCAAGGTCTCTTCGGTAAAGGTGGTCAGGCGATAACCCGCCCCCACCTCCAGCACGAGCTGCTGCTCGCGGGTAGCCAGTGGCTGCAGACCGAGACCTCCCAGCAGCTGAGTCTCCCGGTCTATACCCAGATCCTCCTCGAACCTCAGCCGACCTTCGCCAAAGGTGTAGAGCTTTTCACTCAGCCAGTAACGTGGTTTGTAACCCAGCTCCACGCTGTCTGTATCGCTCCGGTACCACTCCGCATACAGATCATGACTGACAGGTCGACTGTTCAGACTGGCGCGGGCACGTATGCGCGTGGATGATTCTCCATCGCGCATCACGGAGCCACCTTCCAGCCCTCCTGTCCATTCGGCAGCTCCAGCGCCATTCAAGGACAGAAAACCAGCCAGAAAGAGCGCCGATGATGGCAAGACATTGAAAGCACGCATGAGACAGATCATCTGTTTTAGTGATGACATTAGTGTAGTGGATCTCTGAGCCAGTTCATCCAGGACACGGTCTGCTCCCGATCGGATCTGTCATTGGGCAACCGTTCGCAAGTGCTGACGCATTCTTCAAACGGGAGGCTCTACTGCCGATGACTGTCTGACCACCGACAGACCTGAGCGCAGACCTCCAAACGACCAATCAGGGCTGCCGGGCACATTCGACGTCAGCTGCGTTGCCGCGGAAGACACCACAAGACCGGCATGGGGATGACCAATGAAGACAAGGAACCTGACCGTCATCGATGACCTGCTGATTGCAGCCGGCGGTATCGGCCTGCCGCTCGCAGCTTCGATTGCCTATGCACAATGGACAGCCATCGGCAGGCTGCAGGGTGGACTGATCTATCTGAGCCTGTCGCTGATTCCCGCCTGTATCGCCCTGCTGGTGTTCGGGTTGATTGTCCGGCATCAGGAAAAGACCACTCTCAGACTCTGGGCCTTGCTGCAACATACACCGGATGCAAGACTCAGCACCTTGCTGCAACAGTCACGATTCACCCTCGAGGATGTACGTCGCGGAACCAGAAGTCTGAACAATGCCGGCATTGGCCACTACATACTGAATGAACAGGCGGACCGCCTGTACGATGGCCGTCTCAACGCAAGAATGTCCCTTCGACACGAGTGTACAGGCTGTGGTGCAACCACGGAACTGACCGTGAATCTGCAGGAACAGGACGAACTCGCCTGCAGCTACTGTCTGACGCCGTTTCGAGTGGAGAGTATCAACCAGATGCGTCAGCAGCAGCGCCAGGCGGTGGCCGGCGAAATTGCTCGCCACACCTCGGCCCGTTTGATGAGCCTTGCAGGTCATGACAACAATCTCAAGGCACCGACTCTGTCTGTGCGCGTGTTGCTGTTGCTAATGGTCGTGTTCTGGCCAGGAGCCTTGTTCTATTTCCTCAGATACCTGTGGTCGCGTCGCCGCCACGAAGCCCTGTCGTGACACTGATCCCATCGCAAGGCACGATCAGCCCGGCGACCGACTGACAAAATGGGTCGGGTCGTGTCGCTGTTTGAGCAAGGCGGGAATGATCTCCCGATAGGCTGCCCAGATACTCGGATAAGGCGGTGGACAATCATCCTTGATTGCCTCATGCAAGGCAGGCAACGCATGATAGGGAACCAGCGGGTACATATGATGCTCGAGATGGTAATTCATGTTCCAGTAGAGGAAGCGGAATACCGGGTTCATGTAGACCGTACGGGTATTCAGGCGATGATCGAGCACATCCTCGGCCAGCCCGGCGTGCTGTGTCAGTCCGAAAAAGATCACCAGAAAGCCGCCATACAGAGTAGGCAGGCCAATCAGCATGAGTGGCAACCAGCTTTGCAGCAGCAAGGCGAACAGTACGACGGCCCCCAGTATCAGCAACCAGAGACGGGCCGTGCGATAGACCTTCTGGTGTTCCGATTCAGGAATGAAGCTGCTCTCCTCGGCCGTCAGTCGCCCCCGGGCATGCAACCACAGCTTGACGACACTGAGCCATGAGCTCTTCAGCGCAAAGACATTGGCCAGCATGCCGAGCAGATCCGGTGGTCGGGGTGCGGCAATTTCCGGATCACGACCCACCACGATGGTATCGGTATGGTGGCGAGTGTGACTCCAGCGCCAGACAACCGGCTCCCGGAAAACCATGAAACTGGCCAGTTGATACAGCCATTCGTTCATCCAGCGAGTCTTGAAAGCCGTGCCGTGCCCGGCCTCATGCCAGCGGCTATCGGCAGAACCGAACAATACCCCATAGACGAACACGAACGGCAGCGCCCATCCGCTCCCCCAGCTCAGCACCATGCCACTGCCTGCCAGGACCATCAGGCCCAGCCAGATCAGGGTATCGCGAATGGCAGGCTGATCACTGCGCTTCATCAACTGCTTCAGCTGCTTGCGCTCTATGGGCGAGGCGTACCACTGAGCCGTTGCCAGCCCTGACGCCTGAGCACGTTGACCTTCTTCTCCCACCAGGCTGTAATCTCGGGCCATCTTGCTCGTCTCCGCCCGCGGGCAGGCTGCTGTTCCACGATACCGTTCTCCAGACTAAAGGCTGTTCAGTCGAGCTGTCAATATCAGGCTGAACCGAGTTGCAATGCGGATGCAATGCGAGTGCAATGCGAATGCAATGCGGATGCAATGCGAATGCAAAGCGAATGCAAAGCGGATGCAAAGCGAATGCAATAGGCATCAGTCAGCCGCCACCGACACCCGCCTCTGCCGCTGCAACAGTAGTCGAGACATTCCCCACAAGGCCATGGTTCCGAACAGGCTGTACACGGCCACCACTTGCAGCAAGGTATCGATGCCCACCCCCCGATCGATCAGCCAGCCGCTCAGACCGGGGCCGATGGCGGTTGCCAGCACGATGGCAGACATCAGCAATGCGCGGATGGAACCCAGATGCTGCGTGCCGTAGATTTCGGGAAACAGGGAACCGAACAAGGCTGTCGACATGCCCTGGGAGATGCCCAGCAACACCATGAAGACGACCAGCCCCCAGGCCTGATCGGTTGCACTCAACAACAGGCAGGCAAGCGCAAAGGGCAACAGAAAATGCGGCAGCAGACGGCAGGCACCGCGCCGGTCGACAAACCGCCCCGATGCCAGCAAGGCGATGACATTGCCCATGGACATGGCACTCATGCCGCTGGCCACCAGTGTTGCCGACCAGCCCTTCAATTCACTGATATGCGCCTGATGAAAGATCACCGATGTACCGGCAAACGCCGGTATCAGTATGAACATCAGAGTCAGCCAGAAACAGCAATCTCCAGCGACTTCACGATGTGTCCACTGACGCATCGGTTCACCACGATCCGTGTTCAGTGCCACACTGCCACGCGGCGTACGTTCCACCTTCATCAGCAGATAGATGGCGGGCAGAGCGATCAGCAGCAAGGACAGCGCCCCCAGCAACCAGACACTGCGCCAGCCGGACCAGGCAATCAGCGATACCACCAGCAAGGGAAGCACAGCGACGCCCAACTGGTGACCGAGAGAGGCCACCGCGACCGCCCTGCCGCGTTCTGCCACATACCAGCGTGCCATGCAGACCATGGCAATATGCGGCAACAGGCCCTGCCCCAACAGTCGCAAGGTATACAGTACCAGCAGCAACATCCATACTGAGGTCACAAGCGACATGCCGGCACAGGCCAGCGCTAATGCAATACAGGCCCCAGAAGCCACAAATCTGGCCGGATAGCGATCGACCAGACGACCCACGAACAGGAAACTGGCAGCACTGGCCAGTGTACTGAGCATGAAGATGCCACCGAACTGCCCGTTGTTCAGCGACAGACTGCCGCGCAGCGAGCTGCCGAACAGGGATATGAAGAATGCCTGTCCGAAGCTGGAAAATACCGTTAGCATCATGCCGCCGAGCAGCCAGCGTGCATTGGCCTGCAAAAACGGCAGTGTGCTCGACAGGACTGGACGATTCATCGGAACATGGCTCTGGATCAGTACAAGGATTTCATGGCGAAAAAAATGACAGACAGCAAATACAAGCCGCTGAGCGGCCTGCAACAGTTTCAGACGGTCTACAAGACTCGTAATCTGACCACCGCCTCGCAATCGCTGGGGATCTCACAACCGGCTCTTACCCAGTCCATCACCAAGCTGGAGAGACAGCTGGGGGTCGAGCTCTTTGACCGGTCGACACGCCCGCTGGGGGTGACTCGCTATGGCGAACTGCTCATCGAACATGCCAATACCATCGAGCGTTCGAACATCGAGTTGCACAAGTCTCTGGAAGCCCTGAAGAGCGGAACCGGAGGCCTGTTGCGCGTCGGTTGTGGACCGGACTGGATTCACGAGATCCTGCCACGCGCCATCTGCGCCCAGCAGCAACGCAGCCCCGACCTGAGATTCGAGCTGACCGTTGCGCTCAACAACGAGCTGCGCCGCATGCTCGATCGCGATGAAATCGATTGTTATTTCTCGTCCGTCAGCGACACCTTCATGGGAACAGGCTACACCACCCGGATTCTGGTGCAGGAGCGCATGATGGTGATCGCCCGTCACGATCATCCGATACACCAGGGTAGACCCGGAAGACTCGAGGACATCGCAGACCAGCGCTGGGCCATGACAGGCGAAGAGACCTTCGGACGAGATCTCATGAAACGCCTGTTCGACAGCGAACAGGTGGACCTGCCCATCCCGATGATCGAAACGAATTCCGTACCCGCCATGATCAATATCGTTCGCAACAGCGACACCCTGGGCTTCCTTTCACAAACTCACCTCAATGCTTATCCGGACATTCGTGCAGTGGCCATGGAACAGGCACTGCCGGAACGACTCGGCGGCGTGACCCTGCGTACCGAGCAAGCCCCTCTGGCAGCCGTTGAGGATCTGCTGGAAGAGGTCAGGATCGTCATCGACACGCTTCAAGTTGACTGAAGCCATTCTCTCATTATAACATCATGACGGAAATGGAGACCACACCATAACCATATACTTATAATCACACTGCGAGGAACACCATGCTTCGATTTCGACAACTGCTGAGCGTGACGGCGGCAGCACTGCTCATCGTTACTGCTGGTACGGCACAGGCCGAATGGCCCGAGAAACCGATAAAACTGATCGTGCCTTTCAAGGCTGGCGGTTCATCTGATCAGATGGGCCGTGTTGTACAGGCCGGCATCAAGGAGTCCGAAGCCCTGTCGCAGCCCGTTACCATCGTCAATGTCGGCGGCCACTATTCCATTGGCGCCCGGCGCGTCATGGAAGCCAAACCCGATGGCTACAACTTTCTGCTGATTCACCTGGCACTGATGGGTGGTCAAGGTAGTGGCGCACTGGACTTCGGCTGGAAGGACTTTGCCCCGGTGGCCTCGGTCGGCGAGTTCTGTCTGATGCCCATGGTTCGAAAGGACTCCGGCATCGACAGCCTGGAACAATTGCTCACTCAGGCAAAAGACAAGCCTGACTCTCTGATATTCGGAGCCAACCTCGGCGCCATCAACCACATGGGCGGCCTGATGCTGCAGGAAACAACCCCTGGCGCCAAATTCCGCTTCGTGCAGATCGGTGGTGGCACCGCCAACTACACGGCCCTGACCGGTGCACAGACTGCGGTCACGGTACTCTCCGGTGCTGAAGTCACCAAGTTCACGCTCCTGCCCGACGGGTCAGAGAACCCCGATTCGCAGATCAAGCCACTGGCCTATACCGGTAGCGAGCGATTCTCCGGACTGCCTGACATCGCCACCACCCAGGAACTGGGCTACGACGTGAATTTCTGCATCAAGTCCTGGTTCTTTGCTCCCAAGGATACGCCGCAGGAAGCCATGGACGGTTTTGCCGCCGCCATCGAGAAGGCCACGCAGACCGACACCTATCAGGACTATCTGATCAAGAACGGATTTGCCAACGGCATCGTCACTGGTGACGAGATGCTCGAGGAACTGCAGGCGACCTGGGATCGCATCGAACCCATCGCCAAGCTCGCAGCCCAGAAGTAGGAAGGCCAGCATCATGGAACAGCGAACCATCGCTGAGATTGGCGTCTGCTCGCTGATCATCATCTTCTGTGCGGTGATTCTGTGGCAAGCGGCGAAACTGCCTCCGGGCAGTTTCGAACCGCTTGGCTCGGCACCGGTACCGCAGGCAACGGCCGGCATCGTGATCTGCTGCTGCCTGATCGTCATTGTCAGGGCCATCGTGCAGATCCGGCGTCAACCTCCTCTTGCGCATCATGTGCGCGATGAACTGACCGGCAGATCTCCCCGCAACGCCCTTGTCATGTTCGGTGGCACGCTCGCCTATGTCGGCTTGCTGCAACTGGGCATGCTCTCCTTCGGCGTACTCACCTTCGCCTTTCTGCTGCTGCTCATCATGACACTCAACCGATTCAGCAAGAGCAGCCTGCTACCAGCCACGATCACGGCTGCCCTGTTCGGTTTTGGTATCGAATTCCTGTTTACCCGGGTGTTCGTTGTCGACCTGCCGGTCTAGACAGACAAGCCCTTCTTCGAGAATCACCACCTCCCATGGATCTGAACGCGCTATTCGTTGCCATTCAGCAAATACTCTCCACCCACGCCCTGCTGATGCTGCTACTGGGTACCGGGCTTGGCATTGTCGTGGGCGCCATCCCCGGGCTGACCGGTGCCATGCTCATTGCCCTGACTTTGCCACTGACCTTCTACATGACACCGTTCAATGCGGTGGTGCTGCTGGTATCGATGTATGTCGGTGCCATCAGCGGCGGTCTCATCACGGCCACCCTGATGCGCATGCCCGGTACACCGGCAGCGGTCATGACGACCTTTGATGGTTACCCCATGGCCCGTTCCGGACGTCCCGGGCGAGCGTTGGGGCTGGGTATCACGGCCTCCTTCGTCGGCGGCCTCATTGCCTGGGTGGTCTTGCTGACCATTACCCAGCCACTGTCCATTCTGGCGACACGCTTCGGCCCCTTCGAATATTTTTCACTGATCATGATGGCCATGGTGCTGATTGCATCAGTGAGTGAGGGCAGCCTGGTCAAGGGCCTCATCTCGGGACTGCTGGGCATGCTGATTTCCATGCCCGGGGTTGATCCAGCCAGCGGCATGCCCAGGCTCACCTTCGACTGGTATGTGCTCAACGGTGGCTTGCAGCTGCTGCCGGTACTCATCGGCACCTTTGCCGTCAGCCAGATCATTGCCGATGCGCTGGATATCGGCAAGGTCTCGCAGAATTCCAAGGTCGATTCACGCGGTGTCCTGATGAGTCTGGCCGATCTGCGCCGCCATGCGCTCAACATGATCCGCTCCTCCTTCATCGGTACCTGGATTGGCATATTGCCGGGTATCGGTGCATCCATCGGCTCGGTTGTGGCCTATACCGCTGCGAAGAACATGTCCAAGACCCCGGAGGAATTCGGCAAGGGATCCGAAGAGGGCATCATTGCCTCCGAGGCTGCCAACAATGCCACCGTGGGTGGTGCACTCATTCCACTGATTGCCATGGGCATCCCCGGCAGCGTTATCGATGCCATCCTGATAGGTGCTCTGACCATCCATTCCATCCAGCCGGGGCCTACCCTGTTTCTGACCAACGCCGATATCGTCTGGGGCATCATCGCAACCTGCCTGCTGGCCAACATCGTGATGTGGCTGATGATGACCTCCTCGGTACGCTACATCGCAAAACTGATCTACCTGCCGCGCAGCTATGTGCTGCCGGTGGTCATTGTCTTCTGCGTGGTCGGCTCCTATGCGCTGAACAACACCCTGTTCGACATCTGGGTCATGCTCGGCTTTGGTGTCATCGGTTTTCTGCTGGAAAGAGCAAAGATTCCACTCGGGCCGTTCGTGATCGGCTTCGTACTGGCACCACTGGGCGAAGAGAAACTGCGCAGCGGCCTGATGATGACCGCCGGTGATATCACACCGATGTTCACACGCCCTTTCTCGCTCGCTTTCACGCTGGCAGCGGTTGTGTTGCTGGTCTGGCCTCTGTACAACGACTGGCGTCGACGTCGTGCCACAGCGTGAACCCAATCTGCTGTTCCTGTTCTCGGATCAGCACGCGCAGCGGGTGTCCGGCTGCTACGGCGACGCCACGGTCAAGACGCCGGCTCTGGATCGTCTGGCCAGCCAGGGTGTCACCTTCGACAATTGCTATTGTCCCTCGCCGGTCTGTGTGCCGAGCCGCATGTCAGCGCTGACAGCCTGTCATCCGCATCGCCAGGAATGCTGGACCAATGACGACTACCTGGCCTCCGACAGACCCACCTGGCTACATGCCCTGGGTGCCGCCGGTTATCGCAGCCAACTGATCGGGCGTATGCATGCCATGGGGCCGGATCAGCTGCATGGCTACTCGACGCGACTGATCGGTGATCACAGCCCCAACTGGGCTGGCGTCAAACGCCACTCCATGGGGGTGCTGGAAAAGGCCAACGACCCCACGCCGGAGAGTCTGCTGGCCTGCGGAGCCGGTCAATCGGCTTACCAGGTCAAGGACGAGCAGGTTACCGCTGCCACCATCCGCGCCCTGCAGCAGATTGCCGAGACGCCGGAAGACTCCCGTGAAGCGTTCAGTCTGACCGCAGGATTGATGCTACCCCACGCGCCCTATGTCGCCAGTCGTGACTGGGTCGAGTACTACCTCGACACACTGCCCGATGTTGCCATCGATGCACCCGCTGCAGATGAGGAACACCCCTGGATTCACTGGTGGCGTGGTAATCGCGGTATCGACCAGGTGAGCCTGGAGCAGGCACGACTGGCTCGCGCCGCCTACTGGGGCCTGGTCTCCACCATGGATGAGATGATCGGCCGGATTCTGCAGACCCTGAGCGACACCGGTCTGGATCGCAATACGCTGGTGGTTTATGCCTCCGATCACGGTGATCATGTCGGGGAACGCGGACTGTGGTGGAAGCACACTTTCTTTGAAGAGTCGGTCAAGGTGCCGCTGATCATGTCCATGCCCGGCACATTGCCGGCAGGAGAGCGTCAGTCTGCCGTGGTGAACCTGACCGATCTGTCGCAGACCATGATCGAGGCACTGGGTGCGGATCCCCTGCCCCAGAGCGATGGACAGAGTTTCTGGCCATTGCTGACGGATGAATCCGGCGAATGGGTCGATCGCACATTCAGTGAGTACTGCACCGATGAGGTACCGGCCTGGACCGGCGGTATGGCGGTGCAGCAGCGCATGCTGCGTGAGGGCGATTTCAAACTGCATTACTACCACGGCTACCCGCCGCTACTGTTCGATCTTGCCAGCGACCCGGGTGAACAATGCAATCTCGCTGACAAGGCAGATTACCAGGGGCAGCTGGAAGCCATGCTGCAGACCCTGCTGGCAGACTGGGACCCGGATGCCATCCGTTCCGTGATGGGCCAGCGCAGAGAGCGCAAGAACGTACTGGGCAACTGGGCGGCCTGTACCGAGCCTGCCAACACACATCTGTGGCCACTGCAGCCGGATATGAATCGGCTGGACAAGGATCAACCGACAAGTGAATGACAAGGCATGCCGTGCGACCCGGCATGAGTGACATCCCAGGCAGGCGACGCTCTGGAGCTCGCCTGTCACCATCCATTCAATCAGGAAAATGCACATGACTTTCGGCATCACGGTACTGCCCGAATGGGCGCAATCGGAAGGTATCGAGAACCTGCTGGATCGCCTGCAGCAAGCCAATGTCACGGACATTGCCACCAGTCCCTATGTCATGCAGGCAGACAGCAACGGTACTCGGGAACCCCCGGTGGATGGCGGCGCCGGCAAGGTCAGACTGCTGGACCGGGAGCTCTGGGGAGCACGCGAACTGAGCGTGCGCACGGCACCCAGCTTTCATCCTGACCAGTCACTGTACAAGACGACTGCCTACCAACCACCCGCACCCGATGATCTGACCGAGCGTGAAGGTCATGTGGTACAGGAGTTCATCGAGGCGGCGACCGCACGTGGCATGAACGTCTGGTTCCAGGTGCAATCGGCCATCCCCCCCGGATACCGGGTACAGTTCGGTGGACCCGAACCGGGCGATGTCTGCCTGGGCCCTGATGATCAGCCCGGAGCGCGACGTGTCGACAGTAATGCCTCTCTGGCAGCTCCCGACGTCATAGCCTATGGCGAGGCCATGATGCAGGACCTGGCACGCGCCTATCCCCGCCTTGCCGGCATACGGCTGGACTGGCCCGAGTACCCACCCTATGACTTTCATGCGCTGTTCTTCGACTTCTCTCCGCATGCACTGCAAGTTGCCAGAGAACTGGATATGGATATCGAGCGCATGCGGCACGATGCCACGGCACTGCAAGCAAGACTGACTCGGAACCTCGACGCCGACCTGCTGAGCAGGATGAGCTATCTGGACAAGGACAGCCTGAGTCTCATGCTGAAACGCTACCCCGGCATGCTCGACATGTTGCGGCTTCGCCGGCAGCTGTCGCTGTCGATCATCCAGCGATATCGCAAGGCACTACCGGCAACTTTCGATCTGGTCCCTCAGGCTTTTCCCCCGCCGTTCAACCTGCTGTCCGGATTCGATTTCGACGCCGTCAGCAAGGTGGTTCAAGGCATTGGCGTCAAACTCTATACCATGCACTGGCCGATGATCGCGGCCGACTATGCCAGGTCCATGTCGGCCGGCAAGGCGTCTGCTGCAGAGGTTGCCGAGGCTCTGGTGACGGCCCTGGATATCTGCGATGACACACCACCTGCAGATCGTGGCTTCAGTTATCCCGAACCCGATGAAAATCACTCCGCTTCTGCCGGCAACATCGAACGCAAGATTGCAGCGGCCAGACAACAGGCCAGGGATTGTCCGGTCTATGCCTTCACGCATGCCTATGGCCCTTGTGACGATGTACTGCGCCGCGCAGAGGCTGCCTGGCAATCCAGTGAAGGCAATATGTGGGTCAACCGCTACGGTTACCTGTCCAATGAAAAGCTCGACGCCCTGGGGCTCATGGTGAGCCGGTAGCCAGCACCCGTGCCTTGAGTGCGGCATGCAGGGCGCCGATCAGGTCGATGCCGGTCTGCGGTAATACATCATTGGTTCGAGTCAGAATGGCAAGCTCGCGCTTTACCGGGCTTGCCAGTCTGAGCATCGTGATTCTCTCGTCATGGCCGACATTGATCAGCTGTTGCGTGGCAATACCCAGCAGATCGGTGCGGGCAATGACATCCAGTATCATGGTGTTCGAGTCGGCAATCACCACCGGCTTGGGCGGTTGCATGCCACGCGACATGTACAGGCTTGTGAGGTATCGTCTGAAATAGGTTTCTGCAGAACCACTGATCCAGTCATACTCCGACAAGTCCTTCAGGCTGATGTTGCGGCGGCCGGCCAATGGGTGTTCACGCCGCACCGCGACGCCCTGTGAATCGTGCACCACCGAGTTGACGGTGATTCCGGTCAGGTCGTCCAGCTCCGATGGGGTGGCCACCAGAATGTCCAGATCCCCTTCTCGCATGCGTTCGATCATCTGCCAGGACTTCTGACCCGAAGACACGACCAACTGCGCTCGCCGCTCATCATCGAGCACGCGCGCCACGATTTCCGGCATGACGGTACGCAACACCCAGCGAGGTGCAATACCGACACGCAAGGTGACATCGCGACCTTCACTCTGCGCTCTGACAGCACTGACTGCAGCTTCTCGCTGATTGATGATCAGACGAGCATGCGTCAGAAAAGCCTGCCCTTCGCGCGTCAGGGCAACCCCACGTGCGCTGCGGTCAAACAGACGCGCCTCCAGCTGCTCCTCAAGATGCCGAATGCTCTTGGTCAACCCTGCCTGTGAAATACCGGTAGCCGTCGCCGCCTTGTTGATACTGCCCGACTCGGCAACGGCTATGAAACGATCAAGTCTGCTCAGGTCAAGAACCATGGAAGGGTGAAATCTTTCTGTCAGCTATAACCATAGGCTATACCGCTATGAGGTTTCAAGGTATTCCCATATGCACTCCCCCATGTCAGTATTTTACCGACCACGTGCCAGTCAACGGAGAAGACAAGAGAATCATGAAGAAGCTGAAACAACTACTGCTGGCAACCAGCCTGTGTATCACCCCCTTTGCAACCACACTGGCAGATTACCCCGACCAACCACTGCGAATCGTCGTACCGACCAATGCCGGTGGCAGCGTCGACAATCTTGCCCGCATCTTCCAGCGCAAGATCGAACAGATGGGAGACTTCCCCGCCGTTGTCGTCATCAACCAACCTGGCGCTGGTGGCACCATTGGCACCAGAGCCATCAAGGACGCACCGGCAGACGGCTATACCATCGGCATCTGGAGCCCGGGCATCATCACCTCTGCAGCCATGGGCGTTGTCGACTATGACCACACGGCTTTTACCTTGCTCGGCGGTACCGGTCGTACGGAAATCGGCATGGGCATTCTGGATGCATCTCCTCTGAAGGATGCCGAAGCCTTTCTGGAAAAGGCCAGAGCAGAGCCGGGCAAGGTCGTCGTTGCCACCAACATCGGCCTGCCAGTGCACTTCATTCCCATGATGTTTGCCGATGAGGCTGATGTGGATTTCAAGTTCGTACAGATCGGTGGTGGCGCCAAGCGACTGGCCAGCATTCTGGGCGGTCACACGGACACCGCACTGTTCTCGGTGTCGGAATTCAAACAGTACGAAGAAAGCGGCCTTCGTCCTCTGTTCCTGTACGCCACCGAGCGTGACGATGCCCTTCCCGATACACCCACCGCCCGCGAACTGGGCGTTGACATGAGTATCAGTGTCTTTCGTGTGTGGCTGGCACCGGCAGATATCGGCGAGACAGAATCCGCCAGACTGCAATCCATTCTGCAGGAAGTACTGAATGATGAAGACGTACAGAAAGAACTCGCAGGTCTGAGTATCGACCCTGACTGGATACCCGCAGAATCCGCCAAGGACATGCTGGACGACATGAACGCGCGTACCCAACCGCTGATCGATGCGGCCCGTTCGGCGAAGTAGACTCGAGAGGACGCTGCCATCAAGACGTCAACCGCCAGCTGGTTCGTTGCGCTGCTGGGCGCCTTGATTGGCGCTGTCCTGCTCATCGGCGCACGCGACATCGCGCCACCGATGTTCGACCCCGTGGGTTCTGCAGCCTTACCCATTGCCTGTGCTATCACCCTGCTACTACTGGGTGCTGGTGTACTTGTCCAGACACGCTTACAGCGCCACAGTGGGCAGCTGCCTGAAGTGGCGACCCGCGGAAACACCCGGCTTGCCACCATTGCATTACTGGCCTTGATGATTGCCTACCTGTTGGCCATGCATCTGGGCATCCGCTTTTCCCTGGCCACCACGGGCTTTGTCGCACTGGCCATACCGCTGATCTGTCAACGCCTCAGCGTTCTGCCTCTGGCTATTCCTATCGCTTTCATTCTCGGCTTCGGCTCTGAATGGCTGTTCACAAGTGTATTCTTTGTCGACCTGCCGGGTACCCGATGATCGAAGGACTCCTTACTGCTCTTGGCCCCATGCATCTGCTGTGGCTGTTCCTGGGTGTCAGCAGCGGCATTCTGGTCGGTGCCATTCCCGGCCTGGGTGGTGGCATGCTGATGGCACTGGCCTTGCCACTGACCTTCTCCATGGCGCCTGTCGATGCCATCCTGTTGTTGATCGGCATGCATGTCGGTTCGGTCAGCGGTGGCCTGATCAGCGCCACCCTGTTGCAGATGCCCGGCACACCTTCATCGGTCATGACGACGTTCGATGGCTACCCGGTGGCAAGAAACGGTCACCCCGAGCGTGCCCTGGGACTCGGTATCGGCAGCTCGTTGATCGGCGGTCTGCTGGCTGGGGTGGCACTGGCAGCACTGGCACCTCCCTTGTCTTACTGGGCCTTGAAGATCGGACCATGGGAGCTCAGCGCATTGATCCTCTGTGCTCTGGTTCTGGTCGCCATCATTGCCCAGGGCTCCATGCTCAAGGGCCTGTTCTCGGCCACTCTGGGCATCATCGCCGCCCTCCCCGGACTGGCTGAATCCGATGGCCAGTTGCGCTATACCTTCGGCAGCGATGACATGACGGCCGGTTTTCGGCTGCTGCCAGTGCTACTGGGCGTTTTTGTCATCAGCCAGTTGCTCAAGGAAAGTGACAAGGCACTGGGCTCTGCCAGCGTCATTCGTCTCGGACGAAGATTCAGCTTCCCCGGTTTGCAGGACTGGGGCAGCCACTGGGTCAATCTGCTGCGCTCCTCCATCATCGGCACCTTTGTGGGCATCCTGCCCGGTGTGGGTGCCAGCATCTCATCGATGGTCGCCTATGGCATGGCGCGAACCTTTTCGAAGACACCCGAAAGGTTCGGTACCGGACACGATGAGGGCGTGATGGCGTCTGAGGCTGCCAACAATGCCAACGTCGGCGGCGCCATGATTCCGCTGATCACGCTGGGCATACCCGGGGCCCCGGTGGACGCCATCCTCCTGGGCGCCATGGTCATGCACCAGATACAACCCGGGCCCCTTCTGTTCACTGCCAATGCCGGGCTTGTCTGGGCCATGATTGCCGGCTATTTCATTGCCAATCTGCTGATGTTCGGTCTCATGCTGGCCGGGTATCGCTCGCTGGCCCGCATCATCACCATTCCGGCTCACTATCTGGTGCCGGTGGTTTTCGTGTTCTGCCTCATCGGTGCCTATTCCATCGGCAATCGCCTGTTCGACGTCTGGGTCATGATCGGCTTCGGCGTGCTGGGCTACGCGCTGGACAAGGCTCGGGTTCCACTGGGCCCGTTCATCATCGGATTCGTACTGGCCACACCGTTCGAGTCCGAACTGCGCACCGCCCTGCAATTGTCGGATGGCTCCCTGCTGGCCATCGTCGATCACCCTCTGGCGCTGGCCTTCGTTGTGCTGGCAGCTGTCATGCTGATCCTGCCGCTGCTGCGCTCCGGGAAAGGAGCAGCGGCACCCGCCATCGCGGCAATCGAAAAACCGGAGTAGGTCCATGCCCCGCAATACACTCGTCATCATGTCTGATGAGCACAGTCGCAAGGTCATGGGTTGTTATGGCAATGCTCAGGCTCATACGCCACACCTCGATGCTCTGGCAGAGCGCGGCACCGTGTTCGAAAATGCCTATTGCAACAGCCCTATCTGTGTACCTTCACGTGCCAGCCTGCATACCGGACTCTATCCCCACCAGATTGGTTACTGGGACAATGCCATGCCCTACGATGGCCGCATCAGCAGTTGGGGACATGCCTTGCAGCGTCACGGCAAGGCGGTGACCTCCATCGGCAAACTGCATTTTCAGGATAGCGATGTCGACTCCGGCTTCGATGAACAGATTTTGCCCTTGCACGTCAAGGATGGCATCGGTGACCCATCCACCCTGCTGAGAAAAAACCCGCCACCGCGTCCCGGAACCCGACAGATGGCAGCCATGACTGGCAAGGGTGAAACCCCCTACTGGCAATATGACGAAGCCGTTGCTACCGCCACCGAACAATGGCTGGCACAATCGCGCGAAGCAGGATGGACGCTGTTTGTCTCCTTCGTGTTGCCGCATTTTCCGCTCAATGCCCCCCAGCGGTTCCGCGATCTGTTCGATGCCGATGCCTTGCCGCTGCCCAAGATGCAATACCAGTACACCCCCGAAAACGAAGTCATGGCGGCCATGCGCAAACTGCTGGACTTCAACGACCACTTTCCTGACGAGAGCGTGGTTCGAGAAGCCGTGGCCAACTACCATGCGCTGACGGCCGCTCTGGATGCCAACGTCGGGCGCGTATTGCAGGCGCTCTCGGCAGCCGGCAAGAAGAGCGATACGAACATCATCTATACCTCTGACCACGGTGACAATCTCGGCGCCCGCGGCTACTGGGGAAAATCGACACTGTGGGAAGAAAGCGCAGGCGTGCCGCTGATCATGGCAGGCCCGGATATCGCGCGCGGCTGCCGTAACCGCACGCCGGTCAGTCTGATCGATCTGTACCCGACGATCACGGCACTGGCAGGTATCGACCAGAGTGATTCACCCGACGCAGAACCTGTGCGCCCCGGCAGCAATCTGCTGGAGCTGGCAGCCACCGAGGATCCAGAGCGCGAGGTTTTTGCCGAGTATCATGCAGTGGGCGCGCAGGACGGTCTGTTCATGTTGCGCAAGGGTCGCTACAAGCTGATCGAGAGCCCGGGGTCGACACCGTTACTGTATGACCTGCAAGACGATCCGGAGGAGTTGCACAATCTGGCTCTGGACGCTGATCACCCATCCGTGTTGACCCGGCTGCAGGGCATGCTGCGAACCATTGCTGACCCGCAATCGGTCAACGCACAGGCGTTCTCGGACCAACAAGACAGGGCACAACAACTGGGCGGTGAGGAAGTCATACGCAGTATCACACCAGTGGCATTTACCCATCCTGGAGATGTGATGGCCAAGCCTCTGATCTAGTCAATGCACATTGATCAAGCGTCACACCTTGTGCAAGTTCACCCTGGATACTGGCGTTGATCTGACCAGCTCAAGGACACCAGTATCAAGAACAGCCGACGAAAGCTGTTCTTGATCTGGCAAAGACTATAGCTCGACCGCACTGCCACTGACTCGCACACCACCGCTCTCCGGAACATCCACCTTGATGAGACTGGGACGCTGCATGGCCTGCCCCTGTCTGATGATGAACCGAGCGGGTGCCTGCAATAACCCGGCATCACGCAGATAGCCGCCCAGCGCTGCGGCAGCCGCCCCTGTCGCAGGATCTTCGTGAACGCCGCCCACGGGAAACGGATTGCGTGAATGGAAGACCTCTGCGCTTTCGCGCCAGACCAGCTGCAGCGTGGTGAGTTCATGCGCCAGCATCAGCGTTTTCAGTGCCTCGAAGTCGTAATCCAGCGATGCCAGACGTCCTTGTTCAGCCACTGCCAGCACCAGATGCCAGGCCCCTGCATAGGCTTTGGCGGGAGGAATTGATGCATCCAGCTCCTCCGCCTGCCAACCCAGCAGGTGCAGAGCCTCGACAAGCAACCCCTCATCGGGCGCTTCATGTCGAGTCTGCACCGATAACAGGGAAGCCTCGGCAGACGCTGCCTGTTGACTGACCGTTACCGGCACGTCTCCCACCATACTCTGCAAGCGATAGACCCCGTCACCCGAGGTTTTCCCCAACATCACCCCTGCCGCGATGGTCGCATGCCCACAGAAGGGCACTTCTGCCTCAGGGCTGTAGTAGCGCACCGTTCGTTCAAACCCCGACTTGGGTGCAATGAACGCAGTTTCGGAATAACCCACCTCCGTGGCGATATTCTGCATGTCCGTAGCGGCAGGCAAGGTCTCGCCTATCCATACGCCAGCTGGATTGCCGGTTCGAGAACCTGTCGGAGCATCGGGCTCGGCGAAGGCGGCAATTCGGTAGAGGTCACTGTGCATGATGTGTGTACTCCTGGCTGATGGCTCTACGGCATTCTGCCCCCTCTGTCGCTGATGACCAAGCGAAGATCAACCCGGAGTCCACAAATGAGGCGATGCGCTAAACAGGTGCCGGCGTATGCGGAATATCGACGCCCGACAACACCGCCTCCCGTCCTCCATGCCGTTCGATCAAGGCCGCTTGCTGTTCGAATACCGTGCGATTGACCGCGTCGATATCACAGACCTCAGCCATCGCCTGCTGCAGACCGGCCAGCACTTCGGCATGAGCGTCACTCGCTGACAGATCATGCAGTTCAGCGGGATCGTTCTGCAGATCGAACAGTTGCGGAGCGAACCCCGGATAGGCAATCAACTTGAATGCTCCCCGACGCAACATGAACATGCCAGTACAGGACCCGGCAGCATGGTATTCACTGAAGACCGCTCTGTCTGCATCATCCGGTGCCTGTGCAAGCTGTTTCAGTGACTGGCCTGGCCGAGTATTGTCAGAGTCGTCCGCCGAGTCGTCGATGCCCAGTACATCGAGCACCGTCGGATAGAAGTCCACCAGAGACACCGGCGTCTTGCAGACATGTCCCTGAGGAATACCGGGGCCCGCCAGTATCAGCGGTACCGCTACCGAGTCTTCATACATCACCGACTTGCCCCACAGACCCCGATTGCCCAGATTGTCGCCATGATCAGAGGTGTAGGCCATGCTGGTGTTGTCATTCAGAGCGCTTCCCTGCACGACTGACACGATGTCACCGACAATGGCGTCTATCGTGGAGACCATACCCAGATAAGCGCGCAACGCTCGCACACGGCTCTCATCATCGAAGTACTGGTCGTAGCTCATGTATTGCTGCAACTCCAGCAATACCGGATGATCCACGGTCGGCGCTTGCAGGGTTTCGGTGAGTTCTTCCAGACTCAAGCCGGAATAGGCATCATAGAATTCCTCCGGTGCAATCAGCGGAAAATGCGGCATGACCAGACTGACAAACAACACGAAGGGCTGAGCGGTATTGCCCTCTGCCTGCTCTCTTGCCCGTGCGTGCAGGTACTCGACAGCGCGATCACGGATCTGAAAATCATAGCGCGCATAGTCACTCAGTCCGGGACCCGCATCCCGAGCCAGCGCGTCACAGCCTTTCTTCGGCGGCAAGGGGTCCCGAATGGCCCCTTTGACATCGCCGATACCGTCAACCACATGCAAAGGGATGATTTCTTCGCTGAATCCATTGTCATCGCCACCCCGAAAATGCAGCTTGCCAATGGATGTGGAACGCACACCCGCCTCTCGGGAGACCTGATGCCAGGAGGTCGGTGATCCGGCATAGGCAAAGGCATTGTCCCAATGCCCGGTCTCATGCACGAGGCGCCCCGTGGCAAATGCGGCTCGCGAAGGCACGCAGATGGGACTGTTGCAATAGGCATCGGTGAAACGAGTACCCTGCTGCGCCAGTGCATCAATGTTCGGCGTTCGGGCCAGAGAGTGGCCATAGCAGCCTGACCAGTCGCGGTTGTGCTCATCGGACATGATGATGATCAGATTCTCAGCTCGCATCTTGTCGTGTTGTGTCACTGACCCTTTCCTCCGTTACCGACGACCTCCCGAAAGCAGGCAGTGAATCGACCTGTGTCCGGTATCGCATTGCTGACCATTTTACGCATGAAATCAAAATTGGTCTAGACAATTGGAAGATCAATGGGTATTTTGGTCCAGCCACTACCGACAAGAGGAATCCCTATCGTGAATCGATATACCCACACAACCGACCCGGCAGGCCGCCCCGGTGCGCTGAGCCAGGCTTGCAGAACTGTTCGAAGAGTTTCTCGCAGGACTGCCTGCAAGCTTGCTGTTGGCGCATTGCTGGCCACCTCCCTGAGCGGCAACGCCACACTTTCGCTCGCCGACGAAGGCAGTTACCCCAGCAAGCCGATACGCGTCATCGTGCCGTTCAAACCAGGTGGCCGTACCGATACCGTCGCTCGTCTGCTGGGGGAAAAGATCCAGGAAAAGGGCTGGCTGTCCCAACCCATGGTCATCCTCAATGCCGACGGTGGAGCCGGCGCCAATGCCGTGAACCAGATGCGTCGCGGTGATGCCGACGGCCACACAGCCGTTCACTGGCACCATCAGCTACTGATCTCCATTGCCATGCAGCTGGGTGATTTCACGCTCGATGACTTCAAGTCCGTTGGTTATACCGGTGGCGGCAGCCCGGTCTGGGCGGTACGCGAGGACTCTCCTTACAACACCCTGCAGGATCTGATTGATGCCCTGAAGGCCGAACCACGCAGCCTGGTCGAGGCGGTTGGCATCGGCACCATCCCGCATTTCGTCGGTGCCATGCTTGCCAATGAGGCAGGCTTTGAAACCCGCTATGTGACCGCCTCCAGCGGCGCTGATCGATTGCGCCTCCTGCTCGGTGGCAACGCCGATATATCCCTGTTCGCAGCATCAGAATTCATCGGCCAGGGCGAAGGCCTGAAGGCGCTGGTGTACTTTGGCCGTGAACGCCTGCCGGATCTGCCGGACGTGCCTACCGCGAGCGAGCTGGGACTGGACGTGAGCTGGGCCAACCCCAACTGGTGGCTGGTACCGGCTGACACTCCGGATGATGTGGTTGCCCAGCTGGCGGCTGCACTGGAAAAAGCCATCGCCGATCCCGAGATCGTCGAGTACTTCAACAACAACACGCTCGAGGCCTACTGGATGGACGGTGAATCAGCCATGGCCGATGCGAAGAAGACACTGGCGGCACTCAAGCCGGTTGCAGATAGCATCAAGTAAATGCGTCTGCATCCTGCATGGGTAGACCTGGCTCTGGTGCTTGCCGTTCTGGCAGGCGCCGGGCTGTTGTTCGTCGGGGCCTCGACACTACCACCACCGCGCTTCGAGCCCATGGGTTCGGCAGCTCTGCCGAGGATTCTCGGTGGACTGCTGGTTTTCTTTGCCTTGATCATCGCGATCAAGGCGATATGGCAACTCCGAGGCAGAACAGACAGCAATGTCGTGTCAGATGAGACAGACGACACGACCAGCCGTCCCTCCGCGGCCAATTCTGCACTCGAGAGCGATACGGAAGAATCCGCACTCACGGGTCAGCTACGCGGTATCTGCGTCTTTACCTGTCTGATCCTGTACATCGTTGCACTGGACATCCTGCAATGGTCATTCATTCCCGTCACGGCAGCTTTCGTGACGATCGTCGGCACCGCCCTGTCTCCACAGCGCCTGCAGGCACTGTGGAAGTTTGCCCTGTTCGGCCTGGTGCTGGCCGCCGGCCTCTACCTGGTCATGACACGCTTTCTGTATGTCGATCTCGGCTGACACCATGAACTTCTTTCGGAAACCCGAACATGCTTGACGCTTTCATCACCCTGTTCCAGATCGATAATCTGCTGTTCCTGTTTCTGGGTACAGCGCTGGGAATCGTGGTCGGCGCAATTCCGGGGCTGACAGCATCAATGCTGATCGCCCTGACATTGCCACTGACCTTTCACATGGACTCGGTCAATGCCATCACCCTGCTGATCGGCCAGTATGTGGGTGGTATCTCAGGAGGGCTGATCACCGCCATTCTTCTGCGGATGCCCGGCACTCCGGCCTCCATCGTCACCACATTCGATGGCTACCCGATGGCTCAGAACGGGCAGCCGGAACGCGCACTGGCACTGGGCATCATGGCATCGGTTGTCGGCGGCATCATCTCCTGGCTCTTTCTGGCCGGGATGTCACCGACGCTGGCGAAGTTTGCTCTGCAGTTCGGTCCCTGGGAATACTTTGCTCTGGTCATGATGGCGTTGGTGATGCTGGCGTCCCTGACGCAGGGCTCACTGGTCAAGGGACTGATGGCCGCCGCACTCGGAATGGCCTTCGCGCTACCGGGCATCGACAACTCCATCGGTCGCGCTCGTCTGACCTTCGACATGGATGCGCTGCTGTCCGGTTTCGGTTTGCTGCCGGTACTGATCGGCGCTTTTGCGATCAGCCAGATCCTGCGCGAGTCTGCCGCCCCCATCAAGGCCTCGACACCAATCAATCTGCCGAAGAAAAAGCTGCCAGTACAGTTCAAGGATCTGAAGACATTCGGCCCGAACATGTTGCGCTCTTCCGTCATAGGCACCTGGATAGGCCTGTTGCCGGGTATCGGTGCCAACATCGCCGCACTCGTCTCCTACACCACCACCCGACAACTTTCACGGTCGCCGGAGAAATTCGGTACCGGTCATGAACCGGGAGTGGTCGCCGGGGAGACCGCCAACAATGCATCCATCGGTGGTGCCCTCATCCCGCTGATAACCATGGGCATTCCCGGCAGTGTCACTGAAGCCATTCTGATCGGTGCGCTGACCATTCACAGCCTGCAACCCGGCCCTCTGCTGTTCCAGAACGCCCCGGAAGTGGCCTACGGCATCATCGCCGCCTATCTGGTAGCCAACATCATCATGCTGTTCCTGATGTGGAATGCCGTGCGCTACATCGCCGCCATCTCTCAGGTCCCGCGAGCCTGGCTGCTGAGTACCATCCTTGTCTTCTGTGTCGTTGGCTCCTATGCGGTGAACAACAATTTCACCGATGTCTGGGTCATGATCGCCTTTGGTGTCATCGGCCTGGGACTGGAGCTGGCCAGGGTGCCACTCGGGCCCTTCGTCATCGGCTTTGTACTGAGCCCCATTGCCGAAGAACAACTGCGGGGTTCTCTGATGATGTCCGATGGCAACGTGGCAGAGATACTCGCACGCCCCTACGCCATGTCCTTCCTGTTCGTGGCACTTCTCACGCTGCTATGGCCGCTCATCATGGGACAGGTTGCCCGTCGCCGACACCACACTCGCCAGGAGCCAAACTCATGAAACCTGCCTCCAGTATTGTCCTCAGCAAGGTCGAGCCTGATGAGCGTCGCTATGTACAGATAGCCAGAGACCTGGCCAAACGCATTGCCGATGGTGAGTTCAGCGCCGGCCAGCGCCTGCCACCCGAGCGCGAACTGGCCTCGACCCTCAGCGTCAGTCGTACCACCGTGCGCGAGGCCGTACTGGCGCTGGAGTTGATGGGTCTGGTAGAGATTCGCGTGGGATCGGGTGTTTTCGTACTGGGTGACAACGTGCGACAGAACGCCACTGACGTCACCCCCACCGTCGATGACACCAGCCCATCCGAGATCCTCGAATCACGCCGACTCATCGAAGCCCAGACAGCCTATCTGGCGGCCACCCGCGCCAGTGACGCCGAGATTCTGCAGATCGGTCGCTGCATCGAGACCATGGAATCCACACTCGATGATGTACCGCGCTTTGACCGCGCCGATGCCGAGTTTCATCATCTGATTGCCAAGGCCTCGGGCAATCGCCTGCTCGAACAGTTCGTTGGCCATCTGTGGCAGCAGCGCACCACCACGATGTGGATACGCTGGTATGACCAGACCCGCAGTACCGCCAACCGTCGCCGCTCCATCAGCGATCACCGTGTGATTCACCGAGCCCTGGAAAGACGCCTCCCGGAAGCGGCATCGACGGCCATGCAAGGCCACATCGACGTGATGGAAGAACGCTTCTTCGATCTGCAACTCTGACTACTTCAACCCCAAGTGACAAGCATGACTGACAAGACAGACAAACCCGATATCGTGGTCATCATGACCGACCAGCAACGCTATGACACCATCAATGCGCTGGGTGCCCATCATGTGGACACACCGAATCTGGATCGCCTCGCCCATCGTGGCGTGAACTTCTCCCAGTGCCATGTCACCGCTCCCAGCTGCGTGCCGTGTCGAGCCAGCCTGTTCACCGGCTATTACCCACACAGCAACGGGGTGCATGCCAATGGCCAGGCCTGGAACCAGACCTGGGTGTCACGCTTGCAGGAATCCGGCTACCAGACCGTCAATATCGGCAAGATGCACACCATTCCCTATGATGCACCGGCGGGTTTCGATGAGCGCTACGTCGTCGAGAACAAGGATCGATTTCTGGAAGGCCGCTATTTCTTCGATGAATGGGACAAGGCTCTGGCCTCCCACGGTCTGAAGAAGCAGCAGCGCGAGGAATACCGCAAGCGTGATGACTACCGTGAATGTCTGGGTGCATTTCCCTGGGAGTTGCCGGAAGAGCTGCATTCGGATGTCTTTGTCGGTCGCATGGCGCGCTGGTGGCTGGAGAGCAAGCCTGTCGAGAAGCCCCTGTTCATGGTTGTAGGGTTTCCCGGACCTCACCCACCTTATGATCCGACGCCGGAATACATCGAACGCTATATGGATCGGGACATTCCATTGCCGGAAGTCACCGAGGAAGACCTGGCCAATCTGCCACCGGTGTTTACCGAAAAGCGGCTGCATGATGTCGAAGTCGACCACGACTCGGTTGCCTGGAGCCTCAACCCCACTCGTGAGCAACTGCACCGCATGCGTGCCTACTATTGCGCCAATGTCGAGATGATCGATCGTGAAGTCGGCCAGATACTCGATACCCTGGAGGCCCGTGGTCGTCTCGACAACACCATCATCGTCTTTGCATCGGATCATGGAGACTGCCTGGGTGATCATGGCTTGAGTCAGAAGTGGGCCCCTTATGACGAGGTGACACGTGTTCCCCTGATCATCAGCGCACCCGGTCGCTTCAGCGAAGGCCGTGATGTATCCGAACTGGTTCAACTGTTCGACCTGGGCCCTACCATTCTGGAATGGGCAGGCCTGACGCCGGATCCAAGCTTCGAGGCCGAGTCTCTGAACCCGGCCCTGAAGGAAGAGCCGTTTGACGGTCGCACACATGTGTTCTGTGAACAGGGTGGAGACGTCAATCTGACCGGTGCCGAGTATCTGACCATGGTGCGTTCAACCACTCACAAGCTGGTTCACTTCAAGGGACTCAGCTGTGGCCAGCTCTTTGATCTGGTGAAGGACCCCGGTGAAAAACGCAATCTCTGGGACGATCCGAAAGCGGCGCCGATGAAACAGCAGTTACTTGATGTCATGCGCGAATGGCTGATCGATACATCAGTCAAGACACGAGCCGCACGACGTCGCTCCGTTGATGGCGGGCCCATGAATCCGCAGAGCATTCAGACCGCCGTCAGTTGATTACACCACCAGAGGAGGAAAACCCATGCTGAACAGAAGACGATTTCTATCAACCATCGGCAGTCTCATGGTTGCCGGTTCATTGGCAACGACGCCGGCAATAGCTGCCGATGAACCACTCAAGGTCGGTTATCTGCAATTCACCTCTTTCGGCCTGATCAATGTCGCCGAAGCGCAACAGTGGTTCGAGGAAGAAGGGGTGGATGTCGAACTGGTGCTGTTCGACAGTGGACCACCACTGTTGGAGGCCATGATCGGTGGCAGTATCGACATCGGTGCATTGGGTGGCGTTCCCACACTACGCACCGCCTCGCAGGACATCATGGACCTGCGTGTCCTGTCCGTGGTTGCCGATGTCTCAGGGCCCTCGAAGATCATATCGCAGACCGGTATCAACTCGATTGAAGAACTGCGTGGCAAGAAGGTCAGCATTCCCTGGGCCACCACCCAGCACTACATCGTGGGACAAGCGCTGGCTCAATACGGCATGACCACCGATGACGTCGACCTGGTACAGATGGAAGTTCTCGACGCACAGGGTGCTTTCATTGCAGGTCGTATCGATGCTTTCGCCCCTGCACCATCTGCACTGGATCGGGTACTGGAGGCGCGCAAGGATTCCAGGGTCCTGTTTTCCACCAGCGACTTCACAGACCCGTTTTTCGTGTTCGATCTCTGGGCAGCACCGGCCAAGGTCATTGATGCCAGACTGGAGGACATCCAGAAGGTACTTCGGGTATTCCATGGCAAATCGGTACCGTACTTCACCTCACCGGATACCAGCGAAGCTGCTGCGCAGGATTTGCAGAACTGGCTGAACAAGGTCGTTGGTGCCAATCTGACAGCGGAACAGGTACAGCAGCAGATCGATGCCCTGACCTTTTTCAATGTCGATGAAGTCAGAAAGATCAATTCCGACGGCACACTGGCAACCATGCTGCAGAAGCAGTCCGAATTCCTGAAAGAGGTGGGCATTCTCGAGTCTCTGCCGGACTTCGACAAGCTGCTCGACCCGCGGGTCATCGACGGTCTGTAGATCGACCCTGGAAACAGAATAGCGACAATGACAGAGCAAATCATCGGCGGCACTGATCGCCGCACTCGACGTGTGGCGATCAGCCCACAGCAGATTGCCAAAAAGGAACGCCGACAGAAACTGCTGATTGGAACCACCTCTCTCGGAGCAGTTGCGCTGCTCTACACCGTGGTTTCCAACCTGCCGTCAGCCAATGCGGTCTTGACACCACCTCCTCAGCTCATCTTTTCCACCTTCGTGGAAAAGTTGTCTGACGGTACCTTGCTGTCTGCAACCTGGGCCAGCCTGCAGCGCGTCCTGATCGGCTATCTGATAGGTACCAGTCTTGCCATCCTGCTGGGCACGCTGATGGGCTGGTTCAAATACGTGGAATATGTCTTCGACCCTATCGTCGAGTGCCTGCGTCCCATTCCACCGCTGGCCTATATTCCGCTGGTGATACTCTGGTTCGGCATTGGTGAATTTTCACGGATATTCATCATTGTGGCAGCCTCCTTCCTGACCTGCATTGTCAATGCCTACTCGGGTATGAAGCAGGTACCGAAAGTCTATGTGGAAGCGGCGCAGACTCTGGGAGCAAGCCCCCTGACCGTGTTCCGTACCGTTGCCCTGCCCTATTCCATTCCCTTCATCTTTGCAGGCATGCGAGTGGCCATGGCAGCCTCCTGGACAACACTGGTAGCCGCCGAGTTGGTGGCAGCTCAGTCCGGCCTTGGCTTCATGCTGCAATCCGGACGACGTTTCTTCGATACCAGCCTGGTCATGACCGGTATCGTCATGATCGGTATTCTGGCCTTTTCGATGGACCGGATATTTCGCAGTGTTCAACAACGCATCGGCCAGTGGTCGGAGGTCCAGTAATGATGGATGATCGACCCGCAGGCATGCTCGCCATCGATCAGGTGGGCATGGAGTTTGCGCTCGCCGACGATGGCAGTACCTTCAATGTGCTCGACAATATCTCCCTGGATATCCCCAAGGGCAAGTTCGTCTCCATTGTCGGACACTCGGGCTGTGGTAAATCGACCCTGCTGCGCATTCTCGCAGGACTGACGATGCCCACGTTGGGAGAGGTACGCGTCGATGGCAGCATTGTCGAGGGGCCCAGTGTCAGCCGCGGCATGGTATTTCAGCAGGACGCCGTCTTCCCGTGGCTCAGTGTCAGAGACAATATCGAATATGGACTGAAAGTGCGCGGCATGAAAAAGGCACAGCGCCAGGCCGAGTCCGACACCTGGATCAAACTGGTGGGTCTCGAAGGCTGGGAAAATGCCTACCCGAAACAGCTGTCGGGCGGCATGCGCAAACGAGTCGACCTGGCTCGCGTCTATGCCAACAAGCCCGACGTGATGCTGATGGATGAACCCTTCGGCGCGCTGGATGCCCAGACCAAGGCCACCATGCAATCAGAGCTGTTATCGCTGTGGCAGCAGGCCGGCTCCACCGTGGTGTTTGTCACTCACGACCTGGAAGAAGCAGTCTTTCTATCCGATCTGGTTATCGTGCTGTCCAGAAACCCGGGCAGGGTCAAGCAGGTTCTACAGATAGACCTGCCCAGGCCGCGCAACGAAGAACTGAGACTCTCCGATGAATTTCTTGGCGAGAAGCGTCGTTTGTTCGATGTATTGAGTGAGACGTGAAAAGCAAGGCGATCTGAGACTGGTACCCAGTTATCAACCAGAGCCTCTGACCTCAGCTGTCGTGCCTTGCCATGTATTCAGCAAGGTGTTTGGGCATCCCCGTAGAAGCCTTACCGGGAGGACGCTGGAAACATCCCCGGTTCGCGCCTTTCGGAAACAAGCTGAATTGCTGCTCGGCACCCGTCACAGCCGCCTGTAACGGGTCGAGCAGCAAGGCGGGGACATGCTCACGGATACTCGGCGCAAGCCCGGCTATGGGCGCTCCCGCCAGTATCAGGACATCGGCGCAATCGGCTACGCGTATGCACAACTCCGTCAGTTGCGAGGCAAGATCCTCCGCCACGGTTGCAATATCTCCAAACGAGTCATCCGGGTAGAAGACACCCGCGAAGCGGCTGCCAAGACCGCTTCGGGTGACCTGCTCGGTATACCAGGGAGCCAACAGCGGGGAGAAAGTCACGAAGGCGAATCGCTCCCCCACGGAGCAGGCCGCCAGCATGGAGGATTCACTCATGCCCGTAACAGGACAGTCAAACAACTCGCGTGCGGCGGAGAGTCCGGGATCGCCGAAAGCGGCGATGACGGCCGCATCGTAGGTCCCGGCCTTCTCCGCAAGAACAGACAGCACGCAGGCCCCTGCCAACTGCGCCTCCGCTCTCGACGATATGTAGGGAAAACCCTCTGACGCTGTACAGGTAGAAAGCTCCACCTGGCTCGAAATCACCTGCCTTGCGGACGCTTCCAGGCGTGAAGTGAGTGCGACGCTGGTATTGGGGTTAAGCAATAGCAGTTTCATCAGTAGCCGAGCCTCTCGGGCAACCAGGTGACCACAGCGGGAAACACCATGCACAGAACCAGCACAGCATACATGGCGGCAATGAATGGCCAACTCTGTCGAACCAGTTCGCCCATGCGGACACCGGTAATGCCACAGACCACGAACAGAACCACGCCAACCGGAGGCGTCAACATGCCAATCACGAGGTTGAGCACGAAAATGAACCCGAAGTGCAATGGGTCAATTCCGTATTGCAATGCGATGGGGTGGAACAACGGAACCAGCATGATATAAGCCGCATTGGATTCCAGGAACATGCCGACCACCAGAAGCATCAGCGACACCAGGCACAGGAACACAAAGGGGCTGTCAGTGACGCCCTGCATCAAACCGGCGAGCCTCAACGGCAGCATATCGATCGTGAACAGAAAGGTCACTGTCGATGCAAAGGCTATCATCGCCCCCACCATGGCGGACGTGGAAGCGGCGGTCAGAAGCACCTGCGGCAAGTCCGCAATCTTCAGCTTGCGCGTTACGAAGAACCCGAGAAACAAGGCATAGCAAACGCCGATTGCGGCACCTTCGGTCGGCGTAAACGCTCCGAACACGATTCCGCCAATGACAATCACCGGCATCATGAAGACAAGAAGTGATCGTCTCAGCTGTATCATGATGTTCTGCAATGTTACCGGCTCACCCGCCAACGGGTAGTCGCGGTACCAGGCAATGAACCAGCACAGCACCATGAGCATGCTGAACAGAATCAGTCCCGGGATGACACCCGACATGAACATGCCACCCACGGACACGCTGGAACCTGCCATGAAGGCGTAGACGATCATGGCACCGGATGGAGGAATGATGGGCCCGAGATTGGCCGCCGCGGCCACAATTCCGGTCGAGAAACCCAGCCCATACTGCTTCTCGAGCGGTGGCACCAGCGTCGATGATAATGCCGACGCGTCGGCAACAGCAGCCCCTGATACTGATGCCAGACCCGCGCCGGAAATGATGGCCACCTGAGCCAGCCCTCCCCTCACTCGACCAATGAAGGCATTCGCAAGGTCTACCAGCCGTTCCATGATGCCACCCTTGAGCATCAACTCACCCGCGACCATGAACAAGGGGATGGACATCAGCGGAAACGAATTCACCGAATTCATCAGCCTCGGTGGCAACACCAGTAAATCAATGCCCGATAACCACAGGCCAGCCAGAGCCGATACTCCCAGAGAGAACGCTAATGGCATTCCCAGAAAGGCCAGCACCAGAAAGCAGACAATGACGTACAGGCTCATGTTGTCGACTCCTGTGGTGCGAAAGTGCCAACCAACAGGTGAAGGGCCGAATGCGCCGCTCCAATGATGACTGGGAAGAAAAAGACGCTGGATGTGACATCAATCGATCCCAATCGCTCCGACCAGGTGGCATGCGACACGACAAGCGCGCCGCCGAAAACAACCAGCATCATCAGACCTGCCAGCAGATTCATGAGCCGCTGTATCCAATGACTCACCCTGGTGGGCAAACGCTCCACCAGCAGTCCGATTCCAACATGGCTTCCCTGACTCACGCCCAACGGAATTGCCAGAAAAATGGCCCAGACGAATGCCAGCCTGGAAACCTCATCTGCCCAGTCAAATGAGCCGTTGAACACATACCGCATGACCACCTGAGCAGACACCACGACAACCATGATTGCCGTTGCCGTGATGACTGCCAGGCGTGCACTGCGATCAGCGACCCCAAGACCGCGAGAGATCAGGTTCATCGTGTGTCCTGAACTATTGAATCAGACTGGCGGACTCTGCATCAAGCAAATCCACCAGGGTGGCATCCAGCCGAGCACGGGTCTCGTTGGCGACATCAGCGGTTTGCTCGCGCAGATCATGCGCCAGTTCGGGCGATACTTCAGTGTAGGTCATACCGGCATCCGTCAGTTTTGTCAGTGCTTCGGCATCCTGCTGCTCAGCCATCTCTCGTTGGTACTCGATTGCCGTATTCATCGCAGCCTTGACCATGGACTGAGAGTCCGCATCCAGCTTGTCGAACCACTTGCGGTTGGCAACCACCGAGATGAAATCGAAGAAGTGACCTGTGTTGGACACGTATTTCTGGACTTCGGGATAGCCAGCGACATTGATGATGGCGAAGGGGTTTTCCTGTCCGTCTATCACGCCTTGCTCCAGCGCTGAATACAACTCCTTTACATCCATGGCAACCGGGTTGGCGCCAAGCGCTCTGAACGTTGCAAGATGCGTCTCGTTGGGTTGCAGGCGAATCTTCAGACCAGCGATATCGTCAACCGTTTCAATGGGGTGTTCATTGTTGGTCAGTTGTCTGAAGCCCAGCTCCATATACCCCAGTGACGTCATGCCCTCCGCTGCCATCTTCTCATCAAGAGCAACTCCAACCGGGCCGTCAACCACGCTGAATGCCTGTTCCCGGCTTTCGAACTGAAATGGCAGACCAATGATCTCGAGTTCCGGTACTGTCCGGGTCAGATAGGCGGTACCCACCCACATCAATTCGATTGCACCGATCTTGACTGCCTGCACGTTCTCGGCAGCACCACCCAGTTGCTGTGCAGGGAAGATATCAACCTCGAAGGCACCATCGGACAAGGCTTCCAGCTCCTCCTCGAATTTTGACATGGCAAGTGATGAGGAATGTTCCGCGGCAAAATTTCCTGCAACGCGAATTCGTTCAGCAGCTATCGACGAGCTTGCAGACAATGCAAGCACGGATGAGGCAACAACAGTGAGCAAGGTTTTCATGAAAATCTCCGGGAATGTATTTCAATTGAGAGGGACTGTCAGATTGGTTAAACCGAAAGCGGCACGACTTCTCGACCGGATGACCGACGTGATTTCCGCGAGTGTGGTCACATGTTCCTCGATGGCCGATGCCTTCGATCGAGACTGGAAAAGCTCGAACAAGGCTGCACGCTCGGGAATTCGGTGCAAGGCAATGATGAATGGGTGTTTGAACTTCTTCCGATAGTCTTCATTGAGTTGCGACAGGCGGCTGGCTTCTTCCCCTGTCAGCAGATGAAGACCCAGACGCCCTTGCTCACCGGTTGATGCAAGCGTCATTTGGCCGGTCTTGGCATCCCGCCCACCCAGCTCCGGATGCGCGTTGAACAGTGCCAGCCGTCGCTGCGGGGTTGCATCCAGGATTATCTCCACCAGAGCGGCCGTCAGGGCCTCATCCGATTGAAACGGCCTGGCGTTCAACGCCGCTTCAGCCACCCAGGCAGATCGCTCAACCAGCGTTGTCATCAGTCGAACCGCTTCTGCTCGAGGAGCGTCATTCAGGCTGGCGAGCTCGGGGGACATGGATGAAACACCTTCAAGTGGCGAGGTACGGAACAGAGTCTGCCTCAGAAAAGCATTGCCATCCATAACATTATGAACAACAATGCATTCTATAAATCAGAATGCCTTGTCATGCACCTGCATCTTGTTCCCAGAGGTCTGAACTATGTCGACGCTGTGGCCAAACACGGATCCATACAGGCCGCATCACGCGCCATAGGCATCTCTGCCTCCGCCATTGATCGCCAGATCGTGATACTCGAAGAGCGCTTCGGCGTACAACTGTTTGACCGACTGAGCACAGGCATGACGCTCTCTGCCGCAGGTGAAACACTGATCGTGCTGATCAGGCGCTGGCAGGCCGACGAGAACAGGATCTGGTCAGACATCAAACAGATGCAGGGTATCGATCTGGGTCACATCAGACTCGTCACCATGGACAGCCTGGTGAATGGCCCGATACCGCGCTTCCTCAACATGGTCGCGACACGCTTTCCAAAAGTGCGGATCGATGTGGAAATCATGACACCGGATGAGGCAGTAACCGCTCTGGACGCCGGTGAGGCGGATATCGCTCTGGCCTTCAATATCAAGCCTCAACGCGATATACACCTCGTCTGGAATGCCTCGCTGCCACTGGTTTGCATCGTTGCTGCAAATCACCCGCTGGCAACGCGCAAGAAGGTGTCGCTGAAGGACATACGGTCACAGGTACTGGTGCTGCAAAGTCGATCATTGGCCATCCGACGAATTCTGGAAAGTCAGCACGCCTGGATGTTCACGGATGAACGGCCTCCCGTGGTCACCAATTCATTGCAGCTGGTAAAACAGCTGGTAATGGCCGGCAGCCACATCGCACTCACATCTCAACTGGATGCGGCTCACGAACTCAAGACAGGATCTCTGGTAGCCATCGCGGTGTCCGACAAGAGCGTGTCCCATCAGAGCATCAGCGTTGCCATCAGCACTCGCCGTACGCTGCCACGAATCTGCCGTGTCGTGTCCGAATCACTGGGGGAAAACATTCAGACGAGCCTTGATGAAGTGCTGGAGATCAACGGGCAATAGGCTCGATTCGGTCGCGTCATGTTACCGAGCAGAACTATCCGAGCAACGCAGCTTCCACGGCCTTGCAGACACTCAACAAGCGATCATCCTGATCCGCCGCCGCCGATACCAGAGCACCGATAGGCAAACCCCTCCCATCCTTGCCGATCTTCAGGCTGACACCGGGCGTTCCCAGATAATTGCCCAACATGGTATTCCTGAGTGTCAGCAGGTTGACCTGCTTGAAGAGTTCATCATCGGCTTCCAGTGCCGCAATGGCCGGTGCCGTGATGACGGTTGTGGGAAACAGCAGCAAGGTCTCACCCAGGGCTTCCGCTGTCTGCTGTTGCAGGCGCTCCCTGGCCCATTGCAACTGTATATAGTCCTGCGCAGTAAAATCGGATGCAGTCCCCATGCGCTCACGCACTCGCTGGTCCATCTGCTCAGCCTCGGGGCTCGCCAATAGTGCCTGATGCAGGGTTGCCGCTTCTGCCACCGTCAGCGTGCCGTGCTGTCGAAACAACCGGCCTACTTCATCCAGAATGGGAAACGACTCTCTTCGAATTCGAGCACCGGCGTTCTGCAGCACCTTGACTGTCTCTTCGAAACATGTCAGGACATCGTCTTCGATCTGATCGAACACGACATTATCTGGAATCAGGAATGACAACTCCGACAACTGTTGCTCTTTGAGCTGTTCATCTGCCCTGCCCCGCATGATGCCGTCCAGCATGATGATGTCGTTCATGTCATGGGCAAACAGGCCGACCGAGTCCAGGCTACGCGACAAGGGATAGATGCCCTCGGACGAATACCGGCTCTGACTGGCCTTGTAGCCGGTAATGCCGCAGAAGCTCGCCGGCACACGGACCGACCCTGCCGTGTCGGTTCCCACCGCGATCGGCACCAGTCCGGCAGCGACAGCGACAGCCGAACCCGATGACGAGCCACCCGGCGCACGGTCTTCACCATCGGATGAAGGGTTGACCGGCGTTCCATAGTGAGGATTCAGGCCCAGACCCGAGTAGGCAAATTCGGACAGATTGGTCTTGCCCAGCGAGATCAGACCCTGTTGACGACAGGCTGCCACAACGGCCGCATCGTGTTGCGCAGCATCAGCATGGGCATGGACGCGAGAACCGGCTGTGGTGGTATCTCCCCGCGTATCGAACAGATCCTTCCAGACCATGGGCACACCATCCCAGGGCCCCAGAAGCTGCCCCAGAGCTCGGCGCTCATCACTGGCCCGAGCGTCGCGCAACGCCTGTTGTTCCGTCACGGTGATGAAGATCGACTGATCTGCACTGTCACGTATCTGCGCCAACAGATCAGTGATCAGGTCTACGGCCGTCTTCTCGCCGCTATGGAGCAAACGAGCCATGTCGCTGGCAGTCATCATGGTGTCAGTCTTCATTTTGCTAAAGCAACAGTAAGGGTATGCCGGGGAGCAGGATCAATACCAGCAGTATGGCCACATAGGCGGCGATATAGGGAAGCACACTGCGCGAGGTTGCCTCGATACTGCTGCCTGACAGCCCGGAGGCGATGAACAGGTTCAGCCCCACCGGTGGCGTGAAATTCCCCACCGCCAACGCCACCACGGTAAACACCCCGAAGTAGACCGGATCGATACCACTTTGTGCCACCAGTGTACCCAGAGTCGGTACCAACAATACCAGAGCTGCCACGTTATCCAGAAAGGTGCCAGCGATCAATAGCAGAACCATGACCAGCAGCATGATGAGCATGGTGACACTGGTGTAGTCCAGTATCTGGGCGGCTATGGCCTGCGGAATCTGTTCGCTGGTAATGATGTAGGAGAACGCATTGGCGGTGCCCATCAGATACATCACCACCGCAGAACTGATGGCCGTCTGGACGAACAACGGCCCCAGCTGACGGAAACTGATGGAACGATAGATCAGCATGCCGACGATAAGGCCGTACAGGCAGGCAACAGCGGCGGATTCCGTCGGCGTGAATATTCCGCCATAGATGCCACCCAGAATGATCAATGGCATCAACAAGGCAAGACCGCTCTCACGAACCACCGTGATCTTTTCGGCGCGATCCAGCTGCTCCAGCTGGCCGAAGTTGTTGCGCCTTGCGATGAGATAATTGACGAGCCCCAGCGCCAGGGCAATCATGATGCCGGGCACGATGCCGGCAATGAACAGGTCCCCGATGGAGACCTCGGCAATGGCGCCGTACACCACCATCGTCAGGCTCGGCGGAATGATCAGTCCTAGCGCACCGGATGAGGCCACGATGGCACCCGACAGCGGCGCCGGATAACCGCGCTTGATCATGGAGGGAATCATGATGGAACCGATGGCCGATGTCGTTGCCGGCGCGGAGCCCGATATGGCACCAAAAAATGCCGAAGCACCTGTAGACATCTGCGCCAGCCCGCCGGGATAGCGGCCGAGCAACAAACCGGACAGCTTGACCAGTCGTTCGGAAATCTGGGCAGCGGCCATGATATTGCCCGCCAGCAGAAACAGGGGTATGGCAAGAAAGGGAAAACTGTTCAGGCCGTTGAACAGCTTCTGTGGCAGTATGATCAAGGGAATGGAACTGCCATAATACAAGGCTGCCACTGAAGCCAGACCCAGCGAAAACGCAATGGGCACGCCGAGAAGCAGCAAGATGAAGAAGACGGCAAACAATATCTCGGTCATGGCTCTATGACTTCCTGAACTGATCGACAAGCTCTTCCAGCAGGAAGATGAGCGCCAGCGCCGAACAGATGGGCATGGCCATGGTGACGTAACCGACAGGCATACCGGCGGCAGGCGACATCTGACGCATGGCTCTGAGCGTCAGGTCATAGCCCTTCAAGGCGATGATGCCGAGGAACAGCGCCAGACAGGCGACCACAAAGATGCTGATCACCCGCCCGGCCTGCTCTCCGGCCTTGTCCTTGAAAAAACTCATGGCGATGTGCTTCTTGCTGCGAAAGGCCACGGTGGCACCCAGAAAGATCGCCCAGATCATGGCGTAGATGGACAGCTCGCTGGCCGTGGCCAGTGAGATGTTGAACACGAAGCGTCCAAGTACCTGGGCGGTGACGAGCACGAAGACCAGGGCGAGACAGACACCCGCCAGACCTTGCAGCACCGTCTCCAGAAGGTCGATCATTTTTCTCGCCATGCTCATTCTGCTCTTTGCCTTTTCCGCTGCCGAACTAAACGATCGCGTGCAGGAACTACTTGGACAGCGTGGTCTGTATCTCGCTGATCAGCTCGGCATCCAGCTTGCCTTTGAACTGCTCGATGACTGGCGCAACCGCTGCCTTGAACGGAGCGGTATCAACGTCATTGATCTGGTTGCCCAGATCAGCCAGTTCTGCCCATTGTGTCTCTTCCAGATCATTGACCATCTTCAGATGTATCGCCGCCATTTCCGTAGCTGTGTCCAGCAGAATGGTGCGATAATCTTCGGGGATGGAGGCCAACTTGTCGCTGTTCATGATCAGTGGTGAGCCCAGATAGATATGAGCTGTCCGTGAGGTATAGGCCTGCACTTCGTAGAACTTTTGCGTCAGGATGTGTGCCGGTGGGTTTTCCTGCGCGTCAGCCGTACCCAGTTGCAAGGCCGTGTACAACTCACCGAAAGAGATGACGACAGGCTTGGCACCCAGAGCCTTGAAGGTTTCGACGAACACTTCGCCCTCGGGTACACGAATCTTCAGGTCGGTCAGATCAGCCGGTACCGTAATGGGTTTTTCGTTGTTGGTCACGTTTCGCAAGCCACCCATCCACCAGCCGATGACTTCTGCACCGGTTCCCTGCATTTTTTCTTCCAGCTTGTCACCGACCGGACCTTCCAGAACCTCATGCACCTCATCCAGAGAAGAGAACAGGAACGGCAGGTTCAGAATGCCCATGTCCGGCACCCAGTTGGACAGTACGGTATCGGATACCAGAAAGATGTCCTGTGTACCGATCATGGTGCCTTCAACCGCTTCCAGTTGCTTGCCGAGTTGATCGGCGGGGTACACGGTAATCTTGATGTTGCCATCGGTTCGCGTCTCGACTTCATCGGCGAACATCTGCGAGATGGTCTGATAGTGATGCGTGGGTGCACCGGTATGGCCCAGTTTCAACTCGATGGTATCGGCGTGCGTTGCCCCTGCGGATGCCAGGGCGAGGACCATCAATGAAAGGCTGTGTCTGAGTTTCATGCTAGAGCTTCTCCACTTCCAGGTTTGCTGCAACGCCGCCACAGGCCACGTCGAGAATGAATTCGGTGAACATCGAAACCGTGAACTTGCAAACTGGAGGCGCCGTTCTGATTGCCCGACTCCAGTTGATCCTGCAACTCCACTCGATAAGCGATGTTGCAGAAGTTGTACTCGAGTATCCCCCCTGACTCGGGCAACGTGGTAGTAACAAGTTGCGATGGTCGCGTTGCCTTTTCGGCAACGACAGGTCTATCATCGGACCGCGCCCCTTATCAACCGGACACCTGCTTTTTCAATGAACTTCAATGCCTTACGATACTTTCTGGAGGTCGCAAAATGCCAGTCGATACGCCGCGCTTCCGAAAGATTGCATGTGGCCGCATCCGCGATCAGTCGTCAGATTTCTGCACTGGAACACGAGCTTGACTGCACTCTTCTGGAGCGTAGATCCGATGGCGTCACACTCACGGCCGCCGGAGAACGACTGCGTATTCACGGCCAGAAAATAGATGCGCAAGTGTTGCTGGTCAGGTCAGACATCGATGAGCTGCGAAACATGCATCGTGGCACCATTCGCATAGCCACGGTCGAGGGCATTACCGAGAACTTTCTCCCCGATGTGCTGACGAATTATGCCCAGATGTTTCCGGACGTGCGTATCGAGGTGGCCATCATGTCCAGAGATGAGACGGTAGACTCACTGGACCGGTATGAGTCTGACATCGGTTTTGTCTATGACCATGCACATCACGACGCGATTGAAATCATTGCCGACTACCGGCAGCCCCTGCATGCTTTCGTGCCGTCGAGACACCCTCTGGCCTGCGGCACACCCGTGTCACTGAAGGAACTGCTTAATTATGACCACGTGCTTCCCGATGGCCGCTTTGGCATCAGCCAGCTGCTCATGCGTGCAGCCAAGCGGGAAAAGGCAAGGGTTGCTCCCCGCATGGTCAGCAACCAGCTCAACTTCCTGAGAAAGCTTGCCCATATGAACAACTGCGTGGTCTTCATGCCGGTGCAGGCGGCCTATTCAGAGTTGTTGAGTGACGAACTGGTCCCGGTCAATCTGGATTGCAAGGCATTTGCCAATCGCAATCTGTCTGTTGCCTACCGCAAGCGAAGAACATTATCACCCGCAACCCTGTCCTTCTCCGACTGTGCGCAGGAACAATTCAGGAAATGGCAGCAACTGGACCAGGCAGCTCTGGACAGGGCGCAATCCGCCTGGACGGTGTAGAACAGGATCAGCTTTTCAGGAGAACGGTCATTTCCGCCTCGATCGGAGCATCCAGCCCCAACTCATTCTGGAAAAGTGCAGCTCTGGCATGCTTGCCGCGTTCTTCACCGAACACCTGCACATACAGGTCGGATGCACCGTTGAGCACCAGATGCGCTTCGGTGAAACCCGGCGCTGAATTGACATAGCCGACCATCTTGACAATACGTTCTATGCGATCAAGATCACCGATGACCTTCTTCATCAGGGCCAGGTGATTCAGGGCCATGTACTTTGCCGACTGATAGCCTTCCTCTATGGTCAGCTCCGCACCCAGCTTGCCCTTGATGGGCATGATGTCATTGTCGTTCTCATCGCGGATGGTACCCAGAGTACCCGACACATAGAGCATATTACCGACTTCAACAGCGGGCAGATAATTGCCTATCGGCTTCGGCGGCAAGGGTAATACCAGGCCCAGCTCCTGCAAACGACTTTCGACCACACCAAGTGACTGTGACATCCGAGCGCCTTCCATTGATTGAGAAGGCACCAATATAGACAGTCTGATTCTGCGGCGGAATTATCCAAACGGCAGCGACGAATTGCCGAAAGAGCAACACGGCATTCGATCAGGATTACCTGATGAACTGTTTTCCGGCATCTTCACCCGGACCCACCCCATTGCATGGACATACCCATCAGGGTTGCGCCCACCTCATGACCCATTGGCACTGGACAGAAGGTAGCGCGCCATGGCCTTGCGATCGGCCGGGTACAACAATCCGGTGCTGTATTCGATGACATCCGCCATATGGCCACCGGAGAAATCCCCGTCCGGTGTTATACCCACCTCCAGAAACAGATCCAGATCCTCCACCGTCCAGTCGGCAAGGTGCTCCGCTGTAATGCCCGGTACGGCCTCCCCATCAGGTCCGCGCTGGTTGCCGCCAAGCGCTCGATCTGTCACGCCTCCCAGCACATTCCGAGATGCATGGCACTCGGCACAGTGCCCCGGACCGTTGACCAGGTAGGCACCGCGAGGGTCAGGATCGACGGTGCGCTGCGCATCGAAGAACAGTACCTTCCACCCGGTCACACTCAAGCGGTTCGACAAAGGCCAGGGCAAATCGTGTTCGGGGGTAACGCTGGCAACCGGCTCGACGGTGTCGAGCCAGGCTTTGAGATCCACCAGCTCCTGAGCACTCATGACACTGTAGGCCGTGTACGGAAACGCCGGATAGTAATGCTCGCCCTCTGGCGATAGACCCGTCAGCATCGCTGTGGCAAATTCCTGCGTACTCCATCCACCGATACCGGTCTCGACATCGCTGGTAATGTTCGGCGAGTAGATCGTACCGAACGGTGTCTCGAAAGGCACACCGCCCGATAGCAGGGCCCCGCCGTTTTCCGTATCAGTATGACAAGCCACGCACCCGGCCGTGGTCGCGACATAAGCGCCATCGAACGAGTTCCCTTCAAGCCCCGGCAATTCATGCAGGGGCAGACGTGGCTGGTTCTGACCTTCAATCACCTTCCAGGAAAACAGACCCGACAGTGCTACGGCAATCGCTACGGCAAACCATCGCGGACTCACGTTCAATCCTTGGGCTTGCGAAACTGCTTGTGGCAACCCGAGCAGCTTTTGGTCGTTCGAAAGAAGGCGCGTTTAAGGGTTCGCGGCTCATCCGTTGTCTTGACCAGTGCTTGCAAGGACTCGCTACGGGTAACAAGATCGTCTGCCAGTTCAGTGAATTCCTTCCATCGTGACCAGATAGCGGGCAGAGCTTCAGTCTGACTACCGGTCCGGCTCATCTTGTTGTCCGGGAACAGGCCTGGCATTTCCATCCCGTGCTCGATGAAGGAATCTGCAGCAGCAGCTATCAGCTGCTTGTCGAAAGCGGTTTTCCCCTTGAACATGTCAGCCACGTCGCTGGATCGATCCCCCATATCACCCATGGCATCCATACGTTGCTTGACGATACCGGTAGCGCCGTTGTGCGAATGCACGACTCCCGATACCAGTAGAACCAGTGAACAGCCAAAAGCCAGGTACGCCGGATTCTTCATTTTCATCGATGGTTTCTTCGAGTTGTTCATGATCGGACCCTCACCAGGGCGCCAAGGCCAGCGGCATGATGTTCCAGGGCATGACAATGAAACAGCCAGTCTCCCGGATTGTCTGCCACGAAAGCCAGTTCCATTGTGCTGTTGGGCATCAGCAGCGGGCTATCGACCCAGCGAGGTTCTGATAACTCTTCACCGTTGATGGCAAGCAGCTTCATGTGATGTCCGTGCAGATGCATGGGGTGCGGAAATGCGGTCTGATTGTCGAACACGAATCGAACCGACTCATGCCGTGCGACATCGAGCAGGGGTGGCATATCCAGTCTGTTGCCGACAGTGTCATTGATCGCCCAGACGTAACCCTGTTGCGCAATCTCTCGTAAACCCATCCATTGCCCATCGAGCCTGGCGCGGCGCAGCCCTCCCATGGCGCCACCCGCAATGACAATATTCAATGGATCGACACTGCTGATATCAGGCTCGGGAATCGTTGCAGGAGCCAGCGCGATGGGCGTATCCAGCAGCGATTCTCGCATCGGACTTGCCTCGTACACCCATTTGACCAGATCGAAGGACTCTCGATAGAAACTGTCAGTCACTGGCATACTGCTTCCGGGATCTCCCGTCATGTCAATGACAAGATCAACACGGCCTGCTGCACCAACCACCACAGGCCCTGTCTGAACATGCGGGGTTACCGGCTGCCCATCAACAGCGATGATAGAGGGCACGAGATCGCCGAACGACAAGGCAAAGTTACGCGCATTGGACGCATTGATCAGCCTCAAGCGAATTCGTTCGCCGCTTCGTACCTTGACGATATCCTTGAACCGACCATTGACGGTAGGCACATTGCCGATACGCCCTGCATGGGATCGATCATGTCCCGCGCCGAAGTCGTTGCTGATTGATGCATCTTCAAGCAAACGCCAGTCATCAATCATCCACACCAGGTCCCTGTCGACACGCGGCGGCTCGAGTTCATCGATAATCAGTGGACCATACAAGCCTCGCCCAACCTGCTCGTAGGCGTTGAGGTGAGAGTGATACCAGTAGGTGCCGGCATCGGGCGGTGTGAATCGATAGACAAAGGAATCATCCGGCTCGATGGCAGCCTGGGTAAGACCCGCAACACCATCCATGGCATTCGGTAACCGTATGCCGTGCCAATGCACGGCCGTCGGCACTTTCAGCTTGTTGTGTACGTGGGCTTCGATGGTTTCACCCAGAGTCAGTCTGATGGGGCTGCCCGGTACCTGGCCGTTGAACCCCCAGATATCGGTGGCCGGGAAATCCGGCCCCACGATATGGGCCTTGCCCGCACGAGCCGTCATATCGACGCGCTTTGCGGCATGCGAACTGGCTATAACCGCCCGTGGCATGGCCGTCGCCAGCGCCGCCATACTGCTGTATTGTAGAAATGACCGTCGGTCCATGATTCAACCCTGTCAAGCAAACTCTGGAATAGTTCAGGCGCATGATAAAACCGCAAGCATGGAACAAGCTGCAATCTGATCAGTACTCCTGAAACCTGTCAGCTTCTGCTATTGCCACAGAAGCTGTTCAGATCGGATGCTTTGGAGGTCGGTACAATGGATCGTGGAAACGGGACGATGGTATCAACGCCCGACCGAAGACCTCCGGAACTCCTTCGGACCGTTCCAGCTCGATGACCAGTTGCGCGGCCATTGGCACCCCCGGAGTGACATAGCAGCCACTTGCAACGCACCCGCCAGTGCAGTTTGCAGAGTGCATGCATCCAGGGTTATCGCAGGGCATTGCCGTTTCCGCGCTCATTGATGACGCGGTACTTGTCGTTGCAGGGTGCCTGGAATGCGCAGGGTCTGGCACAGCCATATCGTCCATCGCAACAGTCGCGTGCATGACTGACATACTCATGGCATGGAGCGTCTGTGCGCTAGCCAGACAGAGCAGAAAAATGCACATCAACAAGCAACCAGCACGGCGAAAGCGCTGCAATCTGCAACTTCTGTGTTGGGAGACCATTGTAAATATCGTAACAAGGAAAGTGCCAGAACACACGTTGTATCGGCATCAACGCGTGTGCAATTGACTCCAGAGGCAACTGAGCGTTGTAAACGTGACTGTGTCCGGGTAAATACTGCACTCCACCACTGATCGGCTTACCCTTGCATCCCACTCTGCCGTCAACTTCTGTCAAAGACTTCGGGCAGATGCACCTTGCTCATGATCGAGGAGACCCTGTACGTAGTGAATCCAGTCGTGCAAGATCAGTCTTCATTTCCACCAGGAAGGCTCGAATGACAAGTAGATTCGTATTTTTCATCTGTCTGGCAATTGCCGCGCCCACTCTTGTTCACGCAGAGAAAGAAGATCCACACCAGGGTCATGAAGCAGCAATGATGCATGAACCTGCAGACAGTCGTGTTACAGCCCGCGAAAGCGGCCAGTCAACATTCGCTGCGCTGATAGAGATGACTGCTCTGCTGGAGGCAAATCCCGACACCGACTGGTCAACAGTAGACCTGGATGGCTTGCGACTGCATCTGCTCGACATGAACCTTCTCATGGTATCCACGAATGCATCGACAAAGGTGTTCCGGCAAGACAAGACGGTACAGTTCACGGTGAGCGGATCGGCCGAAGCAGTACCCGCCATTCATCGCATGGTGCCGGCCCATTCCCGGTTTCTCGAACAGTCTCGCGGCTGGCCAATAGATACAGAGCTTTCCGACTCTGGCGCAACGATCACCATCTCCGCCAGCGACAATGATCTGCCGGTGCGGCTGAAGGCGCTGGGATTCTACGGCTTCATGTCTCTGGACTCTCACCACCAGGCACATCATGAACAGATTGCTCTGGGAAAATCACATTGATGTTGTCGCCTCCGCCTTGCAGTGGAATTGTTCCTGCCGTGCCGTTGTCAGCGTTCACGAGCAGAATCGAAACAATTGCAGTATCAGGGCAACTCGGTAAGCCAGAACGAAGAAAGGCGAAGTTCGCTCCCTCATGGAACGAACCCCGCCCTTCTCTTCGTGCTGCCAGCTGTGTCAGTTCAATCCCGACTCGCTCATTGAAGCTTGACTCAGCGTGTGCAGGACAAAGCCTGGTCGCCAACCGTGCCGGTAAAACTGCCCAGGTTCTGCATCACGACGTTGTTGATTTCCGCTTCATCTGATTCATCAGCGGCCGTGAAAACAATATCGTGGCTTGATCCAAGGTTGAAGGTCTCCCAGGTAACCGGGTCATTGTCGTTACCGTCGATAATGGTTCCCGTCTTGTCAAATCCGAAGGCGATGCCGATGTCCTCATTACAAGCCCATGCGTTGTCCAGATCTGCGCCAGTTGCCGAAGTGACCAGCAATGCGTCCAGTGGAATGCTGTTCCTGATGTCACAAGACAGTCGCCCCTCGTCGGTGTTGGCTACCCAGCGGGTATCGTTCTCGAAGGCAAAATTCGCGAATTCATCACCGTCGAAGATCAGGGAACCCGTCAACTCGGACACTTCCCAGGAGATCTCATTGCCATCCAGATCATCTTCTGAAACGACGACCGTCTGACCGCTGCCATCGGCGTAGAGCAGGATGTGTATATCGATATTCGGCTCGGAATCAAGCTCGCACTCCCAGCTCTGATTCCCGATATCAACAAGACTCCTCCCAGTAATCAACCTTTCCTCATCACGGTTCAAGGCTTGCCGTGTGCAATGACGAGTGTCACCACTGAGAAAATCGGTTGCTGTGAATTCATCGGCGCTCGGGAACGACACATTCTGAAGAACGAAGCCACTGAAACCCGAAGCCACGATGCTGTTGGCCTCATTGACCTCCCAGGTCAAGGGTGAGTCTCCCGTTTCGTCGCTGAGGATGGCGTTACCGTCGTCAAGAAACGAATAGCTGACGATACCGCAGTTCCAGAACGTGGATTGACTCGAGGTGTCTGCACCATTTGACAACGCCAGTTCCAGGTCTATGCCGCCTGGCTCGGCATCCTGTGTTTCACCCTCGCCTCGTTCACAGGCGATGACTTCATCATTGATCGTGTCAAAGGCCGTGAATCGATCATCGGACTGAAAGACGATGCTGTTCAATCCGCCCACGCCCAGATCCGGAATCGTCGCACTTACCGCATTGTTGGCGTCATCCGCAGTCCACGTGAAATTCACCGTCGCTCCGTCATCTTCAAGGTTCCGGCCATTGCCGTCAGCCCAGAACTGGAACGTGGTGGTGCTGTCACCCGCATTCGGATAAGAGCATGACCACCGGCTGTCGGTATCCGAAGCATCGATACCGGTCGTCATGCGCTGTCGCAGTGTCAAGCTGTCGCCTCGGGGATTCGACAGATCCACACCCGGTGAATTGCTGTCAGGACTACCAGAACTGCCACCACCGCAAGCCGTCAATACAACACTGAGACAGAGTCCAGCACTACCGTACTTCAGTTGGCGCTTCATTTTTGCAACTTCTCCAGATGAATTGAATGGGCACTGACACCGCGTTTTCAGTCAGGAGTCGCGTTTTTGCGCAACGTCTTGCTTCCCGACTGAACATGCGATCAGTGTATGAATTCTCTGGATGGACTCAGGTGGGCTACTTCACCGGCAAAAGGTAAATATTCACACGTAGCGCAGCCCGGAAATCTGGAACTGGCGGATCGCCTTGTCGAACGGACGCACGCAGACTCTGAGTATCACCTGATGTTCCGATCGACGCACTAGCGCTCCTGCAAAGCGACACGCACCCCCAGCGCACAGTAGATGCTGCCAACGAACTTGCCCTGCCAGCGGGCAATGATGGGTGTCCGGCGCAGATACCCGCCCAGGTGGCCGGCGCTGAAGGCGACCGCGACATTCATCATGAGCCCCAGTAACACGAACAACAAACCCAGTTCGGTCAGCTGCAACCAGACAGTGCCGTTGTCCGGGTTCACGAACTGAGGCAGGAACGCGAGAAAGAACATGGCAGACTTCGGGTTCAGCACTTCTGCCAGAACAGCCTGGCGAAACGCCAGTTGCGTCGACAGGGACTGCCTGTCACTCAGCTGGCTATTATCGACCTTTTCCAGCATCGCCCGGATTCCCAGGTACACCAGATACAGCGCGCCCAGATACTTCACGATCGTGAACAAGGTTGCCGATGCCAGAACTATGGCCGAGATTCCCACAACGGCCAGCACGGTATGAATCAGGTCACCGACCGCAATCCCCAGACCGGTGGCCAGACCGACTTTCGTGCCTGATGCGGACGCACGCGCCAGGGTCAGTAGCACGGCGGGACCAGGAATCAGCACAAAGCCCAGTAGTATGGCCAGATAGGTCACCAGTGTTGTCTGATCAATCATGGGCTGAATCCTGCCGTGTTGCCTGAAACCAAGAGTCTGTGCCGCGCCCTACGCGCGCCTGCGGTGTCGATTCTGGCATCATGTTCGTTGAAAGATCCAGTATCAATATGAGCAGCCCCTGAGTCACCGGGTGTACTGACTGATCAAGCCTCCTGTCGGGCAAGATCTCCCAGCAAGCTGATGAAATCCTGCAATATGGTTGATTGACTGCGATTGGAACGATACACCATGCAGATGGACGCCTTGTAGCGGAACACTTCCGGCAGAACCTCGATATTCATGTCCCCCATGAATTCGTTGCAATGCGTTGGGTAGTAGCCCAGAAACACGCCACTCTTCACCAGCGCCAGTACCGCTTCAGTCTGATAGGCGGTGCTCCCCATCGGAAACTTCTGTTTGCGACTGCGCACGTTCTCACCTTCGTAGTAACCGCGGTAAACCAGCTCATGCTGACAGACCTCTTCCTCGGTCAGCTCTCGACCTTCGCGTAACGCCAGAGCAACCGGGTGTGAACCACCACAATACAAGCCCACCTCCTCTTCGTACAAACGACTGTACTGCAAACCGGTGAGTCGCTGATAATCCGGCGTGATGATGATATGCAGTTTGCCATCGATCACACCGCGCTCCAGTTCACTTGGTGTTCCAATTGTCAGGTTGGCAGACACCCCCGGAGCCAGCTCCCGGTACGTCTTGATGGCGGTAATCAGCGGGCAGTTTTCATCGGAAATGGAGTAATCGATGACACCGATCTCGATCTGCCCCACCAGACGATCGTTGATGGTCGAGATGCCTCGCTTGAATTCTTCGGTGGCACTCATCAGCTCTCTGGCATAGGTCAGAACCTGCAGACCCTGCTGTGTCAGATAGAACCCGCTACGCCCCCGGTGACACAGTCGCATACCCAGACGAGTTTCCAGATCGGTCAGTTGTTTCGATATGGTTGAACAACCCACATTGAGAACGGTTTGTGCCGCTGACAGCCCCCCACACTCGACCACGGTCTGAAAGACCCTGATCAGTCGAAGGTCCAGATCGCTTACCTGTCCGGTAAATACATTCTTGCGCCGAGCCATGAGATATACCTCGTTGAAACAGATTGCAACATTGTTGCAAGCCAATCAAACATTCGTTGGATAAAGATTCATTTTAATGCATATAAACAGAGTCTATGCTGTTTGCATACTCAACCCTCTGTTGAACAAATCGGAAACAAAGGAAATACCGTGACCTGGACTCCCGCAAAACTGACCGCGCTGAAACTCCAATTCGACAGCTCCGATGGCGGTGACATGCTCACCCCGCGCAACCGGGAAATCGCCGACAGGATCTTCTCTTCCGGAGGGCGTCGACCCGCTCCCTATTCCGGCATCCCGACCTTGCTTGATGCCCCTCATCTGGGCATGGACAGCAGTGACTGGACAAAGCTGCAGGTGGCATTGTTCGGCGCGCCGATGGATCTGGGCGTCACCAACCGCAACGGCTCACGCTTCGGACCACGCGCGCTACGAGCCATCGAGCGGGTGGGCCCTTACAATGATGCACTGGATTGTGCACCGGTCCATGAGATGCGGGTTGCCGACATCGGCGATGTGCCCCTTCAAAGTCGCTTTGACCTGCAACAAAGCCATCAGGATATCGAAGCCTTTGTCCTGCAGCTGATCGAGGCTGGGGTGGCACCGCTCATGGTCGGCGGCGACCACTCTGTCAGTCACCCGGCACTGAAGGCTGTTGGCCGGGAGCAAGCGGTGGGCATGATTCATATCGACGCCCATTGCGACACGGCAGGTTCCTACGAAGGTGAAAAGTTCCACCACGGTGGGCCGTTCCGCAATGCTGTGCTCGATGGCGTGCTGGATCCGGAACGCACCATTCAGATCGGTATCCGTGGGGCGGCGGGCTACATCTGGGAATTCTCGGAGATGTCAGGCATGACCGTCATCCAGGCTCGGGATATCACCGAACACAAACTGCCTGACATCATCAAACGTGCCCGTGATGTCGTCGGCGAAGGACCCACCTATCTGTCCTTTGACATCGACAGTCTGGACCCTGCCTTTGCGCCTGGCACAGGCACACCCGAGGTGGGCGGCTTGACGACTCGCGAAGCCATGGCACTCATACGGGGCATGAAAGGCCTGGATATCGTTGGCGGTGATGTGGTTGAAGTGGCACCAGCCTATGATCCCACCACCAACACCGCTCAGAACGGCGCTCAGATGCTGTTCGAGATTCTCAGCGTCATGCAGTTCAGCCCATCCCTGATAGAAAACACGAACGCGCATTGACAAGGCTTCTTGCCTGGCAAAGCCTCGGAAACCTTTCACACAATACAACCCTGAAAAAACACTGCACTCAGCCGACCACGAGTCGGCCGAGTCACAATGATTCCTTCAGGCAGCATCCGCCCGGAATACGACACAGCTTTCCGCATCGAACTGCAAGGCGACCTGCTCGCCTACCCGCAGATCCTGCAGAATCGAGTCGCGTGAAGGCAAGCGAACCCTCACCGTCGATACTCCCGTTCTCACGAGAATTTCCGTGCTGGCCCCCAGGTTGCGAATGAACTCGACCTCACCCAGCGGTCCGGATGACAGATGAGGTGCACGATCCAGGACGACGCTCTCTGCCCGAACGGAGAGCTTCAGTGCGGTTCCTGCCGGTGCATCGGTACGGAAGACGGTATCCACACCAGAGAGCTGAACCTGCCCCTGATCGGAGGCTGAGGCATCCAGAATATTGGAGGCTCCCAGAAATTCCGCAGTAAAGGCATTCGCAGGCTGTCGATAGATATCCTGCGGCGCGCCCTGCTGACAGATCTCCCCCTCCTTCATCACCACGAGTTTGTCCGCCAGCATCATCGCTTCTGTCTGATCATGCGTCACCAGAATGGTTGTGACCCCGAACTGCTGTTGCAACTGACGAAGCTCGATCTGCATGGCATCACGAAGCTGTGCATCCAGCGCAGACAAGGGTTCATCCAGCAGAAACAGCCGCGGTTGTACCGCCAGAGCACGGGCAATGGCAACGCGCTGGCGCTGACCACCCGAGAGTGCAGAGACGGGCCGATCGGCAATGGCCGGCAAGGATATGACCTCGAGCAGTTCAGCGACGCGATCATCACGTTTGAGCTTACTGAGGCCTCGCAGCTTCAAACCATAGGCGATGTTCTCCGCCACGCTCATGTGCGGAAACAACGCCAGAGACTGAAACACCATGCCGAAATCGCGTTTGTGAGGCGGTAGTCGGGAGATGTCATTTCCGCCCAGCAGCAGTTGTCCGGCACTGGCTTTCTCGAAGCCGGCAATGATGCGTAGCAGGGTTGTCTTGCCGCAACCTGACGGCCCGAGTAGACAGACAAAGGAGCCCTTTTCAATATCCAGATCAATGCCTTTCAGGGCCTCGAACTGTCCGAATTTCTTCGAGACGCTGGCGATACTCAAATCGATACCCATGAATCAGTCAGTGTCCTTGTTCATCAGAAGAGGCTGGAGCGGCCAGCAATGATCTTGTCGATGGCAATGATCATCACCAGGTCTATCAGAATGATGAAGACTGACAGAGCCAGAGTGGAGGGGTCCAGAGATGAGACCGTGCGACTGTACATCCAGATGGGAAGCGTGCTCTGATCGATGGTGTACATGAAGAACGTGATCGTGAATTCATTGAAGGAAATGATGAAGGCGAAGATCAGCCCTGCCAGAATGCCGGGCTTCATCAACGGCACGACGATGTCCAGACCTGCACGCAATGGGGACGCTCCTAGCGAGATGGCGGCCTCTTCGGTTTCTCGAGAGATGCTCTGCATCGCACTCATGCAGTTGCGTAGCACGAAGGGCATGACCAGCGCCAGATGCGGAATGATCAAACGCCAGATGCCCAGCTCCCAGCGCAGGCTTTCGGCTATCAGGAGGAAGGCTATACCCAGCATGACCAGTGGAAAGACCAGTGGCAAGGTGAACAGCAGTTCCATGCTCTGCCGAAGCCGTCGCTGGCCACGCACGAGGGCATAGGCCAGTGGAATGCAGGCGGCAACCGACAACACCATGACCACCAGCCCCACCAGCAGACTGCTGCTCAGTGCCGCACCCACCGCCTGAGAACCCGAGGATTCATCACTGGAGAACAGTGTCAGCGCGGTCTCGTACCAGCGCAGGGAAAACTCACTCGGTGGAAAACTGGACGTTTCCGCCGCCGAAAACGACATGATGACGATGATTGCCATCGGTGCGGCCGCAATGATGATGCCGATCCCGGCAAGCAGACAGACCAGCAGCTTGTAGCTTCCTCCGCCCTCTTCCGGCATCAAACCCACACGGCTCATGAAACACCTCGCACGCTGCTGCGTGATACCAGCCAGGTCGAAAACACCAGAACCAGGGTAATGATCAGGATCAGCACCATGCCCCCGGCGGCAGCCCCTGACCAATTGAACAAGGGTGAGATCATGTCGCGAATGGCCAGGCCCAACATACGCACACGGCGCCCGCCCAACAGCAAGGGCACCGCAAAGGCGCTGGCATTGAAGGCGAATACAATCGACCCGGCACTGATCAGGCCCGGTTTCAACAGAGGCAGGGTAATGTCGGCAAACGAGCGCCATTGACTGGCCCCCAGACCACTGGCCGCCTCCAGATACTCCTGCGAAACCACACGCATGGCGCTCATCAGCGGAAATACAGCCAGTGGCAAGGAAGTCTGCACCAGCCCCAGAAGGACACCCTTTTCATTGAACAACAGGATCAGTGGCCGTTCGATGATACCCAGCTGTGTCAGAGCTGTATTGATGGCGCCTGCAGGTCCCAGTAGCAGAATCCATCCATAGGATTGAATCAGCAGGTTCAGAATCATCGGCAACAACACCACAACCGTCAGGACCCGCCGCCAGGAAGCACTGCGTGTCGTGACGATCATTATTGCCAGCGGGATTGCCAGTACCAGCACGATCATGGTACTGGTGGCGGCCAGCTTCAGCGTCAACCAGACCGATCGCAGGAAATAGGGTTGCGCCAGCTCGACATAGGCTTGCAGGGAAAACCCGTCGATGGCCCCAGTATCTGCCGACACGGAGAAGCGCAGCATATACAGACAGGCAGCCAGAAACGGCGTGATGAGCAACAGCGCTGGCAAACACAGCAACCACGGTGCCGACCGGCGATACAGCGCATTCACGCGGATTCCCCGGCGAGGCAAGGGCAGGACCCGCGGCCTGCCTTCATGAGCCGATACCGACATGCCTCAAGACAGCGTTTGTGTATAACGCTTGATCCAGTCCTCACGCACCGAGGCAATGAAATCCTTGTCGTGTACCACCGCCTTGTCCGACAGCTGCTCCGGCTTGATGATGAAGGGACTGCTTCGAGCGGCCTCTGACATCACCGCCTGTGTATTCACCGGACCATTCAGCACGGCCTCCGCCATGACGCCCTGTACCCCGGCATCCAGCGTGTAGTTGATGAAGGCATGAACTACATCGTCATCACCTGGATGGGACTTGGGCATGATGGTGTACATGAGATCGGCGAAGAAGCCTTCCTCCAGATCATAGGTGGCGCCCATATTGGATTGCTCGGGATTGGCCAGCTCCCTGGCAAAGAAGGCGGGTGCGTACACACCACCGATGTCCAATGCATTGGAGCGAAACAGTTCCACAAGCTGGGTCGGGTTCTCACCGAAGGTCAGCAGACGATCACGCAGCTGCGCCAGCTTTTCAAAGGCAGCCTCTGCATCCCTGCCGTCACCGCCGAGCATCTTCGAGGTGGCAAAGACCGTATCCAGCGCATCAGTCCAGGTCGCCGGTGGCAGAAACAGGCGGCTCTGGACACTCTCGTCCCACAGCTGTGCGTAGCTGACAGGTGGCTCACTGAAGGTTCTGGTGTTGTAGATCATGCCACCGGTCCACAGCAGGTAGCCGATACCGTGACCATCTGCACCGGTACGAAACTGCGGGTCCACCTGCTCCAGATTGGGAAGCTGGTTCAGATCCGGTTTTGCCAGCAGGCCATCAGCTGCCAGAGTGACACCACCGACGCCTGCCAGAGTAATGACATCGTATTGCGGGCGGTCGCCCGCAGCACGCAGCTTGGCGACCATCTCGGAGGTACTGCCGGTGCGATCGGCAATCACCTTTGCGCCGGTCGCCTCTTCGAAGGGTTTGGCGATATGGTTCAGTACCGCAAGGCCTGTATCGTCCGACCATGTCAACAAGCGAACGGTCTTGCCGTCATAGCGCTTGCTGCCCTGAGCCGTCACGATGGACGGCATGGCCAGCGCGGCGGCCATACCGGCGGCACCCTTCATCATTGTGCGTCTGCTTATTCGTGCTGTCATGCTCTCAACCAGTCAGTCCTGAACGATGAGACATCATGCGCACAACACAGCAGTCGAACAATCCGCAAGAATCGAAGATCAGTTGCATGGCAATGAAAGTATTGCATCACGCTATTGCCGGAAATGGGCGATACGCTGCTTCCTGACAGGCTTTAACTTTCCTGCATTGCCTCATGATGAGGCGTCTGCCACAAGATAAGGCAAGCTCTGATCATGCAGGCACAACACCGTCCGAACGGCACAGTCGGCTTCATGCGGACACCCACAGGAATGCCCTGACTCATTACGGAAACCCACAATAGGCGAACGACGGCAGCGCTCTTATGCTTGCTTCCATGAAGCCGCAAACACAAGAGAACATCAGCACGGGCAAGGTCGTGTCCATTCACGGCGGTGTGGTGGATGTGCAATTCGACGGCGAAGCGCCCCGACTCAACAATCTGCTGTTCGCCGGAAAGCTGCCGATGGAGGTCGCCACCTCACCCCGCAACGGCGTGGTGCAGTGCATGGCTCTGGACAGCACTCAGGGCCTGGGGCTCGGTGCGGCCGTGCGCGACACCGGCGCCCCCATTCAGGTGCCGGTCGGCGATGCGGTACTCGGTCGCATGCTCAATCTCTTCGGGGAGCCGCTCGACGAATTACCCGACCCGGTCTGTCAGAATCATCGTTCGATCCACCAGAAACCGCCCTCTTTGCAGGAACGGGTCCGGGCTAGCGAGATTCTGGAAACAGGCATCAAGGCCATTGACCTGCTTGCCCCCATACAACGTGGCGGCAAGACGGGGCTGTTCGGTGGTGCCGGGGTAGGCAAGACTGTCTTGCTGACCGAACTGATCAACAACACCATCAAGCAGTATCACGGAGTCAGCCTGTTCTGCGGTATCGGTGAACGATCACGTGAGGCGGAGGAACTGTACCGTGACATGGGCGAGGCCGGTGTTCGCGACAACACGGTGATGATGTTCGGTCAGATGAACGAAGCACCGGGCGTGCGCTTTCGTGTCGGTAACGCCGCCATGGCCATTGCAGAATACTTCCGCGATGAACGCCATCAGGACGTTCTGTTGCTGATCGACAATATCTACCGTTTTGTTCAGGCAGGCTCCGAGGTCTCCGGTCTGTTGGGTCGTATGCCTTCACGAGTGGGTTACCAACCAACCCTGGCAACCGAACTCGGCGCACTGCAAGAGCGCATTGCTTCAACGCACAACGGCTCCATCACCTCCATTCAAGCCGTTTACGTACCCGCTGATGACCTGACCGATCCGGCAGCGGTGCATATCTTCTCCCACCTGACAGCGTCGGTAGTGCTGTCGAGAAAGCGTGCCAGTCAGGGGCTCTACCCTGCCATTGACCCTCTGGCATCGAACTCGATCATGCTGACACCCACGGTTGTGGGTCAGCGCCATTACGATATTGCGCGGGAGGTTCGTCGCACGCTGGCAGACTATGAAGAACTGCGGGACATCATTGCCATGCTCGGCATCGAGGAGCTGTCCGCCCATGACAGAGCCATCGTCGAGCGTGCCAGACGGCTGGAACGTTTTCTCACCCAACCCTTTGTCACCGTCGGCAGCAGCGACACACGCACCGCGGCCCCTGTGTCACTGGAAGACACCTTGCTGGGTTGCGAGACACTGCTGTCTCAGACCGAGTTCCCGCTACCTGAAAGCGCCTATTACATGGCTGGCACTCTGGCGGACATCGAGGCACGCGGCAAATGAGCGAGCATGACAGCATGCACCTCGTCATCCGCCTGCCGCTTGGCGTTCTGTACGAGGGTGATATCACCCGACTGAAGGCCACCGCCGGTGCCGGCAGCTTCGGCATGCTGCCCAACCATATCGACTACCTGTCAGATCTGGTGCCCTCGGTACTGGCTGTCACCGATGTGCAAGGTGATGAACTCTATTTCGGCATCGATGAGGGCATGCTGGTCAAGCGTTCTGCGCAGGTCAGTATCGTGACCCGTCGCGGCATCAAGGGCGACAGCCTTGAACTGCTGCACAAGCAGGTCACGGACAGTTTTCTGGAACTGACCGATGCCGAACGCGTCGCCCGCTCGGCCCTGTCTCGTCTGGAGGCCGACATGGTTCGACGCTTCAGTAAATTGCAACGCGGGGCTTACTAGCGATCATGAAAAGGCCCAGCGACAAAAGCCCCGACAAGATCGGACGACAAGCCAGACGCATGCAGGAAGCCCGGCAGCATCCGGTCGAGAGCCCACTGCGCGGTATCAGCGTATTTGGCATGATCGGCTGGTCGATCGCCTTGCCGACCGTATTGGGTGCTTTTCTGGGTATGTGGCTCGACAAGATAACCGAAAGCACTTTTTCATGGACCATTGCCCTGATTCTGGGCGGACTGGCACTGGGCATTCTCATCGCCTGGTCGTGGATGGATAAGGAGCGTCATAGACGATGAACACACTGACAACCATCATTGCAAGCCATGGCAGTACTCTGGCAACGGGTGCCCTGGCAGGAACCCTCGTGGGCATCGCCTACTTTGCCGGGCTGTCCATGAGCATCAAACAGGCTTTCAACTCCTCATCTCGCACCACCTTGCTGGCCGCCAGCGCCATTATCAGAATTGCACTGATGCTGCTGTGTGGCTGGTTGCTGGCCGTCAATCTCGGCGCCTGGGCTGTGTGTGGCTACGGCGCTGCCTTCCTGCTGGTACGTACCCTCACGCTCTTTCGCGTTCGTCTGATGCTGGCACGGGAAAGCCGCTGATGGAACTGACCCCTGACAGCCTCGTGTATTTTCACATCGGCAGTCTTGCCGTGAACGCAACCATTGCCAACACCTGGTTCATCATGGCCTTGTTGACGGGTGGCTCCGCACTGATAACGCGTCGCCTGAAACCCGATGTGCCACCGGATCGCTGGCGTACCACGCTTGAGGTCATCGTCCAGGGCATTGAATCGCAGATTCGCGAGATAGCCCACGGCCCGACCACCCTGATCGTGTACTTCTCCGGCACCCTGTTTCTGTTCATCGTCACCTCCAACCTGATGACAGTCATACCCGGGTTCCATACGCCGACCGCTTCGCTGTCGACCACCACCGCCCTGGCACTGGCCGTGCTGGTTGCCGTACCGCTGTTCGGCATCTCGCGCGTCGGCATCGTGGGTTATCTGAAAACCTATGCCCAGCCCTCGCCCATCATGCTGCCATTCAACATCATCAGCGAGTTCTCACGCGGTATTTCGCTGGCCGTGCGCCTGTACGGCAATATCATGAGTGGTGCGGTGATTGTTGCCATCCTGCTCAGCATCGCCCCCTTCTTCTTCCCCGTGCTGATGGACATGCTCGGCCTGCTGACCGGCGTCATACAAGCTTATATCTTCGCCATTCTGGCAACGGTGTACATCGCCTCGGCATCCGATTCGGACAGCTCGATCGATGCCGCCAAGGCGCGTACATCCTCCGCTCAACAAGACTAGAGAGAAATTGACATGACTGACGTAGGTCTTATCGCCATGATTTCCATATTCACCGCAGGCCTGACGGTGTCCTTCGGTGCCATCGGCCCGGCTCTGGGAGAGGGTCGCGCGGCGGCGGCGGCACTGAGCGCCATCGCCCAGCAACCCGATGCCGCATCCACGCTGACCCGTACGCTGTTCGTCAGTCTGGCCATGATCGAATCCACCGCCATCTACTGCTTCGTTGTCGCCATGATTCTGCTGTTCGGCAATCCATTCTGGACCGCCGCCATCGAAGCCGCTGCCATCGCAGCGAACTGATCGTGTCGCAACCGTACCGGGAGCAGAATTGTCATGTCGATTGACTGGGTCACCGTAGCCGCACAACTGGTCAACTTTCTGGTGCTGGTATGGCTACTGAAACGATTCCTGTATCGCCCGATACTGGATGGAATAGATGCGCGTGAATCGGAAATTGCCGAGAAGATGGGTGAAGCCTCTCGTATCAGGGAAAGCGCTGAGAGTACGGTTGCGAACTATCAACAGCAATTGCAATCCCTGCAGAACGACCGAACGACAACCCTGGAACAGGCCAGAGAGGAAGCTCGGGCTGAACGCGAGGCACTGCTTGTCCAGACGCGTGAGCGCATTCGCCAGGAACAGGCCGCGGCAAAGCGCCTACAGGAACGCCAGGCCAGTGAGTACGTGACCGAGCTTCATCAGGTGTCGGCCAAAGCCATTCTGGATGTCGTCAACAAGGCCTTGTCCGACCTGAGTGACGAGACGCTGGAAGAGCGTCTGGTGATGCATGCTCTGAGCAGCTTGAAGCAGCAGCAATCGGCTGCCCATCCGGACGGATCCGGAGAAGCGGTAGAGCTGACTCTGACCACGCACAACACGATGGATGAAGCTGCAAGACAGCGCATTCTTGCATCTGCCAAAAGCCTGTGGAACGATTGCAGCATTCGATTCCGGGAAGATGATCAGCAACCGCCCGGTGCTCGGGTGCAGTTCGGCTCATCGCAGGTGGAATGGAGCGTCGATACCTATGTGAAAGCACTTGAAACGCAACTGCAAAGGCAATTGGAGTCGGACGCTGGCAGGTCTGGGCAAAAGGCTTCGGCTCATGATGAGCAAGAGCAAGAGCAAGAGCAAGAGCAAGAGCAAGAGCAAGAGCAAGAGCAAGAGCAAGCCAGCGAGGATAGACTATCGTGAACGCCTCTCCGTCGGATATGCTGTCGGCGCTACTCTCTGCACAGAGCCCGACACCGAGAGTCGATGAGGTGGGCTATGTCGAACAGCTCGGCGCTGGCATTGCCGTCGTCAGAGGCCTCAATCAGGCACTGGCCAACGAGATGCTGCAGTTTCCCAATGGCATCATGGGACTGGTGCTGGACCTGGACCCCGACAGACTCGGTGTTGCCCTGCTTGGCAATGCCGAAGACACATCTCTGGGTGCCGAAGTTCGCCGTACCGGTACGGTTGCCAGTGTGCCTGTCGGCGAACCTTTGCTTGGCCGCGTTATCGATGCTTTGGGAAATCCGCTGGACGGTGAAGCCGCCCTCAAGGCGGAACGATTACCGATGGAAGCCAGTGCCCCTGCAATCCTGCATCGATCCCCGGTCAACCGGCCGTTGTCAACCGGCATTACCGCTGTCGATGCCACCGTCCCTGTCGGGCTTGGCCAGCGTGAGTTGATCATCGGTGACCGTCAGACCGGCAAGACTTCCCTGGCCATCGACACCATGCTCAACCAGAAAGAGACGCAGCTTGTCTGCATCTATTGCGCTATCGGTCAGCGCGGCGATGCTGTCGCCCGCGTCATTCAGGCCTTGCAGGAGGGCGACATGATGTCTCGCAGCGTGGTGATGAGCGTCGGAGATGAACAGGCTCCCGGCCTGGCCTATCTGGCGCCTTATGCCGCGATGAGAATTGCCGAGAGTTTTTCTGCCAAAGGACGTGATGTCCTCATCATCTTCGACGACCTGACTCATCACGCGCGCGCCTACCGAGAGCTTTCCCTGCTGCTGAGAAGACCACCGGGGCGCGAAGCCTTTCCGGGCGATATCTTCTATGTGCATGCACGCCTGCTTGAGCGGGCCGGCCAGTTCTCCGAGGAGATCGGTGGCGGTTCGATCACGGCACTGCCGGTGCTCGAGACAGAGGCCGAGAACCTCTCCGCCTACATCCCCACCAACCTCATTTCCATTACCGATGGTCAGATCTATCTTTCGCCTCGGCTTGTCAGGAAGAACCAGTTCCCCGCTGTTGATCCGGGAGTCTCGGTCTCCCGTGTGGGCAGCAAGGCACAATCGAAGGCTTTTCGTGCCATCGCCGGCAACCTGCGTGTCACCCTGTCACAGTTCGAAGAGCTGGAAGACTTCGCCCGCTTCGGCACCCGGTTGGATGACGATACCCGCAGTCGCCTGAAACGCGGCTCGGCAGTGCGCGCTGCCCTGCGCCAACCCGAGCGTCGACCACAGAACAGACTGGCTCAACTGACCATACTCACCGGCGCTCTGGAAGGGGCATTCGATGATCTCGACGAACTGCAGATATCGGCGCTGATCGACGCTGCGCAACGACTTCCGGCTGCCAGTGATACCGGGCCGATTCAGGAGAAGCTGGAACGGGACGAGGCTCTGGATGACGCCGACCGTGCACATCTGCTCTCGCTGGCAACCGGTCTGATCAGTGCCACGCCGCAGTCAGCCCAGTCTGAGCCTTCAGCGCTATCGTGAAGGAGAACACCATGTCACCGAACGGTAATTCTGACCGGAACACCCTCCCCTCATGACGCAGACGCTGGAGAACCTCGAGCACCAGATACGCTCCATGCAAGGGATTCGTAGCGTGGTGCATACCATGAAGACGCTGTCTGCCATCAACGCAACGCCTTATGAGCGAGCAGCACGATCCATCGAAAGCTATCAGGACGTCATACTCAGCGGCATGCAGGCCATTCTGCATGCCGGAGGCAAGATAAACACATCAACTCCGGTTGCCGCCGAGCGCATCTTTCTGGCCTTCGGCTCTGACCATGGCTTGTGTGGCAACTACAACGAGCGAATCGCTGAAGCCGTGGCTGCGTCGGTTCTGCAACAAGGCTCGCGGCGCTATCAGGTTCTGTGCGTCGGCTCGCGTGTTCGCGATGCGCTTGACAGACTGAATATCCCGGTACGAGACGTCCTGTTTACACCTGCCAATGCAGATGGACTGGCTCGCCTTGCCGGAGAACTGGTCACGCAAGTGGATTCCATCAGAAACACGGTATCGGCAAGCGCTATCAGCATCGATCTCCTGTACACCTCGCGTCTGAGCAATGGTGAGCATGAAGTACGGGATGAACGCCTGTTGCCACTGTCACCAGAGCTGGTGGAAAAGCTGCAGAACGAGCCCTATGAGTCAGTCAGTCTGCCGTGGATGCGCGAATCTGCCGACACGCTCTTCGCCTCCCTGGTACGCCACTTCCTGTTTGCCGGGATATATCGCGCGGCGGCTGACGCCATGGCGGCCGAGAATGCGGCACGCCTGGCGCGAATGCAACAGGCAGAACGAGCTGTTGATGATCAGCTGCAACTGTTGGCGGATCAGACTCGAAGTGCCAGACAGACCCAGATAACCGAAGAACTGATGGATGTCATCGTCGGCTTCGAGGCCATGCGAGACAAGCAACAGCTGGCCTGATCAAGAGCCTCTCCAGGCTGCATTCAACATGTAAATATATACCTGCGGCTCATTTAAACACTTCTAACGAGCCGATACCTGTTCCTGTCCGTTAACTAACATTTATTGCAAGCCAGGCCGCAATCTAGCGTCTACCGATAGAAAGAATCCTCTATTCACGGCAGCGAAATCGTTGGACCCGTTCAGTATGTACCGTTCGCTGCGCACCCCGTCGATGAGTCGCACCATATGATGTTGAGCATCGTTGTGCGACATATAGGCAAACCGGAAAGCCAGTTGTTCAACCTTCTCCGGCATGCCCTGTATTTCGAAAACAAGCGTGCTCTGATGCTCATCCAGCTTCAAACGGCCCCGGCCGAGAGTGGGATGCACCGCTACGACTTCCCGGGCATTGTGCGACGCGGTCGAACCGGTGGCCGTCACATCAAACTCCGCCTTGACATAATCCACCAGCCGTTCCTTGTACTCACGGCTCCCGACAAGCAATTCTGTCGGCTCGCCGGCACGTTCCTCGAGGTAGGCACGAAGAGACTGGTCAAGCCCATAGAGCGGTGTCTTGAGCTCGAACACCCACCGGTCTACCCCAAGACGGATGATCTGCAGCGTCGCAAGATGACTGTCATGCGCAAGCGACAGAGCGGGAATGCTGCAACACACGAGCAGCAGCAGACGGAGAATTCGATTCATCACACTGACCACGCGCTAGTTGATCGTCATGTCTCTATTGACGAAGCTCCCCTGCAGACAGCTCGGTACATTGGGAGCCGAGTCTTCCTTTGCATGATAGTGATAGACCCCATCAGGAAACTCTGCGGTGGCATGCGTATGCCCGTTGCACTCATCGACGGTAGCTACCTCACCCGGTAGCACATTGGCTGAATCAACCAGATCATAGGCACCATAGATCGGAAAACCGTCTTTTGCCAGACCGGAGAAAATGGCCGGTTGGTCAAAAGCCACATGACTGTTGCTGCATTCCATGCCATAGAGCTCGGTATAATTGTAGCCCTCTGAAGCCAGCAGGATATTCATGGCTTGTGGAATGTTGTGCCAGTGGTAGTAGCCTGCCGGATCCGGATGTCCGCCACACAAGTCCAGCGATGGAATATTGCCACTACCGGTCCCGCCCACGCCTGCTTCGACCACCGTGACACTCGGCGGGTTGCCTTTGATGGGCACGCCATTCAGTCCGAAGCCGATGCTTTCGATGGTTCCCAGCACATGCGATTCTGCCCGGAGTTGAGGCACTACCGGGACCAGATAGGTCAGCTCCAGAGACGTATCGAATTGCGCCGACAGGCAATAGCTCAATGACGGATCACCCTGGGTGGTCAGATCGCTGAAATTGATATTGCCCGCATCATCCACGATGTCATAACCATCGGCATCCATGGCGATAGCCGCATCCACCAGCGACTGGAAGCCGGGAGTGGTCGGACCATCGTAGATGCCCACGCCAGCCTCACTTCGAGGTGTGTTGATGGACTCGGGACAGAATGGCCCAACGGTACCCGTGCCCTCGGTATCCCCTGCGCCATTGGCCAGAAAGGTAATCTGATGACAAGTCGTACTGCTGCCATTCTCCAGCGTACAATCCACCTGCGTTACGCTCTTCAGTGCCGACCCGTACAGGGTGCTATCAAAGTAGCCTGCGCTCGTATCGGTGTCACCCGCATCAGTCGAATCGGATGGCTCTGTGGACTCGGATGAGTCAGACGAGCACCCAGCCAACATCAGGCAGCAAAGGATGGCACTGGCCAGTGGTCGTTTTTCAAAAGGATTCAAGGCAAGCTCCGGTAGATTGGCTGACACTGTTTCACTGCAAGCAATGGAACGAATTCCCCGAAACTCTACCGATGAAATGTGCAAGGTTTGAGTAATTGAAAGCACCTGAGTACCACAGCAAACCTGTCAGGAGTTACATGAGAAAGCATTCCATCGGGCTCATTGTGGGCATTTCATGCGTATTGGCCGCCTGTCTGCTGGTCATGACTGGCTGTCGTTCCAACCCGGAATCCAGGGAAGGCTCGTCCACCGCCGCCAACCGGGAAGGGGTCGTGAAGCGTGGACATGACGAACAACAACTCGCCGCACTGCGCTTTCGCCTGCATCGACAGATGAGCCATCATCAATGGATCCCGCGCTCTGCAGAATGGGAAGTTCTCGAACAGGGTGCTGCCACTTCCGACTCGGAAATGACCCTGTTCTACACCCGCCGCATCGTGCTCAAGTCGCAACGGGCATCTGGGGTGAACCAGGACGAACCAGACTACTGGAACCGCGAACACCTCTGGCCCCGCTCCTACGGCCTGAAAGGTACGCCGGCAGACCGGGATCTGCACAACCTGGTTCCTGCGGATCGCACGGTCAATTCTTCACGTGGCAACAAGATGTTCGACATGGCTGCAACGCCCCATCGGGAATGCAGACTCTGCCGAGTCAGTCCAGAGGCCTGGGAGCCGCCTGATGAGCTCAAGGGTGATATTGCACGCGTCCTGTTCTATATGGATGTGCGCTATGAAGGGGACACCGGCCTGCAGGAGGATATCGGCTTGCCCGATCTGGCACTGGCAGAAGATGCCGACGCCACACGCAAGCAGATGGGCCCATTGCAACCCCTGCTCGACTGGCATTGCAGTGACCCGGTCTCTGCCGAAGAACGACAGCGGCACGAAGTGGTAGCCGCCATTCAGGGCAATCGGAATGTATTTGTGGATGAGCCGTTATTGGCAGAATCGGTTTATCAATACAACTGTGAGACCGCCCGCTCAGCGCGGCCCTGACAGGTCGCGGGAGTCCGAGCCACTCGGCAAGTATCCAGGGAACCGGTAGTCAACCGGTAGTCAACCGGCGGACCAGCTCAAGAGCCAGCAGCACTACGATGACTGTCAGACTCGCAGGGCGACCCGTCGGCGAGTGGACTTCAGACTCGCAGGGCGACCCGTCGGCGAGTGGACTGGAGACTGATGCCCCGTTCCGATATTCAACAAGGGACAGCTATAACGCGTCCCTCGCGTCGGCTTTCAGATCCAGCGCCGTACCTTCTGCTGATAGCGTCGATAAGTATCGCCGAAGTTCTCGGCAAGAGCCCGTTCCTCCGGCAGGATCTGAAAGCGGTTCATGTATGACACAAACAATGCGACCACGATAAGGGACAGGAAATTACTGAGGAAGATAACCCAGGCCGTCAGTATCAGAGCAATACCCAGGTACATCGGGTTCCGTGTGAACCGATAGATGCCGTTGGTGACGAGCACCCGGGCGGAAGCCGGGTATCTGGGATCAACCGTGGTATGCATGACACGGAAGGTGAAAATACCGACAAAGCCTGACAAACCTCCGCACGCGACCAGCAGCCCTGCCAGCGGCTTGCGCAACGGCATATCGACAGCCAGAAAACCTGTCCAGCCTGACAGCAGCCAGATGGCGAGCGCTGCAATCAAGGCAACGACTGCCGGAGGAATCCTGAGTTCCAGTGCTTTCAAAGGTCTGTCAGCTCCATATCGATGGCGAAGATGTGCGCCAACCGTAAGGTGCGCGGGAAGCTACCAGTTTCTCACGAAAAAGTCCCCCAACACTCAGCGCGCACCAGGACTGACCCTGGCATGCCATTAACCACTCCTCAGACACTCAAGAGAGGTTGAACGCTTGCGTGACGATACCTTACGCAAATCTACCGGGAACCGGAAACCAGCCGCCGGACCAGCTCAGCAGCCAGCAATGCTGCGGCAGGCCAGATGACCCAGAGATAACCCGACCAGGTGAACAGATTGACCAGTAACAAACCTGCAACGATGACGCTGGCTCGAACAAAGGAGAGCCTGAGCCAGCCACGCACAAACAAGGGCGCTGCCGCCATTGCCAGATAAACCCCCATGACAAGACCCGGCCAGTGCGCCCAGACAGGGCTTCCACTGGCAAGGTCGACCAGCAGCAGCACCAACCAGAGGGCCGCAAGCAGCCTGCCGTGGCGCGACAGGCGCTCCCGCAGATCAACCGTCGCCGACGGTACGGGCTTCGATGGTCGCACCGGGTCGGCCTTGCGCCAGGCAAACGGCGACTGGGGCTTTTTCTTGCCCAGAGAGATGCGATAGACCGACACATCGTCGACGAAATTCTTCGGACGCTTCTCGCCCAGGTATTCGAAACCGACGGAGAGCTTCTTCTGAACCTGATCGTATACCTGTTGGGAGATCAGCACACCTCCGGGTTCGGCCATGGACTCCAGTCGCGATGCAAGATTGACCCCCTCACCCAATAGATCAGTGCCATCGATCATCACATCGCCCAGATGAATGCCGATCCGAAAGCGCAGAGCCCCGTCTCGATCGCGAGCGCCAATGAGAAGTTCATTCTGCACCTCGATGGCACACTGGACGGCTTCGACCACCGAGGAAAACTCGGCTATCAGCCCGTCACCGGCAGTGTTGACAATCCGGCCATGATGGCGCTCGATGAATCTGGCAAAGACACTGCGCGCGGCCCGAAGGGCGCCGAGCGTAGCGACTTCGTCCACGTCCATGGCACGACTGAAGGCTGCCGCATCTGCCGCAAGGATTGTCGTCAGCTTCCGTTGCACTTCCGTGGACATGGCAACACTCGTGAACCGGGTCGATCCAGCGGACTAACCGACCATCAATCGAGTCTGCTGTCGACGTCATTTTTGTACGGGTCAGTATGGACGCAACCGTGAGCTCCAGTGGGTGGGGCTACAGTCCGAACACGAACCAGTTTGAGCACTCTGTCAGCATTCTGCCAGAACTACAACGCCTCAATGCCCGGCTAGTCCAAATGGCAGCGGCAACGACTCAGTGTTCTCTGACCGTACGTCATCAAGGAAGAGAGTTACGAAAATCGAGTGTAAGACGAACACGAACGCTCATCTGGATCGGAATGTCATCATCCACAATCCCATCGATGATAGGTAATGCCTTGAGAGTTTGATTCCGCAGAATCCCCGCAAGCTTCAGAAATCAAAAGTGCGGGTGTCGCTGTAACAGCGAGAAAACAAGCAGATAATGGTGGGGCGTGCTGGGTTCGAACCAGCGACCACCTGATTAAAAGTCAGATGCTCTACCAACTGAGCTAACGCCCCCGAATACTGCCGACGGTCGGGAGACCGTTGCGATACGTGTATGTCTTGCTACGTATCGAGCGCGTAATCATAACGCACTTTTCAGTCCTGTGGGGGACTAAAGCCCTTCTCTGTCCATTTTTTGCAGACGCTTTCTCGCTAATACGGCTGCCGAACGTCCTGGGTAGTCTTCCTGAACGCCTGTCAGTATGGTGCGAGCCTGTAAATACTCACCTTGCTCGTACAGAGCGAAGCCTATTTTCAACCTGGCATCAGGAACCTTTGTACTGTCAGGAAAGGAATTGACCACGACTCCGAAGTTGCGCAGGGCATCCTCGAACTTGCGCTGAGCGTACATGGCCTCACCCTGCCAGTACCAGGCATTGTCCGAATACGGACCATCGGGGTACTTCATCAGAAAGTCATCGAACGAGGCCACGGCACTATCGTTCTGACCGCGAGCCAGCAAGTCGTAGGCGCGGGTGTAACCGGCTTTTTCCGCCTGGGTTGCCGTATCTCGCAGAGCGCCTGTGGGTGGCCGTGGGCCATCACCGAAGTCGGCATCATTGGCAAACGGTACGGCGACGCCGTCTTCCGCCACGAACACGCCTGCCGGTTCGCCCGCTGTCTCATCAAGGCCACCTGCCGTCTCGTCCAGCAAGCTGCCTCCCAGCCCATTGTCACCGGCCAGCAGCTCCAGAGAATCACCCGCCTCTTCCAGGTCCGTGATGCGCCTGTCCGTGTCAGCGTACAGATCGGAATTGCGCCTGGTCATGTTCTCGATTTCGTAGTTGAGACCTTCGATCTCACCACGCAGGCCACGGATTTCCTGTTGCAGACTATCGATGCGCTGCAGCTGCTCCAGCAGAGACTGATCCATGATTCGCTCGACCCGATCAAGCCGGCTGTCCAGATTGTTCAGCGTCGGTTTTTCCTGAGCCACGGCCGTACCATTACCCAGCAACAGGCAGGCAACAGCCAGCCATCGCAGCTTCAGAGGCTTGCAGCCACTTGTCGCCAGAGCAGCCGGATACCTGAGAGTCATGGCGGAGGTTTCAACGACAGTACGTGAATCGAGCATCGGTGTAGTAGTCCTTCATCCTGGGGTGGTGAAGGCAGGGTCCATCATGGACCCTGCAGCTGGAATGCAATGACAGGCAATCAGTTCGGAACGGTGGATTCGTAAATGATGTTCACGCGCCGATTCTTGGCCCAGGCATCACTGTTGTGGCCGTCATCCACTGGCAGTTCCTCACCATAGGACACCGTTCGTGTCTGAGCGGAACTCACGCCCTGCAGCTGCAGCATGCGGGCAATGGTCATGGCACGTCTTTCACCCAGCGCAATGTTGTATTCGCGTGTGCCACGTTCATCGGTATGGCCTTCAAGCCGCACCCGTCCTTCCGGATTCTGCGCCAGGTAGCGGCCATGCTGCGCCACGATATCAAGGAATTCGGGCCGCAGTTCAGCCTGGTCATAATCGAAATAGATCACGCGTTCCAGCGGCGCCTTGCCGGCAATGGAGTTGGGATCGAACTGGCTGATATCCTGCACCCCGTCAATGGTTACCGGCTGCACCACAGCAGGTGCACCAATGTCGGCCAGATCCGGTGCACGGCTGGGGTTCGACCCGCAGGCACTGAGCGCCAGCCCGGCCATGGCGATGATAAGTAATTGAATTCTGGTCATTGACATGCTCTCGTTTGAATCTGTTTACTTGGAATACGGCGACCAGGCGGGTTCCCGAACCGATCCCCCGTCGTCCAGTGACAGGCTCTGTACCACACTACCATCGAGTGATACGGCTCCCAGCGTTCCACGACCGTTCTTTTCAGTCGCGTAGATGATCATTTGTCCATTCGGGGAGAAGCTCGGCGACTCGTCCAGCGTGCCTTGTGTCAAGGTCTGGAACAGACCAGAAGAACGATCGATCATGCCGATCTGAAAACCCGTACCGGCCCCGTGTACGAAGGCCACGGTAGAGCCATCGGGTGACACGGTGGCACTGGCGTTGTACTTGCCCTCGAACGTCAGGCGACTGGCACGCCCCCCACGAGCAGATACCTGATACAGCTGCGGCCCGCCGCTACGATCGGAGGTGAACACCAGAGTGTCATCGTCCAGCCAGAGCGCTTCGGTATCGATGGCATCACTGTCGGTGACGCGCCGCAACTGGCCGGAGTCGACCTGCAGGATATAGATGTCCGGATTGCCTTCGAAAGAGAGCGTCACAGCCAGTCGCTCACCATCGGGTGACCAGCTGGGCGCACCGTTGATGCCAGCGCGGGAGATGACCTTGACGCGACTGCCCTTCTCCCGGTCCTGAACGTAGATGGCCGACTGCGTACGATTCTCGAAGGAGACATAGGCGATCCGGACGCCGTCTGGTGCCCAGGCTGGAGAGAGAATCGGCCGTGGCGAGGTCAGCATGGCCTGCGGGTTTTCACCATCGGCATCGGCCAGTTGCAGCTGATAGGTACGATCGCCCACGACGCCGGAGACGGACACGAAGGCAATCTGCGTATTGAAGGCACCGGGAATACCCAGAATTTCCTCATACACCTCATCGGAAATCTGGTGAGCGGCACTGCGCAGCGTCTGGTCGGTCACCTGGAAGCTGAACCCGGTCATCAGCGATTGCTGCAAGATATCGTAGAGCTGGAACTCCACCACATAGCCAGCCGCCGCGGCAGGCTTGATGCCACCGATGAGCAGAAAGTCTGCCCCTGACAACCGCCAGTTGGCGTATCGAGGGACATCACCACTGACAGGGTTGGCGACAAGATCCTGACGATTCAACGGTGAAAAATTGCCACTGCGCTGCAGATCGGCATCGACGATGGCCGCAATGTCCTCTGGCGGCTCGCCACTACCCGTCCAGCCGAATGGCACGATGGCAATGGGGATGGCGTTCTCGCCACCCTGGGTAATTTCGATTTCGATCACCGCCTGCGCAGGAGCTGCCAGCACACCGAACAATATCAGGCTGGACAGCACACCGCCCAGCACGGCCCGGCCACGTTGTCTGACGGCGGACTGACGTGTTCCTGATACACGGCTTGACAGCGGATTCACAGCCGCAAGGGCTGACACAGCCACCGCAGGGAGTCTCGACAGAATTTCGCTCATACGCGCTTTGAAGTACAAATCATCAGTGTCCAAGGTTTGTCGTGCCACGTGGAATCCTAAACCATCCGCTCAACTTACACAGATTAAGGGTAGTTCAATTGGTAATTAACCCCAAAAGACAACAGACCTGCAGGCAAAGCCTCTGCGTCTCGTTACCGAACCCTCAGTTGGGCCGGAAATAGAATTTCAGGCGTCGGTCGAACAACTTCGGATCCGGCGCCGCAGGCAACGGAGAGGCCGCCAGCACGGCATTCTCGACGGACTTGCGCAGGGCAGCACTGCCACCTTCACAGGATTCGACAGACACCTTCAGCACTTCACCCCCTACAGATTGCAATACGCTCACAGTGCAGTCCACCTTGCCGGTGGTGCCGGGTGGCTTGCGCCAGCTGCGCTCGACCCGTTGCCTGATGGAGTTGAAATAGAGATTACGCAGCCGCAGAAGTTCCCGCTGCTGCTGTTGCGCCAATCTTGTATTTTCTTCCGATGCAGCGGCCGCAATTCTGGCGGCCTCTTCAGCCAGCTCGGCTTCCCGTGCAGCCGCCGCCTGCCGCGCCTGCTCGGCCTTGCGGTCGGCCTCGGCCTTCTTCTGGGCGGCAATTCTCTCCTGCTCGGCTTTCTCGGCGGCAATGCGATCCTGCTCGGCTTTCTCGGCGGCCGCCTCCTTCTCTGCAGCCACCCGCTCAGCCTCTGCCTTGCGTTCGGCTTCAGCCTTTTCTTCGGCAGCCACGCGCTCGGCTTCGGCCTGACGTGCCGCTTCCGCTTCGGCCTGCTCGGCAACTCGCTGCGCTTCGGCCTGTCGCTGCACCTCGGCCTCCTGCTCGGCGGCAAGCTGTTCGGCTTCCTGCTGCTTTTCAGCCGCAATGCGCTCGACCTCAGCCACACGCGCCTCTTCGGCCACTCTTTCGGCCTCCGCAGCCTGTTCTGCCGCAAGCGCCTCGGCGGCGGCGGCCTCTTCAGCCACACGTTGCTGCTCGGCCAGGCGAGCCTGCTCCTCTTCCTGTGCCTGACGCTGCGCAGCTTCCTCAGCCAACCGCGCCTGTTCGGCCTGGGCGGCAGCCAGCTCTTCCTCCAGACGCTTCTTCTCGGCGGCCGCCTCCTCACGTTCACGCTCGGCAGCGGCACGCTTCTCGGCCTCCTCGGCAGCGATGCGTTCCTGTTCGATACGTTCCCGCTCGGCCTTGGCTTCGCTGGCAGCCTGCAAGGCTTCCTGACGTTCCTGTTCAGCCAGACGGGCTTCTTCTTCCAGCCGCGCCTTTTCCTGCTCGACCAGGCGGGCCTGTTCTTCCAGCCGGGCTTTCTCCTCGGCAGCCAGGCGAGCTTCTTCCTGTAACTGGCGGTTTCGCTCCTCGGCATCGCGCTGAACTTCCGCCAGTCGATCACGCTCGGCATCCGCGCGCTGCCGTGCCTCTTCGATACGCTGAGTTTCCTGCTCCAGCTGCTTCTGTGCGGCACTGATACGCTCTTCCTCTCGCAGCCGTTCCTGCCGCAAGCGTTCCAGCATCGCCTCACGCTCCAGCACCTGGCGCTCGGTCAGATTGGCTTCCTGCTGTCGCAGTGTTTCCAGTTCGGCCTGTTCCTTTTCGGCACGCGCCTTCTGCAATTCGCGCTGGCGCTCCAGCTCGCTGGCCTGATCCTGCAGAGTCTCGATTCGCTGTTTTTCCTCTTCAGAGGCTTCGCGTTGCTGCTCGGTCAGCTCTTCGGCCTCCTTCAGCCGGGCTTCGGCAGCGGCGCGCGCCTCTTCCAGTGCGGCGACCGTGGATTCGAGTGCCTGTTGTTCCTCCAGAGCCTGCTGCGCCTGACGCTCATCCAGTTCCTGCAAACGTTGCACTTCAGCCTGAATATCCGCCTCGCTGACCGCCACCGCCTGAATGGGCGCCGCATCGGTCTGATCAAGCCCGGCAGAGTCGGGTTCCTTGTTGATCTGAATGACCAGAGCAGCCACCAGCACCCCGTGCAACAGCACGGAGAGGATGACGGCGAGCGGATAGCGGCGGATGAGCTCAAGCATGGAGGTCAGCCCGAACGATGCAGCCGCGGCTGCGTTCCGATCACGGCAGGGACTGGCAGTTCAGATTGCGGCATGTTCATGGTGAGTGTTGGCTACCGCTCCGGATCTGACATCAAACCAATTTCAGGCGCGCCTGACAACTGCAGGGTTACCATCGCTTGCATGATCTGACCATAGTCTATGGAGGCGTCTCCTGCCACCAGTACGCGCCGGTCGGGGTTGAGCCGCAGTACCGCGCTGGCCAGACGTTGCACTTCTTCGCGCGCCAGAGGCTGATCTGGCGTTTCTCCCACGTTCAGGTACCACTGCCCTTCGCTGTTGACCGACAGAATCAAGGGTTCCTGCGCTTCACCGGCATCGGCAATGGGCGTTGCGGCCGCATCGGGCAGATCGATTTCCACACCGGTCTGCAGCAAGGGTGCCGTGATCATGAAGATCACCAGTAACACCAGCATGACGTCGATGTAGGGCACCACGTTGATCTCGGCCACCAGTCGCCTTTTCCGACGGTTGGCGCGAATGGGGCGTACGGCTCTCACTAGGAGGCTTCCGTATCACCGCCAACACGGCGGATGGCCTGACGCTGCAGCACGGTAGAGAATTCCTCGGCAAAGTTCTCGTAGCGGTTCAGCAGACGATCCACCTGATTGGCAAAGCGGTTGTAGAACAATACTGCCGGAATGGCCGCAAACAGGCCGACAGCGGTGGCTATCAGCGCTTCGGCAATACCGGGAGCCACCATGGCCAGAGTCGCCTGCTGCACATTGCCCAGCGCGGTGAATGAATTCATGATGCCCCACACCGTGCCGAACAGGCCGATATAGGGGCTGATGGAGCCCACGGTGGCCAGAAACGGCAGGTGGTTTTCAATGATGTCGGCTTCGCGAGAGACGGCAATGCGCATGGCGCGGCCGGAGCCATCCATGATGATTTCATCATTGTCTGTCTTGCGACGCAGACGACCGAATTCGGAAAAACCGGCCTCGAAGATACGCTCCATGCCATCGAGGGTGCCGCGACGCATGGTGAGTTTGGAATAGGTACCGGAGATATCGGAGGAGCCCCAGAAATCCTGCTCGAAATCTTCCGCCATGCGGTGAGCCCGACGCAGCTGACGCGATTTGCCCAGAATCAGCGCCCAGGAGAACACCGATGCCATGACCAGAATGACCATAACGCCCTGCACGATCGGGCTGGCCCCCAGCACCAGGTGCATGATAGACATGTCAGAATTCACGGGAGATGGCCTCTCTGATCTCGTTGGGAATGGCACAGGCTGCGAACGCATCGGCGTTCACACAAACCAGGCCGACTGTGGATGAAGTCAGCACCGTATCGCCACGCATGACGTTCTGTTCACACACCAGGCTGGCGGAGCGCAGAGTCTTCAGGCTGGCAGTCACTGTCAGCTGATCGTTGAATCGTGCCGATGCCAGGTAGTCGATCTGCACTGAACGCACGACAAACAGACGCCGTTTGTCGTTCTGCCAGACATCCAGCTCGATTCCGCAGGCCCTGAGCCACTCGGTGCGCGCTCTTTCCATGAAACGCAGATAGTTGGCGTAGAACACGATACCACCAGCATCGGTATCTTCGATATAAACCCGTATCGGTATTGAAAATTGCGACATGCGAAAGTATTGCAGAGAAAAGTTGGAAATTACAGCGACCAGGCGGCTTACAGCCATGAATTGCAGGCAATCTTGCCGCCAGCACGGTTCTTCGGCAGCACTGCTGCGCGACTATACCGGAATCGAGCAACTCGGCTGATAATTCAGGGGTCAGTTAGCCGGACCCGCGATCAGCTATCGCTGGTGGAGGGTATTTGCAGACCGAAGTGACGATAGGTATGCGGTGTCACCACCCGCCCGCGCGGTGTACGCATCAGCAAGCCCTGCTGGATCAGATAGGGCTCGACAACCTCTTCGAGTGTACCGGTCTCCTCTGACAGAGCTGCACCGAGGTTGTCGACTCCCACGGGACCACCGCCGAACTTGTGAATGATGGCATTCAGCAGCCGTCGGTCCATGTTATCCAGCCCGAGACGATCCACATTCAACAGATTCAGGGCCTTGTCGGCAGTGTCTGAATTGACCGTGCCATCCGCGCGAACGTCAGCATAATCACGCACTCGACGCAGAAGGCGGTTGGCAATACGCGGGGTGCCACGCGAACGACGAGCGATCTCGATACAGCCCTGCTCATCGATGGGGACCTCCAGCAGACGCGCCGAACGGGCCACGATACCGGCAAGATCTGCCACTTCGTAGAATTCCAGGCGTTGCACGATGCCGAAACGGTCACGCAGGGGTGAACTGAGCAGGCCGGCGCGAGTCGTCGCCCCTACCAGGGTGAACGGGGGCAGGTCGATCTTGAACGAACGCGCGCTGACGCCTTCACCCGTCATGATGTCGATCTGGTAGTCCTCCATGGCCGGGTACAGCACCTCCTCCACCAGGGCGCTCATGCGATGAATCTCGTCGATGAACAGCACATCGTTGGCTTCCAGATTGGTCAGGATGGCCGCCAGGTCGCCGGGGCGTTCCAGCACCGGGCCCGAGGTATGCAGAATGCGTACATCCAGCTCGTTGGCAATGATATTGGCCAGGGTCGTCTTGCCCAGTCCGGGAGGACCGAACACCAGCACATGATCCAGCGCCTCGCTACGCATTTTGGCAGCAGAAATGAACAGGTCCATCTGCTCGGCCACGGCACGCTGACCGTGATAATCCGCCAGTTTCTTCGGCCGCATGGCCCGCTCCTGCGCATCTTCCTGGTGCGCATCGGCAGTGATCAGTCGATCAGGGTCTGACATTGTCGGTATTTCCGGGTTCGTGCCTTGAAAGTGCCAATGATGAGGAAGCAGTGGTTCGTCCACCTGAACGTTTCGGCTCAGGTGGACAGAATACTAGACATGATGTTGAGACCTGCCCATCTCCGCATGATCCACGTGTTCGAGATGGGCAGGTCACACCATCAATCCTAGCGTGCTGCGCCTCGAAGGGCCGATCGAATCATCTGCTCGACGCTCTGGCCCGCCTCGCTGTTCTTGTCAAGCAGGCGGTTGGCCTCTGCAGGCTTGTATCCCAGCGCCACCAACGCCTCCTCGGCCTGTTCGCGCGCCGTTGGATCGTTGTCCAGCGGCAGAGAGCCACTGGGAGTGGCACCAACGCCCAGCGCGTCAACCTTGTCCTGCAGCTCGACCAGCAGCCGCTCGGCGGTCTTCTTGCCGATACCCGGCACCCGTACCAGAGCCGTGACATCCTTGCTGGCAATGCAGGCCAGGAATTCATCCGTACTCAGCCCGGACAGAATGGCCAGCGCCACCTTGGCACCCACACCGTTGACTTTCAGCAGGGCCCGGAACAGGACCCGCTCGGTACGATTGCCGAATCCATAGAGTAGCTGGGCATCCTCGCGCACCACCAGATGCGTGAACAGGGCAACCGCCTCGCCCTGAGCCGGCAGTGCATAGAATGTCGACATGGGCACATCCACCTCATAGCCCACACCCTGAACATCCACCAGCAGCGAGGGTGGGTTCTTTTCCAGCAACACACCTGTCAGCCGACCAATCATCGTCTCAAACCTCTTCCACGAACGCGTTTTCTGACAGGCAGCAGGACTTCTCCACCGGGGGTCTTGCGTGAATGCGCATGACAGATGGCAATGGCCAGTCCATCAGCGGCATCCACCTGCACGGCTGCCATGATGCTCAACAGCGCTCTGACCATGGTCTGCACCTGTTTCTTGTCCGCTGCACCCGAGCCGGTGACCACTTTCTTCACCAGCCGTGGCGCATATTCGGAGACCGGCAACTGGCGCGATACAGCGGCGGTAATGGCCGCCCCGCGCGCCTGTCCCAGCTTCAGCGCCGACATGGCATTGTTGCTGAGAAACACCTGTTCGATGGCCACTTCCTGTGGCTGCCACTCGGTGATGATCTCTCCCAGCGCAGAATGGATATGACCGAGTCTTTCGGCAAAGGAATCTCCCTTGACCCGAATATGGCCATGTGTCAGATGGAAGCTGCGCGCCCCGTCGGACTCGATCAGGCCATAGCCGGTAATGACCGAGCCGGGATCGATACCCAGGACGCGGATGAGCCCATTGGAGCGGGAGCTGCTCACAGATGCTGGCTGGTCAGTGGCATCAGCTGGACGCGTCGCCACCGTAGGACTCGCCTGGAATGTCGGCGTTGGTGAAGACATCCTGTACATCGTCCAGGTCTTCCAGGGCATCGATCAGCTTCAGCAATTTCTCGCCCTGCTCCACATCGAGTTCGATCTCGGTGGCTGCGCGCATCGTGACTTCAGAGTGCTCGGGCACCAGTTCGGCGGCCACCAGAGCTTCCTTGACGTCCATGAACACCTCTTCGGTGGTCAGCACATCGATAGACCCGTCGTCATTGGTGATGATGTCATCCGCACCCGCTTCCAGCGCCGCTTCCATGATCGTGTCTTCGTCCGTGCCAGCAGGGTAATTGAGAATGCCCTGCTTTTCGAACAGATAGGACACCGACCCCTGAGTACCCATGTTGCCGCCGTACTTGGTGAAGGCGTGCTTCACTTCGGAGACAGTCCGGTTCCGGTTGTCGGTCATGGTGTCGACCATGATGGCCACACCGTTCACGCCATACCCTTCGTAGCGATTTTCCTCATAAGACACATCATCGAGCTCGCCCGCGCCTTTCTTGATGGCACGTTCGATGGTGTCCTTGGTCATGTTGCCGCTCAGGGCCTTGTCCACCGCCAGACGCAGGCGCGGGTTGGAACCCAGATCAGAGCCTCCCATCCTGGCCGCGATATTGATCTCGCGAATGAACTTGGTAAACAGCTTGCCGCGCTTGGCATCCTGCTTACCCTTGCGATGCTGGATATTGGCCCATTTACTATGTCCGGCCATTGACTGCCTCTTGTTGGATGTAATTCATGATTAAGACGCCCATTGTCGCGCATTTGACCCCCTGATGACCAACTGAGACACCTGAAAAAATCTCAGACAGGCAGGTGCAACCACCCAAGAGAGCCTTGACGGGTCTCTTGTGCGTTCCGATTGAACGCCGAGACCAGTCATTACGAGTGTAGAAGAAGACCAGCGCCTGCCGGGACCTGCGGGTACAGCCCTACTCCCGAAACCGCCCCAGGCTCAGAAATCGCGCCACGTAGTCGGTACATTCACGCGAGAAGATCATGGTGGAGTGCGACAGGGGCAAGCGCACGCGATCGGTGGCGTTGTCAATCAGGGTCTCGCTCTCACGTACCACGCCATCACTGTCGTCGCCCGTGGGATACAGCAAGGCGCTGAGGCCCAGATTGCCGCTACCGGTGATGATGCCCAATGGCCGCTTGCAGGCAAATTCGGGGGCACCGCCCAACAGACCCTTTTCGATGCTGCGCCCCAACAGAGGCCGTAGCATCTGCGTGTCATAGACGCGCCTTGCGACATAGCTGCCACGCACAGGGGAACCGATCAGCACCACCTTGTCGATATCGATATCCGGATAGCGGTGCAGCAGATGCAGAATCACGATACCACCCAGGCTGTGGCCGACCAGATTGATGCGCCGTGCACCCAGCTCTCCGATCTCCTTGTACAGTGAGTCGGCGTTCTGCTCCGGCGTGTTCTTCAGAAAATCGTAGCTGACCGAATGCGTACGAAATCCACGGGCCTCCAGCATCTTGCCCATGACCCGCATCATCACGCCCTGCATCCAGATGCCATGCACCAGTACGGTGACCTGATCGGGAGCCGGCATTACGCGTCGTGCCATTGAATTCAACCTTCGGCCTTGAGTATGGCCTGCAGGGCTGCACGATTCGTGCGCGATGAGACCTTGGCTATGGCCTCGACAATCGGCAGCCAGCAATACTCGACATGTTCGGTCGGGTCCAGCACAACCTCACAGCGCTCGGGCAGCTGCACGCTGAACTCATGCTCCAGATTTTCGATGACACCAGGGGCGTAACGCCGCCGCCAGGCTGCCGCGATGGGAAAGCTGCGGCTGATGGCGTGATCATTGATGCTCGCCAGAATGCCGGTTTCCTCGGCCAGCTCTCGCGCCGCCGCCTGCGCCGGGGTTTCACCCGACTCCAGGCTGCCGGTGACTGACTGCCAGAAGCCTGCAGGCTTCCGGCGACTGATCAGCAGAACGTCCAGATCGGTGGTGTAGACCACGACCAGCACCGACTCTGGCCGCTTGAACAGCGAACGTACCGGGGCGCCCGCAGGGGCGCCCGCAGGGGCGCCCGCAGGGGAGCCACTGCCGACACTCTCGGGCGTACTGCCCGAGTCGCCGCCAGCCGGAGTCGGCGGTTTGGGCCTATCCGGCATCAGTCGGCGTGGCACGAGCGCGTGTGCGCAGGTGCAGATCCTTCATCTGCTGATCCGACACCGCACTCGGTGCATTGGTCAGCAGACAGCTGGCGCTCTGGGTCTTCGGGAACGCCATGACGTCACGAATACTATCCGCACCACACATCAGCATGACCAGACGATCCAGGCCGAAGGCGACACCTCCGTGAGGAGGCGCACCATATTTCAGTGCATCGAGCAGAAAGCCGAACTTGTCATTGGCTTCCTGTTCGTCGATACCCAGCACGTCGAGCGCTTTCTGCTGCATCTCGGTATTGTGGATACGGATGGAACCACCGCCCACTTCAGTACCGTTGAGCACCATGTCGTAGGCACGTGACAGCACCTTGCCCGGATCTTCATCCAGCTGCGCCTGCCACTCTTCGATGGAGTCGGCAGCCGGAGAGGTAAACGGGTGATGCAGGGCCTGCCAGCGCTTTTCACGCTCGTCGAATTCGAACATCGGAAAGTCCACGACCCACAACGGGCGCCAGGCATCTTCGACCATGTCGAGTTTCTTCGCCACTTCGATACGCAAGGCACCCAGTGCCGCTTCAACCACGTCGGTCTTGTCCGCACCGAAGAAGATCAGATCGCCATCTTCGGCCCCTGTGCGCTCGATGATGGCGCTCAGCACATCAGCCGGGAAGAACTTGACGATAGGCGACTGCAGGCCTTCGGCGCCCTTCGCGATGTCGTTGCACTTGATGTAAGCCAGCCCCTTGGCACCATAGCGACCGACGAAATCGGTAAACCCATCGATTTCCTTGCGCGACAGCTTGTTGCCGCCCGGTACTCGCAGCCCGGCGACCCGGCCTTTCGGGTTTTTGGCAGGCTCGGCGAAGACCTTGAAATCCACCCCTTCCACCAGATCGGACAGTTCGGTCAGTACCAGCGGAATGCGCAGATCCGGCTTGTCGGAGCCATAGACATTCATGGCCTCGGCATAGCTCATGCGCGGGAAGTCCTGGCCGTTGCCCAGGTCGACATCCAGCACATCCTTGAACAGCACCTTCATCATGTTTTCCATGGACGCCATGATGGTGTCCTCGTCGATGAAGGACATCTCGATATCCAGCTGCGAGAATTCCGGCTGGCGATCGGCCCGCAGATCCTCATCCCGGAAACAGCGTGCCACCTGATAGTAGCGATCGATCCCGCCCATCATCAGCAATTGCTTGAACAACTGCGGAGACTGCGGCAGAGCGTAGAACTCACCGGGATGATTACGGCTGGGCACCAGATAGTCGCGGGCACCTTCGGGAGTGGCACGGGTCAGCATCGGTGTTTCCACCTCGATGAAGCCGTCATCTTCCAGAGCGTTGCGCAACTGGCGAATCACACGAGCACGCAGACGCAGTCGCTCCTGCATTTCCGGACGACGCATGTCGATGTAACGGTAACGCAGGCGGTTTTCTTCGGAGACATTGTTGTCGTCGAGCTGGAATGGCGGTGTGGCCGCACGATTGAGAATCTCAAGTTCGTAACCGAGCACTTCTATCTCGCCGGTCGTCATATCCGGATTGACGGTACCTTCGGGGCGATGGCGGACCTTGCCGGTGATACGCAGCACGAATTCGTTGCGAACCTCTTCGGCAAAGGCGAAAGTCTCGGCCCGATCAGGGTCGAAGACGACCTGTACCAGACCGGTATGGTCTCGCAGATCGATGAAGATCACCCCACCGTGGTCTCGTCGACGATGAACCCAGCCGCAGAAAGTAACGGTCGAATCGAGTTGTTCTAGGGTAATAGCCCCACAGGGGTGAGTGCGCATGAAGACCTCAACGGGCAAAAGCCGCAATTGTAAAGTAGTTATCTGCTGCGCGAACAGCGATAATCCACTCTCCTTAAATTGTTTGTGGACTATTCATGCCTCAGTATCACGTCTATGGCGTCGGAAATGCACTGGTTGACCTCGAATACGAGGTGCCCGACAGCCTCCTTGGCGAGCTGGAAATCGACAAAGGGCTCATGACTCTGATCGAAGAAGAGCGCCACCACCAGCTGCTGGAAGAGCTGGCCGACCTGCATTCCAGACCCTGTGGTGGTGGATCCGCAGCCAATACCATCACGGCGACAGCCCAGCTCGGCTCCTCTGCCTACTATTCCTGCAAGGTAGCTGACGATGTGACCGGCGCCTATTTTCTCGACGACCTGACCGCCAATGGCGTCAAGACCAACCTGGATCGAGACTCCCTGGCACATGGACACACCGGCAAATGCATCGTCATGGTGACACCCGATGCCGAGCGCAGCATGAATACGTTTCTGGGCATCACCCGGGAAATCAGCGTCAGTGAGCTGGATGAGGCGGCTATCCGTGATTCACAGTACGTCTATATAGAGGGTTACCTGGTACCGGAGAGCAACGCCCGCGCTGCCGCCGTCAAGGCTCGCCAGGTGGCACAGGCCAGTAGCGTGAAAACCTCTCTGACCTTGTCCGATGCCAATATGGTCAATTTCTTCAAGGATGGCCTGAACGAAATCATCGGCGATGGTCTGGACATGGTCTTCAGCAACGAAGACGAGGCCCGGCTGATGTTCGGTGCCTCCAGCATCGAGGAATGCCTCGAGGGCATGAAGAGCATCAGCCGCCAGTTCGCCATGACGCGTGGCCCCAAGGGTGCCATGGTCTATGACGGCGAGAAGATTTACGACATTCCGGCGAAGAAGGTTCACGCCGTGGATACCAATGGTGCCGGTGATATCTATGCGGGTGCGTTTCTGCACGGGCTGACCAACGGCATGTCCTTCGCCGAGTGCGGCGAACTGGCAGGCTACGCCGCCACGGCACTGGTACAGCAGATGGGCGCCCGTCTGTCCCGCGAACAGATGACCGAGGTCGCCAAACGTTTTGCCTAAGCTACCTTCCATACCTCGCGGCTGCCCGGTCTCCCTGGGCCTGATCGTCATCAATATCGGGCTGTACCTGGCGCAGCTGTCGACCGGCAATCTGATCACCAACTCGGGCCTGTTGTATGGCCCGGCGGTACAAGGCGGTCAATGGTGGCGCCTGATCAGCTCCGGTTTCCTGCATGGCAGCCTGCTGCACGTCGGCTTCAACATGTATCTGCTGTTCATGCTCGGGCCCCATCTGGAGCGCGCCTACGGCAGTGTGCGTTTCAGCCTGATGTACGCCGGCGCTCTGATCGGCGGTGCTCTGGGCGTCATGCTGTTTGCCTGGGACCAGCCGACCCTGGGTGCATCCGGCGCGGTTCTCGGTCTGGCAGGCGCCATGGGCATCGCCCTGCATGAACGCGGAATCGCACTGCGCCAGTCACCGGTATTCGGTCTGGTCGTACTCAATCTGGCCTTGCCGCTGCTGGTTCCGGGTATTTCGTTTTCCGGCCATTTCGGCGGTGTCATCACCGGCATGTTGCTCGGCTATCTGCTGGTCTGGTTGCCGGCACGCTCGCACGGCGCCTCGACCGGTAACACGCTGTCCATCGGGGCCGCTGCGGTGGTCTTGCTCGGCGCACTGACGGTCATGGCCGCCAGTCTGGGAGGTGTCGTACCCGGCTGATCAGCCGGGCACGGCACGTCGATTCTCTTGCGTGAGCCCCTTGTCGATCCGGACTGAACGGCAGCCGGATCGAGCCCTTACCGAGCGCTTTCGTACAGAGGCATGACCCGGGCGGCGTAGTCGGTCAGATCATTGATACGTGTTTCGTTGGACGGATGGGTGGACATGAATTCCGGTCCACTCTTGCCGCCCGCCAGCTGCGCCATTTTCTCCCAGACGGAGATGGCCGCTCGCGGGTCATAACCGGCCCGCGCCATGAGCTCGACACCCATGCGATCGGATTCGGTTTCATGCAAGCGGCTGTTGGGCAGACCTCGCAGATAGGTGTACACCTGATCAGCGACGCTCTGGGCAGTCTGTCCCGCGGACGTGGCCGCACTGAGTATCTGCAATACCACCGCCTTGTTGGCCTGCTCCGAGGCACGTTCGCGTGAGTGCTCGCGCAAGGCATGGGAGATTTCATGGCCCATGATGGCAGCTATCTCGGCATCGCTGAGCTGCAGTTGCTCGATGATGCCCGAGTAGAAGGCAATCTTGCCACCGGGCATGGCCCAGGCATTGAGCTGGTCCGACTCGATGACATTGACCTCCCAGTCCCAGTCGATGGCATCTTCCCGAAACGTGCCCACTGTGGGAATGAGTCTATCTGCCACCGCTCGCACCCGACGTGTCATGGCCTCGTCGGTATTCAGGTTCCCTTCCTGCTTCGCCTCTCCGATGATCTGTGCATAGGACGCGATGGCCCCCTGCTCCAGCTCTTCTTCCGACACCAGTATCGACATCTTCTGCACTCGGTCCAGACCGATAGCGCCAGACTTGGTGGTTTGCACACTGACGCACGCACTGAGCATCAATGAGGTAATGACAACGGGAAACAGGCGACGAAGTTGCATACTTGTCCTTTCTTGATCTGACCGGTTATTCGAAATTGTTCTTCACGGCAACTTTAGCACCACGTTTGCCCGATCGTACCCCGGACCCGGTAATACACGATTGCACTGAATCAGCGCACTACGGTCTTTAACTGAGCGCCGAGTCAATGTTACTCTTCGGCTAACCACAAGGAGCACGGCACGCATGGCCGACAAGCAGACAGTTTCCAACGAAGCATTGCTGACTCACCAAGCCCTGATCGCGGCGATACTGGAGGCGCTACCCCGTTCGCTCGATGCCGCACAAAAGGCTCAGCTAGCGCAATTCGTACCAGCCTACTTCAAGCATGTTCCCCTCGATGAGCTTGTGCAGGTAGGTGTCGATGACCTGGCGGGTACGGCCCTGGCTCACTGGCAACTGGCCCGAACGCAGAGCGTCGAAAAACATCGTCAGGCAGTCTTCAACCCGGCCTTTGATAGCCACGGTTGGCATTCGGCACACACCATCATCCAGGTGGTAGCCTGCGATCAGGCGTGGCTCGTATCCTCCCTGCATGCCGGTCTGGATCGTCAGGGACATACGGTACACCGCATCATTCACCCCATTTTGAACGTGGTTCGCGATGCCAAGGGGCAATGGTTGCAGTTGGCAGAAAACGACCAAGCCGACGCTGCTCACAAGGAATCGCTGATCCACATCGAGATCGACGCCATTACCGAGGAGCATCAGCCGGCAGTTCGCCAATTGATTGACGACTTGTTCAGTGTGCTGGCACTGGTACGTCATGATGCCATCGGCATCCGCGATCGACTGCACGGCATCGCCGACCTGGTTCAGGACAGTGAGCAATCCGAGTTCGTACGCTGGCTCGACGAACGTCAGTTCGCCTGTCTGGGTTATGCGCGCATGCAGGCAGACGACAGCTTTTCTGCACTGCATGAGCCACTGGGCGTGCTGCGGGGCAACGATGATGTCCAAGCCTGGAACACCCAGGATCTCATGCCTGACGGACTCGATAGCCAAGCGCTCGAGCAGGCTTTCATCGATGACGCACCGGTTGTCTGCAAGGCTGGCCATGTATCCCCGGTCATTCGCAATGAACCGGCCGATCTCATCATGCATGCACAGCGTGACACACAGGGCCGGCTGACCCATATCAACTGTATTGTCGGTGTCTTCATCAGCGGTCTGCAGAACGAAGCTGTCAGCAATATCCCGTGGATGCGCGAACGTGTCGAGCGTGTCATCAACGCGTCCGGTACCACTGCCGAATCACACGATGGCAAGGCCATCGCGGCAACCTTGCGAGGCTTGCCGCGAGCCATGCTGATGCAGACGCGCAGTAACGAGCTTCTGAGCATGGCCAGCGGTATTGTCGCCTTGCAGGAACGCCAGCAAGTCAGACTGTTCAGTTCCACCGATTCTCTCGGTCGCTTCAGCAACTGTCTGGTCTATATCCCACGTGATGGTTACAGCCGCGACCTGCGTCTGACCATAGAACAGATACTGGCAACGCATATCGATGGCATCAGTGCCGGATTCGACACCCGCTTCTCATCCGAATCTGCGTTGGCGCGCCTGCACTTCGTCATTCAGAAGAATCCTCCGTACCTGCGAGACATCGACTGGAATGCCATCGAGCAGCGTATTCGTCAGGCAGCCATTACCTGGACCGACCGTCTTGAATCCACGCTGCGTGAGAATCATGACGAAGTCACGGCCATGCGATTGCTGCGACGTTATGCCACCGCCTTCCCGTCCAGCTATCGCGAAGATTACTCCGCCAGGGCCGCCGCTGCCGATATCGATTTCATCGAGGACAGTGTGCCCGAGGATGCGCCGGTCATGAGCTTCTACCGGCATATCGTGGCAGACAGCGGCACCATCAACTTCAAGCTGTTTTCCAAGCACCAGCCGGTGTCCTTGTCCGATGTCATTCCGGTCATCGAGAACATGGGCCTGCGGGTGGAATCGGAGCACCCTTTCGAAATCCGCCGCCATGAAGCGCCGATGGTCTGGATTCACGAATTCACCGTGAAACAGACGCTGCCGCAGACGGACTCCGATGAGGGTGTCAGCGTCAGCGATTCTGCCGCACGCATACAGACCGCCTTCGATCATATCTGGCGTGGCGATGTCGAGAACGACGGCTTCAACCGTCTGATGCTTGACGCCTCGCTCGACTGGCGGCAGGTCGTGATCCTGCGGGCACTGTGCAAATACCTGCTGCAGATCAATGTGCCGTTTTCCCAGACCTACATGATCGACAGCCTCATTGCCAACGCCACGATCACCCGCTTGCTGGTCGAGCTGTTCGAAACCCGTTTCAGACCCGGTGCCAGCGGCACGCTGACGCACGAGATCACGGCTCTGCTGGACCGAATCGATGTCGAGCTGGACAATATCGTCAGCCTCGATGAAGACCGCATACTGCGCGCCTATCGCAATGTCATTCTTGCCACCTTGCGTACCAATGCCTACCGTACCGACGAAAACGGCGAACTGCGGGAATACCTGTCCTTCAAACTGGACTCCAAGGCGGTGCCGGACTTGCCGTTGCCACGGCCCATGGTTGAAGTCTTCGTGTACTCCTCGAAGGTGGAAGGTATTCACCTGCGCGGTGGACCGGTTGCCCGTGGTGGTCTGCGCTGGTCAGACAGACGAGAAGACTATCGTACGGAAGTACTGGGCCTGATGAAGGCGCAGATGGTCAAGAATGCGGTCATCGTACCTGTCGGCTCGAAAGGCGGATTCTATGTCAAGGCCGCGCTGCCTCCCGAACGCGAGGCCATGATGGAAATCGTGGTCGACTGCTACCGTACCTTCCTCAGCGGACTGCTGGACATCACCGACAATCTTGACGGTGCAACCGTGCTGCCACCGCCAGAAGTGGTCCGCTACGACGGTGACGATCCTTACCTCGTGGTTGCGGCCGACAAGGGCACGGCCACCTTCTCGGACTACGCCAATGCCGTTGCCATCAAGTACGGCTTCTGGCTGGGCGATGCATTTGCCTCAGGCGGTTCGGTCGGTTATGACCACAAGAAGATGGGGATCACGGCACGGGGTGCCTGGGAATCGGTCAAGCGACATTTCCGTAACCTGGGCATCGATACCCAGCAGGATGAATTCACGGCCGTGGGAATCGGCGACATGGCCGGTGACGTCTTCGGCAATGGCATGTTGTTGTCGCCGCACCTGAAGCTGGTTGCAGCCTTCAATCACATGCATATCTTCATCGATCCGGATCCGGATGCCGCAGCGTCATTTGCCGAACGGCAACGCCTGTTCGACCTGCCGCGTTCCAGCTGGACCGACTACAACAGTGAGCTGATCTCGCGCGGCGGCGGCATCTACTCGCGCCAGGCAAAACAGATCCAGCTGACACCGGAAGCACAGCAGATTCTGGGCACCGAGCAGACCAGCCTCACGCCAACGGCCCTGATATCGGTCATTCTCCAGGCACCGGTAGACCTGCTCTGGAATGGCGGTATCGGCACCTACGTGAAAGCGTCATCGGAGACGCATACCGACGCAGCGGATCGTGCCAATGACGGCTTGCGCATCAATGGCTCGCAGCTGCGTGCCAGAGTGGTCGGTGAAGGTGGCAACCTGGGATTCACTCAACGAGGCCGAATCGAATTTGCCCAGAAAGGCGGGCTCATCTACACCGACGCCATCGACAACTCTGCCGGGGTCGACTGTTCTGACCACGAAGTCAACATCAAGATACTGGCCAATGCCGTTGTTGCCAGCGATGACATGACCATCAAACAGCGTGATCAGCTGCTGGAGTCGATGACCGAAGATGTCGGCCTGCACGTCCTGCGCGACAACTATCTGCAGACTCAATGTATCGACTTGTGCGTGGTTGACGGACCTCAGGCGCTGACCGAGCAATCACGCTTCATGCAACACCTGGAGTCCATCGGGCGACTCGATCGCAGCATCGAGTACCTGCCGGATGCCGAGGAAATCGCCGATCGTCTGGCCAATGAACGTGGTCTGGTGCGTCCCGAACTGGCGGTGCTGGTGTCCTACAGCAAGATGGTCATGTTCGATGAACTGATGGCGGCGGACTTCTCGGCAGACCCCTCCCTCGAGTCTGTCCTGCTGGACTACTTTCCAACAGCACTTCGCGAAGGTCAGCGAGAGCAGGTATTGCAACACCGTCTGCGTCCCGAGATCATTGCCACCATTGTCACCAATGATGTAGTCAACCGGCTCGGCCCCACCTTCGCCTTCCGCATGCAGGTTGAACTCAATGCCACCACGGCCGACGTCGGCGCCGCCTTCGTCATCGTCAAGCACATCTTCCGACTACCGGAGCTGTGGGCATCGATCGAGGCCCTGGACAACCGCATCGATGCGGCAGAACAGTACCGCATGCAGATTCTCGTGCGTGGCCTGGTCGAGCGCGCCACCCACTGGCTGATCCGCACCCGCAAGACAGGCAGCAATATCCATGGTCTGGTCGAGCATTTCCGATCGGGACTGGACGAGCTGGTGGAAGCCATGCCCGGTTGCCTCTCCAGTGCGGAGCAGGAAACGCTGGAGCAGCGCATCAACCACTTCATCGAGGCCGGTGCACCCGCCGACACGGCAGCCGCTGTGGCCCGGGTCGTGCCCTTGTCCTCCTCGCTGGATATTGTCGAGATCGCACGGTCACTCAAACAGCCTGTGCCGGACGTTGCCGCCGTCTATTTCGCGCTCGGGCAGCATCTGGAGCTGAGCTGGCTGCGCGAACGCATTGGCGGCCTGGTGGTGACCTCCCATTGGCACAAACTGGCCACCGCCGAGCTGCGTGGTGACCTGCACTACCAGCAACGTCATCTGTGTGCCGAGGTGGTGAGCGTGACCGATGCGACACTGCCAGCTGCCAAGCGGGTTGATGGCTGGGCCAGACAGCACGCCACGGCCACGGCGCAGTATGAAACCCTGATGACCGAACTGAAGGCCAGTTCATCGGTCGATTTCGCCATGCTGTCGCTGGCCGTCAATGAAGTTCACCGGTTGTTGCGTTCGGACAGGCCTCTGGCCAGTTGATTGACGCATGACGAGGCGCAGCAGAGTCCGGGACGTGACAGTCCGCACTCTGCTGCGCAGCTTGCTGTCTTATAATGTGAACAATGGTCGTACTGCTCACACCACTGCCGAGCTGCCGATTTCTCGTGGTATAAGCCTGTCTTGTACCCCAGCATTCAGACACCAAACCGGAGTCATTCAGCTTGCCCATTGAAAATATCGTTCTGATACTGTTGATCGGTATCATCTTCGGCGTCATCGCCGGTGTATTGCTTCGCAGTCGCGGTGCGGTATTCATCGTGAACATGGTGCTGGGCATCATCGGCTCGGCTCTGGGTGCCTTTTTCCCTTATCTCATCGGGCAGGCACCGACCACGACGGGTGGGTTCGACTATCTCATCAGAGCGCTGTTCGGCGCCTTCATTCTGGTCCTGGTTGCCAGCCTGTTCCGCTCTGCCAAGCCGCAGGGCTTCGAATAACCTTCTTCTGACTCCCAGCGGACACCAGCCCTCATGAATCTCGATGGTGACTTCCAGTCGATCGAACTGCGTCAGGACGAAGCGGTCCTCTGGCTGACCCTCGACCGGCCCGACAAGCTCAACACCTTCACCAACGGCATGCACGCCGAGGTTCGAACGGTACTGGAACGTATCCGCCATTCTCCCGACATCCGCTGCCTGGTCATTACCGGCGCCGGACGCGGCTTTTCTGCCGGACAGGATCTGGCCGATCTGGACCTCTCCGCACTCAGCGATGTCGTCGAGACGAACTACAATCCGCTGATTCGCACGCTGACGACCCTGCATATTCCGGTCATTGCCTGTGTCAACGGGGTTGCCGCCGGTGCGGCTGCCAATATGGCGCTGGCCTGTGACATCGTGCTGGCGGCGCGCTCGGCCCGCTTCATACAATCCTTCAGTCATCTGGGTCTGGTGCCCGATGGCGGAGGCACCTGGACATTGCCACGACTGGTCGGTCTGGCCAAGGCCACGGCGCTGTGCATGACCGCCGAACCGGTATCCGCCGAACAGGCTGAACAGATGGGCATGATCTGGCGCTGCGTGGATGACGAGAAACTGCTGGACGACACCCAGGAGCTGGCACAACGCCTGTCGCGCCAGGCAACCACTGGTCTGTTCTACACCAAACAACTGTTACGCCTGTCGCAGACTCGTACCCTGGATGATCAGCTCAATCTGGAGCGTGACTATCAGCAGGCCGCCAGCCAGACAGACGATTTCAAGGAGGGTGTGGACGCCTTCCTGAACAAGCGCAAGCCGGACTTCACCGGACGCTGAACGCAGGACACTTCCAGCGATATAACGCCAGACTCGAACGGTTTGGCGAATTTCACCGCTCACCAGATTCAAAAGTGTCGCGAATCGATCGGTTATGAGTCGTCACTGAGGCATTGAGAGCCGACGAGCTGCCGATACACATAGTTACCATGAAGCCATCAACAGCCGAGTAGCTCCCCATGGCAGATTCAGACAATTTCGACGACGAAGAAGACATCATTCTCGCCGAGCTCAATGATGACGAGCTGGTCGAGCAGATGCATGACGATCTGTACAACGGACTGAAGGAGGAGATCGTCGAGGGTACCAATATCCTGCTGGAACGTGGCTGGACACCGGACAAGGTGCTCAACGACGCGCTGGTGGAAGGCATGCGCATCGTCGGTATCGATTTTCGTGACGGCATCCTGTTCGTACCCGAGGTTCTGATGGCGGCCAACGCCATGAAAGGCGGCATGGGTATCCTGCGCCCCTTGCTGGCTGAAACCGGCGCCGAGTCCATCGGCAAGGTCGTCATCGGCACCGTCAAGGGTGATATTCATGACATCGGCAAGAACCTGGTGGGCATGATGCTCGAAGGGGCCGGCTTTGAAGTCATCGATATCGGTATCAACAATCCGGTGGAAGAGTATCTGGCCGCACTGGAAGAGCACCAGCCCGACATCCTGGGCATGTCGGCCCTGCTCACCACCACCATGCCCTACATGAAAGTGGTCATCGACACGCTCAAGGAACAAGGCCTGCGTGACGACTACATCGTGCTGGTGGGAGGAGCTCCACTGAACGAGGAATTCGGTGAGGCTGTGGGTGCCGATGCCTATTGTCGCGACGCGGCAGTCGCTGTCGAGACTGCCAAGGCGCTGGTCGCGGAACGCCGGCAGGCTCGCTGAGGAGCCCAGCTGCGCCAAGCGGTCATGAGCAACGTGGAAAGTCCCGGCATGACTGAACCATCCGACAACAGCGTGCGCACGATGCAAGACGACAGCGCCCCGTCGCGGAAAACGCTCGTGATTGCCTGTGGGGCCATTGCACACGAGCTGGTGACCGTCTTGCGGGCCAGCGGATTCGATCAGTTCGAGATTCAGTGTCTGCCGGCGCAATGGCATAACACCCCGCAAAGAATCGCACCGGGTGTACAAGGCAAGATCGAGGCAGCTCTGGGCAGGTATCGGCAGATTCTGGTGGCCTATGGCGATTGTGGAACCGGCGGCCAGCTGGACCGTGTGCTGGAACCCCACGGTATCGCGCGTCTGCCGGGCGATCACTGTTACAGCTTCATGGCCGGCAGTACGGTCTTCGATGCCATGGCCGATGCCGAGCTCGGCACGTTCTATCTGACGGATTATCTGGTCGACAACTTCGAGCGGCTGATTCTCGAGGGGCTGGGCATCAATCGCCATCCCGAGCTGCTGGAGACCTATTTCGAACACTACACACGGGTCATGTATCTGGCCCAGGATGCCTCGCAGCATGACCGTGAAGCAAAGGCGGCTCAGGCGGCCCGGTCCCTGGGTCTGCCGCTTGCCGTTCATCACACCGGACTGCAGCCGTTTGCGCATGCCATGGACACAATCCGGATAACCGCTGTTTAACCCACACGCGAATCACCATGCCTGAACTCATCAAGATCTACTGGCGCGACATTCCTTCCGTGGTGACGGCCAAGGCCGGTCGCAAGTCGGCCAAGGTCATGTTGCCCAGTCGCTTTCAGGAAGCCATCGATCGCGCTGCGATGCGCGCCGGCAAAGGTTCCAGTGACGCCTACATGGAAGACTGGCGCCGCGAACGCAGCCCCTGTGGCGCTGACCTGCAGGCCGAGGCGGACCAGGCCGCTGCCGCTCTGGCGGAGTCTTTCGATGTGGACACGCTGGAGGCTCTGACCAAGGCCAAGGGTATTGCAGCTCACCTGGGCAAGTCACGGGAGGAGATCCGGCAGATCGAGCAGGCTGCCGCGAGTGCCGAGCCCGGACCGCCCGTCTCCGGCGGCGAGGACTGAGCGGCCATGTACTGGCTCAGACGCTGGTCCGTGCGACATGCTCGCGCCCTGGAGCTGACCTACCAGGTCGTGGAACGCTGTCTGCTGATCGTCTCCCCTGTGGTGAACCGCATCGGACATTCGCGCCTGGAAAAACCGGTGGCGGCGGTGGAGAAACTGGTCAAGGGTGCGCTGTTCGACTGCCAGATGTGCGGCCAGTGCGTGCTGAGCAGTACCGGCATGTCCTGCCCCATGAACTGCCCCAAGAGCATTCGCAATGGCCCGTGCGGCGGTGTGCGTGAAGGTGGCTTCTGTGAGGTGAAACCCGAGATGCGCTGTGTCTGGGTGGAAGGCTGGCAAGGCGCGGCAAACATGAAGCAAGGCGCACAGATTGCCACGGTGCAGTTCGCGGTCGATCATCGTCTCAAGGGTCATTCCTCCTGGCTGCGCGTCATACGGGACAAGTCCGCCGACACACAGGCCAGCGTCTCCTTGCAGGCCGTAGCGGATACCGCACGGGTTCTGCGCGGTGAAACGACGGCCGCCCCCGACGACGCTGCGGGAGACAGATCATCATGAGTTGCTTCGAAGACGAACCGGTTCCCGGCTATCCCCTGCCGATGCTGCCCGGCCATAGCTCTCCAGGCCGACTGGAACGCACCTTGCGAGCCGGACATTTCGTGGTCACCAGTGAGCTGGCACCACCAGACAGTGCCGACCCGGCCGCAGTCTATGAAAGAGCCGCCCTGTTCGATGGCTATGTGGATGCCATCAACGCCACCGATGGCAGTGGTGCGCATTGCCATATGGGTTCGTTGGCCGTCTGTGCGCTGCTGACCCGCCTCGGCTATGCGCTGATACAGCAGATATCCTGCCGCGACAAGAATCGCATCGCCATTCAGGGGGACATACTCGGCGGTGCGGCCATGGGCGTGTGCAACATGCTGTGCCTGTCCGGTGATGGCGTGCAGACCGGTGACCACCCTGAAGCCAAACCGGTCTTCGATCTCGACTGCATGTCACTGCTGGAAATCGCTCGCACCATGCGCGACAAGGCCACCTTTCAAAGCGGCCGCAAGCTGGAACACCCACCCCATGTCTTTCTCGGGGCGGCCGCCAATCCCTTTGTCGCCCCGTTCGACTGGCGCCCACTGCGACTGGCGAAGAAAATCGCCGCCGGCGCACAGTTCGTGCAGACTCAATACTGCTTCGATATCCCCCGCCTGAAGCAATACATGAGCCGGGTTCGCGACATGGGCCTGGACGAACAGGTCTTCCTGATCATCGGCGTCGGCCCGCTGGCCTCGGCCCGTTCCGCGGAGTGGATTCGCAGCAATGTGCCGGGCGTGCACATCCCGGACAGCGTCATCAACCGGCTCAAGGGGGCCGAGAATCAGAAGGCCGAAGGGCTGCAATTATGCGTCGATCTGATTCAGGAAATCCGTGACATCCAGGGCGTTCATGGCGTCCACGTCATGGCCTATCGTCAGGAGCAGACCGTCCCCGACATCGTCACACGCGCCGGGATACTCGAAGGTCGAACACCCTGGCACCCCAGCGCCTATGACGGTGATGCCACCGTCCAGCAACACTTGGAAAACATTCAATGACCGACACCATCATCAGTTCTGCCAACCGCGAGCACATCATTGGTTCGGATCACCCCTTCACCCTCATCGGTGAGCGTATCAACCCGACCGGGCGCAAGATTCTGGCCGAGGAAATGAAAGCCGGTGATTACAGTCGCGTGGAGGCCGATGCCCTGGCACAGGTTGCAGCCGGTGCACAGATGCTGGATGTCAACGCCGGCATTCCACTGGCCGATGAACCGGCCCTGCTGGCAAAGGCCATCACCCTGGTGCAATCGATCACCGATGTGCCACTGTCCATCGATTCTTCCATCATCGATGCACTGGAGGCCGGACTGGCGGTCTATCAGGGCAAGGCACTGGTGAACTCGGTTACCGGTGAGGACGAAGTGCTGGAACGTGTCCTGCCGCTGGTAGCCCGCTACGGGGCCGCTGTGGTTGCCATATCCAACGATGAAACCGGCATCTCGGAAGACCCGAACGAGCGCTTCAAGGTGGCGAAGAAAATCGTCGAGCGTGCCAGTGATTTCGGTATACCGGCCTCTGACGTGGTCATCGATCCACTGGTCATGCCCATCGGTGCAATGCGCTTTGCCGGGCGGCAGGTCTTCGACATTCTGGGCAGAATTCGTGACGAGCTGGGCTGCAACACCACCTGTGGTGCATCCAATATCAGCTTTGGCCTGCCTGAACGCAACGGCATCAACGGTGCATTCCTGTCCATGGCCATCAGCGCTGGCATGACCTCGGCCATCACCAACCCCTGTCATGAAGAGGTGATGCGTTCGGTGATGGCAGCCGATGTACTGATGGGCAATGATCCTGACTGTCTGGCCTGGATTCGCAAGTATCGCGCGGAACCGGTTGCCGGTACTGACGGGGCGCGTGGCCGCCGCGTCACCCGTCGTCGCCGTAGCTGACTTGTATTTCACTCAACCGGGTAACGGGAGTATTGAATGATTGACCAGGCCATGGTCGTGTTTACACCCAGTGGCAAGCGTGGCAGCTTTCCCCTGGGCACAACCGTGCTGCAGGCCGCTCGCGAACTCGGTGTCGATCTGGATTCGGTCTGTGGTGGCCGAGGCCTGTGCGGCCGTTGTCAGGTGCAGTGTGCCAGCGGTGAATTCTCCAAGCACAACATCGTCTCACGTCAGGAACATCTGAGCGAAGGCACGCGGGTCGAAGCCCGGTACCAACGCATCCATGGCGATTTTGTCGACGGACGCCGACTTGGCTGCCAGGCGACCATTCAGGGAAACCTGCTCATCGACATTCCGGCGGACAGCCAGGTTCATCGACAGGTCATTCGCAAGGACCTGGACCGAGCCGACATAACCGTCAACCCGGCGGTCAAGCTGTATGTCGTGGATGTGCAGCAACCTGACATGCACGACCCGTCGGGCGATCTGCGTCGGCTCAAGCAGGCCATGACCATCGAGTGGGGTCTGACCGGACTGAATGCCAGCCTGTACATACTGCGCGAACTGCAGCAATCCTTGCGCAAGGGCAACTGGCAGGTGACCGTGGCAGTTCATGAATCCGGGGACATTCTTGGCGTATGGCCAGGGTTCAAGGAGGCGGTTTACGGCGTGGCCATCGATGTCGGATCCACCACCATCGCAGCGCATCTGTGCGACCTGAGCAGCGGCCAGGTACTGGCCAGCAATGGCGCCATGAACCCGCAGATCCGCTTCGGTGAAGATCTCATGAGCCGGGTGTCCTACGTGATGATGAATCCGGGCGGCGATGCGCAGATGACCGATGCGGTCATCTCCGCCATCAATGACCTGCTGCGCGCCGTGAGCACGATCTCGGGCATTCTGCCCGAGGACATACTCGAGCTGTGCTTTGTCGCCAACCCGGTCATGCATCATCTGCTGCTGGGTATCAATCCGGTTGAACTGGGTGGTGCACCCTTCGCCCTGACCACCGATGAATCCCTGCAGCTGAATGCCGATGAAATGGGTATTCGGGTGCATCCTCTGGCCAAGGCCTATCTGTTGCCTTGCGTGGCCGGACACGTCGGCGCCGATACGGCCGGGGTGGTGCTGTCCGAACGACCACAGGCTGGCGAGGCCATGACGCTGCTGGTCGATGTCGGCACCAATGCAGAGATCGTGCTCGGTAATCATGATCGTCTGGTAGCCTGCTCCAGCCCGACCGGACCGGCCTTCGAAGGCGCACAGATCAGTGGCGGTCAGCGTGCCGCGCCTGGCGCCATCGAACGCGTACGAATCGATCCACTGACCCTGGAACCGCGCTTCAGTGTCATCGGCAGCGATACCTGGTCCGATGACGAGAATTTTGCCAGCGACACCGCCACGGTCGGCGTCACCGGGATCTGCGGCTCGGGAATCATCGAAGTGGTCGCCGAGATGTTTCTGGCCGGTATCATCGACTCCGAGGGTGTCATCAAAGGTGATCTGGCCGCCCGCAATCCGCGCATCCAGGCCAACGAACGAACCTTCTCCTACCTGCTGTTCCAGGGCTCGCAGGAAGGCGATGTCACCGTCAGGATCACGCAGAACGATGTCCGGCAGATTCAGCTGGCCAAGGCCGCCCTGTATGCCGGCATCAGGCTGCTGATGGATCGCCTTGGCATCGAGCGTGTCGAGCGTATCCGGCTCGCCGGTGCCTTCGGCAGTCACATCGATGTCAAGTACGCCATGGTTCTGGGGCTCATTCCCGATTGCGATCTGAGCCAGGTCGGCTCGGCTGGCAATGCGGCGGGGACCGGCGCCCTGATGGCCCTGCTTGACAAGGACGCACGCACCGAGATCGAACAGGTGGTTCGACGTATCGAAAAGGTGGAGACCGCGGTGGAGCCTGACTTTCAGCAACATTTCGTGGAAGCGATGGCCTTTCCCCACAAGACGGCATCGTTTCCGGAACTGGGTAAAGTGGTTGCTTTGCCTGAACCCAGCTCTGCCAGGCCGGTACGCCGTCGACGTGTCCGGCGTGGCTGAGAGTTCGTGTACGTACGGCAGCCGGCACTGTCGAGTCATGGCGTGGTCATGCCTGCAGCGGTTGTAGACTGAAGACAAGGTCACGCCACCTCTGCCGGTTCACGGCCTATAATGCAGCAATCATTTTTCGAGTCAGGTGCTGATGCAGCGGGTTTTGTCGGTTATTGCGATCATTGAGACACCGACCCCGCCAGGGTGGATAAATCAGCTGATTCTCAAACTGGAAGCGCGCGACAGTGTTCAATTGAGCATCGTCGTGCAAGAGCCTGCCAACCGGTCTGTTGATTCACGAACTGATGCGAGGAGACAATCCGTAGCGGGCCACACTCGGCAGGAGACGCCAGGCAATGGCTCTGGCGCGAACTGCTCGGCCAGCCACGGCCTCGGCAGCTGGCTCGAACGACTGGCCAGCCAGGTACTGTACCAGCGGGTCGACAAACCCCGGTTCTCACCCGATCCCTGGTCGATCGAGGCGCTTGCCAGGCCGGCATCCACTCGCGTGTTGAGTACCGAGAGCAGTGACGCTGCGCTGGCGAGCTGCGATGTCGTCCTCAAGCTGACCGGCAAGGAGCTGCCCGATTCGCTATGGCCCCCTGAATCGGTGCCAGTCTGGGATGCTCACCTGGAAACGCTCGATGCACGCACCGAAGATGCCCTGCTGCAACGGGAGCCCTTGAACTGGGTCCACCTGTGGTCACATACGCGTGAGAACGGTAGCGGCACCATACACACACGGCGTATTGCCAGCCACGCTCTGCCAAGACAAACCTTCTCGCTGACGGATCTGCAGCATGCGACCTGGTTCAGCCTGCCTTCGCTGATCGATTCCAGAATCAACTGGCTGGCTCATGCCTGCGATCCGGTCAGCACCGAATACACCGAGTCCCTGCCGCAGGCCGAAGGCATGATCGACCCTGAGGTTCGCAACGCTCATGACCGCGCCGAGCAACTTCAACGACACGATTATCTGCCTGAGCAGATATCGGCAGTACACAAACTCGGTCGTACCCTGACACTCTGGTGGTACCAGAGTATCGAGCGTGCTCGCCACCGTTTCTGGTACGAACAGTGGCAGCTGGCCTTTCGTAATGATGGACCGGATGCCTTGTTTCATGCTGCTGACGCAACGGTCACACCCGATAATCTGGAGCACAACAACCGGCTCGATGCACTGGCCAACGGCAAGGTAGGCGACTTCATCACCATCGATTCACCGGAAATGACCTGGTGGGCTGATCCGCATCTGTACCGGCATGGGGAGGATCTGTATGTCTTCTTCGAGGAGATGCCGATCGAGGGGAAAAACGCTCATCTGTCTGCCGCGCGGCTGACCGATGATGGACGTATCGAAGATCTCGTGAAAGTGCTCGATGAGGGACAGCATCTGTCCTGTCCCTTCGTGTTCAACGATGGCGATGAGATCTACATGATTCCGGAAACCACGTCTCTGCGCTCCGTGCAGTTGTACAAGGCGCAGAATTTTCCTCAGCAATGGGTCAAGGTCAAGGATCTGCTCACTGATGTGAATCTGGCCAGCTCCACCGTGTATCTTGACGGTGAGCGCTGGTGGATGTTCACCAATGGCATGTCGCACCGCTCCGTTGACGGGCGCGATGAATTGCACCTGTATCACGCTGAAACCCCGACCGGACCGTGGCAGGCTCACCCGATGAATCCGGTGGTTACCGGGGTCGATCGCGCGCGCATGGCCGGTTCGATCATTCGCGACGGCAGTAGATTGTATCGACCCAGTCAGTTCGGCGCGCTGCGTCATGGCTATGGCATCAATCTGCACCGCATCGACAGGCTCGATCTGCAGGGGTATTCGGAGACCACGGTGGGCCGCCTGCTTCCGGATGTCGGCACCCGCTGGCAGGGCTGCCATTCCACCAGTTACCTGGATGGCATGACGGTGGTCGACCGCGTCGTCTGGCGCCGCCGTTGACAACTTTGCGCACAGTAACAGCCGTCTCGCTGGCTCGGCGCCGGTTTCTGGCGGGTGCAAGTGCTCTGGGCTTGTCACTGAAGTGGGGGCAAGGCGCGGCTCAGGCTACTGGTGAGCAGGTCAATGTCTATAACTGGCCTGACTATGCAGCACCGAACACGATGGAGGACTTCCAGCGCATCTCGGGCATCGAAGCACACTACGAGGTCTTCACCGATGACGATGAATTGTTTGCGCGGCTGCGGGGGAGTAATCCGGGGTTCGATCTGATCGTACCGGGCAACGCCAATGTGGAGCGCATGGTCGACGCGGGAATGCTGATGCCGCTGGAACATGCCAGAATTGCGAATATCATCAATCTCGACCCGTTCTTCCTCGACCCGCCCTTCGATCCTGGCCGACAGTTCAGCCTGCCGTATCTCTGGGGCAGCATCGGTATCGGTTATCGCAAATCGGCCCTCCGCTACGTACCGCGCTCGTGGAAGGATCTATTCGACGAGTCCGATCGGCACCACCGTATAGCCCTGCTGCGAGAGCCCCTGATCGTCAGGCGGCTGGCCATCAAAGCTCTGGGGGGGTCTCTGAACGATCTGAGCGAGCCGAATCTGGCGGCTGCCGAGCGCCTGCTCACACGGCGAGATCCCGGCTCCGTCATCTTCGCCCCCGACAATGGCCAGGACCTGCTGCTATCGGGCGAAGTCGATATGGCCATGGAATGGAATACCGACATCATGCGGGCCATGGATGCCGACGATGATATTGCTTTCGTGCTGCCCGAAGAAGGTGGTCTGCTCTGGGAGGATGCTCTGTGTATCCCGAACGGTGCCCCCAACATCGACAACGCCTACGCCCTCATCAATTTTCTGCTGAGTGCCGAGGCCGGTGCCGCCATCGCAGCCTACACCCGCTACGCCACCCCCAACCGCGCCGCCCTGTCCCTGCTCGACCCCAGCTACACCACCCACCCCGCCATCCTCCCCACCCCCACCGCCCGCCAAAACAGCCAATACCCCACGGGTCGGACCACGACAAGTTTCTGATTTTATTGAAAACACCATGTGTTCCGGGTGGAAAAACGTCCCTATTCACGCCATTTTGCTCAGAAATGGTCCGATTAACGTTGGAGACCGTCAGAACCTGCCTGATTCTAGGCGGGGTCAAACAAGCTGTGAACGCTCGCTCCATTCAGGACAAGGCAGACGGTGTTAATCATCCCGAATCACCACTCATAACAGTGAAACAAGCCGCAAAAAGGGCTTTCTTTTTCGAGGATTATTCCGTTTATCAAACACTTGTCATGGTCCGACCCGAGGGAGTCGGTTAGGCGGTGGGAAAGGGTTGTTCAGGTCGCAAAATCGTGATTTTTCAAGGGCATGGCGTGGTCCGACCCGCGGGGGGTGGGTAAACTGGGGGGATGGATACTTGGAATGGTGTAGAGCGTCGGCTGCGGCCGGAGCGGCGGGCTTATACGGTGGGCACGCTGATGACGTGTGCTGTGGCACCGCGGCGCATGGCAGGTCGGCGACAAGGTGACAGACGCTTTGCGATGCTGGACCGATTCGATAGCGGCATGGTGATGCTCGCTGTGGCTCTGATGTTGTTGTCGGTCACCGATTCGATATTCACACTGACGCTGATCGCCCGTGGCGGCACCGAGGTTAATCCATTCATGAACGCGTTGCTGCAACACAGCGTCTGGGCCTTCACGGCCGTGAAGATGATGCTCACGGGCATTCCGGCCATCGTGCTGGTCGCGGCCGGCAATCTGCTGCTGTTCAATCGCTGGCGAGCGCGCTCCGTACTGGCAGCGCTGGTGGGCCTCTATATGGGCCTGATTGTCTACGAGCTGGTGCTGCTCTCACTCGGCTGATGTCGCACGCTTGCTGTTCTTTTTCTGCTCACGCGAATCACCCAGCAAGCCCGCCGCCCGACGTCGCTCATCACGCGGTGGCAGAGCAAAGGTATCGCGGTAGCATTTCGAGAAATGCGGTGCCGAAATGAAGCCACAAGCCAGCGCAATGTCGACAATCGGCATACTGCTCTGTAGCAACAGCTGACGAGCGCGTTCCAGCCGCAGCTCCAGGTAGTAGCGCGTGGGCACACAATGCAGATACCGTTGAAACAGGCGTTCCAGCTGACGACGTGACAGACCGACGTGATGGGACAGTTCGTCCAGCGTCATCGGCTCCTCGATATTGGCTTCCATCAGCGACACCGCCTCGGCAAGCTTGGGCTGACTGGCGCCGATGCGCTGTGTCAGAGGCACACGCTGCCGATCGTTCTGATCGCGGATACGCTCGCACATGAACTGCTCTGAAATGCGCGTCGCCAGTTCATTGCCATGACACATGCGAACCTCACTGAGCATCATGTCCAGCGGTGCCGTGCCACCGGCACAGGTATAACGCTTGCGGTCGATCTCGAACAGCTCCGGAGAAATCACCAGGTGCGGAAATTCCTCGCGCGCGGCAGCCAGGTTTTCCCAATGAATGGTGCAACGGTAGTCGTGCAGCAGATCGGCCCGCGCCAACAGATAGGTGCCGGTACAGATGGCCCCCAGAATGGCACCTTGCTTGTCCAGCTGACGCAGCCACTGCATGCCCGGCTCATCCTTGACCAGATGTACGTTCAGGCCACTGCAGACGAACACGGCGTCATAGCGCTCCCGGGTCTGCGCACTGTGCTCCACCGGAAACCGGATGCCGTTACTGCAGGCAACCTCCTGGCCATCGCTGGACACCAACGTCCAGCGATAGAGTGTCTGCCCGCTCAACTGGTTGGCCATGCGCAGTGTTTCCAACGCGCTGCTGAATGCCAGCAATGAAAACTGCGGCACCAGATAGAAGCCAATGCGAATCGTGCTATCGGCAGAGCCGATCATGAGTCAATCAAATGGGGCATTTCAAGCACCGGTAAGGCTCTCTGGGTGCGATTCAATCACCCGAGCAGAGAGCCGACCGGGGTGACTTAATAATTGGCATCCGGAAACGCCGCTTTACGCACTTTAATATATTCCTGCAGTGCTTCGTCAACTGCAATGTCGATTGCAGGTGCCTCGTAACTGTTCAATGCCGCCTTCCATTGGCCGTTTGCCCGCTGAGCCGCATCGAGTGAACCTTCCGATTGCCACTGCTCGAAACTGTTGTTATCCGATATTTCCGATCGCCAGAACGCACTCTGAAAGTTGGCTTGAGTATGCGCACACCCCAGAAAATGGTTACCCGGCCCCACTTCACGCAAGGCATCCAGAGCCTGACCATTCTCGCTCAGATCGATCCCTCCAAGCAACACCCCCAGCATGCTGGCCTGGTCGGCATCCATCATGAATTTCTCATAGCCCATGGCCAGGCCTCCTTCCAGCCAGCCGGCCGTGTGCAACATGAAGTTGACGCCTGCCATGGCTGCCGACTGCAGCGTGTTGGCAGCTTCATAGGCGGCCTGGGCATCCGGCAGCTTCGACGCACACAACCCGCCGCCACTTCTGAATGGCACGCCGAGGCGCCGCGCCAGAGAAGCGGCGATGTACATGACCTGGGTCGGTTCGGGAGAACCGAAGGTCGGTGCCCCCGACTGCATGGAGATGGAACTGGCAAAGGTGCCGAACACCACTGGCGCACCGGGTCGCACCAGCTGCACGAAAGCCATACCGGCCAGAGCCTCGGCCAGAATCTGTGCAGCGGTGCCCGCAACGGTCACCGGCGACATCGCGCCGGCGAGAATGAAGGGTGAAATGATGCACCCCTGGTTGGCGCGCGCATAGACCTTGGCCGCCCCCAGCATGGTTTCGTCGAAGGTCATGGGTGAATTGGCGTTGATCAGATTGACGACCACCGTTTTCTCCACGCCTGTCGCTGGATCGATAAAGTCATCACCGAACAGTATCTTCGCCATGGCGACGGTATCTTCCGCCCGTTCCGGCGCAGTCACCGAGCCCATGAAGGGTTTGTCGCTGTAGCGCATATGCGCGTACACCATATCGAAGTGACGCTTGTTGACGGGCAGGTCCACCGGTTCGCAAACCGTACCGCCGGAGTGGTGCAGCGATTTGCTCATATAGGCCAGTTTGACGAAATTCTGGAAGTCTTCGATGGTGGCGTAGCGCCGGCCCTTGTCCAGGTCATGCACGAACGGAGGCCCGTAGGCGGGTACCATCACCGTATTGTCGCCGCCGATGACAACCGACTTCGCAGGATTACGCGCATGTTGCGTGAAGATCGCAGGCGCGCTGTCCTGAACCAGCTTGCGGCACAAGCCGCGTGGAAAGCGAACCCGCTCGCCCTGCACGTCGGCGCCGGCGTTGCGCCACAGTTCCAGCGCCTCGGCATCATCCCGAAAATCGATCCCGATCTCTTCGAGAATGGTATCCGCATTACGCTCGATCAGTTCGAGACCTTCCTCGTTGAGGATTTCGTAATACGGGATCTTGCGCTTGATATAGGCTTGGGCGGTCGTACCGGCTGCAGCCCGGGCTCGTTTGGCTTCTCGCCCGCCGCCTCGTCGCCTGCCTCGCGCAGGTGCACCTTCTGTACTCATCGGCCTGATCTTCTGTTGGTCATGTCACCTGCAATAATGGACTGCCGGACCGACCTTCAGTGTTGCAGCGAACGACGTGGTCGTAACGCCAAACGACCTGACTGCACTCAAATTCAGATGGTGTCGACCAGGGAATAGCAACTGCGCACGAAATTGGCCTGCGACTTGGTCTGGATACGCCGCCGATTGTCCCGACGCACACGACGTATGGCCTGCTCCGGTTCCACCCCGAATTCCACCAGGATGCGAGCCGCAATCATGCCGGTACGCCCCAGCCCCGCATAGCAGTGAATGGCGACCCGCTCGCCGATGCGCAAGGCATGACGAATACGCTCACCTTCGACCGCCCAGACATCCTCGAATTCCTGATTCGGAATATCCATATCGATGATGGGCAGATGCTTCCACCAGATTCCGGCATTCTGAACAGCTGCCGGCAAGCCTTCGACCTTGTTCATCTTCAATTCGTGGGGTTCGACCAGGCACAACACGCCATTGGCTCCCCACTCGATGATCTCATTGAGATCCGTCTGCAACAATCGCTTGTTGCCAGTAGCCGGTTTGTCGATGCGCACGCCAGGGCAGGCAACCAGCCCCATGCAGCCGACCGAACCCGGCACATTGATGGTGTCGATGGGGTTGGCTGGCAGTGGTTTTCTCAATCCAAATACCATGATCGTCTCAGTCCCCGGATACACAGGTGAACGCGCCCGGCATTATCCGATCAACCACGGTGGCAAGTACGGCAAGGCAGCAGTTCGTATTGTCAACAAATGGTAAATTCATGATAGCCCGGTAAATCGCCTGCGAATCTTAACTTATTGGCAGAGCAGACTACTCGCAAGAGCCGTTGAATAGATCTGCAAGCGTCACACTCCGGTAATTTTCCGCGCGTAGCGTTTACCCTTCATCGTACAGGACAGGCCAGCCAGGCAGCGCATTCAGTCCGGGCGTATCCGCTGCAGGTACTTGCGCACCCTGGCACGCAAGCGACGATTGGCCAGCGCCAGACCGAGCTGCCAGCGCCAACGATAAACAGACACATCCACCATGGGGCTGGTGTCGCAATTGAAATCTTCCTTGTAAGTCGGCGGCTCGCCTCGCATGAAATCGTAATACTTGCGCCCCGCCTCTCGGTTGCGCTGCATCTCCATGAGATGCGCCAGCGTCAGGGACATGTATCGATTCGAGTCCTTGCGGGTGAAGCCACTCTGGTAGTAATGGCAATTGTCCGCATCGTAGTAGCAATACAGCACCGCCAGCAGGCGTGTGCCCAGATGAAAGCGCACGATATCGACAGCACCCTCGGCAAACAGCTGTCGACTCAACTGGTGGTGAAATTGCCTGAAACGCTCGGAGGCAAACACACTCTTGCGCCGTTTGTGCAACTGCCGTTCATGGTTCAGCTCAGCCAGTTCACGAAACGCAGCATCGAAGCTATCGGCTGTCTTGATGGAGGTCAGCTCGATACCACCATCCTTGTCCGCAGCCCTCTGGCTGCGCCGAATGCGTTTGGCACGACTGGCACCCAGACTCTCCAGATAATCCGATTCATCGCCTTGCAGTGACAGGCGATAGCGAAACCCGGCCGAACGCTCCCGTACACGGTTTTCACCACCGGCCAGCAAGATCTTGTACAACAGCGAGTCTTGCAGCAGGCAGGACAACTCTATCTGAGTCCAGCCATTGAACTGCTGCAGATAATCGGATGCCAGAATACCGGTTTCCGACTCCAGGCCGGGTTCGACCAGCAAGTCGCCATACTCGGTAGCCACCTCATCAATGGCCAACTCCCCGGTTCCCGTCAGCCGCAGACAGCCTCGTCTTGGCACTATACTGCAGGTCCGCAGATACAGTGGCAACAAGCCGACCAGTACACCATTGCGACGCCAGGTGATGATATGCAGGTGGTCATGCTTGCCTGCGTAGACCTGCCACCAGGTGTAATGCCATGCCCAGCTCATGAAGACACTACCGGCATCGCTACGGCCCAGCAGAGTGTTCCAGTCGGCTTCGAGATCCTTGAATACCGCGTTGTCGGTGACTAATTCTCTATCCAGCGTGTAAACCGTGCCTGCAAGCGGCATCGGTGGCCTATCATTAGATTCCTCGCCGGCAATTGCCTTGCCCGCAAGAGGTTTTTCGTAGGGGTTCACAACCGGCTGCATGATAACCTTGAGAATATGACTGACAAACTCAAAGCCCTACTCGATTCCCACCGCCTGTTACTGGCAGATGGCGCTACAGGCACCAATCTTTTCGCCGTCGGCTTGCAGACTGGCGATGCTCCGGAGCTTTGGAACACAGAGCACCCGAATCGTATCACCGATTTACACCGTTCTTTTGTGAACGCGGGTTCAGACATCATCCTGACCAACAGTTTTGGTGGCACACATTACCGACTGGCCCTGCACAAGGCGGGCCACCGAGTGGCAGAACTGAATCAGGCCGCGGCCAGACTCGCCCGGGCAGAGGCGGATGCCGTCGATCGCCCTGTCCTGGTTGCAGGCTCCATGGGCCCGACCGGCGAAATTCTTCAACCCAACGGTTCAGTCAGCATCGACGAGGCACGACGCGCCTTTGCCGAACAGGCTGAAGCGCTGGCCGAAGGCGGAGCAGACATCCTGTGGATCGAAACCATTTCCTCGGCCGAGGAAATCGAGGCTGCAGTGCTGGGAGCTGCGAGCATCGGACTGCCTATCGTCTACACGGTCAGTATCGATACCAATGGCCGCACCATGATGGGACTGACGCCGGCAGAAACACTGAAGATCAGCACCAGCCTGAATACTCATATTACAGCCGTGGGCAGCAACTGCGGTGTGGGCGCCTCGGAAGTGGTCGCAGCCATCTGCAATCTCGGCACCGCTGCCAGGGAACTGGGTGTCAGCCCGGCACTGGTTGCCAAGGCCAATTGCGGCATACCTGATTATGTGGACGGCAAGATCGTCTACAGCGGCACCCCCGAGCTCATGGCCGACTACGCGGTTCTGGCAGCCAATGCCGGCGCATCCATCATCGGAGGCTGTTGTGGTACCACACCGGAACACGTCAGGGCCATGCGCGAGGCCATCGACGCCTGGCAACCCGGCGCAGCAGAGCCGGATGTGGACACCATCACGCGTGTTCTGGGCGAACTCTCTCAAGGTGCCAAGGCCCAGATGGCCGGTGACCTGAGTGTTGCCGGAGGTTCGGCGTCCGGACGCGGCAGCCGAGGTTCACGTCGGCGTCGCAGCACACCGAACTGAGCCGCCCCCGCCGCACCACCCCCGATTTGAAGCCTGACTCCGGAATGAATCAGTCTCATGGCAGCATCATTGCCACCGGCGATTCATTACGCAGCCTTGTCTCCCCTGTTTCCCTGTTGCAGACAACTCGTTCCAATCCATCATGTTTGACAAGCACCTGACACCCAATCTGCTCGCTGCAGCCCTGGTGTTGCTCAGCTTTGCCCTGCCCGAGCCCTGGCAGGCCCTGATGCTGAGTACCGGACTGTTCGCGCTGTCCGGGGCCCTGACCAACTGGCTTGCCGTGCACATGTTGTTCGAGCGAGTCCCGGGGCTCTATGGCTCCGGCGTCATCACCCTGCATTTCGAGGAATTCAAGGCTGGCATCCTGCGCATGGTGCATGAGGAACTCTTCAGCAAGGACAAGGTTGAGCGTCTGCTGACTGCCAAGTCTCAATCTGCACCTGATGGAGACAAGACAGGCCCGAATACGGACAGTCTGGGCGCGGCCATCGATCTGGAACCGATGCTGACAGCCATCGACCTGGATGCGGCCTACGACCAACTGGTGGCGACCATCGCCGAATCATCGTTCGGCTCCATGCTGGCCATGGTGGGCGGCGAAGCCGCTCTGCAACCCCTGCGCGAACCGTTCAAGGAGCGCATGCGAGGCTTTCTGGCCGATGCTGCCAGATCCCCGCGTATTCAGGCGGCCATTGGCGAGCAGCTGGGCAAGGCTGCCAGTAGTGAACGATTCGTCAACCGGCTCGATCAGCTACTGCGTGCTCGACTCGATGAAATGACACCCGAAATGGTCCGTGACATCATGCAGCGCATGATTCGTGAGCACCTGGGTTGGCTGGTGATCTGGGGCGGTGTTTTCGGTGGTCTGATCGGCCTGGTCGCCGGTCTGTTCGGCCTGTTCAGCTGATACCGGCTGCGGCGACAAGACCCGCTTTCAGGCGCGCGCTCGCAACGGCACGCCTTCGAATTCTATGCCCGACCAGCCTGTTTTCATGAACTGACGAATATTGGGATGGCTGTCACCGTCGGGGGTACGCAGCACATCAGCCCGGTAATAGGCACCGAACAGCGCCAGCGTCTGTTCCTGCGTCAGTTCATGCAGGCGGGCGAAGGCAAACAGTTTGCATGAGCCGGTATTCTGTCCCGCTTCGTTGTAGATTTCGTGATTGTAGAACGCCGTGGGAATGAAGGTATAACGGCTGTTCACGAGCGCGATCACATCGGGGAATTCGATGCTCTCGGGCGCGGTGTTCAAGCGGTTCAGGAAAAGCTCGAGTTCCATGGGCAAATCTTCTGCTGGAGACACACGGGATAGTAGCAGTAATCCTGCAAACACCAGGCCGGACACGGTGTCCGGCCCGATGCTCAGCGCGCTCAGGCCTTTTTCAGGCTGCTTCTGTAATCGATGGCGTCAACCGCCGCGATGGCACACAGATTGACGATACCGCGCACCGTGGTTGACTCCGTGACCACATGGGCCGGCTTGTTCAGCCCCATCAGCATGGGTCCGACCGGCAGTCCATCGCCCAGCACCTTGACCATGTTGTAGGTGATATTGGCGGCATCCAGATTCGGCATGACCAGCAGATTGGCCCCCCCACTGAAACTGGCATTGGGGAAGATTCGATCGCGCGTCTCCTCTGACAGAGCGGCATCGGCATGCATCTCCCCCTCTACTGCCAGCTCGGGATGCCTGGCGCTCAGCAGCTCGCGCGCCTTGCGCATCTTCATGGCCGACTCGTTGTTACGACTGCCGAAGTTGGAGTGCGACAACATGCCGATCTTGGGCACCATGCCGAAACGCGTGACGATCTTCGAGGCCATGAAGGCGGTCTCGGCCAGCTCTTCGGCGGTCGGATTGAGAGTGACATGCGTATCGGTGAGAAAGACCGTGCCCTTGTCCAGAATCATCAGCATCAATGCCGAGATATCACTGACATCATCGCGGATGCCAATCACTTCGCACAGGTAGCGAAGATGGCGCGCATAGGCACCCTGCGTTCCACATACCAACGCATCGGCCTGGCCTTCACGTACCATCAAGGCACCCAGTGCCGTCATGCGTGTACGAATGACGTTGGCCGCATAACGCGGCGAGACACCGGCTCGCTCCATCAGGCGATGATAGGCGTCGACATGCTCTTCGTAGTTCGGATTGTTCTCCGGATCGACCACACTGAATCCCTCACCGACTTTCAGGCGCAGACCCAGCTCCTCGATCTTCGACTGGATATCTTCCGGTCGCCCCAGCAGTACCGGATGACAGATACCGTCATCGACCAGAATCTGCGTCGCATTCAGAACCCGCAAGGACTCGCCCTCGGCCAGAACCACACGCTGCGTATCAGCCTGGGCCTGTTCGAACACCGGCTTCATGATGAGTCCGGAGCGGAAGATGAAGCTGTTGAGCTTGCGACGATAAGCGTCGAAATCGGTAATCGGTCGTGTCGCCACACCCGTTTCCATGGCCGCCCGTGCTACCTGCTCCGGAATCTCCATCATCAGGCGCGGATCGAACGGCTTGGGAATCAGATACTCGCGACCAAAGCGGAACGGCTTGCCGCCATAGGCTGCAGAGACGACGTCCGAGGCCTCCTTGGTGGCAATACCGGCAATGGCCTCGACCGCCGCTGCCTGCATGGCACCGTTGATCTCGGTCGCGCCGACATCCAGCGCACCGCGAAACAGGAACGGAAAACACAGGACATTATTGACCTGATTCGGGTAATCCGAACGGCCGGTCGCCATGATGGCGTCATCACGCACCGCGTGCACGACATCGGGACTGATCTCGGGGTCAGGGTTGGCCAATGCCAGAATGAAAGGCGAGGCAGCCATACGTGCCACCTGGTCGCCGTTCATCACATTCGGGGCGGAAAGTCCGAGGAAGATGTCGACACCATCGATGACATCGTCCAGCGTACGCGCATCGGTTTCACGCGCATAGGCGCCCTTGTAGGGGTCCATGTTGTCACGCCCCTTGTAGACCACACCGTGCACATCGCACACGGTTACCCGCTCCTTGTTCAGACCCATGAACACCAGCAGGTTCAGGCAGGCCAGAGCCGCAGCCCCCGCCCCGGAACACACCAGCGAGACCTTGTCCAGATCCTTCCCCGCCACCTTCAGGCCGTTTCTGACAGCGGCCGCCACCACGATCGCCGTACCGTGCTGATCGTCGTGGAACACCGGAATGTTCATTTTCTCACGCAGGCGTTTTTCGATGACGAAGCACTCGGGCGCCTTGATGTCTTCCAGATTGATACCGCCGAAGGTGGGTTCCAGCAACTCCACCGCTTCACAGAAGCGATCGACATCGGTGGTGTCCAGCTCCAGGTCAAAGACGTCGACGTTGGCGAACTTCTTGAACAGTACCGCCTTGCCTTCCATGACCGGCTTGGACGCCAGTGCGCCAATGGCACCCAGTCCGAGAACAGCCGTGCCGTTGGTGATGACCGCCACCAGGTTGCTGCGGGCTGTCATGGAGGCCGCTTCCAGCGGATCTCTGACGATCTCGTTACAGGCGGCGGCAACTCCGGGTGAATAGGCCAGCGCCAGATCGCGCTGGTTGACCATGTTCTTGGTCGCCGAGATCTCCAGCTTGCCTGGCGTAGGATAGCGATGATAGTTGAGAGCGGCCTCGGCCAGAGACTCCTGGGCTACCTGCTCACTGGCAGGATGAAGATTCTTGCTGCCGGTATCACTGGGTTTGTCACTCATCAAACGCTTTCCTGTGGTTGATTCCTGCCCCCGGCGGCTGGGATGCCGGGGGCAGACTTGAAGGGCTTAGGGATCGTGCAACAATAAAGTTTCAATTTTCTGTTGTTCCTGCGCCTGTCCGGCAAGGCGTGAGAAGGGCGAATAGCTAGCTATTCAACCGCCGAACAACGCTGCAGGGCAGGATGCAGGGACGACTGAAGATGATACTTTATTGTTGCACGATCCCTTACTGTCAGGCAGCCTTGGTCGGTTCCAACAAGCCGTCCTGCACTGCCCGGTTGAATGCACTGCAGACCGCCATCAACGAGGCGGACACGATATTACTGTGCAATGCCGCGCCATAGCGAGTGGCACCTTTGCCTGCCTGAATCTCGAAATAACAGGCCGACTGAGCATCTGCGCCACCCCCGGTTGCATGCTGGTGATAGTCCACCACTCGGAAGTCAACGTCCAGACTTTCCTTGATGGCATGTACGAAGGCATCGATGGGTCCATTGCCACGACCCGTGATTTCACGTTCGACGCCGTCGACCTTGACCACCGCCGTCAGGGTACGCATGGACTCATCGTCAGCGTCCTGCACACTGCTGTGCCTGACAAAAGTGAGCGGTGTCTGCGCGTTCAGGAAAGTACCGTCAAACGCCTCACGAATGGTGGCCGAATTGACCTCCTTGCCGGTCTCCTCGCTGATCGCCTGCACCACCTGACTGAACTCCATCTGCATGCGACGCGGCAGTTCCAGACCGAAATCACGCTCCAGAATGAAGGCGACCCCGCCCTTGCCGGACTGACTGTTGACCCGAATGACCGCCTCGTAGGTACGCCCCAGATCGGCCGGATCAATCGGCAGATACGGCACTTCCCAGACTGGTGAATTGCTCTTGCGCATCGCGGCAAAGCCCTTCTTGATGGCGTCCTGATGAGAACCCGAGAACGCGGTGAAGACCAGCTCGCCCGCATAGGGATGGCGCGGATGCACCGGCAACTGATTGCAATGCTCCACGGTTCGCATCACTTCGTAGATATCGGAGAAGTCCAGCTGCGGGTCGACGCCCTGCGTGTACAGATTCAAGGCCAGTGTCACCAGATCCACATTGCCCGTGCGCTCGCCATTGCCGAACAGGGTTCCCTCGACGCGATCGGCGCCAGCCAGCAGCCCCAACTCAGTGGCGGCCACGGCACAGCCTCTGTCATTATGCGGGTGCAGACTCAGGCAGACACTCTCGCGATTGCGAATATTGTTCAGAAACCATTCGATCTGGTCGGCATGCACATTCGGCATGGACATCTCGACGGTGGCCGGCACGTTCAGAATGGTGGGATTCTCAGGCGTTGGCTGCCAGATCTCATTGACGGCATCACACACCTCGACGGCATAGGGCAACTCGGTGCCGGTGAAGCTCTCCGGTGAGTATTCGAACTGCCAGCGAGTATCCGTCTGTCTGGCCGCATACTCGGCCACGATCTCGGCGCCATCAACGGCAATCTGCTTGATGCCGGCCTTGTCCATGTTGAACACCACCCGACGCTGCAACTCGGAGGTGGAGTTGTACAGATGCAGGATGGCACTGGGCGCACCTTGCAAGGCTTCGAAGGTTCGTTCAATCAGTGGCCGACGCGCCTGCGTCAGGACCTGCAGGGTGACGTCTTCTGGCACCCGCCCTTCGTCGATCAACTGTCGCACGAAATCGAAGTCGGTCTGCGATGCTGCCGGAAAGCCGATTTCGATCTGCTTGAAGCCAATGGCGACCAGCAGGTCGAACATGCGCAACTTGCGATCACTGCCCATGGGCTCGATCAGGGCCTGATTGCCATCACGCAGATCGACGCTGCACCAGATGGGCGGCTTGGTCAGTGTGTTGTTCGGCCACTGGCGGTCCGTCATGGGAACCTGCGGGAAGGCCGGATACTTGGTTGTGGGATCGTTCATCATGATGAGATGTTTTCCTGGTGCGAAGCGTATAAAGGGTTTCGCGCAGCAATACACGCCGCCGCCCGCATGCGCATTCCCGGGCGACGGCTGCTAAGCAGTCGCAGGAGCAAGAGACGGTTGAAGCCGTTCACGGCAAAGCGGTACAGGGGGATGGCGACAAAGGACATGACATTCTCTAATTTGCGGCGCCGGGATCTGTCTTCTTGATAGGTTACAGAGATGCCCGGAAGGTGAGGCTGTGTCGCTGGCTCTTCAGGAAATTCATGGGAGCCACGACGACTGTTTACCCGGCCCGCCTTATAGGGCGGCCGGGTGCATAAGCCTGAGCAGTTGCGCAATCGTTGTCATGAGATCAGGTTAATCCCGCAAATCGCTTCGGTCAAGCATGATCTTGTGATTCGAGCAAGGGGCGGATGAGCTTTTCCAGGCCATTGACCTTGATTTCGTACATCAGCGCCAGGCGCTGCCCCAGCAATCCGGCTGGGAAGCCCTGCCCCTTGAACCACACGATATAGGGTTCCGGCAGATCGATCAGGCGTCTGCCCTGATACTTGCCGAAGGGCATCGGCATGGCAGCGGCGCTGAGAACCTCTGCCGACTGGCCACCGTCGGATTGTTCGCTGTCTGTCGTCACGCCGACTACTTCCTGGAGGCAGCCGGGGTGTCGGCTGCGACAGGCTGGTTGTTCTCTGCCGCAGCGGCACTGCTGGCCTGCTCCAGGCGATCAGCCTCCTTGGAGCGAGCCTGCGGTCCGGCCCCGAGCCGCAGGTTACGTGTACTCAATACCGGCTTCTGTACCGATGCCACCAGCTCGCGCCAGATGAACAGCAGACCTGAACAGACGATGACGGCCGAGCCCAGCAACACGGTCGTGTCAACGGTTTCGTTGAACACCAGCGCGCCGTACAGCAAGGCCCACAGCATCTGGCTGTACTGCATGGGGGCCACGAACTGCGCTTCGGTGCTGCGATAGGCCTGGATGGAGAGCGTCTGCCCGATGACACTCAACAGCCCGACACCACACAGTCTCAGCAGCAACTCGCCGGGAATCGGCACATAGACGAACATGGTGGCGATACCGGTCACGGTGACGTTGGTCAGCATGGGGTAGATGACCAGAGTCACGCTGTGCTCCCGCGACCCGATCAGCCGGGTCACCACGGATGTACAGGCGACACAGGCGGCGGCACCCAGACCCGCCAGATGGTGAATCGACAGCGACGTATCACCTGGCCGCAGTACCACCAGTACTCCGGCCATTCCGAGCAGGATGGCAAACCAGCGAATCAGATGAATGCGCTCACCCAGAATCGGTATGGCCAACAAGGTAATCAGTATGGGCGCTGCGAACAGCAGGGAGTACACCTCCGCCAGCGGCAGATTGCCGAAGGCGTGGAACACACATAACATGCCGATGACGGAAAACAGGCATCGCAGCGCCACCAGCCCGGGCAAGCGGGGCCGCAGACTGCGCCGAGTGCCGTCGACGGCAAGAAACAGTGTGAAGGGCACGAAGCTGAACAGCACCACGAAGAAGGCAACCTGGAAGACAGGTATGTCGTTGACGCTCTTGATCAGGGCATCGTGCAGGGAGAAGACTGAAAAACCCAGCAGTGCGAGCCCGACACCCCTGAGGACATTGCCGTTTGTATTGTCCTCACCCATATTCCTGTTAACCTGATTTCGAGTCACAACCATAGTATCCGAAAACGTACATGCGCTTTCTCATCCCCTTGTTCATCATCGTGCTCGGCATGCTCACGGGTGTCGTTGTCTGTCTTTTCTTCAAGGAGACGGCCATCGGTTTCAAACTCAGTGTGCTGGCGGGTGGCCTTGGTGCCTTTGCCGGCCTGATGATTCGTGACATGCTGGATATAACGGCAGGCGGCGATCTGGGTGGAGCACTGAGTGCTGCCATCATTGGCGCCGCGCTGAGCGCGGCTGTCGTCAATGCCCTGTTCGGCCGTACCGGCAGCTGAACCACGACAGGCGGCCTGCAGCCTGTCAGTCCTGCGTCGTCACCAGATGCGGAAACGGTTCACTGCGGCCGCACTGCCGCCCGAAGCCGATCTCGACTTGCAATATCTGTGCATGAGCCAGCAGGGCCGGGGTATCGATGCCGGCAGCACAGACCTGTCGCTGCTGCTCTCTGGCCATGACCAGTAGTGATTCCAGCTCCTGTCGGGCGCGAATCTGCAGCATGGAAGCCTGCAGGATCTTGGGCGATATCAGCAGATAGTCAAAGCCTGCGAGGTGGCGAATTGCCGTGAATTGCGCCGCTGAACTGATACCTTCCAGCATCAGCATGATGCCTTGCCGGTTCAGACTACGGATGGCCGGCAGCGATGCACGCAAATCCCGGGTCAGGGAATCCACGTGCAGGGACAGGCAGACATCCGATGGCGCGACTCGACGGTTGCGACACTCGCTTTTCAGCCAGTGAGCCGATTCGCCATTCAGTTGTGAGGCATCCACTGGCACGATCAGCTGACTTTCCACGACCGGCCGAGTCTGCTCGGCGCCCAGTGCCAGGGTATCCAGCACCGCGCTGATCAGCGGGCTTTCGGACAAGGGGCCCGAAGGCGTGAACAGCCCCAGTGGACGGACCCGATAGCAGCAGACCAGAGGCCGGTGCTGCATCAACATGCCCGGACGCAAGCGACAACTGCCGGCGGCAACCTTGACAGCCCCTTCCCCTGACGTCGCCGATGGTGCATTACTGTCCGCAGATCTCTGCGGCAGAGACAGGTGTACCAGCTGACCCAGCTCGCACTCGCCGGAGCTGGCCAGCGTCTTGATGGCCGACACCACGCGCGCCGCATCATCCGGCGACTTCACCAGTCTGGACACACCCTGCCGGGAGCGCCGACCCCGCCAATCGAGCGGCACGATACGGTAATGCAAGTCCATGGAGGCTCGGCTCTCGCCCGCTTCGAGGACCACATCCCGCAGCAACACGACATACTGTTCGGCGATCAGCATGGCATCCTCCTCCTTGCAACGCCGCAGGAAGATGCACAGCGAGTGATCGCCCAGCCTGCCCATCGTATCGCGGCTTCGATGGCGGGTTTCCACGATCCCCAGAAGGTTACGCATTGCCACGGCCGAGGCCTCCACCCCGGCCACCTCCTGGACCTGTCGAAGTACCGGGAAATGCAGTATCAGCAGACAGCCTCGCCGGACCTGACTGGCGCCCTCGGTCTGACCCTTTCGTACTTCGGCCAGAAAGGCCACGCGGCGCAGCAGGCCGGTTTCCGGGTCACGCAGTGTCTCGTCAGTATCGAGCATCAGGCGGGCAGATCGGATGCAGTGTCGCCCAGCTCCTCATGCAGGCGTTCGACAATGCGCTTGAGGCTGACAGGCTGCCCCAGGCGTTCAAAACCTGGCAGTTCGTCGGCCAGATCATTGTCTTCGCTGCAACTCACCAGCATCAGAGGGGCGAGCGTTTCACCCTCTTCTGAGGTATGCGCTATCAGCAGCTCACTGCCGCGCCGGCACAGCTCCAGAATGTCCGTCCCGGGCCATTCTCCCGTCATGATGAGGGCGTCGAAGCTGTTGGACATCATGAGCTGCATGGCGCCATCGACGTTCTCGGCAGAATCCACCTGAAAGCCGCAACGCTCCAGATTGAGTCGAATAACCCGCACGACATGAGCCTGCTCCTCGACCAGAAGGACCCGTCTCACCTCGGATTCACCGGCGAGCCCTTCGGCTAGCCCGTCGGCAAGCCCTTCGGCAAGCCCCTCCCCGGTTTGCTCGCCAGCATCGACACTGTTGTTTGCACTGACACCCATGCCCGAAATCTGCTTACCTGTTGCAATCCGCCTGTGATATTCGTAGCGGTACAACCGCAGCAGGCTTGACGTGCAAGCCGCCAGAGTGTGCACAGTACACAAACTGACAGGTTACAATGCCCGCAGGCGGACACTGGATCCTCTTCGTAAGGCTCTTTCGTTGATCATCCAAGTCACCCCTCGCTTCATCAGGCTGACCTGCTACTGCCGATAAATGACCGACCAGTACTGATTGCTACTTCTCGGACCCATGCAAAAGCCCACCATTTTCCCGAACAGAAGAAACACCAACAGCTGCCTGCCCAGGGGGGCTCTGCGGTGCCTGGGCTTGCTCTGCGTGTTGGTCAGTGGCTGCGGTGCACGCAACGACACCACCGGGGGCTCAAGTGGTGATTCCATCGTGCCACCGGTCACCGGCGGCCAGAGTCAGGATTACCGGCCGGCACCGTCGTCCTGTCAGTTCGATGACATGAAATCCTGGGTGCTCAACGGCATGCAGAGCTATTATCTGTTTGCCGACCAGGTCGATGGGAATATCGATCTTGACCCTTATGACAGTCTGGAAGATCTGATCATCGACCTGCGGGTAGCTCCCAATGATACCTTCAGTTACATCACCGATGAACAGAGTCATACCGGGCGCTTCACCGAAGGTGAAAACACCGGTTTCGGCTGGGTGCTGGAACGCACGGCAAACGACGACCTGTACTTCAAGATGGTTGAGGCAGGCTCGCCCCTGGCAGTGGCTGGCGTGACCCGTGGCGAAGAGCTGGTCGCCATCAACGACATCCGCGCCATCGATTTCTTCCAGACGCCGGGAGCGGTGCGTGACGCCATGCTGAGCTCCGAGGACAATGGCGTCAGTGCACGATTCACCATCAAGTCCCTGCCCGGCGCCTTGCGCACGCGCACCATCAGCAAGGCTCGGTATGATCTCGATACGGTTCTGGACAACAGGGTCATCGAGCGCAATGGCGTGCGCATCGCCTACTTGCACTTCTATCAGTTTCTCGGCACCTCATCAGCCGAGCTGCAGCAGGCCTTTGACACGCTCTCGGCCGAGAATGTCAGTGAGCTGGTGCTGGACCTGCGCTACAACTTCGGCGGCAAGGTCACCGTTGCCGCCGAACTGGCCAGCTACCTGATCGGTCGCGGCAATACCGACAAGGCATTCGCGGTGTACCGGCCGAATGATGACTACGCGCAATACACCTCGACATTCAACTTCGTCAACAAGAACGAGGCCCTGAATCTGAACCGGGTCTTCGTGTTGCAGACCGATGACACCTGCTCTGCCGCCGAACTGGTGGTCAATGGCCTGCGGCCTTTCATGGATGTCATCACCGTGGGTGGCAGCAGCTGCGGCAAACCCTATGCCTCGATTCCCAACACGGCCTGCGACAAGGTCATGAACGCCCTCGAACTGGAAGCGGTCAATGCGGCAGGAGCCGGTGGTTACTACAACGGTATTGCGGCCGATTGCGATGCCAGCGACAACCTGTCTCAATCACTGGGCAGCACTTCCGAGAACATGCTGTCCACGGCCCTGAGCTACATCGATGCGGGCAACTGCCCGTCGGCCAGCACCCGAACCAAGAACGAGACACGGCCACTGCCCGCCGCCCTGCAACCTGCCGGGTTCGGACTTGGCACGCTCTAGTGGGTCGCCTTGTCGGACCGGCGCACGCAGACTCCGAGTATCACCTTGTTTCCCGATCGCCCCACCAGTAGCGCAACGCAGATGAGAGTCAGGCACTGCATACGTGAATGTCCTCGGAATCTGCAAGCGCCTCTCATGAGCCGCTCGACAGGCGCTACACTGCAGCACTGCGGGAAACCGGTTCCCGAATAACACTGCAAGGACAAAGTTCATGAGCATGTTGCACCTGGTACGACATGGCCAGGCATCGGCGGGTACCCACGACTACGATCGACTGTCGCCGTTGGGGCGGCACCAGTCGGAACTGTTGGGACAGTGGTGGGTAAAACAGGGCTTCTCACCCGATCACAGCTACCACGGATCACTGCTCCGGCAGCGCGATACCGCGCGCCTGGCACTGGAGCCTGTCGCCCCCCGGTCGCAACCCGGTGTGCATGACGGTCTGAATGAATACCAGCACCGAATCATCGACAAACACTTCGGGCCCAGCGTCGAGGACGCCCAGCCCGAATCCATGAGCTTCGAGGACTATGTCAGCATCATGCAACGCTGGCGCGATCATCCCTCGGACTCGGGCCAATCCGAGATCGAACCCTGGGCGGACTTCGCCGCTCGTGGCTGGCAGACCATGCTGGATCTGCACGGTCAACAGGCGGACAAGGAAAACCATGTCTTCTTCACCTCGGGCGGCATCATAGCCACCGTCATGGCCGCGGTACTGGGTCTGGATTTTGCGCATACCATCGATGCCATCTGGCGCATCCGCAACACCTCCATCACCACGATCCATTTTGATGGTTCGCATGCCCGACTGATCGAGTTCAACACCGTGCCTCATCTGCAGGCTCATCACGATCCGTCGCTGATTACACTGATATAGTGCAGGCAGACGTTTGCCAGTTCGATACCCCGGCGGGAGCACAGGCAGAACCACTCCCGCCAGCCTTCAGAAACTGCACGGAGGTGCACCCACATGCAATCACTTGATCAGGCCGATCGCCAGTACGCACTACACCCTTTCACTCACCTGTCCAATCACCAGGCACAGGGTCCCTTCCTGATCGAACGCGGTGAAGGCGTTCATGTCTGGGACGACAAGGGCAATCGCCTGCTGGAAGGCATGTCCGGCCTGTGGTGTGCCTCGCTCGGGTTCAGTGAACAACGCCTGATCGATGCGGCCGCCAAACAGTTTGCGACCCTGCCCTATGCGCATATGTTCACACACCACTCCACCCAGCCCGCTATCGAGCTGTCAAAGCGTCTGGTGGAAATGGCACCGGAAGGTATCGGCAAGTGCTTCTTCGTCAATTCCGGATCCGAAGCGGTCGACACCGCCATCAAGATGGTCTGGTACTACAACAACGCGCTCGGGCGTCCGAACAAGAAAACCATCATTGCCCGCAGAAACGCCTATCACGGCGTCACCGTGGCAGCCGGCAGTCTGACAGGCCTGCCCTATGCCCAGGACGGATTCGATTTACCGGCTATTCCGGTTATCCATGTAGACGCTCCCCACGCCTATCGCTACGCCGACGTCGGTGAATCCGAGCAGGACTACTCCACGCGCCTGGCCGAGTCGCTGGAGCGGCGGATACTGGAGGCCGGTGCCGATACCATTGCCGCCTTCATTGCCGAGCCTGTCATGGGTGCCGGCGGTGTTCTGATTCCGCCAGCCGGCTACTTCGAGAAGGTACAGGCGGTACTCAAACGACACGATATCCTGTTCATTGCCGATGAAGTCATCTGCGGCTTCGGCCGGACCGGCAACACCTGGGGTAGTGACACATACGATATCAAACCGGACATGATGACCTCAGCCAAACAGCTGTCGGCAGCCTATCTGCCCATTGGCGCAGTGCTCATCAGTGATGCCATCTACGATGCCATGCAGACCTATGCGGATACACTGGGCGTGTTCGGTACCGGCAACACCTACGGTGGCCACCCGGTAGCCGCCGCTGTCGCCCTGGAGACGCTGCGCATCTATGAGAGTGATGATATTTTCGGGCAGGTCCGGCAGCGCTCCCCGCACTTCATGGAACGCATACAGGCACTGCAGAATCATCCATTGGTCGGCAATGCCCGAGGCGTCGGCCTGATTGGCGCTGCCGAGCTGGTTGCCGACAAGGACAGCAAGACGACTTTCCCGGCCGCTGACAAGATTGCCGTACAGGTCATGCTGGCAGCCAGAAAACATGGCGTCATCCTGCGCGCCGCACCGGGAGATGCCGTGGCCTTCTGTCCACCATTGATCATCAATGACGAACAGATAGACGAGATGTTCGACGCGGTCACCGATGCACTCAATGATGTGCATCAACACTACAAGCCTGCGTAACGGTCGCCGAGACAGGCAGCCGGGCGATGCCTGCCCGGCCGGCGCCTGATGTCAACATTCCGCATCAGGGCCGAACGCCCGAACTTCAGCCAGGACTCGACCTCAGAAACCGGAATTCAGGCATTCGATGACAGCCTGAAACCGGTCCTCTTCCTGCGCCAATCGTAGTCGATTCGGTGCAGGCAATGATCAGGCTGCGTGCTGACGCCCGGCAGACGTCGTCCGGTGATAGGCCATGCCATCTTCATCGAACAGATAGCAGTTCTCAGCCGGAATGTTCAATTCGATCGAATCCCCATGGCGGGTGGCATCGACACCCGGTCGCTGCACGACAAAGTGCTCCAGACCACCGCAACTGCCATACAGGAAGGTGGATCCGCCCAGTCGTTCAGCCACATCGACCTTGATGGGCAGTGTGAAATCACCAACATCGCCGCCGACATCTTCAGGTCGCACGCCCAGCGTTGCCTTGGATCCGGGCCTGGCGCGTGAGGCATCGACCGCAAGAACGCCGGTGCCGCCACCGGGCAATTCAACGATGGCCTGGGTGGCACTGCCTTCCCTGACCGTCACCTCCAGAAAATTCATCTTCGGCGAGCCGATGAAACCGGCCACGAACAGATTGTCCGGGTGGTGATACAGCTCCAGTGGTGAACCGATCTGCTCGACATGGCCGGCACGAAGTACAACGATCTTGTCAGCCATGGTCATGGCTTCCACCTGATCGTGCGTCACATAGATCATGGTGGCATCCAGCTGGTTATGCAGCTGGGCGATGCGCAGACGCATTTCCACCCGGAGCTCGGCGTCCAGATTGGACAAGGGCTCATCAAACAGGAAGACATCGGGATTACGCACGATGGCACGGCCGATAGCGACTCGCTGACGTTGACCGCCCGAGAGGTTCTTGGGCTTTCTGTCCAGCAACTGATCCAGCTGCAGCGTTTTCGCCGCCTTGGCGACCTTCGCGGCCACTTCGGCCTTGTCGGCACCGCCCATGCGCAAGCCGAAGCCCATGTTCTCTTCGACAGTCATATGCGGATACAGGGCATAGGACTGGAACACCATGGCGATACCACGATCGACCGCCTCGACATCCGTCACATCCCGACCCTTGATGTGGATGGAACCTTCGGAGATTTCCTCCAGGCCTGCAATCATGCGCAGCAAGGTGGACTTGCCGCAGCCCGAGGGCCCGACAAACACGATGAACTCCCCACTGGGCAGCTTCATGTCGACACCATGAATCACCTCGGTACTACCGTAGCGCTTGAATGCCTTGCGCAGCTCTACTTCAGCCATCGTTCACTTCTCCCTCACAAGTCGTAATCTACAATAACCATGATGCCTACAACAGACCGGCCAGCGGCCTGCGTGACAACGCCAAACAACGCTCATTCAATCTTGTACCATACTGAAATAGTCAATGCGAAACACCACTGACGGGCCCGGTACGAGGCGCCAATCGCCTTGATATCTCGGCGGCCGCACTGACCAGTGCCTCGCGCCAACTATCCAGTGTCTTTTCACTCGTCCTGAAAGTCGGCGCCGTGATACTCAATCCTGCGATGGCCTGCCCGGTGGAATCGACAACCGGTGCTGCAATACACAAGGACCCCAGATACCGCTCTTCCGCATCAACGGCATAGCCGCGTTGACTCACTTCACTGAGCTCCTTCAGCAAGGCCTGCTTGTCTGTGATGGTATTGGGTGTGAAGCGCGCGAAGGAAATGCGATCGATGATATCGCGCTGTTGTTCATCATCACACCAGGCCAGTAGTACCTTGCCCATCCCCGTGCAATAGACTGGCACGCGGGTACCGACGATGATCGAATGTCGGACACTGCGACTACTCTCGACATGATCGATGACCACCACATGGGTATCGGCCTGCACACCGATCTGCACCGTTTCACCACTGAGTGCATTCAGCGCCAACAACTGATCCTGAGCCAGCACACGAATGTCCGAACGGGTCCAGATGCGATTGGCCATTTCCAGAATGCGATATCCCGAGGACCAGGTCAGTGAGCGCTCATCGAGCTGAATCAACCGTTCATCTGCCAACTCGTTCAGCAGCCGGTGCAGGGTCGCTTTGGGGATACCCGTCAGCTCAACCAGCTCGGCGAACCTGACAGGCCCTTCAGAGACGATCAGATCCAGCAGGCGTATGGCACGACCGAGGCCGCTGCCGGAACGTTGCCCGGGCGATGTGCTGGCGCTGTTGTCACTGGAAATTTTTGTACTCTTGCTCATGAGCCACGTGAAGGTATCAGATAGGGATCAGCGAGATCCTGCCGTGGATGACAATCAATCCGTTTTTCAATTGACAGCTTTTGATTGTCACTCTTATAATTTTGGAACATTGTTCCATTATTACGACCGACATGCAACGCAACTGTTAGAGTGATGTTGTTGAACGGTGCCTCAACCCCCTTTTCCAGACCACGACCCTGAGCAAAGCTACCGGATGTCCAGCACAACAGCCTATTGGCGACTCGACGGTACCGAGACCACACTGCTAGTCATCGAGGACCATGACGTTCCGCGTTTGTATTGGTGCGGCAAGAAACTGCGTGACGATACCGCCGTGGAACACCTGCTCGCTCATGACGACACGGCATTGGCTTTCGGTGGCATGGACGCGCTCACCCCGCTCTCCCTGTTCCCACAAGCCAGCTCCGGCTATACCGGTTCGCCGGCACTCAATGGGCATCGCAACGGCGCGGCGTTCGCGCATGCCATGCGCACCCGCAATGTCAGGCAGGAAGAGAACACGCTGATCATCGAGCTGCAGGACGATCATGCCGGCCTGGCCGTGGAACTGCGCCTGTCTCTGGATGAGGCAAGCGATGTGGCCAGCATGAAAACCACGCTGCGAAATATTGCCGACACCCCCTACACCGTGGACTGGCTGGCCAGTGCAACCCTGCCCCTGCCGAGCCCCTACCGACAGTGCCTGAGCCAGCATGGGCGCTGGGGTCTGGAAAACCAGACGCACCGGCGCCACATCGCCCCGGGGCGCATCGACATCAGCAATCTGCATGGCCGTACCAGTCATGAACATGCCCCTGGCCTCATCTGCGGTACCGATGGCTTCGGTGTCAATGGCGGTGACGTCATGTTCGCCCAGCTGGCCTGGAGCGGTAATTTCAGTCTGCGTGTGGAACGCCTGAGCAACGGCGTGATTTCCCTGCAGGCCGGTGTGCTCAACCTGCCCGGAGAAATCATCCTGCAGGCGGGTGAACAACTGTCCACCCCGGCGGTGTCCTTCACCCGCGGTACCGGCATGAACAAGTGCTCGCAGCGTTTTCATCAATACATCCGTTCATCGATATTGCCCGAGTGGACCCGACGACCTCGCCCCATCCACGCCAACAGCTGGGAGGCGCTTTATTTCAATCATGATCTGGAAGCCCTGTTCCCGTTGATTGACGCGGCAGCCAGCGTCGGCGCCGAACGCTTCGTGCTCGATGATGGCTGGTTCCGGCACCGACGCGCCGATAATGCAGGCCTGGGTGACTGGTATGTCGACGAAGGGCTCTATCCGGATGGTCTGCACCCGGTCGTCTCGCATGTCAGGAAACACGGCTTGCAGTTCGGATTGTGGTTCGAACCCGAAATGGTCAATCCGGATAGTGACCTCTACCGTGAGCATCCCGACTGGGCCATGCATCTGGGCAATGTGCAGACGCCGCTGGCACGTAACCAGCTCGTGCTGGATATCGCGCGCGACGACGTGGCAGACTATCTGTTCGATCGAATCACCTCACTGGTTCACGAATACGCCATCGACTACATCAAGTGGGACATGAATCGCGATCTGGTTCTGCCTGGTGACGGCAGCCATGCCCGAGCAGCAGCGCAGCCGGAAGCCTTGTATCGCTTGCTGGAGCGCATTCTGGCGGTTTGCCCCGATCTGGAAATAGAGAGCTGCGCCTCCGGTGGTGCGCGCGCCGATCTGGGCGTCCTGCAGCACACGGGACGCGTCTGGACATCCGATAATATCGACCCGATAGAACGCGCCAGTATCCAGCAGGGCTTTCTGCGTTTCATGCCGCCCGAGATCATGGGTGCCCACGTCGGCCACAAGACAGCCCATCTCACCGGCCGCGTCACCAGCCTGCACACACGTGCCATCGTTGCATTACAAGGCCAGTTCGGCTTCGAACTCGATGCCCGCAAGCTGGACCCGCATGATGTCGTTACCCTGCAGCACTACACGAACCTGTACAAGAGCAATCGCCAATGGATTGCCAACTCTGTCTATTGGCAGATCCCCACCTATTCGAAGTCACTGACGGGTTGTGGCTTCGTCGACAGCGAGCAGCAACATGCGCTCTACAGCGTGGTCGCCATCGGCAATATGCACCCGACCCGTCCTGGCCATCTGCCACTGTCCGGCCTTGACCCGGATGCCCTGTACACCCTGACACTCGAAAGCATCAACCAGAGCGAACTGGCGCCGTTCAACAAGATCTTCCCCGAATGGTGTCAAGGCCCGGTGACGACCAGCGGTGATCTGCTGATGACACTCGGTGTTCCCTTGCCTGTCATGCCACCCCAATCGGCACTGTTGATCGGTTGCCACAGAGGTACCCGATAATGAGCCATACCGACGAACACAGCATCGAAGACCTGCACGATCGCTTCATCCAGAAGTTCGGTCGCTCCGATGAGACCACATCGGTGTTCTTCGCCCCCGGACGGGTCAATCTGATTGGCGAATATACCGACTTCACCGGCGGCCTGGTGTTCCCCTGCGGTGTCGATCGTGGCACCACGCTGCTGATCAGACCCACCTACAACAAGCAGTATCGCTTCGCCAGCACCAACTTCGACCTGATGGCCCAGCTGGATCAGGAAGAGATCAGTCGGACCTATGGCGACAACTGGATCAATTACCCCCTGGGCATACTGGATCAGTTCACCCGACGAGGTATCGAGCTCACCGGGTTTGATTGTCTCTATTCGGGCAATATACCCAACGGTGCGGGCTTGAGCTCGTCGGCCTCCATCGAGGTGGTCACCGCCTATGCGCTGAACGAGCTGCTGCGAACCGAGCTGTCATTGCTCGAACTGGTGCGTATCGCTCAGGCAGCCGAGAACGATTTCGTCGGCATGCAGTGCGGCATCATGGACCAGTTCGCCGTGGCCTTTGCCGAGGCTGATCACGCCATCATGCTCGACTGCCACACACTGGAACATCGCCAGGTGCCCTTGAAACTCGACGGCCTCTCGATCGTGGTCACCAATACCAACCAGCGGCGTGAACTGAACGAATCGGCCTACAACGATCGTGTGCGGGAATGCCAGCGAGCACTCGAACTGCTGGCCCCGACTACCGGCATCAGCCATCTCGGCCAGCTGCAACCCGACCAGCTCGGCGAACATGAAGATCTGTTCGTGAACGATCCCACGCCCCTGAAGCGCGCCCGGCACATTGCCGAGGAGAACAGACGAGTCAGAGCCGCGGTACCCGCGCTGATTGCCGGTGATCTGCAGCAGTTCGGTGCCATGATGAATGAAAGCCATGACTCGCTGCGCGACCTCTTCGAAGTGTCCAGCGACCCTCTTGACCAGCTGGTGCGACTGGCACGCGAGCAGCCCGGCGTACTCGGCAGTCGCCTGACCGGTGCCGGATTCGGTGGTTGCACCGTCAGCCTGCTGCCCAGCGATCAGGTCGAAACATTCAAGAAGCAGGTCGGCCCTGCCTATACAAAGGCAACGGGTCTGACGGCGGACTTCTACCCGATCGCTCCCGGCAACGGTGTCGGCCCCCTGACCATGGAGGACAGTGCATGAGTGGCAACTGGCAACGACGCTGGCACCCCTTGCTGATGCAATGGGTTCTGATTTCCGCCCGGTCGGCAGCCCGCCCCTGGTCAGGCGCCATGGCGACCGCCGGAGAGCAGCAGTCCAGCCGTCACGATCCTGATTGCTACCTGTGCCCGCGAGTGACGCGTGCCAATGGCCAGGTGAACCCTGACTATCAGGGAGCCTATGCCTTTGACAATGATTTTCCGTCTCTCTCCTTCGATGCCCCGGCCGATGCCGCATCAGCCAGTGAAAACGAACTGCACAGAACAGCGCCAGCCCATGGCGAATGCCGAGTACTGTGCTGGTCGGAACGGCACGATGCCACACTTGCCAGCATCAGCCCGCAGGAAATGCGCGCGGTTACCCGTTTATGGCAATCGGAGTACCGCAATCTCAGTGCCCGCAAGGGTATCGAGAATGTGCTGATCTTCGAGAACAAGGGCGTGGAAATCGGTGTCTCCAATCTGCACCCGCATGGCCAGATCTACGCCACCTCGTTCGTCACGGACACGGCCAGCCGCATGCGCGAAGCTCAGGCTACGCATGCTCGTGAGCACACGGGTGAATCCCTGCTGCAAAGCCTGCTGCATGATCCGCATACACAATCTGAACTGATGGTCGAGAAAAACGCCCTGTTCTCCGTCATCGTGCCGTTCGCGGCGCGCTTCGCCTATGAAACCTGGATCGTGCCGAACCGACACGTCAGCTCCCTGGCTGACATGACGGATGCGGAGCTGGATGAACTGGCCGATGTCTACCAGCGCCAGGTCAAGCGCTACGACCTGCTGTTCCAGCGCTCGGCGCCGAACATCACACTGCTGCACAATGCTCCCTGCGATGACGCCCATCAGGCAGACAATCTGCACTGGTGTTTTCACCTGGCATTTCAGCCACCGCTGCGTGATCCCGAGAAACTGAAATTTCTCGCAGGCTTCGAATCCGGATCCAACAACATCGTCAACCCGGTGCAACCCGAACAGGCCGCACAGCAGTTGCGACAGATCGATACCGGAGCATGGCAATCATGAAGACAGGCGTCTGCTACTACCCCGAACACTGGCCGGAAGAACAATGGGCCCGCGATGCAGCGCAGATGCGCGACATCGGCCTGAGCGTTGTCAGAATCGGTGAATTTGCCTGGAGTCGGCTGGAGACCGCTGACGGCACCTTGCATCTTGACTGGCTGCAGCGCGCCATCGATACGCTGCATGCCGAAGGCCTGTCCGTCATACTGGGAACCCCCACCGCCACGCCGCCACGCTGGATGCTCGACAAGTATCCGGACATGCTGGCTGTGGACGCCGAGGGGCGTATACGGGATTTCGGGTCACGCCGCCACTACTGCTTCTCGCATGAAGCCTATCTGGACGAGTGCCGACGCATCGTCGATATCCTTGCCCGGCAGTTCGGTCAGCACCCGGCGGTCATTGCCTGGCAAACCGATAATGAGTACGGTTGTCACAGCACCAGTATCAGCTACTCCACACACGCCCTGGCCGCCTTTCAGCGCTGGTGTGCGACACGCTACGGCGATATCAACGCGCTGAACCAGGCCTGGGGCAATGTGTTCTGGAGCATGGAATACGACAGCTTTGAACAGATCGGTCTGCCCGTGGGCAATGTCACCGAGAGCAATCCGTCACACCAACTGGCGTTCTGGCGCTTCTCCTCCGATCAGATCGTGCGCTTCAACCGTGTGCAATGCGACATCATTCGCGAACATTCACCAGGCCGGGATGTCGTGCACAACTTCATGGGCAACTTCGTGGAGTTCGATCATCACGATGTATCCCGGGATCTGGATGTGGCGACCTGGGACAACTACCCGCTCGGTTTCCTGACGCGTGACAACGGCGATACCAGCGATCAGGAACGCTATCTGCGTACCGGACACCCCGACGGTTCCGCCTTTCATCATGACCTGTACCGCGGTTGTTGCAATGGTCGCTGGTGGGTCATGGAGCAGCAGCCCGGCCCCGTCAACTGGGCACCCTACAATCCGTCCCCCGTGGATGGCATGGTGAGACTCTGGGGCTGGGAAGCCTTCGCTCACGGTGCCGAGCTGATGAGCTACTTCCGCTGGCGGCAGGCGCCCTTTGCGCAGGAGCAGACGCATACGGGTCTGTTGCTGTCCAACGGCGATACCGATGTCGCGGCAGATGAGGTGGCCCTCCTGAATCGTGAACTGGCCGATGTGGCCTCCTTCTCCATCGACGAGCTACGGCGCGAGGTTCAGGACGAGAACACGCCGTCCGGTGCTGCATCAGCAGAGTCTGCGCAGGCAGACACTAACCAGGCGATTGGCAAACTGCTGAGCGCACTGCCCGTGCACTCGGACATTGCCATCATCTTCAGCTATGCCGGCAATGCCATACAGGACATCCAGCTACCCGGCGGCAGCACCTACAGCCCGCTGGGATTCTGCCAGCGTGTGCACAGTGCCTGTCGCCAGTGGGGCGCCAATGTCGACATCATCGCACCCACGGCTTCACTGGATAACTACCGGCTGGTTCTGGTCTGCAGCAGTACCGAGGACGACCCCGAGCTGGTGGCCAGACTCACAGCTGCCCATCAGCAGCATCAGTGTGTCATTGCCCTGTTCCCCGGCACCGGCAGCCGCTCCAGTGAATACCGCATCCCTGACAATCTGCCGCCAGGCCACTACGACCAATTGCTGCCTCTGCAGATCATTCGCAGTGAATCCCTGCCAGCGCATGAGTCGATGACAGCCACCAACAGCAAGGGCCGGAATCGGCATTGCTCGCAGTGGCGGGAAGAGGTGAAAAGTGAGATAGAGCCACGCATGCGCTTCGCCGACAACTGGGGATTTCACTACGAGCAGACAGGTGTGCATTACATCAATGCGATTCCTGACAACACCTCTCTGGTCTCCTTGCTGGGTGAACTGCTGCAGGAGGCAGGCATCGCCGGCCGCGAGGTGGGCCCCTGGCTGCGCACGCAACGCGTCGGCCCTTATCGACTGGCTTTCAATTTCGGCACGCGGCCAATCGAACTGGACAAGGAGCTGGGCAGCACCCTCGACTTCCATCACGACACACCGCTGCTGGTCGGGTCACGCACGCTTGAACAGGCGCAAGTGGCTGTCTGGGTAGTCGGTTGAGTCAACGATTTTCAACCCGCCGCGTTCCTCGAACGAGGCGGGCCTGTGTTGTAGAGTTGTACCGTTGTACATTCGTGGTGATGCCGGTCGTCAGTACTGGCACATCAGCCTGGATCCCTTCGGGGTCTCGGGTAACGGCAGTTACCCGTTGAATCATGACTGCCATAACCATAGCCATTTCTGGAGAAAGTAAAGAGAGCCCATGTTTAAATCCATCAGCAAGACCGCCGCTGCACTGGCCATCACCAGTCTTCTCGGCGCACCGGCAATGGCCGGTGACCTGTCCATCATCTTCGATGATCTGAACCCCGCACCAAAAGCCGGATTTGAAGCGGCAGTGGAAAAGTTCAAGGCGGCCAATCCGGACATCAATGTCACATACAGCATCAATGATCGGGAAGCCCACAAGACCGCCATCCGCAACTTTCTGAGCGCGGAAGCACCGGATGTCACCTCCTGGTACCCCGGCAACCGCATGGCACCCTTTGTCAACGCCGGTCAGTTCGAAGATGTCTCTGACGTCTGGGAAGCCGAAGGTTTCAACGACAGCCTGGCCTCCACCAAGTCGGCCATGACCATCGACGGCAAGCAATGGGGTGTGCCTTACACCTATTATCAGTGGGGTATGTACTATCGCGCTGATATCTTTGCCGAACACGGCATCGAGCCTCCCAAGACCTGGGAAGAACTGCTGGCAGCCTCTGCCAAACTCAAGGAAGCCGGCATCACGCCGATCACCATCGGTACCAAGAACCTGTGGCCGGCAGCGGGTGTGTTCGACTACCTGAACCTGCGCACCAATGGCTACGATGTCCATAACGACCTGACAGCCGGCAAGATCAAGTACACCGATCCACGCATCGTGGCTGTCTTTGAAAAATGGCGTGAACTGGTAGAACCGGGCTACTTCCTGGAAAACCATGCCACCATGAGCTGGCAGGATGCAATGGCCGCTTTCGTCAAGGGTGAAGCTGCCATGTATGTCATGGGTAACTTCGCTGTCGATTCCATGCGTGATGGTGGCCTGACAGACGATCAGATCGATTTCTTCCCCTTCCCTGAAATCACCCCCGGTGTCGCTCGCGCTGAAGAAGCTCCGACCGATGCCTTCTTCATTCCTGCCAATGCCAAGAACAAGGAAGATGCTCGCAAATTCCTGGCCTTCATCGCCCAGGCAGATGTGCAGACTGAATGGAACGAGACTCTCGGCCAGTTGCCCATCAACAAGAACTCCACTGTGGGTGACGACAAGTTCCTGCAAAAGGGTTTCGAGACTCTGAGTACCGCCAGTGGCCTGGCTCAGTTCTTCGATCGCGATGCGCCTGCTGAAATGGCCAAGGCCGGCATGGAAGGCTTTCAGGAATTCATGATCAAGCCCGAGCGTATGGACGACATCCTCAAGCGTCTGGACAAGATTCAGGAACGCGTCTACAAGTAAGCCCGGCTTTCACGCCTGACAGTTGGCGTAATACAAGTCGACGACCCGGTGGGCCGCAGAAGGCGGCCCACTACACCCTGATAAAGCTGTGCATAAAACAGGGACAAGCAACAGCACTGAGGAAAACTGTTCATGGCGACCAATAACGGGAATGCCACTACGCTCGATGCACCACCTGGCAAACGTAGCTGGCTATACAAAAATCGCATCAAGCTGGCCCCCTGGGCGTTTCTCGCCCCCGGCCTGATCTTCTTTTTCATCTACGTCATCGCACCCATCTTCCAGTCCATCTGGATTTCCTTCTATCACTGGGATGGACTGGGACCCAAGGAATGGGTCGGCATGACAAACTATATCGACCTGATGGATGACGACCGCTTCTATACGTCGCTGGTCAACAATGTCTGGTGGCTGGTGCTCTACATGCTGGCCGTGCCCGCAGGATTGGCCATCGCCCTGTTCCTCAACCAGACGGTCACCGGCATCCGCCTCTACAAATCCCTGTTCTTCTTTCCCTTCGTCATCAGTCAGGTGGTGGTGGGACTGATCTTCACCTGGTTCTACAACCCCGAGTTCGGCATCGTCGGCATTGTCTGGAATTTCTTCGGTGCCCAGCCGCCAGCCATTCTAGGCGATGAGGACCTCGTGACCTTCGGCATCATCTTCGCAGGCCTCTGGCCGCAGATTGCCTATTGCATGATTCTCTATCTCACAGGCCTCAACAATGTCTCGCCGGATCAGGTCGAGGCTGGCAGGCTGGACAACGCCAAGGGCTGGAAAATGCTGTGGTTCATCATTCTGCCGCAACTCAAACCCGCCACCTTCATTGCAGTGGTTGTCACCGTCATCGGCGCGCTTCGCTCCTTTGACCTCATTGCGGTCATGACTGAAGGCGGCCCCTATGGCTCATCCAACGTGCTCGCCTACTACATGTATGAGACCGCGCTGTCCGAATACGGTTTCCGCTACGGATATGGCTCGGCAATCGCCACCGTGCTGTTCCTGATCATGCTGGTGTACATCAGCTTCTTCCTGTGGCGCATGTACCAGGACGAGAGAGGGTAGAAGATCATGTTTCCAAAACCAATAGAGCACTCCAGCGCCCGCGTCCGGATCGGTTACCAGATCGTTCTGCCCATCGCGCTGTTCCTGTGGCTGCTGCCACTGCTGGCCATCTTCCTGACCTCCATCCGGCCGGCAGCCGATATCAACTCCGGCAACATCTTCGGGATGCCGTCGGACTTTCTGCTGATCGAGAACTACATGGCCGTCTTCCAGCAATCCAAGGCGAGCATGTACCTGTGGAACTCGGTACGCACCACCGTACCCACGGTCATTCTGGCGGTCGGCCTGTCCTGCCTCACCGGTTATGCCCTGTCGGTCTACCGTTTCAAATGGGCAGTCCCCCTGTTCTTCGTCTTCGTGGCTGGCAACTTCGTGCCGTTCCAGATTCTGATGGTGCCGGTACGCGATCTGTCAGTGAGCACCGGACTGTACGATACCGTCACGGGGCTGGTGCTGTTTCACTCGGCGTTCCAGCTCGGCTTCTGTACCCTGTTCATGCGCAATTTCATCAAGGCACTGCCGTATGAGCTCATCGAATCGGCGCGTATCGACGGGGTGGGCGAATTCAAGATCTTCTGGTATCTGGTGATGCCGCTGGTCAAGCCTGCCATCGCGGCCCTGTCCGTGCTGATCTTCACCTTCATCTGGAATGATTTCTTCTGGGCAACCGTGCTGATTCAGGGGGACCATGCATTGCCCATCACCGCAGGTGTTCGTGCGCTCAATGGACAGTTCGTGAGCCAGTGGCAACTGGTATCGGCAGCCTCACTGCTGGCGGCCGTACCACCGGTGCTGATGTTCTTCGCCATGCAGAAGCACTTCATTGCCGGCCTGACCCTGGGTGCCACCAAGGGTTGAACCCGATCGGCCGGGCGGCGCCTTATCCGCCCGGCCCCTCTCCTGCGTTATCATGATCGATTCGCGCGGCGCCTGCCCATGCCTCGCCACAGTCGACTCCTGATTACACGCCATGAACAACACCACCTCCGACCTTCGCATCGAGTCGATTGTCGCCATGCCAAGCCCCGCAGAATTGTCTTCGGAGCTGCCGCTACCCGCCGATCAGGCCCTGGCGATCACCGCCACGCGCCAGCGAATCGCAGACATCATTCACGGTCGCGATCCGCGACTGCTGATCGTCATCGGCCCCTGCTCCATTCACGATCCGGGCGCCGCCATGGACTATGCGCGACGGCTGAACGTACTGCGCGAGCAATACAGCGATTCGCTGGAAATCGTCATGCGTGTGTACTTCGAAAAACCACGCACCATCATCGGCTGGAAGGGGCTGATCAACGATCCGAACATGGACAACAGCTTCCAGATCGATGCCGGCCTGCACAAGGCGCGCAAACTGCTGCTGGATCTGGCGGCGATCGGCATGCCCGCCGGATGCGAGTTTCTCGATGCTGCCACCGGGCAATACTATGCCGACACGGTCAGCTGGGGTGCCATTGGCGCTCGCACCACCGAGAGCCAGGTTCATCGCGAAATCGCCTCCGGGCTGTCTTGCCCCGTAGGCTTCAAGAATGCCACCAGTGGCGATGTGGGTATAGCCATCGATGCCATCCAGGCCGCCAGCCATGCCCACGCCTTTCTCAGCCCCACCAGTGAAGGCCGGATAGCCTTGTTCAAGACACGCGGCAATGCGGATGCTCACCTGATACTCCGTGGTGGCAAGGAACCCAATTACGACAGTGGCAGCGTCCAGGCCGCCAGCGACATCCAGCAGCAGCGTGGTATCTCGCCACGCATCATGATCGACTGCAGTCACGGCAACAGCCTGAAGGATCACAAACGGCAGAGTGTGGTGGCCGCCGATATTGCCGGGCGCCTGTCAGCCGAGTCCTCGATGATTGCCGGTCTGATGATCGAAAGCCATCTGGTGGAAGGCAAGCAGGCCATGGCTCCCATGGAGGAGCTGACCTATGGGCAGAGCATTACCGATGCCTGCATGGGATGGCAGGATACCGAAGACACATTGTCTGTTCTGGCCAGAGCCATGGAGCAGGTGGTTTCCAGATAGCCCTTCACCTCTGGCCGAACTCTATGACACACTCTGTGTCCTGTCCTGTGCAATCGGCCTGGCCCCGTGAATAGATCCACAACAGACTCTGTCTCCGTGCACCGCTACAACAGTGGGATACAGGTAGTGTGGAGCGAGACAGCGAGCACCGAGCAGCTGTGTGGCGTCATGGGCGATATCGCCGAACAGCATGATATTGCTTTGGCCATCATCTGGTTCTCCGCCACCCGACACGAGCCTGAACAACTCGTGTCAGGTTTGCAGCAGCGCAGCCCGGCCCTGAATTTCTGTGGTTGCTCCACCAGTGGCGAGGTCACACCGGACGGCATGCAGGATCATGGAGTGATAGCCATCCTGCTTCCGGCACGCTGGTTTGTCGCAAGCCATACGGTCTTGCAGGATGCGGCCAACCTGGGCATGGAGAATATTGCCAGAAACACTGCAGAACACCGACAACGGTTTCTGGACTCCCTGCCACAGCCGGACGACTCGCACACGCAGTTTGCGCTGTTGCTGATCGATGGCCTGTCGTATTCGGAAGAGACCGTGACTGTCGCGATCGACAGAGGGCTCGACGGTATACCCCTGATAGGCGGTTCCGCCGGTGATGACCTGCGCTTCGAAAAGACCTGGCAGATCTGCAACCAGCAGGCCTTGTCGGGGGCGGCCATTCTGACACTGATCGATTGCAGGCTTCCCTGCAAGCTGTTCACCAACAACAATTTCGTACCCACCGAGCACAAGCTCGTGGTTACCGAAGCCGATCCGGATCTGCGGCGAGTCAGTGAATTCAATGCCGAGCCGGCAGCCGTTGCCTATGCCAATGCCATTGGCATGAAGCAGGAAGAACTGGATGCCGGCAGCTTTGCCTCGTATTCGGTCATCATCCGCTATGGCGGTGAATATTATTGCCGTTCGATCCAGCAACTCAATGACGACATGTCGCTGACGTTCTTCTGCGCCATTGACTACGGGCTGGTCATGACCGTAGCACGCTCGGAAGGCATGGAGGGCTCCTCACGACAGGCCATCGAGGAACTGGAACAGGATATCGGCGCGATCGACATGATGTTCGGCTTTGATTGCATCTACCGCAAACTGGATGCCCTGCATCGCCAGACAACCCATCGCATCGCCGAACTGTATCGAGAGAAGAGATTCGTCGGCTTCAATACCTACGGTGAACAATACAACTCGATGCACATCAACCAGACCTTTACCGGTATCGCCATTGGCGTGCCACCCGAAAGCGATGGAGACATCGCGACACTGTCAGTCTCCATGCCGACGTGACACCCCTTTCCGCAGAAACAGTCTGGTCACAAGGGGCATCACGCATTGCTACGGGAACCGGGTACTAGTTGGAGGCCAGGCCCTCGGGGATCTTGAATACCCAGACGGAACCACCCTGATTCAGATAGCTGACCACCTTGGCGACTTCACCACCCCACAACGGCACCGCACCACCCCAGCCGGTAACGATGGCCACGTATTGCTCGCCATCCTGCTCCCAGGTGATGGGCGATGAGACGATGCCGGTACCTGTCTGGAACTTCCAGAGCTCTTCACCCGTCTCGTCATCGAACGCTTTGAGATAGCCTTCGGGTGTCCCCATGAAGACCAGTCCACCTTCCGTGGTCAATACACCACCCCACAGCGGCGCCTTGTTCCTGTACTCCCATTTGATGTCACCCGTGATTGGATCCATCGACTTCAAGGAACCGATGTAGTCATCGAACAGAGGCTTGATCGTGAATCCGGCACCCAGGTAGGCCGCGCCTTTCTTGTAGGTGACCGGCTCGTTCCAGATGTCCATACCCCACTCATTGGAGGGGATGTAGAAATTGCTGGTCTTCTTCGAATAGGCCATCGGCATCCAGTTCTTGCCACCGAGAAAGCTGGGGACGGCGAAAATGGCCTTGCCCTTCTTGCCATCGGCACTTTCTGCCGGATTGCCCGGGCGATTCTCGGGGTCGAACAGGGGACGACCCTTCTCATCGATGCCCTTGGCCCAGGTGATATCCTGAACAAACGGCGTGGCAGATATGAATTCGCCATTGGTGCGATCCAGTACGTAGAAAAAGCCGTTGCGATCGGCGGTGGCTCCCGCCTGGATGGTTTCACCGTCTTTTTCCATATCAAAGGCAATGAACTCGTTGACCCCGTCAAAGTCCCAGCCATCGTGCGGCGTTGACTGGAAACCCCAGACGATTTCGCCGTTCTCCGGATCAATGGCGATACGTGAAGACGTCCACTTGTTATCCCCCGGACGCAGATAGCTGTTCCAGGGCGCCGGATTGCCTGTACCGAAATAGGCCAGCGCGGTGTCAGGATCGTAAGTGCCGCCCAGCCAGGGGGCACCACCACCGTTCTCCCACATGTCCCCTGCCCAGGTTTCGTTCTTCACACCGGTCATGGAGGATTCTTCGCCATTGAGCGTTCCCATGTGCCCTTCGATGGTCGGTCGGGACCAGACCAGTTCACCGGTATCGGGATTTCGGGCATCCACCTGACCAACAACACCGAATTCACCACCGGAATTACCGGTCAGGATCAGTGGACCATGCGCCTTGGTCGGGACGATCAGTGGCGCTGCCGTATAGGAATAGCCTGCTTCGTAGTCTCCCAGCTTCTTGCGCCAGATGACTTTACCGGTCTTGGCGTCCAGCGCCACGATCTTCGCATCCAGTGTTCCGAAGAATACCTTGTCGCCCAGTATGGCGGCACCGCGGTTGACAACATCGCAGCATGGCAGAATGCCTTCGGGCAGACGGGCATCGTATTGCCACAGTTCTTCGCCCGTGGCGATATCGATGGCCCACATGCGACTGTAGGAGCCGGTCACATACATGACACCGTCCTTGATCAGTGGCTGAGACTCCTGACCGCGCTGTTTCTCACCACCGAAGGAAAATGACCAGACGGGATAGAGGTTCTTGATGTTGTCCTTGTCGAGCGCTGTCAGCGGACTGTAGCGTTGCCCACGTGGCCCGAGACCGTAAGAAACAATATCTTCCCCGCTGGCCTGATCGTTCACGATCTCGTCAATGGACACATCCACTGCCGTGGCCGTGTTGCTGAACCCTGCAACACTGAGTGCCAAGGTGCCGGCAACCGCCACCATGGTATTTTTTCGCTTCATGAGCTACTCCTAGTATGAACGTTCAATGCCCGCATCGAGACGGAAGACGCGGTGTTGCATTACCAGGGGCACCCGAGATGCCTCACCGCTGAAACAGCAGTCTAGCCAAGTTACCGGAGTTGCCATAGTGGACAAAGGTACACTCTACTGACTCACCTCGATGACGGGATAGAGTGCATCTTCCAGTCCGGGGTACAAGTGCACGACGGATCGTTCGTACTCGGAACGCACCACACCCAGACCTTCGAAGCGCGCGGGAACAGGCAAGGCCATGGCCTCGTTCATGGTCAGGCCGCGCTTCACCGAGTCACTGATGCTGCCATACAGCCAGTCTATGTAATCGCCCGTCTGCTGCAGCGATTCATCCTTGTCGTCACTGGGTCCGTGGCCGGGTATGAGCAGGGACTTGTCGATGCCGGACAGCACATTCAGCGACTCTCTCCAGCTGACGATATCGGCATGCGGTGTGGTCGGCGCGCGATACAGAAAGGCCAGATCGCCGGCGAACAGCACACCGGTCTCGTCATCCCGGATGACGAAATCACTGCTGGTATGACCCGAAAGATAATACAGCGAGAACGCCCGCCCCCCGATCTCTTCACGATCGGCCTGCAAGGCAATGCCTGGTGCAACTGCATTGGTGCCTCGCATCCAGTCACCCAGCAAGCGGTACAGGTTGTCGGCAAAACCATTGCCTTCCAGACCGATATTATCGATGACCTTCTGTGGCGCTGCAATGACAGAGGCATCGAATGACTGATTGCCCAGAAAGTGATCCGGATGATGATGCGTGTTGTAGACCCGCAGTATCGGCTTGCCCGGTACCGTCTTTTCAATCAGTACCCGCAACGCATCGCCGTAACGTTTCGACGGACCGGTATCGATGACGACCACACCATCGGGCACTTCCACGAATGCCACGTTGACGATATTGCCGCCATTGTCCATGCTGAAATATTCGGTACGCCCCAGCACCGCCCAGCTCTTCGAGGCCACCTCGACCGCCATGAGATCGTAGTCCAGCAACCGGGCACTGGCTGAGCCGCAGAGGGCACAGCCGCAGCCGGCGGCAAACCACTGCATGACCTGTCTTCGCGACGTCGACAGCGGGGCTGCGCTGGCTCTGCGGTATCGGGATAGGCGATCGGTCATTGGCGGTGTTTTCACAGTCCGGTGGCGGCAGGCACATCCAGTGGGAAGCTGAACGTATTGCCTTCAGTGTCTCGCGAAGACACATGCAGAATCATCTGCTCAGGCCCCACCCGAGGCTTGAGGGTCAGCGTTGGATTTTCGCTGACAGGTTCGTACAGATCGAGCTCGGCAATGATCTTTCCTGCATCATTCCGAACCGCCAGCTCGTTGAGGTAGAACGCCGGGATGCCGGCAGCCAGGCCGGTATCCATGGGATGACGCATGCGCAGGGTCATGCGGGCCGTACTGTCATCATCCCGTCCGGCATAAGCTCGCGTCTCGCCCAGCGTCTGCATCCAGCTGCTGTTACCATGCGCCGCGGCTGGCGCGGTACAGCCACCACCGGCCGCATCCACGACGGCACCACCCACATGCCACACGCCATCGCCGGTGCGAACACCGACATGAATCGGTGACGTTTGCTGCAATTTGAGCCTGAAGCCAATGAAGGCCAGAGCCTCCGTCGGACGCAGGCTCATCACCAGCGGAATGGGATTCAGATCGGCGACGGCCACGATCTCGACCACGTCTTCCAGCGCAGTGGCATCGACAGTCACCGGCACATGGAATTGATTTTCAGCTGACAGTGGCGCCATGACTCGGACACGTTCATCAAAGACGATCTCGCCATCAGGCATGAAACGCTCTGCCATGGATTCCCACATCACCGACTGAAAGGGGTCATCCGGCAATTCTCTGGCCAGCGAAACGGTACTGACGAGCGCCATGCATAATACAACAGCGACTCTTGCCCAATGCTTCATGGTGCACACCTCATGGCAATTCTGCAGGCAACCACTCTACTCCATAGCGCGCGTAAAGATCCTTCATGTCTCCCGAGTCGATCATGTCAGTGAGCACATCGCCCAGCGCATAGCCCAGGTCGCGGCTATCGTGCTTCACGGCAATCCCGATGGGCCAACCCGTTCTGACAATACCGGGCATGGGTGGCTGTACGATTTGCGAATCGATATCAGGCGACTCGTGCGCCACCCATTCCATCTGCGCGCGCGCGCCCATCAGAGCACCCACCTCCTCGCTGGTGTACAGCTGCTGGGCGTCCTGGAATGTGCGACCGCGCCGGATGCTTTGCAACAACTGCCCACGGAAGGCATTGGACAGGAAGAAGTCACCAGCGGTATCCACTTCCACCGCGATGGGATGGGTGACGAATCGCCCGAATGTCTCGACCGTCGGGTGAATCGACTGGTTGTGGAGTAGCGCCATCTGTTCCTGAAAATACGGAGCGGTCAGCACGGCCAGTTCGTTGCGTGCATCCACTTCACGATCGTAGGGCACGTGCATCATGACATCCGCATACTTGCCGTAGACGATGTCGCCTTTCCAGATATTCACCCGCAGATCGTCGTCCAGATTCTCATCGGCACCACGGATCAGAAACTCGACCTCAACGCCCAGGCTTTCTCCGAAACGGCGCCCGATCTCCACATCGATACCCTGTGCATTTCCTGCATCATCCTTCCAGGAATAAGGGGCGTAATCGCTGTAGGCAAACACGACGAGCTTGCCGCTGTCGACCACATCGTCCACAGGCCGTGCCTGCAGACCGGGCGAGCACAGCCCGGCTGCAAGCAGACCCAGTACGGCAAGATGACGCAGGCGTTGCCCGAAGCCGGGCATTCGGATTGTCATCTATTCCGGACGTGGCTGGGTTTCGGTATAAGAGCGTATCGCCCACATGGCTTCCTGGCTCAGGATGTTCTCGAAAGGAGGCATCTTGTAGGCCCCGTTCTGGGTATAGCCCTTGCGAATTCTTTCCATGAACCATTCATCGCCGAACTCACCGTCTTCGAGCAAGCGCAAGTCCGGAGCAATCCCACCGGATATGGCTTCCAGTCCATGGCAGCGGGCACAGTTGGTGTTGTAGGCGGATGAACCGATACTCTTGGCCAACTCGTACTGCTCCCCGCCCATGGTCCGGTAGGGGTTTTCCATTGCAATGTCTTCCGGCAAGGCTTCCAGACCTTCCGTGTCGACGGCCTGTGGCTGAACATCACCGTGACCAAAGCCTGTCTTGACAAGCATGAACTGAGATAACACCAGCACCGATACCGCACCAGTCAGGAAACGTTTTTTCATAGCGTTCTACAACCCGTATACCAACGAAGGACGCAAGAGTAGCCCAAACCGATACCTTGCCAACATGGTACTTTTGGAACCATCCCTCGCCATGACAGGGCGGAGAAGTACCACGTTCGTTCTCCAGGTGTTGAACTTTTGTACCACTGCTTCCGGCAACCGCACGGCGCATACTACGACTCATGCTGGAGAGAACCCTGTTTATCATCGCGGCGCTGTTTGCCAGTTGTGCGTTCGGCGCTGAACCGTCACTCGAGGGCTATGACGTCGACCCGGACACCGGGTTGCGCATGGAACGCTATCGCGCTCCTGTGCCGGATGATATACCCGGTGGCACAACGCTGGACACGAGTCAGATTGTCGCCTTCAGGGAGCAGGAAGAGGCCTTGCTGATCGATGTCTACCCGCCCAACGGGCTAGGGCCGGACCCCTTCGATGGCTCCTGGGTGACCTCGGAGATACGTCTGTCGATCCCCGGTTCCATCTGGTTGCCTGAGGTCGGTCGCGGTACATTGAGCCGTGAAGCAGAGGACTATTTCCGGCGCAATATTGCAAGACTGACTCAGGACAAGCTGGACAGACCCATGGCGTTCTTCTGCAGCGCCGATTGCTGGCAGAGCTGGAATGCTGCGCGCCGGGCAATTCTCTGGGGCTATACCGCCGTTCACTGGTACCCGCTGGGTACGGATGGATGGCAGGAAGACGGTGGCGAATTGATCCGGGTCCAGCCAGTGAATTTCCTTGACGACACCACCCCCGCTGCCAACCTCCCATGAATGCAGACCCCGACAGGCAAGCGGAACAGGAAAGCACCTTCGCCTCACTGCAGTTGCTCCGGACGACGCTTGCAGATCAACTGGTCGGACTCGAGAGCCTGATAGACAGACTACTGGTTGCCCTGCTTACCGGCGGGCACCTGTTGATCGAAGGACCACCCGGGGTTGCCAAGACTCGCACCATCAATCGCTTTGCCCAATTGCTGGACGTCAGCTTTGTGCGAGTGCAGGCCACGCCGGACCTGCTGCCCGCCGATATCACGGGCACCGATATCTTCCAGCAGCAGACCGGTGAATTCAGATTCAATGCCGGTCCACTGTTCAACCATATCGTACTGGTCGACGAGGTGAACCGGGCGCCCCCCAAGGTGCAGAGCGCGCTGCTGGAGGCCATGGGAGAACATCAGATCACCACCAACGGGGTCACGCGTAAACTGCAGGAACCGTTTCTTGTCGCGGCGACTCAGAACCCGATCGAGCACGAAGGCACCTACCCCCTGCCCGAAGCACAGCTTGACCGCTTCATGTTCTTCGTCAACATCGAGCTGCCCGGCATCGAACAGGAGCGCAGAATTCTGGATCAGGTACTGAGGGAGGCGGATCCACTGCGCGAATCACACGATACGGCAGCCATCGGCGACGGCGAGCTCGTCCTGCGCGCCAGAGAAGCCGTGACACAGGTGTTCCTGTCGGAGGCCGTCCGTGATTACATCGTGCGCCTGGTTGGCGCCACTCGCGGGATCGGTGCCGGTGGCAGATCGGCCGCCATGATCGCCCAGGCAGCCAGTCCACGCGCCTCGATCAACCTGGCGATCGCCTCACGCGCCACCGCCTGGCTCGATGGCCGAGAATTCGTGACGCCCGACGATGTGGCCTGCCTGGCACCGGATATCCTGTGCGGACGCATTGCACTGGATTATCGCGCACGAGCTGCCGGTACCACCCCTCGTCAGGTTGTCCATGACCTGCTGCAATCCACGCCTCGCGTTTGATGGCGATGCTCATGCCAAGGCCTCGACCCTGCATTCAGGCACAATCGCCTCGAGCATGCCCGCTTGCACGCTCTGCCTGAGGTGAGCGTCATGGCCTCTGACACGATGATCGATCCAACCATCGCTGTCAGCGTCCAGTCTCTTCTGGATGAACGACACACCGCCCGCGAGAATATGCGGCATCAACCTGCAGGCTCGGGACAATGGACCGGGAATTTCCGCGGTGCGCAGCGCGGCCACGGCACCGATTTCGATGACCTGCGGCATTACAGCGCCGGCGATGAACTGCGACATATCGACTGGAAAGCCAGTGCTCGCACCAACACCCTGCATACCAGACTGTATCGCGAAGAGCGCGAACACCGTGTCACGCTGCTGACCGACCTGCGCCGCTCCATGTTCACCGGTACAAGAGCACTGCGTTCGGCAACAGCCTGCCACCTGACGGCACGTCTGCTGTGGCAGGCCATCGAGAGCGGTAGCCGGGTATGTGTCATCGGCATTGCTGATACCGGATTGGCCGTCAGCGAAAATGGCGGTGGGCACCGTACAGCCATCGATGCCTGCGCATTACTGGCAAGACGCTTCGAGGCTACTCGACAGCAAACCGACACCACCGACGGGCCTCCCAAGGGCACCGAACACTCGCCATCCTCTGAACAGACGATCTCAGCGGGACCAGCGGGAAGCCATCATACTCACAGAGCTGCGGCTGAAAAGCGGACGGCGACCGCTGACACTCCCCCCCTGCCGGATGCGCTGATCTCCCCCACCAGCACATACAGCGCCGATACCAATTCAACCATCACGCTGGAACAGGTGGCTCACTGGCTGAGTGCACAACGTCAATTGCACGGCTCCGTGATCTGGATCAGCGCCTTCGACCAGCTCGGCCCGCATTTCGATAAGGCCATGACGGCCCTGTCGCAGGCGACTCGTCAGGTTGCCATTCATGTCAATGATGAAATGCTTGAACGGGGCCTGCCTGCAGGCCACTACGGATACCGCTCCGGAACATCGACGGAAAAGACCCGCCGTATCGCCACACTCAACCGCAGACAGGTCGCACAGCTGAAGCAACACCTGTCGCAGCACAGACAACAGAGAATCAGGCGATTTGCCGAGCTCATGATTCCTCTGCTGAATTCCGACTCCGGCAATACTGACATCGTTGCAACCCTGCGCCAGAGTGGTCATTTGCCATGAGAGCCACAGACACAATCGCCCGGAATTCGTGTCCGCGCCTCTCAGCCAGAGTTCTCCCTGCCGCCATTGCCATCACTCACAGACCTCTGTGATCCGATGAACCAGACGGAACAGATACTCAGCCAACTCCGCGATGTCCAGCTACCACCGGCGCCGGTAGGCGTCTCCCTGTGGCTGGTCCTTGCCAATCTGCTGATACTGCTGACGATCGTACTGGGACTCTACCGCCGCTGGCGCCGAGTGCGCGAACAATGGCGACGTGATGCCCTGTTCCAGATACGCCAGGCACGCACTCTGAATGCGGCACCCGCCACCCTGGCACTGGCCCGGCTGCTCAGGCAGATTCTGCTCTACAGACACGGCCATGCGGCCAACCATAGGCAAGCCTGGCTCATGGAGCTGGACAGGGAATTTTCCACTGACTGGTTCACGCAATCAACGGGGCAGGTATTCGGCGATGCGCTGTACAAGCCACAACAGCTGACCGACGAGGAACTGCAGACGCTGTGTACACAGCTCGAACGACTGATCCGTAAACTGCCGACAAGGCCTCACAGCGTGCCACGGCAGAATGACGGCCGAACCCTCTCATGATTCACTTCAACTGGCCATGGGTATTTCTGCTCCTGCCACTGCCATGGCTGCTGCAGCGCTTGGGCCGCGAACCGGTGCTGACGGCTATCGACATACCGCCAGTCATGGATGAAGCCTTGCAAGCGCTGGCAAATCGATGGCACACGCGAATGACTTTCAGGCACTGGCTACTGTGGTGCTGCTGGGCATTGTTACTGACATCAATAGCTCAACCCTGGCACCCTGGTGATGCTGTGGTGCAGCCGGTCAGCGGCCGAGCCATCGCACTGGCCGTTGACGTGTCAGGCAGCATGGAGAGGCAGGATTTTTCGCTCGATGGCGAAACCGGCGATCGACTGAGCATCGTAAAGCAAGTGGCAGGTGACTTCATGGCTCGACGCAAGGGCGATCGTCTGAGCCTGGTGCTGTATGGCAAGGAGGCGTTCATCGCCTCACCACTGACCTTCGACCTGACGGCGCTGAGCTCTATACTCGACAGCGCAGGTATCGGCATGGCCGGAAGATCCACCGCCATTGGCGATGCCATCGGTCTGTCCATTCGGACACTGCAAGGCGACCCCGCAGAGCACAAGGCCATCGTGTTGTTATCCGATGGCACCAACAACGCAGGCTCCGTGGAACCGGAAAGTGCCGCACAGCTGGCGGATCAACTGGGAATCCGGATTCACACCATCGCACTGGGAAGCGTCGATGGAGAACGCGGTGGCTATCAGACTGCACAGTCCGCAGATCTGGATGAAGAGACACTCAGAGCGGTTGCAGAACAGGCTGGTGGTCAGTTCTTCCGCGCCACCGACAGCACGGACCTGCAGCAGGTATACAGCGCCATTGACACGCTGGAGAGCGCAGAGGTGGCCGCCCCGCCCGTGATTCTGCGACACGATCTCCGACAGTGGCCGCAGGGCCTGCTGTTGATCGGCCTGTTGATTCTGGCAAGCCAGCGGCGATCGCGCGACCGATTCCGTGGAAAACGCGGGGAACAGCACGGCGGACAACAAGGCGGACAACACAGCGAACAGCACAGCGAACAACACAGCGAACAACACAGCGAACAACACAGCGAACAACACAGCGAACAACACGGTAAGCGGCTTCACGCGCAAGCCGGCGAGCAGTTCACCCCATGAATGCCTGGCAAGCTGGAGAATGGGCCATTCTGCGACCGCTCTGGTTGTTACCGGCATTGCTGCTACTGATCGGCTCTGTGCTGTGGCGACAGACTGGCTCTCACAGTCACTGGCGCAATGTGCTGTCCCCGGCCGTGTTCCGCTATCTGGGCGCTGAGCAGCCTCGAGCGATTCGATGGAATCTGCCTTTGCTGCTGGCATCTCTCATCAGCGCAAGCCTGAGCCAGCCCGTGCTGCGCCAGAGTGACGATGACACCTGGCGGCACAGCATCGGCTGGGTCGCCGTGGCAGATGTGTCGCGTTCCATGACCCTGAACGATACCGTGCCGTCCCGTCTGGCTGCCATGCGCGAGGCCATGGTGGAACTGTCGCGCCAGGCCGCCGCCCGACCGATCGCCCTGATCCTGTTCGCCGGAGATGCCTTTCTGGTTGCGCCACCCGCATTCGACCGCTCGGTATTCAACGAGCACACCGCACTGCTGGAACACGGCATCATTCCGGTTGAAGGGTCCAACCTGACACGTGCACTGTCACTGGCAAACTCTGTCATCGAGGATAGCCAGTTTCGCCAGGCACGCGTTTTCGTGCTGGGCGATTCAGGCGGGGTGGGTCAAAGCAGCCTCGCTGCAGCGCGATTTCTGGGCGATGCCGGCCATCGTGTCGATATGCTGGTATTCGGCTCGTCCGCATCGCAGCCTGAAAGCGCAGTTCCGGTAAACGCGTCCCTTGATACGAGTGAAAACTCGGTTGAAAACTCGGTTGAAAGTTCGGCTGAAAGTTCGGCTGACAGCGTGGGTGAAAACTCGGCTGAAAGTTCGGCTGAAAGTTCGGCTGAAAGTTCGGCTGACAGCGTGGGTGAAAACTCGGCTGAAAGTTCGGCTGAAAATTCGGCTGACAGCGTGGGTGAAAACTCGGCTGAGAGTTTGGCTGACAGCGCGGGTGCAAGCGCGGGTGCAAGCGCGGGTGCAAGCGCGGGTGCAAGCGCGGGTGCAAGCGCGGCTGACAGCGCAAGTGCAACCTGGAGTCAGGCCCGCGGCGCTCGGGATGAGACCCGTGTCGACTGGCGGCAGGTCCAGACTCTGGCACAAGCCGGCCAGGGCCAGGCCGTCAGAGCCAACAGCTTTGGCGTCATCGATTACGCGCCACTGGGATTGGACCGGCAGGCTACTGCCTCGACACACAGCGAACTGAAAAGTCTGGTGTGGCGTGAGCAGTCGCACTGGCTTCTGCTGCTTGCCATCCCGCTGATGTTGCTGCTGTTCCATCGGGAGTCGGCACACTGATGCGCCGGCTCATGCATTGGCAGTCCCGGCCACTCGCGGCTTGTGCATCGCGCGTCACAAGGCCGTCACGATCATCACTGAGACTGAGACTGAGACTGAGACTGAGACTGAGACTGAGACTGAGACTGAGACTGAGACTGAGACTGCGATTGCGATTGCGATTGCGATTGCGATTGCGATTGATCATCTGCCTGCTGCTGTGTCCTGCCACCCCACTGCTGGCCGCCGAGGACAATCTGCTTGCCCATCGTCTTTTCGAAGCGGGAGACTATGCCCGAGCCGGTGAAATCTTTACCGACCCGGCCTGGAAAGGCATTGCCTTGTATCGTTCGGAACAATGGTGGCGAGCGGCAGAGGCCTTCATACGCGCCAATGACCCCGTATCCGCGTTCAACCTCGGCAACTGCTATGTCAAGCTGAGCTATTTCGAACTGGCTCTGGAGGCCTACCAGCAGGCGCTGTCGATGGATCCCTCACTGGAGGATGCCGCTTTCAATGCGGAGCTGATGCGCCAGTTACTGGCGGTGGAGAACGAGCAGGATCACCAGGGCGGTCGACAGCCATCAGCCGATGAAATCGAACGTCTCGACACCCAGCATGATCGCCGAGAACGTGGCAGCGGTGAAGGTGGAGAGGAACAGAGCGAAACCGGTGACTCTGACCCCACACAACAATCCGATGAGTCTGGCGAACAGAGCATGAACGAAAGCGAAGATGCTCACGCCGGCGAAGGCGCTCGGGTCAGTGAACAGGAAACGCCTGCCAGCGATGAGAACGGTAGCGGTGCGCTCAACGGGGAGGCCAGCGACGAAGAAGCCACCAACAGACCTTCGGGAGGGTCGCAGCTTGACACGCCCACCGCAGACTCCCAGGCGGCCGGTCTGCGCACCACGCTGGAAACCGAACAGGCAACTACCCAGTGGCTGAACCGAATCAATCACGATGCCAGCCTGTATCTGCAACGACGTATCAGGCTGGAACAGCGGCGTCGGCATGCAGCAGGTCAGGCCGCCCCCGACGGTGGAAGCTCATGGTGATACGCAACTGGCATCGCCTCGCTGCAGTTTGCTGCCTCTACCTCGCGCTCATCGTCGGCGGTGCCGGTGCCGCCGATGTCGAGCCGTCCATCACGCTGCTTGGCAGCGATGAAGCGGTGTATCTGGGTGACAGCGTCATCATCGAGCTCGAGTCAGTCGGTCTGGATGACGCTGTCGATACGGGCCCCCTGCGGCGGGAAGCCGAGCTGCTGCGCGAAACCGTGGGCACACGCATCATGGTCATCAGTGAACAGGTCGTCGAGATGAAATTGCGCCGTATGGAGCTCCTGCCGCAGCGCGAGGGCCGCATCATCTTCGGTCCGTTGAACGGCAACAGCTTGAAGGGTCGCGTGACATCCAATTCGATCACGATCGATGTACAGGCCCCAACGGATGTGCAATGGCAGCCGGATACCGATGATCTGCAGATCGATGTAAGACTACGCATGGGCGATGGCTCCAGCCAGGTCAGTCTGCCGACGGCCAGAGAAAGCTCCGATGCAACGAGGCAAGTCTTTGTCGGCCAACACATCATCGCCGACATCGAGCTCAGACATCGTTTTCCCATCGCTGACGAGCAGGTCTCACTGCCGGATTTCGCAGGCTTCGATGTACTGGAACAGTTTGTCGAGCGCAGAACCATCGATGAGCGGGATGATGAACCTTCGTGGCGCCTCACGGCCTGGCGTTACCATCTGTTTGCACGACACTCCGGCACGCTCAGCCTGAGTCCGGTCAGCTGGACCGGCACCGTGATTCGTTCGCGTACCCAGCGAGCCGTATTCAACAAGAGTACCCCGCCACTGGTACTGCAGATTCAGCCGGCAGTCGACCCCAATCACTGGTGGTTGCCTGCCAGTGATCTGAGCGTCAGTGACAGCTGGTCCAGCGACCCTCGTGAGCTTTCTGCCGGGGATGAAATCCTCAGAACCATCACCCTCAGCGCGCGCGATGTGCTGGCCAATCACCTGCCCGACATCGTGCCTCCGGAAAGTCGTGCCTTGACGACCACTCCTATCAGGCAATCACGCTCTCAGCAGCTGCAGGGCGAGCACATCATGGCCACTGCCGTTTTCGAATATCGCATGATCGCGCAGAGCCCTATCCCGGTATTTCTGGATACGGTTCGCATTCCCTGGTATGACACGGTATCGGCCAGCGCCAGAGAGGCCATCATTCCGGCACGGCGCATCAATGTCGGGCTGCCCGATCGCGCCGATCTACTGGCCAGTCTGGCCCTGGATGGCAACGGGTTCGACCGGCTGCTGCTACGACTCGAAGGCAGCAGCGCCGCACGATCGCTGCCCTGGCAGGCCATCCTCGCACTGCTGTGCCTGTTGGCTGCCTGGCTGTGGATACAGGAATTCCGGTATTGGCGCCATGAACGACGCCAGAGAAAGGAAGGCCTGAAATCGACGGTACTCCCGGAGTTGTGAATCCAGTCGATAGTCAGGCCTGAAGCGAAACAGCGGAGAACCTACCGCGGAACATGATCCTTGGGCAGTATGGTCACGCCCCAGGGATAACGCCCCACCTTGATGGTCTGCACGGCCTTGCGACTTTCCACATCGATCATCGTGACATCGCCGGACACACCATTGGTGGTGTAGAGCTTGTCCTGCTCGGGCGTGAGCGCCATATGCCATACGCGTCGACCGACCAGAATGTAATCCGTCACTTCCAGACTTGCGCGATCGACCACTGCAACATGATTCGACGGGCCCAGTGCAATGAATGCCGTGCGTCCATCATCGGTGATCTCCATACCCACCGGTTGAATCTGATCGCGCGTCACACCGGGAATCTCGAAGCTGATCTTCTGCTTGATCTCCCGGGTTTGCGTGTCAATGACCGATACGGTGCCGCCGATCTCGGACGAGACCCACAGTTCCTTGTCATCGGGTGTGAACTCGGCATCACGCGGTCGTTGATCGACCAGGGTGTTGGCAACAATGGTCTGTGTCGCCGTATCGATCCAGTGCGCCATGTTGGAGGTTTCGGATGTGACGATGGCGTATTTCCCGTCATGACTTACCGCCATGCCTTCGGGCTCCACCCCCACATCGATCTGCGAGACCACCTGACGGGTTTCGATATCGACTACCGTGGCGATGGCATCATCCTCGTTGGCAATATACAGATGCCGATTATCCGGGTGCAAGGCAAACTGTTCCGGGTCCTCACCGCTGGGCAATTCGAACAGAATGGAGTCATTGCCGACATCCATCACCTGCACCGTGTCGGAGTCCGACGCGCAGATGAACAGGCGCGTGTAGTCATGACTCAGGGTCACGCCTCGTGGCCGTTCGCCAACGTCCAGCGTCTTGATCACCTCATTGGTGTCGGTATCGATAACCGACACCGTGTCGTCCTTTTCATTACTGACATAGGCCCAATGGGCGCTGACCGTGCCACTGCTGACACCCAGCATCAGACCCAGGGTACCCAGACACAGCACGCCGGGACGTTTTTTCATCAGACACTGTGCAGATTTACCTGCAGATACAGCTTGCATTTTTCGCTTTTTCCATGGTTGGGTCTTCATGTCCTCTCCTGCCGCTCACTATCAGGGCTGACGAAAGTTCTCGCACAGGCTTTCCGGTTCATCAAGCCCCAGGGTGTCCAGTTCGGTTAGCGGGTGCAGGAACCCCTCAATGGGGGCAGTCGCCACGACGGCCTTGGGGTGTACCAGCTGCACGCTCTGACGCATCTGCCCATTCCAGCTGCGAAAACTCAGTGGCGCGCCCTTGAAGCCAGCCAGTTCGAATTCATCGGACAGCACATAGCGTCGAATATCGGCAGGACTCAGGGACTCGGTTCGAGTCACGGCCTCGCCAATGCTGCGTACAGCCGCCCAGTTGCTGTAATCACGCGACGTCATGTCACGTTGCGCCAGTTTGCGAAATCGCGATTGCAGCTGGGCCGCTCCCCATTGCTCGATGACCGGCGACCAGACCACAGGGGTCAAACCTGCACTACCGGCTACTGGTCTAGGCAGCCAGGTGTTGTAGAGAATGTACTGGGAGAAATCCTGGTCTTCATCGGCAACCACGACCACATCGTAATCTCTCGCCTGTGTGAACACGGGGACCTCGGTTGATGCCGTGCGACGCATGTCGGCATCTTCGATCCATGTCCTGCTCTCGACGAGATCCAGATTGAACTTGGTTATCGATCGTCGCAGGGCGTCGGCAAAGGCCTTGTCCTTCTCGGTATTGCCTTCGATCAGGAACACCTTCTGCCATTTTCGCTTGTAGAAGAACTGGACCAGACCATCACTGAGCATGGCGCGTGACGGAATCGTGTGCAGGACATTGGCCTGGCACTGTTTATTGCGCAGCCCACCATCCATGCTTTGCGCATTGAACAACAGATCGTCAGCCGCCTCCGGCAGACTTGCCATGCTGTGCAGCACACTGGCAGGCAGGTTGGCCACCACCAGTCGCGCGCCCTTGGCCAGCTCTGCGCGAATCCGCTCACCGCGCGTCTTTGCAGGCTCGTCCGGTTCGAATATCACGGATTCAAGCGTGTAGTTCTGCCCCAGAAACCTGCCCGTGGTGTTGTTATCCTCGATCGCCAGGTTTGCCCCCTGCTCGCCTTCATCCTCCGGCCAGCTCACCAGATTGGACAATACCGGCGGGTGCTCGATACGCTGCTCGAGATAGAGGATGTCGACGTCCAGCGTATTCTGCTGCGCGTAGACCCGCGCCTGGGGCAGCAGCAGCAACGTCGCCGCCAGCAGTTTGAATCGGAGGGAACCCCGCTTGCGTATCCGTCGCAGCATGCCACGCCTCAGGCAACACACGCTGGCTGCATTGTCATTACCACTGTCACAGTTCGAAAAGAGCCTTGCATGATGTGTCATAGCCGAATCGATACGTAGTCTTGCACAGGTTGCTGGAGAGTTCAGAATCGGGCCGAGATAGCACCTGCAAGGCGAACGTTGGCCTCGCCACCGGATTGCGCAGCCGACACTGCAGTCCTCACTTCATGCCTGTTCTCTCTGTCAGGTCGTGAGTGATGCTATCCAACGACCCGATGATGGCTTACGCCACGTATCGCAACCATGGGTAATGGGTACCAAGCGGGCGGTGCCCAGCTGGCTACTCTCGCGAACGCTGGACCACCACAACGGCCATGAGTATCAGCATGGCACCGATCCAGCCCAGAGCTGACAGGCTCTCACCCAGGAACAGAAAACCTGCCATGGCCGCAAAGACGGTCTCCATCGACAGCAGGATGGAGGCCCGTGGAGCCGGCACATGCTGCAAGGCAATCGCCATGATGCCGAACGTGAAGGCACTGGAGAGCACACCCACGTAGAGAATGGGGATCAACGCGGCGCGCAGAGCCTCAAGCTCGATGGTCTCGAACATCAGGGCACTGGCGACACTCAACAGTGCCACCACGGCAAACTGGATGCAGGTGTAGGTCAGTGGCTGCGCAAGGCGGGAAGCCTGACCGGAAATGATGATGAGTGTCGCCCAGAACACCGAGGAAAAGGCGACCAGGATATCGCCCCGATTGAGCGACTCCAGCGCACCGCCACTCAGCGCCCAGACGCCCACGAACGCCAGCACAACCGAGAGCCAGGTCATCAGACCCGGACGCTGACGCCGCACGATCCAGAAAAGAAACGGGGTGACCACCACGTACAATGCCGTGAGAAAGCCGGTATTGGTGACCGTGGCGTCGACAATACCGGTCTGCTGGGTGCCGCCGGCAAGAAAGAAGACCGCCCCTGCCAACAGACCATAGGGCCAGATACGCCCGTCATGCGCCTGTTCTCGTCTCTGGACACGCTGTTGTTCACGGTAGACGAATGGCAGCAACACCACAGCGGCCACGGCACCGCGCATGCCCAGAAACAGCAGTGGCCCGATGTCCTGCATGGCCACTTTCTGGAAGTAGAAGGCCACGCCCCAGATGAAGGCTGCCAGCAGAATCAGAAGATCGCCGCGTGTCCTTGCGTTCATCGCTGACATCAGAGCCGCACCGTCAACGGTGCAGCATGGTTATTTCGTCGACAGTTCAGCCCATGCCCTGTCTGCATCTTCCTTGTAGCTCTTCCAGTTGCCATCAGTCCATCGTTCGCGACCGGCAGCCGCATAGAAAAGATAAAGTGTTTCGTCGAAAATTTCCCAATGCGTGCCATCGGTGCGAATCAGCCCCTCTCCGAGGCTCAGGGCATTGGCACAGAAACCATTGTACGCCGGTGCAAATCGTTCAGGGTCTGCCTGGAAGCGCTCACTGCTCGCTTCTGACGCGAAATGCCATTTGGCACCCTTGTAGTTTACCGTGTGACGCTTGATTCCTTCGACAGCCGATGCCTGTGGATCTCGCTGCAAGTCATGATAGGCCACCGCGTCATGTCCGCCGATAGCCAGGCCACCGAAACGGGACTTCGACACCGGTTCTGCAGCCTGCGCGGCACTCGCCATGAACAGCATGGTCAGGGTGACACCGATTGCCGCTGCCCGCCTGACAATCATTGCCAGCAAGGCATTTGCCGTGTTCGATGTCCCCGCTCTCCTCAGGGCTTTGCAGCTAGCAGAAATCAACGTCATGTCAGGCTCCGGAACTCGTTGCAGTCAGACAATGGGACTCGGCAGCATCACAAAGGTTCGTAGCGGGTTTAGCGGCGGCACCGTGCTGTGAACCGGGCCAGCCTCAGATTCCTGCTCGCACCCACACGGCCGTGTCATGAAACACGGCGCCGCCATCGGGCTGTGCCGGCTGGCTGCTGACCAGCGTATTGATGCCCAGACCGCCGGCGAAGAAGCGATTGGGCCACAGGCTCTCGACAACCACGGTACCGGGCTGTACACCCTCGAAGGCCATCACCTGCAGGCTCACCTCACCTTGCTCGTTACCCAGTGTCACCAGCGCACCGTCCTCCAGAGCATAGCGTTGCAGATCCTCCGGATGAAGCCTGGCCAGGGGTTGCTTTTCCATGCGTTGGCTGGACTCGGTCTCGGTAAAGCTGGTATTGAGAAACTGTCGGGCGGGTGCTGCAACCAATCGCAGTGGGTACTGCTCTGTCGGCTCATCGATCACCGCCCAATGATCCGGAAAGCTCGGCATGCCCTGAGTATTGCTACCCACCGTCGACCAGTCCGGTGAAAAGTGGAAACGCTTGTCCGGTGTGCCGAACCCATTGAGGAAATTGGCGTCCTCGAAACTGGCATGGGCGCAGTCATGGCCGCCACTGGCCACCATGGCGTCGAAGTCGGGCAAACCGGAGGATTGCAGCAGGTTCTCCACCAGCTCCCGCTCACTGAGATGAAACCCGGCATGTGCAAGACCCAGACGTTCTGCCATGCCCTGCAGCACCTGATGATTGCTGCGACACTCTCCGGGCGGCTCGAGCAGCTTGCGGCCAATCTGCAGATGGGTATGACCACTGGCCGTATAGATATCATCATGTTCCAGAAACATGGTCGCCGGCAGGATGACATCGGCATACTCGGCCGTTTCGGTCATGAATTGTTCATGCACGACCGTGAACAGGTCATCGCGCGCCAGCCCTTTCAATACAAGTCTGGTCTCGGGTGCGACCACCGCCGGATTGGTGTTCTGCACGAACAAGGCTTCAATAGCAGGCCCACCTTGCAAATCATGCGATTCACCAGTCAGCACCCGGCCGATTCTCGACTGGTCCATCACCCGAGTCTGGCAACCGATGTCCAGCCCCTGAATCTGCCTGCGATCCAGATCATAGATACTGGCATTGCCATACAAGGCGCCACCGCCCTCGTACTGCCAGGCACCCGAGACCGCAGGCAGACAACTCACCGCATGCAGATTGACCGCACCGTTGCGTGAGCGTGAAAAGCCATAACCGATACGCAGAAAGGATTTACGGGTATTGCCGTACAGTCTTGCAAACTCGACAATCTGCTCCACCGGCAAACCCGTGATCTGCGCCGCCCAGGCTGGCGTTCGGTTGGTCAGATGCTGCCGTAACTCCCGAGGCTTGTCGGTGTACTTCGCCATATACGCCTCATCCGCCAGGCCTTCTTCGAACATCACATGCATGACGGCGCAAGCCAGCGCACCATCGGTGCCGGGCTTCAGCATCAGGTGCAGATCGGCCTTCTCGGCGGTCTTGGTTCGGTACGGATCGACCACCACGAGCCTCGCCCCATTGGCCCGCTTTGCCTGCGCCAGATGTTGCATCACATTGACCTGGGTACTGACCGGATTGCCCCCCCAGACGACGACCAGATCGCTCTTGTGCATGAGCCGGACATCGCTGCCGCTCTTGACCCCGGCGCCCGCCTTGAAACCGGCATCGGACACGGCCACGCAATAGGTCGAATGCTGCCGCGACGTCCCGTAGGCATGTCGGAAGCGATCCAGTCCATCACGCTGCACCAGCCCCATGGTACCGGCATAGTGGAAAGGCCAGATAGCCTCTGCACCGCTGCGCTGACGAATCTTCTCGAAGCGTTCGCAGATCCTGTCCAGGGCATCGTCCCAGGAAACCGCTTCGAAGCGAGCGCTCGCCTGAGCACCGGCGGAGGCCTTGCCGCTCTTTCGCAGCAGCGGGCTCAGCAGGCGATCCGGGTGGTGTATGCGTTCGGCATAGCGCGACACCTTGGCGCAGATGACGCCTTGCGTGTAGCTGTGGTCCTTTGCGCCATAGACCTTGCCGATGCGGTTGCCTTCCAGCACCTCGATATCCAGCGCACAGGCGCTGGGGCAGTCATGCGGGCAGACACTGCGCATTCGGCTTGTCATCGGTGTTTCAACGTCCTCGTGAGCAGGCGCAAGGAGGTATTCCTGCAGCATACCGGACACTATTATCTCAGATCGTCACTGGATCGTTCAAAAACCTCTGCAACATCATGTCGGCAGTCGTTGGCGGTTCTGATAATGGTCACGCCCGGGTGAAAAAATGATAACAATCAAGCGATCGCAATGTGCGCGACTCCATCTTGCCGGCATGGCATGCCAGAATGGCATCAGACAACCAGGCTCATGCAGCGTCGACATTGCCGTGAAGTGCTCCGCATCAAGGCAGAAATGGCATTTTCTCGCCTGAAGCTGTGAAGCGGCTCGCATTGCATCGGCAGCCGCATGCCGATGCATGAACTTGCCCGCTGTTTCGATTTTCTTTCCACCGCGAATGCCGCGTGCATCTGGTACGTTACGCCACAACCGATTCGCCTTGCTCAGGACGTGTTCCCACACTCCATGAAACGACTTCACGATAATCGCCCCAGACGCTTGCGCGTACCGCTGTCCTTGTCCAACAGTCGCTGGCTACTCGCGGTCCTGTTTTCCCTGACTCTCTTGCTGCAGGCCTGTGGCGACAGCGGTGTCGTCATCAACAACGACACGGGAAGCGGCAGCAGCGGCGGTAGCAACGGTGGCGGCACGCCCACCGGCGAAGATCTGGAAGAGCCCGACAACGGCGGCCCATCCGGTGAGCTGCCCCCTGTCACCAGCGTATCGAACCTGGATGCCGAGGATGTCGCCGCCTCGCGTTTTCTGGCACAGACGACATTCGGCGCTACACCCGACACCATCGCCGAGCTGCGCAACACGACACTTGAAGACTGGATTGACCAGCAGATGAGTCTACCGGTCTCCCTCACCGAACCCTACACACGCGCCAACAGCAACGGCAGCCAGGGCGACGCTCGCCACGAAGCGTGGTGGAACAATGTGCTGGACCAGCCTGACCAGCTGCGCCAGCGAGTCGCCTTTGCCCTGAGCCAGATCTTCGTGGTGTCCGACACGGACTACCTGCTGGCCAACAACCAGTGGGGCATGGCCAACTACTACGACATGCTGAGTCGCAACGCCTTCGGCAACTACCGCCAATTGCTGGAGGATGTCACGCTGCATCCGGTCATGGGCGTTTACCTGAGCATGGTACGCAACGAAAAGGCCAACCCGGCCGAGAACATCCGACCCGATGAGAACTACGCGCGCGAAGTACTGCAACTGTTTTCCATTGGCCTGTACGAGCTGAACGAACGGGGTGAGGCCCTGCCAGCCAGCAACCCTGTCCCCGCCTATACCCAGGCTCAGATCGAGGAATTTGCTCGGGTATTCACCGGCTGGAACTATGACCTGGTGACGTCCTGGGAGACGACCAATCTGGGTGGCGGCGATACCTTCACCACACCGATGGTGACAGACGAACGATTTCACGACACCGGCAGCAAGACCCTGCTCAACGGTCGTATCGCCCCGGCCGGCCTGAGCACACGCGACGACATGGCCTTCGCACTGGACACCATCTTCCAGCACCAGAACGTGGCTCCCTTCATCTCCAGTCAGCTCATTCAGCGCCTGGTGACCAGCAACCCCAGCCCGGAGTACATCCAGCGCATCGTGTCGGTATTCAATGACAACGGTGCCGGTGAACGCGGGGACCTGGCCGCCGTCGTCAAGGCCATTCTGCTGGATGACGAGGCCCGCACGGCCTACATCGATGATCCGGATTTCGGCAAGCTGCGTGAGCCGGTGGTGCGCCTGGCCCATGTCTGGCGCGCCCTGGACGGCACCCCCGGGCCACTGGCGGAAGGGGTGCACAACACACCCAACTTCACCTTGTCGCGCGTTGACGAGATGACGGGCCAGGAAGTGCTGCAGTCCTCGTCGGTATTCAACTTCTACCGTCCCGATCACACCATCGTGCCCGGTGGCAGCACCCTGTCACCCGAGATGCAGATCATGACCGAGGCAAACCTGGCCTCGACCCACAACAATTTCCACCATCAGATCTACCGCTTCAACGATCGTTCCGATCTGAGTGATGACAACCCTCGGGTCACCATCATCGATCTGCAGCCACTGGTCGAGCTGGCTGCCGAGGCCGATGCGCTGCTTGACTGGTACAACCTGATCTTCTTCGCAGGCTCGATGCCCGATGAGATGCGTCAGACGCTGTTCGATTACATGCGTGCGCTCGGCAGTGATGATGCCGGTCGGTTTGCCGCTGTACAGGACACCCTGTTCATGGTGCTGACCGCCCCTCAATATCATGTTCAGCGATAAACCTGCAGGCAAGCGATCGACCGCTGATCACTCTTCAGCAGTCACACCCTGCCTGTATGGTGCAGTGACAGCTGCAATGCTGATCGAACAATCAGATCAAACAACAGCCCGTCTCATTCGGGCTTGATGACTCGCGACACAGACCATGCGAAATCCAGTAGATAAAGAAAAACGCCGTTTGCTGAAGACCCTGGCAGCCCTGCCTCTGGGCGCCGGTGTGTCCATGATGGCAGGCTCGGGCAAGGCTCATGCGGAACAATGCGATGAAGCCCGCTCCCTGGTCTGCATCTTTCTGGCGGGCGGTGCCGATTCGTTCAACATGTTCGTACCCGGTGGCAGTCGCTACGCAGATTATCAGGGCTCGCGCAACGAGCTGGCGGTAGCAGAATCCGACCTGCTCTCCGTCAGCGATGCACAGCAGGGTGAGTTCGGCTTTCACAAGCTGCTGCCCGACTTCCAGCGGCTCTACAACGAACAACGCCTGAGCGTACTGAGCAACACCGGCACGCTGATTCAACCCACGAGCAAGTCCGACTACCTGGGTACCGTTGCATTGCCGCAGTCCCTGTTCGCTCACAATACCCAGCAGAAGCTGTGGCAGACCGGCGCCGGCATTGTCAACGGCAGCACCTCTTTCGGCTGGGGTGGTGCCATCAGCGCCCATGCGGCCAACTGCAATGGCAGCATACCGGTTGCACCGGCGTTCTCCATGGGTGGCAGCACCGATTGGCTGGCATCGGCCAGCACCAACTATGTCACGCTCAACGCCGATGTGGCAGTGGAGCGCATGTACGGATTCGACAACATCAGTGACTGGATACCACCACGCCGTTTGAGCAATGTCGGACGCACACTGAACGAGCTCATCGCGCAAGGCCAGGCCAGCAGCACCCCCCTGATGATGCGAGCCATTGCCAATGCCGTGGGTCGCGCCTCGGATGCCACCGCCTCACTGCATTCGGCCCTGCAGGCCAACTCGCTTCCGCAAATGCAATACAACGGCAGCAACAAGCTGGCAAAGCAGCTGCATCTGGTAGCACGCATGATTGCCTCACGCGAAGAACTGGGCATGCAGAAGCAGGTGTTCTTCGTACTGATGGGCGGCTGGGATACGCACTCCGATCAGCTGGAACGCCAGCCGGACTTGTTGAATGGTCTGAACGAGGCCGTGGGCGCCTTTCAGAGCACCATCGACGGCATCAACAAGGCCAGCAGTGTCACCACCTTTACCGCATCCGACTTCGGTCGCACCCTGAGCAGCAATGGCAATGGTACCGATCATGGTTGGGGCGGTCACAGCTTCGTGTTCGGCGGGGCTGTCGATGGTGGCAAGGTCATCGGTGAAACGCCTGACTACTCTGACAGCGACAACCCTGACGATGCCGGCGAAGAGGATGGCAGTTTTGCCGGACGCATCATTCCGAAGATTTCGGTCAACCAGTATGCGGCTACCCTGTCACGCTGGATGGGCGTATCGGAAAGTGATCTGAACAGCGCCTTGCCGGATCTGCAGAACTTCACGCAAAAAGACCTGGGGTTCATGCTTTCCTGATTGCATGCAGAGCCGACAATGCAGAAGGCAAGCACCGACAAGGGTGCCTGCCTCCGGCTTGCATGACGCCGACGACCAGCGGCCGGTCATGCTGCAGTAATCAACCGCGACCGCCACTTGTAACACATGGCTGCAGGTACTGACGCCGACAGTCAGCTCTCTCCTGCCTCACTCCCGATCAACTATCCCAGAGCACGCTCTCGTTGGCTGCTGCTGCGGCTTCCAGCAGGCTGATGAGTGGACCTGCTCGCGTATGCAGCGCTACAGGCACCTCTTCCTCATCATCGTCGAAACCGCCCTGGCCATTTTCTTCGGGGTTCGCCGAGCCCGGATTCAACTCTTCGGCTTCCAACTTCGTCAGCCCTTCGTGTAAAGTCTTCAACGCCTGCGGAACATCCGCGGCCAGTATGGCACCCGGCACATTGCCGCTTTGTCCCATCAGCTTCAGCAGTGATACTGCCGCCGTTCCGAACATGGTTATGTCCGAGTATGCGCTTGTCTTGAAAGTTACCAGCACGACGACCTCATTTAGGAAACCCGATAGTGGCCGACTTTAACACACACATTTTTGGTGCTGCAGCCGTTGTCAGCCTGGGAGCGACGTGTTGTACGAAATTGTTGTCGCTGGGTATGACAGAAGGACTGATGCTCACTGTTGCCGGCATGATCGGCGGCATCATTCCCGATATCGACCTCAAGCAATCTCAGCCATCGCGCGCCCTGTTTTCCGGACTGGGAACAGTGGCCGCACTGGTCTGGTTGTTCGCCAACGTGGAAGAGTTTACCGGTCTGGAGTTATGGCTCGGGGCCATCACCGTCTTTCTGCTGGTACGGTTTCCGGTCTGGTGGCTGTTTCATTCAGTCACCAGGCATCGTGGCATTCTGCATTCACTGATAGCGGCCATCATGGCCGGTGTGCTGATGTGCGCCGTTGCCTGGCAACAGATGGAAACCAGTGAACTGCAGAGCTGGTTGCTGGGCATCTTCATGACCCTGGGCTATCTCATTCATCTGATACTGGACGAGCTGTACAGCGTCGATTTCACCGGCGTGCGTGTTCGCCGCTCCTTCGGCAGTGCCATCAAGCCACTGGACCTGCAGCAGCTGCCAGCCAGTTGCCTGGTGATCTTCATCACGCTGGTCGCCTGGTTCTGGGCAGCCCCCCATGACGTTGCCTGGAATCAGTGGCAGGCTCTGTACAGCGACTGGCGTCCGGCATTGCTGCCCAACTGGGTCTGGGACAATATCTGACAAAAGAAAGCCGCCCGGTTCAAGGGGCGGCTTTCTGAGTAAAAGTCAGACAGTGCGTTCGAGCGTGTTGCTAGAACGCCACCTGCAGATGCTTGAGCAATTCGAGTGTGATACCCCCACGATCGATTCCTTCGGCTTCCTGGTATTGCTCGATTGCTGTCAAGGTTCCCTGTCCCACCACACCATCAGCCGGCCCCGGATCGTAACCTTCACGAGTCAGTGCTTCCTGCAACTGGGTAATGATGTCTCGGGTCATGTTCACCCTGCACAACACTTGCGTCCACTCGACTTTGGCAGGCGCAACCTCGATCTGAGTGGTCACGGTCTTGGTACGGGCCGGAATCTCGATGCGTCGTTCCGAAGCCGGTGTGAGTAGACGCTGCACATCAATGGTCTCGATCTGTGCCGGGACATCGCGTGTGGTCGCTACCGGGGGTGTACTGACAACTTCGCGCACGACTTCGACGTTTTCAGCCGGGCGCTCGGTCAGGCAGATTTCGCGTCCGGTCGTGATCGCGTTTTCATCAGCCTGTTCGCCCCTGGCCAGCCAGAAGAATACAGGGTCCGATACCTTGACCTGGCGATCCACCGTGGTGAACTCCGCGGGGACATCGACACGTTCCTCTCGAGCAGGGCTGACCAGCTTTTCTACCTGAATTGTCTTGTACTCGGCCGGAATATTGATGGTCTTGGTTGTGGCGGGTTTGTCCAGGACGGTCTTGGTCAATGTCTCGTAGCGTGCGGGCAGCTCGACCAGGCACATCACATCACCGGTTGCATTGTCGACCTGCTCGACGACACCACAGTTCTCCTGCCATACACTGCGGGCCGGTTCAACCAGAACCGATTCGGACACGGTTCGATAGATTGCAGGCACATCCACCACTTCACTGGACGCCTCCTTGATGACGACACGCTCGTCCACGGTTTCGAAAGCGGCCGGCACGATCTCGATCGTCTGCGTTGCCTCCTTGATCAGCACGCGAACCGACTCGGTTCGATACTGCGCCGCGGTGTAGTATTCCACGAAGCAGCTTCCCGGCTCCACGGCAGTCGTGTCCACACCGGAACTGGCAATCTGTTCGATAGCGTCGGGGCTTGCAGGCATCTGGGCATCGCCACTTCCCGTCACCCAGGCAAGTTCTGCGGCACGCGTTTCCACCAGCTCGGTTTCGCGAGAGAAGGCCGTCGGTGTCACCTCGATTTCCTGCGAAGCCTCCTTGACAATCACCTGCTCCTCGGCACCCTGATAAACCGCCTCCTGAGTTTCGATGCGCTCGGAGGCCTCCTGAACAACCACCTCTTCCGTGCGAGCTTCGAAACGTGCGGGTGTAATGACTTTCGCATAACACTCGCCAGGCTTGGCATCCGGCAGTACCAGATTGCTGTCAGCCTGTTGGGCGGTAGCTGGCAGAACAGCCAGACAGCTACTCATGATACCCAACAGGGACATGGTCAATTTACGCACGATGTAATGACTCCATTTAAGTCGAAAGCACTGCCTCACGGCATCAATTCATGATTGTCGTACGCTGAGGGACAATATTCAACGTTTCTTGGCGATCGCACTGACTCAACGGCCATTTCGTCGAAAGTTTGACGGTTCCAGCCTGTTTACAGACGAGCAAACGAGAGCACGAGTACAGCAGCAGCAAGAGCGACAAACCGGCCATGGCCCCTCCGCCGGAACGCGCTACCGGCTGCTCATCAACATCACTGCCACTATCACTGCCTGAATCACCGCCCCCACTCTCATCGGTATCAGTCCCCGAGTCCGTTCCGGCATCCGCACCGGCCTCACCACCGGCCTCACCACCGGCCTCACCACCGGCCTCACCACCAGTGCTCTGGCTTCCTGTCGTCTCGGGTCCCCCGTCATACGGCACCAGAGGCTCGGGATCGTCCGAATCCGACAATCCATCTTCGTCGGTATCAGCGTTCAGCAGACACAGGCCTGAGACAAGAGTGAGCTGCATTTTCGACGCATTCAGAAGACCTGGTCTTCCCACGAAGCAAAAATCCGGCCCGGCAAGGGTTTCAGAGTATCAGAGGCGACAACGTGCCAATCACACCAGACGGTGCCTGATGTGCCGTCATGGACTTGCCTGAGAGAATCGCTCGGATGTCAGCTCTGATGAGGACGCCGGTTACCGCGCTCGGCCAGTTGCCTCACCAATCCCGCCAGTTTGTCGATACCCGCGTCAATACGATCCTCCGGGATGGAGGAAAAACCCAGGCGACAGAAATTACCCGGCCCTTCACGACTGGCAAAATAGTTGTCGCCCGCATTGATGACGATACCGTTCTGAGCTGCCAGTACTTCCAGCTCACGGGCTGACACGGATTCCGGCAACTGTACCCAGAAGGCAGAACCGCCAAAGGTGGGTCTCAGCGTGGAGAAGACATCATGTCGCCTCAAGGCGTCACCCATGACCTGCCAACGACTCTTGAATGACTGGGACAGTCGCAGCAATGCCGAATCATGATGTCCCAATGCCAGAAAGTGCGCGATGGTTCTCTGATTGTTCGAGGGGGGATGGCGATACATGAGACGCCGCAGCGCCCGAGCCTGCTGAATGAATTTCTTCGGCCCCACCATGAAACCGACACGCAATCCCGGCGCCAGTGTCTTGGACAGACTTCCCACGTAGATGACCCGATGCTCGGTATCCAGGCTTTTCAGGGCCGGCGTCGGTTTGCCGACAAAGTTGAGCTCACTTTCATAGTCATCTTCCACGATGGTGACATCGTCACGCGCCGCTTGCTCCAGCAGGCTCTTGCGCGCATCCAGCGGCATGGTCGTGGTGGTCGGGCACTGATGACTCGGGGTCACGTAGATCATCTTGCAGCGGCTGAGTCGCTCATCGGTTTCAACGCCACGCTCACCGACCGGAAACAATTCACGGTGATGGGTATACAAGCGAAAGATGTTACGCGCATCGACATAGCAGGGATCTTCCATGCCGACGACACTGTCCTTGTCGAGCAGTAGTTGTGCGATCAGGAACAATGCATTCTGTGCCCCCGCGGTGATCAGAATCTCCTCCTTGTCCGCCCATACACCTCGCCGCGGAAGTACTCGCGTGTGTATCTGTTCAACCAGCAAGTCGTCATCATGATCGACGCGATCCTGAGTCCAGCGACTGATGGCATCCACACGCAATGACAGGCGGCAGGCCTCTCGCCAGTCATTGACCGGAAAGAGGGAAGAATCCGCCTGACCGTAGATGAAGGGGTACTCGTACAGTCGCCAGTCCAGAGGTCTGTTGATGCTGCGCTGTTCCAGCAGATCGAAAACGGGCACCGGTCCTTGTTCGACACCGATGTCAGCAAACGTACTGCGGGTATCGGCCGAATTCGGCCGAGGCGAATCGACACGCCCGTCAAGAATGGCAGGGTTGACGAAATAACCGCGTCGCTCATGAGACAGCAGATAGCGTTCGTCGATCAGGTGCTGATAGGCCAGTACCACGGTATTGCGCGCCACGCTCAACTGGCGAGACAACTCACGCGATGATGGCAAGGGAACATCTACCGGAATACGACCGTCCAGAATGGCCTTGACCAGTGCCTGTCGCAACTGAGCCTGCAGACTCTGGTCACTCCCCGAGTCCAGCTTGAACAGCTGATGCCACATCGGTTTCTCATGGGTTCTAACCACGTGGCAATTCTCCGGTCGCATCATGATCCGCCAGCTCGAAGTCCAGATCCTCGACCGAGTCAGGCAGTTCCGATTCAGACAAAGCCGGTATTTCCAGCTCTCTGGAAAGCGGCGAACTCAATCCGCGCGCAGCACGCTGCGAGCCTCTGGCAGCCTGATCCAACTCTCTGCGGGATGAATCGATGGCATGCACCGACGCCTGTCTGTCGCGTCGCCCCGCAGGCTCCACGATGCGTTTCTGCAAGACCGGCAACTCGTTGGCACTGGACCACGCATCGGGCTTGTTCTTGGCCAGCTCCAGTTCTCTGGACTTGTTGGACTTGTAACTGGCGAAATCCCGCTTCAGGCGAATCTGCTGATCCTCGTAGGATCTGACCTGAGACTCCAGTGTCTGAATTCGCTGGGCCTGTAGCTGGGAATGCAACTCCAGCGCCGACTCACGCTTCAGCGCTGTCTGTGCCCGCTCGCGCTCGACGGCCAGAGCCTGGCGCTGATCCACAATGACAGCGCGAGCCGACCCCAGATCCACCTCGACGGAGGATCGTGACTGAGCCAGATCCTGTCGGGCGGCCTGAATGGCCTGCCGGGCGCGACGTTTGGATCGCAGCAAGCCCAGACAGTAGCCGATGATGATGCCCAGTAAAGTGACTGCCACCAGACTGGACACTAGAGCTATGGGTGAATCGACACTCATTGACGAACTTCCTCTGCAGACACTCTGACACGGTGAGTACCGGATGCCAGGTTTTCCCCGGATTCGATAAGAATGCGAAACCTGTCCTTCTCCAGGCCTCGATTGATCAGATAGGACGCGATGGCCCGGCCGCGATCGCGGCTCAACAGACCATCGCTGGTCGTTCCACTGTACTCATTGCCCGCCACCGAAACCAGTACAGGCAAATCGGAGTACAGATAGAGTGGGTTGAAAATGTCATCCAGCAATCGTTCGATATCCCTTGATACAGTGGCAGAACCTTGCTCGAAGCGAATACGATTCGACAAACCTTCCAGCACCTGCAGTTCTCGTTCTCGCAGGCTTTCGTACTGTCGTAATTGCCGGGCAACGGCCGCAACGCGCGAGGCCTCTGCAGCGGCGGCCTGTCTGGCACTTTCATCGATGGCCGTGTCGGCCGCCAAGCGCGCCTGCTCTTCCTCGGCCGCCTTTTCTGCCGCCAAGCGTGCCTGCTCTTCCTCGGCCGCCTTTTCTGCCGCCAAGCGTGCCTGTTCTTCCTCGGCTGCCTTTTCTGCTGCCAAGCGCGCCTGTTCTTCCTCGGCTGCCTTTTCTGCTGCCAAGCGCGCCTG
>CANMQI010000006.1 GCA_947499955.1 uncultured Granulosicoccus sp.
ACCGTGAAGACAATCAACGACGGATCGGTGTCCGGATCATTGGCCGTCAGCTCGGCGATCGTGAGACCCACTTCCCCGCCTTCCGTCACGGATGCGCCGTTGATGACCGGTGCGGGCGCATCATCCAGTCCAAAAACTTCAATGGGAAACTCGATAGGCCCCAGGGTAAACGCACCACTGCTGACCGTAAACTGGAAACCGGCTGAAACCGAAGGATCAGTGCCGTTGTGAGTGTAGTAGATCGTATTGCTTTCAAGCTCGGCAAGCGTAAAGGAATCGAGGCTTGTCCCGTTTGAAAAGACATCTCCTTCGTATTTCAGATCGATACTTACAGTGACTTCATTCTTCGGAGTGTCCGGGTCATAGAGTCCGAAATGCGTGTTGTTCAGATTGATACTTTGACCACCAGCGACCTCTACCAATGGCGCGAGATCCACCACGGGCGCATCATCCTCATTGTTTATCGTGAAGACAAAGACCTGATTGGCAACTGTCGAACTGCCATCGGACACACTGAACTCGAACTGGTCTTGCCAGTCATCTTCGACACCAATGTGCTCGACGTTATGGTCATAGGTAACCAGACCATCATTGATGTCCTGCTGGCTGAAGCTGCCGACGCTCGCCCCTCCAACAAGAATATCGCCTTCGACAGGAGCAGTGGTTATGGTGTAGACCCTCTGGTCCGGATCATCATCAGCATCCTTGTAGGAGAGTACGGTGCTGCTGATGATTGGCTCACGTCCTTCAACAAGAGTCAAACCTGCATTATTTTCCACTTCCGGACCGAACCCTACAATCCCCATATAGGCAATGGAAGCCGCATCGCCCAGCCCCTCGTGAACGACCTGCATATCCCCGAGGTCCTCATTGAATGACAGGATACGACCGCCATCTCCTGTTCCGGTAGCGACAATCACGCGATCGCTCAGCGAATCATATGCAATGCCTTTGACCGTTTCCGTTACAAAAACCGATGCCAAGGGCGTGGAAGACGTCGTGTCTGTATCTGCGACAGCGAGAATACCTTGGTCTGCGGTTGACTCAGAGTCGACCCAATAGAGGCGACTACCATCGGTGTTCAGCACCAGGGCGCTGTCTTCACTGATATCGGAAACAGAGTCGATTTCCCGGGTGTACCGATCTGTTGTATTCCGATCGTATACCTCAATGCTGGTTTCGTTGATAAAGTTGGTGAGTATGGTGAGTTGTTTTTCGAGCCAATAGATTCGATCATTGGCGGCATCAAACTCGACATCCGTAGGTGATGATTCGATTGCATCGAGACCATCATTCTCCACCACGAAACCACCAGTCAAATCAAACGTGAGAATCCTGTGGTAGAACGGGAAGACCGTTTGACGGTCCGACATGAAAATTTCCCCATCAGGGATATTCAACGCAAAACCGTAGATATTCTCACTGGTATTGAAATGCGTCTGAATACTGCTGCCATCCAGCGCCATACTGCGAAAGTCTCCGGAGTCCTCAAGCCAGTAGATACGCTCGCTGAACAAATCCACCTCCAGATCGATTACATCATCACCAATACCGCTCAGGAGTGTCTGTACATAACTACCGTCCACATCCGAACGAAAGATGGAATCGGTTCCATCCGTCCAGAACATCATCCCGGAAGATCCTGAGGACTCATAGGCTCCGATATCCGGTATCAGATCGATGGCATGACCGTTTGCGTCAGTATCGGAAGTTGTAGCAGCGCCCCGGTTTATCAGCACACTACCGGCCAGCGGTGCATGAGTCTGAACCTTTCCGCTACCGCTGGCCAGCGCTGCCAGCATGGGATCAGTGGCGACAATATCCGTGTCCTGCAGCGTATTCTCAGCAGGATTTTCGATGAAGTTGAAGCCCAGGGAGACGATATCCCCATCCACCTGTTGCCCATCATCATCAGCATCAGTAGATGTATTATTGGCAAGCACGGTATTCTGCAATGTCACCGCTTCCGAGCCGGAATTGCCTATACCACCTGTTGTATTGACGTCGGTATTCTCCACAATGGTGCTGTTTCTGATCTGCATGGCCCGGTTGGTGTCAATGCCCCCACTATCATCCGCACTGTTGCCGGAAATGGTCACGTAATCCAGCTCCATATTGCTGCCACCGCCCCGATGATAGAGTGCCCCACCTCTTTCACCTGCATCATTATTATTGAGCGTTACCCTCTCCAGCTCGACAACTGATGTGTTTGAAATCCCTCCACCATCCTTGTCTGATGTATTCCAGGCGATAGTGGTGTCTGTCGCATCAAGGGTGCCTTCATTGAATATGCCACCCCCGCCCAGATCGGAATGGTTGTTCCTCACAGTGACCGAATCGAGAACAACTGTTGACCCTGCCTCTATACGCAGACCACCGCCTTCTTTTTCCTCATCACCTCCAGTTATGGTCAGGTTCCTGAATACCAGATTCGCGCTAGTCAGTACATGCCCGACACGCTCATCAACCAGCTGGTCGATAATGGTAGTGGCATTGGCGCCACCCGTAACGGCATAGCTTCGCGAGAAGTCCAGATCGCCTGTCAGCCCGTCATCTTCGTCAGAGTCTCCAGCACCCAGTGTCAACACATAGGTGGTGTCGTCAGCCAGCTCTATCGTGTTGACCGAGGCATCGTTGTTTGCCACGATCACCGCTTCACGTAATGAAATCTCACCGTCGCTGCCAGGGTTGCTCTGCAAGGCTGCCAAGGTATTCAGATCAGGGGCATCCACCACATCAAGCTCGGTGCCGACGATGATACTGAGTAGACTACCCTGCCAGTCTTCCATGACAGCATCATCAAGCACGTCTGTATTGACAGACCCCTGCTGCCACTCCAGCTCCCAGTCTCCACCACGATCAAAATGACCGGTCGTATCATCACTGGCGGCGACATCAGCCTGGGTCAGCTCGGCAATACGCGCAAGAAACTGCTGACCACTCGCGTCATCAGCCAGAGAACAGCCGTAGAGTAGAAGGTCGGCATCATTTGACAATGCCTGTCCCCAGCCGCTCAGCTGATCCTCCACCTCACCGAGCGATACACTGTCTATCAGGCTTGAGCCTAAAGAAAAACCTTCATTGGCCGCGTGCGAGAAAATCATTACCGAATCCAGCTCGGAATAACCCGATAGCACCTCACTCACTTGCGCAATGCCATCCTCGGCGGCATCCACCGTATGCACGGTGATACCCTGCTGTTGCAACATCCCGGTCAATGTCAGAACATCCGGCACATCACTATCGACAAAGGCGATGGAGGTAATATCAGCGCTCGCAGCAGGCTCCAGCAGGGAGGCCAGCGATTGAGCCGTCAGGTGATCCGCCTGCAATGCGTCCTGAAGCTCATCACCGGTGTCCAAGGCAACAGCCAGACCCAGAGGATGATCAGCGGAATACAGCAGACGCTGCTCGAGCGGATCAACCAGTGTCGGTGATGCCTTGGATCGGATCGACTGTGTGCGAAAGGATTTGAACATCACCTGCATTCGGGACATGGAAGGGCGCACTGTCCGCCATTGCACGATGTGCTCCAAGTCGTTTCGTTTACATGCCAGGGCCACTCGAACAGACGTATCGTGTTCTGAAATTGAGAAGTCGTCCTGCAGTCTGGTCATGCGAATCGCTGACCAGTTTGCCTGCCAGTGAAGCGACAAGAGCTTGTTGCTTCATGGTTGTGTCATCAGAAAATGCGTGTAATAGTGAGACTTCAACCCACGGAGAATTACACCATGCTATTCGCTGGACGCCCCCGTCCATCAGGCAAACTTGCCTTGATGACAACACTGATGGCTACCTTGTTTACAGCCCTGCCTGCACAGTCCGAAAACAGGATTGACACCCAGCGTCCGGATGCTCCGGAGCTGGCGGCTTATGGCGACTATGAGGTAGGCACCCGTCCTCTGACGCTGACCAACCCGGGACAGATCAACATACTGGCACTGGACCCATCCATGGATGCGCCAGACCCTTTGCCAAGCTATGATCGTGAGCTTGTCGTACAGATGTGGTACCCGTCTTACCCGGGTGCTGAAGGCAGCAAGACATTGCGCGCCTTTCTGCGTGACCCTACCATTGAAGTGGATCTGCACGGTCAGGCAACCTTGTGGGCAGCACCAGTCACCAACACTGAACCCTTCCCATTGGTGATCGTATCTCACGGGTATCCAGGCAACCGTTTTCTGCTGTCCCATCTGGCCGAGAACATTGCCTCCAAGGGCTATGTGGTCGCCTCCATCGACCATACCGATTCCACCTACCGCACGCAGGCAGCCTTTGGCTCAACGCTGCGTAATCGCTCGCTGGATCAGATCTTCGTACTCAACGAGATGGCTCGTCTGAATGCAGATCCTGCCAGTTTTCTCAACGGCCTGATCGACACTGACAATACTGCTGTCGTCGGTTATTCCATGGGTGGCTATGGTGCCGTCATCACGGCCGGTGGCGGTGTGACAACTGCATCGGTTGCCTTTCCATTCAGCCCGCCTTACGGCACATTGGGTATCCACGAAAGCGGCAGTGAAACGCACAACAGTCTGCCCGATCCTCGCATCAAGACAGCCATTGCATTTGCTCCCTGGGGAAGAAATGCCGGCTTTTTCGACGGAGAATCACTGAAGGGCGTACAGATCCCGATGCTGTTTGTCGCCGGTTCACAAGATGACGTTTCTCTCTATGAAGGTGGTGTCAGGGATATCTGGGAAGAATCCGTCAACATTGATCGTGCGTTGCTGACCTTCGAGAATGCCAACCACAATGCAGCGGCTCCCTATCCGGCACCCGCAGAAAGCTATGCGTTCAGCAGTCAGTTGGGATTTGCACCCTTCGGGCATTATGCCGACGCTGTCTGGGATACCGCCAGGATGAATAACATTGCTCAGCATTTCTCCACCGCCTGGCTGGATCGTTATCTTAAAAGCGATATCGACAAGCAAGCGTATCTGGAGCTCATTCAGGATTCGAATGAAGGCGTGTATGCCACCGGTGATGATGGCGCTTTCACAGATGAGCACACCTACTGGAAAGGCTTCGAGGCACGCTCTGCCAAGGGTCTGATGTTCGAATGGCTGAAGGCTGGCGAATCCGCCGAATAGGCTGCTCGAATCATTCCCCGGGCTCGTGATGAAAGAATACAAGGCGTTCGCTTCTTGTATTCTGACTCCGGGTCCGGGTCTGTGCAGAAACAGTCAGAACACCGTTGCTAGCAGACAGTCAGACGCCACCTTGTCCTTGTCCCGGCACACGCAGGCGTCACAGACGAGAGACAACAAGACAACAGGACAACGGTGAAGATGCCCGTAGTCTTGACAGCGCTACTTCACCATGACATCGAATTCCAGTTCATGGCCATAGTGATCGACGCGAGTTCGCGGTAGTCTACGAAACCCCTGGCGCTCATAGAAATCAAGCACCCGTGGACGGTGAATGGACACATGCGCCAACAGACGCTGCTCGGTGCGCGCCTGTAACCCCGCCACCAGCTGACCGCCTACGCCCTGATGGCGATTGGCTGCCAGGACCTCCAGCATCGTTATCAAGGTCAAGCCCTGTAACGATCGGCACGCGGCAATACCCACAGGCTTTGTACCTACCATGGCCAGTTGCACTGCCTGATCTTCGCCGGGATAGAGTTCGCCCGCATCCAGTAGTTTTCTTACCAAGGCTGTCGCGCGAGCCTCACCCATATAATCCGCATACTGGCTTATCCAGGATTCGTGCAGGGCTTCGAGAAACTCGCTGTCACGAGGCCAGGCCGCGACCAGCGTACGCACTTCGGCTTCACCGGCACGCTCCCCCTCAGACTTGGCTTTCATGAGGATGACTCAAATGCAGGGTTTCACTTGCACCGCCTGGAGCGACGTGATCCAGAGACACGCTGACTACGGCATATCAATGGAATCATCATCCTTTGCTCTTTCGGGCAATGAGGTGAAATTGCCAGCGCGCCTCTCCTGGTTGGCACTCATCGCCTCCATCACCTCTGCCTGCTGAAAGAAGGCGGCATTCCAGACAGACACGTAGTCGAGCGTATCAGCAACTGAATGATCTCTTGCATGCAGTATCATCCGCTTGCAGCCGTGAACGGCCATGGGAGCCTTCAGTGCGATCTCAGCAGCAATCTTCATGACATCATCCTCCATGTCCTGTTGACTATCGTAGAGGCGATTCACCAGACCATATTGCAGAGCTTCTTCGGCTGAGAGTTTTCGACCGGTATAAGCCAGCTCCCTGACCATGCCATCGGGCATCAGTTTGCAGATGCGCGGAAAGGTGCCCACATCGGCGGTCATCGCCAGATTGGTTTCGAAGATGGTGAAGAAGGCATCGCGTGTGGCATAGCGCATATCGCAGGCCGACGCAAGATCCACACCGGCACCGATGCAGCCACCCTGAATGGCCGCAAGCACGGGAATGCGTGCCTCTTCCAGAACCGTGAAGCTGTGCTGCAGTCTCTTGATGGTATCGCGCAGCCTGATGGACTTTTGCTGCCGGCGTGATCTTTGCCTGAGCGCATCTTCGTCGGATACGGGCTTGGCATCGCCACCCGCCGATGAAGCCGCTGCAAAAACGGACACGTCCATGCCGCTGCTGAAATGAGGACCGCTTGACGATAATACAATAGCGCGCACTTCGCCATCGGACTCTATCCGATCGATCAGTACGGGAAGCTCGTTCCAGAACGCCGGTATCATGCTGTTGCGCTTGTCAGCTCGTGATAATCGCAAGTGCGCTACCCGATCGTGAACCTCAAGCTCGAAACACTCTGTCTTCATGTACACCTCCACAAGTCCCGGCAGCCAGGCAACAATCTCTCTCGATGTCGCCGGAAAGACACAAAGGCCGCAACCTGGAACACGACATCGCCACAGCCATCAGCATTTCATCCACCTGAAGATTTCACGGAACCGGTGGACGGATCATCAGGCGATGGCGCCAAAGTCACCCTTGTGGAACAGTAGCGGCTCGCGATCGGCAACACAAGCCTTCAAGACCTGACCAACGATGATGAAGTGATCGCCGCCAGGATGCGCCGCTTCCCGCCTGCACTCCAGTGTCGCAGTGCAGCCTTCCAGCACTGGCAGTCCGCTTTCGCTCTCGCGCCATGGCGCAACACCGAAAGCAAAGGGATCTCGGGCGAAACTCAAGGCAGTGGCTGATTGTTCGGCACTGAGTATGTTCACGACAAATTGCGTTGCGTCGAGAAAATAGGGGCATCGTGCAGATCCCTTGTCCACTGACCACAGAACAAGTGCCGGGTCGAGCGAGACGGATGAGAAACTGTTGACCGTCATGCCATAGGGGCCGTCCGGACTATCGATGGTGATGACAGTCACGCCGGTTGCAAAACGACCGAAGGCGTGGCGCAGATCACGCGAGCTGCCGTTCTCGGATGTCCAGATCTCTTCGCAGGGTACTGACACAGAGCGATCGGCAGGCTCCAACACCTGTACCGCCGGCATCAGCGCCGCTCTCCCACGCCAAGCGGTGTCGCCGGCGTACTGGCAGGAACCCGACCATGCACTTGCGGCAGCGAGCAGGTATCCAGATGTGGCAACACCAGCTTGCCAAAATGATCGCACTCGTCCAGATGCGGATAACCGGAAAAGATGAAGGCCCGGATACCCATCGCCTTGTACTCCTCGATGGTTTCGAGAATCTGCTCGGCACTACCGACCAGCGCTGCACCGCAACCCGAACGCGCACGGCCGACACCTGTCCACAGATGTGGCTCGATATAGCCCTCATCGTCTGCAACATCCCGATTCTTTGCCTGGTGGGATACACCCAGTGAGGATGCATCCAGTGCCCTTTCACGAATGGCCTTGCCCTGCTCGTCATCCAGCATGGACACCAGAGAACGGGCATGCTCACGCGCCTCCTCTTCGGTCTCACGCACGATCATGTGAACGCGCAGACCGTAATCCAGCACTCTGCCGTATTTTTCGGCACAGGCATTGACGGCCTTCATGCGCTCGGCGAGCTCCTCTTTCTTCTCCGGCCACATGAGATAGACATCGCAATGCTCGCCACACAAGTCAAGCGCAGGTGGAGAATAGCCGCCAAAATACAATAGCGGACCACCGTTGGTCTGATAGGGGCGTACCGGGTCAGTCGTCAAGCCCGAAAAATCGTAGACTTCACCCTTGTAGTTTATTTCATCCTGCGTCCAGGCCTGCTTGAGAATCTCCACGACTTCGCGAGAACGCTGGTAGCGGTAGGCACTGTCCTCCTTCTGGCCCGGAAAGTCGGACGAAATGATATTGACCGTCAAGCGTCCCTGCAGCATGTGATCCAGCGTGGCCAGGGTGCGGGCCAGCATGATCGGCTGCATTTCACCGCAGCGCACGGCGGCCAGCATGTTGATGGTTTCGGTGAGTGGCGCATTACCGGCAACGAAGCTCAGAGTATCCTGCCCAACCTGATAGGATGAGGGGCACAGGATATTACGAAATCCCAGCTCGTCGGCACGACGGACGATCCGGGAGGTATTTTCCCAGCTGCTGCGATATTGTCCATCGGGTACACCCAGATATCGATAGTCATCGGAGCACAGGGGGGCGAACCAGGACACCTCTGCGGCTTGCAGGGATGCGGACTTGACGGGCACGACGCTCATGGGAACATCCTCGGCAGACAGTGCAGGCGAATGTATCAATCGTATATCAATTTGTCAAACAGGCGACCCACAATCGCCCAGCAGAGGTAAGCCGGTCTTGTCGGACTCACATCACGAATTATCGGGCCGTGTGCCCCTGGTCAACCAGATCACGGAAATGCTGGTACGGGATATCAAGACAGGCGTGCTGCCCGATGGCGAGCGATTGCCGCCCGAACGCAACATGGCGGAAGGACTGAATATCTCGGTAGGTACCTTGCGCAAGGCGCTCGCCGAACTGGAGAACCGTGGTTTGCTGACGCGCATCCAGGGCTCCGGCAACTATGTGAACAGCACCCTCGACGAACACAATGTCTATGCCCTGTTCCGTCTGGAACTGGTCGACGGTCCTGCCACACCAAGTGCCCGCTTGCTGTCACTGGATCACATGGACAAACCGTCCGGATTACCCGATATCGGTAGCGCCACAAAGGCATTTCGGTTCCGACGAATCCGGCATCTCAACCAGCGCGAAGCCGCACTCGAGGAAATCTGGCTCGATGGACGCCATGCCGAGCATATCGATGCTGCCCAAGTGACGGATTCTCTCTATCGGTTCTACCGTGATGTCCTGGGCTTTCGCATCACCCGGGTCCAGGATCGTGTCGGCGTCGGTCGCCTGCCTGACTGGGCACCGGAAGCCTGGCAACAACGCTATGGCGGTGACTGGGGCTTCGTGGAGCGCCTCTCACGCGACCAGGACGGCGAACTGGCCGAATACTCCCGAACCTGGTTCGACCCGGAGCACGTTCGATTCGTCAGTCGCTGAGAGACAAAGGCCTTGGGTCATGTTGTCGCAACAGATGGCTTCATCTCTTGCGACAATCACACATCTCGGGCCATCGATCAGAGCCTCAGTCTTCGCTGAGCCGTTCCCGACGTTCCATTTCCTCACGATAGGCTTCCTGAATCTGTTGCAGTACAGATCCTACGTCTGCCTCCTGCTCGTCACGAGCATATTTGCCGGTCAGTGTCATGTCCGGGTGCAAGGCACCTGCTTCATGCAAGGCCCATAATTCCTCGGCATAGCGCGTCTCTGCCAGCTCCGGAACATACTGCGCGTAATAGCGTGTGATGTTGGCCACATCTCTTGCCAGCATTGTCGGCGCATGATTGTTACCAGCGGCATCCACCACCTGAGGCAGATCGATGATGACGGGGCCATCCTCGGTCATCAGGACATTGAACTCCGACAGGTCACCGTGCACCAGACCGGCACACAGCATGCGCAGGATATAGTGCATCATCGTCTTGTGATCGGCGGCGGCCCGCTCCAGCGGAATGGCTACATCGTTCAACCGCGGTGCGGCCTCGCCATCCGCATCAGTGATGAGCTCCATCAACAACACGCCGTCAAAACAGCCAAAGGCCTCGGGAACACGCACACCGGCATCGCGCAACTTGTACAGCGCATCCACTTCGGTGTTCTGCCAGGCTTTTTCCTGCTCTTCACGACCGAAGCGTGTGCCCTTCTCCATGGCACGCTGTCGACGGCTGTTGCGCACCTTGCGCCCTTCCTGATACTGCACAGCCTGCTTGAAGCTGCGCACGGCCACATCCTTGTAGACCTTGGCACACCGTATCTGACCGTCACTACGTACCAGATAGACAGTGGCTTCCTTGCCACTCATCAACGGGCGCAGGACTTCGTCTATCAAGCCGTCTTCGATCAGCGGCTGAAGTCGCTTGGGTGTCTTCACTGGTCTGGACCCTTCATGAACAAACCAGCCTAGGCCTTCTTGACGAACTGCGATTTGAGCTTCATGGCGCCGATACCGTCGATACGACAATCGATATCGTGATCGCCCTCAACCAGCCTGATGCCTTTCACCTTGGTGCCCACCTTGACCACCGCCGATGAGCCCTTGACCTTCAAGTCCTTGATGACGGTGACCGTATCACCGTCGACCAGCAGGTTTCCGTTCGCATCCTTTACCGTGGCGCCATCCTCTTCCGACGAACTACCATCGGCCGCCCATTCATGGGCACATTCCGGACAGACCAGCATCACCCCATCGGGATAAGTGTAGGTCGACTGGCACTGCGGGCAAGGAGGAAATTCGCTCACGCAGACCTTCCGCTACTGGCACGTGAACGTGTCCGGCGACTGCGATTGGCCGCCTGTGTTCCAGCTGGCTGTACCTTGCCAGCGCCAGAACGAGCATTTCCGGAACGACCCTGTGGACCGCGACTCGCGCCAGATCCCTGGCTTCGACCACCGCCCTGGCGACCCTGACGGATCGGCTCGGCCTTGATACTTGGATCAGGCTCGAAGCCTTCGATCTGAACGCGCGGAAGTTCGCGACTGATCAGACGCTCGATGTCTCGCAGCAATTTGTCTTCGTCGATGCATACCAGTGATACCGCTTTGCCGGACATGCCTGCACGGGCTGTACGACCAATCCGGTGTACATAGTCTTCAGGCACATTGGGCAGCTCGAAATTCACCACATTGGGGAGCTGGTCGATGTCCAGTCCACGAGCGGCGATATCGGTGGCAACCAGCACACGGATCTTGCCGTCCTTGAACCCGGCCAGTGCACGGGTTCTGGCGCCCTGACTCTTGTTTCCATGAATGGCAGCAGCGGACAAACCGTCACGCTCAAGCTGTTCGGCCAGACGATTGGCACCATGCTTGGTGCGAGTGAATACCAGCACCTGTTCCCATTGCTCGTCATGGATCAGTCGTGACAGCAGCTCACGCTTGCGTCCCTTGTCAACGCGATACACCTGCTGTTCGATACGGTCAGCAGTGGCATTCTGAGGTGCCACTTCCACCAGCTGTGGATCGTTGAGCATGCGCTGGGCCAGCTGCTTGATCTCGCGCGAAAAAGTTGCCGAGAACAGCAGATTCTGCCGCTCACTGGTTTCAGGAAGAAGCGCCAGCACCCGCTTGACATCATGGATGAATCCCATGTCCAGCATGCGATCGGCCTCGTCCAGCACCAGTACTTCCAGCTGTGACAGGTCTACGGTACCCTGACTGGCATGATCGAGCAGACGACCCGGGGTTGCAATCAGGATATCGACACCCTTGCGCAGCTGACTGATCTGCGGATTGATGCTGACACCACCGAAAACGACTGCCGATCGGAATTTGAGGTATTTGCCATAGGTGGCAACGCTTTCAGCGATCTGCGCTGCCAGCTCACGGGTAGGCGTCAAGATCAGGGCGCGAACCGGTGGGCTGCCCTTGCGAGCGCCATTGGTTCGACGGGGAGTCTGCGACAGTTTCTGCAGCAGCGGCAGGGTGAATCCTGCGGTCTTGCCAGTGCCGGTCTGGGCACTGGCCATGACATCCTTGCCGGTGAGTACCAGCGGGATGGCTTTCTGTTGAATGGGAGTGGGAGTTTCGTAGCCTTCTTCTAGAACGGCTTTCAGGACCTCGGACGACAGGCCCAGTGCTTCAAATGACATGTATTGTTGATTTCACGAATGGACAACAACACAAACGCCTCAAGGCGGCATGGCTGTTGTCAGGCAATAGGAGACTGCAAAGTTTGACTTCTGACCCGGCAGTCGGAGCGTGTGCGCTCAGGAAGTTGACCGAAGATCAGGTTGACTGATTACAGCTCCACAAGCGCTACCGTATCGATCGTTCAAGATTCGGCAGAATGGCCATTGTATAGGCCATGAGCTTTTACTGTCACACTTTATGCCAGATGACGACTCCATTACCCACTTTCAACAAACAGGCAATTCCGTAACAAACGACCTGAAACACCCGATAACACCCATGAATAGTCGTTATCAGGTGTCTCAGGGCCACAATGACACCCTGAAAGTGATTCGGGAACATGTCTTGAGAATGAATCGCACGAACAATCGCTCATCCCTGACCGCTCTGATGGCTTACAGCTTCGCCATGTCCGCCAGTGGCGTGTCCAGCTTGTCGCCGAGCATCATCTCCAGCGCCAGAGGATTGCCATTGATATCGACAATCAGTTCACTCAGTGTCAGATCCGCCTTGTAGCTGACACCATCGGCAACGATGACTTGCTGCGCCTGCGGCGACATCATGAACATCGCCAGAGGCGTCTGATCGATGGCCGTGGCGTCCGCATCCAGATGAGCTTCCAGCTTCAGCACAGTCAGCAGGTCCCTGAGTGTGACGATGGATGCCAGCCCGTTCGCCGGAAAGGCAGGAACAGTTTCATCGATCACGCTGATGCCATAGGCCACACTGGCATCCCCGCCCTCATTGCTGAACCTGAGTCCGAAGTCCACGCCCGTACCCGGACCAATCATCGGCACATAGGCGCCGAGAATGCGCTTCATGGTTTCCGGATCGTCCGAAAGCATGGCGTCGGCTATCGACAGTTGACTGATGGTATCGACATAACTCTGAACGCCCTCGATGGACAGATTCGACACCGTTGACTCCAGCGAGACGGCATTGATGGGCAACATACTGTCGATACTGCCGACGGACATGAGCGACTGACTACTCAACAGATCGCCCTTAACTTGCGTATCACTGTGAAAACCGATGGACGCAAGCTTCGCATGCATGCCCATGTTGTCTGCGGAGTTGATTGACAGAGAATCGAAATCGATGCCGTAGGAGCCAGAATAGATGGACTGGCTGATACGCGCCAGATCGGTCTTGATCAAGCCTGGGGACAGACTCAGTTCATTGCCTTCGCGACTGAATTCGATGGCACCCAGCGTACCGCTGCCCAACACCGCATCATCCGCCACGCTGACCGAGTAATCGATACCACCAAAACTGACGTTGGCCCCGTCTTCCTGACGCTGATAGGGGCTGAGCTGCAGATGATTGTCGATATTGCCATCGAAACCCACCTGCGTTTCAACGACGAAGGGTTCAGCCTCTGTGAAGCCTTCCATCAATTCGACAAAGGACTCTGACAAGGCGTCATCGCGCACCAGTGTTGTCTTGATGGAGGCCGCACCGACGCGAACATTGCCTTCGTTGACGCCCACGGGTGAGTGATCGATCTCATGCTGCAGACGAAACAGGACCTTCGCATCGGCAGACGCCGAATCCATCACTTGCGTGACAGCATGGCTTTTCGTGAAGCCGCTGCTATAGGATTCATTGACGAGCGTGAAGGGTTTCATTTCATTGAGCTGTGCCAACAGCTGATCATAGGCGCTCTGTGTCTGGGACCCCGAGTAATAGGAGGCGCCAGCCCAGGATGCGCCAGCAACCAGAGGGACAGCCAATAGCAATTTCTTCATGGAGAGAGTGAATTCCTGGATGAACGAAGTTGTGCTTTCACGGTGCAGACCGCTTGTGAAGTCGCAGAGCCCTGTCTGTTTGACCCTGTATCGTTTGCAGCAGCAGATAGATGTAATCGACAATGCCGAACTGTGATGTAACACGGCTGGCGGCCTGCAGCGACCGACACGCAATGACGTCGATCCGTCACCGCCTGTGTGTATGGCTTGTCATACAGAGACCACGCCTTCAAGCAAGGAGGATTCATGAAAAGAGCAACAGGCAACCGATGACGACCCCCATCAGGCGGTACCAGATTCCGCGCTCGCTGGTGATGGCATGAGAGATGGCAGCCAGACCCGCCGCCACCAATAACGCCGCCAGCAGGGCCGCCCAGGGTGAGGTAGCGACCTCGAGGATGGCAGGATGGCTGATCATGCTCAGAGGGATCAGATAGAGACCGAGCCCCAGTGCCATGGCATAACCCGCCACCTTCAACCAGTTCTCACCCACCATGCCTGCGGCGATGAACACCGCCCCGCACACCGGCGGCGTGATGGTGCTCAGCAAAGCAAACCAGAACACGAACAGGTGCGTCGTGAGCAGCGGCAGGCCCAGTTCGGTCAACGCAGGCCCGGCCACGGATACGCAAATGACATAGGCCGCTGTTGTGGGCACCTCCATGCCCAGCACCAGACAGGCCAGCGCCGTCAACAGCAAGGCTGGAACCAGATTTCCACCAGACAGCGACAGTATGGCCGATGTCAGCTTTACACCCAGTCCGGTGATACCCAGCACACCGACGATGATGGAGGCACACAGGATGATGCTGGCGATCGTGGCAATCTGCTCACCGGACTGGATGCAAAGTGATCGGAGCCGTTGAGCGAACAGGAGCAGACCCGGCTGCAGGCGTTCATTGAAGAACAACAATACAAACCCGGTCCCGATTGCCAGACAGGCGGCATATTGTGGCGTGCGCCCCATGACGAACATGCCCAGCAGCAAGGTGGTGAAAGGCACCAGAAAAAAGCCGGTGGTGATCAGTACGAGTTTCAGTTCCGGCAATTGATCCCGGCTCAGCGGCTGCAGATCGAAGCGCCTGGCAAACCCGTTGATGCCGAACCAGACAGCCAGAAAATACAACAGCGCAGGAACACTGGCTGCCGTCATGATGCTGGTGTAACTGATCCCGGTGAGCTCCACCATGACGAAAGCGCCAGCTCCCATCAGCGGTGGCATGATCTGTCCACCCGAGGAGGCGACCGCTTCCACGGCCCCTGCCAGTGCCCTGGGGTATCCCAGCCTTGTCATGGCTGGCAGGGTCACGGTTCCGGTGGAGGCAACATTGGCCGATGCGGAGCCGGATATGGAGCCGAACAGTGCCGATGACACCACCGACACCTTGGCTGCACCGCCCTTGAGACGCCCGGCTGCCCGAGTGGCCAGATTCATGAAGCCCTGCCCTGCCTCACCGGCATTGAGCACCGCACCGAAGATCACGAAGATGGCCACGATACTGACAGACACACCGGTCAGACTGCCCCACAGGCCCCCTTCTGCAATCGTCAGGGTTCCCAGAAAGCTGCTCAGCGGTGTACCGGGGTGGCCGAACTCGCCAGGAATATACTGTCCCAGCAGTCCGTAGAGCAGGGCCAGCAAGGCCACCATCGGTAGCGGCCAGCCAATGGCTCGCCGGGCCATTTCCAGGACCCCGATCAGCAAGATTGCGGCCACGGCCGTCTGGAAGTGATTGTCCAGAAAACCATACTGATCACCCAGCATGTCGTGCTGCCAGGCAATCCACAGGCAGGCTGGCAGACAGAGCGCAAACAGAACCACGCCCAGACCACGATTCAGACGCGACAGCGCCTGATCCTCGACTCCCGGTCGGAATGCTGCCAGAAACACCCACGGCAAGGCGAGCGCCATGTGCAATGGCCGGCTGACGAGATTGGGTATCAATCCACTGAATACCAGCCACAGGTGGAAGCCGATGGACAAGGCGCCCAGCAGCGCCCAGGGCAAGCTGGACCCGGCTTGTCTTGCAGTCGTCATGGAGGTGTGTACTTACCCGGTTCGCAGCGTGTGGTTGATATCAGTCAATCAGGAAAGATCGATCAAGGTCTCTGCGCGGCTGTCAGTTCCATACCGACCTCATCGTAATAGCGAATGGCGCCGGCATGCAGTTGACCCAGGTTGCCCATCAGGGAGGCATCGACACTGCCCCACCACGCCGAGGTCCCTGCCATGGCCTGCTTCTGCTCCCAGTAGGTACGGGTCATCTGATAGGCCGTTTCATCATCCATCGCCGTGGTGGCGTAGGCGACAACCGGTAGTGAGGTGGTGACGATATCCGCCTCCTGCCCACTGTAGGTTCCCGCCGGGATCACCATGCGTGTGCGGCCGGTCGCGGCGATCTGCTCGTCGTCCAGTGACAGTACCTGCACACCCGTGCTGGCAGCGGCCTCGATGACGTTCGGTGCCGGCCATGATCCAGCCGTCACGAAGCCATCGATCTGCCCGTTCTTGAGCGCCGCCACGGCATTCGACAATTCCACTTCGGCCAGCTCGACCTTGCCTTCCAGTCCGAACAGGCCCAGGTACTTGGCCCCCTCACTGGCACCAAACGAGCCCTTGCCCAGCAATATCGATTTACCGTCCATACCGGCAAAATCGTCGATACCACTCTCACTGCTCACCACGAAGTGCATCGTCAGTGACGGGATGGGAAACAAGGCACGAATCTCGTCGAATGCCGGCTTGCTCTTGCCTTCGAACATGGCTTTACCAGTCTGCGCCAGGGCGACCAGTGCCGGCGGTGTGGTGAACACGTAATTGCCCTGACGTATGCCCGACTCCATCACGTTCTGAACAGAGCCCTGACTCTCCTCGACCGTGATGCTGATATCACCGTCAGTCCCCTTCTTCATGGCTTCTGCCAGTTCCACCGCCATCTGATAATACGATGAGCCGGTCTTGGCTGATTTGTAGGTCACGCGGGTCTCTGCCACGCTCGCCGTGGTCGCAAGCAACAGCACGCTGCTGCTCAACAGTGAAGCAATCAGTTTCATCTCGGATCTCCAGGTGAGGGGTAGCTACGGTATTCCCGCAGTGTAACCGAGTGACACGACCATCCGGTGCATCAAGCTGATCTGAACGTGCAAGGCAAGTCTGTCTACAATGGTGGTTCAGGCAAGCGGCCCAATCCGGCTTGCTGCAATCTCGACTCCGCAAATCGATGCCGGCAAAGCCGGACGGGAAATGACATGACACGTCAATCAGGTGGACAACTGCTGGTCAACGCCTTGAAAACGCACGGCGTGGAGCGCGTGTTCTGTGTGCCAGGAGAAAGCTATCTACCGGTACTGGACGCGCTGTACGACAGCGGTATCGAGAACACCCTGTGTCGCCAGGAGGGCGGTGCTGCCATGATGGCCGAAGCCTGGGGCAAGCTGACCGGCAAGCCGGGCATCTGTTTCGTCACGCGTGGACCCGGAGCGACCAATGCCACGGCAGGTTTGCATGTCGCACTGCAGGACTCGACGCCCATGATCCTGTTCATCGGACAGATCGACACCGGCATTCGTGAACGCGAAGCCTTCCAGGAAGTGAACTATCACCGCTTCCTGGGAGAGGCGGTGAAATGGGTCGCCGAGATCGAAGACGCCGAGCGCATGGACGAGATGATTTCCAGAGCCTTTCATGTTGCCACATCCGGCAGGCCGGGACCCGTCGCCCTGGCATTGCCCGAAAACGCCCTGGCACAACTGGCAAACCCCAGAGCCATTGCCCCCTGGCAACAGATCGAGACCTGTCCTGGTGAGGAGCAGATGTCGCAACTTGCAAGCTTGCTGAAAGATGCTGCCAAGCCGATGGTCATCGTCGGAGGTTCACGCTGGAGCAAGGAGGCAGTACTCGACTTCCAGGCCATCGCGCAGGACTGGCAGCTGCCAGTGGCTTGCTCGTTTCGACGTCAGATGCTGTTCGATCATACTCACGACAACTACGCCGGTGATGTGGGCATCGGTATCAACCCGGCTTTACGCCAACGCATCGAAGAGGCCGATCTGCTGCTCATGATCGGCGCTCGCCTGTCCGAAATGCCCTCCCAGGATTACAGCCTGCTGGACATCCCCAGTCCGCGTCAGACACTGATCCACGTGCACCCCGGTGCCGAGGAACTCGGACGTGTCTACCGACCGGCACTGGCCATACATGCCAGCCCGACAGCATTTGTCGCCGCCATGAAATCCCGTGCCATTGCCGGGCAATCCCCTGCCAGATTGGCGCGAGTCGAATCTGCCCACCAGGATTATCTGGCCTGGTCCTCACCCCATGTCACCACACCCGGTGAGGTGCAGATGGGCCGTGTCATGCAAACACTGGCAGACACCCTGCCCGAGGATGCCATCATCACCAATGGTGCTGGCAACTATGCCAGCTGGATTCATCGCTTCTGGAAATTTCGCCACTACGGCTCGCAGTTGGCGCCGACATCCGGGTCCATGGGTTATGGCCTGCCAGCAGCCATTGCGGCCAGACTGTGCGAGCCCGAGCGTACCGTAGTTGCATTTGCCGGTGATGGCTGCTTTCAGATGACGATGCAGGAATTCGGTACCGCTGCGCAAGCGGGTGCCAACATCATCGTCTTGCTGATCGACAACGGCATTTACGGCACCATCCGCATGCATCAGGAAAGACACTTTCCGGGAAGAGTGTCAGCAACCACCTTGCAGAACCCGGATTTTGCGGTACTGGCCAGTGCCTACGGTGCGTTCAGTTGCACGGTCAACAGCGACGCGGAGTTCCTGCCTGCACTACAGCAGGCGATGGCCGCCGATACCCCTTCACTGATTCATGTACGCATCAGTGCAGAGGCCATCACGCCGACCATGACACTGAGTCAGATTCGCCAACAGGCGGAAGAGGCGTCTGCAAATCGTGGTGCACAGTCTTGAACGACACGGAAAGCACACGTATCCAGACAACCCTGAACGCGTGAAGTCAGAGCGGGTGATGCTCCGACTTCAACGCGCCGTCACTACAGGTGCAACGACAAATCAGAACCTTCCGGTGTTCCGTCGATCGCTCAGCCGACAGCAATGCATTTCAGCTGGCGGCTGCTTGATTACCGGACCTGAAAAACTGCAAGACGCAAGGACTTCCAGCGTCCTGGTCTGTCGTCAAACCAGCTCCTAGTTACCGTGAACGGTAGTCGTGTAGTTACCGATGATGCCAAGGATGTTGTTGGCTTTCCAGTCAACACTGGTGACTGTCGTGATGCCACCATTGGCCTTTGCGGCTTCGATGCTGCAGTCACCGGTAGCAAGCATACTCAGGATACTGGTGCACTGTGAGGTTCCGACCTTGGATCCACCCTGTGCAGAAGTCGCTTGTACAGGCAACGTGATGTCAGTAAACAGACCACCCACTGGAACAGGTGATGCACAACCGGCGAGCAGTGCAACAGTACCGACAGCAACAAGCTTGCTTATGATTTTCATGAATCAGTTTCTCCTTTAACACATTGAATGGGTGAACAACACGGCAAGCATAGCCCAAAACAAACAGTGATACAAAATTCACTACCGGCCCGCTTCAATACAAGCATGATGCTATGTGTCAGATATACGACACCCCCTACGCGGCTCGATCCGTACCGGCAAACCGGGACACCTTCAATCCATGGCGGCAGTGAGCGCCACATCCCGTTCACTATCCGCATCGGCCATACGCTCTGCGGTGTAACGAGTGCCGGTCACCGTTGACTCATTGATCAATGTATCCAGTGCTTTCATGGTTTGCGCATCCAGTGACACCCGGACCGACTCTGCATTGTCACGCATATGCTGCCGGTTGCGCGTACCCGGTATGGGCACCATGGCCTGGTTCTCCAGAGCCAGAAGCCAGGCCAGGGCCAGCTGGGCCATCGTGCAGTGATTATCCCGCGCAAGCTCTTCGAATGGCGTCAACAACTGCTGGTTGATCCGAAAGGCCTCCGGCTCGAAACGTGGTCGGGCAATGGTGCATCGCAGATCGACATCATCCAGCTGCGTGACATCCTTTGCCGTGCCTGCCAGAAAGCCTCGGCCCAACGGTGAGAACGGTACGAAGGTCGCTCCGATATCGCGACACAGCTGCAATATGCCATGCTCGGGAGTGCGCGACCACAAGGAGTATTCCGACTGTACCGCGGCAATGGGGTGTACCGCATGAGCGCGCTTCAGTGTGTCACAACTGACCTCCGACAGCCCGATTTCACGCACCTTGCCCGCGGCCATCAGCTCCGCCATGGCCCCTACCGACTCCTCGATCGGCACCCTGGGATCGACCCTGTGCAGATAATAGAGGTCAATGACATCTGTCTGTAGTCGTTGCAGACTGGTGTCACACTGCTGTCGTATGGTGTCCGGCCGGCCATCGATACCCTGGGGAGACAAGCCGCATTTGCTGGCGAGAACATAACGCTGACGTTCGCCGGACAAGGTCTTGCCAATCAGGCTTTCACTATGTCCGGCGCCGTAGGTATACGCCGTATCGAGAAAGGTGATGCCGGTATCCAGAGCCTCATGCAACAGCCTGGCAGACTCGGCTTCATCGGCCGGACCATAACCATACGATACATTCATGCACCCCAGGCCAGTCGCTGAGACCGTCAGTGAACCAATTTTTCTCGATGTCAAACAGCTAGCCTCGTAGTGATGTGTTCTCTGTGTCATACGGCGATTCGGCAACCACGGTCGCTGCACGCCTGTGACCCAGAACGTTGATTTCCACGGCAGTGCCTGCAACAGCCAGCTCGGGTTTGATGTAACCCAGAGCCAGACTCTTGTCGATGCGATGTCCATAACCGCCAGAGGTGATGTAGCCGACAATATCATCACCCTGATGCACGGGACAACCGTACAGCGCATCGGTGTTGCTGATCCTCTCGGCATCCTCGCCTGCAGCCGCCGCATCATCCAGTATGAAGGTAGCAAAGACATCCGGCAGGCCGGCAGCCGCCTCCGCCACCAGAGCCTCCTTGCCAATGAACGATGGCTTGTTCAGGTCAACGAATCTGTCCAGCCCCGAACGCAGGGGTGAATACTCATGATCCAGATCCACCTTCCAGGCGCGATAGCTCTTTTCCAATCGCATGGATTCCATGGCGTACATGCCGAAGTCCTGTATATCAAAGGTTGCGCCCGCGTCCATCAGAGCGTCATACAGAGCAAGTTGACTGGCAATCGGCACATGCAATTCCCAGCCGAGCTCACCCACATAGTTCACACGCAGGGCCTGAACATCAATACCGGCCAATTGCAAAGGCTGACACGTCAGCCAGCGAAACGATTCGTTGGACAGATCCGAATCGGTCAGAGCTTGCAGGACTTCCCGAGAGCGGGGTCCGGCCACCACCAGGGTGCCGTAGTCATCACTGATATCAGTGAGTGCAATGGCACTGTGTGCCGGCAGATGCTCGCTCAACCATTGAGGATCATGCCACTTGGCGGCAGCGGCGGAGATCAGCCAGTAGTGGTCCTCGGCCAGGCGTGTCAGTGTCATCTCTGACCAGACACCGCCATCCTCGGCACAGAAGTAGGACAGACCCACACGCCCCACGCTGGGCAGTCGACCGGCAATCATCGTGCGCAACCAGTCCGATGCGCCTTCCCCCTTGAGCTCGAATTTGCTGAAACCACACAGATCCAGCACACCGACATTGTCACGAACATTGCGACACTCCTGGCCAACGGCGTCAAACCACACACCGCGCTGGTAAGACGGTGTTTCTTCAGCCGTGTCCTGCTCTCTAGCAAACCAGGTTGCACGCTCCCAGCCACCGCGCGCGCCAAAACGTGCGCCTTTCCGTTGCAGCCTGTCGTAGCAGGGCGACACCTTGCGAGGACGACCTGCGGGACGCTCTTCAACCGGGTAGTTGATGGCGTACTCGTGCTGGTACAGCTCGATGGCACGATCGACCACATAGCCCTGATCGGCATAATCGGTATAACGCCGTGGATCGAGATTCCACAGATCCCACTCCGGCTTGCCGTCGATGATCCATTCGGCAATGGACTTGCCCGCACCGCCACCCTGGCAGATTCCGAAACTGAATCCCGTGATATGGAAGAAATTCGGCAAGCCGAATGCCGGACCGATATAGGGAGACCCATCCGGCGTATAGGGGATGGGGCCATTGATGACGCGTTGCACGCCGACACTACCCAGAATGGGCATGCGTTCGCAGGCCTTCTCGATATACCACTCGAGCCTGTCAAGATCATCCGGATACAGCTCATAGGCAAACTTGTCAGGGATGCTGCCATCCTTCCAGCGAGCGGTCGCCTTCATCTCGTAGGGGCCCAGAATGAGACCGGTTTTTTCCTGTCTCAGATAATAGGAATCGTCCGGGTCACGTACCAGAGGCAGCAGGCCCTCGGTGGCTTCAAGCTCCGGAATGGATTCGGTGACCAGATACTGATGCTCCATGGTGACCAATGGCAGGAACTTGCCGCCCAGTTGTGCAACCTCGGCCCCCCGATAGCCGCCGGCGTTGACAACGTACTCGGCGAGCACATCACCCTTGTCGGTTTCCACCTTCCACTCACCGCTTGCCGTGCGTGACACGCCCGTTACCCGGGTAAAACGATGGATGGTCGCCCCTGCCTTGCGAGCGTGCGTGGCCAGTGCCTGAGTCAACTGACTGGGATCGATGTCACCGTCGACCGGATCCCACAGGGCGCCGAGGAGTTCATGATCTTCCAGGAAGGGATGTCGCGCCTTCATCTCGGCGGTGTCGAGTATGTCGTAGTCCAGCCCCATGGCATTGGCCATGGCACTCACATGGCGAAACTCCTCCATCCGCTGCCGGGTCTGTGCCAGACGAAGAGAACCGGTCTGATGGTAGTTGATGGGATAAACCGGATCGTCACACAGGCGGGCATACAGTTGCGTACTGTAGTGCTGCAACTTGATGACATTGCGTGAACTGGAGAAGGTCGGGATATTACCGGCAGCATGCCAGGTGGATCCGGACGTCAACTCATCCATTTCCAGCAGCATGCAATCCGTCCAGCCACGTTGGGCCAGATGATACAGAGCACTGGTACCGGCAACACCACCACCGATAATGACAACACGGGCTTGAGATTTCACGCTGCTTCCTCTGTCTGGTTATCCACGACCTTGCACACACCGCCTTGAGCGACAATTCTCGGGAAACAGGCGCTCAAGGGGTCTCGCTTCGCGGCTTTGCCAATGAATCGGGATGACTATCGGACAGGTTTGCCTGTCACTACCACCCTGTCAGACCGCTTTGCCGCAGTGTCTCAAGTATCGTCCTGTCAGGGAAGCAGTAACAGTAGGCAGGCGACCGATAACCGGAATGTGACGACATGACCCTGCTGATGACGATGCAGCACCGAACCATCAAGACACCGCCGAGCCACTTGCCTCATGACTCGCCAAGTCTCCGTCGCGCCTGCGTCGGCGAGAAACCGAACTGACGACGAAACCGCCTGGAAAAATAGTCGGCCGAGGTAAAACCGACGGCGGTAGCCACATCCATCACGCTCAAGGTGGTCTGTCGCAACAGTTCACGCCCTGCCTTCAAGCGCAACTCCTGGTAGTAGAGCGTCGGGGTTGTCTGCAAGTAGGTACGAAACAGGCGCTCCAGCTGACGTGGCGACATGCCGATCATCTCGGCCAGCTCACCGGTGGCAATCGGTTGCTCCAGATTCACCTCCATCAACTCGATACAACTCACCAGGCCTGCGTGATGGATGCCGGAGCGCTCGACAATGCTACGCCGTTGCGGATCCGAGGCCGCCCGTGGCCGCGTGGAGATGAACAGCTCGGCTACCTGCAAGGCCAGAGTTGCTCCATGATCCTGCCGTATGATCGCCAGCATCATGTCCAGTGCAGCGGTCCCCCCGGCACAGGTGAACAGGCCATCGTCTTCTTCGAACAGTTCGCTGGTAACCGTGACCTGTGGAAAGGCTTCCCGGAAACCCGGCAGGTTCTCCCAGTGGATGGTGCAGCGCCGATGCCTTATCAGGTCAGCCTGAGCCAATAGATAACTGCCGGAATCCAGCGCCCCGATGCGTGTGCCGCGAGCCGCATACTGTCGCAAGGCACGCAGGGCTCGCATATCCTTGTAGGCCAGTGGCTCGTGTGGGCCACAGACGATGACCCGATCGAATCTCTCAGCGCTGCCGATTGCCTGATCGACAGCCAGCGTCATGCCATTATTGGCAACAGCATCGGCAGTCGTGCTTCCCAGCAAGGACCATTGATAGAGCGCCTGCCCGCTGAACCGATTGGCAGCTCGCAAAGGCTCCACAGCCGAGATGAAGGGCAGCATGCCGAAGGTATCGGGCAGAAAGAAACCGATGGACTGCTCGGCCCCGGATCGCACCACACCAAATCGCCGGCAATCGATGGCGCTGCTTCCGGCCGTGCCCTGCCCCTCAGCCATGAGCCGTCCTGTTCGACCTCACGCAGCGTTACGCTCATCCAGAAAACGCGCAAGCTCGGCAACGGTCGGGTAGTCGAACAGGTCGGTGATGTCGACCTGGTCAGGCCAGGTGTCCTCGATCGCTGCATGAATCTGAGCCAGGGTCAGCGAGCTGATGCCCAGCTCGAACAGATTGTCCTCTGCCGCAACCGCCATGTCTTCAACCTGAGAATTGCAGATCACCAGCAGGCGCGTGGTGGTATCCGCATCGTCTGCCAGACCCTCGACAACCTCAGTGGCATCTTCCGTGGCAACAGCCGATTGTTGCACCAGTGCTTCGTACTCGCCATTGTCCAGCGCGTCCACCAGCAGAAAACGTTGCACCTTGCCACTGGTCGTCTTGGGAATGCGTGGTACCGGCACCACGGCATGCACGGCGACACCCACGGTTTCTCCCAGCAGACGCGTCATGGCACGTGCCTTGTCGGCCAGATCCGCAGCATCCGAACGATGCAGCACGAATATCAGCAATTTTTCCTCCCCGGTCTCGAGCACACGCTGACTGGAGATCGCCAGTTTTCCACGCTCGACCAGCTCTGCTTGCAGAATGATCTCTTCCAGGTCATGCGGGTAGACGTTCTGCCCACTGACGAAGATGATGTCCTTCGAACGGCCGGTGATATAGAGCTGTCCTTCGTGCATGAAGCCCAGATCGCCCGTGTCCAGCCAGCCCTCGGCATCAATGGTCTGCCGATTCAGCTCCGGCTCCTTGTAATAGCCTCGTGTGACGTTCTCGCCCTGGATACAGATATGACCGGTGGTGTCGTCAGGCAGTGAGCCTCCCTGTCCATCCGTGATGCGCACACCGACGTTCTCGACCGGATAACCCACCGAGACGAACTCCACACCACGGTCCCCGCCATTTGCCGCTTCGAAGATGGCGTCGTCAGGCGTTGCCGTGCGGGCATCGAACAGACGGACCTGCTGAGCAATACCCAGTTGTGTGCGATCGATGACCAGCGTCGAGAAGGTGCTGTCAAGTGCCGGAAATGCCACCGCCAGACTCGCCTCAGCCAGACCGTATACCGGATACATGGATACCGGTTTCAGACCAAACGGCGCAAGCGCTGTCACGAAACGATGACACAGTGCCACCGAGATGGGTTCAGCACCATTGAAGATCAGACGAATGCCTGACAGATCCAGCGACTCGAACTTCGAAGGCTTGAAGGATTTGAGCAGGTGCTGGAAACCGAAATTGGGCGAACACAATACCGTGGCACCGGCAAGAGCCGCTTCATCCAGCCAGGCACCTGGCCGTCGCACGAAGACATCGGTCGGCATCAGGGAATGATCGTTGTCCATGAACACCGGCGTCAGGTGAAAGCCGATCAGTCCCATGTCATGGGTCAGCGGCATCCAGCTGAACTGGTGTTCGGTCGGTGTCATGCCGGAGCTGTGGACAATGGAGCGCAGATTGGTCAGCAGATTCCTGTGCGTCAACACAACACCCTTGGGCGTACTCGTGGACCCGGAGGAAAACTGGATGAAAGCAACATCGTTCTCATCAGGAGAGTGCACGGTCGGTACCGCCCCTGCAGGTGGCACCTGATCTGACGCAATGGTGCGCGTACTCAATTCGGCAAAGCCATCCTCCAGTGCGTTCTGCGCAGCAAAATCCTGCAATCGTGTTCGCGTCTGGGAGTCGGTAAACAGACCCGGCTTGTCGAGGGTTGACGCAATGCGAAACAACTTGAAGCGATGTTCCGAGCTGTTGCCACCGGACACGGGCACAGCCGTGATTCCACCGAGCAGACACGCCCAGAACCCTTCCAGAAACTGCGAGTTGTCTGCCGTCTGAATGATCAGCTGGGACCCCGGCTGCAAGCCCACCTGCTGAAATTGTGCAAGTCTGGCACGTGCTCTTGTCAGCAGCTCATCGTAGGACAGCTGCTGTCGTTTGCCCTGCCCTTCAATCAGGTTGACATGGCTTTCGCTGCCAGCCCTGTCCAACAGCATGTCAGTGAGTGTTTGATAATTCATGCAATTCACAAGGCTCTTTACGGAAACTTGACGGAAGCTGGTGGGTCGATCGGGGAGCAAGGTAGTACTTCGGGGTATCTCCTTGTTTTCCGATCGACCCACTAGCGCAGTTCCGGCATCAGCATGATGCTGTGCAGGGAACGTAGATTGATATGAGGCTCGACGGCAACCGGTTTGCCGACTACATGTGTGAAACGGATATGCCGCGCCAGCAGACCCAGATGAAGCTGCATATCCACGATCGAAAAGAATTCGCCAATACAACGTCTGGAACCCAGGGAAAAAGGATAGTAGACATGCTTGTTTCTCTGCCGACTCGCCTCATCACTGAAGCGCTCGGGCAGAAAACTTTCGGGATCGTCCCAGTAGCGCTCGTCGCGATGCAGGAGATAGGGGCACAGGAAGATATCGGCTCCGGCCGGAACGCGTGTGTCCTGGTCCTTGCCGGGCAATCTGTCTTCGTTGATCGCCTTGCGAGAGAACAGCCAGACCGGAGGATAGAGCCGCAAGGTCTCATCGACCACCTGTCGTGTATAGCGCAATGCCTGCAGATCGCCAAACCCCGGCGCATGGCCCAGCGCATCGACCTCCTCATGCAGCAAGGACTCCACGCGCGCATCCTGCGACAACAGATACCAGGCCCAATTGAGCGTGCCGGCGGTTGTCTCGTGTCCGGCCACGATGATGGTCATGACCTCATCGACAAGCGCCTTGTCAGACATGGGCTGTCCTGATTCCTTGTCACGCGTTTCCATCATCAACGACAGGAAGTCATGTTCGATACGATTCTGCTCCCGCCGCCTTGCCATGATGGCTGTGACATGCCGGGTCAGGGCGCGAAAGCGCATGGCCAACTTCAGGTCGCGGGTGACATCCTCGACCAGCATGGAAAAGGGGTTGACACCTTCCTGCGCAATCAACTCGTCCAGATCGTGACTGAACAAGGCTCGCAGGATGACTTCCAGGGCCAGCGCACTCATTTCGGTGGTGATGTCCACCACGGTGCCGCTGGCCGCCTTGTCCTGCCATTCGCGCAGCTTGGCCTCGTTGCAGGTCTGCATCATGCCTGCCTGGGCTTCGACGATCTTGCGATGAAACACTGGCTGGATCATACGCCGCTGGGAGCGCCAGAAATCGCCGTCGCTGACAATGATGCCGTTACCCAGCAGCATCTTCACCCGCTCGAAACCCACACCCTTGTTGTAATTGCGATGGTTGCCGATCAGCACATGGCGAACATGTTCCGGCTCGTTCAGCACCAGCGCCAGAGATTGCCTCTCACGCGGCTTGACCGTGATGGTGCCACCGTATCGTGCTTTCCACAGCGCCAGCTTCTCGAACGATGCATCGTCCACATTGACATCGAAAGGCTCATCCGGGCCCGGCGCCAGTCTGGCGGCAGTGTCGGCGGCTGATGCAGCCATGGCTGAGGGGCTGGTGTGCGACACGGCGTCGGGCGGCGGGCTGGTGTGCGACACGTCATTGGACGGCGGGCTGGTGTGCGACACGTCTTCGGATGGCGGATTGGTGTGCGACACAAGTAAGGCGATCCTGTTGAACGACCCTGAGCTGAGGGTGGGAAAGAAACTGACTGAATGGCGCGAAAGTATATCATTGGGGCCCTGATCCGTGCCCGAGAGCCCCGATAACACCATGAACCTGAAACAACGGCGCCGGCAGCTGGCAGCCTGGCTGATGCCACCACTGGTATGGGGCCTGATCCGCCTGATCTGGAAGACCTGCCGGATAGAGGCAGTCCTGGGCGAAGAACACATGCAGGCACTACGCGCCACCAAGACCCCATTCATCCCCTGCTACTGGCACCAGCAGCAGATTTTCTGCGTACGTTATCTGCTGGACCAGGCCGCAGCCGACCCGAACCTGAAGCTGGGCTACCTGATCAGCCCCTCACGAGACGGCGACATGGCAACACGCATGTTCTCGTCGCAGGGCGTTCATATCATCCGCGGCTCTGCCACACGCGGCGGCGCGCAGGCCTTGCGTGAGATCTATCTGCAGATTCGCAAGGAGGGTCTGTCCCCCATTGTGACCCCCGATGGCCCAACAGGTCCGATCTACAAGACCAAACCCGGCGTTGCGATGCTGGCGCAGCTGAGCAAGGCCCCCCTGTTGCCACTGGCCTATCAGGCATCGAGCGTCTGGTATCTGCGTTCCTGGGATCGCTTCATGCTGCCACGTCCCTTCTCGCGCATCGTGATCGCGCTGGGCGAGCCGATGCAGGTCGATCGAGATGATGCGAAGGACGATTTCAGGGCAGCTTGTGAGCGCTTCGATGAGCGCCTGGAGCAAGCATCAGCGGCGTGCCAGCATCATTTGCAGGATAAAACATGATTTCAGCACGATAGCGGGCACTTGTTCATGGTGTTTCACAGTTGACCACTGGACGGCCACCACAGGCTGCGGCATGGTCAAACAGATCACCAGAACACCTTGCGGAACCTCATGCTTGCACGTGTATTGTCAGTCTTGCTCCTGTGCTTGTGTGCAGTAGATGCCCACGCTCAAACCACAGCCATCCGCTTCATCAATGACTGGAAATGGGAAGGACAGGCAGCCCCGTTGCTGCTGGCACTGGATCGTGGTTATTTCGATGCGGAATCACTCGATGTCACCGTGGCACCGGGCACCGGCTCCGTGAACACCATCCCTCAGGTGGCCTCGGGCAAATACCAGATGGGATCAGCGGACATCAATTCCCTGATCACCTGGCGGGACAAGCACCCGGAGACAGACATGAAGGCCATCTTCATCATCTACAACAAGTCTCCCTATGCAGTGCTGGGCCGCCCGTCGCAAGGTGTCACCGGACCCCTGGATCTTGAAGGCCGAACCCTGGGCGCTCCCCGCTTCGACGGTGCCTTCGCACAATGGCCGGCGTTCGTCGTCGCCAACGGCATACTGGAGGACCGGGTCACGGTCCGGGACGTCAGCTTCCCTGATCGTGAGCCCATGCTGGCCAGGGGCGATGTCGACGCCATCACCGGCTTTTCATTTTCCACTTATATCACTCTTCAGAATAGCGGGGTGCCGGCCGAGGACATATCGCTGATGTTGATGAACGACTTCGGACTGGACCTCTACGGCAATGCCATTATCGTCAACCCCGAGTTTGCTGCAGAGCAGCCAGAGGCCGTCGCAGGTTTTCTGCGCGCCGTGGTCAAAGGCTTTCAGGAAACGGTGGCTAACCCGTCTGCAGCCGTCGACCATGTGCTCACTCGTGCCGAAAACAGCGATCGGGATATCGAGCTGCAACGTCTCGTCATGGCTGTCGGGCACCATATCGACACGCAGGAAGTACGCAACATGGGTCTGGGCGATGTCGTTGCCTCGCGTCTGGAGAAATCCATTTCTCAACTGGACTCGATTCACGATTACGCCAGTAAGCCGACTGCCGGTGACATCTTCGACGACAGCTTTCTGCCCGAGTACAACGCACGGCTACTGCACCAGCCCTGATCAGAACACAATCTGGTAGCCCGTATCGAGCCAGTATTCTTCCAGATTGCTGCCAGGACCGATACGGTCGACCACCGTGAACAGACCGTTGCCTTCGATCGGGGTCAGTACGCCGTGCCAGACATTGCGATGATAATTCACGCCCTGTAGCCCGTCGGTCATGAATACACGGGGTTTGCCGGGGCTGCCATCGTTATCCGGTGCCACGATGACCAGAAAGGGATCACTGCTCATGGGAATGAAGGCCTGACTGCCGGCGGGATGCCGCTCCATCATCGACAGAGTCAACGGCGAACGATAAGGGTGAGCGTGAAAAATGCTGATACCGGCACAGCCATCACTGAAGTCCAGTTTTGCCAGATCAGTGTAGCGCGCACAATTGCCTTGATTGATCATGACCGTGGGGGAAGGCTGAACCTGCAGAACGTCGCCGAAGGGTTCGAACTCAGTGGCGACCAGTGGGGAGATGGATAACAAGCTCATTGAAGTGGTCCTCATGTATCAAATTGACAGTCAATAACCCAAATGGGTATGCCGCTAACAGACTTTGCGTCTGCCAAATCCCGTCGTGATCCGTTACGGTAGGCCCTTTAGAAGACTCAAACCTATCGGAGCGGTCATGCGCTATCTGGCAAAACTGACAGCCAGCGTTCTCGGCATCATATTGCTATTCGTGATGCAGAGTGTGCAAAGTGCTGATATTCCGGCACCCAGCGATGCTGTGGTGCTGACCATCTCGGGTGAAATGGATTACCCCAATGTCGGCAAGGAGGTCCATCTGGATCTGGCCACGCTGGAGAGCCTGCCGGCAACGACGTTCACGACCAGCACGCCCTGGCATGATAACGCCGAGAGCTTTACCGGCGTACGTCTGGCCGATCTGCTGGCTGCCATCGGTAGCCGCTCTGACGAGATCGTTGCCATTGGCCTGGATGATTTTCGCTTCACCATCAGTGATATGGACTTCGAGCAGTACCCGGTCATGATTGCCTATCGCCAGAATGAGCGCTACATTTCCGTCAGAAGCCTGGGTCCCTTGCGTATCATGATGCCATTCGACGATTATCCCGAACTTCTGACACCGCTCAACGAATCCCGCTCTGTATGGCAACTGGTGAAGCTGGAATTGCGTTGAGCAACCGGTGGGTTGCCTGGATTCCGGGACTGGCGGCCCTTGTCTGTCTTGTCGTCATGTTGTACCTGCTGGTGCAGATCGACAGTACTCGCAAGCAGTTGCAGGATGATGGCGTACTGGAGTTCAATTTCGTGCAACAGGTTGATCACAACCTGAATGGATTTGCCCAGAGCCTGCTGGATTTCCAGCTCGCCGAAGCGCACGATCGCGAATCATTGCGAGACCGGTACATCCAGCACTACGACATCCTGTATGGCTCGATATTGCACTCCGGGAAAAGCTGGCTGGGCCATCTTGCCGCACTGGACAGCGTCCAGGCCTTCATGCAGCAGAGCAGCGATTTTCTGCTGCGTAACGAGCCATACATGACGCCTGACCAAACGCTCGGCAAGGAGCTGACACTGCAGCTCAAGGACGAATCACTCGAGCTCTCGCAAATGATCTATGGCATCGGCCTGGAGATGTTCGAGCGCAAATCGATCGTGCGCGACACGATCTCACGCCGCATGGATGATCTCTACGACGCCCTGTGGTTCTGCAGTCTGTGCTTTGTACTGGTGTCCCTGACCAGTGTTCTGCTGTTTGTCGCTACCATGCGACGGGCGGCCAATCTGCGCGCTGCTGCCTTGTTGACTCAGACCCAGTTGAGCACGGCTCTGGATGAATTGACGACCGGCGATATCGAGCGACGTGCCCAGAATCGCTTCATGGCCTCGGCCAGCCATGATCTGCGCCAACCGCTGCATGCGCTGGGACTCTACCTCAACGCACTCAGGCGCCATGTATCAACCGATCAGGGTCAGCTGATCCTGTCCAACATCAATCGCTCGACCGAAGCACTCAATCAACTGCTCAACAGCATGCTCGATCTGTCGAAGCTGGATGCCGGCGTGGTCGATGTAACCTGGTCGAATCTCAGCCTGGATTCAATCTTCGACAACCTGCATCAGAACTTCCTGCCTGAAGCCAATCAGAAGGAACTGGCTCTGGACATACAATACAGCGGCCTGTACGTGCATTCCGATCAGGTGCTGCTGGAGCGCGTACTCGGCAACCTGGTGGCCAACGCCCTGAACTACACCACCGAAGGATCCGTCTCCGTGAGAGCCACCCTGAATGGTGAACAGGCCTGTATCTGTGTGTCCGATACCGGGCCCGGTATACCTGCCAGTGAGCAGGAAGCCATTTTCAACGAGTACTACCAGCTACAGAACCCCGAGCGGGATCGATCCAAGGGACTCGGACTGGGCCTGTCAATCGTCAAACGTCTGACGCGACTACTGGATGTGGACCTGCAATTGAGCTCTGCCGAAGGCGTAGGCTCATCATTCAGACTGACACTTCCTCTGGTCAGGTCCAGTGACCTGGACAATGCAGACAGCTCGACAACGAATTCTGATTCGATCTGCCGGGATACTCTGTACGGACTATCCATTCTGGTAATTGACGACGAACAGGATGTGCGGGATGGTATGCAGACACTGCTGGTACAGCATGGTTGTGATGTCTCGATTGCCGACTCTGCCGAGCAGGCCTGCGACAACATCATTTCCGATGACTGGGTACCGGACTTGATCATCGCTGACTACCGGTTACGCGATGAGAAAACCGGGGACATGGCTATCAGACAGGTTCGGGAAGAAGTGAACATGGATGTTCCTGCAATGATCATTACGGGCGACACCTCGCCAGCGCGACTTCGGGAAGCCACCGCCAGCGGCTTTACCTTGCTGCACAAACCAGTGATCGCCGAGGATCTGTACAAGGCGATTACGCGACTGGTAGGAGACAGGACGTGAATATATTGATGGTAGAAGACCACCGCCTCGTTGCGGACGCCATGCAAGTCATGCTGACCGAGATCGATTCCTCGATCCGGATCACTGCCTGCTATTCCACTCAGCACGCCTTGTCGGTCATCGACTCGGGCAAGCGTTTCGAGCTCGTACTGACAGACCTCTTCATGCCGGGTATCGACGGCATCGGTCTGCTGGTCGGACTGAAGAACCGTGACAAGCGCATCCCGGTCGTGGTCATCAGTGGATCGGACGATGACAAATACATCCGCACCGCCATGGAAAATGGCGCCTCGGGCTTCATTCCCAAGACACTTCCCGCAGCCGAGATGATCGGCGGCATTCGCAAGGTGCTGGAAGGCGGCAGCTTCTTCCCGGAACGATTTGCCGCTCTGGACAACCAGCTGCGACGCGGAGACCTGCCCAGTGCCGGCAATCAGAATGCCAGTGGTGTACGTCCCGGGCAGAAGCAACTGCAAGTGCTGCAACTGATGGCAGATGGCAATTCCAACAAGCAGATCTCCCAGATCGTGGGCATTTCCGAAGCCACCGTCAAATACCACACATCCCAGCTGTTCAAATTGCTGGGCGTGAAGAACCGGACGTCATGTGTTCGGGAAGCTCAGCAGCGTGGCCTGATCAACAGCTACGAGGAGAGTTCGGCATCAGAGACGCCAGCGACCTGAAGCCAGTTCGACTCTGCTGTTTCTGGCGGAGATGCCCTTGCAGATCAGCCGCCAGAAACAGCAGATAGCCTACTTGCTGACTGAATGACCTGCCACCGGGGTCAGACGAGAAGCCAGGTAGCCATAGACGGCCACCGAGAGCGCTGCCACCGACCATTTGACGGCCAGATCACCCAGTGCCCACTGATGCCAGGGAGCACCAGTGCCGATGAAGGCAATGCCAAAGAACAGCAGTGTATCCACAATCGAGCTGACACCGGAAGACACGCTCGGCGCCACCCACCAGCGGCCGATGCGCAACTTGTCGAAGATGGCGACATCGAGCAACTGAGCCAGCAGAAAGGCGGTACCCGAGGCGATGGCAATACGCTGGTCGATCGAATCGACAGACAATGACAGCAACACACCGACACCAAAGCCGACATACACCACCTTGCGCGCGCTGGCGGCCCCCCAGAAACGATTGACCAGGTCATTGACCAGAAAGGCCAATGGATAGGTCAGTGCTCCCCAGACCAACCAGTCATTGATTGGAAAGGCAACGAGATAATTGGATGCGCCGACAATGACCGCCATGGCGGCCACTGCCCACCAGGGAAAACGAGATGTCAAGACAATACTCCTGAAAATCGACCATTATAACCGAGTAGCGACAACCGCAGGGTTGCCGGCCATACACACTGAGACATGGGTCTGCTGCGACCCCCGACACCTGGAGAGCAATTTTCGAATGCCCAATTGGATTGATGCCTGTGCCTGTGACGCAATCGACGAAGAGGATCTGATCGGTTTCGAGCATGACGGCCATGCCTATGCCCTCTATCACGGCCCCGACAACGACTATTTCGCCACCGATGGCAACTGTACTCATGAGCAGGTTCGTCTGGAAGACGGGCTCGTCATGGACTACATCGTGGAATGCCCGAAACACAACGGCCGGTTCGACTACCGGACGGGAGAAGCGCAAGGCGCACCGGTATGTGTCAACCTGAAGACCTACCCGGTCAAGGTTGAAAACGGGCGGATATGGATTTACCTGCCTCGGTAGATATTCAGGACGTGTAAAGCACGACCGGTAGCGGTCCGATCCGATCGCCCTCGTCTGTCGAGGGCGATCGGCAGTCGTCAGACCAGTAGCCTGACGCGTTTTCGAAAAGGCTACAGATGGGTCAGCCAACCATGAGTGTCCGCACTCTTGCCCCATTGAATGGCATTGAGCTCTTCGCGCATGGCCCGAATTCTCGGCCCCGCCTCACCGCTTCCCACCTTGTATTCACGTCCGCCGTGTATCAGGGTGCCAACGGCCGCCAGTACCGCAGCCGTGCCCGTCAGACCTGCCTCGCAACCGGGTTTCGCTGCACGCTCGATGAGCTCCTCGACGGTGAGCTCGCGCTCCTGTACGTCCATCCCGTTGTCGCGTGCCAGTGTCAGCAGGGAATCGCGGGTGACACCGTGCAGAAAGGATTCATCCAGCGCCTTGGTAATGATCTGGTTACCGTCGACCAGAATGAAATTGGCCGCACCGGTTTCCTGCACGTCCCCACCCGGGCAGAACAGTACCTGATCGGCTTTGACCTCGGCACGCGCACGCATGATGTGCTTGAGCGCGCTGGCGTAGTTGCCCCCGCCCTTGACCATGCCGTGATCCGGACCGCAACGCACCCCCTTTTCATCCAGCAGCAGACGCAGACAGGCCTCACCACCGGCAAAATAATCGGCAACCGGTGACAGCAGGACATACTGCATGGAGGTTGCAGAAGGGGCAGCCGCCTTGCCGATGGCAGCTTCAGTGCCGATATGGGTCGGTCGGATGTACATCGACGCTGGCGTGTCCGGTATCTGGTCACGGAACTCGGTGACGATGTCGCTGATCATGCGCGACGTCTGTTCCTGGTCGATATCGGGCAAATACAACAACTGACTGCTCTGGGCGAAGCGGGCAACGTTCTTGTCCATGCGAAAGATGGCGACACTGCCATCGACTTGTCGGAATGCCTTCAAACCTTCAAAGCAGGTACTGGCGTAGTGCAGAACATGCGCCCCCGGATGCAGCGAAATCGAGTCACTGGGTACAATCCGAGCATCACTCCAGCCATCGGCAAAATGGCTGACCACCATCCTGTCCATGAACCGGGTTCCAAATTCACCTGCCATAACCACTCCTTTTCATACCAGCAGCTCGCCAGCCAGCCAGCGACGCGATACCGGGTTGTTAGTCTGATTGAAAAATACTTCGCAAGGGCTCTGCTCGACAATCCGGCCGTTGTGCATCAACACCACTTCCTGCGCCAGTCGCCGCACCTGCCCGACATCGTGACTGACCATGACCAGACGCAACCCCGATTGCATGGCCACGCTCAGCTGCTGCTCGATGACCAGAGTCGAGGCCGGATCCACGTTTGCAGTCGCTTCGTCGAGGAAGAGCATATCAGGCTTCAGCGCCAGAGCACGTGCCAGGGCGACACGCTGCTGTTCCCCACCCGACAGACGCTGGGCAGGCACCTCCATGATCGTCTCCAGACCGGCATCCTGCAAGGCGCCGATGGCCAGACTTTTCGACTCTTGCGCTGTCATGCCAGTCAGGCGCAACGCATAGACCACGTTCTGCAGGGCACTGCGTCGCAACAGCACCGGTCGCTGCAGCAGCAGCCCGACCTGATGCCGACGTGCCGCATCCGGGGCTGAGCCTGCCCACAGGACCCGCCCGCTGTCTGCAGCCATCAAACCGCACAAGGTTCGAATCAACAGGGATTTGCCCGCGCCATTCGGCCCGACAATGGCTGTGCAGGCCGCCCGCCCCAGACTGATCGAAGGCAGATCGAGCAGCATTCGGCCGCCGCGCCGGATCTGCAGCATTTCACCCTCGATGGAGCTGACCACCGATTGCCTTGCCGCCTGTCCATCAGCCATGAGCACTGACTCCCTGTCGGCGCATATAGGAACCCAGGCCGAGCACAGCGGCATTGACCAGCAAGGACAGCATGACCAGCACGATCCCGAGCCCCAGAGCCAGAGCCAGATTCCCCTTGGAGGTTTCCAGTGCAATGGTTGTGGTCATCACGCGCGTGACATGATTGATGTTGCCCCCCACGATGAGCACGGCACCCACTTCGGCGATGGCTCGCCCGAAACCTGCCAGCACCGCCGTCAGCAATCCGTGTCGGCCTTCCCACAACAGGGTTTGCAGACGACGCCGGCCACTGACACCCAGCAGGGTCAGCTGATCGTCATACTGGTCATGCAATACGCTGATCGTCTCCCGCGTCAACGCGGTCAGTATCGGCGTGACCAGTATCGACTGCGCGATGATCATCGCCGCTGGCGTATACAGCAGTTGCAGAGGTCCCAGCACCCCGGCATTGGACAACAACAGGTAGACCACCAGACCCACCACGACCGGTGGCAGCCCCATCATGGCGCTGGTCAGAGTCACCAGCACCGGACGCAGTCTGGAGTGCGTGACCGCCAGCCAGGCGCCCAGTGGAAAACCGATGATGGCGCCGCTCAGGACGGCGCACAGGCTGACCTTGAGCGAGAGCAGAATGATTTCCTGCAAGTCGCCGTCAAAGGCGATGATCAGCCGCAGCGCTTCAAACAGCGCATCCGAAAAACTCTGCATGAGGGCTCAGGTATTCAGGCAGCGAACCAGACGCCGACCACCACGATATCCACCCAGACGTACAACCACAACGCCAACGCCATCATCACGGCACCCGAGCCCATGTCCTTCGCCCTGCCCGACAACAGATGATGTTCGGCACTCACCCGATCGACCACCGCCTCCACAGCACTGTTGATCAGCTCGACAATCAGTACGAGTACCGTCACACTGACCAGCAGAACACGTTCGACGCGGCCGACGTCCAGCAGGAAGACCAGAGGCAGGAAGAGCACCGCCAGAAGCAGCTCCTGACGGAAGGCTGCTTCGTGACGAATTGCCGCCCGAATGCCGTTAAACGCGTACACTCCCGCGAGTCTGATTCTTCTGATTCCCGTATTCTTCTGCATGCAATGACGACCCTGATCCACTTTCCGGTATGCACCCGCATGAAGCATAACGCGCTGAAGCGATCAAGGGGTATGATGACATCGTTGTTACTGTCCCTTGCACTGTTCACAGGTACTGTGCCAACGACGATACATGCCGCCGACCAGCCGCCCCTCGTGGCCCTGGCATCGAGCTTTCGTGACCTGTGGCCCGAATTGAGCCAGTTGTACACAGAACAGACCGGACAACCCGCACCGCGCACCAGCTTCGCCTCATCGGGCCTGCTGAGCACCCAGATCCGTCACGGTGCGCCGTTCGAACTCTATCTGTCTGCCGACGAGTCCACCGTCAGGATGCTGTTCGAAGCGGGCAAGACACGCGATACCGGTGTTCTGCTGGCTCACGGCACGCTATCGTTGATTGCACTTTCAGCGGCGGGCGAATCTGCGATGCAGCAGTCACCTGCACTGCCCCTGCTACGCGACAAGCTCGAACACCAGCAGGATTTCAAGGTGGCCATCCCCAATCCACGACACGCCCCTTACGGCAAGGCTGCCAGAGAAGCATTGCAGAGCGCCGGCCTGTGGCCACTTCCTTCCGGCCATCTGCTCAATGCCGAAAACGCAGCGCAAACCTTCCAGTTTGCACTCACCGGCGCCGTTGACTACGCCATCGTTCCGGATACACTGCTGCACAATGCGACTCCGGCACTGGGCACAGCCTCACTTCCCACCGACAGCTATCAGCCGGTGATACACAAGATGGTGTTGCTCGAATCGGCAAGCCCGGAGGCGGAGCAGCTGTTCAACTGGCTGCAGCAAGCACCGGCCGCTGCGGTGCTGGCTCGCTATGGCCTGACTCCCGCCCACTAGCCCACATCGACTCTTTCATGTCACCGTTTCTGGTTTCGTTCAAGCTGGCCCTGTGGACCTCCCTCATCCTGTTGCCGCTGGGTCTGTTACTGGGTCGCTGGCTGGCGTTTTCGAAAATCACCTGCAAACCCTGGATCGAGGCGGCGCTGTTCCTGCCGCTGATTCTGCCCCCCACGGTCATTGGCTATTACCTGCTGCAGCTGTTCAGCCCGGAAACCTTCACGGGTGCGCTGAGCATCAAACTGCTTGGCTCGCCATTGGTCTTCACCTTTCCGGGGCTGGTGGTCGCCTCGATCGTGGTGAACCTGCCCTTTGCAGTTCAACCGATACAACTGGCTTTCAGCAGCCTGCCACTGGAAGTACGCGAAGCGGCCTGGGTCAGCGGCCTGTCGCCCTGGAAAACCTGGTGGCATATCGAATTGCCGCTCACCTGGCAAGGCCTGCTGGCCAGTGTCACTCTGGTGTTTGCGCATACGCTGGGGGAGTTCGGGGTGGTTCTGCTGGTCGGCGGCAACATAGAGGGTGTCACGCGTACCGTCTCCATTGCCATCTATGACAGCGTCCAGGCGTTCGACATGCAGACCGCGGGCTGGTACAGCGTCGCGTTACTGCTGTTGTCACTACTGGCCCTGCTGATCGTTCGCCGGAGTCAACCCTCATCGTGAGCAGCGCACTGACTGTCTGCATCGAGCAATCCTCCCCCATCAAGCTGGACGTGCGCCTGAGCTGCAAGCCCGGGGAATTGCTGGCGCTTGTCGGCCCCTCTGGCAGTGGCAAGAGCACGGTACTGCGAACCATCGCCGGCCTGCACCAGCCTGGTGCGGCTCGTGTCGCTTGCGGGAGCAGTCTGTGGCAGGACAGCCAGAGCGATATCAACCTGTCGCCGCAGCAACGTCGGGTAGGTATGGTTTTCCAGCACTACGCCCTGTTCCCTCACAAGAGCGTTCTGGAGAATGTCATGCTGGCCATTCATGATCGCCCCCGAGGAGAGCGACGCCAACAGGCGCTGGAATGGCTTGCCCGAACCAATATGACAGGTCTGGAGTCTCGCAAACCGGCGCAGCTGTCTGGTGGACAGCGACAGCGAGTCGCTCTGGCCAGGGCTCTGGCACGCGAGCCCGCCGTGTTGCTGCTGGATGAACCGTTTTCCGCGGTGGATCAGCAAACCCGACGCAAGCTGTATCGTGAGCTGGCCCAACTGCGCCGCGACCTGCACGTGCCAATGCTGCTGGTGACGCACGATATCAGCGAGGTACAGCAGCTGGCTGACAGTCTTTGTCTGATTCACCGGGGACGCTCGTTGCAACAAGGCGACGTGCAACAGGTCATCAATGCACCCCGGAACAAGGAAACGGCCAAACTGCTCGGCCACCAGAACCTGATCCCTGCTCGCGTGCTGAGCAAGGGGCGTGACCATACGGTGCATGAACTTGAGTCCGGTGAACAGATGCGAGGCCCTGCCTGCGACTTTGAAAGCGGCAGCTCCGTCATTCTGCTGGTACCGCCCACCACCATTTCCATCCGGGATACACCGAGCGAGCCGCAAGGCATCAATTGCCTGCGTGGCACCGTCACTGATGCTGTCGGCCTCGGTGACGAGCTGTCGGTGCGACTGCATCTGGACACGGTCGCCAAGGCATTACGCTTCCGGGTCCCCCTGCACGTTGCCAGACAACGCAATATTCACGCAGGCGTGGCACTTGACGTTAAAATCAGGGACACCGATATCCATGCCATTGCCGCCGAACGAAGCTGAACCACAACGGTGCCCTGCCAAACGAGACAAGCTGACGAACCATTATGCTGAGTCGATTCCTCCCGAATAGCCGCCGAGCCTTTGCCAGCCTGAGTGAACAGGAAGTACTGGCACTCGCCATTTCTTCCGAAGAAGACGACATGCGCATCTATCGGTCCTACGCCGATGGCCTGCGCGACAGTTACCCGGACTCCGCCCGCATCTTCGATGGCATGGCCGAAGAGGAAAGCGGCCATCGTGCATTGCTGATCGAGCTGCACCAGCGCCGCTTCGGCAACGAGATTCCGCTGATCCGCCGTGAACATGTACGCGGCTATTACGAGCGCAAGCCTGACTGGCTGGTCCGCCCCCTGCCACTGGACAAGACCCGCGCCATGGCTGAAGAGATGGAGACTCAGGCCGAGCGATTCTATCGAGCTGCCGCATCACGCGCTCAGGATGCCGACACACGCAAGCTCCTGGGGGACCTGGCCAATGCCGAGTCACGGCATAACGATCTGGCGGTCAAGCTGGGCCGGGAAAATGTTCCGGATGAGGTCAAGGCCCGTGAAGAGGACACCGAGAAGCGACAGTTCCTGCTCACCTACGTACAACCCGGCCTGGCAGGCCTGATGGATGGTTCGATCTCGACACTGGCCCCCATCTTTGCCGCCGCCTTCGCCACCGGCAATACCTGGAATACCTTCCTGATCGGCCTCTCGGCATCCATTGGTGCCGGTATTTCCATGGGATTCACCGAAGCGGCGCATGACGACGGTGTGCTGACCGGCCGGGGCTCGCCGATCAAGCGCGGACTGGCCTCGGGCATCATGACGACCATTGGCGGCCTGGGACATGCCTTGCCTTATCTGATACCTGACTTCAGGACGGCAACCACGGTTGCCATCGCCGTGGTCTTCGTGGAACTCTGGGCCATCACCTGGATTCAGCATCGTTTCATGGAAACGCCCTGGGGAAGAGCCGTCTTTCAGGTCGTGCTTGGCGGTTCACTGGTACTGGCGGCCGGCATACTGATCGGCGTTGCCTGATACGAGCAATGATTGATCCACTGCCCGCCTGATTTCCTGACGGCCCTGCAGCTGGCAGATGAGATCCTCATCCGCCAGCCTCATCAGGCGGTGTCTTCGAGTACGATTTCGCTCTTGTCGCAGCTCTTCACTGCGGCATGGAATCCCATCTTGATCAGGGACTCGTTGCTGGCCGAATAACTGCCCTTCATCACGGTTGCACCGCTGCGCTCCACCAGCGCGGTTGTCGTGATCTGCGCCTGCTCCAGCACTCGAGCAAACCGGATGCGCCGATCATCATCGCGTGACGCCATGCCAAGCTCGCTGCCCGCACCGGTCAGCCCCCGGATCATGAAGATCTCCAGGGTGATGTTGATCTCCCCCGAGTGACTGCCTGCCCCGTTCAGATTGCATGTGCGCACCACGATTTCGCCACCGTGGAAAAGCGACTTGCCGGCCAGCCGGACCAGATAGGACAGACTCAGTGTCAACAGACTGCGATCGGCCATGATGCGATCCGGCAATTGCTCCAGTTCCAGTCGGAACATGACAATGGCTGGCATCTCGTTGGTCAATCGTGCAACGGTTTCACGCAATATCGCGTTCAGATCGACGGCCGACAATTCCGTTTGACCAGACGATGAAAAAACCGTCAGTTGCTGAATTCGATCGATCGCCAGTGTGGCCGCTTCACGAATATTATCCACCGGCTTGCAAGCCGGTGCATCCGTATCCAGCATCATGCTGGCAAGCTCGGCATTGCCCACCACAACCTGCATGTCATTGTTGAGTTCATGTTTGACCACTCGGAACATCGATAGCATGGCCTGCAACTGCCTGTCACTGTTGTTGGCAATCTTCTCACTATAAGCCTGATGACAATGCCTGACCCCCAGTGCCAGCGCAACTATGCCGACAGAGGCGCCTTGCAGCAGATTCAATACAGCAGTGTCGATCCACGAGAACGGCGGCGTCCAGATCGACCAGACCAGAGCGAGCAGACCTGCCGCAATGGCAGACACCAGCATCGCTGTGACTGACAGCCTCATCCACCGGTAACTGCGTGAACGATCGGCTTCAAGCATTGCCTTCTGTTGCATGACGAGTGATTTGGCGGCTACCAGACGGGCCTCGAGAGAGGGTTGATTCTGCGAGCTGAAGTATGATTCAGTCAAGGTCCTGCGCAAGAGTGGAAGCGTATTGGTAAGCATGGTCATTCGTATACCTGGCACTGGACACCTCGTTGATGGAATTCGCCGTCTGGGTATTGGCGTCTGCAGAATTGAGAGTGGCTTGCAGGAGAGCAAGCAGAATGACCATGGTCGTGATCGGGATCCTCAGATCAGGTGACGACATGTCGGTGCGGGTGAATGCGGCGGTGTTCTTGGACATCGCTTCACACAAGGGCCCACGACTTTTCAATGGAGACCGGCGAAACCGATTCAAGGATGCCTGTTGCTGACTGTCCGATCGCCGGTTGACGCCTTTCATGCCCATGCCACCTTCGGAGGCTTCCTGCACCCTCACGGATGATTCTTTCACAGGCGCATCGCTCGCCATCTCATTGACCGAAGCATGATCGGGTTGCTGCAGGATGGGCTGACTCTCCGGCTCTGCAAAGGCTTCCGGTTTGTAGAACTCGGGAACGTAGGTACCCACTCGCAAGACCACTCTGGCCAGGCAGTCGGGGCTATCCTCGTAGGCAGCTGCCAGGGTCTTGCGCAGACGCAGCGCCAGCACACGCACTGACGGATCCGCCTGCGCATCGAAATCGTCCGGCTTGCCCAGTGCGTCCACGCCTACGGTGTAAGCCTTGATGCGAGCACCATTGCCTTTCAGTGTTTCGCAAACGATATAGCGAAGAAACGCGGACATCTGGCGAGCGCCAGAAAACCGACGATCTGACAGTAAACGATCCAGTTCCGCTCGTATCACGGAAGCATCTGATTCGGCGAGCGACGAATTATTGGTCGAACTATTCATGGCTGACGTTGAATTCCGTATTTGAATAGAAAATTGATCAAACTGAAAATTGCAGATGACTGGCCTAGCGTTACAGAAGGGCAATTTGTGTCAGTGAGATCTCATGAATTTCATTATCATTGTCGAATGTATGGCGATTAGTGACTTTTGGCGGACATTGCGTCAGGATTGGTAAGCGCTTGGTAATCTGTAAACTTTTCAATTCCGTAAAGCCCTTCACCCGAGCATGCAGACGCTATGGACAGCTTCAGGAAAATGCTCGGTTGCACACCTACCATTATTGAGAGTTCAATCGCTGGTTCTTGCACCCGCTGCTCGCTATCATCTCCATGTAACTGGCCAATGAATCCCTCTCAACTCATCAAACGCTCTCAAACACAGTGATCCATACGGCGAAGATACTGGTCGTCGACGACGACTTCAGAATTAGAGACTTGCTGCGGACTTCTCTGGAAGCCGAGGGCTTTGCTGTGGTGGAGGCAGCCACCAGCGAGGAATTGTACGAATGCCTCAGTTCAGGCGAGATCGATCTGATCACCATGGATGTGTTGCTTGATCGCGAAAACGGCCTGGACCTGGTGCGAGACATTCGCCGCCACAGCGAGATCCCCATCATTCTGGTCTCCGGGCGAGTCGACCTGATAGATACGGTAGTGGGCCTGGAGATCGGAGCGGACGATTACATTACAAAGCCTTTCCCCATCCGCGAACTCATTGCCCGGGTTCGCTCCGTTCTCAGACGAGCCCGTTCGACAGCAAGCTCCTACTCCGCACCTCCGCCTCCAGCACCGGCTGCCGAGGAACCTGGCAATGCCATGGAAGTTGTCCGCTTTGGCGACTGGACCCTGATGCCGGCAGCCCGGCAACTGCGCAGCCCTGACAACGAGATCGTTGCCCTGACGACCGCGGAGTACGACCTGCTGGAAATATTCGTGAACAGCCCGATGAGGGCATTGAGTCGCGACCATCTCATGGAACAGCTCACGGGACGTGACTGGCAACCCAATGACCGGGTCATCGACAATCATGTCGCTCAGCTGCGCAAGAAAATAGAGTCGGATGACGGCTTTGAATGGATCAAGACAGTGCGCGGCACCGGCTACATGTTTGCCAGCAAAACTACCCGTGAAATGTTGCAAATCTGAGTTTTTGGACCAGATTTGCTGAATATTTCAGCTTGATGGCCTTTTTTAGCGCCAATAAAAGACAAATGTAGTTCCCCTTTAATTGCATACTCGATACCTCACCCCTTCCGGATGTTATCGCAGATGCCTACTCCCACTCAGACTCCTGATTCCGCTGTCAGTGCCTTGCAAACAGAGGCTGCGCTGACCATTTCACATTCGGCTGACGACGATTCACTGGCAGCACTGAGCGGCAGCTCTGAACGTCTGAACACGCTTCGTGCCGAGCTGCGCAGCCGCTATCTGATGAGTGAACCCCAGGTTGTCACGCAACTGCTGACATCGCTGGAGCTGGACGACAGCACTCTGGACACTATCCATCAGGACGCCTGCAAACTGGTCGAGCTCCTGCGTGCTCACGACAAACCCACCATGATGGAGAGCTTTCTTTCCGAGTACGGTTTGTCCACCCGTGAAGGCGTCGGCCTCATGTGTCTGGCCGAGGCTCTGTTGAGAGTACCCGATGCAACCACCATCGACGAATTGATCGCCGACAAGCTGGAAAGCTCTGACTGGGCCGCTCATCTGGGACAATCCAGTTCACCACTGGTCAACGCATCCACCTGGGCCCTGATGCTCACAGGCCGCGTTCTGGACGACGGAGACAACCCGACCCGATCGCTGTCGGGCCTGCTGAAACGCGTGGGGGAGCCTGTCGTCCGAACAGCGGTTGGTCAGGCCATGAAACTGCTGGGCCGACAATTCGTACTTGGCCAGACTATCGATCAGGCTGTGCGTGAAGCCAGAACGCTGGAGAAACAGGGCTATACCTACTCCTACGACATGCTGGGTGAGGCGGCGCATACCTTTGACGACGCCGATCGCTACACGCGTGCCTATGCGGAGGCCATCGAGCGTCTGTCCGCTGTCAACGGCAGCACCATTCGCGACAAGCCGGGAATCTCGGTCAAACTGTCGGCCTTGCACCCACGCTATGAATACACGCATCACAGGGCGGTCATGACCGAGCTGCTACCCCGTGTCACTGAACTTGCCATTCAGGCAAAGGTGGCAGGTATCGGCTTCAATATCGATGCAGAAGAAGCTGACAGACTGGAATTGTCGATGGATGTCATCGGTGCTCTGCTGGCCGATCCGGCGCTGGCCGGCTGGGATGGTCTGGGTGTTGTGGTTCAGGCCTACAGTCGTCGGGCACTGCCTGTCATCAACTGGCTGCTGGCCGTCACGGAGCTCAATCAGCGCAAGATCATGGTCAGACTGGTCAAGGGCGCTTACTGGGATACCGAGATCAAACAGGCTCAGGAACTGGGACTGGCCTCGTTTCCGGTGTTCACCCGCAAGATCAACACCGATGTCAGCTATCTGGCGTGTGCACAGGTTCTTCTGGCCAATCGACATCTGGTCTACCCCCAGTTTGCCACCCACAATGCTCACAGTGTCAGCGCGATCCGCAACATGGCAGGCGACGACACGGAAAGCTACGAGTTCCAGCGACTCCACGGCATGGGAGAATCGCTGCACGAACGTGTACACCAGCAATACAAGACACGCTGCCGCGTCTATGCACCCGTCGGCGCCCATCGCGACCTGCTGGCCTATCTGGTACGCCGACTGCTGGAGAACGGTGCCAACAGCTCGTTCGTCAACCAGATCGTCGATCAGCGCATACCGCCGTCCGATGTGGCGCGATGCCCTGTCAGGGAGCTGCAGAAGACCAGCCCCATTGAACATCCCGGCATCACACTGCCCGCGGACCTGTATCAGCCCCAGCGCAGCAATTCGAAAGGCTTTCGCATCAACGACCCGGCATCCATCACACCACTACTGAATGCGCGTGAGGAATTCCGGGAAACTCTGTGGCAGGTTGCACCACTCATACACGGCCAGGCAGCCTCGGAGGCCAGCGAAGCACTCTACTCACCCAATGACGCCAGCGAACGGGTCGGATACGTCGCCCCGGCAACCGCTGAGCAGGTCACCCAGGCAATCGATGCAGCTGCCAGCTTCAAGGCCGAGTGGTCCGCCACACCGGTAGCCACTCGTGCAGCGGCCCTGCAGGCGACAGCCGATGCCTTTGAAGAACACACGGCAGAATTCTGCGCCATGCTCTGTCGTGAAGCAGGCAAGACACTGAACGATGCGATATCGGAAGTGCGTGAAGCCGTGGACTTTCTTCGCTATTACGCAGCCGTGGCACCGGAGTCGGCATCATCCGCTGATGGCCCTCAGGGACATGGCGTGATGGCATGCATCAGCCCGTGGAACTTTCCGTTGGCGATCTTCACCGGCCAGATAGCCGGCGCCCTGGTCGGTGGCAATGTGGTCATTGCCAAACCGGCCGAGCAGACACCCCTGCTTGCCGGCAAGGCCATCGCACTGATGCATCAGTGCGGAATCCCGACGGGCGCCCTGCAATTACTGCCAGGATTCGGTTCGACAACAGGACGGCAATTGACCACCGACCCACGCATTGATGGCGTCTGCTTTACCGGTTCAACCGACACCAGTCGACTCATCGAGCGCTCTCTGGCCATGCGCACCTCCGAGCAGGTTGCAGCAGGCGCCACTCCCAACCCGTTGCTGATGGCAGAGACGGGTGGCTTGAATGCCATGATCGTCGACAGTTCCGCACTGACCGAGCAGGTGGTACGCGATACGGTCATGTCGGCTTTCCAGAGTGCCGGGCAACGCTGCTCAGCGCTGCGTATCCTGTATGTACAGAAGGAAGCCTATCAACGCGTTCTCACCATGTTGCAAGGCGCCATGGATGCCCTGTCGCTCGGACACCCCTGGCAATTGTCAACCGATGTCGGCCCCGTCATCGATAGCGAAGCCCACTCGGCATTCACGGCCTATATCGACCAGCATCGACAAGCGGGCAGCCTGTTGCACCAGGTCGAGTTGTCGGCAGAGCTGAAAGCCGATACCGACTGCAGCCGCCTGATCATCCCGCCTGCACTGATCAAGGTCAACGGCATTGCCGACATGGAAAGCGAGATCTTCGGCCCGGTTCTGCACCTGGCCAGCTTCGAGGCACGTGAGCTGTCTCGCGTGGTCGATGACATCAATGCACGCGGGTTCGGATTGACATTCGGCCTCCATACGCGGATCGATGATCGAGTACAGCAGGTGGTGGATGCCATCCAGGCCGGCAATGTCTACGTCAACCGCAATCAGATTGGCGCAGTAGTCGGCTCCCAACCCTTCGGTGGAGAAGGCCTGTCTGGCACCGGTCCGAAGGCTGGTGGTCCCTGGTATGTACCACGACTGATGAATCGTACGGTCGCTGAGCACACGCTACCCGGGAATGAAGCTCAGGATGAGACCGGCGGGCTGGTCCTGCCAGGACCGACGGGTGAAAGCAACCACTGGCGCGCAGTGCCTCGCAATACTGTCCTGATACTGGAGGATGATGCGGCGGACAGTGCGGCTGCAAGTGCGGCTGCAAGTGCGGCGGCCAGTGGTCAGCTGGAAGAGTCGGTTCGCGCACTGGGTTGCTCAGTGAGCAAGATGCCATTGGCGGAGGTACTCGGTGGCTCGGAGAGTGTGTTGCATTCGCGACTGCAGCAGGAATCGGTAGCGGTTGTTCTGACCGATAGTCAGGACCCCGATGTGCTGCTGAGCATTCGTCAGCAGCTGGCAGCAACCAATGGCCCCTTGCTGCCACTGCTGAATTCGGTGGCAGATTCAAGCCGCTTCCTGCTGGAACGTCATATCTGCATCGATACGACTGCGGCAGGTGGCAATGCCAGCTTGCTGGGATCGACTACCTGAGAGCTGTAGAACGAAAAACGGGCCCGGACTGATGTCCGGACCCGTTGTCGAGTTGTCGCTGCCTTGAAGAGATGCCGGTCCGCCCGAACCTGTCGAGCGGACCGGGATGACCAGCGACCGAAACGGTCGCTGGTCTCCAGCTCTTACAGATTGGCGAGTATGCCGTTGACACTGTCCTTGGCGTCACCGAACAACATGCGCGTATTTTCCCGGAAGAACAGAGGGTTCTCGACGCCGGCATAACCGGTCGCCATGGATCGCTTGGAGACAATGACGTGTCTGGCTTTCCAGACTTCCAGAACCGGCATGCCTGCGATTGGACTGTTCGGATTCTCCAGCGCTGATGGGTTGACGATATCATTGGCGCCAATGACGATCACGACGTCGGTCTCGCTCAGATCATCGTTGATCTCATCCATTTCGAGTACCAGATCGTAAGGCACATTGGCCTCGGCCAGCAGCACGTTCATGTGACCGGGCATACGACCGGCAACCGGATGAATGGCAAAACGGATATTGATACCAGCAGCCTTCAGCTTCTGAGTCAACTCGGAGACGGGGTGCTGTGCGTGAGCCACAGCCATGCCGTAACCTGGCACGATGACAACCGAGTCGGCGTTCTTGCACATCTCGGCCACTTCGTCGGCGTTGATACCGATGACTTCACCCTGCTCTTCATCACTATCGTCGCCACCGGACGTCTTGGGCGCATCGCCCCACCCCCCCATGATGACGCTCAGGAACTTGCGGTTCATGGCGCGGCACATGATGTAGCTCAGGATGGCACCACTGGAACCGACCAGCGCACCGACCACGATCAGTAGATCGTTGGACAGCATGAAACCGGTTGCCGCTGCCGCCCAACCAGAGTAGCTGTTGAGCATGGAGATGACGACAGGCATGTCGGCACCACCGATGGCCATGACCATGTGCACACCGAATGCAAAAGCCAGCAGAGTCATGATGATCAGCAGAAAGGTTCCCAGACCCTTGCCTGCATGCTCGGCAGCCGCATCAGGCGCGGTACCGATGAACATGAACAGCAACACCAGACAGGCAACACCGATACCGATGTTGAGTGCGTGGCGATTGGGCAGGATCAACGGCTTGCTACCGACCTTGCCACTGAGCTTGCCGAATGCAACAACTGACCCGGTGAACGTCAGAGCACCAATCAGGATACCCAGGTAGATCTCGACATCGTGGATGGTACGTTCGGTACCCACCAGATGAGATTCGGGCGTCAGGTAGCTGGCGAATCCGACCAGTACGGCCGCCAAGCCGACAAAACTGTGCAGAATCGCAACCAGTTCCGGCATTTGCGTCATTTCAACGCGCTTCGCCAGCCAGGCACCAATGGCGCCACCGATACCCACCGTGACCAGCAAGACGCCATAACTGGACACGCCGTCTCCGATGATGGTGGCCAGCACCGCAATGGCCATACCGGCGATACCCGCCTGATTACCTCGTCGCGCAGTTTCCTGTTTGGAAAGACCGGCCAGGCTCAGGATAAACAGGATGGCTGCAATGATGTAGGCAGCCGTAACCATACCTTGATTCATCTTTTCTTATTTCCTGAACATTTTCAGCATGCGCTGAGTTACCAAGAATCCGCCGGCAATATTGATACTGGCAATGAGGGTGGCAAGAGCGGCCAGAAAGACCACCATTCCGGATGAGGACGAGATCTGCAACAGCGCACCGACAACGATGATGCCGCTGATGGCATTGGTCACACTCATCAACGGTGTGTGCAGTGCCGGAGAGACACTCCAGACAACCTGATAACCGACGAAGCAGGCCAGAACGAAAACGGTGAAGTGACTCATGAAGTCAGCGGGTGCCACACTACCAACCAGCAACAATGCAACCGCGGCAACCGCCGCAGCGATGAGACTGCCACCGGCACCACCTGTCTTGACTTCGGTGGCCTCGGGCACCGCGACCGGCTTGGGCGCAGCCTTGGGCGCAGCCGAGAGTTTCGGTGGCGGTGGTGGCCAGGTAATCTCGCCATCCTTGATCACGGTAGCACCGCGTATCACCTCATCTTCCATGTTGACATTGATGACGCCATCTTTCTCGGGTGTCAGATCGGTCAGCAGGTGACGCAGATTCGTACCATAGAGCTGACTGGACTGTGCTGCCATGCGACTGGGCAGATCGGTATAGCCGATGAGTGTGACACCACCGTGCTTGATGACTTCATTGGCTCGTGTGAGCTTGCAGTTACCACCCTGCTCTGCTGCCAGATCGACAATGACACTGCCCGGTTTCATGGACTCGACCATGTCGGTCATGATCAGCTCGGGAGCTGGTCTGCCCGGAATCAGAGCTGTAGTAATGATGATATCGACATCCTTGGCCTGCTCACGGAACAGAGCCATTTCGGCATCGATGAACTCCTTGCTCATGACCTTGGCATAACCACCTTCGCCAGCGCCGTCCTCATCATCCTTGAAATCCAGCATGAGAAATTCAGCCCCCATGCTCTCGACCTGTTCAGCCGCTTCAGGGCGTGTGTCGAAAGCCCTGACGATAGCGCCCATGCCGCGAGCAGCACCAATGGCAGCCAGACCGGCAACACCGGCACCGATCACCAGAACCTTGGCGGGTGGCACCTTGCCAGCTGCCGTGATCTGACCGGTAAAGAAGCGCCCGAACTGGTTGGCAGCTTCCACCACCGCCCGATAACCACCGATATTGGCCATCGAACTCAGGGCATCCATCTTCTGCGCACGCGACATCCGAGGTACGGAGTCCATGGCCAGCACCGTCACATTGCGGGCAGCCAGAGCCTTCATCAACTCTTCGTTCTGCGCTGGCCAGATGAAACTCACCAGCGCTGTACCGGAACGCAACAAGGCGACTTCATCACCATTGCTGGAATCCTGAGCCGGGGCCCTGACTTTCATTATCAGGTCGGCCTTGTCATAAACCGCTTTGGCATCGGGCAAGACTTCAACCCCTGCTTCGGTGTAAAGCTCATCTGCAATATTGGCGGACAGGCCGGCACCGCTCTGCACACACAGGGTGTGGCCGAGCTTCATGATGTGACCAGCGGTCTCGGGTGTCATAGCGACACGTTTTTCGCCAGCGTACGTTTCCGTAGGAACTCCGATTAGCACGTAAGACTCCTGCTCAAATTGACCTGTTATTGTACCAGCTGTAATGCCAGTCAGTTGACAGTCATTGCATTTTGATACTAACAATAGGCAAATTCGATTTCAGGCTGAAAACGGCATGGCAACACACTCTCGAGTGTGTTGGCACGACAGGCCATGGCCAACTGGTGCCATTGTCGAACGTGTAGTTTTCAGAACCCCGGAATCAGGGCTGCCACCGGAGTCTCGACGACTTTCCGGTCAAGCGGAAAATTCCTGTACGGCGCTCAGGCGACCTGCAGCTGATCCTCGCCCAGAGCCGTCTTCAGGCAGAACGAGAACACACTGCCAACACCCAGCTCGCTTTCGACTTCCAGGGCGCTGCCGTGCAAGGCAACAATTTCCGAGGCGATGCTCAGGCCCAGCCCCATGCCCGGTCCGTTCTGCTGATCGTTGGCAGGATTGACCTGATAGAGGCGGTCGAAGACCTTGCCGGTATCCGTCTCCGGGATACCGCAACCCGTATCGCGAACGCTCAGACGCAACTGGCGATTGTCGTCGCTGAGTTCACTGTCCACTGTCACGCTGCCACCTGGCCCCGTGAACTTGACCGCATTGTTGATCAGATTGCTCAGCACCTGAATGATGCGATTGGCCTGCATCATGACGGGCGGCAATTGCGTCTGGTCGTTCACCGTCAGAGTGATCCCCTTGGCCACGGCTGCCGGTGTGGCAGCGACTACACAGTGATCAAAGACATCATGAATACTGCAAGGCTTCAGATCGATGGTCATCTTGCCGGTTTCGAAGCGTGACAGTTCCAGCAGGTCATTGAAGTGCGTGGATATCTGATCACAGCTCTCCAGCGCATAGTTCAGGATGGTTTTCTGTTCTTCTTCTATCGGGCCTGCCAGGCCATCAGCCACGATGGCCACGAATTCCTGAATGGCCGTCAATGGCGTTTTCACTTCGTGCGACACCGTGTGATAGAAACGCTTGATCTCGTCATTGCGCTTGATCAGCAACTGGTTGGCGGCTTCGAGTTCCTTGACACGACTCATCAGAGACTTGCGCAGCATGCCCTTCTCGATCGTGTTCTTGACGGCCCGGCACAACGACTGCTGTGTGACATTGCGCTTGGCCAGAAAATCATTGGCGCCGGAACGAACAGCTTCGATAGCAGCCTCTTCCCCACCATCTGCCGTGAAGACGATGGTCGGTGGCATGGTATGCCCCATCTTTTCCCGAAGCATCTTGATGACCTCGGTTCCCATCATGTCAGGTAGACGATAGTCGATCACGATACAGTCGAACGTGTCTACCTCGCAGATGGCCAGCGCCTCGCTGGTCGTACCGGCAGAGATGACGGTGTGCTGGAACGACTCGTCCGAACGCAGGTAGCGCTTGCACAGAAAGCAGTAGGCTTCATCATCATCGATGAGCAGAATGCGCGTCTTGACGCGACTACCCGGCGACAGGTAGTCATCTGTTTCGTTCAAGGACAGTGGGGTAGTTTGATCCATATTGGGCCTTATTGGCCGCAAGAGTTCAGACTTTAAGCACCAGAGGTTACGTCTTCTGATTGCGCCGGACATATTTGCCGGCACTGGCGGCCACCTCTTCCAGTGAAGCCGGCTTCAGTCCCAGCTCGCGCAGAATGTCACTCGCCCCCCGGTACAGCAGCATCTCGGCGACCTTCACCCCCAGATCGACGGCTTCATTGCAATGCCCCCGCGCATCAGCTGTCACGACATTCTTGCCATCCGGAGATGCAACCAGACCGCGCAACCACAGCTGATTGCCCTCCAGCACGGAATAGGCAGCAATGGGAACCTGGCAGCCACCGTCCAGACGTGCGCTCAATGCGCGCTCGGCCTGCACGCGATAGCTGGTTTCCTGATGATGCAGGCGATCCAGCAGTTCAATGGTGTCCATGTCATCGATGCGGGATTCAATGCCGACAATGCCTTGCCCGGCGGCTGGCAGGCTTTGCTCCACTTCGATCTCCGTGGCGATACGCTCCTCCATGCTCAGCCTGATCAGACCAGCCGAGGCCAGGATGATGGCATCGTATTCCCCGTCATCCAGCTTTGCCAGGCGTGTATTGACGTTGCCTCGCAGATTGTGGACTTCCAGATGCGGGTACTTTGCCAGCAACTGCGCCTGCCGACGCAGACTGCAAGTGCCGACGATGGCGCGCTCGGGCAACTCCGCCGCGGATTGAAACTGATTGGAGACAAAGGCGTCATGCGGGTTTTCCCGCTCCAGGATATGCACGACCTGCAGCCCTTCGGGCAACACCGCCGGCACATCCTTGATGGAATGCACAGCGATGTCGGCAGCCCCGTCGAGCATGGCGGTCTCCAGCTCCTTGACAAACAGCCCCTTGCCACCGATCTTGGCCAATGGACTGTCCAGCAGCTGGTCTCCACGGGTCGTCATCCGGAGCAGTTCGACCTGTACACCCGTATTCAGCGCCTCGACACGCGTCTTGACATCTTCGGCCTGCCACAAGGCAAGCGGACTGTTACGGGTGGCAATACGCAGGGTTTTCATCATCGATCCCATCGGTAGACTTCAGTAAAATATCACAGGTGAAAAGGGTACGCCGAATGCTCGATCGGCGACATTAAACCCCTGTCTGACGCGGCCGCTACTGTAACACTGACTCATTGGCAGGCAATCGGCGACACCCTGCTACCCCCGCCCGCTTGAGCAGATACCTGCGGTGGCGTACCATGCCAGAGACCCAGGCAGGCTCTGCTTTCCTGACCAGAGTTCCTGCTGCCTGACTAAACCGATATTGCTGATCTCATCAGCCTTACCAAGTGGAGTGTTTCGATGATGTGGATTGCCACCTTATGCCTTCTGGCCATTGCTGCCTGGCTGTTTTTCAATGCCCTGAACGAGCGTCGCTGGGTCGAAGCTCACAGCCATGATGAGACCGTAGCCAGTGATGAAGGGCTGCTGGCCAACTTCACCGCCCTGACGCGGACTGCCACACCCACTGGTGACCCCAGTGCTCCTGGCGAAGTCATCCAGACGCCACTGGGACGCGCCGTGTCCAAAGTGCAGGAAACCACGGCAATGGCCAACGCCAGGTTTCAGGAACAACGTGCAGCCGCGGCTCGTGGCGAAGATACGGTCATTGGTCGAACCTATTCCAAGGTGACTGCCAAGGACGGAGTGGTTCGCCAGACGGCCGACCGAGTGGTTACCGGCATCGGTGCGCTGGAGAAGAAAGTGGGAACACGTCTTGAAGCCAATCGTGCCCGCAAGGCGCAGACGGTTGACGATTCGTCCAAACCCTAGTCTTGCGACTACCTGACCGATTGTGAGCTGATTTGCCTGACAGGCAAGTCAGCTCCTCGGTCGTCTGAGCCGATGCCAGTGCTCACCCCTTGTGGCCTGCGCCGACTGCCAGTGTGTCAACACTCCCTCTCCAGCGGCCAATCACCTGCCCGGAACGATCAGTGCAACTTCAGCTCGGCGCGCGTCGCCCGGTGAATACGATCTCCCAGCATGATCAGCAGTGTCGACACCGGTCCATGGACCGCGTTCTGATGCATGCGGTACAAGGATAGATAGAACAGGCGGGCCAACCAGCCCTCGACAAACACGGTACCGCGCACCAGATTGCCCATCAGATTGCCGATCGTCGAAAACCGACTCAGACTTATAAGACTGCCGAAATCCTTGTAGACAAATTCCTTCAACGGCTTGCCGCGACGCGCGGCCAGGATATTGTTAGCCAGCACCGAGGCCATCTGATGCGCTGACTGCGCTCGGGGTGGTACCGTGCCGCCCTCCCGGGTCGGACAATGGCAGCAGTCACCCAGACCAAAGACATTGCTGTGCCCCTCGACGCTCAGATCGGCATTGACCTTGACCCTGCCAATACCATCACAGGCAAGACCGCTGTCGGCGAGAAAATCCGGCGCCTTGATTCCGGCTGCCCAGACACTGATATCCGCCACGATCCTGCGCCCGTCACTGGTCAACAGCGCGTCGTTTTCGACGCTGGCAATGCGGGTGTCGGTCTGCACCGAGACGCCGATGGACTGCAGCTCTTCCCGGATACTCAGACCGATACGCTTCGGGAGCTGTGGCAGCAGCATGGCACCTGCCTCGATGACAGAAACCTTGAGCCGCTCCTGCGAGAACTTCCGGAATCCGTAATCCTGCAGACGACCGGCAACATTATGCAGATCTGCTGCCAACTCGACGCCGGTTGCCCCGCCACCGACGATGACGACCGACAATTCGGCATCAGGATCGGTAGATCCACTGACCCGATGAAGCTGCTTGAGGTACAGCTGGTGGAAGCGCTCGGCCTGCGACCTGGAATCCAGGGTGATGCAATGTTCGGCGACGCCTTTCGTACCAAAGTCGTTGCTGCGACTGCCGGGACTCAGAACCAGTTGATCGTAGGCAATGGTTCGCTCGGCCACCAATTGCGCCCCATCGTCATCGAATTCCGCCGCCACAGAGACCTGTTGCTCACCGGTATCCACCTGCACAACGCGACCTAGCAGAAAATCGAACTTGTGCTTTCTGGCCAACATGCGATAGCTGGTTTCATCATGATGACTGTCCAGCGAGCCGGTGGCCACTTCGTGCAACAAAGGCTTCCAGATATGGGATGCGTTCATGTCAATCAACATCACTGACACATCGTCTGCGCGCCTCAGCTTGCGAGCGAGCTTGACCACGAGTTCCAGGCCGCCAGCGCCCCCACCAACAACAATGATCCGTTCAGACATGCGCTCAGTCCTCAGTGGGTCGCTCGCGAATGCGGGCCGAACAAGCCCTGCCGGTCAGTCGCTGAGGATCTCAGCCTTCGTGCCGACAAGGCTCTCCACCGCAGATACTACAACATCATTACTCAGCCCCAAAGAGCGGCGTCTGCGGGATGCATGTCACTGCCTTCGTAGCGTATGGCCGACTCCCGGTCTTCCGAGAGCAATAAAGGCCCGTCAAGGTCGACAAACTCCACGCCCTGTGCGACCAGCTGCGCCGGTGCCATACCCAGAGAACTGCCCACCATGCAACCGACCATGATGCCGAAGCCTGCTTCGCGGGCCGCATCGCGCATCGACAAGGCTTCGGTCAGTCCACCGGTCTTGTCCAGCTTGATATTGATGACATCATATTTGCCAACCAGTGATGCAAGGCTGTCTCGATCGTGGCAGGCTTCATCGGCACACACCGGCAAGGGGCGACTACGCTCGGCCAGAGGCTCGTCGGATCCTGCTGGCAAAGGCTGCTCCACCAGAGCCACACCCAGTTCCAGCATCCGTGGTGCCAGCTCGTCGTAGTCGGCGGCCGACCAGCCTTCATTGGCATCGACAATCAAGCGGCTATCGGGTGCACCTTCGCGAACGGCCCGCAGTCTTTCCAGATCGCCCTCACCGCCGAGTTTGAGTTTCAACAAGGGCCTGAAGGCATTCTTTCTCGCAGAGGCCAGCATATTGGCTGGCGTATCCAGCGACAGGGTGTAAGCCGTGACGACACTTGTCGGTGTCTCCAGTCCGGCCAGTTGCCAGACCGGCTTGCCGGTACGCTTTGCTTCCAGATCCCACAGGGCGCAATCCAGCGCATTACGCGCAGCGCCTGCAGGCATGGCGCTCTGCAGAGCCTGACGATCAAGTCCTGCCGCCAGATCGGCTTCCAGCGCACGGATCTGATCACAGACACTGTCCATCGATTCATCGTAGCGAGCGTAAGGCACACATTCGCCCAGACCGACAAAACCATCCGCCATCAGCTTCACGGTGACAACATTGACTTCGGTGCGCGATCCTCTGGAAATCGTGAAAGTACCGGCCGTGGCGAAACGATCACGGCTGATCTCCAGCGTCATTGCAGCTCGGCTGTCTACACCACTCATACCAGAGCATCCACCAGTCGATCGGCTCCGTGACGGTAAGGATCAACGGTTGGCAGCTGCATACGCTGCTCGATATCACCCAGCACCTGCCTGGCCTGATCTTCATCCAGAGCGGCCGTATTCACGGAGATGCCGGTCACCTGACAGTCCGGGTTGACGAATCTTGCCAATACCAGGGCGGTATCTCGCAACAATTCAAGACTCGGGAGTGCATAGTCGGGCAAGCCGCGCATATGCGTACGCGTCGGTTCGTGACACAGCACCAGGGCATCCGGCGCTCCGCCGTGAATCAGGGCCATGGTGACACCGGAATAGGATGCATGGAAAATGCTGCCCTGGCCTTCGATGAGATCCCAGTGATCATCATCATTGTCAGGCGTCAGCCACTCCACGGCGCCGGCCATGAAGTCTGCCACGACAGCATCCAGTGGAATGCCACCGCCGGTGATCAGGATACCGGTCTGGCCGGTCGCCCGAAATGTGGCTTTCATACCGCGCTCGCGCATGGTCTTCTCCATCGCCATGGCTGTATACATCTTGCCGATGGAGCAATCCGTACCAATTGGCAGACAGCGCTTGCCGCTGCGTTTCTTGCCAGTGGCAATGGGAAATTGCTGCCGAGGTACCCGCACATCGAACAGGGACTGCCCATGTTCTTCGGCCAATGCGACCAATAGCGGGTTGTCACTGAGCAAGGTATGCAGACCGGAGGCGATGTCCATCCCGGCAGCCAGTGCCTGCTCGAAAGCGGCGTTCCAGCTTTCCCCAATGCGACCACCCCGGTTGGCCACCCCCACCAGCAGGGTGCGGGCCCCTGCCTTGACAGCATCCTCGATACTCATGTCGGGCAAGCCCATGTCCGCCTGACAGCCCGGCAGACGGTACTGACCGACACAGTTCTCTGGTCGCCAGTCACGCACACCCTGCGCAACTTTTGCTGCCAGGGCATCAGGGGCATCACCCAGAAACAGGAGATAAGGTGTGTTCAGCATTTTCTTGTTGTTCCAGACTTGTTGAGAGGCAGAGTCAACCTGCCCTGATGAAGAATTCAGCAACACTCCAACACAGTTTGCGATGCAATTGAAGCCCCCTACAGAGCCAACTGTCGAGAACAGCAGGCTCCAGCATCGCGTGCGCTTACAGCGTCTTCAGATATTCCAGTACCGCCAGGCGCTGCGCGTCACTGAAATGGTCGCCAAAAGGGTGCCCTGTGTTCGCATAACCGGGAAGACGGGTGTCGTAGATGGACTGAGGTACGGCAGCCGTGGTCTTGTCCTCCGATGGTATCTCGAAGGACCAGCCCATGTTCAGCTGATCGTAGCTGTCGGGATCCGATGCATCACTGACGGTATGCCGCCAGAGCGATGGCCGGCTGCCGCTGTCCAGTACGGCCCGCAGACTGGGGACCGAGCCGTTGTGCAGAAACGGGGCGCTGGCCCAGATGCCATCCAGCGGAGGCGCTACATAACCATGGCCTGGCGCGGCGGTCGCCAGGATGCCGTAATAGGAACGGTTGAACCAGTCGACATAGGCAGCCCCCTGCCCATAGGCAAACTCGACCAGTGCGGGATCGGTACCGATGGTCTCCAGCGGTACCAGCCGAGCCGGGTAAACAGGTTCATCCCCATACGTTCCATGGCAGCGCGAACAGGTCTGCTCGAACAGTTGCCGACCGTCTGCGGCGCGTGGCTCATCGATCTCGAATGGCCATGCCGGAGCTTCCAGGCTGGAGATGAACGCGCGTATATCCGGTGCATAGGCATCGATTTGCTGCAACTCCTCGATACTGTCCGTGCACAGCATGGAAGCCGACATCATGAGCCTGGCATGGTCTCCTCGACCTTCTCCCATATTGAACATGGCAGGCTTTTTCTGCATGCGCCACCAGGGTGGCACACTTACCGGCGGTGGATCTTCTGGCGGCAAGCTCAGCAAGGGCTCGTCAGACCAGGCGTTGTCTTCGGCATGCCGGTGGGCAATCAATGCCGCGGTCAGGTTGTTCGCCGGATTGACCCCCGTGGTATGGGGGCGGATGTACGGGGCAATGGCGGCGATTCGATCGGCATAGAGCTCCCAGATGGCGGTTTCAGCCGGTCCCTCGACCAGCAGCCCGGCCCGTTCTGCCAGAACAGAGGCATCGCTGGTGAAATCCAGAAACTCGTTGCCCAGCCCGACCACCAGTTCGCCGAACAAGGGCGTTGCGTGACAGGTCAGGCAATTGCTGCTGACAATGCCATCCCCGTCATCGTTCTGAAAGACATTGACGTTGTAAGGCAAACCCTGCGCCGCAGCCGTGCGACCCTCGATCTGGACAGGCTCCGCGCCGTCCAGCAGCTGTCGAAAGACTCGCTCGGGCAGACCACAGCTGACATAGGCCGCCTCCAGCAAGGCCGTGCGGCCGGCCGCCGCATCGCCCTGGCGCTGCGCCTCGAACGGAATCAGGCCGCTGGTGGCAAACCGAGCTGCCGGCCAATCTCCGGCAGCGTCGAGTGGCACGACAGGCTCGCTCACCACAACACTGGCGTCCGCATCGGCCTGTACGAGCGGTGCGACCTGAACGCCCCCACCATCACCCTCTGTCGCTACCGCAGCACCCCGTTCCGCGGCAGCAGAACGGGCCACCACAGACTCGGGCGACACCGACTCATCGTCACGATTGCAGCCAGCCACACTCAGCAGCAGCCCCAGCAACAGTACGGTATTGCCACTGGTGAACCACCCTGTCGATTTACCGCTGCAGACCGATGCCAGACGCCGTCGGTTCTTGCCTGCCCCCGTTATCTTCACCTGCCCACCTCTCGCTGCTTGTTTTCATTGTCCTGCAATGGCTGGTAATCCACAAACCCGACCCCCTTGTGCGTGCCGCTGACGGTCACCGCCCCGCGCCAGCGATTACCATCGAATCCGGGCAGCACCGATGGTGGCTGTAACGGCGTCAGTAGCAGTTGGTAGGATTCATCGGCACTGTTGATCTGAATGGATGCCGGCAATGAATGAGCATCCGGCCTCGATGGCGCTCGTTCCGGCTCTGTCCACTGCCAGTCAAGCGTTCGAACTGCCGCCGGCAATTCAGTCAGGGTTCCCTGCACCGTTTCGGGGCCACGCCCCGACCGGCGCTTGCTGCGTGTGACCGACAACAGGCTTTCCGGACTGCCTGTCTCGGTCGATGAATCCAGAAAGAGCTCGACCGTATCGATCACGACGGCGCCGGCCGAACCCGGCAGCGCGCCCCAGGCATTGGACAGCCAGGCCCGACCTTGCCAGGCCTGCGGCTCCTCATTCGCCGTAGTGTCACTTGCTGCTCGGAGCGGCTCGTTGAACGTCGCAATCACGGGGATGGCGCGAGCTGTCCACTGCCGTAGATCATCTATCTCCAGAGTCGTCGGGCAGTCGCGCAGCTCCAGTTGCATATCCAGGCGCTGCCCGGTTCGCTTGCTGGCTACCCGACCATCATGCCCATTGGCCGCTGGAGCATCCCGCTGATCAGGCCCTTCAAGCCTGTCCGGGAGGATGGTACTGATAACGAACCTGGCGCGGCAGTCGCCATGCACGCCGTGCTCTGCCTCGACGCTATCCGCCCTGTACTGACCCATGCGCGTTGCATTGACATGGATTTCTGCCGTCGTGCTGTCTGCCAGACCCAGTGCTCGGCGTTGCACCTGCTGGTCTCGAACCTCTTCGGGCAGAGCCGGGTCACTGAGCAGCACACTGGATCTCATGACATCCGAATACTCCCAAGCCGATTCTCCCGAGGTGCTGCGATCCAGAGCCAGACGATCCAGTTGTACCTGTACTCCGATCGTCTCGCCACCCTCTGCCGACAACACTGCGCGCAAGCTGAGCGATTCGGCATCGGCATCCGGATGCAGACCCAGATCATCCGGAAACATGACCGGTCCCACACTCGGACCATCTGCCTTGCGAACAGCGAGATCCGACAATGCCAGCAGGGAGAACGCAGCCGTGTCATCCGGAGAATTCGGCCCATCTCCCTCGGCCGTGAGTGCCGAATTGCGATCGCAGGCAACCAAGACCAGGCTTGCCATGAGAAGACTTGCGTTCAGCCCGGATACGGTGCGCCGCACACCAGTCCGACAGACCCTGACAGGACCCGCGGCCACTGCACATTTCAGGACATCAGGCATCTGTCAGGTTCACGTCAACACTCATCAGAAAGTGCTCAGACCCGACATTTCCATGAATCGGTATTGCAGTGTCAACCACAGGCTGTCATCAGAAAATTCCTCATAGTCCACTGAATACGTACGTCCGCCGGAATTGTTCCACTGCCGATCGAAGAAAGTGATCATTTCAGCGGCCAGCGCAGAATCCGATGCTGTGCGGACTTGCACATTGGTCTCCAGGTTCAGGTCCTGAAGGTTGCGTCGAGTGAAATTCGCCGACCCCAGCAGGAACACATGAGCGGCAGAGCCCTGCGAGACATGCAACCACTTGGCATGACATTGCTCACCGGAGGTTGCGCACCACCGCACATCGATATTGCCTGCTACAAGCTCAGCCGCGACCGGCCTGTTCGGCACGCCATTCTTCTGCCGGCCAAAGGCATCGTTGTTGACGTCCAGCAGTACGCGTACGCTGGCACCACGCGCCCTGGCGGCAATCAGAGCCTTGATGATGGAGCGTTCGCTGAGATAGAACATGGCCAGATCCACCGCATCACCCGCTTCCGCCTGGTTCACTGCCTGCAGTACGGCATCCAGGATGCGGGACTCACCCAACACCTGAACTGTCGGACTTCCCCGTGTCGCCGGCGTTTGCCCGGCATCGGAGACGGACTCCCGGCTCATCGAATCCGGCAGCACCACGCCGAGACTGAGTAGCACCTCATCCAGTTGCTGCACCTGTTCCTGCGCATCATTCATGACCAGCAATTCGCGCTCGACAGCGACCAGCTCGACCGCAGCTTCCCCCGAAAACGACACGGCCACATTGCGGTGCGCACTGCTGCCATCATGCGGATTGGCAGACGCAACCAGCGCCCGGAGCTTGTCATCATCACCGCTATCGGTGACCAGCAGCTTTCGATGGTTGGCCTTGAAGTTCAACAGCGACAGATAACTGCGAAGAGAGACACGTCCCTCGCCAAACGGGTTAGGCAGCAGTTCACCCGCTCCGTTGCCGAAAGGTTGAATGAACACGCGCCAGAAGCCGGACCAGGTGGGATTGCTGTCCTGCAATCTGGATAGATCGGTCTGCACCACCGGAATCCCGGCCTGCTGCAAGCGATTGAAATGCACCGACTCCAGACCACCGTAAACGGTGTTTATCGGATCGCTGATGACGATGATCTGCAAGTCCGGGGAACGCTGCTGACTGGATATCAGGGCTGTCGTCAGCTCGTCCGACAACGCTCGGTGCCTCTCCGGAATGGGCCCTTGCCAGGCATTGAACAGAAACATGTCCAGTAGTATGAAGTGCTCTGCCTGATCGATCATGCGGAACACTTCATCGAATATCTCCTGCGACAGCTGGCGATGGCCTTGCTCACCTTGCCAGGTGTCGTCGTGAAGAAACTGCAAGTGACTGGCACTATGCTGCACACTCATCATACTGACGGCCACTGGCGGCGGCACCAACGAGCGCAGGAGAACCGACAACACCGCGTAGACCAGCACCGCAAACAGCAGCCATCGGGCAATACGGGGCCTACCCGCCCTCCCGATACAAGCACTGAAGTGACGAAATCTGCGCCAGGTCTTGGAATGACCCACAAACTACCTCCGACTGATGTTTATTAAAACAACTTCACAATTCAACGAAGGCGAGTTGCTACAATCGCGCCATCCCGATTCCGGAATAAGGGCCGGCTCTGTTTGCAATAGCAATCCCGATTTGATGACTACCACCCTCAAGCTTGCAGGTAGAACTCGCACAACCAATACGTCATGCAACACTCACAGTGCGTGAGCCAATAATAATAACAAGCACGGCAGCAGTGAACGATTTGAGTGAACCCCGGGCACAAGTGATAAACGCCCCAGGCTCTATACTCATCAGGTTCATGGCCAAGCCAACGACGACGGACTTACAGCTTTGATGAAGACTCTTAATTACCCGCAACCCGGCGCCCCTATGCAAGGATATGCAACCGTGCCAGCAACCAGTGACGCAAAAGAATACCTGCGCCTGATGCTGCGTCACAAGTTTGGTCTCTTTCTGACACTTCTGCTCGGCTTGTTTTTCGCGTGGCTCTATCTGATCAGCACCGAAAAGACTTACGAGACCTCCGCTCTGGTGGAAGTACTGGAAGAGCGCAACTATTTCGACGACGGTAGCAGTGTTGCCCAGACTGACTGGAATGCGCCGACCATCAAGGAAGAGGCCAACCTGCTGCGTTCTCGCAAGGTGCTCAGCCCGGTGGTCGAGGCCTTCGATCTGCGCACTTCTGCAGAACCGAAGCAACTCCCCATCCTGTCCGACCTGACGCGCGAAATCCCCGCGCTGGGCAATCTGGTCAGCCAGTTGTCATTCGCACGGAAATACGCCTGGAACGATGTCAGCATCACGCTGGCCGAACTGGTCGTCCCACGAGAGTGGGAAGATCGTGGACTGACACTGACGGCTCTGGGTGAAAATGCCTACCGGCTCGATGACGAAAATGGCGAAGAACTGATTGCACAGGCCGACATCGGTACTGCAGTGACTGTCGAGATTCCCGGTCGTGATGCGCTGACAATCAATGTCGCGGAGCTCGATGCACCGGCTGGTGTGGAATTCTCCGTCTCACGCGCCTCCCTGCAGGCGGCGGTCAGCCAGCTGCGCGCGAACCTCTCCACTGAAACCACCGACACCAAGTCGCGCATGGTGACAGTCAAGCTCCGTGGTCATGACCCCGTGCACATCGCCGATCTGACCAATGCCATCCTGGGTGAATACACGGACGTGAAACTCGGTTCCCAGAACCGTTCATCCGATGAAAAGCTCGAAGTCTTTGAAGAGCAGCTGCCGAAAGTGGAAGCCGATCTGCGTGCAGCAGAACTTGCCTTGTCCAATTTCCGTCGCAACGCCGGCTCGTTCGGCGAAGACACGCAAACCAACTTCAAGCTGGGCCAACTGGACAAGCTGGAAACCGAACTGCTGGAAAAGGAAGTCGAGCGCGATGACCTGCTGAAGCGTTATACGGTCAACCACCCCACGCCCAAACGCCTGCAGAAGGAAATCGATGTACTCAACGACAAGCTGCGTCAAGTTCGTGGCACTCTGAGTGCGCGCCCCGATACACAGCGTGAGTTGACCATCCTGGAAGATGAGCTGGAAACCAAGCGCAAGCTGTTCATCGAGATTTCGGAAGGCCTGCAGAAACTGCGACTGTCCAATGTCGGCAACGTCGGCGAAGTCCAGATCATCGACGATGCCTTGCCACCTCGCAAGCCGGTTTCCCCGAGTGCCTTGCTGGCGATCGTTGGCGGCACACTGACAACGCTGTTTCTCTACACGCTCTATCTGACCCTGCGCTCGGCGCTGTCCACCGTCATCAGTGACCAGGACTCACTGGAAAGAGCCTCAGGTCTGCCGGTTTACATGAACATCCCCAAGAGTTCGGCCCAGCGACGCCTGGGTAGCCCTACCGCAGTCAACCCGCGCAAACTTCTGCCAGGCAGTAGTGGTGGCGATGCCAGCAAGGCCATTTCGGGCAATGTACTGGCCCTGTCGAAGCCGGAAGACTATTCCATCGAGAATCTGCGTGGCCTGCGCAGCATGCTCGAAGATGTCATGGCCGATGCCGACAACAACGTGCTGATGTTCACCAGCCCCTTGCCCAGCATGGGCAAGTCCTTCCTGAGCATGAACCTGGCGGTACTGGTCGCACAGACAGGCAAGAAGGTGCTGTTGATCGACTCCGACTACCAACGGGGTCAGCTGCACAAGTCTCTGGGACTGCCGGTCGGACCAGGCCTGCCCGAAGTCGTGCGTGGCAAGAGCGAGTTGAAGGAAACCGTGAAGGCGACTTCTGTTGCCAACCTGTATTGCATACCACGGGGTTACTCCGGCGCCGGTAATGGTGGCGTTGACATGCCGAGCGACAAGGAGTTCGGGGCTTTCCTGAACGCCGTGGCGCCTCGTTTCGACCTCGTCATCATCGACACCCCACCGGTTTTGAGTGTTTCAACAGCCGCTTCACTGGGCAAACACGCAGGTTCTACTATCATGGTAGTAAAGGAAGGCGAAGTGAAGGAGCCACAACTGAATGAAGCCCTCAAGCGACTGACATTTTCAGGTGTTCGCGTGAGTGGTTGCATCATGAATGGCTCGTCAACTCCGACGCCCAGACACTACACCTATTACCAGGAACAATTGGACTGAAGAAGCACGAGTGAAACAATGTGTCCCTTGGGGTTTATGTGCCTGCTACTGCAGACACTGTAATACCCTTTAGTTACATTAACCAAACGAGTCAGCTGTCACGCAACCATAATGTTGCTTGCAGTAATATCACTTGAATTTCAATTATTTAACACGGGCTCCTGGCAACAGATCAGGAAGCTCAGTGTCATGTCCGATTCGGATACAGGAGAACAAGGTGTCAGGCGCCAGCGCAATAAAAAACAATCAGAGCAACACAGTCTTGGATACTGAAAGTGCCAACGCGGCTTATATAAACGATCTGCCAGTCGATGAAGAACGTCTGAGTACACTGGTACACAGCGACACCTCGACACTGTGGCCCATCACAGGGATCAATGCAGCTGTCAAGCGCCTCGAGGATTTTGTCTTCGGTTCGATCGCCCTGCTGATTCTGTTTCCCCTGATGGCCTTGATCTCCATCGCGATCAAGTTGGACAGCACCGGCCCTGCGCTGTTCTGCCAGGCTCGAAGTGGTCGTAACCGCGAGATCATCAAGGTTTACAAATTCCGTACGATGTACCAGACCGGTTCGCAGGAGTTCAAGCAGGCTCAGAAGGATGACCCGCGCATTACCCGAATCGGTGCCTTTCTGCGTCGCACCAGCCTGGATGAGCTGCCCCAGCTGTTCAACGTGATTCAGGGTTCCATGTCCATGGTCGGTCCTCGCCCACACCCTCTGAAACTGGATGAAGACTTCAAATACGTGATCCCTGCGCTGGGTTCTCGTTATTGTGTCAAGCCGGGTATCACAGGCTGGGCTCAGATCAATGGCTTTCGCGGTGAAACCCGTCGGGTCAGTGACATGGTGTCCCGTATCGAACATGACCGCTATTACGTGAAGCACTGGTCACTGTTCCTCGATATCAAGATCCTCGTCCTGACAGTGTTCAAGGGCTGGACTCACAAGAACGCCTACTGATTTTCCCAGCTGTAACGGGGCCCTCGACCAGAAGGGCTCCACTGCCACCGGCAGCCACGAGCGCCTGCCGGCAGTCAATTTTCAGGCGCGGCCACGGTTGTAGACCGAGAGCCCTGCAGCCGATAAGGTATCGAGTCACGACGTGACCTATGCTCGAAACAGATACCGGAAATTTCAGCATCGCAGCTCCCTGTCGGGACTGCCTGCTCCCTCAACCTCCAAGTGTTTCTTACGATGGCAACTGATCCTGCTGGACTGCCTCAGCGATCCCTGCTGGGATTTTTCGCACACCCGGGTACCCTGGAAGACTATCTCCAGCTGACCGAATCCACCGTGCAGAATTCCGAGCGCCGCAGCGTGCTGTACCACAACCTGCATTCGCTCTACAGCTATTTCACAGACGCTGAACTGCGAAAGCATTATCAGGGCGCCACCGTTCTGGTTGATGGCATGCCCGTCATCTGGCTCATGCAGTTGCTGCGCATCCCGGTTACGCGCGCGCATCGCCTGACCTACGTCGACTTCATCATGCCATTGATGCAACTGGCTCGCGACCGGGACTGGACCGTCTTTCACGTCGGCCAGAATGCGGATATACAGTCACGCGCCATGGATATCGTGCGCGAGCAATGCCCGGGCGTCAACCTGACCGGTCATGATGGCTACTTCGACCAGACTCCGATGAGTGCGGAGAGTCTGGCTGTCATCGACGAGATGAACGCGAGTAACGCGAAAATCGTGTTGATCGGTTTTGGAGCGCCGAAGCAGGAAGCCTGGTTATACGCGCACCGCCACCTGATCAATGCACCGATCGTGTTCACCTGCGGCGCCTGCATGGAATATGTCGCAGGCGCAGTCAAGACCCCTCCTCGCTGGATGGGACGACTGGGACTGGAGTGGAGCTTCCGCCTGCTCGAGAACCCCCGTCGCTTCGCATTCCGCTACCTGGTCGAACCGGTATTGCTGGGCGCTATACTTCTCAAGAACGGCATGGGCATGCTGATCAGTAACAAGCGAGCCTGAACACGGTGACAAGCGTTGACACAGCCGATGAGCGGCCGGCAGCCATGACGGGGGCACAGACAGCAATGGAGCCGCCAGGTGCGAAAAACGGCATGTCAGGCGGAGGAATCACAGGCAAGCTCATACAGTTGGTGACCTCCCGGCTTGCCCTGTCCGTCGGCGCTCAGGCACTGGTCAGCGGCTTTCACTTCGCGCTGAATCTGGTACTGCTGCGGCTGGTGACACCGTACGACTACGGCATCTTTGCCTTCGCCTTCGTTCTCGCCATGTTCGCATCAGCAATCAACAATGCGCTGATCTCGACACCGCTGACGGTCTACACCCCTATCGTCAAGGATCCCGTCGAGAGGTCACGGCAGGAAGGGATGTTCAGCACGCTGAACCTGATGCTGTTCATCGCACTGGTTGTCTGCGGATTCATCTACTCGGGCTGGAGTGAGCAGGACGCCAGCGTGACACTCTCGGTAGCCCTGTTCGTGGCCATCTACTCGGCTCGCCACTTCAGCCGCAGTGCCGGCTACGCCCGCATGCGGCCCCTGGTAACGGCGTCTGGCGACGCCACCTATGTCGGCACAGGCATCATCGTGATGCTGGGCGTTGCGCTGTGGGTGGATGAACTGAGTATCAGTCATGTGTTACTGGCGCTGGTCGCGGCCAATCTGGCCGCCATGCTGGTGGAACGTTATCGATTGCATGGCAGCGGCCGCAAGTGGCTGACGCTGGCGGGCATCAGTAGCTATCGCGATGTCTGGGAGCAATCCCGCTGGGCGCTGGCAGGATCCCTGACCACCCTGTTTCTGGCTCAGGCGCACAGCTTGATCATCACGGCGACCAATGGCCCCAACGCCTATGCACCACTGGCCGCAGGCTTCGTGCTCTTTGGTCCGGTGCGAGTGGCCTTGCTGACCTGGCAGAACATGGTCAAACCGGAACTGGCTGTTGCCCTGTCAGAGTCAAGACACCTCGCCGTCAAGAAACAGATCAAGACCACCAGTCTGTTGATGGCGGGCGCCGTACTGGCTATGGGTGTGATGTTGTTGATCCTGTGGCCATGGATACATGCCTTTCTGTATGCCGACCAATATGCAGACAAACCCATGGGGCTGATCGTTGCCACCTGGTCGATCATCACGCTGTTTGCGGCCAGTTACAATGCACCGGCCGCAGCATTGCAAGCCATGCGAGACTTCCGTGTACTGGCCATGGCCAGCGTCTACGGCGCCATGCTCAGCGGTGTGCTGGTCAGCTTCACGCTCTACTTCTTCAAACCAGAGACGACGCTACTCGGCATACTGGCAGCCGAAGCATTCATGGCGGTATATCTGACCCGCATCCTCCATCGCCGACTACAAGCAGTCTCGTGAAAACCGTTCTGTGCATCTGTACCTATCGTCGTCCGGCAGGGCTACGCAAACTGCTGGAGACACTTCCGCGGCTCACCGACACGGACGGTCTGGAAATCGTTGTATCCGATAACGATGCTGCCGCTGAAGGCCTGGCAGTCTGTGACGCACTGCGCAGCGCTGGCTACCCTTTCCCCCTGCACACGGTGGCAGCCACCGAGCCTGGCATTTCAGCAGCACGCAATGCCGCCTGCACCCGCGCGCTGACACTTGCGCCGCAGCTGCTTGCCTTTCTCGATGACGACGAATGGCCAGAGCCACAGTGGCTGTCCGAACTCCAGCGTGTCCAGCAAACGTGCCGGGTGGACGTGGTTGGTGGCCCGACACGACCCGAATTTCCCGACGGTACTGACGAGTCGATCCGGCAGAATGCCTACTATGGGGCGGATATGGGCTTGCCTGATCAAACGCCCTGCCAGTTACAGGCCGGCGGCAATTTTCTGATCACCAGTGACGCTCTGCGGGCACTGGCACCGGAATTCTTCAATCATGCCTTTGCCCATTCAGGCGGTGAAGACCTCGCCTTTTTCCTGCAACTCCAGCAACTGGGCTATTCGATGGCCTGGGCGGCAAACGCCATTGTCCATGAACCGGTACCGAGCGAGCGACTGCAGGATGGCTGGGTACAACAGCGCGTGGTCAACATTCACAACTCACGGGTCAGGGTCATGCAACTACTGCAACCCGGTCTGCGTCACAGCCTGGTACGAGGCCTGAAGACCGTGGCACTGGGTATCCAGACCGCTCTGGCCTGCTGCCTGGCTTGGCTGCGTCCCTCCTGGACAGACCGTGCCCGTCAACTGCGCTGGAAACTGCGTGGCAAGATGAGTGCTCATCTGGGTCACGCTACCATTCGGAACGAGAACTACTGATGAACCCGCGCTTCTCCATAGTCATACCTACCTACAATCGATCGGCCTCGGTGCTGGATACACTGCAATCGTGCTTTGAGCAGACCTGCGGTGACTTCGAAGTGGTGGTGGTCGACGATGGTTCCAGCGATGACACGCGAGCGGTTCTTGCAACGATCGACGATCCACGTCTGACCGTGGTGCATCAGGACAATGCAGGTCCGGCAGCAGCACGCAACCACGGCATGAAAGTCGCAAGCGGCCAGTACATCGCCTTTCTCGATTCCGATGATCGCTGGTATCCGACGTTTCTGGAAGTGGCAAACGCCTGCCTCGAGGAGCATGGAGACGTGCTGCTGTACGGACAGATCATCGTTGATCGTGGTGTGGATCGCTACTGGGTGAAGCCTGCACGAGCGCTGGGCGCCGAGGAGTCGATTTTCGACTATCTGTACGTCGATGGCAGCTTCATACAGACCAGCACCATGGTCATGCCGCGTGAACTTGCCGCCAAGGTGCAGTGGGATGAGTCCGTGACTTTCGGTGACAACGACCAGTTTGCCATCGACTGCTGGCACACCGGTATCCCCTTTCACATGCTGCCGGAGCCGCTGACCCTGTATGCCGATGTCATCAGCGCGGATGCCCTGTCGCAGCTGCCCATTCATGCCGGGAAATCCGAGAAGTACACCAACTTCTTTCGCTGGATGGATACTCAGAAGAAGGTGATGTCGCCAATCGCCCGTGCTGGTTTCAGAGCCCGTTTCGAAAGTGTTGGCCTGGCACGTTCAGCGCCCCTGCAGAGCCTTGGCCTGCTCTGGAAGGCATACAGAGCTGGCGCCATGAGCCCATTGGGCATGGTCCGACAAAGTATCCAGAACCTCTTCCCACGATTCTATCGCCGTCTGGTGGATCAGTATGTGCGGCTTCGCGGATTGACGCTCGAGCAGGCCCGGCGTCAGTGAGTTCTTCCGCTCAGCACAGGGCAGAACAGTCTCGACTGGTCACCTACCAGGCACGGTATCGCACGCCCCTGCTGGCCTCTGTGATACTGGTCCTGACCCTCTTGCAGGGAACCAGCTTCACTCTGACCCTCGCGGTACGGTCGCCTTTTGCCGGCGACCTGCCGGTGACCCTGGTGACACTGCTGTGGCTGGCGATGTACCTGATCTCGGCCGCGGCGCTGCTTGCCAACTTCGGACTCAACTGGCTGACCTGGCTGGTTCGCTATCGACTGGCGCTGATCCTGCTGGTCGCAGGTACGGCCTTTTCCACTGCCTGGTCAGTTGACCCGAATCTGACCATCGAACGCTCGGTGCACCTGATCGGCACAACCTTGCTGGCCATCTATCTCGGCTTCAGCCTGCCCCTGCCACAGATTCTGCGTATCGCAGCCTTGACACTGGGTCTGCTGATGCTGGGTAGCGCCTTGTCCGCGTGGTTCGTGCCATCACTGGGCCTCGAGGAATACGAGGGTCAACTCGTCTGGGCCGGCATCACGGCATCCAAGAATACTCTGGGATTCTGGTCTGCGATCACCGTTCTGTTGCTGACCAGCCTGTGCTTCTGGCCCTTGCCCACAGCCCGACGAGCAGGCTACCTGGCACTGACCCTCCCCGCCCTGCTGTGCCTCTACTACAGTGTTTCTGCCACCTCGGTACTGTCATTGACCAGCGCAGCACTGGTCATGATGTATCTGCATGTCACGCGCAGCCTGAACATGGGCATGTTGTCGATGTCGGTATTGGGTTTGCTGGTGGCGGCCTTGCTGGGCATGGCCTTCAACTATATTGATACCGCAGAGCTGATCGGGCGCTCTGGAGACCTGACCGGACGTGGAGACGTGTGGCTGCAGACCTGGCAACTGATTCTGGAGAAGCCACTGACGGGGTATGGCTACGGCACACTGTGGTATCCCACCGATGACAGTGTGTGGATTCAGCAATCCCTGACCGATTTTTCCTGGACAGTCTTTCATGCGCATAACGGCCTGTTGCAGATTGCTTCCGAAATAGGCTTGCCATTGACGGCACTGGCGCTCTTCATGATTCTGCAACAGATGGTGGAGCTGCTCTACTGCCAGTATCGGCGACCGTTTCCCGGCGTACTTTTTGCGTTGGGCTTCATGGTGGCCTTGCTGGTCAGCAACTACTCCGAGGCCCGTCTGCTGGTCAATCGCGAACTCTACTGGATACTGTTCATCACACTGCCGATCAGCATGTTGCAACAGGTCACGATAACAGCCCCTCACACACGATTTCAGGCGCCAGCATCTGGAGCGCCTGACAATACACCCGGGAAGCTGGCGCAGGCATGCGAAAGAACCCGGCAAAGACGTTCACTGAAAAAACGCCTGTTGCAGCGTCGCCCGGTGATCGTCGACAACGACGTCAATGAATCCAACCTGCCCCTGACCGACAGCCAGGGACGACCACTGCTTGCGTACAGCAATGACTCCACCCGGACTGATGATGACTCATCCGTTCAGGAAAGTGTGTCCCTGCGCAATGATGAACAAACACTGTAGCGCAAGCTGGCGCGACACCCCACAAGACAAGTAGAGAGACAACGTGAGTAAATCCATTCTGGTTACCGGAGGCGCCGGTTTCATCGGTTCCCACATGGTTCGCATGCTGGACCAACGCGGTTTCGATGTCGTGGTATACGACAACCTGGAGCGCGGCAATGCCGATGCGGTAACGGCCGGCAAGCTGGTTGAAGGTGATCTGCACGACAGCGAACGACTCGATGCCGTTTTCCGGGAACACGACATCCAGGCGGTCATGCACTTTGCCGCCCTGGCCTATGTCGGTGAATCCGTACATGAACCCGCATTGTATTACCGCAACAACGTCAGCGGCACCCAGTCACTGCTGGATTCGATGCGCCTCAACAAGGTGAACAAACTGGTTTTTTCATCCACCTGTGCCACCTATGGCGAGCCAGCCATTCTGCCCATCACCGAAGACACTCCGCAGAACCCCATCAACCCCTACGGCCAGTCCAAGCTCATGGTCGAACAGATTCTCAAGGACTACGCGCAGGCCTACGGCTTGCGCAGTATCGCCTTGCGCTACTTCAATGCAGCGGGTTGCGCCGACGATGGCAGCATCGGCGAGCGCCACGACCCCGAGACGCATCTGCTGCCTCTGATCCTGTTCGAAGCACTGCGCGTTCAGGCTGGCGGCGATCCTGCAGAGACCAATCTCATGGTTTTCGGCAGCGACTTCGATACGCGCGATGGCACCTGCATCCGCGATTACATCCATGTCAACGATCTGTGCAGCGCACATATCGCAGCGTTCGAGCGCATGCAGAAAACACCGGATTCCGGAGCGGAACAGTTCAATCTGGGCGTCAATCGTGGCTATACCGTTCTGGAAGTCATTGATGCCTGCCGGCAAGTCACCGGGGTCGATTTCAGATACAACACGGTTGCACGTCGGGCAGGAGACCCGCCGGAGCTGGTTGCCGATGCCAGCCTTGCCATGAGCAGACTGGACTGGACGCCGGTACACGCCGACATCAAGGACAGCATTCAACACGCGTGGCAGTGGTTCTCGGCACATCCTCCGACTGCCTGAGACGAACTTCAGACAAGTCAGCGAGTCAGAGTACTCGCCGACCAACGGAACGGTAACCTTGAAACAGTCCGCCTGCCTGCTCCGAACAGGCGATACTCTCACCATGAATATGATCCACTACCGAAGTCTTCCTCTGCTCGCCGGCCTGACCTTGCTCAGCGGCCTCGCCCATGCTCAGACAGGCAAGCAGCCACTGGATGATCAGTGCTGGGACATGAGCTTCGAAGAACCCTTCGACACCTTGTCGCTGTGGCACGAGTCGCAACAGGATGGCTTGTGGCGCACCCAGTACATCTGGTCGCGCGAAACCATCATCAACGATGAGCAGCAGTTCTACATCGACCCGATCGAACACGGCATGTCACCGTTTTCCATTGACAACGGTATCCTCAGCATTGAAGCCACACCGACGCCCAGAGCATTACGGGGCGTGGTGTCCGGTCAGCCCTATGTGTCAGGTGTCCTGACGAGCGAAAAGAGTTTCTCGCAGAAATACGGACGCTTTGAAGTCAGTGCTCGGCTACCCGAGGGCGGTCAGGGTCTGTGGTCGGCATTCTGGCTGCTGCCCAGCTTCGACCAGTGGCCGGAAGGTGTCGCGGTGTTGCCGGAAATCGATGTCATGGAAAGTCTTGGCCACCAGCCAAACACGTATCACACAACGCTGCATACCAATCAGACCGGAGAGCTGACCTCTTTTCCGCACGACCACACTCTGAAGGCAGACCTGACTCAGGACTTCCACCTCTATAGCGCTGTCTGGACGCCCGAGTCTGTCAGCTGGTACCTGGACGGTAAATGGATGGCCTCTCATCCGACGCCCGCTGACTACACCCGCCCGGTACATTTCCTGTTGAACCTGGCTGTTGGTGGTAGCTGGCCTGGATCTCCGGACGCCAGCACTGAATTTCCGGCAAGTTTCGATATCGACTACGTCCGAGCCTGGACAGACAGTGGCGCCTGCGCAGACTGACGCGATCTCCGATCCGCTTCAGGCAGCCTTCTGCTCGATCTCATCGCTTGCGGGCAGGCTGACGACAAAGGTAGTTCCCTCATCACCGGACGCCGCGATACGTATCTGCCCTTCGTGGCACTCGACGATCTCCTGACAGATGCGCAGTCCCAGCCCGGTACCGACGATATCTTCATGTTGGTGCAGGCGCTGAAACGGCTTGAACACCTTGTCGTGAAAACGCTCTTCGATGCCAATGCCATTGTCAGCGATACTGATCTGCCAGTACCCATCGACAAGTCGTGCATCAACTCGGACGGTCAGCTTGCGAGCCGGTGAACGATACTTGACGGCATTGCTCAATAGATTGGTCACCAGCTGCCGGAGTTGTTCACGATCCCCCTTGATCTGCGGCAACTTGCCGGTATCGATTACCGCCTCGGCCTCATTGATCAAGGGTGCCAGCCGAGCCTGCACCAGGGTGAACAGCTGGTCAAGATCAACGACATCGAGTGTCAGGGTATCCCGATCGACCCGGGAGAAATCCAGCAGATCTTCCGTCAGCTTGTGCAGACGTGTTGATGAATCCCGCAGCTGATCAAGATTTTCCCGAACCGGTGGGCTCATGCGCGAGGTCAGTGCGTTTTCCAGCAAGGTGACGGACAGATCGATGTTGTTGACCGGAACCTGCAAGTCGTGTGAGGTCACAGAGGCAAATTGTCGTAGATCATCATCGGCTCGTCGCAGACTCTGCCCGGCCTGCACCAGATCCTTGCGCAGAGCCTCGGACTGGCGCAAGGCCCGATCCCTGGAGGCTGCCAGCCTGCCGGTTCCCAGTGCGCCTGCCAACGTGATTGCCAGGGCACAGAAGGCGATCACCCAGAGCAAAGCCGAACTCTTGAGCTGTGCATGGGCAAGGGGTCCCAGGGATATTGCCAACTGCCACTCGCGGTTGGCTACTCGAATGTTTCTGTACAGCGTCCTGGCGCCAGCCGAGACCTCGCCTACACTGTAAAAAGGGGTGACCGATAGCGTTTTCTTCGGCTCATTGACATCGGAGATGTCCCTGATCTCAACGGCGGTGAATTCATCCAGTCTGAACGGCTCCAACAGCTTTTCATACCGGAAGATCCCCATCAGCATGCCACGGTAATACTGTCTGCGTTGTGCCAGGTTCTCCGGCTCGATCTCACCATAGGAGGGCAGCATCAGCAGAAAACCCATGGCGGTTGGCGGCTCCAGTGTCATGGCCAATGGCGGACTGATCGCGAACTGTCCCGAGTCACGGGCATTTTCCAGAGTCAGCAGACGCTCGGCAAAGGCGCTGAGATCGAAACCAAGCATCCAGCTGTTGCGCTCCAGAGGGTAGAGATAGGTCAGTACATGATGCTCTGCCACATAGTTGTCAGGCTTCAGCTTGAAATCGGGAAAGCCTTCATCGTTGAGCGACCTGTCATCACGAACAGAGCGAACGAATTCGTGCACGATATGATGTGGCACCCGTGGAACCCAGCCGACAGCATAGATCTCCGGAAAACTCTTGACCATGTCGATCGATTCCAGATACCCCTGAAACCCATCTCGACCGACATAGCCCGCCCCCTCATAAAGAGAGCGAACCCCCATCAGCAGATACTGTTGAGTTTCCAGGGCATCGCTGATTCGGGAAGACAGCTCATCGCTGCGACGCGCGAATTCGTCCATCCGATTTCTCTGGATATCACGATACACGGTGTTGAGCACGAACGCCGTCAGCACCAGCCCCGCCAACAACACAGCAGCAGGCAAGGCCTGCTGGCATCTTCCAGTCATACTCCCTTTCGAGCCCGCATCCATCATGATGGACGCAACGCAAGTTACGCACCAGATGATGCGACAGGCTGTCGTGTAACGGCTATGGCAGGTCCTGAATCTCGCCTTCCGGGACGATGATCACCTGTTTCGGACTACCCCGTACGATGGAGTATAACAGTTTGTACGCCGAGTTCATGGCCAGATCGTTGATGGTGGCATCGGTGCTGATCTCGGCATCCGCCGGAGACAACGCGAAGTGCGCCGGGTCAGTGGAGGAACTGATGGCCAGCACACACAGCACGCCGCCGACGACAGACAGCATCAATGCGCCCGGTACCGAAAGCCGGTAACGCAGAAATCGCCTTACTTCCATTCGCCCCCAGAAGGCAATCAGAATCAGCAGACACAAGAACAGGGCGACAACCAGTGGTACAACCTGCTCCCTGAGCAAGGTCTGCAGGACACTGAGTGGCTGATCGATGCTGGCCAACAACTGCACGTCCGGCCGCAGCCCGCGGGTTTCGAGAAACCAGGGAGTGATCAGCTCACTGAGCATGACCAGCAACAATCCGCCTACCATGAATCCGGTGATCAGAAACTTGGCCAGAGGTCGTGTCCGGGTCATCATTGCCAGTACGCCGCCGAGAATCAGCGGCACAATGCACAGGATTCCTACCAATGCCAGGTCGAACCGCAGGCCCTGTACAAACAGTGGCATGACCGTATCAGCTACCTCGATTCTGGAAAACTGCCACAAGGCATAAGCCGCACGGATGACCGTGAGCAGAAATACCAGTGTCAATGCGAACAGCAGAAATTGGCGAAACAGATGTGACGCCGGTAGCTTGGACTTCATGTTCTCCGAACTAACTGACTTTTGCGAGCTGAATTATAACAGTCACTCACTCACAGAAACGCAACACCACGACGCTCAATGCCTGGCAGACATACGTGTCCGTAACGGCCGCACCGGACAGTTCTGGCTGCGCCGTATCCATCTCGAGCGCCCATTGTGTTCCTGCCAGCTGCTCCGCCGCCAGAGGAAATTCAACGTCGCCATGGCTTCCATTGAACAACAAGAGCAGTGAGTCTGATGGATCAACCGCCTGACCTGCCGGTATGGCATCTCCCATCAATTGCAGGGCTACGAAGCCCCCATTGGCACTGTGCCAATCCGCTTCACTCATCGGATTCGCAGCCTTGTTCAACCACACGACATCGGGCAGATCGCTGCTGACGGAACGATGTTCTCCATGCAGATACCAGGGGCGGCGCAGCACCGCCTGTTCCCGGCGCAAGGCAATCAATCGCTGAGTGAAGCTCTGCAGCTGCCGTGTCTCGTCTGATTCCGACCAGTCAATCCAGGTTGTGGCATTGTCCTGACAATAGGCATTGTTGTTACCAAACTGAGTGCGACTGCGCTCGTCCCCTCCCAACAGCATGGGCGTGCCCTGCGACAGGAACAAGGTGCACAGCAGGTTGCGCTGTTGTCTGGCTCGAAGCTGGTTGATCGCAGGATCATCGCTCTGACCTTCCACCCCGTAGTTGTTCGAATGATTACTGCTGTGGCCATCACGATTACCTTCACCGTTGGCCTCATTGTGCTTGTGCAGATAGCTCACGGTATCGCGCAAGGTGAAACCATCATGTGCGGTAATGAAGTTGACCGTGGCAGACGGTGTTCGCCCTTGCCATTCGAACAGTGAGCTGCTGCCCAGTAGTCGATCGGAAAAATCAGGCAGAACATCGGCATCCGAGTTCCAGAAACGCCTGGCGGTATCACGGAACTGGTCATTCCATTCAGACCACCGTGGTGGAAATTGTCCCAGCTGATAACCGCCTGGACCGATATCCCAGGGCTCGGCAATCAGCCGTGCATCAGCCAACTGCGGGTCCTGTGCTACCGCATCGAAAAACCCGGCGCCACGTTCGAACCCATGCAACTCACGGCCCAGGATGGAGGCCAGATCGAAACGAAAGCCATCGACCTCCATGTCAGTGGCCCAGAAACGCAGACTATCCATGACCAGCTGCAATACCCGGGGGTTCTCCAAGGCAAAGGTATTGCCCGTACCACTGTCATTGACGTAGTAGCGCGGATTACGCTCCAGGCGATAGTAGGACAGATTGTCGATGCCCCGATAACACAAGGTTAGCCCCTGCTCGTTGCCTTCGGCCGTATGGTTGTAGACCACGTCAAGCAGTACTTCCAGGCCGGCTTTATGCACAGCCTTGACCATGTCCCTGAACTCGGCGACCGCATCGTCGGAGAAAGCGTATCGTGAATCCGGTGCCATGAAACACAGGCTCTGATATCCCCAGTAGTTCACCAGATCCTTCTTGACGAGGAATTCGTCATCGGGAAAGGCATGCACCGGCAACAGCTCCAGTGCCGTCACACCGAGCTTGCGCAGGTGGCTTGTGACGGCCTTGCTTCCCAGCGCCTTGTAGGTACCGCGACGGGCTGGCGGTATCTGCTTGTGCAGTGCGCTGATGCCCTTGACATGGGCTTCATAGATTACCGAATTGCACAGATCGGGACGTTGCCTGCGCTCAGCGCCATGAGTCAGATGCGGTGCGTGGCGGCGATGATTGCGTGTATAGGCGGCGACAACAACACTCTTTGGCACATACGTGGAACTGTCACGCTGATCGAAAGACAGATCCTGATCGGCATGTCCCCTGATATAGCCATAGACGGCATCGTCCCACGTCAGCTTGCCATGCAGTTTTCGGGCATACGGATCCAGTAGAAGCTTGTGCGGATTGAATCGATGCCCATTGGCAGGCTCATAGGGCCCATGAACACGATAGCCGTACACCGCTCCCGGCCTGATGCCTGGCAAGTATCCGTGCCAGATGTTATCGGTACAGGAAGGCAATTCCAGTCGCTGGATTTCCCGCTCTCCGGAACTGTCGAACAGACAGAGTTCCACTCGGCTGGCATGCCGTGAAAAAAGGGCGAAGTTCACACCCTTGCCATCGCTGGTAGCACCCAGCGGCCAATTGCATCCGGCAAGCATCGTCAGTTCACCCCCCTACCGGCAGTTCTATGGATTGCAGGCGCCAGATATCCTGGTTGTAGTCGCGCATGGTTCGGTCGGTCGAAAAGCGGGCACTGTTTGCCGTATTCAGAATGCTCTTGCGAGTCCAGCCCGGTACATCACGCCATGACATCTCGACCAATTCCTGCGCATCCAGATAATCGGGCAAGTCTGCCACCGTCAACCAGGCATCCCCCGGACTACGCGCTGCATCGATCACATGCCGGATCAGTTCTGACTCACCTGCATCGAACATACCACTGTCAAAGGCTTCGAACAGGCGTTGCAGCCGAGAATCAGCAGCAATGATCGCGGACGGCGTATAGCCCTTTCTTGCAGCATCGACATCGTCTACCGTGAGTCCGAACTGAAAGAAATTCTCACTCCCTACTGCGTCCAGTATCTCCACATTGGCGCCATCCAGCGTACCAATGGTCACCGCACCGTTCATCATGAATTTCATGTTGCCAGTGCCTGACGCTTCCTTGCCTGCCGTGGAGACCTGTTCCGACAGGTCAGCCGCCGGGCAGATCACTTCCATGGCAGAGACGTTGTAATCGGGCAGGAAAACCAGCTTGAGTCGGTCAGCGGTACGCTTGTCCTTGTTGATCACGTCGGCAACATTGTTGATCAGCTTGATGATCGACTTCGCCATGTAGTAACCGGGCGCAGCCTTGCCGGCAATCAGGACGAATCTGGGTGCGTGGTCCCGTCCGTCCAGCAGATCCAGATACACATGCACCGCATGCAGGGTACACAACAGTTGCCGCTTGTATTCATGCATGCGCTTGACCTGAACATCGAACAACATATCGGTATCTACCTTGATACCTGTGCGCTCGGCGACCAGTTGCGACAAGGCCTGCTTGTTCTGCCTCTTCACATCAACCCACTGCTTCTGGAAAGACTCGTCATCGGCCAGCGGGATCAGCTCTTCCAGCTGGTCCAGATGACTGATCCAGTTCAGCCCCAGCGTGTCATTCAACAGACTCGTCATGCCAGGGTTGCAGTAAGCCAACCAGCGTCGCTGAGTCACCCCATTGGTCTTGTTGTTGAAACGGGTCGGCCACAGCGCATTGAAGTTGGCAAACAGCCCCTCCTTCAGGAGTTTCGAATGCAAGGCAGCAACCCCGTTGATGGAGAAGCTGCCGACAATGGCCAGATGCGCCATGCGTACCACAGGTTGCGCATCGAAGGAGATGATGGACATCTCGGCATGTTGCTGCAATTGTCCGGGCATGGCCTCCGAGACCTCTTCCAGGAAACGCTTGTTGATTTCCTCGATGATTTCCATGGGCCTTGGCAGTAGCGCACCAATCATGCCCAGAGACCAGCATTCGAGTGCTTCAGGCAACAGTGTGTGATTGGTGTAAGCCATCACTCGGGTGGTGATGGACCAGGACTCATCCCAGGACAGTTTATGTTCGTCTATCAGCAGACGCATCAATTCAGGTACTGCAAGACTGGGGTGCGTATCGTTGAGCTGGAAACAGTGGGCGTCGGCAAATCCGACAAAATCGTCGTTCTGCAACAACCAGATGCGCAATGCATCCTGCAGACTGGCCGACACCAGAAAATACTGCTGACGCAGCCGCAACACCTTGCCATTCTCACTGGCATCATTCGGGTAGAGCACCATCGTGATGTTCTCGGCTGCATTCTTGGCTGCAACCGCCTCGGTATAGCCACCGGCATTGAATTCGCTGAGATTGAACTCGTCGGTCGCCGTCGAATTCCACAGCCGCAGCGTATTGACGATTCCATTGTCGTAGCCGGGAACCGGCACATCAAAGGGCACTGCGCGCACATCATCGGTATCGACCCAGCGGTGGATGACGCTGCCATCCAGAGCCCTGATCAGTTCGACGCGACCACCGAAGTGCACGCGGCAACTCAACTCGGGCCGTTCCAGCTCCCAGACATGCCCTTCGCTGAGCCAGTTGTCGGGACGCTCGACCTGAAACCCCTTGTCGATCGATTGCCTGAACATGCCATAGCGATAACGCAAGCCATAGCCGGTAACCGGAAGGGCCAGAGAGGCGCAGCTATCCAGGAAGCAGGCGGCCAGTCTTCCCAGACCGCCATTGCCCAGACCGGCATCGGTTTCCAGTTGTTCGGTCTTCTCCAGAGTGAGACCCAGTTCTTCCAGAGAGGCGCCCAGTTCATCCTGCAGATTCAGATTGTGCACGGCATTGCGCAAGGCCCGCCCCATCAGAAATTCCATCGACAGGTAACAGGTATGGCGCGGCACACTGCTCTCAACTGCCTGGCGAGTCGCCAGCCAGCGTTCCATCATCCTGTCACGCACACTCAGGGCCACGGCCTTGTAGAGGTAATGTGCGGCGGCGTAATCGATGTCACGACCCAGGGTTCGGGTAAAGTGATCGACCACTGCCTGACGCAGTGCGTCCCTGTCGGTGCCAAGCGGCATCTGATCATGCACCCAGGCGGCGTCAACAGAGACCATCGCCTGCGCGGTGCCGGGGAGTTCGGCAGCTGTTATCGGATTTGTCGAATTCATGATTTTGTCTTGGCGCATCGTTCAACACAATGTAATTGATTGGTTGACGAAATGATCAGGAAATGGCAGAGAAGTTGTGACCGTATTCTTTTCACAAGTGCTTTGCCAATACTAGGTCTATTGGTTAAGCTGGACGCATCATAACCAGGGCGACGGAATGAGCATGATAGAGGAAAGACAGATATCTCGGCTAACTAGAGACACGTTGGCCTTGATACTTGCTGGTGGGCAGGGAAGCAGGTTGCATGAACTGACTCAATGGCGAGCGAAGCCGGCTGTCCCATTCGGTGGCAAATTCAGGATCATCGACTTCGCATTGTCCAACTGCATCAACTCGGGCATTCGACGTGTCGGGGTAGCGACACAGTACAAGTCGCATTCACTGGTACGGCATATCGGTCGCGGGTGGTCCGGTTTCAAGGCGGAGTTCGGTGAGTTCGTTGAAATCCTGCCGGCTTCCATGCGTGTTGATGAAGGCTGGTACAAGGGAACGGCGGATGCCGTCTATCAGAACCTGGATATCATTCGCACACACCAGCCCAGGTTCGTCATGGTGCTCGGTGGTGACCATATCTACAAGATGGATTACGGCCCGTTGATCTCTGCCCACAATACCCGTGAGGCTGACATGACACTGTGCTGTGTGGAAGTATCCGTCGAAGAGGCTGCCGGTGCATTCGGTGTGGTGAAGGTCGATACCGAAGGTCGTGTCCTGGAGTTTCAGGAAAAACCGGCCGAACCCGCTGAAATTCCGGGCAAGCCGGGTCGTGTTCTGGCGTCCATGGGCAACTATGTCTTCAACACCGAGTTTCTCTATCAGGAACTGATTCAGGACGCAGATGCGGAAGGCAGTTCACACGATTTCGGCAAGGACATCCTGCCACGCATCGTCGACAAATATACTATTTTTGCCTTCAGGCTCGGCGACGATCAACCACACAGTACAGCTCAACCCTACTGGCGGGATGTCGGTACGCTCGACGCCTTCTGGGAAGCGAACATGGAACTGGTGGACTTCGAACCCGAACTCGATCTCTACGATACCGAATGGCCTATCTACACCTATCAGATGCAACTGCCATCCGCAAAATTCGTGCACGATACCGCTGATCGCCGCGGCATGGCGCTCAACTGTATTGTCTCGGGTGGCTGTATCGTGTCGGGAGGCAAGGCCAGCCGCTCGCTGCTGTTCAGCAATGTCCGCCTGCGCTCCTACAGTGATGTCGAGGATTCTGTCATCATGCCCGATGTCGAGATCGGACGAAATTGCACGATCAAGCGCGCCATCATCGACACTGGCACAATATTGCCCGAAGGAACCGAAGTCGGATTGGACGCCGAGGCCGACCGGGCCAAGGGTTTTCGAGTGACGGATAGCGGCATCACGCTGGTGACGCCTGACCACTTCGGTCAGAAACTGCACTTCGTTCGCTGACCGCACTCAGTTCCAGGACTCTTAAAGGAATAACGCACTCATGACCCATATCTGCATGCTGGCGGCAGAAAATGACGTAATTCCCGGCGGCAAGGTGGGTGGTATCGGCGATGTCGTACGCGATATCCCGAAAGCGCTTGCCAGTCAGGGAGCCATCGTTACGGTTCTCATCCCTGCCTATGGCGCTTTCCATCAGCTTCCCGGAGCGACGCCGGTCGGTGTCTGTACGGCCGTCTTTCGTGGACGGACCGAACGAGTCGAAATATACGAACTGTTCGCAGGCCGTGACAAAGGTGTGCGCTACCTGGTAGCGCATCATCCACTGTTCGCCATTGGTGGCAAGGGGCGAGTCTATTGCAACGATGAAGACAACCAGCCGTTTGCCACCGATGCCAACAAGTTCGCCTTGTTCTGCGTGGCCAGTCTGCGCGCCATCAAGGAAGGTCTGATCGAGCCGGTGGATGTCCTGCACCTGCATGACTGGCACACCGGGCTGGCGGCGGCACTGCTCAAATACGACCCCGACTACCAGACGCTCAAACCGCTCAGAGTTGCATTCAGCATCCACAACCTGGCGCTGCAGGGCATCAGACCCTTTGCCGGGCACGAGTCCTCATTACAAGGCTGGTTTCCGCACCTGATCTACAATCCTGTGGAACTGGCGGACCCTCGATGGCCACAATGCGTCAACCCGATTGCCACCGCCGTTCGCATTGCCGATGTGGTACACACGGTCTCCCCCACCTATGCAACAGAGATTGTGCAGGCCAATGACAACGCCAAGGGATTCCATGGCGGCGAAGGGCTGGAGCGCGATCTGCAACAGGCTGCCAGCCTGGGCAAGTTGACCGGCATCATCAACGGGATCGACTATGACACTCCGGTTGAAGGCCGCCTTGACTGGTCTGCATTCATGCGCAGTGCCGCCGATGAAATGCTGAAGCTCATGGCACGACGGCCAGATCTGCGATCGCTCGATTACGTTGCGCACCAACGACTGCTTCGCTGGCAACAACAGACCAGACCAGCACATATCATTACCGGCGTTGGACGCCTGACTGATCAGAAAATGGCCTTGTTGCTTCAACCCCTGCCTGATGGAAGCATACCGCTGGATCTGATGCTCGACTCATTGAAGGGTCGTGGCATGCTGTTGCTGCTGGGTTCGGGAGATGCCCAGCTGGAACAGCACTGCCGCGTCATCGCAGCGCGACACACTCACTTTCTGTTTCTCAACCAGTATTCCGAAAAGCTGTCCAATCTGCTGTTCAGCAACGGTGATCTGTTCCTGATGCCCAGCTCGTTCGAACCGTGTGGTATCAGTCAGATGCTGGCCATGAGACAGGGCCAACCAGTACTGGCGCATGCGGTTGGCGGACTGTGCGATACCATCAGCGACAACGTAGATGGCTTTCTCTTCTCGGGTGACTCCATGCCGGCACAGGCAACGCAGATGCTCGATCGCTTCGATGCGGTACTCGAACTACGAGAGAAAAGACCAGACGATTTTTGCGATATAGCCGCGCGCGCCCGAGCGCAACGCTTCGAATGGCACGACAGTGCCACCCGCTACCTTTCGGAACTGTACTCATGAATTCCATTCTTGATCACGCCGAAGTCAATGCCATCGTCGAGGGCCGTCACCCGGAACCCTTTTCGGTGCTCGGTCAACACCCGATCAGCGACGAAGCTGCAGAGACTCTCGGCGGCCGCGCCGTCCTTCGGACCTTCCAGCCGCACGCCGAAGAGGTGTCGGCGCTCGATGCGGAAGGTCAGCGAATTCCGATGGAGCGCGTTCACCCTCACGGTCTGTTCGAAGTGCTCATTCCCGAGTCCATCGGTCCGTATCGACTGGAGCTGACCCGCGAACAGCACCAATGGGAAATCATCGACGCCTATTCCATGACCTCTCCCATGGGAGAAATGGATCGCTACCTGCTCAACGAAGGCACTCATCAGGAGCTGTATCAGGTACTGGGTTCCAACCCCATGCAGTTCCAGGGCGTGGCCGGTGTGGAGTTTGCCGTCTGGGCCCCCAATGCCCGCAGGGTCAGTGTCGTGGGAGATTTCAATGACTGGGATGGACGGCGACACGTCATGCGCTCACACCCCGGCAGCGGCGTGTGGGACATCTTCATTCCGGCCGTCGGCAATGGCGCACTCTACAAGTTCGAGATCGTCGCCAATGATGGTCGCCTGTTGCCCCTGAAGCACGATCCGTACGCGCCTTATTTCGAGCAACCGCCGGGCAATGCCTCGATCGTTTTCGAAAGCCAGTTCATCTGGAGTGACGATGATTATCAAGAGCGCAAGAAAGCGCTCGATATGCGTCACGAACCCATCTCGATCTATGAGGTGCATGCCGGTTCATGGCGGCTGAACATGCACGGAGAATCCCTGACCTACGTCGAGATGGCGAAGACCCTGCTGCCCTATGTGCTGGAAAACGGCTTCACCCACGTTGAACTCATGCCCGTCACCGAGCATCCCTTCGACGGATCCTGGGGCTATCAACCCATTGGCCTGTTCGCCCCCACCTCACGCTTCGGCAGTCCGGATGACTTCCGGCACTTCGTCGATGCCTGTCACGCCGCCGGAATCGGCGTCATCATGGACTGGGTACCTGCACACTTTCCGACAGATTCCCACGGCCTTGGCGAATTTGACGGCACGCACCTGTACGAGCATGCCGACCCCAGACAAGGCATGCATCAGGACTGGCAGACGCTTATCTACAACTTCGGACGAGCCGAAGTCTCCAATTACCTGTTGAGTAACGCCTTGTACTGGATACGGGAATTCCATCTGGATGGTCTGCGTGTCGATGCGGTCGCCTCGATGCTCTATCTGGATTACTCCAGGGAACAGGGTCAGTGGATACCCAACCGTTTCGGTGGTCGCGAAAATCTGGAGGCCATCGATTTCCTCAAACGCATGAACATTCTGGTGCATGCCGAAGGCGGCATGACCCTGGCGGAAGAATCCACCAGTTTTCCCGGTGTCAGCCACCCCACCTACAACAATGGTCTCGGCTTCACGTTCAAGTGGAACATGGGTTGGATGCACGACATGCTCGACTACATGAGCAAGGATTCTGCCTATCGCAAGTATCATCACAACAGCCTGACCTTCGGCATGATCTACGCATTCAGCGAAAATTTCTGCCTGCCCTTCTCGCACGACGAAGTGGTCTATGGCAAGGGCTCGATGATCAACAAGATGCCCGGCGATGACTGGCAGAAGTTTGCCAATCTGCGTGCCTTGTACGGCATGATGTGGAGTTATCCGGGCAAGAAGCTCAACTTCATGGGCGGTGAAATTGCCCAGTACGGCGAGTGGCAGCATAGCGGCAGTATTCAGTGGCACTTGCTGGATCAGGCCAAGCACCAGGGCATCCTGCGTCTGGTACGTGATCTGAACCACCTGTACCAGAAGCATCCTGCCCTGTATGAGACCGACTGCGATGCAGAAGGCTTTGAATGGATAGACTGCGACGATCACGAACAAAGCGTGATTTCCTTCTACCGCTACTCAGCCGATCGCAAGCGCAGCTGCATCACGATCTGCAACTTCACGCCTGTGATTCGCACCCAGTATGTGGTCGGGGTCAATGAGCTTGGTGATTACCGGGAACTGATCAATACGGACAGTGAATATTATGGTGGCAGCGGACAGAGCAATCAGGCGGTGGGCTCTGTGGTACCCGCAATCGGCGCAAGCCTGGCTGATGGTGCTGACAGCGCTCAACCGGAAGCTCTACCCATCCAGGCCCATGATGAGGCGGCGCACAACCGACCTGCCTGCCTGAAACTCACGTTACCTCCTCTGGCAGTGCTGATACTGGAACATACCGGTCCGGGCTAGCACGACTGGCTAGCCCTGCGATACACTGCGCGGCTATGGATACGAACTCGTGCAAGCAGGCACTGCCCGCTTGTCGAGGGCTCGCCGCGACTCCCGGCCCTGTCGGCTGCAAGGTCGCGGCGCGTCTACCGACCTCGAGTCGTGTCCGAACAATCGGATACCGGTACTGCCAAACATGAAGAAATTGCTAGTTCTTGCCCTGTTGGGCCTGATTCTGGGCGCTGGGGCATGGAAAGTTCAAAACCCGGACGGTACGCTCGACGATGCTCGCATCCAGGCCGAGGCGCTTGGAAGCAGACTCCAATCGGGCATACAGGCCGTTCGTCTGTCAGGTACTGCTGAAACCGGGGCGCCTCGGCAGACGCTGGACGAGAGACTGTCGCTTCTGGAAGAATCCATTGTTGCCGGTAGCAACGACGATCTGCCGACCACGGTAGACGAACTGAGCGAAGTGGCACAGGATGCCGAAGCGGGCAATGCTGCCAACGTGGTCAGGCTCGATGCCATTGACAGCCGCCTGGAACTCCTGGTACGACGCCTTGATGAACAGACTGTCGATCAAGGCCTGCAGAGCATGCAGGAAAGCGTTGATGCCATCGCCGCCGATGTCGCCTCTCTGCGCGAATCAGCCAATACGCGTGACACTGCTGTCAGCGACGAATTGGCGACGGTCAGCGAGCAGCTTGCAGCACTGGGCCTGCGCCTCGATACCCTGGCAGCGGGTACGACCAATGACTTGCCCGAGAGCGATACTGATGGCACCGGCAGCAGTTCATCCCTGGCAGCTACTCTCGACGAACGATTCAAGACGCTTGAATCTCGACTGAATACGGTCAACTCGGATTCTCGTCGCATCGCCACCCTCACCGAACAGCTGGAAGCCACCCGTGAGGAAATCAGTCAGCTTCAACAGTCAACAGCTACCAATAGTCGCAACGTCAATCGTCTGAGTGGTTCTGTCACACAGCTGCGCACCGCCGGCGAATCCATGTCCATCGATGCCGTACAGGCAGAGATCCGGGACCAGCTGGCGCTGGTGCAGTCTCAAGTCGAAAGCGGGGGCGCCGCCGGTAACACCGCGGCACTGCAAGGATTGCTCGACAACACGCGCAATCGTGTCAAGGCTCTGAAATCACGCATACAGGAGCTGCCGGCATCCACCACCGAGGCGACCAATGCGCAGGATGTGCAGAGCGCTCTTGAATCCCGGATCGTCTCACTCGACAAACGCCTGAAGGATATCGGCACTGCAAAACCGATTCCTGCCGACGCCCCGTCAGGCGGCCAGCAAGACGCCAAGCCGCTTGCCTCGGATGATTTTGTCACGCGGGATGATCTGCGTGAACCGACAGAACCGCAAGCCGTGCAATACAAGATCTACTTCAACCGCAATAGTGTCGAAATTACCAACGACGCTGCGCTCGTTCTGGATTCCTTCATCGCACAGGAGAAAAACCGTACAACGGGTGTATCGATATTCGGGTTTACCGACAGGCTCGGTTCAGCCACCTACAACCAGCAGCTGGCGTTGCAGCGTGCCACCAATGTCCGTTCGTATCTGATACAGAACGGTTTCGATTACACCATGATCAAGGCACTCAACGGGCTGGGAGAAGATGCTGCGGCAGCCGTTCTGCCCGACAACGCCGACGATGCTCAACAGCGTGTGGTGGTGCTGTACGCCTCACAGCCTTAGATCAGAACATCCTGATCGTTGCCGTTCTGCTGCAAATCGGCTGATTCGATCGATTCGCAGCGCAGCTACGGGCACAGATCACAGATTTCGTTCAGCCGTTCAAGTCACTCAATCAATCAAACCTCGGAGACCAGCTCATGTCGGGCATGAATATTCAGGCAAGTGACTGTCTGCTGATCATCGATGTGCAAAACGACTTCTGTAGCGCAGGCTCACTGGCAGTGCCCGATGCCGAAGCCGTTCTGCCCCTGATCAATGAATTCATTCCACAGTTCGACACCGTGGTCATGACGCAGGACTGGCACCCGGCGGGACATTCCAGCTTTGCCAGCAGCCATCCGGGCAAGCAGGCCTTCGAGACAATTACCCTGCCCTATGGCGAACAGACACTGTGGCCGGATCACTGTGTTCAGGGTAGCCATGGGGCCGATTTCCATCCGGATCTGCACACGGATGGTGCTCAGCTGATCATTCGCAAGGGCTTCCGAACGGCAATCGATTCCTACTCGGCGTTCTACGAAAACGATCACAGCACCACGACCGGGCTCACCGGCTACCTGCAACAGCGCGGTATTCGCCGCCTGTTCTGCGTCGGTCTGGCTCTGGACTACTGCGTTCGCTTCTCTGCCGTTGATGCCCGCCGCGAAGGCTTTGACGCCGTCGTACTGGAAAAAGCCTGCCGCGGTATCGACCTCGATGGCTCCAATGACACCGCCCTTGCCCAGATGCGAGACGCCGGGGTTGTCATCGCATCATGAACCGGCGTGACAACTGGGGGTCCTGGGGCAAGCGCCGATGCGTGGACAGATCATGCGAGCCTGCTTCTCGATACCCCGGTTGAGCCACTCGATGTTCAGCAACTTGGCGGTCTGCTGAAGCTCCTTGCGAATATCAGCCGGTATTTCCACAGAACCACCGTTTTCGTTGCAGGCAGCCCTCAGCCTGGCTGCCAGAGAAGCGGCATCTGCGCCTTGCGCTTCCAGTGCCGGATTGACGTCGATGCCCGCGCACAACACATGCTTGTTGCCTGACAGGTCACTGACGTTGACGGACTCGCAGCAGAAAATGCGCGGCTGCGACCCCACATCCATGACAGAGATCTGTGCGGATGCCTCGTCCGTGTCCGAATTGATCATGCGGAACACCGCCCAGTGCTGACAGGGGTCCTGCACCATGCGCATGTTTCCCCAGGGCAAGGGAATACCGTTACCCCGATAGACGGCCAGCAATTGCCCGGGTGGATAGGCATCGAAGTAATGCCAGTGCGGGTATGAGGACACGACGGTCATGCGACGCATGACCACCGCCGTCGTGACATCGAGCATATCGCCCACGTTGATATCATGAGCCCGCTGTTCAAGCAGTCTGCGAAACGGTACCTTGGGACACAGCAAGGCGCCGGCAAAGAAGCTGCATTCGAAGTCGCGCCAGGCGTGCACGATATCCTGAGTATTCACGGCGCTGGAGGTATCCACATCGAGCCCGGTATCGAAGTGCGTGTCGATGGCCACCGGCCCGGTGGTCGCAATACTCTTGACGCCATCGCCGTCATGCAGCACCTTGTGCCCGATATACAAGGCGAGATCGTATTTCAGGCGCGCCGGTTGAGACTGCATCAGCTTGTTGACGTGGATGGTGGACGGCGCCTCGAAAAACGAGCGCACTACCGTCTTGTCCCGGAGCACCTTGGCACCGATGGCCGTCTCCGGTACCTTCGTGAACCACTTGATGCGCATGCCCATGCTCTTGCAGATATCCGTCAGCGCATCCAGACTCAACGGCATCTGCTTCTTGCCCACCGCCTCGGCAGCACGCTCAAGCTCGGGGAAGTGATTCTGGTTGTTTTCCTGATGCGCGCGAATCAGCAAGTGAGCGAACTGCCTACCGGAAACACCCGTTTGCGAGAGCATTTCCGGGATCGCATTCTGCAGAATTTCCCTGGAAAAGAGAAAACCCGGCTCCAGTGCCATGCCCCGCATGCCACCACGACTCCCCTTGTCAGGCACGATCGCCGCCTCATCCGGCACATCATCGAGAAACCAGCGAATATCCTTCTGAAAGACCTCTGCAATCACGGACAGCATTCGCGCGCTGGGATGCCGCTTGCCGCGCTCGATCATGGACAGATAGGACACTGACGGCGCAGACTCTGCGTCGACCTTGACGCAGCGGGCCGACAGGTCATCCATGGTCAGATTGTTACGCTTGCGCAGGTTCCGTATCTTGGTTCCCAGAAAGTGAGCATTGCGAATTGCAGACGCACTGGACATGATTCACCTATTTTGTGAAATTGACAGTGTGAAATTTCTTTAGTGAAATTCTAGTTCATTTTTCCGAACGCTGCCGTTAAGGTACATATGAGGCCAGAGCACAGGTCTCGTGACAAAAAGAACCAGGCATAGCCGGAGTATCAAGCATGGGAACGAATCAGCCCTTCCGAACTTCCGCCAGCTGGGACCAGGCCATCGCAATGCTGGACCTCACCTTTCCGCTGGCCGAAGGCTCCCACGAGAGCGTCGCAGCCTATCTGGTGCACTTCGAACATCTGGCCATCATCATGGCCGATGGTTCCGTCACCGCCTTGCGCCACCCCGCCCAATTCATCGAGGCCGGTGGCAACCCGGAGGCGCCACAGAGCATTCTGCTTGAACAACACGGCATTCAGGTCGAGATCGAGCCTGCCACGCGCAGGGTGAGTTCGACAGGTGGCAACGCTCGACATCGACTGCAACTACTTACCCATCTGGACTGAGTGCCAGTCCGCCTGCCGCAAGCCGCCTGGCTGAGACACTTTATCCTTCACGCTTGATTTTGGCATGCTTTAGTACGACCATTGAGAGTTCTCTCCTCGACAGTGAATTTCTCGATGAACGAACACAGTCCTACTGTGATTTACACCCTGACCGACGAAGCTCCGGCGCTGGCAACACATTCGCTTCTGCCCGTTGTCCAGACCTTTACCCGCGCGGCAGGAATCTGGGTGGAAACTCGGGATATCTCGCTCGCAGCACGCCTGCTCAGCCAGTTCAATGACCGCCTGAGCGACAGTCAGCAAACCCATGACGCCCTGGCGGAGCTGGGCGAGTTGGCCACCCGTCCCGAAGCGAACATCATCAAGCTGCCTAACATCAGCGCATCCATCCCGCAGCTCAAGGCCGCCATCGCTGAACTGCAGACCAAGGGCTACCCGCTGCCGAACTACCCGGATGACCCACAGACTGACGAGGAACGGGAGATCCGCCAACGCCATGATCGCGTCAAGGGCAGTGCGGTCAATCCAGTCCTGCGTGAAGGTAACTCGGATCGACGAGCACCGGCAGCCGTGAAGAACTACGCACGGGCCAATCCGCATGCCATGGGCGCCTGGTCCAACGAATCCAACTCCCATGTGTCCCATATGGACTCGGGGGATTTTTTCTCCAACGAAAAATCGGTCACCAGCGCCGCGGCCGGTACGCTCCGGATCGAACACCTGGACGATGAAGGCCATGTGTCGGTTCTCAAACCGGACTTCGCCGTCACTGCGGGTGAAATCGTGGATGCCACCTTCATGAGCCGTACGGCCCTGCAGGCATTCCTTGCCGAGCAGATCAGCCAGGCGAAGGAGCATGGCGTGCTGCTGTCGCTGCACCTGAAAGCGACCATGATGAAGGTGTCGGATCCGATCATCTTCGGCCATGCTGTACGCACCTATTTTGCCGACCTGTTCGAGCAGTATGGCGACATTCTGGAGGCCGCCGGTGCTGATGCCAACAACGGCTTTGGCAGCGTACTGGACGCCATCGAGTCCCTGCCTGCCGAGCAGCAGGATGCCATCCGCCAGTGCATATCGGCCTGTTACGAAAACGGCCCGGCGCTGGCCATGGTCAATTCAGACAAGGGCATCACCAATCTGCATGTACCCAGTGATGTCATTGTCGATGCCTCCATGCCGGCCATGATCCGCACCTCGGGAAAGATGTGGAACAGCCAGGGCCAGCTGCAGGACACCAAGGCACTGATTCCCGACAGCTGCTACGCCGCCGTCTATGAGGAAACCATCGATTTCTGTCGGGAACACGGGGCATTCGACCCTACCACCATGGGTACGGTCCCCAATGTCGGTCTGATGGCACAGCAAGCTGAAGAGTATGGCTCTCACGACAAGACGTTCGAAATTCCCGCCAACGGCACCGTACGGGTGGTGGATGAACAGGGCTCGGTATTGATGAGCCATGAGGTGCAGACCGGCGATATCTGGCGCATGTGCACTGTCAAGGATGCCCCGGTTCGTGACTGGGTCAAGCTGGCCGTGAGCAGAGCCCGCGCAACCGGCAGCCCCGCCATCTTCTGGCTGGACAACGAACGCGCCCATGATCGCCAGCTGATCGACAAGGTCGGCCACTATCTGCAGGAACACGATACCACTGGCCTGAACATCAGCGTCATGTCTCCCGGTGAGGCCACCCGTCATACGCTCGAGCGGCTCAAGGCTGGCGAAGACACCATCTCTGTCACTGGCAATGTGCTGCGCGACTATCTGACCGATCTTTTCCCCATTCTGGAATTGGGCACCAGTGCCAAGATGCTGTCCATCGTGCCCCTGATGCAGGGTGGTGGACTGTTTGAAACCGGCGCCGGTGGCTCAGCGCCCAAGCATGTACAGCAACTGGTGGAAGAGAATCATCTGCGCTGGGATTCACTGGGAGAATTCCTGGCACTGGCCGTGTCTCTGGAGCACTTTGCCAATACAGCAGGCATCGAACGCGCCCGTCTATTGGCCAGCACTCTGGATGCCGCGACCGGCAAACTGCTGCTGGAAGGCAAATCACCCTCGCGACGCGTCAACGAGCTGGATAACCGTGGCAGTCACTTCTATCTGGCCCTGTACTGGGCGCAAGCCCTGTCGGAACAGACGGAAGATGCCGAACTGCAAGCACAGTTCGCACCTCTGGCCAGTGAGCTACAGGAGAAGGAGTCCACCATCATCGATGAGCTCAACGCTGTTCAGGGAAAGCCTGCCGATATTGGCGGTTATTACCTGCCGGACCTGGAAAAATGTGCCAGCGTGATGCGGCCCAGTGAAACCTTCAACGCCCTGCTGGCCGGTTTCAGATAGCACGACACTCGGGTAGGGCTGACCGGGAAACTGCATCACGGCACTACCATTGCCTTGCAGTTTCCCGACCGGGCTACAGCTTCAGCTTCCCGACCGGCTCGAGTGCGAAGTCTGTAGGGCCGCCGTTACGATTGCCTCCAGACACATCGAAGATAGCGGCGCTACCGCCTACGGCAACAGAGCCAGCTCGGACTCCACATCCTTCAGCGTTGGCAGATCGGCACCGTGCCGTGAGCAGGTGATGGCAGCAGCAACAGCGGCGAAATCCACACCGGCCTGCAGATCGGCATCAGCCACATCCAGCTTGCCCGCCTTCATGCAACCATTGGCCTTCAACCAGTGCAGGCTGGCAGCCTGGAAGGTGTCCCCGGCTCCGACGGTATCGGCAACCTTGATCTTCAAGGGTCGCGAACGATATTGACGGCCATCCGCACTGTAGATGGTTGCACCACTACTGCCTTCAGTGACCACGACAACCGTGGCACCGGCTGAAATCGTATCTGCCGCGAACCCTTCCAGCGACGTACCCTCACCCAGCAAGGTGGCAATATCCTCATCACTGGCCTTGACGAAGTCTGCCACTGACGAGAAGACAGAGAAGGTTTCTCGCCAGACATCGACATCAGGCTCGACCGTGGGTCGCAGGTTCGGATCGTAGGAGATGATCCGCTTGCCCGCTTCGCGCTTTGCCAGGGCTTGCAGTGCACGGCTGGTATCTCCCACGGCTGTCGAGTAGGAGGCAAAATGCAACAGGTCAAGCGTCTCGGGAAAGCTCGCTGGCAACTCGTCTATCTGCATTGACAGATCCGCCGTGTTGTCGATGTAGAACGCATAGTTGGCAGACCCGTCGTCATTGGTCTTGATCATGGCCAGGGTACTGTTCAGATCGGAAGGCAGCACCCAGTCCGGCCGGATATTGTTGTCGCGGATATAGGCGGAGATCTGCTGCCCGATGAAATCCGTGGAATTCTTGCACAGAAATCCGGCTTCATTGCCCAGTCGCGAAAGGCCGACGGCCACGTTGAACGGCGAGCCCCCCACATGCCCTTGCAAGGCTACCTTGCCGGCACTGTCAGTTGGCTGATTGAACAGGTCGACCAGGATATCACCACAGCTGATGAACATGACTTGTATTTCTCCAGTGATCTTGCAACGGGGCCCAATGAACGAGGCCGGGTTTTTTCAGGCTTGCAACAACTCGAATTCGATCAATTCCGCACCGAGCTGCTCCGGGGAAGCTCCCAGGCACAACACACCTCGACCATCCAGCACAATGGAATCACGCCTTACCAGAAACGGCAACAAGGCATCCTTGCGTACAAACGTGCCGTTGGTGCTCTCATCCTGCATTAAAAACTGACCGTGACGAAAACGAATCCGGGCATGGTGCCGACTGGCCTCGTCATTGCTAACGGCAATATCATTGTCGCTTGCTCGGCCCAGACTGAGTTCGACTTGTCCGGACCCTGCGTATATTATCCTGTTTCCATGACGAATCTGCAGGCGTTGATCGGGCGATGCGGATTTCTCGTACTCGTGCCTGGAAGCCAGACGCGTCACGGCAACCGGCTGGTCCTGCCACTGTAGCCGATGTACCGTCAGCATCTCCGGCACGCCCTTCACTTCGATGGAATCGGCACCTGAAAGATAAGGCTGATAACAGGCGGAGAGCTGCGCTACGGCATCCGCCGTTGCCATGATTTCATCGACCCGTGAAAACTCGGCAACGCGAGCTGCAATATTGACGGCGTGACCGTATACATCGCCATCATCGGGAATGACCGGGCCGGTGTGAAAACCGATGCGCACTGCCAGGGGCATGGGCACATGCGCCCGCTGGATGTCTCGCGCGCCGAGAAAGGCCTGATCGGCATTGGCGAAACTGGCCAGTACCGAATCACCCACGGTCCGCAGCACCGTCCCGTGATTCTCTGTCACCGCCTTGCGCATGCAGGCCAGGCTTTCGGCGACCAGTTGATGCGCACGAGCATCCCCTTCACGCTTGTACAGCGCAGCGCTTCCGCCAATATCGGCGATCAGTATGGTCAGCGGGCGAGGCTCGGTACTCATGCTCGGATCTGGGCTTCGGGCTCATGCGGGATACTTTGAACATGGTAGCGCAAGGGGCCTGTCAACGGGCGTAGCTGCTATCATGAACAATCCCACAGCCTGCATTTGACGGTCGTCACCATGGTTGAACTCGTTGCCGTAGATTATGCCGCTGCCGATGCCGAGCAGCAATTTGTCCAGTCCCTGCGCGATACCGGATTCGGTGTCCTGCGCAATCATCCCATTCCTCAGGCTACCGTCCAGGATATCTATCAGCACTGGACGGAATTCTTCAACAGCGACGAGAAGGATGACTTCCTGTTCGATCCTGAAAAGTATGACGGCTTCTTCCCCAGAGCCATGGCAGAAACCGCCAAGGGTCATACCGTGCGAGACATCAAGGAGTACTACCACTATTACCCCTGGGGGCGCTGCCCGGAATCGTTGAAGGCAGAAATCGCCGCCTACTACAGCTCTACCATCGAGTTCGCGGCAACACTGCTTGGCTGGATAGAGAATCAGACTCCGCCCGAGGTGGCTGCCAATTATCGTGAGCCCCTGTCCAACATGATCAAAGGCAGTGATCAGACTCTGCTTCGCGTCCTGCATTACCCCCCCATCGAAGACGGTGTGACTCCGGGAGCCATTCGTGCCGGTGCTCACGAGGATATCAATCTGATCACCCTGCTCCCCTCAGCCAACGAGCCCGGCCTGCAAGTCAAGGCGCGCGATGGCAGCTGGCTGGATGTCCCCTGTGATTTCGGCAACCTGATCATCAACATCGGCGACATGTTGCAGGAAGCCTCCGGCGGCTACTTTCCCTCCACCACACATCGCGTCGTCAATCCCGACGGACAGGATTCGCGCCGCGCCCGAATCAGTTTGCCGCTGTTCCTGCACCCACGGCCCGATGTCGTGCTCTCCGATCGATACACCGCTGGCTCCTATCTGCAGGAACGACTTGAAGAGCTCAGAAGCTCGGACAAGAAGTAGGCCGTAGAGACAGCGCTGTACGCAACCACTCCCTGAGCGCTGATTGATCACATCGGTCAATCATCCGTCTCAGGGTTCGGCCCCCTGGCGGGCTTTCATCATATAAACAGACCAATGACACAGATCGCACTCGTTACTGGCGCAGGTTCCGGCATCGGCCGGGCATCCGCCGAAGCACTCGCCCTTGCAGGGTTTCACGTTGTCCTCACCGGCAGACGTGAGTCAGCCTTGCTCGAGACTCAGTCCCTGTCGAGCAAGCCGGAAAACATGAGCGCCATCAGCTGTGATGTCACTCTGGAAGAGTCCGTTGACGCCCTGTTTGCCACCATCGAAGCCAAACATGGCCGAATCGATGTCCTGTTCAACAATGCCGGCACCAATGTACCCGGCATGACCATCGACGAACTCTCTGTCGAGCAATGGCAGCAGGTCATCAACGTCAACCTGCACGGTGCCTTTCTGGCGGCTCGCGGTGCCTTCGCTCTGATGCGCAAGCAATCACCACAGGGTGGCCGTATCATCAACAACGGTTCCATATCGGCCTATGTACCTCGCCCCGGCTCAGTGCCATACACGGTATCCAAGCACGCCATCACCGGCCTGACACGGACACTCTCGCTCGATGGCCGTCCATTCAGCATTGCCTGTGGGCAGATCGACATCGGCAACACGGCATCCGACATGACTGAAAAGATGAGTTCAGGCGTGCCTCAGGCCGACGGTTCCATCAAGCCGGAACCCACCATGGACACACAGCACGTGGCCGATGCGGTCGTCAACATGGCCTCGCTGCCCTTGTCTGCCAATGTTCAGTTCATGACCATCATGGCAACCAATATGCCGTTCATCGGCCGAGGCTGATTTCCTGCAGGGTGTGTTTGGCGAACTCCCGACCGACCTCTTCGTAGCGGTAGAACGTCAGACACCCCAAGGCTTCAAGCTCCGCGCTTTCATCACGAAAGCGCGTAGCCACTGAAATCGCCTTGTCGAAATCAAGCTCGCGCGCCAGCCTTGCCACCCGCAGATGCTCGCGATGATTGCTCAGACAGACCAGTACCAGGTCGCACTGCGTCAATCCGGTACGTTCCCAGAAATCCCGGTCTGATGCATCTCCATGCACACAGGGCCAGCCGGCCTGATTCAGCTCCTGCGCCGCCGTGTAGTTCTCTTCGATCCCGACAATGTGGGTGTGCCCCGCCTCTCTCAGGGCATCAAAGGCGCTGCGTCCGATGCGCCCCATTCCCAGCACCGCAATTCTGGCATCACCGATGGAACCGATGATTTCCTCGGGCAATCTCTCCGGCTTTTCATACTGACGCAATCGATCACCGTAGCGGATGTACAGCTCATGTGCCTTGCGGTTGATGGGGATGGCCAACACGTATGAAAAAGCCATGCTCAGGGCCAGCGTGGTCAGCCACTGTTCGCGCAGGACACCCGCCTGCTGGGCAATGGCAGCCACGATCAGGCCGAACTCGCTGTAGTTGAACAGTGCCAGACTGGCAAACCAGCCGGTGCGGGCACGCAGTCCGAATAGCGTCAGCAGGGCAAAATAGATGATCGGACGCAATGTGATCAGTATGCCCAACACGATGGCGATGTAGAGCAGTTCAAGACGCGGAATACCGTAATAACCTATCTGCAGAAAGAACCCGATCAACAGCAGATTCTTCAGGCCGAGCAACTGGTCGTACAACTCCCTGGACTTGGCGTGATGCGAACGAGCCAGCAGAATGCCCATCACCAGTGCACCGAGCCCACCCTTGAGCCCCACCAGCTGGAAGATCTCGGCAGCACCGAAGGCGAACACCACACCCGAGAGCAGCAGCAATTCACCGTGCCCGATCATGCCCAGCAAATGCCTGAACACCGGTATGAGCAAGGGTAACGACAACAGGGCCAGGGCCCAGGGTGTCGGCCAGTGCCCCGAGGTTGCCACCAGATAGACCACTGCCAGAACATCCTGCACTACCAGTATGCCGATGGCGATGGAGGCATAGAAGGAGGCGGTCTCGCCACGCTCTTCGAACAGCTTGATGGCCAGCACCGTGCTGGAAAAGGACAAGGCAAAGGCCAGGGTGATGGGACCTGCCGCATGCACGAAGCCCAGGGGCTCGTAGACCATGCCGATCAAGTAGATGACGGCGGTCGTCAACGGCACCGCAATCACCATGTGCAGGATGGCCGAGCCCCAGACATAACGGGGCTTGAGATCCAGCAGATTGAGCTTCAGTCCAATGGTGAACAGCAACAGCAGTATGCCGGCATCGGCCAGCGGTGCCAGTGCTTCACTGGAGCCGTAACCCAGCGCATTGCCGGTGAAGCCAGCCAGCAGATAACCGAGCAGCGGCGGATAACCGAGCTTGCGAAAAACCAGGCCCAACAGAAAGGCCAGGGCAATGACCAGTGGCTCCATGAGGTCTATCTATTCTGTGGACAGGTCATTATCGGCAGATCAGGCCCGTGCATGATGCATTCCGGTCACGAGACCGGCAGAGGCATGGACTCCGACACCAGGGTTACCCAGTACTGACAACCGTAGCGAAGCGCCTCGTCATTGAAATCATAGTGCGGATGATGCAGATTCGCTGACTCGCCATTGCCCATGAAGATGAAGGCCCCGGGACGTGCATTGAGCATATAGGAGAAATCCTCGGCGCCCATCATCGGCACGCGATCCGGGTCGACCTTGTCCTGTCCTGCCACCTTGCCGGCCACTCCCACCACGAAGTCTGTCTGCTCGACATGGTTGACCGTGGGTGGGTACCCGTCCCGGTAGTCGACCTCGGCGACGGCATCAAAGGCCTGTGCGGTACGGGTGGCAATATCGATGATGCGCTGTCTGGACACCGTACGCACATCCTCGTCGAAGGCGCGCAAGGTGCCGCGCATGTGCACACTTTGCGGGATGACGTTGTAGGCAGCGCCCTCCACCTCCAGTGTGGTAACCGACACCACCAACGGGTCGGTGGGCTTGACGCCGCGGGAGACGATACTCTGTAACGCCAGAACGATATGGGAGGCCACGACCACAGGATCGATACAGACATGTGGCATGGCAGCATGCCCACCTCGCCCCTTCACCACGATATCGAATTCATCGGCGCAGGCCATCAGGGGGCCAGGACGAATGGCGAACTCACCAATCGGCAGATTCGGCATATTGTGCAGGCCATAGACTTCCTGAATGCCGAAACGCTCCATCAGCCCGTCTTCCACCATGGCCAGTCCACCGCCACCGCCTTCTTCGGCTGGCTGGAATATCACGATGACCGTGCCGTCGAACTCACGTGAATCGGCCAGGGAACGCGCAGCACCCAGCAGCATCGCGGTATGGCCGTCATGACCACAGGCATGCATATGACCCGGGGTCTCCGAACTCCAGGGGGCGCCGCTGTCTTCCACGATAGGCAGAGCATCCATGTCGGCCCGCAACCCGATCACCTTGCCGGAGCCTTGCGCGCGCCCCTTGATGATCCCCACGACACCGGTGCGTCCGACACCCTCGACAACCTCATCCAGACCGAAGCCGCGCAGCTTGTCAGCGACAAAGCCTGCGGTACGTTGTACCTCGTAGCCCAGCTCCGGATGCCGATGAATCTCGCGCCGCCATTCGGTCATCTCGGGCAGAAGGTTGTCCAGTCTGTCAGTGCTTCTCATGTGTCGTCGTACTCGAGTGAGTTGAGAAAAGAGCCGGATCAGGATTTCGGCTGGTAACGTCCGCCGTTGGCCTCTGACCATGCCAGGGGATCGTTCAGGAATGCCTCCACCGCATCGTGGGTCTCGTCGCTGAAGTGACCGGCGGCTCTGGAAGCTGCCAGAACATCCCACCAGGTAGCCAGATAATGGAGTTGCAAGCCTGCCTTGTCCAGATTCTCCGGCGTCTGCTTGAAGATGTCGTAGTAGAACACGACCAGCGTATGGTCTACCACGGCACCGGCTTCGCGAATGGCTTCGGCAAAGCTGAGCTTGGAGCCGCCGTCGGTGGTCAGGTCCTCGACCAGCAGAATGCGCTGTCCGTCCTGGATATCACCTTCAATGCGGGCATCCCGGCCGAAACCCTTCGGCTTCTTGCGCACGTACTGCATCGGCAGTTGCATGCGCTCGGCAATCCAGGCCGCAAACGGAATACCTGCCGTCTCACCACCGGCCACCGCATCGAAGGCCTCATAGCCGACATTTCTCACCAGCGTGGAGACCGCGAAATCCATCAGGGTGGACCGAATTCTGGGGTATGAGATCAGCTTGCGACAATCGATATAGACCGGGCTGGCCAGCCCGGATGTAAAGATATAGGGCTCGTCACTGCGAAAGTGAACGGCCTTGATCTCGAGCAGCATGCGGGCAGTGATGGCTGCCATTTCCTCAGACGAGGCGTACGAAGTTGTAAACATGTTTCAGGGCGATGTTTGCGGTGGTAAGGGGTCGGTCAGGGCTGAAACAGGATGCCGCACAGCATCAACCCTGCCTGGCGACAGTCTGCATGATGATCACTGTACCGTGCAGACTCTCGACCATGAGATTAGATCACTTCCCAGTGAATGGGGCGCGCCGGATCGAAGGGCATGACCCATTCATCGTCCACCGCGACCGGCTGCGGTAGTGGCGTGACGCTGTCGGATTTGCGCAAGGTCATACTGGCGCTGTTCGGCGGCAGGCCATACCAGTTCGGACCATTCAGAGAGGCAAAGGCTTCGAGTTGATCGAGCGCGCCCGCCTCTTCGAAGACCGCGGCCAGACAGACCATGGTGTTGGCAGCATTAAAGACACCCGCACAGCCACAGTCACTCTCCTTGGAAGAGCGCGTGTGCGGCGCACTGTCGGTACCGAGAAAATAGCGCTGGTCACCACTGGTGGCAGCCTTGACCAGCGCCAGGCGGTGTTCTTCACGCTTGGCAATCGGCAGGCAGTAATAATGCGGACGAATACCACCGACCAGCAGATGATTGCGGTTGATCATGAGGTGATGCGTGGTGAGAGTCGCAGCCAGATTACGCTCATTGGCGGCCACATAATCCACGCCGTCACGCGTCGTGACGTGCTCCATGACCACGCGCAGCTCCGGCAACTCGCGGCGCAGGGGCTCCAGCACGGTCTCGATGAAACGCGCCTCGCGATCGAAGATGTCCACGTCGGCATGTGTCACTTCCCCGTGCACGCACAACACGATGTCGTGGTGCGCCATCGCTTCGAGCACCGGCATGACCTTCTTCAGATCGGTAACACCCGATGCCGAGTTGGTCGTGGCGCCAGCGGGATACAACTTGACCGCCAGAATGGTGCCCTCTGCTGCCGCCTGCACCACCTCATCGGCCACCGTGGTATCCGTCAGGTACAGGGTCATCAGGGGCTTGAAGCCGGATTCTGGCAGCGAGGCCTGCACGGCCTGTTCGATACGACTCTGGTATTCCCGAGCCGCCTGTGCGGTCGTGACTGGTGGAACCAGATTCGGCATGACCAGTGCGCGTCCGAAATGCTGCGCGGAGCTGGCGACCACGGCCTTCAGCATCGCGTCATCACGCAGGTGCAGGTGCCAATCATCGGGCTGTTTGAGGGTTATCTGCATGGTCCTAGTTTTTTTCCGGTGTGTCAGGAGTCTGTGCTGGCGTCCAGCGACTGACGTTCGTTGATGATCTGCCTGAAGGCATCCAGCGTTTCTGCCGAGACATGATGTTCGACACCTTCGGAATCGATCTTGGCTGTCGCTTCGGACACGCCAATGCTCAGCAGGAACTGGTAAACCAGATCATGCCGCTCGCGACTGCTGTCAGCCAGTGCCTTGCCCTTGTCTGTCAGAAAGATGGAGCGATAGGGCTCACTGGTGATGAATCCCTCTCGCTGCAGTCTTGCCAGCGTCTTGCTGGCGCTGGGCTGCGAGATGCCGAGCCGTTCGGCAACTTCTACCAAGCGCGCCTCACCCTGCGACTGGATGAGATCATCAATGAGCTCGACATAGTCTTCCGTGGATTCCATCTGGTGTGCCTGACGCACCACCGCGAAAACCTCGGCTTGCTCATCGGGTTCCTGCAGCGGTCGCTCCGGCGAGCGGTGGGAAGGTTGTGGACTCATGTCGAGGTCGTAGCATCCGGATTGATCTGACAGGCAGCGCTCGCCTGCTTGGAAATGGATTATGCCATGTTCTTGATTTATTATTCGAGTGGTATAAACTAAGCCTAGGCTAAACAAATAATACTCATGATGAACCGTCGTTTGATCACCCTGTTCCTGCTTGTCCTGACGACATGTGCAAGCTCGACGCTCTGGAGCGCCGAGCGCCTGAAAGTCGTCACAACGTTTACCATCCTGGCTGACATGGCTGGCAACGTCGCAGGTGACGCTGCCGAGGTGGTGTCGGTGACCAAGCCCGGAGCGGAAATCCATAACTACCAGCCCACCCCCAAAGACATCGGCCGAACCCGCAAGGCGGATCTGATTCTGTGGAATGGTCTGAATCTGGAATTGTGGTTCGAAAAATTCCTCGAACGTCTGGCCGGGGTACCCAGCGTGACGCTGAGCGACGGGGTGGATCCGATGAGTATCAACGAAGGTCCCTATGACGGCAAACCCAACCCCCATGCCTGGATGAGCCCTAGCGTGGCCCTCATCTATGTCGACAATATCCAGAAGGCACTGGCCGAAGCGGATCCTGCCAACGCTGCGGTGTACGCTGCAAACGCCACTGCCTACAAGGAGCAGATCATGGCACTGACCGAGCCTCTTCGAGAAAAGATCAATGCCCTGCCGGAAGACAAGCGCTGGCTGGTCAGCAGTGAAGGCGCATTCAGCTATCTGGCCCGTGATTTCGGTCTGCAGGAACTGTTTCTGTGGCCCATCAATGCCGACTCCCAGGGCACCCCACAGCAGGTGCGAAACGTCATCGACCGTATTCGCAGTGACGACATACCCGTCATCTTCAGTGAAAGCACCGTCTCCCCCAAACCCGCCCAACAGGTCGCCCGCGAAACCGGAGCGCTGTATGGCGGTGTTCTGTATGTCGATTCACTCAGCCGCGAGGGTGGACCAGTACCGACGTACCTGGACTTGATTACGGTTACTATCGAGACCATCGTGAAAGGCATCGAAGAAGGCATGGAGCTGCAACAGTGAATGACGAGGCAACACCCATGACGGATGCGCTGAGCCTCAAGCTCGAGCGCAAGGCCTTGCGCGAACGTCAGAGCCTCGAGGCACCGGGCAGTGGTATCAGGGCCAATGGCCTCAGCGTCGTCTATCGCAATGGCAACGTGGCCCTGTCGGACGCCACCTTCTCCATTCCCACCGCTACCATCTGCGCCCTGGTCGGCATCAACGGATCGGGCAAGTCCACGCTGTTCAAGGCAGTCATGGGGCTGGTGCCGGTCGCCCGCGGCGAAGTCTCGATACTCGGTCAGCCCGCCGGGCGAGCACTGAGCCGAAACACCGTGGCCTACGTACCCCAGAACGAGGAGGTCGACTGGAACTTTCCGGTGCTGGTCGAAGATGTCGTCATGATGGGACGTTATGGACACATGGGATTTCTGCGGCGAGCCTCCCGTCTGGATCACCAGAAGGTCGACGAGGCACTGGAACGCGTGAACATGAGCGCCTTCCGGCATCGCCAGATCGGCGAACTGTCCGGTGGACAGAAGAAACGCGTGTTTCTGGCCCGCGCCCTGGCGCAGGAGGGCCAGGTCATTCTGCTCGATGAACCCTTCACGGGTGTGGATGTCACCACGGAAGATGCCATCATCGACCTACTGAAGAGTTTGCGCGACGAAGGCCGCGTCATGCTGGTCTCCACGCACAATCTGGGTAGCGTGCCGCAATTCTGCGATCAGGTGGTGCTGGTCAATCGGCGAGTTCTCGATGCCGGCCCGACAGAAACGGTGTTCACCCAGCAGAATCTGGAAGAAGCCTTTGGTGGCACTCTGCGCTTTCATGTACTGGACAGTAATGAACTGCACGACGATGATGATCAGCGTCAGGTGACCGTCATCTCCGATGACGAACGTCCCTTCGTGCTGTATGGCGATGAAGAGGACACCCATACCGGCTCGCCAGAGCAGTCCGACTCGAGCGCGACAACGGCTGAAGGCCTGCCTGCCTCGACGATTGATGATGCGGCCCAGGATGCGGCCCATAGCAGTGATGCGCTCAGCGGATCACCCCAGACGCCCCTGGATGTGCAGGAGTCTGCCAACCGTGATTGACACCCTGCTCGAACCCTTCGGCTATGGCTACATGATCAACGCCATCTGGTGCAGTGCCCTGGTCGGTGTGATCTGCGCCTTCCTCAGCAGCTATCTGATGCTCAAGGGCTGGTCGCTGATTGGCGATGCCCTGTCGCATTCGGTCGTACCGGGGGTGGCTGGCGCCTACATGCTGGGTCTGCCCTACTCGCTGGGCGCTTTCTTCTCCGGTGCACTGGCCGCCGCGACCATGCTCTTCATTTCCCAACGTTCCGATCTGCGCAACGATTCCGTCATCGGGTTGATATTCACCGGATTCTTCGGCCTTGGGCTGTTCATGGCCTCGCTCTCGCCGGCAGCGGTCAAGATCGACACCATTGTCTTCGGCAATATTCTTGCCGTCACACCTTCCGATTCACTGCAGCTGGCCATCATCGGGCTCATCACGCTGACCTGCCTGCTGATATTCTGGAAGGATTTCATGGTGGTGTTCTTCGACGAAATCCACGCACACTCCATTGGCATGAGAACCGGCTTGCTCAAGGTGCTGTTCTTCACCCTGCTCAGCGCCTCGACCGTGGCCGCCCTGCAGACCGTTGGCGCGTTTCTGGTCATTGCGATGGTCGTCACCCCAGGTGCCACGGCCTACCTGCTGACCGACCGCTTCAGCAAGCTCATCATCATCAGCGTGGTGGTGGGTCTGCTGACCAGCTCCATCGGCGCCTATATCAGCTATTTTCTCGACGGCGCCACCGGCGCGGTGATCGTGTTGTTGCAGACCGCGATCTTCCTGCTGGCCTTCGTGTTCGGCCCCAAGCACGGCATTCTGGCCAACAAGCGGCGCGCCGCCGAACGACTGGCCGAACACGACGCCAGACAACAGGCGGCCGCCGCGCCATGAACTTTCTGACACTGCTGCTGGAACCCTTCACCCTCGATTTCATGCAGCAGGCAATGATCATTGCGCTGCTGGTCTCGGTATCCGCCGGCGTGCTGTCCTGTCTGCTGGTTCTCAAAGGCTGGTCTCTGATGGGGGATGCGGTGTCACATGCGGTACTGCCAGGTATCGTGATTGCCTACGTACTGAACATTCCGGTACTCATCGGCGCCTTCGTCACCGGCATGCTGTGTGCGGTGTCCACCGGCTACCTGACCGACAACAGCCGGCTGAAGGAAGACACTGTCATGGGTATCGTTTTCAGCGGATTGTTTGCGCTGGGCGTCGCCCTGTTCACCAAACTCGATACCGGCCTGCATCTGCATCAGGTGCTGTTCGGCGACATGCTCGGTGTTTCCTGGTCAGACATACTGTTGACAGCCAGCCTCACCGTCCCCGCCTTTCTACTGGTCATCGCCAAGCGCCGCGATCTGCTGGTGTTTGCCTTCGATCCTCAGCATGCACGTGTGGTCGGGCTCAACACCACGCTGCTGCACTACGGATTACTGGCTATCCTGTCGCTGATCATCGTGGCCTCCATCAAGGCTGTGGGCATCATCCTGGTCATCTCGGTGCTGATAGCACCCGGTGCCATCAGCTACCAGCTGACCCGCCAGTTCGAGCACATGATCTGGTGGTCGATAGTCATTGCTGCCAGCTCTACCATCGTCGGCGTGGTGGTCAGTTACCACATCGACAGCGCACCGGCTCCGACCATCGTTGTCCTGCTGAGCCTGATCTTCATCGTCGTGTTCCTGTTCGGACCGCAACGCGGCCTGCTCAGGAAGGCCACCTACCCGTCCACTGACATGGATCAGTAACTCGGGACGTCGTGTAAGGTACAATTCTTCTCGAACTACGCATTGATAATAAGAATGATTCGTATTATCCTCTGTGCTATTTACTACAGAGTTGGAAAGCCTTCATGAAATCTCCCCTGTTACGCACGCTGGCCGCCGTCAGTGCGGTTCTGTCCCTGTCTGTCGCCGGCAGTGTTCTCGCCGCGGAAGAAGTCAACGTCTACTCCTACCGCCAACCGTTTCTGACCAAGCCGGTCTTCGATGAATTCACGAAGGAGACCGGTATCAAGGTCAACACGGTCTTCGCCAAGGAAGGCCTGATCGAGCGTCTGATGAATGAAGGCCGCAACAGCCCGGCGGACCTCATGCTGGTTGCCAACGTCGGCACCCTCGGCGCTGCCGTGGAGTCTGATCTGGCACAACGTGTCGACAGTGATGTTCTGGAGGCCAACATTCCGGCCAACTTTCGTGACAAGGGCAACAAATGGTTTGGCCTGACCTCTCGTGCCAGGGTCATCATCACCTCGAAGGACCGGGTAGAACCGGGCCTGATCGAAAGCTATGCTGACCTCACCAAGCCGGAACTGGAAGGGCGCATCTGCACACGCAGTGGCAAGCACCCCTACATGGTCGAACTGGTTGCGGCCATGATCACGCACGACGGCAAGGCATCCGCCCAGAACTGGCTCGCCGGTGTGAAGGAAAATCTGGCACGCAAACCACAAGGTGGCGACCGTGCGCAAGTCAGTGCCATTGCCGAAGGCGAATGCGACGTGGCCATCGTCAATTCCTACTACATGGGTGGCATGCTGAGTGATCCCGAGCAGAAAGCCACTGCCGAGACGGTCAATATCCTGTTCCCCGACCAGAACGGCAACGGCACTCACATGAATATCAGTGGCGTCATCATGACCAAGGCAGCGCCCAATCGGGACAATGCGCTGAAGCTGATGGAATTTCTGTCCAACGATGTTGCTCAGTCCATCTATGCCGATCTGAATCAGGAGTTTCCGATCAATCCTGACGTGCCAGCCTCCGACCTGATCAGCAGCTGGGGCGAGTTCAAGCATGACGAGCTGTCCCTCAATGCCATCATAAAGAACCGGGCTCTGGCCTATCGTCTGGCTGACGAAGTGGACTATGACGGCTGACAAACCCGTCACGGGCAGAGTGAAGACCCGCTGGGGATCCTCAGCGGCCTACCACTCTGCCATGTCGACGAAGGTCAGCTGGCCTGAAGAGGAGCTCGGTAAAAACCGGGCTAGGCAGACCTTGCTCAGTAATACGCCTGTGCACCCTGTGCAGGGTGCACAGGTGGCTCCCGAGATCCAGTACCACCGCTTCATACCCGGTCAGCCGGCTCCGCAAGACCTTGGCCGCCCCGGCGGCGGCGGCATTACGGCCACTCGCTCCCCGGATGCCAGTGGCAGGAAAGTCAGCCACAAATCCAGCATGCCCGCCATCAGCGGCTGGTCGGTCGTCGCCCTGCTGATTGCGTTCATCGTCTGTCTGCCCATCCTGTCGGTCATCTGGTTGTCCTTCAATCCAGAGGAGAACATCTGGCCCCATCTGGTCAATACCGTGCTGGCCAGCTACATCTGGACCACGCTGGGTCTGATGCTCGGTGTTGCCATCGGCACCCTGCTGATCGGGGTCAGTACTGCCTGGCTGATCACCCATTACGAATTCCCCGGGCGTTCGCTGTTCAACTGGGCTCTGTTGCTGCCCTTTGCAGTACCGGCCTACGTGATTGCCTTCATCTATACCGATCTGCTGGAATTTGCAGGCCCGGTGCAATCCGGACTGCGCGCCCTGTTCGGCTGGAAACTCGCCAACGAATACTGGTTCCCCGCCATCCGTACCCTGCCCGGTGCCATCATCATGCTGGTTCTGGTGCTCTACCCTTATGTCTACTTGCTGGCACGCGCAGCCTTTCTGGAACAATCAGCCTCGGTACTCGAAGCGGCCAAGGTGCTCGGCGGTCCTTCGCAGAACCTGTTTTTCCGGGTTGCGCTTCCCATGGCACGCCCCGCCATCGTCGTGGGTCTGTCCATGGCCATGATGGAGACACTCAACGACTTTGGAACGGTGGACTACTTTGCCGTACGCACACTCACCGCCGGGCTCTATGACGTCTGGCTGGGCATGAACAACCTCGGGGGCGGCGCCCAGATAGCCACCTTGCTGCTGATGTTCGTGATGATGCTCATCGGCCTGGAGAAAGTCAGCCGCCGCCATCAGCAGAACTTTCAACCCACCGCAACCCGCTTTCGCCAACTGACCCGTCACCCACTCAGCGGACGTCGCGCACTGCTGGCCAGCGCCGCCTGTCTGGCACCGGTGCTGCTGGGCTTTCTGATACCCGCCTGGGTCCTGGTGGACTATGCCATTACCTACTTTGCAGAATCCTGGACCGAAGATTTCCGGCAGATAGCCATCAATTCCATGCTGCTCTCAGGCACGGCGGCTGCCACGGCCGTCACCATCGGCATCCTGCTCAGCTACAGCCAGCGCCTGCACCCGACACGGCTGCTACGCACCAGTGTCAATGTCTCCAGCATGGGGTATGCCGTACCCGGCGCCGTGCTGGCCATCGGGGTCATCATCCCCTTCGCCACATTCGACAATACGCTGGATGACTTCATGCGGCGGCATTTCGATATCTCCACCGGTCTGCTGCTCAGTGGTACCGTGTTCGCACTGATCTTCGCCTACACGGTTCGTTTTCTGGCCGTTGCCTACGGCTCCGTTGATGCCAGCATGAAGAAGATCAGCCCGCATATGGACGATGCTGCGCGCTCTCTCGGGCACTCCTCGGTCAGCATCCTGACGCGCATCCATCTGCCACTGATGAAGAGCGGCGTTCTGACCGCGGCTCTGGTCGTGTTCGTCGACTGCATGAAGGAACTACCGGCAACGCTGATTCTGAGGCCCTTCAACTTCGACACCCTGGCCACGCATGTCTACCAGTTTGCATCCGATGAACTGATCGGTGAAGCATCGCTGGGCGCGCTGCTGATCGTGCTGGTAGGTCTTGCGCCCGTCATTCTGCTCACCACGACCATTGACCGATCGCGTGAACTCAAGGCCGCGGGCATAACCACCATCGACGCCTCCGGGGATACACCCAAGCCCGCTACCGCCTGAGCAGGCTACTGCACTGCCTGCCAGAACCGTTCAAGGCAGAGCCATTCCCCCGGATGTCGCCTGCGAGACACTCCGGGGGAATGCGGTATCAGCTCGGTTCGGCAGTCCCGGGAGCTGGCATGGCACCTGTCATCATCGCTACCGCATCGGACATCGTGTAGTCCTGCGGCTTGATGACACACAGCCGCTTGCCGAGTCGATGAATGTGGATACGATCCGAGATCTCGAACACATGTGGCATGTTGTGCGAGATCAGAACAATGGGCAGACCTCGGTCGCGTACTTCCTTGATCAGCTCCAGCACTCGCCTGGACTCCTTGACACCCAGCGCCGCTGTTGGCTCATCGAGAATGACCACCTTGGAACCGAAGGCGACGGCTCTGGCCACAGCCACACCCTGCCTCTGCCCACCGGAGAGCGTCTCCACCGCCTGCGAGATGTTCTGGATGGTCATCAGACCCAGCTCACTGAGCTTTTCGCGGGCAATCTTCTCCATGGCGGGCCTGTCCAGCGCCTTCAACCATTTTCCCATGAACCCGGGTTTACGCAATTCACGCCCCAGAAACATGTTGTCGCCAATGGACAGTGCGGGCGACAGGGCAAGATTCTGATACACCGTCTCGATGCCTGCGCTACGAGCCTCCATCGGTGAGCGGAAATCCACTTTCTGCCCATCCAGTTCGACGGTGCCACTATCAGGCACCACCGCACCGGACAGGGCCTTGATCAAGGTCGACTTGCCGGCACCGTTATCTCCGATGACGGCCAGTATCTCGCCGGCACGCAATTCGAAATCGGCCTTGTCAATGGCAACCACCCGGCCGAAATGCTTGACCAGCCCGGTCGCCTTGATGACGATTCGTGGTTCGGTTTCTGTCTGACTTGTTTCCATGACTGGTGCTGCCTGCGAACTCACGCTGATACCCTCCTCAACCATTGATCGATACCGACCGCCAGAATGATCAGGCAACCGATGGCAAAACGTTGCCAGATGACATCCACTCCGGCAATCTTCAGACCGGAGCTGAATACCCCGACTATCAGGGCGCCGAACAAGGCCCCGAGAATCGAACCTCGACCACCGAACAGAGATGTGCCACCTATCACCACGGCCGTGATGGAATCCAGGTTGGCGTCGTAGAAGCTCTGCGGACTGACCGAGCCGACCCGGCCGATGGACACCCAGGCTGCGATGCCTGCGATGAAACCGGCCACACCATATACGGACAGCAGCAGGCGATTGGTATTGATACCACTGAGTTCGGCAGCATCCCTGTCATCACCCACGGCATACACGTGTCGTCCCCAGGCCGTATTGTTCAACACATACCAGAGAACCAGAAACACCAGCACCATCAGAAAGGAGCCGTAGGTGAATACGGCCCCACCCAACGAGATGCGCTCGCCGAAGAATTTCAGTGACGGTGCAATCTTGTCGATGTCCTGACTGCGGATGGACTGGGAACCGGAGTACCAGATGACCAGGGCAAAGAAGATGTTCCAGGTACCCAGCGTCACGATGAACGGCGGTAAACGCAAGCGCGTCACCAGCAGACCATTGACCATGCCGCACAATGTACCCACCACGAATCCCATGGGTATTGCCAACACGCTGGGTACTCCCAGCATGACCGCCGCCTTGCCGGCCACGACAGAGGCCAGCACCATGATCGCGGCAATCGACAGGTCGATACCGGCTGTGAGTATGATCAGGGTCTGCGCACAGGCCAGAAAACCGATGATGGTGACCTGCTGGATGATCAGCGACAGATTGAACGCGGTAAAGAAGCGCTCACCGGCCACCAGACGAAATGCGATGACGCTGATGATCAGGATGATGACCGGCACCATGGCCGGATTGCCGTGCAGAAAGTGCTGAATACGCTGCATGAACGTCTTGTGGTCTTCATCGAATGCCGCGACGCTGTCCGCCCCCGCTGCCACCAAACCGGACTCGGCGCTGTCACCCGCCGATCGAGTTGAATCGACCATAGTGTTTACCTCTCTTGTAGTGTTCATCGGGAAAGCTCAATGGCAACCGGGGCGCATGTTCGCGCCCCGGCTCCCTGTAGCACTTCCAGAAACGGTTGGAATGAGGGCCTAGCCCCAGCAGCGATCCATGCCTTCCTTGGTATCGATCGATTCAACACCATCAACCGGCTTGTCGGTCACCAGAGAAACGCCCGTGTTGAAGAAATCCAGACCCGGAGTCGGCTCGGGCTTCACGCCATCTTCGGCCCAGGCCTTGATGGCCTCCACACCCTTGGAAGCCATGAGCAAGGGATACTGCTGAGAAGTGGCACCGATGACGCCTTCGGCAACATTGGTCACGCCCGGGCACCCCCCATCCACTGACACGATCAGTACATCGTTCTCCCGACCGAAGGCCTTGAGCGCTTCGTAGGCGCCGGCAGCGGCAGGCTCATTGATGGTGTAGACCACATTGATTTCAGGGTCCTTCTGCATCAGGTCTTCCATGGCGGTACGACCCCCTTCCTCGTTACCCGCCGTCACCTCGTTACCAACGATACGCGGATCAGTCTCGTCACCCCATTTCTTGGGATCGTTCAGCTCTATGCCGAAACCCTGCAGGAAGCCCTGATCGCGCAACACACCAACGGAGGGCTGGCTGGCCGCCAGATCGAGCATGGCAATCTTTGCATCGGCAGCCGCATCGCCCAGCTGCGCTGCAGCCCATTGACCGATCAGCTCACCGGCCTTGAAGTTGTCGGTCGCAAAGGTGGCGTCAGCCGCATCGATGGGCTGTAACGGTGTATCCAGCGCAATGACCAGCAGGCCCGCTTCCTGTGCCTGCTGCACGACGGGTACGATGCCTGCGGTATCGGATGCCGTGATGAGAATACCCTTGGCGCCGGACGCGATACAGGTCTCTACCGCCTGTACCTGAGTCTCGTGATCGCCATCCACCTTGCCGGCATACGTTGACAGCGTGATGCCCAGCTCCTCGGCCTTGGCGGTAGCACCTTCCTTCATTTTGACGAAGAAGGGGTTGATGTCGGTCTTGGTGATCAGGCAGGCACCGATATCGGCAGCGGCTGCAGGCATGGCAGCGCCAGCACCCAGAATGGCGACAGCCAGGGCAGTTCTTGAAGTTAGAATTCGCATTTTTGGTCCTCTACAGTGGAATGGTGCGGTGTTTTTTCCAATCTGGTGTCAGTCGCAAGTAACCCTGCGCTGGCAACCTGAGTACATGAAAACGCAAAAAAGTATCGCTGTCAATAAATAAATTAAATTGATGTATTAATTGATCTGGACGAGCACTATGGGGTAATTTGTTTCGTGAGACGCAAACTTCAGCGTCGGAGAACCCCTATCGAGTCATGACCAAATGGCCCCGCTGCAACACAGACCCCGTGCACACGGACAGTAAAGACAGGCCAGCTGATCAGGCTCCTGATCCCGGCCCTGGCCTGGGTGGATCCAACCTGAGCCATGTGCGCGCTCACAATGAACGCCTGGTATTGTCGCTGATCCGCACGGAGGCTCTGTCACGGGCAGAAATTGCCCGCCGGACCGGGCTGTCGCCACAGACCATCACGCTGATTACCCGCTCCCTGAGCAGTGAAGGGTTGATAGAGACCGGTGAGCCGGTCAGGGGCAAGGTCGGCCAGCCCTCGGTACCGCTGAAGCTGAACCCGAACGGTGCGTATTTTCTCGGTGTCAAGGTCGGCAGGCGCAGTACGGAGATGATCCTGATCAACTTCATGGGCGATGTTCTGCAACACCGTCTCGAATACTATGCCTACCCCACTCCGTCCTGCATCATGCAGTTCCTGTCACGCGAAATCCCCGATATCATGCGCTCACTGGAGGAGGGTGACATCCATCGATTGCACGGTCTGGGGATTGCCATGCCCTACCAGCTCTGGAGCTGGAGCGACACGATCGATGCACCCGCCGCATCCCTGGAGCAGTGGCGCGAGTTCAGCTTCCCGGCAGCACTGGCAGAGATCACTGATCTGCCCATCTTCATCGAAAACGATGCCAATTCGGCCTGCGGGGCAGAACTGACCTTCGGCGAAGGCCACCTGTACCCCCACTACGCCTACTTCTTCATCGGCTACTTCATTGGTGGAGCACTGGTCATCAATGGCTCGGTGCACGCCGGCCATACGGGCAACGCCGGGGCTTTCGGCTCACTGCCGGTCATGGACGAACAATCCCCGGGTCGCCTGGTGCAATTGATCGACACGGCTTCGGTCCATTTGCTGGAAAGCAATCAGACGTGTCGCGCAATGCTCAAGGGAGATTATCTGGATTACGATTCGGCGTTCTGGTCCAGCGGCGCCGAGGCCATCGATGAGTGGATAAACCGGACATCCAGCTCACTGGCCATCGCCATAACCTCTGTCAGCAGCGTCACGGATGTCGGCGCCATCATCATCGACGGTGGCTTTCCGGCGCATATTCGCAAGCGCATTGTGGAACAGACCAGCGATGCACTGCACCGATTCAATACCAAGGGGATCAACCTGCCGCTGATCAAGGCGGGGGTCATCGGACCGGGAGCCAGAGCATTGGGCGCCGCCCGACTCCCTCTGTTCTCCCGCTTCCTGCTGGATCAGTCCGTTCTGACCAATACCGGGGGATGATCCACCGGCGCATGACGCTGGCAGATCATCTCAGGCAGAACACGGCCTGCGCGGATCTGCCCCGCCTTGAACAGTGGGGCTTATCGTTATTGCGTGATCACGTGGTCAATTGCGGGCAATACCGCAATTGACCACAGGCACGATGGGACAGATCGACTCAGGAATAGATCGGGAAACGATCAGTCAGCGCCCGAACCTCGACTTCCACAGCTTTTTCCACCTCGGCATTACCCTCTTCGCCATTGCTGGCCAGGCCATCGAGTACCCGCAGGATGAGTGCCCCCACCTGCTGGAACTCGGTCACGCCGAAACCGCGCGTGGTGGCCGCAGGGGTTCCCAATCGCACGCCGGAGGTCACGAAGGGCGAGGCAGGGTCGAACGGGATGGAATTCTTGTTGCAGGTGATGCCCGCACGGCCCAGTGCTGCCTCTGCCGCCTTGCCGGTCACGCCCTTGGGACGCAGGTCCACCAGCATCACATGGGTGTCGGTACCGCTGGATACCATATCCAGACCGCCTTCCGACAAGGTCGCAGCCAGCGCATGGGCGTTGTCCTTGACTGCCTGCTGGTACTGCTTGAAGGACGGTTGCAGAGCTTCGCCAAAGGCCACCGCCTTCGCAGCAATCACATGCATCAGGGGCCCACCCTGCAGCCCGGGAAAGACGGCAGAGTTGAATTTCTTGCCCAGATCGGCATCACGCGACAGGATCATGCCGCCTCGCGGCCCTCTGAGCGTCTTGTGAGTCGTTGTCGTGACCACGTGTGCATGGTCCAGCGGGCTTGGATGCAGGCCTGCCGCTACCAGACCGGCGAAATGCGCCATATCCACCATGAACCAGGCACCAACCTCATCGGCGATGGCGCGGAATCGGGCAAAATCGATGACACGAGGATAGGCCGAACCACCGGCAATGATCAGCGCCGGCTTGCTTTCCCGAGCCTGCGCCTCCAGGGCCTCATAGTCGATCTGATGGGTGGTGGCATCCACACCATAGGTGACCGCGTTGAACCATTTTCCGGACTGATTGACCGGCGAACCATGCGTCAGGTGTCCACCGGCGGACAGGTCCATGCCCATGAAGGTATCGCCGGGCTTCAGCAGCGCCAGAAAGACGGCCTGATTGGCCTGGGCGCCGGAATGCGGCTGTACATTGGCATACGTGCAATCGAACAGCGAACAGGCCCGCTCGATGGCCAGCGACTCGGCGGTATCGACATGCTCGCAACCACCGTAGTAACGCTTCCCGGGGTAACCCTCGGCATATTTGTTGGTCATGACAGAGCCCTGCGCCTGCATGACGGCCGCTGACACGATGTTTTCCGAGGCAATCAGCTCGATTTCATGCTGTTGGCGGCCCAACTCACTATCGATGGCAGCCTGGATAGCCGGATCACGCTGTGTCAGGCTGGCGCTGAAGAAGTCGGACATTGGGGATGCCGTGTTGGCCGGTACGTCATTACTCATTGGAGACCATCTCGAAGGGTTAAAGAAACGCATACAACTCGGAATCACTCTATTATGCCTTCCACAGACCGGTCTTGCCGACCGGATTTAACCAAAGTACTCATTGATCCACCATGCCGAACGCCATCCAGAGCTTTCCAGAAGTCAAGCTGCACAACGAAATCAAGGCTGCCGACGGTTCGGTGCTCCCGAGCTGGAAAGCCATCACCAGCGTCATGGACCGGCTCGACACGGACCAGGTGGAACGGCGCCAGACCGACATCGCCCGGCAGCTCCGTGCCAACGGTATCGCCTACAGCCCCTTGTCGGAAACAGACGCCGCCCCGCGCCCCTGGAATCTGGACCTGTATCCCATGGTCATCGAACCTGCGGACTGGGCGGCCCTGAGTGCCGGACTGGAACAGAGAGCCCGACTCAAGCAGGCTATCCTGAGTGATATCTACGGTAGTCAGAACCTGCTCAAGAAGGGTCTGATTCCCCCTGCCATGGTCTTTGCCCACAAGGGCTACCTGAGAGATGCCGTTCATTGCGATGATTCGCAGTCGCTGCCGTTGTTCAGTGCCGATGTCTCGCGCTCACCTTCCGGACGCTGGTACGTCGTCGACGATATCTGCCAGTTCCCCGAAGGCATCGGCTACGCACTGGAAAATCGCCTGGTACTCTCACGCACTCTCCCGCGACTGTTCCGCAACTCGCGGGTGTTACGCATTGCCGAATATTTCAAGCACCTGCAAAGCTACATCGGCCACATGTCCGAATATGACGGTCGCTGTGTGATGCTGGCTCCGGGCCCGACTCATCCGCACTACTTTGAATACGCCTATCTGTCCAAGTATCTCGGCTATACGCTGGTACAGGTAGGCGACCTGACAATCCGGGATAATCGGGCCTATATAAAGACAGTCTCCGGACTGCAGCGCGTAGCGGTCATCTTTCGCTTCATCAACGACACCGAACTGGACCCTCTGGCTATCGGGCAGGCTGGCGTCAAGGGCATCACGGGTCTGTTTCAGGCGGTACGTGCCGGTGGCGTGAAAGTGATCAACCCACTGGGCTCCGGCGTCATGGAGAACGCAGCCCTCAACAGCTGCATGACCCGACTGTGCCGCGAACTGCTCGGCGAGGATCTGGCACTGCCCGGACCTCCCACCTACTGGCTTGGCGATGACAAGCAGCGCAACCATGTGCTGGGCAAACTGGACAAGTTGCTGTTCCGGAACATCGACTCACTTGGCCAGTTGCACGACCCGAGATTGATGAACGCTGCCGAGCTGGACCGATTGCACATGAACATTCGGCGCACGCCACAGCGTTTCGTGGCTCAGGAAAGAATCGATCGTTCCTGTGCCCCCGGATTTCGTGGCACCGAAAGAGTGCAGAGACAGGTCACTGTCAGACTCTTCATGGTGCGCCATGACGATGGCCAATCCTTTCGTTTTCAGACCATGCCCGGCGGACTGTGCCTGCTTGATACCGTGGCCGACGGACGTCGCCCCGCATTCAATTCACTGATCGGCAGCAAGGACACCTGGGTCATTGCCGAAGGGCCGGTCAAACCCGTGACGCTGCTGGGCAAGCGTTCACTGGAAAACCAGTACGTCCTCAATGGCGAATTACCCAGCCGAGTGGCCGAGAATCTGTTCTGGATGGGCCGCAACGCCGCCCGCTGCGAAAATTCCGCTCGCCTGCTGCGGGCCGTGTTCCAGGTGTTGCAGAATGATGATGTCGAGAGCGCTGCGGTCAGCCCTGTCCTGAGCGCTATCCTGCGGGCGACCACACAGGCAACCGGCACACTGCCCGGATTCGTCGGACGAGGCGGTGTGCGCAAACTGGAGAAACCGGAAAAGGAACTGCTTTCCCTGCTGCATGATCCGGACCGTGTCGGCACGCTTCCCTGGGCACTGAACGCGTTGCAGAACAGCGCATCGGCAGTACGTGATCGTGTATCCGACGAATTGCTGCAGATACTCAACCGTCTGGAAGATCGGCGCACCAGACTCGTGCAGAACGTCAACACCGCACTGTTTACCGAAGATTCCGGTGCTCTTGAACAGATAAGCGATCAACTCGACGACATTCTGATGCTCCTCTCGGCATTCTCCGGTCTCACCCATGAAAACTTCACGCATGGGGATGGCTGGAGATTCATGATGCTCGGGCGGCGTCTGGATCGGGTTGCACACTATTCGGTCATCATCGATACCATGTTGAGTCAGGAGCGTGACGACACCCTGCTGCTGGAAACCCTGCTCAAGCTGTTTGACAGCACCATGACCTATCGAAGTCGCTATCGCAGTCAGATGGATGCCAGCCTGGTGCTGCAACTGTTGATGCTCGATGAGTACAACCCCCGGTCTCTGGCTTTCCAGCTGAACGAGATCGAGAAGACCATCAGGCGGCTACCGGGCCGGCGCAATCTTTCACAGGCAGATGATCTGTCGCGCCTGGTCATCGCCGGCCTCAGCCGCATCCAGTTGGCCGACACCGAGGCTCTGATCAATGCAGCGCGCGGGTCACGCCAGAATCTGGGCAAGTTCCTGAGCGTTCTGTCGAAACTGCCCTATGAAATGGCAGATGTACTCAGCGCTACATATTTTGCACACGTGGAGAGCAGCCAGCAGCTCTCTGATGTATCGGCAAACAGGAGTTCCGCCAGAAACAGCGAACTGACCACTGGTGGGGAATCATCATGAAACTGCAAGTCAGACACCGTACACATTACGAATATACCCAGCTGGCGAGTCTCTCGCACAACCATGTCTGCCTGCAGCCTCGCAGCACTGCCTCACAACAGTGCCTCGAGACACGCATAGACGTCAGCCCCGAACCGGGTAATATCCAGTTCGATACCGATGTATTCGGCAATTCGACCGCGCGATTCAATCTGAGTCATCGGCACAAATCATGTGACATCGTGGTGACATCCTTGATTCAGACACGAGATGTTCTACCGCCGCTCCCCCCATCACGCAGTGTCAGCGACAACCTGCAACTACTGCGATCGAGCAGCACTCCGGATGCCCTGATGGCTCACGATTGCCTGCTGCCTTCGCCCTTCATACCGGCCAGCGATACGCTGGAGGAATTCATCAAGGAACTGCCACTGGGCAATCAGGAAGTGATCGAGTATGCCCGGAACATGATGGAGCATATCTTCACAACCTTCGATTACACCTCTGGCTTTTCCAATCTGGTCACGCCATTGAGCGAGATACATGCAGCTCGCAAAGGTGTCTGCCAGGATTTTGCACACCTGGCTATCGGCGCGCTTCGCCGGCAGGGAATCCCGGCTCGCTATGTCAGCGGCTACCTGGAAACACTGCCGCCGCCAGGCCAGAAAAAATTACAGGGAGCCGACGCATCGCATGCCTGGTATGCGATATTCGATGCGCAGCATGGCTGGATAGACTTCGACCCAACCAATAACAAGCGACCCGATAACCAGTACATAACAACAGCCTGGGGTCGTGATTATGGGGATGTTACGCCAGTCAAGGGAATGGTATATGGTGGAGGCACCCATTCGTTGACAGTGGAAGTCGATGTTCTGAGAATGGAAGACAGAGTTTTAACCTTAACGGAGACCTGAAACCAATGCCTGATCGCTGGAAGCACTATGAAAGTCCGGGTTTTGATGAATTGATCGGTGATGAGGGAACTCCTCGACCTGCCGCAGAGCAACTGATCAACTGGCTCAACGAGCTCAGCGATGCAGACCTCTCTCACCGACAACGCGCCGCTCAACTAGCCATCGAACAGATGGGAATCACCTTTACCGTCTATTCGGACAAGGGCAATATCGATCGGGAGTGGCCGCTCGATATCGTACCCCGGGTCATCGATGCACTGGAATGGAGCACGATAGAGGCAGGCTTGCAACAACGACTGCGTGCGCTCAATCTTTTCATCAACGATCTCTACAACGATCAGGCCATACTCAAGGACAACATTGTTCCTCGCGAGCTGATCGAATCCTCCAGCAACTTCCGTCCGGAATGTCTGGGCATGACGCCGGCACACGGCGTCTGGGCACACATCTGCGGTAGTGACCTGGTGCGCGGCGAAGACGGCACCATCTATGTTCTGGAAGATAACCTGCGCGTGCCTTCCGGCGTGTCCTACATGATCGAGAATCGTGAGGTCATGAAACGCGCCATGCCGGAAGTGTTCCGCCAGTGTCACATCCTTCCGGTGGACAACTACACCGATAATCTGCAGTACATGCTCTCGTCATTGAGCGAAGAGGAAGAGCCTTGCCTGGTCGTACTGACACCGGGCGTATTCAATTCAGCCTACTTCGAACATACCTTCCTGGCTCAGGAAATCGGTGCCGAGCTGGTCGAAGGTCGCGACCTTGTCGTGCTCGATGACGGCTATGTCTACATGCGAATCGTCGGCGGCCTGAAACGCGTCGACGTCATCTATCGCCGGGTCGATGATGCGTTCATCGATCCGGACTGTTTCAATCCGGATTCCACTCTGGGCGTCAGTGGCCTGATGAAGGCCTGGCTGTCGGGCAAGGTTGCCATTGCCAACGCGCCGGGTGCCGGTGTGGCAGATGACAAGGTCATCTACTCCTACGTCCCTGACATCATTCGCTACTACCTGAACGAGGAGCCGCTGATCGAGAACGTGCCGACCTATCGCTGCGAGAACGACGAGGAGCGACAGTATGTGCTCGACAATCTTGCCACGCTGGTGGTCAAGCCAGCCAACGAGTCGGGTGGATACGGCATGCTCATCGGACCCCAGAGTACGCCGGAAGAGCAGGCCGAGATGGCCGAGAACATTCGCTCCAACCCGCGCAACTACATCGGCCAGCCGACCCTGACCCTGTCAACCGCGCCGACCATCTGCGAAGGGCAGTTCCGGGCTCGCCATCTGGACCTGCGTCCCTTCGTCCTGCAAGGCAGGAATCTCACGGTGACCACCGGTGGCCTGACCCGTGTGGCGATGGTCGAAGGCTCCCTCGTTGTCAACTCGTCACAAGGCGGCGGCAGCAAGGATACCTGGGTCGTCAAAAGCAACACATCAAGCCCGTCCCCACAAACCAGCCAGCGACAAACGCAGGAGCAATAAGCCATGCTTGCAAGAGTTGCCGAAAACATATACTGGTTGAGTCGTTACCTCGAGCGCGCCGAGAATACCGTTCGACTCATCCATGTTCACAGCAATCTGCTGATGGACCTGCCAGGCCTGGATGATCATCAGAGCTGGATCCCGCTGATCTCCATCAACGGCCTCGACGAAGAGTTCGCCGAGATTCATGTCAGCGCGAGCGAAACCTCGGTCAATCACTTCCTGCTTGCCGACAAGGACAATCCCGGTTCACTGGTCAACGACTTCAGTGCCATTCAGGCGAACCTGCGAAGTTGTCGCGATATCGTGCCCAAGACCAGTTACGAGTCCATCAACAGCCTGTGCCGGCTGGTCAGTCGTGAAGTGGAAAGCGTGTATGCACAGCCGTCCCATCGTCTGGTTTTTCTGCGGGATGTCGAAGATCGTCTGCAGTCCATCTCAGGCAGTCTCAACAGCAACATGAGCCATGACCTGGGCTACCGCATCATGCGCATGGGCTGTTATCTGGAAAGAGCAGACATGACTTCCCGCGTCATCGATGTGCAATCCACCCGGCTGTCTGCAACTCAGTCCAGCAGCGAACTCATTGCCATCCAGAACCAGCGCTGGGTTGCCGTGCTGCGGACACTGGTGGCACATCAGATGTATCGTCAGCAGCTGCGTCGCCCGGTCAACGGACCGGACACACTGGCATTCCTGTTGTCCGACCCGAACCTGCCTCGCTCCTATGCCTTCTGTCTGGATCACCTGGACGATTCGTTTCGCAAGGTCGGCGGAAGCTCGGCTCCGCGCGATGCCATTGCCGCCCTGCGCAAGAAGCTCGAAGGAGCGGTCTACCCGGTTCTTGCCAACAACCCCGATCAATTGCACGAGTTTCTGGACGACCTGCAGCTGGGCATGCTTGATGTCAGTGCCGCGCTATCTGCCAACTACTTCAAGTCTCAGGACACGGTAGCTGGAGAAGACTCGCCAGTTGATCGCGAATCCGCCGTATTGGAAACTTCTGTATGAGTATCAAAGTCGCGCTGGATCACACCACCGTCTACAGCTACGACAAACCGGTCACCCTTCATCCGCATATCATCCGACTGCGACCGGCGCCACATTGCCGTACCCCCATCCTGAGCTATAGCCTGTCGATAGAACCGGCAGAGCACTTCATCAACTGGCAGCAGGACCCGTTCGGTAACTATCTGGCGAGGATCGTGTTCCCGGAGAAAAGTGATCGACTCTCCGTGCGGGTGGACCTGGTCGCCGAACTCACCGTCATCAATCCCTTCGACTTCTTCGTCGAGGAATCCGCGGAAGCCTTCCCCTTCAAGTACAGCGACGTCAACAGGGACGAACTGGCGCCCTACCTGGCAACCACGCAGCCCTCACCCATTCTGCAGACCTGGCTGGAGAACAACAAGCCGGCAGCAGAGACCAAGATCATCGATGCGCTGGTGGCCATCAACCAGGCCGTGCACCGGGATGTTGCCTACCAGCTGCGCATGGAACCCGGTGTGCAGAGCAGTCAGGAAACGCTGCAACTGGCCATGGGCTCCTGTCGTGACAGTGGCTGGCTGCTGGTGGAGATCATGCGCCATTATGGCATTGCTGCCCGGTTCGTATCCGGCTACCTCGTGCAATTGACGCCGGACGTCAAGTCCATCGATGGTCCGTCAGGGGCCGAAGCCGATTTCACCGATCTGCACGCCTGGACGGAAGTGTATATACCGGGTGCTGGCTGGGTCGGACTGGATCCCACGTCAGGCCTGTTTGCCGGAGAAGGCCATATTCCGCTTGCCTGCACGCCTCAACCGGTCAGCGCTGCGCCCATCACGGGTGTTGCCAGCGAGATGGCCAGTGATTTCTACTTCCACAATCGGGTGACCCGGTTCGACGAGCGCCCCAGAGTCACCCTGCCCTACAGTGACCATGAATGGCAGCGCGTGCTGGATCTGGGCAAGATTGTCGATCAGCGACTGGAACAGCAGGACGTGCGCCTGACCATGGGCGGCGAACCGACCTTCGTGTCAATCGACGACATGGAAAGTCCGGAATGGAACAATGCCGCTCTGGGCGAACACAAACTGGAGCGCGCAGGTGTCTTTCTCGAGAAGCTGCGTACTGCCTTCTCGCCCAACGGCATCATCGCCTATGCACAGGGCAAGTGGTATCCGGGTGAACCCACCCCTCGCTGGGCCCTGATCAGTCACTGGCGTACCGATGGCAAGTTGATCTGGAAAGACCCCTCTCGCCTGACAACCCCCGGCAGCCATAGCTCCACTCGAGCGGATGCCAGCAACTTCATGCAGCAGTTGTGCAAGGAGCTCGGTGTTGCCGACGAACATGTTCGTGGCCTGTACGAAGATCCGCTGCATCACCTGCATCTGGAGGCCTTGCTGCCTGAAGGGGTAGAACTCGACTCTCTGGAACTCAAGGACAGCCGCTCACGCCGCCGTCTGGTCGAGCAATTGTCACAGGGTATCGATGAACCGATCGGCTATATGCTGCCACTGGCCTACTCTCCGCCGCTCAACGATGCTACCGGGAACAACGGTCACTGGTTATCCGGCAGCTGGCCTCTTCGCCGCAAGAACGTCTTCCTGATTCCGGGTGATTCACCGGCAGGCCTGCGCCTGCCGCTGGCTTCTCTGCCGGACGATACCTCGGTGGACAGGGAGGCCAATGCCCTGCTCGAAGACAACTTCGACCCAACCATTGCACTGCCCGATCCGGATACAGGCATCGCCTTCGGCTCGCCGACTGCCGGCAAATCGGCAGAAGGGGCCAAGGAAGAACCGGTACCGTCCATCATTCGCACGACTCTGTGCGCCGAGGTTCGCGACGGTTCTCTCTATCTGTTTCTACCGCCCATGCAGAGCGCACGCGGCTGGGTGTTGCTGATGGGCTGCATCGAACGAGCCTGCGTGGCAGCAGACGTCTATCCGGTTATCGAAGGTTACGAGCCTCCGCGAGATGCACGCCTGCAGTCGTTTCGAATCACACCCGACCCGGGCGTCATCGAAGTCAATATTCACCCCTCGCGCAGCTTCAACGAGCTGGTTGAACGCACCGAAACCATCTACGAAGCCGCACGGGAATCACGGTTAGGCGCCGAGAAGTTCATGGTCGATGGTCGCCATACCGGCACCGGCGGCGGTAACCATGTCACCATGGGCGGCCACACGCCCGCCGACAGCCCTTTCCTGCGCCGACCAGACCTGCTGCGCAGCGTCATTACCTTCTGGCAGCATCATCCGAGCCTGTCTTATCTGTTCTCGGGCATGTTCATCGGCCCCACTAGCCAGGCACCTCGAATAGACGAAGCCCGCTCCGAGTCTCTCTACGAGCTGGAAATGGCTCTGTCACGCCTGCCCGATGGGGACAGCAACCAGCCCTGGCTGGTCGATCGTCTGCTCAGAAACCTGTTGATCGATCTCACGGGCAATACGCACCGTACGGAAATCTGCATCGACAAGCTCTACTCCCCCGATGGCCCTGCCGGTCGATTGGGTATCGTCGAGTTACGTGCCTTCGAGATGCCTCCGCATGCTCGCATGAGCATTGTTCAGGCCCTGCTGATCCGTTGCCTGATCAGCCGCTTCTGGGACAAGCCCTATCAGGGCAAGCTGATTCGCTGGGGCACCGAATTGCACGATCGCTTCATGCTGCCGCATTATCTGTGGCAGGACATCCGCGATGTCATCGATGACCTGAACAGAAACGGTCTGGGATTCGATGCCGAGTGGCTGGACGCTTTCTGGGAGTTTCGCTTTCCGGTCTATGGTGTCCGGCAAATCGGTGATATTTCGCTGGAACTGCGTGCGGCCATTGAACCGTGGCACGTACTGGGTGAAGAGGCCTCTGCCGGTGGCATGGCCCGCTATGTCGACTCCTCTCTCGAGCGACTGCAGTTGAAGGTGAGCGGCCTGAATGACAAGCGCTACAAGATAACGTGTAACGGCTGCGTCCTGCCCATGCGCAAGACCAGTGTCACCGGTGAGTATGTCGTCGGCGTGCGTTATCGCGCCTGGCAGCCTACCTTTGCGCTGCACCCCGACTTGCCGGTAGACACCCCACTGGTATTCGATGTCATCGATACCTGGGCAAATCGCAGTCTGGGCGGCTGTTCCTACCATGTCGCAGATCCAGGTGGCCGAAACTATGAAGATGTGCCGGTCAATGCCAATGTGGCAGAAGCTCGCCGATTGGCCAGGTTCGACGAAGACCATCACACCCCGGCACCTGCCGTGATCATGACCCCAGTCACAGGTGGTGCGACGCGATTCGTACCAACAGAGGCCAGTCAAGATGTCATGATCAAGGATGTACTCAGCGAGAACCACGAATACCCGTGCACAGCAGACATGAGACAGCGAAGTCGCTGACTGACAGCCCCGTAGTAGCCCGGCAGCGCATCAGCGCAGCCGGGCACGTAGCTTCCAAACGATTATTGCCTGACGCACAATCCGACACCGACACGTCGGAACGGCAATTCGATCACGATCCCGAGGACGCCGCCGGTAGCCGAAGCAGCCGGCAAGATAGACCCGCTCCCCCCCACGAATCCGCCCTCGCAGCCCTGGACCAACAAGGCAGTGCGCGCATTCGCTTCCCCAATTCGGCACGGGGGCCATTACAAGCTGTACTGATCAACACCGCGGGCGGTTTGACCGGTGACGATGATATTCGCTGGTCAGCCACGGCTGGTGAGCAATCTCGGCTGATTATCAGCACCGCAGCCTGCGAGAAACTCTACCGCACACACGGACCTGCAGCGCGTCAGAACACGCAACTGGTGGTCGAAAGTGGTGCACGACTGGACTGGCTGCCACAAGAAACCATTGTGTTCAACGGCTCCTCCCTGCAACGCAGTCTCGAGGTGGATGTAGCCGCCGATGCAACCGCCCTGATCGTGGAAAGCCTGGTGCTGGGCCGGCAGGCCATGCGCGAATGCGTCGTCAAACTGCAACTGCACGACCGTTGGCGCATTCGTCGTGACGGCCGGCTGCTGCACGCAGAGGACTTGCGCCTGCAATTCAACGACCCGAAAAACGCACAGCGGCCGAGCATGTTGCATCATTACAGTGCGCTTTCAACACTGGTTCTGGTGGCCCCCGATTCTGCCGAATCCCTGGAGATGAAAGCCGAGAGTATCCGCAGACTCTTTCCCGATGACAGCACGATCCTGCAAGCTGCGACATCGGTCATGAAGCACCGTCTCGTCATCAGAGTACTTGCCACAGACAGCCAATCGCTGCGAAAATCCCTGATACCCTGTATCGAACATCTGAGTGACCGAATGTCAATACCGCAAGTATGGAACGTTTGACAACATGCAACTGACCCCACGCGAGAAAGACAAACTACTGATTGCCATGGCAGCAGAAGTCGCCCGCAAGAGACTTGCGCGAGGCGTCAAGCTGAACCACCCGGAATCCATTGCCCTGATCAGCGACTTCGTTGTCGAAGGCGCACGCGACGGCAAAAGCGTCGCTGAACTCATGAGCCGTGGTGCCGAAGTCATCAGTCGTGATGACGTCATGCCGGGTATCAGTGAGATGATTCCTGAAATCCAGGTAGAGGCAACCTTCCCCGACGGGGTCAAGCTTGTCACCGTCCATCAGCCCATCAGATAATACTGCCATGATCCCAGGTGAAATCACGACCGTCGCTGGTGAACTGACGCTCAATGAAGGCAGGGAAAGTCTGTCGCTGCAGGTTGCCAATACCGGTGACCGTCCCATTCAGGTAGGCAGCCACTACCATTTTGCCGAGGCCAATCCGGCTCTGGACTTCGACCGCAAGGCCGCGCGCGGATTCAGGCTCGACATCGCCGCAGGAACTGCCGTGCGCTTCGAACCGGGTCAGCGACGCGAAGTTCAGCTTGTGGCCTTGGGCGGCGAGCGCAAGGTCATCGGTTTTCGACAGTCAGTCATGGGAGCCCTGTAATGGCCAGGCAAATCAGCCGGCAGGCTTATGCAGACATGTACGGCCCGACAACGGGTGACCGGATACGCCTGGCAGATACCGACCTCATCATCGAGGTAGAGCACGATTTCTGCACCTACGGCGAAGAGGTCAAGTTCGGCGGCGGCAAGGTCATCCGGGATGGCATGGGCCAGTCCCAACAGACACGTGCTCAAGGTGCGGTCGATACCGTCATCACCAACGCCCTGATCGTGGACTACACCGGTATCTACAAGGCAGATGTCGGCCTGGTCGACGGCAAGATCGCCGCCATCGGCAAGGCCGGCAATCCGGATACCCAGGACGGGGTCAATATCGTCATCGGTCCCGGCACGGAAGCCATTGCCGCAGAAGGACGTATACTCACGGCCGGGGGCTTCGACAGTCATATCCATTTCATCTGCCCGCAGCAGATCGATGAAGCCCTGTATTCCGGCGTCACGACCATGCTCGGCGGTGGCACCGGTCCAGCTCATGGCACCCTGGCGACTACCTGCACCCCGGGCCCCTGGCATCTGGCGCGCATGATCCAGGCCGCTGATGCCTTGCCGATGAACCTGGCCTTTGCCGGCAAGGGCAATGCCTCACAGCCTGCTGCACTGGAAGAGATGGTACTTGCCGGTGCGGCTGCATTGAAGTTGCATGAAGACTGGGGTACCACACCCGCCGCCATCGACTGCTGCCTGACGGTGGCCGACGAGCTCGATGTGCAGGTCATGATTCATACCGATACGCTCAATGAAAGCGGCTTTGTCGAGAGCACCATCGATGCGGTCGCCGGTCGCACCATCCACGCCTTTCATACCGAAGGCGCCGGCGGTGGACATGCCCCCGACATCATCTCGGTCTGCGCCCTGCCCAACTTCCTGCCCTCGTCAACCAATCCGACTCGTCCCTACACGGTCAACACCATCGACGAGCATCTGGACATGCTGATGGTCTGCCATCATCTGGACAGCAATATCCCGGAGGATATTGCCTTTGCCGAGAGCCGCATCCGCAAGGAAACCATCGCCGCCGAGGACATCCTGCATGACATGGGTGCATTCTCCATCATCGCCTCCGACAGCCAGGCCATGGGGCGGGTTGGCGAGGTGCTCATACGCACCTGGCAGACTGCCGACAAGATGAAGAAGCAGCGCGGACGGTTGCAACAGGAAACCGGTGACAACGACAACTTCCGTGTCAAACGTTACATTGCCAAGTACACCATCAACCCGGCCATCGCTCACGGCATCAGTCGCGACATCGGTTCGATAGAAATTGGCAAACGTGCCGACCTGTGCCTGTGGCATCCGGCATTCTTCGGTGTCAAGCCTGAAATGGTGTTGCTTGGCGGCACTATTGTCGCGGCCCCCATGGGGGACCCCAACGCCTCCATCACCACGCCGCAGCCGGTGCACTACCGCCCCATGTTCGGTGCCTTCGGCAAGTCGCTGACCAACAGTTCGGTTACCTTCGTCTCACAGGCTGCCATCGATAACGGCTTGCAGGAAATGCTCGAGGTGGAAAAGAGGATGCTTGCCGTCAGTGATACTCGCGGTGGTATCAGCAAGGCCAGCATGATACTCAACGATGCAACCCCGACCATCGAGGTCGACCCGGAAACCTACGATGTGCGCGCCAATGGTGAATTGCTGACCTGTGAGCCATCAACGGTTCTGCCAATGGCACAACGCTATTTTCTGTTCTGAACCGGTTCACCCGGTAACCGGAGCAACGCTCTTCTGTCCACGACACTGACCATGAACAATCTGCACTGTCATTCCATCGAGCGCGCTGGCGATCACGATTCAGGCGCTGCACCCGTTGACAGCATCACACTCGACGAAACCGATCGTCACCGCCGTCGACTGGCCATGCACTCCGACAATGGCATTGCCTTTCTGCTGGAACTCGGCACTGCAACCCTGCTCCGCGAAGGTGACATCCTGCGTCTGAGCGATGGCCGGGGCATCAAGGTGCTTGCGCAGCCCGAAGCCCTCTATCGTGTGTATGGTCGGGACAGCAATCACCTGCTCCATCTGACCTGGCATGTGGGTAATCGCCATCTGGCCACGCAGATTATCGGTGATCATATTCTGATTCGCCGCGATCCGGTCATCCGCAACATGCTCGAAGAACTGGGTGCAACGGTCGAGGATGTCGAAGCCGGGTTCAATCCTGTTGGCGGCGCCTATGACGGCGAACAGGAACCCATACACCAGCACTCGCATGCACCGGGGCATGAGCATCACCATCATGGCCATTCGCATGACTGATGAGTGACCAGGCTTCACTACGACAGTTACTGACACTGCAATCCTGGACATCGGCCGCCTTTCCAATCGGGGCCTTCAGTTGCAGTCACGGTCTGGAGACAGCCATTCAACAGGGGCGTGTGCACGACGCCGAGAGTTGCCACGACTGGATACACGCCATCGTCACGCAAGGCAGCGGTTGGAACGATTCCATCATCATGGCGCATGCGCATCGATTGAGTCTGTCGTCCGGCGTCGGGAAAGATGCGACCTTGCAGAAAACGCCGCTCGATCCACTGGCGCTGCGAGCACTGCGCGATCTCAATGACCTGGCCCTGGCGTTGCAATCGGGTGCCGAGCGCTACGCCGAGACCACGCAGCTGGCCGCCGCATTTCTGGGTTCTGCAGCGGCCTGGCAGAAAGGCCGGGATCATGATGACTGGCCCGAGCCTGATCAGGACATGGCGCTACCTGTCGCCTGTGGTTGGCTGGGGGCTCTACACGACATGCCATCGCAATTACTCATCGCCTCTACCCTGCAGGCCATGGCAAGCAACCTTGCCTGGATAGCCACTCGTCTGGTCCCGCTGGGGCAGACAAGCTGTCTGCAGTTGATTGCCAGGCTCGAACCGGTCATCGAATCAGTCAGTCTGCGTGCCAGCGTCGCCCCACTGGAAGAGCTTGGCAGTGGCGCATTGCTGGCCGATCTGGCCTCCTTGCAACATGAACAACTGGCAGGCCGAGTCTGTCTCACATGAATACTGGAACCATGCAAAATACGGCTGAACGTCAACCACTGCGAATCGGTATCGGAGGTCCCGTTGGCGCCGGCAAGACCCACCTGGTGGCCCAGCTATGCAAGGCACTTCGGGACCGCTATTCGATAGCCGTCGTGACCAATGATATCTACACGCGCGAAGACGCCGAGGCCCTGGTCAGAATGCAGGCACTGAGTAGCGATCGCATCGTCGGTGTCGAGACCGGAGGCTGTCCGCATACGGCCATCCGCGAAGACGCCTCCATCAACCTGCGCGCCATTGCCTCGTTGCGGCAACGCCTGCCGGCGCTGGATATCATCTTCATCGAATCCGGTGGAGACAATCTGGCCGCCACCTTTTCACCCGAGCTGGCCGATCTGACGCTGTATGTCATTTCCGTGTGCCAGGGAGAAGACATCCCGCGCAAGGGCGGCCCCGCGATCACACGCTCAGATCTGCTGATCATCAACAAGACGGATCTGGCCGTGCATGTCGAAGCCGATCTGCCCACCATGCAACGTGATGCGGCCAAGGCCCGTGCCCAGCGCCCCACTGTGTTCACCGACCTGAAACGCGGCACGGGAGTTGACGACGTCGTCACATTCATTCAATCAAGCGGCGGTCTGCACTGATCACTCGGTTCTCACCCTGAATTCCTGATCGAGGATTGCAGCACACTTCCAGACAAACCTGAACGCGCTCCGGATCGAGCTCCAGTACAGTACGGAAAAAGAGGATCCGTCATGTCGTTCAGTCCCGTCCGATACCGATCAGCGCTGTCAGGACTGCTGGTGGCTGCCAGTTTCACCTTGCCAGCCCTGTCTGCCATCTCACAGGAACAGCGCCCGTACCAGGTGCCCTCGTTCAAGCAGCACTGTGGCGCCACCTCACCTCGCCTGCTGCTGCTGGGTGACGACTACTTCGACCTGGATGTGAATCCTCAGGAAGCTCTTGATCTCGGCGCCACACAGCCATTGTCACAGGAAGAGCTGCTGACGGCATTGCAACCGAGAAGGTATGACGCCGGCACAGGACAGAGAACCGATTGCTTCGGCAGTGGCGACACCCTGCATCCTCGCTCCAACACCCTCACTCTGCAGGACATCGCCAGCAGAACGATAACGGGTACACATTCGGGCGAGAATCGACCCGGTGCCACAGCCATCGTTATCGAGGCCTTCGAATACGATGAGCAGCGACGAACATCCCGCTCCGAATCGATGTCTGTACCGATCACGGCCATTGCCATCGAAACATTCAGCGGCCTGCTGATCAGCAGTCGTCATCGGGAACGCCAAGCCACGACGGCAGGTTCCTACTTGCGGGAAACCGAGTTGACGGCACTGCGGACAGACAATGCGCTGATCCTCGAGCAGAACGTGTTTGTCAACGGCACGCTGGCCCAGTGGACGACCTGGCAAGTGGCTCTCTGAAAATCATCAAAATTTACCGTGATAGTGTCGCTCGATCGGCATTTCCGGAATTTATTTGCGCGAAACTGTGCACTGATCAGGACAGAGTGCCGGCAATTGAAAATGGCCGATCAACCTATCTGGAAACTTGCCAATAACCTGAGATAACAGTCCTCAAGAGCTCGGCACACGATGACCCCCGCGAGTTTCGCATCCAGGATTACTCAGCAACAGGAAAAGGCTTGCATCACGCTGTTGCTGGTGGATGATGATCCCGGCTATCTGGATCTGTGTCGTCGACAGCTGAGCAAATTTTCCAACATCGAATTTCTCATGGATACCGCGGCTTCGTCTGCAGAAGCCTTTCAGCGCTGCATGGAAAACGACTACGACTGCCTTCTGGTGGACTATCAGCTCCCCGATGGCAGCGGCACCGATATTGTCGATCGTCTCAACGAATGGATCGAGCAGCAGAATGATCCTTCACTGCTACCGCCTCCGGCCATCATTGTCACGGTCGATAGTGGCCAACATGCGCCCACTCAAGCCATTCGCGCAGGCGCTGTCGATTTCATTGCCAAGCGCAATGTCACGCCGCAGTCGCTGAGACGGGTCATCATCAATGCCGTTGAGAAATCACGCCTCGAACTTTCAGTCGCCCAGCGCAACCTGGCACTGGAGCAGGCTTATGCCCTGCTGGAAACCGCTAATGGACAGCTGGAATCCAAGCGGCGCGAGATACTTCATTTCTATCACACGGTTTCTCACGAAGTCAAAACGCCATTGGCCGCTGCTCGCGAATTCATCTCGCTGATCAAGGACGGTGCTGCCGGAGAGATAACAGCCGAGCAACTGGTGCTACTGAACTATGCCATGGATAGCTGTGATCAGATCAAATCGCAGTTCACCGAGCTGCTTGATCTGGCCAGGATCGACAACAACAAACTCAAGTTGAAACTGAACGTGACGCCAGTCAAGTCACTGATCGATCGAGCCGTCGCCAGCATCGTGGAGACTGCCAAGGACAAGCAGGTAAGTCTGGTCGTTACTGATTACAACACCGCGGACAGCATTCAGTGCGACAGCGATCGCATGGTGCAAGTACTGTCCAATCTGCTGAGCAATGCCGTGAAATTCACCCTTGCCGGGGGAGCAGTTACGCTGAGTTTCACCGACAACCAGGTCAATCGCTCGGTCGGGTTCTCGGTAAGCGATACCGGTTGCGGCATCGAGAAGAAGAATGTGGAGCTCATTTTCGAGCGCCTTTATCAGATCGAGAACTCGGATGGCAGTGTCCTGCAATCAGGTTTGGGCCTGGGCCTGAGCATCTGCCGCGAGCTGTTGACTCTTCACGACAGTCAACTGAAGGTTACCAGCACAGTCGGCGTGGGTAGCTGCTTCAGCTTTGAGCTATCTCGGTGATATCGGAAACTGTCAATACAGGAAAACGTCATGAAAACGGTACTACTGGTCGAAGATGATGAGAAGCTCAGTCTGGCGTTACGCTTGCGGCTCGGACACATGAACTTTCAGGTTCACAGCGTCAGCGATGCCATCAGAGCGATGGATGAGGCGGTCAAGTCGAACCCTGATGTCGTTCTGCTTGACATCAATCTGCCCGGAGGGGACGGGTTCATGGTGGCTGAGCGACTGCGCAATCATCACGCCACCATGTCCACACCCATCATATTCATCACTGCCAGTGAACGCTCAGAGTTCGAGAAAAGGGCCCGTCAGGTCCCCAACAGCTTCTTTCTCCAGAAACCCTTTGACGCCATCCAGCTGCAAGACACCATGGAGGCTTGTGAATGTCTCTAGCCAGCAACACTACAAGCAACGATCAAGACACCAGGGATGCACCTGTGAAGTCACCTCTATCGCAATTCGTCCACGATCTCTCTGGCTCGACTGTCACGGCCAGAGGGTTTGCCGGTGAGCTGGAAATAGCGCGAGAGCACGTCATCGGGCTGCTCGCCCGATTGCCCGCCGATACCGATCCGGAGCTGATGAAGGAATTGACGTTTCAGCTCGAAGACGAGATGAAGCACTGTCTGTTCAGGGTTGAAGAGTCCTTGATGAAGCTGGATGGCACCATCGACAAGCTGAAAGCCAGTTGAGAGATTGGCGCCATCACGCCCGCTACTGCTTCAGCTTGTAACCGGTCTTGAACATCAGCCAGACAACGATCAGGCAGGCCACGAGAAACCCCGAGATCATGAACAGACTGAGCGTGACGCTGACGTCGGAGACTTCAAAGAAGCTCCAGCGAAAGCCACTGACCAGGTACAACACCGGATTGAGCAAGGTCACCTTCTGCCAGAACTCGGGCAACATGCTGACCGAATAGAAACTGCCTCCCAGAAACACCAATGGTGTGATCACCAGCAGAGGGATCAGCTGCAGTTTCTCGAAATTGTCGGCCCACAAGCCGATGATGAATCCGAACAGACTGAAGGCAATACACGTCATCAGCAGAAACACCACCATCCATACAGGATGGGCAATATACAGATCGACGAAGAACGACGCCGTGATCAGAATGATGGTACCGATGATCAGGGACTTGCTGGCAGCAGCACCGACATAGCCGATCAGCACCTCGAAAAACGAAATCGGGGCAGACATGATCTCGTAGACGGTACCCGTGAATTTCGGAAAGAAGATTCCGAATGAGGCATTGGAAATACTCTGCGTCAGCAAGGACAGCATGACAAGCCCCGGCACGATGAACGAGCCATAGTCGACACCTTCGACCGACTGAATGCGCGATCCTATCGCCGAGCCGAACACGACAAAGTAGAGTACTGTCGAAATGACCGGTGAGGCAATGCTCTGCATCAGCGTCTTGCGGGTCCGCGCCATTTCATTGAAATAGATGGCCTTGATGGCTTGCACGTTCATGATTGGCTCTTCCCGCCTTCGCTGTGTACCAGATTCACGAAAATGTCTTCCAGTGAGCTCTGGCTGGTATTCAGATCCTTCAGACCGAATCCCTCGTCACTGACAGCCTGCAGTAGCGCCGTGATGCCGGTACGTTCGCTCTTGGTATCGTAGGTGTAGGTCAGCCGCTGTCCATCGCTGGATAACTCCAGATCGAATTTTTCAAGCGACTCCGGCAGGACATCGATGGCGCTCTTCAACTCGACTGTCAGCTGCTTCCTGCCCAGCGAATTCATCAGATTGACCTTGTCGTCGATGACCAGCAGACGCCCGTCACTGATGACGCCAACCCGATCCGCAATCTCCTCGGCCTCTTCGATATAGTGCGTCGTGAGAATGATCGTGACCCCGTCCTGGCGAAGTTTTTCCACCAGCTTCCACATGTCCTTGCGAAGCTCGACGTCGACCCCTGCGGTCGGTTCATCCAGAAACAGGACTCGCGGCTCATGCGACAGGGCCTTGGCAATCAGTACCCGTCGCTTCATGCCACCCGAGAGTCGGCTGACAATGGCATTCTTCTTGTCCAGCAGTGACAGATCACCCAGTAGCGCATCCAGCTTCGCTTCATCGGGCGGCATGCCGAACAGCCCTCGACTGAAACGCACGGTATCCTTGACGACATCGAATGCGCCCAGGGTCAGCTCCTGAGGGACCAGACCAATCAGGGAGCGCGTGGCTCGATAATCCTTGATGATGTCATGCCCACCCACCGTGACGCTACCTGAGCTGGGCGTCACCAGGCCACAAATGGTGGAGATGAGTGTGGTCTTGCCCGCGCCGTTGGGGCCCAGCAATGCCAGGATTTCTCCCTCCCTGATCTCGAGATCGATGCCCTTGAGAGCCTGATGACCACCCTTGTATGTCTTGGTCAATCCACGAATGGAAATGATCGATTGATTACCTGTCACGGGATTGGTTTGCTCTGTCATAAACTATTCTGTCACGTCAGCCACCCTTGCGGGTCTGCAGTCGGGTTCTCAGGGCACAGGCAGGTACATTCCGATACGAACCCAACCATTGTCATTCCGGGCCACAATCGAGCCATCATGCACTTCCGCAATCATCTTGACAATGTACAGACCCAATCCCAGGTGCACATCGTTTCCTTGCACACGGCTGTCACTGCTGCGTTCGGAATACATCGGCTCGAACAGCTGCAACAGCTTGCTCTGATCCAGCGGCACACCTCGGTTGCAAACCGACAACATCACACTGTTACCATCCCCCGTCCGGTCGACAGTACGACGTTCTGTCCGTGCAGACAGCACCACAGGCCCGGCACTGGCAAAACTCACGGCATTATCCACCAGCTTGTCGAAGGCCTGACTCAAGAGTTCCGGTGAAGCCATGATGGAAGCACTGGCATCGTGTTCGATGTCGGAGATGAACTTCATGTCGGGATACACCTGTCGATACCGTGCCAGTGAACCGGCCATCCACTGCGCCAGATCAATCCGCTGCCTTTCAGCCATCTGCACGGATTGCTCGAGCCGGGTCGACTCGACCAGTGCCTTGATGATAGAGCCGAGGTGATCAGCGCCGCCACTGGCCCGATCGATGAGCATCAGCGACTGGCTGTCCAGGCCGTCGCGATCGATGTTCTCGATAGAGGTACGAACCACCGACAAGGGCGTACGCAGCTCATGCGACAGTCGACTCGACAACGCTTCCAGATACTGTGTGTAATCGGCCGACCGCGCCAGCAAGGTCGAAAGCTTTCGCGAAAGATCACCTATTTCATCGCGAGCATCGCTGCCGGGGAGCCCCTTGACTCGTCCATCAGCGCCAACGGCGTGCTGGGCCTCCAGAGACAGGCGTCGGATGCGCGATGACAGCACCAGTGCAAATATCAGCAGACCGCACCCGGCGAGCAGACTGACAAGCAACAACAGACTGAACAATCTCGCCAGCTCACTGCCAGCGTAGGCCGATGCATGCTCCTCATTGCTTTCATACAACAGGTAGCCGCGTATCGGTGCGGAGCCGATCGGTGTCAGGGTGCCCAGCACCCGATCGTTCTCGTCCGTGACATAGCGTGACGTGACGGGTTCGTTGTGCTGAACCAAGGCTTGCCGGGCATCATCAAGATGCAAGGAGGCGGGCTTGCCGGAATATTCCGGCAACAACGGTAGATCGCCAGCGACAAAGAAGGCAAACACGCGCAACAGAATGGCATCCCACAGACCTTCACTCGAATAAGCTGCCTGCTCGAGCTGGTCTTCAGGGACACCGCGCTCATACAGCTTGTTGACATCTGCCAGCAGGCGGCCGTGCACATCGTACAGGCGCGACCTGCCACCTGGCGTGGTCCAGCCTTCCAGCCGCTGATCGGCCATGTCACTTTCGTAGAACAGGAAGCCGGTCGGCACCGTTTCAGGATCGGATTGCACCCGGTAGGCACGTTGCATCTGCTCAGGATCGATATTGCCCACCCAACGAGTACGCGCCTCGTCTCGAGCATCTACGTCAACCACGGCAATACCCACTTTCAGGCCACTGGGTGGCAGCGGCAGACTCACTTCCAGCTGATAGCCGTTCCAGGTCTGGACCCAGGCCCCCTCCCATGACCGTATCGGCATACCGGCCAGTTGCCGGTGGCCATTATCCCTGCTCGTGTCCGAGGCACTCAAGGCCTCGACCGCACCGGGTGCGATCGTTCTGAACAGAACATGCTGCCAGACGTGATCAGAACCTCCTGCCGACGTCTGAATCAGCAATTCCAGTGAATCCCCATTCACCAGGCTGGCCTGCCTGTCGGGTTGTTCGCCCTCACCCGCATCAACCTGCAGGGTGGGCGGTACGTGATACTCCACGACATCGTCCTCGACCGACACGAACACATACAGACGATCTGCATGACGGGCCACCCGCAGCGATGCCTTCTCGTCACTGTTCCCTGCCGTCAGGGCAATCGAATCGTTGACCAGTGTCTGCCAATCGTCATCGTATCCATCGACAAATATCGGATAGGGCGAGGTCTCGGCATACCAGTCTTCTGCCTGCCCCGTTTGCAGACCACTGAGCAGCGCCGTGTCGACAACAGAAGCTTCTGATAGCGCCAGACGCATATTGGCAACCTTCAGAGTCTGTTCGTCGATTCTGGTCTGCTGCAGCGTGCTGTAGAGCTGCTGTACGCTCTGCCAACCCACCAACGGTACAGCCAGCGTCAATCCGGCTGCCAACAGCATCTGAGATCGTAGTTTCATCGCTCAGCGGTGCCCATCGATTCAGAGCTAGTACAGCTGGTTGTCCATCCAGCGATAACCGAGCCCATACACTGTCTGTATGCCAGCGAAGTCACCATCGATACCATTGAACTTGGCGCGAATGCGCTTGATGTGAGCGGTAATGGTCTGATCATCCAGAACCAGATTCGCTGCATCCATCAATTGCTGGCGGCTACGTACCTGACCCGGATTGCGCGCCAGACAGTCGACCAGCCAGTATTCGGTCACGGTCAGGTCGACGACTTCTCCCCGCCATCTGGCTACCAGTCGGGACGGATTGAGCTCCATCTGCCCCACCCTACGAACCGGCTCTTCGTCCTCTGGCTGACTGAAGGCTTCGACGCGCCGCAGCACCGTACTGACACGCGCAACCAGTTGAGCCAGACTGATGTCCTTGGTCAGGTAATCGTCCGCTCCCAGGCGCAGACCCGAGATCACGTCCAGTTCACTGTCTCTGGCCGTCAGGAACAGAATAGGCAAGCGAAACGACAAGACTCGCAGATTGCGACACAGTTCAAAACCGGCTTCACTATCGCGGCCCAGACCGATGTCGATGATAGCCACATCCGGCATGTTCAGCCGAACAGCGGCCAGTGCAGATACCGGTTCCGCATAGCCGTGCACGTCATAGCCGGCCTTGCTCAGCGCCAGTGTGTAGTTGTCACGAAGCGCCGGCTCATCCTCTACCAGCACGATACGCCGGAGTGTATTCGGCTCAGTCATCTTTAATCACAATTGATCCGTATTGCCCCAGAGTCCATCGCTGTGATGTCCCCGGGGACGTGTCTACTGGGGACCTGACAATCTACAACAGCCTATCCGGACATGCATCCCATCCAGACACACCATACTACCCTTATCCGGCGAGTATTCGATGTTTCGCCACGTACTCTGAGGGCAACTACAAAGACTGCAAGGGCGCGGAGCGCACTTCTGCTGGCCTTTGTGTGCTGGGCTTGCCTTGGGGTTGGCACGCCAGCTCAGGCCTCCTCGGAATCACACGATAGTGAATCCGGTCACGGCAGTGGTGCGCTGGTTCTGCATCACCCGGGCGGCGATGCAGATGCGTTGATACTGCATGCCGAGATGGACTTGGAAGTGCAGGGATTGCTGGCCAACATGACCCTCGCACAGACTTTCCGCAATACGAGCGAGCAGTGGCTGACCGGCAGCTATCTTTTTCCCCTGCCGGAAGATGCAGCAGTTCGTGGCATGCGAATCACTATCGGTGATCGCCACATAGTCAGCAGGATCCGCCCCAGGCAGCAAGCCAGAGCCGACTTTGAACAAGCAGTTCAGGCGGGCCAGATTGCCAGCCTGATGGAACAGCAGAGACCCAATCTGTTTACCATGCAGGTTGCGAACATTGCCCCGCAGGCAGAGATCAAGGTGACGCTGGATGTGATGCTGCCGGTAAGAATGGCAGGCCGGCAGATGTCTCTGGTTCTTCCCACAACCCTGACCCCTCGCTACCTCAATGCTGACGCAAGCAATGCTCAGGCATTGCAGTCCGATTTCATTCAGCCAGATCACAAGCAGGGTCCGACCCTGGCTGCCAATCTGACCATAGCCCCATTGGATGATGCCGGTGCCGTGACGAGCAATGTCACCTTTGCACAAGCATCAGAGAAAGGATTCCGGATTGAAGCCATGCCCATGAACCGGGATCTGACCATCACCTGGCCTGCGCAACATGACCCGGCAACGCGAGTACACGCCTTCGTCAGCCAGCACGGCGGCGAACGCTATGTGCAATTGCTGGTCAGTCCGCCCGAACAGATGGACAACACCACTCATCAGCCCCGGGAACTGATCATCGTGCTCGACAAGTCCGGCTCCATGGCGGGTGTTTCCATGCGTGCCGCCATCGATGCTCTCGACCAGGCCATCAACAGTCTGACAGCAAAGGATCTGTTGAATATCGTGGCCTTCGATGATCTGCATTACCCCTTGTTCGATCAGTCGCTGGCGGCAAGCGATAGCGTCAAGCAAAGCGCCAGACGATTTGCCGCGTCCCTGCAGGCAGATGGCGGCACGGAAATGGGGTCGGCACTGGCGTTTGCGCTGCAGAGAACGTCGAATGACGATAGCCGCTCGGAGGAATCGGCCAACCGCCTGAAGCAGATCGTGTTCATCACCGATGGCAGCGTCGGCAACGAAGCAGCCCTTCTGCGCAACATACGCAAGAACCTGGGCAGCAGCAGACTGTTCACTGTCGGCATCGGCTCTGCCCCCAATCACTGGTTTCTGGAAAAGGCGGCAGAGGCCGGCCGTGGAGTCACGGTCAGTATTCAGGAAGAACACGACGTGGCCGATGCCATCAGCGAACTGCTCAATGGCCTTCGCTTTCCTGTGCTGACCGATATTGCCGTGCAGTACCCTCAAGGACGGGGCGAGATGTATCCGCAACCCCTGCCAGACTTGTATGCCAACATACCAGCCATGTGGGTTGGAAAGCTCAGCGATGATGTCGATGAGATAGTCATCACCGGGATGCGCAGGAATCTGCCCTTCCGGGAAACGATCACGCTGGTCGGCATCGAAGACGCCACCGAGGAAACCGCAACGGCATCACAGCCGTTGAGTGCCCCATCCGTGGCCATGCACTGGGCTCGTCAGAAGATATCAGCGCTGGACGATGAACAGCGCCATGCAGCAGACCCGGAAATGAACAGACAGGCGATCACCCAACTGGCCATGCAAACAGGATTGCTCACGCGCTATACCAGTCTGATAGCCGTGGAAGAAGAGCCCAGCCGCCCCTTGAACGAGACACTTGATGCCGCAAGCGTTGCCAATCGACTTCCGCAAGGCAATCAGATGACAGGCATCACGCTTCCTCAAGGGGCAGCAGGTATTGACACCTTGTTGTGGGTCAGCCTGATTCTGGGAATGAGCGGCCTCGCTCTGTTGACTGTTTCCCGGCGCAGGTGCTGAATCATGCGCCGTCCCAGTATGCTGACCACTCTATCCATGGTTGCACTATCCGCCGCTTCGATCAGCGCTACCTCGGCAGCCTGGATGGCAGGCAAGGCCATCGTCGCACAACATCTTCTCGACGTTGCCTGGCAGGCCAGCAGGCATCACGGAGCACCTACCCGACCCTGGCGGTGGGCGGACGTGACCACGGTGGGCCGACTGACGATTTCCGCTCTCGATGAATCCCTGATCGTACTCAGTGATGCCTCGGGCGAGGCCATGGCCTTCGGGCCTGGCCTGGTGGCGGGCGACCCCTTGCAGGCAGATTCTGCAACCGTTGCCATCGGCGGTCATAGAGACACCCATCTGGCCTTCATGCAGAATCAGAAACCCGGCGAACTGATTCTGCTGGAAGCTCTGGATGGCAAGACCTACCGCTACCAGCTGCTGGACAGTCAGATCGTCGATACGCGTAGTCAGAGTCTGAGCATTGCCACGGACTTCCCGGGGCTGGTGCTGATTACCTGCTACCCGTTCAACGCTCGACAGACCGGTGGACCATTGAGAATGGTAGTGCGTGCCGCGTACCTGCCAGCATGACATTCGACCTGCAGGAGTATGGCCTCTGCCCCGCCAGGAGTCCTATACTGGGCGCCATGAAATATTCAACGCTGACTCGCCGTATCGTCAATGAGAACCCTGCCGGAGGAACGCCGGTAGATCCCTGGGCGGTGCACGCTCTTGCCATGCGACGTGTGGCACAAGGTGAACAGATCACCCTGTTGAGCATCGGCCAGGAGACTGACGAAACGACGCCCGATGTCGTTGTCGACAAGGCTATCGAGAGCCTGCAGCGTGGCAGGCATCATTACGTCAACATGAAGGGCGAGTTGCACTTGCGCGAGGCCATCGCCAGCTACCATGAGTCGCTGACCGGTCAGGTCGTGACCAGCGAAGAAGTCACGGTGTGTACCGGTGCCCAGAATGCGCTGTACTCCGTCGCTCAGGTGCTGCTGGAAACCGATGACGAGGTCATTCTCGTGGCGCCTTACTACACCACCTACGCCGCCACCTTCGGCGCGTCAGGTGCCACTGTCGTCACCGTTCAGGTCGATGCCGAACGTGGCTATGAACTCGACGTGCAGGAACTGCTTGATGCCATTACCCCGCGCACACGTGCCATTGTCCTGAATGCCCCGAACAACCCGCTGGGTAGTCGATATTCGCAGGATGTGGTTCAGCAACTGGTGGAGCGTTGTCTGGCCGACGATATCTGGCTGGTATTCGACACGGTCTATCTGGATACCGTGGCGCAAGGCTCGGTGGCTCTGCCTCACCACATCCCCGGAGCCGAGCGCATAGTGATCACCGTCGGCAGTCTGTCGAAATCGCATCGCATGACAGGCTGGCGAGTAGGCTGGGCCGTCGGTCCCGCTGAACTGTCAGCTCATCTGGCAAAACTGGCCGTATGCATGCACTACGGGCTGCCCCCCTTCATTCAGGATGCCGCCGTCGTTGCCATTCGTGAAGCTGCCAGCACACCTCAAACCGTCCGGGCGGTCATGCAACAGAGACGCTCACTGTTACTCGAACACCTGCAGGACACCGCGCCTGCGAGGCTGCTTGACTCTGGCCAGGGCATGTTTGTTCTGCTCGATGTCGAGCCGCTGGGGATGACAGCACATGATTTTGCCATGGGCCTGCTGGCCGCCAGGGATGTATCCGTACTGCCCTGTGACGGCTTCGGCCCCGGTGGTCGATACCTGGTACGTATCGGCCTGTGTGTCGATGGCCAGCAACTGGTGGAGGCCGGTCGCCGTATCTGCGCCCACATACAGCAACTGTAAGAGGTCCGACCCGACGCTCGGTTACGTACAAGTATTCAGATTTCGCTCTTTGGCGCTCGAACCGGAGGCTTTGCCGTGATATCCGCACACCCATTGCAGGAACCGTCGTTGCAGCTGCAGACAGTGCCACGCTACTTCGTGATCTGTCTTGTCGCAATGCTGATCACCTTGCTGCCGGCAACGCCCGTCACGGCTGACACGAACAGTGCCATGCCGGATGCCGACTACACCCCCGAACAGGTCGTCAGCATCATCGTGCAATCCCTGCAGTCGAATGATGCTGCCACCGATGCAGGAATAGCAACCGTCTATCGCTTCGCCTCGCCAGCCAATCGCGCCAGCACGGGGCCTCTGGCTCGTTTCAGCCAGATGATCAAGCGCGGCTATCCAGACATGCTCAATCACGTCCGTGCCCGCTATACCCCCATCGAAGTGCGTGATGGCATGGCACTGCAGGCCGTCTGGCTCTCAACACCCTCCGGGCAGGAGAACGGCTACGCCTTTCAGCTGAGCCGACAATCAGGAGGGGAATTCGACGGCATGTGGATGACCGACGCGGTGATCCCTCTGGGACCCGGGGCCAGGAGCGGTATCCGCATCTGACGCAGGATGCCGGGACCAGGCTGCGGTCTTGGTCGATGCGGTCCTGTCTGCACCGGATTGCCATTCGTGACTGGCGATCGTTGCGACTACCCCCGACGGCTGGTATCGACAGAAAGTCGACAGGCAGCCGGTTTCAGGGCACCCGATCAGTCTTCGGCAATACCGGCAATTCGGCGAGCCTGCTGCACGGTGTTGTGCAGCAGACAGGCGATGGTCATCGGACCGACACCACCCGGCACGGGCGTGATGGCACCCGCGACAGCCTCGGCTGACTGATAATCGACATCACCCACCAGTCGCATCTTGCCATCTTCTTCGATTCGATTGATGCCGACATCGATGACCGTTGCACCCGGCTTGACCCAGTCCCCGGACACCATTCGCGGCCGTCCAACCGCCGCCACCAGGATATCGGCAGTACGGCACAGCGCTCCGAGGTCCTTGGTCCGTGAATGAGCCACTGTCACCGTGCAATTTGCCTGCAACAGCAGCGCTGCCATGGGCTTGCCCACGATATTCGATCGACCCACCACGACCGCATGCAGTCCGGACAGGTCTCCAAGTTGAGACTTGAGCATCATCAGTGAACCGAGAGGTGTGCAGGGAACCACACCACCGCCATCGGTATTCAGCCGACCGACGTTGATCAGATGGAAACCATCAACATCCTTGTCATGACTGACGGCATTGATGACCTTCGCTTCATTGATATGACCAGGAAGAGGCAACTGGACAAGAATGCCGTGCACAGCATCGTCAGCATTGAGTTGATCGATCAGATCCAGCAACGTCTGCTCATCGGTATCGGCACTCAACCGGTGTTCGAATGACTGCATCCCGACTTCCACGGTCTGTTTGGCCTTGTTACGTACATAGACCTGACTGGCAGGATCTTCCCCGACCAGCACCACGGCCAGACCAGGTGTCAGACCGTGCTCGGTTTTGAGCTGTGTCACTTCTATCTTCAAGTCGCTGCGGAGTCGCTCTGCAAATGCCTTTCCGTCGATGACTGTTGCCATAATCTGTGTGCTGCTCCTGAGCCGTATAACCTGAGGTAAAGTTCACATAACATGCGTGCGCATTAGACCACTTGGGCATTTGGCGCACCAGTACATGCTAGCAATTGTGATAGCGAGTGTCGTTACGTGTACAGATAAGGCGTTGTGGCGTATCTTTACGCAATCACCATACATCGTTCCGGTTGTTCTTTATGAATCTGTCGAATTCCAGACTCCTGTTGTCAACCGTCTTTCTCACGGCGCTACTCAGCGCCTGTGGTGGTTCATCCTCCAGTACTGAAGGGGGTCTGCTGGATGATCCGACAGGGACTGATGGTTCCGGCACCGGGACCGACACGGGGTCAGACACCAGCGGCACAACCACCGGCAGCGATACCGGTTCAGACACCAGTGGCACGGACACCGGCAGCGACACGGGGTCTGACACCAGTGGCACGGACACCGGCAGCGACACGGGTTCGGACACCAGCGGCACAACCACCGGCAGTGATACGGGTTCGGACACCAGCGGCACAACCACCGGCAGTGATACGGGTTCGGACACCAATGGCACGGACACCGGCAGCGACACGGGGTCAGACACCAGTGGCACAACCACTGGCAGTGATACGGGTTCGGACACCAGCGGCACAGACACCGGCAGCGATACGGGTTCGGACACTGGAGAGGACACGGGTGGTGGCGACACAGGTTCGGATACCGGCTCGGACGATGGCAAGCCGTCGACAGATGACCCGGATATGCTGATACCGGTTGTCGAAGCTGGCAGTGACCTTGAACGACTGCTGAACAAGCTTCATCAACATGTCGGCAACACCATGATCGACCTCAATCAACGATTGAGTTCTGGTGCTGAACTGAGTGCGCAGCAGGAAATCTGCCTGGGTGCCTACGACCCGGCCTTTGGCGAGCAGCTGACGGCCATCACCTGCGAAACAGAACTGTCATCGACCACCAGCAGCTTCCTGACACTCGATGAAGCCGCGTTCTACGACACCGATGACTGCCATGCCAGCCTGTCTGCGGGCAACAGCGACAACTGCCAGCTACAAAGCGCCTCAATCAGACTGAAGCCTGAGTGGGTCATCCCCGAAGGTGAAAGACGCCCGGTCCCCATCTATACGGGAGCCCTCGTCAGATACGCCATCAAGGACGAGATGCTACACATGGACAGTGACTCGGACGCATTGAGCGGCTATTTCAGTTGCACTGTCGACCTTGCAACAGGAACGACAGACTCCTCCGAGACAGGCACATCGTGCGGCGGCATCATCGCCCAGACTGCCGACCGGCTTGACACATTATTGCAGTAAGCAAGGGTTCAGGTCGCTGACCAGTAGACCTGAATTTTCGTCAACCGACGCGTCCGAAACCGGAACCCGCAGCCCTGCCCCCGACGACTCGTCGGGCAGCTGGCTGCAGGTTTCCAAAGTCTTTCCGAAGTTCAATCACGCTGTCCATCAGCGCTGGCTCGCCCTCTGCTGTCAAAGCCGGATGACCCTGCCACCGTGATGACTGCTTCCACCAACCGCAGCTATTGAACCGTTGCGGTGACGCTGTCAATCACTTCAGCCCTCAACTCGCTTGCATCGAACAGCGTCTTGAATTGATCGACAGCCGGCAACTCCACATCGTCAAACAGATCCTGGATATGACCGAATGCCAGCGGCTGATAGATCAGTTCGGCAACGACCGTGTAGATACCGGTTTCCGGCAGGGATACCTGGTAGCTGATCTCGTCACCACCTGCCTGAAAATCGTTGTCAGCACCGGCCTGTCCCACGGTTGCGATATTGTCGGGAGCAGATGCCTTGTCAAAGCCTGTTGGCAATAGACGATTATCCTTGAGGTAGCGCTCTGCCTGCATCAGGGTGTGCGTCACACGATCGCTTGCGTCTCCCATGATCGCCTCATAGACCTGCACCTGGTCAGGCGAATCGATGATGTCGTAATGCAACTCGTACTGAGCGCTGTCCGAGTCCGCTATCAGTCCGACAACACTGCCGTCCCGGTTCAAGGCACCGGACTCGAAGACGACGACACCAGACTCATCCTTGACCACAAAATGCACATAGGCGCGCCTCGATGGAAAGCCACTTGGCAGTTTGTGCCCCGTCCGGTTGTTGATTACAAGGCGGGTTTCCAGCACTCCATTTCGTATGACACTCTCGGCAATCCGTACATCCGCCGACGCCTTGAGAAAGGCACGATTGCGTTCGATCGATTCCTCGAAACGGGCCGCTGGCACGGTAATCCCCAGCTCATCCCGGTAGTTCATGAGCATGCTCTGCATGACCGTGTTTGCTCCGAGAAAGGTATGCCGGGACACCCCTTCTCGAGGCACACCGCCACCCTGGTTGGACAGCATGGCTTCACCGGGCACAACCGGCATATGACATGCCTGACACGTCTGTTGGTTGTCGCCCTCTTGCGCATAAGAGCTGTTTCTCCATTCGGAGAACACCATCTGCTCGGGAAAGAAGGTCGCGGCCGCATCACCCTGATGAGTACCACTGGATGTCTCCAGATCGTGGCAGGAAGCGCAAACCTGCGAGGTGCTCATATGAGCGCCAAAGACAGGATTGAAGCGCACCTGCGACTGCATGTAGACGCCATTCGGGTCCGAGTACGGCCCGTAAGCGGGTCGCTCCGACAGATTGGCCTGCACCAACACGCTGAAGTTGCCTGAATTACCTTCTGGCGTGCCCAGAAGCGCATCATTGTCGATCTGGTGGCACAGCGTGCAACTCACCCCATCCATGGCATGGTCGAACAAGGGATTCTCAGCCTCGAGCAGGCCGCCCGAGCTCAGTGATATCTCCAGGCTGTCCTTGCGTGCGGTATCGTTTGCCATCGGTGCATGGCACCGTGAACAGGTATCGCCCAGCGACTCCCGCAAGTGCGGATTGCGTTTGGTCTCCGCGGCCACTTTGGCAATCCAGTAAGGGTCGCGCGAGGCATTGGCCATCATGCTGCTCGACCAGTCCCTCACCATCGAGATATCGTTACCGGCATCATCCTGTATGTCATCGTGGCACGTTGCACACTGCCCCGCACCGGAATAGTAAGTGCCCTTGAAACCACTGGCATGAGGCGACTGCTCCGGCAAGGCCCCCGTCCCTGCGACGATTGCGCCGTCACCATCCGTGCCGCCACCACCGTTATCGCCGGTATCGGTGTCAGAGCTCGTCCCACCCGTGGTATCGGTATTCACCTGAACGCCATCGCTACAGCCGGCAAGACCGAGCAGCAGGCAGCTCATTACCAGCCATCGTGCATGCGCAGGCAATCTCATGACTCGATCCGGATCCTGCTTGCACGGCGTGAAAACAACCGTCGCAGACCGTGAATCAGGACGAGCAACCCCAGACCCATGAAGGACATCGCCCCCACCACGACTGCCCTGGAATCCTCCTCGCTACTGCCACCACTACCGTCGGGCTCACCACTACTACCATTCCCTGCATCGCCGTCCGTATTGCCTCCGGTTCCGGCATAACGAATTCGCCGAATCTCGCCACTGCTGATGCTGGCGTAATAGATAGCACCATCATCACCCAGTCGGATTTCAGTCATGGGCAGCATGTCAGTGGCAAAGGCGGAGCTGGTGACATTGCTTGCATCGCTCACATCAGCCACGCGCATCCAGCCCTGAATGAAATCGCCATAGAACAACTTGCCCGTGTATTCGGCAGGAAAGACTTCGCCAAAATAGAAATCACCCACCATGGCACTACTGCCGGTCTCCTCATGCTCCCAACTCAATAGAGGCGCTTCGATGACCTCACTGGACTGATACAGGGCCTGGCAGAAGTCGAGCGGTTCGAAACCCGCCTGACGCTCATTGCCATCGCGTCCACCCTCATAGCAGGGCCAACCGAAATTACGGGCAGTGCCACCGTTGATCTCTTCCCAGTGCTTCTCGCCCACGTCCCCCACATAGGGCACGCCCGTCAAGGGATGGATGGTCATGCTGTATGGGTTGCGAAGGCCATAGCTGATTACGCGGGAACGATTGCTGCCAGGATCTCCATCGTAATAGGGATTGTCCGGCAAGCCTTCTCCCGTATCCGGGTCCACTCGCAGTATCTTGCCTCGCAGGCTGTCCAGGTCGAAGGTCATCTGCGTCAAGGGTTCGAATGTGCGGTAACTGGCACCATCACCATTACTGACATACAGAGAACCGTCCTCGGCGAAGCGCATTGCCCCGATCGTGTGTGAATCCTCGTCCACCGGCAGACAATCCCGCAGCGGACTGCCGATAGGCCCACACGAAGGAATCAGCGTATCGAAGCGCTCTTCCGCATTGCCAATGTTCTCGTAGGTACTGTTCTGGCCCAGAATGATCCTGGCGCTGTCTGCCACTGCCACGTTGTAATCAGAGACCGCATCGGCGGTATAACGAACCAGGCGAGAAACCCGATTGCCGTTTCCCTCCGGTACACCCGGCCCGGTCAGGCCTTCAATGACGAGCTCGGGCGGGTCGAAGGTATACAGCACGTATACATGGGGAGTTGTCGGAAAATCCGGATGCACCGCGACCGACAGCAGGCCGCGATCGACCCTGTCATTGACGATATCGCTGATGTCCAGAAAAGGCTCTGCAAGCAGCTGCCCGTCCCTGACAACACGCACGATTCCCGCTTTTTCGCTGATGTAGATACGCCCGGTCGCCGAGGCGTCGAACCCGGTGATCTGCCCGTCCAGTCCTGCCAGAAAAGGCTCATCGACAAAGCCCTCTGGCAGCTCGATAGCCTGCACCGGTACCAGAAACAAAAGCAGCAGGACAAACGATACAGCCTTGAATCTGTTCAGCATCTAACAGGAGATTCCCGATTGAAAACACGATTGTGTCGGTTGATTGTGACGTGCTCCAGCTCGCCAGCGTCAACCGCAGGAAGCTTGCATCATTCTAGCCCGCTATCCAACAGTGAGCGCATGTAACGGACATCAATAGACTGATTCGTGAAATGCAACGGGTCAGATCTGTCGTTACAGGCGATAGTCAACAAAGCAACAGGTGCACGCAAGGCTCAGACCGTTCCAGCCCGGAATTGGTTTCCACGGGCGTACCAGTTAAGGTCAAATCCTTGAACAGGCTCTCGCAACGAACCTCAGGCAGTTCTGAATCTAGATGAGCTGAGCTGCACCGACCAACGCCGGATAAGGCGACTGTATGACAAAGCTGGGCACTTTTTCCAGATAGGCCTGCATGCGTCCCTTGGCTTCGAACTCAGCTCGAAAATCCGATTGCACGAAGAACTCGCCCAGGCGCGGCACTATGCCACCGCCGATGTAGACACCGCCCTCCGCACCCAGCGTCAGAACGAGATTGCCAGCACAGGAACCCAGTAGCTGACAAAAGATGGAGAGCGCCTCGGCGCAGGTGGCATGCTCTGACTCGGGAGCGGCAATCATGCCGTTCGCCGTGATGTCCGCTGGCGAATAGTCGCGCTTGGGCAGACCGTCGACATCGCGCAGAGCCGAGACGATATTGACAAGACCGGGGCCGGACAGAAATCTCTCTGCCGACACGTGCCTGAAACGCCTGGCAAGCACGTCGTACACAGCCAACTCACGCGGTGTTCTGACACCGAGCGAGACGTGCCCACCCTCGCCTTGCAAGGCTGTCCAGTGATGACCGCAGGGTATCAGGCCGGATACGCCGAGACCCGTTCCAGGACCGATGATGGCCTTGGCGTGATTTGGCACCTCTGTGCCACCACCAATCTTGATCAGTTCCGATTCTGGCAAATGGGGAACGGACAAGGCCAGTGCAGTGAAATCATTGATGACATGCAGCGTATCGATACCCAGCTGCTTTCTTGTCTCCTCAATGTTGAAGGACCAGTGATTGTTGGTCAGTTTGACCGAGTCGCCAGTAACCGGAGTCGCAACCGCGATGGCTGCCGCCTGAATCCGATCGACGTCGTGATCAGCCAGGTAGGTGGTAACGGCAGCGCCGAGACTGGGGAAGTCGCCTGTGCTCAGTGTACTGGAGGATACCGGCTGATTATCATCATTCAGGAGCGCGAACCGTGCATTGGTTCCACCCACATCGCCAACTAATCGAGTGCCGCTCATGGCTTTACGTACCGGGTAACTAATGGCGGAGAGAGAGGGATTCGAACCCTCGATACGCTTTAAAACGTATACTCCCTTAGCAGGGGAGCGCCTTCAGCCACTCGGCCACCTCTCCGGATCGATGTCTGCCAGACGCAAAAGCTGCAAGAAGCAGCTCAGCATGACAACTATATCGTTTGAAAATCAGGGCAACGGTAAACCCGGAACAACGTGATTGCAGTTGATTTTCATGATGATTGAAAATACTGCAATGACTCAAAAACTGGCGCGCCCGGAAGGATTCGAACCTCCGACCGCCTGGTTCGTAGCCAGGTACTCTATCCAACTGAGCTACGGGCGCGTTGTTTTTGCGACCTGCGAATTATGGTGCGAGAAAGGTCTCTCGTCAACCTATCCGGACAACTATTTTCAACTTTTTCCTGATTAATACCAAAATTTCTGTCTGTCTGGCACTGCTATCACATTATTGCAACTGTGATTCAACTCTCTACTGCATAGGACTTGATAGCTTCCGGCGATTCACCCGCCTCTGCAGTCCCATCAACTTCCTGTTCCTTCTTGATTCGTGCGTATATCTCTTCTCGATGAACGGCAACTTCCTTGGGTGCATTGACGCCAATGCGCACCTGGTTACCCTTCACTCCCAACACGGTGACTGACACCTCGTCACCGATCATCAATGTTTCACCAACTCTGCGGGTCAAAATCAACATACTACAAGCTCCTGTGCAGCAGCGGATCTGACGACATGCCAGCGCGCTGTGTTCGATTTCCTTGCACCGAACAGACATTGGATACGTCCGTCGGTTCAGAAAGGATTATCTCAGCTCGTCGTGATGTTTAGACCTCGCAATCCCAATACCTCGTTATATTTAACAGTTGCGCAACGAAGACACGTGAACATTCATTTTCGAGTGCCGGAATTCGGGCCAGCAGAGTCACCAGCTCGTCACTATGTAAACCGTTGCAACACGAATCGATCAGCAGCGCATCGGATCAGGTCTCTACGACGTCCTCACCAGCGAGCTCGAACTCCTCATGCAACGCCCGCACGCCCAGTTCGATGTACTTTTCATCGATAACCACACTGATCTTGATCTCCGAGGTGGTAATCAGACGCAGGTTGATTCCGGCATCGGCAAGGCTCTTGAACATGCGACTCGCGATACCGGCATGGGAGCGCATGCCGACACCCACAATCGACAGTTTGGCAATTCGGTCGTCACCAGAGATCGTCGCGGCACTCAGTACATCATTGTTACTCTTGAGATAGTCGATGACTCGCTGGTATTCGTCCCGATGCACGGTAAAGGTGAAGTCGGTCATACCGTCAGCACCGACGTTCTGAATGATCATGTCCACTTCGATATTCAGATCGGATATCGGGCCAAGAATCGCATAGGCGGTACCCGGGCAATCAGCCACCCCGGTCACCGTTATCTGCGCCTCATCCCGAGTGAACGCTATTCCGGACACTAGCGCCTGTTCCATGGTGTTTTCCTCGTCATCGTAAGTTATCAGGGTGCCGTCACCGGGCTTGAAGCTCGAAAGTACGCGCAACGGTACATTGTATTTGCCGGCAAACTCCACGGCTCGGATCTGCAGAACCTTGGAACCGAGGCTGGCCATCTCCAGCATTTCCTCGAAGGTGATCCTGTCCAGGCGCCGGGCGCGGCTCTCGACCCTCGGGTCGGTCGTATACACGCCATCAACATCGGTAAAGATCTGGCACTCATCACACTTGAGCGCTGCTGCCAGGGCTACCGCAGATGTGTCAGAACCGCCACGGCCCAATGTCGTGATGTCACCATCTTCATCCACCCCCTGAAAACCGGCCACAACCACCACACGCCCGGCCTTGATATCGCCCATGATGCGATCGGTATCGATGTCGAGAATACGCGCCTTGCTGTGGCTCTTGTCAGTCAGGATACGCACCTGCGCACCGGTGTAGGATCGGGCATCGACTCCCAGCTCTTTCAAGGCCATGCATAACAAGGCGATCGTTACCTGCTCGCCAGTGGCCAGCAACACATCCAGCTCACGCACGTCCACCACCGCGGGCATCACTTCACGCGCCAATCCGACCAGACGATTGGTTTCACCCGACATTGCGGAGACAACAACGACTACGTCATCACCGGCCTCACGAGCCTGTTTGAGACTCTGAGCCACATGCTGGATACGCTCGACGCTACCGACGGATGTGCCGCCGTACTTCTTGACTAGAAAAGCCATATTGGGAAATGCACACCTTTATCTGTGAACTGTTGAACCGTACCTGCCAGCATGCGCCTGACCCGACTGTGGATGGGTAGCCCCGTTTCAGCCGGGCTGATTGAAGCGCACTCTGACTGGTCGATCTGAAAGATTACTGCACCCTGAGTATTCAGGCCTTGAGTCGTGACTCGATCAGCACTCGCGCAGCGGCAAACGCCTCGTCGACCTTCTCCAGGGAATCTGCACCACCCTGAGCCATATCCGCCCTGCCGCCCCCGCGACCACCCATGACGGCAGCCACTTCCTTGAGTAGCTCGCCCGCCTTGAGACTGTCATGTCGGGATTCGGCGACCGTGGCGATCAATGACACCTTGCCGCCCTTCTCACTCGCCAGCACGATGATGCTGTCGCTGAGCTTCTGACGTAATTGATCCATCAAGGTTCTCAGCGCCTTGGCATCGGCATCGTCCACCACCTTCAACAGAACGCTCGAATTGCCGATGGTCTCGGCCTCGGTTGCCAGATCGCTTCCGGCACTGGCCGCCAGTCTTGCCTGAAGCTGTTCTACCTGTCGGGCCAGCTCGCGATTGCGGGACTGAAGCTGCTTGAGCTTGGGCAGGACATCACCCTTGGGGGACTTCAACACGTCCGCCACTTCCTCGAGCTGATGCTCCAGAGACTGCGAGTACTGCAAGGCAGCGGCACCACTGACAGCCGTGATACGACGGGTGCCAGTGGAGGTTCCACCTTCGCTCAACACCTTGACGCCACCCAGTTCACCGGTTGCCCGGACATGCGTTCCACCGCACAGCTCGATCGAGTGATCGCCCAGTTTGACGACTCGCACGACATCCCCGTACTTCTCACCAAACAAGGCCATGGCTCCCTCCGCAACGGCCTCCTCCATGGACATCTCGCGAGTCTCACAGGGACTGTTGGCACGAATTTCCTGATCAATCCACTGTTCGATACTGACGCGCTGAGCCTCCGTGATGGGTGCATCGTGCGAAAAATCGAAGCGCAGTTGCTTTTCATTCACCAGCGAGCCCTTTTGCTCGACATGTGTACCCAGAATCGAACGCAAGGCGCCATGCAGCAAATGAGTTGCCGAGTGATTCCGCCTGATGCCTTGACGACGAGCCGCATCGATTCGGGCAGTGACAGTGTCACCAACGGCAACAGAGCCACCGGACAAGGTGCCGGCATGGGCAAATGCCTGTCGCTGCTTCTGCGTATTCATGACTTCAAACACAGCGGGCTCGTCGCCACCCGTGCTCAGAGTACCGACATCACCTACCTGACCACCGGATTCACCGTAAAACGGTGTTCTGTCGAGGATGATCCAGCCCGCCTGACCCGGCTCGATGCGCTCGACAGACTGACCATCGACGAATATCTCGGTGATGCGTGACTCGCTTTCATCGTCGGTGTAACCGAGAAATTCGGTCGTCGTCGTCGTGTGAAAATCCAGCCCCTGATTGGCGAACTTGCTGGCCTCTCTGGCCCTGTCACGCTGGGCTTTCATGCAGGATTCAAAGCCTTCCATGTCGACATCCAGCTCCCGCTCACGAGCAATGTCGCCCGTCAGGTCAGCAGGGAATCCGTAGGTGTCATAGAGCTTGAAAATGACCTCTCCCGGTATGGTCCTGCCCGGCAGGTTGGCAATCTCTTCGTCCAGAATCACCAGACCATCTGACAAGGTCTTCGCGAAACGCTCCTCCTCACGCAGCAACTGCTGCTCGACTTCTGACTGCATGGCAGCCAGTTCCGGATAGGCATGCCCCATCTCCTTGACCAGAGAGGCCACCAGTTTGTGGAAAAACGGTTCAGAGGCGCCCAACTTGTTGCCGTGTCGTGCAGCCCGGCGAATAATCCGCCGCAGCACATACCCTCGGCCCTCGTTACTGGGCAAGACTCCATCGACAATCAGAAATGAACAGGATCTCAGATGATCCGTGATGACCCTGAGAGATGGGTTGGCAAGATCCTGACAATCCAACAGACGGGCGGCATCCTTGATCAGGTGCGCAAACAGGTCTATTTCATAGTTGCTGTGTACATGCTGCAAGACAGCGGCGATACGCTCCAGGCCCATGCCCGTATCCACGCAGGGTTTGGGTAATGGCGTCAAGGTGCCATCAGCCGAACGATCGAACTGCATGAACACGAGATTCCAGATTTCGATGTAACGATCACCGTCTTCTTCCGGAGAGCCCGGCGGGCCACCCCAGACGTCCTCACCGTGATCGTAGAAGATCTCGGAACACGGACCACACGGCCCAGTGTCCCCCATCATCCAGAAATTGTCCTTCGCACCAATGCGAATGACCCTCTCGGCCGGCACACCGATGTCGTTGACCCAGATACTCTCGGCTTCGTCATCTTCCTCGAAGACCGTCACCCAGAGCTTTTCCGGTGGTAACCCCAGAGTCCCGGTCAGGAAAGTCCAGGCGAACCGGATAGCCTCGTGCTTGAAGTAGTCTCCGAAGCTGAAATTACCCAGCATCTCGAAAAACGTGTGGTGGCGAGCGGTGTAGCCCACATTATCAAGGTCATTGTGTTTGCCACCAGCGCGCACGCAGCGCTGCGATGTCGTGGCGCGACTGTAGTCCCTGAGCTCGTCACCCGTGAAGACGTCCTTGAACTGGACCATGCCTGCATTGGTGAACAGCAAGGTCTTGTCGTTGCCCGGCACCAGAGAGCCGGATGCCACGATTTCATGCCCTTGACTGGCAAAGAACTGGAGAAACTGCTCTCTGATCTGGGAGGTAGTGACGGGTAATGAAGCTGGCATGGCGGGCCGCGGACAATCAAAAGGACCGATAGTGTAGCCGGAGCGCGGCCTCACGTGTATAGCCCAGTCTCATCGGTTGTTCAAAACCGGGAAGATGGTCAGCCTGAGGACGAATTCGCCAGTTCCTTGCGTAATCTTTTCAGTCCACGCAGCGTATCGCTGGATGAAAAGCCTCGCCTTTGCAAAGAGCGTGCGATGCGGGAGGTGGTCTGTTGGCTGGTATCCATGATGTCTTGCGGTGAGAAGCGCTTGGCAATAGCCAGCTCCGCCTGCTCACTCCAATCGACTTGCAACACCTTGAGAGCACGCTGTACAAGATGGGAATCGATTCCTCGCTCCGCCAGCTTTGACCGGATGGACAAAGGCCCATAACCATGATTCATGCGTTGCTCGGCATAAAGCTCGGCATAGCGTTCGTCATTCAGGTAATTCGCGCTGACAAGATCCGCCAACGCTTCCCCTATAGCGGCTTCATCATGCTCGCGCAGACGCAGCTTCCGAGTGAGCTCGACTGTCGAGTGATCCCGTCTGGCCAACAGGCGAATGGCAGCGACATACGCCTGATGGGCTGCCTTCTGAGCAAGTTTCTCAGGCGTTTCCGATTGACTCATCGAGGGTAGTCGAACACTCGACTACCCTATGGAGATGCGTGCCGGGAAAATCATGCCCCGGCTTCTACCTCTTCCTCACTTTCGTTCTTGTCACGTCTGATGCTCTCCGGCTTGGGCAGCAGCATTTCGCGCAGTTTCACATCGATTTCGTCGGCAATTTCAGGATGCTCGATAAAGTGCTTTCGAACATTTTCCTTGCCTTGGCCGATACGGTCGCCGTTGTAGCTGTACCAGGCACCTGCCTTGTCGACCAGGCCATTCTGCACACCCAGATCGATCAATTCACCTTCTCTGGATACGCCTTCTCCATAGAGAATCTCGAACTCGGTCTGACGAAATGGCGGTGCCATCTTGTTCTTTACAACCTTCACCCGTGTTTCATTACCCACGATCTCATCACCGCGCTTGATCGCACCGATACGGCGGATATCCAGGCGAACCGAGCAGTAGAACTTCAGTGCATTACCACCGGTGGTGGTTTCCGGGCTGCCGAACATGACGCCGATCTTCATGCGAATCTGGTTGATGAAGATGACCAGCGTGTTGGTGCGTTTGATGTTACCGGTCAGCTTGCGCAGTGCCTGGGACATGAGTCGCGCCTGCAGGCCGACGTGCGAATCACCCATATCGCCTTCGATCTCGGCCTTCGGCGTCAGAGCCGCAACAGAGTCGACAACAATGATATCGACAGCGCTGGAACGCACCAGCATATCGACAATTTCCAATGCCTGATCACCGGTATCCGGTTGTGAGATCAACAATTCGTCGACATCGACACCCAGTTTGCGGGCATACACGGGATCCAGCGCGTGTTCGGCATCCACAAATGCAGCCGTACCGCCAGCCTTCTGGCATTCAGCGATGACCTGCAGAGTCATGGTGGTCTTGCCCGACGATTCAGGGCCGTAGATTTCGCAGATTCGACCGCGTGGCAGGCCGCCGATACCCAGAGCAAGATCCAACCCCAGCGACCCGGTGGAGATGACATCGATATCCCGAGAGACAGAGTCGTCTCCCATGCGCATGATAGTGCCCTTGCCAAATTGCTTTTCAATCTGGCCAAGCGCCGCAGACAGCGCTTTTTTCTTGTTGTCGTCCACTGGTTTGTTCTCCGTTCAATACGATTGCGGAACTGCCACTCCCTGGCACCTGTCCGATGAACGGATTATTTCACAACTAACCGGTCTATTGGGTGTTCAGACCGTTAAAAGACTGTAAATATTTTCAGTTATTGTGCTGGCTGCTACACTCTTCGTAGCTGCCGGGTTTCAGTTCTTCCTGCTCCTGACACAAGGTGTTCAGCTCCTCTTCCACCAGCGCCTTGCGCGCTTCCTGCTCCGCCAGTGCTTCGCGCACCTGCTCGGCCTTTTCGGCGGTCTCGTCGCGGTTGGCACGCACGTCCTCAAGCAGCTCTTTCTGCTCCGAGATGTATTGTTCCAGCTCTTCCACCGACAGTTGCTTCTGTTGCGCCATTGCCACACCGGATAGACACAGCGACAGGGCCAGCAACAGAGTCGGCACAACTGCGCCGGATCGGCCTTCCATAATTTTCATGCTATTCAGTTCACTCCCGGTTCCGGATTCGCGCGATGGTACCACGCAAGGCATGCAGCACCGCCTGCTCGCGCACGGCCAGACGGTCCCCCTGCAGATGCAACAACTCTGCCGATAATTGCCCATCGAGCGCCCAACCCAACCACACGGTACCTACGGGTTTGCCGGGCACCGCCCCATCGGGACCGGCAATACCGCTGGCCGCTACGGCCACAGTGGCACCACTGCGCTCCTGCGCGCCTGCTGCCATTGCCAACACACAGGCTTCACTGACAGCACCGTGTTGTTCGAAGACCATCGATGGCACACCCAGCAAGTCCTGCTTGGCCCGATTCGAGTACGTGACAACCGATTGTTCGAACCACGCGGAACTGCCTGCCATGTCTGTCAGGGCCCCGGCAATCAGACCACCGGTGCAGGATTCGGCGGTTGTCATCGTTGCGTTATCTGCCAGCAACAGACTCGCCAGATCGGCAACCAGGCGAAGCCTCTCTTGCTGCCCCTCGGAAACGGCGCCACAGCCGGCTTTTTGTGGAATTTCTTTCATCGTCACGATCCAGTCTCTCTGTCAGCAGCTCAATCACTGAGTACACTATGCATCATGACGCAGAGCACAACACATACCCCCATGATGCAGCAGTATCTGGGCATCAAGGCGAAACACCCCGACTCTCTCCTGTTCTATCGAATGGGTGATTTCTATGAACTCTTCTATGACGATGCAAGACGAGCCGCCGAATTACTGGATATCACCCTGACAGCCAGGGGCAAGAGCGGCGGCGACCCCATCCCCATGGCCGGCATTCCCTACCATGCCGCTGACAACTATCTGGGCAGACTGGTACGACTGGGTCTGTCCGTCGCCATCTGCGAGCAGACCGGGGCAGTTACCAACAAGGGCCCGGTGACCCGTGAAGTGGTTCGTGTAGTGACTCCGGGTACGTTGACCGAGGAATCACTTCTGGCGGCCCGCTCGGTTGCCATGCTGGTATGCGTCTACGAGGGTTCGGCTACCGAGGGTTACGGCATAGCGGCGCTGGATGTTGCAGCCGGCGACCTTGCAGTGATGCAGGTTCCCGATCTGACGGGCCTGCAGGCCGAAATCTCGCGACTGGACCCGGCCGAACTTCTGTTGTCCGAGGACAGTCGCCTGCAGAGCGAATTTGCCTCGCTGACACGCCGTAGCCGCGCGCCCTGGCTGTTCGATCTCAGCGCATCACGAAAACTGCTGACCGGCCATTTCAAGGTGCGCAATCTGGAAGCGTTCGGCTGTGAAGAGCTGGAACTTGCCATCCGCGCAGCCGCAGTGGCATTGGGCTATGCACGCGAAACGCAGCTCAACAGCCTCGAGCAGGTCAGCAATCTACGGGTTGAAAACGCCTCCGATACGGTCATCCTCGATCCCGGTACCCGGCGTCATCTGGAACTGGTGGAAAATTCGCGCCAGGAAGAATCCAATACGCTGTTCAGCGTCATTGACCGCACGGCCAACCCGATGGGCACACGCAGGCTTCGCGCCTGGCTGCAACAGCCTGTCAGGGATCGGGCACGTATTGCTCACCGCCAGGATCGTGTCGATGCCCTGATGCAGGATGATGCCTGCACGGACGTTGCAGCAACGCTGTCGAGCATGCATGACCTGGAGCGCATTCTCACACGTGTGCTACTGGGCAGTGCACAGCCCAGAGAGCTGGAACGGCTGCGCCTGAGCCTCGAGTGTCTGCCAGAACTCACAGCCCTGCTCGACAAGGCCAACAGTCGTGATGACAAGGCCTGCCTGGCCTCGACCCTGGAGACCCTGCAACAACCGGTCACCGCGGATGCATTCCTCAAACGCGCCGTTTGCGAAAACCCGCCGGTTGTCCTTCGTGATGGCGGTGTCATCGCCGACGGCTTCGACGAGCAACTGGACGAACTGCGTTCGCTCAGTGGCGACGCCAGCGATTACCTGGCGCAGATGGAACAACGCGAGAAGGAAGCAACCGGTATCAGCTCGCTCAAGGTCGGCTATAACCGCGTGCATGGCTTCTACATAGAAACCAACCGGCAGAGCGAACCACCCGCCCACTACATCCGCCGCCAGACATTGAAGAGTACGGAGCGATACATCACGCCCGAGCTCAAGGAACACGAAGACAAGGTGCTGGGTGCCCGGGAAAAGGCGCTGGCGCGAGAGCGTGAGCTGTATTCAGGCGTTCTGGACACATTGAAGCTGGAACTTGGCACCTTGCGCAGCATTGCACAGGCAATCGCCGAGCTTGACGTGCTGAACAGCTTTGCACGAATCGCTGTCGATAATGACTGGTGTCGTCCGGAGTTGACCGAGGAGACCGGTATCCGTATCGATGAGGGCAGGCACCCCGTCATCGAAGCGCTGATTGATGATCCGTTTGTCGCCAACCCGACCCACCTCGACGAGCGCTGCCGCATGTTGCTCATTACCGGACCCAACATGGGCGGTAAATCGACCTTCATGCGACAGACCGCACTGATAGCCCTGCTGGCCCATACCGGCAGCTACGTGCCAGCGGCAAAGGCTGTCATTGGCCCCATCGACCGGATCTTCACCCGTATCGGTGCCTCTGACGACCTGGCCCGCGGACAGTCGACTTTCATGGTCGAAATGACCGAAGCGGCGCATATCCTGCGTAATGCCTCCGCCAACAGCCTGGTTCTGATGGATGAGGTGGGTCGCGGCACCAGCACGTATGACGGCCTGTCACTGGCCTGGGCCTGCGCCGAGCATCTGGCCGAGAACAATCGGGCGCTATGCCTGTTTGCCACCCACTATTTCGAACTGACGGCCATGGCCGAGCTGCATCCCCACATCGAGAATGTCCACCTGGATGCCGTGGAACATGAAGGCAGGATCATCTTCATGCACAGTATCAAGCAGGGCGCAACCGACCGCAGTTATGGCCTGCAGGTGGCAGAACTGGCCGGTTTGCCCGAAACGGCCCTCGACTATGCTCGTCATCGCCTTGCCTCTCTGGAGCAACGTACCGAGACGGCTGACGAGAACACGCCGCCATCGCAGCCTGTCGATGTCAAACCGAACACGAAAACCGAAGTAACCTCTCGAAAAAGCCCGTCGAGTCCACAGCTGGACATGTTCGGACCCGGTCAAGCGGTACAGGAATACCTCTCGGGACTGGATATTGACGCCATTTCACCACGTCAGGCTATCGAACACCTGTACGCGATGAGTGAGCTGGGCAACTGGAAATCCTGACAGTAATTAGCGCCAATCCATGGCACCTATCAACTTGGCATGCTACTTTACGGCAATGACAAAATTCACTCGGGCAGGCCTCATCGTCAAGTTCAACGATGAAAGTGTCGCCAATACTCTTGCTGATGTCGTGGAATGCCTCGAGGCGCTCCACGTGGAAGTGGTGCTGGATAACAGCACGCGTGGACTGATGGACGGGCGCAAGACCGTCGATACCAGCGAAATCGCCCAGAGCTGCGATCTGGCGGTGGTCATCGGTGGCGATGGCACCTTGCTCAGTGCAGCCCGATCGCTGGTCGATCACCATATACCCATTGTGGGAATCAACCGTGGCCGCCTGGGCTTTCTGGTCGATGTGTCCCCTGACGGCGGACTGGATGAGCTGACCCAGATCATCAAGGGTCAGAATATCCAGGAGAACCGTGCCATGCTGCAGACACGCATCCTGCGTGATGGCGAGTGCGTAGCCAGCTCCTATGCCTTCAATGACACCATTATCCGCGTCAAGGATGTGCTGCAGATCATGGACTTCGACGTCATCATCGATGATGTTCTCGTGACGCACCAGAGGGCAGATGGATTGATCATCGCTACCCCATCCGGCAGTACGGCCTATTCCCTGTCCAACGGCGGCCCGATTGTCGGCCCCACCATCGATGCTCTGGTCGTACAACCCATCTGTCCACATACGTTGACCAGCCGCTCGCTGATGGTCGATGCAGATTCCACTATCCGGGTGCACCTGTGGGACGATGATGTCGCCAGTGCGCAGGTCATCTGCGACGGGCAGGTTTACATGGACGCCATGCTCGGCGACATGATTGAAGTCAAACGCAACGCCAATCGCGTCATGCTGCTGCATCCTGAAAATTATGACTATCACCGCATACTGCGTGAGAAGTTGAACTGGGGCTGACCTTCGGAACCTGATCAGTGCTTACCCATCTGCACATTCGCCATTTCGCCATCATTGACTCCTCCGAGCTCGAGCTCGATGCCGGCATGACCGCCCTGACGGGTGAAACCGGGGCAGGAAAGTCCATTCTTCTGGACGCCCTGGGTCTGGTGCTGGGGGCTCGCGCCAGTGCCGATACCATCCAGCAAGGGGCCGACAGGGCCGATATCACGGCCAGTTTCAACCTGGACGATCTACCGGAAGTCAGTCAGTGGCTCGTTGCCCATGAACTGGATGCCGATAATGACTGCCTGATCCGCAGAACGCTGTCGAGCAATGGAAAATCCCGCGCCACCATCAACGATGTGCCGGTGTCGGTTCAGAGCCTGAGAGCCCTGGGTGAGCAACTGGTCACGATACATGGCCAGCATGCACATCAGACGCTGGGAAGATCCGCTCAACAACGGGATTTGCTGGACCGCTATGCCGGAGGCGCGCAGTACCAGAGAGTCTCGCGGGCTTTCGAGGCCTGGCAGAGCGCCAACGAGGCCGTCGAACACCAGGAACGCCACGCTCATGAACGCCTGCAGCGAATAGATCTTCTCAGCTTCCAGTTACAGGAGTTCGACGAACTGGATATCGGCAATGCCACCGTGGCAGACATCGAATCGGAACATCGCTGGCTGGCCAATAGTGATCGCATACTGGCCCTGGGTGAGCAGGCCCTGAGCGCCATTGACGACACGGCCTACCCGGCGCTCAACAAGGCATCCCCTCCGTTGAGCGAACTGGTACAGATCGATGAACAGCTGCGCGAGGCGCTGGATCTGGTGGAATCTGCAGCCATTCAGGTGGCGGAATCGGCCCACCTGATTCGCAGCACCCTCGGCAAGCTTGAACACGACGACGCACGCCTGACCTGGCTGGACCAGAAGCTTGCGGCCCTGCACTCGCTATCGCGCAAGCACCAGTGCAACATGGCCAGCCTGCCCGACGTCGAACATGAATTGCGTCAGGAGTACGACACGCTGACCGACCCCGGCAAGGCAGGCGATGAACTCATCCGTGAGCGCGATGCCCTGCGGGCAATCTACGACGAAGAAGCAAGGAAGCTGACGCGTCACAGGCGCCGCCACGCAAAGAAACTGGCCAGCACCATCTCGGCCACCATGCAGGATCTCAGCATGGCTGGCGGTGTATTCGATATCGAGGTGGAGACAGACGACTCACAACCTCACAGACTGGGCAACGACACCATCCATTTTCTGGTCAGCCCCAACCCGGGCGTAGCCCCGGGGCCGCTGTCGCGCGTTGCCTCGGGTGGCGAGCTTTCGCGTATCAGTCTGTGCATGACGCTCGCGGCGCTGGACTCGCACGCCGTGCCGACGCTGGTCTTTGATGAGGTCGACTCCGGCGTGGGAGGCGCCGTGGCGGTCAAGGTCGGGCAAATGCTCAGGCAGGTAGGGAGCCAGTCACAGGTACTGTGCGTTACACACCTGCCACAAGTCGCCTCACAGGCCCATCACCACCTGCTTATCGCCAAGCAAGTCGCCAAGGGCAAGACGAGTACTCGGGTTCAGACTCTGGAGGGCAAAGCTGTCCGGGATGAAATTGCCAGAATGCTCGGTGGTGAAAAAATGACCACCAAGAGCCGTCAACATGCTCAGGAGATGCTGGACTCCGCTTCGTCATCACCCTGATAGACCCCATATAGAATGATCTTGTGGTCTGTAAGCGAATAACCCAGTTCGCGGGCTATTTCATGAAGCCGCTGTTCGATCAGTTCGTCCTTGAATTCGGATACCTTGCCTGACTTGACGCAGACGATGTGATCATGATTATCACCGGTATCGAGTTCGAAGATCGCCTGACCACCGTCGAAATGATGCCGCGTGACAAGACCCGCTGCTTCAAATTGCGTCAATACCCGATAAACTGTCGCCAGTCCCACATCACTACCCTGCTTGAGCAGGGCCTTGTAGACGTCTTCGGCGCTCATATGATGCTGTTCGGCACCTTCGAGAATTTCGAGTATATTCAGTCTCGGCAATGTCACCTTCAGACCGGCTTTGCGCAGGTCTCGTGAAATGGTCTGATTGTGAGTCATTGAGTGGCCACTGCAGTTGATAGAGCTGTTGGAATTCCGTACGAAAGTATACGACAATATCCCCTTCGTTCTCATGGACTTTACCTATGCGTAGTGCAGCCTGTCTGGCCGTCATGCTTTTTCTGCTGTCTGCTTGTGGTGGGGATCCTTTCTGGTTGCCCAGAGCTCACAAGATCAGCATCCAGCAAGGAAATCTTCTCAACGAGCAACAGCTTGCCCAGATAACGCCGGGCATGGACAGACAACAGGTCAGCAATCTGATCGGCTCACCGGTCGAGAAGACACCATTTCGGGACAACCAATGGGACTACGTCTACACCCGCGCACCTGCAGGCTCTGCGGTCAAGGCTCGCCGTGCCTCGATCATCTTCGAAAATGACGTCGTTGCGCGCGTCGATACCTCTGACATGCAGGTATCCGGCGAGTTGCCGGACAGGCGCTATTTCTGGGAACGAGTCGAGAAGGACAGCGAAGACACGCCTTATCAGGAAATAGACTGACGAGCCCGCTGCCGGCGCAATTCCATCGGGTCCTGTATCAAGGGCCTGTAGATCTCCACCCTGTCCCCTGCCTGGCAGCAATGGTCATCCTCGACTTTTTCTGCAAAGATTCCCAGCGGTGCTGTCAGGGGATCGATATCGATATTGGCCCCGACAGGTAACAATCCTGCCTCGAGCGCCAGCCTGACAGCCTCTCGGGCATTCGTTCCCCGCGGCACAGCCAATGCCAGTCGGTACTGTAGCTGTGGCATGGCCAGTATCACTTCGACGCTCACGCTCTCGGCCAGTCTGTTCATGTCGGTCATCATCGGGCACACGGACAGCTTCAGGTCCCGTCAGCCTGCATAGATCTGATCAGCTCGTTTGACAAAAGCCGCCACCATCGTATCGCAGATCTTCGAGAAGGCAGGCCCCATCAGGGCTGCAAAAATGCGGCTCTTGAACTCGAAGTTCATCTCCAGCTCCACTCGACAGGCATCATCGTCAATCGCCTTGAATCGCCAGATACCACTCAGGCGCTTGAAGGGGCCATCGACCAGTTGCATACTGATGGACTGATCCTGCTCCAGCAGGTTACGGGTAGTGAAGCGAGTGCCTCGCATGCGTTGGTCCATTGTCAATGATGCCAACTGTTGCGAATCGTCCTGTTCGGCCACCGAGGCCGCCTGACACCAAGGCAGAAACCCCGGATAGGACTCGATATCGAGCACCAGTTGGTACATTTCGGTAGCTGAATGGGAAACAAGTGCTGAACGAGCAATGGTTGGCATGACTATGTCGTTTATGTTCTGCCGCGCCGAAGCGCTTTCGGGCCGTATAATGTACCCATGGCGAAAAAGAATAAAAGCAATAAGATTTCAGGCGATGCACTCATCGCCAGAAACAAGCGTGCGACCTACGACTACAAGATCGATGAAAAATTCGAGGCCGGTCTGGTCCTGCAAGGGTGGGAGGTCAAGAGTCTGCGCGAAGGCCGAGTGCAACTGGTTGACGGATACGTCCAGCTGTACCGGGGTGAAGCCTGGCTGTACGGTTGCAATATTAATCCTCTGAATTCTGCCTCGACCCATTATGTGGCAGAAAACCAGCGTCGTCGCAAGCTACTGCTCAATCGGCGCGAACTGGCCCGACTGATCGGTGCCGTGGAGCGCAAGGGATACACCATTGTCGCCATGTCCATGTACTGGAAGAACGGCAAGGTCAAACTTGAAATCGGCATCGGCAAGGGCAAGAAGGAATTTGATAAACGAGCGACCATCAAGGATCGAGACTGGCAGCGTGACAAGGCGCGCGTGGTGCGAACGCACTGAGTGATCGTACACGGGCTGTCCTGTGCGAGCACAGGGCAGTTCAGTTGATCAATGACTGACAAGCTTGTCCCAGGCACAACCGTCGTCCGCCTTGCGCAACTTCTCCAGCCACTGGTCGTGCGCTGCCAGCTCATCGCCACTGGCGCTGACAAATCGCAGCTGACTGACATCCAGACTGCTAGCCAGATCCACCTTCACGCCTTGCCCTGATACCTCCTGATCGAGCGACAGAGCGGTCTGCCCGCCGGTCATGACCAGGTAGACATCTGCCAGAATCTCCGAATCGAGCAGGGCGCCGTGCAGAGTCCGGTGGCCATTGTTGACACCCAGGCGCTTGCAGAGGGCATCCAGGGAATTGCGCTGCCCGGGAAACTGCTTGCGCGCCATGGCCAGTGAATCGGTCACGCGGCACACGTCGGACATCACCAGAGGCTCGTCGCACAGTCGAAACTCGTGCTCGAGGAAGCCGACATCGAAATCGGCATTGTGAATGATGAGCTCGGCTCCTGTCAGATAGTCCTTGAGCTGTGCCGAGATTTCCGCAAATCGAGGTTTGTCGATCAGGAATTCATTGGTGATGCCGTGCACAGCCATGGCACCGGGGTCAATCTCGCGATCGGGTTGCAGATAGATATGCAGGTTATTGCCGGTCAGACGTCGTTCCCGCATTTCCACACAACCGATCTCGATGACGCGGTGCCCGGTCTTGGGATCGAGGCCTGTGGTTTCCGTATCGAGAAATACCACACGGTTACTGCTCTTTCGTTCACTCATATCATTCAGATATCAAAATATTTCCATCTCTATCAAATGGATAGAACATTCCAGCTGACACGGGGGGTAGAGACTGCGTGTAAACAACCGAGCCCTTCTTGTGCGCCAACCCACCATGCAGGCGTGCACCAGAACACCCACTCTTGCAGCAGCCACGATGTCGATGTTGGTCCTCGACTCCACGATACACAAGAGGGCGAGGTTTCGCTGAATCGCCCTGCGTCATACACCGCAAGACCCATCCGCTCCAGATCCGACACGCGCCCAGTTTACCTTGAAGCAATCAGGCGGATCTGCGAATGGGAGTCACAGACGGGAATCATCATGGCAGCCATGCAGTCACCATTTCCGCCTGACCTGAAGCTCTGACCCGCAACCGTCAATGATCAGCAAGGCGTCACAGCTTGAAACAACCTTGATACCGTAACTTCTGCCTGCTCCTGGAAAACTTGGTGTACGTCGTGCACATGGACAAGCTCCAAAACAAGGACAAGCATTGTTTACATGAAAAAGGTTATCTGGACGCAGAAAGCGCCACTGAGCGTCATCGCACTGCTGGTGCTCAGCGCTTGTAGTTCATCAAGCAACACCCCAACCCCTCAAACCTCTCAAGCCATAGACGGCTATATCGTCGGTGGGTCAGTATTCTGCGATGGTGAGGATGCAGGCGAGACAACTGCCGGCGGCTTCCTGACTTGTCCTGCACGCACTGAAATAGCGACGGTACGTGGTGGCATGGATGTCGGCTTCGATGACAGCGCGACTTCCAGCGACATGCAGTTCATCGGAGAACTGAAGGCTCCCGGGAACCTGGGCTATGTGACGCCTCTGTCGACCATCGCGGTCCAGATGTCCAGTGATGAGTTCGGCAATTATGATCCTGACCTCTGGGAAGAGAGTGTGGCAGATCTGGGCGCAGTTCTTGGAAGTACAACTCTGGACCTTTCGGCTGATGCCTCTCAGGACATGAACCTGATTCGACTCAACGCCCAGTTGCAGCAGGTCATGTCTGCTTTCGTGCGCTCCGATGCCGACTACTCTACGGCCATCGCCGCCTTGTCCGGTGTGATCGCGGCACGTGCCGATACTGGTGCCACCATTGATCTGCAGGGTGATGTCGCAGCCACGATCACCACCATCAACGCGGCGTTGTTGAACAATGCTTCACCGCTGGCCTTGACTGCCACTGAAATAGATACAGTCGCAACAGCCGTTCAGGCCGCCAATATTGCCATCGCAACGGCATCCTCACCTGCAACGGCTGCTGCTGCCGCTGTCAATGCCGGCAACAATGTCGACAATACCGGCGTCATCATCGATCGCCGTGATGAGGCCGTCGAGTTGATTTCGGGCATGAATTCACAGACGAGCAGTACGGCCGTCAGCATCGATGACTTTGAAGACAGCAGTCTGGCTGGTGGCGTCTACCTGACGCAAGTCGGCAAGGACCTGCAAGCAGTCTCTTATGACAACGATGTATTGCGTTTCTCAGAAGACCTTGACGAGCTTGAAGTGACCATGGGTTTCGAGCTGAAGTCCACATTGGCAGGTGATACTCGCAGCCTGAGTTTCTACAGCGATGAAGTCGTGCTCAATGCCATGGCGGGCGATTCCGACAGTCTGGTCATCACCCTGGCAGACGGCGCGGTTTTCAAGGCGATGGGCACCGACCTGCTGGGCACAGTGACCACAGCCGAGGTGTCGATTGAAGGCGAAGGCACTTTCACCAACGCGGAAGGACGCTTCAGTGTCGACTACGGCGATGTCATGAGCAAATTGGAAAGTATCGGATTCGACGATATCTTCTCGAGCGCGGGTAACTACGAGATGACACTGATCATCGGTGGTATCGCATTGAAGGAAAAATCAGGTAGTTCGGTAGTCCCTGCCGAGCGTTATTCCATCACCGTGGGCGCTCGCAACGTCAATGGTTCCGGTTTCAAGGGATACCTGAGCTACACCCACTAGGGCAAGAATCCGATCGCACTGAAACAGGTGGGTAATCAAATCGAGATCATGCGATCCGGAAAAACGCATCAGGGAGCAGTACTGATCACTCTGTTGATCGGTACGCTCCTGATGTCGATAGTCGGTACTGATGCTGCCTACGCAGCCGTTGACCTGAGCATCAGTGTGGAGAGTGTCGGTGATACTGTTGATCAGTCACCCAATCTTGCCGAAGGCGGTTTCGCCCCTCCACAGTCAAAACCGCGATTCCAGGCGTTCACTGCCGGCATCGACTGGAGCTTCGATACACGTACATCCGTCAGTTTTTCAGCTGGCCGAAATGAACTGAACTCTCTGCGTGATTCCTTCGCGATCAACCAGATTGCTCTATCTGCCTATCGCCGTATCAGTCCTGATCGTGTGCCCTATACGTTTCGGCTGCACGCCGCCCTGACGTTCAACTACGTTGACCAAATCGTCAAGAATTCGTACACCACGTACAACGGTGCGACGCTGACCGGTGCATCGATCAGTCAACCCGAAGACCGCACCTTGTCAATCGGCGTGTCAGGTTCACGCCTGGTGAGCAAGGGGTTCACGTTTGCCGGACGTGTCAATGCAGGGATGATTTCGAGTGATCATGAGTCCATGCAGGGAGTTGGCAAGAGTCAGGATGACTGTTCGTATTCCTTCAGTACCGATGGTTCAACGGGGAGTCTCGTGCAACTGGAAACCTGCGGGCCTCTGGTCAGCTATTCGCAGCAGTTCGCCAATGAAGACGGGGTTGAGGATCGGCTGGGTTTTCGCTCTTCACAGGACGTTGCCCACTCGGCACGATTTCTGGAGGTCGGAGGCGGCGTGGCATGGAGCCGTCAGTCGATAACCATCGGTATCGATTATCAGTTCAGGCAATACTACCGGGACACCATTGACGAAAGAATCAGCGACAATGGTGATACACCCACGACCTTCAGCCAGACCGCTCGTGCGGCACTGACCTATCGTCTGGGAAGAAACTGGCGCTTGTCGCTGGCGTCGATATACCAGACTGCCCCCTACCTGGATGAGATACCACTGCTCTACACCGCCTTCACCAGTGAGCGCTATACCGGTGGTGACGCCTTGAGTTTCAGATTGAGTGCAAGCTTGCGGCTGTAGCCATCGATGGCGCCCCGATCTGCCATTGACCGAGTCTTGCCCCTGGTATCGGGGACACCGCTTGCCCCCTGCAGCCAGTCGCCTGTTACCAGGCGGCAGTCACAACGCTACTTCGCCAACTCGTCGATCCCACGATTGGCCAGATCATCCACGCGTTCGTTCTCTGCGTGACCGCTATGACCTTTCACCCAGCGCCAGTCAATCTTGTGCCCAGCTGCGAGCTTGTCGATTTCACGCCACAGGTCAGCATTCTTGACAGGTTTACCGGCCGCGGTCTTCCAGTTCTTGCGTTTCCAGCCTGAAATCCACTCGGTAATACCCTTGCGCACATACTGCGAATCGGTGGTGAGAATCACTTCACTGGGACGCTTCAGAGCCTTGAGCGATTCGATGACTGCTGTCATTTCCATGCGATTGTTGGTGGTGTCGGCCGCCCCGCCCCATAACTCCTTTTCATGGTCTCCCGAGCGTAAAAGCGCGCCCCAACCACCCGGTCCGGGATTACCCCGACAGGCACCATCAGTATAGATTTCGATCATTGATCACTCAATATGTTGCAATAGACCGGCCCGGGCAACAAGCCCCGCGTCCTGAATCCCGGTAGACAGCAGCGGATTGTACAGGCTCAAGCCGCCTCTCGATTGATGGTGAGGCTTGAAAAGACCGTCGGTTGCGTCAGCGCGTCCGGTTGTCGATGCGAGCGACGGTGGCTCTTGGCCGAGCCGGTGTCTTTTCGCCCGTGCGAGCAAAGCTGGCCGCTGCCATGCCGGTTCTGCCACGACGCCATTGACGCATCATGGTCATGGGCAGAGTCTGTTTGCGTGCCTGCATGATATACAGCCCCCCGAGCCCTCCCAGCCAGCGCTCCAGCACATCCATCTTGCCAAGCCGGCGCAGTACTCGTTCACTGTTGACAGGCGGCCTGATGTACATGGCAGAACTGTCCAGCACCCGATAATCGAGCACCGAGAGCCAGTCGGACACCCTGTGCCGCGCATAGAAACGACCATTCCAGGGCTCTCGACGGCGCCACCGGGTCAGCATATGACGTGCTCCGAAGGAACTGTAGGGATTGAACCCGATGATGATCAGCTGGCCATCTTCCGTGAGAACGCGATCAGCTTCGCGCAAGGCCTGATGCGGGTTGTCACAGAAATCCAGTGTGTGAAAGAAAGCCACGGCCTTCATGGTGTCGGATGCCACCGGCAGGGACAGCACATCCGCGTGAATATCAGCCTCGTTGCCCGGCGCATCCAGCAACAGATGCCGCTGCAGTCCAGCCCCCGCGAGCAGGTGTAATCCTGGCACCAGATTGCCGATCTGCAGTCCCTGGTAACCAAAAACATCGCCCAAACGGGTACTCAGTTCGCTTTCGAGGCGCAATGCGATGGACTGGCCAAGGCTGCTTGCGTACCATTGCGCCAGTGGCGCTTGCGCGTCCAGCCAGACGGGGCCCTGACGTACCGTTCGTGTACCTTTCATAAGCAAGTAAACCGTTAAATCGTACTTCCGATGGCCTCAGACGATAATGGATACAGCAAGCAGTTGCCTGTATCTGCTGTTCACCAATTCAGTATAGCTGTGCGACGTCCGCTGGTCGTGGCTTTCCTGCTCACAGTCACGTTATCGGCCGCCGCCTGGGGTCAATCCAGCAGCTCGGCAGCTGATACCCCGGACATGAGTCTGCCTTCACTGGCCAATACGGCTGAAATGGACCGGCTCATGCTGCGCGAAATCGCCGATTCGCACATCTTCGATGCCAGCAGCCTCGCTTCGTCTGACCGCCACAACTGTTGCCTGCAAGGCGGCTCGAGCAGCTCTGACTCTTCCCCCTCCGGCGTCACGACAGCCGGTACGGTGTGGCAGTTCGTGCAGCAGTCCCGTCGCCTGCACATTCCGGAAAACGAAGCCATCACGAATTATCGGCAGCAGTACCAGCGTGAAGCATTGTGGGTGAGCAAGATTCTGCACCGCGCAACACCGTTTGCAGGCCATATCGTCGAATTGCTCGATGCTCGTTACCTGCCAGTCGAACTGGCCCTGCTTCCCGCCATCGAAAGTGGCTACCAGGCCAGCGTGCACAGTGCCGAGCAGGCTGTCGGTATCTGGCAGATCGTGCCTGCAACCGCCAGGGAAATGGGTGTTCCTCGAAATTCATGGTACGACGGTCGATCCGACCTCGTTGAATCGACCAGTGCCGCGATTGAATACCTGAGCTACCTGAATGCCGAGTTCCATGGCGACTGGCTGTTGACCCTCGCCGCTTACAATGCCGGACCCGGACGTGTTCGAGCGGCAATCAGACGCAATCGTGATCGTGGTTTGTCGCAGGATTTCTGGTCCTTGCAGCTGCCACGGGAGACGCGTGAATATGTGCCCAAATTCCTGGCGCTGGTGGCCATGTTGCGCCATGATTCCCCGCCCGGACTCGATATCCCGCTGATTCAACGTGGCAACGCCTTCGAGGTACTCGCGTTCCCCGACCGCACCAGTCTGGACAAGGTTGCCGCAGTCAGCGGTATCCCCGAAGACACACTGACGGGTCTGAACGCTGCGCTGGTACACGGTGTCACACCACCGGACGGACCGCATCACATCTTTGTGCTGAAGGCACAATCGGCGCGTATCATCGAAGCCGTGACAGACCTGCAACCCGGTGCGCTCTACTCTCGGCCCGCTACCCACACGGTGGTGGCTGGCGACAGTATCAGCAGCATCGCCGCTGATTACGGCTTGTCACAGGCCGACCTGATGGCCATCAATGAGCTGAACAGCTCACTGATCAGGACCGGTCAGAAGCTTGCCATCCGATTCAATGGGGACAATCCGAACAGCAGTATCGAGTACGTGGTAACCATCGGTGACACCCTGTCCGATATCGCCCAGCATTTTTCCGTCGGCCTCGATCACATACGTGATGAACAAGGCGAGCAGTTGGTGGGCGACGTCATTCACCCGGGCGAAAAACTGTCGATTGTCCAGAAGTCGGATCGAGCCAGCTGAGCCGGCGTGCACGCGGGGAGCATGGTGAACCATGACATCGCTCCCCCTCTGGCGGGCAGAACGTATCATAATTAGTGCTAGTTGACGTAACCTGTCCGATTGAGAATAATCAGTGGTTTTTCATCAACGTATAAACCGTAGTTTAATCGGGCTACGGCCTATAGAGAGCATCAGGGACATTCAATGACCACCATTATCGTAACTCACGAAGACAACGAGGTTGACGAGTTCGATTTCAACGATGGTCAGGACGCCATCTCCATTGGTCGACGTTCCAGCAACGATGTCTGCATCCCGGACCTCTCTGTCAGTGGCAACCATGCCCTCATCACCCAGGAAGGAGACGAGTTCTGGCTCGAGGACCTCAACAGTACCAACGGCACCTACATCAATGGACAGGTCGTTCAGCGTCAGGCCATCCATGACAACGATGAAATCATCATCGGCAAGATTCGAATCACCTTCCTGGGGTCGAAATCCGATGTGACCGAAGTCGCCGCCGGTGAAGGCCAGTCAGAATCAACTGCTGTCAGCAGTGATTTCGGTGACGGCCACGTTGAATCCATGGATGAGATAGACGCCCTGGCGATGAACGAGGCCAGTGACGGCATAGAAGAACAGGGCGTGACGGTCGGACAGGCCGACGCCAGTCGCCAGGACGCTGCCAGTCAACCCGCCCACCCCATGGATGGACTCGATAATCCTGCCGATGTGCCTGTTGCGCCCCCCTCCAGTCCGGTTGCAGCGGCCGATACTCAGGCACCGATGCTCGAACTCGAGTCAGCCCCGGCCAACACCTCCAGAGGGGCGGTCATAGAAATCAAGAATGGTGCAAAGTCTGGGCAGATTCTGCCCATCGACAAGCCGGTGACGACACTGGGCAGGCCCGGCATCCAGATTGCAGCCATCATGCGCAAACCCGACGGCTACTTTCTGATGCACATTGAAAGTGATGACAGCGTCGAGCGCCCCACCCTGAACCGCGATGCCATTGGCGACGAGCCCGTCCTGCTTCACAGTGGTGACGAACTGAACGTCGCCGGCATCGACGTGGAATTCATGCTGTCCTGACAGGGACAGACTATTGCGCCGGGAAAAGGCCGCTGGACAGATAGCGGTCACCCCGGTCGCATACGATAGTGACGATCACGGCATTCTTCGTATCAGGCAGCATGCGCACGGCGACCTGCAAGGCACCGCCCGATGAGACACCACTGAGTATGCCTTCTTCGCGTGCCAGGCGACGAGCCATGTTTTCCGCATCCGTCTGGTTGACATCAATGATCTGATCCACTCGCTCCGGCTCGTAGATGGCGGGCAGATAGGCTTCAGGCCAGCGTCGGATTCCGGGAATACTGGAACCGTCCTCCGGCTGAACCCCGATGATGCAGATGTCCGGATTCTGTTCTTTCAGGTAGCGCGATACGCCCATGATGGTGCCGGTCGTTCCCATGGAACTGACGAAATGCGTGATCTTGCCCTCGGTCGCCTGCCAGATCTCCGGGCCCGTCGTACGATAGTGCGCACCCCAGTTGTCGGGATTGGCAAACTGATCCAGCACGATACCTTCACCGCGCTCTGCCATGGCAGCCGCCTGGTCGCGCGCATATTCCATGCCCTGCTCTTCGGTCACCAGCACCAGCTCAGCCCCGTAGGCGGTCATCAAGGATTTACGCTCATCCGTCATGTTATCCGGCATCAGTAGTTTCAGCTTATAGCCCATGGTTGCCGCAACCATGGCCAGGGCGATGCCGGTATTGCCACTGGTGGCCTCAAGCAGCGTATCGCCGGGCTTTATGGTGCCGCGCGCCTGGGCCTGAACAATCATGTTGGCAGCGGGACGATCCTTGACCGAACCTGCCGGATTGTCTCCCTCCAGCTTGCCGAATATCTGGCTGCCCCGATCATTGCGAGCAATACGCTGAATCGGTACCAGACGCGTATTGCCAATCTGATCGACAAGTGAAGGGATTTCAGGTCCCGTTGCTGACTGATTCATGTTCTTTCCAGTTACGCTGTTTGCTGACGACCTTCAGGTCGCCTCATTGATGACGGTTAGCATGACCTGCTCCTGCGCGGCAACGGACAGAGAGTCACAGGCGATGAGGTTGACATTGCTCATGCCTCGCAGCCAGGTCAACTGCCGTTTGGCCAGTTGGCGTGTCGCCGCAATCGCTCTCTCCACCCAGACATTGTCATCCTGTGACGCCGCCATCGACTCATTGACATCTTGTTCATCCATGTGTTCCCAGGCCTGACGATAGCCGACACTGCGCATTGCCGGTAATTCGGCATGAATAGCAGGATTTTGCCGCAGGCGCCTCATTTCGTCGAGAAAACCAGTGTCCAGCATCTGACTGAAGCGTAGCGCAATGCGCCGGTGCAACCAGTCTCTGTTATCCGGTACGAGGGCAAATTTCAGCGGAGGCCTGTCCAACAGGGACACGGTTTCGGCCTGCAATCGGCTCATGGGAACACCGGTGATGCGGTACACCTCCAGAGCTCGCTGCAAGCGCTGCGGGTCATTCGGGTGAATGCGAGCCGCGGCCTGCGGATCGACGGTCTGCAGCTGTTCGTGCATGGCAGCCCAGCCGACGCGTTCAGCCTCCTCCATCAGTGACTGGCGTACCGCAGCATCGGCATCGGGGAGCCTGGCCAGACCTTCCTCCAGCGCCTTGAAGTACAGCATGGTGCCACCCACCAGCAACACCCGTTTGCCACGCTGACGAATGTCATCAATCGCCTGCAACGCATCCTCGCAAAAACGTGCGGCCGAGTAGATTTCCCAGGGTTCACAGATATCGATCAGATGGTGCGGCACCGCCTGACGCTCTTCCAACGACGGTTTGGCCGTACCGATATCCAGACCTCGATAGACCAGCGCTGAATCCACACTGATGATCTCGGCATCGAGTTTTCTGGCGATCGACAGTGATAATTCGGTCTTGCCACAGGCTGTCGCGCCCATCAGGAAAATGACAGGCAAGTTGTCATTCATGAGGTATGGCTACCGGTACAAAAAGCATCTCATCAAGCTCCCGTCTTCAGCGGCCACGCAGGAACAATTTGTCCAGCGCTGCCATATCCAGAGCCGTCCAGGTCGGTCGTCCGTGATTGCACTGACCGCTATTGGGGGTTGATTCGATCTGCCGCAGCAAGGCGTTCATCTCGGACAGACTCAGCCCCCGGTTGGCCCTGACAGAACCGTGGCAGGCCATCGAAGACAGCACTTCGTCGACCGCAGCCCGCAGTCGTTCACTGCTATCGTGATTCATCAGGTCGGACAGCACATCACGCAGCAAAGCGCTGACATCGGCCTGACCCAGGATGGCGGGAACCTCGCGAATACACAGCTGCTCCGGCGCCATACGATCCACCACCAGCCCGATACCCTGCAACCAGTCCCGTTCAGCCTCGCAGCGATCCGCTTCGGCTTCACTGACATCCAGCGTCACCGGCACCAGCAAGGCCTGGCGATTCAGGGCGCCATCGTGATAGAGCGCCTTGAGTCGTTCATAGGTAATGCGCTCATGCGCGGCATGGGCATCGACGATTATCAGGCCATCCCGGTTTTCAGCGAGAATGTAGACCCCGTGCAGATGAGCCCGGGCAAATCCGAGAGGCGGAATCACTGCGCTCTCGTCCGGTTCATTCATGCGCTCACGCAATCCGTCGCCACTGCGAGCATAAGGACTGATGGGCTCCGGCGCACGTGCGCCAGGCCCCGGGCTTGTACCCGGAGCACCGAGACGGTTCATGGCATCCAGCTGCTCCTGCACTTGCAAAGGCATCGGACGCTGAAACGGCACCCGCGAATAACCGCCTCCTGCCCCGGAACCTGAACCTGAACCCGTCACGACCTGATCGGAGGACATGCCCGCATTACCCATGAATCCCTGCCCGTGATCGATGCCCGCAGGCGTCTCCCCATCAGCCAGAGAATCTGCAGGCGTCACGGCTGCCAGAAACTCCTTGATGGAACGCCTGACGAATCCGTGTACCAGCTGACTTTCCCGAAACCGCACCTCCTGCTTGCCGGGATGCACATTGACGTCGACCGTCGTCGGATCCATCTGCAGAAACAGTACGAAGGCCGGGTGGCGCTGGTGATAGATCAGATCGCTGTAGGCCTGCTTGACCGCATGCGAGATGACCTTGTCCCGTACCATGCGCTGATTGACATAGAAGTACTGCATATCCGCCTGTGAGCGGGAGAAGGAAGGATCTGCAACCCATCCGCTCAAGTGCAGACCCGCCCCTTCCAGACTCACGGCTCTTGCGGCCTCACCGAAGCCCTTGCCCAGAATACGGGTGATGCGAGCGTTCTGCGCCTCGGCGTCCAGAGCCGCCTTGCACTCGAAACTCGTCTTGCCATTGTGGTTGAGTGTGAAAGCGCACTCGGGCTTGGCCATGGCCAGCGTCTTGACCACAGTCTCGCAACGCGAAAATTCCGTGCGAGCTGTGCGCATGAACTTGCGTCGGGCAGGCACGTTGTAGAACAGACTGTTGACATCCACCGTCGTGCCAACCGGATGGGCTGCCGGCTCCTGCTGCATGGCAACATCAGGCTGATAGTCGATACGCGCTCCGTGCTCGGAATCCGCAATGCGAGAAGTCAGTGTCAGACGGGAAACAGAGGCAATACTGGGCAATGCCTCCCCGCGGAACCCCAGCGTCGCAACCTTCTGCAGATCCTCCATCGACAGGATCTTGCTGGTGGCGTGGCGGCTCAGCGCCTTGGGCAGATCTTCCGCATCGATGCCACAGCCATTGTCCCTGATACGTATGCGATCGAGCCCGCCCTGGTCCAGATCGATCACGATACGAGTGGCACCGGCGTCCAGTGAATTCTCGACCAGCTCCTTGACGATGGAGGCCGGGCGTTCGACCACTTCGCCGGCAGCGATCTGGTTGATGAGGTGATCCGGGAGCTGCTGGATACTGGGCATGGACAAGGATAACGGGGGTCGTTGAAAGCCGGACGATCATGAATCGAACAACCCGATATTATGCGCCTGTTGGGGCGACACTGTACAGCCGAGCAATCTCGATTGATCGGCCTTGCACACAATTCACCAGGCTTGCGCCCGGCAAGGCGACTCAGGCTCGCAGACCAGGCTGCTTCAGGAACCCTGCCTGCGTCGCTCTGCCGCCAGAATCGTGCCCGCCGGAGCCCGCTTGTCCAGATATCGGACGACACCATTCTCGATGGCCTTTGCCAGTTCATCCTGGTAGCGAGGGTTCTTCAGGTTCTTCTCCTCCTGCAAGTTGGAGATGAATGCAGTTTCTATCAGGATAGAGGGGATATCAGGTGATTTCAGTACGGCGAATGCGGCCTGCTCGACCTTGGGCTTGTGTACATTGCCGACTCTCTGCAGCTCACTCAGCACATCGGCTCCGGCCTCCATGCTCTGTTCCATCGTGGAGCTCTGTGTCAGCGACAGAATGACCTGCCGCAGCCCATTCTCGAGTTCCCCCAGATCTACATTGCCATACAGGGCTGCCGCTTCATTCTCACTCTTGGCAAGCCAGGCCGCCGCCTCGGAACTGGCGCCATCCAGCGACAGGGTATACACCGAACTCCCCCTGGCATCGTTGTGATTGATGGCATCGGCGTGAATCGACAGGAACAGATCGGCACCATTTTGCCGCGCAATATCCATGCGGTCACGTAACTTCACATAGACATCGCTGTCACGAATCAGTATCGGTGTGATGCCCGGTCTGGCCTTGAGCCGCTCATGGAGTTTCAGGGCAACGGCCAGCGTGATGTCCTTTTCCTGCGTCTTGCGCTGACCGATTGCACCGGGATCACGGCCACCGTGTCCGGCATCGATTGCTACAACGGCATTGCGCAATTGTGAAGGGGCTGGCGCAGGTGCGGCGCGATAGACCGGGGGCACACTCTGCACATGACTCTTCACACCCAGATCGACCACCAGTCGCTGCCCCCCCTGGCGTGGGACAAACTGGTAAGTCGGGTTGACCTTGCCGCGCAGATCAAGGACCACACGCAGATACTGATCGTCATGTTGTGCATAACGAATGCCCTTGACCACCCCTTCGTCGAAACTCTCTGCCGGCAACTTCGTTGCCAGAATGGCATGCGGAAGATCGATGACCAGTCGATCCGGCTTGCTCAGACTGAACATGTCTGCCGTCGCATCCGTCGAATCCAGGTCGAAGTGCAACATGACGTTTTCCTGCTGCACCAGGCGAAAGCCGTTGAGCTTCACGCTGGCGTGCAGCATCGCGCTGTTGCCCAGTATGAACAGGCCCAGACACAGCACCACAAGACAACGTGGCAGTCGTCGGCCCCTCCCGGAAATCATTGCTATCGTGCCTTTCAGCATCACACCCTCACGTCAGCGTTTTCTGACAAGTCCCGTGCTCTTCAGAGGCGTGAATCTGTCAGTCGTTCAGAGTTCACGCACGCAACTCGACTGTCTGCCCTGCGAACAGTCGCCACCAACACAAGCATAGGATAGCCATCGAGAATGTCCAGTTACCCCAGGCCGGTTGACATGGCGAGTTGGCGCCAGGATTACCGTTACCTTGCGCCTCTGTTCAAGCGCAGGCATGCCATGGACGAGAATGCCCATGACATGACTCAACCGATACCGTGCACGATAGCTGTCGGTGAACGGTCGAATACCTCATCCGGCACAAAGAAATCAGCCATGAGCCGGGTGGACCCCTCGTGCTGATACGGTGAAAAGTCCGTGACACCCTCTGCACGCAGCACTTCTTCATCGATGAAGAAATTACCGGTACACGCGCCCGGATCACGATTGAAGATGGCCAGTGCCGCATCCGCCATGATGTCCGGCTTCCTGCACATCAGCGCCATCTGGTCATCGCCGATGACATTGCGTACGGCCGCCGTATCAATCGCGGTCAGTGGCCAGAGCGCATTCACCGCGATTTTCCGGTCCCGAAATTCTTCAGACATGCCCAGTACACACAAGGACATACCGTATTTCGCAATGGTATAGGCGACATGGTTCTTGAACCACTTCGGGTTCATGTCCAGCGGTGGTGACAGGTTCAGGATATGGGCATGCGATGAGGCCTCGAGGTGCGGCAGCGCGGCTCGCGAAACCATATAGGTGCCTCGGGTATTGACCTCATTCATCAGGTCGTAACGCTTCATGGACGTCGTCGCCGTGTCGGTCAGGGATATCGCACTGGCGTTATTGATACAGATATCAATTCCACCGAATGTCTCCACGGTTCTGGCAATGGCTGCGTCCACCTGGGCTTCATCGCGAATATCGCAGATCAGACCGATGGCCTTGCCCGCCCCGGCAGCACTGATCTCATCAGCAGCAGTGAATACCGTGCCTGGCAATTTCGGGTGTGGTTCGGCAGTCTTCGCCGCAATGGCGACATTTGCCCCCATGGCCGCTGCAGCCTTGGCAATGGCAAGACCGATTCCCCGGCTCCCGCCCGACATGAAGACTGTTTTTCCTGCAAGTGACATGCTTGAACTCTTGATTGCGTAACCGGCACTCAGTGTACTGGAATCACGGCAAGCCTCAGCCGAAAAACCCCAGTACAGAGCGGTTGACTGCAACCGATACAATGAACCCGAATACGATCAGAGCACCCATGAAGGACACCCTGCGCGCGGTTGGAGACAGTTGCTCCCGCATGACCAGAGTGCCCAGAACGATGTAGACCAGCAGGCCCACGATCTTCACGGCCAGCCAAGGTGTATTCCAGGGCGCAAGACCCGACAGAACCGCAAGCGTCAGGGCCGACAGCAACAGGCACGTATCATTGACATGCTGACTGACTCTGAACAACGCGCGCTTCGGCCATCGGGCTTCCAGCAAGCTGCCGACAGCGCGCACTGAAAACAGAGTGACAGACAGAACGACTGTCAGCTGGTGGACTGTCTTGATCGCAAGGTAATCCACTGTTGCGTGCCTCAGATACTGAAAACAACCTCACGCCCGTTATCTGCGGCGTAAGTGATGGACACCTGCAAGTCAGGCCGCGGTACCCGATCGCCCCCTTTTTCCGGCCATTCGATCAGAACCAGATCGTGCTCGTTCAGAACATCGTCGAAACCCAGGTAATCCAGTTCCGCCGGATCCTCCAGACGATACAGATCCAGGTGAGCAACACGCATGGTATTGCCTTCTGACGCCGGAGCCTCGTAGGTCTCTATCAGGGTATAGGTGGGGCTTTTGACGCGACCGGTATAACCCAGAGTGTGAATGATGGATCTGACCAGTACACTCTTGCCCGCCCCGAGCTCGCCGGACAGACTCACCAGCGTGCCTGCAGGTAACAGCTCTGCCAGCTCTCGTCCCAGCGACTGCATGGCAGCCTCATCCTCGATCTGGCGCACCGGCGTCGCCATCAGGCTGGCCTGCATCTGGGTTTTCGTCACCGTATTCATGCGGCGCAAGATTAGCATGAAGCGTGTCCCGAGAGTCGGCTCCGGCGTTGAATGAAGTCGTGCGGAAATCGCCTGTTACAGCATCCCGCGGAATAAACATGTAACTCGAATGCATATTTGTTGACCATGACTTGATCCATGTCAATGCAGCAATAGTGGCATTGACTATGATGACAATTGGCCTTCTGCACGCTCGAATCTCATGGAAACTACGTCTGAAAACAACAGCCCGGTTCAGCGCAAGGCCGAACGCAGGGTGTTTCTCCTGCTCACCGTGGTACTTGCCCCTGTCCTGGCTGTCGCCATCGTGGGCGGCTACGGCTTCATGATCTGGATTTACCAGATGTTCGCCGGTCCACCGACAGCCTGATCATGATGAATACAGCCGTACGGGCGGAACCCGTCAATCCCTCTTCGTCACCTGACATTCATATCGCAAGCCTGGTGATCTTTGCCCGGCCCGATTGTCGCGACGACACCATAGCGTTTCTCAACAGCGTGCCTGCCTGCACACTGTATTCGGAAGAATCCAGAGCAGCGCTGGTGATTGTCGTCGAAGTCGAACACGAACGAACCATCAACCAGCTCATGGATGATCTCAATGCCCGAGCCGGCATCCTGTCCGTCAACCTTGTCTATCACCACGTTGATTCTGAGCACTCGATGAATCAGGAAATGAATTCATGAAAATCACTCGGCGCGAATTCGTGCACATGTCCGCTGCGACTACTGCAGCCGCTGTTGCCGGCATTTCAATTCCGGCCAATGCCAGCAATCTGGTAACAGATGCGCAACACACGCAACTGAAATGGTCAAAGGCTGCCTGTCGCTTCTGCGGTACCGGTTGCAGTGTCAATGTCGGCGTCAAGGATGGCCGGGTGGTGGCCACCCACGGCGACATCAAGTCCGAAGTCAACAAGGGCCTGAACTGTGTCAAAGGCTACTTCCTGTCAAAGATCATGTATGGTTCGGATCGCCTGACTCAGCCCTTGTTGCGCATGACCGACGGCGAATATGACAAGAATGGCGAATTCACACCCATCAGCTGGGACGCAGCTTTCGACATCATGGAAGTGAAGTTCAAGAAAGCCCTGAGGGAGAAAGGACCCACAGCTGTCGGCATGTTCGGCTCAGGTCAATGGACTGTCTGGGAAGGCTACGCAGCATCCAAACTGTTCAAGGCCGGTTTTCGCTCCAACAATATCGATCCCAACGCCCGCCATTGCATGGCCTCTGCAGTGGGTGGTTTCATGCGCACCTTCGGCATGGATGAGCCCATGGGGTGTTATGACGATATCGAAGCCGCTGATGCCTTCGTCCTGTGGGGGTCGAACATGGCAGAAATGCACCCCATTCTGTGGACACGGGTCACCGACCGTCGCCTGAGCGCACCGCATGTCAAGGTTGCAGTATTGTCGACGTTCGAACATCGTAGCTTCGAACTGGCTGACGTGCCTGTCGTCTTCACTCCCCAGACCGACCTGGCCATGCTCAACTACATTGCCAACTACATCATCCAGAATGACAGGGTCAACTGGGACTTCGTGAAAAAGCATACTCGCTTCAAGGTGGGCAATACCGATATCGGTTATGGCTTGCGTCCCGAACATCCGCTCGAGCAGGCAGCCGCCAACGCCAACGACGCCAATGGTGCAACAGACAGTGACTTCGAGGAATTCGCAGCCTTCGTCAAGGACTATGACGCAGAATACGTATCCCAGCTGTCAGGGGTGTCCGTCGAGAAACTCGAAGAGCTGGCGAAGTTGTACGCCGACCCGGATATCAAGGTCACCTCGTTCTGGACCATGGGTTTCAATCAGCACACACGCGGTGTCTGGTGCAACAACCTCATCTACAACATTCATCTGCTGACCGGCAAGATTGCCACTCCGGGTAATTCGCCCTTCTCCCTGACTGGCCAGCCTTCTGCCTGCGGAACTGCTCGGGAGGTGGGTACCTTTTCTCATCGCCTGCCGGCCGATCTGGTTGTCACCAACAAGGATCATCGTGACATTGCAGAGTCGATCTGGAACATCCCTACTGGCACGATCCCGGACAAGCCCGGCTTCCACGCCGTACAGCAAAGCAGAATGCTGCGTGATGGCGTACTCAACGCCTACTGGGTACAAGTCAACAACAATATGCAGGCCGGACCCAATATCAATGAAGAAGGCCTGCCGGGTTATCGCAACCCGGAGAATTTCATCGTTGTGTCCGACGCTTATCCCACCGTCACTGCCCAGGCAGCCGACCTTGTCCTGCCTACTGCCATGTGGGTGGAGAAAGAAGGCGCCTATGGTAATGCCGAGCGACGAACGCAATTCTGGCACCAGATGGTCGATGCGCCTGGAGACGCCAGATCGGATCTTTGGCAGGTCGTCGAGTTCTCCAGACGTTTCACCACCGAGGACGTCTGGCCTGCGGAAATCCTGGATGCCAATCCGGAATACAAGGGCAAGACTCTGTATGACATCCTCTTTGCCAACGGCACAGTCGACAAGTTCCCCCTTGAGGATGCTGACAGCGAATACGCCAACCAGGAATCGAAGGAATTCGGTTTCTATCTACAGAAAGGGCTCTTCGAGGAATATGCAACCTTCGGCCGTGGTCATGGCCACGACCTCGCCGACTTCGATGCCTACCATGAAGCCCATGGTCTGCGCTGGCCGGTAGTCGATGGCAAGGAGACACTATGGCGTTATCGTGAAGGCAGTGATCCGTATGTCAAGGCAGGCAAGGGTTTCGACTTCTATGGACACAAGGACGGCAAGGCCATCATCTTTGCTCTGCCCTACGAACCAGCCGCCGAGTCGCCAGACGAGGAGTTTCCATTGTGGCTGAGCACTGGCCGGGTACTGGAACACTGGCACTCCGGTTCAATGACGCAACGTGTGCCGGAGCTGTACAAGGCATTCCCTGATGCCGTGGTCTTCATGCACCCGGACGACGCCAAGGAACTCGAACTTCGTCGCGGCACCAAGGTCGCTGTACAGTCTCGACGTGGACAGATCATCACGCGCGTCGAGACGCGAGGACGGAACAAGCCACCTCGTGGTCTGGTGTTCGTTCCCTGGTTCGACGCCAGCCAGCTCATCAACAAGGTAACGCTGGATGCCACCGACCCGATCTCCAAGCAGACGGATTTCAAGAAATGCGCTGTTCGTATCGTGAGGGCCTGATCATGAACATATCTGCCGTTCGAAAGATCCTGCTACGAAGCCTGTTGTTGCTGCCTGTTGTCGCGGTAACTGCGCTGTGGGCTGCCAACCCGGATGAGTTGGCAACCTTGCGTAAAAGTGACATCGCTGTCGACACGGAACCCCAGCGCATGCCTGAGGTCGAGAACAAGGATGTGAAGCGCACTCGCAACTATCCCATGCAGCCGCCGACCATACCGCACAAGATCGACAACTACACGGTCAACCTGAATGCCAACAAGTGCCTGAGTTGTCATGATCGAACCCTGACCGAGCAGTCGCAGGCGCCCATGGTCAGCGTGACTCACTTCATGAACAGAGACGGTAACTTCCTCGCACAAGTGTCACCGCGACGGTATTTCTGCAACCAGTGCCATGTGACACAGGTTGATGCCAAACCGCTGGTCGACAACGACTTTCAGGATGTCGACAGTCTGTTGACCAAACCCGAATGAGACTGACACAATCATGATCAAATGGGTCAAGAAAACCTGGAAAATCGCCGCGCGCCCGAGCGTTCACTACAGCCTGGGGTTTCTGACACTCGGCGGATTCATCGCAGGTGTCATCTTCTGGGGCGGATTCAATACGGCTCTGGAAGCGACAAACTCGGAAGCCTTCTGTACCGGCTGCCATGAGATGGAAGACAACGTCTTTCAGGAACTGAAGACAACCATCCACTACACCAACCGCTCAGGCGTGCGAGCTACCTGCCCGGACTGCCATGTTCCTCACGAATGGACCAACAAGATTGCTCGCAAGATGCAGGCATCCAAAGAGGTCTGGGGTACGATATTCGGCACCATCAATACGCGTGAGAAGTTTCTGGAAAAACGTCTGGAACTGGCTCAGCATGAATGGTCCCGTTTGAAGGCCAACAATTCGCTGGAGTGCAGAAACTGTCACGATCTGGACTACATGGATTTCACCGTGCAAAGCGCCCGGGCAGAACAGGCTCATTCCACTTTCCTCGCCAGTGGCGAGAAAACCTGTATCGACTGCCACAAGGGCATCGCTCATCACCTGCCTGATATGGAAGGTGTAGAGGGTTGGTCAGCTTCCGCTCAACAAAACTGACGTTGTATTGCCGGTGCCGCGACCTCTACTGGCGATGAGGTCTCGCACCGGCTTTGCCAGAGCCGATTGAGCCCCCGCAACTCTGTCGACCTATTTTACCAACTGCTGACACTTGTCCAGGTCAAGTTGCTCGGCACCCATATTGGTTGACTCGCCATTTTCCGTCTCTTCGATCAAGGCTTCGCAGTTCTCCACGTTATAGGATGCCTCCCCGACTTCGGTGTTACTGGCATCGGACTCCGCAGCGTTCTCCGAACTCTGCTCACCCTCTTTGGATTCCTGTACGGCTTCCTGAACCTTGCTGCTGTCAACGGGCTTGGAATCAGAGGCGGTAGCTATCGTTGCAAACAGGCCAGCTGATGCGAGCAACACAACTGACAGACCGATTCGTGGCATTTCATACGTCATGGGCAAGGCTCCTTTCAAGAATTCAACTCACTCTAGCAGCACACCCCTGACCAAGGCGACAGCTGCAGTTGTTACACAGAAAAGCCCGCGAAAGCCCGCGCCTGCGTCAGCGCGCCTGCGTCAGTCAGAGACCGCTGACTGGAAAAAACTACACGAGCACGTCTGACCCGGACGCACGTCGATAGCATGAAATCTCTTTCGAGTGATTCTCATCGTCACTCTGGCAGCAGCCCACAAGCAGCAAGGCCTCGGCTTCTCACCTTGCTGCCACTTCCAGGAGAATACGAATGCCTACCGACAAACAACTTGCAAACGATCTCGTCCACACCAACAAGGAGTTTGAAAAACTCAAGGGCTCTCGCGTCGATACTGACAAGACGCCCCGGGAGACTCCCAGTGGACAGAGCCCTGGAAGAGCTGGTTACAGCAAACAATTGTTCGATGAATGGACTCGAGAGGAGCTGGAGCAACATGCGAAGGGGCTGGGGATCGACGTGGAGAAATCCAGCGACCGCGAGCAGCTCATCGAGTTGATTGAAAGTAGAGATGCAACTCTGGCGAGGAGCTAGTTGATCCGGGCAGCCTTGCATCGTGTTCTGAGCGGCCCCGATATGGATGACCGCATGAAATTCATGCGGACATCCTGTTCGATGTCGATAATCGTCTGACCAGCCTGACTGCCCATTCCCGCTGCTCATCACCGAAGCTCTCGGTGATGCTATCTGTGCCAAGAATCGACCCTTTCGCCAACCTTCCCAGAAGAGCCAACGATGGTTGGCATGCGTGTTCGTCACGTCGGTTCGCGATAGCCCCGGATCGTGTCGATGCCCCCAGGCCACCGCCATGTGCGAGCAGATAGCCCTCACCCAACAGCTGTTGGACAAGTGGCGTGTTGACAGCCTGAATATCCGGTGACGACAGCACGGTGTCAACGAGTACCGAGGCGACTACCTCGTCATCGCCTTCACTGAAATGCCAGCCATCCGGCGACATCCTGATAGCAGGATCGTCGACAACCTTCAGACTGAGTATTCCTGCATCATTCAACGCCAACAGACTGCGTACGTTGTCGACGGGCGGGCCGTAGGCATATCTCTTCAATCGCTCATGCAGTGCAATCAGTTCCTGCATGAACTCAAGACCCATTCTGGAATGGGAAAAGGAGTGGAACATGATTTTCTGCAGATGCCGCCACACTTGTCCCAGACAGTAATCAAGACTGGGTGGCTTGACGCCGCAGGCCATGTCGGCAAACATCGCCATGGCTTGTGCAGTTGGAAGATCGCGATCCACGATGCACTCATGCCGGACCTGGTCGTCCTGCAGCCAACTGTTTGCCAGCTCCGATAATCGTGATCGGGTGTAGCTGGCGGCAGCGCTGGGGAAGACCTCCAGATAAACAGCCCCCTGAATATCCGACACCTGTTGCAACAACTGCGAATACGCCTCGTCGCTCTCCCCATACTGTGCCAACTCCGAGCACATCTGCCTGAAATGCGCTTGAAGCGGTGCGTTCGGGATAAAACGTTCATCGAGACTGCGAGTCAGTGGCTTGGCCGCCATCGGCAGCCCATCCAGTGAAAATGGAATGATCCTGGCAGGTTCCACCGTTGAAGGCCTGTAATCCATGGTACGCAGATGTTCATCCATGACCTTGAACCCACCGCCCCGCCCTTCGGTCAGCCCCTTGACCACATCAATCATGGACAAGCCAAAACCGCGAAGTGCGACGGTAGCACCATCAAAACGGGAAGAGTCGTGTATGAAGTCCTCCAATGGATACGGCGCCATGATCAGGTTGCAGGCGGGGTTCTCGTGTGCATGCTGTCTCCAGGCCTGTATTGACTCATCAGGCTCCGTCGGCTGGTGACCGACAGCGAGAACGACCTCATCGATAGCCTCCATGACACCGCTTTCATGAACGATTCGGTAACCACCCCCTACGGCATCCTGCCGAATCTGGAGAACCTCGGACTCGACGATAGTGAGCCTGCCCGATTGCTCGAGAAGCACCGCCATGCTGTTGAAACGAGACTGAAGATATTGACCCAGTCTGGCGCGCGGTGGATACACATCCACCTGTCTACCCTGGTCCTTGCCTTCATCCACGCCAGCCCACTCCTTGTAGGAGGGAAAACCGGCGATCACGTCCTCACCCAGCGAAATCTCGTTTCTCGCCGGGATATCGATCTCCCGTTCCGGCAGGTTCAGCAGGCTCCCGGAAAATTGATCCGGGGCATAGTTCGGGCCGCAGCCAGGGTGGGCACTCGGTTCGAACACAATGCTGTGTACGCCGAGTGACGGGGCTGCAAGAGCCAGGGTGGAATAGAGAAATTCCAGTGCTGCCAGGCCGCGCGGGCCTCCACCCACAAACGCCACGCGCGTGCAGCCTTCATGAGGTGTACTCATATCAAGGATTCTCGGCAGACAAGCATTGACAATGGGATGAATCAGCTATACGCCAAACCTGAAACGGCCGCCCTCACTGAGTGAAAGCGGCCGTGATTCACGACGCCGTAACCAGATGCCCCCCCCCGCGAACAGGGAGCACAGGACGGTTAGTACATGTGTTGGCCGCCATTGACCGAGACAGTGGAACCCGTGATGAAACCAGCATCATCTGCAACGAGAAACGCAACCGTTCTGGCGATATCTTCGGCCTTGCCCAGACGACCTACCGGGATCTTGGCGATGATTTTTTCAAGTACTGCTTCAGGTACCGCTCTTACCATGTCGGTATCGACATAGCCCGGAGCAATGGCATTGACAGTCACATTCTTGCCAGCCCCTTCCTGAGCCAGTGCCTTGGTAAATCCGTGAATACCGGATTTCGCTGCAGCGTAGTTGACCTGACCGTACTGACCAGCCTGACCATTGATTGAACCGATATTGACGATTCGACCGAAACTCTTTTCACGCATTCCGTCGATGACGCAGCGACACATGTTGAAGCAAGATCCGAGATTGGTGTCGATGACAGCCTGCCAGGCCTCATGGTCCATGCGGTGAAGCGTTCCGTCGCGCGTGATACCGGCATTGTTGACCAGTACGTCCACGGTACCGCCCAGATCTTCCTCGATTTTCTTCACCCCTGCCTGACAGGCAGCGAAATCGGATACATCGAACTTGTAGACAGGTATTCCCGTCGCGTCCGAGAACTGCTTCGCCCGCTCGTCATTACCTGCGTAGGTGGCTGCGACACTGTAGCCTGCGTCTTTCAGACCCACAGAGATGGCTTCGCCAATCCCACGAGTTCCGCCAGTCACTATTGCAATCTTTGCCATGATCAATCCTTCTCCTGCTGGTTGTTTAACTTTCGAGTTGAAACCGACGCGCCCTGCAGGACGCGTCGATGTGTCGGCCTATCGTTCAATCACGCTCTACGCACATGGCGATACCCATACCACCACCAATACACAGTGTGGCCAGACCTTTCTTTGCATCACGCCTTTGCATCTCGTGCAGCAATGTGATCAATACTCGTGCACCTGAAGCACCGATGGGGTGTCCCAGAGCAATGGCGCCGCCATTGACGTTGACTTTATCGGTATCCCAGCCCATGTCATTGTTGACAGCACAGGCTTGAGCGGCGAAAGCCTCGTTGGCCTCGATCAGGTCAAGGTCATCAATGGTCCAGCCAGCCTTTTCCAATGCTGCACGGCTTGCCGGAATCGGGCCTGATCCCATGATTTCAGGTTCAACGCCTGCAGTCGCCCAACTGACAACCCGCGCCAGTGGTTTTGCCCCACGCTTGCCAGCCTCATCCGAACTCATGAGTACGAGCGCAGCTGCACCGTCATTCAGACCTGACGCGTTGCCTGCTGTTACAGAGCCTTCCTTCGAGAATGCCGGACGCAGTTTGGCCAGAGTTTCGGCTGTTGTGCCAGGCTTGATATACTCATCAGCATCGACGACGACGTCGCCGCGACGGTTCTTGACAGTCACAGGAACGATCTCATCTGCGAATTTGCCAGCTGCCTGGGCAGCTTCTGCCTTTTGCTGAGAAGCTGCGGCGAATGCGTCCTGTGTGTCGCGAGAAATAGTCCATTTCTCCGCAACATTTTCAGCGGTGGTTCCCATGTGATAGCCGTGGAAGGCGTCCCACAAACCATCCTTGATCATGGTGTCGATGAACTCGGCACTACCCATCTTGTAGCCACCGCGAAGATGGGCACAATGAGTCGACAGGCTCATACTCTCCTGCCCACCTGCAACAACGACCTCGCTGTCGCCAGCCTTGATGGCCTGGAACGCCATGGCCACGGTTCGCAGACCGGAACCGCAAACCTGATTGACGGTGACTGCCGTACGTTCAGCCGGTATTCCGGCTTTCATGGCTGACTGCCGCGCCGGGTTCTGACCGGCACCCGCCGTGAGGACCTGTCCGAATATGACCTCGGATACATCTGTTGCCTCAACACCGCTGCGCTTCAGCGCTTCAGTGATGGCGATCGCTCCCAGATCAACCGCAGACACGCTGGACAGAGCTCCGAGAAAAGAGCCGATGGGAGTCCTGGCTGCGCCAGTAATGACTATGTCGTTCATGATGCGAGATTACCTCTGCTGGGAATTAATGTTTCTTTTTGGGTGGGATGAGATCCGTGATGGTCCCTTCGAACATTTCTGCTGCGAAATTGACCGTCTCGGAGAGAGTCGGATGCGGATGAATGGTATGACCGAGATCGGTGGCATCTGCGCCCATTTCGATTGCCAGAGCAACCTCGGCGATCAGATCCCCTGCATTGGGCCCGACAATACCTGCACCAATGACACGATCATCCGTCGGATCGAAAATCAGCTTCGTCACACCTTCCGAGCGCCCAAGGCTCAGCGAACGACCGGACGCCGCCCAGGGAAAGACTCCCTTGCCGACCTTCATCCCCTGGGCCTTCGCGTCCAATTCAGTCATGCCAATCCATGCAACTTCCGGATCGGTATAGGCTACCGATGGAATGACCCGGGCGTCAAATACTCGTTTCATTCCGGAACAGACTTCTGCAGCCACCTTGCCTTCATGAACGGCCTTGTGTGCCAGCATGGGCTGCCCGACGACATCCCCAATGGCGAAGATGTGAGGAACGTTGGTTCTCTGCTGATTATCGACAGCAATGAAGCCGCGTTCATCCACGGAAACACCGGCCTTGTCCAGACCCAGCGTGGCACCGTTGGGGCGACGACCCACAGCCACCAGAACCTTGTCGAAGGTATCGACGTGTTCACCATCGGGACCACTGAACACCACCTTGAGACCATCAGGTTGGGCGGTTACATCGGTTACCTTGGTTTTCAGGTAGATGTTTTCGTAGCGCCCCTTGATGCGATTGTGCAGCGGCTTGACGATATCCTTGTCAGCACCCGGGATGATCTGGTCCATGAGCTCGACAACCGTGACCTTCGAACCCAGCGCATCATAGACCGTACCCATCTCGAGCCCGATGATGCCGCCACCGAGGATCAGCAGGCGTTCGGGAATATCTTCCAGCTCCAGTGCTCCGGTAGAGTCGACCACGCGTGGATCGTCATGCGGCACGAACGGCAATTTGACAGGCTCTGAACCGGCAGCGACGATACACTGATCAAATGTGATCAGGGTTGTCTTGTCACCATCAGTGACACGCATGGACTTGGGTCCGTCAAATTCACCAGAACCATTGACGACCTGAACCTTGCGTGCCTTTGCCAGCCCCTGAAGTCCGCCCGTCAGCTTGTTGACCACACCTTGCTTCCAGTCTTTCAGCTGCGCGATGTTGACATCAGGACGAACGAACGTGAAACCGTGCTCTCCCATTTCCTCGTATTCGGTGATGACCTTCGCTGCGTGCAACAGAGCCTTGGAAGGAATACAGCCGACGTTCAGACAGACACCGCCGAGGTTACTGTCTTTCTCTACCAGCACCGTTCGCAGGCCGAGATCGGCAGCACGAAAAGCGGCGGTATATCCTCCAGGGCCTGACCCCAGCACCAGCACTTCGGCATGAATGTCGCCATTCATTGGTGCCGCCGTGCTACCCGCTGCTGCGCTGGCAGGTGCGGCCGCAGGTGCGGCCGCAGGCGCCGCTGCGGGAGCTGCCGCTGGTGCAGAGGCCGCCGCGGCTGGCTCCGATGCACCTTCAGCGGTCTCCATCGCCATGATCACCGAACCTTCCGAACACAAATCACCTTCAGCGACATCGATCCGCGTGATCTTGCCTGCTGCCGGCGAGGGTACTTCCATCGTCGCCTTGTCGCTCTCCAGTTCGATCAGCGGATCTTCCGCGCTGACCTCATCTCCCACTGAAACCAGTACCGAGACAACAGGTACGTCCTTGAAGTCTCCAATATCAGGGACTTTGATATCCATGTTGTCTACCTCTTAATGCATCAGACGACGCACGTCGCCCAACAAGTGTTTGAGAGTGGCTGCGAAACGCGCCGCGAGTGCACCGTCTACTGCACGGTGATCGTAACTGAGCGACATGGGCAGCATGTTGCGCGGCACGAACTGCTCACCGTCCCACACAGGCGCCATCCTGGATCGCGTCAGACCCAGAATGGCGACCTCCGGTGCGTTGACGATCGGTGTGAAACTCGTACCGCCAATACCACCGAGTGAAGAGATGGTAAAGGTGGCGCCTTGCATGTCCTTCGCCTTGAGCTTGCCCTCGCGTGCCTGTCCAGACAGATCTGCCAGTTCCTTGGAAATCTCGATGATGCCCTTGCGATCGGCATCCTTGATGACTGGAACCATCAGACCGTTCGGCGTATCAGCGGCAAATCCGATGTTGTAATACTCCTTGCGGATGAGCTTGTCGCCGTCAGGGTGAATCGATGAATTGAATTCCCAATGAGCCTTCAGCGCGGAGACGCTGGCCTTGACGATGAAACTCAGGAGTGTCACGCGGTAGCCTTCAGTCTTGGCCTGGTTGTCCATCTCCTTGCGATACTTGTCGAGGTCCGTGATGTCTGCTTCTTCCTGATGCGTGACATGTGGGATATTCAACCAGGAGCGATGCAGTGCAGGTCCCGACAACTTCTTGATACGGGACATTTCCACATCTTCGGTAGGACCGAACTTGGAAAAATCCACGGCTGGAATGGGTGGAATTCCCATGCCGCCAGACGCTGCGGACGGGGCACCGGAAACAGCAGCAGGCGCTGTGCCCTTGAACCACTCGGTAACATCTTCACGCAGGATGCGACCGCCACGACCGCTTCCCTTGATCTGGGTAAGATCGGCACCCAGTTGACGCGCGAATGAGCGGATGGACGGCGAGGCGTGGGCGCGCTTGAACCCGGCCTCATCGACGTTGGCCACACTGGACTTGCTGGCCTGTGTCTCTGCAGGTGGTGCAATACCGACGGGGGCCTTGTCGACAACTGCCGGTGTTGGTGCTTCGGCGGCGGCCGGTGCTGCCGGTGCCGCATCTCCGGCGCCTTCGGTCTCGAGGATCAGTACCAGAGACCCCATGGACACGGTGTCTCCTTCATTGACCTTGATTTCCTTGACCACGCCAGCCGCAGGGCTGGGCACTTCCATCGTGGCCTTGTCACTCTCCAGCTCGATCAGGGGGTCTTCCGCATTTACCGAATCCCCTACTCCCACCAGAATGCTGATGACAGGGATATCCGTGAAATCCCCGATATCTGGAACGGTTACGTCAAGCGCTGACATGTCTTTCTCCTGAATGTCTTGTGTGTGGGCGATGATCAGGAATGATCACACCAGCCTCGGATTGGGTTTGTTGCCATCAATGGAATACTTGGCCATGGCCGCTTCGAGATCACTGCGGCTTATGGCGTCCTGCTTGTACAGCTCGACCATCGCTGCTGCGGCGATGTGATTGGCATCTACCTCGAAGAAACGCCGCAGGTTCACCCGGCTATCCGACCGTCCAAAACCATCAGTACCCAACACGGTGTAGGCCTGAGGTACATAGGCACGAATCTGCTCGGCATAGTTCTTCATGTAGTCCGTTGCCACGATCACGGGTCCCTTCGCCTCGGACAGGATCTCCGTGACATAAGGTACCCGTGGTGTTTCCAGCGGATTGAGTCGATTCCAGCGCTCGGCGTCCTGACCATCGCGCGCCAGCTCATTGAAGGATGTGGCTGACCAGATATCGGAACTGACATCGAAGTCCCGCTTCAGCATCTCGGCAGCATCCATGGCTTGCTTCAGGATCGTACCTGAACCCATGAGATTGACGTGGCGCTTTTCAGGCGCTTCGGTAGACAGGCGATAGAGGCCCTTGATGATTCCCTCTTCGGAACCTGCCGGCATATCGGGATGAATATAATTCTCGTTCATCAATGTCAGATAGAAGAACACGTCTTCCTGATCAACGAACATCCGCTGCAATCCATGATGAATGATGACCGCCACCTCATGACTGAAGGTTGGATCGTAGCTGATGCAGTTCGGGATGGTGCTGGCCAGAATGTGGGAATGACCATCCTCGTGCTGCAGGCCTTCACCGTTGAGCGTTGTCCTGCCAGCTGTTCCACCCAGCATGAAGCCACGCGCACGGCTATCGCCTGCTGCCCAGGCCAGATCACCGATACGCTGGAAACCGAACATGGAGTAGTAGATATAGAAGGGGATCATCGGTACGCCATGCACACTGTACGAGGTCGCTGCTGCGATCCAGTCAGCCATGCCACCCGCCTCGTTGATACCTTCTTGCAATATCTGCCCTGTCTTGCTCTCCTTGTAGAACATCATCTGCTCGGCGTCTTCCGGCGTGTACATCTGCCCCTTGGGGTTGTAGATGCCCACTGACCGAAACAGACCTTCCATGCCGAAGGTGCGCGATTCGTCAGGCACGATAGGCACGACCTGCTTGCCTATCTTCTTGTCTCGCAACAAGGTCGTCAGCACTCGCACGAAGGCCATGGTCGTGGATATTTCCCGCTGGCCGGTGCTCTTCAGCTGGGCTCCGAAAACGGAAAGATCCGGTATCTCCAGCTTGGGTGAGTCCTTCCAGTTGCGTTTCGGGAACGCGCCACCAAGCTCTTTTCTACGCGCTGCAAGATAAGCTTTCTGCTCATCGTCGAGCGTCACGAATGGCGCCGAGCGCAGGTCGGCGTCACTGACAGGAATCTTGAAACGATCGCGGAAGGCATGCAGCTGATCTTCAGCCATCTTCTTCTGTTGGTGAGTAATGTTCTGACCCTCACCGGCGTTCCCCATGCCGTAGCCCTTGACTGTCTTGATCAACAGACATGTCGGTTGGCCTTTGGTATCGGATGCGTTCTTGAAAGCGGTGTATACCTTTTCAGGATCGTGGCCACCGCGTCGCAAACCAAAGATCTGCTCGTCCGTCCAGTCCTTGACCAGTGCAGCCGTCTCCGGATATTTACCGAAGAAGTGCTCACGTACGTAGGCACCGTCCTTCGACTTGAATGTCTGATAATCGCCGTCAACGGTCTCTTCCATAAGGCGCCGCAACATACCGCTGGTGTCATTCTCCAACAACTCATCCCAACCCTGTCCCCAGAGCAGTTTGATGACATTCCAGCCAGAACCCCTGAACTCTCCTTCCAGTTCCTGCACGATCTTTCCATTACCGCGAACCGGACCATCCAGTCTTTGCAGATTGCAGTTGATGACAAAAATCAGATTATCCAGATCTTCTCGCGCTGCAAGAGAGATTGCACCCAGTGATTCAGGCTCATCCATTTCTCCATCACCCAGAAAGCACCATACCTTGCGGTCTGCCATATCGATATGACCGCGGTTGTGCATGTACTTCATGAAGCGCGCCTGGTAGATCGCACACAATGGGCCGAGGCCCATCGACACGGTCGGGAATTGCCAGTAGTCCGGCATCAACCAGGGATGCGGGTAAGACGACAAACCCTTGCCGTCGACTTCCGATCGAAAGTTCAGCAGCTGCTCTTCGCTCAGTCGCCCTTCCATGAAACTGCGAGCGTAGATGCCGGGTATGACGTGACCTTGAAAGAACACCAGATCGCCACCGTGAGACTCGCCCTGCGAACGCCAGAAGTGATTGAGACCGATGTCGTACATGACTGCTGACGATGCAAATGAAGCGATATGACCGCCATATTCCGAGCTGACTTTATTGCGCCGCACAACAGTTGCCATGGCGTTCCAACGGTTAATGGTGCGAATGCGCCATTCCATTTCCAGGTCACCCGGGTAAGGTACCTGCAAGTCCGACGGTATCGAGTTCTGGTAACTCGTTGTCGCCGAGAATGGAAGGTTGCTGCCTTGCTCTCGGGCTTCTTGAACAGTCTTGTCCAGGAGATAGTGCGCCCGCTCTGTTCCGTCGCGCTCGATGACATCCGCTACCGCGTCTCGCCATTCAGCAGTTTCGATCGGATCGATGTCGTGAATCGGACCATTCATTCAACGTACCTCTTTACGATTTTTGTCATTATGACTCAAGTTGACTGCTGCTTATCAAGTCGAATTTGCAATGCTGCAAGTGCAGACACCGGAACCCGGACAGCTTGCAGGAGTAGTAGGACCGACATGGAATTGCGCAACTCGCTCAGGCGCCGTATTGCAAGGAGAGACTCCTGCAAATTGCCCACTGGATACCGCGCGAATTGCTTCATCATTAATGAGTGTGTAGTTTAACCACCAACAATATGACAAACCATAACAGCACCGATTCAGGAATGGTATCCAATCGTGGAAGGAACATACAACCAGAAGTTTTCAGGAGCACACCATCCTCGAAAACGGACCGGATAATCGACACGCCGGAAGCACACGACACGAGCTCAGGGACGCACCTCGAACCCATGCTCCTCTTGACCGACTGACAGAACAATCGGCCGACTGAAGCATCGAATGAAGTGGCTCAAGGCACAGGTGGGTGGAGAGGCCCCTACCGAAAAAACGACCTATCAGTTGGTTGGCCAGAGCCTGCTGACGCGGTACGGACTCTGCATGGGCCGCCCTGACACTGGCGACCTCTCAGGAGAGACCCGCACACCCAAGGCGAGGCATCGCGCTCACCATCAGGCGGAAGCAGAGAACAGAGAACAGAGAACAGAGAGCAGAAAGCAGAAAGCAGAAAGCAGAAAGCAGAAAGCAGAAGGCAGAAGGCAAGAAGGCAAGAAGGCAAGAAGCAAGATAAAAACCAATAGCCCGAAAGTACCGACAAGGCTGCAGATAATACAAGTTGAACCTCGCGCTCTGCATCGTCAGAAAAAGCAGGAACGCGCAAGAGCTGCCGATCATCGAACAGACAACTCATCAGCCATGCCAGGGGGTACGGAACCAGACCTGTCAGACATCATGACCAGGCAGCACAGCGGGAATGGCAGGGTATGCACCACCAATCCGGCAGGCATCACCAGTAGAGATACCTGCCATCAACTCCATGGCGCCGAACAGTCGTGGGCGCTGTAGCGGACAGCGCCCATCGATCCAGAATCAGAATTCCTTTTTCAGCTTGTATTCCTCTTCACTTTCATCGCTCATGCGCTTGCCACGTCGCACCATGGCCTCGCCTTCGCTGATGTTTTCATTGCCATCGCTGATCTGCTCTCTGCCCTTCCTGATCTTCTTTTCTCCCTTTGAAATCAACTTCTGTCCTTCTGCCCACTTTTCGCTGATGGCGCTGTACTGATCGCCTTCACTGGCTACCGAATCGCCGAAATCCGGAGACCGGGTCGCACACCCCGAAAGCAGGACCAACAGGGAGAGCAGGAGTGGAATGAACAATGAACGTAATGCTGATGAGTCTTTGACGAGGGTCTGTGTATTTATTTGCATGGGGTTTGAACAACCAGATTGAGCAGACGGATTGTGTCTGCATGAACAGGCGGGCCGACCATGGTCAACCCGCTCGGGAAGAATCAGTGAGCCGGATGTAACCTATTTGACGCGATAACGAAGAGCCAGGTTGGCCGATGTCGCGATGTCGTCATTTTGAGTATTTACATTGGGCTTCTCATCCGTGTCCACCGCAGCCAGCGTCAGACCAAGGTCAAGCTGGTTGGTCAAGTGGTACAGAAACGAGGATGTCAGCAGATTGCTGGTGAAACCACTATCGGCAGCATCATCTGCTCGCTGTACGGACAGGTCCCAGGCGTTGATCCAGTCGATCCTGTCCGACACTTCGTACGAATAGCTCAGACGGTTGTTCAGAGATTGCAATGTGTTGTCGCCAAAGATCGGCTCGTAGGTGGCCACGTTGATCAACTGTCCTTTCAATCCGTAAGGTCTTGCGTATTCAAGCTGGAAGGTCAACTTGGGATCGTTGTCGGTCAGACCTGAAAAATCACTCGACTGGAAACCTGCACCAGCACGTACCAGCCAGCCATGACGACGCGCACTGATTGGTTCGTCGAACAGGACATCGTCCAGTTCCACGACGGCCAGCGCTGACAACTTGTTGTTGACGAGAGCGCCCGATTCGAGCAACACCGATTCCATGTCGGAATACCAGACACCGCGATAATCATCCGCTCCTTCTCTGGACCGATACTCGGACTCTCGACCGATGATGGCAGCCAGTTGCATCAATGAATCATCATTCAAGTCAGACGCCATCAATGCCCGTGAGCTCAGGGCTTCCTGGATACGCAATGCCTTTGCCAGCGGCGTCGCATTCCAGACACGACCGTAGCCGACACCGGCGGTCACGCCAAGATTGTCATCGATGGCACTGTCCTGGTGGGCAAACTCACCACTGACGAAATAGAAAAGTGCGTCGTTGGTTTCACTGAAGTAGTCATCGCGACTGACGCCCACAGAAAAACCGAAGTCATCAGCGGATTCATCATCAGCATTGGGACCTCTTGAGGCATCCAGATTGCCATCTACCCGCAAACCGATCACGCGTTTGGCCGTGCTGTCTCTCTTGTTGTAGAAACCGGTGAGCAATGCATCGTAGCTTGTCTGATCCTGATTACCAGAGTTGGCATTTGCATTGAAATCGACATAAGCCTCATCAAAGGCGGTATCCGGATCGGTGAAGTCTGTCAGCTCGATTGCCTGAACGGTCAAAGGCAATGAACACAGGGCGGTTGTAGCGATTGTCCTGAACGTCATGGTGGGTATCTCCTCTGCTGCTGCCAGTTTGTATCAACCAGCTGTTTGCAGTATGGAGCCGCCCATCCAATAAGAAAAACTATATATAATTGTCGAATTATAAAAATTTATTTATCAATGGTGTTTGGACGCGCAAAGCCCCTGCTTCTCTTTGGCAGCCTTTGAGGTAGCCAAGACGCGGCGACACCCGCTACCCGAGACCCCTTGCGGATGCCTGGCCAACTCACGCCGAGGACGTCACTGACCCTCATTGAAGCCGACGGCGGTCCGCGACCTGACATGAGGCCTACCGTTGCCTCTCCAGTACTGCAAGCGACTTCTCCCACGCTGCATCCACGGGAGCCGTCACCGCGATTCGTTCGCCCTGCCAGTCAAAGGCCAGTTCGGACGAATGCAGATACAGCCGCGCCAGACCTGCCTGCCTGAATCTTGTATTAGCATTGTTATCGCCGTAGCGCGTGTCGCCCACCACCGCGTGACCCGTGTGTCTGGCGTGTACACGGATTTGATGAGTGCGCCCCGTATCCAGCTCGACATCCATCAGCGTTGCCTGAGTGTAGCGTTGCCGAATGGCAAACCTTGTGCGCGCCTCCTGCCCCTCCGGGTCAACGGTGACTCGCCGCTCGCCGGCCTGCTCGACGTTCTTCTTCAGCCGCGCATCAACCAGAGATACCTCCTCAGGCCAACGGCCATTTACCAGAGCCAGATAACGCTTGCTGATCGCCCTCTGACGAAAAAGATCCTGCAACTGCCTGTTGGCCTTCAGACTTCTACCTATCAGAAGGCAACCACTTGTCGCCTTGTCGAGTCGGTGAGCCAATTCCAGTTTCGGTTCCTGCAAGGATTGCCGAATGGCATCAATGAAACCGAATGCCAGACCGCTGCCACCGTGCACGGCTATTCCGGCGGGCTTGTTGACCAGCAGGAAATCGGGATGCTCGAAAACAATGGCCTTGCCAGCGGCCGCTGCGAGCTTGTCGGGAACACTGACCTCTTCATTCAGCTGCACCCGTATCGCGGGGATGCGCACCTGCTCACCGGCGACCAGCTTGCGTGTCTGCTTGACCCGCCTGCCATCCACCCGTACATCGCCCTTGCGAATCAATCGATAGACATGACTGCGCGGCACGCCGGTGCAGCGCTTGATCAGGAAATTGTCGATACGTTGACCATCTTCGTCATCGGTGACACGTTCGTGCCGTGCTCTTGACGTCTCCAAAGGGGCTGCATCTTCGGAGGATCGATCACTGCTCGCCATCAGCAACGACCGATTTCATGGCCGAACACGACCCTATGAGATTGAATTAGCATGGTTTTTGCTTTTGTAATTGATCAGTCACCCTGGCGGCGAAGTGCTGAAAAGGTTAGATACCATCGCGGAGATACCGACGAGGATTGCCGAATCTCTCACGCACTGCTATATTGAAGAGTCGGCGCACGAATGGACTCCCCTCGCTGACTATTCTGACAGTATCGTTCATTGCTCGGGTAGTTGCCACTTTCATGACAGGCAGTTCCCGCCTTCTCGGCCAAGACTGTACAACGGTCTCGACCGACGCGCGGATGCCCTACGGGATAGATACCGAAAAAGACAGCCTTACTCGCTCGATCATCAGAGGCCGGATGCCTGCCATGATCGCAGAATTGCGAAGTACGCAAAACCGCGTGCTTCATTTATAGATAACTAGCACGGATTCCGCCTGTTCGGCCAACGAAATGCTGAGCGCATATATCAATTATTGCCTGACCCTCCTCTTCTGGTATTGCACCGGCGAGGACGAGGCGTGCGCGCATTCGCCGGATGTACCGGCCAAGGCAGGGTCCGTCATGGACCAAAACAATAATGAAGAGAATGTTAATCAACGCGACTCATCCAGAGGAGTTGCGTGTTGCCATCGTCGATGGGCAAAAACTGGTTGATCTGGATATAGAACACAAATCCCGCGAACAACGAAAATCCAATATCTACAAAGCGAAAATTACCCGTGTCGAGCCCAGTCTCGAAGCGGTTTTCGTTGACTACGGCGCTGATCGTCACGGCTTCCTGCCATTCAAGGAAATTGCCAAGGAGTTCCATACCGGGAACGGCAGAAAATCCGAAAATGGTCGCCCCAATATCCGTGATTGCATCAAGGAAGGCCAGGAAATTGTCGTCCAGATCGAGAAGGAGGAGCGCAGTAACAAGGGCGCGGCACTGACGACCTTCATCAGTCTTGCCGGGCGATTTCTGGTCCTCATGCCCAACAACCCACGCGCCGGTGGCGTTTCTCGGCGCATCGAAGGCGATGATCGCTCCGAACTGAAAGCCGCCATGTCCGAGGTTGAAGTTCCTGAAGGCATGGGCACTATCGTGCGTACTGCCGGCATCGGACGTACCACCGAAGAACTGCAGTGGGATCTGGACTACCAGGCTGCCATCTGGAAAGCCATTCAGGAAGCGGCTGGCGAGAAAAAAGCCCCTTTCCTCGTTTATCAGGAAAGCAACATCATCGTTCGAGGACTGCGTGATTACTTCCGTGGCGATATCGGCGAAATCATTGCGGATGAACCGGCGACACACCAGCAGGCTGCCGACTTCATCAAGCTCTACATGCCGCAGAATGAACGAAAGCTGAAGCTGTATCAGGACGATGTCCCTCTGTTCAATCGCTACCAGGTGGAGTCGCAGATCGAGTCTGCATTCCGCCGCGAAGTACGCCTGCCCTCCGGCGGTGCACTGGTCATCGACCATACGGAAGCGCTGATTTCCATCGACATCAATTCGGCTCGCGCAACAAAGGGTTCGGATATCGAGGACACCGCCACCAACACCAATCTGGAAGCGGCAGACGAAGTCGCACGCCAACTGCGCCTGCGGGATCTGGGCGGCCTGGTTGTCATCGACTTCATCGACATGATGGCCTCCAAGCATCAACGTGCCGTTGAAAACCGCCTGCGAGACGCCCTCAAACAGGACCGCGCTCGTGTACAGATCGGTCGGATCTCCAAGTTTGGCCTGCTGGAAATGTCCAGGCAGCGCCTGCGGCCATCGCTGGGAGAGTCCTCCGAAAACGTCTGCCCACGCTGTCAGGGTCACGGCACCATTCGTGGCGTAGAGTCCACTGCGTTGTCCATTCTTCGCCTGATGGAAGAAGAAGCGATGAAGGACAACACAGGCCGAGTGATGGCCGATGTCCCGGTTGAAGTGGCGACCTACCTGTTGAATGAAAAGCGCCAGAGCATCACTGAAATCGAAGCTCGCAATCAGGTGGTTCTGCTGATTGTTGCCAACCCGACACTCGAGACACCCAACTACCATATCGAGCGTATCCGCATGAGCGAAGCGGAACATGACATGGTGCAGAAGAAGAGCTACGAACTGGCATCCGATAACAGTGAAAGCTTTTCACCCCAGAGTGCGCGGGAAGAGAAGATTCCTGAAGCGGCCGCAGTCAGTACTGTAACCCCTCTGGCACCGGCGCCGACTCCAGCGCATCGCATGCCCCAGCCTGAACCACAGCCTGTGGCGGCCCCTGCCGTACAGGGACCCGGAGGCTTTCGACGAATCTTCGGTGCCGTAAGCTCACTCTTCGGCGCATCCGCGACCCCTCCCGCAACGCCAGGCGAGACTGACGCTGACAAGGCATCTGCCGACGCGTCCAGCCAGCCAGCGAACAAGGGCGACGAAGAATCTCGTGGCCAGAAGCGCGGCAACAAACGTTCCGGGAATCGAGGCGGCCGTGGCCGCAATCGCAATGACGGTGAAAAGAGCGAAGCGACTACCGAAGGTCGTGGCAACCGCAACAATCAGCGTCGCAACAAGAGTGATGAGAACGCCGACGGCGAGCGCAAGAGCGGTCGTGGACGTGGCAGAGGCCGCAAGCAGTCCGGTGATGTTGCCAACGAGGTGAACGGCAATCAGAGCAATGACGAGCAGGAAAATGCGACGACAGCAGAAGCATCCAACACGCCGGTAAGAAAGCCGCGCAACCCGAGACGCGCCAGGGAGGCGGTCGAGAATCAGGCTGAAGAGGCAACAGAAGCTGTCGTCATCGATGCCGAGAGCCCATCAGAGGACTCTTCCGACAACAGCGAGGTTCGGAACACCGAAGAAGGTAACCGCAGTCGCGGCCGTCGCGGTGGTCGACGTCGCGGTGGTCGAGGACGTGGACGAAATGCAGAGCGCAACGAAAAATCCGCTGAGACAGACGCTGACCAGACAGCGGCCAATCCTGAATCTGCGAGCGATGCGTCCGAGCAAGCCGACGACAAGTCATCAAAGCAGGAAAACAAGCGCCGGGAAAGCAGCAAAAGCGAAGCCGTAGCATCATCATCGGCCGCAGCTTCCAGTGCAGCGAATGATCAGCAGACAGCCAAATCTGCCGATGACGCGACGTCTTCCGAAGTCGTCGCTGCAGACCACTCCGCTGAAGCACCGAAAACAGACTCAACGGATAATCCGACTGCCGACGGTGATCAGCAGAACGAGCTGCAGGCCACCGATACCCGGAACGAAAATGCTGAAGCTGCCAGCCCCGAAGACACATCGGAGCCCGGCAAGCAGCCGGAAGCCTCGGCAGGCACCGACAGCAGTCAGGCGTCGCCCGTGGCGGAAGATGTAGCAGAACCAGCAGCTGACTCTCAGCCATCTCAGGAGGAGAAAGCGCCAGAAGCGCCAGAAGCGCCAGAAGTGGAAGCAGTGGAAGCAGTGGAAGCAGTGGAAGCAGTGGAAGCAGTGGAAGCAGTGGAAGCAGTGGAAGCAGTGGAAGCCGTGGAAGCCGTGGAAGCCGTGGAAGCCGTGGAAGCCGTATCTCCCGCTGAGGAAGACGCTGTAGAGGAGCTTGCTGCAACACCGGAAACGATCTCGACTCCCACCCCTGAAGCTGAGCCGAATGAATCGGTACCAGCACCTGAGTCCGTAGCAATAGAGACCAAGGAAGCTCCCTCGGCAGCAGACGGCGACGCAGCCCCTGCCGATGAAGTCGCCGAAGACCCTGACAAGCCCAAACGTCGTGGTGGAAGCCGTCGTCGTGAACGTGTCAACAGCAAGAAGGCTGCTGCTGCCCAGGCAAGTCCCGAGAAATCGGACAGTGGTTCGAGCGATGCCATGACGGCAACGTCATCCAGCGATGCAGACCCTGCTCCCCTGGCAGATCCGGAAATCGCCTCGCAGACAGCGTCCTCTGAGCCAGCCGATGCTGAGGAAGTGGTCGTCCAACCCGCCTCCGAGAAAGCCACAACGTCCGGACAGCCTGTCGCCGAGGAACCTGCCGCCAGTACTCCCGCCGATGAGCAAGCAGAAACCACCAAGGCGAGCAGCGCACAGCTCACTGAAGCCAGGGTGTCTCAGCGTCAACCCAGTCAGCTCAAGAGCACTGTCCGCTCTCTGGCCAACAAGGATGAAGCCCCGGCTGGTGGCATGTCACTGGCCTCCAGGAGAGTGCCTGACATCACGCCTGAAGCCGTAGTCGCCCAACCATCTGCCAATGATGCCGTGCAAGCTGCGTCGAGTCAGGATGCGGAAGAAGAGACGCAGGATGCATCGACTGCCAAGGCCGGTATCGAAGCCGCTGAAAAGCTGGGAGATTGAACCGTAGAGCAGGCTCCTGATCAGCGCTGCCTGATCAGTGCAACACCTTGCAGGCTGCAATTTACACCCTGCAAGGGTTCGTTCAGCTGAACAGAGATGGAATCCGATTCGAAAAAAAACCGGTCATTGACCGGTTTTTCCTATTCTGCAAGAGAGTACTTTCGGCAGCGGATAAACCATGGCAAGCAGCCAGCTGCCATGGCATCAGCACACGCTAATCGCGCACTTTACCAGAAGGGTTGGTGAACTGATCGTTTAGTGTCTGCACGAACTCGGAGGCGTGTTCGATAACCTCATCGATCGTTTTCCGTGACCGGCCATTCCAGCCAACCGGATCCTTGCCGAAGACAGAGCGGAAGAAACGCGTGTTGAACTTGAATGCCTTGGTGTAAGGCTCGTCAGGGGTATTCTTCAGACGAGCTGCCATGAATTGCGTCACTATCTTGCGTATGAAAAAATGCACGAGAAGAAAAAGCAGTGCAATACCAAGCAGTGTGCTCAACATGGCTATGGGGTCAGCGAACAGGCTGAGGATGAAGCCCATCAACGAGCCCAGGGTGCCCATCAACATGGCTCCACCAAACAGACCCATCACCGCAAGTGCCAATACCAGAGCATCCAGACGCAACACGCGGCGCGCCCATGTCGCTTTCAATCGAATGATTGCAGGAATGGCTTGATCTCGGATGTTGTAGGCCTGTTTTTCCATGGAACCGACTATCCGGTAAGCCCGTTCGACCTCCACCTGCCTGATTCGGTCTTCGATTTCAGCCATATCCGCATCACGCTTCTCTTCAAACCGGCGTCTGCGTGCTTCATCCTCGATGGGAATGGACACTTCCTTATTGTAGATGGTAAAGAACCTGCCGGCAGTCAGACCCTTCTGTGACAAGGCACGCTGCCAGGCTCCGACGATCTCTTCCGTATTGTCTTCTCTGGCTGCAGTATCGATCTGGTTCAGAATGAACAGGAACTTGCTGCTGTCATTACGCGCAATGGTGTTCTCGACCAGATGGGTCAGCGTATCCTGCATGGCGCCTGGTTCCGGATGCCGGGCATCGAAGAACACCAGCACCAGATCCGAGATCTCCATGATGTGGTTGGTCAGCTTGAGTGTCGACGTTCGCTGAGCGTCAGCATCAAACCCCGGAGAATCGATGAGAATCTTGCCTCGCACCACCTCGGAGTCAGTGACCTTGAGTTGCAGATATGCATCGATTCGACGGCCTTCCCCCTCAGTGACCTTCTCGATCTCGTCACTGATGCGATAGAACGGAAATCGCATATCGGCATCCAGCGCCAGACCGGGAAGCACACGGCCAGCATTTTCCTCGCCGTAGCAGACTACCGTAAACTTGTCATCAACCGCTTGATTGCCGGTTTTCTGCAGCTTCTGCCCCAGATAACTGTTGATGAACGAGGATTTTCCTGCAGAGAATACCCCGAGGATGGACACCAGAGGCCACCAGGAGATCTGCATGGCATAGGAGTCATCAGTATCGATCAGCCCCGTCTTGTAACCGATCGTATCGAGCTTGCGGAAACCGGCGATGGCATCTATCAGCACCGGGTTCTCACGCTCTAGATGGGTTTTCAGGCTGTCGAAACGTTTGACAATCGATTTGTCGGGTCGGACCATCAGGTTCAGGGCTCCGGAACATGAAAGAATATTTGGCACAGCATATGAACAGCTGACAGCTGTTCAACTTCCTCGCAAGACCATCAATGGTGAATTTGCGACTCGTCAGCTGTATTGGCGATTGATCATTGCATCAATTCTATCAGCGGAAAACCACTTGTTCGGCCCATGACCTATGTTTATATATGTATTGAACGTCTTGCATCCGCGAAAAGGAGATTTTAGTCATGTGGTTCATTACCTTGCTTGTACTGGCCGTGGCGGCCGTACTGACCATCAAAGCCGTCAAGGCGCACTCGGAAAGGCAATCAGCCAACACTGCAGATCAAACGCTGACTCCCGGCCTACGGGGATCGCTGAAAAGACCCGAGCCTGCCAGCGACGATCAAGAGTCGTTACCGATGGCAAACACAGAGGAATCTGCCTCTCCATCGACACAAACAGCGGCAACACCTGCGGCGCAGAATCCCGACCAGGCCGATTCTTCGTCTACACTCCACGACATCCGAGAGATGATAAAGACTCTCAATTTGACAGACAGTGATTCTCCGAGGTTGGGAATCAGCAGTGATGAGTTCAATGCTCTCAGAAACCACGGGGGCCCTGACTCATCAAACCCATCCCTGCCGGACCCCACCACTCAGGCAGATATTGCAGAGCGACTACGACGAATGTTGAACTGACCCTATGAACGGCCTGATTGATTCGCGAAACATACATTCCATCAAACGGGACCTGGTGGGAGTTTGTATATTCATTGCGATCATCTGGGTCGCCTTTTTTCTGGATCGCTTTCTGCCACTGGAAAATCTGGGCCTGGTGCCGCGAACCCTGCGTGGCCTGACGGGCATCGTGGCCATGCCCTTTCTGCACGGCGACTTCAAACATTTGCTCGGCAACACCATCCCACTGGCCGTCACCATGTTGCTGATGGCGGGCTCGCGCGCCAACAGTGGCGCCATCGTAGCCATCATCGCACTGTTATGCGGTGTGGGTTTGTGGGCCTTTGGCCGAACTGCCCTGCATATAGGGGCCAGCGGAGTCGTGTTCGGACTGATCACATTCCATGTATTCGCAGGAATTTTCGAAAAGCGACTCCAGTCGGTGCTGATTGCCGTCGTTGTCGGGCTACTCTACGCATCCACCCTCCTGCAAGGGGTTGTGCCGTTTCAGCCCGGAGTCTCATGGGAAGGTCACCTGATCGGGGCACTATCCGGAGCTTTGGTTGCCTCTATGGTTTCTCGCAACCTGAAGGACAGTGCGCCCGTCTCCGTCGGTCGGACCTGACCGATTTTCCAGCAGGCAGCGGGGCTCGAGTTCTAGGGGCGGTGAGCCTGCCAGAACTTGACTGTCAGTGGATCGCCAGCAAGGGAGTCCACGGGACCGGGCTCCAGTGAAGCCTGCACCATCGCCAGATGGATCTCGCGATCACTGAACCCCAGCCTCTGGTGCTTGTGTTCGGTTCGCAACTTCTCTTCCTGATGCGACGCAAAGTCGACGATGATCAAACGGCCGCCCGGCGCCAGTGTGCGGGCAGCTTCCGCAATCACCACACTCGGCTCCAGGCTGTAATGCAGCACAAGGTGCAAAGTGGCCACATCGATTGATTGATCATCGACCGGCATGTTGTACATATCGCCCTTGCGAACCTGAAGATGCCGGAACTCGTCTCGCTCCAGCTGAGTTCTGGCAATCGCCAGCATTTCACTACTCAGATCGATGCCCACTCCTCGTTCAATCTGTGAGGCAAACAGCTCCAGCATCCGTCCGGTCCCGGTGCCGATATCCAGAAAGTTGCCAATCGGGTCCGGGCCAAGCAGTTGCTTCAGCCGCGCCTCCACATCGGCTTCGGGAACATGCAAGGCTCGAATCTTGTTCCACTGCCCGGCATTTTCCTGAAAGTAGTTTTCTGCAAGCTCAGCCCGCTTTTCACGGATCTTGTCAAGGCGGCTCAAGTCCCGATTGAGCTCGGTGTCGTCATCAGGCAGCAGGTCTACCAGTGTTCGGGCCAGATAGGCTGATTCACCACCTTCCGCAATTCTGTAGAAAACCAGCGAGCCTTCCCTGAAGCGCGCCAGCAAGCCGGCCTCGACCAGCAATTTCAGATGCCTCGATACGCGCGGTTGACTCTGGCCCAGTATCAGGGTCAGTTCGGTAACGCTAAGCTCACCATGGGCGCATAACGCCAGGAGTCTCAGACGAGTGGGTTCACCTGCTGCACGCAGCCCGGCCAGCAACGTTTCCATAAATGTATAAACATATGTGGATATGAACCGGCAGTATGCACCAGAGTGGCTGCAACGGGGTCAATCAGCTCGTTTCCAGCGCCGTAGATAACGAATGGCAGACGGCAAGGTAAACAGCAAAGCCGCGCCGAAGGCCATGACACTCTGCGACAAGCTCAACAATGATGAACCACGACTGGCGTTCATGTAGCTGTCGATCAGAACAAGCACAAGCAAGACCAGGGCAGGAAAGTACATACCCGGACCAGGACGCGGCTCGACCGGCTGTGCATCCTCATCGTCGACTTCCATGACGGCTGACGACTTCACCGTGCTTGGCGCAGCGCTGCTGGTCACCAGCTTTCTGGCCACTCGCAGTGTTTCCAGGTCCGGGAACGATTTACTGGAAAGCTGTTGCAGGGTGCTGTTGGGCCAGATTCGATAGAACTGCACCTGCTCATCTTCCGTGTGCCCTCTGACATCGACACGAATCACGAACCCCTGGATTGTTCGACCTGCCAGTCGGGAAGCATAGGCACCGGTTTCGATGGCAACTTCTCGCAGTGCATCGCCATCAATGGCGTCGACGACATCGATGACCGCCAGCAGGTCTGCTGTTTCCGGATCAACGATGACAAACGATGGCGCTCGCATGCGATCACTCACCTGCGCCGCAGACCCCAGCAGATCCAGATCAAAAACAATGGAGGCTCTCGGAAAGTCCGATTGCAGTAGAAAGCTATAGATAAGATCGTCCAAGATTGCGCCGCCACACTGTTGTTTTCGTGTTGCCAAGCAGAGTACTCAGCAGCACATCAGACGTCAATAATTTGCCAAATAACGTGAAGTAACACACAGCATATTGACATGAGACATCAATCATAGCAGCGCGCCAGACTCCTTGCCGATATCTGGTTCCCAACACGGAAATACTCGCTACAGAGCTGCAGTTCAGGGACTTTCAGCAGCCTTGAGGATTCGCTGCCGACGCAGGCGGACTGCCCCGGCAATCGCACCCATCGACACAGCCCGTTTGCTATTCGCTAGAATGCAGCGCCACCTGATGAGAAGTCGAGTCATTGATGAACGAGGATTCGACTCAGGTCTCGTGTCAGCATTCAATAGTGAGTGACAGATACTCAATCGCCGGTTCTGTCAGGTCGAGATGCCTGCTGCAATGGAATACTCAATGTGAAAGATGATGTACGTCAAACCAAACGCTACTGAAAATGGTTAGATAGCACCGAACTAACGTTATTTCATTTGCCTGATGGGCACAGGCTGAACAAGGCACAATACGGTAGTTGAGTGCCGGTACAACCGAGCAGAATGCCATGGCTAACAAGAATGATCCGAATTCGCCTCTGAAGTCTGGAGCGCAACAATCGTCCGAAGTAGAAAATGCAGCGAAGGAAAATCCCGCTGCTGCATCCAACACCACTCAGTCCGTAGGAAATTTCGGCGGTACGGGTGGTAATTCTGGTAACAATGGAGGTCAGTCCCCAATGTGGAAAAAAGTAGTCCCGATAGCAGCAGTCTTGATCATCGGCTGGATCGGGTTAAATATCTTCGGCGGCAAGGACGCTGAAGAACCAGTTGCCGATGTCGCAGACACAGCACCTGCCGAAGTTTCCGTTGCAGCCGATACGGCGACGGACACCGTAGCCGCAGCTTCGGATTCTGCTGCTGATGCAACTGCCTCGGCTGAAAGCTCAGCAGAAGACGCCGTTGAATCAGTGACTGAAGCCGCTACAGACGCTGCCACTTCCACTGAAGACGCTGCCACCGATGCGGTTGATGCAGTAGTCGATTCGGCCGACGATGCCGCTGCGACTACTGAAGAAGCAGCCAGTGACGCTGCCGATTCAGCCTCGGAAGTTGCATCTGATGCAAGTGACGCACTGTCTGATGCGGCTGCAGATGCCAGCGAGACAATCGGTGATGCAACTGATGCAGTTTCTGATACAGCCTCTGCAGCAGCTGCTGCCGTCGCGGGTGCAGCTGCCACGGCGACTGATGCTGTGTCTGATGCAGCCTCCGATGCCGTAGACGCGGTGACAGGCACTGCCGACGACGCAACTGACGCCGTTGCCGAAACTACCGACGAAGCGACCGACGCGGCTGCTGATGCCACTGATGCGGCCGCCGAGACGGCTGAAGACGCTGCTGCCGATGCAAGCGATGCGGCTGACGAAGCCACTGACGCGGTTGCCGAAACTACCGACGAAGCGACTGACGCGGCAGCTGATGCGACTGATGCGGCCGCCGAGTCGGCTGAAGACGCTGCTGCCGATGCAAGCGATGCGGCGGACGAAGCCACTGACGCGGTTGCCGAAACTACCGACGAAGCGACCGACGCGGCTGCTGATGCCACTGATGCGGCCGCCGAGTCGGCTGAAGACGCGGCTGCCGATGCTAGCGATGCGGCGGACGAAGCCACTGACGCCGTTGCCGAAACTACCTACGAAGCGACTGACGCGGCAGCTGATGCCACTGATGCGGCTGCCGAGACGGCTGAAGACGCTGCTGCCGATGCAAGCGATGCGGCGGACGAAGCCACTGACGCTGTTGCCGAAACTACCGACGAAGCGACTGACGCGGCTGCTGATGCGACTGATGCGGCTGCCGAGACGGCTGAAGACGCTGCTGCCGATGCAAGCGATGCGGCTGACGAAGCCACTGACGCCGTTGCCGAAACTACCGACGAAGCGACCGACGCGGCTGCTGATGCCACTGATGCGGCCGCCGAGACGGCTGAAGACGCTGCTGCCGATGCAAGCGATGCGGCTGACGAAGCCACTGACGCGGTTGCCGAAACTACCGACGAAGCGACCGACGCAGCTGCTGATGCCACTGATGCGGCCGCCGAGACGGCTGAAGACGCTGCTGCCGATGCAAGCGATGCGGCTGACGAAGCCACGGACGCGGTTGCCGAGACCACTGAAGAAGCTGCCAGTGACGCTGCGGATTCAGCTTCAGAAGTTGCATCTGACACAGGCGGTGCAGTGTCGGACGCGGTTGACGGTGCCAGTGAGACTATCGGCGAAGCAACTGACGCTGTCTCTGATACAGCCTCTGCAGCAGCTGCTGCCATCGCGGGTGCGGCTGCCACAGCGACGGATGCTGTGTCCGATGTAGTCTCCGATGCCGTAGACGCGGTGACGGGAACTGCCGATGATGCCACTGATGCGGTTGTCGAAACTACCGACGAAGCTGCTGATGCCACTGATGCGGCCGCCGAGACGGCTGAAGACGCTACTGCCGATGCAAGCGATGCGGCTGACGAAGCCTCGGACGCGGTTGCCGAAACCACCGACGAAGCGACCGACGCAGCTGCTGATGCAACTGATGCAGCCGCCGAGACCGCTGACGAGGCCACTGACGCTGTCACCGAAACCACCGATGAAGCGACCGACGCAGCTGCTGATGCTGCTGACGATGCCACTGACACGGTTGCCGAGACTGCTGACGATGCCACTGACGCTGTCGCCGAGACTGCTGAAGAAGGTACCGAGGATGCTGCTGATGCCGCTCCTGCTCCCATGACAACTGCCGAGCGTGGCTCGTTCAGCCTGGCTGGTATCAGCCGAAAGCTGGGTAGTGTTTTTGGAACGGCAACGACCGTACTGGCCAATGTCGATGACGAAGAATCTGCTCAGAAAGCTCTGCCTCGTCTGGAGAGCGCCAGCGAGACTCTGAGCGAAGTAGCACAGAGCTATGCCAATGTTCCTGAGGCGGCCAAGGTCCCGTTGGGCAAGGTCATCACCAACGGCCTGGCACGTTTGAAGCCTATGGCAGATACAACGCTGACCAAGGAAGGCGTTGGCTCGGTTCTGACTCCGGTCATTGCGCCAATGCTCGACACACTGCAAGGCATGATCGACTGAAGTCAGTCGTGATACCAGCACTTGCCGGCCCTCCGGGCCGGTAATCGCTGGAAAGAGAGATGAAAAAGGCGCCTCAAGGGCGCCTTTTTCATGCATGTGGCTTCAGTTGGCTGACTGGTCTTTACAACAAGCCAGTCAGCACTGCTTCACACGAATAACCGCCTACCGGTCACGCGTTGGCGTGTCGTCCCATTGCGTTGTCAATGGCCGTGATGATCTGATCGATATCACCTTCATTACAGATCAGTGCCGGACTGAGGCAGATCGTGTTATTGAACCCCGTCAGGCTGCGATTCGTACGTCCGATCACGACGCCCTGCTCCATGCAATCAGCCGCAATGGCCATCAGCATCTGCTCTTCTACAGGCTCCTTCGTCTGCCGATCCTTGACCAGTTCCATGCCACAGAACAGTCCCTTGCCGCGGACATCACCAATCACCTTGTACTTGTTCTGCAGACCGCGCATTTTTTCCATGAGGTATTCCCCCATGCGAGTGGTATTTTCCAGCAGATTCTCGTCTTCAATGATGCGCATGGTTTCAAGCGCTGCAGCAGGACCCGCGGCACACCCACCGAAAGTACTGATATCCCGAAAATAGCTCATGGTGTCATCGCTGTCCTTGAACTGATTGAATACCTCTTCGGTGGTAACCGTGCAAGCAATGGCGGCGTAACCGCTGGCAACCCCTTTGGCCATTGTGACGATGTCAGGCTTGATGCCATAGTGCTGGTAACCAAACCACTTGCCGGTACGACCCAGACCGCAGACGACCTCATCGATATGCAGCAGGATGCCGTACTTGGTGCAGATCTCCTGAACAGTCTCCCAATATCCTTCTGGCGGGGTGATCACGCCACCGCCCGCGGTAACCGGTTCCAACACGATGGAACCCACCGTGTCGGGATCTTCCTTCTGGATGATCGCCTCGATTTCACGCGCGATGCGCACACCGTATTCGGATTCATCCGGGAATTGGCTGCGATATTCACAGCAATGTGGCACTTCAACGAAGCCTGGGGTAAACGGGCCGTACTGATCCTTGCGTTCATTCTGCCCACATGAGGAAAGTGCAGTGATGGACGTGCCATGGTAATCACGATCACGGTACAGAATCTTGTGCTTCTTGCCATCGTGCTTCATGGCGGCGATCTGACGAACCATCTTGTAGCCTTTCTCGTTGGCTTCCGTACCGGAGTTGGAGAAATACACACGACTCATCCCCGGCATCTTCGATATCAGGCGCTCTGAGTACTTGATGGCTGGCAGGTTTCCGGCAGAGCCTGCGAAGTAACACATCTCCACCAACTGATCACGCACTGCATTGGCAATACTTTCACGTCCATAGCCAAGATTGACGGTCCATACAGCACCGGAAACCGCGTCAAGATGCTCTTTGCCATGCTGATCCCAGATGCGCATGCCATCGCCCTTGACGATGATCAGTGGGTCTTTCGACTCCAGCGGCTTGTGTGGCGTCAGGTGGTGCCACACATGGGCGCGGTCCATTTCGACCAGATCCTGCATGCTGACGTTTTCAGTCGGTTTGTTCATGGATATGACTCCTGCAAAGGCCCTTGGCAACGCATGCGTGCCTACTGGCAAATGTACTCATGAAAACGGCAGTCTATCAAGGCTGTCCGCTCGTACGTGGCACCCGTTGGTGTCGAACCCTCGGAGTGATCGATTTAATGGCAAACTATGGAACAGGTATTCCCCCATAAACAGTGCCAGCAAAAAGACTAACGTGATACCAGATAAATCACCATTGGGCCAGTCCAGCGGCTGGATTGGTCAGCAACTCAACCGCCCGGAATGTGTTCTGGCCCATGAATCCGGCCTGCTCCTGATGCCGAACTGGTCAGGCAATGGCGGTATCAGCCTGATAGACAGCCTGGGCGCTACCCGCCACCTGACAAGTCGTCATCCATTTCCATTGCGACCGAATGGCATTGCTCTGGAAGACGGCGGCACCGTGCTCCTGGCACATCTGGGTGACACCGATGGTGGAATCTATCGGCTGCATGCTGACGGCGAGGTCGATCCTGTGGTCACGACGGTGGAAGGACAGCCCATGCCACCGGCCAATTTCGTGGTGAAGGACAGCAGCGGACGCATCTGGATCACAGTGAGTACACGTTTGACGCCGCGTGCCGCGGACTACCGCGCATCCGCCAATACCGGCTTCATTGCCGTGGCGGAACCCGGTGCGAGCGATGCACGCATTGTCGCCGATGGTCTTGCCTATACCAATGAATGTGTGATCGATGAAGTCAGGGGTCATGTCTGGGTTAACGAGACCTTCGGCAGAAAACTGACAAGGTTCGACCTGCATGACACCGGCCCCGTCAGCCTGGATGCGGCACAACTTGTCTGCCGATTCGACTCAGGCACTTACCCTGACGGCCTGGCGCTGGATGAAGAAGGCTACCTGTGGATCACCAGCATCGTCAGCAACCGGATCATCCGCGCCTCTCCTGCCGGCGAGATGCAACTGATGTTCGAGGATTCCGACGAAGCGCACCTTCTCTGGACCGAAGAGGCCTACCGCAACGATGCACTGGGTCGCGAGCACCTGGACAAGGCCTGTGGGCAGGTCATGAAAAACATCTCGAATCTGGCTTTCGGCGGATCTTCCAGACAACACATTTATGTCGGAAACCTGCTGGGAGACTCGATTCCCTGGTTTGAGACCGGCTTCACAGGTGCAGCCCTGCCACACTGGAACGTCAATCTGGGCAAACTGGCCGATATCTGAACGACTACTCCAGCGGCACGCCAGCGCGAGCGGCAAAGTACACCGCTTCGGTCCGATTGCGGGCGCCAAGGGTACGAAAGATCGCAGACAGGTGCGCCTTGACCGTGTTCTGCGAAATATCCATATTGTTCGATATCGTCTTGTTGGGCTTGCCCTGCAGCAGATACGCCAGAACTTCACGTTGCCGGTCGGACAGCGAGGCCAGCAGGGCCACATCCGTACGTTCGCCATTCTGACTGACATGCAGACCATTGATCATGGCATCCCTCGGCAGATAAACACCACCGGAGACAATCAGGCGAATGGCGTTGAGAAGCTCATCGTGTGTTGCAGACTTCGTGATGAAGCCCATGGCACCGTTGTCTATACAGCGATGAATGACGTTGGGATCCTGTTCCCCTGACAGCACGACAATCGTGGTGTCCGGCGCCTCCTTGCGCAATGTGAGCAGCGAGTCCACGCCCACTGCGTCATTGAGTTTCAGATCCAGCAGCACCAGATCGATATCTGTCTGATCGGCGAGCAATTCCCGGGCACTGTGCAGATCTTCGGACTCGACCACATCCGGCGTAGGTGACAGGCTTTGCAGCAAGTGCACCATACCGCTCCGGAAGAGCGTGTGGTCGTCCACTATCAAGATCTTCATCTCATGCACACCTCGCCGTCACGACAATAGCATCGCCAGTCACCGGCTGATAATTTCAAAAGTCAAGTGTGTCTCGATTACGGTCACGTTGTCAAACCGGACTACGCCAGGTGACTGAACTGCTCTACAATGGCAGCCTGCTTCACTCAACCTCCAGACTTCCTGCCTTGTCCAGATTGCCTCCATTGACCAAACGCCTGCAGCGCCAATGCGCCAGGGCGGTAACCGACTTCAACCTCATCGAGGCGGACGATCGAATCATGGTGTGTCTGTCTGGCGGCAAGGACAGCTATGCCATGCTGGACCTGCTACGACATCTGCAACGTGTGGCACCCGTGAACTTCTCACTGATTGCGGTGAATCTGGACCAGAAACAGCCCGGATTTCCCGAGCACATACTGCCTGCCTACCTGACGTCCCTGGGGGTAGAGTATCGAATCATCGAAGAAGACACCTACAGTATCGTCAAGGACAAGGTACCCGAAGGCAAGACCACCTGCGGGCTCTGCTCTCGTCTTCGTCGTGGCATTCTGTATCGTGTGGCCGACGAACTGGGTGCCACCAAGATTGCCCTGGGACACCATGCCGACGACTTGCTGGAGACTCTGCTGCTGAACCTGTTCCATGGAGGCGCCATCAAGACCATGCCGCCCAAACTGCATGCAGATAACGGCAACAATATCGTCATCCGCCCTCTGGCTTACTGTCGTGAGAAAGACCTCGAAGCCTTCAGCAATCTGCAGGAATACCCGATCATTCCCTGCAATCTCTGTGGATCCCAACCCAATATGCAACGCCAGAACATGAAGCAGATGCTGGCCAGCTGGGAAGCCGAAAACCCGGAACGAATCGCCTCCATGCTGACGGCGCTGGGCAATGTCACCCCTTCACACCTGCTGGACAAGTCACTCTATGACTTTGACAGCAACGAACGTGTGCTGAGTTATCCCCTGCTGACTACCACGGAATTTCCTCTCCGTCGTATGCAATGAATCGACCGCTTGGCTGATCGTGCAGGCGCTCGATCTGTTCGATCAGCAAGCCTGCGGTCTTCGCCGCCGGAAACAACTTGCCCTCAGGTACATTGCGCTGAAACGGCTGAGACAAGGCGGTATCCGTCGTGCCGGGATGCAGGGCCACCACGCGAATATTCCTGGCCGTACGCGCCCACTCGATGGAAAGGCATTTCAAGGACATGTTCAGCGCAGCCTTCGAGCTTCGGTAGCTGTACCAGCCTCCCAGCCCATTGTCGCTGATGCTGCCCACTCTGGCAGAGATCGTTGCGAACACGGCAGCGGGAGAGCGGCGCAAGGCCGTTAGAGCATGCTTGCCCAGCAACAGCGTGGGCAGGCAATTGACTTGCATGCTTCTCATGAAGTGCTCGGGATCGAGATTCCGGATGGACTTTTCAGGCTGATGGACATCATCGTGCAGCATGCCCACACAGTTGATCAGCCAGTCGATCGACCCCATCCCCTCTACCCAGGACTGCACAGCAGACTCATCGGTTGCATCCAACACGGTCCACTGAAGCTTGCCTGCCGCATCACTCTGTGCCTGTCGAGCGGGGTCCCTGTCGGACTCCACAGGCCGGCGACAGCTGGCGTGAATCACGCCGATATCGTCACGCCCGATCAGCTGCTCGATCAACGCCTGGCCGATGCCGCTACTGCCGCCCAGGATGGCTACGGACTTCATCATCCTTGCCAGTCGTCGGCCAACAGGCGCTTATCGCTCATCACTTCAGGCTGCCGAACGCCTTGGTGAAACCACTCAGTGAAATCGTGGCAATGACTTCGCCCTGATTGATCGCAATGACGGAAATCTGCGCCTTACTGCCCCGCTTGAGTCGGGCAACCAATTCCCCGTCAATGGGCTCTCGCACCAGGCAACCTTGTTCGGTACATACCTGAAACGGTGCCGATTCCTGCGGACCGTCATCGATCTTCAAGGAGAGTCCTTCAGGCAGCACCACACCAAGAGGGGTGATGACATCCAGTACGGCGATGGCCGTACGTTCGCCGACTTCCAGCGGCTCATCCAGTTGACGAATCACCATCTCGAGTACCGGAGTGCCTTCGCTGTCATTACCGATCTGAACCATGGCGCACTGCTTGCCACCGGCATCACAGGCAACATCCCAGTCACCGTGACGCACGGCATTTCCGGAAACGTTGGGGGATGCCGCCTCGCGTGGGCGCTGTGGCGGCGGAGCTTCCCTGTCAGCTTGCGGCGCCGCGCCGAGATCCAGCTTGGGTGCAGATTCCTCCGTCGTGCCGAGCTTGAGTCCGCCTGACTGCGCCCAAACCGAACTGACGGACAGGATGAGGGTCAGCGCTGCCGCCATCAGCAGTGTGGCCAATCGTTCAATCACGTTGATTCCCTGTAGATTTGTTGATTTGAAATGTTCAATCCGACAAGTGTAGGTATGGATGCGCCCAGTCGCAAGATGTAACAACATGACAAGCCGGACCGATGCCCATGACGCACAGCACTGGAACCCGACGCAGGTACGCGAACTGATGCGCATCATTGGCAGAAAAGCTGTCGCCCCGTACACTACCGACACCCGGATCGACGCCGCGACGCGTCAACCAGTCGAACCAACGGAAAGTTCACTTGCATGATACGTATCGAATCAGACCACTGGCGCCTGTGGTGTAATCCTGACAAGGGTGTGCAATGGCTGGCAGCCGAGGTACAGCGACGACAGCAATGGCATGCCGTGGTACCCGATTGTCGTGAGACAGTGCCGGAAGAATCACTGGTCAATGGTCTGCCAGCCGGTCAGTCCGCTGACGCACCGTTACCGGCAGCCAGCTTCCATATGCTGCCATACAGCAATCGCATCCGTGATGGCCGTTTCCGCTTCGAGCAAGAGACCATACAACTGCAAGACGGTGCCAAGCATGCCATTCACGGAGCATTGCGCAATCTCCCGTGGCGAGTCCTGTCCAGCGATTCCGGCTCAGTGCGCTGTGCGATCAGCTCCTCGGACCACCCGACCCTGAACTGGCCGTGGGCCTTCGACGCGCAAATCACGCATGCCATTGATGGCGATACGCTCTCCAGCACGCTGTCAATGACCAATCGGGACACTCGCAACATGCCGGCAGGCTTCGGCTGGCATCCCTACTTCGTGCGCCATGTCGACGGTGCGACACCGATTCTGACACTACCGGTAAAGGCTGTTTTTCCGGATGAGAATGGGGATTGCCTGCCCGATGGCCCCGCAACCGAACTGCCGTCAGCTCTGGATTTTCGCAGCCCGCGTGCACTGCACCCCGACCAGCGCATCGATTGCTGCCTGGCAGGGCTGGAAGGCAGCTGCGTCATCGACTGGCGGGAAGCCGGGATCCGTCTCGACATGACGGCCAGCGAAATCTGCCGCTATCTCATCCTGTACAACCCTGACATGCCCCACTTCGCCGTCGAACCGGTTACCAATGCCAATGATGCGTTCAACCTGGCCTCGCAGGGTATTGAATCCGGCATGCAGGTAATCGGCCCAGGGGAGTCACTCGAGGCGACCATGGTGCTGAAGCTGGAGACCGACTGACGCCATACACTTGCCCACCACCGGCAATACAACCCCGTCTGTCAACGGCTCCTGTGATATCGCAGGAGCCGCAAGGCCAGCTTCGGCTGGCGCTCAGGGTTCCTGCCGAGAAGGGCGCAATGTCACGCCCATGGGACCCCGAAGCATATCGGTGCTGAGCGTCTGGCCGTCTCGCTCGAATACCAGCTGCACGCTTTCACCGCGCGAGCCCGACCGTGTGGCCTGTTGCAGGTCTTGAACGCCGAAAGTGCGCTCGCCAGCATAGCTGATGATGAAATCGCCCGCCTGCAGACCGGCTTGTGAAGCCGCCGAGCCCGTGATGACCGAATCGATGGCAATGCGATTGAAGTTGCCGGCCTCATACAGATACTGGTCGTAGAGGCTGTCACCCAGCTCTGCTCGCAGGTCGGGGCGACTCTTCTCCAGCTCTTCAAGACGCTCACTCAGCTGATCGCTGTCCTCCCAACCTTCACGTGCTGCCTGATCGAACAGCTCCAGCCTTGACAGTTGAAACTGATCATTGCGACTCTGCAGATCACGCGCAGTCTGCTCGTCCAGTCCTGCTGCCAGCAAGCCTTCAAACTGCCTGTCGGAAGGATCGGAACGAAAGCCGGCACGAGCTGATTCGTCCTCCGCCGACATCTCTTGCACATGTGCAGATATCGCATCGCTCGTTGCAAGTTCGGCCGGACCATTCTGTTCGTCGCTGTCCGACACGCGCCGTTCCAACTCGATCAGCTGCCGGTTGAGTGTCAGCAGTGTTGCCGACAGCTGGGCCCTTTCCTCGGTAGCGGCGTCCAGCGCAAGCTGAAGTTCACGCATGTCGGCGACGGTTGCAGTACCGTCCAGGACGCTGGCGTCGCTTCCGTTCACGGTTGACGACGGCCTTGAGCCAGCGGCTGCGTCAGGCAACCCGGATTCTGCAGTGGCTGAACTCGGCGGTAACCTTTCTTGCAGTCCCGGACCATGGGTTAACATCAGTATCACGATGCAACTCAACGCGCCCGCAACAATCGATATCACCACGTTCGGCAACAAATTTCCTGCTTGACGCTCTTTCATGCTGACTTTTGCTCTCCACATTGAAACAGGAACCGCTGGCCAAGCCGGGCCTTGTCGTTACAGATACGTATTCCACCAGTCAGAGTGATCAATTGTAATGAATAACGGACCACTGCCACCTGCCAGATTGGCAATAGACGTCTATGCGCATCGTGGCAGCACGGTGCTTGCGCCCGAGAACACGCTGCCGGCTTTCGAGCTGGCATTGAGTCATGGAGCTGATGTACTTGAAATCGATGTTCGTCTGAGCCGGGACGGTCACGTGATGGTCACCCATGATGCCCGGGTAGATCGCACCTGCAATGAAACCGGTGCAGTGGCTGACATGACGCTGGGACAGCTCAAACGGCTGGATGCCGGATATCACTTCAAGGATCTGCAGGGCCGAGCCAGCCGCGGTGAAGGTGTCTGCCTGATGACACTCGATGACTTGTTCGAACGCTTCCCCGATACCCGAATCAATGTGGATATCAAGGACAATTCTCCCGAGGCCGCCCTGGCAGTTGCCCAGAGCATCGAACGCTGCGGCGCCAGCGGCCGGGTGAACGTCGGCAGCTTTCACGCACCAGCGCTCCAGCACTTCAGGCAGCGCGCTCCCGAGGTGACAACCGCAGCCAGCCAGCAAGAGGTGGCACAGTTGTACTTTTTTGGCAGGCGACAGGCACACCCCCTCGCCTATGAATACCTGCAGATTCCCACCAGCTATTTTGGTATACCACTGGCAGCTCCCCGCTTCATGCAACGCGCGCGTCGACGCAATATCAATCTCGTCTACTGGACCATCAACGATACCGCCACGATGACGCGACTGGTTGAGCGAGGTGCTCACGGCCTGGTGACAGACCGGGTGGACCTTGCCTGCAGACTTCTGGGTAAATCAGGGCCAGACAGGCAGAGCTGACTCGTTCGTGCCTTCCAGGCTGGCAGTGGCCGCACCTGAATGGCACAGAGACGGGGAACCATTCAACACAGGGCTCGGGCCTTGGCCTCAGGCAGCTTCCTGATCATCGCAGCCCAGACTGGCTGCAAACAGATCCAGTAATGCACGCTCGGCCCTGGCCACATAACCGTCATGTTGAACGATCTCCAGACAGTGTTGTACGAAGGCCTGTCTGATGGGTTTCGGCTGCACGTACAGCGTCTGGAACGCCGCTTCAAGCTCATCGATGATGCCGCCTTCACGCGCTGTTCGGCGCGGGTAGCGTGTCTGTGTATAGCACTTGAGAACACGCTCGAATTCCGCATCCAGTACTGCCGGTGATGCGCCCGAGCTCTCCACCATGAGCGACAACAACAGGGCAAACTCGCTGCCCATGGCATCAAACGACTTGACCCGTCGTGCATCAGCCAATGGCGCATGCTCTCCTGCGATGGTCTCCAGCACTGGAAAATCCACTTCCAGCTTGCGTCGGACAAGCTGCAAGGTGGCGTAATTCATCAAGGTGCATTCACCGGTGTCATTCAACACGTTTTCCAGCTTCAACAGGATTTTCTGTCGGTTGACGCTCTGGACCTTGCTGACAAGGACAGAGGTGACGTGCTCTACCAGTCCGAGTTGGTCATTACGCAGTTCATCCGGTATCAACTCCGTGACGCCCTTGACCTTCAGCATGAACCGCTCATTGAATGCCTTTGTCAGAGCATCGAAATATATCTGTCGCCGGTTCAGGTCCGTATGGGCAAACAGCGCGCACAAGGCGGCCAGACAACTGCTTTCATCGGGTAGCAACAACAATATGCGATCCGACAGAGCACCGGCCCCGACATCGCGAGCAATGACCCGCTTGTCCCCCGGAGATCGCTTCGAGCCGCCTCTGATCGGAGACACACTGGCACCCGAATGTACCAGGTGCGCAGCCGCACCGATCGAAGAACCCTGCACCTGTTCTGCCGCCGCCGCATTCTGCTGCGCCTCCCGATTCTTCAGTTTGCGACGCTTGACATCAAAATGCGGTTCGATCGCATCGATACGCAACTGAATATCGGGATGACTGGCAAACAGTCGCTTGTACCACGGTGGCTTGCGACCGGACTGGAAACACAGATGCACCAGTTCCTGCGCATGCAGACCATGCAGCAAGGGTTCATGGTCATGATGTCGAACCACATCCAGCGCCATTGCCATGGCTATCGGGTTGCGCGTGAATTGAACGGCGCTGGCATCTGCCAGATACTCTCGCTGCCTGGAGAATGCGCAGCGGATCAGCTGTCCGGCAAGGACCCCGACACTGCCCAGCCCGCGCAGGAGGTAACCCACCACTACGCCAGGGTGAAACGAGACAGGCTCTTCACGCGACAGGGAGGCATCCCCGATCAGCATACGCCCCACCTCATCGATGGCCATCAGTCCGCCCAGCGCAATCAGCAGACGCATGTTCAGAGGCAGATCCCCGTTGGCGATGTGTCCGAACTCATGCGCAATCACGGCTTGCAGCTCAGCACGCTCGAAGGCATCCAGAGCCCCTTGGGTCAGCACCAGGACATAACGCCCCTCCTCTGCCCCGAGCACCATGGCATTGATACTGCTTTCGTTGCGCAACACGAATACATCAGGCTTCGGAGTGCTTGATGCGATGGCTATTTCCGCCACCACGTTCAGCAGGCGCTGCTCCCGATCGAAGCGCGACCGGTCCGATGCCCTCACGGCCCCGAAGCGTCGGGCCAGCACGGCGCCACCACCTCTGACATCGAGGTAGCGAAAGAAACCACCGGCAAACATGGTCAACCAGACAAGAGCGATCAATCCAAGAGCCGGTCCCGAAGGCTGCACCAGACTGCTGTTTTCTCCCAGAAGCATCGACAGTCCGACCACCACGACATGAATCAGGCAGCCCATGAACAGCATGGCGACCAGGAAACACACAAGCAGCATGACCGACTGCCGACGCCGGGCGATCTGTTGATCGAAGAAGTTCATGTATCCGTGTGCTCAGGCAGCATCACTGCGGCAAGGGTCAATCAGGCGAATGACACTTTGACCGCCTGCTGCATGGCAGGCTCTGCAATTTCAAACAGATCCGCCTCCTTGAACGAGAATGCGGTGGCAATCAGCACAGCTGGAAACTGCTCCCGGGCCGTGTTGTACTGCATGACAGAATCACTGTAGGCCTGTCGAGCGAAAGCCACGCGATTCTCGGTGGAGGTCAACTCCTCCTGCAGGGCCAGCATCTGGGTATCAGCCTTGAGCTCCGGATAATTTTCCATCACCAGGTTCAGGCGTCCCATGGCATTACTGAGTCTGCCTTCAGCAGCAGCCAGCGCACCGACCAGACCGGCATCAGCGGGATCGGCAGATGCCGCCTCGCAACTTTTCGATGCCGTGTTGCGGGCTTCGGTGACGGCGCTCAGCGTGTCACTCTCATGTTTCATGTAGGCCTTGGCCGTCTCCACCAGATTGGGAATCAGTTCATAGCGTCGCTGCAACTGCACATCGATTTGCGAAAACCCGTTGAGAAAGCGGTTTTTCAGTGTAACGAGGCGATTGTAGAAATAGATGGCTGCGACAATGACGATTACCGCAATGGTCAGACTGAGCGTACTCATTCGATGGAAGATCTCCGGTTTCCCTTTCGGAGATATCGGCCATGGCGTGCACGCCTTTATCGATTGCTCAGGCAGAGCGCGCCAGTTCGAACTGATCGAGATTTTCACCGGTCAATCGATAGGCCTTGCCAAAGCCCACGACCAGTTGGCCGCGCTGTGGGATCAGCCTGAACAGAACAAAATCGGGCAACTGGCGCAGCAGACCGATCATCTTGCCATGGCGCTGTTCGAATCTATCCAGCAGGACATCATAGTCGTCCGATTCTCTGGCGACGATTTCTGCCTGACACTGATAGCTGACACGGCTTCGAGCAAAGATCTGCGAGGAACTGGATTCATCACTGATGATCATGACCGACGCACGGCCATTGGCCAGCAAGTCGCGGGTATGCAAGGCCAGCTGACTGACAAAGATGATCACCTGATTACCCTCCATCAGAAAGGGTGTATAGCCTGAGTGGGGTTCCCCATCCTCACCCACCGTAGCCAGTTGCACGCTCTGCATGCTGGTCTGCAGCTCGACAAGCGCAGCGGCCGCCTTCTGTTCATCGCTCATGATCGGTTTTTCCAGGTCGTTCAGCTGAAATGGAGTCAAAACTATGATAAACCACAGCCCATGAACATACGATCCTTCGAACCTCGCGATACCGAGGCCGTCATCGCCCTCTGGCAAGCCTGCGACCTGACCCGTCCCTGGAACAATCCGTCTCTGGACATTCAGCGCAAATGTGCCGTGAAGGATGAGCTCTTTCTGGTCTGTGAGGACGAGGGTGAGATCACGGGATCGGTGATGGCTGGTTACGAAGGTCATCGCGGCTGGATCAACTATCTCGCCGTAGCGCCTCACTCACGCAAGAGCGGCATGGGCAGACAGCTCATGAGGGAGGTGGAAAGGCGACTACTGGCGCTGGATTGTCCCAAGATCAACCTGCAGGTGCGTCATGGCAACGACGAAGTGATCGCCTTCTATGAAGCCATCGGCTTCAGTGACGACCAATGCATCAGCATGGGCAAGCGACTGATTCCCGACAATTGAAAGCCCGCCTGGCAACGCCATCGAGGCGCACGCGAGAGCACACCGTCGTCAGCTCGCCTTGTCGGACGGGCGCACTCAGACTGTGAGTATCGCCCAAGTTTGCCGATCGCCCCACTAGCGTAGTTGCCGCGCCAGAGCCGGTAGATCCCCGGCGGTGCCCATGGCGTAGCGCATGACCAGTGATTTCAGTGGACCTGCCCTGTCAGCCACATTCAAGGCGGTCGAACGCAGACTGCGAACACCCACCGGCTGCGGTTTGAAGGCATGGTAGAAACCGTCGAGAATGGAAATCATCATGGTGTTCTCGCCTCGACGCCAGCGCTCGTAACGACGCAACAGTCGGCGCTGACCCGGGTCCTGCCGACTCGTGACACCGTCGAGAATCACTTCGGCCAGAGCGGCTGCATCGAGCATGCCCAGATTGACGCCCTGACCGGCGAGCGGATGAACCGTATGCGCCGCGTCACCGACAAGCGCCACGCGCTCTGCCACATAATGATGCGCATGAGCCTTGACAATGGGAAAGCTGCCACGCTCCAATACTTTCTCGATACCGCCCAACTCGGCAGGAAACGCTGACTGCAAGGCCTCGATGAAGTCCTCGTCATTCATGGCCTTGAGCTGCGCCACGTGTTCTTCGTCGTGATACCACACCAATGAGGCCCGATGACCACACAGGGGCAGCATGGCCTCCGGCCCCGTGGGCTGAAACCGCTGCCAGGTGATGTCCTGCTGATCCAGTTGTGTCTGAACGGTGGCCACCAGAGCATGATGCGGGTAACTTGAACGTTCCAGTTCGATACCGGCCAGCTCTCTGACCGTGGAGCGCGCGCCATCGGCACCGACCAGCAAGCGAGTGCTGACAGATGCCCGGCCGTCACTCAGCTCACAGATCACCCAATCCCCGTCCAGATGATAAGCAACCAGACTGGCTGGACAGAGATAGTCGACCGAATCGGCGGCCTTGATGGTGTCCAGCAAAGCCAGCTGCAACACCCGGTTTTCGACAATATGCCCCAGTTCAGGTGCGCCGATATCGCTTGCCCGGAAGTGCGTGCTGCCATCAGCCTCACCATCCCAGACTCGCATCTGTCGAAACGGGCAGGCCCGACGGTCGAGAATACCCTGCCAGGCCCCGACATTCTCCAACATGCGCTGAGTGGCGATACTCAGCGCTGACACACGAACATCGTAAGGTGGCTGTGTGCCGGGAACAAAGGGCTCGGGTTCCTGGTGCTCGAGCACGGCAATTCTCAGAGAGCTGCCACTGGCCAGCGCCGCGGCGAGCATGCTGCCGACCATACCGCCACCGACGATCAGCACATCGTAGTCGACATCAGCGTTTGCAGATGAATCTGAATGCGAAGTCATGCCCTGTGGCCTCAAGTATCAAAAAACCGGAATACTGGCGAAAATACAGCCATCGCCCTGAGCTCAATGATACGTAATCTGAAGTGATCCGGGCCAATGCATCGATAAATCCGGACTGTTGGCACATAGCCGAGCGAGCAGGCGCATGGCGGCAGACAAATGCTCAGTGCGTGTAATCGATACGCTTCCAGCCTTCACTGAGACGCCTGACTTCAAACGTCGGCCAGAAATTGTATTCCGGTTGCACTGTCACGATCTGTTTGCGACCACTCATCGATATCACCGTGAGACGGGTCACCTGATCCTGCTGGCGTTGCGAAACCAATGCCAGCAGATCATCCAGATCTTCCACAGGCTCACCATCGATGGCCACCACGAAACGGTTGCGATACAGACCATCCCAGAGAGCTGGCGAGCCATCTTCGGTATCGGCGATATAGACGCCGGGAAAATCGACTGCCTTCTGAAAGGCAATATCGGAGAACGGATCTTCGAAGGTTGCACCCGCCCAACTGACAATGCGCTGGGTGCCCAAGGCATCCAGCTTCGACGGCTGCAGCGTCACATCGACAACTGTCGACGAGCGCAGTACGGTCAGCACGAGCTCCTCCTGCTGGGACAGCATTTCTGCGCTCAAGAGATCGGAGACCAGTTCCTGATCGATCGCCAGAATGACATCGCCTGACGCAAGCTTCTGCTCGGCATCGGTACCCGGTACCACCTGCTCGATGTGCAGAACCCGACGTTTTTCAGCGGGCAGGCGGTTGAATCTCAGGAGCCAGTCATCCGGCAGGCCGTATTGTCGCGCCAGAGCCAGCGGTTTGTACGAGAGACTCACATCCAGCGAGTGATAGGGTTCGCTGGAGCGGTACATGCGCATCGCCTCCAGAATGACCGCCGATGGCATGGCCCATTCACGCTGCCGTATCTTGCGTTCTTCCTCATAGGCAAAGCTCATGTACACCGCATGCACATCCCCCTTCTCATCCACCAGAGGCCCGCCCAGCGAGGGAGGAACATTGGGAACGCCGTAGACGTCCATGGCTGCCTGCTGGAAACGCGGCAATCCAGGTGCACCGAACCCGATGGTCAGATGGCTCAAGTCATCCACTTCGTGGCGCCGGAACGTGCCATCTGCGCGATAGCCGACCATGGTCAGTTCAGCAGGTAATGCCGTCTGTGCATCACTGAGTTGCAGCGCTTCGAAATCGGCGCCGCTCAGTAGTGATGCATCGTACTGCAGCAGTGCCACATTCTGCCGAGGATGCAGGAACACCACCTTGCCCGGCACCTCCAGTGACCCGAAGAAGGTCAGGTCCACCTCACCCAGGCCAACCGGCACCGTATTACGATCAACGGCCACCAGGCCTTCCACCTTGTCTATCACGATACCAACACCCTTGTAGTGTCGGGCATAGACGTTGTCGGAGGCATAGGGAATGGCGAAATCCACCAGCACCATCGCGGGGGCCACCTTGTCCAACAGCGCATCGTCATACCGCGGTACATTGACCAGCGACTCAGCAAAATCGCTTCGGGTCTCTGGCAGCGTTATCTTGTCGCAATTCCAGAAGCGGGCATCATCCACACGCGTGCAGGACCGGTTGCCGAACCAGCGTCCGTCAAGGTCGAACTGCGTCAGATTCGTATTGAACTCTCGCCCGGGCACGATGTAACGCATCCTTTTCCTGGCCTTGTCCGCCGAAGCCTCCAGAGCAGCGATGAAGTCATCGATATGGCGTATCGGCATGCCTTCTACTTCGATGATCAGCGCACTTTGCGGCACATTGGCTGCCGCAAACACATAGCCGGGTTGCATGATGACCACGCCTTCCTGTTTGCGATTCATTGCCCGTGCGTGCTGGATGGACATGTTCTGCAGTATGGAATCGCCCAGCTCCAGGAAGCTGTCAGGCGCCAGTGCATTGAGGTCGGCGACCTGGATATCGATACGCATGGCCGCCCCTTGCCGAATCAGCTCGACGGGCAAGGTCTGACCAATGGATGCATCCAGCATGGCCTCGAGAGAGACGTAATCGGACATCAGCTCGTCGGCGATGGAGACCAGAATGTCGCCAGGCTCCAGCAGACCATCGGCTACCCCACCGGGAATCACCTGGCCGACCGTGATCATGCCGGTTGTGGCGTAGTGGCTTGCCCGTACGGTGGCCTCTGTCTGTTCGTCCAGGCCAAGGCGTCTCAAGTCCCTGAAGGGCTGGTGATTGAACAACGTCTGAAAGCCGCCCCTGTCGATGTCCTCGTCTGCCTGCAGCTTCTGCAGTGCATGAAGAATGCGTGGCAGTGGCAGAAAGAAACTGCTGGCCGTTCGGGTATTGGCAGCGGCATTCAACGCAACCACGTCCCCGTCGAAATCGATGACGGGTGAACCGGAACTACCGCCTGAAGTCCCGGACGCCGCCTGCAGATAGAAGGTATTGAAGTCGTTATAGCCGTAGCGCCCGTAGGTAGGTACTTCGCGGTCAAGCCGTGCGATGGTACCTGGCAGGATGGACAACTGCTCCCCGCCATCACTGCCGATAACCCGGATATTCATGCCGGTGCTGACCTTGTCGGGCCGCAGACTCAATGACTGCGGTTGCGAATACTGCAGATCCTGCGGATCGTAGCGAATGAAGCCGAAGTCATGGACAGGGTCCCGGTACAACGGCACGGCATCCACGCGTTCCTGATTCTGGAAGGTGGCTGAAATGCGGATGGGACCGGAGCCCACAACATGCCGGTTGGTCAGAATGATACCGCGTTCGGCATCAACGACAAATCCGGTTGCAGTGCTGCCTCCCTGCTCCGAGTCGTCGAAATTTCGCAATTGGGACAGTTGTAGCGAGACCACGGAGTTTGCGGCCTGAGAGACTGTGCGAGCCCAGCTATCCTCCTCGGGTGCCGCCCTCGACAGGGCCGGATGCAAGCTGATGGCAAGCCCCAGCGTCAAACCGGCCAACAACCGCCTCGAATCGAAACGTCGACGGATCTGTCCAGGGGCACAACAGGAACTCAGGCTATCTAACACTGCATCTATCTCCAGTCTGGTAATCAATGGTGCGCAACAACTGTTCCACATCCCTCGCCGTACAGAGCATAGGCGGTTTACTATAGGGCGCAGTCCACGAAGACGCATCCAGTTCGCACCCAGGCAACGCTACTACTGCATTCAATGACCAATCAGACCCACGGAACCAATGAAGCCATCAACTGGTTTCGGGCCGCTTCGCCGTATATCAATGCTCATCGAGGCAAGACACTGGTACTGGCTCTGCCCGGCAGCACCCTGAATAGTGATCTCTTGCCGACGCTGACACATGATCTGACACTGCTGAGCCATATTGGTTTACGTCTTGTGCTGTGTTTCGGTATCCGTGATCAGGTGGATCACCAGTTGGCGCAGTCCCGAACGACCAGCCATATCGTGGATGGGCGCCGCGTCACGGACTCACACGCCCTGTCGACGATCATCACCGCCACGGGACTGGCGCGTAATGATCTGGAAGCCCGCCTGTCCATGGGTTTGCCCAATACCCCCATGGCAGGTGCCCGCCTGGCAGTGACATCAGGTAATTTCGTCACCGCGCAACCCTTCGGCGTTCATGAAGGTATCGACTTCCAGCACACCGGCTCGGTGCGTGAAGTGCATCACGACGCCATTCAGAGCCTGCTGGATGCAGGCCATCTGGTACTGCTGCCACCGCTGGGCTATTCGCTCACCGGGGAAGTGTTCAATGTGACGGTTACCGAAGTGGCTACCGCCGCGGCCATTGCGCTGCAAGCCGACAAACTGGCGTTTCTTGTCGATGCCCTGCCACGCGATCAGGATGACTCCATCCTGCGTCAGGCCAGTGCCAATCGAATCGAACGACTCTACGGCGCGGCCGGAGACTTTCACATGGCCAGTGAAGATGCAGCACCGGACCTGAGTCTCGAACAGATCCTGCCCAACGCGGTGAAGGCCTGTCGTCAGGGAGTGGAACGGATACATCTCCTGCAGAATGACGATCCGAATGCCCTGCTCAGAGAGCTGTTTACACGTGATGGTAGCGGCACACTGATTACGGCCGAGCGCTGGGAACATATCAGGCCTGCCAGCATATCGGACGTAGGTGGCATCATTGAACTGATCACCCCACTGCAAGCCAGCGGCACTCTGGTCAGCCGCTCTCGCGAAGCCCTGGAACTGGATATCGATCGTTTCGTGGTCAGCGAGCGCGATGGCACCATCGTCGCCTGCGCCGCCCTGTATCTGGAAGATGACTCATCAACCGCGGAGATCGCCTGCATTGCCACCCATCCCGACTACCGGGGACAAGGCCGGGCGGATCAGATGCTGACCCATCTGGAAGAGGAGGCGCGCAAACGCCAGTGTCGATACGCCAGAATTCTCAGCACCCACACCGGACACTGGTTCATCGCACGCGGCTACTCTGAAATGGCACTGGATGACCTGCCCGCCAGTCGGCGCGCCAGCTACAACCAGGCGCGTAACTCGAAGATCTACCAGAAGTCACTGTAGGCGCTGGCCCGGTTTCGTACTGCGCCACGGTGGGCAGGACGCGGTCGCGCGCGTGGGAAAAACCGCTGATGTCTTGTCGACTGCGGCGAGGCGAGGCGAGGCGAGGCACTGTGGCCTCGCTACCGGATGATCAGGCAGGACGTTCAGCAATCTCTATCTGCAGAGCCCTGAGTGCGTTCAATCTTTCGTGATTGCTTTCCATCTGCAGCAGCTCGTATTTGGCCTCGCTGGCCAGCGGCAATACTTCCAGCAGTCGGTGACTGACCCAGTCAGCATCATCCAGAAGCTTCTCTTCAAAATGAATATCCGTTTCGAGATAGCTCAGTATCAAGTCCAGCTTCTGCGCCAACAGCTCGTATTCCGGCAGCATGGGTGTCGGTGGCTGGGGAGCAAGCGCTTCCACCTCACCGATCAGCAGGCCGGTGTCGGAGGACACGTACGTCAGCAAACGGAACTCCTCTTCGCCCTTGACGGTAATGTGCAGAAGTCCGTCTGACCCCTGATCGAAATCGATGATGGATACCCGGGTGCCCAGCGGGTAGGGCTCGGCAATGCCACCCGCCTCTCTTCCTGACTTGATCAGGCAGATTCCGAACCCGGAATCGTTACGGAAGCAGTCCTTGACCATGTCGATGTAACGCCGCTCGAACAGACGCAAGGGCATGAGACCGTCGGGAAGGATGATACTGGAAAGTGGAAACAGAGGTAGTTGCATGAGTTAGGTAGACCAGTGCGAACTTCTCGGATTATCAAAGGGGAACCTTATTCCTCGTCAATACCCCAGCGCGGCATCAGGGTCTGCCTGACACCCAGCTGGTCCATGATGCGTGCCACGACAAAATCGATCAGTTCGTCGACACTCTTGGGCAGATTGTAGAAAGCAGGGTTCGGCGGCATGATCACCACACCCGCACGAGCGAGTCGCGACATGTTCTCGAGATGGATCAGGGAAAACGGCATTTCCCGCGGCATCACGATCAGCTTGCGCCCTTCCTTGATCACCACATCGGCAGCTCGTTCCAGCAAGTTGTTGCACGTTCCCGCCGCGACCGACGCCAGCGTTCCCGTGGTACACGGGCAGATGACCATGGCATCCGGCACCCCTGACCCGCTGGCCACCGGTGCCGTCCACTCTTCCTGACCGAATGCCTTCAACTGCCCCTCGCGTGCACCATACATCTGCGAGAATTGCGCCTGAACCTGTGCCGTACGCGCCGGCACCGGGATGTCGGTATCCATCCCCATGACGATGCGTGCCGGCTTGGACATCAGGACATAGACTTCGCAGTTGGCCTGCACCAGGCATTCAATCAGCCGCAAGGCGTATTGAATACCTGATGCTCCCGTCATCGCAACACAAATGGTCTTGTCAAACGCAATGTCACCTGCCGGTTCGGATACCTGCCCCGTTTCAATATCGATGACGTTGTCGGTATCCGTTTCGCTACTCAAGGTTGTACAACCAGCTCCACTCGACGGTTCAGTGCACGACCTTCCCGAGTGTTATTGGGCGCTACTGGTCGTTGCGATCCATAACCGGTTGCTGAGAGTCGCTCCGCACTGACACCCGCCTGAGACTCCAGGAAGTTCACGGTGTTGGCAGCACGCGCGACCGACAATTCCCAGTTACTGGGGAAGTAGGCCAGCAACTCGCCGCTGACCGGAATACTGTCGGTGTGACCTTCAACCACGATGTCGTTATCAAGATCTTCCAGCGCCGTGGCAACCTTGGTCATCAAGGTACGACCGGCTGCACTCAGACGAGCCCGGCCCGACAGAAAAAGAGCACCGCTAGGCAGGTTCACTTCAATACCATTGTCATCCCGAACGCTCACAGTAACGCCTTCAACACCATTCTCGACCAGATTGGCCTCGATGGTATCGCGCAGAGACTGGGCTCGCTGTTCCTCGCTCTGAGTCAGACCCTGGATATCAGCCAGCTTCGCCGCCAGATTCTCCGCCAGAGACAACTGTTCCGCAGCTCCACGATTACTCTCTGCCAGCTGCTCTCGCAAATCGGCAGACGCTGTTTCCGCATCGGCAAGCCGTGCCTCCAGATCATCCTTGGCAGAGCCCAGTTCGGCCAATTGACCATCCAGCTCATCCCGAGCCGTTTGCAGTTCGGCCAATGTGGCTTCGATCGCCGCCTTCTCTTCGCTCAGGCTGCCCTGTTCGGTTTCCAGTTCAGCCACTCTTGTCTGCAACGCATCGACTTCACTCTCCAGTGAAGATCGATTCTCCATGGCTGCCTGCAACTGACCTTCCAGATCTGCCTTCTCGGCTTCCAGAGCCGTGATCTGCTGGCTCAGCGTGCTGGTATCGGTCTCGAGCGTGGAACGCAGAGTCTGCACCTGCAGGCCGGTATCACCCAACTCTGCCTGAGCGTTGGCCAGTTCGGCTTCAAGCTCTTCTCGTCGAGCACTTGCGTCAGCCAATTGTGATTCAAGATCGCTGATCTGAGTGGTCGCAGCCGCCAGTTGAGCTTGCAGATCACCCACCAGCACCTCGGAATCAGCCAGCTGTTGTTCCAGCGCGGCCTTCTCCTGTGAGGTGGTATCCAGCGACTGCTGCACATCAGCCATGGCGCTACTTGCTGCTGCCGATGCCTCGTTGGCTGTCGCCAGCTCTGCCTCCAGACCTTCCACACGCGTCTGAACTGAAGTCAGTTCAGTCTGCAGACCTTCAATGGTCACGGCATCATCGTCTCGAGCTTCATTCGCAACGGCCAACTGGGCTTCCAGGTCACCGACCAGGGCCCCCAGTTCAACCACTTCACCTTCCAGGCCATCGCGGCTTGCGGACAGTTCGCTCAACTGTGACTGCAGAGCATCGACTTCCGCCTGTACAGCGTTGCTGGCATCCGCCGCCTCACTGGCGTCGGTCGTCGCACTCTCAAGCTGAGCCTGCAGAACCGTCCTCTCTGTACTCAGGGAAGCCAGCTGTCCGCTCATCTCAGCCTTCTCTTCTTCCAGGGCTGTGACCTTCTCGGTCAGGAAGGCATTACCGTTCTCCAGGTCGACAAGCTGGCGATTGAGGGCAGCCTGTTCGGTTTCCAGAACGCCGAGTTGCTCCATCGCTGCATCGCGTTCAGCCCGCAGGGTATCGACACGCTCCTTGACGAAACCATTGGCATCTTCCAGATTTGCATAGCTGGCCAGCAGTTCCTCGTTCTTCGCCGTCAGCTCGGCATTGGCCGCTTCCAGCTCATCACGCGCAGCTGTCAGCGTTTCCACTTCTTCGTTCGATTGACCGGCATTGGAGTCGAACAGACTCTGAATCTCACTGACGCGAGCTTCCAACGCTGCCTTCTCGGACTGAAGCTCTGCTACCGCACCACTGTCTTCACTGGCGGCATTGGCGTCCATCAGCTGGCTTTCGAGAACCGTGACCTGAGTGGCCATTCTTGCTCGCTCGACATCCAGATCACTGGCGCGAGCCCGCAGCTCGGCGATGGCAGGCTTCTGCAGATCGATGGTTGATTGCAATTCCGCGACTTCCGCATCCTTGCCAGCAATGGCCTCTTCCAGTGAAGCACTGCGAGTTCGAAGTTCGCTCAACGCCGCTTCCTGTTCGGATACCGTTGCCTGCAGTTCGTCGATTCGACGCTGACGAGCGGCAAGCTCTTCTTCGAGTGAACTGCTGCGACCACGCAATTCGCTGATCACAGGTACTTGCAGGTCGATGGTGGACTGCAGTTCTTCAGCTTCCGATCGATGGGCAGCCAACTCGGCTTCCAGCGATTCACTGCGACTACGCAATTCTGCGATGGCCGGTACCTGCAGGTCGATCGTGGACTGAAGTTCGTCGATCTCGGCCTGACGAGCTGCCAGCTGGTTCTCGAGAGAGGCGCTACGTTGACGCAGCTCCGCGATAACCGGGACCTGAAGATCGATGGTCGCCTGCAATTCTTCAGCGGCAGCCTGAGCGGCTACCAGTTCTTCGTTCTGCTCATTGCTGACGCCTTCGAGCTGTGCCTGCAAGGTGTTGACGTTCATTGCCATCTGCGCACGCTGTTCATCCAGTGCCGAGCTGCGCGAGCGCAATTCAGCCAGTGCCGGTTTCTGCAGATCGATGGTTGCCTGAAGTTCAGCCAGCTGTGCCTCGTAGGAAATCTGCTCTTCCTCGGCAACGGCTCTGGCCGCAGCCAACTCCTCTTCCAGCGCACTGTTGCGTTCACGCAGTTCGGCGATGACTGGCTTCTGAATATCCACCGTCGCCTGCAGCTCACCGACCGCAGCTTCCAGCTCGATCAGCGATTCGGCGGCAGCGGTCTGCTCCGCCTCAAGACTGGCCTGAGCGGTGACCAGTGAGTCCTTGTCCGCCTGCAGCTCGTTCATCGCTGCCTGCATGCTGTCTCGTTCACTGACCAGCGAATCGCGCACGCTACGCAGCTCGTCGACATTGGATTGCAGTTCGACCACCTGACTTTCCAGGCTCTGGCTCTGTTCGCTGACGGTTGCCTGGAGGCTCTGGATTTGAGCCGTTCGGGTTTGAATCTCTGCGTTGCTCTGCGCTCGAACCTGTTCCAGTTCTTCCTGCAAGCTTCCCAGAGCCAGCTGCAACTCACCCTTTTCGGAGCGCAGTCCCTGTCCCTGTACGGTCAGGTCTTCCACTTCGGCCTGCAGTGCCTGCTTCTGTGCTTCGAGCTCACCGATCTCGACATTCAGAGCCACGACTTCGGCATCGAACTGACCCTGCAACACCTGATAGCCTTGCCTGGAGGCTTCCAGCTCGGAGTCCAGATTGTCGGATGAGGACAACAGCGATTGCACTCTGACATTCAGATTGCCGACATTGGATTCGCGTTCGGCGATAGCCATCTGTGCAGCCTGAAAACGTTGATCAAGCGCGGCATACTGCTCCTGAACATCTGCCAGCTGCGCCATCTTGTGCTGGATCTCGCCTTGCAGGATGCTTTCGGTGGCAGCCAGCTCCGCCTGTACACCGGCCAGCTCTTCCGTGCGTCCTGCCAGCTCCTGCTCCGCCATGCTCAGCGATTCACGAGCATCAGCCAATTGCACTTCCGTATCGGACAGTGCCGTTTGTGTCTCGCTCAGCGCCGATTCGGTCTGCGCCAGACGATCTTGCGTGGAGCCCAGCTCATCTTCGACAGTGCCAATGTGCCCCTGCAGATTTTCCATATCGGCCTCGAGAGCCGCCTTGCGCGCTTCCAGGTCGCCTATCTCGGCATTCAGCTGGGCAACATCGGTATCGTAGACCGCCAGTAACGAGTTATAGCTGGCCTCTGCGTTTCGCAGTTCATTGCCGGAGAAGCTTGCGGCAGATTGCAGAGATTGCAGTTCTGACTGGGCAAAGCCGAGTATCGCTTCCTGCTCTCCGACAGATGCCTGCTGTTGCAGAATCTGGACTTCCTGATCACGAATCAGCGCGACCTGCTCTTCGATCTGCGATTCGCGCTCGGCAATCTTCTGGTTCAACGCAGCGATTTCATCGTTGAGTTCAACCAACCGGGCATCGCTGTCGGAGGCTTGCTGGCCAGAGGCCTGCAACTGTGTCTGCAGACTGGCGATTCGATCGTTCAGTTCGGCGACCTGTGCATCGCGAGCTTCGACCTGCTGACCGGACTCTTCCATGAGTGCCTGCAGTCGGGAGACTTCATCATTCAGTTCGCTGACTCGTGTCTTGCTGCTGTTCAGCGCCTCATCCGAGGCAGCAAGCTCGTTGCGCAGCTCGACGATTCGCGCATCGGCCTCGAGATCGATGGCGGCAACAACGCTTTCCAGCTGGATGGCTGCGGCCTGACGCTCGGCATCAAGTTCGCTCATGCGTGCCTGCGCTGTTTCCAGCTCGGCAGTCAGCGCAGCGACCTGCTCTTCCAGCTCGCCTTTTGATTGACCAGCATCTGCCAGCAGACCCTGTGTCTCGTCTCGTTCGGCTCCCAGCGCTTGCATCTGCTCGCGCAGACTCGCCAGTTCGCTCTCGCCGCTGGCGATGGCCTCCTTCAAGGTGCTCTGCTCGGCTTCCAGATCGACAATGATCTGTTCGGCGCCTTGCAGCTCCACACTGCGCTCATCGAGCAGCATGGTGACCTGATCACGCTCCAACTGAGTACTTTTCAGGTCGTGCACCGTATTGGAGCGTGATACCCACGCCGCCACCAACGCGATCAACGCCAGGGCTGCCAATACGAATTTCAATTGATATGAAGACCTGCTGGGGGCTTTCTCAAACTCTCTGAACATGAAGTCGGTTCCGGTGACAGGGGTCAAACAGCATATGTGCCAAGCGCAGCAGACATCCTAGCGAAAACAGGTTGTCGCCACAATCTTGTCACGCAGTAAATCACGTATTTCGATATGTCTTTAAGTAAACTATACATTCCACCACAGACAGTGATCGCAAAGCATTACAGAGTAAGCCACTCCGACGGCGCCTGTAATCCCGGATCTGCATCACTGTCGAACGATTCGAGGCCTTCATACGTGCGTATTCATCTCAGTGCTCTTGGCTGCCGCCTGAACGAGGCGGAGCTGGAACAATGGGCTACGGCCTTTACCGGAGCTGGCGATCAGATCGCCAATGACCCGTCCGAGGCTGACGTCATGGTGCTCAACACCTGCGCCGTGACTCGAGAGGCGGTACGCAAGTCCCGTCAGAAGCTGCAACGCCTGCAACGCGCCAACCCACAGGCGAAGCTGGTGGTGAGCGGCTGCTACAGCGAACTGGAGCCGGACAACGCTCTGGCCGAACTGGGAGTGGACCTGATCGTTCCCAATACCCGCAAGGACGAACTGGTCCCACTGACACGCCGTGCATTCGCCGAGGTGTCCATGCCCCAGGCCGCGACCTTGCCCGCCAATGCTGCCTTGTTCACTCGCAATCGTCATCGGGCCTTCATCAAGATTCAGGATGGTTGTCGGTATCGTTGTACCTTCTGCATTGTCACCGTGGCGCGTGGTGCCGAACGAAGCCGAACCATCAGCGACATTGTCGACGAAGTCCGGCAACTGCAGAAAGAAGATGTCAGGGAAGTCGTCCTGACCGGAGTTCATGTCGGCGGATACGGCTCCGATCTTGATACTGATCTGGAGCATCTCGTACAAGCTCTGCTCAACGATACAGATATTCCGCGCATTCGTTTCGCCTCAGTGGAGCCCTGGGACCTCTCACCGGGTTTTCTGACACTGTTTGACAATGCTCGTGTGCAACCGCACATGCACCTGCCTCTGCAAAGCGGCTCTGACACGGTCCTTCGGCGTATGGCCAGACGCTGCAAGACTGCCGATTTCAATGCCCTGACCAGTGAGCTGCGCGCCGCGGTACCCCACTTCAACATCACCACGGACATCATCGCCGGGTTTCCCGGAGAGAGCGAACAGGAATGGGAGGACTCTCTCGCATTCATCGCCACTCAGGGGTTCGGGCATATCCATGCCTTCACCTATTCCGAACGTGACGGTACGCGTGCAGCCGGACTTCCCGACGCCGTCCCCATGGAGATTCGCCAGCAGAGAAGCCGACAATTGCACGAGCTCGGTGAACAGCTCAAGAGCGAGCAATTGACTCGCTCGCTCGGTTCCGTGGCGGATGTCCTGTGGGAACGCGGCCGGGAGTCCGTCGATGATCAGGGACACAGCATCTGGACGCACCAGGGCTACACGCCCAATTATCAGCGAGTCCGCATCAACAGCCCGCAGAATCTGGCCAACCGCATCATGCCGGTACGGCTGGACAGTGTCGACAACGGCAAACTGATCGGCACACTAGTCGACGAGCCGGTAGCCGTCGCTATCTGAAGCGTTCTCGTAACGGATTCCTGAATTTTTTTTTCGCACGATCCAATTGCACGATTACGCGTCGGACACAGGCAGGAATGCAGGCGGATAGTCGCCTGCCGAGCACACACATGCTGCGACGCAAGAACGTTGTCCGACGAAACACGTCTGCCTACTGATCAGACGGTATATGACTTTGCCGGTGTGCATGGTCCTCGAAACCGTTATTCCCAGCGCCCTCATAACGCACTGCGCCACATCCGCAGCAAGGCCAAGCTCGACCAACACAACATTCACCGAGCACCCGTCAATGGCGCTGCAGCGCCGTTGTGCGCATCTGTCCCCCCTGCCAGCCTCGGAACGAAACGCGTACTATAAGCCACTGCGATTCCAACCACGGGACAACCGACACATACATGACCACCAACCCGATGCTTGACGCCGACGAAATCGAAACGCAGGAATGGCTGGATGCGCTCGATGCCGTCATCGAACATGAAGGACCCGAGCGCGCTCACTTTCTGCTGGAACGACTCATTGACAAGGCGCGTCGCTCCGGTGCCAATCTGCCGTATGACGCCAGCACGGCGTATGTCAATACCATTCCGGTCCATCTGGAACAGAAGAGCCCCGGAGATCACGAGCTGGAGCATCGCCTGCGCTCCATGATTCGCTGGAATGCTACCGTCATGGTCTTGCGAGCCCAGCGAGACGATTCGGGGCTCGGCGGACATTTGTCGAGCTTTGCCTCGGCTGCCACCCTGTACGACGTGGGCTTCAACCACTTCTTTCACGCACCCACGCCTGAACACGGTGGCGATGTCGTGATGATGCAGGGTCATTCGGCACCCGGCATCTATGCACGCTCTTTCCTGGAGGGCCGCCTGACTGTCGAGCAGCTGGATAATTTCCGCCGTGAAGTCGATGGCAAGGGTCTCTCTTCCTACCCACATCCCTGGCTGATGCCGGAGTACTGGCAGTTCCCGACCGTCTCCATGGGCTGGTGTTCACTCACGTCGATCTATCAGGCGCGTTTCATGAAGTACCTGCACGATCGCAGTCTGGCGCGTACCGACAATCGTCAGATCTGGGCGTTCCTGGGCGATGGCGAAATGGATGAACCTGAATCCCTGGGTGCCATCTCGTTGGCCGGTCGTGAAAAACTGGACAACCTGAACTTCGTCATCAACTGCAATCTGCAGCGTCTCGATGGCCCGGTGCGCGGCAACAGCAAGATCATCCAGGAACTGGAAGGCGTCTTCCGCGGTGCCGGCTGGAATGTCATCAAGGTCATCTGGGGTTCCTACTGGGATCCGTTGTTCGCCAAGGACAAATCCGGCAAGCTGATGCAGCTGATGATGGAAACCGTTGATGGCGAATACCAGAACTGCAAGGCCAAGGGTGGTGCCTATACCCGCGAGCATTTCTTCGGCAAATACCCCGAAACCAAGGCGCTGGTCGCCAACCTCACCGATGAGGACATCTGGCGGCTCAATCGTGGCGGACACGACCCGCACAAGTTGTTCGCCGCCTATCAGCAGGCCGTCGATCACAAGGGGCAACCGACCGTCATCCTGGCCAAGACCGTCAAGGGTTATGGTCTGGGTGAATCCGGTGAAGGTACCAATGCCACCCACCAGCAGAAGAAGATGGACCTGGAATCCCTGCTGAAGATGCGTGACCGATTCGGGCTGACGCTCACCGACGAGCAGGTCAAGAATTACGAGTACATCCTGCCCGACCCCGAGAGCGCTGAAATCAAATACCTGCAGGAACGCCGCAAGGCACTCGGCGGCTATCTGCCACAGCGCAAGAAATTTGCCGAGCCCCTGGAAGTGCCGCCACTGGAAGCCTTCAAACCGCTGCTGGAAGGTTCAGGCGATCGCGAGATTTCCACCACCATGGCGTTCGTGCGCTTGCTGACGATCCTTACCCGCGACAAGAAGATCGGCAAGAATATCGTACCTATCGTACCGGACGAGGCACGTACCTTCGGCATGGACGGCATGTTCCGACAGCTGGGCATCTACTCATCCGTCGGTCAGTTGTATGAGCCGCAGGATCGTGACCAGATCATGTACTACAAGGAAGACAAGACAGGTCAGATCCTGGAGGAAGGCATTACCGAGGCCGGCGCCATGGCCAGCTGGCTGGCAGCCGCCACCTCCTATTCCACGCACGGCGTGAACATGCTGCCGTTCTATATCTACTACTCCATGTTCGGCTTCCAGCGCATTGGCGATCTGGCCTGGCTCGCTGGCGACATGCGCGCCTGTGGATTCATGATCGGCGGTACGGCGGGTCGGACCACGCTCAATGGCGAGGGACTGCAGCATGAAGACGGTCATTCACTGGTACTGGCCAATACCATCCCCAACTGCATCAGCTATGACCCCTGCTTCAGCTACGAGATGGCCGTGATCATTCACCATGGCATGACCCGCATGTTGACCAATCGGGAGAGTGTGTACTTCTACATCACGGCAATGAACGAGAACTATCTGCACCCGCCCATGCCGGAGGGTGCCGAAGAAGGCATCGTCAAGGGCATCTACCAGTTGCGCAAGATCGCTGATGGCGATGAGAAGAAGGCGGCAAGGTTCGACACCCATGTACGCCTGCTGGGCAGCGGCACCATTCTGCGCGAAGTCATCGCCGCCGCCGAGATGCTGGAGACCGAGTGGAATATCGGCGCCGAGATCTACAGCGTCACGAGTTTCAATGAACTGGCTCGCGACGGTCTTGAAGTGGAACGATGGAACATGCTGCACCCGAACGATGACCCGCGAGTGCCTTACATCACCCAGGTTCTGGGCACCGGTGACGCACCGGTAGTCAGCTCGACTGACTACATGAAGACCCACGCCGACCAGGTACGCGAGTTTGTGCCTGCCACATTCACCACGCTGGGTACCGATGGTTTCGGACGTTCCGATACCCGGGAAAAACTGCGGGAATTCTTTGAAGTGGACAAACGCTATGTGACCATAGCGGCGCTGCACTCCCTGTCCATGGACGGCAAGCTGGACAAGGTGACCGTTGCCAAGGCGGTACAGCAGTACGGCATCGATCCTGACAAACCCAATCCGGCGACGGCTTGAGGGAGGCGACCATGAGTGAATCAGACAGCACGAAAAACATCGTCATTCCCGATATTGGCGATTCTGAAAATGTCGAGATCATCGAGATACTGGTGTCGGTTGGAGACCAGATCAGCGTGGATGATTCCCTGCTGACACTGGAAAGTGACAAGGCGAGCATGGAAGTGCCCGCGACAGAAGCCGGTGTCATCGAATCGCTGACTATTTCGGTGGGTGATACCGTCAACGCCGGTGATGTGATCGGTACGATGAGTACGACAGGTAGCGGCAGCGCGGACGAAAAGAAACCCGCAGCGGACGACGCAGCACCTCAGGAACCCGCCGCCGACTCACCAGCCGAACCGGAGTCAGGGGCAGCAACTGCCGAGGACAAAGACAAGGACAAGGACGAAGAAAAGACCAAACAGGCAGCGGCCAACGCACCGGCAGCAGCAGCTGGCAACCCGACACCCAGCTCACCGACAGCGCATATCAGCGATGAAAGCATGCGCAAGGCCCACGCAAGTCCCGGGGTCAGACGCTATGCCCGGGAGCACGGCGCCGATCTGTCACTGATCTCCGGCACCGGCCCCAAGGGCCGAATCAGCAAGGAGGATGTGCGTTCGTTCATCAAGCAGGCAATGGAAGGCGTGAATGCCAACTACGGCAGCAGTGCCGGCAGCCTGGCCGGTGGCGGTGCCGGTATTCCTGCCATTCCGGAAGTCGACTTTTCCAGGTTCGGTGACATCGAACGTGTTCCATTGGGACGTATCAACAAGCTCAGTGCTGCCAATCTGCACCGAGCCTGGCTGAACCTGCCGATGGTCACACACCACGACCTGGCCGACGTGACGGAAATGGAGGCCTTCAGAAAGCAGTTGAAGAACGAGGCCCGTGAGGATGACCCGAAGGTCACCGGTCTGGCCTTTCACATGAAGGCGCTGGTCAAATCCCTGCAGGCCTTTCCCAAGCTGAACAGCTCCCTGTCAGCCGATGGCGAGGCCCTGTTCTACAAGAATTATTATCACATCGGCATCGCCGTTGATACGCCGAACGGTCTGGTGGTTCCGGTATTCCGGGATGTCGACAAGAAGAGCATCTATCAGCTTGCCGAGGAGATGTCCGACGTCAGCGCCCGGGCCCGGAAGAAAAAACTCAAGCCGGATGAGATGCAGGGAGCCAGCATGACCATCTCCAGCCTCGGCGGGATCGGTGGCACCTCGTTCACACCGATCGTCAATCCACCCGAAGTCGCCATTCTGGGAATCACCCGCGCCACCATGCAGCCGGTCTGGAACGGCAGTGAATTCGTACCACGGCTCATGTGCCCGCTGGATCTTACCTATGACCACCGAGTGGTCGATGGTGCCGATGCAGCACGCTTCATGGCGCACTACGTTCGCCAGATCAGCGATATACGCCGACTGACTCTCTGACCCGGATCATTCATGAATAGTCCGAGTTGGCTGAGTGACGCCATATCCGAGAACCCCTATCTGCAGCTGCGCCAGACAGAAAGCTGGATGCGCAGTCTGCAGAACCCGGAGCATAAGATTCAATGAGTGAACTGGAAACAGTCAAGATTCCCGACATTGGCGATGTCAACGACGTCGAAGTCATCGAAGTACTGGTATCGCTTGGCGATACCATCTCGAAGGAAGATTCGCTGATCACTGTCGAAAGTGACAAGGCGAGTATGGAAATTCCCTCCCCGGCTGCCGGCGTCATCACCTCACTACTGCTCAAGACCGGCGACAGAGTCTCGCAAGGCAGTGACATTCTGGTCCTGGACGTGGCCGCTGCGAGTGATACGGGCGGCAGCGAAAGTGCCGCGGGCTCGGATTCATCCAGCGCGAAGGACAAGTCGGATACACAAGAGGGGCAGTCAGCACCTGCTGCAAGCTCATCCGAGTCCAAACCTGCGGAGAAGGCTTTGGGTGGAAACTCGGATGCAAAGCCGGTCTCTACCGACAGCAGCAAAAGCGTTGCCTCCGATCAGGACCGGCAGAGCGCCGAGGAACACTACGAACTGGTGGTGCTGGGAGCCGGACCCGGTGGCTACACCGCCGCATTCCGGGCTGCCGACCTGGGCCTGAAAGTGCTGTTGATCGAACGCTACCCGGACCTTGGAGGCGTCTGTCTGAATGTGGGCTGCATTCCCTCCAAGGCTCTGTTGCATACGGCAGCCGTCATTCAGGAGACTCGCGGTATGGCGGCTCACGGTGTGAGCTTCGCCGAACCGGAAATCGACATCGACAAGCTGCGCTCGTTCAAGGAAGACGTCATCGGCAAACTGACCGGAGGACTTGCCGGCCTGGCAAAACAGCGCAAGGTCACGGTGGCACAGGGCTTCGGCCGCTTCCAGAGCAGTCATGTGATGGCTATCAGCGCCTCGATGCCTGATGAAGACAATGATCAGGCGCCGCGCCTGGTCAGTTTCGACAATGCCATCATCGCAGCCGGTTCGCGCAGTATCCGCATTCCCGGCTTTCCCTATGAGGATGAACGTCTCATGGATTCCACTGGCGCACTGCAACTGGCCGACATACCCCAGCGTCTTCTGGTCATCGGTGGCGGCATCATCGGTCTGGAGATGGGCTGTGTCTACGCCGGACTGGGCAGCAAGGTGACCGTGGTCGAGCTCTCCGACGGCCTGATGCCGGGCTGCGACAGAGATCTGGTTCGTCCGCTGGAGAAGCGGCTGAAGAAGGATTTCGAGAATATCTTCACCGGATCGAAAGTCACCGGCATGGAATCGACTGATGCCGGCCTGACAGTGAACTTCGAGGGCGGCAAGGCACCGGCCAGCGATACCTTTGATCGCGTTCTGCTGGCGGTCGGAAGAAGCCCCAATGGCCATGCTGTTGATGCCGACAAGGCGGGTGTCGACGTCGATGAACGTGGCTTCATCAGCGTCGACTCACAGCAGCGAACCGGTGTCAGTCACATCTTTGCCATCGGTGACCTTGTCGGTCAGCCAATGCTGGCTCACAAGGCCACCCACGAAGGCAAGGTAGCTGCCGAGGTAGCGGCTGGCAAGAAGAGCTACTTCGACGCAAAGACCATCCCGTCCGTGGCCTACACCGACCCGGAAGTGTCCTGGATGGGCTTGACCGAGACCACGGCCAAGGAGCAGGGAATTGCCTATGAAAAAGGGGTATTTCCCTGGGCCGCCAGCGGTCGCGCGCTCAGTATGGCGCGCAGTGAAGGCATGACGAAGGTGCTCTACGATCCGGAAACCAAACGGGTACTGGGTGCGGGCATGGTGGGCCCCAATGCCGGAGAATTGATTGCAGAGGCCGTGCTGGCTCTCGAGATGGGGGCCGACATCGAAGATCTGGCCCTGACGGTACATCCGCATCCAACCCTGTCGGAAACACTCAACTTCGCCGCAGAAGTTGCCGAGGGTACGGTAACGGATATCTACATCCCGAAACGCTGAGACACAACCGACCGTCGCTTGCCCGCTATCAGGGCAAGCGGCACGGTCAGATGATCAACGACACCGGAACTCTCGTTCCAACAGCCAACCAGCTGCCGCCCTGTCGTCGAGCCGCGTCAGTGATGGTCTGTTGCAGAATAGCCGCTACAGAGCGTCTACATGCTTGCGAATGCTTTCGAACTTGGCGGCAATCGCAGCGGCATCACCGTTTGATGCGCCGACCAGTTTTTCCAACTCATCCAGCTCTGTCATGACATCAGCTGCCAGCTCGGTATTGGCCGACTTGGAGGCATCGTGCTTGTTGATCTCGACCAGCTTGTCGAGTTCTGCAACGGCCTTGAGCAGGAACGGCGAGATCTCGTAGCTATGCTCCATACGAGACGTGCCACCATCGGCAACCACTGTTTTCAGTGAACGGCCAAACTTGTACTTGCGGCTATAAGGCAGAAACGAACCCTTGGCCCGCTTGTAGATGATTCGCAACACATCCTTCTCGACGCCGTCCTGTCGCAGGCTGTAGTGGGAAATCTCGTGGAAGCGGACGATACCCATTTCGGCAAGAGTGGGGTAGCTGGCATTTTCTGACATGTATTTCTCCGTGGTATGTAGCTTGCAAGATGTTGCAGTAGTCGAGCCTGTTGGCTCCGAATGGCGCAAATATGGTTCCAGTCCCTTACCCTACAACATCTGCACGGGAACAAGTCCTGACACCCGATGTGAATCAATAAGGTGTTACGAAAGTTGTCGAAGATGGTGACATCCCCACATGCAATCACCTTTCATGCCACCCCGGAGGGGCGTCCGACAGCCACGGCACTGATTCGACTCTCGAAGAATATCCTCTGACCATCCTTGTTGACAATCCTGTCATCTCTATCCGTACTCACGCTGATGTCGGTTCCACCGGCCTGTTCCACCTTTCCTCGGGCCAGTTGCTCGCAGACTCGAGCTGCAGCTGCAGCCCCCTCTTCCAGCGTGTCATGGATTTCCGGGCCCGAAGGAAACAATACATTGACTCGCTCTCCGCCCGCTGGCGTGATAAGAACCTGCTGCTGCTGGCGAACGGACCCCACCACGGCGCCCAATGCGTTGGCAACATGCGCATGCTCGCAGAGTGCAAGTCGGGTATCCAGCAAGTCAGCGGCCCGCGGATAGTAGCTCCGGGCTGGCGCGCCCAATGCAACTACAGGCAGCTGCAGGCTGGCACGCACACGCATCAACTTGCCGTCCTCTCGATCAAACCCTGCACTGAGCAATGCCTTCTGCGATTCGGACAACGGCTGGCCATCTTTCTGAGCCGAAGCGGCGGCGTTCAGCAGCATCAGTGCCGTGTTACTGGACACCTTGTTGGCCACAGCCTCGCAGAATTGCTCCTCAGTGACATAGATCGGGCCAAGGTTGTCTTTTGAATAACGCATCAGCAGGCGCGCGCCCAGACTGGCCGCATGCCGGCTCCAGTCTGCCTGCCGTTCGAGCACATGCGACGCGTCACTGGGCGTGAACCCGGCGCGCAGAACCAGACTCCTTTGCTCGAGCCTTGTCAGCGCACGCTCCAGTGTCTGATCACTGAAAAGCGTTTGCACGGCCATCGGATTTTCAACAATCCGTTCATACAGCTCCCGCTGCTGCGCAGACAGTCCCGCAAGGTTCGCGGACACGCCATGACTCATGACAAACTGTGCACTGTGCGTGGTGCTGAAGGGTAGCTGCCATTGTGCTTCGAGCACCTCCAGCAGCTCTGGCCGCTGATGAATCAGCAGACTCAATGGCAAGACTCGCTGTGGTTGCAGTTCGAACTGCCGCCCTTCACGACTGTATCGAATACCGCTATCACCGCCCAGACCGTGCGTCTGCACATCGATCGCCTGCACCATGGTCCGCCAGCCACCCACGATTGCCCCCTCAGTATTCAGTCGGGGACGACCATCTCGAATCAAGGCTATATCCGTCGTGGTCCCTCCCATATCCGACACCATCAGATGCTCCTCCTGGCAGAGGAACTGTGCGCCGACCACACTGGCTGCCGGCCCGCTGAGAATGGTCTCTACCGGATGGCTCAGAGCCATCGTGTCACTGATCAGGGAGCCGTCACCTTTCACGACCATCAATGGCGCCCTGATGCTACGCTGCTGCAGCAAAGCCCGCGTTGCCTGCAACAGGCCATCGGTCAGCGGGATCAGTCGGGCATTGAGCAACGCTGTCAATGCACGACGAGGGGCATCCAGCCCTGAACTCAATTCATGACCGCGGCTGACCGGCTTTTGCGTGATCGAGGAAATCAGCGTCCAGGCTTCGTTCTCATGAGCCGGGTTACGCACAGCGAACATGGACGATACCGCATAGGCCTCGACCCGCTCGTCAACCTCTTGCACGAATCGACGCAGACCGGCCGCATCCAGTGGCGCCAGCGGCTGACCCGCGGCGTCGTGGCCACCTTCCAGAAAGACCATCGGATCCCCACCCAGCGCCTGCTGCAGATTGGCACGTTGCAACTGCGCGGGCGTGAAACCGATCAACACCAGAGCTATCGCCCGACCGCGCCCCTCGACCAGGGCATTGGTCGCAAGTGTGGTGGACAGCGAGACCAGCTCGACCTCCGTGGCAACACCTTCGCTGAGAACCTGATCAACAGCCGAGCGCAGACCGTCTATCAGGTTCGCATGCGTGGTCAGCGATTTTGCCGTGGCAACCACTCTCTGCGCATCATCCACCAGAACCGCATCGGTGTAGGTACCGCCGGTATCCAGACCCAATTGAAATCCCACGTCACCTGCCATCATCGCTGAAGTGAACCGACTATCAGACAACGCCCGCCTCTTGTAAACCGCCAGCACTGAAAAAAAACGGATCTGTGCCGCTAGCAGTACACATTCTGGTTGTTTGGATGAAGAATCAATTGATGAGACAGGATCCCGACAGTCACTCTATTCGGGGTTTTACCTTGATGGAGCTACTGATTGCCTTGGCTGTAGCCGGTATTCTGCTGGGTATCGCTGCGCCGAGTTTCAAGGAAACCATTCAGCAATCGCAGCAGGACAGCCGTGTCATGGAGCTTACCGGTGCGCTGAACTTTGCCCGTTCAGAAGCCATCAAGCAGTCTTCCCGCATCAGCGTGTGTGCACGTAACAGTGACATGAGCTGTGGCATCAACTGGAACAAGGGCTGGATAGTCTTCGTGGACAATGCCGACAACGCCGGCGTCATCGACGCAACGGAAACCGTCCTGAAGCTGGCAAGCTCACTGCCTGCCGGTTTCACCCTGCAGAACAGCGCCGTTACCCAAGGCGTGGCGGATGCCACACAACGCTCGTATGTAAGGTTCGGTCCCCGCGGTCTGAGCAACTGGCGCGGTTCTGGCACATTCACCTTTTGCGATGACAGGGGTAGTCGTGCGGCGCGTGCCGTCAATGTGTCCATGAGTGGTGATATTCGCCAGGCACGCAAGGCTGGCGACGGCTCGCTGTACGACTCCTTTGGTCAGGCCATCAGTTGCAGTGACAACGGTTAAGTGACTTCCAGCAAGGCTCATGTGCACACCGGGCATTCGATGAACAACAGTTTGAACGTCAGCAAGATCAGCTCTGTCAGCGGGCGCCATGCTCCACCGGCGGCAGCTGCAGTGCGTCAGCCGCACCGACAGTCTGGTATCGGGCTGCTCGAGGTGCTGGTAGCCGTCATTCTGCTCTCTGTCGGATTTCTGGCTGCAGCCCGCATGCAGGTTCAGGGCATGCGTTTCAGCCAGGACGCCTATACCTTGTCGCAGGCAAAGTTCATGGTGCTGGACATGACGGAGCGCATGCGAGTCAATCGCGACGCTCTGAAAGGTGATGCCTACAAGGCCATGACAACCCGCTCAGGGACTTCCAATCCGGCTTGTATTGCCAATGAAACGCCCTGCACGCCAGCGGATATTGCAACAGCGGATCTGCATGCCTGGAGTCAGAACCTGTACGCCCCGGACGGCGCTTCCGATTTCACACCACTGTTGCCCAGTTCTACCGGTATTCCTGCCACGGGAACCATTACCTATGACGCTGCGGAAGGCGCCTACAGTGTTGCCGTGCAGTGGAGTGAAACTCTCGACGGCAGCGATACGCCCAGATCACTGTCGGTCAAGGTATTTCCATGATGAGCTCAGGTGAATTCGGTTCGACAACTCGCAGTCGATCGGGCTCGGAGACCGAACAGAGCAGAGCCGGACACCGAATGCACGCCGGCTTTTCTCTGGTGGAGCTCATGATTGCCATGGTTGTCGGCCTGCTGCTGATCAGTGGAATGATCACCGTCTTTGTCGGCACCAAACGCAGCTCCCAGCTCAATTCCAGCATGGCGATGATGCAGGAGCATGGTCGTTTTGCCCTGAGCTCCATGGTCAGCGATGTGCGCATGGCAGGCTTCCAGGGCTGCGTGGACAGTCAGGTCCGGGCACGTATTCGGGCGACAGAGGCACCGACGGCAGACTATTCAGTCAGCACGATTTCCAGTTCCCTGATAGCAAGTGATGGCAGCTGGACACCGGCCGCGCCACTGAATTTCACGCCACCGGACGATGTCGGCGAACCTCTGGCAGGTACCCATGCGCTGTCCGTTCAATTCGGCAGCCCGGAGACTCGCACCATCCTGCCCATGGCAAGCGTTGCCAACGATGTCATCATCGCCGGCGATCTGCCGCCGATCGTCACCAGCGGCGATCTGGCCCTGATTTCCAACTGTCAGGTGGCGGACATCTTCAAGGTGACACAAGCGTCCAATGGTGTACTGCAACATGCCGCCATCGGCAATCGCGGTGACAATCGCCTGTCCGCACCCTACGGCCTGTCCGTCAACGATCGTACCCGCGTGATGCGCTTCGAGGCCAATATCTACTATGTGGGCAATACGCAACGCACCACCGCCGAAGGTGATCCGGTTCATGCCCTGTACCGGCAGAGCTGGCCATACGACCGCCCCCCGGTGGAAGTCGTGGAAGGGATATCCAACCTGAAGATTCGGCTTGGCTATCGCGACCCACTGAGCAACGGTGATATCGAATATGTCGACCCACAGGATGGCAATCCGGGTAGTGGTCGCATCGAGAGTGTCGAGATTGGTCTGCTGATGCAATCTTTCGAGCAGGTTGCCAGCAATCCTGACAGCAGAACCTATCTACTCGCCGGCAACGCCATCGAGCCCGGCACGGCATTGAACAGCAATGCAACAAACTATATCGCTGACCGTCGCCTGCGCCTGGCTTTCGGCTCGACAGTCAGCGTCAGGAATCGACGATGAAACTGCCTACCGCACGCCAGCAGGGATCCGTGCTCATGGTCGCCATGATCATGATCTTCATGCTGTCCATCCTGGGCGTGTCAGCCATGCGAAGCGCATCGCTTGAAGGTCAACTGGCCAGCAATGCCGTGCACAAGGAAATCACCTTCCAGGCAGCCGAATCCGCATCCGATGCCGTACTGGCCATCAGCGGCAAACTCGAATCCATCATCTGCAGCGATGACAGTGAGACCCTGTCGCAGAACAAACTGGGACAGTCCGCTGAGCAACTGACCGAGTCCGTGCTGGAATATGGTGGGCGAGCGGCCGCCATGGGTTACTCACTGGGTGGTCCGGTCAGCGCCAGACGATTTGTTGTTACCGGAACATCCTCGCTACCGGATGTACATACATCAACAACCATTGCACAGGGCATGCTGCTGATTGGCGCAGCCGACGATTCCGGAGACTGTTGATGACCCGCCCTGACACTCACAGGAGCTTGAGCTTCCTGTACAGCCTGCTTCTGTGTCTGTGTGTATTGACGCCGGCACAGGCAGACGACACCGAAATTTTCTTCGGCCAGAGCGATGACGCTTTCAACAACAATCCCAATATCCTGTTCGTTCTGGACAGCTCCGGATCGATGGGTACACAGGATGCAGGCTTCGGCGGCATCAGCCGCATGGACAGACTGAAGACTGCAATGGGCTTGCTGCTGGACCAGTCCAGCAGCTACAACGTTGGCCTGATGGCCTTTCAAGGCTATGGCCAGGGTGGTGCCATCCGCTACCCTGTCGGTTATCTGGAATCGGAAAGCACTGAACTATGCGACGGCGTCTGTCCGGACGAACTGGTCGTCGTTCGTCCAGAAGATGGCAATAACGACGGGACCGAACACGATACCAGCAAGCTGGTGAACCTGGGTGAGGCGTCGCTGGTGATGTCCGATATCGTGGACAGCACCTCCGTGGAAGACACGACCGGTGCAACCGAGATCAGCAACACTGCCGTCGCGGTTGCGGATGTGTCCGAGTTTACCGATAGTGATGGCAGCACACTGCTCTACAGCAACAATCAGGCTGTGAACCGCTGGTTTCACGATGGTGATGACAGCCACGGTGCCGGTTATCTTGCCTACCGCTTCGACGATATCAGCATACCGCAGGGCGCCACGATAACAGCCGCCAGCATCACCTTTGTCAAGACCAGCGCGTCCAACCAGACTGGCGAGGTCTCGGCCTATATCAGTGCAGAAGCAACCCCTGCCCCGCAGGAATATCCCAATGGCAGTAACACTACCCTGTCACTGGCAGAGCGCAGCGATCCGGCAAAACGGACCAGTGCACTGGTACCCTGGGATCCGGTACCGCCAGACAACTCGGCCTCTCCGGACCCTGATGCAGTCACATCCGGAACGAGTGTTGAAACACCGGACCTGAGCGCCATCGTGTCAGAACTGGTCAGTCAACCGGGATGGACTCAGGGCGGCAGCATGTCAATCCTGCTAGCCCCCTTTGACTCGTATATCGCTACCGACGCCGACATCCGCGAATTTCACGGTAGCAGCGCAGTGGCCAGCAAAGTGCCGGTTCTGAGCTATTCCTACACGGAAGCTGACAATCCGAACCTGACAAGTACCGAGGCCGAAGCTGGCGCGCATGTAGATGAATACTCAGATCAGAACACAGAGCTCGTCCACCGCAATACCGGTAATGAAGTCTCCCAACTGTTTCATGCTGGTGCCCAGAACAATGCCAGAGAACTGGCCTTGCGCTTTGACAACCTGGACATTCCGTCTGATGCCGTCATCAAGAATGCCTACCTGACCCTGTCCACCGCAGCGCTCGATGACACCACATCCCCGGAAACGGAGTGGCAGGCGGTCGACGGTACGGGCAATGGTCTTGAGACGGATGACACCGCAGCCGTCGACAGTGATGCAGCATCTCCGGCACCCGATGACATCAGGTTCTCGATCAATATCAGCTCCGAGCTTGAGAATACTCCCGACGATTATTCCGGCAGTACGCTGGATCAGCGCCTCTACTCATCAACCTTCGTCAACTGGGACGATATCCCTGACGATATCGATGCAGAGCTGGTCTCTCCCAACCTGACATCGTTGATTGCGGAAGTCACGGCACTGGACGACTGGGCAAGTGGCAACTCCATTTCACTTAGACTGACCGCTCCTGAAGATCACTACAATTCATCCACGAATCTGCGCAACATACTGACCTCGAATTCCACGCGCAAGCCGCGACTGCTGATTACCTGGGAACCTGCTGAAGCGGACGATGTCGACACCGCCGCGACGCAGACCACAGCCATCCGCTTTTCCCATGTGCATATACCGCCGGGAGCACAGATCAAGACTGCCAGGATCGTCTTTCATTCAGCCGAGGCCAACGATGAAGAAACCAGTCTGGACATCGCTGGAGAGAAGAGTGCCAATTCCGAGTCTCTGAGTGCGCAATTGAACGACATCGGGGACAGAGACCGGACAACCGCTCAGGAGACCTGGATAGCCGATCCCTGGTTGACCGTGGGCACGGCCTACAACACCCCGGATCTGTCGCGCATCGTTCAGGAGATCACCGATCAGCCTGACTGGTGCGGCGGCAACAACATGACTTTCTTCCTGGCAGGGTCTGGCAAGCGCGTCGCGCTCAGTGCCGACAGCAATCCGATCAAGGCACCGACGCTTGAAATCACCTATGCGCCTGACTCCGTACCGACCGGTGCCTACTGCTCCAACAGTTCGATCTCGGCTCAGACCTCAGACAGTCGCAACGATGCCGTGCAGAACATCAGCACTGGCGTGGTCAAACTCGACGGTCAATCCCTGGATACCGACAGCTCTGCGGATGGCACCGGCCAGGCTCAGATGATCGGCTTGCGCTTCATTGACGTCAATGTACCTGCCAATGCCACCATTGTCAGTGCAACGATGAAACTGACGACCAACGAAGAAATCTCATCCGACACCGACATCGGCATCAGTGTCGAACAGGCCGACAGCGCACAGGAATTCTCGAGCATCAACAATGATATCAGCGGACGCAGCTGGTCCAGTGAGCTGGACTGGAGCAGTCCTGCCCACGTGGGCGCGGGTGAGACCACCTACTCGGTTGATCTGAAGAGCCTCATTGATCAGGTCATCAGCCGAAGTGGCTGGTCTCGTGGCAATGCCATGTCCTTCCGGCTGACACCGCGGCAGCTTGACAAGTTTCGCTCCTTCGCCTCTTTCGATGCCAGTGAAGCACAGGCTGCGCAATTGATCATCTATTTCGAATCCGAACGCGAAAGCCCTGGCACCCGCTTTCGCGACAATCTGAAGCGGCATGTGAACGAGTTGGTTGCCATGGGTGGCACCCCCATCACCTCGTCGTTGTATGAGGCGGCATTGTATTTTCATGGCAAGCCAGTCGATTACGGAACTCATCGTGGTGCTCAGGCCTGGCAGGATCGATATCACCGCGTCAGTCACCCTTTCTCCTATGATGGCGGGGAATTGTCACGGCCGGCTGGCTGTTCGGATGCCTACCTGGATTCCGAAAACTGCATCATGGAAGTCATCAACAGCAACAGTTCCATTCCCACCTACAACTCTCCCATGGAGAGCCAATGCCAGACGAATCATATTGTCCTGCTCTCCGATGGTGTGGCAACGTCCAATACAGCCGCAGGCAAAATTCAGTCGCTGATCAATCAGGGCTGCGATTCCAGCGGCGACTACACCGAGGAATGCGGTCCTGAGCTGGCACAGTGGCTCCATGACAGCGACTTGTCCAGTTCACTTCCCGGCATGCAGAATGTCACCACGCATACCATCGCCTTCAACCTGGCAGAACAGGACAGAGGCTATCTGGCAGAGTTGGCGGCAGCTGGCGGCGGCGGCGCCTATTCCGCAGACTCGGCGTCATCCTTGCTGACAGCCTTCCAGAGCATATTCCTCAATGTCAGTAAAACGGATACGAGCTTTGTTGCCCCCAGCGTGACGCAAGCGCAGCTGAACCGCATGAAGAATCGTGAGGATATCTACTTTGCGATGTTCAAGCCCGAATCCACCGCGCGATGGGATGGCAATCTCAAGAAGTTTCTGCTCAAGGGCAATGAGGGTAACGAAGCCGTGATTGTCGACCAGGACCTTACGCCGGCCGTTGACACGGTATCAGGCAATTTCAAGTCAGGCGCGCGCAGCTTCTGGTCGAACGCCACCGATGGTGCCAGCGTGTTGCTCGGGGGTGCGACCTCGAGAATGAAGGTCACGGAAGAATCCCATCTGAATCGTCGGGTGTTCACCTATACCGGTAGCACCAGCGATCTTGATCATGCTGATAACGCCGTACTGCCCGCGAACAGCGAGCTTGACCCCGACTGGTTCGCGCTCCCACCCAATCTGGAATCTGACGCCGACTACTACCAGGGACTGGTCAACTGGACACACGGCAAGGACATCAAGGACATCGATGGGGACGGCAATACGGATGAAGCTCGCGGCCAGATGGGTGACCCGCTGCATGCGCAACCCGTCTTGCTCAATTACGCCAATGGCAGTGATGTAGACAGCGTGGTGTTCGTCGCCACGAACGAAGGATTCCTGCATGCCATCGACAGCGACACCGGCGACGAACGATATGCATTCGTTCCCCGGGAACTGCTGAAGAACATGCACAAGCTGCTGGCGAATGAACCCACGCTGCGTCGTCCCTACGGCCTCGACGGCGGGATCACTACCTGGATAGACGACACCAATCAGAACGGCATCATCGACTCCGGCGAAAAGGCCTATCTGTACATCGCCATGCGTCGCGGTGGAAGTCAGTATTACGCGCTGGATGTCTCTGAAATCAACAACCCGCGCTATCTGTGGAGTATTCAGGGCCGAACCAACACGTTGGATACGGACCTGAGTACTGCTGACGGTGACTTCGTCGAATTGGGCGACACCTGGTCTCGCCCCATTCGTACTCGAGTGCGTGACGGTTCATCGGTTGTCGACGTGCTTGTCTTCGGTGGTGGTTACGACCCCAACCAGGACCCGGCCCTCAGCAGTGGAACTGATGATCTGAGCGAATCACGCACCACGGATGGCGTGGGTCGTGCCGTGTTCATCGTCAATGCAAGGACAGGAGCCAAACTGTGGCAGACCAATCGCGCCGGTGAGTTTTCCGGCATGGATTACAGCATTCCTTCGGACGTTCGTGTCATCGATATCGATTTCGATGGTATGGCTGACCAACTCTATGTGGGCGACATGGGAGGGCAGATCTGGCGCATCGACATCAACAACGACAGCAGTTTGACTGATTCCCTGGAACAGCGCATCGATGGCGGCCGCATTGCCGAACTGGCAGGCGATGATCCCGAAGATGCACGACGCTTCTACTACCCTCCGGATGTGTCGATCATATCCATCGATGGGCAGCAACAACTGGCCATTTCCATCGGGTCTGGATGGCGAGCGCACCCTCTCGACACGGTGGTACAAGACCGCTTCTACAGTCTGCGGCTGCCATACGTCTATGGCAAGCCGATCGACAGCTTCGGACTGACCGTCTATCCGAGTATTTCTCACACGACCAGCGGGCTCGTCGATGTAACGGACTCCATAGATGCCAGTCTACCGCTGGACGCCAAGGGCTGGTTTCTGGACCTTGAAGGCAACGGCGAAAAAACCCTGAGTTCAAGTGTCACGGCTGATCACAAGGTTCTGTTTACCAGCTACCTGCCGGAGGCTCTTTCATCGAGCTGCACCGCTGCCGAAGGCTCCGGCAAGGTCTATGCCGTCAGTGTCATCAACGGCTCGCCGGTACTCGATCTGGATGATACCGGCGACACGAGCCAGCGGGACAAGGAGGATCGTTCCCGGCCGCTTGATCGCGCCGGAATACCCCCTCCGACCTCACTGCTGTTTCCAGAAATTGGTAATGCAACTGTGGTAGTCGGAACCGAAACCCTGGAAAAGCTCGATCTCAACGACCTGCGGCGCAGAACCTTCTGGCAGGAGAAGATCGAGGAGGATAGCTGAGGGAGCGGCGTTGCCAACCCATCGCCACGATGAACGGCTCAAGTGACCTGTCCGACAGGTCGATAACGTGGTGGGTCTATCGGAAAACAAGGTGAGTATTACCGTGTTTGCCGATAGACCCACCCGTTCATGAATTCCTGTTGCTACATCGCCCAACATCACCCTTCGGGCCGGAGAGCTTGCATGTCCCCCCCAACCACACCCCGAAGCCCCTACCGTCTCATACACGTGCAAGGCTTTACACTGATCGAATTGATGATCACGGTTGCCATCGTCGGCATCCTGGCGAGTATCGCCTACCCGCAATACGGAAGCTATGTGCAGAAGACCCGCAGAACCGATGGTCATCTGGCTCTGTTGTCGGAAGTACAGACGATGGAACGTTGCAAGTCCACTCGGTATTCCTACGCCAATTGCGAGCTCTCCAGAAGCAGCTCGCCCGAGGACAACTACACCCTCACGTTGAGCAAGACAGCCAGTGTCTTCACCATTACAGCGACGGGTCAGGGCTTGCAGGCCAATGACACCGACTGCAAGACCATGACCATCAATCAACTGGGTGCCCGTACTCCAGACCCTGACACATCCAACTGCTGGCCAGGCTGAGTGCTGAGTGCATTCTGTTGGCCAGGTCTCGATCTGAAACGCGCTTGCCGTTCGATACTCAACATGCAGGTAACGTGGCCGCTACCGTGCACATGGAGAGAAAACTCGATCAAGGATTCACGCTGATAGAATTGCTGGTGGCGGTTGCCGTTGCCGGCATCCTGCTGGGCATCGGTGTGCCCAGCTTTGCTGATGCCATCAAGGAAAGTCGCATCAGCTCTCAATACAACACGTTGGTCGGTTCCCTCTATCTGGCCCGCTCTGAAGCGGTCAAGGGCTCTTCCGAGGTGACAGTCTGCCCTCGGTCGGCCGCTGGATCTTCGCAATGCGGAGGCAAGCAGGATTGGGACAATGGCTGGCTTGTTTTCATCGATCGTTCCAAGGTACAAGGTGAAGCGACCGCCAGCATCGATGCCGTTGACGAGATCATAGCTGTCGAGCCAGAGCCCAAGGGTGACAACACCATCATGGCCATCGGTTCTCCAACCAACTCGGCGGCCGGCAGCAGCGAGGTCGGCTTCGTACGCTATACACAGAGCGGAGGAGCCGAGTGGTCATCGGGTTCCATCATCGTCTGTGACACTCACCGAGGCGCCGCCTATTCGCGCGCTATCAACGTCGTTCTGACCGGTGATATCCGACGCGGGCTGCCACAAGGGGACGACAAGGTACCACGAGACGTTTTCAACCAGTCAATCAGTAAATACTGCAGCGAACCATCATGAACGCACCGCGCAGTGCCGTGCCACTGACGGCAATGACCCTGCTTTCACCTGTCCGGTCGAGACAGTTCGGTACAGGCACATACAGACTGCCCAGGCAGCGCGGTGTCGGCCTCATAGAAATACTGGTGGCCGTGATCATCATGTCGCTGGGCTTTCTGGCAGCGGCCCGCATGCAGGTGGAAGGCATGCGTTTCAGTCAGAGTGCCTACTATCAGTCTCAGGCCTATTTCCTGGCCAGCGACATGATCGATCGCATGCGAAGCAATATCGCCGGCGTTGAGGACGGTCACTATTCGGGCGCGAGCACCAGCGCCAGCGCGACCAACCCCAAGTGCACCGTCATCGAATGCAATCCTCTGGGAGTGGCACGTCAGGACCTGTACGACTGGAGTAGCAGCCTGTACTCCATGCAGGGAGGCAGTGGCTTCACCCCCGCCCTGCCAGGCTCGGATACCGTACCGGCCAAGGGCGAAATCCTGGATATGGGTGATGGTGTGTTTGCTGTGGTCATGCAATGGAGCGAAGTCATCAATGGTGAAAACGATCAACAGACCCTTCGCATCCAGTTTGCTCTGGAATCCAGCTGATGAAGTATAAGCTTGTCACCGCCCCGGGCCGAATCGCTCGCAACACGTCTGCACACAGATCCGAGCTGGGACTGTCCCTGATCGAGCTGTTGATCGCCATGACTCTGGGCTTGATGCTCATCTCGGGCATGATCGCTGTTTTCGCTGGCAACAAGCGAAGCTCCGATCTGAACTCGGCCATGGCCGACATACAGGAAAGTGCCCGCTTCGCACTCGATAATATTGCCGGCGAGATACGCATGTCCGGTTTTCAGGGGTGTCTGGATCTGAACTTCGTATCACCCAACCTGCTGGGCAACAATCTGCCAACCACCGATCTGCAGGCAACTGCCGCCATGGGTTCGATCATTGGTGATGGCAATCTGTGGTCACCTTCACCACCACCGGGTTTTCTTGCAGCCAACCATGATGCCATCCCGGGCACTCATGCCTTGACCTTGCAGTTCGGTTCATCATCAACCTACCCGCTGACACAGACCATCAGTACCGGCACCGTGCCGGATACCATCGGTCCGGTAGTGGTTGATACAACTCCGGGCATCAGTCGAGAGGAATTCAATCTGTCCGCTGGCGATCTGGGCATCATTGCCGATTGTAATGGCGCCGATATCTTTCGCATCAGTTCAATTGCTACCGGCGCCAATACGGCGATCATCGGTCACGCTGCCAGTGCCAACTCCAGTGGTTCCTTCACTCGCATCTATTCCGGTGGACCGAACACCAGCACCAAATTCATGCGGTTCGTATCCAGTGTTTACTACGTCGGTGATACCGGCCAGGTCAACGACAATGGCGATGCCATCACGTCGCTGTACCGGCAGTCCCTTCCCTATGGGGACATGGCACTGAACCCGCCAACGGAAATGGTCAGCGGTGTCGAGGACATGCGTATCGCCTTCGGCATCAGAACCGGTAACGAGAGCCTGACTTATGTCCTGGCATCGGACCCACTCTACGATCCGCGCCGCATAGAGAGCATCCGTATCGGACTGCTGCTCACCTCACGAAATGCCATCGCTCAGGACAACGATACCAATACTTATGTGCTGGCCGGTCAGATGATCGAACCCGATACCGGTGCCAGCTCGAACGCTGCTGGCACACACGAAAGCGACAAACGCTACCGACTTGCCTTCAACACCACCGTCAAGGTCCGCAATCGGCGAACACGCCCATGAAACACGATTCGCTCTTCCACCGCATACGCATCGACAACGATCTGGTCAGGCTCGGCAGACAGCAAGGGGGAGCCTTGCTGGTAGCCATGGTCATGATCTTCATGCTCTCCATCATGGGAGCCTCGGTCATGCGCAGCTCGACGCTTGAAAAACGCATGGCAGCCAATGCCATACAGACTTCGGCAACCTTTCAGGCCGCGGAATCCGCATCCAACCTGGCCCTGAATGATCCGCAGAATCTGACATCCACCTATGCCGCAGGGTTTCAGAAGTCAGTGGTTCTGCCCATCACCGAAGTCCGGGATGATATCGGCCTGGAATCGCGTTCGGTACTCGAATGGGTAGGTACCGGTGCAGCCCCCGGGTATTCCCTCGGTGAGGGCACATCCGGATTCGAAGGTCTGTATTACGTCTCTACTGGCGTCAGTGCCATCGAGGCAGTCCGCTCACAATCCACCGTGGAACAAGGTGCTTATCGGATTGTTCCATCACGATGAGTCGTCGAAAAATTTCAGTTACCCGCCCCTGCTCTCTCGTTGCAGTTGCTCATGATTCTCATGCTCGTCGAGGTACCACTATGAATATTGTGCAGGACACTCCTGAGCCGCGTCATCGACAGACAAGGCGCTCCACCGCGTCCGTGATGCTGAGCACACTGCTCATATCGATCATGGCCTTTTCCACGGCTTCCGCCGATGACACCGAGGTCTTCTTCGGCCAGGTTGATCCGGATACCAATGTATTTCCGAATGTCATGTTTGTCCTGGATACGTCCGGCTCCATGAATTCCAGCGATAGCGGCTACTCCGGGACCCGCCTGGAACGCATGAAATCCGCGTTGAATACCATCCTGGACAGCTCGGCCAATGTGAACGTCGGCCTGATGCGGTTCAATGGGTATGATGGCGGCGGAGCCGTGCTCTACCCCGTCAAGGGCATCGATCAGGAGATCTGCGCCAACAATGACTGCGGCACCATAGTCGTGACATCTCAGGTGCAGGAGCTCAACGATGACATGGAGCAGTACATCAGCAATGGTCAGATGACACCGACCGGCACCCGGCTCAGCATGGGCGCATCCAATGGCGACACGCCACAGCTTGTCAGTGTTCGCTTTCAGAATCTGGACATCCCTTCGGGCGCCACCATCAGCAGCGCCGAGCTGGAATTCACGGCCGATATCAATCGCTACGGATCTGCCGATCTGACCCTGTACGGTCACGATGTCGGCGATGCTCCCACCATCGGGACCAGTACGGACTACCTGAGCGATCTGCCGCGCACAACGGCGCAGGTGGACTGGCAGCCCGATGGCTGGAGCAGTGGCGGCACCTATCAATCACCCGACATCAAGTCCCTGGTGCAGGAAATCGTGAATCGGTCCGACTGGTGTGGTCAGCAATCCATGGCATTCATTGTCGAAGGCACCGGTGAGCGCGCCGCTTATGCCTACACGACCAGTAACGCCAGCAGAGCCCCCATCCTGCGCATCAGCTACGATTCGGAGAGTATCCCTGCCGACAGAGGTTGCACGCGTAAATCTGCTCTGGCACAGATCAACGCCTCGGCTGACGATGCCTACGAGAAAGTCGACGGCAGCAAGATCGTTACCAACGACAGTCTGAAGATGCCGCAGACAAACAACAACTCCAGCAAGGAAGTGGTAACACGCCTGCGTTTTCGTGATCTGGCCATACCGACCGGTGCCCTCATCGAGAGCGCATCGATCGAATTCGAAGTGGATAGCCAGAAAGGAGGCAACCTCTCCCTGAGCCTGCAGGCTGAAGATACCGACAGCGCTCCCGATCTGCTTGCTCAAAATGGCTGGATCAGTGGCCGGCCGGTCATTGCCAATCCGGTTATCTGGAACATCAGCAATTCCGACAACTGGTCAAGCAATACCAAGGTCAGTTCACCCGACCTCAGTAGCCATATCCAGGCGGTTGTCGATCGTTCAGGCTGGCAATCGGAAAACGATATTGCCTTCATCATCAGAAAGAACGAGTCTGGCAACAAACGTCGCTTTTTCGAATCCTTCGACAGCGAAGCCCCGGCAGCCCCCAAACTGCGAGTGGTTTACAAAGCCAATGTCGGTGCCGGCAGCGTGCAGGGTATTGCCTACAAGACGGCTCGGGACGACATGAAGAGCATTGTCAACGAGCTGACCGCCACCGGTGGCACACCTATCGTGGCCGCCTACTACGAGGCCGTTCAGTACATGTTGGGCGGCCCGGTGGACTATGGCACCCGGCGTGGTTACTACAGACATCGCTATCATCGCGTCTCCCATCCGGACAGCTATACCGGTGGCACCGTTGACGTCAGCTCGAGCTGCTCCGCGTCCAACCCGCAAAGCAGCAACTGCACCTACGAAACCATCACCGGTGATGCGACCTACATCTCACCCTTGGCCGATAGCTGCCAGACCAATCACATCGTCTTTCTATCGGACGGAGATGCAACCAGCAACACGGCAATCGAAAAGGTCAAGGACCTCATTGACACCACATCCTGCAGCCCGTCATCGGGGGATGAAGCCTGTGGTGTCGAACTGGCCACCTGGCTTGATGAGACTGATCACAACAAGAACATGTCGCGCAAGCAGAACATCAGCACCTACACGATCGGCTTCAACATCAACAGTGATTTTCTGTCCGATATCGCCACTGCCGGTGGCGGTACCTATTACGATGCGGCTTCCGCAGAGGAACTGGTAGCCGTCTTCCAGAATATCCTGGGCGATGTGCTCGCCGTGGACACCAGCTTCGTGGCACCGGGAAGTACCGTGAGTCAATTCAATCGCCTGACGCATCGCAACGATATCTACTTTGCCCTGTTCAAGCCGGATGAGCGTCCACACTGGTCAGGTAACCTCAAGCGTTACCATGTTGGTGCAGACAACAAGGGCAACGTTCTGATTCAGGACGTCAACAAGAACGCCGCCGTGGACGAAAATTCCGGATACTTCATGGACACGGCCAAAAGCTGGTGGAGCGACTCGGTGGACGGTGGTGCCGTTGCCATGGGGGGAGCTGCCAGCAAGGTGAGTCTGGACGGCCCTGACGGTGTCGGTGACCGACGGGTCTACACCTATATGGAAGATACCATCCCGGCCAACGGTGTCGATCTGAGTGCCAACGCCCAGAAACTGCACGAACAGAACTCCAACATCAGTGTGGATGACCTCGGACTCGGCAGCAGTAACGCGGCCAACATAGCGCGCAGAAGCGAGATCCTGAAATGGGCCCGCGGCGTGGATGTGAAGGATGAAGACCTGGATGGCCAGGAAACCGACGTGCGCAAGCATATCGGTGATCCGATGCATTCTCAGCCGGTACTACTCAACTACAGGAGCAACGGTACTGACTACAGCACCCTCTTCGTGGCGACCAACGAAGGTCTGCTGCACGCCATCGAACATGACTATGGCACCGAGCTGTATGCGTTCATGCCCAAGGAGCTGCTGCCCAATATCAACGAGTTCTACGAAAACCAGCAGTCGACCAAGCACCCTTACGGTCTGGACGGCGACCTGTCAATCAGACATATCGATATCAATGACAACGTCATTGTGGACCCCGGTGAAAAGGCCATTCTGTATGTCGGCATGCGTCGTGGTGGCAGCAATTACTACGCACTGGATGTCTCCGATCGCACACAACCCAAACTGCTGTGGCAGATCAGCGGCGGCGATGACGACTTCGAAAACCTGGGGCAGACCTGGTCCAAACCCATCCCCACATCCATCTTCTTTCGAGGAGAGGCTCGGGACGTGGTCATCTTTGCCGGCGGCTACGACACCAACCAGGACCCCAATACAGCCAACCTGACGGCCTCGCAGACTCCCGATACCACGGGCAATGCCATCTATATCGTGGACGCGGACACCGGTACTCGACTCTGGGCCGGACAAGGCAATATTGGTGGTGACGAGGTCTTCGCCGACATGGACTACAGCATCCCGTCGGACATCCGTGTGATAGATGTCGATGGCGACGGCCTGTCGGACCAGATGTATGTCGGTGACATGGGTGGCCAGTTGTGGCGTTTCGATTTTCAACCCTTTCACCAGAGCGGTCAGCTGGTGTATGGCGGTGTCATTGCCAGATTGAACGGCAACAATGCCACTGATGCGCGCCGCTTCTACAACGAACCGGATGTGGCGCTGGTTGCCAGCGGCGGTACGCGCTTTCTGTCCGTCAGCATCGGATCAGGCTGGCGTGCCCACCCTCTCAACGAACGGGTCAAGGATCGCTTCTACATGATTCGATCCAATGATGTGTATTCGCGCCCACAGGGCTATGGCAAGAACACCGGTACGGCCCTATCGGCATCCTGGAGCCCTATCACCGAATCAGACCTGGTCAATGTGACCGACGATCTGGACCCTGTTCTGAACGAGCACGGCTGGATGCTGGAACTGGAATCCAGCGGTGAGAAGGTCATGAGCCAGAGTGTGACGGTCAACAACCAGGTCATTTTCACCAGTTACGAGCCTGCAGCCAGCGGTGACAGTTGCTCGCCGGCCATCGGCGGCGGTGCGGCCTATGTACTGGACATCTTCACCGGTGCCCCCACTGTCGATCTGGATGAGAGTGAATCTTCCGATGCTGACGATGAATCGGGAACCGACGACGATTCGGATGAGAATGAAAACCAGGTCACCTACCGGAACAGCAACCTGACCAAGGCAGATCGCAAGAAGACGCTGCAGCAGGATGGAATCCCCCCTGCTCCAACGGCCCTGATCACCGAATCGGAAGGCAATATCGGTACAACCGTACTCATCAGTACCGAGAAACTGGATATCGACTTCAGCAACCTGACGCAGCGTACCTACTGGCAGGATAATGGCCGAGGCAGCGCGACTCCGGATGAAATAACCGCCGAAGCGTCCGGTCAGTAAGCTCAGTCAGGTCCGAACTGCCGCCGGACAGGGCCATTCCGGCGGCTTATTCGAAAAGTGCATAAGAACATAGCGAAAAAGCCTTAAACATTCGGGCACAGTCCTGCTCAAATAGTCTCATGAACCTCGGGGCTGACGAGCAGGGCATGATGATTGACACCGACATTGCGGTTTCCGGCAACGGCCCATGCGGCCTGTTTCAGGAGTTCAAGCTTCAGCGACTCTGTGTTGATGGCGCCTGCGTCCACGATGTCGAGGTCGCCTGAGCATGTACAACTACACCGAATACGATCGAGATTTCCTGAAGTCGCGTGTCGCAGAGTTTCGCGATCAGACAGAACGCCGGCTCAGTGGGGAGCTTGACGAAGAAGAATACAAGCAACTGCGACTGCGCAATGGCCTGTACCTGCAACGTCAGGCCTATATGCTCAGGGTCGCCATTCCCTATGGCATGTTGTCCAGTGTCCAGATGAAGAAGCTGGCACACATCGCCCGGGTCTACGACAAGGGCTACGGGCATATCACGACCCGACAGAATATCCAGTACAACTGGCCCGAACTGGAACAGGTACCGGACATTCTGGCCGAACTTGCCGATGTCGACATGCACGCCATCCAGACCAGCGGCAACTGTATCCGGAACACCACGACCGACCCTCTGGCCGGTGCCATTGGTGATGAAGTGGATGACCCGCGCCCCTGGTGCGAGCTGATACGCCAATGGTCCACCCTGCACCCGGAATTCAACTGGTTGCCACGCAAGTTCAAGATCGCCGTTACCGGCGCACTGAGTGACCGAGCTGCGATTCAGGTACATGATATCGGTCTGCGCCTGGTACGCAACGAAGCCGGCGCAAGCGGTTTTGAAGTGCTGGTCGGTGGCGGCCTCGGTCGTACCCCCTACATCGGTCAGGTCATTCACGAATTTCTGCCAACGCAGCATCTGCTGACGTATCTGGCTGCCATTCTGCGTGTGTACAACCTGGAAGGCAGACGTGACAACCTCTACAAGGCTCGCATCAAGATCCTGGTCAATGCACTGGGTATCGATACCTTTCGCGAGAAGGTGGACCAACAGTGGGCTCGCTCCAGAGACACTGATGACACTTTCACAGCCGAGCAATTTTCCGCACTGAAGGCACAGTTTCCCACTGCACCGTTGCTCGGTACCCTGCAAACCACAGTCGAACTGGATAACGGTAGCCACAAGGGCCCGGACCAGATGTTCAGCAACCCACTGTTCAACCAGTGGTACCAGACCAATACCCGACCTCATCGTGATAGCGGACGTCGTATCGTCTATCTTTCACTGAAAGCTCCAGGCGTCCCTGCAGGGGACATCACGGCCGACCAGATGGACAAGGTGGCAGAGCTTGCCGAACGATTCAGCGAAAGCGAGATCCGGAGCACTCATGAGCAGAATCTGGTGCTGGCGCATGTACCCGTCGACGACCTGTTCAAACTCTGGTCAGAGCTCAAGGCTGTGCGACTGGCGACCCCCAACCTGGGCAAATTGACCGACATGATTGTCTGCCCCGGACTGGACTACTGCTCACTGGCCAATGCCGGCACTCTGGAGATCCATGACCAGATCTATCAGCGCTTCGATGATCTGGACTACCTGCACGAACTGGGTGATGTCAGCATCAAGATCTCTGGCTGCATGAACGCCTGCGGACATCACCATGTCGGTGATATCGGCATCCTCGGTGTCGACAAGGGCGGTGTCGAGTGGTACCAGCTGACCATTGGCGGTCATGCCGGCAACAAGGCGGCTCTGGGCCAACGACTGGGCAAGGCTATCGCCAAGTCCGACGTTGCCGATGCCATTGGCCATCTGCTCGAAGCCTATATCGCTGTTCGCGAACCCGAAGAATCCTTCCATGACACGGTCATGCGTCTGGGAACCACACCTTTCAAGGAGAAGGTCTATGCCACTGCTGCGTAATGGTCACCTCGTGACTGACAACCCCTGGATTCGTCTCGAAGACGATGTTCCCACCACCAGTCCTGCGGCAAATGCGGCAACTGTCGATGCACCGTTGCTGGTCAGCATGACGCGGTTTCTGGAATTGCAGGCCCATACCAACAGTGGTGTGTCTGGCGTGTTCCTGAGCCCGGAGGATGATGTGCAGTTGCTGTCCGAGCACTTGCATCGTATCCAGGTGATCGTCATCAATTTTCCCAAGTACACCGATGGGCGTGGTTACAGCCAGGCTCGAATGCTGCGCGAGCAGTTTCATTTTGCCGGTGAACTGCGGGCCAGTGGCGATGTCAGACCCGATCAGCTCCTGTTCATGGCACGTGCCGGCATCGACGCCTTCGAATTTGCCGAAACGCCCGATGAAAAGCAGATCAAACAGATTCTGGCTCGCTTTCAAGTCAACTACCAGCCCAGCTACGCACTGCCGGTTGCCGGTTGAGTGAACAGAGGCTGTGATCTTGTCGAGGCATGCGCCAACATGCCGCAGAGTGCGCTAGACTCGCGGCATGGACAAGAGACTGCTGGATATTCTGGTTTGCCCGGTCACCAAGGGCAAACTCATCAAACGTGGCGACGAACTGTGGTCGCGTCAGGCTGCACTGGCTTTCCCCATTCGTGACGGCATTCCGGTCATGCTTGAAGAGGAAGCTCGCACCTTGAGTCAGGAAGAGATCGAGTCGGTGAACAAGGACTCTCGCTAGAGGGCTGCGGCACTCAGTGAGCACTCAGCGGCAGAAGCACCTCGACCACTGTTGATCGCGCCTCAAGCCAGGATTCAGAGCTGCCTTCCAGCCTGCGCATCTGCAGAAAGATCTGCCCTTGACGTGCCAGTGACAGCGGCAGCACAATGCGGCTGTCATAGGCTTGCCAGCTGGCATCCCCGAATTCAGACTGACTACTGACACGATAGTGGCTTGGATCACCTGACACGTCCAGTTGCAGACTGGTGGCATCGGCAGATTCGATCACATCGACACGACCTACCTCGATCAGAGACGGTCCTTCGGCAATGGTACTGCCGGCACGGCAACGTGGACCGGGCACACCTTCGCTGAGAATCACTTCCTTGATCATGGTGAACCCACGAGCCGGCTCGCTCATACGCATGCCACTGAAGCGTGTCTTGGAAACGGTGACAACCAATGGCACGTTTGGCACGTCGATAATCGCCAGGCCGTCACTATCGGTGAAGCTGGCGCCGAACTGCTTGTAGTTTCCCGGCAATCCAACGCAGACAGACGCACCGGATACGGCTTCGCCTGATTGATCCAGAACACGCAAACCAAACTGGCCAGCCTGAACCGGCATCGTGGCAACCAGGCCGACCAACGTCAACACAGACATGGCACAACCGGTCAGCTGCTTGCGAACCGCACGGCTCATCTTGTTCTTGTTGTTTTTCACGGCAGTCTCCCAACCTCGGACAGTCAACGTGAAGCGTCAGGACTCTGACTATTCACGACTAGATGCCAATACTATGACAGTCGGGGTAGTACGCGAATCTGATTTGCCTGTAGCTGCGTGGCAAATCACAGTCGACAAGCTGGAAATGTCGGCTGTTGCTCATTGGACAGCGCGGGCTCAGCTGCCCCAGTGGCGCGGGGATCCGGTATCCATATGAACGAAATTGGAGTTGCTGTAGAGACCGACACCGCCGGCTTGCATATCCCTGGCGGCCTTGTGCAACGTGTCTACCGGAACGCCGGGAATGTAGATATCTGCAGCACGCCCTTCCATATGCAGACTGAACTTGGCCACGCCTGGCGAGCGTCGACGAAGCTTGGCATTGGTCTCGGGAGTTCGATAGCCTGACAGGATATGAACGGGCTCATCGGTGCCCAGCGCCATCTGCACACGCAAAAGCTGATCGAACAAAGCCGTATCCATGTCGATGGAGGCATTGGCACGCCTGTCACGCATCAGATGGTTCAGCTGCTGGATGTTTTCATCGATGTAAATGCCATGCGTGAAATACACGACATTCAGTTTTTCCCAGGTGTGAGCATTGACCAGGCTGATCCTGCGGGATGCTTTCGGGTCGAGCTCCTGCGTCGGCGCCGCAAACGCCTGACCGGTCATCGCTGTGCTCAACGCCGTCCCCATCAGGGTACTCGAGCCGGCAGCCAGCCCCATTGCTCCAGCCCTCTTCAGGAACGATCTTCTGGGAGAAGCTGACTTTTTTTCTTGTTTGGGCATCATAGGACTCAACACACTTCACTGCCTACTACACGGAACGATTTCAACAGCTTTTCAAACGCCAGTACTGTCAAATGCACGGAGTATTGTGCCATAGATAACTCAGGCAACAGCGCGACCTGATACGCATGAACAAACGTTCACGTGTCGACAGGCTCGCACTCCGAGGCAGCAATCAGATGTAACTGACTTCGAGGATTTCGTATTCTCTGATCCCCTTGGGAGTCGTCACGGCGACCTCGTCACCCTGCTCCTTGCCAATCAATGCCTTCGCTACCGGCGATCCCACACTGATACGGCGTGCCTTCAGATCGGCCTCGTCATCACCGACGATCTGATAGGTGATTTCTTCGTCGGTGTCCAGGTCCAGCAGCTTCACGGTCGTACCGAATACAACCTTGCCTGACTTGGGCAGGGCCGTCACGTCGATCACCTGTGCAGTAGACAGTTTGGCTTCGATCTCCTTGACACGTCCTTCAATGAAACTCTGCTGATCGCGCGCTGCATGGTACTCGGCGTTCTCTTTCAGATCACCGTGCTCGCGAGCTTCGGCAATGGCCTGTATGACCCGAGGACGTTGCACACCCTTCAGATCGGCCAGTTCTTCGCGCAGCAGCGTCTCGCCGCGCTTGGTCATGGGTACCTTGATCATGCTTGCTCCGAATGTATGTCACTAAGCCGGTAGACCGGACCACTGGCACTGTGCGACAGAGCCGCACAGATGGCGATAGCGCCTGACAGAGTGGTCGTATAAGGGATCTTGCGTCCCAGGGCCTGCTGGCGAATATGGTAGGAATCGGTGATGGCCTGTCGTCCGTCAGTCGTATTGATGACCAGACTGATGGTGTCATTCTTGATTTCATCAAGAATATGCGGTTGGCCCTGCTGCAACTTGTTGATGCGTGCGCAGTCGATACCAGCGTTGCTGATGACCTTCTGGGTTCCATCGGTAGCCATCAGTGTGAAACCGGCCTCCGTCAGACTGCGAGCGACTTCTATCACTCTTTGCTTGTCCTGATCGCGCACACTGATGAAGGCCAGACCAGACTGAGGCAATTCGGACGATGCACCCAGAGATGCCTTGTAGAAAGCTTCACCGAATGTGCGCCCTGTGCCCATGACCTCACCGGTAGACTTCATCTCCGGGCCCAGCAAGGTATCCACGCCCGGGAACTTGGCAAAAGGAAAGACCGACTCCTTCACACTGTAATAGCTGGGCACTGGCAGCGTGAGCATACCCTGTGCTTCCAGACTCATACCCGCCATGCAACGAGCAGCCACCTTTGCCAACGGCACACCCGTCGCCTTGGAGACGAACGGGACAGTACGTGAGGCACGCGGATTGACTTCCAGCACATAGACCTTATCGCCCTGAATGGCGAACTGAGTATTCATCAGTCCCACCACACCCAGTGCCTTGGCCATCTGACTGACCTGCTCGGACAGTTCGGCACAGCGCTCGTCAGAGAGCGTGAAGGGTGGCAATGAACAGGCCGAGTCACCGGAATGTATACCCGCCTCTTCGATGTGCTCCATGATGCCGCCGATGACCACATTCTCGCCATCGCAGATCGCATCCACATCCACTTCAACCGCATCGTTGAGGAATCGGTCCAGCAGCACCGGAGAATCGTTGGAAACGTTCACCGCTTCCGTCATGTAGCGGGACAGCTCGGCCGCCTCGCGCACAATCTCCATGGCACGCCCACCCAGGACATAGCTGGGTCGCACGACCAGTGGATAACCGATTTCATCGGCCAGACGCAGGGCATCTTCCGGCGTCCGCGCTGTGCGATTGGGCGGCTGCTTCAGCCCCAGCTCCTCAATCAGTTGCTGAAAGCGCTCACGATCCTCAGCCAGGTCGATGGAATCCGGTGAGGTTCCGATGATCGGCGCACCCGCGGCCAGCAGATCTCGCGCCAGCTTCAACGGTGTCTGCCCGCCGTACTGAACGATGACGCCCACCGGTTTTTCAACGTCGATGACCGCCAGCACATCTTCCAGAGTCAGGGGTTCGAAATACAGGCGATCGCTGGTATCAAAATCTGTCGACACGGTTTCCGGGTTGCAGTTGACCATGATGGTTTCATAACCATCGTCTCTCAATGCAAGGGCGGCGTGCACACAGCAGTAATCGAATTCGATACCTTGCCCGATACGATTCGGCCCACCACCGAGCACCATGATCTTCTTCTTGTCCGATGGCTCGGACTCGCAGAATTGCTCATAGGTGGAATACATATAGGCTGTGTTACTGGCGAACTCTGCCGCACAGGAATCCACCCGCTTGTAGACCGGGTTGACGTCCAGTGACTTGCGATAGTCACGAAAAGCCTGCTCTTTCACGTTCAACAGATGCGCCAGGCGGGCGTCACTGAAACCGTCACGCTTCAACTGGCGAACATCACCCGCTTTCAGGCTCGACAGCTCACTACCTTGCAAGGCCAGTTCGGCGTCAATGATTTCCTTGATCTGACACAGGAACCAGGGATCGATGGCCGTGGCATCGAAGACCTCGTCGATACTCTGACCATGACGGAAGGCTTCTGCGACAAACCACAGACGACGCTCGCGTGTCTGACGCATCTCGCCATCGATGGTAGCCGCGCGCTCATCATCCGACAAACCTGCCGGCAGCACCTCGTCGAGTCCGTTGACATCGATCTCCAGGCCACGCAAGGCTTTCTGGAACGACTCCTTGAAGGTACGACCAATGGCCATGACTTCACCCACCGACTTCATCTGAGTCGTCAGACGATTGTCGGCAGTCGGGAATTTCTCGAAGGTGAAACGCGGAATCTTGGTGACAACATAATCGATGCTGGGCTCGAATGATGCAGGCGTGGCCCCACCGGTGATTTCGTTGCGCAGCTCATTCAGGGTAAAACCCACTGCCAGCTTGGCAGCCACTCGGGCAATCGGAAAACCGGTTGCCTTGGAGGCCAGCGCCGACGAGCGTGATACGCGCGGATTCATCTCGATGATGATCATGGCGCCGGTATCAGGATTGATGGCAAACTGAACGTTCGAACCACCCGTGTCCACGCCGATCTTGCGCAGTACTGCGCAAGAGGCGTCACGCATGATCTGATATTCCTTGTCAGTCAGCGTCTGCGCCGGCGCTACCGTGATCGAATCCCCGGTATGGATGCCCATGGGGTCCAGATTTTCAATGGAACAGATGATGATGACGTTGTCGGCGTTGTCACGCACAACCTCCATCTCGTATTCCTTCCAGCCCAGCACGGATTCTTCGAGCAGCACTTCGGTGGTACGGGACAGGTCCAGACCACGGGTGATGATGGCTTCGAATTCTTCGCGGTTGTAGGCAATACCGCCGCCGCTGCCGCCCATGGTGAAAGAAGGCCGGATGATACACGGGAAGCCGATATCGGCCTGCCCTGCCCAGGCCTCTTCAAGCGTATGGGCAATGGCTGCACGGGGTGTGTCCAGTCCGATTTCCGTCATGGCCTGACGAAATTTGTCCCGATCTTCAGCCATGTCGATGGCTTCCGGCCGCGCCCCGATCATCTCCACGCCAAACTCTTCCAGCACGCCTTCGCGAGCCAGGTCGAGGGCGCAGTTCAGCGCCGTTTGTCCGCCCATGGTGGGCAGCAGCGCATCGGGCCTTTCGCGTTCGATGATGGTGCGTACAACGCGCCAGTCAATCGGCTCGATGTAGATCGCATCCGCCATTGACGGGTCCGTCATGATGGTGGCCGGATTGGAGTTGACCAGGATGACCCGATAACCCTCTTCGCGCAGAGCCTTGCAGGCCTGTGCTCCCGAGTAGTCGAATTCGCAGGCCTGTCCGATGACAATGGGACCTGCGCCGATGATCAGGACGCTTTTGATGTCCGTGCGTTTTGGCATTGGTAGAGACCGTTAGTCGAAGAACCGCTTTACGCGGCAGGTAGCAGCTTCAGGAAATCGTCGAAGAGCTCGACCACATCGTGCGGTCCGGGGCTCGCTTCAGGATGCCCCTGAAAACCCAGAGCGGGGACGTCGAGTCGGCGAATACCCTGCAATGAGTTGTCGAACAGCGAGACATGTGTGATGGCCAGCGTATTGTCGAGTGAATCCGCATCAACCGCAAAACCATGATTCTGGCTGCTGATCATGACGCGTCCACTTTCCTTGTCGAGCACCGGGTGGTTGGCACCGTGATGACCGAATTTCATCTTGACGGAACGCGCACCCGAGGCCAGAGCCAGCAGCTGATGGCCCAGACAGATGCCGAATGTCGGCAGTTTGTCAGCCAGCAACTCACGAATCGTGTTGATCGCGTAATCGCAGGGTTCCGGATCGCCGGGGCCATTCGACAGAAACAGGCCATCCGGATTCAGCTCGCGAATCTGGGCGGCGCTCCAGGTAGCCGGCACGACCGTGACCGAACAGCCTCGATCGATGAACAGACGCAGGATGTTGAGCTTGACACCGAAATCCATGGCGACGATGTGCCGACCGGGCAAGACCTTTGGCAGGTCCTCGTCAGCCACCGGGTCGAGCGACCAGGTCCCTTCAGTCCACTGGTAGGGCTCCTTGCAGCTGACTTCCTTCGCCAGGTCCATACCGGCCAGACCGGGAAATCCACGAGCAGCGGCCAGAGCCTTGTCGATTGCCTGCGCACGCCCGTCTTCGGTATCCAGTTCAGGGCCTGCCAGGATGCAACCGTTCTGCGCGCCCTTGTCACGTAACAATCGCGTCAGCGCCCGGGTGTCGAGGTTGCTGATGGAAACGACACGGTGCTGTTCAAGAAAGGCCTCGAGGCTCTGCTCTGCGCGAAAATTACTGTGCAGTCGGGGCAGATCGCGGATGACCAGGCCCGTACAGAAAACGGAGGCCGACTCCATGTCCTGGGAATTGGCGCCGGTGCTGCCAATATGCGGATAAGTCAAGGTGACTATCTGCTTCGCATAGGAGGGGTCTGTCAGGATTTCCTGATAGCCCGTCATGGCGGTATTGAAAACGACTTCACCCACTGACAGACCATCAATGCCAATGGCATTTCCGTCAAAACAGGTGCCGTCGGCGAGTACTAGGATGGCAGGTCGGGACACGGCGTATGAAGGTTCCAGCGTTGCGCACACAAAAACGGAGAAAACTGCTTTCCAAGCCAGATTTCCCCGCCGCTAAATTTCTCTAATAATACTTGTTGATCGCACCACTTGTCCAGTCACCTTTCTGGTGACGCGCAGGAATACTGCAGGAAGCAAGGTCCCGAGAGCGGCATGCCTCAGCCAACACGCGCAAAGCGTATCACACCGTCGTGCGTCGATCGTTCCAGCCATCCAAGCTGCTCCAGATAATGCAGATGCGCCAGACTTTCACCCAACGCAAATGAGGTTTGCTGGGCATCCAGCTCGCGTTTGAACAGCACGGCGAACATGTCGAAGGCGGACGCCGGCTCTACACAGGCCTGCCAGACCTCCTCCAGACGCTGTTCGTGATGCTTTTCGAGCGCTGCAATTCGGGCGTGCAGTCCACGAAATGGCAGACCGTGGGAAGGCAGGACCAGCGTATCGGTCGGCAACTGCTTCAGAGTGTCCAGGGTCGCCAGAAAACTGTGCAACGGGTTCTGGTCCTGCAACCGCGGCATGACACTGACGTTGGGCGAGATACTCGGCAGTATCTGATCAGCGGCAATCAGCACATGATCCCGTTCGCGATACAGCATCAGCATGTCCGGTGCATGACCCCGACCCACCAGGATGGTGTAGGTTTCGCCCCCCAGGTCCACTTGCTGGCCTTCGCGCAGAAAGGTCCATTCAGCCTCCGCAGGCGGCGGGTTCACGATGAGACGGTAGGTGTTGGCATTGTTTCGCACCCGGTCCACCTGAGTTGCCGTCAGGCCGTTGGCGGCATACCAGCCGGCGTAGTGCTCACCGTATGTCTCATTGTCGATACCACAAAGTGTACGTGACAACTCGACTTCCACGGCACTACCATAAAGGCGACTACCGGCTTGCGCAAACCAGGCTGCCAGACCTGCGTGATCAGGATGAAAGTGAGTGACAAGCAGGCTCTCCGGTGGGGTCGAGATCGAATCCTCCCCTGCCTGACCGAAGTGCAACTGCCACTGCTCGCGGCTGCGTGCCATGGCCACTCCGGTATCCACCAGCACCTGATTGCCAGGCTCACCCAGTAGCCAGCAGTTCACATGATCCAGCGCAAACGGCAAGGGCAGACGTTGCCAGCGGATGTTCTCGCACACCACACGGCTTTCATGAGGCTCTGGCGAGTCATGGAACACAAAATCGATACCGCTCGCAGCCGCGCGATTCGCACTCATATCTGCACGTCAGCCAGATCACCCTTGTTCTCCAGCCAGCGCTTGCGATCGCCTGCGCGCTTCTTCGCCAGCATCATGTCCATGGTCTGGTTGGTATCATCACCATCACTGATGGTCAGGCGGATCAGGCGTCGGGTATCCGGGGCTACAGACGTTTCACGCAGCTGCATTGGATTCATCTCTCCCAGCCCCTTGAAGCGGGTGACACTGACCTTGCCCTTGAGCTTCTCCGCCTCGATGCGCGCCATGATTCCCATGCGTTCATCGTCATCCACGGCATAGAAAACGGCCTTGCCCACATCGATACGAAACAACGGCGGCATGGCCACATAGACATGTCCCTGCTGTACCAGAGCGCGAAAATGCCTGACAAACAAGGCGCACAGCAAGGTGGCGATATGGGCCCCATCCGAATCGGCGTCAGCCAGAATGCAGATCTTGCCATAGCGCAGCTTGCTCAGATCTTCCGTCCCCGGATCCATGCCGATGGCCACGGAGATGTCGTGCACTTCCTGCGAACCCAGAATCTGATCGATGTCTGCCTCCCAGGTATTCAGTATCTTGCCCCGTAGCGGCATGATTGCCTGGAAGGTTCGATCACGTGCCTGCTTGGCAGAGCCTCCGGCAGAATCTCCTTCCACCAGAAACAACTCGGTCAGATTGAGATCGGTAGAGGAGCAATCAGCCAGCTTGCCTGGCAAGGCCGGCCCGCTGGTGAGTTTCTTGCGCACCACCTTCTTGCCCGACCGCGCTCGCGCCTGCGCACTGGCGATGGCCAGCTGGGCAATCTGATCGCCGGTCTCCGAATGCTGATTCAGCCACTGGGCCGTGTGATCCTTGACCACCCCGGAGATGAAGACGACACATTCGCGCGACGACAGTCGCTCTTTTGTCTGCCCGGAAAACTGCGGATCCTCGAGTTTTACCGACAGCACATAGTTGACCTTGTCCCAGACATCCTCGGGAGCAATCTTCACACCCCGCGGCAGCAGATTGCGAATATCGGCAAATTCACGAATGGCATCCGTCAGCCCGGTACGCAGGCCATTCACGTGTGTGCCGCCCTGAGCGGTGGGCACCAGGTTGACATAACTCTCATGTACACCTTCGCCACCCTCAGGCAGCCAGACAACGGCCCAGTCTGCGGTTTCGGTACTCGACGTCATGCTGGCAGACAGGGGCTGTTCGGGCAGACGTTCGTAGCCTTCCACCGCACTGTTCAGATAATCAACCAGGCCATCTTCGTAGAACCATTCATCCTTCTCGCCGCTGGCTTCATCATGCAGCCTTACCCGTAACCGTGGGCACAACACCGCCTTGGCCCTCAGCAGATGGCGCAGCCGACTCAGTGACATCTTGTCCGAGTCGAAATACTTCTTGTCCGGCCAGAAACGGATACGCGTACCGGTATTGCGCTGCCCTACCGTGCCGACCGGTTTCAGCTTGTCATCCACTTCGCCGTTCTTGAAGGTCGCCAGATACTCCTGCCCGGATCGCCGGATCGAGATCTCCAGCTTCTTCGACAAGGCATTGACCACCGAGACACCCACGCCGTGCAAGCCTCCGGAGAATCGATAGTTGTCATTGGAGAACTTGCCGCCGGCATGCAGGGTTGTCAGGATGACCTCCACGCCGGGCTTCTTCAGTTTCGGGTGCATATCCACCGGCATACCGCGCCCATCATCGATCACTTCCAGAGAACCGTCCTTGAACAGGGTTACCCGAATGTCGGTGGCGTGACCCGCAAGGGCCTCATCCACACTGTTATCGATGACTTCCTGCGCCAGGTGGTTCGGCCGTTGGGTGTCGGTATACATACCGGGGCGTTTGCGGACCGGATCGAGCCCGCTGAGTACCTCGATCGACGAGGCGTTGTATTGTTCACTCACGATTGGGAGGTTCTATTGGCTGTGGGTTTCTGCATAGTCGAGTCCGAGTCTTCCGGCAGTGGGCAGTCGGTCAGGCGCCGTCCGGCTGAAGTGTAGCGTATGCCTGTGGGGCTTGTGGAATCTCCGGGGTAGCGCTCTACAGCAATACACCGGTCGATAGCATCGCCCCAACCTTGAATTAACGCGAGCGAGACGACACACTTGCACCCATCCAAAACGAGCGAATTGCAAAAACTCATGGCCGACTCTCCCCATATCGTCCAACTCGACGAACAGAATTTCATGCAAGTGGTGGTGGAAGGCTCAGACCACACCCCGGTGCTGGTCGACTTCTGGGCCGACTGGTGCGGCCCCTGCAAGTCACTGATGCCGATTCTGGAAAAGCTGGCAATCGAATACAACGGCGCATTCGTTCTCGCCAAACTCGATACCGAAGCCAATCCGGGTATTGCCCAGCAACTGGGCATCCGCAGCCTGCCCACTGTCAAGCTGTTCAAGGATCGTCAGCTGGTCAATGAATTCATGGGTGCATTGCCGGAAAGCGAGGTTCGCGCCTTTCTCGAAGCCAACGTCGGCCCGGCACTGCCAGCTGAGGAGCCTGAAGAAGAAGCCGGTGACAACCGGGTGCTGAACGCCATGGCGCTGTTCGAACAGGGCCAGACAGAAGAAGCTCGCGCCCTGCTGCAAGAGGTGCAGGCCGATGAGCCGGAAAACCCCGAAGTCCTGCTGGCGCTGGGCCAGGTCTGTGTCAGCACCGGTGATCTGGATACGGCAGAGAGCTGCCTGAAGGCCCTGCCCGAAGCCGAGCGTGACGGCGCCCAGGCTCAGCGCCTGGCCGGCATCATCGAACTGTCTCGCGAAAGCGATAACAGTGACAGCCCCGCCGCCTTGCAGGCCGAACTGGAGAACAATCCGGGCAGCAGCGAGATCCGTTACAAGCTGGCCATTGCCGAATCACTGGCGGGCAATATCCAGAGTGCCATGGATCACTTGCTGAAACTGGTGCAGACCGACCCCGGATACAACGAAGGCGCGCCGCGCGAAAAACTGCTGGCACTGTTCAAGGTACTGGGTGATGACCCACTGGTCGGCCAGTACCGGCGCAAGCTGTTTGCCTCATTGCACTGATCATCAGAGGGCATTAAACCCCGGCAGATATGCCGCGGCGGCTCTGCTCGCCGCGGCAACAGCCCTGTCCGCACTGATTCACTTCACTCGGCCGGCCGTGACTGACCGCATTTCCAGCAAGCACCAAATTCCCGGCCCGCCCATTCACCGCAGTTGGCACACTGCCAGTCGCTCTCCGGCTGTTGCCGTGTCGCTTCGAAGTCCTGGATGATCAGCCGGGCACGCTCATCATGTTGCGTCTCGTCCAGCCACACACCGATGACCTCCGATGGTGGCAGCTCGCCGATGGCGCCGCTGAGATAGGAACCGGTGATACGCGTGCGAATGCCGCCTGCACGCAGCTCATCAACGACAAGCTGGGCCTCAACCAGATTCGCCGCGCTGTATATCAGCGGCATGAAGGTTCAACCCGCATCCTGACGTGCCTCGCTCAGGGATGGCAGCTCATAAGGTAGATCAAGCGCACTCAGCTCATGCCCCTGAAACGTCAGAAGGCTGTCCGTGGTCGACACCTTGACGACCGCCAGCAACTCGATTTTCCCATCCGGGCCAGCCACGGCGTCAACCACGCGACCTGCCTCCTCATCGGTACCGGCAACCAGAGAGGCCCCCGGCGCTGGAATGGCCTGGCCTGTCTGGCAGGGTAGTGAAAAACGGCGCATATGGCGTTTCAGCTTACCCAGATACTGCATTCGTGCCACGATTTCCTGCCCGGGATAGCAACCCTTGGTAAAGCTGAGTCCGTCAACCAGTTGCAGGTTCAGCATCTGCGGTACGAACGCTTCCAGCACACCGGCCGTTATCGACGGCATGCCCGCCCTGATGTCACCCAGACGCCACAGCGCCGGCCCGGACTGCGGCAGTTGCGCACCGGCACGCCACAGTGCAATCTGCCGTGGAATATCCGCGATGTACAGATATCGCGCTCGCGAAGTACATCCGGATGCGGTCGCAGACGCGGTCGCAGATGCGGTCCCGGACTCGGTCCCGGACTCGGTCCCGGACGTGGACCCAGACTCGGTCCCGGCAAAGTCGTGCCAACGGATCAGCTGCCCCTCGGCACTGCTCGCCGCCTCCATCACACCCCCCGGCAGAGCCCCGATGATGTCAGCCAACGGCCCCGGGTTTCCATCGCTGGCAAGCAGAACGCCCGTGCAGGCCCAGTCCTTGCGTTCCGTGACTGTCACTTTCGCTCGCATGATGAACATGGACAAGCGCTTTACAAAACCTTCTCTGACGTCGTCGGGAATCAGCAGGCGATAACCATCCTCCAGCCCCACAATGACCGGCAGAGCCAGTAGCCGCCCCTTGGGCGTGCAATAGCCTGTCACCTGCGCTCGCATGGGCGATATCTTCTTCAGATCGTTACTGAACTGCCCTTGCAGAAACGAGGTTGCATCCTCCCCGGTAATATCCACAACACATAACGATGACAGATCCACCAATTGTGGTTGTGACTCTGCATCGACCGATACACAGGCACCTTGCTCGTGCAAGGTAGCTGTCTTGTCCATGCCTGCCAGAATCAGGGCCTCAGCCCATTGATTACCCATTGGAACAATTCCTAATCATTTTAATCACAGATAAATCGGCACATTACTCGTATTGAGAAGAAATTAGCCGTATTCCCTTGCTACTATTGTGGCAATTGCCGAGCGATAGACACATTCACTGCGTGATCCTGCTATGACAACACCCGGAAAAGACCGTTCGACACTCGAAAAAAGCGTGGAAAAACGCTCGTCTGCCGATGATGTAACCCCTCTCGCAAGACCGGAAAATCATGAGCATGTTGCTCAGGATGCCACCGCTCCCGACCTTCCTGCAGAACGTCCACCGGAATCCGGTGGTCAAGCTGGCCTTGAACCCACCCGCTATGGTGATTGGGAGAAAAAAGGCCGCTGCACCGATTTCTGAACCCGACGACAATCTCTCTTTTCGAAGAGTGAAAGTAACATTTTTATTCGGCGATTTACCGCCATCGAGCAACATACTGGAACCCTGATATGGCCTGGAACGATACCCGCCCTCTTTCCCCGCATCTGCAGCATTACAAGTTGCCGTTCACCGCTCTCCTGTCAGTTGCCCATCGCGCAACCGGTATAGTCAACAGCCTTGCCATCGTATTGCTGGTGCTGCTTATTGCAAGCGCTGCAGGTACACCAGAGAGTCATGGGTTCATGTCCGGCATTGCCACTTCCTGGTTTGGCAAGCTGGTGTTGTTCGGCTTTACCCTCACACTCTACTACCACATGGCGAACGGTATCCGACACCTGTTCTGGGACGTCGGACGTGGATTCGATGTCGAAGTCGCGAAAAAATCCGGCAAGGTCTGTCTGGTGGCCGCCGGTGTACTTTCCGTCATAACCTGGTTGGTGGCACTAGCAGCATGAGCAATTACAGAACTCCACTGAAAAACGTCAAGGGACTCGGATCTGCCAAGGAAGGAACCAGTCATTTCTGGGCGCAGCGCGTAACCGCCATTGCCCTGGTACCACTGGTCCTGTGGCTCGGTTTTTCCGTAGCAGCATTACCGGGCATGGATTACGTCGCCATTCGCGAATGGCTGTCTCAACCTTTCAACGCCATCGTGATGATTCTGTTCATGATCGCCGGCTTCTACCACGCCCGCCTCGGACTTCAAGTCGTTATCGAAGACTACATCGGACCACACGGGCCACGCACTGCAGCCATCATCGCTGTGAATTTTGCAGCCGCTGCTCTCGGCGTAACGGGTGTTTTCTCCGTGCTGCGCATCGCACTGGCCTCTTGACTGGTATCACTGACAAGCAATTATGACCAACGCATACAAGATCATCGACCATACCTATGATGTCATCGTCGTGGGTGCCGGCGGCGCAGGCTTGCGCGCCACACTGGGCATGGCTGCGCAAGGCCTTTCCACCGCCTGCGTCACCAAGGTGTTCCCTACACGCTCACACACCGTAGCTGCACAGGGTGGCATGAGTGCCTCTCTGGGCAACATGGGAGAAGACCATTGGACATGGCATATGTACGACACCATCAAGGGCTCTGACTGGCTCGGTGACCAGGACGCGATCGAATACATGTGTCGCGAGGCAGTGCCTGCTGTTGTTGAACTGGAGCATTTCGGTGTGCCTTTCTCTCGAACCGAAGAAGGCAAGATCTATCAGCGCCCCTTTGGCGGCATGACCACCAAATTCGGTGAAGGGCCCGCAGCGCAACGCACCTGTGCTGCCGCTGACCGAACCGGTCATGCGATTCTGCATACGCTGTATCAACAGTCTCTGAAGCACGGTGCCGAGTTCTACATCGAACATTTTGCCACCGACCTCATCATGGATGACGGTGTCTGTCGTGGTGTTGTCTCCATCGATCTGGCAACGGGTGAATTGCATCGTTTCCGCGCTCACCAGGTCGTTCTGGCCACCGGCGGCTGCGGTCGTACCTTCTTCTCTGCCACATCGGCTCATACCTGCACCGGTGATGGCAATGCCATGGCTCTGCGTGCCGGACTGCCGTTGCAGGACATGGAGTTCGTCCAGTTCCACCCCACCGGCATCTACGGTGCCGGCGTACTGATCACCGAAGGTGTTCGCGGTGAAGGTGGTTACCTGACCAACAGCGAAGGCGAACGCTTCATGGAGCGCTACGCCCCCAATGCGAAGGATCTGGCTTCACGAGATGTCGTCAGTCGTTCCATGACCATGGAAATCAATGCCGGTCGGGGTGTGGGTCCGGACAACGATCACATCTTCCTGAACCTGCAGCATCTGGGCAGCGATGTCATCGAAAAGCGTCTGCCGGGCATTTCCGAATCAGCCCGAATCTTCGCCGATGTCGATGTCACCAAGAACCCGATTCCAGTCATTCCCACCGTCCACTACAACATGGGTGGTATTCCAACCAACTATCACGGTGAAGTGGTTACCCTGAAAGATGGCGATCCGGACTCTGTCGTTCCCGGCCTGATGGCCATCGGTGAAGCTGCCTGTGTATCCGTGCACGGCGCCAACCGCCTGGGCAGTAATTCACTGCTGGATATCGTGGTCTTCGGTCGTGCCGCTGCCATTCGTGCCGCTGAACTGGTCAAGCCAGGTACTCCGCACAAGCCTCTGAAGGACAATGCCATGGATCCGATCCTCGGTCATCTTGACGGCATCCGCTTCAACAAGGGTGACACCGGTACTGCCGACATCCGTGACAACATGCAACGCACCATGCAGAAGCATGCCGCGGTATTCCGTACAGGGGACAGTCTTGCAGAAGGTATCGACAAGATGCGCGTCATCGTGGACTCTTTCGACGATGTGAAGGTCGAAGACAAGAACATGATCTGGAATACCGATCTGGTCGAGACGCTGGAGCTGGAAAATCTGCTGATGCAGGCCCAGACCATCATCCACGGCGCGCAGAATCGTCCGGAGAGTCGCGGAGCCCAGGCGCGTGATGACTACCCGGATCGCAACGACGAAGAATGGATGAAGCATACGCTGGCCTGGACTGACGAACGAGCCAACGTCACCATCGATTACCGCCCGGTTCATATGTACACACTGTCGGACGAGTGCGAAGTCGTACCGCCCAAGCCACGCGTGTACTGATCCGCAGGCCGTCCATCAAGCACACTACGGGATACAACTCATGGCTGAATTCAAGCTACCGGCAAATTCGATAGTCAAAAAGAACGGCAAGCAGTTTGCCGCGCCCGCCGGGGCGACCAATACCCGGCGTTTCAAGGTGTATCGCTACAACCCTGACAGTGGCGAGAACCCGCGTGTCGACAGCTTCGATGTCGACATGGACAACTGCGGACCGATGGTGCTCGACGCCATCATCAAGATCAAGAGCGAGATGGATTCCACGCTGACTTTTCGACGCTCCTGTCGTGAAGGCATCTGTGGTTCTTGCGCCATGAACATCGATGGCACCAACGGCCTGGCCTGCACTACTGCCATTGCCGATATCGAAGGTGACATCTCGATCTATCCTCTGCCTCACCAGCCCATCATCAAGGACCTGGTATCGGACCTGACCAATTTCTATGCCCAGTATGCATCCATCGAGCCTTGGCTGAAATCGGACACGCCGGCACCGCCTGACAGGGAACGACTGCAGTCACCGGAAGATCGGGAAATGATTGATGGTGCCTACGAATGCATTCTGTGCGCCTGTTGCTCTACCAGCTGCCCAAGCTACTGGTGGAACCCCGATCGCTACCTCGGACCGGCAGCCTTGCTGGCTTCATACCGCTGGTTGGTCGATAGTCGTGATGACGCGACCGGTGAGCGACTGGATGATCTCGAGGATCCGTTCAAGCTGTATCGTTGTCACACCATCATGAACTGCGCGCAGGTCTGCCCCAAGGGACTCAACCCTGCCAAGGCGATCGCCGAGACCAAGAAGATGCTGGTCAAGCGTCGTCTCTAGGTCAGACATCATGATTGCAGCCATGGCGTCAGCCAGTTCGAATCAGGAAGTCCGCATGAGTGACATGACAGCATGAGTGTGGACGTGGCAACCCTGTCGAAACTGCGCTGGCGCTGTCGGCGTGGCATGCGTGAGCTGGATTCCGCCATGCGCGCCTATCTGGACAATCACTATCAGAGCGCCTCCGACGAGGAACGCGCTCTGTTCGTCGAATTGCAGGAAATGCAGGACCCGGAACTGTTCCGGCTCATCAGTGGCAAGGCCAGGGAGGCCCGCTATCAACACATCATCGACAAGATGTCAGACGCCATGGCAGGCAGAAGCTGAGGCCAGCCGTCTCCATCTCTGCCTGCTTGCAGGCGCAGGCCTGACAGCCACCACGGCGCTGCTGGGATACACCCCGTTCGACACATGGGCAAGACTGCTTGCCAGCCTGTGCGTACTGTTCCTCGTTTTGCGGCAACTTCTGCATGTCAGCCGCCAGCGTCTGCGACTCACGCACGATCCGGCCAGCCTCTGGACACTGCAGACTGCTGATCGCCTCGTCACCGGACAGCTTGTGAGTCTTGGCTACCGCAGTGCACATTTGCTGATAATCACCCTGCAGGCAGACGATGGTGCTCTGCACCGCTTCCCCGTCTGGTGTGATCAGCTACCGAGCAGGCAATTCAGTTATCTGCAGCAACAACTGGCATTCGCCTGCAAAGAGCCTGAACGCAACTCATCAAGATGGCCCCTGTCACAACCAAGTCGCAGGCTGGACTGATCACTGTCATCCATACCCGGCACAGCGCTTGTGCAGGGAGAGACTGCCGATGTCGATGGTGGTATGGCAGCACAGCGTTCCCAGACAAGGAAGACCCCGGGCGTTGCGTTAGAATCGACGTCTGTCTGATATGTGAGCATTTGCAGTGAAGCAACCGATCCAACTTTGTGTGAACGTCAATCACGTGGCAACCGTTCGGCAATCACGGCAATCCACTTCCCCTGATCCTGTGCATGCGGCATTGCAAGCCGAGCTGGCCGGCGCTGATGGCATCACCATGCATTTGCGCGAAGATCGACGTCATATCCAGGATCACGATATCGAACGTTTTGCCCATAGCTGCCAGACCAAACTCAGCCTGCAGATCGAAGCGACCGACACCATGCGTGAAGTCGCCCTGCGTATCAGGCCGCGAGATGTCACGCTGGTTCCGGAGAATCGCGAAGAACTGAGCACCGATGGTGGTCTGAACATTTCCGGGCAATTGTCGTTGTACACCGATTATGTCGCCAGCCTGCAACAGGCCGGTATTCACACCGCCCTGTTCATCAACCCGGAAGAGGCTCAGATAGAAGCTGCCGCTCGTGTCGGCGCGCCCGTCGTCGAGTTGCATACAGGTCGCTACGCCAGTGCGGACAGTGCCGCGGAACGCTCGGCCGAGCTGTCGCGGATCGTCTCCTGTTGTGACTACGCCTTCAGCCTGGGACTCATCGTCAATGCTGGCCATGGCCTGCACTATGACAACGTTCAGTCCATTGCGGAAATCGAATCGATCACCGAGTTGACCATCGGCCACAGTCTGATTGCGCGAGCACTCTACTGGGGTCTGCCGACGGCTGTCAGCAAGATGAAGCGAATGATGGTCGAAGCCCGTCACCGCTGATAGCCGCCCCCGTGATTGAAATGAACCCATGATTGCCGGTATCGGTGTTGATCTTGCCACCATCAGCCGAATCAGCAAGGTACACGCACGCTTCGGAGCGCGCTTTGCTCGCCGTTTTCTACATGAAACCGAACTGACCGCCTATCAACAGCATGAGCAGCCTGAGCGTTTTCTGACAAAGCGCTTTGCTGCCAAGGAAGCGGCTGTCAAGGCATTGGGCACGGGTGAACGGCAAGGCGTGCTGCTCAGAGACTTCTACCTGCAACACGATGAACTGGGTAAACCGTTGCTGAAAGTCAGCGGCAAGGCACAGGAACTATGCCTCTTGCGCGGGATCACGGGTTTCTGGATCAGCCTGAGCGACGAAGGCGACACCGTTGCTGCCTTCGTCGTACTCGAGCATTCCTGAAAATCCTTTGCAGACAGCTGGCTATCTTGGCTTGAGCTGAAAGGCCCTGACGTAATCCACCACCATGGACACCTGCGAGCCACTGGTTCCGTCGGGTGCCCCCGGCCAGACTCCCCCCATGGCGAGACTCAGGATCAGGTACATCTCCTGGCTTGCCACAGCATCCCCGACGATTCGGTAACGCGGCACTCTATCGACGTAGAACACCAGTTCATCCGGGCTCCAGGCAACGCCGTACTGATGAAACCCGTCAGCAATGCCCTCGCTCACCAGCTCGCGGCGTGTACCCAGCTCATCAAGGTAGTTGTAGTTGAAGAAGACACTATTCGGGTAAGCACCATCCTGCTCCATGATATACACCTCCGGCTTCAGTCCGATGAACTGCGACGACAGCATCCAGAAGGATGGCCAGGCGCCGCGCGCACTGGGCAGATCGATGCGCGCCTCCACATAGCCATAGGAAAACTCGAATTTCTCTGCCGTGGTAAGAACCCCTGATAGCCAGGCCTGCTCATTGGCATCGGCACGCAGAGCATCGGGTGTTTCCGAGGCCGTGATGATGAGCTCCTCACCAGTCAGGGTGAACGGATCATGGCCAAAGTCCGGCTTGTTCTGAACATCCACGTAGTATTGCAACTGATTGAGAAGCACCAGGTCGGGTCCCCAGTCGAGTGCTGTATTCCATTTGATCGGGTCGATTCGATCTGCACGGAAATCATCGGCAAACACCAGCTCGTACTGGCTGAGATCGATTCTGACGCCCGCTGGATCGTCAATGCCTTGACCGGGATGAGCAGGTGCTGCACCCGGCTCCTGCTGGGCAGCTTCACGGGCATTCTCCAGCTCACGCTCCTGCAACTCGAGCAGATCGCTCTCGCCACAGCCCGTCATGGACAGCATGGCGGAACAGAGAAGAATGGGTCTGAACAGTATCTTGAAGGCGATTTTCATGGGGTCTCCAATTCTTCAGTAGTAGTAGCGAACGCCGATACCGAGCAGATCGTTGTCACCGAGCTCGAAGCGAGTCACCAGGTCGAGCTTTCTCGTCAAGTGCAGATAACCACCACCAAAGAACATGGCATCGCCTTCAAAGATGCTGCTGTAGCCAATGCCGGCTTTCAGCTCAAAGCGCTCATTGACCACCATGCGCGAAGAGGCTCCCAGGTAGACACCCGTGTCGTCGTAGTCGACACTGATCTGTGGTGACTGGCCATCAATCAGCTCGAAATTGCCGTACTCGATACCTGCGAGCAGGACGAAGGTCAGTCGGCTCGCGCTTTCGGGTGTGAGGTAGTATCCACCGCCTGCCATCACCTCGTTGTAGCGTCGGGTGACACCCAATCGACCAAAATACTGTAGCCGCGAATGGCTCGATGTGCTGCCTTCTATCATGACGCCATCTCCGCCCACGTCATACCTGACCGGCAGGGCCTCCAGGTACCTGAAATTGCGGGTACTGGCTCGAACCGCAGCTGGCAGACGTAAAGCCTGTGACACGGTCGAACGGCTACCGTCAGGCGCTTGCACCGGGCCTGCTTCGCCGGTATCGATCGTCGGCTCGACAACCTGACGAGTCACCTCAGCCACAGCGTGTTCGCGCGTTACGGAGTCGTTTGCTGCACTGGCGGCCGCAACTGCTGGCTCGGCAGACGGCCAGTCTGCGTTCACAGAGCGCGTCTCGGGCATCGAGTCACTGGCGGCTGATGTGGTTTGACGCAGCTTGGCCTGTGCAATCGAGTGCGACTCGGCGTGCGCCTCGAGCACTGCCTGAGCACGACTCGCCGACTCGGCTTCCAGTTGTTGCTTCGCTCGCTGCAGTTCCTCGATATCCGTCGCCTGCCGAGCCTCGAGTTCGAGCGCCGCCGTTTTCTCCCGTCGCAATCGACGGCGTTGCATTTCGATCTGACGCGCCGTCGCTCTGGCATCATCCCTCTGTTGACGAGCAGCAGCCTCCCGCTGCATCAGCTGCGCGGCTGCAGCGGCCTTGCTGGAATCCCTTTGTCGAGTGGCTTGCGCCGCGGCCGCCTTCCCCTCAACCGTGCCTGCAGCAGCTTCGTTATTCGTCTCTTTCCGGAACAGATCAGCAGGTTTCAGTTTACCGTCATCACGCAGATACACGAAGCCATCGAGAACGATGCGCTGCCCCGGCTCACCACCGGCAGCTGGCATATCCTCCCGCGCCCTGAAATAGCGGTCTCCATCGATGATCACCCACTGGCTCCCCTCCGGCAGGGCTTGAGCAGCTGGCGCCCGGTTCACCTTCACAGTCCTTGCCGCAGCAGTCGATACCGGTTTCCCCATGAAGCCCATGGAAGAGGACCTGTACGTGGGTAGCGCCGCGGTTTCCGTTGAACTCGATATCACCACAGCCGGTGCCTTCTGCCGCGCCAATGCGGCCTGAATGTCCCACTGTGGCCCGGCAGGTGCGCAGCCCACAGCACCTATGCCATCCAGCGACCCACTGCAGCTGCTTCCTGTCTGTTCCGTTAGCGCGCCCGGCCCGTTGCCACATTGCGCATCCTTGTAGACCGTGTGATTGAACAGGCCATTGTGCCGTACCAGTCCGGGTCCGTCTCCCAGCCGCCGACAGACCTGGGCGACCGTTTGCCCACCCACGGGGGTAGGCACGATGCTCCTTGCGGTCTGTCCGGGCAAGTCGCCTACACAGAAGCACTGCCCTGATGCTGAATAGCTGCCATTCCAGTCGGCAGAGAATGCCTCCGGCACGTACGCGCCTGTAGCGATTATCAGCGCGATTGCCGTTCTCACGAAATGTGGACGCATGGATGCGTTTCCGGAAAATGATTACGGTCAAGCCGAACCAGAATCCATGCCAGCCGCTCTCGAACGGAACCATGTCCAATTCCGAGACTTAATAATCAAGCACTTCGAGACGTTTCCGATAGTAACTGAAGGATATTGATTCCCGCCTGTGCATGCGAAGCGTGATCACTACGATGACGCCTTGTTTTGCGAACCAATCAACGCTGTCGAAGGCTTTCTGGTATAAAAATATGAATAATTCGGAACGGACACCTGACCACAGACCGCTACGTCGGGTATCGACCTTCGCCATCCAGGTCATTCTCGCCGGCACATTGGTCGCCTGCGCAGAATCCGAATTACCGGACAACGATACGGTTACTCCTGAGTCGGCGGCCGCCCCTGCTGCCCCTGCAGGACGACCAGACAGCGGACCGCAATCAAACGACGGCAGCAATTCCGTGAGCTACGCGCAGGCTATCGCTGCGGGTGACATCAGCACACCTGACACCCCCGTGATCTTCGTGCCACCTGCCAGCAACGTGCCGGACACCGGTGCGGCCAACCCGGACACCAACACCGACACCAACACCGACACCGACACCGACACCGACACCGACAGCGACAGCGACAGCGAAAGTGTTCCGGAGACGGAATCCCCTACACCCGATGTCGGCAGTAACCCGCCACAGAACCCGTTTGCTCCCATTCCGGATGCCGAAGCGGAGGCGGATGTTGCTGCAAACGAGGATAACGATGAACAAATCGACAACACCGATGACACCCCCGACGTCATAGAGAGCGAACCGGACAATGGTGCAAATCCGATAACGGATGAACACACGGTCGCCACTGACGCACCGGACAGTTCTGTATCCGGAGAATCGTCAACCGATGACACCGTCTCCGATAATGCCCCCCCAGCGGCGGCAGAGCCAGATGAGCAGAGTCCGCCGGATGAGTATTCCGGTGCGGACGAATCCCCGACACCGACGCCTGACCAGACGACAGACAATGCTTCGAATGAGAATGCGACCGACCAGGAAGCGGCAGAGGGAAAAACCTCCAGTCTGAAATCGAAATCGCATACAACGCCCGGATTCGAAGGTGAAGTGATCGATGGTGCCATTCGCGTTACCTGGACAGCAGACCCTCTGGCGCGCGGCTACAACGTTTACCGACAGGCTCAATACATCACAACGGTCATGACCAACGAGTACATCGACACCGATGTGTTCGACCGAGACTACTACTACGAAATTCAGGCTTTCGACTATGACGATGTGCTCTACTACATTGCCACCGGTCTGACCGTGTCACCGAAGACATTGGGCAAGAACGATCCGAATGAGCCGATCGCCGACGCCAATCGCCTGGACGATTACGAGCTGGTGTTTGCCGAGGAATTCCAGGGCATGACTCTGGACAGCAGCAAATGGAATACGGCCTACCTGTGGGGGCCGAACCTGGTCATCAACTACGAAGAGCAATATTACGTCGATATCAATCGAGACCCTGATTTCGGATTCAATCCGTTTACTTTCGACGGCGAACACATGACGATCAATTCGATCAAGACCCCGCCTGAACTCGCTCAGAAAGCCATGAATCAGCCCTATCTGTCAGGCGTGATCACGAGTTATGACGCCTTCAAGTTCACCTACGGTTATGCCGAGACACGAGCCAAGGTCACGTACGGAAGAGGATACTGGCCTGCGTTCTGGCTACTCAATGCCTACTACGGCGGCTATGACCCGGAAATCGATATCATGGAATTCATCGGCGATGATCAGGATGTCGTCTATCACACCTACCATTACTACGACAACGATGGCAATCTGCGCTCCACCAAATCCAAACCGACACCGGGAATCGATTTCACTGCTGATTTCCATACCTTTGCCGTTGAATGGAAACCGGGTATCGTCATCTACCTGGTAGACGGTATCGAAGTCCATCGGGTCACCGACCCCATGGTGTCTTCCGAGGAAATGTATGTCATCGCCAACACGGCCATTGGTGGCTGGTGGGCCGGCTCTCCGGACGAGAGTACGCCGTTCCCCGGCGAATACACGATCGACTACATCAGGGTCTATCAGAGGAACACGCCCTTTGATGATGTATTGCTGAACGATGGCATGAGCAATCTGCCATTTGCGGATGACATTCCGGGACAGTCCTCTCCAAGTCATCGACCCAGCCCGGAACAATGGCCTGAAGGCTACCCGAACCGATAAGCGTCAGGTTTCAGCTGACCGTAAACGGATCGCGGATGACCTTGAAAGTCTGCAACATGACTTCAAATGCCATGGCAAGGAGCGGCTCACGGATGGGCTCTCCTATGGCATACAGCCCGACCGTATAGCCTACGCCCGATAGTTCGGCCTGATAGACAACCAGGTCGACATCGGTCAGTCCGCTGCTCACCTGGTCGATCTCCAGGCGGTCAAACCATGTCTTGCGTCCATCTATCGTTACCGGTTGTCGCAGTGAATGATCTGCGTCAAAACGTCCTGACTCACCACCAGGCAACACCTCGATCAGTATGTAATCGGCGAATCGGTCATCAGGGTTCTGCTGAACGGATTCGAACCCCACCGCATAGCCCGGCTCCAGTGAGAGAGGCATTGCGGTGGATACCGACTCCTGCCCGCTCCCTGGCATCGAACTGGCGTTTGCACCCGAATCACTGAACGAATCAGCCGTGACGATCTTGCGCCAGCCGACCGGAATGGCGACCTTGAAGCCATAGTCGAGATCTTCATAAGCTTCTATCGCCAGCAAGCGTTCGAGACTCGAAAGGTCTGTCGCATCCGCCGGGCCGCTATCGGGCCGCCCGGTTGCCGAGCCATTCTGCTCATGCCACAAGGACCTGATCTGCTCGGCGACCTGTACAGAATCCTGGGTGGCGATCAGCCAGATGCCTGCTGCACAGCTGATGATGAGTAACAAGGAAAGGAGGCGTCGCATGCTGCCAGCATGACGAATACTGACATGTCTTTCCGAGAGCAAGAGCTCAGAAATCGGTATCCGGTATCTTTCAGGTGAAAGGACGATCAGTCAAGAAGATTCAGACGACAGACGTGAGGCTGTCTGAATGTTGCTGACTACAGTCTTTCAAACACCATCCGTCGTTCCGGCATCAACACTGCCAGCGGTTTCAGTTCCAGTCGTGCTACCCGCATCATCATTGCCGGCTGTGGTTGTGTCGGCTCCGGTGGTGCCTCCGGTGTCGTCGTTGCCAGCTGTTGCAGTTTCGGTTCCGGTCGTGGCTCCTGCATCGTCGTTGCCAGCTGTAGCCGTTTCAGTCCCGGTGGTTGTTCCCGCGTCATCGTTGCCAGCTGTAGCCGTTTCAGTTCCGGTCGTGGCTCCTGCATCGTCATTGCCAGCTGTTGCAGTTTCAGTTCCGGTCGTGGTTCCCGCGTCATCGTTGCCAGCGGTGGTCGTTTCGGTTCCGGTGGTCGTTCCCGCATCATCGTTGCCAGCTGTAGCCGTTTCAGTCCCGGTGGTCGTTCCCGCGTCATCATTGCCAGCGGTGGTCGTTTCAGTCCCGGTCGTGGTTCCTGCATCATCGTTGCCAGCGGTGGTCGTTTCGGCCCCGGTGGTGCCTCCTGAGTCGTCGTTGCCAGCAGTAGCCGTTTCGGTTCCGGTGGTCGTTCCCGCGTCATCGTTGCCAGCTGTGGTCGTTTCGGTTCCGGTGGTTGTTCCCGCGCCATCGTTGCCAGCTGTAGCCGTTTCAGTCCCGGTTGTGGCTCCTGCATCGTCGTTGCCAGCTGTGGTCGTTTCGGTTCCGGTGGTTGTTCCCGCGTCATCGTTGCCAGCTGTAGTCGTTTCGGTACCGGTGGTGCCACCTGTGTCATCGTTGCCCCCCGTAGTCGTGTCGATCCCGGTGGTGGTTCCCGCATCATCATTGCCAGCAGTGGTCGTGTCGGCCCCGGTGGTGCCTCCTGAGTCGTCGTTGCCAGCTGTTGCAGTTTCGGTTCCGGTCGTGGTTCCTCCGTCATCGGTGCCAGCTGTGGTTGTGTCAGCCCCGGTAGTAGTGCCCGTGTCATCGTTGCCTGCCGTGGCGGTTTCGGTTCCGGTAGTGGTGCCAGCGTCATCGCCTCCCGTGGCCGTATCAGAGCCCGAATCCGTACCTGGGTCAATGCCAGTATCAGTGCCCGAGTCAGTTGTACCAGTATCGGTATTCCCCGAATCGGTAGTACCGGTATCAGTTGTTCCGGAATCAGTATTTCCCGAATCGGTCGTACCTGAATCGGTCGTACCCGAATCGGTCGTACCTGAATCAGTCGTACCTGAATCAGTCGTACCGGTATCGGTCGTACCCGAATCAGTCGTACCGGTATCGGTCGTACCCGAATCAGTCGTACCGGTATCGGTATTGCCTGAATCAGTGCCTGTTCCAGGTGTCGGATCGCAAACATCACCTTGATCGTCACCATCCTGATCCTCCTGATTCGGATTAGGCGTGGCCGGGCAATTGTCCTCATCGTCATTGACGCCATCATTGTCACTGTCCAGGTCGTTGGAGTCATCACAGGCATCACCCAGTGCATCCCCGTCACTATTCGCCTGGCTCGGATTAGGGACAGTAGGACAATTATCGACATCATCCTTGACGCCATCATCGTCACTGTCCAGATCGTTGGAATCATCACAGGCATCACCTAGTGCATCCCCGTCACTATTCGCCTGACTCGGATTGGGGACAGTCGGACAATTATCGACAACGTCCTTCACGCCATCATTGTCACTGTCCAGATCATTGGAGTCATCACAGGCATCACCCAGAGCATCTCCATCAATATTCGCCTGGTTCGAATTAGGTGTTCCCGGGCAGTTGTCTTCAACATCCCTCACGCCATCATTGTCGCTGTCCAGATCATTGGAGTCGTCACAGGCATCACCCAGAGCATCTCCATCAATGTTCGCCTGATTCGGATTGGATACGGTCGGACAATTATCGATCGCATCAGGCACGCCATCTGAATCGCCGTCAGGCGGCGGATCACTTCTGTCCAGTGGCCTGGTGCCGTTTGCGATTTCCTCGATATTGCTGAAGCCATCCTGATCCGTATCAAAATCCTCGAACTCATAATCATTGGCATTGAAGGTGAAAACGGCCCCCGAACCGACATCCTGACCAAGCTCCAGAGTAGCGATCTTGAGAATTCTTTCGGAAGTTGCATAGAACAGCACGGATACCGATGCCGGTGTATTTTCAACGACCGTTGTTTCACTCAACCAGGTATCACCTTCACGGTTGATCTCCACGCTTTCGTCGTTGACCGTTGCCGTTGCAAAGACAGCGTCACGCGCCTCTGCGGCAGCATTGGCCATACCCTGTGGGAGAGCGGCCTTGATGGACAAGGGCACGAATACCGGAGGAGCTACCGGAACCGTCGGGTCGCTGAAGGCATTTGCACCTTCCTGACTACGTTCGTAGTAATTCGAATATCCGTCATTGTCCTGGTCGAACTGCGAATAGGTGAATACCTTGAAGGTCAATGTTGCCGGGCTGGACACCGACCCCGCGTACAGGATCTTGCTGGCACTGGCCATTGGAACCAGTACCTCATCAATCAACTCATACCAGGTGAGAGAAACGACTGTTTCGCTGTTCGCGGGTCTGGTGGTTCGCAAGATGAACTGCTGCGTGACAGGATCAGGGAGCACATTGATGGGGTCACCACCACCAATGGTGACCTGCAGCACCAGATTGTCCACGACGATATTACGTGCCCGTTGCAGCTCATCAGGCGCGTTGAACGACATTCCGACGTTCGAACCATCGCTCTCGACCGTCCCGGAATTGCCACTCTGATCGCAGGCACTGAGCAGACCCAGCGCCATCAGCACAGCGATACTGCCGGCCTTGCCGCGCCACGAAGGCAGCCAACTTCCGAAACTTCGACAGAACTGGCAAATCATGGTAAAGGCTCCACTACGATGGTGACGTCGACATTCTGATCACTGGTACCACTACTGCTACTGCCGCCGGCAGCCGATGCCAGCGCACCGACGACAACCAGTCCCAGAACGCCATAGAGCACCTTGCGGCCTGTGGACATGCCAGGCGCGGGAACTTCCACGGCTGGAGCGTCCACTACCGGTACGGCACGTTCAACCAGCTCTCGTTCGATCGGATCAAAGGCAAACCCCTGCAGAGTACGATTTTCTGCCAGATCGGTAGCCTCGAGGTAGTACTGAATGGAATCGATTTCGCTGTCAGTGGACAAGGATGTCGTGTAGATGCCGGTCGAGCCCAGTGGCTCCATCCGGCGATCCTGGTACACCGACTCTCCATCCAGTCGATAATGCAGAAATACCGACGCGACTCCGGTGTCATCCGTGACAGTGGCTGTAAACACCTGAGTCTCACCCTTGATACCCTGCTCTACGGGTCGGGATTCAATGACGGGCGGGCTCGAATCGAGTTCCTGAGCCCACGTTTTCGTGGGCATGACCAACATGACTTGCATGAATAGCTGCAAGCCTGCCAAAGTCATCGTCAAGATACGACCTTGAAGAAATGACTGCATTTATAGAGTCTCTGATAGGTGTTGAGGTTGTTACCAGGAGATGGCTGACCAGCCATCTTCATCGCGTTTACTTGACAGGGCGATGGATGATAGCGAAGCGGGCGGTTTCACATAAGTCCCATTCGCCCGCTGAACCCGGTTGATCTGCAATGTTCCCTTTATCTCGCCGGTGGCATTGCTGGTAGACACGTTCTTGATTCGAGCGTCAATCGCCGTGCTGTTTTCAAACATCTGCATGAATTGCTGTACGCGAACGCCGGAGCGCTGTGTCAGGCTGACAACTGCATTGATATCGCGTTGGCTGATGGCCTGCTGCAGATTGACGAAACGTTGATAAACCAGCTGCAAGTCGGCATCGCTGACCACCTGACTGGCCGATGCCACGGTCTCACTGGCCTGGCCGGCTGAATCCGACTCGCTGGGAGCGACCTGTTGCCAATTCGCGTCTGCATTGTCACTACCACTCTGTGCCGAGCCTCTGGCCTGCTCTGCCTGAGCTTCACGCTGGCGAGCCTCGATCAAGCGTTGCTCTCGTGCCTGTTGTCGTTGCAAGGCTGCACGCTCTTCCGCGATGCGTTTGTCTGTTGCGATTCGATCCCGATCGATTGTCGATGTACCGGCAAGTGCAGACGTCGCGGCAGAATCAGACTCTGAACGAGACTGCGCAAGCCGTTGTGCCTCCGCGCGAGCCGCCTCTTCCGCAGCTCGAACCTGTTCGATACGCGCTGCCTGCTCCTCAGCACGACGTGCCGCCTCTTCTCGGGCTGCCTCTAACTCGGCAAGCCGGGCAGCTTCTGCACGAGATGCCTGTGTTTGAGCCAGACGGGCAGCTTCCTCGCGTGCTGCCTGCGCTTGAGCCAGACGGGCAGCTTCCTCGCGTGCTGCCTGCGCTTCAGCCAGACGGGCAGCTTCCTCGCGTGCTGCCTGCGCTTCAGCCAGACGTGCAGCTTCCGCGCGTGCTGCCTGCGCTTCAGCCAGACGTGCCGCTTCTTCGCGTGCGTCCTGTGCTTCAGTCAGACGGGCAGCTTCCTCGCGTGCTGCCTGCTCTTCAGCCAGCCGCGCTGCTTCCTCACTAGCCGCCTGCGCTTCAGTCAGGCGTGCAGCTTCGTTACGGGCTTCCTGTTCTTCAGCCAGTCTTGCCGCTTCGGCAGCTGCCACTTGTTCCTTGTCCTGTTCGGCTGAGATCGTCCCGGACCGAAGCTGATCGATTCGGTTCTCGATCTCCATGAACTCGTTCGCTCCATAGCCATAGAGCGACCGGTCCATGGTGGCAAGTGCTTCCTCTGCCTCATCCAGTGAACCGGCGGCAACGAGCTGCTCGAGACGCTCTTGCTCTGCACGAAACTTCTGCATCATCGGTGATGGTGAATACTCGACAGCTGCTTCATTGTCTGATGGAGCAGACACATCGGTACCAGAAACACCGTTGGCAATAGTGGCCGGATCGCTTCCAGGAAGCTTCAGCCAGGCAGGAGGGCTGGACAGTACAAACGAGCCGACACCTGCGGCAATGAACAGCAATGCCAGCACCATGGCCAGCCAACGTCCACGTCCGGACTTTCCCTCGTATTCATCATCCTCATCGAGACTGACGCCAACAGGCCTGTGCCAGTCTTCGTCCAGCGCAAGGCTGTCATCGAGATCCAGGGAGCCCAAACCAGCGTCCTGTCGTGCCGGGCGAGCCGAGCTGGTATCAACCGGGCGACTACGCCCCGTTCCAGCGGGTGAAGAGGCAGCCCCTTCTCCCGTGCGTCGCGATCTGGGGTCGAGTCGTGTGACATTATTCTGCGCCCTGTCTTCCGGCTTTACGACATCAGGCGCTCTTGTGATCTTTGGCTCACTCGACCCCTCATCAAGAAAATTCAGGTCGAGTTCGCGTTTGTCGGTGCTGGTAGTCAGTTCCGGCGGCGGTTCCACCGGCGCACCGGGTTTCGGTGGCAGTAGGGGGCCTGATCTGGATACAGGTACCGGCTTGCGAATGATAGGCAGAGGGCGTTCCCCTGCCTTGTCTACCGGTTTTTTTCGAGCTGGACTGCCCTCGTCGTCTTCCGCGAGGAAGTCGAACATGGACTCGGCGTCCTTCTTGTCACTATCAAATTCTGGTTCCGACATAAGCTGTACTTGCACGCCATCTGAATGACGGATGGGCGGTGTCTGAGACGATTAGCCATCATAGCCCAAATAAGCCTGAGCAATCTCGGGAATAATGTGATGGTTCAACACTTTAGAGCAGAACCAGTGATCACTGATTGCTACTGAGCGACAATTCCCAGATTTCGGATACGAGGCCCAAAGCCGACCTTTCCGGCATTTCCACGACCACTGACGCGGCGCCGTCGGGACCGTTGGCCAGCCAGCCACCGGATTCCAGCCCGTGTCGCGACTGTACAAAAGCATCAGTGTGATTCGGTGAGTGTGCTACTCGAGGGTCGGCAACCTCCGTACTGGCCAGCAATTCGCCATTCTCATCAAGCCACAGCATCACGATGGGCCCTTCAGGCATCCCGGCCATCGACTTGCTTCGTGATGAACTCGAAAAATCAGTGGTTTGCTCGAGCTGCACCACGCGGTACACCTGCACGCCGGCATTATCGAAACGAAACAGCACTCGTATATCAGCCTGCAGGGGACTGGCAAACAGGGCGAACCCGATTACCCAGCCGAAAAGACGGTAACCGACCATCATCTGACCTCCAGCTGCCATTCCCAGGTAAAAATACCTGCATGAGGGGGCGGTTTGCGGATAACGCCACTGATATCTCGTACCTCCACGGTCAGAGTGTGAGTGCCGACATCAGGTGACAGAGTGAGTCGATCGGGATCCTCACCCGCGAGAACAACTTCGCCATCGAGCACCCATTCCACCGACTGGACGTCTGATCCGAATATCGGACTGACAACGAACAACTGTGACTCTCCGGCATTCAGATTGACGGTTCTGGCAGTCGGCGAATAACCGCGAATTCCCCCGTCTGTATTCTCATAAAGACTCAACACCCAGACCTCACTGTTCACCGGTCCGAATGCGGCGTCAAAACTGCGCATACGACTGTTGAACGTCGGGCGATAGACGCCTCTATTACGATACAGTCCTCCTTCGAACAGACCCACGCCACTGTCGCCCTGCTGCTGTGGCAAGGGATCATCGAGATCGATCCAGTGCGCCCACGGAACCAGCTCTGGGTCGGTGATCGCGGTGACATTGGGATGATTACCTTCCACGAACGTTGGAAATCCGGTGGTTTCCACCAGCAGGTTATCAACGTATTCGTCGGCCAGGTTGGCCAGACTGTGCCCCATCTCGTGCAGCGCAATCTGCGGTGCGTAGGCCGATGTAATGGCGTACCGTGCACCACTGTTGCCACTGCCGCCATAACGAATGTCGTTGACCAGCAGAATGACCTGATCGAAATCCGGATATTCCTCGACGGCCTTCAGCAGCATCGTCAGTGAATCGGCACAGATCAGGCGCTGGATGGATCCACAATTGTAGGTACTGTCGTAATAGGTGTCACGGGCATTGGTAATCTCATTGTCATCAGAGCCGGAATCTTCCGACACCGTACTGATCATATGCACACTGAGGGCATCGAAATGCCTGACAATCCCTGCATCAGACTGCATGTTCTCGATGGCATCTTCGACATGCTCCCGAAACAGCGATTGTTGATCATCGGTGTAACCATCGCCCAGTACGACCACGTGTACGGCATTACCGACCTCCACACCCGATAGCGTGATTCCCTTGCCGGAATCGGTCCTTGGATAGAGCGTCAGCGGCACGATTTCCCGAGTGACCTGCCCACGCAAATCCGTCGCCTTGACAACGACATTGACCAGCGTGACTTCATTGACATCACTGGCTGTCAAGGTAACAGAACCGTTGCTGGCAGAACCGGTCACGAAGGCGTTCGGTTCCACGTCCAGTGTCACCGGATCGCCGTCCGGATCATCCGGATAGAGTCGAGCCGTGACGGTCTCGCGTGCCAGAAGTTCAGACGGCAGACGAGACAGGTTCAGCGTCGGCGCATCATTGACATCAATGACTTCAATGCGAACCCACGTCACCTCGTCAGACAGCCCACCGGGGTCACTCACACGCAGCGTGAACTCCTCGGAGACGCCGATATCGTCTTGAGTCGGCAGCCCCGAGAGCAACCCTGAAGCAGTATCCAGACCCAACCAGGATGGCAGACCGGTGGCCGAAAAGCGCAGCGTGTCTTCATCGACATCCGAGGCTTCCAGTTGATAGGTAAAGCGCTGACCTTGCGCCGCGACCTGCGGCAGGTTGGACGACAGCACCGGCGCATCATTGACGGATACAACCGAGAGCGTCACCGACATGGACTGGCCGTCGAACGTTGTGTATTCGAAACCATCAGTACCCCAGAAATCAGCTTCTGGTGTGTACACGAACACCTGCGCACCGGGTTGCAGGGTCAGGAGCCCGTGCTGGGGTAAAGAGCGGATGACAACCGGATTATCCGGCGCTTCGGCAGAACTGTAGAAACGACCACGCAACAAGGCATCTTCCAGCAATTCGAAGGACTGAGTTCCGCTCTGGTCTTCAAACACCGGAGGTGACGACATGACGGGCTCGTCGAAGATATCCGGATCCGTATTCACGTCCGGCACGATCTCCTTGTCCTCGGAGCCACAAGCACTCAACATGACGCCCACGATGCAGACGGCCAATGACTTGAAGGTACTGCCGGTATGTGTAAAAACGTTCATGGCCTCCGGTCCACGCTGGGGAAACTCAACACTACAAGTTCTGACGTGCCAATGCTGCTTCGATATAAATCTTTCGCAATTGTTTACTCACCGGTCCAGGCGTACCGTCACCCAGCGCCACTCCATCGATATTCACCACTGGCATGACGAAGGTGGATGCACTGGTGATGAAGGCTTCCTTGGCCTGCCTGGCCTCTTCAATGGTGAAGGGCTCCTCCACCACGGTGTATCCGGCTTCGGTTGCAAACTTGAGCACCGCATGACGGGTGATTCCACTGAGAATTTCATGCCCCAGATGGCGCGTCTGGATTTTCTTGTCTGCCGTCACGATATAGGCATTGTTCGATGTGCCTTCGGTTACCAGTCCGTCCTCGACCATCCAGGCATCGTGCACACCGGCATCCAGCGCTGCCTGCTTGCCCATGCTGGGCGCCAGCAGACCCACTGTCTTGATATCGCGACGTTTCCAGCGTAGATCCGGTATGGATATGACATGCATCCCTTGCTGTGCCATTGGCGAATTCAGCAGGTTCTTGGCCTGAGTAAACATCACAAGCGACGATTTCGACTTCACCGGATAGGCAAAATCACGATCAGCCACGCCTCGCGAGACCTGAAGATACAACAGGCCTTCTTCAAGTTCATTGAGCTTGATCAATTCGAGTTGAGCTGCTTCGATTTCCGTTTCAGGACACGGCGCGGCCATGGACAGCTCCGACATCGAACGCGCAAGTCGCTTCAAGTGAGCCTTGTTATCAATCAGCTTGCCCTGCAGGACAGTCGACACCTCGTAAACAGCATCCGCAAACAGGAATCCCCTGTCGAGAACGGAGATTTTGGCGTTCTCCTCGGCAACAAACTCTCCATTGACGTAAAACGTTCGACTCATAGCTGATCTGATCTCTGCAACGCCAGCTTGACATGCCGGCAACGATGTTTGTCTTTCATGGAATTCCTGCCTGGCCAGCAATAACGCAAGCCTGACAGCTATCTGGCATTCAGCGAACGAGAAGCGCGCTGATGTCGGACAATGTCTGCGCCTGAAAGTGCGGTCTGGGCAAGTGTTCCGGCCACCTGTCATTATACTGGTTGAACCACAATGTCTGTACGCCGGCGTTGCGTGCACCCACCACATCCGTGACAGGATTATCCCCTACATGCAACAAGGCCTGTGACGGCAACTCCATGAATCTGAGACAGTCGTGGAACATGTCTGGTTCCGGTTTGGGTGCCGATGTCATGTTCGCTGCGAGTATCACATCAAAATAGGGCGCAATGCCGATCAGATCCAGATCCGCATTGCCATTGGTGATGGCTGCAAGGCGGTAGCGGGACTTGAGTCGCGACAGCACATCCAGGGCATCCTCGTAGAGCTCGACTTCACTTCGGGCACGGTAGAAGACATCGAAGGCCTCCTCGGCCCATGCCTGCGGATAACCGAACTCCTCGAGCAAGGCTCTGAGACCTGCCAGGCGGATGGAACTGACACAACGTTGCAGGTCCGGAAATTGTTGACGAATCCGAGTCTGATACTGCAACAGGCTCTCGGGTGTATGTACGGACACTATTTTCGGGGTGCGCTCCCGGAACCAGTCGAACAATGCAGCGTCAGCCCGAGCAATGGCAGGCGCGCAATGCCACAGGGTGTCATCAAGATCAAAGGACACTGCCTTGACCCTGTCCAGCGAGGCCTCTGCCACGGCTACGGGCTCTGAGAGCCCACCTCCCGGTGCGCTGCTCAAGCCGGCTCACCTGCAATCAGCAGCACGTGCATGCGCCGAGGACCATGAGCGCCTATTTCCAGCGTCTGTTCGATATCAGCGGTGCGCGAAGGCCCAGTCACCAGATTGATCGCACGGGGCAAGGTATCGAACTCCCGGATGAATGAAAAAATGTCATCCACATATTGCACTATCTGCGACTCGTACAAGACGGTGATATGCGTCTCTGGTAGAAAATTCAAACCAGCAGGGGTCTGTGGCCCACTGGCCGTGACAACACTGCCGGTTTCCGCCACAGCAGCCAGGCAGGGCGTGATACTGACCTGTTCTTCGCCCGTAGCCGGACCGCAACGGTAACTTGATGGCCAGGCGATCGATGACAAGGCCGGCGCCACGGTGACCGCACCAGTTGCCGCCCCATCTATGCCTTGAGATGCCAGATAGTCCTGCACCGCATCCACGCAATTGTCCTGCGTCTGCAAACGTACAACACTCATCAGTACCGATTCCATGTTCGCGATGGCGGTTTCGACCAGGTCATCGCCAACCTTCGGCAAGGTGCTTCGCCGTGCGCCCTGTAGTCGCTCGGTCACTGCCGCAGGCTGATCGGCCACGGTCTGTGTGGCTCCCGTTTCGGCGCGACCCAGTGCTGTACCAATACGTTGCAGTATCTGTTCACGAGCATTCATGCTGCACGATCTCCCTGAGCAGACACGGATACCTGGTGTTTGCCAGCCTTGTACAGACTCATGAAAGTGCTGCTCCCCTGAGGTGCGGGAAGATCGCGACCCTGCGTCCAGGCTCCTGCCAATGGCAGTCGGCTGAAATAACCTCGCCGCCTCCCCAATCGTGACAACATCGAGACACCCAGACGGGTCAATGCGTGATACAGCCTTGGCCTGGCAGCCATCGCAGCCCAGATGCCAAGGCCATAGCGTGCACCGGGCGTCTGCAGAGAACGCAGGAAGGTCTGTCGCCGATGCTCGCGCAGCAGACTCGGCAAGGGAATGCTCATGGGGCACACCTCCGCACACCGACCATTCAACGTGCAGGCGTGTGCCAGATCCGGCGCATTCTCGATGCCGACCATGGCTGGCGTGACTACCGAGCCCATCGGCCCCGGGTAGACCCATCCATAGGCGTGACCACCAACCGAGCCATAGACGGGGCAATGATTCAAACAGGCTCCACACCGAAAGCAGCGCAGCATCTCACGCAGCGCGCCGCTGAGCATCTCGGTCCGATGGCTATCCACCAACACCACATGAAAAGCCTCCGGGCCATCGATATCGTCACCGCGTCGTGGTCCGCTCATCAGACTGGTGTAGTTGGAGTAATGCTGACCTGTTGCACTACGTGCCAACAAACGCAACAGACAGCTGGCATCCTCCAGTGTTGGCACAACCTTCTCGATACCGACGATCACGATCTGCACACGCGGCAGATTGGATGTCAGGTCGCCGTTACCTTCATTGGTCACCAGCACATGCTGACCTGTCTCGGCTATCAGAAAGTTGGCACCGGTGATGCCGACATCCGCCATCCGGAACTTGTCCCGCAGCACCTTGCGCGCCTCATCAACCAGCGCCGCGCGATCGACCAGGCGTTCGTGCAAGCCATAGCGCCCATGATGCTCATGAAACAGATCGGATACCTGCTCCTTTGTCTTGTGGATGGCAGGTGCAATGATGTGACTGGGCGCCTCGCCCGCCAGCTGAATGATGTACTCCCCCAGATCGGTTTCTATCGGTTCGATGCCCGCGGCAGTCAGAGCGCCATTGACGTCGGCTTCCTCGCCGACCATCGATTTGCCCTTGGTAACGGTCTTGGCGCCGTGCGACTTGCAGATATCAACGATGATGTCGCTGGCATCGGCAGAGCTTGATGCCCAGTGCACCTGTCCACCGTTCTCCTTGACGCGTGCTTCATACGCCAGCAAGTAGTGATCGAGATTTTCCAGGACATGATTCTTCAGCTGACGGGCATCATCACGAATCTGCTGCCACTCCGGGACCAGCTTGACCGCTGCCGTGCGCTTGCCGATGAACCCTTGCTTGACGTTGCCCAGTGCCTGTTTGAGGTCATCGTCCAGCAATGCCTTGTGTGCGCGCGCCTTGAAATCCAGTGATTCCACTTGCATGTCAGCGTTCTCCCTTGCCGATGGCCGGGACATCGCTCATGCCAGCCAGCACTTCGGCCACATGATAGACCTGCATGTCGGATCCCAGACGGCTCAACCGACCACTGATATTGAGCAGACAACCCATGTCGCCACCGAGCAGGGTTCCAGCTCCCGATTGCTCGGCCAGCGCGACCTTGTCAGACACCATACGCTCGGAGATATCGGGGAACTTGACACAGAATGTACCGCCGAAGCCACAGCAGACTTCGGTCTCTTCCATCTCCCTGAGTTCCAGCCCGGGAACTGCAGCCATCAGCTTGCGAGGCTGCTCCTTGATACCCAGCTCCCGCAGGCCGGAGCAGGCATCATGATAGGTCACGGAACCCTGGAAGGACGCCTGCGGGTCTTCCATTCCCATCGTATCCACCAGGAATGAGACCAGTTCATGGCAACGAGCTGCCAACGACTCGGCGCGCTCTTTCCATTCCGGTTCATCGGCGAACAGCTCCGGGTAATGCTTGACGAGCATGCCCGCACAGGAACCTGATGGCACAACAACATATTCGAACCCCTCGAAGGTCTGGATGAGCTGTCTGGCAATGGTTCGTGCCGACTCATCATCACCACTGTTGAAGGCAGGCTGGCCACAACATACCTGGGATTCGGGGACGTTGACCTTGCATCCCGCCTGCTCCAGCAAGCGGATGGCAGCAAAACCGACGTTGGGACGGTGCAGATCAACCAGACAGGTTACAAACAGGGCGACTTCAATCATGGCAAACTCGTTACTTCCTCATCGTTGCTGACACACTATACTTCGCTGATGAACTCCGACAAAGCCATAGATACCAATCCGCCCGATTTCCAGGGCGAAAAAGGTCAACGCGTGGCCATTCGACGCGATTCCCTTAAAATCGACCCGGCCTCTGATGGATCTGCTCGCGTGAACGTGATGTTCTGCGGCGGCTTCCACTCCAGCATGCTGGGCACCAAGGCCTCCTTTCTGGCCAAATTCTGCAAGGCTCGGCAATGGTCCTACACCCGCTTCGATTATCGCGGCCATGGTGAGTCAGAGGGCTCCACTCACGACCTCACTCTCAAAGACTGGCTCGAAGACACACTCGACGTGCTGGACACTCTAGATGGCCCTGTGCTGCTGGTCGGTTCCTCCATGGGCGGCTGGCTGGCTACTCTGGCCGCCCTGCGTCGTCCCGAGAAAGTGACCGGACTGCTGTTGCTGGCTGCAGCACCAGACTTTCTGCAGGAACTGATTGCACCGCGCCTCGGGCCGACCGAGACCTGGGACTTGCAGCAGGACAAGGTCGTTCTGCTGGAAAATGCCTACGCCGACCCACACCCGATAACCCAGGCCTTGCTGGACAGCGGGCGCGATCTGGCATTGCTCGATACCCCGTCCCTGCCTGATCAACCAGGCCTGGCCGATCTGTCCTGCCCTGTCCGTTTGCTGCATGGCACCCATGACACGGATGTTCCCTATGAACTGTCAGTCAGACTCATGGGTGCGATTCAGCACGATGATGCCCGTCTGACACTCCTGCACCGTGCCGATCATCGCCTCTCCGATGAACGCTCATTGCGGATGCTGGCTGCCGAGTTGATGGACCTGGCCGGCTGATCCCAACCCTACAAGGAGCTCCAAACCCCCAGGGTCGAACGTATAGTAGAAATCAATCTTGCCCGAGAGGCTGATCAGGCCTTCCCTGTCATATGGTTTCAGACACCTCTGCCGCAAACCTCATTGCCGAATCGGGTCGCGCCGATGACCTGATCAGGGCAACAGATACGGGCCTGGTCTGCGCAAGCGGCGACTTTGTCATCGACCCGATGAAGCGCACCCGTACCGCGGTGATCTCCCACGCACACGCTGATCATGCGCGACCCGTGGCAGATCATTACTACGCCAGTGAATCCTCCGTGCCGTTGTTGAAACGACGCCTGGGTGAAGATCAGGATATCCGGGGCATCCCCTTTGGGCAGCCTTTGACACTGGGGCAGACCCAGGTTTCGTTTCATCCCGCCGGGCATGTACTGGGGTCGGCTCAGATCCGGGTAGAGGCAGATGAGCAGGTCTGGGTCTTCACCGGAGATTTCAAGCGCGACCATGATCCCAGTTGCGAACCGTTCGAGCTGGTTCCCTGCGACACCCTGATCACCGAATCGACTTTCGCCCTGCCAGTCTATCGCTGGCAATCGGGTGCCGAGGTTGCTGCAGAAATTGCGCAGTGGTGGCAGGAGATGCAAGAGGCAGAGCGCCCTGCCGTGCTGTTTGCCTATTCGCTGGGCAAGGCACAACGCGTACTCAGTGAACTGCAGGCCTTTACCGACCGTGCCGTCTACCTGCACGGCGCGGTATACCCGCTGACCGAAATCTATCGTGAAGCCGGTATTGCCATGCTGCCGACACTGCCGATCGACCTGGAGGATCGACAGAACAAGTACGCCGGTGAACTGATCATCGCACCGCCCGGTGCCAGCGGATCTACCTGGATGCGGCGCTTTCCGAAAGCGTCCACTGGCTTCTGCAGCGGCTGGATGCGCATCCGCGGCAACCGGCGGCGTCGTGGCTATGATCGCGGCTTCGTTCTGTCTGATCATGCAGACTGGCCGGCCCTGCTCAGAACCATCGAAGAAACCGGTGCTCGACGCATTCTGACCACGCATGGACAGGCAGATGCGCTCATCAGGCTGCTGCGTGAACGCGGCGTGGATGCTGCCGAGCTGCAGATTTCCTACCGCGATGAAGGGGCCGACGATGCAGAATTTTAGTCAGCTGTACCAGTCGCTGGACCAGACTACCTCGACCAATGCCAAGGTCGCTGCGATGGTCAGTTACCTTGATACGGCCACTGCGGAAGATGCTGCCTGGGCGGTGTATTTTCTCAGTGGTCGCAGAGTCAAACGCCTGATCGGGTCGAGTCTTCTGAGAAGCTGGCTGCATCAGTCCAGTGACTTGCCGGAATGGCTGGTGGAAGAGAGTTACGCCAGCGTCGGGGACCTTGCCGAGACCATTGCCCTGTTACTGGCGACACCCGGTAACAAGGGTGAGGAACGCTCGCTGGCAGACTGGGTCGAGAACCACCTTCTACCATTGCGCAAGCTGGATCCCGAAGAGCAACGGCAGCGGGTCACTCAGTGGTGGCTGCAGCAGAACTATCAGCAAAGCTTCATCATCAACAAACTGATCACAGGCGCCCTTCGCGTCGGTGTATCCCAGTTACTGGTGGCACGTGCTGTTGCCGAAGTCGCTGACTTGCCACGCTCCCTGGTGCTGCACAGGATGATGGGTGAATGGTCACCCGATGCCGCCTTCTGGCGTTCTCTGATCAGTGAGGATCATGGTGAAACCGTGACCTCCCGCCCCTACCCCTTCTGCCTGGCGTCACCACTGGAAGCCGAGCCCGATACACTGGGTTCAATACAAGACTGGGTAGCTGAATGGAAATGGGACGGGATACGGGCGCAGCTGATTCGTCGCGACGGTGAAACCTGGCTGTGGTCACGAGGCGAAGAACTCATCGGCACACGCTTCCCGGAAGTGACGGATGCGGCCGAGAACCTGCCTGACGGCACGGTACTGGATGGTGAAATTCTCGCCTGGAACAACAGCGGTGTACTGCCCTTCAGTGAACTGCAACGACGTATCGGACGCAAGAGCGTGGGCAAGAAGCTGCTCTCTGACGTGCCCTGTATCTTCATGGCCTATGACCTGATGGAATCCATTGGTGAAGACCTCAGAGCCTTGCCGTTTTCACGCCGTCGTGAATTGATGGATGAACTTGTCACACAGTTGCCTGAGGGCAGCATGAAAGTATCCCCGGTAGTCGAGGCTGGCAGCTGGCCGGATCTTGCCGAACTGCGAGAGTCTTCGCGTCAACGGCAGGTAGAAGGACTCATGCTCAAGCATATCGATGCTCAATATCAGACTGGCCGCAAACGCGGTTTCTGGTGGAAGTGGAAAGTCGAAGCCTATACGATCGATGCGGTCATGCTCTACGCCCAGGCCGGTCATGGCAGGCGGGCCAATCTGCATACCGATTACACGTTCGGCGTCTGGCAGGACGACACCCTGGTTCCGATCGCCAAGGCCTATTCGGGGCTGGATAACAGCGAGATCAACGAGTTGGACAAATGGATTCGACGAAACACCCTCGAGCGTTTCGGGCCGGTTCGCTCCGTGCCCGCAAAACAGGTATTCGAGCTGGCCTTCGAAGGAATCAATCTGTCCACCAGACACAAGTCGGGAATCGCTGTGCGTTTTCCGCGTATCAAACGCTGGCGAAAGGACCTGGCAGCTGGCGATGCCGAGACGCTGGAACAGGTCAAGCGACTGGTCACACCGGTTGCTGCCGATGACGTCGTCGCGGAGGATTCCTGACATCCACGACATGACACTGGACGAGGCCATTGATGCCACGGAGAGCTGGTATGAGTCCAATGGCTGGCAGGTTTTCGATTTTCAGCGAGACGCCTGGAAAGCCTGGCATGCGGGTCAATCCGGCCTGATCCACTCACCCACCGGCAGCGGCAAGACATTGGCCGCCTGGCTTGGTCCGGTGCAGGCGGCCATGATGTCACCTGCATCGGACTCGATGGACGGCGATAGCAATGAAGCGCTGAAAGTGCTGTGGATCACCCCGTTGCGAGCACTGGCTACCGATACCCGTAATGCGCTGGAAGCCGCCAGTGAGGCGCTGGGCAGCTCTCTGAGCGTGGACATCCGAACCGGCGATACATCGGGCAGCCGTCGAACCCGCCAACGCCGCCGTCCTCCCCATGCCCTGGTCACGACGCCTGAGAGCCTGTCGGTCATGCTGAGCTACCCCGGTAACGAAATCGGTCTCGAACAGGTGCATACCGTCATCGTCGATGAATGGCACGAACTGCTTGGCAGCAAACGTGGGGTACAACTGCAACTGTGTCTGGCGCGACTGCGCCAACTGTGCGGTACGCTACGTATCTGGGGTGTTTCAGCCACCATGGCAAACCTTGAACAGGCCCGCGAGGTGCTGCTGGGTCCCGGCAGGCCCGGCACACTGATCCGTGGTGTCGTACCCCGCTCCATTCAGATAGACAGCGTACTGCCTGACAATGAGCAGACGTTCAAATGGTCGGGACACCTCGGCCTGCAGTTCATCAAACCGGTCATTCGTGCCATCGACAATGCAGGGACGACCCTCCTGTTCACCAACACTCGCTCACAGGCTGAAATGTGGTTCAGAGCAGTGCTGGATGCGCGTCCCGACTGGCTTGACCAGATCGCCTTGCACCATGGCTCGCTGGACAGAAAACTGCGCATGACTATCGAAGACCGTCTGCGTGCCGGCGACTTGAGTTGTGTCATCTGTACCTCATCGCTGGACCTGGGTGTCGATTTCAGTCCGGTCGACCAGGTCATGCAGGTAGGCAGTCCCAAGGGTGTTGCCCGCCTGTTGCAACGTGCAGGCCGTTCGGGCCATCGTCCGGGTGCACAGTCGCGCATCCTCTGCGTCCCCGGCAATGTACTGGAACTGGTGGAGATTGCTGCCGTACGCCGCGCCCTGTCAGAGAATCGAATCGAATCCCGTATCCCGCCGGAGCTCTCGCTGGACGTATTGAGCCAACACCTGGTGACCATCGCCATGGGCAGCGGTTTTATCGAAAGTGACATGCTTGCAGAGGTTCGTGATACGTATTCCTTCCGTCATCTGAGCGACGAGCAGTGGCGCTGGACCATGGACTTCATCATGCGCGGCGGCCAGGCATTGCAGGGCTACCCTCAATACCACAAGGTACTGAACGTTGCCGGCCGTCATCGCGTCATGAATGAACAGGTGCAGCAGCGACACCGCATGTCGATCGGCACCATCAACAGCGATACGCAAGTGAGCGTGGCCTTTCAGGGTGGTAAACGTCTGGGTTCCACCGAAGAGACCTTCATCGCTCGCCTCAAGGCCGGAGATACCTTCCAGTTCGCCGGCCGACATCTCGAGTTCATACGAATGAAGGACATGACGGCGCATGTGAAAAAGGCAACCCGGAAAAGTCGTGTTGTACCGCGCTGGTGGGGTACCCATCTACCCTTGACCAGCCAACTCTCGGATAGCGTGCTGGAAACCCTGCATGCCTGGCAACAAGGCGAGGCCGATTCACCGGAGCTCGACAGCATTCACGCGGTCCTCGAACTGCAGCAGCGATGGTCACTCCTGCCCGGGCCTGATGACTTTCTCATCGAAAGCATACGGACACGCGAAGGGCACAGTCTCTTCTTCTTCCCTTTTGCCGGACGCCTGGCACATGAAGGCATGGCCATGCTCATCGCATCGCGACTCACGAAGCTGACACCATCAACCTTCGTTCTCCAAGTGAACGATTACGGCTTCGAACTGCAGAGCCCTGACCCCATCGATATCGATACCGACGCGTTGCGCACTGCATTTTCGACAGAAAACCTGCTTGACGACATTCTGCTGTCAATCAACGCAAGTGAAATCACCAAACGCCAGTTCCGTGATATCGCACGCATATCGGGCCTTGTCTTTGACGGCTATCCGGGACGTGCCAAGACGTCGAGACAAGTGCAGGCATCCAGCGGCCTGATCTATGATGTACTGGAGAACCATGACAAGGAGAATCTTCTGCTCGAACAGGCACGTCGCGAAGTGCTGGAACAGCAACTCGAGTTCACACGACTGGAGAATGCCCTTGCCACACTGGGGACACGCAGGTGGCAACAACAGTCGCCTGAGCGACTGACTCCATTGTCCTTCCCTCTCTGGGCAGAGAGCCTCAACAGCCAGACCATCTCATCGCAGAGTTTTCAGCAACGTGTACAAGGCATGCTCGAATCACTCGAGAGTGCCTCCGCTGCGACCCTGTCCACTCGATGACCACCTTCGAGTCGCAATCACTGGAGATCTGCTGTCGCGGTGAAGCCCTGCTGTTGCATCCGAAGCGTGTGATGTACTGGCCAGCGGGCAGGACCCTGTTCGCCGCCGATGTGCACGTTGGCAAGGAGCATGTGTTTGCGCGTGCCGGCATTGCCATTCCGGCAGGCGTCAGTGAAGTGGTACTACAAGAGCTGTTTGCCCTGTGCGACGTATCGGGGGCCGACACGCTGATCATTCTCGGAGATTTCGTGCACAGCACGCCATTGCTCAGTGAAGGCTGGTTGTCGACCTTGTCTGCCCTGTTGGACGACAGGCCTTCGTTGAGCATGAAGATCATTGCCGGCAATCATGATACGGCGCAGGCGCAAGACCTGGTTGACGGGCGCATCCAGTGGCAAGCGGACTCGGAAACGCTGGGTCCATTCGTCCTGCAACACGCGCCGGGCGATGACAGCCGCGGCTACCTGTTATCCGGACATCTGCACCCGGCATGGCGACTGTCAAGTGGTGGACGACACAGCCTGCGTGCACCGGTGTTCTGGTTTCGCCAACACCATGCCGTCTTGCCGGCCTTCGGCAGTTTCACCGGTGGCATGCTGATCAAGCCGGACAAGCGCCACGATCAGCTTTACATGGTGGGCGACGACTGCGTCGTGCAGGTTCCCGTGCTCACGGCATCGCGCTACCGCAGGTCCTGATGAAGGCTCGGTTCACTACTGATCGATATGCCGGCTGCCGTGTCGCAAACGCGATTGCTGGCGATATTCTCTTGGCGTGATCTCCTTGAGTTCGCGAAATCGTCGATTGAAATTGGCAATGTTGTTGAAGCCGGTCTCGTAGCAGATGGAGGTAATCGGCTTGTCTGTGTCGGACAACAGCTCGCAGGCCTTGCTGATTCTCACCCGATTGACGAAACGTACAAAGCTGTTACCCGTCGCCTTGGCAAAGAAACGCGAAAACGAACTGTCGTTCATACTGACCAGACTGGACATGTCACTCAGGGATATCTCACTGGCAAAGTTCTCACTGATGTATTGAGTGACCTGCTGAATCTTGTCCTGAGACGCCTGATCGGCCCGTGAGCGTATGGCCAGAGTAGAGAGCAGCACATAGTCCTGGTCTTCGGCCAGGCTGTACAACAGACCCAGCAACTTGGCTATCCGCTGTGCGCCGGATGCGTCCCTGACTTCCCGAAAAGCCTGCTTGGCCAGTTCAACGTCCACGGACTGGAACTCGATACCATGACGGGCACGTTCCAGCAATGGCATGATGGAATTGAGCTCCGGTGCATACTTGGCCATACCCGAAACCAGATCCATCCTGAACTGGATGACCAGGTCACGCAGCTCGACCACCTCATTCGTTTCTACCTGGCTGATCCAGTTATGCGGCAGTCGCGGCCCGGTAAGCACGAGATGCCCGGGGCCGAAGCCCCCGACATGATCACCGACGAAAACCTTGCCGGTACTGGCAACAATCAGGTGTAATTCAAAATCATCGTGGTAATGCCAGCGTACCAGCGGACATGGGAAACCATGCTCCAGATAATGTACTGAACGATCGCTGTTATCGGCGAGCTCGAACTCCGGGGCCTGTGGTTTCTCCAAACGCAGTGCAACTGACATGTCATTTCACCCGGCTGGCTAAAGCGTTTACGCAGGTCTGTCTATATAGGCCTTGAGCATGCCTTCAACACCATGCTCCTGAATACCAGCCAGAGCCTTGCTGAAGCTGTCGCGAAAACGCTCATCAGCCCCGAGGTCGCCATAGACATCCGTCATCCCCAGCCATTGAGTCGGGTCGTCGATGGATGCTTTCGCTCGGGCTTGCAGGGTATCCCAGGATGGATCATTCGGCGCGATGGTCTTGCCACTCTCTGTTGTTCCCTGGCAGTAGCGACACCAGAATGCAGACGCCAGAGACAGACCGTCGATGTCGCCACCCTGCTTCAAGCGATCAGCCAGCGTTGGCACGATGAACTTGGGCTGACGGTTGGAACCGTCCAGGCACAGACGCGTGATGGTATCGGCAATGGCAGGATTGGAAAATCGCTGGATAACGCTCGCCTGATAGACCGCAAGGTCGACGCCGGGTACCGGCGGGACAACCGGCACGATTTCGCGCAGCTGCAACTGTTCCACGAATCCCCTGACAAGATCATGCTGCATGGCCTCATGCGCATACTCGATGTCCAGCAACCCTGCCGGATAGGCAAGCACTGCGTGACCCCCGTTGAGAATCCGGATCTTCATCATCTCGTAGGGCGCAACATCCGGCACGATCTGTACACCGGCGCGTTCGAAGGCTGGGCGCCCTGCCACGAAGTCATCTTCCAGTACCCACTGCAGATAGTCTTCACAGAACACCGGACTGTCATCGGCAATGGCGAACAGGGTGCGAACCCGGCTGCGTTCGAAATCACCGGTAGCCGGCGTGATGCGATCGACCATGCCGTTGGGGAAGCTGCTGTGGGTATCGATCCACTCCGCCAGTGATGCATCGACCAGACGAGCCAGGCCGACCACGGCCGCTTTCGCAGCATGTCCGTTATGTGGCAGGTTGTCGCAAGACATGACGGTGAATGCAGGCTCTCCGCGTTCTCGCCTGCCAGCCAGCGCGTTGACGATCAATCCGAACACGGTGCACGGAGACGCAATATTGGCGGCATCCGCCAGAATGGATGCATGTTCGTGATCGAACTTGCCGGTAGCGGCATTCACGAAATAGCCCCCTTCGGTGACCGTCATCGATACGATGCGTATGGCCGGGTCGGCCAGCGTATCCAGAATGGCCTGCGTATCACCAACCGGCAGGTAATCGATCATGGGCCCGGTGACACGAGCTTCGCTGCGCGTTGCGGACTGTGTGACGACAGTCGTCAACAGATCCTGTTGCAACAGTACGTCGCGCAATCGGGCGTCGCCCGGCATGATGCTGGCACCGACAATGGCCCAGTCATGATCCAGCCCCATGTTCATCAGCTGATCCAGATAGACAGCCTGATGGGATCGGTGAAAGTTGCCGGGGCCGAAGTGAAGAATCCCCCGGGTCAGCGACTTGCGCTCATAGGCAGGTTTGGCAACCTGTGCATTCAGCTCACCCAGCGTCTCGAGAGAGAGCTTCGCGGGCGCCGCAGTTTCGTTGATAGTTTCAGTCACGATTCAGCTCATCCAGTTTTCGTCGGCGACTCGAACGGTCTGCGCGACGAAGTAATTGACATCACGTGATGCCATGAAGACAGACATTACGGCCGGGGATATCACAGGTTGCCCCGTGAACATCCCCACCTTGCCAATGAGTCGCTCAGCTGTGTGCAGCTGTTGACAGGCTCTATCAGCCGGCGATGCGCAGACCATTGGCGTCAAAGCGATGCATGCGCTCCGGATCCGGTGTCAGGCCAACCGTATCGCCATGACGTGCCGGGAATTCACCACCAGCGCGAGCCGTCAGTGTTCCAACTCCCTCGACGTCGACTCGCAGGAAAGTATCGGAACCCAGGTGCTCGGACACTCCCACAACCCCGCGCCAGGTGCCTTCATCGTGAGACAGTTCCATGTGCTCAGGACGTACACCGATGGTCGGTGCACCGTAAGCCTCGGCCGCAGGCCCTGCAATGATATTCATGGCGGGGCTACCGATGAAACCGGCAACGAACAGGTTCGCAGGTTCCCGATACAGATCCAGCGGTGAACCCACCTGCTCGATGTGACCGGCGCGCAGTACGACGATCTTGTCAGCCATGGTCATCGCTTCAACCTGATCGTGCGTGACGTAAACCATGGTGGTCGCCAGTGTCTGATGAAGCTCGGATATTTCCAGACGCATGTTGCCGCGAAGCGCCGCATCCAGATTCGACAAAGGCTCATCGAACAGAAATGCCGATGGCTCACGAACGATGGCGCGTCCAATGGCGACACGTTGTCGTTGACCACCTGACAACTGACCCGGACGTCGATCGATGTAGTCGCCCAGGTTCAGCGTCGCGGCCGCCCCGTTGACCTTCGCGTCGATGGCCGCCTGATCCATGCCAGCCATCTTCAATGGAAAGGCGATGTTCTTGCGCACGGACATGTGCGGATACAAGGCGTACGACTGGAACACCATTGCCAGACCACGCTTGGCCGGCGGAAGATCGGTCGCATTCTTGCCATCGATCTCGATGACGCCATCTGACACATCTTCCAGTCCTGCGATGAGTCGCAGCAAGGTGGACTTGCCACAACCTGATGGACCGACGAACACGACGAATTCGCCATCTTCTATGGAGAGGTCCAGCGGTGGAATGACTTCCGTATCCCCGAAACGCTTGGCTACCTGCTTGAGTGTAATGCTGCCCATTTTATTTCCCTTTGATTTATCTGATTCGTTCTTGCCGTCAGGTCAAGAACTACTTGACCGCGCCGAATGTCAGGCCGCGGACCAACTGTTTCTGACTGAACCAACCAAGTATGAGAACAGGTGCTATCGCCATCGTTGAAGCAGCGGAGAGCTTTGCGTAGAACAGGCCTTCCGGACTGGAATAACTGGCAATGAACTGCGTCAAAGGTGCTGCATTGGTCGTGGTGAGTACCAGCGTCCAGAATGCCTCGTTCCAGGCCAGGATCACGTTCAACAACATGGTCGAGGCGATGCCGGGAAGGGCCATGGGGGTCAGTACATGAATCAGCTCGGATTTCAGCGAAGCGCCGTCCATCCTTGCCGCTTCGAGTATCTCGCCTGGTATCTCCCTGAAATAGGTGAACAGCATCCAGACGATGATCGGCAGGTTCACCATCGTCAGCACAAACACCAGTCCGACACGCGAATCGAGCAGTCCCCAGTCACGGAACAACAGATAGATGGGAATCAGTACACCAACCGGCGGCAACATCTTCGTGGACAGCATCCACATCAGAATACCGCGGGTCTTCTTGGAGGGCACGAAGGCCATCGCCCAGGCAGCTGGAACGGCAATGATCAGCCCCAGAATCACCGAACCAAAGGCGATGATGACCGAGTTCATGAAGTAGCGCGGGTAGTTCGAACGACTGTTGACTTCCTGATAGTTCTCCATCGTCCAGTCGAAGTCGAACAGGGAAGGCTGCAGTGAGATCGCTTCTGCTTCCGTCTTGAAACTGGTCAGGATCGTCCAGAGAATCGGAAAGAAGATCAGTAATCCGAACGCCCAGGCGACAGCCGTATTGACCATGCGTCTGTTTAAAGTGACTTGTCTTGCCATGACGATATGCTCCTTACAGATCCAGGTTCTTGCCAACGAGGCGCATCAGAAAGATGGCAACGATATTGGCAAGAATGACAGCGACGATACCGCCGGCCGAACCACCACCTACATCGAACTGCAACAGCGATTGCATGTAGACGAGGTACGGAATGTTTGTGGATGCGTATCCCGGCCCACCAGCCGTGGTAACCAGTATTTCCGCGAAGATCGACAGCAGAAAAATGGTCTGAATGAGTATGACGACCGTTCCGGCGCGAGCCAGATGCGGCACGATGATATGGAAGAAGCGTGACAGGGCACTTGCGCCATCCATCTCGGCGGCCTCGATCTGCTCACTATCCAGCGACTGCATGGCGGTCAGCAGAATCAATGTTGCAAACGGCAGCCATTGCCAGGAGACGATCATGACGATTGACGCCAGCGGGTGGTGGCCCAACCAATCGATGGGGGTAGAGCCGACCAGTTTGGACAGGAAGGCAAACAGACCATTGGTGGGGTTCATGAACATGTTCTTCCACACCAGAGCCGAAACCGTGGGCATGACGAAGAACGGTGCAATGAACAGCAAGCGCACGATACCCTGTCCGAACATGGGCTGATCGAGCAACAATGCAAGCAGGGTTCCACCGATCACCGTTATGCAGAGCACGCCTATGACGATGATGAGTGTATTACCCAGCGCCTCGAAGAATGCAGGGTCGGTAAGAAAGTACTCATAGTTGGCAAAGCCGGCAAACGACTTGACCGGATCCAGCAGATTGTAGAACTGAAACGAAAAGTACAGCGTCATCGCCAGCGGTACAATCATCCATAGAAAAAGCAGGATGACTGCGGGCGATATCATCGCCTTGCCAGCGGTACGCGAATGGGTGGTTGACATGATCTCCTCCGTCAATCCGGACGAATAGGAACAGCCCTGTTCTCGCGGCTGCGTTTACAAGCTTACAGTCACCGGCTCGGATCATGCCTTTGACTGATACTGCAACTGGGTTCTCACCCAACCGACAATACACTGCAAGGCTAAAGTGTTTTGCTGGAAAAAGCCAAAGGGGCGTCCCTGCCCTTGCCCTCACGGAGCGTATCCATCCTTGGCTTACTGATTTGTTACTGTACTACCCTTTATACCGCAAACCTACTTGGGATAGCCAGCCTTCTTCATTGCACGCTCAGTCAGTGACTGTGCATTCTTCAGTGCGTCTTCAACACTGCTCTGACCGGCCAGAGCCGCTGCGAACTGCTGACCAACGGAAGTTGCAATACCCTGGAATTCAGGAATGGCAACGAACTGGACACCGACATACGGCACTTCTTCAACCGTAGGATTGGTTGGATCGGCAGCCTGGATGCTCGCCAATGTCATGGCAGCGAAAGGCACCTTCTGGTACTCGGGATTTTCGTACAGTGAAGTACGTGTGCCCGGTGGTACGTTGGCCCAACCTTCATTGGCTGCTACGAGTTCTGCATAGGCCTTGCTGGTCGCCCATGCAACGAATTTCTTGGCTGATTCTTCTTTCTCGGTACCGGCAGGAATTGCCAGTGACCATGCCCACAGCCAGTTACCGCGCTTGCCCAGACCGTTGTCAGGAGCCAGTGCGAAACCGACCTGGTCGGCAACCTTGGAATCGTCTGCGTTGGTTACGAAAGACGCTGCAACCGTTGCATCAATCCACATGCCGCACTGACCGTTCTGGAACAATGTGAGGTTTTCGTTGAAACCGTTGGAAGATGATCCTGGAGGTCCTGCGTCATTCATCAGGTCAACGTAGAAGTTCAGAGTATCGGCCCATGGCTGCGAATCGAATTGAGGATTCCAGTCCATGTCGAACCAGCGTGCGCCAAATGAGTTGGCTGTTGCGGTCAGGAACGCCATGTTCTCACCCCAACCCGCTTTACCACGCAGACAGACACCGTAGATTTCGTTGTCCTTGTCGGTCATGGCACGAGCTGCCTTGCCGATGAATTCCCAGGTGGGTGCTTCAGGCATTTCCATGCCGGCTTTTTCCATCAGGTCCTTGCGGTACATGACCATGGAGGACTCACCATAGAAAGGTGCTGCGTAGAGCTTGTCGTCAACAGACAGACCGCCGCGGATGGCAGGCAGGATATCGTCGACATCATAGTCATCGCCCAGTCCTTCCAGTGGCAGCAACCAATCGCGATCGGCCCAGATAGGCACTTCGTAAGTACCGATTGTCATGACGTCGAACTGCCCGCCCTTGGTGGCGATGTCCGTCGTGACTTTCTGACGCAGGGCGTTCTCTTCGAGAGTCACCCATTCCAGCTCGATGTCGGGGTTCTTGCTGGTGAAGTCGTCAGTCAGCTTCTGCATGCGCACCATATCACCGTTGTTGACGGTAGCAATGGTCAGGGTTTCGGCACTGGCAGACAGTGAGACACCGGCTGCCATGGCAGCAACGGTCAGGGCGATGGCACTTTTTTGCATTCGCATATTTCTCCTCCGGGAGATTTTTCAAATTGATGCGGTATTTACAACAACTGCAATGTACGCTCGTCACAAATGCCAAAACAGTACAAAAGCAGCTAATATCTATGCTTTTTTTGCAAGTGAGAGAAAAAGTGTACGGATTTGCACCATTACCTTTAGGTATGGGCCTAATCTGAGTCAAGAAAGGACTATTTGTGACTGACCAAACATGACTTAAATCACACTATTTGCCAGATTCAGGGCCATTTGACCCCGCTGTACGGACACGATTGTGAACGTGCCCGTAACGTATCGGCCGGGCAATGTCAGCAAATGACACGGTCTGAAAGAAACAAGGTCTTTTTCGTCAACGCTGTGTTGCTGTTTGAAAAAACAGTAGCGATTCACGGCCAGCATCTGTGAGGTGGCGCTCGATCAGTCTTGCGGGATACCGATAAGCGACGAGCCGGCAATCAGCAGGAAGAGTTCTTGCTGAAGGTGTAGTCCGAGTTCTTCAGTATCGTCAGAGCGTGATGCAGACTGTCGCAGACTCGATGCCCGAGACTCAACAGTTCTGCTGTCGGTGGTACCAGGTCCGGAATCTGGAATACCGTGCAGCCGGCAGCAACACCAGCCTTGACTCCATTGGAGGAATCTTCGAATACCAGCGTTCGCGAGGGGTCAGCCTCCATTGCCGCTGCCGCCGTCAGAAAGATCTCCGGGTGCGGCTTGCTGTGGCGCACCATGTCACCGCCGACAATATGATCAAACCGTTTGATGATGCCAGTGCGAGTCAGCTTGAGGGCGGCTATGGGTGTGGCGCTGGAAGTGGCAACGGCCATTCTGATGCCTTCGGATGCCAGCCATTCGAGCAGCTCTTCAACGCCGGGCTTGAGCAGCACCTGGCCATCGGCAATCAGTGCATGGTAACGTTGCGCCCATTCAGCACGAAATGCCGGCAGATTGACCTGCTGGCCGATGGCGTCATCCAGTATCGCCATCAAGGCGGCCTCATTACTACCCACAATACTCAGAAACAGCGGGGTCTGATCTTCCAGCCCATTGTCTGAACACGTCGCCAGAAAACTTTGCAACGACAACCGTTCACTGTCGATCAACAGTCCGTCCATATCGAACAGGGCCGCATCGGGTTTCACTGAAGTCATCGCTTGCAACTCGATCGTCTGGAGGTCAGTCAGGTAAATCAGCCTACACCCTGGGTTCGGGCATTGCTGCGTGACAGTACGTATTCCCGATAGGCAACATAGACACCGCTGAAAGCCACGATGGCAGCACCCAGCAAGGTGGGCCAGTCGACCGTTTCCTGAAAGAACACGTAGCCGATCGTCAATGCCCAGATGAGAACCAGATAGTGGAATGGCTGCAGCACGACCGCCTCGGTCAATTGCAGGGCCTTGATCAACATCATGTGCCCGCAGATCGAGGTGGCACACAACATGGCCAGCAACCTGATTGTATCGGGTGAGAGCGGTTCCCACAGGGACCAGGCAACCACACCCGAAGCGATGGTACCAATAACCCCGAAATACAGTAGTGAGGTTGCGAAGCTGTCGTGTCGCGAGACCTGCCGAGTCAGCAGGTTGTAGAGGGCGAAGATCACGGCACAGACCAGCGGAATCAGCGCATTCGGATCGAACACCGCCAAACCCGGCCGCAGAATGATCAGGGTACCGGCAAAGCCGATGATCACGGCAAACCAGCGCCGATGTCCGACCTTTTCACCCAGCATGGGAACCGACAGTGCGGCCACCACCAGAGGAAAGCAGGCGAACAAGGCATGCACCTCTGCCAGCCCCAACACACGCAAGGCGAGTGCAAACAGCGCTATTTCAGAACACATCAACAAGCAGCGCAACAGCTGCCGCAAGGGAACCTGCGAGCGCACTGCCCTGGCAACGCCACCATTGAAAGCGGCAAACAGACAGGCGAAGACGGCGAATGCAGCAAAGCGCACGAAGACGATCTGCGGTACCGGCAATTCCTGCACCAGCATCTTGGTGATGGCATCCTGCACGGAAAAGACCAGGGTCGACAGGATCATCAGCACGATCCCGCTCATGGGTGTTGTCAGGTTCATGGGTGTATCTGCTGTTGATCCAGAGCAATCATCCGAGCGGATGTGCTCGCCAGAGAGATCGCTTCGACAACCCGCAGGTTCGCCAAGCCATCCTCGACACTCACTCGCGGCACTGTCTCTCCACGCACCACCTGGAGAAAATGCGCCAACTGCCGGGACAGTGGGTCTATCTGCTCTCGTGCAGGCACTGCCTCAGTCATTCGCTGCCACCACGAGGACTCCTGCTCAGCGGGGTGAAACCGCGTCGTCAGGGTCGGCACCGACAAACTGCCACGGGTCCCCGCTATCCAGTAGCAGTTCTCGTCATGCTGCTGTGGGTAAGCCGGATTTTCACCGGAGGTCAGCTCCCAACTGGCGGCACTGGCAGCCGTATCCGACAACAGGAAGGTCCCCAGAGCACCACTGGCGAAACGCAGAGTGATGCCGACGGTATCCTCCACCTCGAACTGCCTCATCTCCCTGGATGCCATCGCCTGAACGTGGGTGATCTCCCCCATCAGCATGCGCAGATTGTGTACCTCGTGAATCATGTTGATCAGAATCGGGCCACCACCTGCCTGACTTCGCCACGGTGCCTGCTCGAAATAGTCGGCAGGCTTGTAGAACTGCGCGCTGCCCATGATGGATACCAGCCGTCCCAGCTGACCGCTGGCGATGGTTTCGCAGGCTCTGGACATGATGTCACTGTGCGCACGGTGATGCCCCACCAGAACGGGTACCCCGGTGCGTTGCACCTCCTCAGCCAGCACCAGACCACTGGCATGATCGGTCGCGACCGGTTTCTCCAGCAACACCGGAATGCCGGCGGACAGGCATTGTCGTGTCTGCTCTACATGCAAGGCGTTGGGTGTGGCGATGATGACGGCGTCCGGTCGTTGTGAATCCAGCAAGGCCTGGAGAGAATCGAAATGCGGAACCTGGTATGCGGCAGCCAGCTCGGCGGCATTGCCAGCGGGGTCCACTATCGCCTGCAGGCAACACCCGTCATTGGAATAGATGGTTCGGATATGGACTTGTCCGATCAGTCCAGCACCAACCACCGCGATCTGCAATACCGTCATCGAAATACAGCGCCTTCAGCAATGCTGCATCATCTCACTTATAGGCAGGCGATGTCTCCCCGCGAGGGCCCGTTCTTACCGAGTTCGACCATGCGCTCTACAAGCTCAGCAGCGCCTCGACCCAGGTATAGCCCCACAACAGCAAGGCGAGCAGGACGGCAGCCGAGCCCATGTCCTTGGCCCTGCCGGAGAGCTCATGGAACTCCGCACCTACGCGATCAACCACCGCTTCAAGTGCACTGTTCAGAACCTCCACAATCAATACCAGTAGCGTGATGGCAACCAGCAGCATGCGATCGCCACGTTGCAGATCAAGTACAAGGCACAGAGGCAAAGACACTACGGCCAACAGGCACTCCTGCCGGAAAGCGGCCTCGCCCTGCCAGGCTGCATGCAGCCCCTTCAGGGAGTAGCCTCCTGCCTTGATCAGTCTTGTCATACCGGTATGCTTGACCGGTACGGTCTGTTCGGATTCGTTGATCAACATGTTCTTCAGTGACGATTGAAATGGATGGTGAGAGAGGTCACCAGATGGAAACGCAAGGCGCGACCGATTACCACGGTTGCCAGAAACGGCAATAGACCGACATGCAACAGACCGGCGGCCAGAGAAAAAATGAACAACGGTAGAGGCAGCAAGGCGGCCAGAAACACCAGACTCTCGCCCCATTGCCCCAGGGCGTTGATCAACTGGCCAAACAGACTGCTGGCAATGAAGCTGTCATCCCATGACAGATAGCCCTGTACCAGATGTCCCATGGCATAGCTGTAGAGCGCTCCGACGCCAGAGAACACCGCCGCCAGTATCGCGAAGCGCCGGGCCATGTCTGGCGCTCTGCGAGTCAGTGGAACCAGAAGAAACTCGACCGGCAACATCGGAACACCGGCCTCCAGTGCGGACCAGATCCATAGCGAGCGTTCACCTGCTCCGGCAATCAGTTCATTGAGGTATCGCCGTGACAGACAGGAATGGCGTCGCGCCAGCTGTCGCGACACCATTTCATCATGTTTGTCTTCCAGCTCCTCCATCATCAACGAATGGCAGAATTGCCCGACAAGCCACCTTCCGCTGCAGACCACTCGTCCGACACCAGGTTCAGAGATCCGGCTGACATTCGATCAGGCGTAAACAGATCCAGAGTGGGCTTGTACAGTGCGGTCTGTCGTTGATACAGGCCCAGCAGACTGGCGCTGATATTATCGTGATTCAGCAGATCATCAATCTGCCTGACCTGACTTGGCAGGTTCGGCCAACCACGACTGCGTTGCAGCTCGGCAGAGAACCAGGCCAGCATCGGGATCTCGCGCTGCACCGCTGGCGCCAGAAACCGTGGCAAGCCGTGCAGATAGACACCGTTCTCGCCCAGTGATTCTCCATGGTCGGATGAGTAGAACAGAAAGCTGTTGTCATCCCTGGCATCCAGACTATCGATCAATGAGGCCAGCACATGGTCGGTATAGAGAATCGTGTTGTCGTAGGCGTTGACGATCTCCTCTTCCGTACAATCCTGCGGTGCCTTGCTATGGCAGTAGGGTGTGAACCGTGCAAATTCACCCGGATAACGCCGGAAGTAGGCCGGGCCGTGACTGCCCATGGTGTGCAGTACCAGCAGCACATCCTCAGTGGTGCTGTCCAGATACTGATCGACATTCTCGAGCAGTATCTCGTCATGCCATGCACCATCGACAAACAGTGGGTTGCTCACATCGGCATCAGCCAGAAGATTGGTATTCTCGATGCGTCGGCATACCCCCTTGCAACTGGAATTACTGTCAACCCAGACCGTCTTCACGCCGGCCTTCTGCAAGACATCGAGCACATTGGACTGCTGTTCGGCTTTCTCCGGGGTATAGATATCCTGTCCGAGAAAGGAGAACATGCAAGGTACTGAAAAGGCTGTCGAGGTGCCGCAGGAGGTCACGTTCCTGAAGTTCATGACCGAGCGTGCCGCCAGCTCAGGGTTGGTCTGTCGCTCATAGCCATTGAGGGAAAAGTTGCTGCGACGCGCAGTCTCGCCCACCACCATGATTCCTACGGTGCGCTCGGCCTTGTCCGGCATGCCGCTGACATCATCACCCAATTCGGTAAATTGAAAGGCGCGTGCTTCCCGAGCGCGTGCCACCAGCTGGCTGGCTGTCTTTATCGGGTAGAACGGTGTCAGATACACTTCAAGATCACTGTTCTCCCGGGACACATAGGTGATGTACCTGAAGTTGAACATCACAAGCGTCACGGCTACCAGCACGATGCCACCTGCCCAGAGCAGTCGACGCAAGGTATCCGTCCAGACACTTCCGTAATCGACTCTGACCCAAAGGACAATGGCTGCGGGTACTGCCGTGGTTGTCAGCACTGACCACAACATGGACCAGGACAGCAGCTCGAGGCCTTCCTGCGTATTGGCTTCCCGAACGGTTTCGGTCACGTTTCGAACCATTTCCAGATCGAACACGACACCCAGGTGACGGGTGAAGTAGGCCAGCACACCTGAGAGCAACAAGGCAGCCAGCAAGGCCGGTTTCAGCACGAAGCGCTGGCCGATCAACAGCAGCGGCAGCACCAGTAACACCATCATCAATCCCAGCAGTGTTGCCACATAGCCAAGCGCATTGCCATCTAAGGGGGCAAGCCGTTGACTGATCTCTGACCACAGGGTTGCATTATCTATCAGACAGATCCACAGACCGATCATGACGATGAGCGCGGGAGCGCGAAACCTCGGTCTGTGGAACCATCTCATGAAGGAGACCGGGCTTTGTTCGAATTCAGTAGTTCGCACTGCTATTGTATTATTGGACATGCCGTTTTATGTCGTTATCAGAAATTGAGTCGAGTACCAACGAATATCTGGAAGTCGTCGATGTCGTTGTCATCAGTCAGGGGAACGGAAATATCGAAGCGGTTGACAGCCGCACGTGAACTGCGTGTAGGCGCCAGCAACAGACCGACGCCCACGTTGACGAGCGTCTCTGCATCATCACCATCCGACCAGGCTCGGCCGCCTTCAACGAACCCCGTGAAGCCGACATGCGCCAGAGACCATGGCGACCATTGGGTGATATGGCGATATTCAGCCAGGCCAAGGATCCTGCGATCACCCACCTGGAACCGCTCCGGGTAGCCACGCAGCCCATCCGCACCACCCACAGCAAAACGTTCGACAGGTGAAAAACCTTCACGCATCTCGCCGGTCAGACGAAGATCCAGTTGATCCACATCACTCAGCCAGCGGAAATACTGGTAGCGGGCGCTGAGCTCCTGCTTGTCGGCACCGTCATCGGAGAAATAATGGATCTGGTGCAGTGAAGCCTTGTGCAGGTCTGCCTGGCCGCCATACCAGCCCTGGCTCATGTCCAGCTCCAGACGCAGTGCGTCTTCCTCATTGCCAAGACCGATCAGCAGCGCGCCCGCCTCGACAGTGACACTCAAACCCAGGTTGATATCTTCGGTCTTGCGAATTCCCAGGTAGTTCTGCCTCTTGATCCAGCGATTCTGGCTCCACTGGGCACTGATGAACGGATAGAGCTCACGGCGGTCGGTGTCCTTATCCAGCTTCTCGCCACTGCTACCGTCAACCGCCTTCTCACTGATATAGCGCAAGCCTGTTCCCAGCCTTGATACCGGGTAATCACTTTGCACAAGCTTTCTGGCCGTCCAGATTTCAAAGTGAGTCTTTTCCAGTGACTCATCAGGAATATCTTCATCAGTCTGCTCACTGGTCCCCAGCCACGGCAGGGTATCCTTCTGCGCAGTGACCCACCAGGCACGATCTGCCTCGGAAGAGTAGAAGGGCAGCCCACCTTCAAGGGAGTAGCTCTGGTTCCCATCGGCATCACCAAGCCCTGCCACGAACTGGTAGCGACTGCCAAACACGTTGTCATCACGATAGCTGAAGGCGGTCTCCTGGCTACCGTTCGAACGTGAACTGCGAAAACGCAACTCCTTGCCCAGACCCAGCACATTGAGGTCCTGCACTTCGAAGGCATAGCGTGTGTTACCACCTGCAGAACCGACCGACACCGAAGGGGTCAGTGTCCAGTTGTCGATGGTGCGCACTTCCACATCAACGCGTTTGCCACACACCCGATGCGGCGTGACCACTGCATCACGCAGGTAACGTTTTTCACGCAGCAGACGTTCGGCTTCCAGTAATTTTTCTTCCGAGAAGCTGTCGCCTTCACTGAACGGTAGTGCATTGAAAACCGTCGTGGTTCGCGTACTCGGATGCAAGGCATTCGCGGCCGTATTGATGAATGCGTTCTCAGCCTCATTCGTCAGATCGAACAGGTCGCCCGTTCTGACCGTGATGCGACCAAAGATCATTTCATTGGAAAGCCCTTCGGTGTTACCCGCGGCAGGCTCGGCTCGAACCGCCTTTGATGCCTGCTGGTAGTCGAGCCAGTCGATACAGCCATCATCCGCGGCGAGAGCGGCAGAGTTACAGACAATGGGAAACGCACAGACAATCATCACGAGCCGTGAAGTCGCGGGAGTGGTCAGTGCAGGTCTCGATGTAGATTCAGGCATGACAATACTATCGGCCCCGAGTCTGAGCATTGCCTGAAGTGAAACTGAAGTGTTGCTGAGCGGAAACTGAAGTTCAGCTGAAGATCAAGCCAATACCGCCACGGGCCTGACCGCACCTGCGGTATTGACGCGGTTCCGGTGTACTATTCTCGAATGAAAGACTTTGCCCAGTCCGTATTCCGCTCCGTTGTGCCGGTGACACTGCTCGTGCTGCTCACCGGCGGCATTGCGCTTGATGTGATGATCGCCGAACGCCTGGAAGAGGACTTCGATGAGCTGATGCTTGCCAAGTCGCTGGGCCTGATAGCCCTGGCCGAGGACGGTGATGACGGTGTGGAGATGGAGAACTACCAGACCAGCCTGCCCAGCTACGCCCTGAACGAGGATGCCGACTACTTCCAGCTCCTGTCCGACAATGGTGACGTGGTCATTGAATCCGACTCTCTCTCTTACTGGCCCGACACCAGCCACCCCCTTCCCGGCCCCTATGTGCAGGATGCCATGGAATTTCTCAACATCACCTTGCCTGATGGACGACCCGGTCGCCTGATGAGAAAGCGCTTCGTGCCGAGACTGGACTATGACGAGGGTGGTCAGTTCGGTCATGCTCTGGAACTGGATGCCCGTTTTCTGGAGTTCCCGGGAAACCGCGGAGCCATATTCACGGAACACCTGCCGGAAGGGAGCGACCAGGTCCTGTCGATTGAACGCAGGCCGCTTGTTCTGCAACTGGCCATGAGCCGGGACAAGCTTGAATCGCTGATCAACACGGTGCACTCGGTACTGCTGCTGACCGGTCTGGGCATCATGGTCGCATTCGTTCTACTGGCCCGTCGTGGCATCAGGCAGGCCGTGAAACCACTGAGATCCATCACCGATGAATTACATACGATCGACGCTCAACGCTTCGATCAACGCCTGTCTTCACAAACAGATGTGACTGAACTGCAACAGCTGACACAGAGCGTCAACGTCCTGCTGGAACGTGTGGATTCGGCATTCAAACGCGAACGTCGATTCTCTGGAGACGTCGCCCATGAACTGCGCACGCCACTGGCTGAACTGCGAACCTTGCTGGAAGTATCGGAACGCTGGCCGGACGATCCCGTCATCAAGGAAAGCTTCAATACGGATGTCCTGAGTGTTGCGGAACGCATGCAGAGAATCGTTGAAACACTGCTGCAACTGAGTCGTAGTGAACAAGGCACTGACATGCTTCTCGCCTGTCCGAATCTGGGCGCCCTGGTTCACGACTGCGTACAACGACTGCAGAGTAAAGCCGATGAGCGCCAGATTCAGGTATCAGTCTCTGTCAGCGATTCGAATCTGCCAGTCATCGGCCTGGATCAGTGGCAGTGCATCATTGGCAACCTGCTCGACAATGCCCTGGAATATGCACAACCCGCAACTCAGGTGAGTATCGAGCTGCTTGCAACATCGGATACCGGCTTTCGCTTTTCCATCAGCAATCATGCCCCTGATCTGCAGCAAGCCGATCTGGAGCACATGTATGAGCGGCTATGGCGCAAGGACCATTCTCGAACCTCGGGAATGCACAGCGGACTGGGACTGTCTCTGGTGAAATCCTGCTGCAAGCAGCTTGGGACCACGCTGAACTCCACGCTGGAAAACGAACGGCTGATCATCAGCATCGATGGAACGATCAATGCCTGAGCAGCCTGACGATACCGCTTCTGCAAGCCGGCCAACATCAGTGATGGAGTCGTCAGCCCACCGCTTGCCTGCAGGTGTAGCGCTGTACTGATCGCTCGATACTTCAGGTATTCCCTGTTGCGATGAAGTACCCGAACCCGCGCCGATTCTCCACCAGGGCTGGCGCACCGGCAGCTCGCAGCTTGCGCCGCAACGCACTGACATGCGCCTCGATGGCATTGCGGGTAACGTCCGATGTCGCATCGTACAGACGGTCGATCAACTGGTCGTGGGTAAACAGCTGGCCACGACGCTGCGCCAACAAGGCCAGAATATTGAACTCCGAGGGAGTCAGCACGATCTGCTGACCGTCAAAGGTCACGATACGCTCTTTCAGGTCGACATCAACACCGTTGAGCTGCAGCGTCGAGTTCAATGATGTCTCTGTCGTACGTGTGCGCCGCCCCAGCGCCCGTAGCCGAGACAGCAGTTCATCAAATGAAAAGGGCTTGACCAGGTAATCGTCTGCTCCGGCATCCAGCCCCGTGATGCGATCTTCGGTGGTATCTCTGGCTGACAGGATGATGACCTGACAGATATTGCCCGCCTGGCGCAGCCTGGACAACAGAGTCAGACCATCGATACCGGGAATCATCAGATCCAGCACCACGATATCGTAGTCCGATTCACGCAGAAACGCCCATGCCTGATCGCCATCAAAGGCCTGATCGAGCACATAACCCGAATTACGCAGCCCCGCTCCCAGAGAGCGCTGCAAGCGATGAGAGTCTTCGACCAGAAGCAGTTTCATGAATCGATATGCAAGAATTTCATCTGCGTACTGTGCCGCGACCTCTGCGGTAAATCAAGTAACGTCGAACGTCAACGACAAAGGCAATCTTCAGCAGAACCTCAGTTTCACTTCAGCGCCTCTTCAGTCCACATCGTTAACTTGCTCATCTCTACTGATGGAACGCGAAGCGATACTCCCTGATGAGCAATGTGTGGATGAACCTGCGACCGTTTGCATTTCTGATGCTGGCGGTTCTCCTGATTACCGGACTCTCCAGAGTCGCACTGACCAGCCTCTGGTATTCACGTGTCGAACACAGCGACGCCCTGAGCTTCGTGCTGACACAGGGGTTGCGTTTCGATCTGGTACTGCTGGGCATGCTGCTGGCACCGGCCATCATGCTCATACCACTGCTGGCCAGTAACGCCCTGACCTTCGGGAGCTGGAAACAGATTCTGGCGTTGTACGTCGCCATCATCATCATGGTGGTGGCCTTCATGGAAATGGCTACACCGGCCTTTATCGAGCAGTTCGATGCCCGTCCCAATGTGCTGTTCTTCGAATACATCGGTCATCCGAAAGAGCTTCTTGGCACACTGTGGGGGGCCTATCGCTGGCAGTTGCTGGCAGGCGTACCGATTGTTCTAGCGGTAGGTTTTGCCATGCAACGGCTGGTCATCCATATGATGCACACCGCAATACCGATGCCATTGATTGTCGCGTTGCCGCTGACCGTGCTGCTCTTGCTGACCAGCGTTGCCCTTGCCAGATCGACCCTGGATCATCGCCCGGTCAATCCGTCCACGGTGGCGCTGACCAATGACTCACTGGTCAATGACCTGGCATTGAACTCCACCTACACGGTTGCCTATGCGGCCTATGAATTGCGACACGAAGAAGATGGCGGCGTACGCTACGGCAACATGCCGGATGCGCTTGCCCTGAACATCGTTCGACGGGAAATGCACATTCCTGAAAACAGCTTTCTGGACGTGCATTCGACCTGGCACAGAACCATTCCGGCAAAGCCCATTACAGCCGGTTCGCCAGATCGCCCACTCAATCTGGTCATCATTCTGGAAGAAAGCCTGGGTGCCGAATTCGTCGGTTCACTCGGCGGACTCGACCTGACCCCGAACATCGATGCCCTGCGTGAAGAAGGCCTGAGCTTCGACAATCTGTTTGCTACCGGCACACGCTCGGTACGGGGGATCGAGGCGGTGACCACCGGCTTCCTACCCACGCCCTCCCGCAGCGTCGTCAAGTTGAGTAAATCACAACGCAACTTCTTCACGCTTGGGTCAGTGCTGAAAGAGCACGGTTATGACACCAGCTTCATCTACGGTGGCGAGGCACATTTCGACAATATGCGGCGCTTCTTCGTCAACAACGGTTTCGACACCATCGTTGATGAGAAGGACTACAGGAATCCGGTGTTCACCGGCTCCTGGGGAGTTTCTGATGAGGACTTGTTCGACAAGGCCCATCAAACCTTCGACAAGCTGAGCGACAAGCCCTTCTTTTCACTGGTGTTCTCTTCCAGCAATCACACACCCTTCGAGTTCCCCGATGGCCGCATCGAGCTGTTCGACAAGGAGAAACAGACCGTCAACAATGCGGTGAAATACGCCGATTACGCGCTGGGAGAATACTTCAGGAGGGCACGCCAATCCAGCTACTGGGACAACACGGTCTTTCTCGTCGTCGCCGATCATAATTCACGTGTCTATGGCGCAGACCTTGTACCGGTCAAACGATTTCACATCCCAGCTGTTGTAGTCGGTGCTGGAATACAGGCTCGGCATTACGAGAAGGTCGCCAGCCAGATCGATCTGCCACCGACACTGCTGTCTCTTATCGGCCTGCAGGCAGAAACCCCCATGCCGGGCCGTGATCTGACACAACTGCCTGAGGAGATACCGGGCAGGGCCATCATGCAGTTCAACGACATTCAGGCCTATATGGAAGCAGACAAGGTTGTCGTCATGCAAAAGGGTGTACCGTCCCAGGAATTTCGCTATGACGGCAATCATCTGACGGATGCACGTCAGCCGGATGCACGCCTGAACGACATCGCAACAGCGCACGCAACCTGGGCATCGGCAACCTACGAGAACGGGCAGTACAAGGTATCGACTCGACTGGCTGCCAGTCAGTGACGACAAGGCATGTCTACGGCGCCGAGCCGGGCTGACGCAGCTCCTGAAAGAAGGCCTGCATCAGGGCTGCGCCCTGCTCTGCAAGAACGCCCTCCGTGATGGCGACGTGATGACCGACCCCGGGCAGTCGCAACGCTTCATGAATACTCACCACACCACCGGTGCGCGGTTCTCTTGCGCCGAACACCAGTCTTGCAATACGCGCCTGCAGCAGGATGCCACAGCACATCAGGCAGGGTTCCAGAGTGACGTACAGGGTAGCCCCATCCAATCGTGAGGAACGAGCCTTCAGCGCAGCCGCTCGTACCGCCAGTACCTCGGCATGGGCCGACGGGTCATGATCCGTCACACAGCGATTCTCACCGCTCCCCAGAATCTGCCCTTCCAGCACAAGCAGTGCGCCGACAGGTACCTCACCGCTACCCCCGGCATGCTCTGCCAACGCCAGCGCCTGACTCATGTAGTCTTCATCGATGCGTTGCTGCCTGGGCGGTATCGACATGACAAACCCTTCATTGTTCATACGGACGTAAGCTTGCTTCAACGCAGACAACGCCGTCAATGCCCGCTGCGATTCGAAAAACGCGCCCACAAAAAAGGAGGCCTGGAGCCCCCTTTTTCTTCATGCAACTCACGGCAAGCCAGGCTTGCCGTGGTATTCAGACTCAGCTGCTGACAGCTTCGCCTTCTTCGACCGCCTTCATGCTCAGGCGAATACGGCCCTGCTTGTCCACTTCCAGAACCTTGACCTTGACGACCTGTCCTTCGGACAGCTCGTCAGCGACGTTCTGCACGCGCTGGTCAGAGATCTGAGAGATGTGTACCAGACCATCCTTGCCAGGCAGGATGTTGACGAAAGCACCGAAGTCCATGATTTTCTGTACACGGCCTTCGTAGATGGTGCCCACTTCGATGTCAGCGGTAATCAGCTCGATACGACGACGGGCTTCTTCACCCGCTGTACGATCGCTGGAAGCGATCTTGATCAGGCCATCATCACCGATATCGATGGTAGCGCCGGTCTCTTCAGTCAGTGCACGAATGACGGCACCACCCTTACCGATGACAGCAGCGATCTTCTCGGGGTTGATCTTGATGGTGATGAAGCGTGGTGCATGCTCGGACAGATCGCCACGTGGCTCTGCCAGAACCTTGGCCATTTCACCCAGGATCCAGATACGACCACCCTTGGCCTGCTCCAGCGCTTTTTCCATGATTTCGCGAGTGATGCCCTGAATCTTGATGTCCATCTGCAGAGCAGTAACACCATCAGCAGAACCAGCCACCTTGAAGTCCATGTCGCCCAGGTGATCTTCATCACCCAGAATGTCGGAGAGAACGGCATAACCGTCGTCTTCCTTGATGAGACCCATGGCGATACCGGCTACCGGCGCTTTCAAGGGAACACCCGCATCCATCAGAGCCAGAGAGGTACCACAGACAGATGCCATGGAGCTGGAACCGTTGGACTCAGTTATTTCCGAAACAACACGGATGGTGTACGGGAAATCCTCTTCGTCAGGCATGACCGCCTGAACGCCACGCTTGGCCAGTTTGCCGTGTCCGATCTCACGTCGCTTGGGTGAACCGACAAATCCGGTTTCGCCAACCGAGTACGGAGGAAAGTTGTAGTGCAGCATGAACGCCATGCGCGTCTCGCCGCTCAGCGCGTCGATGATCTGTGCATCACGAGTGGTGCCCAGAGTCGCAGCAACGATTGCCTGTGTCTCACCACGAGTGAACACGGCGGAACCGTGAGTACGCGGCAGAATACCGGTGTGAACCGAAATGGGACGAACGGTGTCGGTGGTACGACCGTCGATGCGTGGCTCACCGGCAATGATGCGAGTACGTACGATGGATTTTTCCAGCTTGCTGAAAGCATCCTTTACATCGCCGGCACTGTAGCCTTCTTCGCCTTCTGCAGCAGCCAGTGCTTCAACGACTTTCGCCTTGGCAGCAGATACGGCATCCTGACGGGCCATCTTGTCAGCAACCTGATAGGCAGCAGTCAGATCGGCACGTGCGGCGTCATCCACCTTCTGAGCCAGAGTGGCATCAGCTTCAGGCGACTGCCAGTCCCAGGATGTGGCATTGACGTCAACGGCCAGTGCCTTGATGGCTGTAATGGCAGTCTGCATCTGTTCGTGACCAAACATGACAGCGTCAAGCATGACTGTCTCGGACAGCTGATCAGCTTCTGATTCCACCATCAGTACGGCAGAATCGGTACCGGCAACTACCAGGTCCAGTTTGGATTCTTCCATCTGGGATACTGACGGGTTCAGTACGTATTCACCGTCGATGTAACCGACCTTGGCGGCACCGATGGGACCGGCGAAAGGCATGCCGGAGCACGCCAGAGCAGCAGAAGCGCCCAGCAGCGCAGGAATATCAGCGCTGATTTCAGGGTCCAGAGACATGACAGTGGCAATGACCTGCACTTCATTCATGAAGCCCTTGGGGAACAAGGGACGCAGTGGTCGATCGATGAGACGCGAAATCAGTGTTTCGGATTCGCTGGGGCGTCCTTCCCGCTTGAAAAAACCACCGGGGATCTTGCCCGCAGCGTATGTCTTTTCCTGATAGTTGATAGTCAGGGGAAAGAAGTTCTGGCCGGGTTTGGCCTCTTTCCGGCCTACGGCTGTGACCAGCACGACGGTGTCGCCCATGCTGGCTACGATCGCGCAACTTGCCTGACGGGCGATTTCGCCGGTCTGCAAGGTAACGGTCTCGTTACCGAATTGAAAAGTTTTTGAATGTATGGTCACAAAGTGTTCCTGAGAAGGTAAGCGGCCTCGGATACCGAGGCCTCGTTACACTGCCACCAGATGGTTATGCTGCCAGCTGATGGGATGGACTCCTTTGGAGAGCCGCCCTTAGCGGCGCAGACCCAGGCGCTTGATCAGGTTCTGGTAGCGGCTGGCATCTTTGCGGTGCAGGTAATCGAGCAGTTTACGACGCTGATTGACCATTCTCAGCAGTCCACGACGTGAGTGGTGGTCATGCTTGTGTTCTTTGAAGTGTTCAGTAAGATGAGAGATTCGCGCAGACAGCAATGCTACTTGTACTTCCGGTGACCCTGTGTCCGTAGAGTCGGTCTGGTGTTCTTTGACGATTTCCGCTTTTTGTTCGGCGCTTAGGCAAGACATGGTGAGGTAATACTCCAGTACGAATTGATGTGTGTGTTGTTTATCTGCCGGCAAATGCGGCTGATAACCCGATATTATACCAGTTCAGTCCCATTGAAGGACTCGGCGAGGTGCAACCAGTTCGCCAGTTTCGTGCAATTCCCCAAGCCCTGCCAAGCGACCTGTGGCGTCATAAACTCGACACGGCAGTTCAGGCTCGTTCATCCCGTCCTCGTCTGTGGCATCGTTCGCTGCCTGCTCGGTAACACGGACTCCCGTTGCGGCAACCGCATTCGATGATTCGGCACCCTCCGGCAACAGAGGATCGACGTCCAGGCTTCGGCACGGCGCGGACTGGCCGCGACGAAACGTTGCCAGCCCCTCCTCGTCCAGCCTGACACCCGGCAGATGTGCAAGACCCGCATCCGGTGGCAGCAGCAGCTTGTCCAACTCAGCATACTGATCGACCGCCGGGTCACTGTCTGTTGCATTGTGTGATGCGGCCATCTGTTCCAGTGCCTCGATCGTGATCATGGCCTGATGCTGGAACGGCGAGACGAATGTTCTCCGCAATTGCGCCACATGCGCACCACAACCAATGGCTTCGCCTATATCGGTCACCAGAGATCGAATATAAGTCCCCTTCGAGCAACGTACTGCGAGTCGTGCACTCGTTCCCGAAAAAGACAGGACTTCCAGCTCGTGGATGACGACCGAGCGCGCCGGTCTGTCCACTTCCTTGCCTTCGCGAGCCAGTTTGTACAGTCGCTGGCCATCGATCTTGATGGCAGACACCATGGGCGGGATTTGCTGCTGGGGCCCGCGGAAACGGTGGCAGATCTCGGTAAAGGATTCGAGCGTCAGCCCTTCCGGTACAGGGCGCTGTTCCAGCACTTCACCATCGGCATCGGCAGAATTGGTGGTAACACCCAGTTGCAAGGTGGTCTCGTACCCCTTGTCAGCATCCAGCAGAAAGGCGCTCAGCTTGGTGGCTTCACCAAAACAGATGGGCAGCATACCCGTAGCCAGTGGATCGAGACTGCCGGTGTGACCGGCCTTTTTTGCGCCAAACAGGCGTTTGGCCCGTTGCAAGGCATGGTTGGAGCTGCCACCAGACGGTTTGTCCAGCAACAGAATGCCATGAACCGCGCGGCCCTTGCGATTTCGACGACTCAAGATTGTCTATCCGGTAATTACGACGGGATGGGAAGCGAATGGCAGCCACAAAGGCCACCATCCGTTCAAGGGTCAGTCCTTGGCAACCGAAGATTCTTCGGTACTGCCCTCGTCTGACTCATCGTCTTCGGTGGTATTGCTGGCCACTGCATCGGCAATGAGAGCCGACATCAACGCTCCGCGCTCTGCCGAGTCATCGTAGAAGAAACGCAATTGCGGCACGGAACGGGTATTCATCTGGCGCGCCAGTTGACGGCGTAGAAAGCCCGATGCACGTTCCAGTGCTGCCTGCGTTTCCTTGTGCTCTTCAGCATCCAGCAAGGAATAGTAGATTTTCGCGACGGAAAGATCCCGCGAGACCTCAACCGATGCCAGTGTCAGCATCGGTGAGATTCGCGGATCGCGCACTTCAGTCCGGATCAGACCAGCCAGCTCACGCTGGATGAAATCGGCAACCCGGTGACTTCTTGGATAATCGTTGGTCACAGTGTACGAGCTACCTCGGTACGCTCGAACACCTCGATCATGTCACCTGGACGCACATCGGTGTAGTTCTTGACACCGATACCGCATTCGGTCCCCATGCGCACTTCCTTGACGTCGTCCTTGAAGCGTCGCAGGGATTCCAGCTCGCCTTCGTAGATAACGACATTGTCGCGCAGTACACGGATGGGCTCGTCCTTGCGCACGACACCATCGACGACCATACAACCGGCAATCTGACCGAACTTGGGCGAGGTAAACACTTCACCAACCTCTGCATTACCGATGATGCGTTCACGCACTTCCGGTGCCAGCAGACCACCAGCCAGTTGCTTGGCCAGATCGATCAACTCATAGATGACACTGTAATAGCGCAGATCGGTTTCCTGCTCCTGCACGAGTCGTCGCGCAGCGCCATCGGCACGTACGTTGAACCCGACCAGGATGGCGTTGGACGCCGAGGCCAGATTGGCATCGGACTCGTTGATGCCACCGACACCACCACCCACGATTCGAACTTCGACTTCGTCGGTGCTGAGCTTCTCCAGTGAGTCTCGAATGGCTTCGAAACTACCTTTCACATCGGCCTTGACGACAAAATTGACGACTGGCACGGTGCCCTTGATCTGCGAGAACACATCTTCCATGCGAGCAGGTCGGCGTTCAGCCAGTCGAGCATCGCGATGCTTGCCATGACGCAACTCGGCAAGTTCCCGTGCACTCTTCTCGTCCGCTGCCACCAGCATCTCGTCACCCGCATTCGGCGTGGCTGACAATCCGAGTACCTGCACAGGTGTGGAGGGTCCCGCTTCTTCGACAGCCTTGCCGTTCTCGTCGAACATCGCACGAACACGTCCCGTGACCTGGCCACAGATGAAGCTGTCGCCACGTTTGAGCGTACCTTCCTGTACCAGGATGGTAGCCACAGGCCCCTTGCCCTTGTCCAGAGACGCTTCGATGACCGTACCGGCCGCATTGCCTTCCGGCACCGCTTCCAGTTCAAGTACTTCAGCCTGCAGAATCAATGCTTCCAGCAAGGTATCAACGCCATCGCCGGTGAGAGCAGACAGTGGTACGAATTGCGTATCACCGCCCCATTCTTCCGAGATGACATCGTGCTGTGCCAGTTCATTACGCACCCGCTCCAGATCAACACCTTCCTTGTCCATCTTGTTGATGGCGATGATCAACGGCACATTGGCTGCCCGGGCGTGCTGAATACCTTCAACCGTCTGTGGCATGACGCCATCATCGGCCGCGACGACCAGTACCACGATGTCCGTAGCCTGAGCACCACGTGCTCGCATGGAGGTGAACGCGGCGTGTCCCGGTGTATCGAGGAAGGTGATGTCACCATTCTCGGTATGTGTCTGATAGGCACCGATATGCTGCGTGATACCACCGGCTTCACCAGAAGCAACTCGCGAACGACGAATGTAGTCGAGCAGAGAGGTCTTGCCGTGGTCGACGTGACCCATGATGGTAACCACCGGAGGCCGGGGCTCGGCATCGCCTTCGCGCTCACCGGCAACCAGAGCTGCCAGCGCGGCTTCCACATCATCCGCACTCATCGGATTGGCTTTATGGCCCATCTCTTCGACCACCAGAATGGCCGTATCCTGATCCAGAAGCTGGTTGATGGTAGCCATGACACCCATGGTCATCATCGCCTTGATGACCTCGGCAGCCTTGACAGCCATCTTGTTGGCCAGCTCGGCAACCGTAATGGTCTCGGGCACATCGACTTCACGCACGACTGGTGTAGTCGGCCGCTCGAAGGCGTGCTTCGACTCGAAGTTGCCAGCCAGAGCGCGACGTCCACCCTTGCCACCCTTGCGGCGACCGGATTTGCCCTTGGCAACATGCAGCTGGTTACGACCGTAACGTGTGTCACCACCGCCACCGCCGCCGCCACTCTTGCCGCGACCCTTGCCTTTCGGCTTGTCCGGGCCACGAGCATTGCCACGATCGTTACTGCTGGCAGCCTGCTGGGCTTCCATGGCAGCACGTCGTTGCAGCTCGGCAGCTACGCGTTCCTGTTCCTTGCGCTCACGTTCACGCTTGGTGTTTTCATCCGCTTCATGACGACGAGCGGCAGCAACCTGCTTCTCGGCCATACGTTCGGCTGCGGCGCGTGCCGCTGTCTCGGCTTCGAGTCGCTTTGCAGCTTCTCGTGCCTTGCGTGCCTTTTCAGCAGGCGAGAGCTTCTCTTCAGGTTCCTTTGCTTCGGAACCTGCAGCCGCTCCGGCCTGAGTCGCGGCAGCCACAGCTGCGGCCGCCTGAGCTTCCGCCTGGCGTACGGCTTCTGCAGCTGCATCAGCGGCCGACAGTTTCGGCTTGCTCGCCGCCTCATTCGCCTGACTGGTAGCCTTGGCTGCCTGTGCAGCAACCTGCGCTGCTACCTGTTCGGCAGCCGCAGCCGCATCAGCGGCACTGTCGCTCCTGGCAGCAGGTTTGGCCGCTTCCGCTTTCGGCTCCTCGACCGGCGGCGCGACTTCTGCCACTGGCTCCACAACCGGTTCGGCTTCAACAGCCGGTTCAGCCACAGGCTCAGCCGTATCAGCGGGTTCGGCAGCTTCATCAGCAACTGCTGGTGCTTCTGACTCGACCACGGGTGCCTGTTCAACCGGCGAATCGATCTCGCCTACCGGCTGCTCGACAGCCGACTCGACGAGCTCGTCAGCAGCATCGCTACCCACAGCCTCATCAGCAGACTCCTCACCACCCGGTCGCACGTAAGTCCGTCGAGCACGCACCTCGACATTGACCTTCTTGCGTCCCGACGGATCGGTCTTCAACTCACTGACGCGCTTGCGCTTGAGCGTGATTCTCTTGCTCGCGCCACCGCTGGCCGAACTCCCGCGAGACTCACGCAAATGAGTCAGCAGGGTCAGCTTCTCCGAATCGGAGATCATGTCGTTTTCGCCTGTCTTGGCGACACCCGCATCACCAAGCTGCACCAGCAGCTTGTCCACTGGCGTACCAACGACTTGCGCGAGCTGTTTTACTGTAACTTCAGCCATAGCTTCTCTTGTATGTTCCCCGTACGACCGGTTTCCCGGAAGGTACTACTTGCCTGCTTCTGCCGCCGCCTGTTCTTCAGCCTCGGCATCGGCAAACCAGCTCTCACGTGCTTTCATGATCAAGGTGCCGGCAAGCTCTTCATCCATGCCCTGCACAACCATCAGGTCGTCAACCGACTGATCGGCCAGATCATCTATCGTCAATATTTCATGAGAGGCCATTTCAAAGGCCAGCTCTTCACTCATGCCGTCCATCGCGACCAGCTCGGCCGATGGCGTATTGCCACCCAGCTTCTCTTCTGTCGCGATCGCCTTGGTCAGCAACGCATCCTGAGCGCGGCTTCGCAATTCGTCAACGATATCTTCTTCAAATTCGTCGATGTCGAGAAGTTCATCACGTGGTACATAAGCGACTTCTTCTACGGTCGTGAATCCTTCCTGTACCAGAATCAGTGCCACTTCTTCATCGACGTCCAGCTGGTCGACAAATACCTGCAGTGTCGCCTTGGACTCTTCTTCACTCTTCTCTTCTGCTGCCGACTCGTCCATGACGTTCAGCGTCCAGCCAGTGAGCTCTGAAGCCAGGCGTACATTCTGCCCGCCTCGACCGATAGCCAGAGACAATTTGTCATTTTCGACAGCAATGTCCATGCTGCCCTTGTCTTCGTCTACCACGATGCCCTTGACTTCCGCAGGCGCCATGGCGTTGATCACGAACTGAGCCGGATTCTCGTTATAGAGAATGATATCGATACGCTCGCCCGCCAGTTCGTTGGATACTGTCTGCACCCGAGAACCGCGCATTCCGACACAGGCACCCACCGGATCCAGACGAGGATCCAGTGATGAAACGGCGATCTTGGCGCGAGCGCTGGGATCACGTGCCGCCCCATTGATGACAATGACGCCTTGGCCAACTTCCGGCACTTCAAGCTTGAACAGTTCGATCAGAAATTCCGGTGCGGTGCGAGTGACAAACAGCTGTGGGCCACGTGGCTCGCTACGAACCTCGCGAAGATAACCACGCAGACGATCACCCGGGCGAACCGCTTCGCGTGGAATCATGTCCTCGCGGGATATATAGGCTTCGGCGTTACTTCCCAAGTCCAGATAGACACCACCACGCTCGAGACGCTTGACGATACCCATGACCAACTCGCCGACGCGGCTTCGATAGGCATCGACAACGCGTTCGCGCTCTGCCTCTCGTACCTTCTGCACGATGACCTGCTTGGCGGTCTGGGCGGCGATGCGTCCAAAGTCGACCGATTCGATTTCCTCTTCGACGTAGCCGCCGATTTCCAGCTCAGGCGCGTCATATTGCGCCGCAGACAAGGTGATTTGCCGCAATGGAAACTCCATTTCAGCATCATCGGCCACGATTTCCCAGCAACGGAATGTCTGGTAGTCGCCGGTGGTGCGATCGATGGAAACGCGCACTTCGATATCGCCGCCATGACGCTTGCGGGTAGCCGAAGCCAGCGCAGCCTCCAGGGCTTCGAAAATAATACCTTCGTCAACGCCTTTCTCATTGGAAACGGCGTCAACAACGAGCAGAATATCTTTACTCATTTCAACTGAGCCTCAATACGGAAGAACACACAGATGCGCTCCTGATTAACGTTCGCGCCAGCTTTCGGGAAAACGGGCTCACGGCGTGATTCATCATGACAACCGCCCGATGATGTGAGCCTGTTCGATATCAGAGATAGCCAGGTCATAGTCGATGTTATCGACCTCGACTGTTGCCACACCATCCTGAACGGAAATCAGCGGTCCCTTGAAATTGCGCCGACCACCCACGCCATCAGACAGCCGCACCTTGACCATCTCGCCGATTTGCGCGGCAAAATGAGCTTCGGTAAACAACGGACGATCAACGCCCGGCGAGGAGACTTCCAGTAGATAGGCACTCTTGATGGTGTCTTCAACATCCAGTACCGCATTCAGTTGTCGACTGACCGCTGCACAGTCTTCCATGACAATGCCTTCGGGCTTGTCGATGTAGACGCGCAGAGTCACGCCGTTCTCGGCCTGCCCGAATTCAGCGCCCACAAGCTCGTAACCGAGCCCGGTAACGACCGGTTCGACCACTGCTACTACTTGTGTACTGGCTCGTTGCATGCCTGAAAATTCCGCCTGAACTGTGAATACTGACCAATGAAAAAGGCTCCCTTGGGAGCCTCTATTCAAACCTTTAGATGACTGACTCGGCAGGCAAACAGCCCCTACCGGCTTGAGCAACGCTACTAGTGGTCAATGCCTTGGCATTCACGCAGGGAGTTCGTTACCAGCAATTGTCGGAATCATACCATCACAGCGTGATCCTCGCCACTGTTCTGCCACGACTCGATTGACCAGGGTTCTGCTGCAAGGGTGATGCCTGACTGATGACCCATTACAGCCCCGAGACACCTTCTGGCGACCGCGGGCTGACGCAGACACGGCAAAGTACACGGCTCACGCGCCTTCATCCTCCGCCACCAGGCGCAGCAGTTCCTGTCCCTGAGCAATCTGATCATCGGCGCGCACCGAAATGGTCTCCACCCGGCCATCGCGTTCACAGGATAATTCCTGTTCCATTTTCATGGCCTCTACCACGATCAGTGCCTGACCGGCACGCACCTGATCGCCCGGAACGCAGTTGACGGCAACGACCCGCCCCGGCATGGGCGACACGATTGCATCGCTGACCGGTCCTGTCGCCGCCGTGGCGCCCGCCTCCGGCACTCTGAACTCGGTGGACACCGCCCCCCACTGCAGGCACAGCCGATCATCCTGCCGACAGCCATGAATCGACCCGTTGCGACCATCCACACTGACACGTGCCTTATCCAGCGGCTGTACCGTTACGCCCCCGGTAGGAAATTCGGCCATTTCCGGAAATCGGACCTGCCAGCCACGCAGGGCTCCATCAGCGTCCAGAGCCTGCAACTCAGCTGTCTGAATCCCCTCGTCCGTCTGCAGGCGGATCCGGCGCTGCGCGGCTCCCCACAACTGCCAGGCGCCCAGGCGCTGCGCGACCCCGCGTGATCTGTCACCGGACACACCGATCCAGGGCGCTGCCAACTCGACAGCCGCCACGGCCAGCAACGCGATCTGCTCGTCACTGACCAGCAAAGCGGCCAACTCGGTATCGATGAAGGAGGTATCGAATTGCCCGCCGCGTACCTGCGGGTGGCTGACCAGCTTCCACAGGAATTCGCGGTTCGTGATGGTGCCGAGCACGACCGTATCGGCCAGCTGTTGCGCCAACTGCCCGAATGCGGCCAGCCGATCATCGGCATGGCTGATCAGTTTGGCCAGCAGAGGGTCGTAGTAAGGCAGCACGGTATCGCCTTCGCGGACACCGCTGTCCACCCGACCGGTGGTTGTCGGCCGAAAGCGGTGCAAGGTCCCCACCGCCGGCAGAAAGCCAGTAGCCGGGTTTTCAGCGTACAGACGTGCCTCCACCGCATGGCCGCTGATCTGCAGCTCGGACTGCGCCATGGGCAAGGGTTCGCCCGCAGCCACCTTCAGCTGCCATTCCACCAGATCAACACCGGTGATGGCCTCTGTCACCGGATGCTCGACCTGCAGACGCGTGTTCATCTCCATGAACCAGAATCCATCCGTCTGCAAACCTTGACTGCCATCGACAATGAACTCGATCGTGCCGGCTCCGCGATAATCGATGGCACGCGCAGCACGCACTGCCGCATCGGTCATAGCGCTTCTCACCGCGTCGCTCATGCCCGGCGCCGGCGCCTCTTCGATAACCTTCTGGTGGCGGCGCTGCAGCGAGCAATCCCGCTCGAACAGGTGCACGACATTGCCGTGCGAATCGCCGAATACCTGCACCTCGATATGCCGGGGTGCGGCCACGTATTTTTCAATGAGCACATGCGAGTCACCGAAGCTGGCACTGGACTCTCGCTGGGCCGCAGCCAGTGCGGCATCGAATTCCTCGGCCGTATTCACTCGTCGCATGCCCTTGCCACCACCCCCTGCACGCGCCTTGATCAGCACCGGGTAGCCGATTGCCTGCGCCTCGCTGCGCAGCAAGGCCGGCTCCTGGGATTCCCCATGATAGCCAGGCACCACCGGTACACCAGCTTCCTGCATCAACCGCTTGGCCGCATCCTTCAGCCCCATGGCACGCATGGCCTGACTGTCCGGACCCACGAAGATGATGCCGGCCGCCTCGCAGGCGTCCACGAAATTCGGGTTCTCCGACAGGAATCCGTAACCCGGGTGAATGGCATCGGCCCCCGTATCCCTGGCAGCGGCAATGATCCGCTCGATATTCAGATAGCTGCTGCTGGCCGCTGCCTCCCCGATACACACGGCCGTGTCCGCCTGCAACACATGCTGTGCATTGACATCCACATCTGAGTACACGGCAATCGTTCGCAGGCCGCAGCGTCTGGCAGTACGAATGATGCGACAGGCGATTTCGCCCCTGTTGGCGACAAGTAGTGATTGCATGAGCGTCTACATCCTGAACACGCCGAAGCGTGTCTCGGGTATGGGGGCATTGAGGCTGATGGACAGGCTCAGACCCAGCACATCGCGGGTATCGCGCGGGTCGATGACACCGTCATCCCACAAACGGGAAGAGGCATAGAGGGGTCGAGACTGCGCATCGAACTGTTCGACGAACGGTTGACGAAAAGCCTGCCTTTCGGACTCGCCAAAGGGTTTGCCCTGCCGCACGATTCCGGCTTCGCGCACACTGGCCAGTACATCGGCAGCCTGCTCGCCGCCCATGACGCTGATTCGGGCATTGGGCCACATCCACAGGAACCGTGGGTCGTAGGCACGACCGCACATGCCGTAATTGCCGGCGCCGTAGGATCCGCCAATGATGACCGTTAGTTTGGGCACGGCGGCATTACTGACGGCCATGACCAGCTTGGCACCGTCCTTGGCAATCCCGCCTGCCTCGGCTGCCTGTCCGACCATGAAACCGGTGATGTTCTGCAGGAAGATAAGCGGTATCTTGCGCTGACAACAGAGTTCGACAAAATGCGCCCCCTTCAGCGCACTTTCCGAGAACAGCACGCCGTTGTTGGCCAGAATACCCACAGGCATGCCGTGCAGATGAGCAAAACCTGTCACCAGAGAGCTGCCGTATCGGGGTTTGAAGGCATCGAATTCCGAACCATCGACCAGACGGGCAATCACCTCGTGAACATCGAAGGCCTTGCGTGAGTCCACCGGCACGATGCCCAGCAATTCCTCGGCGGCAAAGGCAGGCTCTCGAACCGGGCGCAGCTGCACTGTGCTCGGCTTGACCTGGTTCAGGGAGGCGATGCAGTCACGCGCCAGTTGCAAGGCGTGATGATCATCGTCTGCCAGATGATCGGCTACGCCGGACAGGCGGGTGTGCGTATCACCACCACCGAGTTCCTCGGCACTGACCACCTCGCCAGTGGCCGCCTTGACCAGCGGCGGACCGGCCAGAAAAATGGTGCCCTGCTCGCGCACGATGATGGTCTGGTCCGACATCGCCGGTACGTAGGCGCCGCCCGCCGTACAAGAACCCATCACGACGGCTATCTGCGCTATACCCTTGGCAGACATGGAGGCCTGATTGAAGAATATCCGCCCGAAGTGTTCTCTGTCGGGAAACACTTCATCCTGGTTTGGCAGGTTGGCGCCACCGCTGTCCACCAGGTAGATGCAGGGCAAACGGTTCTGCTCGGCAATGGCCTGAGCGCGCAGGTGCTTTTTCACGGTCAAGGGATAATAGGTGCCGCCCTTGACGGTGGCATCATTGCAGATGATCATGCAGTCCTGCCCGCAAACCGGCGCCACCCCTGCAATAACGCCCGCGCTGGGCACTTCATCATCGTAGTGTCCCTCGGCCGCGAACAAGCCTATTTCCAGAAAGGCGCTATCCGGGTCTATCAGAGCAGCAATGCGATCTCTTGGCAGCAATTTGCCTCGCGACACATGCCGCTCCCGCGCGCGCTCAGGCCCGCCCAGACTCAGCCTGCGGGCCACCGTATCGACCTCGGCAATTGCTTCGAGCAAGGCCTCCCGATTCAGCGGGTACTCTGGACCATGTATATCCAGACGGGATTGCAGTTTCACGATGTTTCCCGGAACAGTTCGCGGCCAATGAGCATGCGGCGAATCTCGCTGGTGCCGGCACCGATTTCGTACAGCTTGGCATCGCGCAGCAAACGCCCCGTCGGATAGTCATTGATATAGCCGTTGCCGCCCAGGGTCTGAATCGCCTCCAGTGCACACCAGGTGGCCTTTTCGGCGGAATACAGAATGCAACCGGCAGAATCCTTGCGCGTGGTTTCACCCCGATCGCAGGCTGCGGCCACCGCATAGACGTAGGCACGGCAGGCGCTGCTGGTGGAATACATGTCGGCCAGCTTGGCCTGCATCAACTGGAATTCACCAATCGACTGACCAAACTGCTTGCGTTCATGCACATACGGCACGACGACATCAAGACAGGCAGCCATGATGCCCAGCGGTCCGGCCGCCAGCACCACACGTTCATAGTCCAGGCCGGACATCAGCACGTTGACACCCTTGCCGACCCCCCCCAGCACATTGGCAGCGGGCACACGGCAATCCTCGAACACCAGTTCACAGGTGTTGGAACCACGCATGCCCAGCTTGTCCAGCTTCTGGGCTGTGGTGAAACCCGGCATGCCGCGCTCGATCAGAAAAGCCGTGATGCCTCGCGCCTCGGCGGCAGGGTCGGTCTTGGCGTAAACAACCAGCGTACCGGCATCCGGCCCGTTGGTAATCCACATCTTGTTGCCATTGAGCACATAGTCGTCGCCATCAGCCTTGGCGGAGAGCTTCATGGAAACCACATCGGAGCCGGCGCCGGGCTCGGACATGGCCAGCGCTCCCACCACCTTTCCGGCAATCAGATCGGGCAGATAGCGGGCCTTCTGTTCCGCGGTGCCGTTTCGATTGATCTGATTGATGCACAGATTCGAATGCGCACCATAGGAAAGCCCTACCGAGGCACTCGCACGACTGATCTCTTCGATGGCCACACAATGGGCAACGTAGCCCATGCCTGCTCCGCCTTCGCTCTCTGGCACCGTGATGCCGTGCAGGCCCAGCTCACCCATCGCTTCCCACAAGTCCTGCGGAAATTCATTGTCGCGATCGATCTGTGCGGCACGCGGTGCTATTTCCTCACGCGCAAACCGCGCAACCATCTCCCGCAAGGCATCAATTTCCTCTCCCAGTGAAAAACGCATACCGTTGTCGAACATATCCTACCCCTCCAGGTCATCAGGCATCATCAGGCGGCGCGTGGCTGCACGGCCTGCTCTTTGGACGTGAATTTCAGCAAGGCTGTCTCGCGAATGGCCTCCGCCTTCTGCATTGCCTCGTGCTTGACGATGCCGTAGCCCCGTATGGACGACGGCACACTCAGCAACAACAAGGCACGCTCGACATTACCATTGTCAAGCTTCTGCAACACCAGATCCATGTCTTGCTCGTAGCGTCGGATCCATTCGCGCTCCCTCTGGCGCTCTTCGGTACGCCCGAAGATATCCATCTTCGTACCGCGGAAGCGTTTTCCCTTTTGCAGGATATTCAGTACCGACAATATCCATGGACCAAAGGCACGTTTGCGAGGACGCCCGTCAACTGGTGGTCCACCCAGAACCGGCGGTGCCAGGTGCAAGCGGATGGCGTAGTCACCTTCGAATGTCTCCGTGAGTTGCTCACGAAACGAGGGCAATGAATACAATCGTGCAACCTCGTACTCGTCCTTGTAGGCCAGCAATCGTGCGTACTGAGTGGCCACCAGTTTCGGCAACATCTCGTCCAGACCCAATGCCTCGCAACGCGTGCGAACGAGATTGACGCGTTGTTCATAGCGTTGCGCCAGATCGGCATCCTGGTAGTCCGTCAGATGGCGCATGCGCTGGGTCACCAGGCCGTCAAGCGTTGCCACTTCACGCAGCTCGGCACTCTGCGCAGACTCTTCCTGATCCACCTTGCCCGAGAACAGCGACGGTTCCAGCGCCAGACGACGCCCCCAATGGAAGGCCGCCCGGTTCGCCTTGACCGCGACACCGTTGAGCTCGATGGCCGAATCCAGCGCCTCGAAGCTGATCGGGACAAGCCCGCTCTGCCAGGCATAACCGAGCATCATGATATTCGTGGCAATGGCATCTCCGATCCGCTCTTCCGCGGCAGCACCAAAGCGATGAAAATGTACGCTGGATTTCGAATCCCGTGCCACTCGGGACTCCACCTCGCTGTACTTGAAGTCGATATCACCGTGTTTCACGAAGCTGGCTACCGGCGCGGTGGATGTATTCAGAACAGTGGCTGTTCTGTCGGGGTTGCACAGCACGATGCCGTCCTTTGACGCGGCGACCACCGCATCAGCGGCAATCAACAGATCCGCTCCTCCGGCGACGATATGCGGACTGGTGACCATGGAGGGCTCTCTGGCCAGACGAACATGGCTCAGTACGGCGCCGCCTTTCTGTGCAAGACCTGCCATATCCAGAATCATCGAGGCATTGCCATCGATATGCGCCGCCATACCCAGCAAGGCGCCTATCGTCAGTACTCCAGTGCCCCCCACACCCGTCACCGCGATGTTCCAGGGAATGTCGGTCATCGGCGGGACAACCGGCATGGGCAGCTCTTCCGCGGTAGCCTCTTCCAGCACCACCGTTTTCTTGCGCAGCTGCCCGCCTTCGATGGTCACGAATGAGGGGCAGAAACCCTTTAGACAGGAGAAATCCTTGTTGCACGACGACTGATTGATCTTGCGCTTGCGGCCCATGGCTGTTTCCAGCGGCTCGATGGAGACACAATTGGACTGCTCGGAGCAATCACCACAGCCTTCACACACATCGCTGTTGATGACGACACGACGTGCAGGGTCTTCCATCAATCCACGCTTGCGTCGACGCCGCTTCTCGGCTGCACAGGTCTGGGCATAGACAATGGCATTGCAGCCCGTCAGTTCGCGCAAGCTGCGCTGCACGGTGTCCATTTCATCACGGTGACGAATCAGCGTGCCGGGTGGTAGCTCAGAGGCCGAGAACTGTTCCGGATCATCGCTGACCACATAGATCGGGGAGACACCTTCGGCATGCAACTGCTGGGCAATCAACTGCGCAGACAGTTCACCGTCAACTGTCTGACCTCCTGTCATGGCCACCGCATCGTTGTACAGGATCTTGTAGGTGATATTGACACCGGCCGCCTGGGAGGCGCGAATGGCCAGCAGGCCCGAGTGGAAATACGTACCGTCACCCAGGTTGACGAAGCGATGCTTCTCATTGGTGTAGTGACTGATGCTGGTCCAGGGCACGCCTTCGCCGCCCATCTGCGTGAATGTGTCGGTCTCCCGGTCCATCCACTGCACCATGTAGTGACAACCGATACCGGCCATCGCCTTCGACCCTTCGGGCACCTTGGTAGAGGTATTGTGCGGACACCCTGAACAGAACCAGGGTTGACGTTCGATCGGTGCGACATGGGCGGCACGTTCATCGGCGCGGCGCTGCAGGTAGGCGAGTCGCTCCTCGATACGTTTTTTCAGCGATTCGTCCAGCGGCAGGCGAAGCACTCTGCTGGCAATGGCACGAGCCACTCTTGATGTACTCAACGCCACCGACAATGGCAGGAAATGCTGATCCTTCTCGTCGAACTTGCCAACGATACGAGGTCGGACATCGGCCCGCCAGTTGAACAGTTGCTGCTTGATCTGGTTCTCGATGATTTCGCGCCGTTCCTCGATGATCAGCACCTCATCCAGACCTTCGGAGAATTCACGAATTCCAACCGGTTCCAGCGGCCATGGCATGCGCACCTTGTACAGTCGCAGACCGATGTCCCGCGCTGCCGACTCATCGATACCGAGCTCGGCCAGCGCCTGTCGCACATCCTCGAAAGCCTTGCCGGTTGCCACGATACCAAAGCGGGCGTCGGGACAGTCCATGACCACCTGATCGATCTTGTTGGCTCGGGCAAAGGCCAATGCTGCGTAGGCCTTGTGTTCCTGCAGACGATCATCCTGTACCAGCGGTGGATCAGGCCAGCGGATGTTCAGACCACCACGCGGCATCTCGAAATCTTCGGGAATCACGAAAGGTGCGAGCTCGTTACCCAATGACACCACGGCGCTGGTTTCCACCGTGTCCGAGATGACCTTGTAGCCTACCCAGCAGCCGGAGAAGCGGGACATGGCTATGCCGAAGAGACCCACTTCAATGAATTCATGAATGGACGAGGGATACAGGACCGGCATGACCGCTGCCATGAAGGCATGGTCGGACTGATGCGGCAAGGTGGAGGACTTGGCCGTGTGATCATCACCAGCAAGACACAGAACACCCCCGTGGGCGGATGAACCTGCAGCGTTGCCATGCTTGAAGACATCACCACAACGGTCCACGCCAGGTCCCTTGCCATACCAATAGCCGACCACACCCTCACGATTTGCCTGATGAGACAAGGGCACCTGCTGCGTACCCCAGATGGCGGTGGCCGCCATGTCTTCGTTGATACCGGGCTGGAACCTGACATCGAAAGTATCCAGATAGTTCTTTGCACGTTCCAGCTGCTGGTCATAAGCACCCAGCGGGGAACCGCGATAACCCGTCACGAAGGCTGCCGTGTTGAGGCCTTCTGCACGATCGCGTCGCATCTGCGCCATCGGCAGTCTGACCAACGCCTGCGTACCGGTCATGAAGACACTACCGGTCTCTGCCGTGTACTTGTCCTCGAGGTTGTGCGATTTACCCATGGTCCTCTCCAAACATGTTATTGCGCCAGTCTGCACCCAAATCGGCAGACAAGGCCATGCGATTTTCATCGCCTGCGAGTGCTATTATGTTATTTCATCCTAATTACTGTCGGTCTTGCGAAACAAACATCCTAGACATGCCTGACACCATCGATCTGAAGTTATTGCGCGCCTTGCAGGCCGAGCCCACTCTAAGCGTAGCCGAACTGGGAGAGCGTATCGGTCTCAGTCACACACCCTGTTGGCGTCGCGTCAAGAAGCTCGAAGCAGAAGGCTTGATAAAAGGACGCAGCGTGTTGCTGGACGCGGAAGCCCTCGGTTTTCCCATCACGGTTTTCTGCTTCATTCGCCTCAAGCAACACGACAGAGCCAGTATGGATGCCTTCGAGGAGAGTGCACGCGTTCATCCCAATATCATGCAGTGCTATACCATGTCGGGCGAACAGGATTATCTGCTCAGAATACTGGCCCCTTCCATCAAGGCCTACGAAAGGCTGTTGAAGAACGACCTGCTGAGCCTGCCCGGCGTTGGCCAGATGAACTCCTCCTTTGCCATGAGTGAAATCAAGAATACGCTGGATCTGCCGATCTGAACACCCGCTCAGGGCATCCATCGAGTGGGCAGAAAAGCCAATTGATATTGCCCGGTGAGCAAGGTCTAATGAGGCAGGTTGCAGCAATGGCAACCACCACCAGAAGTAGAGCAATGCATGGCACTTGACGATTCTGTCTGTCTGCTCGTTCCCTGCGTCACCCTTCAGACCGGCAAGCTGGACGACTGCAGAAAACCTGACGAGCAGATCGACGTTAGTACCTCACCCTGCACGCGGCCATTGTCGTCCCGGCATACGGCGGCACTCTATGCTGCCGAGTCGATGTAATCACTGATGGTCGTGGTAGCACGGGTCATGGCCGATTCAAGCTTGTCGGCATCTTCCGCACTCAGCGGATTGCGCGCATCGTTGCACGCTGTCTGAAACTCCCCGCACAGTTTCCAGACTTCAAGCGAGCCTACCGACAAGGACCCCGACTTGAGCTGGTGTGACAGCTGATCCACCGACTGCCAGTCTCCATGACGAAGCGAGCTGGCCAGACGTGCGCCAACGTTCTGCAAGGAGGCGATATACTCCTGCAGACACTCGACCAGCACGTCAGGATCGTCGCCCAGTAGCGACACCAACGCGTCAGGATCAAAAACAGGTACGTCATTGGCTTCATCCTTCGCAGTGTCGTTGGCAGCAACGGCCGTAGACTCTGTGACATTGCTACCGACATCGACATCGATGCTCCTTACCGCTGCGCTTCCCACGCTTGATTCAGCAGCCGCACTCTCTGTCTCCAGCGCTCGGGTCTGTGGTTCGATGAACCTGTCAAGCGCCTCTCGCAACAGCTGCAACCTTACCGGCTTGGTCAGGTAGTCATCCACCCCTGCCTCCTCGGCACGTCGTGTTTCACCATTCAGCGCATTGGCCGTCAGGGCCATCACAGGGGTTCTCTGGCGCCCCTGCTCCACTTCTTCCTCTCTGATTTTGCGCGTCAGAGTGTATCCATCCATGACTGGCATGTGCAGATCCGTGCACACCAGGCCATAGTGGCGCTCGCGCCACAACTCGAGAGCTTCCGCCCCGTTGTCAACGAATTCCGCAGTATGACCGAGCAAGCTCAACTGCCGGCGCAGCACCATTCTGTTGACCGGATCATCCTCTACAACCAGAATCAAGCGACCTGCTGATAACGCAGCCCTGGCACTAAGACATACAGCTCTTTGTGACGCTGGCTCATCGACATCTGCATACAGCACTTCCGGAGACGCCCGACCCACAGCAATGGTGACCGCCTCGAGCAGTGTGTCGCGTCGCAGACCGTCAAAATCGATGACAATGGATTCCAACCCGACCGTGCCTCCCTGAGCCATAATGGACGCACGTCTGATATCCACCCGTTGACGGCAGGAATCGCTGACCAGCAGCACATGCCGAATGTCCATGGAATCATCCGACTCGGTATCAAGGATCGGCGAGGCGCTCTTCATACCTGAACGCAACAACACCACTGGCTCATCGATCGAGGAGGCAATTTCCAGAATTTCTTCCAGCCCAGAGACCTGGTGAACAGTAGCCCCAGCGGACTCCAGATACTTGCCCATATCCTCTGCATCGTATTCATCTGCCTGCGTGACCAGGCAGACAACATCTTTCAGGTCCTGATGTTGTAGCACCCATGCATCCTCGGAAAGTGTCAAAGGCAGAACCACCGTGAATGTCGACCCTTTCCCCAATTCACTCTCGACCGAGATGTCGCCGCCCAGCAGACCCACTATGCGTTTGCAGATCGTCAGCCCCAGTCCGGAACCGCCAAAGCGTCTGGTGGTTGACGACTCTGCCTGCACGAAGGAATCGAAGATGTTGTCCAGGGTGCTGGCGGCCATACCGACCCCATTGTCACTGATGGAAATCTGCACACAAAGAGGCTTGATGGAACTCAACTCGACGCGCACCTTCACACGTCCGATTCGATCACCTCGCCCACCACTGAATTTCACGGCGTTGCCAATCAGGTTGTTCAATATCTGTCGAATGCGGGTGGGGTCGGCAATCACCTTGTCGGGGATAGCGGGGTCGATGAACTGAGTCAGAATGACATTGCCTTTTCTGGCTACCGGCACGGATGAACTGACGACACTCTCCACCAGCTGTTCCAGCTGTACTTCGGTTTCCTCCATCTCGAAATGCCCGGCTTCGATCTTGGAAAAATCCAGAATGTCGTCGATGATCCTCAACAATGAAAAGGCTGAATCCTGCACCGTCTGCAGTGATCTTTTCTGTTCCTTGCTCACCGACTCCGACATCAGTACTTCGACCATGCCGACCACCCCGTTCATGGGGGTTCGTATCTCATGGCTCATGGCTGCCAGAAACGATGACTTTGCCTTGTTGGCTTCTTCCGCAGCCAGTCTGGCACTCTCCAATTCCCGGTTGACCTCCTTCAGGCTTCGAGTGCGCTGTTTGACGCGGCTCTCCAGCTCATCATTCATGCGACTGATGCGGTCCTGACTGATCTTCAACTGCGTGATGTCGGCAGCGACTGCCAACACGATATTCTCTGACGAACTGTTGGATGCAATGGCAAGCTTGCCGATACTGAACCATCTCGGGTCACCGTCAACGTCGTAAATCCTCTGTACCGAGTCCGATCGAATTTCTGTCTCGATAACCTCCAGGTTTTCCTTGAGTTCACTGCTGGCGAGTGGTCCGATCTGCAACGGTTCGCCAGTAAAAACCGTGTCTCCGGCAGCAATCAACTGCTCGGGTGTCACGCCATACAGACCTTCCGAATACGCCTTGTTGGCAAGTACATACTTCCCGTTTCGGTCTCTGGCGCTGATCAGGTTGGGAATATTGTCGATGACGTCTCGCAGAAAATCTTGCTGCCGCTTCAGTCTCTCCAGCGCATAACGTTGCTCGGTGATGTCCCGCATGGACACCACAGCCCCGGTCTTTTCTCCATCCCTGTCGGGCAAGGGCCCGCCGCTGGCGAGAACATAGCGACGTTTTTTCCCCTTCGCTTCGATACAGAATTCCACATCCCTGATGGATTCACCATTGACGGCCCGATGCAAGGGACGCGCTGACCATGACAGAGCTGTAGTACCGTCCGGTTCCAGAAACTGGAAGAAGTTCGACCAGCGCTCCCTGGGAATGATGCGCAAGTCTCCCGCATGCCACTCCCGGGCTGTCTTGTTGAATATGGTGATATTCATCTCGGCATCACAGGAGACCACGCTCTCTGCCAGATTCTCCAGCAACACCAGGTTGAGATCCTCCTGCTTGCGCAGTTCGGAGGTACGCTGCGTCACCCGGTTGCGTGCCGACAACAGCATGTAGGCCACCACTGCAACCAGGGCACTGACCAGTACGCCAGCTGCCAGCAAGGCCCAGGGAAATGCCGAATTCTCCACTTGTGTAAACAGAGGCGTGGACAGATACTCGATGGACCACTGCCTCCCGGCGATGGTCAGGTATCGCATCGTATTGAATTGTGCCGGCACGCCCTGACGATCAATCAAAAGGTCCTGCTCACCATCGTAGAGCAGCGAATCCTCGACAGACGGGGACTCGTCGTAGATTCTGAAACTGATCGTGGAAAAGTCCTTCTGCAGAATACCCTTCATCAGATCGTTAGCCCGGAACGGGCTGTAGACAAATCCGATCAGCTCTTCGCGTCGCTTCTCCACTGTCTGCGGATAGCCGTGAGACGAGTACACGGGCAGATACAACAGGAATCCAGCCTGTTTGTAACTGGTAATCTCCTGCACCAGTTCGACCTTTCCGGACAAGGCGGGCTGGCCGGTATCCCGAGCTCTGTCCATGGCTGCTCGACGTGTACCATCAGAGTACATGTCATAACCAAACGCCTTGCGGTTGCGTATGTCGAATGGTTCCAGATATACAGCTGCGGTATACACGTTACGCTCGCCCGCAGGATTTACCGAATAGTCCGGGAAGCCTTCATCTCTGACGGCAGCCTCGTGTGCCGCCAATTGCGTGGCACCACCAATCCAGCGACTGAATCCAACACCTTGTATACCCGGAAAATACGCAGGTAGCGACAATTCCTTGACGTAGTTTCTCCATTCGTCACGTGAAACGCTCTCGGAACCATTGAAGAGGCCGACACCGCCTCTCAACACTTGTGCATAGGTATCGAATCGCGACTGTATCTGTTGATTCAGATAACCGGTTTCCAGTTCGAAACGGGCTTGCGATCGCTCGTGGAGCATATTGCGCGATGCTTGCCATCCCATGACGGACATGATCAGCAACAGCGCCAGAGCGCATAGTGGCACCAGAGATTGTCGAACGTTCAAACGGTCCATTCTACGTCCAGTGTTATTTCAGGAGCCGCGCCTGCTTTCATCGGAGAAAGACCACGAAGTGCGCAAGAAGTCATTGAAACTGCAGCATCAGGCATGCCGAAATGTCACCAGGCCCTGGCCATCACGGGTATCACTCCGGCTCAAAACCTCCGATGTGTTGCTACCGAAAGCCTGCATCGTCTGCCGGATATATCAATTAGCACTTGTATTTCAATGTTTTACAATCACGTTTGACATGGGCAAATGCCTTGTAAGCGGCACCCGTCACAAAACAACGCATTGCATTAAGTAACAGTGTAAGAAAACCCGACATATACGAGTAACAGCGACTTGCTCGCGCCGTGCACGCGAAACGGCATGACAATTGATTCGTACCAACGAGCGGCTGCCGCCGACATCAAACTCCCGGGAGAACACTATGTCTGAAATACTCAAGGAGGATGGGATTCGCAAACCCAACATCTGCCTGGTCGACGACGACGACATGATGCTGTCTCTGTTCTCGCGAGTGTTGAAACGCACGGGATGCAATGTCATCACTGCCAAGGGACCGGACGCCGCAGCCGATATACTGGCGAGTACGCAAGTCGATGTGATGATCAGTGATCTGAGAATGCCGACCATCGCTGATGGAGAACAACTACTCAAGCATGCACAAGCGCGCTATCCCAGCCTGGCGGTATGGATGATGTCCAGCGAATTCTGCACCGAGATGCGCAACCATCTGTTGCAGGCCGGCGCAACTCAGTGCATCGAAAAGCCGTTCAATGCTGACAGCATCGGACGCCTTATTGACCAGCTCGGCATGCCGAACCTGATGCGCGACCCGGCAGGTGCCAGATAACAACATCGTTGAATTCAAGGTGAGCAGACTGCCAGTGACAGACACTTCCTTGAAGAGGTGTCCGTCACTGTAGAAGCTGCCTAATCGTCAGCGCCCGGTGTCCTTCCCATGGGCCTGCTGATGAAACGTGCCATATAGGGTAGCGAATCCTTCAGTCCATCGATCCAGACATGCCACTCGTGATCCCCATCCATGACCCTGAACTCCACCTGACCTGGCTGATGTTTCAATAGTGTATTGAACAGTACCGCACCATGGTAGGCGATGTTGAACACGTCATGATCACCGGAGTTGATATACAGGGGTACAACCCACTCCTGCTGTTTGTAGGCATCCAGGTAGTTGGTGTAGTTCAGACTCGTCCACATGTCCGGATCAAACTTGCCATCCTCGCCCTGATAGGTCGCCACACGATGCGCCGAGGAATTCAGAGGTGGCTGTGGTATGTAGACCGCTGGACTCAAGGCGGAGGCAGCAGCAAACAGCTCCGGATGTTCCAGCGCGAAGTTCACCGCGCCATAACCTCCGGCCGAGAGTCCCGCCACCAGGCGCCCCTTGCGCTCGGGAATGACTGCCCAGGTTCGTTCAACGTGCGGTATCAGATCTTCGAAGAATGCCGTGCGGGCGTTCTCGTTGTATCCATCCACCCACCAGGACAGACTACCCGGCATGATGACGACCATTGGCGGAATGTCCCCGGAATCGATCAGGCTATCCAGAGTCTGCAAGGCACGACCATTGACAGACCAGGTGTTCTCGTTGCCACCGGAACCATGCAGCAGATACAGGGCCGGGTAATGCAGATCGTCCTCCTCGTAACCGTCAGGCAGGTAGATCGTATAGGCGTAATCACGATCCAGGGTTTCCGAGGCAAATCGGTGGGCTGTTATCTCCCCGGCGGTCAGCGGTGATGAGAACAGATGTGCCATCGCAGTCAGGACGACGAAAACAAGGCTTCTAAACATGAGTAGCAGGAGCTCGAGGTGAAGGATGTACAAATCTACTACTACTTCACATGATTATCCAACACAGTGCCCTGCCTGCGACTGGTTCAAGGAATGAACAATCACTGGGCACACCTGCAGGTTTTCTCACTGACGCAGCACCGATGTGGCTCAAATCATGCGCTCTCTCCTGGGGCCGGCCCCCAGAGCCCGTAACCCGGATTCCCGGATCATGGCAAGTCACGGAATGACTCCCCCACTGCTGATAACGAGTCTTGCGTGAAAACAAAGAGTGAAAATGCGAACGAGGCAGACGAGAAGATCGATGAATTCGCAGAGTCCATATTGTCTTCCGTACAAGAGCTCATTCTGGAAATTGCCGATATCGCTGGCAATGTGGATGACGTATTCAGCCGAGTTACCAGCCAGACTGATTATCTGATCGAGCTGACAGCACTGGCACAGCAACTGGCAGAGGCTTCACGCGAGATTGACCAGGCCGGGAAAAGTGCTCAGCAACAAACGAGCGACATGGAGTCCACCAACCAGCACTCGGAAGTGACCGTCAAGGCAGCCACCGGCCGGATCTCCGAGCTGGTCAATGCCGTCAGCCTCATCGAAGAACGCCTCAGCTCTCTCAATGGCAGCCTGGATGGCGTCAAACGGGTTTCCAGTGATATTCAGTCGGTGGCGAGATTGACCAATCTGCTGGCGCTGAATGCCACCATCGAAGCGGCCAGAGCGGGAGAAGCCGGTAAAGGCTTTGCCGTGGTGGCCGGAGAGGTGAAACTCCTGGCCAGTCAGACTGCCAGCGCCGCTGGAGTCATTGACACCACCATTTCAGATGTATCCGGAAACGTGGGAGAATTGATATTGACGGGTGGCAAGACACGCGAGGTGGCTGACAATGTCAATGATGGAGTCGGTGTCATCAATTGCGCGGTGAGCAGCTTCTCCTCCATGGCCTCCAACATGCAGACGGAGGTCACCCGCATTGCCGGTGCAGCCCGTGACTCTCTCGAACAATGCGAAACGATGCGCTCAAGCATCGAAAGAGCCGCAGCGGAAATGCAGGATGCCAATGGTGCTCTGAAGGATGCCGACCGGCGTGTCAACCAGCTGCTGACGCAGGGTGAGAGGCTTGTTGCTCATGTGGCAGGCAGTGGTCGCAAGGTTCGTGACCGTGCCATCATTGACTGCGTCCGGCAAACAGCGGAACGGATTGGAAAGCTGTTCGAGGATGCCATCAAGCACGGTGAGCTCAGTCTTGATGAGCTGTTCGACCGGGATTACATACCGGTGGATGGATCGGATCCTCAGCAATTCATGACGCGTTACGTTCCTTTGACAGACCGCCTGCTCGGCCCGGTGCTGGAGGAAATGCTGGCCTTCAACAGCCGCATTGTATTCTGCGCAGCTGTGGATGTGAACGGTTACCTGCCTACTCACAACCGGATATTTTCCTGTGAGCAGAAACCCGGGCGGACCGACTGGAACAATAGCCATTGCCGCAATCGTCGCATTTTCAACGATAGAACCGGGCTTGCCTGCGGACGCAATACACAACCATTTCTGCTGCAGACGTACCGCCGCGACATGGGTAATGGTGAGCATGTCTTGATGTATGACTGCTCGGCGCCCATTCACGTGGCAGGCAGACACTGGGGTGGTTTCCGAATGGGCTATACCTCCTGAATATGGCAACCGCGCCCCCTCCCCCCTGCCGCATTCGAGCGGCCCGATCGAGGCACTCGACAGAACTGTTCCAATTCCTGATTCATTCCATTCGTGGCACGGTAGACTGCTGTCCATGCTTACGAAAATCAGTGATAGCGTCAGTCTGAAAGCGCTGGAAGTACTCGATGAGCTGGCCCGTACCGGCTCCATGCAGGTGACAGCCAGCCGCTTGAGCATGTCGACGCCCGCTGCATCGCAACAGTTGAAGCAACTTGAAACGACATTGGGGCGCAAGCTTGTCATACACAATCGTCGCCCCATGGAGCTGACGCGCCATGGTCAGGCTTATCTGTTGCATGCCCGTACGGCACTGCAACACCTTCGTCAGGGCGCAGCAGAACTGTTGCTGGATGACCTGGGTGCCATCAGATCACTGCGCATCGGCATCATCGATGACTTCGACAGCACAGTCAGCCCGCAGCTGGCCGTGGCACTGGCCGATACCTACAAGCCCAGCGAACTGACTCTCTGCACGGCAACGTCCACGCGCATCGTGCAGGACATCGCCTCCAGTGATCTGGATACCGGTATTGCTGCAAACCTCATCGAACTGCCTGACGATGTGGTGGAAATACCCGTACTGATCGACCCCTTCGTGCTGGCGGTGCCCAGAGGCTATCTGCCGGCACCTCCCCTGAATCTGGATGGTTTGAGATCGCTGCAATTTCTGCGCTATGAAAAGGGCCTGGCACTGGGTCGGCAGATAGACACCCACCTGGCCAGGTTGCGTCTTTCCCTGGGTAGCACCATGGCCCTTGACAGCAATCAGGCCATCTTTGCCCTGATTGCCAACGGCAATGGCTGGGCACTGTCCACCATGGTCGGCTTTCTGCGGGCAGAACGCTTTCACGATCAAGTCGATATCTACCCTCTGCCCTTTGCACCGTTCCACCGAACCATCTCCCTGCTCTATCACCGGCACTGGACTGCTGTCGTTGCCAATGACATTGCCGAGACCCTGCGAGGCATTCTACAATCCGGCATCGTCAATCCCGCACAAGAGCGGTACGACTGGTTGCGCGAGTCATTTCGGATAATCCAAACTCCCGATTAAGATTTTCGGAATCCACTGAATTCCCATTGACGAGGACACGGGGGACTGGCTCAATCCAGGCTCATATCAAGTCGAATGTATTGAGTCATGAAACAGCAGACACGAGTGGTCGTCATCGGTGGTGGTATCGCAGGCTGTTCCACGCTGTATCACCTCACGCAGGAAGGCTGGACAGATGTCGTACTCGTCGAACGCGATGAACTGACGTCGGGAACTACCTGGCATTCGGCCGCTCAGGTGACCAATTTCGGCATGACGCAAACCATGGTTGCGCTGAAAAGTCATTCCATCCAACTCTACAAGGAGCTGGCCGAAGATCCGGAATATCCAATCAACTACCACCATGGCGATGGCGGTATCCGCCTGGCCGATTCGCAGACCACCCTGGATGGCTATCGACATTTTGCCAGTATGGCCAAGGCCATGGGCGTGGAATACGAGATACTGGATCCACAGGAATGCGCTCGTCGCCATCCGCTGATTACCACGGATGGCCTGTTGGGTGGTCTGTGGGATGCCATGGACGGCGACATCGACCCGGCACAACTGTGCCAGGCGCTGGCCCGCCGAGCTCGCAAGGCCGGTGCCGAGGTCTACCGCAATACACCGGTCACCGGGCTGACGCAGCACAAGGACGACAGCTGGACCGTGCATACGGACAAGGGCGACATCGACTGTGAGATCGTGGTCAATGCCTGCGGGTATCGTGTCAACGAAGTGGGCTCCATGATGGGCGTTCACCACCCCGTCATGTCCATGGAACACCAGTATTTTCTGACCGAACCCGTACCGGAGATCGAAGCGCTCGACCATCGCGTGCCATTGTTGCGCTGTCCGATAGACGATTTCTACTCACGCCAGGAAAAGAACGGCCTGCTGATCGGTTTCTATGAGCAGGATTGCCGCACCTGGGGCATGGATGGTATCGACCCTCACTTCGTCAACGCTCTGTGTCCGGAAGACACCGACCGTGTACTGCCGGTGCTGGAGAATGTCTTCAAGCGCATGCCCGTCATCGAAGAGGCCGGCATTCATACCATCATCAATGGGCCCATCACCTACACCATCGACGGTGCTCCGCTGGTCGGCCCCATCCCCGACAAGCGCAATGCCTTCTGCATCATCGGTCTGCGCGCCGGGCTCGGTGAGGGCGGTGGCCATGGCTGGTTGCTGGCGCAACAGATTGTCCATGGCGAAGCCCAGTACGACACCTGGGTCATCGATCCACGGCGCTTCACCACTCATGCCAACGTGGAACTGTGTGCGCTGAAGGCGATTGAAGACTATCAGAACGAATTCCGCTTCCATCTGCCTCATGAACATCGGCCTGCCGGCAGGCCCATGAAGACCACCCCGCTGACCCCCATTCTGGCCGCCGAAGGCGCAGAATTCGGTGTCGTCAATGGCTGGGAACGGGTGGCCTATTTCAAGCCGGACGAGCACTTCACCGAGACTCACAGCTACCACTTCAATGAAACCTTCGATGTGGTCGCCGCCGAAGTCGATGCGGTCCGGAACGCGGTCGGACTGACCGAAGTCAACGGCTTCAATCGTTTCGAGATCACCGGCCCCGGCGCCATGGACTGGCTGGATACGATGACCTGCAGCAGCATCAAGAAGAAAACAGGCAAGGTGTCCCTGACCTATCTGCTGAACCAGTACGGCAATGTCAAATGCGAAGCAACACTTGCCACACTGGACGACGATACGATCTGGTATGGCTCGGCAGCAGCGGCAGAATTTCATGACAAGGACTGGCTCGACTCTCACTTGCCCAAGGATGGTTCCGTGTCCATTCGCTCTCTGACGAATGACTACACGATTCTCGTACTGGCGGGACCGAAGGCCCGTGAGGTACTGTCTGCCGTTTCACGAGATGACTGGTCAGCCAAGGCCTTCCCCTGGTTGTCGGTACGCAAGGCCTTCATCGGTATCGCCCCAGCCGTTGTCATGTCGGTCAGCTTCTCCGGCGAGCTGGCCTATGAGATTCATATCCCCAACGCCCAACTGTATGCGGCATGGTTGGCCTTGCGCCAGGCCGGCGAACCGCTGGGACTCCGACTATTCGGTTCCCAGGCGGTCGAATCCATGCGACTGGAGAAAGGCTACCGCCACTGGAAGGCCGATCTGATCACCGAATTCAATCCGCTGGAATCCGACCTTGGCCGCTTCGTCAACCTGAACAAGCCCGACTTCATCGGCAAGCAGGCACTCGAGAATGCCTCACATCAACAACGGTTTGTATCACTGGTACTCGATTGCACCCACGCACCGGCACAACCGGGCGACAGCATGGTCTCCGATGGCAAGGTGATCGGCACCGTGACCTCAGCAGGCTGGGGCTACCGGGTCGGCAAGAACATCGCCATGGGGTTCATCGATGCCGCCTTCACCGACCTGGGCAGCCGTCTGCAGGTGGAAGTCATCGGCCAGCCAGTGGATGCCACCGTGGTTGACCCCTGCCTGTACGATGCCGAATACAGGAATGTGCGGATGTAGTTCTGCTCAACCGCTCGGGATGGCTGCATCATCCCGAGCGGCGACAACGCTCGGAGCAATAGCGAATACCCGGCCACAGTCCGCGAGACTGCCACTTCTTTCGATTCTGAAATGACCGTTTGCATCGAGCGCACAGGCGAGTTTCACGCAATTCGGCCAGCTCCTTGCTGCGTGTCTTGCTGGCCTGCTGCCTGGTACGGCCAGGCCGTGTAACGCCGGCCTGGTCCGATGAACTGCCCGGACGACACACGCGCACGGTATTCAGTCTATGACTCATCGCTGACGCCTCACAATCCCACGCTGCCTCGAACCTGCTTCCAGAATTGCGAGAAGCTGTTGAACGGCTTCTCGGGCATGGGGTACAACCATCGTCGCTCCTGCACGCGTCCGGGCCAATGCCGACAGGCAGGATATTCGCAACGAAGCACCTGCGCACCAGCCGTCGCTCGGTGAAGCTCGTCGACGGTTCCGTGGTATATCTTCAACCCCAGCTTCCCGGCCCAGTGACGTACCAGTTCCCAACGCTTTGCACTCATGGGCCATTCGCGATGCCAATCCGTGTCCAGAAACAGGATCCGCTGCTCCGCGCCAGTTTGCCAGTCGGTGTTCAGATGCCACAGGGAATAGACAGCGACTGCCCCTGAAAACGACTCAAGGGGTTTTCCGGGCAGCAGGGTGTCGAGACAGGACGGCAGCCCCTCCACTTCCTGCCACGACGCCCGAGGCATCAATGGTTCAGGAACAGCAAAGTCTTGGAAAGCTTCGTAGGGGACATCCAGCCAGGTGTTCTGCTCATCAATTGGACTGTACTTGTTGATATTGGCCTGATTGGCAACGTACACCTTGTGACTGAAGGTACCGGCCACCCATTGCCAACTCAGGGTATTGCTCGCCAGATCGCCGTCGAGCAGATGGTAGTGGAGCCAGCGCGCCGGTTCGTACCAGTGCGTATGGGCCATGTTGCAGGTCATGCCCGCCACCCACAGGCGCGCGTGATTGTGCATCAGTCCTTCACCTCGCAGGTGCTCCAGGCAGCTGTCGACAGCCGCAATACCGGTACGACTCTTCATGACGGCAAGCGGGACGGCAGACTCTTCGACACCGACCTGAGCCTGCCGCATATCACGAAAGATGGCCTCGCCGTGCAGCTGCCACACCCGATGGAAGTATTCGCGCCAGGCCAGTTCGAACAACAAACGGTAACAGTCACCAGGCTTGTTGTTCGCCAGTACACCCTGTGCGACTGTCGTCGTATCGATGATGCCATGTGTCAGAAAGGGGCTCAGCCAGGTAACCGCGCCATTAAGCTGATTGCGGCTCTTGTCGTAGGCACGCGGATCGATCCCCTCGATGCGTCTGGCGACCTCGCCCGAATCGCACAGATAATGTGCCAGCGCGGGTGCCGGTGTACTCAGTGTCATGTCGTGATTCCTGTGATCGAAACGGCAGCCAGGGTCGTAGTAACGAGCATGCGAACAGCCTCTCTCATATTCCCTCATCAGCTTTTTGCCCAGCATCCCGTTATACGAGAGGATGTCGAAAAGGTATGTCTGGTAGAAGAATCCTTGTTCTTCGGCGATGAACGCTATCCCTTGACATTCCACCGGCAGAAACTGGCATTTCATCTGGCCACGCTCGACGCCTACGAAAAGCGGCTTGGCAGACAGCGTACAGTCGAGCGAATTCATTACACCGGAAATTCGAACCTGCTGGAAACACTGATCAAACGCCTTGCCTCCAATGGACTCAAACGTGTGCTGGTGGCAGATGTTCACGATTTCGAACTGAACAGAAGGCTGGAGCGAGCCTGTACGCAGGCACAGATCCACCTGGAAGTCCTGCACACGCCCGCCTTCATCAACACGCAGCAAGACAACCGTGACTATCGCGACGGGCGCAAACGCTGGTTCATGGCGGACTTCTATCAGTGGCAACGGCGACGTCTGAATGTGCTGATGGAGAATGACGAACCCACTGGCGGTCAATGGAGTTTCGACGAGGACAATCGCAAGAAGATGCCCGCGGCAGAGATCAAGCTGATTCAGCCCTTGCCGATCAAGCAGAAGACAGCACGCATTCGACGTGCATGCGACCTGACTGATGACCGCTTTCCGCAGGCTCGCGGACACCTGGAGCAGTGGCCGTATCCCACCACGCACAAAGGGGCTGCAGACTGGCTGGAACGATTCTGCGAAGAACGCTTTACCAAATTCGGGCCCTATGAAGATGCCATGGTTCAAGGACAGAGCTTCCTGCATCATTCCGTGCTTACGCCCATGCTCAATACCGGTCTGTTGACCCCGCGACAGATTCTGGACACGGCACTGGATGCCCAGCGGGAATTCAGTATTCCTCTGAACAGTGTCGAAGGATTCGTGCGACAGATCATCGGTTGGCGCGAATTCATGCGGGCGACCTATGACGACCTGGGTGTTTCGATGCGCACCACCAATCACTGGCAACATCACAACCCTCTGCCCGATGGTTTCTACACGGCGCAAACCGGCATCGCCCCCATCGACGACTGCCTCGAACGTGTTCTCGACACCGGTTATTGTCATCACATCGAACGACTCATGCTCCTCGGTGGTTTTCTGTTCTTGTGCGAAGTCGATCCGGATGAAGTCTACCGCTGGTTCATGGAAATGTTCATCGATGCCTATGACTGGGTCATGGTGCCGAATGTCTATGCCATGAGCCAGCACGCCGATGGTGGATCCATCACGACCAAACCATATTTTTCAGGCTCCAACTACATACTGAAAATGAGCAATTTCAAACGTGGTGACTGGTGCGACACCTGGGATGGTCTTTACTGGCGATGGATCTGGAAACAGCGCAAGGCGCTTGGCAACAACCCCAGATGGGCCATGATGTGCCGGGCAGCAGAAAGGATGGATGCCGACAAGCGGCAAGCTCATCTGAACAACGCGGAAGCTTATCTCGAGGCGATGTAGAAAACTGTCATGCAGCCGGGTGTCGTCGTTGCCCGGGATTCACGATGATGGATATAGAGCCCACTGCCGACAGCGCACACAAGCAACAGTACCTTGGTCGATAAGGCATCCAGCTAACGATTATCGGCATGACATCGGCCAATCGGATGTAGACGTCGTGATGGGAATCGCTATGATAGGAGTACGCTCCCGTCAGCCTTCCATGCTCAGCGAGTAGAGGGCTGACAGGAGCGATCGCCAACTGGCTGAACAGGAGATCAGCAAACATGCATCATGGTCATGCGAAACGCAGACTCCGACGCGTGATGCAGATTGTCGCTCCGGGTGTGCTCGCCCTGTCGGGCTACCGTCCATCCTGGCTGGCCAATGATCTTGCAGCCGGTTTGTCAGTTGCCGCCATTGCACTGCCTGTCGGAATCGCCTACTCGGACCTGGCCGGTGTACCGCCGGTTGTCGGTATGTACTCTGCAATATTCCCACTGTTCGCCTATGCGCTGTTCGGCTCCTCACGCCAACTGATGACCGGGCCTGATGCCGCTACCTGTATTCTTGTCGCCTCGACGTTGGCTCCTCTGGCGGGCGGCGATCCTGAGCGCTATGCAACCCTGTTGTTCGGCCTGACCATCATGAGCGGTCTGCTGTACATTCTGGCAGGCGTGATCAGACTCGGGTTCATGGCAAACTTCCTGTCACAGCCCATACTAACGGGTTATTTGAACGGTATTGCCATACTGATCATTGTCGGGCAAGTGCCGAAGCTGCTCGGCTACCCGGCAAGCGAACACGAATTTCTGCCGGGAATCCTGGAGTTCTTCCAGCGCGTCGATCAAAGCCATTGGCCAACCGCAGCACTCGGTGCAGCAACGCTCATCGTGCTGGTACTGATACTCCGGTTCCTGCCACTACTGCCTGGCGCCTTCGTTGTGGTCTGTCTGAGCATCCTGCTGGTGGTGGGGCTGAACCTGGAACAACAAGGTGTGACTGTGCTGGGAGACGTACCCGGCGGTATGCCGATCATCACCTTGCCATCCTTCAACTTCGGCGTATTCAACGACATCTTCAGCGCTGCCGCCGGACTGGTACTTGTCAGTTTTACCAGTGGCGTACTGACCGCCAAGAGCTTTGCGCGGCGCAACGGCTATGAAATCGATGCAAATCAGGAATTGATCGGCTTCGGTGCGTGCAACCTTGCCTCCGGCCTGGCACAGGGTTTCCCGGTCACCGGTGCGGATTCACGCACAGCCGTCAACAATGCCATGGGCGGCAAGACTCAGATGGTGGGGCTGGTGGCAGGTGGCGCCATGCTGCTGGTACTGGTTTATCTGACAGCGCCACTTGCTCACGTACCCGCCACTGCTCTGGCAGCCGTCATTCTGGTTTCTGCTGTCGGCCTGTTCGATCTGAACGATCTGCGGATGTTGTATCGCATGAGTTATCGGGAATTCCTGATGTCGGTGATCACCACCCTTGGTGTACTGGTGCTTGGCGTGTTGCCAGGCATCCTGCTGGCGGTCGGCTTGTCTCTTATCTGGCTACTGTCAGTAGAGTCGCGACCTAATGACGCTGTTCTGGGCAGGGTCAAGGGCCAGAAGGGATTTCACAACATCGCCGACTACCCTGAAGCCAAGACCATTCCGGGGCTGCTGCTCTACCGCTTCGAGTCCAATCTGGTCTTCTACAACGCCGACTACATGAAGTCCCGGGTACGAGCGATTGTCGCTGCCCAGAAGACACCTGTCGAATGGCTGGTACTGGATGCCAGTGCCATCAACATCGTCGACGCAACAGGACTGCGCAAGTTCGACGAACTACGACAGGAACTGGCAGCCATGGGTGTATCGGTCTACGTCGCACGTCTGCGGCGTCATCTGGGGCGTTTCTTCAATGAAGACTTCGTCGAGAATCGACGTGAGCGAGGCCGGAAATATCTCTTCCAGACCCTCAAGCCGGCGATAAACGCCTTCCTGAAACAGCGTCGCACAAGTGAATTGACATTGGCTGAAATGGAGGCAGATGCACGCCGCAAGAAAGCCAGAAAGTCGCTGATGCAGGCCTTGAAACCGACGCTGGATGATTACCTGATACAGCAACAGGCCGCAGCAGAAGCGCTGGGAATCCCGAGCACGGATAACCCGGAAAAAGCGGAGAACAAACGTCGCCTTGAAGCGCTGAGACCGGCAATCAGTGCTTATCTGATGCAACAGAAGGAGGCGGCCCAACGACAGGAGGCGACGCTCGAGATAGATCAGGCACTGGACGATCGGCAATGGCGAGAGCCGGTCGAACTTCCGAGAAAAAAGAAGAATGACATCGTACCGGCCCCTCGAACAGATGCCGATGCAGGTCCTGCCGATGGAAAATCGAAAGCCTGAACACGATGTCTTGTAGTGATGGCAATGGCTGGCTGGAGCATGGGCCAGCACTTTTCGACTCGATAGCCTGGCTTGTGACTTCAGAAAGAAAATATCGTTTGTCCCGCATGCTCGTCATGACTAGTCTGAAGTCCTCCATTCTACGCTTATGGAAGTTAACGAAATGAAGCACGCAACTTGCAGCATTGACCACTTGATCGATCAGGTTGACATCTCCGAGTTCGAACGTCAGAAGATCAAGTCACAGCTTCATCAGGCGGAACAGGTAGCGGATGTCATTCAAGCCTGTGTTTCGAAAGCCAGCAGGCTGGTGAAGTCACTGACCCCGTCGCGAAGAGTCAAGTTACACCAGCACTGAATGCACTGGTGTTTCTGATGGTCGGTAGTCGACGGTTGATCGAAATTCCTCTCAGGCTGTTGGACGCAACGCCTGATCAAGGTCATGAATCAGATCATCGACCTCTTCGATGCCCACTGCCAGGCGCAACAGATTCTCCGGCACGCCGGTCTCCGGTGGCTCTATGCTGTGACGATGCTCTATCAGGGTTTCAACCCCACCGAGGGAAGTTGCCCTGACAAGCAGCTGCAGCCGACCGATGACCGCAAGGGTCTCGGCCCTGTCACCCTTCACCAGAAATGACATCAAGCTACCGTAACCGCCGCACATCTGCTGGCGAGCGATATCGTGACCGGGATGAGATTCCAGGCCTGGGTAGAGCACACCCTCCACGCGCTCATGCTGATGCAGGAACCGGGCAATGCGCGCCGCGTTCTGGCAGGCCCGCTCGACTCGCAACACCACGGTTCGCATGCCACGCAGCAACATGGATGCATCGAACGGACTGATGACAGCACCGGCATCATGACGCTCCGTAACAATTCGCTGCCAATGGGGGTGACTGTCTCGACTGACCAGGGCGCCGGCAATGACATCACTGTGACCGTTCAGGGATTTGGTGGCCGAATGCATCACGATATCGGCACCCAACTCCAGTGGGCGTGTCAGCAGCGGCGTGGGTACCGTGTTGTCGACGATCAACAGTGCGCCTGCCGCATGAGCAAGCTCGGCAGCCAGACGAATGTCGGTGATGTGCATCATCGGATTGCTGGGCGTTTCCACCCACACGAAGTCCGTGCGTTCTTCAGCCTGGATGGCTGCGCGCAGACTGACAGCGTCATCCGGCGCGTAATAACTGATCGCTATTGATGCCCGTGCACAGTACTGCCGGGTCCAGCTGAACACGCCCCAATACATCGACTGCGGCAGCACCACGCGAGCACCGCTCTCCAGGGTATAGAACACGGCTGCAATGGCCGCCATTCCGGAGGCAAACAGCAAGGCCTGTTCGCCATTTTCAAGTCTTGCCAATACGCGTTCTGCCTGCACGAACGATGGGTTATTGTCCCGGGCATACACATGCCCCGCGTTCATCGGCTGATTCCCCGTATCTCTGGCAAAGGTGGTCGAGGTGTTGAGCGGTGGGACGATAGCACCACTCTGGGCATCGACGTAATGATCGGCCTTGGCGGCGATGGTCGCTGGAGCAACGGGTCTGGTCATGATCAATGCTGTCCTGAGGAAGAAGCGCCAGTGAGCGCTACGAACGGAGTTGCGGTTGAGTGAGCGTCAGCCCTCAGAATAACCCCGATTGAATCGCCACGACAGTCAGTGCGTATCAAATCGGCTCAGTTTCGCTGTGAATACAGCGCCATGATGTCAGCCCAGTGCAGGTATTCGGAACCCGACCCGTCGTTCACACTGTTGTAGGCCATGGCGCAACCCAGCTTGTCCACATCGATGCCACGATATTTACTCAGCAAGCCCACCATGAGCCGACTGAGCGTTGGCCACAAGGCCAGCGTCATGGCCTGAGTGAACCCGTACCGATTGTCCGGGGTAATGATCATGGACGGTTGAAATATACTGAGACGTTTGAAATTCAGGGCAAGCAGAGCCTCGTTGAGTTCTCCCTTGCTGCGCAGAAAGAAGGATCGGGACCGCGCATCGGCGCCGACAGAACTCAATAGCTGAAAGTGCTCCACTCCGGCCTCTCGGCAAGCCGTTGCAAAATCCAGTACAGCCTGTTTGTCGATACGCAGGAAATCTTCCTTGCTGACCCTGGAAGGCTCGCCCACCCCCAGCGTACAGATCGCGCACTGATATCCGTCCAGCCTGGATGCATAGCTTTCCGGGTTCATGACATCGATGCGGTGCTGCTCGATGTTCTCCTGTGCAAGACCACTCACCTTGCGGCGCCCCAACAGGGCCAACTTCGCCAGACGCGGCTCATCGCACAGTGCCTGGACCACTTCGCCACCCACCGCACCGGTTGCGCCCAGCATCACGATGTTCATGTTCCTAACCGTGTTGCTCATGTCTTGCCGCAGTATCAAGCGCATCCCGTTTCGCCAGATTGCGCATCGTGGCATTGACCACGGCACTTTGCTGCGCTGCCTTGACAGCAACAGCAAGGCCCGGACCGGTAGAGGCTACGGTGACAACAACGACTTGATGGTTTTTCATGAGGATGGTGATTGACTGAAGATACATTGACATCCTCCCCCCTGAAGGGATGGGAGTCCTACGGCGTTCAAGCATTTGCGTAAACTGACCGGTGTACTTTAAAGAAGGTAGTTTCAATTGTAAACTCAGAAGTTTACTTTTCCGGTAAGATGCCAGGAATGCAATCTGTGTCAGTGCGATGCTTCCAGGCTCATGACAAACGTAAAGACCTATAGTCAGCGCAAGCGTGCTGCCATTCTCGAGGCCGCTGCGGAAGAATTCCGTACACACGGTTTCAGAGAAACCAGCATGGACCGAGTCGCCGACGTGGCCCAGGTGAGCAAACGGACGGTCTACAAGCACTTCCCCAGCAAGGATGACCTGTATCGCGCCATCACTCATGAGCTCGTTCTGCGAGAGCACTATTCGATTGATGGCAGCTATCACGCAAAGCAGCGACTGCGGACTCAACTGATACGGATAGCAACACAGGAAGTGGACGCCTTCAGTTCGGACACCTACCTCTCCACGATGCGTGTGCTGCTGGCGGAAGCCTTTCGCTCTCCGGAAATCGTTCAGAAAGCCTTCCAGGATCTACCCACGAACGGTGGTGCATTCTTTGAATGGATCACGGCTGCCATCGATGATGGCCGCCTGGAGATCGACGACCCGACGTTGGCGACACATCAATTGTTGTCCCTGCTAAAGGGCCTGCTCTTCTGGCCTCAAGCCCTGTCGATGCAGGGAGCCGTCAGCAAGAAAACACAGACAAAAGTCATCGGCTCGGCGGTGGACATGTTTCTGGACCACTACGAAGTCCGATAACGTGCCGATCGCAAGCACCTTCAAATTCACTGAGACACAACCGCCGTCGACAGTGCATTCAAACTGTTACCGGTCTATTCGATTGACATGAAAAAACGTTGGTTTCTCATCCCGCTCACGCTGTTGGCAGTACCGGTACTTGCATTTCAGGCGGATCTGTTCCCGGTTTTCGGTGCACGGCCAGCGCCAGAAGATCAGCAGCGTTTTGCCGCCTCCAGCTCATACAACAGTGAGATCGGTGAATTTCAGAATCGCAGAGCTGAACTGGTTGCCACAATGCAGGAGGAAATGGAAATCCTGCCCATGCTCGGTAAATGGTTCACGGAACGCCCGGATGGCCGCCCGGTGACGCTCTTGCCGGAACTGGCGCCGGACCTGAAGGCATTCCAGGCACCGGGCTCCCAGACGCGCCTCATCTGGCTCGGTCATTCGAGTTTTCTGCTGAACATGGCTGGCACGATTGTACTTGTCGATCCGGTCTTCGGCGCAACGGCGGCGCCGGTCGGTTTCACTGCCAAACGATTTCAGCCACCCGCGCTGACGCTGAACAAGCTGCCGCCTGTCGACATCGTACTGATATCACACGACCACTATGATCACCTCGAAGCAGACAGCGTGCGCTTCTTTGCCGACAAGGCAACCCGATTCATCACACCGCTGGGTGTTGGTGGTCATCTACAACGATGGGGAATCCCGGATGGGAGAATCACGGAGCGGGACTGGTGGCAGACGCACGAAACGGATGGCCTGCAGTTCACGGCAGCGCCGGCGCAGCATTTCTCTGGCCGCGATGGTATCAACAACAATCAGACCTTGTGGGCATCCTGGGTGGTGGCGTCACCGGACTCCCGACTGTTCTTCAGTGGTGACTCTGGCTACGATACACACTTCAAGGATATCGGCGCACGTCTGGGCCCGTTCGATCTTGCGCTGATGGAAAACGGACAATACGACCAGAGCTGGCCCTATGTCCACATGCAACCTGCAGAGACCATTCAGGCTTTCAAGGATGTGAACGCCAGTCGCCTGATGCCCGTACACTGGGGCATGTTCGAGCTTGCGTTTCACACCTGGTATGCACCTGTGTCGGCAGTCAGTCGCCTGGCGGATCAGAACGGTATCGAACTGGTGACGCCATTACTGGGTGAAATGATCACTCTGGACGAATCCCTGCAAACCTTGCGCTGGTGGGAAGATATTGCCCATGAATCTACCGAATGAACTCTGGTGGGTCGATCGGGAAACAAGGTAATACATCAGCGATGTTTGTCAGCCGCGCTGGCAAGGCGTTCACCCGGCAGCGTCCTGGAATACTTCGAGCGGGAACGACGCAGGCAGCGCAGCTGACAAACTTGCCCTTCGGAAGTCTGCGTACCTGACTTGCAGACAGCCATGACAAACCAGTCATTCAGGATGCCTTGCGCATATCAGGTGCATTACCCGCCATGAAGTGGCTTATCGCTGAATCGACCTTGTCGATGGCAAGACTCAGCTCATCAGCGTGAGCAAGCAGTAATTCAACCTCATCACTGCTACGTGCAGATTCCATCTTCATGCACAGGCTCCAGACTTCCAGTGCACCGGTCGACAGTGATGAGGACTTGAGCCGATGCGCCAGCTCGTCCACCTGCCGCCAGTCTTCACCCTTGACGGAGGCCACCAGGTTTCTACCTACCTGCTGTAGAGAACTCTGGAATTCTGCGAGGCACTCGTTGATGATTTCCGGATCATCGCCGATCAGTTGTCGCAAGGCATCGGGATCGAAGATGCCGACGTCTCCTGAATCGACTTCTGCCCTTTCATCCATGCCCACGAGCACTTGTGGACCTGACTCAGCCGGCAATACAAGATGCTGATCGACAGCGTCCTTCAAGGATGACAGTTGCAGGGGTTTTGTCAGATAGCCGTCAACACCGGCATCAGCAGCACGTCGAGGTTCTCCACTCAAGGCATTGGCTGTCAGAGCGACGACAGGTATACGCTCGCCTTCCAGCTCTTCCTTCCTTATTGTCCTGGTCATCGTATAGCCATCCATGATGGGCATGTGCAGATCAGTGAACACCATGCCGTAACGCCCGGATCGCCATTTCTCCAGGGCTTCACTGCCGTTCTCTGCAAACTCGGCGGTATGTCCCAATAGTGCCAGCTGCCGCTTGATCACCATGCGATTGACGGAGTCGTCTTCTACCACAAGAATACAGCTGCCCGCCGCCATTGCCTCTTCCACACTCAAGGGTTCCTGCACCGGTAAAACGTTCTCTTCAGTAAAAGCGTGCATGACCTCTGGCGATGCTCGCCCGATGGCAATGGCTACCGCTTCAATCAACGATTTACGTCGCAGCCCGTTGTAATCGACGACAACCGCACTGATGGACTCGATGTTTCCGCTGTGTGTTGTGGAAACACGCCTGATATGCATGCCCAATGTGTTTTCCTCACGACTCAATACCACATGACCTGTATCACTGGAAAGCGGGTTGTCAGATTCCTTTTTGGGCTCCATCAGGTTTGCAGCCGAACAGATAACGACGGCAGGATGTCCAAAGCCATGGATCGTGGTCGTTGCCATGCTGAAGTCCTTGACGGCATGCACCGTGGCACCGGCAGTCTTCAGATATTCGGTTATATCTGCGCAATTGTATTCGTCGGAATCGATCAGCACGCAGTCGACGTTCTCGATATCTTCAAGCTGAGTGAGACCGGCGCCAGTTGGCACGACATCAAGCGACAGCAGGACGGTGAATCGGGAGCCTTCTCCAAGTCGGCTCTCGACCACTATCTCACCATGCATCATTTCAACGATTCTCTTGCAGATCGAAAGCCCAAGACCTGAACCACCAAAACGCCGTGTAATGGATGATTCTGCCTGTACGAAAGAGTCGAAGATCTGCGTCTGAGTGTCAGGTGACATTCCCACACCGTTGTCGATGAAATCCAGCTGCAGACTCAGTGGTTCCGATTGCAGCACCGATGCCCGAACTTGAACATGACCGTCACGTTCGAGCTGTTTCCCACTGAACTTGACGGCATTTCCAAGAAGATTGGTCAACAGCTGTCGAAAGCGCGTCACATCGATCTGGACCAGCGATGGAATCATGGGGTCGATATACAGGCTGACCGTGGTATTCGCTTTTCTGGCCAGAGGTACCGTTGCCAACACCACATTCTCGATCAACTCCGTCAGATCGCAATCCGTATTTTCAAGCTCGAACTGACCCGCCTCGATCTTGGAGAAGTCCAGAATATCGTCGATGATCCCCAACAACGAAAATGCCGAGTCCAGGACCATCTGCAAGGACCTTCTCAGATCCTTGTTCAGTGATTCGTTCATCAATACTTCAACCATACCGACGACACCATTCATGGGTGTACGAATCTCATGGCTCATTGCTGCCAGAAACGAGGATTTGGCAAGATTCGCAGCCTCGGCAACCTGAGTGGCTTCTTCGAGTTTCCGGTTGGCATGCTCAAGGCTGGTTGTTCTTGCCAGGACACGGCTTTCCAGCTCCTGGTTCATGACTCGGACTCGTTCTTCGCTGATCTTCAAGTCGGTGATATCCGATGCGACAGTCAGCACGATATTCTCAGCGCTGTTGTTGGAGCGAATCGGTAGTTTGCCTACGCTGAACCAGCGCTGCTGACCATCAAGCAGGGTTAATGCCCTGACGCAGTCGAGGCTCATGCCCTTGTCTATGACTGCCAGGGCCTCCTGCATCTCGTCGACATCGGGTGACGAATCGTCAATGGTTCCTGAGGAACAGCCGGTAATCAACTTTTCTGGCGACATGCCATAGAGACTCTCGGCATAAGCCCTGTTGGCCAGCACATGATTCCCTTCGCGATCTCGTGCACTGATCAGGTTGGGAATATTGTCGATGACGTCTGCCAGAAAATTCTGCTGCCGCTCGATATTCCTCATGGCCAGACGGTATTCGGAAATATCCCGAAGCGATAACACGGCACCTGACTTCTGCCCATCGATTTCAGGAAGTGGCCCTCCCGTGACCAGAACGAAACGCGGTTCCTGCCCCGGTGCGACAATACAGATTTCCTCGCTGCTTATCGTTGTCCCTGCTACAGCTCGATAGAGTGGCGAGGTTCCAGGGGCAAAGGGTGTTATTCCATCCTCTTTGAACATCTGAAGGCGTTTGAGCCAGCTCATGTCAACCTCCTTGGAGGGATCCTGCTGGTACCATTCTCGCGCTTTCTTGTTCATCAGAATGTCGGTCATATCCGCATCGCACGCAACCACGCCCTCTGCCAGATTTTCCAGTAGTACCGAGTTGATATCCGACTGTTTGCGTAGCTCATTGGTTCGCTGAACCACCCGCATTCTGGCGGAGAGCAGCATCCACGCAACAATGGACATCAGCATGCTGAGCAATGTACCGGTAGTGAGCAATACCCAGGGAAGAGCCGAGTCGGTAGCTTTGGTAAATGAAGGGGTTGATGCGTAGTTGATGGACCACATTCGCCCGGCAATCCTGACCGTTTTACGAGCTGTGAACTGCGCCGGCGTAGCCTGTTTCTCAATCCCCAGTTGCGTCGAGCCATCGTAGAGCATCGATTCAGGTGAAGCCGTCAGCCCGTCAAAGATCTGAAAATTGATGTTGGAGTGACCCGGTCGCAGAATCCCCTTCATCAGATCACTGGCACGAAACGGGCTCATGACAAACCCGAACAGAGTTTCGCGCCTTCTGGCTTCGGTAATCGGAGTCCCGCCCTCCGAACGATAGACCGGCATATAGAGTATGAAGCCGATCTGCTCCTCTCCGACAACTTCCTTCAGCAACTCCAGCCTGCCCGACAAGGCAGGCTCACCTGTGTCTCTGGCTCTTTCCATGGCCTGCCGACGCACAGGTTCGACAAACATGTCGTATCCGAGCGCACGACGGTTTCCTTCATTCGATGGTTCAAGGTAGACGACAGCGGAGTATTGCTCTCGCGGACTGTCAGGCCTCACGGTATATGCCGGATATCCCTCTGCCCTGATTGCCTTTTCATGAGATTCGAGTTTATCCTTGCCGCCGACCCAGAGACTGAACCCGATTCCCCTGAGCGCCGGATAGTACCTGGGTAATTTCAGGCCTTCGACGTATTGATACCACTCATTCCGAGTAACGTTGTCCGAACTGTTGAACAGTCCGACACCACCGCGCAATACCTGAGCATAGGCGTCGAAACGCGCCTCGATCTGTGTATGCAGATGGGTTGCGTCCTGCTCGAAACGAATGCGAGATTGGCTATCCAGCGTGTCACTGGCAAATTTCCATCCCGCTATCGAGATGACCATCAATACCAGAAATACAACTTGTGGAACTAGCAGATTTCTCGCTTTTGATTTGGGCATCGTCTTGCTAACGTCGCTATCCTGCATAGATTGGCGAAGAATCCAACGGCATTGAATAACATCGCAAAACTTTGTCGCTGTCAGACAGCTGCACGTGATGTGCCCTAAAACGAGCAATTGCGTGATAGTGCACATCTCAATGGTTAGTTTTTTTGCAAATGTGGCCCGCCCGGGTGCAACTTCGAACCCGGTCCGTTCCCCATGCCAGTCAGTGCACCCCAGTGGAACCCGATGACCACCTGGCATCGTCGCAACCGGGGAGCCTGCATCACCCGATATATCGTCTCACCCGTTCCGTTGGCTGTGTCCGACGCAACAGCCTACTCCTGCTCTTCCGGTACTCGCGAAGCGGGCGCCAGACCACATGATTCGAGCAACGGCAGAATGACGTCGACGTGTTGGCGAGGGGCCGATGACAACCACCCCAATTGTCTGTCACGTTGCTCCCGCCACTGCCGGTAAGCGGGTGATTGCGCCTTCTCGAGATGATTTTCAATCGCCTGATAGGGAGCCAGCAGATCGTAACGCAATGCATTGACCCTCGATAACCAGACTTGTATCTCACCGGCGAAGAACTGATCAACCACCCTGCGCAGAATGCGCCCCTGGTTACCTGGCTTCCCGTTGAAGCAAAGCGCTCGGCCTTCGCTGCGCAATGCGACCAACTGGCTGGCAGATTGGAGCTGTGCCTGGGTCAATGTCGCCGCCGCTATCAGAGATCCCGCCTCGCCGTGACGGAGCGCGCCCAGGGCCGTTTCGAAGCGCACCGAGTCATGCTCGAAGTCACCCGATAGCCAGCGCGCAACCTGAGATTCGATGTAGTGAAGCTGCGCTATCGTCTCACTGCCACCGTTTACCGGAAACCCCTCGAGCGCGACAGGCACACGCCACAGGCCTGAAAATTCATCACTGGCCAGTGTGGCGTTGCCAATCGACCTTGCCAGTCCCTGACGCTTGATGGTCATGGCCTCCGTCAGCTTGTCGGCGAGCGTGTCATTCTGTCTGGCTTGCAGTTGCCCAATGCACTCAGGGGCCAGCTGCAGGAAAGCAAGATCGTTGAACAGGCGTTGCGATGCAGAAGCCACCTTACCCAGAATACTGTTCCGTTCGCCGATCACCTCGCCCAATGCGCATTCATAGAGCCGCACGAAATCCAGAATGGATATCTGCGAACTGTCTTGCTCCAGCAACATATCGCGCTTGCGCGGTCGGCGTACCGGATCGACCGGCTGAACGGTCTGCTCCAGATCGAGCTTCAGTGAACGCGCCAGTCTGCTCCTGTAATCATCGAAGCGAAACCGAGCCTCATCACCGCTACAACCAGACAGTACAGCGACGCACAGCATCAGACTGACTGCCAGGAGGCCGTAACGGTGTGGAAACAGGGCCTGCTCTTTTTTCACCATGGGCACTGGGGTCAATCACAGGGTTGGGATCCAAGCCTACCGTGCTGGTCATGATGCGACAACGATCATCCCGCTATCGGTAATTTACACCTCGACATCGCCAGCCCTTCCAGCAAACGCGACGGCTGAATTGCCATCGACGAACCACCAGTCAATTGTAGGCCGATCAGGCTCTGAGGCGATGTCGTTCGTCAAAGCCTGCATCCACGTTGGCAAGCGTCGGAAAGTGTAGAAGCTCCTCGATGAATATCGGTTTGGAGAAGTAATAGCCCTGGACCAGCCTGATCGTCGTCTGGCGACGCAGGTATGCCAGCTCTTCCAGGGTTTCCACGCCTTCGGCCACCATATCGATACCAGAGCGGTACACAGTGATTCGATAGCCCTCAGGATACCCTGGCTTCGCGGCCGATCATGAATGGCGGTAATGAAAGCTCTGTCCACCTTGACCTCGTCAGCCGTGATATCGGCAAGGGTCGACAGAGAGGAATAGCCAGTACCAAAGTCATCGATCGAGACACGCACACCCAACTCACGTAGCTCAGGGAGAACCTGATGCTGAAAGCGCTGGGTAGCAACCAGAGCATCTTCGGTCAGTTCGAGAACGATACTTCTGGCGTACCCCGAGGCAGCCAGCTCCTTGATGAGTGATCGCATGAATGTGACATCGCCCGCCTGAGGAGCGGCAACGTTGATACTGACCGTTATGTGCTCACCGAATCGGGCCGACAAGCCTGGCAGGTTACGAACCACGTCTCGCAGAGCAAACCGGGTAATGTCATCGAGCAATCCCAATTCGGACGCCAGCTCGATGAACTCACCGGGCATGCGGATATTTCCGTCAGGCTCGACCCAGCGAATCAGTGCTTCAAAGGCGTCAACCTGCCCATTCGTGATATCGACCTTGGGCTGAAACGCAACTCGGAAATGCTCCTCCCGAATGGCGACCCGAAGCTGTTGCTCCAGAGCCATTCGCGCAGTCAGGGTCTCTCGCATGGACTCGTCAAAATAGCTGACGCTACCCTTGCGACAGCTCTTGGCACGGTACATGGCGCTGTCCGCACAACGGCGCAGGCTTTCGTAACTGGTGCCGTGCAGCGGATAGATACTCGCCCCCACTGAAGCGGAGGTCATGACATCATGACCTTCGATGCAAAAGGGCTCCTTCAGAGCATCAAGCACCCGGTCAATGACCAGCGACAAGGTTGTCGAGTCTTCCAGCGGATCAATGAGAATCAGGAATTCATCACCGCTGATCCTGGCCAGCGTATCGCCCTGGCGGATACTCTGCCCGACACGTTGTGCCAATGCCTTGAGCAATTCATCGCCAATGGCATGGCTGTAAAAATCATTGACCTGCTTGAAGCGGTCAAGATCAATGAATGCCAGAGCAAACTGTCCCGATGACCCATGAGCACGCAGCGACGCATCAACCAGCTGATGCATGAGCTCACGATTGGGCAGGTCTGTCAGCTGATCATGAAAGGCACGGTGTGACAGTTCCTCCTCGAAATGCTTGCGATCGGTGATGTCCAGCGACGCCGTGAGCAGGAACGACTCGTTGTGGATCCGAACAGGTTTATCGGTCACCAGCAACGTATGCTCAGCCCCCCCCAGATCAACGGTTTCCTCGCGTGATCTCTGCTTTCCACTACGCAACTGGTCGCTGTACTGCTTGTGTCGTGCCACGATGAATTCAGGGTCCGCGCAATCCAGCGCGAAGGGTATGGTCCCGATAAGTTCCCTGGCCGCTCGTCTGTAGATGGAAGACACCTCATCATTGGCAATCAGCAACTTGCCCCGCTCGTCCTGGACCGCCACACCGACCGGCAACACATTCACCATCTCCTGCAGCAGACTCGCATTACGCCTGGCCAATTGTTCACTTTGCTTCAGCTGTTCGGTGAGTTCGCGCAGACGATGACCTTCAGCGGCAGTTTCACTGGCAAAGCGTGTCGCCAGAGCATGCGATGCCAGTACTGAAAAGCGCCGCGCCAGATCTATATGGTTGCGATCAAAACCATTGTCGCCGAGCGCTCGCAGCAGCACCAGAATGCCCCGCCGCCCTCGCACACCGACGGGTACATACAGTGCAGACTGTTCGGCGACAAGCACTCCCGGCGCAAGCTCAGACCATTCGGCAAGACCGGTATTCGAGAAGGTTGCAACGACTCGGCCTTTGAGTACCTTGCGAAAAAGTGATCCGGTGGGCCATATCGACCCGACCAGACACTCAGGCTCGGCGACCAGGCATTCCAGAGGGTGATCTGCATCGCCGCTGGAGCCTTCTCTTTCAGCGAGCATCATCGCCTGGGAGAAGGTGAAGATCTTGCGCAACGAGGCAAACACCCGGACAAAGGGATCATCGGCGATATCCAGGTTCAGCAATGAATCCAGAGCATCAAGCAATTGCTGCCCCTGGGAATGGCTTTCACGCAGCGTATCATGCTCATTTCGGAGCGCGAGCAATGCTTCACGTAACTGCTCGGCGCTCTCGATGCTGGGGTGCTCGGTCATCACTCACCAAAGGCCACAGTCGAGATCATCAGGTTTCCGTGTACATTGCGATCGATGAGGCGACCTTGTTCACCGAAGGTGAAACAGGCAATGAACGGCACGTCACCCAGACCGGCAGCCACGGCCTCAGGCACTTTATGTATATCTTCATTGACAGCGATCTTGCATCCACCGCAATAGACAACCAGCCCGCCGGCCACCGTCTTGCCACTTGCCTCCACCGATTTTCCAGCCTGCTCGGCCACTCTACCTGCGCGCTTGACCAGGCGCTGGGTCTCACCTTTCATCGCATAGACTCGCGCGCCGACTTCAAGATTGCAGAAGGTGCGCAGGGAACCCTCCTTGCCGATGGACTCGGGATGAATAAGCAGGTAGTGGCTTACGCCATCAAGCTTGCCGGCATCGGTGGCCAGCGGAAACATGGTGGTGTCAGCCAGAATGCTGCCCCCGTCTCGCATACGCGGTCCAATCAGGTCATCGACCCATTGGTTGTAAACTTCGGCGGCAGGCTTGTCGTCAATACTCAGGATTTCACGCCCTGAGCTGCCGGTGACCACGCCGCTGTCACCCGCTGGCTGGTAACCGATACCGGTGACAATGCCGTTCGGACCTACAGGCTCGTAGCCACCCTGAAAGGCACAACCCAGGGGCGATGAGGGGAAAAGAACAGCCAGCACCAGGCCCTCTGCAAGCGGACCGTCAGGCCCCAATTGAGACCATTGCCCCGACACATCATTATCGGCGGAAGAACCACCGACGATCGGGCAATTATCACCAACAATCCGCCGCAGGCCGCAGATGACATCCTCTTCCCGGCCCGGAGCCTGATAGACCCAGATGAGCTCCGGCAGCTGACCGTTACACCCACAGTTGTCCAGTGCTTGCTGCAACAGGTTTTCGGCAGTCTGCGCCGCGTCGTCGCCCAACGGACCGGCGGCAACCCCGTAGTCACCGTCTGCATCGTCGACAAGCAGTAAACCGACGCCATGTTGATCCAGATACCCCTTGTCGGTAATCAGACCTCCGGATGAGCTACCGCCGATCAGCGCTGCATCGGGAAAACTGGAGCTCGCCCAGTCGTAGAGCGCCTGTTCATCATGCTCACAACCATAGAACATGAACACAATGCTGGCCTGGCACGGATCAGACTGTCGTGACGAGTCAAGGTGCTCAACAACCTCTACAGTGGATACGGCGCATGCGCTGAAGGTTTTCAGACGTGGCATTCGATAGTCAAATTTCCATTTCGATGCCAGAGTTATCGGCCCGAGTCGTCGGAACCTTACTGCGCAACCGGCGCCTCATGCAGCGCCTTGAACATCCGCCCCTCAGTCAGCAGCACGACACCAATGGCTGACGCACCAAGAACGGCAAACGAACCGATCAACGGTAGTGTTGTCCCATTGAATGACTGCCCGACCAGAAAACCCAGTACCGCCGCACCGACAGTTGTGATACAGCCCTGAACTGATGAGGCGGTCCCGGCGATATGACCGACCGGCTCCATGGCCATTGAACCGAAGTTCGGGGCTGTCAGACCAAAACAGAACATCATGGCCGACTGCAATGCCACGAATGTGTACAGATTCTGATAGCCCAGTTGCTCGATCAGCAGGCCCAGCAGCGCAATGACCAGCATGGAGCACAGGGCCGTATGAGACACCATTCGAGTACCCAGGCGCTCCACGATTCTGGAATTGAGAAAAGAGGCCATGGCCATGCTGATGGCCGTTATCGCAAAGTAGACGGTAAACAGCGCTTCCACCTGAAACACGTCCGCGAAAATCTGTTGCACGGATGCGATGTAGCCGAACAAGGGGCCCAGCACCAGGGTCATGGCGACGGTATAACCAATGGAATTACGTGTCGTGGCAACTACCTTGAATGCCGTGAGCACCCGCCCCATCGATAGTGGCAGGCGGTATTCCGGATGCAGGGTTTCCGGCAATCGCACCCAGGCAAACGCCGTCAAGCCCACAGCAAACATGGCCAGACCCAGAAAGATCCAGTGCCAGCTGACGAACAGCATGATGCCCTGCCCAATTGCGGGTGCCAGCACCGGCACGGTCAGGAAGATGATGAAAGCCAGTGACATGACTCTGGCCATCTGTCTGCCGGAATAACAATCTCTGACGATGGCCACCACCAGCACACGGGTTGCTGCCGAACCGGCACCCTGCAGAAACCGGGTGGCCACAACGCCATCGAACGTACTGACAAAGACCGTAATGATACTGAACACCGCATAGATCGACACGCCCAGCAGCAATATCGGACGCCGGCCATATCGATCCGACAAGGGTCCATAGAATAGCTGGAAGATGCCAAAACCCAGAAAATAGGCTGTGATCACCCACTGTCTATCATTGGGGTCTGTCACGCCCAGCTCGTCGCCAATGGCGGGAAGCGCTGGCAACATGGTATCCACAGCCAGACCATTGAGCGCCATGAAGCCTGCCATCAGGGTCACGAACGCAGCAAAGCTCAGGCCGGGGTGCGGAGTTCCGGCGGTATGTTGAGTAGTCATGGGAAAGCCTGATCAATAGCTGCGAAATAGTGCGCACCCTGACGGTGCTTGTCAAGTCATCCGACAGTGCATGGCCAGCCTTGGGGCCGGCAACAGACGGGTTTGCCCGATGAACAGGAATCAGATCGGCAGCAGACAAAAGAGCCTGCACACTCTACTCTCTCGCTTCGGAGTTCGGCCCCACAGGTGCTTGTCGCAGCCATCATGAACCGACGATCCTGCATTTCACGGTGAATGCTGGATCGATCAGGGTCGCTCTGTCAGACTGAGCTCAGTGATGCAGAACGATTGACTTCCACGAGCGTATGAAACAGACCTCAGCTTTACCGCGAGTGCTCGCCGGGCCTCTGCTGCGTCACGTACAAACGCATCGACTCATGCTGTGGCTAGTCACTAGCAGCCCGACGAACTGGCGAATCCGTCTGCGCTGTGTGGACAACACCCTGCTGGATCGCGAACTGCGCTCTGACGAGCAGACCGAGCTGCCCATCGGCCGTCATGCCTTCGTGCAACTGCTGGACATACACGCCGAATCGGCCTGGCCAACAGATACCTTGCTGCACTACGATCTGGGCCTGCGTGAGAATGGTCAGTGGCAATGGATTGCCGATTGGGCACCCCATCTGTGTCATGAGGGGCAGAGCTCTCCACACCTGGTCATTCAAAGCCACGTCGAACGCATTCTGCACGGCTCCTGTCGCAAGCCACACCACCCGTCCGATGATGGCCTGTGTCGGGTCGACGCCGAGATCCTTGCCTGTGGCAGCGATGCCGAGTCTCGCCCGGCACTACTGATGATGAGCGGCGATCAGGTCTACGTGGATGATGTCTCGGGTCCGATGTTGCACGCCATTCATCAGCTGGATGAACGCCTCGGCCTGTTCGATGAAGTCATCAATGGCGCCATTATCGATAGCGGCCAGGCACTGATGCAGCACGAGCACACCTACTATCGCCGTACGCAGCTACTACCCCGTACTCGCTACAACGCCACCCTGATAGAGCGCTTTTTCGGCGGGGCACGCAAACCGATATTCACCACGGCCAATGCCGAGAACCATCTCGTCTCACTGTCGGAAGTGCTGTGCATGTACCTGCTGGTCTGGTCACCCATACCATGGACGCTGGTGGCAGCTGATGAGCCTGTCCTGCCGGATTCCCTGCGCGAACGCTATCAGCGTGAAGCAAAGCACATCGAGAATTTCGTCACGGGCCTGCCCGTCGCTGCCCGGGCCCTGTGTCATGTGCCCTGCTACATGATGTTCGATGATCACGATATCACCGACGACTGGAACCTCTCCATGCTGTGGGAAGAGACGGCCTACGAACATCCCTTTTCCAGACGTATCGTTGGCAACGCGCTGTTCGCCTATGTACTGTGTCAGGGCTGGGGAAATGGTGCGGGCCGCATGGATGAACTGATGCCGGACTGCCGAGCATTGCTGAAAGCGGCGGCTGACAATCACGACTGCCTCGATGCCGACAGACAGGATTCACTGATTGACACCTTGCTGGATTTTCGTGGCTGGCAGTACACGCTCCCGACCACACCCGCCATTGTAGTACTCGATACCAGAACACATCGCTGGCGTCGGCCGGAGAAACCATCCAGACCCTCCGGGCTCATGGACTGGGAAGCCTTGAGTGATTTCCAGCAGGAGATACTGGATCACTCGGCGGTCATTGTCGTCTCACCCGCACCGGTGTTCGGAGTCAAGCTCATCGAGATCGTACAGCGAATCTTCACCTTCTTCGGCAAACCATTACTGGTCGACGCCGAGAACTGGATGGCTCACCACGAGGCCGCCACGATCATGCTCAGCATCTTTCGTCACAGGCGTACGCCGAAGAACTTCGTGTTGTTATCCGGCGATGTGCACTACTCTTTCGCCTACGATGTGCAACTGCGATACGACAATGAATCACCGGCCATCTGGCAGATTACCAGCAGTGGCATCAAGAACGAATTTCCAACCGCGCTGATCGAATGGCTGGACAGACTCAATCGCTGGCTGTTTGCCCCCTGGTCACCGTTGAATCTGCTGACTCAACGGCGTTCATTCCATATCTATCCACGCCTGCCAGATGGTCGCAGTGCCGGTGAGCGCGTGTGGAATCACTCGGGAATCGGAGATGTACGCCTGGATGGCGATGGTCGACCGCTGCAGATTCGCCAATTGAATGCGATGAGCGGCGAGACGACTTTCAAGGAAGGTCGTCGCAAGGAATGAGATCATTTGAGCAAGCTGTCATGATGGCTCGCAGCTACACGAGTCTGCGAACAAACACTATTTTTACAAGCCTGTCTCATATCGTGTATTACCGATAGTACGCTACCAGCCTGTTCAACCCGTCCGTAATCGTTACCAGCTCACTGGCAGCTATCCGGGCTTCGTCGACATTGCCCAGTGAACTCAATGCGCCATCGGCCACATCCGAAATTCCTCGGGCGATCTCGGCACTGCCACCAGCGGCATCGACAACCAGACGGCTGATCTGTTTCGTGGTGGTCGTCTGCTCATCGATGGCGACTCGTATGCTCGACTGAATTTCACTGATCTGCTTGATCACATCAATGATTTCCCTGACGGCGGTAGCCGCAAGATCGGTGTTGTCCTGAATCGACGCTATTCGCTTTTCGATCTCCTGGGTCGCCTTCCCGGTTTCATTGGCCAGTTCCTTGACTTCGCTGGCCACGACAGCAAATCCCTTGCCCGCATCACCCGCACGGGCAGCTTCAATCGTTGCATTCAGTGCCAGCAGATTGGTCTGGTCTGCGATGGATGCGATAACCTTGGTAACATCTCCGATACTGGCACTGGCGCTGCTGAGTTCCCGTACCGAGCGATCGGTGCTCAAGGTCAGATCCACGGCCTTTTCGACCACCTGACTCGCCAGTGTGCTTCTGTTGGATATTTCACCAATCGAGACGCTCATTTCCGCACTGGCCGATGCCACACTGTCAACGTTGTCACTGACCTGCTGTGCTGTTGCCGATGAATGACCGCTTTGATCCGAGGTCCGCTTGGCATTCTCACTGAGCTGGCTGCTCAAGGTGTTCAAGCGCTCCGAAGACTTGCTCAGACCGGTGGCACTGTCATGGATCTTCTGCATATTCCCCTTGAAGGCCTTCAACAGCCTGTCCAGGCCACTGCCCAGTTTTCCAATCGCGTCATCGCCCTGGACGGTGATCTGCGCAGACAGGTCTCCTGCAATGGCTGCATCCACTGCATCCAGCAACAGGTCAACCTTGTGTCTCAGCTCCCTGGCCTGGCGTTGCTCCTGCTCCCCGGCCAGACGGGCAGCGTCTGCTGCCTGCTGATGCCCTTGCAATATCTCCTGATCCGCCTGGATCTGCTTCTCCCGAGACTGTTGGATCAGTTACAGTGATTCCTGCTGCTGTCTATACAGATCATCTGCCTCCGCTGCAGTACCTCTGAGCGTGTCCAGAGCCCGCGCCAGAGCCCCTATCTCGTTACCACGTTCGCGGTAAAGTACGTCCTTGTCGTATTTCTTGGCAGCAAAAGCCTCGGTCACCGATGTCAATGCCAGAATGGGTTTGATGATCTGAACTTGCAGGTAATAGCTTGCAAAGACCAATATTGCAATACCGGTTACCGCGATGATCAAGCCAACCAGCTTGATGAACGCCATACTCGCATGACTATCCTGTGAGGCCTTCTGCGCCTCCAGCCTCTGAAGCTCGGTACGAGTATTGATCAACGCACTCAGATCATCCAGCGCCTCTGTCTGGGCCGCGGCTGCATCGTCAAAATCGGCCATCATCCGGTTACCGGACGCCGGGCCATCTGCCACATAAGCCCTGGCCATTCTGATACCACTCGAGTAGTAGTCAGGAAACACTGCCAGTGCCAGTCGGGTATCCTGCTCTATCTCCTTCAGCCCTTGTGACCCGGCAATGGTCACAACCTTGTCGGCGGCGCTCTTGAACGCCTGGGCATGGTTCTCTGCTTCAATGAATCCGTCATCCAGGCCATCCAGGCCTCTGGTCGCGGATATATCCGTCAGCCATTGCTGAACCTGCACCACATGCAGCCTCATGTCCTTGACCAATCCGATCAGAGTCAGGTCGACCTCGACAAGGGTTGATGCGGTATTCTCGACCAGCTCATCATCATTCAGATGGCTGGACAGGACCCAGCCCAGTGTCGACAGTGCCGCGATACTCAGCAGGGCTGTTATCACCACGACCAGCCTGAAGTCATGTGCAAGGGAACGGCCACGCTTCACACCAACCCTTGCCCCTTCGGGCTGTGGTACTTCCTCGTCTGTGGAGTTATCGGGGCACGCCATACACCAAGCCTTTTCAATGTTACCGACATCAATTCCAGAACGCAGGTCCCGACAGTCGAACCGGCGCCTCGACGGGTCTATCGGCCTGCTCACGAAGAGACTGGAGTTTGGTGAGGTAATCTGCGCCATTCATCATCGCCGCTACTGGCAGCGACGACATACAGCTGCTCTTCTGGCAAAGCTGCTGAACACCCATCGAGTGACAGGGGTTCAAGCCAATCGGAAGGCTCTACTCGGGCAAGACCTGCTTTCTGATGATCCCGTGCACGCCCCAGTTCCCGTCAACAACCTGGGTAACACCGAAATCTGCGGCAACCGACATCAGGGAGATTGCTTCATCTTCACTCAGGCTCTGAGTCGTCATCAGAAAGCTGCGCATCTTGCGAAAGGCATCGCGCATGGCATTGTCAATCGACGACTTGCTGTAGATATCGCTTTGAGCCGTATCGCCAAGCTCATCCAGGTAATTCGAATAGCTGAACCCGTGAACGACCCACTCGGTATCGGTTTCAAGCAGTGGATAGTCCAGACCTTCCAACGGTGAACCCGCAGTATCGCCGGCTTTATGCAGCACGACTTGCACAAGACCCGTCATGGATGTCTCTATGGCCGTACCTGCAAGCTCCGAATCACCTTGTGCGGCATGAGGATCACCCGCACTCAACAAGGCACCTTCCACGGCAACGGGATAGTACATGGTGCCACCCTTGCCAATTCTCCAGTTGTCGATATTGCCGCCAAAGTAGCCTGGTGGTATCGAGTCAACGAAATCAGCCTCTCTTGGTGCGACTCCCAAGGTACCAAAATGTGGCCGAACAGGAATACGGACGCCTTCCAGCACCTCGGTATTCTTGCTGATGGTGGAATGATCTACCGGCACGCCAGGATAGTCGATCAGTTCGTGTGTGACGCCGTCAGGATCCACCTGAGGTGTCCAGCGATAGCTGTAAACCGCCTGAGCCCAGTCACGCTCACCCGTGGCATCCAGTTCATAGATGGTGATGACTTCTCTGGGTTTGGGTTCCTCGACGAGGTCGTTGTAGTGAAAACCCCATGCCGCCGCCACGTTACTGCCGAAGGTTTTGCCTTCATGTTCCGGATTACCCGATGGACGCGGCGACATGTCGAGAATACGTACTTCCAGAATATCACCCGGTTCCGCACCACACACATAGACAGGGCCTGTCAGGATATGTACCCCGAAACCTTCACCTGCACCTCGACCGTGAATGGATGCATCGAGTGGCCCAGCACCTCGCCGATCGACGCCCTTGTTACCTTTCTCCCAGTGAAAGACACTCTCGGCACCGGGGTCACCCTCCACCATCAGCGAGGCATCATCGTTGGCGTGGTGAGTCAATGTTTCAATCGTGATGAAATCACCTGACTGTACATGCAGCCGAGGCTCCTGCGCTTTACTGAAATATCCCCAGTGAACAGTATCGGCGCTCGCGGCAAGCTGATGATGTGACGGTGAGTCGGATAGCACATCACAGGCATCCTGTGACCAGGCGCTTGCACTTGTTGTACTGATCAGCCCGGCAAACAACAACCTGACTGGCATGCGAGGATGGTACCGTTCTGACAAGTCGCATTTCATGGCAATACAGTGCCTGTGTAAAGAGGGTTGACTCTTTCAGTACAAGTATCCAGCCAGTTGCGGAGTAACGGGTTACATTTCCTCAACTCCCTGTTTCATATGATTTTTCATTATTTCGGAATGCCCCCTGAAGGCTCTTCCAACCCGTGAAACCGCCCTGAAGACGTGCAGGTATCACGAGGTTGCACCGTCTTCACGCACAGGCGCTCAACAGCGCAGCACACACCGATGGGAATATCGCCCTCTGCTTCAGTCGAAGCCAATGAGTTTCATGCAGGATCTGCAAGGCGCAACTTGTTGCGACCCTGTTGCTACACGCTGTCTTCGGATGCCTGCTGCATTTCCTGCTCGAAACGCAATCTGAGCGCCTTGCGTGCCTGTGCGGCACGTTGTCGCCTTGCCTCAAGCGGCAGCTCGACTTTCAGCGGCGGTATCTCGGCAGGTTTACCTTCGTCGTCCACACCTACCATGGTGAAATAGCACGAATTGGTATGCCGCCTGACTCCCTTGCGTATGTCTTCGGCCTCGACTCGTATACCGATCTCCATGGAAGTACGCCCCGCATGATTCACACTCGCGCGAAAGGTCACCAACTCACCAACATTGATGGCTTGCTTGAAGGTCACCTGATCGACAGACAGCGTGACAACATAGCGTCCGGAGAATCGGGAAGCACACGAAAATGCTACCCTATCGAGAAGATTCAGAAGCGCACCACCGTGTACCTTGCCGCTGAAGTTCGCCATGTCCGGCGTCATCAGTACGGTCATCTCCAATTGGCGTGAATCCATTATTACTCCTCGGCTGATCGGGTCACATCAAGACCGTCAGCATATCGCAATGCAGTAGACTGCCTTTGCATCGCGCACAAAAAAGCCGCATTTAAGCGGCTAGATTGACTGTCAGAACACTTGGTAGCGGGGGTAGGATTCGAACCTACGACCTTCGGGTTATGAGCCCGACGAGCTGCCAGACTGCTCCACCCCGCAACTGTGCTGACCCGAAGAAGTATAACGCTGTTCAATCGTTTGTACAACACTCCATGGCAAATAAATCAAAAAAAGTGGGATCAACGTGAATCATTCGGCAACTTCCGCTTCCTGATAGAAGACGATACCGTTGTAGACATCCAATCTGGCGTAGACACGCGAGTATCGGAGCTCGAGTCGGTGTGTACTGCCAGCCAGCACGGCACGTGTCACCGCATCCGGCAAGAACTCACCATCATCACGAGCCAGGCAGCTCACCGGGAAGCTGACAAATTCACCCCTGTCATCAAACGCCAGCCAGTCAATCTTGATCGCTGTATTCTGCTGACCGGCAACCCACTGCAATCGGGATTCACTGCTTGCAGCCTGCGCCGCATCGGGCAGAATTCTCTCTACTGCCGATGGTTGATACAGCGGGTGCGCCGCCACCGTTGGAAAGGACGAGCCGGGAATGGAAAGACTGACGCCTTGCGGAAAGGCTCCCGGAAGCTGACCCGCAGCCTGATAGACAAAAGCGTCGTCCGCACTGTGCGTCAGGTCGAATGTGAACCACGGACCCGATGCGGTATTGAAGATAATTGACTGTCCTCCGGATATTGCAGAAGGTGGAGGGTTGTCATCCTCGGCTTCCCCGTCAGCATCCAGTTGTCTGATCTGGCAAGTATCGAGCGGCCATGCCAGATAATCCATATGTGCTGCAACCGGAAAGTCATCGGCATAACGAACGAGCTCGACTTCGCCATCTCCCATCTGGTTCGGGTCCGATACGCTACGAAAGCTGCGTGCAACCGCCAGCCAGGGCGATACCACATCCGCAGCGGACAAGCCATCAAGTCCGGTAACAAGAAGACCCTCTCGATCATCATCGTCCGTATCGTCTGGGAAGGCAGACGAGACTTCGAGCGTATTCGGTGGGCCATCGCGCCCCTCCTCCTCATCCACGCTCTGTTCCATACCTTGGCCTGAATGGTTTCCTGAACCATCACTGCCGACGGACTCAGGCAGATCAGAGCAGGCACTGGCCAACGTTGTCATCAACAGGATGATCAGCTTTTTGTGACATCGACGCGAATGCCACGAGACTGCGCTTGCCCATTCCTTGTAGATACCTCTGTAGATACCCATGCCATCCTCCGTGATGATAAGGATGAACACTGTAATACCGCAGCCTTCGGCACGAGCACGAAACAGCCGGCCCAACTATATGTATTTACAGCTATCGTCAGATATGGCGAACGAATTCCTGGAGGGCCTGAGAATCATTATCAAGGTGCTGCGGCACAGGCAACCACCTATTGCCGATGCCAGGTAGTTGCTTTTCAACGGTTTTTTCATCAAACCTTGCGCACACAATTGAGTGAAAGGAGTCAGGTGAGCAGAGCATTGATGGCAGATGGATACCGGTAAACATACCGGGGACAGTTATCCACGCGGATGCTACCGTGGCCAAACATTACACACTGGATAGATTCGATGAAACTGTATATCGATTCCGCCTATGAGACACACCCCTGTCTCGACCGCATGCGCGAGCTGGCTCGGTTGGATAAGCAGAATAATTTTGTCATGACTGATGATGCGGCGTCAGCCGATACCATCATCTTCATCGAGAACACTCAATTCGCAGACATGGGGTTCAAGGCACTCCTGTCGCATGAGCTGGTACGCCGATACCCCGAAAAGGTCTATATGTACAACGAGGCAGATCGGGCGTGGCCGGTCTTGAACGGCCTCTATTGCAGCCTTGCCTGCAATCTGAGCGATACCCACTCTCACGTCGCCTTTCCCTATCTGAGCGCCACGAATGCCGGCATTCGAGACATTCATGGCAAACCGGCGACGCGAAGGTGGCTCTATTCCTTCGTTGGCTCGCAGAGCCATCGATCCCGCAAGCCGTTACTCAGACTTTCGGGAAACAACGCTCGCATTGTAGATACGTCGGATTTCTGCACCTGGAATCCCGTGCAGACGTCCAGATATGCCTTCCAGAAGCTTTACACGGACACCATCGCCGCCAGCAAATTCATTCTCTGTCCACGCGGTATCGGTCCTGCCTCGTTGCGGCTGTATGAAACCATGGAGGCCGGGCGTGTGCCGGTCATCATTTCCGACACCTGGGTCGCACCACCACAGATCGACTGGGACTTCGCAGTCCGTGTCCCTGAATGGCAGGTCGCGGACATTCCCAATATCCTCAACGAACTGGAACCTGAATGGCAGGATCGCGGAGAAGCGGCTCGCAAGGCCTGGGAGTCAGCTTATGCGCCTGATCAGTTGTTCAACACGATGGGAATGGCTATCGCAAGCATTCAGTCTTGTGCTACGCGACCCCTGCCATCTCTTCAGGCCAGGGCCCTGAAATGGCGAGTCATCGCCGAACAGCAGATTCGCAATCATCTGAAGCCGACACCAGTCACTCCCCTGCCCAAGCCGCGGCCTCGATATTCAAGTGACCTTGAAAACCTGTTTCCCCGCAAGCACTAGGCAGAACCGAGAACGCAAAACGCAAAACGCAAAACGCAAAACGCAAAACGCAAAACGCAAAACGCAGAAAACCCTGCCACGCTCATTCAGCCGCGACAGGGTTCGATCCCATAAAGATGCGCGTCAGATCAGCTGAACGCGGCGATACAGGCACTCATGATCAAGCCTGGCGCCAGACCCAGCGCCAGAACGGCCAGACCGTTTACCGCAAGTCCGGCGGTCACATCACTGGCCGGGCTCACCTGTGTGTCATCAACCGGATCGTCGAAGAACATGATCTTGATGATTCGCAGATAATAGAACGCCCCGATAACCGACATGATGACGCCCAGGATGGCCAACCAGGTGAAGCCGGCATTGACTGCCGATTCCAACACGGTCAACTTGGCGTAGAAGCCAACCGCTGGCGGGACACCGGCCAGCGAGAACATGGCCAGCAGCATGACAACCGCCAACAGAGCATTGCGCTTGCCCAGTCCTGCCAGATCACTCAATTGATCCGCTTCGAATCCCTCTCGTGAAACTGCCAGCAGAACACCAAAGGTTGCCAACGTCGTGAAGGCATAGGTGATCGCATAGAACATGGAAGCACTGTAGCCCGCGCTGGTCGCACCGACGATGCCCATCAGCAGAAAGCCCACATGCGAAATCGTGCTGTAAGCGAGCATGCGCTTGATATTGGTCTGAGCGATGGCAATGAGGTTGCCCACGATCATGGACAGTGCCGACATGATGGCCAGCATCTGCTGCCAGTCAGCACTGAGCGTTTCCAGTCCTTCAACCAGCAAGCGTATCAGCATGGCAAAGGCAGCAATCTTGGGTGCGGTGGAAATGAACATCGTGACCGACGTCGGAGCACCTTCATAGACATCGGGTACCCACATGTGAAACGGCACGGCACCGAGCTTGAACGCAATGCCCACGATCAGGAAGGTCAGGCCGAAACGAGCACCGATGGTGCGCTCGGCACTCAGCACTTCGGAGTTGCCTGCCAGGATATCGGCAACCACTGTCAGATTCAGCGATCCCGTGGCACCGTATACCATCGACATGCCATACAGCAGCATGCCCGAAGCCAGCGCACCCAGGACGAAGTACTTCATGGCGGCTTCCGCTGCTCGACCATTGTCTCTGTGCAGCGCCACCATGGCGTACTGCGACAGTGCCAAGAGCTCCAGGCCCAGATAGACGGTCAGCATATGTGTGGCCGACACCATGATCATCATGCCCGATACCGCAAACAGCCCCAACACGAAATACTCGCTTCGGGCAATCTTGCGGTTGCCGACATAGTCGCGAGAATACAGGAAGATACCGATGGCCAGCACCAGCACCCAGCTCTTCAGACTGGCACTCAATGTATCCAGCGTATAGGCGCCACTGAATCCGGTTACGGCTTCATCACCAATCTGCGTCAGCGACATGATCAAAGTAATGACCAGTGACAGCTGAGACAGCCAGTAGACGGTGTTCGATTTCGCCTGTGTAAACAGGCCGACGACCAACACCGCACAGGTGGCCGCCAGCAGAAAGATCTCGGGCGTCGCGATCTGCAGGTTGTCCATGAGGCGCTCAGTACTTGGAGGTTGAAATTTGTTGCACGAGATTCTCTACCGAGGCGTGCATGACGCCACCGATGAGGTTCGGCCAGACGCCAATCAGCAATACGAAGATTGCCAATATCGCCAGCATCCAGAACTCGCGGGAGTTGATGTCAGTCAGAGCTGCCACCTTGTCGTTACCGATCGGACCCATGATGACGCGCTTGACCATCCAGAGCGTATACGCAGCGCCAAGAATCAGTGTCAATGCTGCCAGGAAAGCAATCCAGAAATTGGTCTTGAAGCTGGCCAGAATGACCATGAACTCACCCACGAAACCCGAAGTGCCCGGCAAGCCGGCATTCGCCATGGCGAAGAACACCATGAAGGCAGCGAAGATCGGCATGGTGTTGATGACACCACCGTAATCGGCAATTTCACGGCTATGAATTCGATCGTACATGACGCCGACACACAGGAACATGGCCGCCGAGATGAAACCGTGAGACACCATCTGCATGATGGCGCCTTCAATCCCCAGAGCCACACCACTCATGTCGTCCTTTGCAATCAGACGGAAGGCAATGAAGATACCCAGAGTGACAAAACCCATGTGGGAAATCGAGGAGTAGGCAATCAGCTTCTTCATGTCACGCTGAGCCAATGCCACAAAACCGATGTAGACGACGGCTACCAGTGAAATCGCGATCATGAACGTATCCATCTGCGAACTGGCATCCGGCGTTACCGGCAGTGAGAATCGCAGAAAACCGTAACCGCCCATCTTCAACATGATGGCTGCCAGTACGGCAGACCCGGCGGTCGGTGCTTCAACGTGCGCATCCGGTAGCCAGGTATGCACCGGCCACATGGGTATCTTGACGGCGAACGCTGCCAGAAAGGCCAGGAATATCCAGAACTGCTGATCCTTGCTCAGTGCCAGCGCATGCAGGTCGGAAATGGCGAAGGATCCACCCTGGTTGTACATGTAGATAAGCGCGATCAACATGAATACCGAACCGAGGAAGGTATACAGGAAGAACTTGACGGTCGCGTAAACCCGCCGCGGTCCGCCCCAGATACCGATGATCAGGAACATCGGAATCAAGGTAGCTTCAAAGAAGACATAGAACAGCATGGCGTCCATGGCCGAGAAGACACCGATCATCAGGCCAGTCATGATCGAGAAAGCCCCCAGATAGACCGATGGTCGATCCTTGATCACTTCCCAGGCTGAAATCACCACGATGACGTTGATGATCGTCGTCAGGATGATCAACGGCATGGAGATACCATCGATACCCAGCGCGTAGTTGATACCGAAACTCGGCAGCCAGGCCAGTGACTCCTGAAACTGCATTGTGGCAGTACTCGAATCGAAACCGAAGTACAGCGGCAGACTCACCAGAAACGTCAGGATGGCGGCGATACCGGCCAGCTTGCGCGCCGGTCGATCGCCCACGGCAATAATCAGAAAACCCGCCAGTATGGGCAACCAGATCGTCAGACTCAGGATAGGAAAGCTCAATGTATCGATCTCAATCGGGCGTGATAATCAGACGAAAAGAAACCAGGTCAGCATGGCCAGTAATCCGAGGATCATGGCAAATGCATAGTGGAACAACATACCGCTCTGCACATGACGGGCAAGCCCTGCAAGCAATCCGACACTGTTGGCAGCCCCGTTGACCACCGCGCCATCAATGATCTTGATGTCCCCCTTTTCCCACAACTGACGACCCAGATTGACGCTGCCACGCGCGAAAACCGCCTGGTTGAAGTCATCAAAACCGTACTTGTTTTCAAGGATACGTCGGAAGATGCCCAGCTTCGAATCCAGAAATGCCGGGATGGAAGGCGCCAGTATGTAGAACAGAAAGGCCGTGGCAACACCGATCGCCGCAATATAGACTGCCGGCGCATGGAAGGCATGACTGATGAACTGTAGCGGACCGTGATATTCCTCGGCCAGCTCGCCCAGTACATCATGAGCCTCTGCCACGAAAATCACATCCTTGAAGTAGTCCCCATAGACCACGGCCGAGACTGCGACGAAGCCGATGATCACGGATGGGATGGCCAGCAGAATCAGTGGCCAGGTCACCACTTTCGGCGATTCCTTCGCATGCTCAGCGGTGTGCTTGTCCATGCGAGTCTCGCCATGGAACACCAGAAAGAACAAACGGAAGGAATAGAATGCCGTGACAAACACACCACCCAGCACTGCCCAATAGGCGATACCGGCACCGGGGATGGAAGAGGCATGCACTGCCTCGATGATGATGTCCTTCGAGTAGAAACCGGCAAACCCGGGAAAGCCGATCAGCGCCAATGAGCCAATCAATGACGTCCAGTAGGTAATGGGCATGATCTTGCGCAGACCGCCCATCTTGCGTATGTCCTGCTCATGATGCAGCGCGATGATGACCGAGCCTGCAGCAAGGAACAACAGCGCCTTGAAGAAGGCATGTGTCATCAGGTGGAACATGGCTGCCGAATAGGCGGACACACCCAGCGCAACCGTCATGTAGCCCAGCTGCGACAGCGTGGAGTACGCCACGACACGCTTGATATCGTTCTGCACCATGCCGATCAGGCCCATGAAGAACGCGGTGAAGGCACCGATGATGAGAATGAAGCTGAGAGCGGTTTCAGACAGTTCGAACAGTGGTGACATGCGTGACACCATGAAGATACCGGCCGTGACCATCGTCGCGGCGTGAATCAATGCCGAGATGGGGGTCGGACCTTCCATGGAATCGGGAAGCCATACATGCAACGGCGCCTGTGCCGACTTTCCCATGGCACCGATGAACAACAGGATGCACAGGACGGTCAGCACTTCCCATTCGGCATTGCCCACGATATTCATGGTCTGCCCGACCAGGCCCGGCGCTGCAGCAAATGCGTCGGTGTACGCCAGACTGTCGGTGTACATGACGATACCGGCGATACCCAGAACGAATCCGAAGTCACCGACACGATTGACCAGAAAGGCCTTCATATTGGCAAAGATCGCGGTTTCCTTCTTGTAGTAGAAGCCGATCAGCAGATAGGACACAGTACCCACCGCTTCCCAGCCGAAGAACAGCTGCAGGAAGTTGTTGGACATGACCAGCATGAGCATGGAAAAGGTAAACAGCGAGATGTAGCAGAAGAAGCGCTGATAGCCGTCGTCATCATGCATGTAGCCAATGGTATAGATGTGCACCATCAGGGAAACGAAGTTGACGACCAGCAACATCATTACAGTCAGATTGTCGACCAGAAAGCCGACCTCGAAGCGGATGTTCCCGCTTACCAACCAGGTGTAGAGCGTCTCGTTGAAGGGCGCTGCATTGCCAATGACAACATGAAAGAAGGCATAGCAAGACAACAGCAGGGAAAATGCTACCCCGGCAATTGTCACGCGGTGCGCATTGTCACGGCCGATACGCCGACCAAACAGGCCGGTGACGATAGCAGCGAGTAGCGGTGCCAGCGGAATGAGTGTGTAGAGTAGCTTCACGTTGGCTAGCCTTTGAGTGCGTCGAGATCGGCAACGTTGATGGTGGAGCGATTACGGAACAACACCACCAGTATGGCCAGCCCGATGGCTGCCTCTGCCGCTGCAACGGTCAGGATGAAGAAGACGAAGATCTGGCCGGCACCATCGCCCAGAAAATGGGAGAAGGCTACAAAGTTCATGTTTACCGACAGCAACATCAGCTCGATGCACATCAGCAGAATGATCACGTTCTTGCGGTTGAGAAAGATGCCAACCACGCTCAGGCAGAACAGCACGGCGCCAAGGGCCAGATAATGAGACAGTGAAATCATGATGTCTGTATGGGCCTCAGGATGAACGCTTTTCGGCAGGCATCTGTACCACTCGCAGACGATCCTGCTTGCGAACTTCTACCTGGCGTGAAGGAGACTGATACTTGGTGTTCGGCCGTCGACGCATGGTCAGCGCGATAGCCGCAACGATGGCGACCAGCAGAATGATGGCCGCGATCTCGAACTGGAACAGATACTCGCTATAGAGTAATTGCCCCAGAGTCTCCGTGTTGCTCAACGCGTCGGCACTCGCACGCTCGGGGACCGGAAATTGCGCCGACTTGAAATACTTCTGTGTGATCAGGAAAACCATTTCAACCAGCATGATCACCCCGACCAGAATACCCACCGGCAGGTACTGCACGAAGCCTTCACGCAGGGGTTCAACGTTGACGTCCAGCATCATGACCACGAACAGGAACAGCACCATGACCGCACCAACGTATACCAGTACCAGGGTGATGGCGAGGAATTCCGCTTCCAGCAACAGCCAGATGGCCGAGCAGGTAAAGAAGGTGAGTACCAGAAACATGGCAGCATGCACCGGGTTGCGCGCCGTGATGACCCGCGCCGCCGCGAACACCATGACGGCCGCAAACAGATAGAAAATGAACAGTTCAAAAGTCACTGGATTGATCCTTCCTGTCGGTTTGCGCAATTCGCATTTGCGCAGGCACTATTGAGGCGTGAGTGACGGCGCATCAGCGGAACGCGGCGTCCGCAGCCCGGTCAGCGGCTATCTGGGCTTCGTACTTGTCGCCGATGGCCAGCAGCTTGTCCTTGGTCATGATCTGCTCGCCCCTGTTTTCGAAATGGTATTCGAATATTCGCGTCTCGACGATTGAATCGACCGGACAGGCTTCTTCGCAGAAACCGCAGAAGATGCATTTGAACAGATCGATATCATAACGTGAGGTGCGACGAGTGCCGTCTTCACGCTGTTCGGAATCGATGGTGATGGCCAGTGCCGGGCAGACAGCCTCACACAATTTGCAGGCGATGCAACGCTCTTCGCCGTTCGGATAACGACGCAGTGCATGCAGACCGCGGAAACGATGCGACTGAGGCGTTTTCTCTTCCGGATACTGAATGGTGATGTTGCCGGATACAAAATACTTGCCCGTCAGGCTGAGTCCCTTGAGAAGCTCCCACAAGGTAAAGCTCTTGATGTACTTGCTGATTTGTCCTGTCATGTCTGCTGCTCGCCTCTATAGACCGCCGGAACGCACAGTGCTGAACCACGGACCCACTTCGAAGTAGATGGCAAAGCCGATCACGGCGATCCACACGATGGTCACGGGAATGAATACCTTCCAGCCCAGACGCATGATCTGGTCATAGCGATAGCGCGGAAAGGTAGCACGCAACCAGAGAAACACGAACAGCATGGCTGCGGTCTTGATCAGAAACCAGTGAATACCATCGCCCCATCCATCGATGGGTGACATCCAGCCGCCCAGAAACAGAATGGCAGTCAGCGCGGCAATCATGATCATGTTGGCGTATTCGGCCAGAAAGAACAGCGCAAAACCGAAACCGGAATAGTCGACGTGAAAACCGGCCACGATTTCCGACTCACCTTCGGCCACATCAAACGGCGCCCGGTTGGTTTCAGCGACACCCGAGATGAAGTACACGATCGCCAGCGGAAACAAGGGAAACAGATACCAGTTGAAGAATCCGCCACTCTGCGCGCGGACGATATCGCCCAGATTCAGGCTGCCGGACATCATCAGTACACCGATGAGCGCGAAGCCCATGGCGATTTCGTAGGCAACGATCTGCGCTGCCGAACGCATCGCGCCCAGAAACGCATACTTCGAGTTGGACGCCCAGCCGGCCAGAATGACGCCGTACACCCCCAGCGAGGTCATGGCCAGTACGTAGATCAGACCTGCATTGATGTCTGCCACCTGCCAACCATCGGCAAACGGGATAACGGCCCAGGCTGCCAGCGCCGGTGCCAGCGACAGTATCGGTGCGGTGAGAAACAGAAACCGCGATGCATTGGTTGGAATGATGATTTCCTTGCAAAGCAGCTTGAAGACGTCGGCAAACGGTTGCCCCAGGCCCTTGAAACCAACGCGATTGGGACCTACTCGAACCTGCATGGAACCTATGACCTTGCGCTCGGCAAGTGTCAGATAGGCCACGCAGAGGATCAGTGGTACCAAGACAATGACGATCTTGACCAGCGACCAGACTGTGAGGATCAGTGCATCCATCAGACTTTACTCACCTCGATAGCGCCAAAAAGCTCACCCAGAGCGGCGGTCTCGGGCAATCCGGTTGGTACCCAGACACAACCGTCGGGCACGTTATTGTCGAGTTTGACCGGCAGTGTCACCGCCGAACCGTTCTGCCGGACACTGACCGTATCGCCATCGCCAAGCGAGAGTTTCTGCGCAACGGCGTTTGCCATCGTTGCAAACGCCTGCTTGCCGTCGAGCGACTTTTGCAGCGGTTGCGATCGTCGCACGACAGGGTCCGTTGCATAAATCGGTGTCTCCCCCGCCCTGAGCAAGTCGGCTTCACGTGCTGCCGCAAAGGCCGGAGCTGACGAAAAGTCCGTCAGGTTGCCCAGTTGAATACCACCACAACTGGCTTGCAATTCCCGCGTGATGTCTTCCGGGCTGTTGTACTCGAAACCGTCGAGCTCAAGCTCTGACGCCAATACCCGGAAGATCTTCCAGGCAGGACGTGCATCACCCGGCGGATTGGTAGCCCCGCGGGTACTCTGCCAGTTGCCAGTCGCATTGACGTAGGTACCGAATGTCTCGGTAAAGGTCGCCGCTGGCAACACGACATCCGCCACCTGCTTCAGCCCATCCGACAGATAAGCCGAGATGGCAACAACCCCATTGCTTGCCTGCAGAGCCTTTACGGCCTGGGCCGGGTTGGCGGCATCAAGTTCGGGTTCAACCCCGACAAGCAGATAGGACTGCAAGGATTCATCGAGCATCTGCGTGGCATTCAGGCCACGGCCATTGCCCTGCACGGCCTTGCCGCCGGCTCCGCGATGAGGTACCGCGCCTGCCAGCCAGGCACCTGCCGTATTGGCACGCTCCGGCAGCATGGCCAGTGTGGCTCCTGTGGCTTTGGCCAGCGCGTTCGCCAGAAACTGCAATTGAGCGTAATCCGGGTGCTGTACCGAGATGTTGCCCAGAAAGACGGCCGCCCGCTCGCCATTCTGAAGGGCATCGGCAATACGCTGATGCCGCTCTTCAGACTCGATGGATGGCACATCCTGCATGGCCGAGACGTCAGCACCTGCCGCTTTCGCCACGGCGTAAAGCTCGGTCACCATTCGATCAAATCGCGTGGCAATGTTCTCGGCTGCATCGAAATGCAGCGGAAAATGACGCGGATTGATGAAGCTGATGGAGGCGCCCTTGAGGGCTGACTTGCGTAATCGCAAAGCCGCGATGGGCTGATCCTTTCGAATGTTGGAGCCGATCAGCAATGCGGCATCGAGCGTTTCCAGGTCGTTGAGTCCCATTCCCAGCCAGGGCATGACAGGCGCTGCATCCTCGGCACTGAAATCCGCTTGACCCAGGCGATGATCAACGTTGTTGCTGCCCAGCGCTCTACCCAGTTTCTGCGACAGGTATAGCTCTTCCAATGTATTGTTGGCAGACGTCAGCACTCCCAGAGAATCGGACTTGAGTTTTGCTGCCGCTGCGCTCAGTGCTGTCGACCAGTCAGTCGCCTGCAATTCACCATCGACCCGAATCATCGGAGCAGTCACACGCTCGGCGCTGGTCAATCCCTGGTAACTGAAACGATCACGGTCGGCGATCCAGACTTCATTGATGGATTCATTATCCCGCGGTACCACGCGATTGACGGTCGAACCATCCATGTGGATGAAGATGTTGGAGCCCACTGAATCGTGAGGTGATACGCCGGGCTGTTGCGACAACTCCCAGGCGCGTGCAGTGAAGCGCGATGGGCGGGCGGTCAACGCCCCTACCGGACAGATATCGATGACGTTGCCAGACACTTCCGAGACAACCGACTTCTCGATGTAGGTACCAATGCGCACGTTCTCGCCCCGCCCGGTAGCACCCAGTTCACGGATGCCGGCTATTTCTTCCCCGAATCTGACACATCGCGTGCAGTGAATGCAGCGGGTCATTTCGGTCGCAATCAGAGGACCGATGTACTTGTCGAACACCACGCGCTTGCCTTCTGTGTACTGCGAGGCTCCGTTGCCATATCCCATGGCCACATCCTGCAGCTCACACTCACCACCCTGGTCACATATGGGGCAATCCAGCGGATGGTTGATCAGCAGGAATTCCATGGTGCCCTTCTGGGCATCACGTGCAACCCTGGAATCCGTATGCACCACCATGTCCGGCATGCAGGGGGTCGCACAGGCCGGTAGTGGCTTGGGCGCCTTTTCCACTTCCACCAGGCACATGCGGCAATTGGCCGCGACCGAAAGCTTCTTGTGATAGCAGAAACGTGGCACATCGATGCCCGCGGCATCCGTGACCTCGATCAGCATCTGCCCGCGCTTCGCCGTCAGCGGTGTTCCGTCAACGGTTATCTGGATTGTGTCGTCACTCATTTACGCTGTTTCGTCGGGATAACACGAGGGGCCTGAAGTCAATCAGATCAGGCAACTGCGCCCAGTTTCTCGGACACGATGCTGCGTCCGTTCTGGATGTAATATTCAAACTCGTGACGATAATGCTTCACGAAGCTCTGCACTGGCATGGCAGCCGCATCGCCCAGCGCACAGATAGTGCGTCCGGCAATCTTGCCTGCCACGTCCTCAAGTTTTTCGATGTCTTCAGGCAAGCCCCTGCCCTCGACAATTCGAGTCAGCATGCGATACAACCAGCCGGTGCCTTCACGACACGGCGTACATTGTCCACAGCTCTCGGAGTAATAGAAGCGCGAGATCCGTCGCAGCGCCATCACCATATCGGTCGTTTCGTTCATCACGATGACTGCCCCCGAACCCAGCATGGAACCGCCGACCTTGGAGATCGAGTCGTAATCCATATTGATGTCCATCATGGTGTCACCGGGTACGACAGGTACCGATGAACCACCTGGTATGACAGCCTTCAGCGGGATACCATCCTTCATGCCGCCGCACAATTCCAGCAAGGTGGCGAAGGGCGTTCCGAGATTGATCTCGAAATTACCGGGCTGGGCAATATGACCGGATACCGAAAAACATTTCTGACCACCGGCAGTTTCAATGCCCATGTTCTTGAACCATTCAGCACCGTTGCGAATGATAGCCGGAACACTGGCAACCGATTCGGTATTGTTGATGGTGGTCGGGCGTCCGTACAAACCGAAGCCTGCCGGGAATGGTGGTTTGAATCGTGGTTGACCCTTCTTGCCTTCCAGCGATTCGAGCAAGGCCGTTTCCTCACCACAGATGTAGGCACCGGCACCCAGCGTACCGATCACTTCGATATCGGTACCTGTACCTCGGATATCCTTGCCAGCCCAACCATGACTGTAGGCATCCTTGATGGCCTGCATGAAATTGCGGTAGACCTGATCCATGAATTCGCCGCGCATGTAGTTGTAGCTGACCGAAGCACGGATGGCGTAGCTACCGATCAGCATGCCTTCTACCAGAGCATGCGGATTGAACCGAATGAGGTCACGATCCTTGCAGGTACCCGGCTCGGATTCATCGGAGTTGATGACAAAGTAACTCTGTCCGCCGCTCTTCGGCATGAAACTCCATTTGAGGCCTGTTGGAAATCCCGCACCACCCCGACCACGCAGCCCCGAGTCCTTGACGATCTGTACGACATCGTCAGGCGACAGCTTTTCATCGAGAATCTTCTGCCATGCCTGATAACCGCCGATTTTCAGGTAGTTTTCATACGTCCACGGCTCATCGAACTGCAGGGTGGTATAGCAAACCTGGTTCATCGGCGCCAGGGACGCAGGTATCTGTCGGTCGCTCATCGAGTTTTCCCGTTCTCCTGTTCGTCGCAGTTATCAGTCAAGCGCATCCAGAATCTCATCCACTTTTTCTGGCGTGAGCTGGGTGTGATAGACGTGATCCACCTGCATCATGGGCCCACCGGCGCAGGCAGCCAGACATTCCTCTTCCACCTTCAGGTAGATTCGGCCATCTTCGGTTGAATCACCCAATTTGATACCGTACTTGTTCTCTACATGATCGACGATAGTGTCAGAGCCCATCAGCATGCAGCTGATGTTGGTGCAGATAGCCACACAATGACGACCCACCGGTCTGGTCTCGAACATGGAATAGAAACTGGCGACCTCATAGACCGCTATGGGCGGCATATCGAGCTTGGCAGCCACGGCGTCCATCAGTTCGGTCGACAGCCAGCCCTGGTTCTGATGCTGAGCAATGCTCAGTGCAGCCAGTACCGCGCTCTGCTTTCTATCTTCCGGATAACGCGACATCCACTCTTCGATTTCATGAATCGAATGTTCATTCAGCACCGTTTCCGGAGCAGGAAGATGAACGTCAGCAGGTACAGAACTCATGAATTTTCTCCGGCAAACACGCTAGCGGTCTATCTCACCGAAAACGATATCCTGGGTACCGATCAGGGCCACCACATCCGACAGCATGTGCCCCCGGGCCATTTCGTCGAGCGATGCCAGATGTGGAAAACCCGGTGCCCTGACTTTCAGACGATACGGTTTGTTGGCACCGTCGGAGACGAGAAAGCAGCCGAATTCTCCCTTGGGATGCTCCACCGCTGCATAGGCTTCACCCTCGGGCAAACAGAATCCTTCGGTGAACAGCTTGAAGTGATGGATCAACGATTCCATGTCGCCCTTCATGTCACCACGTCGTGGAGGTGCGATCTTGTGATCTTCTGTCAGAACCGGACCTTCATTGGCTCGCAACCAGTCAACACACTGCTTGATGATGCGATTGCTCTGGCGCATTTCCTCTACCCGTACCAGGTAGCGGTCATAGCTGTCGCCATTGGTGCCAACGGGGATATCGAAGTCCACCTGGTCATAGACTTCATAGGGCTGCTTCTTCCGCAAATCCCATTCGATGCCGGAACCGCGCAGCATCGGACCGGTGAACCCCAGTTGCAATGCGCGCTCGGGTGAGACCACACCGATGCCGACCGTACGCTGCTTCCAGATACGATTGTCAGTCAACAGCGTTTCGTATTCGTCGACGTATTTCGGAAATCGCTGGGTAAAGTCATCAATGAAATCCAGCATACTGCCCTGTCGGGTCTCATTGAGCTTGGCTGCCGCTGATTTGCTGGTGAATCGCGACGCTTCGTATTGCGGCATGCGATCAGGCAGATCACGGGCTACACCGCCCGGTCGGTAATAGGTGGCATGCATGCGCGCACCGGATACCGCTTCGTAGCAATCCATCAGATCTTCCCGCTCGCGAAAGCAGTAAAGAAAGACGGTCATGGCGCCAATATCAAGACCGTGCGCACCCAGCCACATGAGGTGATTCAGGATACGGGTGATCTCGTCAAACATGACGCGGATGTACTGGGCACGCAACGGCACCTCGACACCCAGCAGTTTCTCGATGGCCAGAACATAACCATGCTCGTTGCACATCATGGAAACATAGTCCAGCCGGTCCATGTAACCGATGCTCTGGTTATACGGTTTGGACTCGGCCAGCTTTTCCGTGCCGCGATGCAACAGACCGATATGCGGATCGGCACGTTCGACGACCTCGCCGTCCATCTCCAGCACCAACCGCAGTACCCCGTGGGCTGCAGGGTGCTGCGGACCGAAGTTCAGCGTGTAGTTGCGTATCTCAGGCATCGTCTTTTTTCGGGGTTTCACCAGCGACATAGCGCGAGTCTTCACGAATGACTCGCGGTACCAGCACTCGAGGTTCGATACTGACCGGTTCGTAGACCACGCGCTCCTTGACCGAGTCGTAGCGCATCTCGACATTTCCAATCAATGGAAAATCCTTGCGGAAAGGATGGCCGATAAATCCGTAATCGGTCAGAATGCGGCGCAGATCCGGGTGCCCGTCGAACAGGATGCCGAACAGGTCGAATGCTTCGCGTTCGTACCAGTTGGCGTTGTTCCAGACAGGGATGACTGACGGTACTACAGGCATGGCATCGTCAGGAGCGGCACACCGCAATCGCAGTCGCACGTTGTGGTCCAGTGACAGCACATGGTAGGCAACAAGGAACCGAGGCCTGTCGCTGGCCGGCAGTTCCAGTCCGGTATTGAACGTGAGGCTACCGGTAGATGCGGCGTTGACGGCTCGACTGAAGCTGGCTGTATTTTCAGTGTCTGTTGCCCATTCATCGTGACCATAGGTGGCGTAATCGACACCCGCAAGATCGCTCAATTGCTTGAACGACAAGGCCGGATTGTCATGCAACTCAGTGGCGACAGCAATCAGATCTGCCGGTGTCACGTCCATGACGATCAGATCAAGAGAGTGCTGAATACTGGCATTATCAGGAAATGCTGCCTGTAGAGCTTCCAGCATGTTCTGTTCACGAGTTGCCATGGTGATCAGCGCGCAATGGTGTTGGTGGTGCGAATCTTGTTCTGCAATTGCAGAATCCCGTAGAGCAGCGCCTCCGCTGTGGGTGGACAGCCGGGCACATAGACATCTACCGGTACGATGCGGTCGCATCCGCGGACCACTGCATAGGAATAATGATAGTAACCGCCACCGTTGGCGCAGCTTCCCATCGAGATGACCCACTTGGGATCCGGCATCTGGTCGTAAACCTTGCGCAAGGCTGGAGCCATCTTGTTCACCAGGGTACCCGCCACAATCATCACATCGGATTGCCGAGGACTGGGACGGAAGATGATGCCAAAACGGTCGAGGTCATAACGAGCGGCCCCTGCATGCATCATTTCGACTGCGCAACAGGCGAGACCGAAAGACATCGGCCACATGGAGCCTGTTCGGGCCCAGTTGATCAACTTGTCAGCGGAAGTGGTGACAAACCCTTCCTCAAGTACGCCTTCTATACCCATGATGCTACTCCCACTCGAGTGCGCCCTTCTTCCATTCGTAAATGAACCCGACCACCAGGATGAACAGAAAGATTCCCATGGCCGCAAAGGCGGTACCCGAGATGACATCCAGCGAGATTGCCCAGGGAATCAGGAAGGCGATTTCCAGATCGAAAATGATAAAGAGGATGGCCACCAGATAGTAGCGAACGTCGAACTTCATCCGCGCATCTTCGAATGCTTCGAAACCACATTCGTAGGGGGAGTTCTTGTCTTTACCTGGATTGGACGGGCCGACCAGGCGGCCAGCTGTCAACAGCAGAATGCCCAGACCAAGACCTATCAGAATGAACAGCAACACCGGGAAATAGTTGGCTAGCACTATGGGCTCCGCATGCAACCACCCATGGGCAGCTACCTGGCTGTTTGTGGATTGAAACCTGATTCACCGTGAGCGTCGTGCCTGACGACTTGACACAACGCGGAAAAATCAACGGCTTGATTATCGCAGATATCCAACCACTTTGGCATCCCGACAGGATCGATATTTTATACCTGCCAGACCTGATAAGCCAAAACCCCTTATGGTGCCGTCACCCGGACTCGAACCGGGACAGCTTGCGCCACTACCCCCTCAAGATAGCGTGTCTACCAATTCCACCATGACGGCATAAGGGAAAAAGGCCTGTACGGCCAGCCGAAGATGATAACGCATATCTTCGGAAAAGTGGTACTACTCAGCAGCTTTTGGCAAATCAGATTCAGTGCTCACCGATTCTGCACCTTCTGCAGGCTCAGCGGCAACTTCACCAGGCAGATCGGTTACCGCAGCAGGTGCATCACTTTGCACGCCACCCGGCAGATCCGTGGATACGGCAGGCGCCTCTTCTACAAGCCCGGGTACATCGGTAACAGAGCGAACCGAACCGTCACGATGTGCCGCCAGGTAGAACAGGAAAATGCTTGTCGCAAAGAACAATGCGACCAGAATGGTCGTGGCTCGCGTCAGAAAGGAGGCCGAACCGCGCGCACCGAACACAGTCGCCGAGGCACCACTGCCGAACGCTGCACCCGCATCAGCACCCTTGCCATGCTGAATGAGCACCAGACCGATAACACCAACGGCCAGAACCACGTGAATTACTAACGCCAGGGATTGCATACTTGATCAAATATCTCTTGAATTCCGCCTTCAGGAGGCAGATTTTTCGACTGTAGAGGCCGCAGCCTCACAAATGGCCAGAAAGGACGTTGCGTCCAGCGCAGCGCCACCGATAAGACCGCCATCGATGTCTGCCTGACCAAAAAGACTGGCTGCGTTGTCGGCCTTGACACTCCCCCCGTAGAGGATGCGCAATTTACTACCGATATCCGCGTCCAGCGATGAAATCTTCTGGCGAATCAGTGCATGTACGGCTTGAGCTTCTTCAGGCGAGGCCGTCTTTCCAGTACCAATGGCCCAGACTGGCTCGTAAGCCACGACCATCTGCCTGAAAATCTCGATACCACCCGCCGCCAGCACGGCATCGAGCTGCGCCGCAATGACCGATTCAACCTGCTCCGCCTCACGCTCTTCCAGAGTCTCCCCGACACAGAGTACAGGTGTCATACCTGCTTTCTGCACGGCCAGACACTTCACCGCAACCTGCTCACTGGTCTCATGAAACAGTGCGCGACGCTCGGAGTGACCGAGAATCACGTACTCACAGCCGAACTCCTGCAGCATGTTGGCAGACACCTCACCGGTAAATGCACCTGATTCGGCTTCGGAGCAGTTCTGCGACCCCAGATGGACCGGAGAGTTACCGACCACCGCCAACACATCAGCAAGATGTACGGATACCGGGCACACGAGCACTTCAACCGGAAGGCCTGCGGCCCCATCGGATATTGCACTGGCCAGCTCGACCACGGACTTGCGTGTGCCGTTGAGCTTCCAGTTCCCTGCTATGAGTGGCTGGCGATTGGCCAAGACAAACTACCCCTGTGAGTTAACCGCAGAATCATACCTTCTTGGCGGCTCTTAGTCCAGTGCATCACCGACCACATTAGCCACGCGCTGACAGATTTCCTGAACATCATTGGCCACCTTGCCCTCGACCATGACTCGAACCAGAGGCTCCGTCCCGGAAGGACGCAACAGCACCCGTCCGTTCCCGGCCAGATCCTGCTCGGCTTGTCGGACTGCGGCCTGTATCACTTCGTTTTCATCCAGATTGACCTTCTTGGCTACCGGCACATTGAGCAGCACCTGCGGATAGAGCTTCATATCGGCTCGCAGACCTTCGAGCGTCTCCCCCGTTGAGCGCATGACCGCCAGAACAGCCAGCGCTGCCACGATGGCATCACCCGTGGTGACCCGGTCCAGACAAATGATATGCCCGGAATTCTCGCCACCGAGCTCCCAACCACGTTCGCGCAGCAACTCCATGACATAACGATCGCCAACACCCGCACGCGCAAACGGAATACCCAGGCCGTCAAAGGCATGCTCCAGCGCCAGATTCGTCATCAGCGTACCGGCAACGCCTCCCTTGAGCGTGCCTGCCTCGTGTCGTGCCCTGGCCAGAACGTAGAGAATTTCGTCACCATCGACGATCTCGCCGCGGTGATCCACCATGATGAGTCGATCTCCATCGCCATCGAGTGCAATTCCAACATCGGCTCGTTCCAACAGGACGTGGGCGCGCAGGTTATCAGGCGCAGTAGCTCCGCACTCCTTGTTGATATTCATGCCATTGGGATCAGCCCCCACAGCAACGACATCAGCACCGAGTTCATCGAATACTTCACGGGCAATGTGATAGGCCGCACCATTGGCGGTATCGACAACGATCTTCATGCCGTCAAGACGCAATGACGACGGAAACGTGCTCTTGCAGAACTCGATGTAACGACCAGACGCATCTTCCACACGACGCGCTCGCCCCAGGTCCTTGGAATCGACTGTTGTCATCTCCTGCTTCATCATGGCCTCGATCTCCAACTCCAGCTCGTCCGGCAGCTTGGTGCCTTCGGTGGAGAAGAATTTCAGACCATTGTCGTAAAAGGGATTGTGTGAGGCACTGATCACGATACCGGCGGCAGCGCGAAAGGTACTGGTCAGATAGGCCACTGCCGGTGTCGGCATGGGGCCGAGCATGCGACTGTTGATGCCTGCCGAAGCAAGGCCAGCCTCCAGAGCGGATTCGAAGAGATAACCGGAGATACGGGTATCCTTGCCGATCAATACCTCACGATTGCCTTTCGACGCCAGCACCTTGCCTGCCGCCCAGCCAAGCTTCATGACCGTCTGTGCAGTCATGGGATATTGCCCGACGCGGCCACGAATGCCGTCGGTACCAAAAAATTCTCTTGCCATTGTCATCGGTCCAGTTATTCCGTTATTGGCACTCTTGAACAGCCTGTAATACTGCCAGCGCCTGCACGGTAGGTGCCACATCATGCACGCGCACTATCGATGCGCCACGCTCAACACACAACAGCGCAGCGCTCACGGATGCCGCGACCCGGTCGGCGGAATCACTGCCCAGAATCTGGGCAAACATGCGCTTCCTCGACAGACCTACCAGCAATGGCGAATTACCGCACAACCCGGAAAGGTGCTTGAGCAGCGTCAGGTTATGCGCCAGCGTCTTGCCGAACCCGAAACCCGGATCCAGCAGAATCTGAGACGCATCCATGCCCGCATCCACACAAGCCTGGCGGCGCTGTATCAGGAACTCCGCCACTTCGGAAACGACATCCTCGTAGACCGGTTCCTGCTGCATGGTGCGAGGCTGACCTTGCATATGCATCAGGCATACCGGAAGTGCAGAATACAGAGCAGCTTCCATCGCACCCGGTTCGCGCAATGCTCTGACGTCATTGATGATACCCACGCCGTGGGCCGCACCTTCGCGCATCACGGCAGCCTTGCTGGTATCCAGCGAAACGATGGTGTCGAAGCGACTGTTGATGCCCTCTACCACAGGCAGCACGCGGTCCATCTCTTCCTGCTCGGAGACATCAGCGGCTCCCGGACGCGTCGACTCTCCGCCGATATCGATGATGTCCGCACCTGCCGCGAGCATGACCTCGACCTGCTCCAACGCCTTGCCCAGCGTATCGAAACGACCGCCGTCGGAAAAGGAATCGGGTGTGACATTGAGGATGCCCATGACCCGAGGCCTGTCCAGACTCAGTAATTGTCGGCCACAGCGGAGTACGGAATGCACTGTCAGAAAAAGTCCGGAGGGAAACGAGAAGAAGGTCTGTCAAACCAACGACAGACCTTCGAAGTTCTCACATCAAGAAGGGATTGTGACCGGAGTGATCAAACGACCACCCCGGAAGCAATATCAATGCAGGCTTGGCGTTGGATCAGCCGCGTCGTCATCTGCAGACTTGTCCTCGGAATCTGCTGACTTGTCGTCAGCCTGAGTGCTGGACTTGTCATCAGACTTGGCAGATGGCTTGCCAGCCGCGGATTGGCCACTGGAATCGTCGCCACCCCAGTCAGCAGGTGGTCCCGGCTCACGACGATCCATCAGTCGGTCGATCTGACCGAGGTCGATGGTCTCGTACTTGAGCAGCGCTTCTGACATCGCATGCAGGATATCCATATTGTCCTTCAGGATCTTTTCCGCAGCCTGGTAGTTGTCATCGATCAGCTTGCGAATTTCCTGGTCGATGGACTGAACCGTGTCACCCGACATGGGGTTCTGCTTGGAAGAAGAACGCCCCAGAAAGACTTCACCCTCTTCCTCGCTGTACGCCAGAGGACCCAACTTGTCGGACAATCCCCAGCGCGTCACCATGTTACGGGCGATTTCAGTAGCACGCTCGATATCGTTCGATGCACCCGTTGTCACCATATCCTCACCGAAGATCAGCTCCTCTGCAATTCGACCACCATAAAGCGTGGCGATCTGGCTTTGCAGCTTGCGCTTGCTGTGGCTGTATCGATCCTCTTCCGGCAGGAACATGGTGATACCCAGTGCCCGACCACGGGGAATGATACTGACCTTGTAGACAGGATCGTGCTCGGGAACCAGACGCCCCACGATGGCATGACCGGCTTCGTGATACGCAGTGAGCTTCTTTTCCTGATCATTCATGACCATGGACTTGCGCTCGGCGCCCATCATTATCTTGTCCTTGGCACGTTCGAAATCGCCCATATCCACCTGGCGCTCGTCGGCACGTGCTGCAAACAGCGCAGCCTCGTTGACCAGGTTGGCCAGATCAGCACCCGAGAAACCGGGAGTACCGCGAGCGATCAGCTCAGGGCGCACGTCGTCAGCCAATGGCACCTTGGCCATATGGACTCGCAGAATCTGCTCACGACCACGAACATCCGGCAAGGGCACAACGACCTGCCGGTCAAAGCGACCGGGACGCAGCAAGGCTGGGTCCAGTACGTCTGGACGGTTGGTCGCAGCGATGACGATGACACCTTCATTACCTTCAAAGCCATCCATCTCGACCAGCAACTGGTTCAGCGTCTGTTCACGTTCGTCGTGACCACCACCCAGACCCGCTCCACGATGCCGACCGACTGCATCGATCTCGTCGATGAAGATGATGCACGGAGAATGCTTTTTCGCCTGCTCGAACATGTCGCGCACACGGCTGGCACCCACACCGACAAACATCTCGACGAAATCCGAACCCGAAATGGTGAAGAACGGCACCTTCGCCTCGCCAGCAATGGCCTTGGCGAGCAGAGTCTTACCGGTACCCGGTGAACCCACCATCAACACACCACGGGGAATCTTGCCGCCCAGCTTCTGAAACTTGCCGGGGTCACGCAGGAATTCAACGAGTTCCGATACTTCCGACTTCGCTTCCTCGACACCCGCCACATCGGCAAAGGTGACCTTCACCTGGTCTTCATTGAGCAGACGAGCCTTGCTCTTGCCGAACGACATGGCACCACGACCGCCACCGCCGCCCTGCATCTGGCGCATGAAGAACACCCACAGGCCGATGAGAAGGATGAACGGGAACCAGCTGATGAGAATGCTCAGCAATACACTGGGGTTTTCTGGTGGTACGCGCTCGAATTCGACATTGGCGCGATCGAGTTCACCAATCAGCGAGCTGTTGTCGGTTTCGGGGCTGTACGTGGTAAACGGCTGGCCGCCATTACGCCTGCCAGTGATCTCGACACCGTCGAATTTGACCTGATCCACCTGGCCACTGTTGACGCTCTGCAGGAAGTCCGAATACGCGATGGTATCCGTAGCCTGTCGCTGCCCGCCAAGGTTTTGAAAGACAGTCATCAGAATGACCGCTATCACCACCCACAGCAGAACGTTTTTTAATAGATCGCTCAAAGACTTACCTCGCAGTTCGGCGTTAGCCGCTTGTTCCGTTGACCATTGACTGACGGTCTTGCTGTCATGATATCAATTTCCTTGCTACTACATAGACTTCACGACTGCGCGCGCGCGAGGCAGCCGGCTTGCGTACTTTTACGTTGCGGAATGATTTTCGTACCTCTTTCATGTACGAATCGAAACCTTCCCCCTGAAAAACCTTGACCACGAAGGCACCTTCAGGCTGCAAGAATTCCCTGGCCGATTCCAGCGCCAGCTCTACGAGCCCCATGGCGCGGGCTTGATCGGAAACACCCACTCCACTCAAGTTGGGAGCCATGTCAGACAAAACAAGGTCTGCCTTGCGATTTCCCATGGCTTCACTGATGGCATTGGCAGTTTCCTGTTCCGTGAAATCACCCAGCACGAAACTAACATCTGGTAATGAATCCATCTGTAAAATATCTGACGCGACGATGCGAGCCTGACCACCCGCTCTTCTCGAGAGATACTGGGTCCAACCACCGGGTGCAGAGCCCAACTCCAGTATCACGGCGCCTGGTCTTATCAGTTTGTCCTTTTCATCCAGCTCGATGAGCTTGTAAACTGCACGCGAACGGAACCCGTCGATGGCAGCTTGTTTGACATACTGATCGCTGGCATGTTCCTGCAACCAGCGATTGCTGCTTTTGCTGTTTGCTCGACCCACAACACCCCAACCCTATAGAATAGCCACCCCATGGCGGCCTGCAACTTACAATTGTAGGGCGTTTATCGCCATCCGCCACACAATCAGACCTACACATGACTAAAAAACGCGAACTTGACAAGGCTACAGTGAAATATCTGCGCTCATTGGCACATGCTCTCAAGCCTGTCGTTCGTCTGGGCCAGCACGGCCTGACCGATGCCGTGACCCGCGAACTGGACGGTGCTCTGAGCCATCACGAGCTCGTCAAGGTAAAACTGAGCGAATCCGGCAAGGAAGCTCGGCAGGAACAACTCGACAAATTGTGCGAATCGGTCAATGCGGTCAGCGTCCAGCAGATCGGACATACAGCGACACTGTTTCGCCGCAACCAGAAGAAACCGGTAATCGAACTGTCACTGGCCAAGCGCTAAGCCGCCATTCCGGGCAATATCTGCCGTGCTCCGGTAATGACCGACGCATGGCAGCCCAGGCTGGAAGCTCAATCCGCCGAGCGGCTGCGCGCGGGTAGAAAGACAGTAGCGCGCAACCCGCCCAGGCGGGTTGACGCTACCAGCTCGAGACGTCCTTCATACATATCGACGATATCCTTGACAATGGACAGTCCGAGACCATGACCGGCAACGGATTCGTCAAGCCGAACGCCGCGCTGCGTCAACCGTCCCAGCTCTTCCGGGGAACAGCCCGGGCCATCATCCTCGACATCGATCAGAATACCCCTGGCGCTTCTCAGGTTGACGATAACCACTGAACGGCTCCACTTGACGGCATTATCCAGCAGGTTTCCGATCAGTTCCAGCATATCCTGCCTGTCGTGCACCAACTCCACACCCGGGCCGATGTTGTAGCGCACATCCACCGATTTGTCGGAATAGACCTGCTCGAGCAGACCGATCAGCGCTGGTAATTCGGCATCGACATCAAATCGCTGCCCCACAGTCCCCCTGCCAGCCAGACGAGCGCGTTTCAGCTCGCTTTCGATGAGTTGCCGTATCGCCTCCGCGTTCTGCGCGATCACGGCCTGATCATGCTGTTCCGCAGGGATCGATTCAGTCTCTCGCAACAACAGGTTCAGAGGGCCCTTGAGGGAGTGCGCCAGATTGCCCACCGCATTGCGTGATTGGCGCAGCCGCTGGTCGTAGCGTCGCAACATGCGATTGAATTCACGTACCAGTGGCAACACTTCTGCCGGGACGTCTTCCGACAGAGCCACGGCCTTGCCATGCTCCAACCGCTTCATGTCGCGGCGAATGGTGTCGAGCTTGTCAACCGAGCGCTTGACGATAAGCCGTTGCACACCCAGCAGCGCCAGCAACAGGACCAGAGCGATCGAGGCGGAAAACCACTGAAACACCTGCAACTTGTTCTTCATGGCGCTGATGTCCTTCGCAACGGCAATCGTGAACAACTGTCCCTGGCGAGAGTATCCCCCGTACCAGAACAGCATGGGCTCACCGGCAATCCCGGTACCGCGCATCAAACGCTGCTCCCCCGCAGCCAGCAAGGGCACCTGAAAGTGCTGCTCCCAGGCAGATCGTGACGAGAGTGTCCCGTCTTGCGTGCGAACGACAAAGTAGTGGCCCGAGGCAGGTCGCTCATAGGCAGGATCGAGCCGGTAGTTGCCCAGCCTGATTCCCGGAGTCGGTGAATCGAACTCCAGCACCGATTCGACACTGCGGGCAGAGGCCGCCAGCCCCTCGAAGACAAACCGATCCGTCAGCAGACGACTGGCGAGCGTGGCACTCCACCAGAAAACGAACATGATGATGCACAGACTGCTGACAAGCCCGATCTGCAGACTTCGCTCGAGAGAAGAGTTCAAACGGAAGGATCGTTGAAGATATAGCCCTGCCCACGCTTGGTCAGGATCATCTGGGTGCCTATCTTTTCACGAAGCCGACGGATGTAGACTTCGATGAGATTGCTGTCGCGCTCGGAATCCTGATCGTAGACATGCTCTGACAGGTGCGTCTTGGACAGGATGCGCCCGCTGTTGAGCATCATGTAACGCAACAGGCGAAATTCCGTACCGGTAAGCTGATGCGTCTCTTCTCCGACTTCTACCTGCTGGACATCTTCATCGAGCCGCAGCGATCGTGTTTCGATCTTGTGCGAGGTTCGCCCATGCCGGCGATAGATAAGTGCACGAATGCGCGCAATCAGCTCTTCCACATGAAACGGCTTTCCCAGGTAATCGTCTGCTCCCGCCTTGAACCCATCGACACGCTCATACCATGCGTCTCGAGCAGTCAACACGATCACTGGCACTCGATTACCGGCCTTTCGCCAGGCTTCCAGCACTTCCATACCGGGCTTCTGTGGCAAACCTAGATCCAGAACCACCGCATCGTAGGGCTCCGTATTACCCAGATGCTCTGCATCAATACCGTTGTCCGCAATGTCAACGGCAAAACCTGCGCGCACGAGGTCGCTGCGCACATAGGACACCAGTTCGGGATCGTCTTCGACAACCAGAAGCCGCACGATGGGTTTACTCAGCAGACTGCAAGTGGAACAAGTATAGCGTCGATGTCAGGTTTGCCCTTGATTGGAAAAAGACAACTTGGAAACAGCCTCAAGATTCACAAATCGACCCGTTTCACCATGATTTCGACGACTGGCGGGAAGGATGACCACGGATGCAACCATAAAATTCGCAGCCAGCATCGCTTGACACTGGTATTTCATCTCAGTTTGAGTAGGATATAGAAAGCGCGCGGTTAGCGTGCGCCAAGCGAAAACCTTCAGGAAGATGGCCCGAAATTACAAGTTTTTTTTTGACAAGGACGGCAGCCCCAAAGCCCGAGGGCCGGCAGCCGAAAAGATATTGATGACTTTTCTGGAGACTGATGTCCAGGGTAGTGATCACATATGTCGCGACCTCATGGATGACCTGACTGCCATTGAAGATGGCTCGGATGATTCGCGTGAGTTCATTGGCAATGCGCACCAGGTGGTCATCAACACCGAAAGCGTCATTTTGTCACCGGTTACCTCCGCACTAGACGCGGCTGAGGTGACACCGGAAGCCGGCGCAGTCAGTGCGCACTCTGACTCTTACCATATTGGCCTGAAACACTTCCGGGAAGTGCTGGAAGACTGGGAAGCGTTCATCATGGACGATCAGGTTGACGATTCAATCGTCAATGATGAGTACCTGTAGGTACTTTTCAGCTTCCGGTCTACCAGTACCGTGGCAGAGCTTCGCCGAGCACCTGCAGGGCCTCCTGCGGGTGCTACGCTTGTTCCTCGAACAATCAGGACATGAAGCATGAGCAATCTCCTCGACGTACTCTTCGCAGACGACAACAAGGCGGTCATCGATGAAGTTCAGAAGAATTTCAATCTGAGTGAACAGGAGACCAGAGCCGCCGTCGAGGAATTGATCCCTGCTCTGTCGCGAGGCCTGCAGAAGAATACACAGGCTACGCCGGGTATGGATGACCTGCTTGAAGCCCTGCGGACCGGTAAACATGAACGCTACATGGAAAAACCGGGATCGCTGGGCAGGCCGGAGACCGTCAAGGAGGGAAACGATATCCTCGGACACATATTCGGCTCCAAGGAGGTCAGCCGGGAAGTTGCCACGCGAGCGTCGGGCAAGTCCGGGCTGAGCAGCAGCCTGCTCAAGAAGATGCTGCCTGTGGTGGCTTCGCTTGTCATGGGCGCTCTGAGCAAGAAGGTGCTGGGCGGCGGCAACGTATCGACAAGCACTCGGGCAAACGAGGGTGGCCTGCTGTCATCGTTGCTGGACAGCGACAATGACGGATCGATATGGGATGACGTTCTCGGAATGGCCACGCGAACCTTGCTTCGTTGATCACTTTTACCGCATTACGGTCGTGTCACTATATTCGACTCAAGCTTTTGCCGATCAAGTAATTCTGCTGACACATTGCATTCGTTGGAAAACGATCTATAACTTCGCCATATCGCAATGAAACCGCTTTCTGTTGCCGTGGCTGAGCCTCGGCACAAGGGCAAACAGGAGTCATGACTTGAAATACAAATTGCAAAACGTAACCCGAAACCTGCACGATCTCTTGAAGTCACTCCCCACTGTCAAGGCAACTTGCAGTGCAGAGGTGATTGATCGGCACCTGCAACTCATCGCCTATTTCCAGCGTCAGTATGATCAACTGATAAAGATTGAACAGCCAGCACCTACTGCAGGCTGAATGCTAATGATAATGGTTATCAGTCACAATAAGTAATTGATTTCTATCAAATAATGTTTGATAAAAATCATGGCCGGGAGTCCAAGTCATCAAGCTCGTCGTATATCATGTCGATGTAGGATCACGCTTAATTTTCCGCCAAGGTAAAAACTGATGACTGATATCAAACGTCGTAAATTTGTTTCGATGATGGGTGCAGGTGCTGCGGTAATTCCTGTCAGTGCACTGGTAGCCAGTCTGCCTAGCCATGCTGACGATGCACCACTTGTAGACCCTGAGTCTGCACAGGCTCAAGCTCTCCAGTACGTATCGGAAAGTGAAAAGGGTGATCAGATCTGCGCAAACTGCACTTTGTACACTGGAGCAGAGGGCGAAGCTCAAGGCCCTTGCCCCTTGTTCCCCGGCAGCGCTGTCCATGCCAACGGCTGGTGTAGCGCTTACGTCCCCAAGGCGTAAATCTCGACCTTCGTACGTTTCAACGCCTGCCTCTGTCGAGGCAGGCGTTTTTCGTTTGTAGAGGGTGAACTTCCCATAGCCTGCCGTGTTTGAACAAGCCCCGAGTGCTTTTGTCCTCCGGCCTCGTCGGAAAAATCTCCAACTTGACTGCAGGCTATCCAGCACCAGCAACTGGCTCTGCATCTGCTCTGCATCTGGCAATGAACCGCACACTACCTTTTCCACCTGTCCGAATTGGTACGCCTACCGGCCCAGCTGCCTGAATCAGCGCACAGCCTTGCCTCCCTTCCCGTTCGACGTGGTTCTCGACGCGGAATGACAACACTGCGGATAGACGGCCCAACGCCGCTATAATCCCGATCAGAGGGGAACAGGACGCCCGAATGATGTCCGATGTCCGCTGTACACCAGCCCTGACCAATCAACCTACCAATCCAGAGACCTGACCATGGCTACCAGCTTGCTTGCCCTGCTTGATGACGTTGCTTCGATTCTGGACGATGTGGCAGCCATGACCAAGATCGCCACCAAGAAGACCGCTGGCGTTCTGGGCGATGACCTGGCATTGAATGCGCAACAGGTTACCGGCGTCAAGGCAGACAGGGAGCTACCCGTGGTCTGGGCCGTTGCCAAGGGTTCGGCTTTCAACAAGGTGATTCTGGTACCGGTTGCCTTGGCCATCAGTGCCTTCGCTCCATGGCTGATAACCCCACTGCTGATGCTGGGGGGCCTCTATCTGTGCTTCGAAGGTGTCGAAAAGCTGTCCCACAAATTTCTGCACCCGGAAGAAGCCGAGAAGGAGAAGAAGGAGCTGCTCGCGGCAGTGACCGATGAGAAGGTCGATCTGGTCGCATTCGAAAAGAACAAGATCAAGGGCGCCATCCGGACCGACTTCATCCTGTCGGCCGAAATCATCGTGATAGCTCTGGGTACGGTGGCAGCGGCCACCTTCAGCGTTCGTGTTGCCACGCTCATTGCCATTTCAGCCATCATGACCATCGGCGTCTACGGGCTCGTCGCCGCTATCGTCAAACTCGATGATGCCGGTCTGCACCTGAGTGCTCCGGCCGATGGAAGCCAACCCGGTGCCTTCAGCATGGCGCTGGGTAAAGGCATACTGTGGTTTGCCCCGCTGCTGATGAAATTTCTGTCCATTGTCGGTACAGCGGCCATGTTCCTGGTCGGTGGCGGCATCATCAGCCATGGGTTTCACTGGCTCTCGGTACAGATCGAATCAGCAGCAAATGGGGTTTCAGGTCTACCGGCTTTTGATGACATCAAGGGTATCGGTACCGTAGCCGAGCAGTTGACGGCAAGTCTGCTCAACGGTTTCGTGGGTATCGTAGCCGGCGTCATCGCTCTGATGCTGTTCATGACGTTCCAGAAGCTGCGCGGAGCGCCCGCCAGCCACGACTGACGGGTAAGCCATTCATGACGCTGCGGCCACAACGCTAGACCACAAGACAGGTTGCACGGAACTGATCAACACTGCCGGATGAGATTGCCACAGGAAAGGCAAACTCATTACCTCCACGGATGCGGATGGGTCTACCTCAGGACAGGCCATCCGCCGGATTCAGTTCGCTCTCCAGATCGGCCTCCGACTTCAGCAACCCTACATTGCGCGCCCGCTCCTCCCACTGCTTGCGCGCCATTTCCTGCATGTCCGACGAGTTATCGGTTTCGTCGACAATCTCCAGACCCAGCAAGGTTTCGATAACGTCTTCCATCGTGACCAGTCCCGCGGTACCACCGAACTCATCAACCACAATGGCAATGTGCTCACGCTTGGTCGTGAAGTGACTGAACAGATCCGGGATCGGAAAAGACTCCTTTACCGCCAGAATATCGCGGCGAATACTGGATAGCGGGTCATCTCCCTGACCGTCAATCAGCTTCTTCAGCATCTGGTGCTTGAGTACATACCCGGTAATCTTGTCTTGGCTGCCTTCGTAAATCGGTATACGCGATACACGCAGATGCGGATGGGAGTCGTGAAAATCCCTGATGCTGGTGTCCTGATCGGATGCCACCATGACGGTGCGCGGTGTCATCACATTCCTGGCGAAGACCGTGTTGAAACGCAGCAGGTTACGCAGGATGTTCGACTCCCCTTCGTCGAACACGCCCTGCTGAGAACCAAGCTCTGCCATGGCGCCGAAGTCAGCCCGACTGAACACAGAGGCATTCTTGTCCTTTTTCAGAGCCTTGGTGATGATCTGACTGACAAAGACCAGCGGTGCCAGCAGCCACATGACAATCTTCAGGCTACGCACGGTAAACCCGGCCAGCTCTTTCCAGTAGTTGGCGCCGATGGTCTTCGGAATGATCTCCGACAACAACAGAATCGCCAGTGTCATCAGCACGGGCACAACGGCTGTCGACATGATCGAAGCTCCCCAGATACTGGTGGCCTGTGCACCGACACCGATGGCACCCACCGTGTGAGCAATGGTATTGAGCGTCAGGATTGCCGCGAGTGGCCGGTCGACGTTTTCCTTGAACTCCTGCAGAGACTTGCCCAGGTCGGTGCCTTCCTGGACCTGCACCTGTGTAAATGACGGGGTAATGCTCAGCAGCACCGCCTCCCAGATCGAACACAGAAAGGAGAACACGATCGAAAGCAGTAGAAAGACTATCAGCAAGGTATACATGTGGGCTTTACGAACCTATTCTTGAGCATTGGCGTATGGGTACTGATAGTACCCGATGTACCGCCCGACTTCCGTGAGCAACCGAGTAACACATGACACCTGATACCCGAGATTTCTGGTTTTTACCGCTGGGCGGCTGCGGCGAGATCGGCATGAACATGAGTCTGTACGGCCATGACGATCAATGGCTGATGGTCGATTGCGGCGTCACCTTCCGTGATGCCGATGGCGGTACCAGCAGTGGATATCACGTGCAGATGCCCGACCCCGAGTTCATTGCCGAACGACGCGAGAGCCTGCAGGGCATTCTGCTGACGCATGCGCATGAAGATCATATCGGTGCAGTGGCCCATCTGTGGCCACGACTACGATGCCCCATCTATGCCACTGCCTTCACCGCCGAGATGCTGCGACGCAAGCTGGCCGAACACGGTCTGCTGAGCAAGGCGGACATTACCCTCGTGGAGCCTGGCGATCGCCATCAGGTGGGCGTTTTCGATGTCGAGTGGATACCCAACACCCATTCCATACCCAACCCCTGCGGTCTGGTCATACGCACCCGTGCTGGCAGCGTCTTTCATACTGCCGACTGGAAACTCGACCCACAGCCCGTCGTTGGACATCATTACGAGCCTTCGATCTACCAGCGCGTGGGGGACTCGGGCGTGCAGGCCATGGTGTGTGACTCGACCTGTGCCGATCAATCCGGACACTCATTGTCCGAAGGCGAACTCTACGACGGCTTGTACCATCATGTCAGCCAGGCGCCGGGACGTGTGGTCGTGGCCTGCTTCGGCAGCAATATCGCTCGTCTGCATACCCTGTCGCGCGTGGCAGAGGCAACAGGCCGTCATCTTGGGCTGCTGGGACGCTCCCTGATCAATACGGCATCAGCGGCCAGAGCCTGCGGCTTGTGGCCGGATAGCCCTACCCTGGTGGAATCGGATCATCTGGGTTATCTACCGCGCGAGACCGTCTTGCTGGTAGCCACGGGCAGCCAGGGCGAACAACGCACCGCTCTGAACAGACTCAGTCATGACAGCTTTCGCGATATGGCACTCGAAGCGGGTGACACCGTGATTTTCAGTGCCCGCACCATTCCCGGCAACGAGCGCGCCATCGAGAGCTTGATGGCTCGACTGCAGGCCCGCGACATCACGGTCATCACACCGGATATCTCGCCTCTGCCCATACATGCATCCGGGCATCCCGGGGCACAGGAGCTGATCAAGCTGTATGAATGGATTCGCCCCAACCTGCTGATACCCGTACACGGGGAACCTCAGCACCTGGATGCTCAGGTGGAAGTTGCCCGTTCGGCAGGTATCGATTACCAGCTCAATGGCCGCAATGGAGACTTGTTCATGATTGGCCCGACAACGGCCATCCGCCGCGGTGCCGTGCCGGTTGGGCGCCTGGGCGTCGGACAGCGATCTCTCGAGAAGATAGCCGGTTGAGCATCAGGGCTGCCATGTCGCAGCCCACTTGCCACTCTGTCGCGAGCGGAGCTGAGGTCACTGCCTTGTGCAGGCTCAGTCCGCTTCGGCGTTTACCAGCCGATATCCGACACAACGCAATCGCTTCAACTGCCAGCCATGACCTTCGGCAAGCTGCAACTTCTTGCGAATACGGCAGGCTGCGGTATCGATCCGACGCGTATCCATGCTGGATGGCAAGGACCAGATAGAGGTCATCAGCTCACTGTTCTCCACCACCCGTCCGCAATTGGAAAACAGGTAATAGGCCAGCTCGAATTCCTTGGGGGACAGATCGACCAGCTTTCCAGCCCGCGTCACACGTCGCTTTTCCAGGTCGAAACGAATGTCTCCCTGGGTCAATTGCTTCTTCGCCAGACGACCATGGCGACGCAAGGCTGCCTCGAGGCGCACCTGGAGTATCCGAGGCGACTCATGCAGGTCAAAGCATTGGTGAGCGCCTTCCTGCAACAGAGCCACCACGGTACCTTCATCCACGCAGTCGGACACCGCGATGATTCTCTTGTCATGCAGCTGATTCGGCAGATGACCGGGGCGATTGATCAAATCTGCTTCTGCATTCTCATCATTCATGCGAGCTCGATGGCATATTACCGTCGCCACGAAACTGTCCAGAGGAACGTTGTCGTCCAGAGCCGTTTCCAGAGCGACTGAATCCTTGCACCTTTGCGGACTATAACCAGCATCAATCAGCATCTGGCACACTGCGTCAGAGTCGGACTGGCGTCCGGCCACAACCAGAACCTTGCCCTTGCCTGTTATCGCATCGTCTTGGGTTGAATCCACAAACGCCCGACGAACTTCTGTATCTACCATGTACCCACCCCGGCAAGCTTTCCATGCACGCACCGCACCGTCAGCAAAGCTCGGGCTTGGCTAACGACAGGTACTCAGATTATTCAGGAAGAGGCACAACACACCGGATACAGCACGGTTCCATGCTTGCAGTCTACTGTCGACTAGTGACTACGCATGCATGCCCTGCCATGAAGTATACACCTTCACAGGCGCTTGTCGAGAAACAGGTATGTTTTCCTACCCAACCGGATCCTGCAATTCAGATGTCCTGCTTGGCGTCATTGCGCGGCTTCTCGGCCTTGCGCCGGGCTTCGACCATTTCATCGAATCGCGCCAGTTGCAGGCCGGTCAGCCGTCCCGGCAACGTCATGGACAGAATGAATGCCATACAGGCGCAGGACAGGTAGGCAAACTCGATATAGCGCAAGAAGCTGACGTTGCTGTACTCCCCCTTGAACAGGTTCGATACAAATACCAGCGCCAGCGTCACCAGATAGAGAATGAACAGAATCTTCTGCCGCACCAGGCGACGATAGACATTGCTGCGCCGCACGGCATCGGCGCGCCAGCTTCTGCCCCGATACAGACCCGGTTCGCCCAGCAAGGTCATGATGGTGATAAGCACTCCCGCCATGATGGAGAACACATTGACGATGATGCGTGAGGCTTCGGCATTGCCATGTACCAGCGGCTGGCCATACCAGCCGACAATGCAGGACACCACGGCAGCCAGCACGAACCCGAGAACCCGTGGCCAGTCAATCGTGATGTCTGAAATGCTCATGTCTCTAGCAGCTTACCCTCATGCAATTCATCATAATAGACTGTCAGGGAATTCCAGACGGAGCTGTGCTCTACCGAGTTGTTCGAGGATGCCACCTTGACACGCTTGTGCAGGCGTACGGACAATTCGGACAGGCGATTACCGTCACGAGTGACGATGGTGAAGCCCTGATTATCGTGGTCCTCAGCCAGCAAGGCAATGGCCATCTGATCAATGGAGCGCTGGGCTTCGATATCGGCAAAGGAATTGCCCTGCAGCTTGAGTTCGACATTGACGATGAGGTCTTCCATCACCCGCTGCTCCAGCACTGTATCGTCTCTGGCCACCAGCGCTGATACCTGATCGGAAACCGATTTGAGCAGGCGGCGACTCATGCTCTGATTCTTCGGCAACAGCTTGCGACTGGCCTCGTAGGCAACACTACCCAGCTGGATGGAAGAAACACCTCGCTCACGGATGATGGCCAGCCGATCGAGATCGGCTGCCGGTCGCAGGTCGAATCTGCACTGATCCGGTTCGACGCCGCAGTCAGCGAACAGCTTGCTCAGATACACTCTGGCGGCCGCCTGGGTGATGCCGTTGGCACAGAACAGAACATCGGCATTCTTTACCAACAGGAAGCACTCGCCCGCCTTGAACTCCTTGCCTTTGGGTGGACGCTCGGCATCACCGTGATCTTCCGGCCCTTCCGGGTCCGGGTCGATAGTGGCTGCCTTCTCACCCGGTACATAACTGACCAGATGCAACAACACCGGCTTTCTGGCGGTGGAGGCTTGTCGATGCTGCACCCGCATGATCGACTGATCGCCTGGATCCAGTTCGGTATCCTTGCAGACTCGCCTGCGTCGCAGCATGACGCGGATGGATGCTTCGATGTTCTGCGGCTGTCCATCATGTACGGAGCGCAGATAGTGCAGCGTTTTCGACTTGGTAGGGTCAGACACCTGCGTCTATTCCGGGTTGCCCAGGGAGCTGACACTATACTATAAATATATACGGCACTTTGCTCTTGCCCGAGGCCATGGGTTACGGGCCTGACCCCACTTGGAGGCCTGCACGGAATCGCTCACGAGGTGACAGCTTGTGAGGACAAGAGCGCATCCGGGAAAGCTCTTGCGTCGCCGAAAGCCTGCTTCAGACGGCCGGCCAATCGGACTAGACGGCCGGACCGTCACTCAACTGATGACGGTCCGGCTGCTCACCAGGCGATGGCGCGCTTCGAGCGTGCGTTTGCCTACTCGTGCAATTTCGGAATTTCGATTGCCACGTAGCGCGAATGTTCGCCACGTTGAATCAGTAAGGCGACCCGCTTGCCGGCATCGAACTTGTCGATCTGATCGATGAATTCGTCGGGGCTATCGATGGACTTGCCGTCGAGGCTCAGGATGATATCGTCAGGTAGAATCGCAGCCTTTGCAGCAGAGCCCGTCGGATCCACTTCAATGACCCGCACGCCGTGTGCAATACCACGCTGTTCGCGCATCTCGTCATCCAGCTTGCCCACCACGATACCAAGACGTCCGGCACTGGACTCAGCGGCATCAGTCACGGCGACGGTCTGTGTCTCGAACTTGCCGATGGTCACAGTCAGATTGCGTTCCTTGCCATCGCGAAGCAGAGTCACATTGGCAATTTCTCCGGCAGGAATCACACCGACCAGCCCTGGCAGGTCGCCTGAGCGATTGACTTTCGAACCATTGAACTCGGTGATGATATCGCCAGGTTTCAGACCCGCCGCTGCCGCCGGACCGTTTTCAGACAGACTGGACACCAGCGCACCTGTCGGTGCATCCAGACCGAAGGCATCCGCCAGACCCTGATCGACATCCTGAATGGCAACACCCAACCAGCCACGGCTCGCATGACCACTTGTCTTCAGCTGATCAGCGACATGTCTGGCCACGTTGATGGGTATCGCGAACGACAGCCCCTGGTAGCCACCCGAACTGGAATAGATCTGCGAGTTGACGCCGATGACAACGCCGTCGGTATTGAACAGCGGACCACCCGAGTTACCCGGGTTGACGGCCACATCGGTCTGAATGAAAGGTGCGTAGCCGCCCGAGGGCAGATTGCGTGACACGGCAGAGACGATACCCTGAGTCGCCGTATGGTCCAGTCCGAATGGCGAGCCGATGGCCAGCACCCATTCACCAACAGCCACTTCGTCAGAGTTGCCCAGTTCAGCCGCAGGGAGATCATCGGCATCCACTTTCAACAAGGCGATATCGGTCGATTCATCGACTCCCACAATCGTTGCCGGCAACTGCCGTCTGTCATCCAGAGTCACCATGACTTCGGATGCATCACTGACGACATGCGCATTGGTCATGACATAGCCATCTTCGGAGATGATGAAGCCGGAACCGATGCCACGTCCGGATCCACCTGGAGGTTGTTGGCGAGGGTCTTGCTGAAAGAAGCGTCGCAGTTCTTCAGGCAATTGTTGAAGTGACGGCGATTCTGCCGTCGTCGGCTGCAGTGTCTCGCGCATGACCGCGATGCTCACCACCGTGTCCGCCTGCTCTTCCACGAGAGTTTCAAAATCCGGCAAGCCGTCTGCATTGGCGACTGACGAGCCTGCAACGGCTCCGGCCAGAGCAACTGTGGCCAGAGCTTGTCTGAGCACTTGTCGCGGTTGTCGGAAAGTACCTACTGATTTGATCATGGTTGTTTCCTGTAAGGGAGTGATTCCACACAGAACACAAGACCATCACGCGCTCACGCCGGTTTCATTGCAGATTCGCAATGTTTCAACCCAGCAGGGATCTGATCAACAGTCGCACTGCCAGCGCCGTCAGTATCACCTTGAACACCTTCTTGAATGCGCCTTCCGGAAAGCGGTGCAGCAATGCGCCTCCGAACCGTGTGCCCAGCAATCCGCTGAGAATCATCGCAAGGACCAACGGCAACCACTCAGTGAGAACAAAGCCGAGGAAGCCGAATGCGATCAGCTTGAGCAAGTGTTGCAGGGTCATGCACGCCGCATGCGTCGCCACAGTACGATCCCGACCATAGAGCGTTGGCGAAAGAAAAGCGGCCAGCAAGGGACCGGTTGCACCGAGAAACAGGGTGGCAAAACTGGTGACGGCCCCCACAGCCACAAAGGCCGGGTCACGCAGCTCCCGCCGCCCCATGCCCGGCATCCAGACACTCCAGAGAATGAATATCGCCAGAGCCATCTGCAGCACAGTCGTGGGCAAGCTCACGATCAGCTGACTGGCAATCAACACACCCAGCACGCCGCCCGGCAGAAACCACAGGAACACCCGACGCATGATATGCGGACGCATCATCCAGGCACGTCCCGCATTGGAACCGACCTGAACCAGAGCATGCACCGGCAAGGCCACAATGGGAGGTACCGCGGACAGCAGGGCTATCAGCATGGCAACACCACCACCCAGGCCGAAGGTGGCACTGATGGCAGAAGTTGCAAAACTGATGGCGACCAGCAGCACGGCAGTGCTTGTCGCAAGTTCCGGGGGAAGCCACTGCAGCATGGTCATCACGCCACGATACATGAAATATATCTTGACCTGAAGGGTTGTTTCCGGCTTTCATGGTGATTGTCCACCTACGAAAATCATGTGCATCAGTAAACGGACGACCCCTCTACATCATCAGAATGACCGGAATGATCCGGCAACCACCGGGAGAAAGTGAACAATGAAGTTACCAAGCAAGCGTCTGGTGCTGGCGGCGATACTGTGTGGTTTCGCCACGGTATCCTCGGCCAAGGAATACCGTGGCTGGAACACGCATCCACCTGATTATCCGGTTTCCGTAGCGCTTGATCGCTTCAGCGATCTGGTGGGCGAACGCACTGACGATCGAATCAAACTGACCAACTACCACTCGGCGCAGTTGGGTGAAGGCGAATTCGCCACGGAACAACTTCAATTCGGTGCGCTGGATTACGGCATATTCTCCACGGCTCCCATGGTCAATACAGTCAAGGAGTTGGGGGTGGCATCACTGCCCTATGTATTCAAATCTCCCGAGCACCAGTTTCGTGTCATGGAAGGTGACATCGGAGCTGATATTGCCGCGGCCATGAACGAGGCAAACATGGTGCCCTTGAGCTGGTTTGCCAGCGGCTCGCGATCGTTCTACGCCAATGTACCGCTGAACTCGGTGGAAGACATCGCAGGCCTGAAGTTTCGGGTGCAGAACAGTGATATCAATGTCGCGATGGTCGAAGCACTGGGTGCCAACGCAACACCGCTGCCGTTTGGTGAAGTGTTCACGGCACTGCAATCAGGCGTTGTCGATGGTGCCGAAAACAATTGGCCATCCTATGAGTCAACGGCTCATTTCGAAGTAGCCAAGTACTACATTCTCGACGAACACACCATCGTGCCTGAAGGCATCATGTTTGCGAAGACGACCTGGGATACCTTCAGTGCAGAGGATCAGGACATCATTCGCACCGCCGCTCAGGAAGCTGCCATCTATCAGCGCGAACTGTGGGCAGAGCGTGAAGCCAAATCCCGCAAGATCGTGGAAGACGCCGGCTCCATCATCGTCGCCGTCGAAGACAAGACACCGTTCAGCGACGCCATGCAACCGGTGTACGAGGAGTTTGCATCGGACCCTGTCATTGCCGAGCTACTCAAGCGTATTCAGGCAACAGACTGATCGTTGCCCGCTGTCACAGGGACCCTGCCTGGCCTGAAAGCTTGCAGGGTCCTTGAGACTGCAATCAAACCTCCCTGCCCGCATTCACCTGCGGCACCAACACTCGCCGTGACTGCCTATGCGTTGGAAAGCCTTTGATCATCTGTCTCTGGCCGTGGTTTTCATCAGTGCCAATGCGCTGATCCTGCTGGTCGGTTTTACCGGCTGGCAGGTCTGGGGCCGCTATGTTCTCAACGACACACCTACCTGGACAGAAAAGGCCGCCTTGCTGCTGATCCTGTTCGTGACATTACCCATGGCCGCTGTGGGCCTGCGTGAAAACTTCCACCTCGGTATCGGCTACCTCGTCGACTTGCTCCCATCACGCCTGCAGCGCTGGTGCGAAATCCTGAACGCGTTCGTGATCGCGGGGTTCGGCCTGGTCATGATCTTCGGATCCTGGCCGCTGGTGAAAGGTACCTGGGGGCGTGACATTCCCCTGATAGGACTGCCTCAGGGCTTGCAGTATTTGCCCTTGATCGTCAGCGGTGTTCTGATCGTGGCCTTCATGCTGGAGCGAGTCTGGTTTGCCGTCAGGCAACCCACAACAGACTCACCTCAAGAATCTTCAACAGACACCAACGAGACACTCTGATGGGCCTGACGATACTGCTACTGGTGTTCGCGCTGGCCACCGCTCTGAGCATCCCCATTGCCTTTGCATTGGGAATCGCGGCTGTTGCAGCCGCATTCCACGAAAGCATACCTCCGCTCATCGTGTTTCAGCGCATGGTCGCCGGCATCAATGTCTTCTCGCTGCTGGCCATTCCGTTCTTCATCTTTGCCGGTGAAATCATGATGCGAGGCGGCATTGCCATTCGTCTGGTGCGCTTTGCAGAGACCCTTGTCGGCCAGGTTCGCGGTGGGCTGGGTGTCGTGAATGTGCTCACCTCCATGTTGTTTGGCGGCATCTCCGGTTCTGCCGTTGCCGATACATCGGCACTGGGCTCGGTCATGATCCCGATGATGCGCGAGCGCGGCTATGACGACGACTATTCGGTGAACGTGACCGTCACATCATCGATTGCCGGCGTACTGATTCCACCAAGCCACAACATGATCCTGTACGCGCTGGCCGCGGGTGGCGGTATCTCCATCACCTCCCTGTTTCTGGCAGGCGTGGTTCCCGGCATACTGCTGTGTCTGTGCCTGTCGGTGGCCGCCTATCTGGTAGCGGTCAAGCGCCAATACCCTATTGGTGCCTTTCCCGGCTGGCGTGCCGTGGTGTATGCGGCCGGTTCGGCTCTGCCCGGCTTCTTTACAGCCGTCGTCATTATCGGAGGTGTGGTGTCGGGCATCTTCACCGTCACGGAATCCGCGGCCATCGGTGTCATCTACGCCTTGTTTGTCACTGTGTTCTTCTATCGCACGCTGACATTCAAACTGTTCTGGGAGAGTGTCGTACAGGCCATCCGGACCACGGCCATGGTCATGATACTGGTTGGCACTGCCCAGGCATTCAGTTATTTCATTGCGCTGTACCAGATTCCCGCAGCCATCCTTGACGGGCTGCAGAACATTTCCGACAACAAGTATGTACTGCTGGCACTGATCAATCTGTCGCTGCTGGCACTGGGCATGTTCATGGACATGGGCGCCTTGATCCTGATCTGCACACCGATCTTCCTGCCCGTAGCCATCTCACTGGGCATGGACCCGGTGCAGTTCGGCATGTTGCTGATGATGAACCTGGGACTTGGACTGACGACTCCCCCAGTGGGCGGGTGTCTGTTCGTCGGTTGTGCGATAGCCAAGGTGCGGATAGAACAGGTCATAGGGACCATCTGGCCATACTACCTGGCTATCCTGGTTGCCCTGTTACTGACAACGTATATACCCGTGGTGTCACTGGGCTTGCCGAGGTTGCTGGGGTATTGAGATTCAGGGCTGAACCAGGGAGCCAATCGCTTGTTCAACACTGTCGACAGCGTTTCCACGTTCAAAGAGAATCGCTGGCGCCAACACCTGACAGTCAGCGTCTGACACGGCTTCACCTTGTACCTCAGAATATGCTCCGAAACACCTGGTTAGCCGTGAATGCTGTCTGATAAAGGTGTGAATACAACGGCGCATTGGCAACCGTTGACAATGAACTCACCGGCAGGGGCAACTCGGACCTGGGCATGCCGGTAAGCAATTGGGCCATGGCCTTGCCGAAAAGTGTGCCTGTGGTAATGCCTCGACCGTTGTAGCCAATCGCCGTAAAGACATTCGTATCCAGTTCGTGGATACGCGGCAGGTGATCAGGAGTCATGGCGATCTGTCCGTGCCAGGCTGCTTCGAATTCAACCGGCCCCAACGCCGGGAACAGCCTGCGAATCTGCTGACTGGCCCAGCGTTGCGACAGACCGCTATCGAGTGTGCCCATGAACCTGCCCATGCTGCCAATGAGCAGTCGACCAAAGGCATCACGTCGAAAGTTGAACATGATGGGTGCTGTATCCCATAGACCCTGCCCGCCTGGCAATATCGTTGAGGCCTTGTCATCCAGAGGGCGAGTGGCCAGCTGAAAGTAATTGATCGTGGTGAAAACGCGCTTCAAGCCGGGCCACAGCTCATCGGTATAGGCGTTGGTGCCCAGTATCACCGCCTTCGCAGTAACGATACCCTGATCGGTCTCGACAAGCCAGGCGGTGCCCTGCTTGCGCAAGCCTGTCACCCGGATACCGGTGGACAAGGTGGCGCCGGCACCATCTGCAGCGCGGGCCAGACCGCGACAATAGCCCATCGGGTTGATCGTACCGGCGCGATGATCCAGCAAGCCACCGTGAAATCGGGTGGTCCCGATCATCTCGGATACCGCAGCTCGATCAAGCAGTTCTACAGGCTCACCCAGGCGCGCCCATTCTGCCATGCGTCCTTGCAGATCCTTCAAGCCAGCGGGAGAATGCGCCGCGTGGATGGTGCCGCTACGCGTTGTCTCGCAACGCATCTGATGCTTCTCGATCAAGGAGAACACATATTCCGGCCCCTTGCCGAACTGCTGGATGAATCGTGGCCCGTAGGTGTCACCCAGTTTGACGCGCACCTTGGCAGGCGGCAACCACAACGCTGCGTTAACCAGACCGCAATTACGTCCAGAGCCTCCATAACCAATCTGCTCGGCTTCAAGCAGCTGCACCGACAAGCCCTTTTCAGCGCAGTGCAAGGCGGTGGACAAGCCGGTGAACCCGCCGCCAACCACAGCCACATCCACCGTGGAGCTGCCATTGAATGGCTGCGAGATCTCTGCCTCCTCCGCTGAAACGTCCCACAGAGAAACGGGTCTTGTTGTCATGGTCGGCAACCCTTGGCAGTCCTGATGAAGCGATAGGCTCATGCTGCACTGACATGGCTATCTCGTCAACAGTCACATCACTACCCCACTCAAGCACCCTTCCATGAATGTCATGAGACCCGAGTCGAGTCAGCGATTCATGGAGGTGGTGAACCCCGAGTCGAGGCGGCGATACAGGGACTCTCGTTTCCATCACCTCGACGCCTCCGGCCAACTGTCGAAACGTGAGCAGGCTCACAATGGCTCCTTCGCAGGTTGATTGGCGTCACAACCGTCCGGCATCGCATAACGCTTTTCGAACTCGGCTCATCAGTTGAGCAATCCATGGCCGAAAAGGCATGAGAGCCAGGTTCCGAGCAATTCCCAGTGTTTCGACAATTCGAGATGCAGCACATGCTGCAACAGATGGCTGATGCACAATCCACTACCTTTGTGATCAAGGACCTGGAACATCGTTTCATGCTGCTTGACCAGGCTCTTGCAGACTCTCTCGGACTGCCGATGGATGAGATCATCGCCCGGAACGATCTGGACGTCGGCATACCGGAGAAAATGGTCCTCGGCGATGAAGAATCAGGCTTTCCCGGTTTCTGGTATCTGGATGACCAGGCAGTCCAGGCTGGCTGTCCTCAGCATGAGACCAGCGGAAAGATGCCGTTTCAGACCGGCTCGATGCATTCTGTGGATACTCTGAGAACACCGTTGCGAGACCGGGATGGAAATATCACGGCATTGCTCGTTCAATCACGAGACGTCAGCGATCTCATCGGTCTGCATCAGAACCTGGCTGAAAACCGCGCGACGGTCGAGCTGCAGGACAGTCACCTTTCCACTCTGGACGATGTACTGACCAATCTGATGGGAGAGCTGGATCTGGACACGCTGTTCAATCATATCGCAGGATCCATCGTGGCTCATACCCGTGCCGACAGTGCCTATGTCTGGATGCTGAACGAATCGCTTGACTACATGCAAGTGGTTGCCGCTGTCGGTCCGCGAAAATCGGCATGCCTCGGCATGTGCAGATCCAGGGGAGAAGGCATTGCCGGCAAGGCATGGGAAGATCGAACAACCGTTTTCAACGATTCGACAACCGGTGGGCGATACAGGATTCCGGGATCCACAACGGAGGAACAACTCTGCACAGTGCCCATGTTTGTCGATGACAGCGTCATCGGTCTGATCATGGTTGGCTGCTTGGACAGTCGGGAAACACTCCGACCGGACTTGGCGCTGGTCGAGAAGATTGCCCCCCTCGCGGCCATCGCCATCAAGAATGCACAGTTGATGGCAACAACTCGCGCCGAGCTTTCCCGAACGCGTGCCTTGAGCGAACTGGGCAGCTCCTTGTCAACCATCTCTGAACCCTCTGCAGATACCGATGCCGTGTGTCGCAAATTGTTCGAGACGATCGATATTTCCATCTCGTCCTTCTTCAACATTGATGATGATGGAAAAGTGCAACATCGTGTCGCCTGGGGGAAAACGCACGAGGGCATCGCACGTATCGATTTGATGCCAGATGATCTTGCCGGAGAGACCATCTGCGCCTGGTGCAGTGAGCATGGGGAAGACGCCTTCATCTCGCGCAAACAGCGGGATCCTCGCGAATCCTCCAGGGTGCACGCCATGCGCGATATGGGAAATTTCGGCAGTACCTCGTGCATGCCGGTCATATCTGCAGGCAAGACCTACGGCGCTCTGGTCATTGTCAGAGAACGCCAGCGACATGATTTCGATGAAAGCGAAATCAATGTCTTTCGCACCGTTGTCAACCAACTGTCGGCAGCACTGGAACGCTATGAACTGCATTCCGCCCTGCAGCATCAGGCCAACCACGACAGCCTGACCAGATTACCCAATCGGCGCCAGTTCGAAGAGTCGTTGGGTGTCTGCCTCGAACAGTCTCTGGCAGAAAAAGAGGCAGGAGCGGTTCTTTTCATGGACCTGGATGGTTTCAAGCTGGTCAACGATACACAGGGCCATGCCGTAGGTGATGAACTGCTGAAGCTGGTGGCCAATCGATTCCGCCATTGCATGAGGCAGAAGGATCTGCTCGCCCGTATGGGTGGCGACGAATTTGCCGTCATCATCAGGGGCACGCAATCGATACAGGCGGCGATGGATGTGGCCAATCGCTTCTCCGAGTCCATGGAGACGCCCTTTCAGATCGAAGGGTCCAGTCTGCAAGTCGGCACCAGCATCGGGGTCTGCCGGTTTCCTGAAGATGGAACCACTGCGGATGAGCTACTGAGGAAGGCGGATGTTGCGATGTACCAGGCCAAGAACAGTGGCAAGGGCCGTGTTCTGTGTTTTGATCAGACGATCGCCACGCAGGTGTACGATCGCGTCCGGGTCGAATATGAGCTGCGCGACGCAATTGCCGATGAGCAATTCAGGCTTCTCTACCAACCGAAAGTCAACTGTAGCACTGGCATGGTCGATGGCGTCGAGGCACTGATTCGCTGGCAGCATCCCACAAGAGGTCTGCTGAAACCTGCCGATTTCATCGCCGTCGCCGAAGAAGCGGGGCTGATCAATGTCATCGGGGCGTGGGTGCTGGATGAAGCTGTCAAGCAGGCTGCCCAATGGGACAAGACCGGGCTGGGCAAACTGAGGATCGCAGTCAATATTGCAGCGACACAGTTTCAGCTGGAGGATTTCGGGAAACGAGTAGTCGACCTGTTGGCGTTTCATGGCGTGGCCCCTCACAGACTGGAGCTGGAAGTCACCGAAAGCATCGTCATGCAGAACATCGAGGCCGTTGTCGCCCGTCTGCAGACGCTTCGTTCGGCCGGCATTCGAATCGCCATCGATGATTTCGGCACGGGCTATTCATCGCTGAAATATCTGCAGGACCTGCCGCTGGATGTACTCAAGATCGACAGCAGTTTCACCATGCGCCTGCAGCATGAGGATTCTCAACAATCGCTGGTGAATACGATTTTGCTGCTGGCATCCGGACTGAACCTGGAAACCGTGGCAGAAGGAGTAGAGACGCTGGAACAGAAAGAGGAGCTGGTTGCACTCGGCTGCCACAGCATTCAAGGGTTCTACTACTCGGCTCCTGTACGACCCGCTGACTTGCCCGGAACAATCGATTCGATCAATCGTACTGTTTCGGACAAGACATTCAATCGAGCGGCCTGAGCCAACAACGGAAACCTCTTGTTGGCCCTAGTTGTTGCTATCTGAGCGAGGGTCAGACTGCACATCTTCCAGCACATCTGACCAGAGAGACCATGGCTGCTGAAAGGTCTCGAGCACCTCGTCATCCTGCAAGAGCGTGATTGTCGCGGTCAGTTCATCGCCACTGTCTGCCTCCAGTCGCAAGGCGCTGCCATCTTCAGCAGTCATTTCAAGCACGCCATCGGTAAAAGCCCAGTCGGGATAGGCCAGTTCCTGTTCGTCAGCTTGCGTCTCGTTATAGGTGAACGAGCCGTCCACTTCGAATCGGGCACCCAGAGGCTCACTCGTTTCCACCGCTATGCTCTGCTGATCGGTCAGCGCTGATGCGAGCTCGAAGCTACCATTGAGTGATGCAGAGAACTCGTCCGCGTTGAAGCTGTACCAGATATAGTCGGTTCTTGTACCTGCGTTCCGGATGGACAGCTCAGTGGACTCGTTTCCGGATGTATAGCTGAAGTCTCTGTGGATCCAGCGGTTTATGCGCCGTGTCGCGGGGTTGATATTAGAGGCTGTGATGGTTCCATAGCCGCCGTCCAGTTCAACGTGCTCCCCGGTCGCATAATCGGCGGTGTACGAGCTGGTGATCAGGTCCTGATAGTAGCTTCCATACTCATATGTCCAGGAGTTGAGCGTGCCATTCTTCGTGATGTCACCGTCGAGGCAGCTGTCCCAACTGAAGGTGCTGTCCGTGTTCTCGTAGGCACCCGCTGTGATCGTATACTCCATGGTTCCACCGTTATCACAGGCATATTGATACCGGCTTGCATGATCGTGTCCGCTCGAGATGTCCTCGGGAACCTCGATTTCCATCGATGAACGAGAGTCCATGAAATCGGAAGGAATGCCTGGCAAGGTGTCGCCATGGATGCGGCCGGTATAGACCGAGAAGACTTGGGCAAGAAGTTCGATATGATTGTCACGAGTGATGACAGCAGTCGCCTCGTCCGGATCACCGTCATCGCTCACGACGATGTCAGTGAATCGCACGCCGGTTGTGTGGTTGATGACCAGATAAGTGCCTGGCTCGACATCACAATAACTACCACCATTGCAAAGAGAGGTAACGCCATCGGCAGTTTGTACCTGATACCAGCCGTCATCAGGCCAGCTGATTCTCCGGCCGTCAACCACCACTTCCGACATGACCGGGGAATCACCCACAACAATGTTCTCGAAGCGCTGACCTGTCGTGTGATCAATGACCTGATAAGTGCCCGGCTCAACCGTACAGGAGCGCCCACCGTTGCAGTATATCACCAGACCGCCAACGCTCTGCACCTGATACCAGCCGAAATCAGGCCAGCTGATCACCTGCCCGTTCACCTGTATTCCAGCGACGTTCTGTTGATCGCCCACTTGCACATCGGTATAGCGAATGCCGAGTGTGTGATTGATAACGAGATAATTCCCGGGGCCAACCTCACAGGAGCTGCCACCGCCACACAATGTCGTTGCGCCATCGGCCGTCTGCACCTGATACCAACCATCATCGGGCCATGAAATCACATTGCCATTGACGCTGGGGGACGCCATCAGCATGGGGCTGGCGACGACGGACGAAGCCATTACCAGGCTGGTCAGATAACGATTCTTCATCCGCGCAGCTACGGGATTCAGGCGAGCATTGTCGGACAGCGAGAAGCGACCTGCCGATGGGCAAGGCTTGGTATTGCGCATGTTAATTTGTCCTTGAAGCGGTGTAAGACAGGAAATTCGTACCAGGAAAAAAGCTACCGCCCAGAGGGCGGTAGCCGTCGGTCTGTATCAATCGCTCGGCTGCAGCTTTGCCTTGCCGAAGACGCTGGGGTTTTCCCAGGCAATGTCCTTGCCGACCGGTGCCCACCAACCCCATTTGACATCCCGAGCACCACCGTCATTGTCCGTGTTGACGCCGACTTCCAGACCGAAGGTATCGCCGGGTTCCAGGCCGATCGAAGAGAGCTTGACCCGAATCTCGTAGAGCTGCTGATAAACCGAACTGGCGTTGTTTTCGTGACGGTAGCTACTGACGTAGTCAGTCACCATACCGCTGGCCGAGTAATAACCGTCAACAGTCTTGTCTGCCACATCATCGCGGAAACGAAACAGTCGCTGGAAATCGTTATCGCCAAAAGTCTGCGCCTGATCGTAGCCAACGTCGAAATAGATCTCAACCGAATCGTCATCCCACATATCAACCGAATCGTTGAACCAGTCATCCAGTTCTTCGTCACCAATGGTGATCTTGACGTACAGATACTCCCCGTCGTGCATCATCTCGAAATAGTTGCTCGAGTAACTGTATTCACCGTAGCGCCCGGTGTTGTCAACTTGCAGATTGCCCAACCTCAGGCTGTAGCCATACGAGTCATTGTCAACCGCCTTGCCCCACTCGTCGTAGTACTGATTGTTCTGGTAGCCGGTTTCCCAACGACCATCGATATTGATACTTGCGTTATCGACATAAGGCACGATGATCTGCGAGCCTTCCCGATAATCATGGACGCCGTCGTTGTTATCGTCCGGATCCGCGTTGTCGCCGATACCATCGCCATCAGCGTCCGCTGATTCATAGTAATCGTTCGGGTACAAGTCGATCGGATCAGGCACACCGTCGTAATCGGAGTCTTCCTGATCATCTTCAACGCCGTTACCGTCGGCATCCGTATCCATGTTGTCGCCAATGCCATCCTTGTCGGTATCCCGGGTTTCAGTCGCATCGGTCGGGAAGGCATCGTTTTCATCCGGTACACCGTCGTCGTCGTCATCACGATCCGAGCGATTACCGATTCCATCATTGTCCGTATCCTCGAATTCCTGACCATTGAACGGGAACGCGTCGACGTCATCGGGAACGCCGTCATTGTCATCGTCACGATCACTATCATCAGGCAGACCATCGGCATCGTAATCCAGACTGAGACTGGTGGGTGATGTACCTCGTTCGATCTCGACGATATTGTCAACACCATCACCGTCCTGATCAAAGGAATAACTGAACAACTGCTCTGGCAGGCTGATCTTGCTACCTTCATCACCCAGCCACGCCGTGGTGTCTGCGGCTGCCAGCAACAGGTCGTCCTCCGCTCGGCGAACACCTACGTAGACTTGAAGTTGTTGATCGCCGGGCAGTCCAAGAGTCGACGTGAACGTACCATCAAGCTCTTCCATGTTCTGCCCCGTTCCTCCTGCCGTCACGGTTGCAGTGAGTGCAACGTCAATCAGCTTCAACCGCTCGGGTATCAGGAAAGAGACATCCAGCGGACGCAGATTCGAATCATCATCCAGCGGGAGATTACCCGGATTACTGCCACTGCCACCCGAGTCCGATGATCCACCACAGGCGGCCAGAGAGATCGTGACCGCGGTTGCCAGTATTGCTCTGGAAATGGGTTTGCGTGGATATCGACGTGATGTCGCTGATGCATTCATTTATTTTCCCTGACGGAAAGCCGCCGGATGACTGTTGCATCAGTATGCGGTGAATACTTGCTTGCATCATGGCAACAATCACCTCGCTGGATGCGTAATATTCACACTTGCCCCCAGGGCCGGGAGTCTGCTAGCAAACTTCGTTCATTGAAGTCTCTGTCTCTCAGCGGCGCTTCTTGATGCTCACGTGCTGCTTGACCATCTTGCCAAAGGCCTTGTCCTGCTGACGTTGCTCCGCCAGCGTCGCCGTGTGCCGCGCATCTTCGCGTGCCAGCTTCTCGTAGTTCCGCAAACGCCGCTCATCCAGCTGACCATCGCTGATTGCCTGCCGAACTGCACAACCCGGCTCATCATGGTGCTTGCAATCGGCAAAACGGCATCGCTTTGCCAGAGCGCCAATATCGTCAAACACTTCATCCACACCGGCACCTACCTCACCGACCTTGAGTTCCCGGATGCCAGGCAGGTCCAGCACCAGGCCGCCCGAGGGCAGAATATGCAACTCACGGTAGGTGGTGGTATGCCGGCCTTTGGCATCCTGTTCTCGTATGGCGGCGGTTTCTGCCAGCGCTTGCCCAGCCAGCGAGTTGAGCAGCGTGGACTTGCCCACACCCGATGAGCCAGCTAGTGCAATCGTCGAGCCTTTGCTGATCCAGGACGTCACGTTGTCAAGGGTGGCGGCATCCAGGGCGTTCACCAGTTCGATCGGTGCACCACCACTCACCACCAGCGCACGATTGACATAATCCTGAGCGTTCTGCGCCAGATCGGATTTTGTCAGGACGATGACCGGGTCGACCCCGGCCTCATGCGCCAAGGCCAGATAACGCTCCAACCTGGATTCGTTGAAGTCCTCGTTACAGGAGCTCACCACAAACAGCGTATCGATATTGGCCGCCATCAGCTGCACCTCGACTTTCGTGCCCGGAGCCATTCGCTTGAAGACACTCTTGCGCTCCAGCAGCCTCAGCATTCTATCGCCCGAGTCGTCAAGAACGAGCCAGTCGCCGACCGTTGCTCGATGCTCGGCTGGCAGCTGGTACCAATCCGCTCCCGGCGTCAGTGACCACGTTAGGGAACCGTTGCCCAGAACCAGTCCGGAGCGTTGCACCTGAAACACTCGCGCAAGCTGTCCATGCTCCAGTTCGTCAATGGATAATTGCTGGGTGAAGAAGGTGGAGAGGCCCAGATCGGAGAGTTCGTTGTTCATGCCTGATCATATCAGCCTGACTCAGGGGCCTCCAGTGAAGAATGCCACTGCTCCCAGAGGACGGTCAGCCAACGGCCAGCATGTTCATGATCAAGCGAATCATGGTGTCCTTCTGTTTCGGGTCTGACTCGGCCACCAGCAAGGTAATGGCGGCCAGTCCCGTGTCATTGATGACGGCGACGCCGTCGGAGTCGAGAAGGCGTTTGTTGCGGTAGAGGAAATCAACGAATAGAAACGCGCCACTGCGTTTGTTGCCATCAGAGAAGGGATGGTTCTTGACGACAAAATACAACAAGTGCGCCGCCTTGCTCTCCACCGTCGGATAGGCAGGTTCTCCGAAAACACTCTGATTCAGATTGCCCAGGATGCCCTGCAACCCGTCCGCACGAGGATGGGCAAAAAGCTCGGTGGCCTCACCCATCTGCATCAACTGTTGCTTGAGCTCTCGCAGCGCCTGCATGGCAACTTCCGGAGAATGCAATATGCCCCCGGCCTGTCCTTTCGGATCATCCAGCAAGCCTTCGTCGTAACGCTGCAGCCAGGTGAATGAACGCGAGTAGCGAGCAGTGATGTCTCTCAGACCGCGAATCTCGGCTGACTGAACCGTTTCGGTATCAGATTCCATACTGTTTCTCATTTTTAAAAGCGCCGGTCAATTTACCACCTCGTTCCATGCCTTTCCTGCTGGCACAATGCCAGAGTCGCTTACATGGAATCACGGATGGACCATAGCAATACTCCTGATATAAACCTCGATTCTGGCAACGACTCACAGGCTTTGAGAAGCCTTGAGCGAATGCGTCAACGGCTGCTTGATACCAGTGCCAGGAATCGCCTTGTTCATTGTCGCCTAGACCGAAAACAGGTAGTCCGCCTGGTCGATGAATTGCCAGACCAGGTGTATGAGCGACTCATCGATGGCAAGCCGTTCGAGCTGTCGCCAGTACCGGCTCCCAGCCATCAGGCGTTGCTGGATGAAGGCTATCTGGTCTACGACGAAACTACTGGGGAATGTATCAGAAACAGCTACCCGAACGCCGATGTCTGGGCGCGACGCCATCAGATCAACACGGACTACGATCTGCCCGGCGGGGCCTCGGATATCATCGATCTCGGCCACGCCGACGACAGACTCCAGACCCTGTTATTCCCTGAGGAACTCGATACCCGCCTTGGCAAGCTCCGGCAGTTATCAAGGACAGCCATGGAGGAGTCTGGCACCAATGTTCTGTATCTGGCTCTGGGATTTCTCGAATGGTACGAATCCCCTTCGTCCCGTACACCTCGTCTGTCCCCTCTGTTCGTCGTGCCGATTGATCTGAGCCGTGGCAGAGAGGTATCGACGAACGGGCTACGTACCTATCGCATCAGTCTGCGCGATGACGGCTTGCTCGATAATGCCAGCCTGTCGCAACGCATGCTGCAGGACTTCGACCTGAACATGCCGACGCTCGACGATGACAGCCAGCCGGAGCATTACTTCGACTCTGTCAGGCAAGTCATCGAACATGTCGATCCTCGCTGGAAAGTGCGGCGCTATGCCGCCTTGTGTCTGCTCGATTTCACGCAACAGCTGATGTACGAGGATCTCGACCCAGCCCGCTGGCCTGCCGATGGCAACCTGGCTGACCATCCCTTGCTGCAGCAATGCCTGGCTGATGACGACGGTGTGCAGGAAAGCGACACCGTGACCACCTTGCCCGAGTACCTGCTTGACAGCCTGCCGGAACTACACAGCGAATTTCCGCTGATTCATGATGCGGACAGTTTCCAGCACAGCGCTCTCATCGATGTGGTCAAGGGTCGCAATCTGGTGATTGAAGGACCACCGGGCACCGGCAAATCACAGACCATCACCAACCTGATTGCAGCCTGCATCAACAAGGGACTCAGCGTGCTGTTTGTTGCGGAAAAGCTGGCGGCCCTGGAGGTGGTCAAGCGGCGCCTTGATCAGGCAGATCTGGGCGATTTCTGTCTGGAGGTACACAGCCACAAGTCCAACAAGCAGTCCATTCTGAACAGTCTGATTGACAGCCACAAACGCCGTGAGAATGTGACACCACCCACTGCGCTTCAGGAGCAGATCAACCGCTATGAGCGGCACAGGAATACCCTGCATGAGCATGCCGAGAAACTGAACCAACCCTGGCAGAACACGGAGCTGACACCGCATCAGATTCTGCAACGTGCCTCCGATTTCGCCGACCGCGCCTCTTCCCTCACCGGAAAGAACATGGTGCAGGTCGACAATCCTGAGAGTATCACTGCCTCGTTCATTGCAGAGACACTGGAATCAGCCGAACGTCTGCAGAGCGTGTTCGAGGCAGTGGCCGGACAGACACCTGAATCGAGCATCGATACGCACCCCTGGTTCGGCGTATCCAATCCGGAGCTTGCCGGCCCTCAGCGCCAGGCTTTGATAGAGGCTCTGGAGCATTGGACCGAGCGACAAGAGCACATCATGAAACACTGGCGTGTTCTGCAGGATGCCCTGCACATCGATTCTGCAGACGCTCCGGATCAGGACACACTGGCAATACTTCTGAGCGCACTCAAGCAGCTTCCCGAGGATATTCCCGAAACGCTGCTACAACGGCTGGATGAACTTCGGGACACTGCCGATTCGCTCGAGGCTCTGCAAGAACAACGAGTAGCACTACGCCAGCGCTTCACGCAGCTGTCCTCCACTTTCAACCCGGAGGATCTGCTGTCGGTTGAGTGTGCAACACGTACCGCGCAATGCCTTCTGAGCATTCGGGATGAACTGGGCCTGAGCGGATCCGCCGCTCTGGACAAGGTTGTCGCTCACATCGATCAACTGGCCTCCTTGCGCACACGCATAACCACATTGCACCACGATATTCGTACCCTGGAAGGCCAAATACCCGCAGCCTTCAACGACGTCTTCGAACCATCGCTCAATGGCTTGTACGCACTCCATGAACTGATCGACGCCTGCTCGGAGCTACCTGCCAAGCTGTGGCACTACCGTGATGATCGTTACAGGAACGCCGGTTTTCAGGTGGCACTGGATGATATCGAACCTCGGATACTGATCCTGCGCGAACAGTACAGCCGACTGGAAAATCACTTCACCGTTGATCAGTTGCCCGACAGCAGAATTCTGCAGGACATTCACCGAACGCTGGCGAACAGCGGTTTTTTCGGTTTTCTCAAACCAGGCTACCGCCAGGCAAGAAAGTCACTGAAACAGTCATTGCGCCCGGGTATCAAACCGGCAACTGCCATGAGCGAGCTCTCTCAGCTGATCGACTACCAGCAAGGTATGGAAGAGCTTGATGACGCACAACAGAGTCACCCGGCGCTGGGCTCGGCCTATCGTTCACTGGATACCAATCTGTTACTGCACCGAACCCTCTTGCAGTGGTATCAATCAGTCGATGCGCGATTTGGTCAACATACGCTGCGCCATTCCCCAAAGGCCGATGCTCTTTTCTCGCTGGATGACCAGACCGCCAGCATGCTGGGCAGAACAGCGGCCATCGAACTGGGAGCGCGCGCTGACAAGTTGCGCCAGAGCTTCAGCAAATTGCAGGACATCTATCCGCAGTACTTCTCCACCTTCACCCATGAGAGCCACCTGCTCGACCCAGCTCACGGCCTCACCGGCCTTGTCAGTCGCCTGGATGCCTGCCTTGCGCAACTCGGGCCTTGCGTACTGGATTCCTCCCTGCCCTTGTCGGAATTGATGGAACAAGCCGCCCGCTGGTCGAACGGTACTCGCGACCATCGTGCTTGGACAGAATCGGAAGCCCACACACGCTTTGTCCCTTCCCTGTTTGCCATCAGTGCCGATCCACAAACAGACGATTCGCGAGCACAAACCACTCTGGCAAACGCGAACAAGCTGGCTCGTCTTGCGGCGAGTTCCAGTCTGTTCTCCCGTGCCATGCAGCAGGAGCCTACGCTTGCACAACTTGGCCGATTGCGTAACGCACAGCCCGCCTTGATTGAAGAACTGACTGCTGCGATGTCAGCTCGGGATACCTTCGAGGCTCTTGGACAGGTGAATCGTGCTCAATGGCAATCGGGCTCCGAGCAACTGGCGCAAGACCATCAGCGCAATACCCGGGCGTTACGACAGAGCGACTGGCTGGATACCTGGCTGTCCTATCAACGGGTAAGGCAGAGAACCGCGCTGAACACACTGACGCCGCTGATGGTTAATCTGGAAAACGGCTCACTACCGGCAGATCAGACACCTGTGGCCATCCAGGCTGATCTGTACCAGCAACTCGCCCTGTATATGCTGCAGGTCGATGATGAACTGGCCACCGTGGGCGGCAATGAGATCGAGGCCATACGGCAGCAGTTCCAGCGTTACGACAAGGAGCTGCTGGGCCTGCAACGGCAGCAGATTGCAGCCAATTGTTGTCGTCGCGACATTCCTGTTGGTAACGGCCATGGCGCCGTCAGCACCTACTCCGAGCTGTCACTCATTCAACACGAGGCGAGCAAGCAGAAGCGGCATGTGGCCATTCGCTCGCTGCTCAAACGCGCATCGGGGGCTATCCAGGCTCTCAAGCCGTGTTTCATGATGAGCCCGATGTCAGTCGCCCGGTACCTCGAACCGGGTCACTATGAATTCGATGTGATCGTCATGGATGAGGCGTCCCGGATTCGTCCTGAACAGGCACTGGGAGCCATTGCTCGCGCCAGACAACTGGTGGTTGTCGGAGACCCCAAGCAGCTGCCACCCACCTCATTCTTCCATCGCCTGGCCTCCGACGATGATCTGGATGATGACGAAGAGCTCGGACTGGAGCGCACCGAGAGTATTCTGGATGCCGTGCTGCCCATCTTTCCGACTCGTCGCCTGCGCTGGCATTACCGCTCGCGCCACGAGTCCCTCATCGCCTTCTCCAACCAGACATTCTACGACTCCGACCTGGTGCTGTTCCCATCCCCCTTCAACCGGACGGACGAATACGGTATCCATTTCACACGCCTGGATGAAGGCACCTTCAACGACCATGTCAATCTGATGGAGGCTGCGCATATCGTCACGCTGCTCGCCGAACAGATGCAAGAACGGCCCCATGAGTCTGTCGGCGTGGTGGCCATGAACATTCACCAGCGCGACCAGATCGAGGCTCTATGGGAGAGGCAGTTGGCCTCGGACAATCTGCTGCAACGTATCTGCGATCGCAATCAGGACGCCGATGAACCCTTGTTCTTCAAGAATCTGGAGAATGTCCAGGGCGATGAACGCGATGTGATCATCATCTCCATGACCTACGGCCCGCAGATGATTGGCGGCATCACCTACCAGAGGTTCGGTCCGATCAGCTCCGATACCGGCTGGCGGCGCCTGAACGTCCTCCTGACCCGGTCACGAAAGCGCATGGAGATTGTCGCCTCCATGGGCTCAGGTGATATCAGGGCTGACAGCTCCAGCAAACCGGGGCTTCAGAGCCTGCGAGCGCTACTGGAGTACTGTGAAACCGGGAACTTGCCGAACACCCTCGTCACCGACAAGGCACCCGACAGTGCCTTCGAGATTGCCGTCATCCGCAAACTTGCCGCGGCAGGCTTTGTCGCAGAACCGCAGGTAGGCGTGGCTGGCTTCTTCATCGACCTGGCGGTGCGCAACCCGGACCGACCCGGCGAATTCCTGATGGGAATCGAATGCGATGGCGCGACCTATCACTCGGCGAAGTCCGCCCGCGACCGGGATCGGCTGCGCCAGGAAGTGCTTGAAAGGCTGGGCTGGACGATGCGCAGAATCTGGTCGACTGACTGGTTTCGCAATGCCGATGCGCAATTACACGCTGTTGTGGTGGAACTGGAGCAACTGCGAGCGTTGAATTCCCGGTGACTTTCTCCGCAGGTTGATACCCAAAAAATTGCCCTCCGGGCAAGCATCCGGGCGCATGCCGTGAGAAACTGCATATTCACAGACGTAAAGAGGGTGCCGTGTCCAACAATTTCCAGTATCAGTTCAAAGACGTCGCTATCGTCTCGATAGAGGCGTGTGATGCACCCAACGTGGTCACGTCCGCCGCTATCGACGATGCCCTTGCGCCTTTTCTGGAGCGCGTAGGCGCTGAAAGAGGGCTGTTGCAAAAGCTCGCCGGCATCGAAGAACGCCGTCAATGGCCTGACGATATCTCCTTTATCGAAGCCTCTGCTCTGGCGGGTGAGAAGGCCATTGCAGCCGCTGGCATCGATCCCGGCCGCATTGGCATGATCACCAACACCAGTGTCTGCCGGGATCGTCTGGAACCATCCAGCGCGGTATCCGTGCACGACCGGCTCGGTCTGTCACCGCATTGCATCAACTTCGACCTGTCCAACGCCTGCCTGGGTTTTGTCAACGCCATGCATATGGCGGGCACTCTCATCGAGGCCGGACAGATCGACTATGCACTCATCGTCGATGGTGAGGGCACGCGGGAAATCCAGCAGAACACGATCAACCGCCTGCTCGATGAGAACGCCACCATGGCGGATCTGTTTTCGAACTTCGCCAGTCTGACACTGGGCTCGGGCTCGGCAGCCATGGTTCTGGGCCGCCACTCGGATAACCCGGGGAGTCACCGTCTGGGCCGTGGAGAATTTCGCGCAGCCACCGAACACCACGATCTGTGCGTCGGCTCACTCGAGAGCATGCGTACCGATACCAAGGCATTGCTGGCAGCCGGTACGCAGCTGGGCAAGGTTTGCTGGGACCGGGCGGATAGCGACGACTGGGGTGATATGGATCGCTACATCATTCATCAAGTCTCACGAGTTCACACGGCAGCCATGGTCGAGATTCTCGGCATTGATCACACCCGCGTGCCATTGACGTTTCCGACCTACGGCAATATCGGTCCGGCAGCAGTCCCGTTCACCCTGGCAAAGGAGGCGCCAACGCTTGATTCCGGGGATCGGGTGCTGTGTGTCGGCGTGGGTTCAGGACTCAACGCTGCCTTCCTTGAAATAAGCTGGTGAACACACGGCCCACTGCACCTGCCAGCCTTCCTCCTGCAGGCATTGTCGGACTTGATCCCGAGTGGTCTCGTCTGGTTCATACCCCGACAATCGATGCGGTGGGCCGTACGTGGCATGTCCTGGACTCCTGGGCAGGCCGATCGGATACGCCGGCTCTGACACTGCTGTGTGTCCATGGCAACCCTTCCTGGTCGTTTCTGTGGCGGAAGTTGCTGGCGACAGTGGTGGCATCACACGACGAACAGGTACGCATCATTGCTGTCGACCAGCTGGACATGGGCTTCTCCGAACGTACCGGCCGGAAACGTCCACTCGCCACACGAATAGACGACCTGTGTCAGCTCACCGACACGCTGGGAATTCAGGGGCCGGTCGCCACTGTCGCCCATGACTGGGGGGGCCCTGTCTCACTGGGATGGGCACTGCGCCATCTACCCGGAGCCGACAACACACTGTCAGCTGATGCACATGCTGCGCAGCTCGTTGGTGTGGTACTCACCAACACGGCCGTGAACCAACCGCCGGGCTCACCGGCACCTGCGCTCATCCGCCTGACTCGCTCACGCCCGTTTCTCAAGAATTCCACGATCAATACGCGCGCCTTCATTCAGGGCGCCATCGAGATGTCACGCCCGAGACTGCCCGCCAGCGTGCGTGCCGGTTTTCATGCGCCATACCGCACACGCGCACAACGCTCCGCCATCGCTGATTTTGTCGCCGATATTCCGCTCGATGCCGAGCATGAAAGTGCGGCCACGCTCGATGCAGTAGCGGCGGGCCTGAAGCAGCTGGCACAAGTGCCGGCGCTGTTGCTGTGGGGACCACGTGACAAGGTCTTCAGTGATCTCTATCTTCACGATCTTGAACAGCGCCTGCCGCATGCCGATGTTCATCGTTTTCCGGGCGCAGCACACTTTGTCGCCGAAGATGCCGATGTCGCTGGCGCCGTTGTTGCCTGGGTCGAACGATACCGATTGGCTGATGACGCGCCGCTCAACTCGCCTTCACCAGAGCAACCGGAAATTCCTGTACTGCCAGACAGACGAGCGCTTGCCGACTTTTCGACAGCAACAGCGACGAATGATGCCATTGTCGAAATTTCCCCGGCTTACCGCTCCATCACCTTTGCCGAATTGACCACGCGCGTTGAACATCTGGCCGCCGGCATGCAGGCAAACGGTATCAGTCCGGGTGACCGGGTTGCCGTCATGGTGACGCCTGGTATCGATCTCTGTCTGGCTGTGTACGCTTGCTGGCGACTCGGTGCCACACTGGTACTGGTCGATTCCGGATTGGGCAGGACCGGCATGCAACGCGCGCTGCGCAGTGCCAACCCTGCCTGGCTGATCGGTATCGACAAGGCGCTGATTGCCGCGAAGTTGTTGCGCTGGCCTGGCAAACGGATTGCCGTTGGCAGACGCTCGGCGTTCATGAGCAGAACACTGAAGATCGTTACTGATATGGAGACCCTGGGCGAACAGGGTCGCACGGCGACAGCGCCATCATTACCGCCTCACGGAACGGTGGCCGCCGTGGCCTTCACCTCAGGTTCAACCGGACCGTCCAAGGGCGTTATCTATCGTCATCATCAGATTCAGGCGCAACGCGATGCACTGATGTCCCTGTACCGGATTACGCCGGACGACCGCCTGGTTGCAGCCTTCGCACCCTTTGCGCTCTACGGGCCGACCATGGGAATCACCTCCATCGTGCCGGATATGGATGTAACCGCCCCCGGTACGCTGACGGCCCAATCACTGGCCGATGCGGTGAAGCTTGTCAATGCAACCCTGGTATTCGCCTCCCCGGCCGCACTGGCCAATGTGGTAGCCAGCAAGTCAAAGTTGACTGAAGCACAGCAAGCTGCCTGCTCGGCGGTTCGTCTGCTGCTCTCGGCCGGCGCACCGGTTCGCGCAAAACTGCTGGCACAGGCAAGCTCGATCTTCACGGCGGCCGATGTGCATACGCCCTATGGCATGACCGAAGCCCTGCCCATTGCCGACATATCCCTGACCGAACTGCAACAGATCGACCAGGAGACATCACCTGGCGATTCACGGTCGAGAGGGGTTTGCGTCGGGCATCCGCTGCCTGAAGTGGTAGTGCAGATCGACCCGCTGGGCCCTCTCGGTGAGCCGGTGGGCGACTTGTCCAGCAAGCCCGGTGTCTTGGGAGAAATCCTGTTACAGGCCGCTCATGCACGGGACAGTTACGATCGACTATGGCTGACCGACCACCGCGCCTCCCAGCCAGCAGGCTGGCATCGCACGGGGGACGTCGGTCAGCTGGATGATGCTGGCAGGCTGTGGGTCGGTGGACGACTGGGACATGTGATCACGACGCCCCAAGGCGTACTGGCTCCGGTAGCAAGCGAGCAACGCATCGAGAGCTTGCATGACGTCACCCTGGCTGCGGTCGTGGGTGTTGGACCTGTCGGCACTCAGATAATCGTGGCTGTTGTACAGCTGCTGGTGAGCTTGACCCCGACGGGCGGTGCATCCATGGAATTGACAGACAAGATAAGACGAGTCGTGGGCGATGATGTCGATATCGCAGCGGTTCTGGTGGTCAAGAAGCTGCCCGTCGATCGTCGTCACAACTCCAAGATTGACCGTACAGCTGTTGCCGTATGGGCGGGCCGGACATTGGCAGGAGACTCGGTAGCACCGCTGTGAAAGCGGATAGCGAGTCAGTGAATCAGTGAATCAGTGAATCAGTATCCTTGTACGCTAATCCTTGATTGAGTGAGCTTGCGATGAATATGTGCAACCGGGTGTCACGGTGAAGGTGCTCGTCACAGGCGCGACCAGCCTGATCGGCCGACATATCGTGTCTCGCCTGCTTGAACGAGGTGACGAGGTGGCCGTATTGCAGCGTCGTCCGTCCGGCATTGCAGGCGTCACCGAGGTTTGCTGCGACATCGCAAGCCCGAGCGGCGCCGCAAAGTCTGAGTCCGGTAAAGCAACCACCACGAGCAACACCACGGAGGCGTCACTGGCCACTGCCCTGGAAGGCAAGGATGCCGTGATCCATCTGGCGGCGAAAGTCAGCATAGCGGGTCGCTGGGATGCCTTTGAAGCGATCAACATCAGGGGCACCGAGCGGTTGATCAGGATGGCGAGGCAATGCGGAGTGGCGCGCTTCGTCCATATATCCACCCCATCGGTCGCTCATTCGGGTCGCTCACTGATCGGCGCTCAGGCAGGCGCGGCAGACCCCGATCATGTACGCGGGCATTATGCGCGATCAAAGGCGATTGGCGAACAGATCGCACTGTCTGCCAACGGTCCGGACATGAAGGTGCTTGCCTTGCGCCCTCATCTGGTCTGGGGGCCGGGCGATACACAGCTGATACAACGCATCGTTGATCGCGCCCGTGCCGGACGCCTGCTTCTCGTGGGCAGTGCTCTGGCCCTGATTGACACCACTTATATCGACAATGCAGCAGACGCCATAGTCGCAGGTGTTGACAACGCTGATCGCGCTGCAGGCCATGCATTGGTCATCTCCAACGGACAGCCTCGAACGGTGAGCGAGATCATGCAGCGCATACTGAATGCCGCAGGCATGGATATTCCACTCAGGCATGTACCTGCCGGCATCGCGATCACTGCCGGCACGGTGATCGAAAACCTTTGGCAGCTGCTGGACAAGCAGGGGGACCCACCCATGACCCGGTTTCTCGCGGAGCAGCTGGCCACAGCTCACTGGTTTGACCAGCGTGAGACGCAACGCTTGCTGAACTGGCAGCCCACCGTCGGCATTGAAGAAGGCTTTCGTAGACTGGCAGCCTTCAACAAGGACGCCACCCAGTCGTTCTAGACTGGGAGAAGTCCCGTAGCAGGCTCGGGAACTCCCAGGATGGCCCCTGTACTCCCCGTATCGGTCAAGGCCCCAGTAGCAAAACGGCAGACAAGCCGAACCGCGAGGCATCCTCGTCGTAGCTGGTCACCTCTGCACGTAGCAGGATATGATTCGTCAACGAGAACTCAAGCCCGCCGCCCATGATGAACTGAGCATGGCTCTGCTTTTCGACTCGTTGCTCAGTACCGCTTCTCGCATTGAGTCGCCCCACTCCGAAGCGAGCGAACAGTGAAAGATCCGACCGGTTGCCGAACAAAGTCGTACGCCAGACATCGAACAAGGCGCTGACATTCACATCCGTATAGGACAAGGAGCCGCGTGGACTCAAACCCGCACTCCCCAGATCCATGTACTCGACCTCTCCCTGCCATCGTGAGTTGAAGCGATAGCCCATGGCCCACCAGTAGGCTTGCGAGGAATCGTCTGCCAGCGCCACACTAGACTCACTGACATCCGGCTCCAATGAAGAGATACCCGACCCCAGCACCAGGTAGGCACTCTGCGGGTCGCTTGCCTGCGCACCTCCCGAGAGTACCAGTGCCAACAAGCCAAGTGCCGCACCTCGTCTGATCCAGCGCAGTTGTGCGAACTCGACACCTCTTTCACGGCCATCCTGACGGCGCAGCCCGATTCGACTGCCGAGAAATCCGATAAGTATCGCCAACAGCCAGAGCCCTGTGTGACCGCTGCCTCTTGTCGCTACCTTGATGACACCACCAGTATCTGTGTCTTCTTCCACAGGCGTTACCGGTGGGTTGTCGGTATCCGGCGTGGCAGGAGCGAGGGGTGGGACCTCCGGCTCGGAAGCCGAATTGATCACAGCACCCGGGTCCTTGACGTTGCCATTCAAACCCAGGCCTGCCGGCCTGTTGCCAAGCTCATCGTAACTGTCGGCATCATTCACACCACCATCCTCGATGCGCAACTCGATACACAGATGCCCCTCGGTAAGGCCTTCGCTCCAACCCTCACTACCGGGTGGCAAACACTGACCCTCGATACCCGCCAGAGCAGGTGCACTGCTGATGCCATTGGCATCATCGATTTCGAAAGAGCGCCAGCCTGTCACCGGATGGAACTTCATGTACTGCGACCCTGCAGTCAGTGCTGTCTGTAGGGGCAGGACCACACGAACCGAATCGCCCACCGCTGCCAGATTGGCCACTTCAAAATCAAACAGCTCTTCGATGTTCTCGACATCACCATCCGGCAAGGTATCTGTCACGACGTTCACGGCCTCCACCGACAGCGAGGCCATCAGGTCCTCGGTCTCAATCCGACTCTGATCGGACAGTGCAGCGCGCGCGACACTGCCAAGGCGCAGAAACGTGCCTTCCTCACTTTCCATGACGTGCGACAGATCATCGCCACGCACTGTCTGCAATTGGTTGGCCGTTGTCGCATCGACAGTCGCCTCCAGATCCCCTTCGTGGATATCCAGTATTCCGTCGCCATCGCTGTCCACAGTCTGTTCGACCGTGGTACTCGAGGCGACGACCTGCATCGTCAGGGTATCTTCCGAGTCGACACCGTCTCGTGTCACCACCACATGGGCAACAAGTTCATCGCCACTGCTCAGGCCTGCTGCGGAAAACTGCAGCATTTCACCTTCTGAATCGATGCTGATGGATCGATCCAGCAGTGCCTGACTGGATTGTGCCCAGTCATGAGCTGCCGCCAAGCCGGGGATCGGATTGCCAATGACCGCGGTGACACTGACCAGTCCACCATCGGCCCGAATCTGTTGCACCTGATGACCATCCTGTTCTAGCTGCAACCAGATGGTGGCTTGCTCGGCAGTGGCATCCGTGACCTGCACCTGCACGACTCCTGTTGTGCTGAACAAGCCGTCGTCCACCTGAACGTTCAACTCGTAGACGGCGATAGCCTCGAAATCCAACGCAGCTGCCAGACCCAGTTCACCGGACTCATTCAGTACAAACGGACTACCCTGATCCAGCAGGCTCCACCGCAAACTCCCCTCTTCCGGATCGTGTGCAGTCAGAGTACCCAGCAAGGTCCCCACTTCGGCAAATTCGTCAATCTGCAGTGTCTGCACCATCAATACCGGCGCCTCGTCTACATCGATGACTGTGACAGAGATATCCTGAGTTGCATTGTTTCCAGCAAGATCGTCCGCCCGTATACTCAGCTGGTAGACACCATCGGCATTGGCGTCAGTCGGTGCTTCATGATCAAGCCCTTGAGACAGGCTCAACTCAGCAGTGGCGGCATCGAACAGAAACTGCGCAGCATCGTCCCCAGCGATGGTCAAACTGATGATGTCATCAGTATCGACATCCATCACGACTACCTGATGGATGACACCGCTGCTGTTTTCAGCCACCTCCAATGCATCGCTACTACTGAATTCCGGCGCCATGTTGTTGATGTCATTCACCACAAGCGCAAAGCTGCCCTGAGCCGTGAGCCCATCGACATCACGGGCCTGAACAGTAATGGTGGTTGTTCCCACATCCGCTTGAGCCGGCATCCCCGAGAAGAGGGCACTGCCTGGGTCGAAGCTCAGCCATGCCGGCAGGTTCGTGGCACTGAGAGTCAAGCTATCCCCCACATCGGGATCGATGAAGGTATTGCTCGGCAAGGTGTAGTTGAACGCAGCGTTCTCGTCGACAACTTGATCAGTCAGGCCAGCAGTCAGGATCGGCGCATCATTGATATTGCCCACGGTAATGTCGAAGCTGTGCTGCACCAGCGCACCACGACTGTCGGTCGCCTGCAGCGTCACAGTCACCGTGCCTACCTGGTCGTTACCCGGCGTACCCGAGAACGTGCCGGTCTCTGGATCAAAGCTCAACCACTCTGGCAGATCGATCGCACTGAGTATCAAGCTCTCGCCAGTATCGGCATCCACGAAGGTACCGTCCAGCACTGCAAGGCTGAACGCGCCATCCTGCTCGATAGTCTGCGCTGGTACGGCGATGGCCACCGTGGGTGCGTCATTGACATTGATGACCGTGATGGTCAATGCCTGTTCGACATTTGCTTCGGCAATATCCGTTGCCCGCAGTGTGATTGTATGCGCGCCTACATCGATCTGCGCAGGCGTGCCTGACAGCGTGTTGCTATTCTCATCAAAGCTCAACCAGTCGGGTAGCCCGATGACACTCAGGGTCAGCTCATCACCGGCATCTACATCAGTGAAGGTGTTGTCAGGAATTTCGAGATTGAACTGTTCGTCCTCATTGGTGAGCATATTCGGGATAGCACTCGCCAAGGTCGGTACATCATTGGTATTGACGACCCTGATGCTCATCGGCTCTTCAGCAGAAGCTCCAGCGATATCGGTCGCACGTATCTTGATAGTCCGAACCCCCACATCAGCCTGTACGGGTGTACCCGACAATATCCCTGTTTCACCATCAAAGCTCAGCCACTCTGGCAGGTCCGAGGCTGACAGAGTCAACGTGTCATTGGCATCCACATCGGCGAAGGTATTCGCCGGAACGGTGAAGCTGAAGGGTGCATCTTCGTTGCTGCGTTGATCCGCAAGCGCGTTGGCGACTGTCGGCGCATC
>CANMQI010000007.1 GCA_947499955.1 uncultured Granulosicoccus sp.
TGCCGTTGATGCCGTTGATGCCGTTGATGCCGTTGATGCCGTTGATGCCGTTGATGCCGTTGATGCCGTTGATGCCGCTGGCCTCCGCACCGAAAAATACAGGCTATTCCGATCCAGATCACACAGCTTTGCGCTGACCGCTGTGGTTTCGTCTGAAAATGCCTTGACCATGCTCAGGCAGGCGTCTGCATGGTCCTCGTTCATATGGGAAATCACGGATCGTGTGAATTCAGGATCCAGCTCATCTCGTGTACTCATTGTCGGGTCCGAGTGTGGATGAAAGCTGAATCATAACGTGTACTCCTCTGCGGCGGAGTACAGCCGGTCTGGTGCTATACGCGGTTCACCGTTGTTTGCAACATGCTTCCTGCAATCTCCTTAACATCGGCTCGCCACGGACGCTATCCATGGTTGGCCTTTCATGCAAGGGCTATCACTTGTCGATTCAGAAAAATTCAGGAGTAGTAAACATGGGTATGGTTCAGGAATTCAAGGAATTTGCCATGAAGGGCAGTCTGATCGACATGGCTGTCGGCATCATCATCGGCGCGGCGGTCAGTGAGATGGTGGGGACGCTGGTTGAAAGCATACTGATGCCGATCATCGGTGTGTTCATGGGGGGCGTGGATTTCAGTCAGCTCTCGATTACGGTCGGTGATGCGGCAATCGGCTACGGCGCCTTTATCCAGGCATTGATCGACTTTCTGATCATCGCCTTCGTGATCTTCATGATTCTGAAGATGATCAACAGAATGAAGAAGAATTTCGAAGAGGAGAAGGTGGAAGAGCCCGCCGAAGCGCCTGTCGATGTGCAGCTTCTGTCTGAAATTCGCGATTTGCTGAAGCAACAGAACCGCTAGCTCCAACCTGATCAAGCTAGGCTGGAGGTCTACACAGCCAAGCCAGGCTAATCCAGATCAGGCAGATCAAGCAGATCAGGCAGATCAAGCAGATCAAGCAGATCAAGCAGATCAAGCAGATCAGGCAGATCAGGCAGATCAGGCAGATCAGGCAGATCAGGCAGATCAGGCAGATCAGGCAGATCGAGCAGATCGAGCAGATCAGGCAGATCGAGCCTGACTGGAATTTACAAGGCCGCCTCCCTGATGACTCACAAGAAGAGTCTCGACGGGAGGTGGCCTTTTTTCGCTTCTAGCTCAGATCCGGCATTGACACGATGTTGAAGCCGCCATCGACATAGATGATCTGTCCGGTAATACCGCCGGCCATGGGGGAGGCCAGAAATGCAGCCGTATCGCCTACCTGCTCAATGGTGGTGTTCTCGCGCATGGGAGAAACCGATGATACATGTCCGAGCAGCTTCTTGAAGTCGCCGATGCCAGCTGCGGCCAGAGTCTTGATGGGGCCTGCTGAAATGGCATTGACGCGAATACCATCCGGTCCCAGCGAGGAGGCCATGAAGCGAGTATTGGCTTCCAGTGACGCCTTTGCCAGGCCCATGACGTTGTAATTCGGCATTGCTCTGACAGCACCCAGATAAGACAGGGTTATCAGAGATCCGCCCTTGCGCAGTTGGGGTCTGGCGGCCTTGGCTACGGCGGCAAAGCTGTAGGAGCTGACGTCGTGAGCGATACGAAAGGATTCGCGCGTAACAGACTCCAGGAAGTCACCATCAAGCGCCTCTCTGGGTGCAAAGGCCACGGCATGCACGAGGCCATCAAAGCCATCGGTCCATTCGGCTTTCACCGATTCCATCAGGCTATCGATCTGTTCGTCTTCCGCCACGTCGCAGGGGAAGACCATGGTGGAATCGCAGGCTGCCGCCATGTCGATGACCCGATCCTTGAGCCGGTCGTTCTGATACGTGAAAGCCAGTTGTGCGCCTTCGCGATGCATGGCCTCGGCGATGCCCCACGCGATGGAGCGTTTGCTGGCCACTCCGAAAATGATGAATCGCTTGCCGTCTAGCATGCCCATGGTGTCACTCCTTTCCTGTTAACCCAGTAGTTGTTGCAGCGTCGACTCGTAGATGCGAGACAAGGCGTCGATGTCGCTGCAGGATACGCGTTCATCCACCTGGTGGATGGTTGCATTGATTGGTCCGAACTCGATCACTTGTGCTCCGGTCGGGGCGATGAAGCGACCATCCGAGGTTCCGCCGCCTGTATCCAGAGTTGCACTGATACCGGTTTCATCGATGATAGCCTGTTGTACGGCATCGGTCAGTGTACCCGGTGAGGTGATGAATGGCCGGGCACTGTCTTTCCAGACAAGTTCCACGTTCAACTGGTGCCTGCTGCATATGTCATCGACCGTGTTCTGGATGGTTTCAATGCTGGTTTCCGGGCTGTAGCGCAAATTGAACTCTACGCCAAGTTGACCCGGAATGACATTGGTCGCGCCGGTGCCGGCGTTGATATTGGATATCTGCAGGGTCGTCGGCGGAAAATGCTCATTGCCCTGGTCCCACTCGATGGCGGTCAGCTCGGCGAGTGCAGGAACTGCGCGATGTACCGGATTGTCGGCCAGGTGAGGGTAGGCCACATGTCCCTGCTTGCCTCGGACCAACAGGCTCGCGCCGAGTGAACCGCGTCTGCCATGGCGGATGACGTCGCCAAGTTGCTTGTCGCTGGTGGGTTCTCCCACAATGCAATAATCGATCTTCTCGTTACGCGCTTCGAGCGCATCGATGACCTTGCAAGTGCCGTCGGTGGCCGGGCCTTCCTCATCGCTGGTCAGCAGCACCGCAATGGAACCGTGCTTCAGGCCGCCTGCGCCGACGAAGCGTTCGATGGCGGTCATCATGGCGGCAACGCCGCCCTTCATGTCGGCTGCACCACGTCCGATCAGATGATCATCGATAATGCGGGCCGCAAAGGGGGGAGACGTCCAGTCTTGCAGTTCGCCGGTTGGTACGACATCGGTATGCCCGGCAAAGGCGAACAGCGGTGCCTCGGTGCCGAGACGGGCCCACAGATTGGTCACGCCGCCGGACGGAATGGATTCCAGCTTGAATCCGATTCGTTCAAGGCGTTCTCCGAGCATGCGCTGGCAGCCCTTGTCGTCCGGTGTGACGGAATCTCGTTGCACCAGATCGACCAGCAGCTCGATGGTATCGCTGTGGGTAGTTGTCACTCGTCGGTTTCCTGTTTGATGATTGCGTAGCTACAGCTCTTGCTGCAGCAGTTCGCGTACCGTGTCCTGCTCGGCTTCGCTCAGTGGAAGTCCTGCCTGGTTCGACAGCAGAAACACGTCGTCAATGCGTTCACCCAGCGTTGCGATGCGGGCCGCATGCACATTGAAATGGGCCCCCAGCAATACCTTGCCGATGCCGGAGAGAATGCCCGGGCGATCAGCGGCAGTGATATGCACCTCCGTGAATCCCACCTCGTCGTTCGAGAACTCGACCTGGGTGGATATGGAGAAATAGCGCAACCGTCTGGCGGGACGCTGTTCGCTGAGTGAGGGCAGGTTCTTGGGCACGCCCAGCTCATAGGTCAGGGTCTGTCGAATTTCATCGATCCGGTTCATGTCCTCGATGGGCATCTGGTTGGAGTCGAGGACGTGAAAGGTGTCCAGCGCAAAACCGCCGGCGGTCGTGTTGATGGTGGCCGACAGGATGTTCAGCTGCAGCCGCTCCATGACCGCGGTAATCAGTGCAAACAGGGCCTTGTCATCAGGGGTATAGATGAGAATCTCGGTGGAGCCGCGCGAGGCGGAATAGCGCAGGGACACCAGCGGCCCGGGGGTGTCCTCATTGGCCAGCAGAATCTCTGTGTGTCGGGCAATTTCCACCGCCTGGTACTGGCGAAAGTAGTCATCACCCAGCGTGGACCAGAGTGTGTCGACACGAGGATCGTTCTCCAGTGGTTCTTCCAGCAGTGTGCGTGTATGACCCTGGCGACGATTGATGACATCCTCGACGTCGAGAGGATTGTCCAGGCCACGTTGGAGTATCAGCAGGGCGTGGCGATACAGAGATTGCAGCAAGCTCTGCTTGAAGGAATTCCACAGTTCGGGGTTGGTGGCGCGAATGTCTGAAATGGTCAGCAGGTAGAGATGGTTGAGGCGTTCGATGCTGCCGCAGCGGCGAGCAAACTCCAGCTGTTCATTCGGATCGTCTATGTCGCGGCGCTGCGCGGTCATGGACATCAACAGATGATTTCTCACCGTCCACTCGAGCAGCTCGGCGTCGGCCTTGGGCAGGCCGTGGTTGATCGCGAAGACGCGCGCATCCTCGGCGCCCAGCACGCTGTGATCGCCACCACGCCCCTTGGCGATATCGTGAAACAGTCCTGTCAGGTACAGGATGTGTGGTTTGCTGATGGTGCTCGCGACGCTGCTTCCGTGTGGCAGTTCATCGGCAAACTGCGGCAACATCATTCTGCGCAGATTGCGAATCACGCCAATGGTGTGTTCATCCACGGTGTAGATGTGGAACAGATCATATTGCATGCGGCCAACGATCTGATCAAAGGCGGGCAGGTAGGCTGCCATCACCCCGTAGCGGTTCATCAATCTGACCGTGCGGGTAAGTTTGTTGGGGTTGCAGAAAATCTGCAGGAACAGATTGCGTACTGCGGGATCACTGCGGAATCGGTGATTGATCAGCGGCAGGTTAGCGCGGATGAGCCGTACGGTGTTGGAGCGTACATTGACCGCATCGGGGGTATTGCTGAACACCAGAAACAGTTCAAGCAGCGCCGGCGGGTAATGCATGAAGACATCATCATTGGTGACCTCCAGAAAGCCGTTGCGCAGTTGAAAACGCGAGTTGATCGGCTCGATGTCTGAGGCTGCGGTGATGCCACTGATGATGCCGCCGATGCCCTGCAACAGGATTTCGTTGAGCCGCTGCAAGGACATGACCGAGCGGTAGAAGCGCTGCATCAGTTGTTCAATGGAGCGATTGTCCGTGTCATCGGTGTAGCCGAAGGCGTGAGCGATGTCCTTCTGGTAGTCGAACAACAGTCGATCTTCACGGCGCCCGGTGACGTGATGCAGCAAGTAGCGGATTCGCCACAGCAGCTCGAGCCCTTCGCGTAGAGAGACCAGTTCCTGAGGTTCCAGCAGATTGTGCGTGACCAGGGCGCTCAGGCCGGCGGTACCGAATTGTCGTTGACACACCCAGGCGATGGTCTGGAAGTCTCGCAGGCCGCCCTGGCTTTCCTTGATGTTCGGTTCGAGGCGATAGGCGTTGGTCTGGAAGCGGTGGTGCCGCTCTTCCTGTTCTGCCACCTTGGCCGCAAAGAACTCGGCAGAATTCCACATGTGTATCGGTTGGATGATCTTCTGCATCTGCCGGAACAGCTCTTCGCTGCCGCATAACAGACGAGCTTCCATCAGATTGGTGATGACCGTGATGTCGCTGCTCGCTTCGCGTTCGCAATCGGCGACCGTACGCACGCTATGGCCGATATCCAGGTTCAGGTCCCACAGCGCCGTGACCCATTCACTCAGATCGGCGTCGAGACGCGAATTGGCATCGTTCTCACCGGGCTCGGGCAGCAGAATGGCAATGTCGATGTCCGAGCAGGGATGCAGTTCACCGCGGCCGTAGCCGCCAACGGCCACCAGTGCCAGGCCGTTCAGGCTGTCGGCCTTGCGTTGCCACAGGTGCTTCAGAATGTGATCGATCACCGTGGTACGCAGAGCCAGCAGGCAGGACGCTCTGGCGCCTTCCTGAAATTGCTGGTGAATGGCGTCACTGCCGATTTGCAGCGCCTGACGCAAGGTGGCCGGGCAGTGCTCGTTTTCCTCCAGCAGCGTGTCGATATCGCGGATGATGCGTGAACTGACTGAGGGCAGGTCGATCTGTACCCACGGCGCCGAATCGGGGAGTGAAGTATTGGCCAGCGCGATCATGAGCGACTGCTATCGGGTTGTGCCAGCGCGAACCGGGTGCGGAGTTGTCTGGTTACCCTGACCGGGCAAGGCTTGCAGGCGTGCGTGCATCCGGTGTGCCGCATCACTAGAGGGTTTGTCCGTCGCTGAGGGTCAGCAGTTCGAAGCCGTCCTCGGTGACCAGTATCGTGTGCTCCCACTGGGCAGACAACGAGCGGTCCTTGGTGACCACGGTCCAGCCATCGGCAAGCACCTTGGCGTGGCGCTTGCCCTGGTTGACCATGGGCTCGATGGTGAAGGTCATGCCTGCTCTGAGCTCGACGCCGGTTCCGGGTCTGCCATAGTGCAGTACCTGTGGGTCTTCGTGGAAGCTCGAGCCGATCCCGTGTCCACAGTATTCCTGTACGACCGAATAATGCTGGCCTTCGACATACTCCTGAATGGCATGGCCGACATCGCCCAGCGTGGCGCCGGGTCGTACCACTCGAATGCCGCGGACCATGCTTTCATAGGCGCATTCGCTCAGGCGCCTGGCGTGCGGGGCGACATCGCCGACGTAATACATGCGACTGGTATCACCAAACCAACCGTCCTTGATGACAGTGACATCGATATTGACGATATCGCCTTTCTTCAGGACGCGATCGCCGGGAATACCGTGGCAGATCTGCTGATTGATGGAGGTGCAGATCGATTTGGTGAAACCCTTGTAACCCAGGGTCGCCGGAATGCCCTTCTGGACATTGACGATGTGGTTGTGGCACAGGGTATTCAGCTCCTCCGTCGTGACGCCCGGGACCACATATTCTGTGATCATGTCCAGAACCTCGGCCGCGAGACGACCAGCGATTCGCATTTTGGCGATTTGCTCTGGCGTTTTGAGGGAGATGGACATAGTTTTGGTCGCAGTATTGAAACGGGGGCCGATAGTGTACAACGCTGGCCCCGATCGTGTTATAAAGACGGGCTGACCGGAGCAGGATTTTCTGTCTCCGGATTTCACACGCAAGTCGTCCAAACCCGACCGGGTGCCTATTCAGACAATCTGATGGGTCTGTCGCGGTTGACTTGCGGAGGCCAAACCCAACCAGAGGATATCCCATGGCTGAAGTAACCATGCGCCAGATGCTTGAAGCAGGCGTGCATTTCGGACACCAGACTCGTTACTGGGCTCCCAAGATGGCTCCGTACATCTATGGTGAGCGAAACAACATCCATATTTTCAACCTCGAGAAGAGCCTTCCAGCCCTGATCGATGCCACCAACTATGCTGGCAAGATTGCGTCCAAGAACGGTCGCATCCTGTTCGTCGGCACCAAGCGTGCTGCTCGTGATCCGATCCGTGAAGCGGCTGAAGCCTGCAACATGCCTTTCGTCAACCGTCGCTGGTCTGGCGGCATGATGACCAACTTCAAGACAGTCAAGCAGTCCGTCAAGCGTCTGCTGGAACTCGAAGCCATGCAGGCTGACGGCAGTTTCGAGCGTCTGAGCAAGAAAGAAGCGCTGGGCCTGACCCGCGAACACGAAAAGCTGGATCGTGGCATGGGTGGTATCAAGCACATGGAACGCCTGCCGGACGCCCTGTTTGTCGTCGATGTCGGCCATGAGCGTATTGCCATCACTGAAGCCAAGAAGCTGGGCATTCCAGTCATTGGTGTTGTTGATACGAACAACTCCCCGGATGGCATCGATTACGTCATTCCCGGTAACGATGACGCCATTCGCGCCATCCAGCTGTACGTGGAAGCCATGGCCAATGCCATTCAGGATGGCAAGCGCTCTTCCGGTCAGATGGACGTTGAAGAAGCGGCTGTTGCCGACGCACAGGCTGCGCCTGAAGTGGCAACTGCGACATCTCCTGCGGCTGAAGACGACGCTGCTGCACCGGCTGCTGAAGCCGCTCCTGCCGCCGAAGCCGCTCCAGCTGCCGAAGCTGCGCCAGCTGCTGCCAGCGACGACACTGCTCCTGCAGCCTGAAGTCATCGCTGATTGACGGCTCCGTCAGGAGCCGTTCATAAATCATGTGTAGGTTCGTAACCCGGCCAGCCGGCTGGGTTACACCACCAACTTTCAATAGCAAGTCCGGGCCCGGCCAACGCCGTCCGGCGACAGATTTCTAAGGGGAATGTACATGGCCATTTCGGCAAGCATGGTTAAGGAGCTGCGTGAGCGCACCGGCGCCGGCATGATGGAATGCAAGAAAGCACTGACGGAAGCTGACGGCGATATGGACGCTGCAGTGGAAGCCATGCGGATATCAGGTCTGGCAAAAGCCGACAAGAAATCCGGTAACACCGCCGCTGAAGGCACTGTCGCCATCAAATTGAGCGACGATGGCAGCAGTTTCGGTATGGTCGAGATCAACAGTCAGACTGATTTCGCCGCCAAGGCAGAAGATTTCATCGCCTTTACTGACAAGGTTGTCAGTGCGGTACTCGAGCAGCAGCCCGAAAGTGTTGATGCACTGGTTATCGATGGCCAGCCCGTGGAAGAAGCTCGCAAGGCACTGGTTGCCAAGATCGGCGAGAACATCCAGGTACGTCGTTGTGCTGCAGGCAAGAGTGCCGGTGGTCAGTACGGCGAATACTCGCACGGTGGACGCATTGGTGTGGTTTGCGAAGTCAACGGCGGCGACGCTGAACTGGCACGCGATATTGCCATGCACATTGCAGCCAGCAAGCCAGTCTGTGTCGACGAGTCCGGCGTTCCTGCCGAACTGCTGGAAAAGGAAAAGTCCATCTTCTCGGCAGAAGCTGCAGAGAGTGGCAAGCCGGCTGAAATCATCGAGAAGATGGTGTCCGGTCGAATTCGCAAGTACCTGGCGGAAATCACGCTGGTAGGTCAGCCATTCGTCAAGAATCCTGATCAGACCATCGCTCAGCTGCTCAAGGAAAAAGGCGCAACGGTTGTCAGCTTCAATCGTCTGGAAGTGGGCGAAGGCATCGAGAAGAAGGAAGAGAACTTTGCCGAAGAAGTCATGGCACAGGTTCGCGGCGAGTAAACAGTTCCGGGTGCCGGTCCGGCGGGCTTTGCCATGTCGGACCGGTTCACTTTTCGAGCCTCGAATGGTAACGATCAGTGAAAACCGAGAATTTTTTTGTGCGCTACGATCCTGACGCATTAGAATTGTAGCGACGACGCCGGGCCTGTCCCGGCTTTTTTGTATCAACGTGTCCGGACCCGCGTCGGTCCGATGCAAAAATAGAAGAGTCCTCCTCGCATGGAAACTGCACGTCCAGCCTTTGATAGAGTCCTGTTGAAACTCAGCGGTGAAGCGCTGATGGGGGACATGGACTACGGGATCGATCCTGTCTATATCCGGCGTCTGGCCGGTGAAGTGAAAGCCATCAGTGATGTGGGGGTCGAGGTGGCAATGGTCATCGGCGGCGGCAACATCTTCCGCGGTGCAGGCCTTGCCGAAGCCGGCATGGACCGGGTCACGGGCGACCACATGGGCATGCTGGCAACCGTTATCAACTGCCTCTCCATGCAGGATGCTCTGGAAAACCTGGGCGCCTATTGCCGAGTCATGTCGGCACTGCCGATCAACGCCGTTTGCGAGGACTACATCCGCCGGCGAGCTGTTCGTCACCTGGAGAAGGGACGTATCGTGTTGTTTGCAGCCGGTACGGGTAATCCTTTTTTCACCACCGATTCCGCCGCCAGTCTGCGCGCCGTGGAAGTGGGTGCTGATGTCATGATCAAGGGCACCAAGGTTGACGGGATCTACGACAAGGACCCCATGAAGCACGATGATGCGGTGAAATACGACACCGTGAGTTTCGACGAGGCAGTACAGAAGCGTCTGGGGGTCATGGACACCACGGCCATTGTCATGTGTCGCGAAAACAATCTGCCAGTCAAGGTTTTCAACATGAATAGCAGCGGTGACCTGATGCGCCTGATCATGGGCGAGAATATCGGAACCACTGTCAAGCAAACAGACTAAACAGGTAGCAGCCATGATTGACGATATTCTCAAAGATGCCAAGATTCGCATGGGCAAGACCGTTGAAGCGCTCGAGAACGATCTCTCTCGCATGCGTACCGGCCGTGCCCACCCCAGCTTGCTGGAAAGCGTCAAGGTGGACTATTACGGTGCCGAGTCACCGCTGAGTCAGGTTGCCAACGTCAACATCGAAGACGCTCGCATGCTGACGGTGACTCCCTGGGAGCAATCCATGGTGCCGGCCGTTGAAAAGGCCATCATCAATAGCGATCTGGGTCTGAACCCCAACACGGCCGGAACCGTCATTCGGGTTCCCGTGCCACCGATGACCGAAGAACGGCGTCGTGATATGGTCAAGATGGTGCGCGGTGAGGCAGAGAACTCGCGAGTTGCCATACGCAACATCCGGCGCGATGCCAACAGCGACCTCAAGGAGCTGGAAAAGGAAAAGGAGATTTCCAAGGATGATCTGCGCAAGGGTGAAGAGTCGGTACAGAAACTCACCGATGCGGCCATCAAGGAAATCGATTCAGTATTGAGCAAGAAAGAATCAGACTTGATGGAAGTCTGACAGGCGCGTTTCGTGTCTCCCATGGCCTCGTTCGGTTGACGAGGTCAACAGCCCACGTTCTGCATCGAGATTCATCAGTGTCAGCTTCCGAAACTCCTCGTCCCCGTCATGTCGCCATCATCATGGATGGCAATGGTCGCTGGGCGCGGCAGCGCGGGAGACCGCGCGCCTCAGGCCATCAGGCCGGCTTTCGTACGACGCGTGATATCGTCGAGGCCTGTGCCAGGCAGCGCATAGAGGCGCTGACGATGTTTGCCTTTTCCAGTGAAAACTGGAAGCGACCGCAGAAAGAGGTCGGGCTGCTGATGGACCTGTTCCTGCGGGCCTTGAAGAGTGAAGTCGGCAAGTTGTGTGACAACAATGTCCGGATCCGCTTCATCGGCGAGCGCACGGCCTTCCAGCAGAAGCTGCAGGATGAGATGGACAATGCCGAAGAACTCACCCAGGACAATACCGGTCTGGAGCTGGCCATCGCCGTGAATTACGGCGGACGCTGGGATATCGTCAATGCAGCCAGAGAGCTGGCGCATCAGGTCCAGGACGGCAAGCTGGATCCTGATGCCATCGATATCGACCTGTTTTCGAAACACGTATCCCTGGCAGGCATTCCGGAGCCGGATCTGTTTATCCGCACGGGTGGGGAGAAGCGGATCAGCAACTATCTGCTGTGGCATCTGGCCTATACCGAGTTGTTCTTCACCGATGTGTTATGGCCGGATTTTTCCGAGACCGAACTGGAAAAGGCGCTGGAGTTCTATGCCGGCCGTCAACGTCGTTTCGGACAAACAGGCGAACAGGTAACTGGATCCAATGCTTAAGACTCGCATCATCACGGCTGTCGTTCTACTGCTGATATTCAGTGTCGGTCTGATCTTCACCTCCATCGACGTGTTTGCTCTGGGCCTCGGGGTCATCGTGGCAGCAGGTGCCTGGGAATGGGGCAGGATGAGTGGTCTGGTCAATGAAGATGCACAGACAGCGTATGCCGCCGTGGTCGGCGTGGTATCGCTCATCGCGCTTTATCTGCCCTACAGTGCGGCGTGGATTCAGTGGCTGATGCTGGTCGGCGTCCTGTTCTGGCTATCCGTACCGGCGCTGTTCTACCTCTCGCCCCGGCAGCCCGCCATGACGGTCGCCGATTCCGTATTGCTGTCCATCGGTCTGCTCGTGTTCGTGGTTGCGGCTGTGGCCATCCAGTATCTGCGCAGTTTTGCACCGGAGGCCTCCAGCTGGCTTCTGTTGTATGCCCTGTGCATTGTCTGGACCATGGATATCGGCGCCTACTTCAGTGGGCGTCGTTTCGGGCATCGCAAGCTGGCACCGACCATCAGTCCCGGCAAGACCTGGGAAGGGGTGTATGGCGGCCTGGTAGCCACCGGGCTGCTGATGCTGATCGTCATGCTGGTGGCCGATTTTGCCGATGGCAATCGGTTCAAGTTGCTGGTGGCAACACTGCTGGCTGCCATGGTTTCCGTTCTGGGCGATCTTTATGAAAGCCGCATCAAGCGCGCTGCAGGGGTCAAGGACAGCAGTCAGTTGTTACCAGGGCATGGGGGGGTTCTCGACCGTCTTGACGGCGTCGTGGCAGCCTTGCCGGTCTTTGCCTTTGTCTGGGTCTGGCTGTGAGAGCGATAACCGTTCTGGGTTCTACCGGGTCGATTGGTACCAGTACGCTGGATGTCATTGCTCGTCATCCGGATCGCTATTCGGTTCATGCGCTGACGGCGCATTCGAGCGTGAAGGATCTGTTCGAGCAGTGCCGTCGTTTTCGCCCGGTCCATGCGGTGCTGGGCTCGGCTGAAGCTGCCGGTGAATTACAGACCCTGTGTCGCGGGGAAGGGCTGGACGTGCAGGTGCATTACGGTACCCAGGCACTGAATTCCGTCGCCTCCGATGACGCGGTGGATACGGTCGTGGCAGCCATTGTCGGTGCCGCCGGCCTGCTCTCGACACTGGCCGCAGCCGAGGCCGGCAAGCGCCTGTTGCTGGCCAACAAGGAGGCGCTGGTCATGAGCGGGCAGCTGCTGATGCAGGCCGCCAAGGCCTCCGGTGCGCTCATCATGCCGGTGGATAGTGAGCACAATGCCATCTTCCAGAGCCTGCCAGCGACGCAATCAGGGGTCAGCACCGAAGGAATTGTGAAAATATTGCTGACTGCCTCAGGTGGCCCGTTACGAAATCTTACGCTTGAAGAGCTTGCTGTTGTAACGCCGCAACAGGCTTTGAAGCACCCGAACTGGTCGATGGGGCCCAAGATTTCGATCGATTCAGCCACCATGATGAACAAGGGTCTGGAGGTCATCGAGGCCTGTCAGCTGTTCTCGGTTGATGTCGATGATGTGCAGGTCGTGGTGCATCCGGAGAGCATCATTCATTCCATGGTCAGCTATGCCGACGGTTCGGTCTTGGCTCAGATGGGGCGGCCTGACATGCGTACACCGATCGCACACGCGCTTGCCTGGCCCGAACGTATCGATTCCGGGGTTGAGGCACTGGACTTCTTCAAGGTGTCAGGTTTGCATTTCGAGGAGCCTGATACGGTGCGTTTTCCCTTGCTGCGACTGGCCTTCGAAGCACAGCGTGCAGGGGGCACGGCGCCGACTATTCTCAATGCCGCCAATGAGGTAGCCGTGGATGCTTTTCTGAATGGGGATGTTGCATTTTTACAACTCTCTGCGCTTGTCGAGCAAACACTGGAGTGTTTAAAAATATCCCCCGCCACCGATTTGAGCACTATCATTGAGGCAGATTCCATCGCGCGTGGTACGACCCAACGTCTGATTGCACAGGCGGCGGCCTGACCCTCAATCAAGTTCTTGGCAATGATGTTTACATGTTCAGTAACGTAGTCGTCAGTGCGCTCGCTTTCCTGGTGGCGCTGGGGATACTCATCTCCATTCACGAGTACGGTCACTTCTGGGTAGCCCGGCGCGTGGGTATCAAGGTGCTGCGGTTCTCCATCGGCTTCGGTAAGGCGCTTTTCCGCCGGACCGGCAAGGTCGATGGCACCGAATTCGTGGTTGCGGCCATTCCTCTGGGCGGCTACGTCAAGATGCTGGACGAGCGCGAGGGCAGTGTGTCCGCAGGCGAACGACATCGGGCGTTCAATCAGCAACCTCTCTGGGCGCGCAGCGCCGTCGTTGTGGCCGGCCCCGTGGCCAATTTCCTGCTCGCCATAGCCGCATACTGGATCGTGATGATGATCGGCATCAGTGGTGTTGCACCTCTGGTGGGAGAGCCGTTGGCAGATTCTGCGGCGGCGCGGGCCGGTTTCCAGTACGAGGACCGTATCGTGTCCGTCAACGGTCAACAGGTCCAGACCTGGGCGGATGCACGCATCGCTTTGCTTGAATCGTCACTGAATGCCTCAGAGCCGTTGCAGATCGAAGTCGAGAGTGTCAGCGGTGAGCAGAAGATGCGAAGCCTGCAGGTGACGCAGGCCGACATGCTGCAGTCCGATGGCGATGCGATTGCCAATCTGGGATTTCGCACCTGGTGGCCGGAAGTCGATCCGATCATCGGCGAGGTCATTGCCGGAGGTGCTGCGGAAGCTGCCGGCCTGTTGGCAGGTGATCGCATACTGTCCGTCAATGGTGAGTCGGTGGACAGCTGGCGCTCGCTGGTGGAGCATGTACGACCCAGCGCGGGCATCGCCCTGGAGCTGCTGGTGTTACGCGACGGTGAACGCCTGCCGTTGACCATGACACCGGAGTCGGTCGAACTGGGCACCGAGACGGTGGGTCGCATTGGCGTGATGGAAAACCAGTCCGCTTCTCTGGCAAGGAAGGCGCAGGTGGTGGTCAAGTATCCACCGCTGGCAGCATTCGGTCAGGCGCTGGAGCGCACCTGGGACATGTCGGCGCTGACACTGCGCATGATGGGCAAGCTGTTGCTGGGCCAGGCCTCTCTGGATAACATCAGCGGCCCGATCAGTATTGCTCAGTATGCGGGTCAGTCGGCCAGCATCGGTATCGATCACTACATCAACTTCATTGCACTGATCAGCATCAGCCTGGCAGTGCTCAATCTGTTGCCCATTCCCATGCTCGACGGTGGGCATCTACTGTATTTTGCAGCCGAAGCCATTCGCGGCAAGCCCCTGTCTGAAAGAACTCAGATCATGGGACAGCAAGTTGGCATCGCTTCACTGGGCGCATTGATGTTTCTGGCTTTCTACAACGATCTATGGCGACTGTTCCAATGAGTCGTTTTCTACTGTCATCCCTGAGTCTGCTGATACTGCTGGCCCTGGCCTCGATCAATGTGCGTGCGCAGGAACCTGGACCTGCCTTGCGCTCCTCGAGCCAGTCAGTGGGCGAGAGTTTCGTGGTCGCGGACATCGTCATCGAGGGTAACGAGCGTATCGATCTCGGGACCATCCTGAATTATCTGCCGATCCGCAATCGCGACCGTTTTGTCGTGGGAGCAGACAGTGCCCGGGTTCTGCGCGCACTGTACGAGACCGGCCTGTTCAGTGATGTCGTGGTCAAGCGGCGCGGCAGCAATACGCTGGTCGTGCGAGTCGTCGAACGGCCGGCCATCGGCAGTATCAACATCGATGGCAACAAGAAGATCGACACCGAAGAGCTGACCAAGTCGCTGCGTCAGGCAGATATCGCGCTGGGTCGGGTCTACAACCGCTCGATACTGGAAACCGTTGAGCGAGAGCTGCGACGTGTGTATTTCAGCAGCGGTAACTACGGCAGTGAAATCGACATCAAGGTAGAGGACCTGGAGCGTAATCGAGTCGCTCTGGACATCACCATCACTGAAGGTGCAGTGGCCCGCATCGAGCACATCAATATCGTGGGAAATGATTCCTACGATGAAAAAACCCTGCTCGACCTGCTGCAGTCCAGCGAAAAGAAGATCAACCCCTTCAGCTCGGCCGATGAGTATTCACAGGTAAAGCTGGCAGCGGACATCGAGACCCTGCGTTCCTACTACCAGGATCGAGGCTACATCCGCTTCGAAGTGGATTCCACTCAGGTGTCCATTTCCCCGGACAAGCGCGATATCTTCATCGTGATCAATATCCGGGAAGGCGAGCGATACACGCTGCGCGATATCAAGCTTGAAGGTGAGGTGGATATTCCGCTGGAAGAGCTGCGATCGCTGATTCAGGTGAAGGAAGGCGATATCTTCGCGCGCAAGGATATCGTCAGCAGCAGCAATGCCATCAATGATCGTCTCGGTCAGGACGGCTACGCCTTTGCCGATGTCAGTGTGCTGCCGGATATCAACGATGAGTCACGCGATGTCGGCCTGACCTTCGCGATTGTGCCGGGCAAGCGAGTCTATGTGCGACGCATCACCTTCACCGGTCAGTACAAGACACGCGATGAAGTGCTGCGCCGTGAAATGCGGCAGCTGGAAGGCAGCCGTTTCTCACCGGCGCTGGTCAATCGTTCCCGCATTCGGCTGCAGCGCCTGGCGTTCATGCAGAGCGTCAGCATCCGTACGCCAAGAGTCCCCGGTACCGATGACCAGGTGGATCTGGAGATCACCGTGCAGGAAGGGCAATCAGGCTCCTTCAGCGCCGGTCTGGGATACGGTAGTGATGGCGGCGCGACGGTCAATCTGGCCTTCCAGCAGGACAATCTGTTCGGTACCGGTGAGAGCCTGCAGTTCTCATTCGACAACTCGGATACGACACGGCAGCTGTCTCTGACTTTCCAGGATCCCTATTTTACCGATGACGGTATCAGCCGCACGGTGGGGGCCTTCATACGAGAGACCGACACCAGCAACCAGAGCTCGACCTCACGCTACCTGGCCAGTACCCGGGGAGCGAGTGTGCGTTTTGGTGTACCCATGAGCGAGTTCTCCACCTTCCGAATCGGCGCAGGCTACGAGAGAACAGAGCTGGGAACGACCGGGGAGACACCGGATGAGATCCTGGATTTCATCGAGGAAGAGGGGGATACCTTCAACACCTACAATCTGAACCTCGGCTTTACCTATGACACTCGTAACCGTACGGTTTTCGCAACCGATGGTTCGGTGCATCGACTTTCACTGGAAGCGGCCATTCCGGGCAGTGACTACACCTACTACAAGCTCGGCTACGGACTGGAGTTCTATCAGGCCATTACGGATCGTTACACGTTCTCCACCACGCTGCGGGTCGATTCCGGCTATGGTTATGACGAGTTCGACAACCTGCCGTTCTTCGATCGTTACTACGCCGGTGGTGTGCGAACGCTGCGTGGTTACGATACCGGCAGCCTCGGACCCCGTGACAGTCGGGACAATGCGTCGGGTGGCGATTACCGTACACTGGGCACCGTGGAGGTCATCTTTCCACCACCGTTTGTGGAAGAACCGGGCGCAACACGTTTGAGTCTGTTCACCGATTTCGGTAATGTGTTCGCAGACACGGATTCGTTCGATGTGGACGAATTCAGAGGTTCCTACGGCATCGCGTTTGTCTGGTTGTCGCCAGTCGGGCCGTTGACATTCAGTCTCGCCAACCCCTATAACGATCAGGAGCAGGACGAGAAGCAGAATTTCCAGTTCACGATTGGCTCCATTTTCTAGCCATGAATCGTGACTTTTCATCAGGGTCAACCTCAAGGGGTCAACCGTTGAACGATATGCAGAGCAAGCTGCGCAAGGCCATCTGGCTGATGCTGTTGGCCATGGCGACCGTATGGGGCGGGGGACTTCCCGGTACGCTTTCGATCGCTCACGCCGATGAGCAGGGAGTGGCACTTTCTCGCATCGGATTCGTTGATATTCCGTACCTGATCGATCGTGCACCTCAGGCTCTGGAAGCCGAGCGTCGCCTGGAAACCGAGTTCGCGCCTCGTCAGAAGGAGCTCGAGATTCAGCGCGCTCAGCTGGCCGAGCTGGCAGCACGCATGGCCGATACCAGCCTGGAGCTGACCGAAGCCGAACTGGCCCAGCTGGATCGAGAGACACGTGGGCTGGAGCGCCGCGTCAAGCGCAGCGAGCAGGATTTCAGGGAAGAGCTCAATATCCAGAAGAACAACGAATTCAAGAATGTACGTATTCTGGTGCTGGAAGCCATTGCCGAATTCGGCAAGCAGCAGGACTACGATCTGATCATCAGTGATGGCGTACTGTTCGCCAACAAACGCATTGATGTCACGGAGCGTATTCTCGAATCGCTGGAACGCGAGAACGCCCGTCTGAAATCAGCCAACTGAACCCGATTACCAGCCACACACCCATGAATCTGCAAGACTTGGCCGAGGCTCTGAAGGTCAAGCTCCACGGTGACCCCGAGTGTTCCATCAGCGCCCTGGCACCGATAGATCGTGCCGGCCAGAGTGAGCTGGCGTTTGTGGTCAGCCCCCGCTACGCCGCCGCACTGCGCGCATCCGAGGCCGGTGCGGTCATCGTGCCGGAATCCATGCGATCGCTGGCACCGGGAAACTGTCTGGTCAGTGAAAACCCTTACGCCAGTTACGCGCAGGCATCCTGGCTGCTGACGCCCGAAACGCCGTTGCAGGCGCAGGTGCACGCCAGCGCCTGCATCGACCCGACAGCCGATGTCGCAACCTCCGCGCATATCGGGCCGGGTGTGGTCATCGGTGCGTACAGCACGATTGGAGAAGGGGTGGTCATCGGTGCAAATTGCTGCATCGGGGACCGGGTTCACCTGGCCAGAGGCTGCCGTCTGTTTCCCAATGTCACTCTGTACGACAAGGTCCAGATGGGGGTGCAATGCCGTGTCCAGTCCGGTGCGGTCATCGGCAGCGAGGGCTTCGGTTATGCACCCACGGCTGAAGGCTGGCAGCAGATCCAGCAGACCGGCGGTGTGCTCATGGGAGATCGGGTGCATGTCGGCGCCAATACCACCATAGATTGCGGGGCTATTGACCCGACCCTCATTGCCGATGGCGTGATTCTCGATAACCAGATCCAGATTGCCCACAATGTACAGATTGGCGAGAACACGGCCATTGCCGGGTGTACCGGTATCGCTGGTAGTACCCGTATCGGTCGCAACTGTCAGATCGGCGGTGCTTGCAATATCGTTGGTCATATCGCGATTACTGACGGCGTGATCATCAACGCGGCCTCACTGGTGTCACGTTCGATCGACACTGCCGGACGTTACGGATCCGGCATGCCCTTGCAGCCAGAACAGGCGTGGCGACGCAGTTTTGTTACTCTAGGGAAGCTTGATCAACTGGTACGGCGTGTTCGCCGTCTGGAACATCAAAAAGAAACTGACTGACTCTGCCAATTCTGGGATGCCAACTGCCGTGGATGATATTCGTGAGATCCTGAAGTACCTGCCACATCGTTACCCGTTTCTGATGGTTGACAGGGTGACCGACTTCGAGGAAGACAAGTCGCTCAAGGCATACAAGAACGTGACCTTCAACGAACCGATCTTCACCGGTCACTTCCCGCAGTCGCCCATCTTTCCAGGTGTGCTGATTCTCGAAGCGCTGGCTCAGGCCTCTGCCTTGCTGGCCTTCAAGAGCATGGGCGGTTATCCGAGTGAGAAAACCCTGTACCTGCTGGTAGGAATCGACAATGCGCGCTTCAAGCGCCAGGTCATTCCCGGCGATCGTCTTGATTTCGAAGTCACTCTCACCAAGAGCCGCCGTGGTATCTCGCGGTTCGATGCCACTGCACGAGTGGATGGCGAGCTGGCCTGTTCATCAGAAATTCTCATCGCCAAGAACGAGATCGACGAGTGATCCATCCCACTGCCATCATTGATCCGGGTGCCAGCATCGCCGACGATTGCGAAGTGGGTGCGTATTCCATCATTGGCGCCGACGTCACGGTAGGTAGCGGCACCACCATTGGTCCGCACGTCGTCATCCGGGGTGTGACCCGCATCGGCGCCAACAACCGCATCTTCCAGTTTGCCTCCGTCGGTGATGATCCTCAGGATCTGAAATACGACGGTGAGGTGACAGAGCTGCAGATTGGTGACGGCAATACCATCCGGGAATTCACGACCATCAACCGCGGTACGGTTGGCGGTGGTGGCATTACCCGTATCGGCAATAACAATCTGTTCATGGCGTACATTCATGTGGCTCACGATTGCATTATCGGAGACCGCATCGTCATGGCCAATGGCGCGTCCCTGGCCGGTCATGTGAGCGTTGGCGATCACGCCATTCTGGCAGGTTTTGCCTGTGTGCATCAGTTTTGCGAGGTTGGGGAGCATGCCTTTGTCGGGTTGAATTCCGTGGCCAACAGAGACGTCGCACCGTTCACCATGGTCGTTGGCAACTACGCCACTGGCAAGGGCATCAACAAGAATGGCCTGCGTCGACGCGACTTCAGTGAACCGACCATCCGTGCGCTGCACCGTGCCTATATGCTGCTGCTACGCAACCACGGTGAGCGTGACAAGGCCGTTGCTGCATTGTCAGCTGAAGCGGCCGAGTTTCCGGAAGTGGCCAGACTCATCGCCTTCATCGAGAAGAGCGAAAGAGGCGTGGTCCGGTAGAGGATCGCCCGATTTGCGATCCCTGCCTCCCGTCAGGCTGTCCGCTTGGCCAGCCTGACGATCAGGTCGGCCACCCGTTCGGATGCGCCGCTGTCTCCCATATTGATCTTCAGTGCCTGCAGGTCTTCCAGCATGGTGTGGCGGCGTTCGTCATCCTGCAACAGTGAGAGCACATCATCGGCCATGGCCTCCGGGGTGGCTGCATCCTGAACATATTCAGGCACGATGCGCCGTCCAGCCACGATATTGACCAATGATATATCCGGAATGCTGATGAGCCGCTTCATGATGGCGTAGTTGAGCCGGTTGATGATGTACATCACCACCATGGGGGTGCCCATCAGTGCGGTCTCAAGCGTTGCCGTGCCGGAGGCCACCAGGGCCACATCGGATGCCCGCATGACAGTGCGTGAATTTCCGGTGACGACTGTCAGTTTTTCCGGCGCGTTCTCGCCGAGACTGTCCTTGATGAAGGACTCTTCGAGGGTGGGGGCGACCGGCAGGATGAATTGGCAATCGGGCAGGCGCTGAGCGATAAGGCTGGCCGTGGCAAGCATGGCGGGCAGGTTGCGATTGATTTCACCGGTGCGACTGCCCGGCAGCAGTGAGACCACAGGCTTGTCGCTATCGAGCCCGAAGTGGTCGCAGGCTTCATCTGTCGTGAAGGGTGATACGGCATCGGCCACCACCGGGTTACCGACATAGCTGACTGGCACACCGGCCTTCTGGTAGATCTCGACTTCAAACGGGAACAGGACGGCCATGTGGCTGACCAGTTTGCTGATGCGTTTGACGCGGCCTGCTCGCCAGGCCCATACCTTGGGGCTGATGTAGAACAACACGGGAATACCGAGCTCGCGCGCTGTTTCTGCCAGCTTGAGGTTGAAATCCGGGTAGTCCACCAACAGCAGGACATCGGGTCGGCGTTGGCGCAGGGTGTCGCGCAGTCGTGCCAGGCGCTTCATGAAACGCGGATAGTTGATCAGCACGTCAACAATGCCGATGACGGCCAGATCGCGACAGTCGACGATCAGCTCCGTGCCGGCGGCCTGTAGCTGATCGGCACCCATGCCGAAGCTGGAAAAGGCGACGCCCTGATCGCTCAGGGCTTCGATGGCATGGGCTGCGTGGGCGTCGCCGGAGGCTTCACCGGCGGAAACCATCACGGATAGTGGTTTTACGTCTGTCATCATGCACTGTCACTGGTGGATGATGAGCATTTTAGCCCTATTGCCTGCCGGTCGTCCGATAGGCTCGCCAGCCAAGCACACTCAGCAGCATCAGAAACAGGCTGCCATTGTCTGAACCACCTGCCGAGGCATCATTGCTGGCAACCGCGCCTGACTGGGCTGCTGCGATGGCAGGAATCGCGATTACCGGCTCGCTGGTCTCCTGATCGTCCGATTCCTGTCTGGAGGTGTTGCTGACACTCCTGGCGTCATTGTTGACAGGCTCTGCGCTCAGAACGCCATCGTCGTTGTAGTGGTTGTTGTCCGGATCGGGATCCATGGTTCGCGAGGTCAGCAGGATCTTGACATCGTCGGCCGTGGCACTGCCCGGGTCGGCAAGGATGGTAAAGCGTGACTCGGTCTTCTCGCTCATGGTCGGACGAGTGCAGCGCAGCTCGGAGCTGTAGTTCAGGCAGTCCCAGCTGGTATCTCCCGATACACCCTGCCAGACGGTGTCGTCAGCGAGTTTGACTACCAGCTGTACTTCATTCGCGCCCAGATTGCCCTGATTGAGCACCGTGATGCCCAGCTCCAGACTATCGCCGCTCTGTATATCGCTCGGTGGCAACAGTGCCAGATCGGTGGCGTACATCTGATCGACAGAGCTGGCATCGATGTCACTCAGCTCGATGCGCTGGCCGATTTCAACACCGTCAGGCACGACGATGGTGGGCGTCGTGCTGTTACTGAAGAAGTACTCACCGTAATGCATGATGGAGCCATAGTCATAGGGCCCGTAATTTCGAGTGCCGATGTTCTGCAGCTTGAAGTTGATGTCCTTTCCGTTGATTATCTGGTCCCAGTTGATCTGTACATAGCTGTCTCGGTCCGAGCGTGTGTGCTCATGGAACAGCCCCAATGCGTGGCCAATCTCATGGATGATGCTGCCGGGAGTACAACCGTCGGAGACCATGACCGACTGTTCGCCGCCCTGCATGCCGACATAGGAGGCACAGCCGTTACTGCTGGCAAAGCGCAGATAGTGCGGGTATTGCTCGGCATTCTCCTCCGTACGCTCGACGAAGGTAATGCGGCTTCGTTCCATCCAGTGCTCGATGGCCAGTTCGATATTGGCCTGCTGGATGGCTGAATTGCGGGTGGGGGGCATGTAGGGAACAATACCGTCCGGCCACCGGCCGAAGGCATCTTCTCTGGCCAGTCCGCGGGCGCTCATGTTGCGTGGAATCGAGCCGTCGCTATCCACCGAGCCGAGCAGGATGTCCCCTTCGAAGATGGCCAGGCCCTGGATGATTTCGTAATGATAGTCACCGGTGCTGCCGTGAGTGGGCAGGGAATCGGTGAAGTCATTGAGCAAGGCAGGGTCGGCGACAAACATTTCCGGTGGGTCGGCACGCGCACAGCCTGACAGCACGATCAGCATCGCCGAGGTCAGGATGACCAGTGGCCGAGTCTCTGACGGATTACCTGTCAGGGATCTGTGCCGGGACAAGTTCTTGCAAACTTGCTGAAACTTTGTGAAGCGCATTGGCTCGACTCACTTTTTTTATTATTTTTATCGTGTGACGAGAAGGTTGGGGCAGCATGGTGTCCAGTCAGTCCGGCCACCTTCAAATCGTCTGTCAGTACGTGTATCGGTAACTTCCTGCATCCATGAACGCAGATTCCGAAAACCGATGGGCAATCGGCACACGGAAAGGGACGTGAGTAACATCTTGCCGACTAACTGCTGGCGAGTTCACAGGCCGTGTGCAAGACAATGTCGATTGGGTATGCTCGATGCCGGGTAACTCGCGGCGGTGCCGAGGGATCGTCACTCGGTCGACTAGCTGCCTTGCAAGGCACCGGCTGATTGCCCTGAGGCGAATCAGCCGGGTCGATTACACAGGCCCACCCACCAGCGGTGGGCATGCCTCTTCTTCATCTCACTGAGTGAGGGTTTCCACACGGCCGATGCGTTGACCGTTGGCAGAACGGGCACGAATGGCAACCACGGCACCGTTGGGCGATGTGCCCGCAGAATAGAGCGAAAAGTTCTGACCATCGGTGGAGTATTCCAGCGGCAGGCCCGGCAGTTCACTGTTCATCACCAGTGCGCCACCTGCGGTGTTGGCACCGGGGACCGGAATGCGGTAACGGATGCCGGCCGCATCGAGCTTGCGCAGCTCCTTGACGGCCAGAGCCGCAGCAAAGCCGGCATAGTCATTCGTCAGGGCCGTCTTGTCGACCAGATCGGTATCGCCGGAAAAGGTCTGGCCAGGCACATAATCCAGTTCCCAATCCGCTTTCGACCAGGCTCTTTCAGCCAGCGCAATCACACGTGGAAACAACATGTACTCGAATTGCTCCGGAGTACGAATGGTCTCGCTCCACAAATGGCCCTGCATGCCCAGGAAGCCCTGATTGGCAACATCGCCGGTAGCACTCCAGCTGCGTCCTTCGCGATTGACCGAGGTCTCGGCGTTTTGCGGCAGATTCTCCGGTGCGAAACCGAACACCTTGCGGGTGTCGGTAAAACGAGTCGCCCAGTAGTAGCCACGCTCTTCGGGGTTGGCTTCCTGCGGGAAGTCGAAATACAGGAAGTCAGGCACCGATACGACTGTCTCGAAACCGCGGTTGGAGAAACCATTGATGTTGTTGTAGCCGGTGGAGGTTGCCAGCATTTCCCAGTAGCCCACGCCTGCACGTTGTGTGGCAAGGTCACTGGCATCCAGATCGTCGTAGATATCCTGGTAGGCGTACATCGCAGGGATACCGGCAGCAGCAACACGCTGAGCTACTTCCTTGACGAAGTAGGGCTGCAGCACTTCACGTGAAGAGATACCCGGGTTGCTGTCGATCAACGCTGCACAGGCGGGTGAGTTTTCCCAGGGGAAATCCCATTCGCTGCGGTTGATGTTGCCGCGGTAGGAGACCTTGTCGCCAGCATTGACGTCCTGAAATCCGCCGCCGGTGAACACGTTTTTCGCCTCATCACCGCCCATGTGGAAGATCTCCAGCTCCAGGCCCGCTTGCTGATACATGGCGTTCACGTCGTTGATGACGGTTTCAATGAAGTTGTAGGTACCCGGAACACACGGATTCAGGATGCCATCGTCATAGTGCTGGATGGTCAGGTAGCGCGAGGTATCCGCCGGATCGTCGACCCGGACATTGATGTCATCGGCATCGCCGAGGTTCACCGCACGGGCCCGCATCGCAACCACGGCTGCACGGGCATGGGCCGGCATGTCGAATTCGGGGATGACATCGATCTTGCGAGCCGCTGCGTAGCGCAGCAGGGAGACGAACTGGGCGCTGGTGTAGAAACCGCTACCCTGATTGCTGGTAAAGGGGCCTGAGCCGAGCTGCGGCATCAGGCTGGTCGTCTCGGAGACATTGCCATCGCTATCCAGGGCAAAACCTCGACGTGCACCCACATCCGTGAGTTCCGGCAGGGACGGGATCTGCAAGCGCCAGCCTTCATCATCGGTCAGGTGGATGTGCAGCTTGTTCAGCTTGTAGGCCGCCATCTGGTCCATGAGCTTCTGCAGGGATTCCACCGAATGGAAATTACGGGCCACATCGACATGCATACCGCGAAAGTCGAAGCGCGGCGAATCCTGCACACTGACAAGGGGCAGGGTGCCAACACCGGGCTGTACCAGCGCCAGCAGCGACTGCGCCGCATGGAACAGAGCTGTCTCATCGGCTCCGGTGAGGCTGATGCCACTGGTCGTGACGTCCAGTGTGTAGCTGCCGAGAGTCAGTGACGGGTTGATGGTCGCGCTCAGCGGTACGCTGGCGGAGGTGCCCATGAACTGCGCCTGACGAGCCTGCAGTGCGGCCACCGAGTCAGCAGACAGGTCGGTGCCATTGAAGGAAAAACCGTTACCGATGTTCAGTGTGCCGCTGCCCAGGGTCATGCTGGCCGGGCGGGGAATGATGCGGGCCTGGATCTCTTCAGCCGTGAGCGTGTCGGCAGCCGCCTGTGCATCGCCATTGGCTGCGAAGCGACTGCTGGCCGAGGCTACCGGTGTCGGCTCGCCATTGTAGGACTGGGCATTGTCACCCGTGATGGCCACTGAATAGGCCGATTCATCGGTCTCTTCATCGGTATTGCCGATCAGCGTGACAGCACCGTTGTCGCGCACCAGCCAGTAACGTGGCATGAAGTCCGATTCGATGAGGTGGTTGAATTCGGTGACCAGGCCGATGGTCTTGACGTTGCCGTCAAAGCCGTTGAAGGCCTCGGTGGGTTCCAGGTAGTTCAGGTCGCCATTGACCAGGGATACGCTGAATTCTTCGCTGTCTACCCGCAGGATTCGGCGAATGCTGTGGAAGTACAGTTTCCAGTTGCCATCGTTCAGCACACCGTTGGCGTCCTTGATGTGCAGATTGGTCACGCTGCAGGAGGCGTATTCGGCTGCCAGCGACTGACAGCTGGGGTTGCCAGAGGGGAAGGCATCGCCGCCGTGGTTTTCCACCACTTCGTAGACCACCGCCAGGGTGTCGGGCAAGGCGGCTGCCTTGGCGCGTCCAACGTCCGAGTACAGGGTGGTATCTGCCGGGTTGGCCGCGTTCTGCGGCAAGGGCTTGCCGGCATGGCTCAGCGCGGAGGTGTCGTCGGAGGGTTGGCCGCCCGTATTTCCACCGTCCGTTCCACCATCAGTGCCGCCGCCGGAGCTGCTGGAGCTGTCGCAGGCTGTTGCCAGAGCTGCTGAGAACAGCAGGGCAAGAGTCAATTTCAGGGAATTTTTTTTCATCAGGATGTGCAGAGGGAGTAGTACTGGCATTATGCCTGCCCATTTCCCATTTTTTCGAGCAGTTGTCACACCTTGCAAGAGCTTAACGAGACGACGTTGCGAAAACCCTTGTTGCGCGACCATTTGCGTCTTCTGACGGCGGCTGCCATCTGGGGTTCCTCATTTCTGCTGAATGCGGTTGCACTGGACGATTTCACGCCAGTGGCCATTGCCACCTACCGGGTGCTGGTGGCGGCCATCGTGCTCTGCCTGATCTGCCGCAGCATGAATCTGCCGGTCAGACTGGATCGCCGTTCGGTGATGCTGCTGGCGGCCATCGGTCTGCTCAACAGCGCCGTGCCCTTTACCCTGATCGGTTGGGGGCAATTGCGCATCGATAGTGCAACCACCGCGATATTGCTGGCCTCATCGCCGTTCTTCACGCTGCTGTTCTCGCACTTCATGACGCATGACGACCGTTTTACCTGGCCCAAGCTCATCGGGCTGGTGCTGGGCTTTCTGGGCGTTGTGGTGCTCCTGGGTCAGGGGCTGGCACAGGGCGGCGGCGGTTTGAGTGGCATGCTGGCCGTGGTAGCGGCAGGCTGTTGTTACTCCATGTCATCACTGTTGATTCGTCGATTGAAGGGCATGCCGACGCTGCTGCTGGTGGCCGGTACGCTGGTGGCCGCCTGCGTCGTGATGGTGCCTGTGCTGCTGGTCACGAGCCCACCCTGGGAGCAGAGCTGGAATACCCGTACCGCGAGCGCTCTGGCGGTTCTGGCAATCGGACCGACGGCCATCGCCTATGTGTTACGTGCACAGATCGTGCAGATCAATGGCGCGGTCTATATGTCGAATGTCGGCTATCTCATTCCATTGTTTGCCGTGTTCTGGGGCTGGTTATTCCTGTCACAGCAACCCACTATCATCATGTGGGTGGCGCTGTCGCTGATAATGGCGGGTATCGCCATCGGCCAGCGTGGCAAGGCAAGTCCGGTAGCGCCTGCAGCATCGCTGGCACAGACACCCTGAGTATTACCTTATTTCCCGATCGACCCACTAGGTATACTTCACACTTTCCGTATTCATCAACAAATCCTTTCTACATCATGACAAAAGCCAATCCCTGGTCGACTCCCATGCCGGACGAGCAGTTCGATATCATGCGCGACATCATCGCGGCTCCCAGCCCGGTGGGCCTGGAGTCGGCGATGACACTGGGCGTTCTGCAGCCCTATTTCGACAGCTTCATGCCTTCCAACTGGGAAATGCATCAGTTTGTCGGTAATGCCGGCGTGGTATGGGACTCGCACCCGGGTGAAGACGATCGCTTCAGCGTCATGCTGGTCGGTCATGCCGACAAGATTCGCATGCAGGTGCGCAAGATCGGCAGCGATGGCAAGATCTATGTCAACAGCGACTCCTTTCTGCCTTGCACCCTGATTGGTCACGAAGTCACGGTATTCAGCGAGAACCCGGAAGAGCCGGGCGCTTACCGCTCGCTCAAAGGTGGCACGATCGAGGCCATGGGTGCGATTCACTTCTCGGACCCTGCGCAGCGCACCGGTGACAAGGGCATTCGCCCCAACTCCCTGTACCTGGATCTGCAGATTCATGGCGACAACAAGGCTGACCAGATCAAGCGTCTGGGTCTGAAGCCGGGTGACCCGATCTTGCTGGATCGTCCCATCAAGCGCGGTTTCAGTCCTGATACCTTCTATGGTGCCTACCTGGACAACGGGCTGGGTTGCTTCGTGACTGCCGAAGTTGCCAGGCTGGTGGCCGAAGCCGGTGACACGAAGAACATTCGTGTGCTCTATGCGGTCGCGTCCCATGAAGAGATCGGCAGATTCGGTAGCCGGGTGCTTGCCGGTGAAATGGCCCCTGATGTGCTGATCGCGATCGATGTGAACCATGACTATGTGGCGGCGCCGGGTATCGGTGATCGCAACATGCAGCCGCTGGAGATGGGCAAGGGTTTCACGCTGACCACGGGCGCCATTGTCAGCGAGCAGCTCAATGCGCGTATCAAGAAAGCCGCCATCAGTGAAGGCATTCCCATGCAGATCGATGTCAGTGGCCGGGATACCGGTACAGATGGCATGGCTTCGGTACTGGCCAGTGTGGACAGTGCCGCAACGTCGATCGGTTTCCCCACACGTAACATGCACACGATTTCAGAATCGGGACATACGGGTGATGTGCTGGCCGCTATTCATGTTCTGAAGTCGGCTCTGCTGGCCATGGACCAGGAAGAGGATTTGCATCACGCCTTCAGAACGTCACATCCTCGACTCGACCAGACGGAAACACTGAGCCATCAGGGCTTTGCCAAGCTGGACAAGAAGAAGGGGAAGTAGACAGCTTCACAGCGCGGCGGCAGCTTCGGCTGCCGTTGTGTATGGTGTCCCGGGAGGGATTCGAACCCCCGACCTGCCCCTTAGGAGGGGGCTGCTCTATCCAGCTGAGCTACCGGGACGGCAGACACAGTGCGGAAGTATAGCTAAAACAGGGCACCAGGGATGAACATTGCGTGATTCGAGTTGGCGAGAGTACGTCAGCTCGAGTGAGAACCGGGCATTCACTACAGGCAGTCACATGACAGATCAGGCAGACAAGGGCAGAGACGACTCATCGGAAAGACGCGCCAGCGAGCGTGTGCAGGACGCTGTCGCCCTGCATATCGAACGCCTGACGGATCTGCCGGCAGCCGGCCAGGCCGTATCGGCACCGGCAAGACAATCGGTGCGCAAGCGTGACAAGTACGAGATGGAAGGTTACGCGGCGGTCTGCAGGGACCATCCGGAGGTTGCCGGTTATATCGACGCTCTGGAGGAGCGCATCCGGGAGTTGTTGCTCGGTGGCGATACCGCGCCGGTCAAGCCGACGCACAAGGTGAGTCTGTCGGCCGGGGGGGTCCGGTTTTCCGACAACCTGTTGTTGCAGCCGGGTGAGCTGGTGGGTCTGACCCTGACGCTGTTTCCCAGCGGGCAACGCATCGGTACGGATGCACTGATCCTGTCTGGTAATGATTCGCCGGAGGTCGCACGCAGCGATTCGCCGACCTATCGGGCACGCTTTGTTCGCATGAGCGATGCTGATCGGCAAACCATCGATGCACATGTTCATCGCCTGCTGGGCAAGAGAGTGAGTCTGCAGGACTGATTGATGTCATCCATTGCCGCTGATGCGCAGACTCGCATCGATAACAAGACCAAACCACCCGGTTCCCTGGGGTTGCTCGAAGCACTCGCCGTACAGCTGTCCACGGTGCAGAACACGCTACAGCCACAGGTGGAACCGGCTCGCATCATTGTCTTCGGTGCCGATCATGGTGTGGTAGCTGCCGGTGTCAGTGCCTTTCCAGTGGAAGTCACGGCCCAGATGATGACCAATTTTGCAGCAGGCGGGGCCGCCGTGAATGTGCTGGCTGCCAACGCCGGTGCCTCGCTGGAAGTGATCGACGTCGGTGTGGCCTCGGACCTCAGCCATCTGGAGAGCGTGCTTGACTGCAAGGTCAGACAGGGTAGTCGCAACCTGCTGGAAGAGGCTGCCATGTCGCATGAAGAGCTGGACAAGGCGCTGCAGGTGGGGCGTGAAGCGGTCGTGCGTGCCGTCACCGACGGACAACGCTGCCTGGGTCTGGGGGAAATGGGCATTGCCAACACCACCTCGGCGGCCATTCTGACCGGTCTCATGTGTGGCTGTGATGCACAAACCGCTACGGGTCGCGGCACCGGTGTGGACGATGTGCAGTATTCCTGGAAGCAGGTCGTGGTCGGGCAGGTCATGGAGAGGCTCGCTGACAAGACCGATGATCCGCTGGAATGCCTGCGAGAGGCCGGAGGGCTGGAAGTGGCAGCCCTGGTTGGCGCCATGCTCGAAGCACCGGCACACCGCATGCCGATACTGGTCGACGGTTTCATTGTCACCGCCGCCGCCCTGATCGCCTGTCGTCTGAAGCCCTCGGTGCGCGATGTGTTGTTCTTCGCCCATCAATCGGCTGAAGCAGGCCATGAGCTGGCACTCAAGGAGCTGCAGGCCAGACCCATTCTGCAGATGGACATGCGGCTGGGCGAAGGCTCGGCCACGGCGCTGGCCTTGCCCATACTGCGTGGAGCTGCCGCCATCATGCGCGACATGGCCAGTTTTGCCGATGCCGGTGTCTCCACCGGCGAGTGAAGGCGGTGCTCCCTGGCGCTGTTGCCAACCAACCCGAGCGGATGATCCGATGCAGGAACTGAGTCGTCTGGCGACAGCGATCATGTTCCTGACGCGACTGCCCACCGGGGCGCTTGCCAGTGGCGATCCTGCCGAGCTGGTTCGCTCGACTCGCTATTTCCCGCTGGTCGGTCTCATCGTCGGCTCGATGCTCGCACTCAGCCTGGCCCTCCTGCAGCTGTTGTTGCCGGCAACGGTGGCGATTGCCCTGATGCTGCTGCTCTCGGTACGGCTCACCGGCGCCTTTCACGAGGATGGCCTGGCGGATGTGGCCGACAGTGCGGGTGCCTTCGGCGTCGATCGCAAGCTGGAAATCATGCGTGACAGCCGCGTGGGTACCTATGGTGCGCTGGCGCTGATTCTGCTTGTCGTGATCAAACTGCTGAGTCTGTGGGAGTTGTGGCAACTGGCCCCGGAGTTGTGTCTGGCCGTGCTGGTCTGTGCGCATATCCTGAGTCGCTGGAGCAGCGTCTGCCTGATGGTTATGGAAGACTACGCGCGGCCGGAAGCGGCCAACAAGGTGGTTGCCGAGGGTGTCGACAGGCGGTGTCTGTGGCACAGCAGCCTGTGTGCAGGGGTGGCCCTGTTGCCGCTGGCCCTGTGGCAGGGCGCAGCCCTGTATAGCTTGTTCATCGTGGCCTGGCTGGCCGTGCTGGTTGCCGGCCGGCAGTTTCGTCGTGCCTTTGGCGGCATTACCGGGGACTGTCTGGGGGCGGCCAATCAGGTGGTGGAAGTGCTTGTCTTTCTGAGTGTGCTGATGGTGGTGTCATGGCATTGAAGTCACTGTTCCTGATTCGCCACGGGCATACCGAATGGCATGCGACGGGTGGTGTAGCCGGCAGTTCCGACATTGCCCTGTCGGCTGAAGGGCGAGAAGCCGTCAGGCAACTGAGCGCGACGCTGACAAGCGCCGTGTCTGCACCGCAAGCCTGGTACTGCAGCCCGATGCTGCGTACTCGTCAGAGTTCAGCCTTGCTGCGAGAGTGCTGGCAGTCGGGCAGGGCAGAGCCGGGTGCTGATGCCTCTACGGCCATGACATTGCCCGAGCAGACGCCGGATGCACGTCTGGTGGAGCTGGATTTTGGTGACTGGGAAGGCATGACCTGGGCCGAGGTGCATGAGCAGCATGGCGATATCATGAAAGCCTGGGCCGAGGACTGGGTCAATCGCGCGCCCCCCGGCGGGGAGCGTTTTTCCGAACAGGCGGATCGCTGTCGGCACTGGCTGGCTGATGCCAGCGAAGCACTAGCCGATATCGAGTCGGCAGCGGCTGTGGTGGTCTGTCACGGTGGCACTATCCGGGCACTGATGTGTGAATGCCTGGGCTGGTCACTGGATCGCGCCATGAATTTCCGGATTGATCCCGCCTCGCTGACTCATCTGCAGTACAGCGTCAGCGATGATCGCTGGCTGGCTCGCGGCATCAACGCGCGGCGCCTTCCCTGAGCGAACTCAGTATCTCGGCCACGTGTGTGTCCAGCCAGCGTTCTCTGCCGCGCAGGAAGCCGACATGGCCACCGCCACACGGTATTTCCAGGGTGGTCTCGGCGGACAGCTCTGAGGCCTCGGGCAATATTCGCGGCGTGAAGAAGGGGTCATCGTAGGCACACAGAATGTGTGTGGGCGTGCGGATGTCCGGCAGAAACTGACGGGCGCTGCAGCGCTCATAATATTCGCGGGCGTCGGCGAAGCCGTGCAGGGGAGCGGTGATGGCATCGTCGAACTTCCACAGGGAGTCCAGCCGCCGGGAGGCCGCAGGCAGGTTCAGTTCGGGATAGACCAGGCGCTTCTGTTCGTGATGTCTGCGCATCAGACGCAGCAGATGCGTCTGATACAGTCGCGAGACGCCGCTGTTGAGCTTGTTGGCACCTTCCTGCAGCACCAATGGCGGTGAGACGGCCATGGCACCACTCAACAGAGAGTCCGTGCCGTTTTCACCCAGGTATTTCAGCAGGGCATTGGCGCCAAGCGAATAACCCAGCGCATACAGTGGCGTGCCGCTGAATCGTTGCTGCAGAAACCGGATGAACCACTGGATATCGTCGCTGGCCCCCGAGTGATAGGCCCGTGGCAACCGGTTGGGCTCGCCACTGCAGCCTCGCCAGTGCATCAACATGGGGCGAAAACCGGCCTGTTCCAGCGTTTTCCAGACACCGCGGATGTAATTGCTGTTCACGCCTCCGGCCAGACCGTGAAAGATCGCAACCGGCTCGCCTTGCGTCTTGCGGCTGAGGTTGATGTCGATGAAGTCACCGTCAGGTAGTTCGACGCGCTCAGGATCCGTCTGGATATCAGCCGGCTTGAGTAGCTGGCTGGCAACAATGGTCTGCAGGTGCGCGTTGCTGAGCCAGCGTGATGGTGCGTAGGTGCTCTGGATGATCGGCATGGGTGTGTGACTTTTTTACGATTATGTTGTTGCTTAAATGCCAATGCGGACTAAATTTACAGTCCGATGACTACAACTGTGTGTAAGCGGACCGGACTATGAGAATTCTTGTCGCCAACGACGATGGGTATCTGTCTCCCGGCATTCGTGCGCTTCACAACGCCATGAAGACACTGGGTGAGGCGACTATTGTGGCGCCCGATCGCAACCACAGTGGTGCCAGCAATTCACTGACATTATCCCATCCTATCCATGCCCGTCGCCACGAGCCGGACATTTATTCACTGGAAGGCACGCCGACCGATTGCGTGAACATCGCACTCAGTGGCCTGCTGGATGAGGAGCACGACATGGTGGTCAGTGGGATCAACGATGGGCCGAACATGGGGGATGATGTGCTGTACTCCGGAACCGTGGCGGCCGCCATCGAAGGGCGACATCTGGGCCATCCCGCCGTGGCCGTATCCATGGCGTCCCATGAGCCGAAGCATTTCGAGACGGCAGCAAGAGTCGTGCGCAACCTGGTGGCGCATCTGAAGGAGGTGCCACTGCCGATGGACACCATCCTCAATATCAACGTGCCGGATCTGCCTTTCGATGAGCTGTCCGGTTTACGCGCCACGCGCCTCGGGACGCGGCATCCGTCCAAGCAATCCATCCGGCAGCTCAGCCCGCGTGGTGAAACCATTTTCTGGATCGGGGCTGCCGGGGATGTGGCCGACGATGGGCCGGGCACTGACTTTGGCGCGGTACGCGACGGTTTTGTCTCGGTAACACCGTTGCAGATCGACCTGACACGATTGGATAGCGTGGCACCTGTGGGCGCCTGGTTGGAGAGGCTTTCGTGATCGCCAGCCCCGAGCAGATTGCCGGTATCGGATTTACCTCGCAACGTACGCGAAGCCGCATGATCCGCCGCCTGATCGACCGCGGCATCGAGAACGAGGCGCTGTTGCAGGTCATGGCCTCGGTGCCGCGCCACCTGTTCGTGGACGAAGCTATCGCCTCGCGCGCCTATGACGATGTGGCCTTGCCGATTGGCGAAGGACAGACCATATCGCAGCCCTATGCCGTGGCCCGGATGACGGAAATCCTGCTTGAAGATGGTCCGGTGAATCGTGTGCTGGAAGTGGGTACCGGTTCGGGCTACCAGGCTGCGGTGCTGTCTCAACTGGTCGATGCCGTCTTCACGGTGGAGCGCATCAGCTCATTGCTGGACCGTGCACGCAAGCGCTTCAGGGCCCTGCAGTACCATAATATCCATTCACGCTACAGTGATGGTGGCTGGGGCTGGTCCAGCCACGGCCCGTATGACGGTATCATTGTCACCGCAGCCCCACCGAGTATCCCGGAGCCCTTGCTGGAGCAGCTTGCCATGGGCGGCCGCATGATCGTACCGGTGGGTGAGCAGAACGGCATGCAGGCCTTGACGATCATTACCCGGACACGGCAGGGGTTCAGTCACTATCGCGAATGTGATGTGAAATTTGTGCCTTTTCTCTCTGGTAAGTCATGACTGGCCAACTACACTTGCGTAATCGCGAGTGAATCCGTCACGTCCGCCTGGACTGCGATGGCGACCACAAACAGCATTATCGAGTGATCCATGAAGCAACTGCAACGCGTTTGCTACCTGACTGTCCTGGCCCTGAGTGTTTCGGCCTGTACCTCTGTGCCCAGAGTCGAGGAGCGTCTCAACAGCCTCGATCTGGACTCGGGCACCTATGTGGTGCGCGCAGGGGATACTCTGGAGAGCATCGCCTTTCGTTACAAACTCTCGCCGAATGAGCTGGCAGCCCTGAACCCGGATGCGGGTCGCTATTTCTCGCCCGGCACTCATCTGAACATTCACTCCGCGTCCAATGCACGGGAGAGCTATCGCTCGGAAGCCGCCTGGGCAGATCAGCAGCAACCAGCCGCACGGCAAGCGCCGCGTCGTGACGCCTATCAGAACAACCGCGATGATCGCGCGGTGGTATCGCGCGTTGAAACACCCAGAGCCGTACCTGAGAAACAGCGTCATGAGCCGGAACAGCCGCGCTATGACGAGCCAGAGAATCGTTCGGTCTTCACGCCGGCCGTCAATGCGGTGGTCTCCGATGTGACGCTGCTCGATACCCGCAAGCCTTACCGACGGCCCGAGGCTCCTGCGCAGGAGATTGTGCCGGCGCCGCAAGCCATGGTGCCGCGCGAGTCATCGTTCAGCGGTCGGGAAGTCGTTGAAGAGGAATACACCGGTGGCAATGCCTTGCTCAACAGTCAGGATGTGAGTGATCAGCTGCAACCGCTGGTTGGCAGCTGGACCTGGCCGACGCAGGGGCAGGTGGCTCGAGGTTTCGCGCCCATTCAGGAAGGACGCCATGGCGTTGACATTGCCGGCGTACCGGGACAGCCCGTGGTTGCGGTCAAGGATGGGGTGGTTGCCTACTCCGGCAAGGACCCCAGTGGTTCGGGCAATCTGATCATCGTCAAGCACGATGGATCTCTATTGACAGCCTATTCCCATACCAAAGACTTGTTCGTTGCAGAGAATGACACTGTCAGAGCCGGGGATCCGATCGGTACGCTGGGTTGGAACGCTCAGCAGGAGTCGGTGCTGCGCTTCGAGGTTCGCAAGGACGGTAATTCCCTGAATCCAATGGATTTCCTCTCTGCCCGGTAATGAAACTTTCTGCGAGCCGAGTGCCCGATGGGCGTTGGCGAGTAACAGTGTCCCGGGCCGTTTATACGTTAGACCATTGAATTTGCATTAGCAAGTCGAGCTAAGTTGCTTTAATATATAAAAAAAACAGCAAGAGAGTGTCTCATGACACAGCATTGGGGAAACTTCACGATGTCCACTGACGACCGCGCCGGCTATAGCCGTCGAGGTAGTAGTGGTACTTCAGCCGCCGCCACCGCAGGTGATGAGGATACGGGTGAGAAGATCACTGCCAGCAAATTGCGGGACGTATCAAGAAAGGAAATGGACGCTACGCGTCTGTATCTGAAGGAAATCGAACACTCCGAACTTCTGACTGCCGACGAAGAGAAGATGTACACCCGTCTGGCTCAGAAAGGCTGCGAGAAATCCCGCGCCAAGATGATCGAATGCAATCTGCGCCTGGTGGTCAAGATTGCCCGTCGCTACATGAATCGCGGCCTGGCCTTGCTGGACCTCATCGAGGAAGGCAATCTGGGTCTGATCCACTCGGTCGAGAAATTCGACCCCGAGCGCGGCTTTCGTTTTTCGACTTACGCCACCTGGTGGATTCGTCAGACCATTGAACGCGGCCTGATGAACCAGACTCGTACCATTCGTCTGCCCATTCATGTCGTGAAAGAGATGAATGTCTATATCAAGGCCGAGCGTCGTCTGCAGCAGTCTCTGGATCGTGAGCCTACCGCTGAAGACATCGCGGCATTGACAGAGCGTCCGGTTGAAGACGTGATTCGTCTGCTGGGACTGCGTGATCGCGTCACATCTGTGGATGTGGCCATCGGCAAGGACGGCGAACGACCTCTGCTGGACATCATTCCTGACGAGAACAACGTAGATCCGTCCATGGTGTTGCAGGATGAGACGGTCAATTCCAACATCAACGACTGGCTGCTGAAGCTCGAGTCCAAGCAGCGCGAAGTACTGGTACGCCGCTTCGGCCTGCACGGTCACGAGAAGTGCACGCTGGAAGAAGTCGGCCAGGAGCTGGGTGTCACTCGCGAGCGGGTCCGTCAGATCCAGATGGAAGCCTTGAAGCGTCTGCGTCGGATTCTGGAAGGTAGTGGTTATTCTGCAGAGAATCTGTTTCTGGCGTGATTGCACGCTGAAGCGCTGCCTGGCTTGCAAGGTAGCCTCTGGCGTTCATTGAAGCTCGTTACTGGCGGCGCTGTACATGAAAATGTGCAGCGCCGTTTTGCGTTGTGGGTGTCAGGAGTCCTTGTCGATCTAGTCTTCTTTGAGCGGGTCATGGCCCCAGTTCATCAGTGAGTAGCGCCAGTTGGAGCTCTCCTTGTCTTCATCCGGCCCGCCTTGTGACTGATGCCGCTTGATATAACCCACCACCTTGGCCATGTGGTCCCACTGGTCGTCGCTGATATCGTCCTAGTTGGTGCGCTTGATCTTGACGATGCGGCGACCGGAAGCATGCCCGGTACTCTCTTCGCCGTCATTGTCACCAGCGGATTTTGATTCTTCGGTCTCGAGCCAGTCTTCCAGCTCCTGCGGCGCCATATTGACCAGGTCGCGCCATTCGGACCAGATTTCTTCGTGGGATTTGGATGAGGACATCTGATTCTCCTGTGTCTTGAAGCAGGTTTGGTGTGTTGTCGTGTTGCAACCGGGCGGGTGCATTGGTCGGGCTGAGTTCTGGCACGTCGGGTGCGCGTCGGGCTCAGGCGCCTGGTGACTTTCGTGGATCGTCGGCGGTATCAGAGATCCAGCTTTGCATTCTCACCCAGATCGGGACCTTCATCGCCAAAGTAGGCTTTCGCCACTTCAAAGGCGATGGACAGGTTTCCCTTGTCATTGTCCCAGTACTCCGCCTGGCAGGCCTTGACGGTGATGACGGCGACGCTGTCGCGACCATCCGGGAAGAAGGCCTCGCAATAGGGGCCCCAGAGTTTGTCGATGAGGCTTCGGTCTTGCGTGATCTGACCTCGACCCGAGATGGACGCAAACTTCATGTCCTTTGTATCGGCAAATGTCAGGCAAAGACTGCTGTGACTCAACAGCTCTTCCACCTTGGCGCTGTCGTCATCGGTGACGAACTGAATGGTGCGCGACTGCTTGTCGATGAACGGTGCCAGGGGGCGAGCCCGCAGCACGCTCTCATCAGCAGTGACCAGCATGCAGGCTGGCATGTCAGCGATGAGGTCCCAGAAATGGTCGTGTTCTTGTTCCTGTGCCATGGTTTTTCTCCGAAGGAAATAGGTGGATGGAATCAGTTGCCTGCGAGGCGGCGCCATTGCACAGCGGCCAGCGCCAGCAAGGTGAGGGCAGCGAGGGCGGCCAGCAGTGCAATCAGGTTCTGTTTGCCGAGATTCGAGATGGCGATACCGGTGAAGCCCCAGGCTACCGCTGCGGCATAAGGCCACTGCGCCAGCTTCAGCTGGTTATAGAGAGCAAAGGCGGTGGCTGCCACCAGCGCGACAAAGGCTGCCATCGTTGCAGACAATACGCCATAGCCTGCCAGCAGCAGACCCAGTGACACGAAGGTGGCAGCCGAGAGCCAGCCTGCGTAGAGTGCCACCGGCCAGATGGCAATCCATGTCGGGCTTGCACTATGCATGCGATAAAGCGTCAGCAGTGCGCAAAAAAGCATGACGATGATGAGTAGCGTCGCCCAGACAGGCGAGATAGCGGCAACGGACAACCAGCCAGTGCCGATGGCCAGGGATACGAACAAGGGCAGGCGTCCGCGCTCCCAGGCCTCGTTCTGTTTGTGTCGGATGACACCGATGGCAGCATGAACGATCAGTAACAGATAGATGATGCCCCAGATGGCAAATGCCCAACCCACCGGTTGCACGGGGGAGTTCACTTGCGGTATGGGGTAGCGCTCGGGGTCGAAGCCGCCGAAGTCCGGCGTCAGCAGAGGCGCGAAAGCGAAGCTCAGTGAGGCGAGGAGGACCAGTATTGATTTCATCTTGCAGACCTGACACCTGAGAGAACGGGAAACTGGGGGGGCAATGCGTATCATCGGGTCGAGCGGTTCATCAATGATCGTGACGTGCACTGCCAACGTGAAAGCACCTTACCGTGAAAAAAGTGATGTCAAATCGGGCTTGCAGAATGTCGGTATGGGTGCGCGTCTGGCAGATGTCAGCCACTCAGGACAGCACACTGGCTTTTGGCCTGGCTGGTGGTCACCGCTTTTGGCCATCGGCGGAACGGGCCCGGTGTATGGTGTACCGCATGAGGTCGACACGGTAAGCTCGAGTGACGAGCGCAGGCCCATTATTGGAGACACCACACCATGAACAAGAATTCAGGTACACGTTTTCGCGAACTGCACCGTCCTGGCAAGCCCTTCATTCTGGCCAACGCCTGGGATGCCGGCTCGGCCAGGATGCTGGAATCACTCGGTGCAGAAGCCATCGGCACGTCCTCGGCCGCACACGCCTTCACGCTGGGCCGGCCGGATATGGGGCATGTGACGCGTGACGAGGCGCTGGCGCATGCGGCCAGTCTGGTGGCAGCTGTGAGTGTGCCGGTCTCCGGCGACTTCGAAAACGGCTTTGGTGACGATCCGGATGAGTGTGCGATGACCGTGACACTCGGTTTCGAAGCTGGTCTTGCCGGAATCTCGATTGAAGATACGGCGCTGCCGTCGGCAACTCCCTACGAGCGTGAATTTGCCATCGAGCGCATCCGGGCAGCCTGTGCGGCTGCGCGTGCACTGCCGGGCGACTTCGTGCTGGTGGCGCGCGCCGACGGGGTGATGAATGGGCAGTACGATCTGGATGAAGCGCTGGCGCGGGTGGCAGGGTATGAGGCGGCGGGCGCCGATTGTGTGTACGTGCCGCTGCCGGGCACACTGGAAGATCAGGCCCGTATCTGCGCAGCCACGACGCTACCAGTGAATGCGCTGGCAGCAGGACCCTTCACCCAGTACACACAGGCGCAGTTCGCAGCAGCCGGTGTGGCGCGCATTTCCCTGGGGTCGGCATTGGCACGTGCCACGCATCGCATCATTCATGACGCTGCCACTGCGATGTTCGAACAGGGAGTTTTCTCGCCGTTATCGCAGTCGATATCGGGGGATGTGGTAGATGGGCTGTTGAGTCGGTAGAGGCTGAGGCGTCGTTTGCAACGTTGGCAGTGTGAAGGAGCAACGCCGGATAGCCTGTCGATGCGTGCTATCTCGAGAGGATCGTCCCTGGGGTGTCGAAAACTTGCTTCTGATTAAAACATATATACTTATATATGTTATAAAGTATGCAGCAGATCATCAAAGGGGTTCGGAAATTCGAGACGGGGTGTGATGCCACGCCGTTTGGCGATGGGCATTGCGGCCATGTTGACGATACCCGGGTCTGTGGCCTGAGCGTGTGGCTCGGGTTGAACGCTGACCCCGGGAGAATCTTGAATCTTGCTCACTCACCCCATTGCGTTTCCCTTTGGAAACGAGAAACACTGGCAGGCCTGCAATGCCGATGATCTGGTGGGTCGCAGCTTGCGGAGAGACGACACATTGTCGGCGGATCGATCAAGGTCGAGGTCAATACTGCTGCCTGGCGGGATTCTGATCAGGCATCCGTTTCTGGGTGCCTTGTTTCGTGAGCTCACAGTGTCATGAACGGTTCCTGGTTGGTGGAGAAGTTCGCCTTGAGTCGCTCATGGCATTCCATGGTGACGCTCGAGACCTTGCGCGAGGATGCGCTGGCAGGGCTTACCAATGCGGCCATTGTCTTGCCTCAGGGTGTGGCTTTTGCCGTCATCGCCGGTCTTCCACCGGAATATGGTTTGTTCACGGCCATGATCACGCCGGTGATTGCAGCCATCTGGGGTTCGTCCATGGTGATGGTGTCGGGGCCGACCACGGCCATATCGGCAGTGATGTTTGCTTCACTATCGCAGTTGGCGCCGCCGGGTACGCCTCTCTATGTGCAGTTTGCACTTGCATTAACGATTGTCGCCGGTCTGTTTCAGCTGCTGGCAGGCATTTTCCGGCTGGGTGGGCTGATCTCCTTCATCTCTCATTCCGTCATGGTCGGTTTCACGGCAGCGGCAGCGTTGCTGATCGGCGCTTCGCAGATTGGCGGGGCGCTGGGTATCACCGTCGAAGGTGGCGGTGGGGTGATCGAGCGGATCATGCAGGTCGCCGATCACTGGCGACTGGTCAATCCAGTGGCCATGTCGATCGCCTTGGCGACTCTGGTGACGATCATCGTCTGTCAACGCTTGAGCAAGCGCATACCGTCCTATCTAGTGGCACTGTTTGTCGGATCGGCCATCGGTGAGGCGCTGGCAGCGGAGGAGGCGGGGGTGGCAATGTTCGAGAAGCTGCCTTCCATCGTACCGGCGGTGTCTGTCCCGGCTGTTTCGTTGTCGGATATCTCTGCATTGATGCCCGCGGCCCTGTCGGTTGCCTTTGTCGGGCTGCTGGAAGCGATCAGTATCGGTCGCTCGTTTGCAATGCGGCGCCAGGAACGGTATGACTCCAATCAGGAAATCGTGGGCCAGGGCATGTCGAATGTCGTGGCCGGATTTTTCCAGGCTTATGCGGGATCCGGATCCTTTACCCGTTCGGCCCTGAATGTGGAGTCCGGCGCACGTACCCCGATGGCAGCCATTCTGGCTGCAATCTTCCTGTTCATCTTGCTGTTCCTGGTCGCACCTCTGGTCGATCGAATTCCCAAGCCGGCGGTGGCTGGTATTGTCGTTTATGTCGCCTGGCGCTTGATCAGTTTCGTCGAAATTCGTCATGTCCTGCGCAGTAGCCGCAGTGAAACGCTGATCCTGACGTTGACCTTTCTGGCCGGTGTGAGCACAGAGCTGGAAAACGCGATATTTGTCGGAGTGATAACCTCGCTGGCCGTTTTTCTGCATCGCAGTGCTCGTCCGCATCTGGCCGAAATCTCGCCCATTGTCTATCACGGTCGCAGGTTGCTGCGCGGAGTGGACTACCACGCGCTCGAGCAATGTCCGCAAATCAGCGTGTTGCGCCTGGAGGGGCCATTGTTCTTTGGCTCCGTTGAACACGTGGAATCCGAGCTTCGTCGCTTCGAGAGTCGAGCGCCGAATCGCAGCTTGAAGATTCTGGCCCTGAAGGGGCTGGGCAAGATCGATCTGTCCGGTGTCGATCTGTTGGTGTCGGAATATCTGAGGTCACGCAAGGCGGGTGGTGATCTGCATGTCGTGATCGCCTACAAGGAAACCGTTCTGGCACTCAAGCGGATGAATGTGTTCACGGTAATCGACAAGTCCAGGGTTCATCCGAGCAAGGCTGAAGCGATCGGTGCTGTCATGGAGCAGGTCGATCCAGACATCTGTGCCGGATGCCGCATTCGGGCCTTCGTCGAGTGCGCCGCAAAGCCGGCCCCCTCTGGTATTTCGCGGGACAGCACGCCACCGGTCGTTGATGCACTGGGTACACATGGAATGAGTTTCAGAGACTGATGCGGGAGGCGGTGAAGTCAGGGTTGGCAAAATACAAGTATGTACATCCATAAAATCACTGTGAACAGTGCACGTAGTGGTAAACGTTGCATCATCACGACAACACGAGAATGAAATCATGAAAGACTATCCCGAACTGACATTGTTGATCGATGGCGAGTGGCGTGGCGGCTCAACGGGCGCGACGCAAGATGTGATCAATCCAGCGACCGAAGAAGTTCTGGGAGCTCTTCCGGTGGCCTCAACAGAGGATCTTGACGCAGCCCTTGAATCGTCTGCGCGTGGTTTCGCAATCTGGCGGGCCTTGAGCTGTTACGAGCGAGCTCGTATCCTGATGATGGCAGCGCAGTTGATCCGCGAACGCAACGAGATGATTGCCATGGCCGTGACACTGGAGAACGGCAAACCCCTGGCCGAAGCTCGCATGGAAGTCGGTACGGTGGCTGATATTCTCGAGTTCAGTGCCGAGGAAGGAAAGCGTCTGCATGGGAGAATCGTCGAGGGGCGTGCAGCTGGCGTACGGCATCATGTGGTCAAGGAACCGGTTGGAGTCTGTCTTGCAATAACGCCCTGGAACTTTCCGATCAATACGGTTGCCAAGAAAACCGGCGCGGCGCTGGGTGCGGGATGTTCACTGATTCTCAAGGCATCGAACGAAACACCAGCATCGGCCATTCTGCTGGTGCAGGCATTGATGGATGCAGGCCTGCCTGCGGGTGTGGTGAATGTCGTCTTCGGTCCATCGGCCCAATTGACCCGCCACCTGATGTCATCCACCATCATTCGCAAAGTGTCGCTGACAGGCTCGGTGCCCGTGGGCAAGCAGTTGGCGGCACTGGCAGCGGACAGAATGCAGCGATTGACCATGGAGCTGGGAGGTCATGCGCCTGTCGTCGTGTTTGATGATGTGGATATCGGCAAGGCTGTCGATCTGCTGGTGCCGGGCAAGTTTCGCAATGCCGGGCAGATCTGTATTTCGCCAACACGCTTTTTCGTGCAGGAGGCGATCTATTCGGATTTCGCCAAGGCATTCAGCGAGCGGGCCGCAGCCATCAAGGTGGGTAACGGGGTTGCTCAGGGCACGATGATGGGGCCGTTGGCCAATGCACGCAGGCTGGCTGCGATGGATGACTTCGTTGCCGATGCCAGGTCTCGTGGATCGACCATCATGACGGGTGGTGAGCGGGTCGGTGAACGGGGCTATTTCTTCGCACCGACCGTGATCAGGGATGCCGTCGACGACAGTCTGCTCATGACCGAGGAGCCGTTCGGGCCGATGGCACCGATGACGAGTTTCCATTCGATCGATGAAGTGGCGGAACGCGCCAATGCGCTGGAGCTCGGCCTGGCATCATATGCCTTGACCAATTCACTGGAGCGAGCGACGCGAATTGGCGAAGCGCTGCAAGCCGGCATGGTCGGCATCAATACGGTGGGAATAGCCATTCCGGAAACCCCCTTTGGTGGGGTAAAGGAAAGCGGTTACGGTGTCGAGGGTGGCCCTGAAAGTCTTGATCATTATGTCGTGCCGAAGTCCATCGCCATGAAGCCAAGCTTGTAATAGTCTGGAAATCGTAACGCCGATCAGCAGGAAAAGGCCGCGCGCAAATGGCGCGGACTTTTCAACGCAGCGACTGGATGATCAGGAAGCGGCGAGTGTGTAATCGCCTTCGGTGTGCATGTACAGGATGCAATCATCGTCCGACTCACACGCAACCGTGTGCGAGGCCTCTCCGCGGGAGCCGAAATAGCTTCCCGGGTTCAGGCTGTCGGATTCAGTCTCACCTGACATCGTGACTTGCGTGGTGCCTTGAATGGTAACTGCGCGCATCAGCGGAGCATCGGTGCTCAGTGATCCCTTGTAACCACCTGGCAGTTTGACGAACGTACCATTCTTTTCGTTGCCTTCCAGGCTGCCCCACAGGAACGCCATCTGTGCGCCATCATCGCCGTCCACCCACTGAACATCCTCCGCATCCAGCCAGACAACATTGCGGGCGTCGACATTGACTGGGAGTTCATCGCTGGCGAAAGCCTGGTCCGCCGGTTTGACCAGGTAGGGGCCTGACAGGATTTCCAGGAAGATCATCGGGGTCTTTCCATCGGCGCTCTTGGCGGCGGTAATGTGGTTTTCGCCCAGGGGTTGAGTCCAGAAAGAGCCGGGTCCCATCCACATGTTGGCGGCTTCGGGATCGTCGTTATGGGCTACTCCGTTGATCACGACTGCGCGATAGGTGATGTTGTGTATGTGTGGCGGGGATGAAAAGCCATCCGCAAAGGTCACCAGCATGCCCGATGGGACGTCTTCGCGGATGTTGCCCCAGAGTGCGCCAGAGCGCGGACTGGCATCGCCACGTGCCGGATTGAGCGGGATGAATTTGACATCCGTGTCCCTGACCAGTTCGTTGCCAGGTTCTGCAGCCAACAGCGGGGTGCTTGCGGTGGCCAGCAGGCTCAGTGCCAGGCCGAGAGCGGGGTAGCCATTCGATTTCATGCGTATCTCCTGTATCGATGATTGGTATTCGCGATTGAAGTTGTTGACCTTGATATCAGGGACAAGCGCGATTCCCGATCGCTCAGGCACGGCTTGTTGATCAAGGCTGAGCAGATGCTACTACGTTGAAACGAACAAAAGTAAAAATATGTATTGATATATACCTTTATATGTTTTACAGTGCAGTTGTGGTCACGAATTGCAGGGTGAATCTCGAATACACGCAGTCTTGTGAGTGTGGGAGGAGCGGAACCTGTGCAGGGGTTACCACCGAAGAGCACACCCAGGAGTCCGGGTGAGGTGGCACGATTACGGATAGTACCCGCCCGTCATGTCCATTCACGATACGAACAGAGGAAATCACATGTCCGAAGAGAAGTCACTTGTCGGCAAGACAGCAGTAGTCACCGGAGCTGGTCGCGGTGTCGGTCGCTCGATTGCGATTTTCTTTGCTCGTGCCGGGGCCAATCTCGCCATCTGCTCGCGCACTCTGGCGGAGCTGGAAGCCGTCAAGGCTGAAGTCGAAGCCGAGGGTGTTCGCTGTACCATTGCTGCCGTGGATCTTGCGGATCAGGAGGCTACACAGCGATTCTGTGCAGGTGTGATGGCTGACTTCGACTCCATCGATGTTCTGGTTAACAATGCAGGGGCGGAACTGGAAACCGGAAGAATCGAAGACTCGGACCCGCAAAACTGGTGGAAGACGGTCGAGATCAATGTTCGAGGCCCCTATATGGTTACCCGCTTCCTGCTGGAAGGTCTGTCGGACGGTGCAAAGATCATCAATGTCTCCTCCGGAATGGGCAAGCGCGCAGGCAATACCAACAGCGCCTACCATGTATCCAAGGCGGCGATGAACATGCTCACCGATGCTCTGGCCAATGAGCTATGGCCACGCAGGATCGACGTCAACAATCTGATTCCCGGACCCGTTGCAACCAGCATGCTCAACAAGGATAAGCCCGGCGATCGGCGCACCACGCCCGAAGAAGTGCTGGAGAGATTCGCAGACGCGCTGCCGCCGGGGTTTCCGGAATGGGAGAGATTGAAGCATCCCGATGAAGTCGGGGAGTTGGCACTGTACATGGCAACGCGGCCTGTCGGTGGGCCAACAGGTCAGAGTTTCTCGCTTGCACGACGCCCGCTTTGAACCGCCATTCGAATCGCGGATTCCGGTTACCTCTGATGATGATCTTATGTGGCAGCTATTGCCAGCGAGCAAGGGGATAGATGATGAAAGCGTTGATAGCAGGCCTGAATCAGACCAATCTTGCGATCTGCAAACTGTTGAGATGGTTGACCATCCTGTTGATGGGCGCGATCACGCTGAATGTTTTCGTCGGCGTTTTCTGGCGCTATGCCCTCAATAGCTCGATTCCCTGGTATGAAGAGTCCGGCAAGTACATGATGTTCTGGCTTGTGTTTGTCGCAGCACCTATCGTACTGAAAAACCGTGGACAGATTGCGCTGGATATCCTGCCCAGCCTGCTGCCTCCAAGGCTACGCAATCTCAATTACCTGATCATCTATTGCATCGTGTTTGCGCTGATGTGCGTGTTTGTCTGGCAGGGCTACAGCATTGCCTGGATCGCCCGCAATCAACAACCCTCTTCTTTCGAGATGTCATTTTTCTGGATCTACTTTGCCATTCCCTTTGGCAGCTTTGTCATGGCCCTGATATCTCTGGAATTTTCACTGAGTGCCTTGCTCGGCATTTTCAGTCCCGACGAGGTTGATCTCGAGCCGGGAAGCATGATCGACAACTCGTTGTCGTGAAACGGCATTCGACCGTAAAAACCAAGTTCAGGCCGCAGCCATTCTGCGGAATCTAGGGAGGAAATCGGCACCATGGCAGCTCTGATGTTTTTCTGGGTATTTCTGTTCCTCATGGCAGTGGGGATACCGATCGTGTTCGCACTGGCTGCGGGGCCGTTGGCCGGTTTTCTGCTGACCGATCAGACTGCATTCATGAAGATGCTGCCGCAACGCATGTTTGGTGGTATCGCACAGTTCCCCATACTGGCCATTCCGCTGTTCATCCTGGCCGGTGAAGTGATGAACGTCAGTGGCATCACCAAGAGTCTGGTGAATTTTGCCAATGTGCTGATCGGCCATGTGCGAGCCGGGCTGGCGCAGGCAAACATCCTGGCATCGATCATGTTTGCCGGTCTCAGTGGATCGGCAGTGGCGGACACTTCGGCGTTGGGTTCGATCTTCATTCCCGCGATGGAAAAGGACGGCTATTCGCGAGCGTTCTCGGCGGCGGTAACCGCGGCAAGCTCGGTCATCGGACCGATCATTCCGCCCAGTATAATCATGGTCATCTATGCCTACGTGATGAACGTTTCGGTCGCCGCACTGTTTCTCGCCGGCATCATTCCAGGCGCCATGGTCGGTATTGGCCTGATGGTGGTCACCGCCATTATCGGAAAGCGACGCAATTATCCGAAGGCTGAGCGACGAGCCAGCAAAGGTGAGGTGTGGGGAGCTTTCAAACCCGCTCTCCTGCCCTTGATGACCCCGGTGATCATACTCGGCGGCATCGTGTCGGGAATTGTCACGCCCACCGAGGCTGCCGCAGCTGCCGTCTTCTACGCGCTGATCCTGTCCATGCTGATTACACGCACGGTCAAACCGGCGGATCTGCCGGGTATTCTGTACCGAACCGGCCTGGTGTCCTCATCCATTCTGTTGATTGTCGGATCGGCCACGATCTTCGGCTGGGCGGCGACCGTGTCCGGCGTACCGCAAGCGCTGGCCGAGCTGCTGTTCACCATCACCGAGAATCCGTATCTTCTCCTGCTGCTGGTCAACATTCTGTTGCTCTTCATCGGCATGTTCCTGGATGCGGTCCCCGCGATCCTCATTCTGGGTCCTATATTCGGCCCAGCACTGGCTCAGGTAGGCGTGGATCCCGTGCACTTCGCCATCATCATGTGCGTCAATGTCACTGTCGGTCTGGTCACGCCACCCATGGGGATGATTCTGTTTGTTGCCTCAGGGTTGACCCGAACCGGTATCGAAAAGATTTCCCGAGAACTCTGGCCCTATCTCGGCGTGCATTTTCTGGTCATTGTACTGATTTCCATGATCCCCGCACTGACCCTCACCATCCCACGACTGTTCGGTTTCATGTAAGGCCGCGCAGATTCTCCATTCACCACAGACAATACAGGGGGAGGACCCGATGTCTATTACCAGCAGCAGTAGAAAACTTGCCATAGGCCTGAGCGGGAGTCTGTTCAGTGCACTGGCATTCACGGCCAGTGTGCAAGCCGCTGACTACACTCTCAAGATCGGACATGTATCGGCAGTTACCCAGCCCTTGTCGACCTGTGCCGAGGTGATGAAGTCGCACGTCGAGCGATACTCGGGGGGGCGTATCGAAGTCAAGCACTACCCGGCAGGCCAATTGGGCAACTTCCGGGAAAATGTCGAAGCCGTGCAGTTTGGAACTCTGGAAATGACGCTGACCTCCGGCGGTGGCATCGCCAACTTCTTCGGCCCCATCCAGGCCTTTGATATTCCGTATATGTTCGAGAATGACCAGGTGATGGACAAGGTCATGGCTGATCGTGAACTGACCGAGCGATTGCGTGCCGACGTACTCAAGGCGACAGGATCCGTACGACTGATGGGCATGACCGGTGGTGTTGGCTGGCGAGACTTCTTCGCCGATGTGCCGGTCAAGACGGCAGCAGACCTGAAGGGCGTGAAGATGCGTACGGTGGAGTCGCCGGTATCGATGGAGTTCGCCCGCGCGCTTGGCATGAACCCGACGCCGGTGCCTTGGCCCGAGCTCTACACTTCGCTGGCAACCGGTGTGGTCCACGGTACCAAGAACGCCCTGTCCGACGTGGTTGATACTTCATTGAACGACTATGTCAAATACGCGGTTGCCGATCACCATACGCATAATCTGATTTTCTGGTGGATGTCGGACACTTGGCTGCAGAAACTGCCTGAAGACTTGCAGGGAGTGGTGGCTGACGGCTTCCATGAGCTGAACAAGACCTGTAATGGTTTGCCTGGCGCCCTGTACCTCGAGAAGTACGAGAAGTTCGTTGATGGCGGCGGTGAGGTGCATATCCCCTCTGCCGAGGAAAAAGCGACTTTCCTGCCGGGACAGCAGCCTGTGATCGACTGGTTTGTCGACAAGTACGGCTCTGAATATTACGACCTCGTTCAGGCGGCTGTTGATAGGGCAAATGCCGAGATCGAAGCCGAGAGAGCCAGTTTCATCAAGCAGTAGCGCTCACCTTCAATGCCTGTACCGGCGAGATTCGCGGGTACAGGTAATGCTGCGAGAGAGTCAATGGTGCAGCAATGGTAATGCAAGACGGTACCCAACCGGTCCTGCACGACGATAGCGTGAGGCGGTACTGAAAGACAGTGTCGCTGATCTGCTTTGGCGGAGTGAATTTTTTGAGCAAGGCAAGCTGACAGGAATCTCATGAACAAGACTTACGACACGGCCGCGGAGGCGCTCGATGGCGTGCTGACTGACGGTATGCTGATTGCCGCGGGAGGGTTCGGCCTCTGCGGCATTCCCGAATTACTGATTTCAGCCATTCGAAACGCAGGCACCCGGGATCTGACCATTGCGAGCAACAATGCAGGTGTAGACGGGTTCGGACTCGGCATGTTGCTGGAGAGCCGTCAGGTCAGGAAGATGATCAGCTCCTATGTGGGAGAAAATGCGGAATTCATGCGTCAGTACCTGTCAGGAGAACTGGAGCTTGAATTCAATCCGCAAGGCACTCTGGCCGAACGAATGCGTGCAGGCGGTTGTGGTATCCCAGGTTTCTACACGCGAACTGGCGTGGGTACTGTCATTGCAGAAGGCAAGGAAAACAAGCTGTTCGATGGCGAGGAGTACATACTCGAAAGGGGGATCGTGGCAGATCTGTCCATCGTCAAGGCCTGGAAAGCGGATGACACCGGCAATCTGATTTTTCGCAAGACCGCCCGCAACTTCAACCCGCCAGCGGCGATGTGCGGCAGGATCTGTATCGCCGAGGTTGAGGAAATTGTCCCGCGCGGTACGCTGGATCCCGATCATGTTCATCTGCCGGGTATCTATGTGCACCGCCTTGTGCAGGGTACACACGAAAAACGAATCGAACAGCGCACCACGCGCAAGATGGAGAAAGTCTGATGCCTTGGGACCGTAACCGGATGGCTGCACGCGCAGCCGAGGAACTTGAAGACGGCATGTATGTGAACCTGGGCATCGGTATTCCAACGCTGGTTGCCAACTATACCGGCGACAAGGACATCACCTTGCAGTCCGAAAACGGCATGCTGGGCATGGGGCCGTTTCCTCTTGAAGGCCATGAAGACGCCGATCTGATCAATGCGGGCAAGCAGACCATCACGGAACTGGCGCGAACCAGCTATTTTGATAGTGCAAGCAGCTTTGGCATGATTCGCGGTGGAAAGATCGCGGCGGCGATACTGGGGGCCATGGAGGTCGCAGAAAACGGTGATCTGGCCAACTGGATGATCCCGGGCAAGCTGGTCAAGGGCATGGGCGGCGCAATGGATCTGGTAGCGGGCGTCGGACGAGTGATTGTGGTCATGGATCACACCAACAAGCACGGCGAGAGCAAGCTGCTGAAACAATGCACTCTGCCGCTGACTGGCAAGGCTGTGGTCAACAGAATCATTACCAATCTGGGTGTGCTGGATGTCGTGGAAGGTGGTCTGAAGATTATCGATTGTGCGGATGGTGTCAGCGAAGAGGAACTGCGGACAGCCACCAAGGCGACCATCGTGTGAGAAGCAGATGACAGCTGTTCATTCGCGTTGAAGAACGCATGGCCCATGCGGTCACCGGTAGGGCGGTCCGCTTGCACCAGGCTGTTCTGTCATCGCGCAGCAACAGCAACACAGAAATGAAAACGAGTCAGAGCGTTATGAGGGCTATTGGATACACGGAAAAGGGAGCGATTGAGGCTGCCTCTTCGGTCGTGGAGTTCGCAGCAAACAAGCCGAGCCCCGGAGCGAAGGATCTGCTGGTCGAAATCAAGGGAGTCTCGGTCAATCCCGTGGATGTAAAGGTCAGAGCCAATCGGCAGCCACCGGGACGTGTCCCCCGCATTCTGGGTTTTGATGCCTCCGGAATCGTGCGTGAGGTGGGCTCGGCAGTCACTCACTTCAAGCCGGGTGACGATGTGTTTTACGCAGGGGATTTTACTCGGCCCGGATCCAACGCCGAATTTCAACTGGTTAATGAATACCTGGTCGGTCGTAAACCGACATCGCTCAGTTACTCCGAGGCTGCGGGCATGCCGCTGACGAGTATCACCGCCTGGGAAATTCTGTTTGACTGCTTCAAGTTGACTGCCGGTGAGGGCAAGGGTGAGGCCATTCTGATTATCGGCGCTGCTGGTGGCGTCGGCTCCATGCTGGTACAGCTGGCCAGCCGACTCACGCAGCTGACAGTCATTGCCACGGCCTCACGCGAAGAATCGATCTCATGGGTGAAAACCATGGGCGCGGATCATGTCATCGATCACCACAAGCCGCTCCCTGAAGAGATGAACGCTCTGGGAATTCAACCACACTATGTCGCCTCGCTCAATCACACCGAACAGCATTTCCCATCCATCGTCGAACTGATCAAACCGCGCGGTCATCTCACCATGATTGACGACCCGCTGACATTTGACATCACACTGATCAAGCCGAAGGCGCTGACTTTCAGTTGGGAATTCATGTTCGCCCGGTCCATGTTTCAGACTCAGGATATGGATACCCAGGGGGCTTTGCTGGACCGCGTGTCGTTACTGCTGGACGAGGGTAAGCTGGCGCCGACAGCCAACAGGTATCACGGTGCATTGAGTACCGATAGTCTGAGAGCTGCCCTGACAGAACAGGAACGCGGTACCGCTGTTGGCAAGATTGTTCTGGACGGTTTCACGACTGCTTGAGACAAACTGAGCGCCGACTCATTCACTTCAACACTGAGGCCGCAAAGGCGGCGAACCATCAACAGGATATCGTATGAATCGTCTTGATAACAAGATTGCCATCATCACTGGAGGCGCAAACGGGCAGGGAGCTGCGGAAGCAGAATTGTTCATTTCAGCAGGTGCCAGAGTTGTTGTAACGGATGTCAACCGTCCAGCGGGTGAGGAGGTAGCGGCACGCCTGGGACAGAGCTGCACGTTCTTCGAACACGACGTCAGTTCCGAAGCTGACTGGATACGTGTCATCGACGACACCGTCAAGCTGCATGGTCAGATTGATGTGCTGGTGAACAATGCGGGCATCTTCAGGGTGCTGGGTCTGGAAGAGACCGAGCTGGATGTCTGGAATCAGACGGTTGCCATCAACCAGACAGGAGTATTTCTGGGCATGAAGAGCGTAGCACTCGTAATGAAGCGGCAGAAGGCCGGCAGCATCGTCAATATTTCATCCATTGCCGGACTGGCGGCTTCCAAGGCTCATGCCTACTGTGCCACCAAATGGGCTGTGCGGGGCATGACCAAGGCTGCCGCCGTTGAACTCGGACCATCCAGTATCCGCGTCAATTCGGTACACCCCGGGTATATCGAAACCCCGATGCTGGATGCCTTCGGTGTGCCGCGCGAAGAGCTGGTGGCCAGGATTCCCTTTGGACGTACCGCTGAGGTGATCGAGGTGGCAAAGCTTGTGCTGTTTCTGGCCTCTGACGATTCCAGTTACTGTACTGGCCATGAGTTTGTCGTTGATGGTGCCATCAAGGCCTGAACCCAAGCGTTTTCAAACCTTGGTCCTGAGTCCTGAGTCCTGGCTTCAGGTTTCAGGAAGAAAGGGGGCCGATGCCGGAGCCCCCTTTGATGTCTCCTTCACTCGCTTGTCATCGGTCGAATTCACGTTCCAATACAGCAACATTGACACCGAGGCCGGGTTTGTCTGTCAGCGTGACCCAGCCATCGCTCAATGGCAGTGGGAACACCTCGTCCCGGAAAGTGTTCTCGTTTGCGTCGCATTCCAGCATTCCGGGCCCGCCCGCCGCTGCCAGAAGGTGTGCAGACGCCGCCAGTGCAACACCGCCACCCAGAGAATGCGGACAATAGGTCAGGCCGTTGGCAACTACATCGCGCGCTACAGGCAGGCATTCACTGAAACCGCCCCATTTGGCGATGTCCGGCTGAACGACATCCATCCAGTTTCCACGTGCCACCTCATCGTATTCGCCCCGGGTCAGGAAATTCTCGCCACCGGCGACCGGTATGCTCGTTGCATTCTTCAAGGATCGCCATGCTGCTCTGGCGGTGTCAACCGGCATAGGCTCCTCGATCCAGCGCGGAATGCACGCTTCGATCCAGCGCATGGCCTCTATGGCCTCAGGTGGTGACCAGGCCTGGTTGGCATCCAGCATGAAGGTTTCCGCGTCTTCCAGGCTGTCTGCCACATCGCGAACATTGGCGCGATCGATCTGCTCGCCAAAGCCCACCTTGACCTTGAAATGTCGGTGTCCATTTGCACGGGCGCGTGCCACTGTTTCCAGAACGCCGACCGGATTGATACCGCTGGCATAGGCGGGAATCCGGTGCCTTGCCGAACCCAGCAATGCATGCAGCGGGATCTCGTTTCGTCTGGCAATCATGTCCCAGACAGCGATGTCCACGCCAGCTATTGCCTGAGCAATCGGCCCGGTTTCGCCGGTTTGCAAACGCAGGATGTGCAGTAGAGCATTCATTGTTTCGTAGCAGCTCTGTGGGCTGGCGAATTTCCTGCCAACGAGACGCGTTGCAATTTCGGTGTCCACGAGCAGGGCTCGATGTTCGGCACCGCAAACCGGGAAGTTGCACCAGATCTCCCCATACCCTTGTGTACCTGATGAATCGGTCACGCGCACCAGAAGCGTGGGGCGGTCATGCATGATCCCGAAAGAGGTGCGTACCGGAACGGATATGGGGGTTCGTACCAGTCGGGTTTCTACCGACGTGAGTTCAAGGCTCTTGTCGTAGTGATCGACAGTGGTTCTCATTCAGGAAACTCCATGAATCGGACGGTGGTTGTTGGGATCAAGAGGGCTACGGGTGCTATCACCACCAGCAAAGTAGAGCGCAGTGAGAAGGTAGCAAGCTCAGTGTTCGGTCGCGTCCTGCAGAATCATGTCACTGGCTTTTTCGCCGATCATCACGGCGGCTGCATTGGTATTGCCGGACACGATCTCCGGCATGATGGAACAATCGACGACACGCAGTCCCTGAATGCCGTGTACCTTGAGTCGTGAGTCCACCACCGCCATATCGTCCACGCCCATCTTGCAGCTACCTGTCGGATGAAAGACAGTAGTCGAATGGTTGCGCACCCAGTCCAGTGCCGTGTCATGGTTGTCAAGATCAAGTTCACGTGGGGGGCGGAACTCTTCGACGATTTCTGATGCCAAGGCGCCTTGACGGGCAATGTTGCGAGAGATGCGTACACCTTCAACGGTCTTGCGGCAATCGTCTTCGGTGCTCAGGTAATTGGGTTGTATTATTGGTGCGGACAGAGGGTCCGGACTTGCCAGCGTGATTTCGCCCTTGCTGGTCGGGCGCAGGACACAGACGGTTGCCGTGAATGCCGAGAATGCATGTACGCCTTCAGCCGGGCTGTCGGCAGACCAGGGGTTTATGTGAAACTGGATATCCGGCGTCTTCAGGTCGGGGGAGGTGCGCAGAAACCCTGCCACCATGCTGGCGCCCATGGTCATCGGACCACTGCGGCTCAGCCCATAGCGAATGGCCGTCTTCATCTTCGCCAGTGGACTGCGAACCTCATCGTTGACGGTGCCATGTCGGGTCTTGAACGTGGTACGGGCCTGCAGGTGATCCTGAAGATTCTTGCCGACGCCGGGAAGTTCATGTTGCGGAACAATCCCCGCCTTGTGGAGCTGTTCTCCGTTGCCAATGCCCGAGAGCATCAATATGTGCGGTGAGCCAATGGTACCTGATGAGAGAACGACCTCCCGATGCGCCTTGATGGTACGAGTCTGTCCGGACGCATCGATAAGCTCCACACCCACTGCACGGCGTCCCTCCAGAACCACTCGATGCACCTGCGCTCGCGTGAGGATTTCCAGATTCGGGCGTTTTTCGACTGGTCTGAGGTAGGCAACGGCGGTGCTGCAACGTCGACCATTGCGAGTGGTCAACTGATAATAGCCAACGCCTTCCTGCGTACCTCCGTTGATATCTTCATTGACCGGATATCCAGCCTCTTGAGCAGCCTTGAGCCAGGCATCGCAGATCGGATGTGTGTAAAGCGGATCGGACACGCTCAATGGGCCATCGATACCATGCAGTTTGTCTTCGCCTCGTTCATTGTCTTCAGAGCGCTTGAAAAAGGGCAGCACATCATTCCAGGCCCAGCCAGAGTTGCCCAGATGCTGCCAGTGATCGTAGTCCTCGGCCTGACCGCGTACATACAGCAAACCGTTCAGTGCCGAACTTCCGCCAAGAACCTTGCCGCGAGGCCAGTTGATGACCTTGTCATTCAAACCGGGAATGGGGCTGGTCTTGTAGCACCAGTCGTAGCTCGGGTTATTCATGGTCTTGAAATACCCGGCCGGAACGTGGATCCAGGGATAGGTATCTCGTCCACCTGCTTCTATCAGCAGAACCTTGTACGTCGGGTTCTCACTGAGTCTGTTGGCCAGTACGCAGCCCGATGAACCTGCGCCGACGATGATGAAATCCGGTTCCATTCAAGCTCCTGAAGCTAATGGATCAAAAGTAGTATGTTCGGCCCGCATCTTGTGGTGAGGGCCGAACGATGGAATACAGGGACTCAGAGTTGCCGCAACCCCAGAATGTCACGAGCCTCTGCCGGCGTGGCCATCTCACCGCCGAGCTTCTCGACGATGTCCACGCCTTTTTCAACCAGCTGAGCATTGCTCTTGCACAGTTCACCCTTGTCGATATACACCGTGTCTTCCATTCCGATACGCACATGGCCTCCCATGAGAAAGGAGAGTGCCAGCATTCGGAATGCGTTCCTGCCGATACCAAATGCCGCCCATTCACTCTCGGCAGGTAACTGCGAGACAAGATACGCGAGTGTCTGGTAATTGGCGGCAGAGCCGAAATTGATTCCCATGACAAACTGGAACATGGCAGGTGATTTGAGGATGCCCTTGGCCAGAAAATCCTTGGCCATGTTCAGATCACCGGAATCGAATATTTCGATTTCAGGTTTGGTGCCAGCCGCATTGGCAATGTCGGCCATGGTCTTGAGTGTGATCGGCGTATTGATGACTGTCCAGGTCTTGTTGACCATTGTGTTGAAATCCAGCGTGCAGATCTCCGGTTGCAGCTCCTTCACATGAGCCGAGCGCAATGCAGGGTGGCACAGGGTGGTGCCGGGTCCAGCGATGCTGGGGTCTTCCTCACTGGGCACGAAACGCTGCCCTTCACCGGTGGTCAGGTTGATGACCACGTCCGAACCGGCATCGCGGATGCGATCAACAACCTCCTTGTACAAGGCGATATCCATCGAGCCCTTTGCCGTCTCCGGATCGCGCACATGAATATGGGTGATCGCAGCGCCGGCCTTGCCTGCATCAATGGCCGCCTGCGCAATGTCGGCCGGCTTGACCGGAAGGTTTTGATTCTGCGAAGGCATGGTTCCGTTGCCGGTGACCGCACAGGTCAGGATGGTTTTTCTAGTCAAGGCAGTAGTCCCTTCGGGTTGGCGCGGACCAGCCGGATTTTCCGGTGATGACTCCGCAATGTGGGTGGATGTCCAACAATGTTATAAATATGTATTGTTATAAACTACTATATGTTTTAAGGTTGGTCAACCAGTTCGGCACAGAGGCGCCGGGCTGTCACTACGCAGATCAGGCTGCCTTGACAGCTTGTTCAACATCGAAAACAGGAGACAGTAATGGATAGGCAAAGTGGCAAGACACGCACGGCACTGGTGACCGGTGGTGCTTCAGGCATAGGGCTCGCCAGCGTGACCCTGCTGGCGAAGCAAGGTATCCGGGTTGCCATGAATCATCTGGAGGAGGATGAGCAAGGTCCTGAACAGATCGAGCGTCTTCGTTCGCAGGGGCTGGATGTCATTGGCGCACCAGGTAATGTCTCTATTCCCGGTAGCGCCGAATCCATGGTGGAAACTGCTATATCAGATCTTGGGAGATTGGATTACCTGGTCAACAATGCCGGAATATCAGGTACCCGTGATCCCATTCCTGCATCAGAGCTGGACAGAATTGACGAGGATCTCTGGATGGCGCTGCTGAACACCAATCTGATCGGTGTATTCCGCTGTTCCAAGGTGGCTGCATCTGCTCTGCGCGCCTCGGGTGGTGCGATAGTAAACACCGCGTCAACAGCCGGTATGGGGTTACAGGGTAGTAGTACACCCTATGCAGCCAGCAAGGCGGGCGTTGTCAGCGTTACTCGTTCACTTGCACGCGGACTCGCCCCCGATGTACGCGTGAACGCGGTTGCACCGGGTCAGGTTGCTACTCCATGGACGAAGGATTGGCCGGCCGAACGCAAGCAGGCCGCCTTGAACAAGATGCTGATCAAGCGACACGTTCAGGCAGAAGATGTGGCGCAGACGATTGTTTACCTTCTGACCGGAGCACCCATGATCACTGGGCAGATCATCGTGATTGATGGAGGGATGACGGTATCCTGAGGACGTTGCGGGCTATCAGACAAAGTCGATGCGGAACTCCAGCGCATCGCCTGCATAGATCAGATCGCCGAAATAGATCAGCTGATCCTGGTCGTCTTTGACGGTACGAACCACCTTGAATATTGGAGAATTCACATCCACCTGCAAACCTTCAGCTATTTCAAGGTCAGCTGCGGACAGCGCCACGGTCTGTGTCGCTGAACCCAGTGTGATACCGAGATCCTTCAACGCCGGGACAATGAGCTCTTTGTCGAACTTCCCGGGAGCGCTGTCGTAAATGTCCTTTCTCAATTGTACATCGAGCATGCAGAAAGGCTTGCCGCCCAGTTCATGACGGCGCTTCAACCGTTTGAAGGCTATGCCGTCGACCACCGTCTCTGCTTCAAAAGCGGTATCGGTGCTCAGAACGACTTCCAGCGGCATATCCCCGCCCGACAGCTGGGAAATATCCGATTTGACCGAAAAGACCCGGCGTGGCTTGATGTCAACGTTCTTGACGAAGGTACCTCGACCCGAGGAACGCTCGATCAGTCCTTCAGCATGCAGCGTGTTCATGGCCTGCCGAACGGTCAGGCTGGTTACGCCAAAAACGCCCGCTAACTCAGCAAGTGAGGGCAGCTTGTCGCCGCTCTTCAGATCGCCGCTGTTTATACGATGTCGCAGTAGTGCGGCAACTTCGACATGAAGCGGTACGTTTGCCCGGCGGTTGGATTGCAGTGACACGGAATTTGACCTTCCATTAGTGAAAACCGAAAACGTATTGCCTTTGACACGTTTTGACTTTATGGCATTGCTTCGTGTTTCGACAATTCGCATCTAGCCGAGCCAGTGGCTAGCCGGATCATCGAGTTGTTGAAATACATGTGGCTTGGCGATTCACGAACCGCTTGGTTCGAGGCACTTTCCACGAACTCATTCCTGAACCTTCAATTCTGCTTCGAATCGCTTCCAGTTCATTACATAGTTTTCTGCAGGTTTGCGCAACAGGGCGAGACCCTCCTCGGAAAGTGAGCGTACTACCTTGGCCGGAGAGCCCATGACGAGAGATCCGTCCGGGATCTCCTTGCCTTCGGTCACCAGCGCGCCGGCTCCGATCAAGCATTGCTTGCCGATTTTTGCGCCATTGAGTACCGTGGCGCCCATGCCGATCAAAGTGCCATCACCAATGGTGCAACCGTGCACGATAGCTCGGTGGCCTACCGTCACGCCTGCACCAATCGTGGCAGGAAACCCCGGATCGGCATGGACCATGGCATGTTCCTGAATGTTCGTGCCATCTCCAATCAGCAAGGGCTCCTTGTCACCACGCAATACGGCGCCGAACCATATTCCGACATCCCGACCCAGGTGCACATTACCGATGACGTGCGCCCCCGGAGCGATCCAGTAGGTACCAGGGCCTGCCGTACTGACAGTAATATCTCCAAGAGAGTAGAGAGGCATGCTGTATTTACCTGTCGTTGAATTGAAGTTCCGGATTCGAGCAGTTCCCTGTTGCTCACCGGCGAGTGGCAAGAGTTGCCTGGCCGGCCGCAGGAGCACTGGCATCCGCGGACGCTTGGTGTACTGAATGGTTTGAATAATTACGGCACAAGACTCCGCCTGAGTACTACGCAGTTCAGAGTCTGGTTTTTCATACTATAAAATATATATACATATATATCAATAAATTGTTTGGCTTCACGTACGCCTGGAATTCATTCCGTCGGCCAAGAAATCGCGACCTGCCGCGGCAGGCAAGCTGCGTCTGCGTCTGCGTCTGCGTCTGCGTCTGCGTCGTTGCCGTTGCCGTTGCCTGACTCTGATGCCACCCCTGACTGCATTTGATGGTTGGGTGTCATGAAGAGTAGGATGAACGCATCGTCCTCACTGGCAGGAGTAGTGAGCAGTCCATCCTGTGAGATTCGTTATCGTCTCGTGTTAACGGCGTGAACTGGTACAGGCTGTCGCGCCGCACGAGAGCAACCGGAGACACCGTCAATAATGAGCAACGACAACGCAGCAGATAGACCGAATCCAGTGACGCAGATGAACGAAGAGGAAGTGGAAGGGCGGCTGAGTGCGCATCGCTACATCCTGTCGCATCTACTGGCGAAGCTGTCCATCGACCCGGAGGAGCGCAAGGTGTTGGTCGATTGGCTGGAAGAGCGAGCCGCCGTCAATGATGGCGAGGAAGACCCGGGCGCTGTCATCGTGCAAGGCTACGCCGAGCAGCAGGCCAGGGCGGATGAATTCAGGATCATCTCGGAAGATGTGCGCAGGCTGGTCAAGATGGATGGCAAGAGATAAGCGCCTGTGAAGGCATGTGGAACGTGCATGCTTTTAGTGATGCGTATCGGGCAAGGAACCGTTCATGACTGAACGCCCGCGCCTACACCAATGCATCGGGCTCATAGCGATCCTGACGGATCGCGCTTACAACTTTCGCAGATGCACTGCATCAATGGCGTGCGTGGGTCCCTTGTGCAATATCAGCTTCGCGCGATATTTGGTGGGTTCGATGTTCTCGTACAGGTTCACCTGATTGATGGTGCGCCAGATGCGATTGGCGGTCTCGATGGCCTCGTTTTCATCGAGAGCTGCATAGTGCTTGAAATAGGCGTCGGGGCGGTTGAACACCGTGGTTCGTAGTTTGAGGAAACGCTTCACATACCATTGCCGCAAGACATCCAGGTCCGCATCGATATAGATGGAAAAATCGAAGAAATCCGACACGAATACCAGCGGTTCGCCGGGGCGTAACTTGCCACTCTGCAGCACATTGAGACCTTCGACAATCAATATGTCCGGCTTGTCGACTTCGACGTATTGATCCTTCACACGGTCGTACAGCCGATGCGAGTAGATCGGCGCTCGCAGTGCGCCACGGCCGCTCTTGACCGCCGTGAGAAAGTCGAGCAGGGCGCCGCGATCGAAACTCTCCGGGAAGCCCTTGCGATGCATCAGATTGCGCTTTTCCAGCTCTGCCGTCGGATACAGAAAACCATCGGTAGAGATCAGATCGACCTTCGGATGCTCTGGCCAACGAGCCAGCAGTGTGCGCAGGACTCGGGCGACCGTGCTTTTACCCACGGCAACCGACCCTGCGATACCGATGATGAAGGGGACTTTTTCGGTATTGGTCCCCATGAACTGTTGTGTGCCCTCATTGAGTTGCTGAGTGGAGGCCACGTAGAGGCTCAGCAGGCGTGACAGCGGCAGATAGATCTGGGCGACCTCATCGAGCGACACCCGCTCGTTCATGCCACGCAGTTCCGTCAGCTCATCCTCACTCAAGGGCAGCGGCGTATTTTCGCGCAGCCGCGCCCACTCGGTGACCGAGAAGCTGCGATATGGGGACAAGCGGTCCTTATCGGGCATGCGCACAGTTACGGCTGGCAACAGATTGTCGGGGATTGTTACTGGTATTGTTGTGTTGAGTCAAACAGCCCGCACAGACGCGTCACAGAATCGTGGGTTGTTACTTGTCTGGCAGACGGTGCGCCACCCGTTACGATGCTCAACAAGCTGTAACAGGGAGCATGTCAATGGTGACAACGCCCACGGCAACCGAGCAGCTGTCTTGCAAGAACGCCAGTGAGGCAGAGGATCGTGTCAAGTGGTCACCGCCGTGTCGAATACTCAGGCACTTTGCCGTTCGACGATCTCGAAACCCATATCGCACTGCCGGGCTGTGGCTTGTCCGTTGAGCTTCTTGCCATCCAGATCTGCCAGCACCATGCTGGCCGCCTGGGACCCGATGTCGTGTGCTCTCAGTCGAATGGTGGTCAACGGCACCGGCAGATGTTCCGACAGACTCAGGTCGCCGAAGCCTGCCAGTGCGACATCCCCCGGCACTGCATAGCCCTGTGACAGACAGGCCATCATGGCACCATGAGCCGGGATCTCCGCCTGGAAGAAGATGGCATCGGGTTTGTTGCTACCGCGCATCAGTTGCAGTAATGCATCTCTGCCACTGGCAATGGTGGTGGGGTTGGGTACGGATACGACATGCTCTGGCGCAACGTCGACGCCAGCCTCGGCCATGGCAGCCAGGAAACCGTCCCGCCGGTCGGTGGCCTGGTCATTGTTTTCGAAAGCACCTCCCACCATGGCAATGCGGCGATAGCCTCTGGACAAGAGATAACGCGTCATGGCCACGGATGCCTTGTAGTTGTCATAGCCGACACACATGTCGATGGCGTCCGGTCTGAGGTTCCAGGTTTCCACCACCGGACCGTCGAAGCGGCGCAACAACTCGCGGCACTCATCCGAATGGGTAAAGCCCGTGACGATCAGGGCATCGGCCTGTCGCGCCATGAAGGTCTTGATGACCTCGCATTCATCCTCCACCGAGCGGTTGCTGACACCCAGCAGCATCTGGCGATCATGCTGGCGCAATTGTGCTGCCACACCCTGGGCAAAATCGGCGAACAGGGAGCTGGCCAGGATGGGGACAACCACGCCCACCATGCCGGAGCGCTGAGACACCAGGGAGCGCGCCGTCAGATTAGGTAGATAACCGATCTCGTTGATGGTGCGCAATACCTTTTCACGAGTCTGTGGCTGCACCAGTTCAGGTTGTCGCAAGGCTCTGGAAACCGTGATCAGTGACAGCCCCGAGGCCTTGGCCACATCACGTAGCGTGACATTCCGATGACTGGACTTCATGTGTTGCAGAGCACTCAGGCTACCTTGACAGGCTCGTTGATGAAAACAGCATATCATGACGGCCATGACGGCCATGACGGCCATGACGGCCATGACGGCCATGACGGCCATGACGGCCATGACAGCCATGACAGCCATGACAGCCATGACGGCCATGACAGTTGTCAGGGTAGTCGGTAGACCTGCCTTGCCGTTGCCGAGAAAAGCTGCTGCCGTTCCTCGAAGGGGCGCGTAGCCAGAATGTTCCCCAGTTGCGAGAACTGCCTTGCAAGGGGGCAGTTGACCGTCTCGATCGGCAGATTCGAACCATACAGGATGCGGTCTGCGCCAATGGTGTCGAGTAGATGAATGACGTGGGGTGCAATGATCGACGCGGTCCAATCACGGTCGAGCGTCCACAGGCCGGACAGCTTGACATGGACATTGGGACGTTCGGCCAGCAAGGCGACGCCTGCTCGCCAGGCTTGCAGGTTGCCGGGTTGCGCCGGTTCCAGTGTACCGAAGTGATCAACGACGATGATCAGGCCCGGGTGCGCGTGGGCCAGCGCGGCCAGTTCACCGAACTGTTCTGGAACAATGACGATCTCCAGACACAGATCATTGGCTTCGAGTATCGGCAGAACCTGGCGGAACGTGTCATCAGCCATGGCTCCGGGCTGCGATGCCATCCGCCAGCGCCCGTTGGCATCCCAGGCCACCGGTGTCCGGATGCCTCGCAGGGCCGGGCTCTCGAGATGACGGGCGATGAGTTCAGGGGCCTCCGGGTCAAGCAGATCCGCCTCTCCCACAATGGCCGAAGGCCAGCCGGTTCTTTCCTGTAGCGCCTGCAGCCAGCGCGTTTCATCGGCGGGGTCTTCGGCACCACAGTTGGCTTGCACATGAACACTGGCTGCCAGTGACAGGCCCGAGAAATCGCCGAGGTACTGTTCCGGCAGATAGCCGTGACGAAGGCTTGCCTTGCTGCCAAAGCGACCCGGGCCGGAGTCTGCGGCCAGCCAGGGAAAGGGGAAGCGCTCCAGTGGCAGGAAGTGATGATGGGCATCGACAATGTCGATGCCTTGCAGAAAGGCTGCCGCGGTATGGGTGTGCTCAGCCATGGGTCTGCGCTGCCGGTGCCGGCCCCTGATGGTTGATCTGATGCTCGGTACCACCGGCCTTGTCGGACTGGAGGAGTGCGTGCAGTGCCTCGACAGCGCGAGCACCCACATGGCCCGGGCTCTCGTTGCGTCCCTGTCCCAGAGCGATGTCGACCAGTCTGTCAGCGGGCCCCTCGCAGCTGTATTTCCACGCTTCATGCGGCACTTGAGCCACCTGAGTTTCACCGTCGGGCAGTTTCAGAACCAGGCGCTGAGTTTCGATATCCAGCAGCACCGAGCCATGCTTGCCATATACCCGGATATCCACCTCGAATCCATGACCCTGCGGAACACCACAACTACCGGAGAAAACGCCGGTGGCACCGTTGTCGAAGCGAACTGCGGCGGCGTCGTGCAGGTCGATGGTGGAGGGCGCCTTGAAGGTCATTGACCGTACGGATGAGCAGCGCAGATCGGTGAGCCAGAACAGGATGCCCAGTGCATGGGACAGCTGACCGTAGGCATAACCTCCGCCCTGATCGGGAGATTCCCATGTGCTGGGCTCGGGTTGAATGGCGATATGCCGCCAGTTGGCCAGTTCACCGCCGGAGAAAATGCTTCGGGTGAAGGATGCCATGTGGCAGACGACGTGTTCGATGTCGCCAATCCGGGCGATCATGTTGCGCATTTCATCCAGCCCAGGCTTGTAGTTCCAGCCATAGGCTACCAGCAACTCCCGTCCCGAGGATTCTGCTGTCTGCACCAGATCCCAGGCATCCTCAGGTTCCAGGCACATCGGCTTTTCCACCAGCACGTGGCATCCCTTTTCCAGAAAGGCCTTGGCCTGTTCATGATGCAGGTGGTGGGGTGAGGAGATGATGGCGATATCGATGTCTCGCTCCAGTACCTCACGCCAGTCTTCAGTGGCGAAGTTGAAACCGAATTCCTGGCGTATCAGCTCCAGCTCCTTCTGGCCGAGGCGACAGACCGAGTCCAGCTCTACCTCGGACCGTCTGGCCAGAACGGGAATATGCATGCGGTAGGCGAAGTGCCCCGCACCGATGATTGCTGCTTTTACCATTGGGTGTTGCCTCTCGAGTTGTTCATGTGCTTTTCCTGATTCGACGGTGATAGCCGACGTCATGCATGGCCGGTTTCTTGATGTTGCCCTCCAGGCGTTCGGTCACCAGCTGGGCGGACTGCTCGCCAATGGCGCGCCCTTGATCTGGACGCTGATCAACGACAGTCCGGATGCTCTGGACACGTCCTTGAGCGTCACTGTCCTGTTGTTCCCTGGCGTCATGGCGATCTCTCTTTGGCAGGGGGCGTCAGCGTGAAACCGAGTCATATGCAGCCCCTCTGTAGCGAAATCGAACATGAAAAATGTAATTGACATACGAACATCATTTCCGTTAGGGTCAGTCTACACGCAATGATATTCGTATGTCATTCGTTGATAGCAGATTTCCCGAAATCACCATTCAGGGCACAAGAGGGGGCTAGAATGTCTACACCAATCAACCGCCGCAGGTTTCTGGGCGCCACAGCCGCAGCCGGCGCAGCCGCATTCCTACCGTTCGGTCGGGGCCACGCGGCCTCCGGCGAAGTATCCGTCTGGAAGTTCGGCGGAACGCCTCAGGAAATCGAAACCTGGGCACAACGCAACGATGTCTTCTCGCAGGCCAATCCGGACATCGACCTGAAGTATTCCTACTTCAACGGACAGATTCGTCGGCAGAAGATTCTCGCCGGCTTTCAGACCAACCGAGTCGCCGATGTGGTGATTGCCTTCGGTCAGGACATTCCCGAGTTCGCAGGCTTTGGCATGTTGCAGCCGCTGGACGACATTGCCGGCAGCAGGATCGAAGGCTGGAAGGAGCGCATCGTTCCCGAGGTCTACCAATCCGGTGTTCACGAAGGCAAGCTCTACGCACTGCCAACGTATGTCGACATGGCCAGTTTTCTGGCCATCAACCTTGATGCGATGGAGGAGGCCGGATTCGACAGACCACCGGAGACCTGGGAAGAGCTGCGTGAATACGCCAAGGCGATGACCAAACCCGATCGTCCGGGCATTGCCTTTCCGGTAACGACTGCACCGGTGGATATCAATATCTTCGAAGGTCTGGCTTATGCCAACGGTGGGCGCATCTTCGATGAGGAGACTGGCAAGGTCACACTGAACGATCCGGGCGTTGTCGATGCCCTGCAGTTGTACATCGATCTGATTGCCGATGGTTCGACGCCGGCTGCCACCTCGATGACCGAGACCTTCTTCCGCGATACCGCCCAACTGTTCGGACAGGGGCGTTCGGCCATGTGGATCGGTCTGTCCTGGCTCAATACTCCCTGGGGTGTGAATGAGGATGTGCGCTGGACCGGTGTGCCGTTTCCACGGCCGGACAAACCCAGTGGCAGCTATGAGCCTGTCAGCGCCATCATGGATGGCACGGCCATGCTGATGATCTCGTCCCGTGCGAAAAACCCGGAGGCGGCATTGGAATACGTTGATTTCTGGTCACAGAATCAGCAGATGGAAATCTGGGGTGGTCAGCCGGAAATTGCACGTATCCCGGCCGGCAAGGCTGCCTGGGACAACCCCGAGCTCAAGGAAGCCTGGCCCAACTGGGTGAAGTCCTACGACGCGGGCACCCTGTTCAAGGGGGGGGCTCCCATGCCGCGATTCATCGGAGTATCGGCCATCGAGTCCTCGCTGGGTACCGCGATACAACAAGCCGTGCTTGGCCAGAAGACACCGCAGGAAGCGTTGGACGAAGCCACCGCTGGCGCACAGACGCAAATCGATCTGATTCGCGGCTGAGTCTTCAACAACCCCTGGGAGGGCCCGACGATGCTGCGAAGCGATCGTTTACTGGCGTATGCCATGATCTTGCCTGTCGTGATTGCTGTTCTTGCATTCGTCGTCGGGCCTACTTACAACGTGGCCACACTCAGCCTCACTCAAGTGGTGATGGGGCAGGAGCGTGGCTTCGGTACGCTCGGAAATTTCCGGGCACTGGCTGCAGACCCTGTCTTCGGATTGGTGCTGCAGAACACCGCCATCTGGATTCTGGGCGGTACCTTGCTGTGCGTCACCGTCGGTCTTGGCGTCGGTACCTTTCTGGCCATCGATTCACGCATGACCGGCTGGCTTCGAGCACTCATTCTGTTGCCGTGGGTACTGCCCGATGTGGTCACGGCCATGGCCTGGAAGTGGATGCTGCATGGGCAGGTCGGCATCATTGGCCAGACGCTGGAATCGAGTGGCATAACCGAGGACACCATCTCCTTTCTCGGCGATCCGGATCTGGTGATGTGGATGCTGGTCATCGTCCTCATCTGGCGAAAGATGCCGCTGGTGGCGCTGATTCTCTGTGCGGCCATTCGCTCGGTGCCGGATGATCAACTGGAAGCGGCGCGCATGGATGGGGCCAATGCTGTAGAACGATTTCGCTTCGTCACCTTGCCCAATATCGCCTTTTCACTGACGGCTGTCACCGTGATCTCGATGATCTGGATTACCGCCGAGTTTGCCTTGCCGTGGATCATGACCGGGGGCGGTCCTGCCAATTCCAGTCAGATCATGGCCACCTATATCTATCAACAGAGCTTCGAATTCTTCAACTGGGGCGTTGCTTCGGCCATGTCCGTGGTCAACCTCTTCATGCTGGCGTCCATCGTGGCCCTCTATCTGTATGTCAATCGCCGCTCCTGGGCGTCGGAGGAGTTGAAATGAACGAGCAACCCCGTCCGCTGTACTGGCTCTTTCTCAGCCTGGTGGGGCTGGTGATTTCCATCTATGTGCTGTTCCCGGTGTTCTGGTTGTTTCTGGCCTCGTTCAAGACAGAAGCCGAGCTGGCACAACTGCCGATCACTTTCTGGCCGCAAGCCGCCACTCTTGATGCCTACACGGCGCTGTTCTCGGATACGCATCAGAAGGGGCAGTTGCTGGATTGGCCGCAACTGATCGGCAACAGCTTCTTCGTGGCCATCAGTTCCACCGTGCTGGTGCTGTTCTTCGGCACACTGGCAGGGTATGCCTTTGCTCGCTTGAGCTTTCCGGGGCGTGATCTCATTCTGGGTGGATTGCTGATCAGTCGCATGTTTCAGGGGGCCGCACTGCTGCTGCCCACCTATCGCCTGATGAGCATGCTGGGCTTGCAGGACAGTCTCATCGGACTGGTGCTGCTGTACTCGGCCTTCGGCTTGCCCTTCGCCACCTGGATCATTGCGTCCAGTCTGCGCGAGATTCCCAAGGAGCTGGAGGAGAGCGCCATGATCGATGGTGCCACTCGTCTGCAAAGCATGGTCAAGGTGGTACTGCCACTGGCCACGCCTGCATTGATTACTGCCTCCATGTGGCACTTCGTCGGCGCCTGGTCGGAGTTTGCCTTTGCCTCCATCTTGCTCGAGTCCAATGAGCACAAGACCGTCACCATTGGTCTGGCAAGCTTTGTCGAACTGTTCACGCTCGAATTCCAGTACGTCGGCGCGGCAGCCACCATCGTGGCATTGCCCATCATGCTGGTGTTCTTCTTCGGTCAGCGCTATTTCACCCGCGGGCTGCTGGCAGGGGCCGTCAAGGGATGAAGATCGCCTCGATCAGCGCGCGAGCCGTGGACTGCGGCTTCAACAGACAGTCTCTGCAGACGAGTCGCGTTGCCTCGCCCATGTCCCGCTTTGTACGCTTTGCACAGGAGCGTTCAAGCTGGATGTGGCCGACAAAAAAGGTGTTTGTCTGCGTCACCGGCGAGGATGGCAGCACCGGTTGGGGTTGCACCAATGGCGGCGAGATCGTCGAGATGATCGTGAACGAGCATCTGGCGCGCTTGCTTCATGGCGAGGACATTGACGATCTGGCGATACTGAATGATCAGATGAGCGCCTCGCTACTGCCGTGCGATCGATCCGGGTTTGCCATGATGGCAGTGGCCGCGGTGGATATCGCACTGTGGGATCTGAGCGCGAAGTCCGCCGGACAGTCCTTGCTGGAAAAGCTTGGCGGTTCGGCGCAGGACACCTTGCCGGTGTATGTGACCACGCAGCGGCCGGAGGCGTGCGGCGGAGGCAACTGGCGAGGCCTTAAGGCGGCAGCGCCGTATGGCCCGGAATCGGGACAACAGGGGCTCGCAGACAATATTGCCCTGATGCGACGTTTCGCTGCCGCCGCAGGGCCGGATGTGCCCATCATGATCGATGCCTTCCTGTCCTGGGATGCCGACTACACCTTGCGTTTCGCCGAAGGTGTTGCCGACTTGCCGGTGAGCTGGATAGAAGACCCGACGCCACCTCAGGACCTGGAAGCGCTGGAGAAGATACGCCGGGAGATGGATCCGTCCATCTCGCTGGCCCTGGGCAATTTTGCATTTTCATACGCCGATTGCACCGATCTGCTGCGCAGCGCTCTGGTGGATATCCTGCAACCGGATGTGGCCTGGGCAGGTGGCGTGAGCGAGGCGCTGCGCATCCTGGACCTCGCCAGTGACAATGGTGTGCCGGTCATACTGCACAACACCTGCGAGCAGCCCTGGGCACTGGCGCTGGCGGCTGCTCGACAGAGCGATGCGCTGGTCGAGTGTGTCGACCGAGGGGAAGCATCGCCGCTTTACAGTCTGATGGGGCCATGCCCCGAATTCACTGACGGGCAGGTTGCCGTGCCTTGCGATCCGGCAGGCAATTGTCCACCACCACACGTTACCGCTGCCTTCGGGGTGGCTGTCAATCATCTGAAGGAGGGCTAGACCCATGGGTTCTGTCGCACTGAGAAACATCCGCAAATCCTATGGCCCTGTCGAGGTGCTGCATGGCATCGACCTTGATATACGCGATGGCGAATTCACCGTACTCGTCGGTCCTTCGGGTTGCGGGAAGTCCACGCTGCTGCGATCGATTGCCGGGCTGGAGACCATCACCGGGGGTGACATCTGCATCGACGAAACGGTGATCAACGGATTGGCGCCGAAAGAGCGAAACATCGCGATGGTGTTTCAGAACTATGCCCTGTACCCGCATATGAGTGTGGCGAAGAACATGGGTTTTTCGCTGCGACTGGCCAAGGAGTCGCAGGCAGAGATCGATCGCAAGGTGAATGCGGCCGCTGCCATTCTGGATCTGACCGATTTGCTCGATCGCTATCCGCGCCAGTTGTCCGGAGGCCAGCGGCAGCGGGTTGCCATGGGACGAGCCATTGTGCGAGACCCCAAGGTCTTCCTGTTCGATGAGCCGCTGTCCAACCTGGATGCGAAGTTGCGCGTGCAGATGCGCTCGGAAATCAAGGAGCTGCATCAGCGCCTGAAGACCACCACGGTATACGTCACGCATGACCAGATCGAAGCCATGACCATGGCGGATCGCATCGTGGTGATGCGAGGAGGGCAGATAGAACAGATCGGCTCGCCACTGGAGCTGTACGACAACCCTGCCAGCGTCTTTGTCGCAGGCTTCATCGGCTCGCCCTCGATGAATTTCATCAAGGCCACCGCGAAGGGTGATGAACTGGTACTGGACACGCAGGAGTCGCTGGGGCAGGCACCGGTTTCTCTGGCCAATGCACGTGAGCTCATCGCCGGCTTTCGTCCGGAAGACATACGGTTGTCGAATGAGGGTGTTGCGGCCAAGGTTGCGCTCATCGAGCCGACCGGTGCAGAAACCCAGCTGGTACTGCGAATCGGTGGCGAATCGATCATCATGACAACCCGTGATCGCATCTCGCTTGCCCCGGGTGATCAGGTGCATTTCTCGATCTCTGCAGGCAAGCTTCACTGCTTTGACGCGGAGAGCGAACAGACGATGTCAGGGTCTGTCTGATGAAGATCACGGATGTCAGGGTGATTCGCTTTCGCACGCATGCGGATCGCTGGGATATCGGGCATGCGCGACTGAAGCCGCAGGCCGAAGTGCATCAGACAATCACGTGCATCGATACCGATGAAGGGGTGAGCGGTTATTTCCTGGGCGGTGGCAAACACGGTGATCAGGACGGCATGTCATTCGACGAACAGCGCCTGGTCGAAGGGCGTGTCCGTGATCTCCTGCTCGGTGAGGACCCGTTCGATCGCGAAGCGGTCTGGAAATTGATGTGGGTGGCCAATCTGTCGGAAGTCGTACAGAGCGTCATCGATTGCGCGCTCTGGGATCTGGCCGGGCGCTACGCCGGCTTGCCGGTGTACAAGCTGATGGGCGCGGCCCGCGACAAGGTGCCGGCCTACGCCTCGACCTATCCCAATATCGGTCAACCGTCAGCGTATGCCGATCATGCCCTGGCCTGTCGCAATGAGGGTTACCAGGCCTACAAGATTCATCCTCATTACTTCTGGAACCCTGACACCGGCAAGCCGACCAAGGGGCGGCCGTCCAATATTCGCGCCGACATCGAGACCATCAATCTGGTGCGCGAAGCCGTGGGGCCGGACATGGTATTGATGTACGACGTCTGGGGCACCTATCACACGATCGAAGAGACCATCAAGGTCGGCCGGGAACTGGAGAAGAACGATTTCTACTGGTTCGAGCATCCGATGCCCGAATACCGTGTGGAGAGCTATGTGCGCCTGTGCAGGGAATTGTCCATCCCGATACTGGCCCCGGAAATTGCCGCCGGTGGGGTTTTTACCCGCGCTGAGTGGATTCTGCGCGGTGCGTCGGACATGAGTCGCATGGACATCAGGCGCGGCGGGGTCACGGGCTGCCGCAAGACAGCGGTGGTTTGCGAAGCCTTCGGTCAGCGCTGCGAGATTCACATGGCAGGCTGGGGCAATCTGCAGGTCATGGGGGCGACGTCTGAGGACACCAGCGAGTGGTACGAGAAGGGACTGCTGGCCCCCGGCGTCGACTACGATGCTCCGCATCCCTATCTGAAACGCAACTGCGACCCCATGGATGCGGAAGGTTATGTAGCGCTTCCCCAGGCGCCCGGTCTGGGTTACGAGATCATCTGGGATCACATCAACGATAACCGGATAGACTCATGAGCCTCTATCGCCGGGCCTGGACGATGCAACTGACGGAAGGTTCGGAAGCCGCCTATGAGGCCGCGCATGCCGAGATCTGGCCAGAACTGCGAGAACAGATGAGCGCCAATGGCATCGTGCGCTTCTTTCTGTACCGCTCTGGCACCACGATCTTTGCCTTCCAGGAACGCGAGCAGCCATTCGACTCCAGCACAGCGCCCCCCAGCGACATCACACGCCGTTGGTGGCGCAGGATGGCGCCGTTGATGGAGACAAGAGGCGACGATCAACAACCGGTGCACACGGAATTACGTGAGGTTTTTGCACTGGAAACCACGACGGAGAAAGATTCATGACTGGCATAGAGGGCATCATTCCCATTCTGCTGACCCCATTCAACGAGGATCTGTCGATCGACTACGCCAGCCTGGAGCGTGAAGTCGATGCAACACTCGGCGCTGGGGTGCATGGCATCGGTATTGCCATTGGCAGCGAGATCTTCAAACTGACTCCGCAGGAGCGTGGCGAGATATTGCGTGCGGTGGCACGACAAGTCGATGGCAAGGTGCCGCTCATCATGAATACATCAGCTCCGGGTACGGCGCCGGCGGTGCAACTGGCCATCGAGGCGGCTGAAGCCGGTGCCACACGACTGATGATCTGGCCGCCGGACTTCTTCGCCTGCGGTGCGGATTCGGTGATCGATCATCTGCGCCGTATCGCCGATGCCGTGAACCTGCCGATTGTGCTGCAGGACGTGCCACAGGCTCCGATCTCGCCGGCGCTGGCGCTGCGCATTGCCGAGGCTGTGCCGCTGGTGGATACCATCAAGGTAGAGACGCAACCCACGGTGGCGCAAGTGGGTGCCATGGGCGCCGCGGTGGGTGAGCGATTGACCATTCTGGGTGGTGCCGGCGGTGGCACCCTTGTCGAGGAGTTTCGTCGTGGTGCGCGCGGCACCATGCCGTTTGCCAGCCAGGCGCGTGACTTCATGCAGATCTGGAATTGCCTGAATGACGGAAAGTCCGAGCAGGCGGCAGAGATTGTCGAGAACCGCATCCTGCCGGTCAGCCGTCTGGGTTTCCAGTCAGGCGACCTGTTCTATCATGTACACAAGGCGATACTTCAGGAGGCCAAGCTGTTTGATCGCGCGACCGTGCGTCCTCCGACGGCCTTGCCGGACTCGGTAACGGCGGAGGAGATCGAACGCCTGGTGGCGCGGGTGGCTGGGTAGGCTGACTACGCCTTCAGAGTGCCCGTGTCATCGCCGGACAGGATCAGGCGATACTCCAGTAGCTGCACGGCCATATTCAGCCGACGCACCGCGTCGCGCTCTGCGGTGGAATCCTGGCCGACGGTTTCCAGCTGCTCCGCATTATGGCGGAGCACGGGGATGGCGTTGTGAGCGGCCGAGAGGAGCCGTGTGATGTCCTGATTCAGTTTGGTGTCCATGACAGGGGATACGTCGCTGGTGGGTAATGGATCAGCCCGTCAGCGAATCGACATGGGCTAGCCGGGCAAGAGCCTGCCCTACGGACGAGTCCACAGCCGTCACCTTGTCTGCAGTGATGGGGAATATTCACATTGTCGGCAGTGGATAGTGCGATTTGCAGAACCGTCTGGCGGCTTAGGATGATTCCACTGTTTATTCAAGCGCGGAAAATCCCATGCCATTGACAATCACGAGTAGAAGCTGGGCCAGAGAAACATCACGATTCTTCACACGCGGCCGCAGCAAGTTGCTGAAGGACATCGATAGCGCACTTGAAAACTACGAACGTGCTGTTGCCACTCACGGTCAGATGAGTGCTGAAGCCGAGAATACCCTGTTGCTGTTGAGCAATGCGCTCTACTTCTGGTCAAGAGGTCGTGCGCTGAAATCCAATGGCAATATCAAGAGCAAGCGTGATTCCAAGGGCTACGTCAGTCAGTTGATTGCAGAGGTGGCCACCACACTGAACGAAATTGCACGATCTCGTCATGTTCCCCAGGCTGGTGCAAGGCCTGACGTTCAAGCCATGGTGGCAAAGTCTCAAGCGCTTGCAAAGGACATGGACGCGGAGCGTCAGTATGGCAATGACTTCGTCAAGAACTCACAGGGGCATTGGGAACGCAAGATATTCACACAGGAATTGTCAAACTCCTGCACGTGCGCCTGTGCGTGTACCTATGCATCATTGCTTGATGACAAGGCGTTGAGAGAAGATGTATTCCGCCAGGCTGTGAATACCGTTCTTGGCTACAATCATAATTTCGAAACATCGGGAATGCGACTGGATGCCATTGCGAGGGCACTGCAACATCTGAAAATAGACGCAGCCTATATTCAGACCTCAAGCCTGACCGAGTTACAGAACGGATTGCGGCGTGCGACTGCTGGTCAGCCGGTACTCTATGCAGTCAGCTGGAACGGTGGTGGTGCACACGCGATCATCTGCACCGGCACCGCCATGGTGGACGACGGCCGAGGTGGCTTATGGCCCGGGTTCAAGGTGATGGACCCCTGGAAAACGCACATGAGTCCTCGACAATTCGACGACGGCACCTATTGGGTCTGGGATAGCAGTGCCGGTGGCTGGAGTACTGGGGTTGCCGATCAGAAGTGGGGTTATATTGTCGGGAAACGTGGTGCGTTGCGATGAGTGCAACAGTTTGTGCAGGGGAGGTGAACACACGCTACCCCACAGACGACGCCACAGCCGAAACCGGTAACGCCTCCACCCGCTCACCCGATTGCGAATCAAACAGATGCACACAGTCGGTATCAATGGCGATTCTGAGAAACTGGCCTGGCTGAGCCTGTACCCGCTCACGGAAGATGCCGAAGATGTTCTGGTTTGCCACGCGCAGGGTAACTTGCGTTTCAGAGCCCATGGGTTCGACCACGACCACTTCGGCCTCGATACCACCAGTGTCCACCAGAGAGAAGTGTTCCGGGCGAATGCCATAGACCAGCTCTCTGTCCTGCATGCCCTGGGCAGGCAAGGGCAGGGTTTCGCCATCGGCGATGAAGGTATCGTTCTCGACGCGGCCGCGGATGAAGTTCATTGAAGGCGAACCGATGAAGGCGGCCACGAACTGGTTGGCTGGCCTGTCGTAGAGCTCCAGCGGTGTACCGATCTGCTCGACGGACCCACCTTGCAGTACGACGATTCTGTCTGCCATGGTCATGGCTTCCACCTGATCGTGGGTCACATAGACGGTTGTCGTCTTCAGGCGCTGATGTAATGCTTTTATCTCGCCGCGCATCACGACTCGCAGCTTGGCATCGAGGTTTGACAGGGGCTCATCGAACAGGAATACCTTGGGGTTGCGCACGATGGCGCGTCCCATGGCAACACGCTGGCGCTGACCGCCTGAGAGCTGGCCCGGTCGTCTGTCCAGGTATTGCGTCAGTCCCAGAATGCCGGCTGCCCAGTCCACCCGTTCCTTGATATCCGACTTGGAGGAACCGCGATGCTGCAAGGAGAAACCCATGTTCTCTCCGACCGTCATGTGCGGGTACAGGGCGTAGTTCTGGAATACCATGGCGATGTCCCGTTCCTTGGGCTCCAGGTCGTTGACAATGCGATCTTCTATGCGTATCTCCCCACCACTGACGGTCTCCAGCCCGGCGAGCATACGCAGCAGTGTGGATTTGCCACAGCCCGAGGGTCCGACCAGTACAACGAATTCACCATCGGCAATATCGATGTCGATGCCATGAATGACGTCGACCGAGCCGAAGGATTTCTTGATATTGGAATAGTTGACGGTAGCCATGATCAGCCTTTCAATCCGGTATGAGCCAGCCCTTCGACGAACTGTCGCTGGGCGATGACGAACACCACCAGGACCGGAATGGCGGTCATCGTGGCGGCAGCAAGTTGAATGTTCCACATGGCGCCACCGTAAGCGTCGGTGAACTGCGTCAGTGCCTGTGGCAGGGTGAACATGTCAGGGGAGGAGATGAACACGATGGGTTCCAGGTAGAGGTTCCAGGAATGCAGAAAGGTGAAGATTGCAACGGCTGCCAATGCAGGGCGAGCCAGCGGCAAGGCGATGGTCCAGAAAATCTTGAAGCGTCCAAGTCCATCCACGCGTGCAGCCTCTTCGAGTTCCACCGGCAGGGCGATGAAGAATTGGCGCATGACGAAGGTGGCGAACACCGAAGGTGCTCCGAATATCGGCACCAGAATCAGCGGCCAGTGCGTGTTGATCATGTCCCAGGCCAGGAATATGCGGAACAAGGGCACGATGGTGACTTCCGAGGGAATCAACAGCCCGGTCAGTACCACCATGAACAGCGCATTGGCAAAGGGAAAACGAATACGCGCGAAGGCATAGCCTGCCATGGAGGAAAATATCATGGTGCCGACCGTGACGATGGCGGCAATATAGGCCGAGTTCCAGTACTGTCTGGCAAACGGTTGCAGCTCGAACACCTTGGCATAGGTGGTGAAGTCGAAGCGCTCCGGAATGATCTGCGGCGGAAAGGCGAAGATGTCCGAGATCGGCTTCAAGGAGGAGGTCACCATCCACCAGGTCGGAAAGACGAAGGGAATCAGCAGCACCATCATCAAGCCGTAGACGGTGACCTGCATGCGCGGCGACAGATCAGTTTTCATGGAATACGATCCTCTTGCGCATCTGCCATTGCAGGAAGGTCAATACGGCCACGATCACGAACAGCAGAATGGACAGGGTCGCGCCGTAACCGAACTTGTGAAATTCGAAGGACTGCTGGTAGAGGTAATAGACCAGCACCGTGGTGGACATGCCCGGACCACCCTGAGTCAACACCGCAATCTGGGCGAACACCTGGAGTGACCCGACGATGGTGATGATGGAGGTCAGCATGACCGTGGGGCTGATCATGGGCAGGGTGATACGTCGGAACTGGCGGAAGGCAGGTATGCCATCCACTCGTGCGGCTTCATACAATTCTCGTGGAACCCCTTGCAGGGCCGCCAGAAACAGAATCATGTTGAGGCCGACATTCTTGAAGACCTGCACCACGATCACCGAGATCATGGCGGTGGTGGGGTGGCGTAGCCAGTTCGGCCCTTCCACGCCGAACTGACTCAGTATGCCGTTCAAGCCGCCGTCCTTCTGCAACAGGAAGCTCCAGACAATCGTCCAGGCCACCAGAGATACCACGACAGGTGAGAAGAACAAGGTGCGAAAGATGGCCATCCCCGCCAGCTTCTGATTCAACAACACCGCCAGCAACAGTGCCAGCGACATGTTGAAGATCACCAGGCCGACGGAAAAGACAGCCGTGGCACCCAACACAGGCGGTAGACCGGGATCGCTGAGCAGTTTCTCGTAATTCTCGAGCCCCTGAAAGCGGAAGGTCTGGGCCAGCACGTTCCATTCATGCAGGGAATACCAGACGACCAGACCCAGCGGTGCCAGAACGAAAACGATGATACCGATTGTTTGCGGGGCCACGAACAGAAAGCCCGCCAGAGCGTCGCGGCGCTCCATCGTCCAGAAGGAGCGCCGGTCGCGACTTGCCTTGCCAGAAACAGCTGTGTTGCTCACCTTGATGGACTCTCTCAGAGCATCGAGCTGATGCGATCACACACCGAGCCGAGTACCGCCTCGACATCGGCATCGGGCTGCCACAGTGAATCGAGCTCTGCCCGGATCAGTTGCTGCAGTTCGGCATAGCCTTCATGCACAGGAAGAACCTGACCGTTCATGATGCCGTTGACCACCACGTTGCTTATCTGCTCGGCATTCAGCAAAGGATTGGTCTCTGCCAGCGTCTGCGCATTGAGCAGGCTCTTTCTGACCGGTGGGAAGAACTGCGCCATGAGCGCACTGTTCTCGGGGTTGGTCATGTGGGCGAGGAACTCGACAGCCAGGTCTACGTTGTTGCCCATCTGGAAGGCACCAATGGCTGCCTGTCCGATGACCGAGTATTCGCCGGCAGGGCCTGCTGGCAAGGGGACCAGATCCCACTCGAAGGCGTCATCACCCTTGGGCAGCAAGCTGGCACGGGATATCTGCGTGATGGACATGGCGGCGTCGCCTGCGAAGAAGTCAGCGCTTTCACCGGGTCCTGGCATGGCACCACTATCGAAGATCGCCGTGTGGATGAAGCTCATCGCATCGACCATGCCCGGGTCGGTAAACGTGCAGCTTTTCCCATCGGCACTCCATGGGCTGGCACCCCAGCCTCGCCAGATGGCGGCCAGGTTCTGCCAGGTCTGGAAGTTGAAGTCACGCACGATGATGCCTTCGTGATCCTTGGCGGCCACCTTGGCGGCAATATCGATAGCGTTGTCCCAGCTCCACTCACCGGCGGCGATCAGTTCAGCTGGCGTCTTGGCGCCGGCTTCCGCAACCAGGTCATGGTTGACGAAGATAGCCAGCGGAGAGGTGGAGAACGGGAAGGCATACAGCTCACCGTCGGCGCGCCACAACTCGGTGGGCTGTTGCAGTACATCGTCGTATTCGTAACCTTCTGCATCGTTGAAGGCGTCATTCAATGGGGCCAACGCCCCTGAGTTGACGAAATCCGCAGCGGTTCGTTCGAGGATCCAGGCCAGGTCGGGGGCATTGCCGCCGGCTATCTGTGTGGTCAGTGTGGTGGTGTAGCTGGCAAAGGGCAGGGATTCGAACGTGATCGTGACGCCGGGGTGAGTGGCTTCGAAGCTGTCGGCAATCTCGTTGAACATGCCCAGATGCGCTTCATTGGCGCTCCAGATGGTCATGCGCAGCTCTGTGTCGTCCTGCGCCATGGTTGTCCCGGCCACGCAGAGCAGGGTGGCACCGAGCGCTGCGGCGGGGATCTTGTGTATCGGTTTCTTCATGGTGTTTCCTCCAGTGGTCTGGTGTCTTATGGGGTCTGGTATTCAGCTGATGAGTGATTGCGGTGTACCGACCCAATGCGTGCTGATACCGGTGCTTTCGATCAATAGCCCTTGATGTCCGGCCAGCGAATGTCCACGCCCTGCCAGTACAGCAGATCCTGAAACTCGCTGAGTTGGGCATCATCGCTCTGCACGGCGTGAGGTGTGGTGCCCTTGTCGAGACAGTGCGCCGCCAGCAGGCCAACCACTTCACCGATGTTCCATTCCACCGGGTGCAGGCGGTAGCACCCATTGGTGATGTGCGTGGTGCCGATGTTCTTGCCCGCCGGCAGCAGGTTCGAACGGTTCACGGGCAGCAGGGCGCCAAGCGGTAGCTCGAAGGGGCAGGAAGGCACATCGATGTAGTTGTCACCACCGGTAGAGGGATGCAGATCGATCCGGTACATGCCGGTGCCGACGCTGTCGCGATAGTTTACAGCCCCGGCATCACCACGTACCGTGTAGGACAGATCCTGCTCGACGATGGTGGTGACAGCACGAATGCGACGAGCCTCTCGTACATAGGGCGCCATGGCCAGGCCGTGCTCGGTGCCGGTGATATCGCCGCGTAAACGCAAGCCCGGATACCCCTGGCCACCGTCCTCGCGAGGCATGTCGGTCTGCATCCAGTAGAATACGGAGCGCGACAGCTCGGCGGCGCGACCGATCCGGGTCTGGTATTGCTCTTCCGTGCAATCGATGACGGTCTCTTCGAAGTAGTCGATCATCGGCCAGTTGACCAGACAGACATCGGACTCGTAGGCACCGTCCACGAAATTGCGTCGTGCCGCGATGCGACGAAATGTCCACAGATTGCCATCGCCGGGGTTGCGACGCTGGTCGGCATCCACCAGCAGTGGGTTGTCATCCGGGTTGGGTGTCAGACTGCGCGTCGAGGTTTCCAGGGTGCGCGGGTTGGGCGATTTCAGGCCTATCAGAGGGCCGCCCCAGAAATCTGGCTGCACCGAACGCCAGTAGTCATAGTTGGCTGGTTTGTCGATCACATGATTGCCGTCGACATGGTCCATGGCAAAGCAGATGGACACGGCTTGCTGGTTCTGCGGTTGCGCCTCGGACGGTGCACTGGGTTCGCCCGTTTCACTCTGACTCTCGAAACCGGTGACGTAATCGGTGCCTGTCAGTGGCAGCAGGTCACCGTATTCGGTGGCATCGATGACGAAGGCGGCGGCGATAGTGGCTTCTTCGCCAGTGAGCAGATGACGCACCGTGACGGCTCGTACGCGATCACCGTCCTGTTCGGCGGCAACCGGTTTCCAGGGCTTGAGCAGTTGCAGTTTGCCAGAGCCGATGTAGGGCATCAGCAAGGCTTCCATGACGGCCACCACCACACGGGGCTCGACACACAGGCGGCTGACCCAGCCGGCACCGGGGTTGAGATCTCCCCATTGGCGAGCGGCTTCGTTGAGCGGATAATGATCACGGTAGAACTGACGTACCGCGGTGCGCAGTTCGCGATAGGTGCGACTGCCACCGAACTGTTCTATCCAGGAGTGTTCGTCAGAGGGGACGGCCTGGCTGGTCAGCTGGCCACCGATCCACTCGAACTCCTCGGTCATGATGACGCGGCGACCGCTGCGCAAGGCAGCCAATGCGGCCGCGACACCGCCGACGCCTGCACCAATGATGGCTATGTCTGTTGCGTATTCTTTCACTTTTTAGTCGTCTCTCTCGGAAGTGGTGAGCCAAGGGTCTCGCCCTCGACAATGTCGCAGGGAAGCAGTGTCTGCGCGGTGCCGTCCTGACCTTCAAGACGGGCTATCAGGGCAAGCGTTGCCTGCTGCGCCATCTGCTCGCGGGGAATGGTGTAGGTGGTGAAGTCGGTGCCGGTGTCACCGGGCCGGATGTGACTGCCGAGCACGATGATGGACAGATCGCCCGGTACGCTCAGGCCGGCATCCAGCGCTGCGCGCCGGAACGGGATGGCATCGGCCAGCTCGGTAAAGTAGACGACGGTGGCGCCAGAGGATTGCAACGCTGGCAACAGTTTTTCAGGTGCTACGCCTTCCTCATCGATATGCAGGACGAGCTCTGCACTCTCGGTGGCTAGCCCGTCGCGAAAGCCAGACCAGCGATCGGCGATGGATTCCGCGCCACTGGCCACGCCGACAAAGGCGAAACGCTGATGCCCAAGTGACTGCGCCAGAGCCACCAGACTCTGGGTGGCGGCGGCGTAGTCTGCACCGACATAGGGTACGGCGGCACCGGGAGTGGGGTCATCACGGCGACCGACGGCGACAAACGGGAATTCTTCTTTCAGCAGACGGGCCAGTTCGGCTGAGTCGAACTGACGCCCGAGCAGCAGACAACCGTCGGCCAGTTTCAATCGATTGGCGCCGTCGAACAATTGCTTCCTGCCGTCTTCGGTGCGAGCCGCGGAGGTCATGAGCAGCAAGTCATAGCCCTTGGACTGGGCTGCGACTTCGATACCGAACAGAAACGGGGCGAAGAAGTCTGCCAGTGCCCGGGGGAAGGCGGCCTCGTAGGTGAATACACCGAGTATCTTGTTGCGACCCTTGGCCATGCGACGAGCGACCGGGTTGGCGACATAGCCGGTCTCCTCGATGACCTTGGCAATGCGCTCACGCGTCTCCGTCGGGATGCGCATGTGATCGCCGGCGGAGCCATTGAGCACGAACGACACCGTGGCCTGACTGACGCCGGCGAGTCGTGCAATTTCCTTTTGTGTGATTCGAGCCATGTCGGTAATATCAGCTGCTAATACGTATTAGCTACGGGGAAAAACGATATGTGATATCGAGAAGGTTGTCAAGTCGACATCGATTGGGGAGTTGCCTTGATGTGAAGATGGACACATCTGTGACGCAGGGCAGGCGTGGACTTGAGCAGAGAATGTGCTCTGGCGTCTGGCTGGTACGTGACGGTAGTCGGCTTGCGAACGGGTCAATCGTCGAACATCGGTGACCTGTCTGGCCGCACTTTCATCTGGCGTTATTCAATCACGGAACAGGATGTCGGCGGCTTCCACCACGATTGCGGCGACCTCCGCCAGGCGTTTGTTGGTGCTCATTGCCTGTGATCGCAGGGCCTTGTAGGCCTCATCCTCACTCATGCCTCGTTGCTTCATCAGGAGCTTCTTCGCCTTGTCCAGGGTCTTGCGCTCTTCGAGTTCGTTGCGCGTCTTTTCAAGCTCATCGGCAATGCCGCGATATTGCTGGAAACGCTGGATAGCCGCATCCAGAATGGGGCGTACGCGCTTGCGACTGAGTCCGTCCACCACATAGGCACTGACGCCTGCGCGTGTGGCACGGGCGATGGTGGCGCCGTGATCGTCCTGAGAGAACATGACGATGGGGCGTGGCGTGATGCTCTGAACGCTTCTGAGACTGTCCAGCGTGTCGCGACCCGGAGACTCCAGATCGACAATGACCACATCCGGATTGCACTCCTGAACACGGGTCAGTACATCATCCTGATCCGAGACAAATCCGATGACCTCACAGCTGACCTCCGCCAGGGCGTCGGCGATGGCATTGCGGCGCTCGCTGCTGTCATCAACCAGTAACACGCGCAGCCGGCGATGATGGCTGGCGTCATCATCCTCCAGCGCGTAACTGTCTTGGATCGTGTCCTTGCGAGTCATTGTGGCAAGCGGGTCATGGCAGACGCTCTGTCAAGGGGGCGTTGTCACCGTGGGTACCTGTCAGGCCGGCATTGACTGTTGTGTCAACTGCAGGCATGACGCCCTGCAACCCGGTATCAGGCCAGCGCCGAATCGGAAAACCACTGACATAACCTTCGATGTCGTCAGCGGTGAATCGACGCCCGTCGATGAAACGGTCGGCTCCCATCGCAATGATATCGTTCCCGGCTTGCAGTTCCCAGCCGGATTCATGTTCGCCCTCGTTCTTTTCATCGACCAGGGGGCAGGGGAAGCCAAGCGCATTGGCAGCTGCCCGGTATTCGTCGGGTCGGTAGACCGCGTCTGCCGCACGCTGGATATCCGCAGTACTGTCCAGCTCTCCCCAACGCAACATCTGGGAGTAGAACCAGAGTGCGTGAGAGCGCCAGGGCATGTTGGCGGCATAGCGGTGGAATACATTGTAATCCGGTGCTGCCTGTTTCTCGCCACCTGAGCTCGTTTGCAATGTGCCTGACAAGGAGGTCTCCAACACATCCACCGGCACGTTGACATAGCGTCCCTGGCTGAGAATTTCGCAGGCTTCGCTGCGGTTCTCGGGTGCCTCCAGCCAGGCACAGGCTTGCAGCAAGGATTTGATTACGGCGTGATGGGTGTTGGGATTGCATTGCGCCCAGTAACGCGTGACCGCGAAGACCTTCTCGGGGTGGTTGTTCCAGATATCGTGCGTTGTTGCAACGATTCTACCCAGACCGTCGCTGACGGCCAGTGTATTCCAGGGTTCTCCCACACAGCAACCGGCAATGAGGCCGACACGCAGATAGTGGCCAACCTGCTGGGGTGGTACGACAATCAGCCTCACATCACGATCCGGATCGATACCGGCATCTGCCATCCAGTACCGCAGCAGATAGTTGTGTGAGGATTGTGCAAATACCACGGCAAAACTCAGTGGCGGCCGACCGGCATCACGATCCTGATCGACGACCATCTTCAGCGCGCGTGCGGCACCTGCGGCCGTGTCCAGGTCTTGCCGCCCGGTGGCCATCATGCGGCCGTAGAGTTCGCGCGAGAGGGTGATGGCGTTGCCGTTGAGATCAAGGCTCAGCGAGGTCACCATCGCTTGCGTACGTTGGGAGTCGAAAGCCGCTTCCAGTGGTATGGCTGCCAGCATCTGCGCACCGTCAAGCATACCGGTGCTGACCTTGTCGCGAATATTCGCCCAGGAGCTTTCGCGTGAGAGTTCCACCTGTAGCCCGTATTCCCTGAAAAGGCCCTTCTCGGCAGCGATCACCAGAGGCGCACAGTCGGTCAAGGGAACAAAACCGAGAGTCAGCTGGTTCTTTTCCAGGCGGCTACCGGCGTTGGCGGTACGCGCACTACCGATGGGGACGATGTTGCTCGTGTGTGTATCTGATGTCGCGGTGTGGTCCTCGCTATTGGAAGTCCCTGCAGGTGGCAGCGATACCGTAACAGGGGAACTGGTCTCACTCTGATGCCGCTCATGCAGGAACTTCACGACCTCGGCGCGATAATGGTTGAAGGCAGGGTCTTCTGCCAGATCCAGCCGGTGACGTGGCCGTTCGAGGTTGATATCGAGAATTTCGCCAATGGTGGCCGATGGGCCATTGCTCATCATCACGATACGGTCGGAGAGCAGGACGGCTTCGTCGACATCGTGTGTGATCATCACCACGGTATTGTTCAGGCGCGCCTGAATCTCCATCAATGAATCCTGCATATGGGTACGGGTAAGGGAATCCAGCGCACCGAAGGGTTCGTCCATCAGCAGTACCTTGGGCTCCATGGCCAATGCCCGGGCAATACCCACGCGCTGCTTCATGCCGCCGGATATCTCGTCAGGCTTGCGATCCAGTGCATGCGACATGTTCACCAGTTCCAGATTATGCCGTGTCCATTCGTCACGCTGAGCCTTGGTCTTGCTGCGTTTGAAGACCTGATCGACGGCCAGGCGCACGTTGTCGTAGGTACTCAGCCAAGGCAGCAATGAATGGTTCTGGAAGACCACGGCACGGTCCGGCCCCGGCTCATCGACTTGCGTGTTCTCCAGCAATACGCCGCCTTCAGTGGCCTTGAGCAAACCGGCCACGATATTCAGAACCGTGGACTTGCCGCAGCCCGAGTGCCCGATCAGCGAGATGAACTCACCTTGCTGCACCTTGAGGTCCACGCTCTGGAGTACGTTCAGAGGACCCTGGTCCGTCTTGAACGTCATGCCGACATGATCGATATGGAGATAATTTTTCATGATAGATGCTCAGCGCAGTACTGCGTTCTTGTCCCAGGAAATGAATCGCTGCAGTTGCAGCATCGCGCGATCCAGCAGAAAACCGATGAAGCCGATCACCAGCACGGCGACCATGATGCGCGCCAGAGAATTGGAGCTGCCGTTCTGGAATTCATCCCAGACGAACTTGCCCAGACCGGGGTTCTGCGCCAGCATTTCAGCGGCTATCAGCACCATCCAGCCGATGCTGAGCGACAGGCGCATCCCCGTGAACATCATGGGCAATGCGGAAGGCAGGATTATCTTCAGGGTCTTGTTGAACCAGTTGAGACGCAGCACACGGCTGACGTTCAACAGATCCTTGCTGACAGCGGAGACACCCACGGCGGTATTGATGATGGTGGGCCAGAGACAGCACAGGGTGACCGTGATGGCCGAAGTCAGAAAGGATTTCGAGAACCAGGGGTCGTCGGACACGTACACAGCCGAGACGACCATGGTGACCAGTGGCAACCAGGCAAGCGGCGAGACGGGCTTGAACAGCTGGATGATCGGGTTGAAAGCCTGGTACAGGGTCTGGCTCATGCCGATGACAATGCCCAGTGGAATGGCGATGAGCGTGGCGAAGAAGAAGCCGGTCATCACCGTGACAAGGCTGGTGAAGATCTGATCGATGATGGTCGCCGGACCGGTGTACTGCCGAGACTGCATACGTTCGATGCGATCAGCCGGTTGACCATCGGCTCGGGCTTTTGCAACGCGCTCTTCCAGGCGTTCGTGGAACTGTATTTCCTTGTCTCGTTCGGCCAGGTGCTCCTGAAACAGGGTGACTGCCTGGCGGCCGACCTGAGAGGGACCGGGCAGTTCACCCAGGGAGGTTTGTACATGACGAGCGCCGATACTCCAGAGCATCAGAAAAACCAGCAGGGCGACTACGGGTATGAATACGCTGCGACTGGCAGAGCGCATGCTGCCGGCCAGTCGGTCACTGGCCAGGGTGTCGAGTATGTGGGTGAGTGTGGTGTTATTGAACGTCTTGTAGTTCTGTAGATAACCGGACATTGATCGTTTCTCGCATCGTTCATCGGACATCGTCCGGGAAATCGGGATCTGTACCCCTACCCGGCGTATCAGTGTCCGGGCAGGGATCATGGTTGTGCTAATGCGGAGCAGGGACGAGACAGTGTTTTAATTCCCTGTACCGGTGGTACGGTTCGGATCAGTTGGCAGGTCTCGAGCACATGCTCAGAGCATGTCGTCCTTCAGACCGATCGGAAACGATGACAGGTAGCTGTTGGGCTGTGTTCCATCGAAAGTGATGCCGTCGATGAATTCCGTCTGTGGTGGGCGATAACCGGTTTCGCCAGCGAAGTTGGGGAATTCGTCAGCCGTCATGTAGCCTTCGTCGATCAGTTCCTGAGCTGCCGTGGTGTAGATGTCCGGACGGTAGACCGACTTTGCGATCTCGTCATACCAGCTGTCGTCCTTGGGCTCTGAAATCTGGCCCCAGCGACGCATCTGGGTCAGGTACCAGACCGCATCCGAGTAGTAGGGGTAGGTTGCGTTGTAGCGAAAGAACACGTTGAAGTCGGGAATCTCGCGCTTGTCGCCTTTTTCGAATTCGAAGGTACCGGTCATCGAGTTGGCGATGACATCGTAGTCCGCACCCACATAGTTCGGTTGAGACAGGATTTTCACCGCTTCCGGGCGGTTGGCATTGTCGTTTTCGTCCAGCCACTTGGCAGCACGCAGCATGGCCTTGACGATACGGATCGTGGTGTTGGGATTCTCTTCGGTGAAGGCCTGCGTCATGCCGAAGACTTTCTCCGGATTGTCCTTCCAGATCTGGTAGTCGGTAATGACCGGTACCCCGATGTTCTTGAACACGGCTTGCTGGTTCCACGGTTCACCCACACAGTAGCCGTGGATGGTGCCGGCCTCGAGCGTGGCCGGCATCTGGGGAGGTGGTGTCACGGAGAGCAGCGCATCGGCATCAATGGTGCCGTCGATGTCACCCTTGTGAGGTGCATAGTAGCCGGGGTGAATGCCACCGGCAGCCAACCAGTAGCGTAGCTCGTAGTTGTGAGTCGATACCGGGAAGACCATACCCATCTTGAATGGCTTGCCGTCGGCCTTGAATTCATCGACAACCGGCTTCAGGTAATCCGCCTTGATGGGATGCTGAGGACGACCGTCTGCCATCTTGGGGATGTTCGGTTTCATCATCTCCCAGACCTCGTTGGAAACAGTGATGCCGTTGCCATTCAGATCCATGGAGAAGGGCGTGACGATATGCGCTTCGGTGCCATAGCCAATCGTGGCTGCCAGCGGCTGGCCGGCGAGCATGTGCGCACCATCGAGCTGGCCGTCAATCACACCGTCGAGCAGCACCTTCCAGTTCGCCTGGGCCTCGAGCGTCACATACAGGCCTTCGTCTTCGAAATAGCCTTTTTCATAAGCGATGGCCAGTGGGGCCATGTCGGTCAACTTGATGAAACCGAATTTCAGCTCTTCCTTTTCAGGATATCCGACTTCGGCAACAGCGTTGGATATGCCGGTACTCAGCATCGCCGCCAGCCCGAGGCTCAGCAGAGTGCGCTTCGACGCAGAAGCCTGAGTGTGAGTGCAGCTGCCGGATCGGCAAACCACATTGAACGTCATTGCTCTCATCATGTGTGTCCTTTAACGATTACGAAACTGTTGCCCAAAAAAAAGGCGTCACGTCCCCGGCCGCACGAAAGCGGTGGTGACGAGACGCCGTTGTCTCCGGTGGTTGCCCCTGTGGGGCTACCGTTATTCCTGTCGTGTGACAGGTGATGAACCGGTAACCCGCCGTTGGGTTACTGGCAGAGCTTCACCTGCGCATGCCATACCAGATCGCAATCCATGTGCCAGTCTGTTGGATGAGCGCATTGCCAGATCCGAAGGAGGCTCTTAGTTGCTGAAATAAAACAACATATTGCGATATTGTCTTTCAGGAAACGCGCTTTCCCGTCGTCACTGCACTACAGCTTATGGACCGATTTCGAGGCTGATCGCACAGCCGAGGTGCAGCTCATGCACCATGAATGCGCCCGAACGGGGTCAGGGTTGTCATTATACAACGCAGGGATGCAGGCATTGCAGCTGGAATGCAGTCGCGTCAATACGGCGAAGAAATGACTCCCTCACAATCCACAAATACTGTGCATAAGCGTGCGGATGGTTCTGACTCGTTTCCCGGTGCGGGCGGACTATCAATGAAAGACGAATTCTGAATTGCCGATAGGGCTGTTTTGCGCTGGCCGCTGCTGCACTAGATTGTATTCATTCGAACAGGAGTGAGATTTTCTGGCTCCACCAGACACGAGAGTACACCTGATGAGAGAGAGCGCAACAGTCAACTACCACGTCCGTCTCGACACACCGCAGGCATTTCAGTTTGATGCCGATGGCGAGTACGGAAAACTTGTAACTCCTGAATTGTTGCCAACCCGGGTCCGAGTGCGGGATGTGCGTGAAGTGTCTGCCGGCATGGACTACAACAAGGACGGTATTCGGTTTGACCGGCACGTTTCTGCCATCACGGACTTTGAAGGCAGTACTGGCTGGCAAGCGGTGTATGAGAACGAACTGCGTGCTCTTCTGATCGAGCGTATCGGCGCCGAAGAGGTCATTGTCTTTGATCACACGATCCGTGTTGACGATCCGCAGGCCGAACGCAAACCTGCTCGCAATGTGCACAACGATTACAGTGCACAAGGGGCGCAGCAAAGGTTGATCGATATCCTCGGAGACGAACGGGCCACCGAATGGCGAGAAGGTCACTATGGTTTCGTCAACGTATGGCGACCCGTACAGCAGACCATCAAGACATCACCGCTGGGCTTCATTCGCCCCTCATCAATGGCACCAGAGGACTGGATGAACATCGAGCTGATCTACCCGGACCGTGTCGGGCAGATTCTGGGTGTCGCCGCAAACGACAGCCATGACTGGTTCTACCTGTCGCAGATGACACCGGATGAGGTTGCGATCTTCAACATCTACGACAACCAGGGAAAACCGTGTCTTGGCCACAGTGCATTGGATATGGACAGCCCGGTGGGTGAGGCGACGATTCGCAAGAGCATTGAAAGTCGCACGCTGGTGCGTTATCGATGAGCTTCCGTGGTTCCGTACCTCACCCTGATCCAATGGCAGCTCGTCTGATTCTCTGAACAGCGTTGTCAGATCAACCCAACCGCTGCGACGCAGATCCTTGCCCGTCCTGCCGACATCGCGCGATTGAACGAGCACTGGATGTGCTCGTGCTTTCGTGCGTTGGCGTTGCTTCAGGCCCGGGCGGGCTCGAACAAGCCTGAGGTACGATTCACGATCGCCACCAGGGAGAGCATGACCGGTACTTCCACCAGTACGCCGACGACCGTTGCCAGCGCCGCGCCGGAGTTCAATCCGAACAGGGAAATGGCCACCGCCACTGCCAGTTCGAAGAAGTTCGAGGTGCCGATCATGCTGGCCGGACCGGCTACATCATGTGGCAGTTTTATTGCTCTGGCCGCCGCATAGGTAATGGCAAAGATGCCATAGGCCTGCAGAATCAGCGGAATGGCGATCAGAACGATCGTGACAGGCTGGTTGACTATCTTGTCCGCCTGGAAACCGAACAACAGTACAACCGTTGCCAGTAGTCCGACAACCGACCATGGCTTCAAGCGGGCCACGAAGTTGCCCAGCGCATCGCGGTCGTTGCGAGATTCCAGGTGACGACGAGTCAGCACGCCGGCGATCAGCGGCAGCAAGACGTAGAGGACAACGGAGAGTATCAACGTCTCCCATGGAACGACGATATCACTCACGCCCAGCAGTAGTGCTGCCAATGGAGCAAAGGCAAATACCATGATGACATCGTTGACCGACACCTGAACGAGGGTGTAGTTCGGGTCTCCCTTGACCAGTTGACTCCACACGAAGACCATCGCCGTGCAGGGGGCGACGCCGAGAAGGATCATGCCGGCAATGTACTCGCTGGCCGATTCGGCATCCACCCAGCCTGCAAAGATGACCTTGAAGAACAGCCAGCCCAGAAGTGCCATGGAGAATGGTTTGATCAGCCAGTTCACCACGAGGGTCAATGCGAGCCCCTTGGGTTTCTTGCCGACATCCTTGATGGCGGAGAAATCTATCTGCACCATCATTGGATAGATCATCACCCAGATGAATACGGCAATGACCAGATTGACGTGCGCGTATTCAATGCCCGCTATTACCTGAAACACGCCTGGGACGAGTTGGCCAAGCGCAATACCTGCAACGATGCACAGGCCAACCCATACCGAGAGATACCGTTCGAAAATGCCCATTGAGATCTGTTTTCCTGTACCTAGATGTTTTTCTGATTGACTCGCGCCGATAAGCTGGCGTGATTTTCCTTGCGCTCTGAATAACGATCCACCAGATGTTCCTTGATGTCTCTTGTCAACAAGGTGAAGCGGACAAGCTCTTCCATGACGTCCACCATGCGGTCGTAGAATGGGGACGGCAACATGCGTCCTGCCTCGTCGAACTCATTGAATGCCTTGGGGACTGACGACTGATTGGGAATCGTGAGCATCCGCATCCAGCGACCCAGTATCCTCAGTTGATTGACCGTGTTGAAGCTCTGGCTGCCGCCACAGACCTGCATGACAGACAAGGTCTTGCCCTGAGTCGGACGCACACCACCCAGTGACAACGGTATCCAGTCGATCTGATTCTTCATTACTGCAGACATGGCACCATGGCGTTCCGGAGAGCACCAGACCATGCCTTCGCTCCACGTCACCAGGTCGCGAAGCTCGGCCACCTTGGGGTGGGATGCCTCTTCACTGTCGGGCAGCGGCAGATCACGAGGATCGAATGTGCGTGTCTCGGCCCCCAGTCGTTGCAATACACGAGCAGCTTCCTGGGTCATCAGGTGAGAGTAACTTCTCTCGCGCAATGATCCGTACAGCAGCAGCAGTCTGGGCGGGTGGGTGCTTTGCCCTCCGGAGAACAATGTGTCGCGATCGATGCTGTTGAAATGATCGTCGTTGATCTGGGGCGTGTCAGACAAGTCGGTCTCCTGTTTCATTGATGATCATCTGGCCGTCTTCCTTGTACAGTGGGCCAGCAGGTAGCGTCTCCAGCAGATCCAGGACCTGTTCGGACGGGCGACAGAGCCTGACGCCGCGCGGTGTACAGACAATGGGGCGGTTCACCAGAATCGGCTGCTGCAGCATGGCCTCCAGGATCTGCTCTTCGCTGACGGCGGGGTCGAGCAGGCCCAATTCCTCAGCAGGAGATCGGCTTATGCGCAGAGCCGGGCGTGGCGTCAGACCCGCTGCCGCAAAGAGGCCCTGCAATTGCTGACGTGTCCAGCCGGTTTGCAGGTAGTCGATGATGGTAGGTTCGATGCCAGAGGCACGGATGATCGCCAGAGTGTTGCGCGATGTTCCGCAGTCGGGGTTGTGGTGGATGACGATACTCATGAAGGGTAGTCTGCAGCGTGCGGCAAGGACGAGAATGAGCGAACGCGCAATGGTTGCATTGGGGCGTTATCAGAATATGAAAGCGCGTCGGGTCTCAGCAGTGGCAGGCGATTTCATCGATGATTGGCTGACAGCGCTCCGGGTGACCACCGCAGCAATCCTCCATCAGGAAAGCCAGAAAGCCACGTACGCCGTTCATGTCGGCAAAATATCGGATGGATCGCCCTTCGCGTTGCTTGTGAATCAGACCGCTTTGAGACAGGATCGAAAGGTTGGTGGACATCGTGTTCTGGCGCACATCCAGTGCGTCTGAAATCTCACCGGCCAGCATGCCATCCGTTCCTGCCCGTATCAGCAGTCGAAAGACATCCAGGCGTGTTTCCTGTGCCAGTGCGGCCAGCGCTTCAAGCGTACTTGTCTTATCCATATATCGAGAATACTGGATATATGGATGTTCTGGCAAGCCGTTTTTGAACGGCCTGTGGAAAGGGACTGCGGAATGAAAAGCACAGAAAGCAATCGGCTGCCGCAGAGACAAGTGCTCGGTTACGTTTCGGTGCCTTGTCTACCCCTTGTTGCATCCTTGCAGTAGCCAGGCAAGGTCAATGATCGACTCTAACTTTCTGGGCACTCAGGCCGTCAGGCGCTCAGGCGCTCAGGCACTCAAGGAGTCAGTCTCTGCAATGTCATCCACCGTCCGCTGCATCGACATCCTGTCCAGCGACCCCAACGGCAAGGCAGAAAACGCGGCGAAGCGCCGTTCAAGCGCGCCCAGTGTTTCCCGGAAGGCGAGGGCGATTTCACTGGGCGTTCCCTTGACGGCCACCGGATCCGGCAGACTCCAGTGTGCGGTAATCGGTTTTCCTGGCCAGGACGCGCACTCTTCATTGGCAGCGCGATCGCAGACGGTAAAGACAAAGTCCATCTGGGGTGCTTCCGGCTGCATGAATTCGCTGAGATGCTTGCTGCGTATGCCGCTGATGTCGTAGCCGGTCTTTTCCAGCAGGGCAATGGCATCCGGGTGCGGGTCAATGGCCGGCTCGGTACCGGCGGAGTAGGCGACGAAGCGGCCTGAGTGATTGGCATTGACCATACTCTCGGCCAGTATCGATCTGGCCGAGTTGCGTGTGCAGATGAACAATAGATTGAAGGGGCGCGACATGGGTGATCTCCCATCAAGTGGGGTGGGTGGCGAGTCAGGTGTGGCGAAGGTGTTCGGGTTGGCTGAACACAGTTCCAGACGACCGCGGCAGCAGTCATCGACCAGAAAATCCACCAGTGATCCCAGTTGCTCAAGTTCTGCCCGGTAGAGCAGCAACTTGCCCGAACGGACCGAGTCAACGAGCCCGACCTGCTGCAAGGAGCGCAGATGAGCGGAGACCAGGCTTGGAGCCATGCCCAGGGTGCTGGAAAGCTCTGAGGGTGTCACTCGGCCAGGCAAGCGTCTGACCAGCAATCGGAACAGTGACAGGCGCCCCTCATGGGCGAGAGAGGCCAGCGTGTTGACGGCATACGGTGAATCCATGCTCAAACGATACAACATTTCATGAAAAGATGAAATGACGGAAATGACAGGTGCAGGTTGTCACGAATGTCGCGGCAGGCTGGCGAGTGGTCTTCGCTTGATAAACATCAAGCCTTCATTGTGTGCCGAGTGGCAACATGATGGATGTCGATTGACCGGAGACCTGCCATGTCCGAGTCCACGCGCATATTGCTCATCAATGGTCACCCGCAGGCGGGTGTGAAGCGTCTGAACCATACGCTGCTGGAAGCCTATGAGGAGGGGGCGTATGCGGCCGGATGCGAGATTCGTACTCTGGACGTGGCTTCTCTGGATTTTCCGCTGTTGCGCAGTCAGGAAGAATGGGAGAAAGGAGAGCTGCCGGCTTGCCTGCAAGCGGCGCAGGGTGACATAGCCTGGGCCCAGCATCTGGTGTTCTTCTTTCCTCTGTGGCTGGGCGACATGCCTGCATTACTCAAGGGTTTTCTGGAGCAGGTAGCTCGACCGGGATTTGCCTTTGACCGAGATGCGGAGAACCCGTTCGGTCGCAAGGCGCTGGGTGGACGATCAGCGCGGGTGGTGGTCACCATGGGGATGCCGGCTGCGGTATATCGCTGGTACTTTCGCGCCCACAGCGTCAAGTCCCTGGAGAGAAACATTCTGGGTTTCGTGGGTATCTCTCCCATCGGGGTGAGTCTGGTTGGAGGGGTGGATTCTCTTGGCGATAAAGGTGTGAAGCGCTGGCAGAGCAAGATGCGCAAGTTGGGCTTGCAGGCGGAGTGAGTGGCATCAGGCCGATACCACTCTTGATGCAGGTAGAGCGGAGTGAGGGCCAAGACCCACCAGAGCCTTGTCAATGTTTCTCCAGATTGGCCAGAGCAGCAGAACTGATGGCTTCGGGCAACGGAATATAGTGCAACGATTCAGCGTAGTCTTGTCCATCGCTGAGTGTCCATGCAACCAGATCCTTCACCGCCGCAGTCTTGTCATCGCTGCCATAGCTGTCACGCAGCAGAAACCAGGTGTAGGTCGTGATCGGATAGGAATCGGCACCGGTCGGGTCGATCATGGCAGCAGCGATCTCATCAACCTTGTCTGAGCCGGCACTGGCCATCGCGGCCTGGCCGGTTTCAATGGTGGGAGCAACGAATTGGCCATCCCGGTTTTCCAGAATTGCCAAGGGCAGTTCCAGGCGTTCGGCGAAACCCGAGTTGACGTAACCAATGGATCCCAGCGTCATCTTGATACGTCCGGCAACACCTTCATTGCCCGCGGCCTCCATGGTGCCTCCCAGCCAACTGATGCGTTTGCTGGCGCCCGGGCCTGCTGCCCATTCAGGACTGATAGCCGAGAGATGCTCTGTAAACGAATGAGTGGTTCCACTGCTATCTGATCGCGCAACCAGTTGTATGAGCTTGGCGGGCAGGTCGGCGCCCGGGTTGTTGGCCACGATCAGGGGGTCATCCCATCGTTCTACCGTGCCCAGAAAGATGCCGGCGTATGCCTCTCTGGATAACTTCAACGGCTCTTCAAGACCTTCCATGTTGTAAGTGATGCCAATCATGCCCGCTGTTAATGGCAATTGACGAGAAGCATGGGCTTCGACCAGCTCTTCCTCACTCAACGGCGCATCGGTAGCCCCCAGATCCACGGTCGCCGCACTGAAGCGATTGATACCTTCCCCGCTGCCCACAGAGCTGTAGCTGATATCGACAGAACCTTCGACATTCCTGTAGGCCTCGATCCAGGACTCGATGATCGGTGCGGCAAAGGTGGATCCGGCGCTGGTGATTGTCGTTTCCGCCGCGGGCAAGGATGCAGCTTCAGCGGGAACTTCGCTGTCTGATGATGAACAGGCGCTGAGCAGCACGGACGCGCACAGCACATAGCGTATGGTTGGCGTCATTACAGAGTGTGGCAGCATTGTTTTTCCCTGGGTTTCAGGCCATGGCACGGCGAAATCTTCGATTGATCTTCGAGCACGGCTATATATGTGAAATCGTATATGGCCCAGATGAACCTGACGTGACAAGAACCGGCGTCTTGAAATTCCTCAGCTTGACATTCTTCTCATGACGTCCTGCTTCATACGCCGCAAACTGACGAGCATGGCTATACCTTACTGCCCATCTTCGGACACCTGTACCCATTCCTTGCCTGAAATCATCGCCTTCAGGTACGCGCCCACGGTTTCCCCGGTAGTGGCCATGTACACGTGGATCAGGACAAACAATGCCAGAATATCGCGAACACCCAGAGCAGGATGATCAGGCCCGCTGCCACCAGATGCACCTTGAACGCTGTTGCCCAGGCCGGCCATCACGGGCATGGCAACTGTCACACTGCAAGGCTTCTGCCGCCGGGCTCAGCATATGGGTGGTCGGCCACCACATCTCGGTATCGACGAAACCGTAGTGACCCGAATAGGCCACATCCGATTTCGCCATGCCAGCCTTGGCTTCTGACGTGCTCCGGAAGAGACGGACAGATTCAATGAAAAAGAGTAGCGCCTGGATATGCCGACTTCAGTGACTTTCTCACCGAACGCTGTTTTCCAGCAGCAGAGTATGCCTGATGTCATCAGGCGGGGAAGGGACCTGCGCCAGCAACTGCTCGATCCGCTTCTTCAGGTCTTGGCCGAGCCGAGATTCAAGCGCTTCATCTTTTCCCACAGCGTCTTTCGACTGATTCCCAACAGTTGCGCTGACTGACCGACATGACCGTTGGCCTGTGTCAAGGCAAGACTGATGTGTTCACGCTCTGCCAGCTCCACCTTTTTCTTCAGGTTCATGAAATCGGATTGGTCTGATGCGGCCTGTTGGTCCGCGTGCAACTCATGTGAAGCATCCAGGATGCCGGCCTCGTTCAGAATTACCGATTCCTCCAGGTAGGATCGCAGTTCTCTGGCATTGCCGCGCCAGTCTCTGAGCAACAGACTCCGCATGAATGCCTCGGATGCACTGATTGGGGTCTTTTGCTGACGCACGATTTCCTGCAACATCATTTCTGCCAGCCAGCGAATATCCTCAGGGCGCTCTCGCAGCGGTGGCAGCGTCACCTGTATGACCGCCAGACGATAGTAGAGATCTTCTCTGAAGGTGCCGTTTTTCATGGCCGCGAACAGATCGCAATTGGTGGCTGATATCAAGCGAAAATCGGACTGTGTGACACGTTCCGAGCCCAGGCGAAAGAAGCACTTCTCCTGCAGGGCCCGCAACAGTTTTGCCTGCATCTGCAGGGGCAGATCGCCAACTTCGTCCAGTAACAATGTACCGCCATGCGCTCGTTCGAGAAAACCCCTGTGTTTTCTGACTGCACCGGAGAACGCACCCTTCTCATAGCCGAAGAACTCGGCTTCCATCATCGACTCGGGAATGGCGGCACAATTGACTGCAATGAAATCACCCGCTCTACTGCTTTCTTCATGTACCAGGCGCGCGGCCACCTCTTTTCCCACGCCGGATTCACCCGTGAGCAGCACGGCAACGTTCTTGTCAGCCACGCGGCGTAACAGGATCTCGTTCTGGCGCATGGCTGGGGAGACCCCCAGAACCACCTCGGCCTGAGCTGCATTGTCCGCATTGGTGGCGCCTGTCACCAGAGCCACCAGTCTTTCGATGTCGAAAGGCTTGGTCATGTATTCTCGCGCGCCGTTTCGTACCATCGACAGCGCTTCATCCACGCCGCCATACCCTGTGAGGAAGAACCAGGGGATCTGGCGAAGCTCGTCGGACAGTTGCAGAAACCAGTGGGTGGCAATGCCGTCACCGAGCCTGACATCACTGATGATGGAATCGAAACGGGTCAGGTCCAGGGTGCTTGCCTGTGCCAGTTGACGACACCAGTGAATGTCGAAGCCTTCCAGCTCGAAGCGCTGCACCAGCGACTCACCCATGATGGGATCGTCTTCAATCAGCAAGAGGTGTTTCGTAGCGTTCGACATTGGGTATCCAGAAAAGTAGTTGAGTCATGTTCTGTGCATCGTCGACCACCCGAAATCCGCCATCGTAACGAATGGCTATTTCACGACAGACCCACAGGCCGAACCCGCGGGGGTCGGTGCCGGACTCGGCAGTAAGGATTCTCTCGAGAACCTTTTCACTCATGGACGTTCCGCTGTTGGAAACCAGAAAACGAACTTCTCGTTCATCAGCTTGCAAGGTGGCCTGCAGGACACCTCGATCATCCACGGCCTTGAGCGCATTGCTCAGCAGATTGAGCATCACCTGACGTACCGGATCGGCAGGGACCCGCAAGGCAGATTCGATGTCGGTGGTTGCATGAATCTCCAGTGATTGGCTGCCTGCGCTGGTTCTGGCCAACAGGATGATGTCATCCAGATCGATAACGGTCAGCGGACGCTGCTCGCCCCGGGCTTGCGGTAACAGTGCGTTGACAGTTGATTGTATCTGCTGCAAACCGCGCTCGAGCAGGGCCAGAGAGGAGGCGCGCGTCTCATCACGATGACCGTGTATCGAGAGTGTCTTGACAACATTGAGCAAGCCTCCCAGCGGGTTGTTGATTTCATGAGCCACGGCTGCCGTCATGCGGCCGATGGCGGCCAGTCGCTCGGCAGAATAGGCACGTTGCTCGACCTTCTTTCTGATCCGGGTCTCCCGGACAAGCTCTCGAACAGCGGAACCGATGCGAGCCAGCTCAGGGTCTCGGGTAACCGGGATGCCTTCCTCCAGCTTGTCCGCACCATTGCTACCGATCTGTGCGATGACACTGGCAATTCGGGCAACCGGACGTGTCATGCGCTTGCCCATCCACCAGCCGGCTGGCACAAGCAGTGCCACAGCCATGCCAACGCCAATCAGTGTGGGGTACACCAGTTCCAGCCAGTCAATGGCAAAAGAGGGGGCATCCACTTCGATATAGCTGAAGCCGAGCACCTGACCGTCTTCACTTCTCAGCGGGTTGACGATGACCAGATTGCCATCGTCGTGAAATCTCTGGTGTGAGTTCTGCAGACTACTTTCGTCGCGCATATAGCTCTCACGCGATGGTTCATTCAACAGCTCTGTGGCGGTCTTCAACCTGACGGGGTCCGATGCAGCCAGTACCTTGCCGGTATTATCGAGTATGGCCGAGCGTGACAGGCCTTCCTGTGCGCCGGGCAATAATGCAGCTGTGGCTTTCATCAGTGTGTAGCCACCCCAGACATCGTCGGCTGCCAAGAGCGGCGGAGCCTGCGCAGCGATCAGAAATTCGGTACGGTCCACCGTTGACATGATCTGCGCTCGTGCCAACTGTGCAGAGTGTCTGGCCGTGACCGCTGACACCAGAAGCGCGGTAATCACGACCGCCATTGATAGCCCGAGCGGAATCTGCAGGCGATAGGGCAATCGCGTCAGCATCAATCGATCAACCCGGAATTCGCGACATCTTGCGCCATGACGCGAATCGATTCGTAGCGCGAAGGGTCTCCGGCGACAAAACCATCCAGGTTCAGGTCAGCCAGCAGGGATTGTCCCTGTGAGTCACGGTGCATGTCGAGCAAGGTGCCTTGCAGATGCCGGTGTACATCAGTTTCCTCGCCGCGCAGATTGACCAGTGGCGGAAAGCCGAATGCCGTGGAACGCCATACCACCTCTGTATCAAGGGCGGCCTGCATTTTCTGTTTATGCATCGTGTCCCACAGATAACCGTCAATGGCACCGGCGTCAGCCAAGTGGGAGGCGACAGATTCGGCAACATGCTTGTGTCCATGCGCAAAGAAGCTCTTGCGCAGATGCTGTGGCGAAATACCGACCTTCTTGAGTTGTGCTTGCGCGACCAGCCAGCCGGAGTTGGATAGTCGGTCGGCATAGGCCAGTACACGACCGTTCAGGTCCTGCCATCCGCTGATCGAAGATTCTCTCGGACGAATCAGGTAGGAGCGATAGGTGGGCGCATTCTGATAGAGAGGCACCGCCAGCATGGATAACCTGGCCTGGTGCTGGATGTAAGGGTAGCCGCACAGCCAGGCCACATGAACCTCACGCTGAAACAACTGGTCCAGCACCAACTGATATTCGGTTCTCGCCACAAAGCTGACCTTTGCATCAATGCGCTGTTCCAGATAGGTAGCCCAGCGCGCAAGGAAGGCAGCCTGATCGGCCAGAATCACCGGAGTCAGACCGATTTTCAGTTCCATTCTGGCAGCGCGCACGATGGCGGGTGCTGCCAGAAGAAGCCCTGAACGGATGAACTGTCGGCGAGTCTGTTCCATGAGACAGTGGTTACACAAACGTAACAAGATGGGTCTCTGGAATGTTACCAAATCCGGACATACTGGGGAAGATGTTTTTCAAGTAGCTGAAATACAAGGGTAATTATCGTGGCATGTCACTTGCGATACCTGTATCGATCAAACAGATCAGACTTGGAGGAGTCATCATGAAAACATCACCCGTCAGCCGTCGTCACTTTCTCAAATCCGGTACCAGTGCCGCTGTGGTGAGTACCGTGGGCATCGGTCTGAGTCCGGGTGTCGCTCAGGCGCAGTCGGCCAACACCGGCACGACACTCGACTATCCGGAAACCCTCATCAGCAAGGCGACTGAGATGGTGGTCGGGGAGGCCATCAGCTTCAGCTATCCGGACAACCGTTCACCGTGCATGGCGATAAGAATGGGTGAACCTGTGTCCGGTGGTATCGGGCCCGAGCAGGACATCGTGGCCTACAGCATACTGTGCACACATATGGGTTGCCCTGTGGCGTACGACGAGCAGGAGCGTCTGTTCCGATGCAACTGCCATTTCTCGATGTTCGATGCTGAAAAAGGCGGACAGATGATCAGTGGCCAGGCAACCGAAGACCTTCCCCGAGTCTTGCTGGACTACGACGAGGATACCGGCAACATCACCGCGGTGGGTGTGGACGGTCTCATCTACGGTCGTCAAGCCAACATTCTGTGAAGGGAGGAGACACACCATGTCAACCAGAGAAAACGATCGAATCGCCTTGCCACCAGCGGATGCACAAAGCTCCAACATGACCTGTCATTTCTGCATTGTCGGTTGCGGGTACAAGGTGCATAAATGGGAAGCCCATCGTGAAGGCGGGCGTGCTGCAGATCAGAATGCCCTGAATGTGGATTTCACCCAGCAGGTGCCACCGTTGCAGTTGACCATGACCCGGGCCATGACCAACACCATCACCGACAAGCAAGGCAAGCGCTGGAACGTCATGATCACACCGGACAAGGACTGTGTGGTCAACTCGGGGCTTTCCTCGACACGCGGTGGCAAGATGGCCTCCTATCTCTATTCTGCCGATGGCCTGGGCAAGGAGCGCCTGAAGACGCCACGGCTTTTCCGCGGCGATCAATGGCTGGATATCGGCTGGGACAATGCTCTGGCCTTGTATGCAGGACTGTCGAAGAAAATTCTGGACAACGACGGCCCTGATGGCCTGATGTATGACTGTTTCGATCACGGCGGGGCCGGTGGTGGTTTCGAGAATACCTGGGGAACCGGCAAGCTGATGTTCTCGGCCTTGCAGACCCCCATGGTCCGAATTCATAACCGCCCGGCCTACAACTCGGAATGCCATGCCACGCGAGAAATGGGAGTCGGGGAGCTCAACAACAGCTATGAAGATGCGCAGTTGGCTGATTGCATTCTGGCAACCGGCTGCAATCCGTATGAAACCCAGAGTAACTATTTCCTCAATCACTGGGTGCCTAACCTCAATGGTCAATCCGTCAGCAAGAAACAGCAACGTTTTCCTGATGAGACGGCAGCTTCGGCCAAAGTGATCATTGTCGATCCCAGGCGCTCGGCCACCGTCTCCATCTGTGAGCAGATTGCCGGCAAGGACAATGTGCTGCATCTGGATATCGAGCCGGGATCGGATACGGCCCTGTTCAACACATTGCTGACATACGTGGTCGACCAGGGTTGGCAGGATCAGGCGTTCATCGACCAATACACGCAAGATTTCGATGAGGCCATGAATACCAATCGCATGTCTCTGGAAGAAGGCGCTGCTGCCACCGGTATTGCCGAGGAGCAGTTGGTCAAGGCTGCTGAATGGGCCTACAAACCGAAGGCCAGTGGGCATCGGCCGCGCACCTTCCATCCGTATGAAAAAGGCATCATCTGGGGCAACGACAACTACGTCATTCAAAGTGCCCTGGTGAGTCTGGTACTGGCCACGCACAACGTCGGACGACGTGGGACAGGCGTCTGTCGCATGGGAGGACACCAGGAAGGCTATACGCGGCCGCCCTATCCGGGTGACAGCAAGGTCTACATCGATCAGGAACTCATGGCGGGCAAGGGTCTGATGTACACCCTGTGGGGTACCAATCCCTTCCAGACCACGCTGAATGCAGAGCGGCATCGTCTGGCTCTGAGAAAGCGTGCCGCCATCGTGCATGAGGCGATTGCACAGGCGCGAGGTGCCAGCAACGAGCAGCTGATCGATGTCATCTACGATGCGTGCAAGAACCGTGGCGGGCTGTTCGTCGTGGGTATCAATCTGTATCCGACGACCATCGCGGAAGAGTCTCACATGATGTTGCCGGCGGCTCAGCCCGGGGAGATCAACCTGACGTCCATGAACGGTGAGCGCCGACTGCGGCTAACGGAGAAATTCATGGACCCACCCGGTTCGGCCAAGGCCGATTGCCTGATCGCAGCCGATATTGCCAACAGCATGAAAGCGCTCTATGAGGCTGAAGGCAATGCCGAGATGGTGTCACGCTTCGAAGGCTTCGACTGGCAAAGTGAAGAGGATGCGTTCAACGATGGTTTCCGGCGGGCCGGGCTGCCCGATTCGCCACCCATCGACAGCCAGGGTGGTGACACCGGCCATCTGGCGACTTACGACCTTCTGCGCAGCGCTGGCAACAATGGCGTTCAACTACCGATCCGGGAGGTACGCGATGGGCAGTTGATCGGCACGGAAATGATCTATGCCGACTATCAGTTCAGTACCGACAACGCTCTGGCCCGTTTCAAACCGGCGCCGTGGAACGGGCTGCCCGACATGGTCAGCGAACAGAAGGACAAGCATGAGTTCTGGCTCAATTGCGGGCGAGCGAACGAGGTCTGGCAAACCGCCTATCACGATCAGTACAACGCCTTCGTGCGTGATCGCATCCCCATGGCCTATCTGGAGATGAACCCCGAACAGGCCAGTGAGATGGGCGTGGATGCCGGCGATGTGGTCGAGGTCTGGAACGACTACGGAAGCACCTACGCAATGGCGTATCCGATTGACTCCATCAAGAGAGGGCACACCTTCATGTTGTTCGGCTACGTGAAGGGTGTACATGGCGACGTCGTGACGCCGTGGGTCGATCGCAACGTGATTCCCTATTACAAGGGTACCTGGGGGAGCATCAATCGCATAGGTCCGGTAGAGGAGTGGCAATCGAGCATCAGTTTCAAGGATCGTCGCTTCAGCTGAGCCAACGCCAGCACTCTCGATGACAAGCGATCATCGAGGGTGCTGTTCTGTTGACAGCTTGACCCAGCGGAGCTTGCGGCAGACTGAAGTGGATGGCTTTCACAGCACGGTCATATCCCGGCTTTAGCTTGGGCTGACTCCATTTGCTCTCGTGAAGGTTCTTCTCATGTTACACACAGGATTTGCCGGCAGCGCCACGCTGCTCTCCTTGCTCGGCTCTGCCTCGATTGCCGTTGCTGCGAGCCAGGCCCCGGTGGTGTCCGATGGCATGATCATGCTCGGCGGCGATGATTACTGGCAGGTACAGACCATCGATCCCTATGTCACTGTGTGCGAAGGCTCCGGTCTGCAAGCCTGTGCGGTGGACGATGGAGTTTACAACGTCATCAATTTCACCACGGGCGAGCGCGTCGAGAATGTCAGGGTGCCCGCAGTTGCCGGTTGGGCACTGGATGGCAACCGTATTTCCTGGAGCGGCGGCGACTACTGGCAGGTGCAGACCATCGACCCCTATATTTCCGTCTGTGAAGGTAATGATCTGAATGGTTGCACAGTCGATGACGGCCGCTACAACATCATCAATCTGACAACCGGCGAGCGCTCCGAGAACGTGGTTGTCCGTGGCACCGAGAATGTCGCCGATGCCTTTGCGTTGAAGATCCTGCACATCAACGATCATCATTCACATCTGGAAGAGGATGGCACCACCTTGAGGCTGGAGGGTGTGGATACGGATGTTGTCTACGGCGGTTTCCCGCGCGTGGTCACGAAGATCAATGAGCTGAGTCAGTCATCCGACTCTGTGCTCAAACTGCACGCCGGGGATGCAATAACCGGTACGCTGTTCTATACCCTGTTCAAGGGCGAAGCCGATGCAGCCATGATGAATCAAGTCTGTTTCGATGCCTTTGCATTGGGAAATCACGAATTCGATGACGGTGATGCCGGACTGGTTGACTTCCTCACGGATCTGGATGATGGCAGCTGCGATACCGATGTTCTGGCTGCCAATGTCGTGCCTGAACCGGGCGTCTCTCCTCTGGCTCTGAACAGCACAACCGACTTCATCCAGCCTTACACCATCAAAGAGGTGAACGGGCAGCAGCTTGGTGTCATCGGTATCGATATTGCCAACAAGACCAGAAACTCCTCCAACCCGGATGACACCACGGAGTTTCTCGATGAGGTGGAAACCGCCCAGCGCTACATAGACGAGCTCGCAGCCATGGGCATCGACAAGATCGTTCTGCTGACTCATTACCAGTATCGCAATGACATCGCCATGGCCCAGGCACTCAACGGTGTCGATGTGATTGTCGGTGGCGATTCGCACACACTGCTGGGCGAGGGTTTCGAGGCCATGGGCCTGGCACCACAAGGGCCTTATCCCACGCGACTGACGAATGCCGACGGTAACCCGGTCTGTGTTGTTCAAGCCTGGCAGTACAGCTATGTGGTCGGCGAGCTGGACGTGTTGTTCGATGTCGATGGCAATGTCTTGAGCTGTGCCGGCACTCCGCACCTGTTGCTGGGTGACGAGTTCGCCCGCGATGACGGGAATGGCGAATCAGCGATCGTGGAGGGCGATGCGCTGGCATCACTGCAAGCCGTGATTGCCGCGACACCCGAGTTGTCCATCGTACGCCCTGATGAGGCGGCGACTGCCACGCTGCAGGGCTATGCTGATCAGACGGCTGAACTCAGCGCTGCGGTGATCGGTACGGTTACGGAAGACTTGTGTCTGGAGCGCATTCCGGGGCAGGGACGCAGCTCGCTATGTGATGTCTCGGAAACTCAATCCATGGGCTCTGATATCGCCAACCTGGTCGCGCTGGCATTCAAGTCGCAGAGCAATACCTCTGATCTGGCCATCCAGAATGCCGGTGGTGTTCGGATCGATATTCCCGCTGGCCCGATATCGATCGGTGACGCCTATACGCTGCTACCGTTTTCCAACACCTTGCTGGAAATCGACATGACGGGAGCCGAGGTCATCAGTACGCTGGAAGATGCTCTGGATTTTGCCCTGGCTGAAGATGGGTCGACTGGCGCCTACCCGTATGCATCGGGGCTGCGCTGGAACATCGACGCAACGCAAGACAAGGGAAAGCGTTTCTCCATGGTCGAAGTCAAGCTCAAGGGCGAAAGCGAATGGTCTGCGATACAGCCCGATGCCGTGTACAAGGTCGTGACCAACGATTTCATTGCCGGTGGTCAGGACGGCTACCTCACGTTGGGTGAAATCAGTGATGACAAGAAGACAGATACCTTTCTGGACTACGCACAATCCTTCGTCGATCATGTACAGACGACCGGTGTCATCACACGCCTGCCGGCTTCCGAGTACAGCACACAGCGCTACATCAACGCTGAGGGCGTTCTTCAGTAGGTTTTTCCCCGGGAGCTTTTGTCTTTGTGGAGTGGCCGCCATATGCGGCCGCTTTAGCCTCGATGCGTAAAGCGTAGTACACTTCAGCTTACTCATCGGTTCATCAGCAAGCTCGTTTTTCGAGGAATCCACCATGCGTTTTGCCTTGCACGGCATGTGCTCTTTGCACAGCAATATTGTCAGTGACATTCGATTGGCAAAAGAGACCGGCTATCAGGGTCTGGAGATTCACACTGAAAAACTCTGGCGGTATATCCAGGCAGGTTTCACCAGCGCGGACTTGAAAGCTCGACTCGATCAAGCCGGTATCACCCCGACCGCTATCGATATCATTGGCTCGGTGGAGGCTTCTGACAAATCCACACAGGCCGAGGTGATCAGGCAAGCCGAGACTCTGTGTGAATTTGCCAGCAACATCGGTGCTCCCACCATTCAGCTGAACGCTTTTGAAGCGCTGAACGGTTTGTCGGTTGAGGACAACATACAGATCACGGCTCGCAATATTCAACAGATTGCCGATATCGGCAAGCAGTCAGGCATTCGTTTTCAATACGAAGGTGCAGCCTGGACACCTATTGCCAAACTCGATGATTATTACCGTCTGCATGATGCGGTCGGGCGCGATAATTTCGGTTTCGTGCTCGATACCTGGCACTTCTGGGCAAGTCGTGGTGCGACCCCTGAAGACATGGCGGGTATTGACAAGAATCTCATCTATAACGTGCATCTTTCCGATGGAAAGCGACCGGCAGTCGATGAACCCTGGGTCGATGAGAAGGAGCTGCGCGGCTACCTTCTGGGTGAGGGGGAGATCCCGCTTCAAGAGTGGGTGGACGCCATTGAAAGCACCGGTTACGAGGGCTTTTATTCCGGCGAGTTTCTCAACGACCAGCTGTGGGAAGCTGATCACTATGAGATTGCCGAGTGCATGCTGGCAGGCATGAAATCACTGCTGTCCAGCTGAGCCCGATCGGAAGCATCGATCTCTTGCCTGCTCAGTGCAAACCAGCTCTGACAGGTTCGGATTTCTTGTGGGCGGGATCCTGTCGGGGCAGGCAAGGGACTGCCTGACGGGCCTGGCGCTGAGGAATACGGCTCTGTGTCGCTGGGTACGACCCCTCTACTGGCGATTCAGGCGATGGTTATCCGGCACGGCAGTGCCAGTGCTGCGAAACGGGTTGATGTCCAGCCCACCCCGACGTATATAACGGGCATACACGCTCAACTCTTCCGGTTTGCAGCGTTCCAGTATGTCGAGAAAGATATTTTCCACACACTGCTCGTGAAAGTCGCCATGCTCGCGATAGGACACGATGTACTTCAGCAAACCTTCCTTGTCGATAGGCGCGCCTCTGTAGTGAATCTGAATGCTGCCCCAGTCTGGTTGGCCGGTGACCGGGCAGTTGGATTTGAGCAGATGGCTGTAGAGTGTCTGCTCGACAATATCTCCTTCAACGCTATGCAGTAGTTGAGGGGCTGGCTGATAGAGCTCGATTTCCACATCCTGTTTGTCCAGGCACTCTCCCTGGAACGGGCGGATGTGCATCGGCTGCTCCAGCGACTGAATCGTCACGCTGACTGGCATACCGGCGGTCTTGCTCAGATCCGTCTCCATGTGCTGACGAACCTCGTCGGCAGATTCAAAACGACTCAGGTTGAAGGAGTTGAGATACAGTTTGAATGACTTGGATTCAATGAGGCAGGGCGAGTCGCAAGAGACTCGGAACTCAGCTGTGGCAACCTGTGGCAGACCCTTGAGATTGAGCCAGGAGACTTCGTAGGCATTCCAGATGTCAATACCTTGAAATGGGGCGGTTGCATAGGCTCGCTCTTTCCAGCTTCTGCTGCGAGGGATGGGATACAGCTGGTCCGGATCGTATTCACATACATAGCCGGTGTCCTGTCCCAGTGGGGCATCTTTCAGGTAGTCGTTCATGATCGTCAATTCAGGGCACTCAAGCCCCTTTGCAGTTGAAGCAGAGCCCATTGTAGTCGCATCACGTCTACAACGGCTGCGTAGTGCAGACGCAGAGAATCGAAAACAGCCCGATCGACATCAGGTCGTGACAATCACGGTTTCTCTGATGGCGCTACCAACCTTGTCGCGCCATCGAGAGAAACGAACAACACATGCTACCAACAGGCGTCACGCCAGCCGGATTTCCAGAACGCAGCGTTTATTTTCAACGCGTGCTTTCTGAAAGAGGTGAGTAACGCAATTCACAGTGGACTTTGCACTCAAGTGCCAGATGACGCAGTAGTTCCTCAGGTAGATTGCACATTACTGCCGAAATACATGAATTCCTGATTCATGCTGGCAAGCTCAGCAGCGGCCAGGGAGAGACTAGGGCTGTCCAGCATCTGAAAGCTTTTTTGAGACTTCACCCATTCATCTGCCGACTGCAGTGTAGACAAGGTATAGGTGGTGGACTCATTCAGGTAGTGGGTCGGGATGACGACCTTCGGTTTCAATCGATCAACAATGGCATTGCCCTGTTCATAGGAGAGTATGTGTTCCGAACCATCCACCGGTAATGTGAGCACATCGATCTTGCCGATGGCCTGCCAGAACGCTTCTCCCGGATCAGGTCGGTTGTCACCCCAGATAAGTGTGCGTATACCACCGGTTTCGATGACGTAAACCACCATGTCCATGTGGCCGATATTATTGGGAGGGCAGCCTTCAACACCGAACTCCTTCAGGGCATCGGTCCATTGATACCAGCCTGGTGCGATGCAGGCATGCTTGTCGGCGAAGCCGGTGATCTTGATGTCGGCAAATTCGAAATTGCCCACCATGCGGTCAAGCACCATGGTGGATTGCGGCCTGTCGATGGCATCATGATCGAAATGCGTATGGGTGGACAAGGTGATGTCCACCAGTGTTTCCGGGAACTTGGATTTGAACCACAGACCCCAGGCACCGGAGGGATCGTCTCGCCAGGGGTCCACGATCAAGGTGGCACCGCTAGGCGCGGTGAACTTCAGAGCGCAGTGACCATAGTAGTCCAGGGTTACTTCACCGGTCGGAAAGTCACTGCTTGCCTGCAGTTCAAGCACATGATTATTGTTACCTGGCTGAGTCCAGTCGGTGGACTGTGCACGTGCTCTGCTTGAACCCAGTGACAGAGTTGCTGCGGAGACACCTGCGGCACCGGCCGCCATGAAGAAGGAGCGCCGAGACAGGTTCGGGGCCAGTGAATCTACCTGTCCATTGAGTCTTACGGGTTTCAGATCGAGTTTTTTCATCGTGGGATATCCCTTGGGTAGTGGGTGAATGAGCACTACCGTTCGAGACTATCACCGCGGGTGGCAAAAACTCCCATGGGGATGACCCTAGCTGAGTAGGGGGGATTTCCCCCTATTCCTGCAATGATTTGAGGTGGCTTTGCAGGCTGACCTTGCGTTTCTCGAGCCCGAGTTTTCGCCTTATATTGGTGCGATGATAGTCGATGGTGCTGGTCTCTCGGAACAGGACTCGGGCAATATCCTTGGTGGATTTCCCCTGAAGGATGAGTTGGGCAATCTCGGTTTCCCTGGGTGTCAATGATTCGAACATCAAGGTAGACGAGGCTGCAAATTGACTGCTGATGCAGGAGAGGCTGGACTCCAGCAATTCCAGATAGACGGCATATTCGGGGGTAACTGCGCCCTCAGCGCTCAGGGTTTCGACATGAGGTTTGACCAGCGCGTTCAGTTGCCGGACGATGTCTGCTTCGAATTCAGAGCGAGACGAGGCCATTCGTTCCACCATGACCTGCAGCGATATATTGACACGCTCAAGTTCCTCGGTACGGCATGCTACCGTCTCTTCCAGGCCAGACATCAGTTCTCTCAACTCGAGTTCTGCCTGTTCGCGTCGGCAAACCTCCGAGAGCAACGCAAGATCCGATTCAATGAGCCCACGGAATTCCAGTAACAGATCCCGGCAATTCAAGGCCTGCTGATTGGTGGAGCGGTCAAGCACACAGAGCGTGCCGAGAAGCGCGCCATCGGGCCACCGCAAGGGGTATCCCATATAGAATGACATGTCGTGTTTCAGGTCGACGTTGTCGTTCCAGAGCGGGTCACAGCGCGCATCTTCGACAATCAGTTCGTCGTCATTGGTGATCACACTCTGGCAATACAGCTTCGGGCCTAGTTCGAACGTCTGATCTACTGCGTAAGGGTTATCCTTGCCGGCGGATTTGAGCAAGACGGCATGCTCTGGCGCGTTGGTCTTCATGATCAGGCCAGCGGGCACATCGGCCATTGTGGACGCCAGATTGATGACGCGTTGCCACTTGTCGAGTATGTCCGCCGGAATTTCTGGTTTAGCAGCACTCATCCGCATTGTCTCTATCAGCTTCTTCGTTGTACGAGTCACGTGATGATCAGCCGGGCTTCTTCGTCGAAGCCCGGGCATGACCTGAATACCGGGTAGGGGCCGTGACAACCAGCGGTCTCAGGGTGGCGGCGGTGACCTGATATATGACCGACTATTTCGGCGTGCGCACAGTGAGGGCCGGGTTGTGCGCAAAGAAATTGAACGGCTGAATATGCACGGTCTTCCAGTCAGTGGACATGACGGGCCAGTCCTCCATGCGAGGAATATGGTGAAAGCCTGCGGTAAACCAGGTCACCACGTCCTGATCCTTCAGCGAGCGATCGGCCTTGACCCATTCAGCAAGCGTGTCTGTGCCATCACTCTGCATCGGAAATGTTCCTCCCGCGTAGCGCTGATCCGGATCGTAGACGGTATTCCAGACACTGTATTCGATATAGGCATTGCGCTTCATCGGTGGGTCGTTCTCGAAATCATAGGGGCCATAGGCGACTGATCCGTGATGGATCATCCACGAGGGGGTGTGGCCCAGAGGCCCTTTGCGATCCATGTTCATCACATGAAAGTGCTTGGGCTCCATGGCGCTGATCCTGTAGCGTGCGTCGAGTTCCGACTCCGGCATCGTGTGCTTGACTTGCCAGAGCGAACGGCGAGGGCTGTCGTCGGGCACCTCACCCGGAACGATCTCCATGACACCAAAGCGGTTCCTGGGCTGATCGATATCGAAATCCAGCCGGAAGTTGAAGTAGTGATCATGGTTGGACGCCACCAGGTTGGGAGCGATCAAGGTGCCGTAGCGTGTGTCGGCTTCGGCCGTTGGGTCGTCCATGGAGGTGGACTCGACACCCATGACGGCATCGAGCCCCGTTGCACCGACCATGATGCGCATCTGAGCATCCTGAGCGAAGCGGTAGTCAATGAGGTAGTCGTAGTTGCCAACCTCCGAGGCCGTGCGCACAATGAGTTCGGTGGCTGGTCGCCCCTCAGCGGGGACGAAGGTGTCCTCACTCTGCGCAAAGACTTCAAAATGACGCCAGGCCGGGTCTCCGATATCGCGCTCGAAGATGCAGATGGCATCCGGTATCTCGAGAGGGTTGCCGCTGTCATCGTTCATCATGGCGGGCAGGAAGGTGGCGTGTGCAGGACAGTCGACACCCGCCCGAAGTGGGGTGAGGAACAGACCGAATCCGTATTCGCCTGAATCCATATAGGTGCGCCAGTACCAGCCGTCAGAAGGATTCATGTATGGAACGAATACCTCCGACAGGTGCGCCTGATACAGCACCGAGCGCCATTCTTCACCATCGAGTACATCGATGTTCGACAATACAGCTCCGGGACGTTTGTCGATTCGATAGTGGAAACGCCAGATGTCCCATTCGATCAGGCTGCCGTTGACAGTGAAGTTTGGCCCTCCGGGTTGCGAAAGTGTGGCCGGATTTGTCTTTTCACGAAGTGGCAAACGCTCGGCGACTTCCTCCTCGTCATAGCCCCAGGGATCGGCAGGGACCGGTATCAGTGTCTCATCTTCTTCCACGCGTATGACTTCGTTCTTGCCGATGTCCACTACGGCGAACAGCCCTTCAATGGGTTTGGCATAGAAATTCGAGCCGGTCGGGTTCTCGTAGCAAGGCACCTTCATGAGTCGAGTGCCTTCGTATTCCTCGGTGAAGAAGTTGCCTGCGGTGAGTGGCAGGCAGAAGACCTCATCCGGTGTCAGATTGCGCCGCTCGAGTCCCGAAACCATATCAGGATGGCTCAGCGCACTATTCATGGCAGTGAGAAATTCCGAGAACAGGACCATGGGTTGTCCGGCTGCCGCCTCGGACAATTCGACAGACGCCTCAGTCAGATTGATCAGGGCCACTTCGAATCCATCACCACTCTTGTAGTAAGCACGCGCACGTCTATCCAGCGGCTTCTCTTCAGACCACGCCAGCACATCGGCCTTGATGGGTTCCACCAGTTCGATCAGCGGGTACTGGGTGTTCTCGTCGGTCAATCCTTCCTGACGGAGGATTTCGGTGGTCATCAGATACTCTTCGCCACTGAGACCATCCAGCGGATAGGTGTCAGCCTGGCTGGCTAATGCCGGCACCAGCAAGAGTAATCCGTACAGTGCTTTTCTCGATTTCACGTGCTTCTCCTGCAATTGGGGTAGCGCTTGTGTGTTGGCAAGGTCGGGTAGAAAATGGTGTCTGAGCAAGGCTGGAAAAAAGGCGTCTCCGCTTGATTGAAAGCTACCACATCACCAACCTACCGTTTGAGATACAAGGTCATGAGTAGAGGATAACGTCGTTCGGTTCGAAGGTCGATGCCTGTATTGATGCCTTGAATCCAGGTTTCATGTACCGGAGTGCAGCAGTTGGAAGCCCCGATTCTGGACGTGTAAATCGGCAACTTTCTGGTGCGGTGTCAGAACATATGCCCCGATACTGTGCGCACTGCCAACGTGCTGGTCAAACCCGATGGATGTCAGGAATACCGCGGTGATCGCTATTCTTGCCAGCAGGGATCACAAGCTGTGTGCATCGCTTTAAGTCAAGAGTGACTCTCTCACACTCGGTGTCGGGTTCTCTATTCCGGATCAGTCCTCGTATTCCGGTATGCGAATTTGTTGCGCATCAATACCGATTTTTCAGTGTTTAGATGTTATAACGTATCAAAAATTTCAGTGGAGCCAACATGTCCAGCCGATCGTATGCACGTAAGCTGTTCGCCGCCTTGCTTGTAGCAGGTGTTGCGTCAGCGTCGTCTGTCTTCGCCCAGGATCGAACCAACGTCGCCATAGCCTCTCCGTGGGAGATTGCCAGCGCAGATCCCGCAGTGTCCGGATTTGTCATACAGAAGCTGCAGATCATGGAAAACCTGGTCGATGCGGACACGCAAGGCAAGTTGCGCCCAGGCCTTGCCACTGAGTGGTCGGTATCGCCTGATGGTCTGACCTGGACTTTCACACTCCGTGAAGGGGTGGTTTTCCACGATGGTACCGAGCTGACTGTGCTCAATGCAGCACAGGCCTTGAACAGAGCCTTGGAGCAACCTGGCGTATTGTCCAAGGCCCCGATATCTCGTATCACGGCAGGTGAAGGTGCGCTCATCGTTGAGCTCGAGCGTGCCTTCGCCTCCTTGCCTGCGCTGCTGGCGCATGCCACGACAGTCATCCCCGCGCCGACTGCTCTGGACGCCGACGGTATCCCCAGCGACTTGATTGGTACCGGGCCGTTTCAAGTGACTGTGTTTTCCCCTCCACAGGCGCTGGAAATGACGCGCTTCGACAACTATTGGGGCAAGGCACCGATGATCGAAACGGCGAGCTATCTCGCTGTCGGGCGAGCCGAGACACGTGCCCTGCTGGCGGAGAGTGGTGACGCCGATCTGGTGTTCACACTGGATCCGACAGGCTTTGCCGGCCTTGCCGATGTATCAGACGTCAGCACCGTGGCGGTACCTATCCCGCGTGTCATGACCTTGAAAGTCAACGCCTCTCATCCATTCCTTGATGACCCTCGCGCCCGCCAGGCCTTGAGTCTTGCCATCGATCGTGCCGGTATCGCCACGGCAATCAACCGCTTTCCGGAGGGCGCGGCAACACAGCTGTTTCCACCGGCGTTGGCGGGATGGCATGACGACACTCTGAAGCCGCTGGAAACCGATCTCAATGCAGCCCGAGCTCTATTCGCTGACCTGGGCTGGAGCGAAGGCGATGACAAGATCCTTGTTCGAGAGGGTGAGCGCTTCACGCTGGAACTCAGAACCTTTCCTGATCGGCCAGAGTTGCCGCTGATCGCTGCAGTGCTACAGGATCAATGGCGTGCCATTGGTATCGAACTTGATGTCAATGTGTCGAATTACTCGATCATTCCCCAAGGCCACAAGGATGGTTCTCTGGAGGTGGCTCTCTATGCTCGCAACTATGCGCTCACCCCAGACCCCATTGGAACGGTGTTACAGGACTTCGGTGCGGGTGGTGGTGACTGGGGTGCCATGGGCTGGCAGAACGATGCAGTTGAACTAGCCCTTGAGACGATTGCAGCCTCTGCCGATGAGGCTGAACGCACGGAGGCCATCAGAGCCGTTGCCAGTAGCTTGCAGGCTGAATTGCCGGTTATTCCCATCACCTGGTATCAACACACGGTAGCCATTGCAGAAGGTTTGCAGAACGTGATTGTCGACCCCTTGCAACGCTCTTATGGACTCAGTGAGCTTTCGTGGGCAGAGTGAGTTCGAGTGGTATGCCGTGGGTGCGATCGGTGCTCGCCATCCTTGCGGGACGAAGTCTTCAGGCGCTGATTGTGGCCCTGGTGGTCGGCATCGTCAGTTTCATCATGATGCAGGCCTTGCCAGGAGATGCAGCCTATCGTATTGCGGCAGGGCGCTATGGCTACGACATGATGGACGCGGCGTCAGCAGACGCTGTCAGGCTCGAACTGGGTCTTGATCGGCCTTGGTGGATACAGTTGCGGGCCTGGCTCGGTGAGCTTGCCAGCTTTGATCTGGGGCGTTCGCATGTGTACGGTTCGTCGGTCATCGAGAAGGTGGCCACGCAACTCAAGTACTCACTGCTATTGGCTGGAGGTGCTGTTATCGCATCACTGCTGATTGCCTTGCCGGTGGGTATTGCTGCCGGGATGCGCCCAGGTGGAACGGTGGACCGTATCAGTCTTGTGGTATCGATATTTCTGCGTGCCATACCTGCGTTTGCGCTGGGGATTGTGTTGGTGCTGGTTTTTGCTGTGCAGCTGGGCTTTCTACCGGTCGCAGGCTTCAGGGGGCCACAGTATCTGATTTTGCCATCACTGACGCTGGGGCTGGGTCTTGCTGCCGTCTCATCGCGAGTGGTGCGTGATGCCGTGGCCGATGCCATGTCGGCAGAATGGCGTCTGTTTGCACGCACGAAAGGCCTCACTGCGCGAAGGACGATCATGAGTCACGTCATGCGCAATGCCGCGCTGCCAGTGGTTGCCTATGTGGGTGTGCAAGGTGCTTACCTGATCGAGGGCGTGGTGATTGTCGAGACGGTATTCGCCTGGCCGGGAATCGGACATGCCCTGGTACATGCCATCTTCGGGCGTGATGTCGCCATGGTGCAAGGCACCGCTCTGGCATTGGGCCTGATCTACGTGGGGCTGAACCTTTTCATTGATTTGACATGCCGGTTGATAGATCCGAGAAGCTCATGAATACTGTGACTCCTGAGGTAATGCCAGACGCCAGGCAGCTACCCTCTATCAAGGCTTCCCGAATAGCAGGTCTGGCGCTGTTCGGTGTGCTCGGGTGTGCTGCTGTCATCGGACCGGACCTGGTAGGACACGATCCCGCTACGCAGTCGTTACTCGATGCGCGACAGGGACCCAGTGCGGAGCATCTTCTGGGCACTGATCATCTGGGGCGCGATATGGCGGCGCGCCTGTTATCGGGTGCACGGCTGTCCATGGGCCTGGCGTTGCTGTCCATCCTCTCGGCGGGAGTTCCGGGCGCGCTGCTGGGTGTCCTTGCCGCCCGGTCTGGTGGATGGACCGATCGCTTGTTGACGGCATTTGCCGATGCGGTGCTGGCGCTGCCCGGGTTGTTGCTGGTGTTGATGCTGGCGGCCATCTCGCCAGGTTCATGGTGGGCATTGTATGTGGGTATCTCATTGACGCTGTGGGTGGAGTATTTCCGCTATACACGTCAGCGAGCTCGTGTTGTGTTTGCCGCGCCGCAAGTCGAAGCGTCCCGCATGCTGGGTCTTGGACCCTGGCTGATCCTTCGCCGTCACCTCATTCCCGAGATTGGGCCAGGGTTGTTGACCATTGCAGCTTTTGGCGCGGCAACAGCCGTCACCGCGGTGGCGGCTCTGGGTTTTGTCAGCGTGGGAATTCGGCCACCACAGGCCGAGTGGGGTGTGATGATGACCGAACTTCTACCCTATTAGCGTGAAGCGCCCTGGTTGATTCTACAGCCGGTGGCGGCGCTCGTTCTGACGGTGCTGGCTCTGCATCTGAGTGTCGGCGGTATGAGGCGGCCATGAACACCATCACGAAGGAATTGATGACAACGACAGTCGCCGTCAGCGAACTTTGTGTTCATGTGGGGTCGACACAGCTCATGGGGCCCGTCAGCTTTGCTGTTGCACCAGGTGAGACCCTGGTGGTCATGGGTGAAACCGGTGCAGGCAAGAGCCTGATTGCTCAGGCTATCCTCGGGACCTTGCCAGAGCAGTTGCATTCAAGTGGCGTGATCGAGGTGAACGGAGAACGAGTTGACAACGTCGCAGCGCACATTCGTGCAGCCAGTTGGGGGCGCCAGATTGCGGCGTTACCGCAGGAGCCCTGGCGTGCGCTCAGCCCACTCAAACGCTCGGCCAGGCATGTGCGTGAAACCTACCGCTACGTGGCGCAACACGCCGATCCGGAAAGTTCCTGTGCTCGTGTGTTCGAAGCCTTGGGACTGGTGGGTGCAGAGGAGCGCTTGCCGAGTGAGCTGTCAGGCGGTATGGCTCAGCGCGTCGCCTTTGCTGCAGCGACTGCCGGTGGTGCGCCAATACTCTTGGCGGATGAACCGACCAAGGGGTTGGATAACGATCGTCGTGCACGGGTTGTAGAGTTACTGTCTGAAGTACCCCGGCAAGGTGGCACCTTGATTGCCATTACCCATGAGGTGGCCGTTGCCCGCGCCCTGGGTGGCAAGCTGATTGTGCTGAAAGACGGGCAGGTTGTGGAACAGGGTGACACGCTGTCCATTCTGGCTGCGCCAGGCCATGCCTATACGCAGGAATTGATTGCTGCTGACCCGTCAAGCTGGCCGCAAACCGCGTCGGCGACACCCGGTAAGGTGTTGCTGGAAGCTTGCGAGCTATCAGTGGTGCGCGCAGGGCAGAACCTGATAGAGGGCCTGAACCTGAGTTTACGCCAGGGCGAACGAGTCGCACTACTTGGTCCCAGTGGTGTTGGCAAGACCAGCCTGCTGGATACGCTTGCAGGCTTGCACGCCCCGGCGAGAGGTTCCGTGAAACGTGCTGACGGTCTGGGGCCCCGAGCTGTGCAAAAACTGTATCAGGACCCGCCCACAGCCTTTGCGCAACATGTGTCACTTGACGTGAGCCTGCGCGATGCAGCGCGTCTGAATGATACGCCCTGGAGCGAGTTGGAGGATCTGTTGAGCCGTCTTGCGGTGCCATTGTCACTGCTGGCTCGCCGCCCGGACGCGGTATCCGGTGGCGAACTGCAGCGCGTTGCATTGGCACGCGCATTGTCTGCACGTCCCAGTGTCTTGCTCGCCGACGAGCCCACCTCGCGATTGGATCCGATTACTCAAGCTCGTACGCTTGAGATGCTTGCACAAATCGCCGATGCCCGTCGATTGGGTGTCGTTCTCGTCACGCATGATGCTCATATTGCCGAGCGGTGGGCCCATCGGTGCGTGTCGTTGAGCTGACGTCAAAGTCGCAAGGCAGCCCGATGGAAAAAACGTTCGCGTGACTACTCCTGACAAGGACTGGGCGAGAGTGGGTGCGAGCCGCTAACCGTTATCCACAAATCCTGTGGATAACCATGTGGATGAATCGCGTATAGATGGGTAGAGCGGCGTTGGGGTCATGCTCTCGTCATTTTGTCCAAATTATGCGCACCATGGGTGGTGGGTTTTCTGGTAGAGATCGCGCTAGTGGTTTTTGGTGCTGTTTGCCAGGCGCATTCGATTCGGTACGCACTGCGTTCCGAATCGAGTTGTCGTCTCAACATGTTAGTTAAAACCCGATGGATGTCAGGAATTACCGCGGAGAGTGTGATTCTTACCCGCAAAGTTCACAAGCCGTGTGCGATGCTTTCAGTCAAGGATGAGTCTGGCAAAAGACATCCGGACAGGTCGGAGAAAAATGACGCCACCAGGGATACGGATTGATAGACGCGCTTGTCGCGGATTATCGGACGGTCGGTAGCGCTCTCTCCGGCCAGCCCGAGTTGTGCAAATTGACGGCGGTCTAGGCACGCGCACTGGACATCAGCGCGGTATTCCTTGATGGAGTCAGGGGCCGACGGGGAAAAGCCGTTCGAGCTGGCTTGGCCTTGTCAAAAAGACTTCAAGAACCGGGAAAACGCGAAGGCATTATTGAGGTTGAACAGGTCCGGGCGCAATGTGATGATTTTCTCGAATACCTTGTCGTCTTCACCCATGTAGGCAACCATGGAGCGAATGTCGCTGCCACGCAGCGAAGCAATCCCCAAGGGGTCGTCATCTGGCAAGAACTCGATCAGGTTGGCCGCATAGTCCGTGATTGCATTAGTGAGAGACGGGTAGTCCTGGCGCCGTGACATGATCTGAGCCTCAGGACACATCGCACGTAAATCCACCAGAAAATCGCGGTTGAAGGACCAGAAAAACACGCTGTCAAGCAAGCCTGCGTTGCGAACCTGTTCGAGAACAGGGGCGGGTGGGGCGCATTTGAACTCCAGATACGCGCAGGCATTGTATCGAGTCAGAAGATCGAGAATCTCCTTGAGGGTCGGAATACGAGTGCCGGCAAAGAAGGGATCAAACTTTGCTCCGGCGTCGAGCTTGCGCAACTGTGCCAGAGTATGATCGCTAACCGGTCCGGTACCATTGGTAGTACGGTCCAACGTTGCATCGTGGATGACCACGATTTCGCCATCGGACGTTATCTGCAGGTCAACTTCTATGTAATCGAATCCACCCGCCAATGCACATTCCAGCCCCGGCAACGTGTTCTCAGGTGCGATGGGACAAGCGCCGCGGTGACAAACGATGCGAAAAGGGTAGGAGCTGGGTGCCTTGAAGGGATTAACCAGTTGGGGCATGTCCGAACAGATGCCGCTTACCGGTTTTGTGCGAATCTCCGACATTCTGGCAGGGTCTTCCTCGTGCCAGATAACGACTTGCTGTCCGTCGCCAAAGGCGCGAATGAAGAACTCTGTCGTCAGTTCATCCTGGGGGCGCTGCATATGTTCCCAACACAAATGAATGATGTCAGCCTGAGCTGCATGTTCATGTGGGTCGGCCCCGAGTGGTACCAGTCCAGCCACGGGATAAATGCTGCCGGCCTCTCGCAGAACCTGAACGATCTCAGGGTTGAAGGCGCCGATAATGACGGGGTTGATCCTGGCATCCTGCAGCAAATGCAAGGTGCTCAACGCGGCATCCAGGTCCTTGATGTCAGCATAGATTCCCGCACCCAGTTCGGCGGCCAGGGCGATCACTTCTGCGAGATCAGGACATGACGGGAGTATTTCCTTCAGGTCCTTGCGTGATAGTTGGTTGAGGGCATGGCCGTTAGCCAGCTCGGCATCATGGAACACAACAGGCACGCCGTCTGCGGTAGCCCGGATATCGACCTCCCACATATCGGCACCCAGCAGGGCGGCCTTTCGAAAGGCTGCCAACGTGTTGCCGGGTGCATAGGCAGAGGCACCCCTGTGGGCTATCGCGAAAGGAACATGAGGTAGTTGCATGCCAGTCACAGTCGACTTCCATCGTTTGCAAAGGCCAGAATACGTTCGCTCGCGACGCCCCAGTTCACGCGCTGACCCAGCTTCACAGGTTCGCCAGAGGGCAGAATCGCGCAGATTGCGCCGCCGTTGTCGAGGCGCACATCAATCAAATCTTCGCGGCCCTGGGGCTCGACAAAGATGACTTCGCCTTCCAGTCCCGTTCCATGTTGTGGTCCAAAGTGTTCCGGGCGGATTCCTATGACGATATCACCCTGCGCATCAAGCGTTGAAGGGCGGGCCAGCGTCTGATTTCCCCCCAGCGAGAGTGTCTCTCCCGCCGTAGCCGGTAGGAATGATATGGGCGGATTGCCGAGAAATCCGGCTACGAACTGCGTTCCGGGGTTGGCATACATGTTCTCTGGCTTGTCCAGTTGAACGATCTTGCCTTCCTTCATCAGCGCAATGCGGTCACACATCGACATGGCTTCCACTTGATCATGGGTGACCAATATGGCTGTAATTCCGGTTTCACGTTGAATACGTCTGATCTCGGAGCGCATTTCAAGCCGGAGTTTGGCGTCCAGATTGGCCAGGGGTTCGTCCAGCAGCAGCACATCCGGTTTCCGGATCATGGCGCGCGCCAGGGCGACGCGTTGCTGCTGCCCGCCGGACAATTGTGCCGGCCGACGATTCAGAAGATCGCCAATCTGGACGAGCTCTGCCAGACGTGCAACCTCAGCCTTGATCACCGATTTTGACAACTTCTGAACCTTGAGCGGAAAACCGATATTCTGCTCAACCGTCATGTGAGGGTACAGAGCATAGTTCTGGAAGACCACGCCAACGGAGCGTTGTTGCGCTGGTACTGTCGTTACGTCGCGCTCGCCGAAATGCAGTGTACCGCCGCTCATCTTGTGAATGCCGCAAATGGCAAACAGCGTAGTGGACTTTCCGCATCCGGAAGGGCCCAGCAATGCAAGCATCTCACCGCTGGCGACCGTCAGATCCATATCCTTGATTACGGTGGTATCACCGAACCGCTTGGTAAATTTGTTGAGTTTGAGTTCCATCAGCCCTTGGTGCCACCACCGTAGATGTTCATGAGCTGTTTTTGAAACAGCAGGTAGATCACGATTACCGGAATCGAGTAAAACATGCCGATTGCCTTGAATAGCCCGAAGTCGGCAGTGGCATCGTCCTGTATCACCGCGTTCATGTAGGTGGCCAGTACCTGCGTACTGGACCCCGGTGCAAGAACGAGCGGCAGAACGAATTCCGACCATCCCGAAAGAAACGAAATTATCAAAAGCGCTGCGAGGCCGGGTTTGACCTGTGGCAGAACCAGTTCCCACCAGACTCGAACGCGACTTGCGCCATCCTGAACACCGGCCATTTCAATCTCCCACGGAACGGTATCGTAGAAGCCTTTCATGATCCAGATACCGAAGGGAAGCTCGAGCGCTGCCTTGACGAAAATGATGCCGAGAAGGCTGTCGAAGAGACCCAGGAACTGAAGGATGATGAAAATGGCGATGATCAGCGTAATCGTTGGAAAGGCGTGCAACATGATCAAGCCGCCGAGGAAGTAGGGGCGGCCTGGCATATTCAGTCGCGACAGGGCATAACCCGCCATTGTGGATAGCGACGTGACAGCCACGGCGGTTGTGGTCGCGAAGACGAAGGTGTTGAAGGTGACCACCCAGATGGATGGACGACCCGAATCAATCTTCTCCCACAGGAATCGCCAGTTCGAGAGGTCGAGCTCGCCGGGCCAGAGTGAGTCGGGACGTCTTTCAGTAAAACTGTCCATGACCTGAAAGACATACATGATCAGCAGTGGGGCCGAGAAGATTGCGAGAATCACCACCAGATGCCAGATGCGGGAATTGGTGTTCATTGTTCAATTCTCGGCTTGATCAGCAGTTCCTTGAAATTGAAGAAGCGCAGGTAGAGGGCAGATAGGGCTATTCCGATGACCACCAACACCAGTGCATAGGCGGCACCCAATCCGTACTGAAGGTTGCCACCGTAGTTGTTCAGGGCCGTATGATAGGCGGCGAGTGCCCAGACCTCGGTGCCACGACCCGGGCCGCCATCCGTTGCGAGCAGTATGTATTCAAACGATGTCAGCAGGCTAAGTGTCTGGTAGGAGGTCATGAAGAGAATGGGCCATCGCATCTGCGGCAGAATGATGAACCGAACCTGCTGCCAGCGGTTGGCTCCGTCAACTTCGGAGGCATACAGCATCGATGTAGGAATGGCCTTTATTGCCGATGAAAACAGAATCATGCCCAATGAGGCACCGACAAATCCGTTGATGAGTACCACGACAGTCCAGGCATGGGTGCTTGTCTGCATCATCCAGTTCTGAGGTGGTACTCCAAACCAACCGGTCACCGTCGCGATGAATCCGTTGTCCCAGGTGAACCAGCTCCACATCAGTACATACAATACGGGCGGCAGAATCCGCGGTAAAAACCAGACTGCCCGAAACGTGTTGGCAAGTTTGGCGGGTAGGTAGAACGTCGATATGGCCAGAAACAAGCCAAAGGTAATGTTGAACAGCAGTGTGCAGACGACATAGAACGCCGTGTTCATGGCGTAGCGCAGAGTCGAGGGGAGTTCCAGCAGTAGCCTGAAATTATCCGTGGTCCAGGTCCAGCCCGTATAGGCAACGTTCACCAGGGCGTCGTGATCTGCCGTGTCTATGCCCGTAGACGCCAAAGCTGTTCGGAACGATGCTTCGGAGTCGTAACGTTCACCCATGATTGTCACCGCAAAAAGATCAGCGGCGGCCTTTCGATCGCGCGTCTTCCGAATGGGATCGTCCAAGCCTCGCAGAACGCGTTCAAGATCGCGCCTTGCGGTAAATGTCTCACCCATGTAGTTGCGTCCAAGCTCTTCAGCCGTGTCAGCGCTGAAGTTTCTGGCCAGTGCAGCAAGACCCGTTTCAGTGATTTGAAAGCCAGCGGTTTCAAGCTGTTCGATCGACTCATTGCTGACACCTGCGTCAGGCAGACTGCGTAATTGGTCTTTGATGATTCGGTAGTCGCCTCCCATGATGCCCGTGGACGTGGACATATTGGTGAATGCGAATACCACTGTCAGCAACACGGGCAGCAGGAAAAACAGTATCACCGACACGAGCGCTGGTGAAAGGAAGGTGATCCCCAGAAAACGGGATGTCATTTTACTAAACCCTCAAAATTGCAGGCGAGGCACACCACAATGTGCCTCGCCCGGATCATTGGCTCAACGTACAATCAGATCGTCGCCGATTGCGGCTCGCAGCTGAGCTTCCACTTCGGCCACAGCCTCTGCCGGTGTCTGAACACCCGTCCAGGCGGATTCCAGACCGCTGAACATGGCTTCTGAAAACGCGCCATACTGAAGGTGGTTGGGCTGCGCATTGGCCGAGCCCAGGAGGGCTTCAGTTGCCTTCGACGCCCAACGGTTGCCACTATAGAGTTCGACGTTATCTTGCGCTTCCGTTACTGCAAGGTGGTTTGACTTGATTGCATGAAGTGAATTCAAACGCGGCTCTGTCGCAATCGCGATGAGTTGGGCGGCCACTTCTTCGATACGATCGTCTTCCTGGTTCATGACAAGGTAGACCAGTGGATGCGTGATGGTATTGGCTCGTCCCTTGTCATTACCGGCAGGAATCAGAGAGAACTGGATGGTGTTCCAGAAGTCGTCGTTACCTTCGTTGGCGTAGCGACCGTAGTGCCACGTGCCGCCATGCCAGAACGCAGCCCGGCCATTGGCAACTTCGTTGTACCACTGGTCCCATTCGGTTCCGATATGGTTCTGTCGAGTGACGCCTGCGGCGACAGCGTCAACGAAGAACTGATAGAACTCCGTCATAGCCGTCTTGTCGAGAACCAGTTTGCCTGATTCGGGATCCATCATCTCCCCGCCAAAGGACTGATAGAACTGTGCATAGTCTGGCCCGTTCGAGACGCGAGGGTAGAATCCATAGCCTTTCTCGACAATACCCATTTCAACGGCTTTGGTCGCATCAGCCAGCACGTTTTGCAGAGTGTATTCACCACTGGCGATTTTACCGGGCAGGGCGTCTATCTCGTCTTCGCTGTAGCCGAGCTTTGTCAACGTCTCACGCCAGAAGAAAAATGGTCGTGATTCAGCGTCTTGTGGAATACCCCATTGCGTTCCCCCGGAGGAAGCAATTTCCATAAGGTTGGGGTAGACGTTATTCAGAGGCCATGAGTCAAGATCCACATAGTCTTCGACTGGCACGATGTAGCCGGCCTGACTCCATGGAGCGATATCCAGATGAGAGGTGACCACGATGCTGGGTGCCGTTCCAGCCTCGGCGCCAAGCGTGACCCCTTGCTTGAACTCATCCCAGCCTGTGAAGTCACGTCGGCCGTCGACCGTGATGTTGAGTTCTTCACCGAGAATGGCTGCTTCACGCGACAGGATATCCGCAGCCATCTCGATGGCCTCGATGCGATAGCTGTCACCGTCATTGGAGCCTCCAGCCCAAACGGTGATGGTCATGTCTTCAGCCATGGCGGGCAATGCCATACCGAACATGCATGCCGCCAGGACGGTTTTCTTCGTGCGAAATGTCATCGAATTCTTCTCCGTTTGTACTTTGTAAATTTCAGGATTACACATGTGAACTGGGCTTCAGAAGTGTTGGTTCAGGGAGGTGGGGGGTGCACGACGCGGCTCTGAAGCCTTCGCACGGGGACGAACGTCGAGGGTAAATACATCGAGCTCAACGTCACTGGATGTGGATTCTTCTTTGTTCAGACATTCAGGATTCAAAAAAAGCAGATGTTGGAAAACAGACGGGCTTGATTACCACTTCAGTGGTAGCTCATCAAAAGCAGATATTGGAAGACAGAAGTGCTTGATTACCACTTCAGCGGCAGCTCATCATGCTTGCCGGACAGCTCATTACTTTCGGCCTGAGGATTCACCGGCTTCGGTATTCAGCCGGCAAGGGTAGATTGAAACGACTGCAAAGACGCTGGACATCGTGATAGTCGTTTTCCCGGAGCTGATAGCCTGTATGGAATACGACAAGCCAGGCAGGTGGGACACAACGAACAGCGACTCCGAGTACAAGACCGCTGCCGCACAACTGTTCGGCGGTGTAAGGTACTCCCCCGGCATTGCTTCCATCCGGGTTCAGCTCATACGAATGCACATCAAGTGTCCTGCCATGCGAATCCTGAAGGACAAAGTTATGCTCCCAGCTGTCAGGGCGAGGCACTTCGTGGTATCCCCGTTCGCTCATCAGCTGGCGCAAGTCTGGCACCCCGGAAGCAGGCAGGGCGATATCCAGATCGCCATGCTCTCGTGTTTGCTGCTCCAGAACCGCATCCACGGCCCAACCTCCGTCAATACAGATGTCGAGCCCATTCTCTTCAGCAAGACTCAAGAGATCCACCACACAGCCGGCTTTCAATTTACTCTCTTCTCGCAGACCGAACCTTGTAAAGTCCATGCCTGCAGATTCGATTTTGTCCAATGTGGCTGAATGAGTGAACATCTTGTTCGACGGACTGGCTGGTCGCATGGCCTTGCCAAATCCTGTGACCTCAACACCGGCCTGGAACAACTGGATGGGTACTGCCATTTTGTCGGAATTAGCGCCTTGATGGTTTTCTCGTTGGATGCCGTGCAGAGATCGTCACAGCAGGTCAACGGGTAGACAGGCAAGGTAGCAGCCTAATTTTTCAGTTTGATGACACGATGCAAGTGTCTGCTGACTCACTGATGATATCGATGTGGCCGGTGTGGGAATCTGTCGGCGTCTGGCTGAGAAGGGGTACATCCGCTGGCACATGGCTTCCGTGGATTACGATGCGGCCGTCAGCAAGGCAACAGAAGCAGGCCTGGAGTGACCCGTCGAACGGGCCATCTGTGGTGCCACACCGTGGGATCCACAGCTGCAGTATCGGATAAACACACTCAAGGCCGTACCTGCAGTACTTTCCCGTTGGAAGAATCAGTGAGCAGATACAGGGTGCCATCCGGGGCAATGCGAACATCACGTATGCGCATGCCGAGCTCTGTGAACAGACTTTGCTGTGTCATTGTCTGATCGTCATTGATATGGACTCGACGCACCTCCCTGGCCTTGAGCGCGGCGACCAGCCAATCACCGTGCAGAGCCGGGAAGGCCTCTCCGTGACCAATGGCCATGCCTGCGGGTGCAATGGACGGGGTCCAGTGCAGCAAGGGTTGCTGGGTTCCCGGGTAGTGTGTGAAGGGTGAGATGGCAGCACCGGAATAGTCGTCACCATAGGTGGCCACTGGCCAGCCATAGTTGATTCCCGGTTCCAGTCTGTTGACTTCATCACCACCGGCAGGACCGTGTTCATTGGACAGGATGGCTCCGGTATCCGGGTGCACGACAATGGCCTGAGGGTTGCGGTGCCCGTAGCTCCAGATTTCAGGCAGAACGGTCTCTTCATCAACAAAGGGATTGTCCGCAGGAACGCTGCCGTCATCGTTCAATCTCACGATGGTACCCAGATGACTATCGTTTCGCTGAGCCTGTTCTCGGTAGTCGAAACCGTCGCCAATGGCCAGCAACAAGGTGTTGTCAGGGAGAAACGCCATACGCCCGCCGTAATGCACGGGTGTCTCTTTTGACGGTGAAGCCGTGAACAACACAGTGACATCAACGAGTGAATTGCCCTCCAGCCGGGCTCTGGCGAGTCGTGTGGCATTGGCGTCGTCATGGCCGTATGCGTAGCTGAGATAGAGCCAGCCGTTCGTGTCATGCCCGGGGTGCAGTACCACATCGAAGAGACCGCCCTGGCTCTTGGCAAACACATCTGGCACACCGGCGACGGGTTCGGACACCGTGCCCTTGTCGATGATCCTCAGTTGCCCGCTGCGCTCGGTCACCAGCAATCGACCGTCGGGCAGGAACGCAAGCGACCAGGGGTGATCCAGCGAATCCGCAATCTCTGTGATGGTATAGTCGTCTGGCGTCAGCGGCTCATAGGCGCTGAAGGATTGCTCGAGCCCTGCACAGAAAAGGACGAACCCGGCCACCATACTCAACCGGCGGCGGCGACGCGAGAATGGTTTATTCATCTTCAAGACAAGCTGCATTTGCAATCGTGCGTACACAATGGGTCAAGCTCTTCATCTCGTTCGCCTTGTCGGTGCTGCTTACGTATACGCTGGCCAGTCTTGCACACAGCCAGCAGGTATTGTCAGGTCTCCTGCAACTGGGCGTTATTATCCCGATGGCAGATCGTATCGCGATGAGCGCGGGCGACTGGGTCGGACTGTACCTGTATCTGGCGGTGATTGCGATCGGGCTGTTGATTGCGTTCTGCGTCATGGCCCTGCTAGGGCGTGTCCTGCCGGTACCGAGGGTGCCACTCTACGCCGTGGGCGGTACGCTTGCCATGTTCGTGATCCTCTTCTCCATGCGTGAGCTCGGATCGCTGACACCCATCGCCGGCGCTCGCGGGGCATTGGGCATGAGTTTGCAGTGTCTGGCGGGAGCCGTTGGTGGCGCCGTATTTGGCTACTGCCTTGCCCGGTTCTATGAAACCGACCGCCATCGGTGACTTTGCCAGGCTGTTCGTCAGAGTAGCGGCCGAAGGCGCTGAAGACCAGCCGCATCAGTCTCAGTAGCGAAAGCCCGGTTGAACGGCCATGATGTCGATGGGTACGTAGAGCATTTATCGCCAACCGAACTGTATGTCCGGTTGACAGCGCACTCTTCATTCAGCGGATGGGGTCTGGCTAGCGTTTGGCGAAGTATTCATCATAGCGGAACACGAAGTCATTCCCGGCCTCTGGCAGATGACAGCTGCGGCAAGCCGACGCATCGGGTCCGCCCGGTGTCACACCGTCGGCCTGATAACCTGCATAGATCCAGTCACCGTTGCGAAGTGCGGGATCAACAAGCTCTTCGGCACCTTCGCTCTTGCCCATCAGAAACACCAGAGAGAGTTCATCCTTGCTCATCTTGCCGTTGGCATCTATCTCGGGAGTACCATCCGCATTCATGACAGGCTTCCAGATTTCCATGACTGACAGGGTACCCGCGGGAAAGTCATCACCCTGGTCCGTAGCATGTCCTACCTCATTGATATAGATGTCGCGTATCTGCTTGGCATCGGTCTTCTGTATATCAGTCAGGAAGACTGGCCAGCTTCGGTAATCCGCGGGTACTGCCAACTGCCCATCTTGCAAACCAGGCGCCACGACTGCAGTCATGTCCGGTTCTGAGGTTCCTCTTATTCTGTCAACCGTATTGCAAGCGCTGACAACCATCGACACCAGTGCAATGGGCAATATCACGTTTCTTCGTTTCACAAGGCTCGCTCCTGTTCAGGGATCTTGAGGGGACTTCATGAAAAGATACGCAGTGAACAGTGAAAAAGTTGCAAGCGGTGTAAAAAGAGAGAGCTATCGGGGGGTTATTGCAGTATTCGAGCGGAATGGACTTTGCCTGCAAGAGTCAATGTCACTGTGAAAAACAACTGACTGTCAGGAATTACCGCAGAGATTGTCATTACTACCCGAGTGCTCGCAAGCCGTGTGCGATGCTTTCAGTCAAGGAAGAGTCTCGGCACAAGGCATCGGGATGGGTCGGAGAAAATGACGCCACCAGGGATACGAATTGATCGGCGCGCTTGTCGCGGATTATCAGACGGTCGGTAGCGCTCTCTCCGGCCAGCCCGATGAGGCAGGTCAGAAAATGATGTGGCTTGCCGTGAAAAGCGCATAGCCTGCGCATCCTGTCGAGGTGTACGGCAATTGTCGTCGATTGGGGTGGAGGCCCAAGACCCTTGTTCCATCAAGAGCCTTGGCATTCCGGGTCTGGTCGCTATTCCTTTGTATAAACGGTTTCACCGCCCAGAATGGTTTGCTCGACGACGATATCCTTGATGGTGCTCGGGTCGACAGTCAAAGGGTCATCTGACAGTACGACAAGATCAGCCAGCTTACCGACCTCTATGCTTCCCTTTGTGCTTTCCTCGAAGTTGGAGTAGGCCGCGTTGATCGTGGTCGCTTTCAGTGCTTCGAGTGGCGTGATGGCCTGTTCCGCACCAATAACACTGTCACTGGTGGAGGTACGATTCACGGCCGACCAGATCAGGCGCATGGGTTCCATCGGTACCACCGGTGTGTCGGTATGAATCGTATAGGGCATGGCACGTGCCAGTGATGATTGGGTCGGGCTCATGCGAAAAGCTCGCTCAGGTCCCATGAAGATATCGCGGTGGCGGTCGCCCCAGTAATAGGTATGCAGGACGAAGTACGATGGAATGACGCCCAGGGCTTGCATTTCATCCAGTTGATCTTCTCGCGCCATCTGTGAATGAATGACCACATGGCGGGTATCTTCGCGAGGGTTGGTCTCCTGTGCCTGACGAATGCCGTAGAGGATATCGTCAATGGCAGCATCGCCGTTGCCGTGAATGATGGCCTGGCGGCCCGCATCGTGTATTTCCTTTATCCTGGCAGCAAGTGCCTCGCGTTCGTATCGAGGAAATCCGACATAATCATCGGGTTGATCTTCGGGGGTGACGTAGTAGGGCTGCGAGAGATACCCGGTATAGCCCTGAATGGAACCGTCGGCAAAATCCTTGACGCCACCAATGGTGATTCTGTCAGACATGAATTCCATGGCCTCGACGGCATCAACGGCATCGAGTGTCGGCCAGATGTTGACTCGGATAGGCAGTCCGGCGCTGCTGGAGGCAACGAGGTCTATCAGGCTGGCAAAGGCGGCGGGTGCGGCGCCGTCGTTGGCCGTAGTCACCCCCTGTGAGGAATAGGTGGCTGCTGCACTTCGGATGGCTTGAGTGAGTTCGGCAGCCGTGTTTGCCGGAATCAGCCCGGATACCTGGGTCATGGCTGAAGGTTCTTCGAGTACGCCGTTGGGCTCACCGTTTTCATCAAACCTGATGGCACCACCTTCCGGCTGTGGCGTTTCGGACGTGATGCCGGCCATCTCCAGCGCGAGGCTATTGGCAACTGCCAGATGACCGGAGGTATGAGTGATCAGAATCGGGTGTGTGGTGGAGACCCTGTCAAGGTCTTCTCGCGTCGGGTGCCGCAATTCTGTCAGCAGGGTATCGTCGTAGCCAAAGCCCTGTATCCAGTTGCCTTCCTCGATGTTTTCAGCTGCTGCGGTGAGCTTGGCAACCAGTTGTTCGATGCTTTCGACGTCACCTATGGGTGGGCTATTCAAATTGACGTTGAACAGCTCGGTAATGCCGGCGTAGACGAAATGACTGTGGGCATCGTAGATGCCGGGGATCATGGTCTTGCCGTCGAGATCGATGACTGATGCGTCTGCGTCAAGCTCGGTTCGAAGCTCCTGTTCACTTCCTACTGCTGTAATGATGTCACCTGTGACAATGATGGCGTCGGCAATGGTGTCTTGCTCATCGAGTGTCAGGATGTTGGCGTTCATGTACAGTGTACTGGGCCCTTCGTTATCCCCTGCTGAGTTGTCGCTGTCATCGCTGGAGCTGCAAGCAGAAAGCACGAACAGCAACGATGCCAAGGTTGTATTAAGGATGGTAGGAGAAAAACTGGTTTTCATGTAGTGCTCCTTCGAGTCTGCCAATTCGTAACCTGCAAGATATATCGAATATCAGGTGGCGCACAAGGGAAAAAAATTCGAATAATCGGGGCTCTGCGCGTGTCTTGACTTGGTGAGTGAGTGTTCGGGCGAGGTTTGTGTGAGGACGAATCAAATGCCAGTATTTTGATAACATCTGAAGTCTCAAGTCGGGAGACGTGCCCCAGTAACAGTCTTGCGGTCAGTGACTGGAAATATCGTCGGCAAGCGGAAGGTGTCGCGAGGGGGGGGCGGCTGTACCAGCTTGTCTTCGCCAGCGCTTGCTTGTTCGGATTGCGGCAGTAGAGATACGGATTGATAGACGCGCTTGTCGCGGATTATCGGACGGTCGGTAGCGGTCTCTTCGACCAGTCCGATCAGGGTTGAGAGGCAGCCACGTGACCGTAGGTCGTCCTTCGAGAAGCCCCTCTGAAGTCCCTCCAGAGCATTGCCTGGAGGGACCACTTACCACTGGATAAACCCGGCACACCCGTCGTCGACAGGTGACGCCGTCATGACTTACTGGCGTGTGAGCAGGGCCGTGAAGTTGTTGGCGTCACCCTCAGCACCAAATCCGTTCAACACCAGCTGGCTGTTGGTACGGTTGAAGAACAACACACCCTCGCGATCGAAGTCGTTCCAGTTGTACTGGATCGGCAGATACAGGGAGGAGTCTGCAGCGGTACCGACAGTTCCTGTCAGGGCGATACCATCGACACCATCGGGAATGCTGCCACTGGCGTAATCGGTGAATCCGCTGACCGCACCATCCGCTGCAATGGTCATTGAAAGCACCAGATTGTCGGTTGCACTGAAGGACGTACGTGCGACCCAGGTACCGGCAATGTCGGCCACGCTGATGGCACTGACGTCATCGCTACCGGCGAAGGTCAGCGAAAAGCTGCCGGCATCGCCCGTGTTGTCCAGCTGCTGGCCATCATTGGTGACGGCGAGGTTGTAGGTTACGGAATCGGCTCCAGCCTCGAACGTCGTGATGCCCGACGGCACATCACCGACCAGTGTGAAGGAATCGCCGTGCGCCGGATTTTCACTGTCACGATGGATGAATCGGTCTGCTGCACCGCCCACACTGCCGAAGGCAGCCTCGTAGACGCCACTACCGGCGCTGTAGCTGTAGATATCATTGTCCGGCTCGATCACGACTACGGCTTCGCCGAAACCGTTGTTGCCAAACCACACACCAGAGATACCGCCGTTCACGTTGTCACCACCCGTGCCACCACCGGTGTCAGATCCAGTATCACCACCAGTGCCACCGGTATCAGCTCCGGTGTCTCCCCCGGTAGTGTCACCATCGGAGTCATTACTGCTGGAACAGGCCGTCAGACTGGCGATCAGCAGCAGCGGCAGTAGGGTTCTTGCTTTCATATCAGGCATCCATTATCTGTCGAAACGACCGGCCAATCGTACCGCATCCGAGGCTCTGTCTTCCAGAGAGGCCCCCTAAACGGGGCATCATTTTCTGTCGAATGCCACACAAGTGTCGTTTTCACGGTATTGCGCGACTTCATCACCTCGGAGCCAGGCCGAGAACCGCTGATCGGCTGTGCAACATGTTGCGCAGCGGGTGTGGACAGAACCTGCAAACCGGGCCGGGGAGGCTTCGCCAGCTAACGGTTATCCCCAAATCCTGTGGATAAGTATGTGGATGAACCGCGTATAGATCGGTGAGGCCGAGTCCCTGTCATGCTCTCGTCATTCTGTACAAAGTATGCGCACCCGGAGGGTGTGCTTTTCTGCTAGAGCGTGGCGCTGTTCATTCGCCTTCGGTGGACAGGCTCGGTTTGAGCCAGTCTTCCTTGCCATGAGATGGTTTCGAGATATGAATTTGTACTAATCCGTTATCATCCTCCCGTGAGTCACTCCCGCACCAACGATTACATCACTGCCCGTACCCAGCATCCGGCCTGGGTTCTGCTGGCGTCTCGCCGTGCTCCATTGATTGTGGCCTGTCTGCAGTCCCTGTTCGAAGAGGCGCACGATGGCGTGCTGATGGACGACGCCCTGCAGACACTGGCAGCGATGCTGGCACCGCACGCCAACGACGAGCATTACGAGATCGACCCCGCGCGCTTGCCGCAGCTCGCAGGACGAGAGCTACGCCTTTGGATTCGTCGTTCACTGATCATCGAGCGCGGTGGCCGCATCTACGCCACCGACGCCCTGCAGGCGGCAATCTCCTTCGTGGAAGGTCTGGACAATCGCATCATGACGTCCACCGCGTCACGGCTGTCGGTGGTGCAGCGGGAGATCGAACGTCTTGAGACGGGCCTCAATCCCGATGCCGGTCAGCGCATTGCGAGTCTTGAGCGGCGTATAACTGATTTGCAACGTGAACTTGTTGCGGCAGAAGCCGGTGATGTGCCGGTATTGAACGCGGCCGAGGCGATCGAGCGAATCCGTGACATCTACACCCTGGCAACGGGCCTGCGTGTAGATTTTCGTCGCGTCGAGGATTCCTGGCGTGAGGCAGACAAGGCGCTCAGGCACAACATCATCAACGATCAGCAACACCGCGGCAATATCGTCGATCAGTTGCTCGATGGTCACGAAGCGTTGCTCGATACCGCTGAAGGGCGAGTGTTCGAGAGTTTTCAGGCGCAGCTTCGCCAGTCTGTCGATCTTGATCTCATGCGCGAGCGTCTGCGTGAGATTCTCTCGCACGAGGTCAGCGAGAAGGCACTCACGCAACAACAGCAGAACGATCTGCGCTTTCTGGTGGGTCGTCTGGTCAAGGAATCGGAAGTGGTCTTTCAGGCTCGGGCGCGTAGCGAGCGTGATGTCAAAGGCTTTTTGAAAACCGGTCTGGCGGCAGAGCATCACCGCGTAGGTCAGCTTCTGGGCGAGATCTTCCAGGAAATGCTGCAGCTCGATTGGCAACGTTCGGCAACACGGCGTACCGCCTCACCCTTGCCACCGGTTGCCGTGCCCATTGCCGGCATTCCGATCATCGAGCGCCTGCGCTTCAAGTCACTTGACAGTGACACAGTCGCAGAGCTGGATCTTTCGCAGGCCAACGATGAAGCGGCATCACTGGACAAGGAGTTCTGGACAGACTTCGACGGTCTGGATCGCGAAGTGGTCATGGCTGAGACGCTGGCTCTGCTCAAGGAACGGAACCGCCCATTGTCGCTGGCTGAACTGGCCAGGGCATTACCGCCAACACATGACCTGGAAACCTTTGCCTTGTGGATCACCATGGCCCGTGAGGCGGGTATCGAGATCGTCACGAACGAAAGCGAAGAGGTCGACCTCGTGGATGAGGATGCACGACAATGGCGGTTTACATTGCCACTGACAACTCTGGACGAAACGTCGGTCGCAGCGATCGAGTGGGATATCTGAATGCCCGGTACGTTTGACGAATTGACAGGTACCGCTCGGCTGGTGGATGGCGAGCGTGACGAGAGTGGTGCAGGCGCTGGAGAGAGTGGCGTTGTTGCCAAAGCGATCTTGCCTGATGCAGGAGCTCTGCCAGGGGCAGATTCGAGCAGTGAGCGAACGCCGCAGCAGATCCGTGAGGTGGCCAAGGAGCTTACCCGCTACGGGCTTATTGAAGCGCTCAGAAAGCCGAATCTCTATCGCGTACTGCAGAATCAGCAGCGCGCAATCGCAGCGATTCTCGAGCCGCTGGATCTGGATCTGGCCATTGATGACGTGCGCGGTATTGCCTTTGTCACCGTGCGTGCAGAGGTCGCTGACAGCGAATTCTCCGCCGAGGAAGAAGCTGACCCGGATGAATGGTCGCATCCGCTGGTACGGCGTCAGCGCCTGACTCTGGAGCAATCCCTGCTGGTGGCCATTCTTCGGCAACATTTCGTGGCCCATGAGCAGGAAGCGGGCATTGGTGCAGATGATGCGCGTGTCGCTGTCGATGAGCTCATTCCCCAGTTTCAGATCTACTTGGGGGATCCCGGCAGTGAAGCAAAGGAGCGTACCCGTATGCTGACCTTGCTCGATCAACTCAAAGGTCATGGACTCGTCTCTGAACCCGACACGCATGAGCGCGTGACCATCCGCCCGATCATCGCGCATCTGGCCAGTCCCGAGAATCTCCAGCACCTGCTTTCCTGGCTGCGTCAGCGGCGCACGGGGGAGAGCGAGGGAAAAGCGCAGACAAAGGCCACCACTGCTGCAAGTGCCACGATGGAAACGGTGGTGACGCCGAAAAGGACAGTTGGCGCGCAGTCAGAGGCAGTCGGCCAGCACAGCAGCACGACAGGCAGCGGTCAGACGGGTGAGCTGTTTGGCGAGCAGAATGATACGAGCGGTCGTGGGGAATGAATAGCCAGGCAAGCTTCGCCGCTCTTGCGGACCCCTTGATACTGACTGACATCGAGCTCTATAACTGGGGTGGATTCAACGGTCGTCACAAGGCCAGCATTGATCCTGAGGGTACGGCCATTGTCGGTGCCACGGGCAGTGGCAAGACCACACTGGTCGATGCGCTGATGACGCTGCTTTGTGCGAACCCGCGTTATAACCTGGCATCCACCGGTGGGCACGAAAGCGATCGTGATCTCGGCTCCTATGTGCGAGGGGTGTCAGGTCCGGGCGACGGTGGTAGCGAACAGAACCACATCGCCCGCAAAGGACGCACTGTTACCGGGATTGCGGCCCGCTTCGAGAACGCTGAGCACAGTCTGCGTATCGGTGCAGTGTTGTGGTTCGACGGCAGTGGCGCCTCGGCGGCCGACATGAAGAAGCTCTGGTTGTATGCCGACGATCCGGAGCAAACGCTCGATCATTGGCTTGAAGTGCAGCACGATGGTGGCATGCGGGCACTGCGGCAGATGGACAAGCAACAGACTGGCATCTGGACCTACCCGAGCAAGAAAGCCTATCTGGCACGACTGCGTGATCGCTTCGATGTTGGGGAGAATGCTTTCACGTTGCTGAACCGCGCGGCGGGGCTGAAGCAGCTGAACAGCATCGACGAGATCTTCCGCGAACTCGTACTCGATGATGAATCGGCCTTCGAGCGGGCGCTGGAGGTTGCGAACAGTTTTGATGATCTGACCGACATTCGCGAGGAGCTCGAGATAGCGCGTGAACAGCAACGCAAACTGTTGCCGGTTGCGAAATTCTGGAAGGACTTCGAGAAGGTCACTACGGATCTCGAACATCAGCGCACACTGCGAAACGTGCTGCCTGTCTGGTACGCCGAACAGGCGGCAACGCTCTGGCGAGCGACGCTTGCGCGCACAACAGAATCACTTGATACGGCACGACGCAAGGCCAGTCAGCTTGAAGAGGATCGTGACAGGCTGCGTGACATCAGCGAAGCTCATCGAGAAGCCTACTTTGGCGCTGGCGGCACCAATATCGAACAGCTTGAACTGCGCATTCGCGACAACCAGCACGAGCGCGAACGTCGCCAGCAGGATGCCGATCAATACCGAAAACTCACAGCCGCACTGGCACTGAACGAGACGTTGGACGCAGCAGCGCTGGAGAGCAATCAGCGTGTTGCGGGTGAGCGCGTGGCTGCGCTGGAGTCCACCATCGAGGAGGCCGATCGCCAGACGCTGGATCTGCGCAGTACCGAACGGGATGCGGAAAATCGTCGCGCGGATCTGGCCCGCGAGCTCGAGGAAGTGCGCAGGCGACCGGATTCGAATCTGCCACCGGCGTTCCAGCAGTTTCGTAGCGCATTGGCACAGACCCTTGAGGTTGATGAGGCGTCATTGCCCTTCGTGGCTGAACTGGTGCAGGTCAAGGAGGGTGAGCAGCGCTGGCGTGGCGCCATCGAGCGTGCCATCGGCTCGCATCGCTTGCGTATCCTCGTGCCTCCCGAGCACATCGATGCCGCACTGAGTTGGGTCAACAGTCGCGACAATCGCCTGCATGTGCGGCTGTTCGAGGCGAAAGAGCCTGCGAAGGCGGCCGTGTTCTTCGACGATGGTTTCACACGCAAGCTGGAGTTTCGTACTCACCCGGCGCGCGAGGCCTTGAAGTCTCTGCTTGCCGGAATCGATCGCCATTGTGTCGACAGTCCGCAGGCACTGCGGCATACCGCGCATGCCATGACATCCGCAGGGCTCATGTCAGGCCATTCCCAGCAGTTTGAAAAGCAGGACCAGAAGCGCCTCAGCGCAGACTGGATGACAGGCTTTGACAATCGCGATCGACTCGCCTGGCTTGAACAGGCCGTGATGGAGGCCGAGGCGGACCTGGCAATGAAGGCGAAGGAAGCCAGCGAGGCCCGCAGGATGCTGAAGGCGCTGCAGATGGAAAAGCTGATGCTCGAACGTCTGGTCGAAATCCGCTTCGAACGTATCGATGTGCTCGGTATCGATCGCTTGCTGGATGATCTCGGCCAACAGCTGGCAGCGCTTGTTGATCCTGAGTCGGATACGGCGAAACTCAAGCGGCAGTGGGAGCAGGGGCTTGCCGAACTGGGCAAGCTCGAAAAGCTGTTGAACAGTTCCCAAAGAGATGTCATGCGGTTGGAGCAACAAGTGGAACAGGCTGAGCGCGAGCTTGCGAACGCGCGGGCACGTGCAGCAGAGGGATTGGACGGTGAGCAGCGCAGCTTGGGCGACAAGCATTTCACGGCCATCACGGAGGAAAGCCTTGGCGATATCCTCAACATCGAGCGCAAGCAGAGCCTTGGCCTGCAGGAGCGAATCGATGCGCTGGGCACACGCCTGACCGATGTGCGTGCCAGGCTGACGCAGGGTATGTCCGATGCCAAGAGCGTCGATCGCGGCGCTCTTTCGGATGTCGGGCGTGAACTTGACGATGTACCGGCCTATCTCGAACGGCTCCGGGTCCTGGATGAAGAGGCGCTACCTGAAAAGCGACGCCGCTTTCTGCAGTATCTCAATCAGTCTTCTGATGAAGGCGTCACACAGCTGCTGAGTCATATCGATAACGAAGTGTCGATGATAGAGGAGCGCATCGCTGATTTGAATGGCACCCTGAAACGGGTTGATTTTCAGCGCGAGCGCTACCTCAGGCTCGTGTCCAACAAGGTGGTGCATGAAAGTCTGCGTACCCTGCAGCGTGCACAGAAAGACCTGAATGCTGCCCGTTTCAAGGACGATGATGGCGAAAGCCAGTACCGAGCGCTACGTCATCTGGTGGCATTGTTGCGTGATGCCTGTGAACGGCGACGCACTGTCGGCGCTCGCGCTTTGCTCGATCCGCGCTACCGGCTGGAGTTCGCGGTCTCGGTGATCAGTCGCGAAGACGATACACTGATCGAAACCCGTACCAGCTCGCAGGGCGGCAGTGGTGGTGAAAAGGAAATCATAGCCTCCTATGTACTGACGGCGTCACTGAGTTATGCGCTTTGTCCGGCGGGTGCCAGTCTGCCGCTTTTCGGGACCATCGTGCTCGATGAAGCTTTCTCGAGAAGCTCCCAGGTGGTGGCGGGTCGCATTATCGCCGCCCTCAGAGAGTTCGGGCTGCACGCCGTGTTCGTCACTCCGAACAAGGAAATGCGGCTGCTGCGCAATCACACACGATCGGCCATCATTGTGCATCGCCGCGCACAGGCCTCGACCCTGGTGTCGATGAGCTGGCAGGCGCTGGAAGAAGAGCGAGAGAGGGCCGGTGTCGATAGGCCGTTACACGACAAGTCGTGAAGTCTCCTCATGATATTGCAGCACGCCTGCAGCGCCAATGGCAGCGCAAGTCGCTACGGCTCGAGATGCTGACCACCGTCGATGCCTGGCCTCGGCAATACGCGATAGGATTGCCTTCGGCGCGTGATCTGACTGCCACGCCGACGGCAATTCGTGAGCATGTCGCTCGCTGGCAACAGGTGTCGGTAGGCGAGGTGGTGTGGCGGGACGTGAACTATCGGGCAAGCTCCGAACCGCTCCGTCTGCCCTCGTACTGGATATTGCAACGGCCGTCCGACTGGATACGCGCAACCGCCGATCGTCAGATCGCGGCAGATTTTGCCTTGCTTGAATACCTGATTGGTCAATCGCTACCCGAGTTACGCGATGCGCTGATCACTCATCTGAAGTTACTGCAAGGCCGTTCTCGAGAAGAACTTCTGGCAGCGGTGGTGCTTGCCGCCAGGCTCACGCCGGGTGAAGCGCAAGGGCGGCCCTTGCGGTTGCTGGCAGGTCATGGCGTGGATACCAAGTTCTTTGAACGCAATCGCCAGTTGATGATTCGCCTGCTGGATGCTCGTTTCGGCGATGTGGTGAGTGAGCAAGGCTTGCATGCCTTTCTCGATGCCACGCCGGATGGTGAGCACTGGTTGCTGCTTGTGCCCCTGCAGCGTGACCTTCTGCCGTTCGATGTGCAACAGGTACGTTCACAGGAACTGGCGACCTTGCCAGCGCATGTCATTCGGGCGAGTCGCATCATTGTGGTCGAGAACCGTCAGTGCAGACACTTGCTGCCCGAGCTCGATGACACCATCGCCATTCTGGGAAGTGGTCTGGATCTCGATTGGCTCAGGGCCGAGTGGTTGGACGGCAAGGACATTGCCTATTGGGGTGATATGGATACCTGGGGCCTGAACATGCTGGCGCAAGCGCGACAACACCGAGGCTCGTTGACAGCGATATTGATGGACAGACAGACGTTTGATCAGTATGCAGAAGGCAACGCGGTGACGGAGCCGGTCGGGGCAGGCGAGGAGCTGCCTGATGGGCTTGGGGTCGAGGAGCGGGCACTGTATCGCGGGTTGCAGTTATGCGAGCGTGGGCGTCTGGAGCAGGAATACCTGCCTTCTGCTGTGGTGCATGAGGCGTTCGAGCGGTGGGTGGCATCGTTGACTTGAATTGATTCTTCAAGCCTTGTCTTTACCCCAACGTGCGGAAAGCCCCGTACTTCAGGGCGGGGATGGGTAGCGCTAGAGGCGAAGCCTCTTGCTCGTCTAGAACGCTTTCAGATGCTGATGACCGGGAGGTGGCTCTCATGATCTGCTTCGAGACTGTGCTCAATACTCTGCGCACGACTATTGCTTAAGGGTGTGTCAGTGAAACTTTAAATACACTTATGTAATCATAAGATAACATTAAAACTGATTGTGATCCGGATATCCAGTCACCCCTATCACCCAACAGGTATTGACTTTAATGTCTTCTCAAAATAACAATAATGGATGCAACGTAGCCCGGAGATTCCCTTATGGCCGTTCCCGTCAAAGTACCCCGAGCGGCACGCAAGGAACTCGTGACGCTGGGGGAGAACATTCGCATCGCACGCCTGCGTCGACGGCTGACGGCCGAGATCGTTGCGCAGCGCGCCGGCACAACGCGCCAGACCATCGCTACGCGGCGGTTTTGCAGGCTCTGGGGCTTCTGAAAGGCTGGGGCGATCTGGACGACCCGGTGGGTGAGCAGATGGCGCTCGATGACCTGCCTCAGCGAGCGAGATTGAAGAATGGTTGAGGTCTGGATCGACTGGAAGGGGTTGAAACGAGTCGGCACACTTCACCGCCACGCTGGGCGAGGCAGAGAACGGGTGTGCCTGCACTGGTCAGTCTCGGAGATCTGCTTTATGCGTCACAGCGCGTGCTGCGGGGGAACGAGACCACCGAGGATCTGACACTGCTGTTTGCACCGGGAAGCTCCCTCGGCGGTGCACGGCCGAAGGCCAGCGTTCTGGATCAGCACGGCCGTCTTTCCGTGGCGAAGTTTCCGAAAGAGACGGACACCCATTGCGTGGAACGCTGGGAAGCCATCGCATTGGCACTGGCCAGGCGAGCCGGCATCACGGTTGCCGATCATACGCTCGAAATGGCGGGTGACAGGCCTGTCTTTCTGTCCCACCGCTTTGATCGCAGCGATGAGGGCAGAATCCCGTTCATCTCCGCCATGGCGATGTTCAATGGTCGCGATGGTGAACACTACAGCTATCTGGATCTGGCAGACCTCATCACGTCGGAAAGCATCACACCTGACAGAGACCGAGAGGAGCTTTATCGGCGGGTCGCCTTTTCGATTCTCGTCACGAACCTCGACGACCACATGCGAAACCACGGATTACTGCGTGGGCAGGGCGGCTGGCAGCTCTCACCGGCCTACGATATCAATCCCGTGCCAAGCCAACCCCGCGTGCTCGCAAGCTACATCGACGACGATAATCCGGATGCCAATATCACACTTCACCGCGCGCAACACGAAGCCTATCTTCTGGAGCCCGGCGAGGCCGATAGCATCATCACAGAGGTGGCCGAGGCAGTCATGACCTGGCGAGAGGTTGCCCGCGACCTGGGCTCGCCGGAGCGGGAAATCAAGGCGATGAGAACGGCTTTCGAGCATGAGGAAATGGATGTGGTGAGTGCCGAAATACCATGATGGGCTTCCTCTGTCTCGTCAGGACGGTTATCCCCAAATCCTGTGGATAAATATGTGGATGAACCACGTATAGATCGGTGAGGCTGAGTCCCTGTCATGCTCTCGTCATTCTGTACAAAGTATGCGCACCCGGAGGGTGTGCTTTTCTGCTAAAGCGTGGAGTTATCCATTCGCCTGCGGCGGGCAGGCTCGGTTTGAGCCAGTCTTCAAGCCACCGCCGCCCGATACTCGACAAACACATCACCCGGCAGAGGCTGCTTCAACCGCCAGGTGATCTGCATGGGCCGCTCTGATTGATGCTCGACATAGCTGGCCAGGCCTGCGCAGAAATACGGCATGGTTCGGCCATTGGGCTGCTTCTTGGCGGAGCGGATGAACAGGGCGATGGAGCGGTTTCGCTGTTCATGGTGAATGTAATTCTGACCGGCTGTACTGTCAACCGTGACCTTGGCCTGAGTTTCCCAGTGGAACAGGTGTTCGCTGATGGCGTAGTCCAGGTAGCGTGTGGTGGGGGAGTAGTCCTTCTCGGTTTTCTGCAGGGTGACGAAGAGCAGTTCCGTCTGCGTGGGGGCGTGCCAGTACACACCAGCTTGCAGAGGCATGGGTTTGGCGACCGTGGAGGCCCCGAACGCTGCCAGAATTTCTTCGCGGGTGTAGCTGGCGTGTACTTGCAGAGGGACGGGGTGCAGCAGGCCGAGTGGGTGATGCAGGTGGGTGATTTGCGGCTGGAGCAGATCGAGTACGGCTAGCAGCTCGTGTCGCAGGCCCTCGTGTTGCCAGAAGGTGGCTGTTGCCTGGTCGAGGTTCTCGTAGTGATTTTTCTTCGGACTGAGGACGGTCAGTAGCAGGCCTTCGAGCTGACGATGGGTTCGCTCGTCCAGATTTGAGGCTTGCGGTGGGTGGGGCGAACTGAGCAGTTTCTGATAGGCACTGATGCGCTCCTGATCATCCAGATGCAACAGGCGGGCAATGCCACGACCGACCATGGCTTCACCGTCAAGGGCGTCAGTCTGGTCGATGCCGGCCGCACGGCGCAGTTCCGTCCAGGTGTGGTTGCCTCGATAGAGGTCATCCAGCTCCAGGCCGGTCTCATGCAGATAGTTGGCAAGCGTGGTGTCACCGATGGTACGAAGCTCCTGAATGCGCTGGCGCCAGTCTGTAGGGAGAGATTCCTTGATGTTCTTCAGCACGACGTCTTTGCTGACCCGGTCCAGCTCCAGCAGGCAACCGGCGGGCAGGTATGGGAAGTCCTGTTTGATCTCTGTTTCGAGCTGACGCCGGCTCAGACCCAGCATGGCCCGATAGCGCAAGTCGAAGCGAAACTCCTTGCGGTGATGACCCACGAAGTCGAGCACCGTGAGCACCTCCTTGCCGTCAGCGCGCCGCAGGCCTCGTCCCAGTTGCTGCAGAAAGATGGTGGCACTCTCGGTGGGGCGCAGCATCAGAACGACATCAACGGTAGGGATATCCACCCCTTCGTTGAACAGATCCACCGTGAACAGAATATTCTGCTTGCCCTCGCGCAGTTCGTCGAGTGCGGTGCGCCGATCGACCGAGGTGTTCCGGGAGGTGACGGCCAGCGCGGCGATACCGGCTCGTGCAAATCGCTCGGCCATGAAGTGAGCATGTTCGATACTGACGCAGAACCCCAGCGCTCGCATACGTGTCGGCTCCCCGATCTTGTCGACCACGGCTTGTATTACCTTCGACGCTCGCAGGTCATCACCGGTGTACAGATTTGTCAGCTCCTTGATGTCGTAGCCGCCGCCTCGACGCCAGGTGATCTTCGACAGATCGGTGGAATCATGAATACCGAAGTAGTGGAAGGGGGAAAGCAGGCCTTGTTCTAGTGCATCCCACAATCGCAGCTCGACGCTGACTTTGCCGTCGAACCACTTGAGGATATCGAGCCCATCGGTACGTTCCGGGGTGGCTGTCAGGCCGAGCAAGTGACGGGGCTTGATGTGATTGAGCAATGCCTCGTAGCTGTTGGCTGCAGCGTGATGGAATTCATCGATGATGACGACATCGAATTGCGTGGGGTCGAGCGTGGTGACATCGTTGGCGGTAATGGATTGAATGGAGGCGAAGACGTGGTCCCATTGACTGGGGCTTTGCCCGTCAACCCAGAGCTCACCGAATGAGCCGCTGCGTAGAACGTGTCGAAAAGTGGTTTGGCTTTGCACGAGGATTTCACTGCGATGGGCTACAAACAGCAAGCGAGACCGGGGAAGGTCGGCTTTCAACTGACGGTAGTCGAAGGCCGCCATGATGGTTTTACCCGTACCGGTTGCCGCGACAACGAGATTGTTCGGATAGCCCTTGGCCCGTTCTACCTGCAAGCGCTCGAGAATTTGACGCTGGAAGGGGTAGGGCTGAATGTCGAAGGGCGTGACGATGGAGTCATCGGTCTCGCGGGCTGTGGCCTTGATGAACTGTTCACGATCGAAGACTTCGAAATGCGCATCTTCCCAGTAGGTGGCAAAGGTGCGTTCGAACGCAGTTATCAGCTCCGGATTGAGTCGCTGGGAGGCGCGAACATTCCACTCCAGGCCCGGTGTCATGGCGGAGAAGGTGAGGTTCGAAGAACCAATGTAGACGGTGGAGAAGCCGGTTTTGCGTTGGAACAACCAGGCCTTGGCATGCAGTCGAGTGGTGGAGGTGTCGTAGCTGACCTTGATCTCGGCGCCCAGCTCTTTCAAGACGTCCAGTGCCTTGAGTTCCGTGCTGCCCGTGTAGGTGGTGGTGATGATGCGAATCTTTCTACCGGCCTCGGTGTGGCGTTTGAGGCTGGGCAGCAGCTGGCGAATGCCGGTCCAGCGGATGAAGGCCAGAACCAGATCGATCCTGTCAGCCGACTCTATCTCGGCTTCTATCTCTCTACCCACGGCGGGCTGATCACGCGCATTGGTCATCAGCACGGTGTCCCTCAATGGAGTCAGTGGCTGACGGATAGGGATGGGTGCGTTGGTGGGGGAGAGATGGTTGACGGCAAGTAGCCGGCTCACGGGGTCGGTCAAGGAACTTGGCAAGGATTCCGCATCAGCTTCTTCATGAGCGAGCGCATTGATGACGGCCTGTGACAGCGTGATGGCCGCTGCGGCTCTGTCATCGGGTGTCACCGAGGTCAGGGTGCGTGAGACCCATTTCCCGACCAGCTCGCCGACTCGGTCGGGGAGTTCTGCGGGATCTACCTGCTTGATGTCCGGGCTCAGTTGGGCCTGGGCGAGGTCGGCGAGTTGATCGTGGAGTTGTCGGTCGATCAGTTGGTCATATAGGCCGGGTTCGGCTGGGAGTGGGGTGAATCCATCCACTTTGTTGGGCATTGTGGGAGGGGCGTCCTTGGGATTCTGATTTTGAGGGAGTATAGGCTATGGCCTGGTTGGCTGATGTTTTGACACGATAACCTAGTGATCGCCTGACACAATAACCTGAAAACTATCGGACACAATGACCTGATTTCATCCTGACTGATGATCCGAAGGAGGCTTGGGAAAATGTCGTCGAGCCTCAGTTAGCGCTTGATGTCCTGGTTGCCGATATCGTTCAGGAAATCGGGGCGGCGTGGTGCCAGGCGCGTCTGTGCCAGCTCAGTGAGCTGCTGATGCGGTTGCTGATCGATCAGCTGGTCATATAGGCCGGGTTCGGCTGGGAGTGGGGTGAATCCATCCACTTTGTTGGGCATTGTGGGAGGGGCGTCCTTGGGATTCTGATTTTGAGGGAGTATAGGCTATGGCCTGGTTGGCTGATGTTTTGACACGATAACCTAGTGATCGCCTGACACAATAACCTGAAAACTATCGGACACAATGACCTGATTTCATCCTGACTGATGATCCGAAGGAGGCTTGGGAAAATGTCGTCGAGCCTCAGTTAGCGCTTGATGTCCTGGTTGCCGATATCGTTCAGGAAATCGGGGCGGCGTGGTGCCAGGCGCGTCTGTGCCAGCTCAGTGAGCTGCTGATGCGGTTGCTGATCGATCAGCTGGTCGTAGAGGTCAGGTTCAGCTGGGAGTGGGGTGAATCCATCCACTATGTTGGGCAATGTGGGAGGGGCGTCCTTTGGATTCCGTTGTGTAGGACGACAGATCATCAATTTGTGTGATGCCGGATGGAGTTCCGAGGTTGTTTGCCGAGAATCGTTGGACCACACACCAACTGATATGGACTCGTAAGAAAAGCCTTGTCGGTAGCTATTTGCTGCCAGTTTCCTGAGCAACCTATAACAACCGAGGTTAAATCATCCTGATCGCGCCATCTTTAGTGGCGCGATTTTTCCAATCGCGCCATAATCGCGCCACGGAATCTCGTAAACGCGCCAACTGGGAAAACGAATTGCGACCGATGCCAACCCGCGACGAGTTAGTTGATAGCATCCTGTCCTCCTCTGAAGGGCTTTCGATCGCCGATTTGTTGGCACGACATCCGGATCTGGCTCGGCGGACTGCCCAGCGGTGGCTAAGGGAATTAATGAACAGCGGCCGTGTCAGGGCTGTTGGCGAAGGTCGCGCGCGTCGGTACTTTACGGCTGGATCATCCGTGCATTCGGCGAATGACCGAGGCGATAACTTCCCCCAATTCATTCCGATTTCGGCGGATAGTCAGGACATCATCGCCTATATCGATCAGCCACTGATGGGGCGTAGGCCGATCGGTTACCAGCGTGAATTTCTCCAGTCCTATCAACCCAATCGAACGCTCTACCTGTCCAAACCTCTGCAGCAGCAACTTCGCAAGATGGGCGACACCGGTCAGACTCAGCTTCCCGCTGGCACTTATGGCCGCGCAATTCATGATCGCTTGCTTATTGATCTTTCGTGGGCCTCCAGTCATCTTGAAGGTAATACCTACAGTCGTCTGGACACACGCGAGCTGATCGAGAACGGTCGGATCGCAACCGGCAAGGACGCCGTCGAAACGCAGATGATTCTCAACCACAAGGCGGCCATAGAACTGCTGGTCGACAATGTCGATTCGGTGGGCCTCGATCGCTTCACGCTGATGAATCTGCACAGCGCCTTGTCAGAAAATCTATTGCCGAATCCGGCCGACGAAGGTCGATTGCGCCAACACGGTGTGGAAATCGGAAGGAGCGTGTACCGCCCATTGGCAGTGCCGGCACAAATTGAAGAAATGCTCGATCTGATGCTGGAGAAAGCGAATGCAATCGAGGATGTTTTCGAGCAGTCATTTTTCATCATGGTTCATTTGCCTTATTTGCAACCTTTCGCAGACGTCAACAAACGAAGTTCTCGACTGGCAGCGAATTTACCCCTGATACGCGCCAATCTTTGCCCCTTGACCTTTCTGGATGTCCCAGGGAGTGCCTACAGTCGTTCCATGCTTGGCATTTACGAAATGAATCGGGTTGAATTGTTGCGCGACTTGTTCGTTTGGGCTTACGAGCGATCGACGCAGGAATATCTGGTTATCAAACAGGATCTGGTTGCACCTGATCCGCAGCGATTGGCGTGGCGTGAAGTGATAAAAGAGACGATTCGATGTGTGGTTACTCAGCCCGAGAGTGCGCCTCTCGATATCATCAAGGAAGAGCTGTCCCGTCACGAATTGGCAGAAGAGAAGAGGGATGTAGAAGCACTGATCATTGATGAGCTTCGGCGGTTGCACACGGGCGTTCTGGCTCGCTATGGGCTGCGGCCTTCTGAATATGTTGCCTGGCAGTCACGCCAGAAAGGGTGAGAGCGGATAATTTCAGGGAACTCGAAGTATCAGTGATCCCCAGGGTGTTTTTTGGGAGATCAAGCATGTGCCTACCGACCAAGGATCGCGGCCCTGTGATGGCCGCTGCCGCTCTGTCATCGGGTGTCACCGAGGCCAGGGTGCGTGATACCCATTTCCCGACCAGCTCGCCGACTCGGTCGGGGAGTTCTGCAGGGTCTACCTGCTTGATGTCTGGTGCCAGGCGCGCTTGAGCAAGCTCGCTGAGCTGCTGATGCAGTTGCTGGTTGATCAGCTGATCGTAGAGGCCAGCTGATCATGGCGCTTGCTTATCTCAGGGCGTCCGTGCTCCCGCCAGGCTCTCAGTTGAGTGACAAGTCGAGAATCGAGTACGGTTCGTACATCAGTCCGGCCAGCTACAGACACCTGCCAGCCGATCTTGTCTCGGTGCGGAACGTCGTCACTGTCACGAAAGGTCAAGACGCCGTGATTCAATGGTGCCCACTTATGGTGGCTCCATCAAGGAAGCGCGGCATGGGGTCGGAGGGTGCATTCGGTGTCCCGAACGGTGTCCCGGACGGTATCCCGAAAACTTGCTGGCGCTAAGTTTCCGCTAATTCTCGTTCCCTAGAATGATCTCAACTGCACAACGGCAGTGTCACGAGAACAGGAAATAATTCATGAACCGGACTACAGGACGCACAATTACCGCGGGTACAGGTATCGCTTCACTGGCATTGCTTGTCGCCATGGCGCAGGCCGATTCACTCAACAAAATGCAGTTCCAGAACCTGGGTCTGGGCATCGATGATGCGACGGCCATTGCGCTGACATCGGTCGCCGGCGACATCATCGAAGCCGAGCTGGAGATCGAGCGCAACCGACCGGTCTGGGAGATAGACATCGTGGATGAATCGAATGGCGTCATCAGCCTGGAGATAGATGGCGAATCCGGTGACATCCTCAGTTCCGAACGCTCGGATGATACGGCCCCTGCCATGGCTGATCAGATCAAGATCGACAGGGCCATCGAGCTGGTCAGGGCCATGGAGAACGGTGATATTACAGCCATGGAGATAGACGAGACCAATGGCGACATGGTCTGGGAAGTTGAAGCCGTTCTGGCAGATGGCACAGCTTCGACATTCCGCGTCGATGCGCAGACCGGTGAGCTTCTGTAGTTCGCGGCCAGACAGTGCAACTCTGTGGACAAGCTCATTGACCCTTGAGCTCGCCGCCTCCAACACATGACAACATCAATTAAATCAGGAATAACACAACATGATCAACAGCACTCACACTATCCGAATCGACGGCAATGACATCAGCCCGGACGATGTCATCAACTCTTTCAGGAATGAACAGGCCGACACGTTCACTCGTTGGGTCGTACGACCTCTGGCCTTACTGACGGCCATCGGCATGGGAGCCGCGATGATGATCGCCAGTTTCTTTCTTTTCATGCTTTCGCTCGCCGTGTTGCCACTGCTGGCTGTGTCAGCCTGGGCATTCAAGCGCAAGCTTGAAAAGGATCTGGCCCGAGCCGATGAACCGTCTTCCGCACAAGCCTGATGCATCGCGTATCATCCACAGCATGCGAATTCTGTTGGTGGAAGATGATCCGCAAATCGGCTCAGCCATAGCCAGTGCACTCGATGATGCGGGTATGGCGGCTGATTGGATCGAGGACGGGGAGGCCGCACTGGCGAGCCTGGACGCCGGTGCCTTCGAGCTGGTCCTGCTCGACATCGGCTTGCCGAAAAGAGATGGTCTGAGCGTACTCAGGCAGATTCGGCAGCAGCAGAACAGTGTCCCGGTCATCATCATCACGGCCCGGGACGCTGTCGAGGATCGCATTGCAGGACTGGATCTGGGGGCCGATGATTATCTGGTGAAGCCGTTTTCGGTGGGTGAACTGATGGCTCGCCTGCGCGCAGTTGCGCGCCGTCATGGCGGCAATGCACAACCACTGCTGTCGAACGGTGACATCACGCTGAATCCTGCTGACAAGAGCGCCTCATATCTGAATACCGAACTGGTATTGACCGGCAAGGAGTACCGCCTGCTGCATGCATTGCTGGTGACACCAGGGCGGCTGTTTTCCCGAGAAGAACTCGAAGAGAAGGTCTACAGCTGGGAGGAAGAGGTCAGTAGTAACGCCATCGAGTTTCTCATTCACGGCCTGCGCCTCAAGACCGACAAGAGTGCCATCAAGAATGTCCGCGGACTGGGGTGGATGGTGCCGAAGAATGACTGAGTCGGCAGGCGGCAATCCAAGGCTGACTCGTCGTCTCAAACGCGCGCTGCTCGCTATTCTTTTTGTTGTACTGGTTTTGGCCACCGGCGCTGCGACCGTAACCTCCTACCTCGAAGCCAGTGATATTCAGGATGAGATTCTGCTTTCGGTGGCGAAACTGGTAGAAACCAATCAGATGGAGGCTCCGACAGACAGCGATCGCTTCGACGATGATGTCGACGACAGTGCGGTACGATTCTGGCGGCTGGGAAGCAGGAACAGGCACGGTATCAATTTCGACAAGACGCTTAATGCCGGTTTCCATACGCTGCGTGAAGACGGCGACTTCTGGCGAATCTATGTCACACGGGAAAATCGTGGCAGGCAGAAGTATGTGGTTGCGCAGAAGCTGGACGTCAGCGCTGAGATCGCACTGAACAGTGCCAAGACGACGGCCTTGCCCTTGTTGTTGCTCTTCCTGCTGGTACCTTTGCTGGTGAGTCTGGTAGTTCGGCACAGCTTCAAGCCACTCAATGATCTGACCACCCGACTGGGCAACAGCGACGCCTTGCAGCTCGATGTAGCCAACAGAGACCGCATTCCGGTCGAAGTGATGCCCTTCGTTTCGGCCATCGATTCCTTGCTGGAAAAGAACGAGGCGCACAACCAGCGACAGCGTCGCTTCATCGCGGATGCCGCACATGAACTGCGCACACCCATTACCGCGCTGTCGCTGGAGATCGACAATGTGCAATCTGCCAGAAGCGAAGCGAGCAAGCATCAACGCCAGGCAGCGTTGTCGCGCAGCGTCGATCGATTGCAGCGCCTGGTGAATCAATTGCTGGATCTGGCGCGTGCGCAATCGGGCCTGACCCGCGATGAAGCCGTCGTCAGTCTTGATGAAATGGTGAGAACCCAGATTGCCGATGTCTACCCATTGGTCGAAAGGCGATCCATCAACCTGGAAGTGACACGTATTGAGCGGGTGCAGCTGAAAGACATCAATCATCAACTTCAGCATGTGGTTCGCAATGCCTTGTCCAACGCGATCAAGTTCACGCCCGACGGTGGCAGTATCAGCGTCGCCGTGTTCAGCGAAGGCATGGATGCGGACGCGGTCCCGGATGCGGTACCGCACGCGGTGTTCTGTGTGTCGGATACCGGACCCGGTGTGCCTGAGGAACAGCTTGAACGATTGCACCAGCCATTCTATCGGCCAGAAGGGCAAGCCAGTGGTCAAGGCGCGGGCCTGGGTCTGGCCATCTGTCACGAGATTGCCACCCAACTCGATGGCCGTGTGAGCTTGTCCAATGTAGAGCCGAGCGGTTTCCGGTTCTGTTATCGGCAGGCGAAGGTTGAGACTCCTTGAAATTCTGTCGCGCCACCGCTTTGATGACGTGGTCGAGACCCGGCAGACGGCAGACGGCAGACGGCAGACGGCAGACGGCAGACAGCAGACGGGTAGCTGAAGGTAGTGCTCGCGAGCCGGAGATTTCACGATCTTCAACAGTAAGCTCCTCTATACTCAGCGAGGTTTCAGAGAAAAGGGTTACCCGATGGCAGGATATTTCCCGTGTATCACAGGAACCGCGCTGGCCGCGTTTCTGGTTTTTCCAGCCTACGCACAACCGGAACACGACGGTCCCCCGCCGATGTCGGAGGAAGATCAGGCCCTGAGTGACGCGCTGCAGAGCCGCATGGGGGATACCAGTACCCTGATGGAGAGCGTACCGATTCCCGACAGTGTCGCCGACTGTGGGGACTCGCCAGGCTATGAGCGAATGCTGTGCCTGATCGAGCTGCTGAAGGCGGATGTCTCTGAAGACAATCTTGAACGACTCCAATTGGCCTATTCCCGAACTGAGGCAGAGTATTGGAGCAATTTGCCCGCAGGCGCCTTTCCGAAACGACCGGGCGTTCTGTTGGGCGAGTTGAACACCGAGCAGCTTGGTCTTGTGAAGGCGATCATGATGGAGGCCACAAGCCATGAGGCCGACGAAGGCTTCGATGAGATGATCCAGACTCTGAATGCCGATGATTACATCAACACGGTGAGTACCGACTACAAGGCCGGGTATTCCTCATTCAACACCAAATTTGCCTTCCTTGGCACGCCCGGGTCTACTGGTACCTGGGAGTTGTATTATGGCGGGCATCACATGGCCTTCGCCAACACCTACATCGACGGCAAGCTGGCAGGGGCGACACCGTCCTTCCGGGGTGTCGAACCCTTCCCGTATTTCGAGATGAATGGCAGGGTCAACGTACCGCTTACGCAGGAGCGCGACGCTTTTGCAACGCTGCTCAGTGCGCTCTCGGACGATCAGCGTGTCGCCGCCGGTCTGGAAGGAACCTATCGCGATATCCTTGCCGGACCACAGGCTGACGATGCCATTCCGGACACCTTCGAAGGCCTGCAAGTCTCTGAGCTGGATGAAGAACAGACGGCGCTGCTCCTGGCTGCAATTGAAACCTATGTGGGTGATATTTCCGAGGTAGAGGCCGCTGCCTATATGGAAAAATACACGGCCGAGCTGTCGGACACCTACCTTGGCTTTTCCGGCACGCCGCAGATGAGCGCAGAAGACGACTATGTACGAGTGCACGGTCCTTCTCTCTGGATCGAGTTCTCGTTGCAATCGAACAAATCCACCGAGAAAGTTGGCAACCATCCGCATTCGGTCTGGCGGGATCTGACGGACGACTACGGCGGGCAGATTGAATGACATGGCGCATTGCCTGGCACACAGGCTTGCTCGCTTTGTCTGTTCTTGCTTCAGGCTCGGGGGCGGTACTGGCGCATGCCTTGCCCGGTAGTGTACTTCTGCTGCAACCGCAAGAAGCAGGCTTGCAGCTCACTATCCAGTTTCCGCTGGAGGACCTCCTCATCGCTGCCCCTGAGCTTGCAGCGCTGGAGGAGGAGAAGGACGAAGAACCGTTAAGACCCGCGACTACCGAGCGTTTGAATCGGTATATTCAGCGTCATCTGTCACTGACTGAAAACGACACTACGCTGCCTCTGACGCTCGCTGACGTGCGATTGCAGAGTACGTACGAGGAGAGCGTGGGTCATTTCATGTTGGTGGTGAGCCAGTGGACTGTGGCGAACGTCACGAGCAAATCTGCGTCTCTCGTACTGAACTATGACGCGGTGATGCACGAGGTGCGTAATCACCGTGCCACAGTGCAATGGCTGGCACGGGATGGGGCCCTACGACAGGTCGCAGAGTTCGGCTTGTCTCGCACCGCGGATGGCGTCTTGCTGGATTCTCTCGAGGTGGCTACTGATTGACCCTGTCAAGCCCCTCCACAATCGGCTGCTGAGGAAGGTGTTCAGTTTCAGCATGAGAAAATGTTCTTTCAGTGCAAGCCAGTTGCCAGTCCCTTGTCGACATCATGACCACCATCAGAGGTATGCGAGTGAAGAGCTGAGTCGTTGTGGTACGAGGATAGACGCAGTTTGTTGGGCTTGTGCCTGAGCGCGTTTTCCCAAAGCTGCCAAGTAATCAAGTTTATAGTGTCGCTTTGCTGGAGGGGTGCTGCTAGTGCAAGTGATATGTGTGGCAGGAGGGGAGGACGTATGCAAGTTGCTCTTCGCACCTTGCGGTTCAGAATCCGCCCCGGTTTGCATCTGGGCGCGTTTACGGCGAATAGCGCCGTAGAATACGCGATGTCTGAACTGGTGAAGGATTCTTGCCTGTCGCTGACCAGGAAATCCTGTGTCCCGTTTCGCCTTGTGGGGCAGCGTTCCTGAAGCCAACCGTTATCCACAAATCCTGTGGATAACCCTGTGGGTGACAGGCGTATAGATGGCCAGAGCGGTGTTTCTGTCATTCTCTCGTCATTCTGTACAAATCTTGAACACCATGGTGACTTGGCTTTTCTGTCGCTATTGATTCTCCGCAGACCGCTAAGATGCTACCAGCCGCAGAGAGCCCCGTTTTCGTTGCCAGGGCGTTGGTTCGGTAAAGCGCGCCAATATCGTGAAAACCTGCCCAGGCATTAGCGGTTACTCTGGGCTGGCAAGATCAGGCCGGTCATCCGGTCTGGCACGCCGACATTTAAAGTGCCCAAGTTTCTTATTTTTGCTGAGCGCGGATTGGAAATTTCATTTCAACTGGAAAAATTCAACCATAACTATAAACGCCTGCCAAAATTACCGACTGTAAGGGCTGCCTTGAGCAATCGATATCGATGTCTGCTTGGCATCCAATCAGGTGCCGCACAGCCACAAGACGGAAGACAGAATCATGATTCGTTGGCACCTGGCCCGTATGATGGGCGAACACAAGATGCGCATCAGCGATGTCATCCGCGAAACGGGACTCAAACGCAATACGCTCACCCTGATGTACAAGGAAACCGCTCAGAAGGTGGATCTGGACGCCCTGGACAAGCTCTGTGAGTTGTTCGATTGCGAAGTACGCGAATTACTGGAGCACGTGCCGGGAGCGCACGACGCTCGGAAACACTAAGGATTATCCATGGCCATGAAGAAGACCGAACCCTATAAAGCACTGGAGCAAGAGCTGGGGAAGAAAGTGGCCGATCACTCGAAGGCTATGGGGCTGAAGGTATGAGCGTCGAGCCTCAGGTAGCGCTTGAGGCCCTGGTTGCCGATATCGCTCGGGAGATCGAGGCGGCGCGGGATCAGGTACGTCAGGCGGTCAACACCGCCATGGTGCGAAGCTATTGGCAGATCGGCCGTTTGATTGTCGAGCATGAGCAGCAGGGTGAGAGCCGTGCAGCCTATGGCAAGCAGCAGCTTCAGGCGTTGTCAGTGCGGTTGACGGAGCGGCTGGGCAAGGGCTTTGATGTCACTAACCTACGGAATATGCGACAGTTTTATGAGGTTTTCCCAATTCGCGACGCACTGCGTCTCGAATTGAGTTGGACGCATTACCGTCGACTGCTTCGCATTGAAAACAAGCAGGCTCGTGCCTGGTATTTGCAGGAAGCTTTCCAGCAAGGCTGGAGCTCCCGTGCGCTCGACCGACAGATCAACAGTCTCTACTACGAGCGTTTGCTGGCCAGTCAGGATAAGCAGCTTGTCGAGACCGAAGCTGAAGAGCATACGCAAAAGCTAACGGAGAGTGCAAAGGACTATCTGCGGGATCCCTATATTCTGGACTTCCTGAATCTGGATGACAAAAGCTATCAGGAAGCCGACCTGGAAAAGGCGATTATCTCCAACCTGCAGCAGTTTCTGCTGGAACTGGGCAAGGGCTTTGCCTTCGTTGAACGTCAGCAACGTATTCGCTTTGATGATGAAGACTTCTATCTGGATCTGGTGTTCTACAACTTCAAGCTCAAATGCTTTCTGCTGGTTGATCTGAAGCTGGGCAAGCTTAAGCATCAGGATGTCGGCCAGATGGACACCTATGTGCGTCTGTACGATGAGCGTCACAAGGGAGCTGACGACAATCCCACCATCGGGCTGGTGTTGTGTAGTGAAAAGAGTGAGGCGGTGGTGAAGTATTCGGTTCTGGCAGACCAGCAACAATTGTTCGCGGCCAAGTATCTACCGTATTTGCCCAGTGAGGAGGAGCTTGCACGAGAGCTGGAACGTGAGCGGGCAAGGGCGGTGAGGCAATTGGCGAGGCAAGAGGCGGGTGATGAGTGAACGAGCCGAAGATAAGGGGGGGATTCCCTGGACCGCGACAACGCTTATCGTTGATGGGCTGCCGCCAAGGCGGCGGCATATGGACACTAACCACAAATTCTGTGGGTGACAGGCGTATGAATTGCTGGAGCAGCGAAGTTGTCACGCTGCCGACGCACTGATCAGAAATCGCACCATTGCAGACCTCTCCCGATTTCTGGTGGATTGTTTGGCCGGCTTGCTCGTTTTCAGCACAATGCTGACGTGCTGAGGGGGGAGCGTTTAGACGACTAAACAGTTCGATGAACCAGATTCTCTGCCTCCCAACGTAAGCCTTGGCGTCGGTGCCAGTCACGCCTAGCCCCAAAAAGAGGCAATAAGCTGCCGTCTGTGCTTAAATCACCCAGTTACACTTTCTGAAAGGATGCATTGAAGCATGTCGTCTACCTCCACCAATCTCGCCTCGGACTCCTGGGCGATAGCTGATCTGTTGCGCGGCGATTTCAAGCAAAGTCAGTATGGGCGGATCATCCTGCCGTTTGCGCTGCTAAGACGGCTGGAATGCGTGCTGGAGGAGAGCAAGGAGGCGGTGCTGGCCAAGGCCGAGGAAGTGGCCGCCATGAGCCTGCCGGAAGAGGCCGCCGAGCAGTTGCTGATTCGGGCCACCAATGGACTGAACTTCGTCAATACCTCGAAGATGGATCTGTCCAAGCTGGGGGAGTCCGGCATACAGGCCAACCTGATCTCCTACATACAGGCATTCTCCAAAGATGCGCGTGAGATCTTCGAGTATTTCAACTTCGCAGAATTCATTGGTCAGCTGGGGGATGCCAATCTGTTGTATCAGGTGGTGCAGCGGGTACGCCAGATCAACCTGGACCCCAAGGTGGTCTCCAATCATGACATGGGGCTGGTCTTCGAAGAGCTGATTCGCCGGTTTGCGGAAGGCTCCAACGAGACGGCGGGTGAGCATTTCACCCCACGCGATATCGTGCGCCTGACCACCGCACTGGTGTTCATGGAAGACGATGATGCGCTGACCAAGCCCGGCATTATCCGCACCATCTATGACCCGACAGCGGGTACCGGTGGTTTCCTGTCCTCCGGCATGGAATACGTGCACGAGCTGAACCCCAATGCCGTGATGCGCGCCTTTGGTCAGGAGCTGAACCCCGAAAGCTACGCCATCTGCAAGGCGGACATGCTCATCAAGGGGCAGGAAGTGAACAACATCAAGCTGGGCAATACCCTGTCCAACGATCAGCTCTATGCCATGCAGTTCGACTACATGCTGTCTAACCCACCCTTCGGCGTGGACTGGAAGAAGATCGAAAAGGATGTGGAGACCGAGCAACGGGAAAAGGGCTTTGATGGCCGCTTCGGCCCCGGCTTGCCGCGCAAGTCCGATGGCTCGCTGTTGTTCCTGATGCACCTGATCAGCAAACTGCGCGATGCCAAGGAGGGCGGTGGCCGTATCGGCATCATCCTGAATGGCTCACCGTTGTTTACTGGCGGTGCCGGGTCCGGCGAGTCCGAGATACGCCGCTATATTCTGGAAGCCGATCTTTTGGAGGCCATCGTGGCCTTGCCGACTGATATGTTCTACAACACCGGCATTGCCACCTATGTGTGGGTGCTGTCGAACAAGAAACGCGAAGAACAGAAAGGGCAGGTGCTGCTGATCAATGGCGTGAACCTCTACGGCAAGATGAGAAAGTCCCTGGGGTCCAAGCGCAATGAGATGAGCGAGAAGGATGTGGCCACCATTGTTCGCTGCTTTGGCAACTATGAGGCCGTGGAACGACAGGCCCTGGACAAACCCGCTGAGCAGAAAAGCAATCGCGGACGCCAGTCAGCCAACGCCAAGGAGGCGGTTGCCAAGACCTTCGCCGCCAAGCTGTTTGCCAGCCATGAATTCGGGTATCGACGCCTGACCATCGAACGCCCCTTGCGACAATCCTGGCAGTTCAGTGATGAGCTACTGAGTGAACTGCGCTTCTCTAGCAGCCGTGCCATCAATGCGGCCATGAAGTGGGTGTATGCAGAATACGGTGAGGCCTACTGGTCCGATGAAGAGAGCTGTGATCAGTATGGGCAGTTGATTGATTACGAGACCGAGATTCGGGTTCATATCAAGGCCAACCTCAGCGCCATGAAGGAAAAGGATATCAAGGACCTGCTGAATGAAAAGACCTGGCTGAACCAGAAAGCCTTGTTACTCAAAGCCCGCGCCTTGCAGGGTGAGATTGGCAAGGAGCAGTATGATGATGTAAACCCGCTGGATGGTGGGCTGAAGGCGGCCTGCAAGACCTTGGATATCAAGCTGGAGACGGCGGAAAAGAAGCAATTACTGAATGCGATCTGCTGGACCAATCCGGAGGCAGAGAAGGTCGTCAAGAAGGTACACAAGGCTGAGGCCGATCCGGTGTATGGCCTGTTTGAAACCACCGATGTCAAGGGCAAAGCGCAGGTGGTGGAATACACGCCTGACAGTGATCTTCGGGATAACGAGAATGTGCCACTGGACCCAAGCCGCAGCGTCAATGAAGTGAATGAGGCGTACTTCGCCAAGGAAGTGCAACCGCATGTGCCGGATGCATGGATTGATTCATCGAAGCGGGATGACAAGGATGGGGAGATTGGGATCGTGGGGTATGAGATTCCGTTTAATCGGCATTTTTATGAATATGTGCCGCCGCGGGATCTGGAGGTGATTGATGCGGAGTTGGCGGAGGTTTCGCGGGAGATTATGGCCCTGCTTGGGGAGGTGGGGGTGTGAGTGGGTATGAGGCTTATCCGGAGTATCGGGATAGTGGGGTTGAGTGGTTGGGGGATATTCCTACTACCTGGAATGTTATGCGCATTAAGCATTTGTCGAGAAACATAGCGACGGGAAGAACACCGAAGAACCAAGAAGCGTTCTCTGATGATGGTGTCGTTTCTTGGTTTACACCTGGCGACTTTGCGGCTTCAGTACTTGACACGTCGAAAAAATATCTCGCGAATGACTCAAAAATTTTGACAGATGTGGAGATATACAAGGAAAATTCGATCTTAGTAATTGGGATAGGGGCCACCCTTGGGCGTGTCGCGTTATGTGAAAAGTCATTTTCTTGTAATCAACAAATAAACGTTATTACCCCAATAGACACAGTCGAAAGTCGATTCTTGAAATATGCCTTGTCAGTGCAGGAAAGCCAAATGAAGCAGATATCCAACGCCTCGACAATTGGAATCATGAATCAAGAGAAGACAGGAGAGTTGCAATTAGCGGTTGTGGATTCTAGAGAACAACAAAATATAGCCAACTTCCTCGACCACGAAACCGCCAAAATCGACACGCTGATCGAAAAGCAACAACAACTGATCAAGCTGTTGAAGGAAAAACGTCAGGCGGTGATCAGTCATGCCGTGACTAAGGGGTTGAATCCGGATGCGCCGATGAAGGATTCGGGGGTTGAGTGGTTGGGGGAGGTGCCGGCTGGGTGGCGAGTCTGTTCACTTGGCTATTGTTCTTCAATCACTACTGGTGCTACACCGGATAGACAAATGGTCTCGTACTGGGGAGGAGATATACCTTGGATAAAGACAGGAGAAGTCAATTATTCTGATATTTGCTCAGCTGAAGAGACCGTGACTGAATTGGCAGTGAATGCTACGTCAATAAAATTGGCTGAACCCGGTACATTGCTGATGGCAATGTATGGTCAGGGAGTGACAAGAGGCAGAGTGGCGCTACTTGGAATAAGCGCTACATATAATCAAGCATGTGCCGCTATCGTGCCAGATTCGAATTTGACGTCCGTGTATCTCAAGTACTATTTTATGAGTTCATATAACGCGTTGAGAGATGGTGGCAACGAAACTAGTCAGATGAATCTCAATGCCGAGATAGTTGGAAAGTTTCCGGTTCTAATTCCTACGCCAGATGAGCAGGATGACATTGTGCGATTTTTAGAGTCCTCCGAAACAACCAACTCAAGTCTATTGGGAAGAGCAAATGAGGCAATCGATTTGCTCAAAGAACGCCGCACCGCCCTAATCTCCGCCGCCGTCACCGGCAAGATCGATGTCCGAAACTGGCAAGCCCCAAAGTCCACATCAACCCCCGGCATGGATAGATAACCCCTTTAGCTGCACATCCCGATAAGTTCGCTGAATACGTTTTCCAGGATGAAATAGTTTTGCATCAGGTTTAAATACGTCGATGGGGAATGGACTTCCTGTTTCAATAATACGTGTTCTTATAGCCGAGCAAAGCTGACCGGTAGGCATCAGCCTGCATTCTCAAGCTTGCAGTGTGATTGCGATGCCCATAGCCCATGTCCGAAAAATGTAGTATACTTTGGACATGGTCTCAGAGCATTCATCCATCCCCGCCGCCATTCAGGCGCGCATCGAACAAGCCCGCCAGCTCGTTTGGACGCCAGGTGACTTTGTGGACATCGGAAGCCGAGCGTCCGTTGACAAAGCACTTCAACGCATGGTGAAGAGCGGCTTGCTTCGTCGAGTTGACCGTGGGCTCTACGACATGCCAGCGTTCAACCCTCTGACGAAGAAACACACCGTGCCTGACTACCGTGCCGTCATTGATGCTGTGAAGCGTCGTGACAAGGTGCGTTGTGTCGTGGATGGCATGACGGCAGCCAATACCCTGGGAATGACCAATGCTGTACCCGCAAAGATCGAAGTGCTGGTCGATGCGCGTCTGAAACCGATTCAGCTGGGTAATCAGCGGATCGTGTTCAAACACTCAGCTCCTAGCCGCCTCTATTGGGCTGAGCGGCCCGGTATGTACATTGTCCAGGCGCTTTACTGGATACACGATGTCATGGATCACGAGTCAGAACTGGCAAAGGTCGGTGGCATTATCCGAAAGCTGTTACGCGACGAGAAGGAGGGGGCAGAATTGGCCGATGATCTACGTGCCGGTTTGTCTGCAATGCCGATCTGGATGCAGGACATCCTGCGAGCACCACTCGATAATGCTGACAAGGAAGCAAAGTCATGAGTACATCCGCCTTTCAACAAGTTATCAATGCTGAACCTGCCGATCGTGCAGACCTTTTCCTGACAACGGCTCAGCGCATGGGCGTGCCCTTGATCAATATCGAAAAGGATTTCTGGGTTTGCTGGACGTTGAATGCGCTCTATCATCGATTACCGGCGGGAGGCCCGCGCCTGCTATTCAAGGGTGGAACTTCCTTGTCGAAAGCCTACGGCTTGATCAATCGGTTCTCGGAGGATATCGATGTCACGGTGTTTCGGGATGATCTCGGACATCCGGCAGACGCGGTCGAGATAGCGAAACTGTCAAACAAGAAACGTAGAGCGGAGTTCGAGTCCATCATGGCAGACTGCAGTCGGTACATCACCACCGATTTGTTGAACTCTGTTTCCGAGCTTCTTGCCGCTGACACGAATGGGCAAGGGCGTGTTGAGGTCGACACTGCGGATTCGAGTGGACAGACACTGCTTGTTTGGTACCCCCGCGTCGACGCGACTCAGACAGGCTATGTACAAGCCGCTGTCAAGATCGAATCAGGTGCCAAGTCGGCACTTGACCCTCACACCGCCCAATCGATTGCCCCTTACGTTAACGATGATCTGGATTCGCTCGACCTGTGCGTGCCGAGAGTTACGACGATCAATGCTCAACGCACATTCTGGGACAAGATCGTTATCGCTCATGGTTTGCGCCACTGGTTTGATCAACGTAATGTACTGCGTCAGGATGGTCAGCGAGTCTCCCGTCACTACTATGATCTGCATACGCTACTGAATTCGGAAGTAGGTAGGAGCGCGATGGCCGATGGTGCTCTTGGCGCAGACTGTATCGGGCACGCCCGAATATTTTTCAACAGACCCGATTACAAGCTTGCCAGCGCAACTGCAGGTTCATTTGCACTGCAACCGGTGGGTAACATGGTCAGTCGCCTCTCTCGGGATTATGAGAATACCCGAGCCATGATTTTTGGCGATGCCCCTGAATTCCGTGACATCCTGGATTCAATCGAAGAAATTGAAGCCATTCTCAATGCGGGCGCCTGAAGTAAGTAGCTTTCAGTAAAATTCTTCAGCGTCAGCAGGTTATGGTGTCCATACTATAATCATGCCTTCAGGTATTTCAGCCAGTTCTCATCAGAAAACGGATTCTCCATGAGTCACCACCCCGATAAATCCGCAGAATACGCTTTCCAGAATCACATTGTTGAGTCCCTGGTGGGCCATGGGTGGTTACTTGGATCACCTTCGAAATACAACCGTGAGCTGGCTTTGTATTCGGAAGACACGCTGGCGTTCTTGAAGGAGAGTCAGCCGGATCAGTGGGAGAAGTATTGCGGTATCTATCCGAATAATCCGGAAGAGAAGTTTCTGGAGAAGGTAGCTTCGCAGTTGAACAAGGCTGATCCGAATGCGGCGGATAAGGAGCTTCGTACCTTTGGCACTTTGGGTGTCTTGCGCCATGAGGTCAAGGATCGCGGTACGCGCTTCAGTCTGTGTCAGTTCAAGCCGGAGCATGATCTGAATCCGGATACGCTAATTCGTTATGGCATGAATCGACTGCGTGTGGTACCCGAACTGGTGTACAGCCCATGGGCGACAGAGAAGCATCTGGCAGAAACCGGTTTGATGGCGCAGAAGCTGCGCATTGATCTGGTGTTGTTTGTCAATGGCCTGCCAGTGGTCACGATGGAGCTGAAATCCGAATTCAAGCAGGCGTTCAATAATGCGAAGGAGCAGTATCAGAAGACGAGATTGCCGATAGATCCGGTTACTCGTAAGCCTGAACCCTTGCTGACCTTCAAGCGCGGTGCCTTGGTGCATTTTGCGGTCAGTCAGTACGAGGTGTGGATGACCACGCAGTTGAAGGGCGAGGAAACCTTCTTCCTGCCGTTTAACAAGGGTACGGCTGAGGGTGGCAAGGGTAACGATATACCGGCCGATGGCAGTGATCCGACGAGCTATCTGTGGAACGAGGTGCTGTTGCCACAGAACCTGCTGCGCATCTTCCAGCGCTTCATGCACCTTGAGATCAAGGAGGTAGAGGACTGGGAGGGGCGTAAATCCAAGAAAGAGACCATGATGTTCCCGCGCTACCATCAGTGGGATGTGGTCAACAAGCTGTTGTCTGCAGCGCGTAGTGAGGGGCCGGGGCAGTCGTATCTGATCCAGCACAGTGCCGGTTCGGGCAAGTCCAACTCCATTGCCTGGACCGCGCATCAGCTCTCGTCCTTGTATGACGACAAGGGCAACAAGCAGTTTCATTCAGTGATTATCGTCACCGACCGCACGGTACTGGATGATCAGTTGCAGGACACCATCTATCAGCTGGAACATGTTGATGGGGTGGTGGGGCGTATCAATCGGCGGGAGGGGGAAGGGTCGAAATCTGACAAGCTGGCAACGGCTCTGGAGCAGTCTCAGCCGATCATCATTGTCACGATCCAGACGTTTCCGCATGTACTCAAGGCCATCGAGAATACAGTGAGCCTGAAGGAGCGCAACTACGCCATCATTGCCGATGAGGCGCATTCCTCACAGACAGGCTCCACAGCGCGTCAGTTGAAGGAAGTGCTGATGACCGAGGCCAGCGACAGCGATGCGGACCCGGATGCGCCTCAGAGCGCAGACGATGTGTTGAACGAGATCATAGCCTCGCGTAGTGCCTCCCCGAACCTGAGCTACTTTGCCTTCACCGCCACACCCAAGGCCAAGACACTGGAGCTCTTTGGTCGCAGGCCAGACCCGAGTGAGCCTGCGTCCAAAACCAACAAGCCGGTATCGTTTCATGTGTACAGCATGCGACAGGCCATCGAGGAAGGCTTCATTCTGGATGTGCTGAAGAACTACACCAGCTACAAGGTGGCCTATAACCTTGCCCTGAAAATGCAGGATGTGGACAAGGAGGTGGATAGCAAGAAGGCTAAGGTGAAGCTGAACCAGTGGGTACGCCTGCATGACTACAACATCTCGCAGAAAGTGCAGGTGATTGTCGAGCACTTCAAAGACAACATCATGGGCTTGCTGGGTGGGCAGGCCAAGGCCATGGTGGTGACCAGCTCACGCAAGGAGGCGGTGCGCTACAAGATCAGTTTTGATCGCTACATCACGGAGAAGGGCTATACCGGCATTCATGCCATGGCAGCCTTTTCGGGTGAGGTGGAATTCACGGAGAAAGACCCGGGAGCCACCGATCTACTGGGCGAGAAATTCACTGAAACCAATATGAACCCGAACCTGAAAGGGCGGGACATGCGCAAGGCTTTCGATACCGACGACTATCAGGTCATGATCGTGGCCAACAAGTTCCAGACAGGATTTGATCAACCGAAGCTGTGTGCCATGTACGTGGACAAGAAGCTGGGTGGTGTGGAGTGTGTACAGACCCTGTCACGCTTGAACCGCGACTATGCCGGCAAGAAAGCCAGCGGCACCTTCGTGCTGGATTTCTTCAATGACCCGGACGATGTACTGGCAGCGTTTCAGCCGTACTATCAGATAGCGGAACTAACGGATGTATCTGACCCGCAGATGGTTTACGACTTGTTCGAAAAGCTGCGCGGCTTCGGTGTCTTTCAATGGGCGGAGGTAGAACAGTTCGTTACCGCCTTCTACCAGAAGGGCAAGAGCGACAAGGCCCTGGCCACGATCTGTAAACCCGCAGTGGATCGTTGGACCAAGCGTTATGAGTTGGCGGTGGATGCCTACAAGGTGTCTCTGGAGATGATGGAGCGCAATCGCAAGACCGGGGACGCGGTACTGATCGGCAACGCTGACAACCACTTGAAGGAATGCCGAACGGCAAAGGATGCACTGGAGATCTTCAAGAAGGATCTGGGCACCTTCGTGCGCTTCTATGAATTCATTTCTCAGATAGTGCCCTTTGATGATCTGGAACTGGAGAAGCTCAGCCTGTTCGCCCGCAAGCTACGGCCCATGCTCAGAGAGGCCCAGGTAGCGGAGGATGAAGTTGATCTGGACAATGTGGTGCTAAGTCACTACCGATTGTCGAAACTGAAACAGCAGAATCTGAAGCTCAGTGAAGATGCCGAAGGCTATGAGCTGGATCCGAGCGAGGGTGCTGGAACTGCCAAGGCGAAAGACCCGAAAGAGGAATTTCTTTCTCAGATTATCTCGCGCTTGAATGAGATCTTCTTGATGGATGAGTTGAGTGACAAGGATTGCGTCAACTTTGCTCACACCGTTGCCGACAAGGTCAGCGAGAACGAACGCGCCATGATGCAACTACGTACCAACACCCGTGAGCAGGCCATGCTGGGTGACTTTCCCAAGGCGGTGGACGATGCGGTGATTGGGAGCAATGAGGCCAATCGGAATCAGATGATGCAGTTGTTATCGAATCCGGATAAGGCCAAGGAGTTTTCGCGGCTGGTTTATGACTTGATTGCGTTTAGTGGGACTCGGTAAGTAGCAAGCCGGATCGCAAGGAAGGAATCGAGTTGGATGGGCAGATGTCACTGACAAGTGACAGAAACTGCTCAGGGTTACAGCTCGGCCAAAATCACGTTATTGGACGAAAACGGAAAAAATAGGAATGGACACTTACATTGACCTACCCCCTCATATCCAAGGACTTCTGGGGAATTATGTCTATCTGTATATCGACCCTGACACAAAGAAGCCGTTCTACATCGGCAAAGGTGTCAAGGGTCGTGTACTAGACCATCTTTCAGAAACTGGAGAATCGGCCAAGATCTCCAAAATACGAGAGATACGCGACGGCTCACGCCTGCCGGAGATCGAGATCCTGGCGCACAATCTACGAGATGAGAAAGCAGCGTTTGTTGTTGAGGCGGCAGCCATTGATTTGATTGGTATCGAGAACTTGACGAACATGACCCGTGGTAGTGGCAGCAAGGAATTCGGAAGAATGACTCTGCAGCAGGTGATTGGGCACTATGCTGCCAAAGAGGTGGAGTTTGAAGACAATGTGATCTTGATACGCATCAACAAGACGTATAGGCACAGCATGCCAGCAGAGGAGTTATACGAAGTGACTCGGGGAACCTGGGCTATGGGTAGCCGAAGAGAAAAGGCTCGGTATGCACTACCCGTTTTTCAGGGAGTCACAAAAGAAGTTTATGAGATCGAAAAATGGCATCAAGGTGGCACAAATCCTTATGAGTTTCGAACAATATCACTCAACGATAGGGTGGAGTTCACAGGCAAAGTAGCCTCGGACGATATCCGAGAAAAATACATGAACGTCGATGTTAGAAAATACTTCAAGCAAGGTAATGCTAGCTCGTTCAGTTATGTGAATTTCTGAACAGTTGAGGCGAATGCACGCGGTGTTGATGCTCCACGATGCCGATATTTTTTACTGGCTTGTATCTCCTGAAAAATCACGAGTTTCAAAGGAATGGAAAACAAGGAAATTTGGGTACAGTCATTGGGCTACCCACCGTTAAAACCGGTGACCTCGCTTCAGACGACTGCCCGCTTGATCGGACGTGCAAAGCGCAGATGCGGTATCTATCTGATTGAGTTCGCTGATTCAACCTTCTATATCGGGCAATCCGTGGATGTTCGCAGTCGCTTCGGTCAACATCGAAGAATGCATGGCAATATCGTTGGATTCACCTTCTCCAGAGTCGCCAGGAAAAATCTCAACGTAGAGGAGCAGAGAAGAATTAGAGCAGCTGAAGATCTCGGGATGAAGCTGTCGAATATTGTTCATGTGAGCAAAATCAATGGCCAAACGAAACTGGATATGGTCATTTCTCAGGAAGAGCAAGAGAGATGGCTGCTGAATCCGGAAATGGAAAACCAGTTGGATCAGTCACCAAAAAAGGAATTCCCGGAAGAATTCGTTCAGCGTACGAGAGGAAGGTACGCAAAGTTTCAGGAGCACGATAAATCCGGCATTATTCTGGAGATATTGCGAAAATACCTGAAAAACTGCGTACCTATGCCGAGGAGGACTGAGCAGTCACTTTGGTCAATGAGTTGTATGCCGTCAACCAACAGCTTTTTCCAGCCTCGACTGGCTGTCATCAATATGGCTGTCATGGAAGTGCTGGTTGTTGCTTATCCAAAGGGTTCAAACAACAAGTTGTGCGGGCATGTAAACGTTGCCTCCGATGTACTGTTCCCGCGAGGAGGCTTGATAGAGCGACTTCGTTTCAGGCTATCTTTTCCGTTGGTCAGGATTGCAAAGGGCGAGTACAAGGACGCTGGTCAGCATCAAGTGAAACTGATAGCACTCAGCGCCAACGGTCTGCTGAAACTGATTAGAGACGAACGAGTTCAAAAGGCCGCTGCTCATTTGAATTTGCGGTTGATGAGGAAAAGAGGGACCATTTACGCCAAGTACCACTGTAGTGAATTGGCTGCTCAGTGTGTACCAAAGCTGAACGATCGCTGAGTTGCATCTGAATCTGGACACAGGGAAACTAATGCGTATTTTACTAAGTCGAAGCTCTGCTGACACGCACTGCTCCCGTGAGACAGGATGTTGGGTGTTGTCAGTTTTCAAGTCATGAAAAATTATTAGCGCAGAATCTGAAACGCCCCGCGTTGCATCTTTACGATATATGCAGAAAGCAACTGTTCGAAAACTATAGGGATTATCTCATTGAGTACCGATTCAACCGACCAGTATCATCTAAGTGGATTGGATGCCGATGCATTTGGAGTGTTCACAGATGAAGGTTTCACCGTCCAACGCGGCTCCATCGCTCGCCAGGAAACTGTACCTTCTCTCGCTGCATCGACAACGAAGAATCGGATGAAGCTACTGGATGGGGGCATACTGGAAGAGCACGAAGGCCAGCTGAGATTTACGCAAGACCATCTGTTCAGATCGCCAAGCGGCGCTTCATCTGCCGTGCTGGGTAGGCCCAGCAATGGTTGGCTCGAATGGAAGCACGCCGATGGTCGCTCGCTCAGTGAAGTGATGCGTGTGACTCGCGACAGTGGAGTCGTGATACTCAGTGAGGCAAAACGCGTCGCTATCATCGAAAAATGCGAGGAGCTAATCAGCGATGGGAAGATATACACCCAGTCACAGCTGGAGCAATACTACGCAATATTTCGGGAACGTTTTGATCCTGAAAAATTGAGAAGTCTGGATGGTGAGGCGTTATTGACATTCATCCATGATCAAGGCAATAGAGACAGTCTCGTCTATTGGCTTGAGTACAAGAACGACGATGAATTCGAAACCAGACGATTTGGCAGTATCGTTGGTGGTAGCGCTCTGAAGTTTCGAGTGTTTCGCCGGAAGGAAACAGGTCACTGGCAGGCTGGCGGCGAGAACAATAAGAGCAAGCCACAGGATATCAGCATGGATAGGGCGGTCGAGTTCGCCCGCGAGCATCGCGATCAGCTGCTCAGCGGCGTGGAGCTTCTGGAAAACTTACCTGATGATGCTAGCGATGATGACTACGCCTTGCTCCAGGATCAGATGGAAGATCTTGCTCCGGATGTGAGCAGGTTGGGTTGGGGGCACAAATACTTCAGTCTGTTGTTTCCTGACAAACTCGATGACTATCACAGCACAGAATGGCAACGGTTTCATTTGCTGAAAATGCAGCAGCTACCGCCCGAACGGGGTGGGCGGTACATTGGCGCAGGACGGTTTGTATCGGCTGCGAATGAAACCGGTCTGCGAATGAATCAGCTAACAGCAACCTTGAATGTGGTTCAAGGGCGGCTGCATCGGTATTGGCGTGTCGGCACACAGGATAGTGCAACCAATATAAACCATTGGCACACGATGCAAGAACGCGACATTATCGCAGTCGGTTGGTCCAGGCTCGATGACCTCTCGTGGTTCGAGTCAAAGAAGGAGTCTCTGGACAAGCTGAAGAAGCAGATCGCAGCTAGCTATCCGGAAAGAACAGCATCTTCAGTGGGTAACAGTGCTTCTCAGCTATCGCATTTCGTGGATGGTATGAAGGAGGGCGACATCATTATTGCCGCCAATGGTGCCACGATACTAGGGCTTGGGCGAATTACTGGACACTACCAGTACGACGCTGGCTTTGACTTTGCTCATCAACGACCGGTGGAATGGCTGAATCTGGATGAGTGGAGAATGCCCATTGACGAAGGTTTGCGTTCAACCGTTCGTGAAATCAAGAAATACGACGAGAACATTGTCGAGATAGAGAAGCGCATTCAGGATGCAACTCCGCTCATCAAAGCTGAGTCCGCCACACCTGCTGTCAAAAGACACCTTCGTCTCTCTGGATACCTTGGCCGCATTCAGTCCGTACTGGAACGAAAAGGGCAGGTTATCTTGTATGGACCGCCAGGGACGGGAAAAACCTATTGGGCAGAGCTGGCGGTAAATGATCTTGCTGCAGTCTCTGCCTTCGGCAAGAAATACGAGGACCTGGGGGAACAGGAAAAGCTCGTTGTCACGGGGGATGATCAAAAGCTGGGTACGGTGAGGCTGTGCTGCTTTCATCCAGCATACGGCTACGAAGACTTCCTTGAAGGCTATCGGCCGCATCTCGTCAACGGCCAGATGTCATTCGAGCTTCGCGACGGTGTGTTCAAGAAGCTATGCAAGGATGCGATCCAGACGCCAGAGCGAAACTTCTACCTCATTGTGGATGAAATCAACCGCGGCGACATTCCGCGCATATTCGGTGAGTTGCTGACAACGCTTGAAAAAGACAAGCGCGGTAAGCGAATCATTCTGCCTGTGAGCCAGCACGTATTCAATGTGCCACGCAATGTCTATCTGGTCGGAACCATGAATACGGCTGATCGCTCCATTTCACTGCTGGATGCCGCGCTTAGACGACGCTTTGGTTTTATCGAGATGATGCCTGACGGTACGGTTTTCAAGAATGCGAATGTTGGCGGTATTCCTTTGGCTGCATGGTTCAATGCTCTGAATGAGCGTATTCGGGAGCACGTTGGCCGGGATGCCCGAAACCTCCAGATCGGTCATTCGTACCTTTTGCAGCAAGGGACCCCTATCAAGGATATTGCTGATTTGAAAAGGCTAATCAGGGACGACATCATCCCGCTGCTGGAAGAGTACTGCTACGAGGACTATGGAACACTAGCCAAGATTCTAGGTACCGATTTGATCGATACCGCACAGCAGCGTGTTCGCCAGGATGTGTTTGACGACGGGCAGGAAGAGCAATTTGTTGAAGGCCTGTTGTCATCGTATTCTGAGATCATGAATACCTCCGAAGCTTTGGCATCTGATGTATCCCCCGAGGATGACGGTAGTGATGAAGACGATGACACTGCCGAGATCAGTGAATGAATGGGGAAGCTACATCGGTCACTATGTTCGAGTGGCAGACGCGTGAGCCTGCGAGCTGTGAACAACTAGCGGGGCTGCAGGTTGCAACTTCAGCCACGAGCAATGGGGTGATGCATACCTTGGCTGAATCCCGTTTGCTTGAACTGACAGAGCTGCGCAGTGGGCTCAAGATCAGAGCCTACTCTCATGTAGGCCGAATTCAGATTGGTGACCTCAGCGTGACCGTGTTGCCCAAGCTGCGCGGTTCCTCGCTGCTGGGACTGCTTCGCTACGCCTACGGCTTCCGTCGATTGAACCTGATTTCCAGTACCTCTCATTTCAATGAACCCTGCGGATTCGAGGACCTATTGGTTCACCAGCTCAATGCCGAAGTTCAGGAGCTACTGTCTCGTGGCTTGCAACGTGCCTACATTGCTCAAAGTGAACCACTGGAATCTCCTCGGGGTCGGATCGATATCCAGCAACTGGCAAAGCAGGGTGGCAGGGCCACGGCAACCCTTCCTTGCAGGCACTATCCACGCGTCGAAGACACGCTGCTGAATGCGGTGTTGGTGGCCGGGCTGAAACTGGCAGGGTCAGTCGCCAGCAATGTGGAGCTTAGTCGGGAGTCCAGGAGACTGGCTGGCCAGATTGAAGAACAGGTATCGACCGTGCGTTTGAACCGCACGGTGATGAGTCAGGTAGAACGGCAGATGACTCGATTAACGAAGGCCTATCAACCCGCGATGTCGATCATTCGCTTGCTGGTTGAATCGCAAGGAATTGCGCTCGAAGGTGAGACCGCTACGAATCGCATGCCAGGCTATTTGTTTGATATGAACGCCTTCTTTCAGGCTCTGTTGTCTCGATTTCTGCGGGAGAACTTGCCTGGCTACAGCGTCATCGATGAACACAGTCTGAAGGGGATGATGCGGTACAACCCGAATTTCAGCCCGAAGCGCAGATCCCCTACACCACGACCAGACTTCGTCATCAAGGAGGGCAATAGAATCTGTTCGATTCTCGATGCCAAGTACCGAGATATCTGGGACAAGGATTTGCCTCGTCACATGTTGTATCAGCTAGTCGTCTATGCCGTCAGTCACCGCGATCAACCTCGCAGCACTATCTTGTATCCAACATACCAGCCCGGTGCACGTGAGACTCGCATAGAGGTGACAGATCCGGTATATGGCAGCGTGATAGGAGAGGTTCGTATGTGTCCTGTGAATCTGGAAGAGCTGGAGAGGTTGGTCAATGATTCAACTGATCAGGGCAGGCGGGAGAGAGAGGAATGTGCGGTCAGGCTGGCGCAGTTGGGTGATTGAATGAGGAGAGTTGCGGCGTATGTCTTTACTTCGTGGGATTCACGAATTGGACTTCAGTTAGTTTCGTATACACCTGGCTATGCCGCCATTGCATTATTCAGGCGGTAGTCAACAGAACTGCATTAGCCAATTCTCTAGCGCATTCCCATTGGATTGGAGAATACCGCAACTTTGTTCAAGAACTGATGAGCTTGCGGTGACTAGAATTTGAGCTATCCGAGTTACAGTCTCGTGCAATCAAAGGCGTAGAGACTCTCTGCGAGAGCAGGTTTGTCTATGAATGGATTACGATTGCCTTGCGCTTTTGCAACAACATCATTTCTTTGCCGTTCCTCGGCAGAGACCTCGTCGCTGCAGTGCCACTGAAATAGAATGCTCAAACGGCCAAAAGTTGCCCGATTCTTGTCAGGTGCGTCTGACAAATGTAGATCAGGCTCATCGCCATAACCGTCATACCGCACGTCCATATAGAAAAGAATACGGGCAACGTCGCCCTTGGCGGCATCGGGTGGCTCCCACAAGGTACTGTTGGTTCGACAACCGGAGCATTCATGATGCGGCTGATTGGTCACATCAAAGAGCTTGTTACCGCGAGAGGTATTCACAGTTCTATCAACGGGGACTATGTTGTGGAGATCCCGCGCCGCTAGTGTACCGCGCAACCCATAGGATTGCGGCCAGACGTGTTCGCGGTTCCAGTAATCAGCCTGGTTCTGGTTCTTGCCGGATGCGCGTTGATTGCTATCAATAGTAGTGCGCTTATAGAATAACTGGACGCTATTGTTTACGGATTCTGAGGCAGCGCTTATGACTTCCCAGGAGTCGCGGTTGTTGATGAAAGTGTTACCGGATATGTGTTCATGCAGACTTGCGCGGAGCTGCTTGCGGTCGAAGTCCTGCTCTCCGGTGGATTCTCGACTGCAGGCGTGCAAGCCAAGGATCGCAAAAGTAACGAGAACGGTGATTGCCATACACTTGCGGGTTGAATCGTTCAAGAATCGTCTGCGAAAACTTTATCAGTCAGGATGATAGTTGAGTGTTTGCGGTAAAAGCGTGCACCTTTGAACAACGCAGTCGCTTTGGGACTAATACCTGTACCGACGATCATTAACGCTTATCGCTTGCTTTATATCTCCTAGTTGTAAGAGAATCGCTAGCGGTGCAGTCGAAGCTCGCAAGACCATGTAGTGCGATTGGACTACGGGGAGCCAAAGGGTAAGATTCCATACCTCTGATTTGGCAAGTGGCAAGCAAAGATGCCAGGTGCTGATTGGTAATGGTCTCTGCCGACTATTTTCATGACGGACGATGAATACGTTGATAGACACAATCAGGACATTTTTCAAGCGGTTGTTCCCACCCGCTGCGGTGTCGCATCGTGACTCTCCTTTTCCTGACATTGATCGTGACAGTTTAAGTAGAAAGTTAGAGGTCGTTGAGCGCGCGAAAGAGGAGGGAGCCAGGAATCTCCCGGATAGTCATAGTGTGAGGGCTGCGAGCTATGAGCAGACCATCGTTCAGGCGTTGAGCACTATCGCAGATGACACCAGCCAGAAGCTGACGACAATACTAAAATCGTTCGCTCAAACAGCTCAGTTAACGAATACGCAGGCTTACCAAAAAGGCTTGGAGAATGCCGTTGAGTCGTATGAATCAAACGTAGAAAAACTGTTGCTCAGTGCCGAGCCCGAGATGGATGATGGAAGGACTCGTTTTGATCAGTGCAAACAGGAGCTGAGTGAGTTCAGAAGGAAACATGGACTCAGGCGACGAGCTGAATATCCGGAAAGCTCGATTCTCACTTGGGCACTACTTTGTCTTATTGTCGTTCTAGAGTCTGGGATGAATGGCTATTTCTTCGCAGAAGGTTCTCGAAGCGGTCTGCTCGGCGGTTTCGGGCAGGCAGCAATGATTTCGATAGTCAATGTGGCTATAGCAGCAGCCGTGGCCTTGCTACCTGCAAGGCTGATATCGCACCGAAATATTGGGCTAAAGGCCTTCGGTATTTTGACTACGATCGCCTATTTCGTGTTTTTGATAGCAGGGTTGCTCTTCCTGACGCTATATCGTGATGCGTTTATTAACGAGCCGGACGGTGCATTGCAGGCGGTTTTCGAAAGTGTGCGAGAAGGGAACTGGAAGCCGAGCGACATCAATTCATATCTTTTCTTCGCCTTGACATTCCTTTTTGCGGTAGGGGCATTTTTGAAGGTGCTCTATTCGGATGATCTGTATTTCGGATATGGACGAGTGACGAAAAAAGCTGAGGCCGCAAGAGACAAGGTTCTTGAGGACCGGGATACCCTTTTGAGTAGCTTGGAGCAAGCTAAGAAACAGTGTCTTGCGGAAATCGAGCACTTCAGTGGAGAGATTGAATACAACGTCAACAACATACACGATGCCGTTGAGTCTCATAACCAATTGCTTTCACAATGGGATTCATTCGGGCAAACACTCGTCACATACCATGATGCATTGGTTGCTGATTATCGAACGGCAAACCGAAATGCACGAAGTAATACACCGCCGGACTGGTTCAGAGTAATTACGCCTTTCGAAATATCACATTTTCAACCCAGAGTTGAACGATGTGAGTCGCCAGCACGTTTGTCAGAACTATTGAACGATTACAAGCAGTTGGAAGCGGAATCCAGAGCGACGTTGGACAAGATGCATAACGATAAGATCGACAGGGTGCACGACATACTGGCATTGAAGCGCAATAGCACCACAAACAGCTTTGTTGCCAAATCGGCTGAAACTAACGCAGCATGAGTGTTCTGAGAAATAATTCCAAAGCGCGGAAGGATCGCGCCGGAATCTGGTTGTTTGTGGCTCTTGGCGTTCTGACTCTGGCAGGTGGTGCCTATATCGGGTATGACGCGGTTAATCGAGTTAACTTTGATGATTTGGGATGCCCGGATAGCGGACCACCCTCGAAGCTTGTATTTTTGATCGACACCAGCGATCAGATATCGCCATTGCAAAAGCTCGAACTCAGAAAGCGTATAGATGGGCATATAAGGACAGCACCCGCTTATTCTCGCGTCGCCATTTATAGCCTCGTTCCGGATGAAAAGACACATGTGCGCAAGGTCTTTGATCGTTGCAAGCCGCGTGACGGAACAGCTGCCAATGCGTTGACAGAAAACGAAAGACTTCTGAAGAAAGAATGGACGGACAAATTCGCTGAGCCTGTCGGTGTCATCATCAATGACGCTCTTGGTCCACAAAATTCTACAGAATCTCCGATTCTGGAAGCGCTTCAATATGTGGCGGTGGCCGAAGAGAACGATGACCCTGGTCAGTTTCAGGATTTGGAACTGATCATTGGTTCTGACATGTTGCAAAACACTGCCGAGTACAGCCACTATCGTGATGCTCAGGAATACTCGCTCTACGAAGCGGCACCTTATAGCGTAAAGACGGCTCTCTCGATTCCCTCATGGACAGTCAGATTGTTGTATATCGCCCGTCCTGGTTATGAGGCTTTACAGAGTAGGAAGCACGTGCTTTTTTGGGAACAATTTTTCATGGGCGCCGGTGCGATGGTCCAGTCAGTCAATGTACTTGCTGCCGGTGGTTGAGAGATGGCTGATAACTCTTCTACGTTGCAAACGAAAGACAGTTCCGGCAATAGGCAATCCGTTGACCTTGCAAGAATATTTGTCTGGATTTTCCTCCTCGGCTCATTGTTCTTGGCGTCGCCACTGTTGTTTTCCGGACTCGCTGACAGCATCGTTCTCCGGTGGGCTGCCACCTTACTTCCCATGATGCTGATGTACCTGTTCATGAGAATCGGCAGGCACCGAGTGGAAAAGCATGGGACTGTGGAGATTGAACAGGTTGCCGACAGTCTCTACTTCATGGGATTCATGTTTACATTGGTTGCGCTTCTGGTTGCTTTGACTCAGGTTCGTTCACCGATAGATATAAGTGCCATCATTTCACGGTTCGGTGTGGCAATGCTCACGACTCTGGTGGGCCTTTTGATGAAAGTACTATTAACTCAGTTCAAGCAGCAGGGTGGAGTCACCCAGCGGCAGGCGCAGGCGGACCTGCTTCGAGCTACAAGACGTTTTACTCGCGCACTCGACAGCAGTTCCGCTGGAGTTGAAAAGAGTGTCAACGATGCGTCTGCTAGGGCGCTGGAGATTACTGAGAAATCGATAGCTGATATTACAGATCAAGTCAAGAGTGCCCAGGTCGCGTTAGCAAACAACGCTAAGGCAGGGCTTGAATTGCTGGCAGAGAAAAGTAAGTCGGACATGGATACGCTTTTCATACACGCGACCTCCAACGTGGATGCCTTGTCTGGTCAAGGACAGAATGCAATCAGGATGCTTGCTGATCACAGCAAGGATTGTCAATCTCAATTGGTAGATGGTGCTGAGCTTATTTCTGAAAAGCTGTTAAAGGTCGTGGAAGACAACTCGGATGCTGCAAGTGCGCATGTCGTCGCACTTGGTACGCATCTGGATGTCTTGCAGACTTCGGTTGACAAGGTTCAGTCGAGAATCGACACCTTGAATACAACCCTGGACTCTTCCGTGCAGAAACATCGTTCAGTCTTCGGACCACTTGATCGATTCTCAAATAGCCTGGCTGACAACAATGATCGCTTGTCTGGTCTGCATGGTACGCTGAGTAGTTTTTCCGCCACTGGAAACATGCTCAGCGAAGGTGTTGAACGTTTGGAAGTTGCTATCAGACGGTTGGAAGAAAGCCTTGGTAATGCAGCCCGTGTAAACACGTTCCTCAATCTTAACCCTGATGGTGATACGGGAGCAAATTCGTCTACTAAGTATGTGGGTGGAAATCAGAAACCAGAGGAGGAGGGTTTTGGCCTCATTGGAGATGGAACTCTGCAAGTTGGTGGTATTTCTGAACAGGATGAACCAAACAAGCAAGTTGATATGGATTATACCCAAACGGAAGTAGAGCCTTCAACACGTGATTGAAGACGCTGCCCGACGCTCTTTCATATTTGGCATCACGTTAACCGAAGTGCTGGTGCTCTTTGTCTTCCTTCTCACGTTGTTGATTGGTGGGAATCTCGAAAAGGAACAGAAGGCAGAAGAATACAAGAGAAATTTGCCTGAATCTGTCGGTGAGTTGCAGGACCTTTTGATCGGCATGCGTGTTCGGATGTCAGAGGATGGTGGGCAATTGTCAATGCTGCAAAGCGAATACAGACAGTTGGTTGACGAGAACGAGACACTGAGAGATCTCGTATATTCCGAGTTCAGTAGCTCCAGTGAAACGGATACCAATACCTTGCTCTCGGCTTTGGCACCGTTGATGGAACAGCAGGAATCTGCTGCCCTGCTTTACGAGATCACTGATGTATTGTCGGAGGACCTGGCGCCAGAGACCCTTGAAACGAGAGGTGAATTGTTGTCGGAGTTGATCGGTGCGGAAGAAGCAGACATGCAGGCATGTATGGGATTGCTTGCCCGTTCTGAGGACGAAGCAGAAATGGATATCGGGGAATGTACCGGGAAGCTTCGATATCTTGAAAGGACTTTTGCACAGGGTATAAGCGATGTCCCACCACCCTGCTGGCTGTCGCCAAGCGGTAGATCTCAGAGTCTGTTTCGAGTCCAGATAGATTTGGAAGGATTTGCCATAGACAAAGCGTGGTCGGAAAGACGCGAAAATGATGCAGCCTCGGTTCCGGGTGCTCTATCGATAGTGGGAAAACAGTTGGATGCAGTCCAGTTTCTGGCGGCTACTGAAGATCTGTTTGAGCAATCCATTCAATTGAAGTGCCGCCACGTTGTGGATGTAGTTGATCGGATTGATAGCGATAAGGAGTTGTACAAATCACGGATTAAAACAGTTGAGGACAGGTTTTATAAGCGACTCAGGTAGTCGCAATGATTACAGTGTGCTCAAGAGCGCTATAGGGTCGCGCGAATCAAGATGGAAGTAGTGATGTTCAAGCTGTAGGGTCTGCTGGATGAAATTCCTTCCGCGTATAGTCTCTAGGCTGACAGTATTTCCAGTCCATCGCAATTTACAAGAGTGAGGAAGATGACAACCTTCGATAGTACCAAATCATCGCTGCAGGACATTCTTCGCGAGATCGAAACTGGCAAGATCCAGCTTCCTGATTTCCAGCGAGGTTGGGTATGGGATGATTATCATGTACGTGATCTTATCGCCAGCATAGCCAAATCATTTCCAATAGGAGCGGTAATGCTCTTGGAATCCGGCGGTGCTGTGAGATTCGAAACAAGGCCGGTAGAAGGCCTCGAGAACATGCTCCCGAAGGATCTCGAACCTGAAAAGTTGATTCTGGACGGTCAGCAGCGATTGACCACACTCACGCAGGCACTTCATCTCGAAGCGCCTGTCAGTACCAGAACTGCAACAAAGAAGCCTATCAAACGGCACTATTACTTCGATATCGAAAAAGCTGTCGGTGACGCAGCATCTATTGAAGAGGCCATATTCGCGGTGGATGAGAATCGTCAGTTGAAAGACAACTTTGGTAGAGACTTGAAGCTGGATCTAACGACGACTGAGCAGGAATGTCGAAACCTGTGCTTTCCGTGTGACAAAGTCATGCAGGCAGACGGATGGGAAACAGTACTTTTCGACGAAAACCCTGAGTCCATGAAGTTGTACATGAAATTTCGCACTGACGTGCTGACTGCATTCCGAAATTATTATGTACCGGTGATTTTGCTGAAAAAGGAAACCTCAAAAGAGGCCGTATGTCTGGTTTTCGAAAAAGTGAATACAGGTGGTGTCCAGCTTTCTGTGTTTGAACTGATAACGGCCAGCTATGCCGCTGATGGGTACAACCTTCGTGATGACTGGTTTGGTTCCGCGAAGCGTGACGTCGATTCTCGAAAAGACAGGCTGTGCAGGAATCCACTGCTCAAAGATGTTCAGGCAACCGAATTTCTGCAGGCGATCACTCTCCTGTTCACGCATGAGCGGCGTACAAAGGACCTTGCAAAAGGCAAAACCGGCAAGCAGGTTCGTCCTGTCAGCGCTAAAAGGGCGGATGTTCTGGAGCTGCCGCTTCAAGCGTGGAAGGACTGGGCATCAGCGTTGGAGAGTGGGTTTGAGCACGTAGCCAGTTTTCTGCGTACGGAAGCACTTCATAGCAGAAGGGAGCTACCCTATAGCACACAACTTGTGCCGCTGGCGGCCGTCATGGCTCGCATTGGTGAAAGGTGGCGTGAGCCACAAATCAGGGACAAGCTGGCGCGCTGGTACTGGTCCGGTGTTCTCGGAGAGTTATATGGTGGTGCGGTGGAAACACGGGTTGCCAACGACTACGATGAGCTATTGATCTGGTTTGAAAACGATAGTGAGTTGCCCCGCACCGTTCGTGACGCAACTTTTTCACCGGATCGGTTTGATTCTCTTCGAACACGAAATTCTGCTGCCTACAAGGGAATCAGTTTGCTGGTATTACGGGAAGGATCCGAAGATTGGTTCTGGAAGGCATCAATCAGGGATCTGGAGATTGATGAGGTATCCCTGGACATACATCATGTTTTTCCGAGAGCATGGTGCGAGAGCCGGGGAATCTCTCGAAGTCGCTATGACAGCATACTGAACAAGACGCCTTTGTCGTATAAAGCCAATCGCAAAATTGGCGGGCAGGCGCCCTCTGCTTACATTGAGAAGCTGCAGAAGGATAAGACCGTACGGCTTGACGATAACTCGATGAATACCATCCTCAGAAGTCATGCTCTGTCAGCCGAACTGCTCAGAAACGATGATTTTGATGGATTTATTGAGGATCGACGCGAGCGATTGGGTGCTCTGGTGGCGAAGGCTATGGGGAAAGGGGTGTCCCGTGGCGTCGAGAACTGAGTAGTAAAGTTGCACAGACCGGAATAATTGTCAGTTGCCTAGTCCAGAGGTCATGTCAAGGAAGGTCCTGGATCCTTGATATAAGTTGAGACAGAAGTTGTGCCTGGGCAGCGTCGTGACCGTTAACGCTAATACTGATGTGTGGACTCAGCGATGCGGTCAACATCTTGGCAACTGATGTATCTGATTCACCTTCACTGTTTTCACATGATATTGAAGCTTCTTCCATTTTCTGAATAAGCTGCTGGAATGTCAGAGCTGATGTTTCCTGGATATTCTCGGACTTTGACAGGGTCGTTACAATACCCGGACTCACTTGTCTACGATCACGTGATGATTGATGAGGTACAGGATTTCGATAGAAGTTGGCTGCTTGCCGTGATGCCGTCTGTTCGCGTGTCACTTGCCGTGGCTGGCGATCTGGCGCAAAGGATATATCGTCGCAATTTCACCTGGGCATCCGTTGGTATCAATGTTCAAGGAAGTCGTTCCAAAGTTCTTGATACCTGTTTTCGCTCCACGAGACAGGTACTTACAGTGGCTGAGTATTTGCTGAGTATTCCGGCGAAGCTGATCACCCGTTGTGTACCGCAGCAGTGCGGAAGTGGATCTCCGGACGGGATTCACGATGTACGAGAAGCTACAAAAGAGATGGAGGGGTAGAGGTCCTCCAATTTGGTGATCTATGCCGTCAGTCATCGTGATCAGGCTCGCAGCACCATTCTGTATCCGACCTCCCATCCCGGCGCACGTGAAACTCGGATTGACGTGATGGATCCTAATTATGGCAAGACGATAGGGCAGGTTCAAATGTGTCCTGTGATTCTTGAGCGGTTGGAGGCTTTAGTTAATGATTCTACGGCGCAAGGGTAATCGAGAGCGAAGAGAGTACGCGTTCAGGTTGGCGCAGTTGGGTGAGAGTAGAGTAATCGATTAGGTGTAGATCGGTATGCGCTGCAACATACTGAGGCCAATAGTACCCAGCGCATCTTGGAGTGCTATCCTGGGCTCCTGATAACCCCTGACGGTTTGAAGTATGACGAAAGTTGTGTTCACACAGAAACCGGATTCTATTTACGATGATCTACCTGAAGAGCACTATCATTTTCCGAAAACATACCTGAACCAGGTTCGACAGGCCATTGGCGATTGGGTGGTTTATTACCGTCCCAGACGGGGGAGTTCTACGAACTTGCTGCAGCCAGCCAGTTCGTACTTTGCCGTTGCAAAGATTGTAGGCATCGTCGCAGATACTGAAAACCCAGAACTCTTCTATGCACAGGTAACTGATTATCTGGAGTTCGACGACTCGGTATCCTTCCGGCGCGAAGAGGAGAGTTATGAAGCAACGCTCTTGAAGCCAGATGGCAGCATAAACAAGGGAGCCTTTGGTCGGTCAGTGCGAATTTTATCAGATGATGAGTTCGAGACGATCCTTCGGGCGGGTTTCGCTTCCGGACCCAGGCAATGGGAAACTGTTTCGGATTACCCAGAGAGTACTGATGCAGAGCGCCCACTGATCGAGCGTGTCAGCAGACGATACTTTCGCGATCGGCGCTTTCGTCTTGCTGTGTGTGATGCTTATAGAAATACCTGCGCTATCACTGGTTTGGCTTTGATTAATGGCGGCGGTCGTCCAGAGGTGCAAGCTGCACACATACAGCCTGTTGAGCATCGAGGTCCTGATTCGATCAGGAACGGTCTCGCGCTCTCAAGCACCGTGCACTGGATGTTTGATCGTGGTCTGGTCACACTGGATGACGACTTCAGGGTAGTTGCTTCCCGCTCTTTGGAGGCACCAATGCATAGAGGCTTGATCGTTCAAGGTCAGCAGATCTCATTGCCGGATGTCGTAGCTTATAGGCCGAGTCATCATTTCCTTGATTATCACAGGAACCATGTATTCCACGATTGACTTGAGTGATAAGGAGTCAGAATGAAAAGTTCCCCGCCGCTTATCCACAAAATCTGTGGATAACAATGTGGATGGATAGCGTATAGATCGTCAGGGCAGGTATGAGGTGGTGCTATCGAAATTCTGTTCAGAAAATGTACAAGGCCCGTGACCCGTTGACAGACGACAGTCGCGCAGTGACACGAATCCGCGTCAGCCAGCATCAGGATCTCGCCGAGTACAGTGCCAGTACCTCCGCCACACCCGGCGTAGCCAAACCCAGCGACCTGGCGCGATCCAGTTGCAGGTCGATGCGTAACGGAATGCCCCGGTCTGTTGGCGCAGGTCCTTCATCAATGTTCTCCAGAGCATGCCCCCAGTAGCGCAGCATTGCCTTGGCGAATGCAGAGCGGCTGATTGATTCATCGCCAGCCAGATTCAGTGTTCCCTGTGTGTCGAGATCCAATGCCAGCTTCAACAGGCCCTCGGCGAGGGCATCGACCCACACCGGTTGGCGGTATACATTGTCAAACAGGCTTTGGCGTTCGCCACGTTCCAGCCGGGCGATGAAGGAGGCTGTGCCGCGATCAATCTGTTCCAGACCATAGATCAGTGAGGTTCGCACGCACACCACATCGTCATGACCCGCCAGTGCTGCCGCTTCGGCCGCCGCCTTTGACTCGCCGTAGGTATTGATGGGGTCCGGGCGCGCGTCATCGGCATAGGCTCGTGACGAACCTGCGTAGACCATATCGCTCGACACGACGACCAACCTTGATCCTGTCACTTTGGCGGCTTCGGCAACACGCGCGCTCATCGTCTCATTGGTGCCGAGATTGTCATCGTCAACCCCGGGGTTGATGGCAGCTGAATGAATGACGGCATCCGGGCGGTACCGTTCGAACAGTCCTTGCAGATCGTCCGTCAGGTCAGCCTGCAGCCATTCAACACCTTCTTCCGTGTGAGGTGCCTGTCGGGACACTGCCAGTACATTCGCTCGTTGCCTTGCGAGCGGCACCAGGCGATGGCCCAGATAGCCGCTCGCACCGGTGATCAACAGACGACTGCGAGAGGAGGGTGATGGCATGTTGCTTATCCGGTAAGGGCCCGGAGAGCGATTTTACAGCGCGGACTCGGAATTGATCGAGCCGAATGTCAGTACCTTTACGGTGGTCACGCTGTCCTGTTCGCTATCCGGGTAGCTCACGCCTTCTGATTTCAGTTTCAGGCCGGTCCCAACGCCATACCAGTCCGTCACGTCGCTGATCAGCCTGAACTGGGGGAGCTCGCTTTCGTTTCTGATTTCCGAATCCACCCGGCACGTTTCCATCGGCTGCCCGTCGACGGTCAAGGTCTCGCGACCGACATAGGTGTAAGTGCGAATCGAACCATCAGAGCCGCCAGTGTCGATACCCAATGTCTGGGTGACCGACTCCCCAACCGTCAGGTCGTAGTTCATGACCTGCGCGCTGTTGTCTGATGCACTGGACGGGCCCACGGTATAGCCATCCAGCGTATACGGTGTCGTGAAGCTGCCTGCGGTACTCGTGGATGTGGTCAATGTGGTTTCTATGGCGACGTGGGCAACACCGTCGGTTTCGATGTCCGTGACCGTATAGATCTCTTCGAGCTGTTCGGAATCGCTTGAAGAGCCGAAGCTCCCGGAGTGGGTCACGTCGTGGATAGTCGTGACGAAGTGGGGGCCGTTGTAGTACAAAGGACGGTTCAGACAACCGCGCAGACCGGGCTCTGCGCCTTCGCTGCTGGTCGCCGGCAGGACATCGGGCGGTACGATCAGCGACGATGGAGAGTCTCCATCACCGGTGTCCGGAATGTCAGGATCGCTGCCACCTCCGTCACTCGAACCGCCGCCGCAGGAAGCGATGACCAATGATGCGGCCATCATGACGCCTCGACGTAATCCTTCTCTTTTCCACTTTTGCATGACTTTCCCTGGCTGCTTGCAATGAGTGTGGTTGCCTGGTCGTCAACTCGGTGTTCGTGTCTTGAGACATGCACTGTGGTCTATCCCTGATGACAACCCCATGCACCGTTCAGGCAGAGTCTACTGCATTATCGTGGAGGAATGCTCCTCTTGGTTGCCGGCGACGTGATTTCCTGTCCACAGAGCCCGCGGATGACTCTGTGGGCGGACGGCGTATGGGGGAGGGTAGTGTTGTCCTGTCGTATGGCTGTCTCGAGGCGCAACTGCTCAGCGTCGCGCCATACTTCACCGTATACAGTTTCGTAACGCACACGCTTGATTCATCTCTGTGTAGCGCGCCGATGGTAGGCTGATTGGGACTTCATCAGTACAGTGTGAGCCCTCGATGTTCATCGAAATCGCAAGGAAGCAGTCGAGCAAGTTGAAAGCATGTTGTCATCGGTGGCCTTGTCTCTTGCTGACAACCTGCCTGCTCGCGGCCTGCGGCTCCGGCACGGACAGCGTAACCGGCGGGACATCCATGGATGACCCTTCCTCCCTGTCAGGCCGCATCGTCTCTGCCGATCCAACATTCGACAAGTTCTGGATGCTTGATCTTGTATCCGGCCAGTACACGACGATTCCCGGCACGGAGTGGGAAGAAGATCATCCCGTTTGTGATCTCTGGACCGATTCGACCGTTTTCCCGTCCAGGAACGGTGATTATCTGGTAGAGACGATCGATTCCTGTACGTCCGGTGAACAGGCATACGAGCGGGTGCATGCGGTATTCGTGCGCGACGGCGAAGGCACGCTACTGAACAGTATCGGCATCAGTACCATCGTCGGTGGTGTCAGAGGGCCAGCCCGGATATCCCCCAACGGTGAACTGATTGCGCTACCCGTTGATTTCGGCGACGGTGAATATCGACTGACGGTGTTTGATTGGCGCAATGAGGAGATGATAACGAAGGGACCGACCATCTCTGGCAAGGCCTTTGACTGGCTGCCTGACAATCGTTTGATCTACGCAAACCGAAATGATGTGTATGTGACGACACAGGATCTGGCTGACAGCGAGTTTCTCTATGGTACCGGCCCGGAAGGCGGCTTTCCGCAAGATTTCGCCGTGAGTCCGGATGGTCAGAGCCTGGCCATGGTGGTGATCGAACGTAGCAGCATGGTTTCGCGATATGGCGTTCCGTGGATCATGGATCTGAACACGCTTGAATTACGCCAGTTGGCTCATGCTGATGACCCGCTCAGCAGCGACGAAACCTTCAGAATCGAGTATCCGACCTGGTCGCCGGATGGCAGCAAGGTAGCTTTGGTTTATGGACTGACTCGGTTCGCAGGCTTTGCCGAGTTGTACGTGGTGCCCGCCGGTGCTGACAATGTACTGTTGTCGGAAGACAATGATCAGGTGATGCGGGTGAACTCCTGGTTTACGCAATTGCGTCCATTTGACGCAGAACCTGAATAGGGGCCAGAGTGGTATCTGGAAGGGCCGTTTGCCTGGCTACCGGTCGGATATTAAAGGTTGATGTGCCGATGCCACTCGTGAAGCGACTTGCATTGTTGACTGACGGTGAATTCATGGACAACAGCTGCAATCGTCCTGCATGATGGCAGGCGTCGAAGCGTGAGTCAGCATCGCTGGACACGACGACCAACCTTGATCCTGTGGCTTTGGCGGCTTCGGCAACGCGCGCTCATCGTCTCATTAATCATATGACAATCCTTCGAGGGTACTTGATCGGGTCGTCAGTATCTGTCAATCGGTTTTTCCGTTTATCGGTAGAGGGTCAGATTTAGTTCATTCGCTAGTAATACCGCCTGGTGCAGATCTGAAGCCTTTCGCCTGGGGAGCCAGTCATCGGTACCGTGTTCATGATTCCTGTTCGGTGACCATGGTGAGCCATGACGGCAAGGAATCCGCGATTGAAGATCAGGTATCCGGGGCTATCCATAATTCGCAACGCAAGCTGACTGGATGGCGCAGTGATGTCACCTGTACACAGACTACCTCGGACAGAGGTCGTTTGGCATCAGCCATTTGTATGAGGGGAAGCTGATGGTTTCAGTTGGCATCGGCGGTCGTCGATATCAGGGCACAGGTACCACTCGATGCGGAAAAGTGAGTCGGTGCCAGTGTCGAACCCTGTAACTTGCAATTTGCAAGTTACGGTTCTATAGTTCGGCAGCTCTGCCCACACAAACTTCCGGTGCAACGTACTCGAACCTTTCCCCGGAGTTGTCGAAGGCGTTCACCACTTCCATTTCGTCTGTCATTTCTGGAGAGGGTCACCATGTCCATTACATTGAAAATCAACGGAGAGACGCGTGAGATCGACGCTGACGCCGATACACCGCTGCTTTGGGTCATTCGGGACGAACTGAACCTGACCGGCACCAAGTTCGGATGCGGCGTGGCCTCGTGTGGCGCTTGCACTGTCCATCTCAATGGCAAGCCACAACGTTCCTGCGTATTTCCGATTGGTGCCGTGGGGGAGAACGAGATCACCACCATCGAGAAGGTAGACACACCAGAAGCCAAGGCAGTACAGACTGCGTGGCAAGAGCTTGATGTCGTGCAGTGCGGTTACTGTCAATCCGGGCAGATAATGTCAGCCATCGGTCTGCTGTCCGACAATGCCAAGCCCAGTGATGAAGAGATCGATACCTTCATGCATGGCAATGCCTGTCGCTGCGCCACCTACCATCGCATTCGTGCGGCCATCCATCGCGCATCAGACATTCTGGAGGCTTGATCATGAATGCATCAAACACTGCATCGCTGAGTCGACGTGGCTTTCTCAAAAGTGCTGCCCTTCTGGGCGGGGCCATGGTCATCGGTTTCAACGCCGGTGGTGCCCTCGCGATCTCTACAGGTTCGGCCCCCGCTGAGGCTGTCGGCTTCAATCCATTTGTCAAGATAGGGCCTGACGGTACCGTGACCGTGGTGGTCAAGCATTTCGAGATGGGCCAGGGAACATCCACCGGGTTGACGACCCTGGTCGCTGAGGAAATGAACGTTCCCTGGGAACAGATGGCGGTTGAGTTCTCTCCATCAGATGAAAAGTACAAGAATCTGGCGTTCGGTGGTCAGGGAACCGGTGGTTCAACTGCCATGGCCAACTCCTATCTGCAATATCGCCAGGCAGGTGCAGCTGCTCGCGACATGCTGATACGAGCAGCAGCGGCAGAATGGAAGGTGGAAGCTGCGGATGTCACTATCGAGAACGGCCAGCTCGTCAGCGGTGACAAGACTGCTTCCATCGGTGCCTTCGTCGAGCAGGCTGGCATGCTTGAGCCGGCGGCAGAACCGGTACTGAAGGATGCCGCCAGTTTCACATTGATCGGCAAGGATAAGTTGCCGCGCAAGGACAGCATGGCGAAAACCACTGGCAAGGCCATGTTCGCCATGGACGTAACGGTGCCGAACATGGTGTATGTCACCATCCTGCGATCGCCCCTGTTTGGTGGCACCCTGAAGAGTTTCGAGGTGGGGGGCGCTGCCGAGGTCAATGGTTTCGTCGATGCTCGCGCTCTGCCGGACAACTCCGGAGTTGCAGTGTATGCCGAGTCCACCTGGGCTGCGATCAAGGCACGGCGATCCGTGACGGCAGACTGGGACAACGCCGCTGCAGACACACGCGGATCAGCCGAGATGCTCAGTGAATACACCGAGAAACTCAGTGCCGCGCCCACCTACGATGTCACCGGCAAGGGTGATCTGACTGAGATGGAAGAGGCGGCGAAGGCTGCCAGTCGATCAGTGTCTGCAGATTTTCACTTTCCACTGCTGGCACATGCGCCCATGGAACCACTGAACTGCGTCATAGAGCCCACCGCAGAGGGGGGTGTTCGTGTACACGATGGTTGCCAGTTCCCGATGATCACGCACCCCACGGTAGCGGCGATCACTCAGTTGCCGCCGGAAAAGGTAGAGATCATTACCTATTATGCTGGCGGCTCCTTCGGCCGACGCGCCAATGCGCAATCGGACTATCATGCGCAGGCAGCCATGGCGTTCGTCGCCCTCGGTGGTGAGAAAGCAGTCAAGCTTGTCTGGACGCGCGAGGATGATCTGGCCGGTGGATTCTATCGTCCCATGTTCGCCCAACGGGCGCATATCGGCATTGGTGATGACGGCAAGGTTTCAGCCTGGAGTCAGCATACCGTGGCGCAATCGATCTTCAAGGGTGGCCCCATGGAGAGCTTTGTGGTTCACGACGGTGTCGATCATTCCTCCGTGGAAGGCGTTGTGGATACTCCCTATCAGCTGCCCATGGCGCTCGGATTGACCGACTATGAATCACCGATGCCTGTGTTGTGGTGGCGCTCGGTCGGTCACAGTCAGTCGGGCTATACCATGGAAGTACTGATGGATATGGCGGCAGAGGCTGCGGGCCAGGACCCGGTGGACTTTCGCCTGGCGCATCTTGACGAAGAAGATGAGAACCAGGCACGACTGGCAGGCGTTCTCAAATTGGCAGCCGAGAAGGCCGGCTGGGATGGCAAGCAGGTGGATGGCAAGGGCCGTGGCGTCGCGGTACACAAGTCGTTTGACACGTACGTGGCCCAGGTAATGGATGTTTCGCTCGATGCTGAAGGGGCCATATCCATCGACAAGGTAGTTTGCGCTGTGGATTGCGGGGTTGCGGTCAACCCCGATGTCATACGGGCGCAGATGGAAGGTGCCATCGGCTACGGCCTGGGGGCCGTTATGCGAAACGAGATCACCCTGAAGGACGGTATCGTCGAGCAAGGCAACTTTCCGGACTACGAGCCGCTGCGTATCAGCGATATGCCGGTGGTCGATGTGCATATCGTGCCATCAGACAAGGCGCCATCGGGCGTGGGCGAACCCGGTTTGCCACCCGCAGGGCCGGCACTGGCCAATGCCATTCATGCGGCCACTGGCAAGCGCATAACGTCTTTGCCCATGACGTCTGCTGGCATTTCCTTTGCCTGATATTCTGGTTTTTGTGTCGTAGAATGAAGGCTGGCCGTGTCCGCGTCTTGCGGAAGACGGCCAGCTTCATCAGAGATAGTCAGGATTCGCATGTCATCCGATACCGATTCACCCGAGCAGTCCATGCCTCCTGTGGAGTGGCGATCACGTTGTGCGGTCAGCTGCGCCCTGGATCTGTTTGGCGACAAATGGTCCTTGCTGATCATACGAGACCTCATCCTCCATGAGTCGCGCACCTATTCCGAGTTCAGAGAGTCACCGGAACACATCTCCACCAATATTCTGGCTAACCGATTGAAGCTTCTGAACTGCCTGGGTGTGATCAGGCGAGTGAATCCTGAAGGCTTCTCTCGTGGCAATGCCTACGAACTGTCAGAAAAAGGTCTTGCCTTGAAACCGGTGGTGCTGGCCTATGGCGAATGGGCCGTTGAACATCTCAAGGAATTCAACGACGAGATAACCATGGGGAGAGAATAACCCAGCTGCCAGACCATGCAAGGGCGATTGGCCAAGTGCATGGTGCTCATTCCATACGAGCTCGGGGCGGCAACAAAGTGTTCCAAGGTATCTTCGGGAGGTCCCAATATCTTTTCAAGCTCCTGCATACCCTCGCCACCGATTGTGGACTCCGCAGTCTGTTCGTCTACTTGTCGATACAGAAACAAATGGCCGGCTTCGCCAGGATAGGGAGGTTTTGGGGTGTAGCTATGCCCACGCCTCTTGGGGCCGAACTTTCCTCAGAAGCGCAGCTTGGTGAGCTTTATCCACAAATCCTGTGGATAACCATGTGGATGAACCGCGTATAGCTTTGTGAAACGGGTGTTACACAACGCTATCGAAAATCTGTACAAAAGATGAACAGGTCTTCGGGATAGGCGACCGCCCGACCGCCCGACCGCCCGACCGCCCAAACGCCCAAACGCCCAAACGCCTGAGCCACGGCCAGCTCCAGTCCTGTGCGCAACCTGAAGGAGAAGACTACAGTCGGGATTGATATCATCGTGTTCAATTGTTCGGGGGTCCGCCATTGGCAGGCCCTCGCATCCATCAAACCCGAACCGCTTGCTACTCGAGCTCCGCTCGACGTAGCAGCCTCTCGAGAGCATGCCTCATGCCGACCCCTCTGCCACTTCAGGAACTCCCCCCACTCAGCTCCCTGAAGGGGTTCGAGGCCGCGGCGCGGCTACTCAGCCTGCGAGCCGCGGCGGAGGAGCTCCACCTGACGCATCCTGCCATCGTCAATCAGATACAGCGGCTTGAAGAGAATCTCCAGGTCAAGCTGTTTGCCCGCGAAGGCCGCCATGTGGTGCTGACGCCGGCGGGTGAGCGCTTCTATCCGGCGGTGCGTGAGGCGCTGGCGGGGTTGGTGCAGGGCGCGAGGGCGCTGCGGCAGTTGCAGCACTCGCAGCCGCTGACCGTACAGGTGTATGTGACAACTTCCATTCGCTGGTTGGCGCCGCGGCTGGCGGATTTCAAAAGCGCGCATCCAGAGGTTGAACTCAAGTTGATGACCTGCAGCTCTGGCTGGGAGTTCGATGAGGCCAATGCAGATGTCGGCATTGTGTTCCGTGATGGCCTCTTGCCTGAGCACCTGCACTGGCAGCCGCTGTTCGACTCACGCCTGTTTCCGGTGTGCAGCCCACAGCTGCTCGAGAGTGACGCATCGACGCTGTCGGTCGAGACCTTGACGACCCTGCCATTGATCGGGGTATATACCGAAGCCTGGAGCTGGGGCAGCTACTTCGAATCATTAGGGCTGGGCTCCTGTCCAGGCAGCAACTGCATCATGGTTGACACCCTGGTTGTGGCTCTGGAAATGGCGGCGCGTGGTGAAGGGGTGGCGTTGGTCAATGGCCCCTTTGCCGCCGACGACCTGTCATCCGGTCGTCTGGTCAACCCGACTGGGCAGGTGATGATGGGGCAGGGGGAGTGGGGTGCTGTCTGTCATCGTGAGCTTGCGCAGGATGTGCGGGTGGTGGCCTTGCTGGATTGGTTGCGCAGCCAGAGTCAGGTTTCGTCACATGCCTGATCGCATTGATGGGAGCTCAGATGCCGAGGGTGTGCACTGAACGCCTGCGTTCTCGAATACGTTTCTGTCTGAATGAGGGCAGCTTCAATCGAGTCGATAACCGGCAGGCGGTGCAGTATCGAGAGTTCTCTGGCTCGACCGCATAATCCGGCGGAACCGAGGATGATGGCTTTTGCACCATCATCGCTACGCGCAGCCCTGATGCAACCGTTTATTCGTTCCGAGATGTGTGACGAGCCATCGGCGGTGGCGGCAACACCTACGCCTATTGCCCTTACTGTGCATTGTCGATGTAGTTCGAACCTCTCCAGGAGTTTCTGTATGCCAGGCACCATGGTTTCCACCGTCGTAATGATGGTAAAGCGTCTGGCCTGAAAACGTGCGGCGATGAGTGCCGCTTCCACGCAGGCGATGACGGGAACATCAAGAAAAGAGCGTCCGGCATCGATCGCGATGTCGTCGAAGCAGGCCATCATGTAGGCATCGTAGCCGGGATTGTTTTCCAGCAGTTGGATAGCCAGGGGTTCGGCATCTCGACGGTCCTTCGGACCTTCAATGGACAAGGGGCTGTCCAGAGGGTTTTTTACGGTCACCACGGTGTCCGCTTCCAGCACGCGTCTGGCTGCAGATTGAATCAGTACATTGACCTGAGTGTTGCCGTTCGGGTTGATGACCAGAATCCGGTGATTTTTCTGCACAGTTTGGCCAGGTGCTGATTCGCTGCTTCGGGTTTGCATGATGTCAGCGTCCAGACGCCAGTTCAGGTAGCCAGAGTGCGATTTGCGGAAAGAGAATCAGAAGCCCTGCAAACAGGATCATGATCACGACGAAGGGCAGGGCGCCGCGTACGACATCATTGAAGTCACCGCCCCCCTTGCGTACGCCCTGCACGACAAACAGATTCATGCCGACAGGTGGCGTGATCAACCCTATCTCGCACATGACGACAACGAAGATACCGAACCAGACAGGATCGACACCCACAGACATCATCATGGGCACGGCGATAGGCACGGTGAGTACCAGCATGGACATGGCATCCATGAACATGCCCAGAAGGACATAGAACACAACGAACAGCAGTAACAGGGAGAATGTGTTCAGACCCAGTTCCGTCACCCAGCGAGTTACCGCCTGGGTGCCCCCGGTCATGGACAAGGTGACGTTCAGCAGCAGGGCGCAGACGATGACCAGTATGACCATGCCACTGGTTTTGGCTGATTGTATGAAGCAATTCTCCACCACTCGCCAGTTGAGCCGTCCATTACGCCAAACGAAAAAGAAGGCAGCAATGACGCCCAGGGCTGCACTTTCGGTGGGTGTTGCGATACCGCCATAGATCGAACCCATGACGATGCCGAAGATAATCGCCGGTGGGATCAGATGCCGCAGCAGTCGACGCTTCTCCTTGGCAGGTACCTGCATGGCCGGACCAGAACGACCGGCGTCCGGGTAAGCAATGGCGACATAGGCTGAGAAAAGCAGGACGAGTGTCAGTCCGGGCAGTATGCCGGCGATGAACAATTGACCTACCGAGACATTGGCCAATGAGCCATAGACAAGAAGATTGACAGAGGGCGGAATCAGGATGCCCAGTGTGCCGCCGGCTGCAAGTGTGCCCAGGGCAGGGCGAACCGGGTAGTTACGTTCATTTAATGCCGGCAAGGCTATCGTGCCCACGGTTGCAGCTGTTGCTACAGATGAGCCCGAGGTCGCCGAGAATAGTGCGCAGGTGCCGATATTGGTATGCAGAAGCCCACCGGGTAGGCGCCCCAACCACACAGCCAGAGCGTCAAACATTCGGTCCGCTATGCCGCCACGCAGCAGTAGTTCGCCAAGCAGCATGAATAGTGGAATAGCTGTCATGACCGGGTTATTCAGTGTTCCCCAGACAACCCCTCCCATGGTTTCCACCAACGGCATGCCGTAGGCGAGGTAGCCTCCGACGCCACCCACAGCAAGGATGGCAACGGCAACTGGCATGGAGAGGAACATCAGGGCCAGCATGATGGCGAATCCACCAACTATGACTGTCATGCTCATCCTCGGTCCTCCAGGTCAGACAGTTCAGCGGCCAGTTCCTCTTCAATGCTGTCCGGACTGAATTCTCGATTGAGTTGATCGCTTTTGCGATTGAACAACAGGAAAAGCGCCTTGATACCCAGCAGCACGGCTGCAAGAGCAAACACTGCCATGGCCAGCAACCATAGAGCCTGAGGGTAGACAAGCGGTGTTGCCCAGGGTGTTTGTGCAACCGAGTAAAACAGTTGTGTTTCCTTGAATGTCCTTATCGTGAAAGTCAGAAGAAACAGGGACAGCAAAGCAAGAGTCACCGCCGCAAGAGCATTGATGAACGCTTGCAGGCGAACCGGCATCTTGCGATGTAGCAGGTTGATACGGATGTGAGCCTGTTCGATCACCGCCACGGTAAAACACAGTGGCGCTCCTATGGCTATTGCGTAGCCGGAGAGTTCGTCGACTCCTGCCAGTGAATGGCTGAACACTTTTCGCAGAATGGTTTCAAGGGCGATGACGATGCAAAGCACCGTCATCATCAGGCCGAAGAGGATGGCCGCAAATCTTGAAAAGGTAGACATGACTATCTATCTCCGGCGTGCGGAATCAAAGACCCAGTTGAGCACCTACGGTGGCCATCCAGTCCGCTTCGCAGCTGGGGTTGACTTTATTGCACTGCGCCGACCAGCCTGGCAGTGATGTCTCTACCAGTGCTTGTTTTACGGCGTCAAGGTCGGCATCAGACACTTCTGCTGCTGACAATGAGTAGGGTTTTCCATGAGTACAGGGCTCCGCACCCGTGTTGCAGTTCATGGCATCGGTGTACAGCTCTTCAGAGTATGTCCAGACATCATCGACCAGCGAATCAATGGCTGACTCAAGTTGCTCTTGCTGGTCAGCGTTCAGTTCGTTCCAGCTGTCCAGGTTGATGGCATAGCCATTCATGGCCAGTTGCAATGCAATGGGAAGAACCGTTGTTGTCACTTCGGGCCAACCACCTGAATTGGCAGACGCCGGACCGGTTATGGCGCAGTCGACAACGCCTCGAGCGAGTGACTGTTGTACTTCTCCGAAAGGCAGGGGTACACCGGTTGCGCCAAATTTATCGACAAAAGCTGCGGCTGTCTGATCACCGACACGAACCTTGAGTCCATCAAGATCGGCCAGACTCGAGATCTCGGGCTTGCAGAATATGACCTGTGGACCGGCTGGCCAGACACCCAGCAAGCGTGCGTTGAATCGCTTCTGTACTGCCTTGTCGACCGTGGGAAGAAACGCCTCGACATGCGTTTTTCCTGATTCAAAGTCCGGATTCAAACCGACCAGGTCCAGCCCGAGTATGGTGGGTTCATCGCGACTGACCTGAGAGCCGCGAACCGAGACAATATCGAACAGACCCGTTCGCAGTACACGCATGCCATCGTTGTCTGGTATGCCGGCGACATCCACTGGCAGATATTCGATCTTGATATCCATACCGGAATTTTCAGCAAAGTTATCGAAAAACGGCTGTTCTTTCTGTTGCTGGATAAGTCCGGAACCAACGGGTTGCCCGAGTACCTTGAGTGAGGTGGTTTCGGCAATGGCGGTACTTTGAACAAGTGCAAGTGACGCTAGAATTCCAAGGCGTATGCTCATGATGATATCTCTCTGGTCGTGACCGATTAAGCGGTCGTACGGACGATCATTGAATGGCCGATTTCATGAAAACATATTTTCACAATAAAGAAAACATGTTTTCATGAAAAAATGACGGGGTCGATCGTAGGGCACGAAATGCACCCTGTCAGTGCGTCGAAAACGGTGACCTGTTGCAGAGCCAGAGACGCAGAGAAATAGCGGTTTTATTGCAGTTCTTCGAGACTTTCGTTGAATGCTTCTATCTCCGCAAGACGAACCTTTCCGTCTTCCGAAGACAATTCAATGGTCTGATTGGCCAGTGCGTTGATCAAGGCCATGATGGCCACATGGCTGAACAAGGGCCCTGGGGAACCCGTCTGGCAACGAAGATGCCACTCTGCCTGTTCGTGAACGGGCGCCCCTTCGTCAGTGATATAAGCGAGTCTGGCACCTGTCCCGGCCACGGAAGAGAGAATGGCGTCCAGTTGCGCGACACGACGTCGAATACCGAACACGATAACCAGATCCGATGAATCGATACTGACCAGATGCTCCCCCATGGTGTGCCCACTGCCAGGTATCGACACGACATTCTCGATCACTTGCGTCAGTTGCCACTGCAGATAGCCAGCCAGTGAGTTGCCGGCCCTGAACCCTATGATCCAGAGTTTCCTGGCATCCAGCATCGCTTGTGCAAGGTCCTGGATATCATTGAAACTGACCTGACTGAACGTCGTCCTGATGTTCTCGATGTCAGCGATTTCGTAGGCGTTGGCATTGGCGGTGTCGCTATCGGTGGTCTTGGCCTTGTAGAGCCGTGAGCCCGTCTGGCTCTCTTCCCGCGCATGGAGCCTGGCTTCTTCATAATTGGGGTAGCCCAGCCTGCGAATGAAACGGCTGACCGTTGCATTCGATACCCCGGCTAGCTGCGCCAGCTCGGAAGCCGAATAGCCAGCCAGTTCACCGGGAAAGTTGCACACCAGCTCTCCCAGCTTCTTTTCAGCAGGATGCAGATGGGGCAGTGCGCTACGCACACGGGATAGGAAAGATCGCTTTGACATAGGTTGCACATGAAAACATATTTTCATGGCGCACGGCGGGCTATTGATGGCATTGCTATCGAGTAGCTTATGTCTGCATCATTTTTCGAGATGGCCCCTCTGCCGACAAGAACTTGTCATCCGGTCGTCTGGTCAACCCGACTGGGCAGGTGATGATGGGGCAGGGGGAGTGGGGTGCTGTCTGTCATCGTGAGCTTGCGCAGGATGTGCGAGTGGTGGCCTTGCTGGATTGGCTGTATTCTCAGAGCCGGTCAAGCACCTCTCAGGTTTCACCCGGCTGAACAAGTATGACGATATGTCGATGGCATCGACATATCGGCTCTGTTTCACGCTGACATGTTCAGGAAACGGGAATTTTTAAACATGTCATGGTGAGCTGATCGGCACCCGCGGAATCACCTCCTCGCCCTTGTCGCGCTCGTGCAAGAAAATCTGACCAGTGGCCAAATTTTCGTGAGTTGTTGTCCACGCTCCCGATCAGTAAGGTGAGCGGTTGGATGGCATGCGCCGCGGCCAGTCGTTCTCCATGCCTTGCCGCGCAGGTTCTTGCACACCCCACCAGACGTCCTGCAGACCACAACGAGAGCACAGCACATGAAAGTCGGATTCATTGGATTGGGAAATGTCGGCGGCAAGCTGGCGGGCAGTCTGCTGCGCAATGGGCATGATGTCACCGTCCGTGATCTGGACCCGCTGGCGGCACAGTCATTCCTCGAGCAAGGTGCGAATTGGGCCGACTCACCCAGGGAGCTGGCTGAAACCGTCGATATGATCATCACCTGCCTGCCATCACCCGCTGCCTGTAGCGCCGTGATGGAAAGTGATGATGGTGTCATCGCGGGATTGAGCGACGGCAAGATCTGGCTGGAGATGAGCACCACGGATGATGGCGAATTACGTCGCATCGCGGCTCTCGTGCTGGCTACGGGGGCCCGTGCGTTGGAAGCGCCGGTATCAGGTGGATGTCATCGTGCCGCGACCGGCAACATTTCCATCTTCGTGGGTGGCGATCGCGAATCCTTCGAGCAAGTGCTGCCGGTGCTGACCACTCTCGGCCGACGAGTGCTGCACACCGGGGAGCTGGGGACAGCCTCGGTACTCAAGGTGATGACCAACTACCTGGCCACCGCCAATCTGTGCGCCGTGGCTGAAGCGCTGACCGTGTGCAAGAAGGCCGGTCTGGATATGAATACCACGTATGAAGCCATCAAGATCTCCTCCGGCAACTCCTTTGTCCACGAAACCGAATCTCAGGTGATTCTCAACGGCAGCCGCAACATCAGCTTCACCATGGATCTGGTACTCAAGGACGTCGGCCTGTTCGACACCCTGGCCAGAAACCTGGAGGTGCCGCTGGAAATCTCCCCGATGCTGATGGACATCTTCCTCGATGGACAGGAGCGCTTTGGTCCGCGTGAGTGGTCGTCCAACATCATTCGCCGTCTGGAAGAATCGGCTGGCGTAGAAGTACTGGGTAAAGGCTTCCCGGCGGAGCTGAGCGATGACGAAGCAGAGGAGCAAGGTTATGAGGTGGTCGTGGCAGGGCGCAGCTGAATAGCGCCAGGGAGCACGTCCTCACGCGGGCTGCGAGCCCCATGACGATTGTGCTGTGTTGGCGTGGCAGTGAGTGCGGCATGAACTGCCTATTGATTCACATGCGGTTCAGGCAAATGACTGTTCAGGAGGCACTCTGTTTTGTATCAAGCCACTGACGAATGAGTGTGCGATGACGCTCGGGTCCGAAGCTGGGGAAGTGGCCTCCGTGTACAACTCTCACAGGTAGCTCCAGAAGTCTCTCCATGGACGCCACGTAGTCGGTGGGGTTGGAATGGTAGGTATCTTCGATGAGTGGGCCGTCATAGTGAATATCGCCGGAGAACAGTACGCCTGATGCCTTTTCCCACAGCGCGATGCCACCCGGGGAGTGACCGGGTGTATGGATGACTTCAAAAGCCCGGTTTCCCAGGTCGATGATGTCGCCATCTTCGACCAAACGAGTGGCGGGAGCTTTCCTGACCGCGTAGGTATCCGAGCGGTATGGCTCCGGTGGTAGCTGCGTGAAAATCTCATCGGTGACGTAAGGACTTGCGAGTGTGTTCGCGCGCGTGGGATTGGCGAGAAGCTCTGCCTCCGCTTGATGAACCACGCGATGCTCGAACTCATGATGGCACCCGATGTGATCGAAGTGGGTGTGGCTTGCCACAGCGGTCAGTGTTCTCTCAGTGACCAGAGGCACCCATTCTCTGAGCGATACCACGCCCATGCCACTGTCTACCAGCATATCCCCATTCCTGCCGCGCACATGCCAGATGTTGCAACGATAGAATTCATCGATGAAGGGTTCACCTATGTAGGTGATGTCATTGTCGATCTTCTTGAGTTCATACCAGTCTTCAGGCTTTGCTCTAGTGGGCATGTGTCTGTTCCTGTTTCTGACTTGGCAAGGCGATGATATCTGCAGTGTCGAACAGGATGTCGACGCTGTCCCCGGGGCTGACAGTCGAGGACTGGGACATATGTGCCACGAAAGTGTCTGATGATGCGTTCAATGGCTGAAGATGGCAGCGGAAGTGGGTGCCAAAGAATACGCCGTCGACAACTTCGGCTCGGCACAGAAGATTGCTTGTGCGCTTGTCAGCGGTGGGGCGAAGCTGCTCTGGTCGAAGACACAGGGTCAGCGCCTGCCCAGGGGACGGAGTGCCTGCGGTGAAGCAGGAGGTGGACAGGGAAAAGGCCCCGAATTCAGTATCAACAACGATCAGCTGTCCTTCCTCGCCAGTGACGCTGGCGGGAATGAAGTTGACCTCTCCCATGAAGTTTGCCGAGAACAGTGATCGTGGACGCATGTAGATATCCGAAGGCGGGCCGCAGTCTTCGATGACGCCGCCATTCATGACCACTATCCTGTCGGCGATTGCCATGGCCTCCTCTTGATCATGTGTCACATGGATGAAGGTGGTACCCACCTCTCGCTGGATTGCCTTGAGCTCGTCCTGCATTTCTCGTCTCAGCTTCATGTCGAGTGCACCCAAGGGCTCGTCAAGCAACAGAATGTCGGGACCCACGGCCAAGGCTCGTGCCAGCGCAACGCGCTGTCGTTGACCACCCGATAGTTCATGAGGCTTGCGAGCGGCTGAGGACATCATTCCAACCATGTCGAGAAACTGATCGGCCTTCAGTGCTCTGTCCTTGCGCCCCATGCCTCTCATTCGAAGACCAAAGCCGACATTGTCTCTGAGTGTCATGTGAGGAAACAGGGCGTAATCCTGGAACATGGTGGTCGTCGGCCGAGAGGCAGGTGGAACGGATGTCATGTCTTTTCCGTCGACCAGTACCTTGCCGGATGTGGCGTCGAGAAAGCCACCGATGATGGATAGCAGTGTGGATTTTCCGCATCCGGAAGGGCCGAGCAGGACAATGAATTCCCCGGCATCGATCTCCAGTGAAATCTCTTTCAGCGCTCTGAACTTATCGAAAGTCTTGCAAAGCTTCTGCAGCGATACATCGGCCGTCACGGTTTACTCCTGCGTCGAAAGACGAACATTTCCAGCATGATCAGCAAGGCCACCGACAGCAGAAAAACAAGACTGCCGATAGCATTGGTTTTCGGGTTGAGGCCTGATCGCAGCAAGCTCCATATTTCCACGGGGAGCGTCACATCGAACCTGGACAGTAGAAAGGAGATGATGAATTCATCCCAGCTGAAGGTCAGTGACAGAAAGAACGCGGCCAGTATCGAGGGCAACAGCATAGGTGCTGTTATCAGGAACATGACCTGAAAACCATTGGCACCCAGATCTCGGGCGGCGCGTTCGGTGTTTTTCTGATGATCACCCATCGAGGCGTAGATGATGGCAAAGCATAGAGGGAGGTTGATGATGACGTGTCCCACTCCTACGGTCCACAACGACAATCTGATGCCGATCCAGTTGAAGACCACGAGCAAGCCCAGTGCGATGATCAGGTAGCTGACGGTCATCGGGGCCATGAGCAGTATGCGTTGTAATGCCGAGCCAGGAAGCCGGTAGCGCGACAGGCCGTAGGCTGCGAAGAACCCCAGAAGGCAGGCAATCAGCGAGGAACAGATCGCCACCGTCAGTGAGTTTCGCAAGGCCGCCATCAACTTGTCGTCAGCGAAGACCTCGGCATACCATCTGAACGTAAACCCGTTGAAGGGTGGGATCGGCAGTGTGCCGTCCTGAAATGAAAACAATACAAGTACTGCAACGGGTAGCAGTATGAATCCGAACAGAATAAGCAGATAGGTCCAGGACAGAAGCGCCGTCATGCGATGAGCAATCATCAGGTGCGCTCCATTTTCAGCCAGCGTAAACACAGCAGATATACGGCCGTAACGACAAGCATCAGGATGATGGACATTGACGCGGCAGCGGGAAGGTCAGCTCGTCTGCCTAGCTGGAGCATGATGATCTGTGGCAATACCAGTTCGTTGTTTCCGCCGAGAATCTGCGGAGTGATGTAGTCACCGATACACAGAACGAATGTCAGAAATGCACCGACCATGATGCCAGGCAAGGTCAGTGGCAGGATGACGTGCCAGAACGTCTGAAATGTATTGGCACCCAGGTCAGTTGCCGCGCGTTTATAGTTCGGCGACAGTTGTACCAGATTCGAATAGATGGTCAGCGTCAGTAGCATGACGAAAAAGTGCACGAATCCGATGATGGTGGCGGATGTGGTACTGGCCAGCTGTAGAGGCTCGGAAATGATGCCCGCGCCCATCAGCGCATTGTTGATAACGCCATTGCTGGATAACAGCAGTAGCCAGGAATATGACCTGACGACATAGGAAGTCCAGAAGGGCAGTATGGCGAGTATGAGCACAGCGCGTTGCAATCGTTTGGGTACGCGCTCTGCGATGATCCAGGCCAGCGGGTAGGCCAGTACCACGGATATGAGCGTCACAGCGAGGGTGATCTCGAGAGAGACAAACAAGCCCTTGAGAAGGTAGGGCTTGTCGAAAAACTCGAGATAATTGGCAAGATCCCAGGTATAGACGATCTTCCTTCTCACCAGTGAGGCAAAACTCATCGCAGCCATGAAGGCAAACGGCACGATGAAAAAGGCCATTGTCCAGAGCAGGGCTGGTGCGACGTAGAACCAGGCTCTTCGGACGTCAGACTTCTCAAGCTTGTCAGAACTCAAGCGACTGTAGCCTCTTGTCTCGTGTACGACTCGGGCAGCTGCATGCGCATCAGATCAGAGAACGCCGCTAGTTTTGCAGCATTTCTGTCCAGACATCCTGCATCAGGTCATCCAGATCTGCATCAGGGGCCGGGTAGAGCTGAGAGTTGCTCAGGTATTGCGTCTGGTCGTCCCAGCGAAGCGCCGTTTTCTGTTCGTCTGACAGGTGCTCTCCTGCCAGCTTGTTTGCCGGCATGCCCCAGTAACAGGAGGAGGTGGCCAGCTTCGCCTGAGCTTCCGGACTGGTGATGTACTGCACGAAAGCAAGGGCCAGGTCTTTCTTGTCGGAATCCGCCATGACGCCGATGGATTGAGACCAGCGCAATCCTCCTTGCTCGGGAATGACCCAGTCCAGATCGGGTTTTTCTGCAGAGAGAACGGCAGTGACCCACTCTCCGCCACCGACCAGAATATCCACTTCTCCTGTGGCCAGCGCAGTCTGGGATGACACGACATCGCCAACCAGTTTGGACGCTGACTTCATGCTCAACAGTCTCTCTCTGATCTCGTCCATGTTCTCTTCATTGATGTTGGCAGTATCAATTCCGGCGGCCAATGCAGTGAGACCTATAACGGGCAGGTAGTAGTCATAGATGGCAATACGACCGGCATATTTATCCGACCAGATACTCGCCATATCTTTCATGTCTTCCGGGTCAACCTTGGACTTGTCGAAGGAAATCGTGTTGTACCCGTATTTCTCCGTAATGGCGTAGGTTTTTCCGTCGACGGTATTATTTTCTTCCATGACTATTTCCGGAAAGAAGTCAGCAGTGGCTAGCGCTTCTGCTGGAATTTCTCCGAGGATTCCTTCTTCGACGGCTCGGGGAACATCTATGCCGTCGATCACCAGAACGTCCCAATCACCGGGTCTGGATTGATCGATGATGGAAAGGGCCGCGCCTGTTCCTTCGTATTCCTTCAGATTGACCTTGACGTTGTTCGCTGACTCGAATGGCTCCAGCAACGCAGAGTCGGTATGGTCGCACCATACAAGTGCATTTATTTCTTCTTGCGCTAATACAGGGCTGGTTCCGGTCATTGCGACCAGGCAACTGATAGACAAGGTAGTGGTAATGAGACGACCGTTGATATTTCTGACAGCTTTCGCAGACATGCTATGCCCTCCAGGAATGCATTGATCAAGACCAAACAGCTTGAGTGCTGTTGCATTAGCAATTAGAATGAAGACACTGATTTTTAAAGTCAACTACAAAAATAAATTAGTTCATTTTGTCGCAACAAGAGCATCAAATGGCGGGGTTACGTGAGAAACAGAAGTTGGCTCGACGACATCGCATTCTGGAAGCGGCGACTACCTTGTTCCATCGAGACGGGTATGACAAAACACGCATCGAGGATATCGCTGAGCTAGCCGAGGTCTCGGCAGGGACGGCCTACAATTACTATCAGAGCAAGGCCGATATACTGATCGCGGTGGTCTCCATGGAAGTGGAGGAGACGTTTGCAGCGGGTGAGAAGCTGTTGGCATCGCCTCCCTCAACGGCTGCAGCGGCGCTGAACAAGCTCATTGCTCTCTATTACGAGCATTCGCTGGTCTACCTCAGCAAGGAGATGTGGCGTATGGCAATGTCCTTTTCCATTCAGCGACCCCAGACACCTTTCAGTCAACGCTACTCGGAATTGGACAGGCTCATTTGTCTGCAATTCGCCTCTCTGATTCTTGTACTGCAGAAAAGTGGCAAGATAGAGCATTCCATCGATCATGACGCGATGGCGCACGTCATCTTCAACAACCTGAACATGATGTTCGTCGAATTCGTGAAGAGCGATACCATGACCATTCAGGAGTTGAAAACAACTGTCAGGCGACAAATCACTCCATTGGCGAAATTGATGAGCAGTGAGTGAGGTCTGTCTTCGCAGATGCAGTCAGTTGATGGATATCCACACATTCCGGGACGTTTTCATATCACGCTCGCCGGTCTGCGGGTTTACCTCTGTCGCCGGGCATCTTTAATGATCGACTGACGTCAAGTCCGCAACACTGCACGTTCGAGCTTGGCGAACCGGCCAAGGTCCTGCAGCCGGATCAAGGCTCAGGGTGCCGACTGTCAACTGATCCATTCAACATCCAGATAGATGATCTCATCATCACGAATCAGTGCCCAACCTGATTGCCCTGCCAGGTATTGCCAGGAATGCCCTGAGCTGGTGAATTCCCACCATTCGTCACCTGGACGCATGGTCTTGGCTACCTCCGGCAAGGATTTGTCAATCTCTCTGCTTACTTTGCGAGTCAGGTATAACATGCCTGTTTCACCACGGTAGGGTGGGTCGGAAGTGTAAATATGCTTCTTGACCCGCGTGGGTTTTGATTCAGGTGTCTGAGCTGTATTATTAGGTATGAAACCGTTTCCATCAGCTGACCGGGTGAATACATTATCAGTACTTTTCAACGCCCATTTCTTCGCCTCTGCAAATGTGGCGAAATAGCTATCATTCATGAATTGGATATCTCGGATCCTTTGAGCTGGAACAGCTTTTCTGTAGTGAACCGCGGAGCGATCTCGGGGCGAGAGGCATCAGACGAAGTTGCCGGTCCGCGATAGGAGAAGAGCGCAACGACGCCGGTCTGAAAATTGGTCGGTGTACGAGTACCCGGCAATGGTCTCTCAGCGGTAATGACTTGCGACGGTCCACAAGGACAAGGCGACATTCATGTGCTTACAGATCGCGCTTGACCTTCTTCGCAGGCATGCCTCCCTGTATCAGTCGAAGCTTCGGTCGGGCAGGCTTTTTCCTGGGTGGTTCCGGACGACGAGTATGAATGTCATGCAGTTGTTTTGATAGATGGGCTTCTAGCTCGAGCAGTGCCCAATGAAGCTCGTGTTCCAGCAAGTCTTCTTCTTCCGGGCATTCGTTTTGCCAGGTATCCAGCAATGGCGTGATGACCGGCGCTTGTAGTGCGGTTCCATTCAACGCGATCAATTGCTTGCAGATGGACAATGCGCGAGTATCACTTTTGTGTTGCTGGGCCAACTCTCCGAAGAAGGGGAAGACACGGTCAACAATTTTCTGAGGTCGGGAGACGGGGCGTGAGGATTTGTTCATGAGCGTTCTCTGAAGTCAACGAAGTTGCCGGGGTGTTTTTTTGACAAGGGTCAGAAGTCCAGATCGTAGTCCTCCACGATGTCTTCAGGCGCCACATAAGGCCGATCTGGCTTGGCGCTCAAACCCCCGTTGATCACCCGCAGCTTTGGTCGGGTGTTTCTGGAATCGAGATGAGGATGGTGCCGCTCTTGTATATTAAGAGTCATGCTGGTGTTGAATATCCGAAGCGCCCATAACACCTCCTCGCGGGTCACCTCGTTCTCTTCTGCGTATTCGCAGTTCCAGAGATCGATGAAGGCCAGGGTGTAATGATTACCCATCACCTTGTCACCAAGTGTCAAGAGGTGGCCGGAGATGCGTTGGGTTCGGGAGACTTCAGACAGTTCATCCGTCATGTCGCCAAAGTATGCGAACGTGGCGTCGACGAGTTTGTCCTGACGCGTTTTGGGTTCGGTGTTCATGCCGGTGGCTCGTCCTGGGTGGAGGCCTCCGTTGCGGAAGCGCTTGGCCAGCATGAAAGCACAACCGAACGATGAAAAAAAGACGGTCCGAATTTCCGATCAGGCCCGTTACAGCGAAGACGGCGAAAACAGTAGCGCTGACCGAATTATCCTTTCGTCAGTCAGCTTGACGTCCGTCACAACCACTGCCATCCGGACCCTCGACGGGGTTCGCACAAGTCTGGGTTCAACTGAAAAGCCTGGGAATCACGCTTATCCACAGAATCTGTGGATAAGCATGTGGATGGCACGCGTATAAGGTGCAGGAGGGGTGTCAGGCGGTGCTATCGAAAATCTGTACAAGGAATGACCAGTAGGCCTAGGCGTTCAAGGACGCTCCCCGCTGTCTTTTTCCAGGTTGTCTGCAAGGCTGGGAATCGGCCTGCAACACCAAAGAGGCCACCCGCATGGGGTGGCCTCCGTAGTCACATCTTGGCGTGTTCCGAGCGCAGTGCCTTCCACAGGCAATAGCACATCAGCAACACCACCAGGGTGAACGGGATGCCGGTTGATACGGCCGCACCCTGGAGCGCACTGAGTCCACCGCCGAGCAGCAGGGCAATGGCCACCAGGCCTTCCAGTGTGCACCAGAAGACACGTTGTACAACCGGTGCATCCATCTTGCCGCCGGCGGTGATGGTATCGATGACCAGGCTGCCACTGTCTGATGAGGTGACAAAGAAAATCACGATCAGCACCAGAGAGATCGGGGCAACGATGTTGTAGAGGGGCAGTTCCTTGAGGAAACCGAACAGTGCACCCTCTGGCGCAAAGGAGTCGATGACGGTGGCACGAACACCCTCGGCACCACCGGCATTGAGCATGTCGATGGCAGCGCCGCCGAACGTTGACATCCACAAGGCGCAAACTGCGGTCGGTGCCAACAGGGCGCAGATGATGAATTCACGCACCGTGCGGCCGCGGGAGATGCGCGCAATGAACATACCCACAAACGGTGACCAGGCTATCCACCAGGCCCAGTAGAAGGTTGTCCAGCCATGAAAGTAACTGGTGTCTTCACGCCCGAAGGGATTGGACAGGGCAGGAATCAACTTGACGTAGTCAACCATGACGCTGGCGTAGCGTGAAATGGCCGTGCCGACCCCGGTCACCAGAACGACGAAGATGAAGAGTCCTACCGCCATGACCATGTTGATCTCGCTGAGCCGCTTGACGCCTGCATCCATGCCCAGAAGCACCGAGCCCAGTGCAATCAGGGTTATGCCGATGATCAGCAAGACGATGACTGTGGATGAGGGTTCTATACCGAACACCTCGTATAGTCCGGAGGCCACCTGTTGCGCGCCAAGACCCAGAGAGGTGGTCAAGCCGAACAGCGTGGAGAATACGGCGAGGATATCGATGGCATGCCCCCACCAGCCCCAGATGCGTTCGCCGAGTATCGGGTAGAAGGCAGAGCGCAATGTCAGCGGAAGACCGAGGTTGTAGCAGAAGATCGCCAGACTCAAGCCGACGGCGGCATAAATGGCCCAGCCTTCCAATCCCCAGTGGTGGATGGTGCCTACCACCCCGATGTATTCATTGCCGGGCAGACTTGAGTCAATCCCCAACGGATTCGCGGCACCACTTTCAGCGAAGTTGTAATAGACGGGTTCCATGACGCCGAAGAACAGCAGACCGATGCCGATGCCTGCCGCAAACATCATGGCGATCCATCCCGGATAGGAATAGTCAGGCCTTGCATCCTTGCCACCAATACGTACCTTGCCAACGGGCAGTACAATCAGAACCAGGCAGAACAGAGTGATGGCATCGACCGAGAGCACCAGGAACCAGTCAAAGGTATTGGTCAGCCAGGGGCGCAACCAGCCGAAGAATTCGGCGCTAGCTTCCTGATTTGCCAGTGATATCAGGACGAAGGCACAGATGAGAACACTGGATATGACAAAAACCGGATTGTGCATTTCCAGACCAAATGGTCGGATATTGTCTTGCCCCAGTTCATGATCGGTTTCGAAATCGAATATTCGAGGGTCCGGATCGAGGCGTTTCTTCTTTTCAGTCACAGGCATCTCCAGCTGTGGTTTGTTGGCTCAGCAGTGGGTCATTCTGGTTGACTCGAACACATTCTTGCCAATGTGTCGCTTTTCACAATATACCAACGGAGAAGAATTTAACAGGCGTACTTGAGCAGGATGAATTCGCACCGTGTTCAGGTGGTGCCTTGTTTGAAGCGAACGATCAGCCTTTGCCGTTGACCTGGTTATGGCTGGAGAGCAATCGCTTTCGGGCGGAATTCAACAGGATTCTGGAATAGAATCGATGGAACCCGGTCAACGCATGAAACACCACGCCAAAGCGGGTATCGGGTGTCTTCGGGAACACGACAGAGCCGAACAGAAGCTCGGTGCTCTCAAGGTCTTTGCCCGGGCAGTGGCGAACCATCAACCAGGAACCGGTGTTCGATTTCGGAAAGCGCAGCAGTATTTCATTGTTCAGCCGATTTTCCACGCGCCAAGCTGAAAAGCGGCTGGATCGGTCCGTTGCCATAGCTCTGGCGTCTTCATCGGACGAGGGCACTTGCAGTGCGAGGGCCAGTAGCTTGCGTTCGATGCTGAACGCCGGGGATGTGTAGAACGCGTAGAGATAGTCGGGCAGGCTGATGCTTGCCTCGATGCGCATCGAGTAGCAATCACAGTAATTGGCCACCGTGCCGACTTCCGGCGATTCCGCGTAGGCCGCCAATAGCGAACCGGCAGGGATGTCGCAGGGGCCGGCACTATGTGCAGACATGCCGTGTCTCACGCCAGCTCGACAGCACCGCCAACAGAGAGCACGCCGCCTTGAACCACTTCGGCATAAACACCCATATCCATATGGCTGTAGTGTTCGCGCAGCAGTCTGGGCGTTTTCATGTCGCGCTCACCGGTTTCCAGGTTGACCTCTGTTGCCGGGCATCGCCTGGTGCGCCTCACGATTTTCAGTCGTGCTGAACCGACGGTGATTTCCTGCCCCACCATGTCCAGTTCGGCAAAGGGTGCCAACCCTGATATTTGGATGTTGCCCCGAAATCGTCGAGGGTCGACAGCCTGACCGATTTGCCGTGCAAACGCATCCACACTGTCCACATTGATGATGGATACCGCATTCATCATCTCGGCAGAATCCACAGACACATCCGTGAAGCGATGCGGGGAGGCTTCATACAGTTGCGGATTCTCTTCATCCGGCAACGAGAGATACGCTTTGAGAAACTGACTGGCTTCCTGCTTGCCGGCCGCGGTGCCGATGTCGAAACGGCCGCTGATATCGTCGGCTGTCAGCGAGAGCATGCCGGTGTCCTCGTCGTACTCGGTGCCGAGCAATGCCAGGCTGGCATCCCGCGCCAGCATGTAGAACTTCCCCTTGGGCAGCGGTTTCGGGTTCGCCGGATCGAAGCCGCTGTTCGGGCGCGCAAAGCCGAACTTGCGATCACCGGGGAAACCGTGGCCGGCTTCGAGAGTCACGCTGTCAAGTATCTGGCCACTCAGGCCCTTGATCGGGAATCGGGTTAACGCTTCTATCTTCATTGCCATGATGGACCTGTCTTTGTCATTGCCTGTAGCGTGGGCTTCCGGTCTGTGGATGAAGAAACCGGAGAGGGCGACAGCAATGTAACCCCGTTGCCTGATGCTCAGAGCATATCAGGCACACGCTACAGGCGGGTTATCACGGGTGGGAGGCGCAGGCGACTAAGCGACCCGACGACAACCCACTAGCGCACACAACGCACCAGATTATCCGGACGGTCCACATCACAGGCATTGATCGAACAGAGATCCTCGTCGGTCAGCGTCTGGTCGTCGAGTGTCTTGATGGAAGAACGCTGTGCCCCCGAGCCGTGCCAGTCGGTGTATTCGGTCTGATCGCCCGCCTTGCTCAAGGCCTTGCCGAAGACGATGACATTGGCGTGTGACTTGATGTCACCGAAGGTTGTGCTGGTCCAGTAATCGAGTGTGTCCGAGTCCCGGGTAATGTCGAACAGGCTTTCATCGATAGCTGGAATGTCGGCTTTATCGTAATCCACGATGCTGTGCAGCTCCTTGCTGTCCGGCAAGCGCCAATCCTGATGGCCAGCAAGTTCCAGAGACTCGCAGTAGGCCAGGGCGTCCGCCCATTCGCGACGGTTGCCATCGTCGCCTTGTTGCCAGTCCAGGCCGGTCGCCTGGTCGCTGACGGTGCCATCGTTGTTGTCGACGAAGTCGTTCTGGCCGTAGGTGTTTTCATTGCCACTGACACAGCGGACATAATTGCCGGGTGCCTTGCCATCGGCAGGTCCATTGGCCAGGCCGCTGTTGGAGGCCTCACCCCCGGTAAAGAAATCGAGGCCGGTGCCATAGGCCTTGATATGTCCATCGGCGAAGTTGAATCCGAACGCGCCCTGATTCTTGCCGTTGATGATCGGGCCCTTCACATAGAGCGTGCTGCTCCAGTATTGGCCGGCGAATACCATCGGTGGTCTGGGGTACTGAAAATCGAATACCGAGGTGTCGATGTAAGGTGTAGGGGAGCCCTGTTCGGGTTTGAGCAACTCCCCACGAAAATCGGCCAGCGAGTAGAGCTCCTTGATGGTGGGTACACGCCAGTCTGCTGTTCCACCCAGACTGAGAGACTCACAGTAGCTTTTTGCCTCGGCAAACTGCAAACGCGCGTTCTCCGGGCTTTGCTGCCACACCAGTCCGGTGACATTGTCGCTCACCGTACCGTTGTCATTGTCCGTATAGGAAGCTGCCGTCCGAGAATACTGGGCATCCTGACCGTACAGGGTCTCATCGCTGCTCGGGCAATCAATGGCGGTGCCGTCGGTGCCGTACCAGGCATCCTGCATCGTATCCACAATCGGATAGCTGGTGCCACTTGCCAGAGCGAACTGTCCGGAAAACATCATGGTGGCGGCAAGCCCGCTGATGAGGCTCGACGTGTTCGGGAAGTGATTGATACTCTTCATGAATGGCAATCTCGTCATTCGTAGGGTCGGACTATCGTGATCAACAAGAATACAGCGACAGTCTGACCTTGACCGTCAGGTTGATCATGATGTCGGGGACTCGATTTCAGCAAGCTGATCAGGCATGAATTGTTACAGAACAACAGTGCCGAAATATGCATTCTTTGTGAAAGTTGTATTATTCAGAACACGAACCCGGCAAGGATCGAGTTGCCTTGCCTTGCCTTGCCTTGACTTGACTTGTAACGAGGGATGCAAGCTTACCGATTTTTCTTGCGAGACTTCTTCGTTGCAGCGCGCTGCTTCTTTCTTGACTTGCTGTCCTTGGGTTTGGGTTTTGTGGCTGATGGCCCAGGAAGTTCGGTCGGGAAGTCGGGCACGTTGAATGGAAAGCCTGTCCCTTCGCTGAGTACGGATTTTCCCATGCCAAACAGGCTCGGATTGTCCATCGCTGCCGCCATTCTGGGGGCCGCATCATCAGTCAGAATACTCAGGCACCGGTCTGCATGTTCGGATTGATAGGCTCGCTTGAGGAAACTGAAAAATGCCTGTGCATCTTCAATCATGTTCACAGCCTCGGAGGCTGGCATCATGACCTTGCGAGGGATGATGTCGTAGAGAATCTGTTCGAGATCTGCCGGATTGAGGGTGGCAACCGTGCAGTTCAGATAGTTGAATGAAAAGCTCATGATCAAGGTGGATACACTCGCAGCAGTGTCAATCGCCCTGGCTTCCGGAGAGGCCAGATATCTTTCCTGAAGTTGAGTGCTCAATGCATCATGCAGGTCCCAATCCATTTCATCTCTTGTACGCTCCATGGCAATGAGGCGCGCAAATATCGAATCAGAGGCCCCGTTTTCTTGCATGACTGTCTCGTAGGGGTACGGGGTTTCCAGCACGACTTTCACGGGGCCCGACTCTGTAGAGACGGTTTTTTCGATGATTGTCGATGAGCCGCCATTGTGTGAGGCGATGAATTCCTTGTCTGACAATGCGGAAGTCAGTGCTTGGGCGAGGGCCTTGAACAAGGTCAGATCGCGAGGCGTTATGGGCCGCATCATACGGTTGTCCGCCGGCGCCATCAACAAGGGGTAGGCCTTTGCGCCAGCGACTTTCCAGCCATGCCTGGCGATATCCTTGCGCATGCCCACCTCCAGCTCTCTGACCGGCTCGAAAGACAGGAATGTGTGAGGCGGATAGTCCGGTTCCACGCCTCTGTGTAAAGCATCGCCGATGAGGGTGAAGCGCTCGTGTACGGCGAGTTGGTCAAACAGGACGATGCCGAAGTGTTGGCCCATCTGGCCCATGACTGACAGCGCAGCGTGCTTCAAGCCAAGGGCATCGATGCTGACACTGATCAGGCTCTGGTCGTGAGGGATATGGTTCCACGGTTTGGCGCGATACAACTGTGCGGCAGCATCAAAGAACTCACCAATTGCTTCAGCGCTGGCACCGGTGGCGGTATACGTCATGGAGTTTTCCGGCGATGGCAGTTCCTTTTGCAGTCTGGTTTGCAGTTCTGACAGTTCAGGCGTGGCCGCGCAGACAAACTGGATGGATGGGAATGAGGCCTCAAGAATTTCCAGGTGTCTCGCATCGTTCATGCGAATATGCGAAGGGGCGCCTGCCGTGCCGACAGCAGGCTCTTCTATCGCCTTTCTGAGCTCTTGGGCCAGATCGAGTTCCAGATCGTCCGGGCTCGTCAGTTCTATTCCGATGACCTGGCCAATCTCATTCATCCACACGATCATCTGAGGACGGTAGGGGGCTCCAGGTTCTCCTGTGATGAAGCCCGGCGCATCAATCAGGCCCCCCACCCACTCCCGTTGGTGAGCGATTGACGAGGTAGCTGCTGGAGCAGTCCTGCCATTCTGGACCAGGGATAAGCGGGCGGGTTCCTGAGCGCCACTGGCAGGACCTTCTACTTTTCGCAGAAGTTCAGGGGAAACATTCCATTTCTTGCCAGCGTCACTCAGGAGGGTGACCGTCTTCTTGTTGGGTTTGACTACAACCGCCTCTACCTGCTTGCCCTGTTTGTCGTCGAAGCTGACCCGGTCGCCGGGCTTGAATCTAGCCATGCACTCAGCTCGACTGTCCGCCTGTTGCTGCTTGGCCCGGTCGACAATGTAGGAATTGATCAGCGATAGATCTTCTTCGGTACAGTGGTCCAGAAGCGACTGTATTGCGCTCAGGTGTGCAGGTAGGTCGGGTGGTAATGCCATGGGTGAAAAACTTGATCAGTAGCGACCCTGACAAGAATACAGGCGATGAGGCGAGAACTGAAGCGGCCAGCATGGCGCGAGATGAATTCTCGGATACAGCCGATGAAAGCTGTCGTCATCTACCTCAGAATCCTGTACCTGGCTCACTGTATCGTGGAGCCGTGTTCCGGCTTGACCTTCATGATCCGGTTGGTACTGCTCTGGTGGATCAGAAGATCACCCTCACGAGTCGATCGCATGTGTCTGACAATGCCAGCATGGACATTGCCTGACGGGATAGGCCAACTCTGAAAGTTCTCTGTTGCCGGGTCGAACCGTACAAGTGCGTCTGGTCGCATGCCTGACTCGTTGTACCAGACGATTCCATCCACCACCACCAGGGCGTAGGGGTGAGACTTCGATCCACTGGGTGATGGCCATTCCCGGATATCGCCTGATTCTGGATCAAGTCGACCAAGGCGGCCTTGCGATGAGTTGACGTACCAGATCATGCCGTCGTCCGCGATGTCGAGGCGCCGGACCGTCGTGTCCGGTGTCGGCAGTTTGATTTCGCTGAGCGCCATCGTCACCGGATCGACCTTGACCAGGCAGTTGCTGCCGTTGCAGGCGACCCAGGGGGCGCCTTCAGCGTCGATCTTGATGCCATACGGTCTCGACCTTGGTGTCTTCAGGGTCACGAGTCTGATGTCACCTGTCTCGGGATTCAGGCGACCGATCATGTTGCTTTGCTGCAACGTGAACCACAGCGTCCCATTGTCATCGAAGATTGCGGTATGCGGGTCTCTTGCCGCAGGGTCCGGCATCGGGTAGACCCGGATCTCCTCTGTTTCAACGTCAAGCTTGCCGAGTGTTCCGTTCTTGTTCCCGGTGTACCAGACATTGCCTGCCTCATCGAGAGTCACACTGTGTGGCATGGAACCTGTCGGTAAGGGGTATTCCTTCATCTCGCCGGTGGCGGGGTCAATACGGCCAATCAGATTGCCCCATTGTCCGGCCCACCAGATCGTGCCATCCGGTGCCTCGACCGGATCACGTGATCGCTGGCCCAGTGTCGGGACCTGCCATTCCTCGAAGGTTATGTTCACGTCGCCGGGTATCAGTGTCGGTGCCCGTTTCGTGTTCGGAGGAAAATGTTCCGCCAGGTACTGCACGATGTCGTCCTGTTGCTGTGGACTACCGGACAGGTCGACCATGGTACTGGTGAGTTCCTTCCAGTCCTCGGCGTTGTAGCCGGAACTGCGCGTGATCTGGTTGGTCTGGTGGCAAGCCGTGCAGACGCCATTGACCAATTCCCGGCCATCGCCATCGGGCAGGCCGGAGGCCATACTCTGCGTGAGAGGCGCGAAGGAGGCGAGGCCCAGCACAAATGCGCTGGATAATCTGAACGAGGACAATCTGGCCATATCAGTTCTCCGTTCCGTGTTGAAAGGCAGCCTGTGTCAACGCGCGTTAGACCTCGAGACGTTGTGCTTGGTTCCCGGGTGACTGCATTACGCGAGTTTCGGGTCTTGTCGCAGACTGGTTTCTACGAAGCTGAATCCACGCCACTCACTCGGATCCCCTATGCTCTGACAGTTTCGAGTACTCGCTCCCCAGAGTTTAAGCAGCCTCGTAGAGCATGATCACCTTCGTCCGTCGAGTCCGTTCAGGCGACCTTTTCACTCACCAGAGGGCACGCCATCGCCAGCCTGTTGATCCCCGCCGAGTCAAACCGCACCTGTCCAGGCTCACCCACACGCTTGCCAAGCACGGCGGCGATCATGGCTCGCCCGATCTCGACGGTGGAGGTCGCCATGCCGAAGGGGCGCATCAGCGGCGCCAGCAGTGAGGAGAGCCCATATAGGCGAACGCTGTGCTTGATGCCGCGCTTTGCCACGATGGCGCCGGGCCGGAAGATCACCGCGCGTGCGAATCCGGCATCGAGTACCGCATTCTCGGCACGCCCCTTTACCCTGGCCCACAGGGTATTGCTTTCATGATCCAGACTCCGCCGCAGCGGCAATCTGCGAGTTTTTCCGTGCCGATGGGAAGAACATGTAATACAACACCGGCGCTGCAATCATCGTCAGTAGCGAGGCAAAGGCCAGACCGGCCATGATCGTGACGGCCATGCTGGCGAAGAAGGCGTCGGAGAGCAGGGGGGTCATTCCCAGGATGGTGGTGACGGCTGCCAGAAACACCGGCCGCAGTCGTGAAACCGATGCTTCGACAATGGCATCATCGAGCTTGTCCACAGACCGGCGAACAATGTCGATCTCCTCGACCAGCACGATACCGTTCTTGATCAGCATGCCCGACAGACTCAGAAGCCCGAGCAGGGCAGTGAACGAGAATGGCAGGCCGGTGCCAAGCAGTCCCAGGGTGACCCCATTGACCGACATCGGCACCAGTAGCCAGATGATCAGCGGCTGGCGCAGCTTGCGGAACAACACGATCGAGGTCATGACCATGATGAGAAAGGCCACCGGCAACTGTCCAGCAAGGCTGGTCTGTGCTTCGGTGGAATTCTCGAACTCGCCGCCCCACTCGAAGTTGTAGCCGATCGGTAGCTCGATGGCCTCGATCTGCTCGCGCACTCGCGCATGCATCGCCGCTGCCGTTTCGTCAGAACCGATGGCGGCCTGCACGGTAATGGTCGGCACGCGATCACGCCGTTTGAAGACCGTATCCTGAACCGTTGCCTGCAGCCCGTCGGTTACCTGCTCGAGCGGAATGAACTCCTGGGTAGAGCTGGCGAACAGCACCTGGTTCTGCAGCTGATCGCGCGACTCGACGGATTGCCGGGCAATGATCGGTATCTGTCTTTCCCCTTCGAGCAGGGTACCGGCCTGCACACCGGTGGTGGCAAAGGCCAGGGCACCGGCGATGTCGTCACGCGTCACGCCCACGGTCTGGGCCCGGTCTGCCGCATACACATGCGACAACACGATCTCGGGCTGATGCCAGTCGGTGCGCAGGTTCTCCAGATCCTCAGGATAACCTCGGAAGACCTCCATTGCCTCGGCCGCCAGACGGCGCAGTTCCAGCGGGTCGCTACCGCTGAAACGGGCTTCGATGGGATAACCCCCTCCCGGACCGAAGATCAGCCGTTCGGTACGAAAATCTCCCTCGAACACGTTTTCAGCCGCGTAGGCTTCCAGTGCCTGCTGTACCTCCGGAATCACATCACGATCGGTAGTCCGCACAATGATGTGGCCATAGGATTCATCCGTGGGTTCCGGCGAATAGGTAAGGATGAAGCGAGTCGCACCTTGGCCGATGAAGGTCGAGAAATTCACGACATCGTCGCGCTCGCTCAGCCACTGCTCCATGCTCGTCATGGCCGTCGAGGTCTGCTGGATATCGGCACCCTGAGGCAACTTGTAGTGGACGAAGAACATCGGCGTGTTCGATGGCGGGAAGAACTGTTGCTTGATGTTCGCAAAGCCCATGTAGCACAGCACCGTCACGACCAGTAGTGTGGCGGTCACCCCCCAACGAAATCTCAGTGCCGCACGCAGCACACTGGCATAGCCGCGGAATACCGCGCTGTCGTAACCATCGCCGTTGGCAGCATCGCCATCAGCCACCTTGAACAGATAGTGACCCAGCAGGGGCGTGACGGTCAGCGCCAGTACCCAGCTCAGCATCAGGGAGATGCCGATGACCGCGAACAGGGAGAACAGGAATTCTCCGGTGGCATCGGGACTCAGTCCGATGCCGGCGAAGGCCATGATGCCGATGACGGTGGCACCCAGCAGCGGAAACTGCGTCTTGCTGCCCACGTCCTCCGCCGCATCGCGTGAGGACACCCCACGGCGCATCGACATCTGCATGCCTTCGGCGACAACAATGGCATTGTCAACGAGCATGCCCATGGCGATGATCAGCGCCCCCAGCGAGATGCGCTCCATCTCGATCGAGAACAGGGCCATGAACAGCAAGGTGCCGACAACAGTCAGCAACAGAGTAGCGCCAACCACAACGGACGCTCGCCAGCCCATGAACAAGGCCAGCACGATGACCACGATGGCCACGGACATGCACAGGTTGATGATGAAGTCATCCGTGGCGGTCTCGACCACCTGATGCTGACGGTAGATCGGATGCAGTTCGACACCGACGGGTATTTCCGCCTCCAGTTCTGCAAGTCTGGCATCGACACGGGCACCGATCTCCACGATGTTCTCGTTGCCCAGTCCGGCCACACCCAGAGTGAACGCATCGACGCCATCGAAGCGGATGATCTGTGAAGGCGAATCCACCCGAGCGCGACTGATGTTGGCGATGTCAACCAGGTTCAGGGTGTCGCCGCCGATGCCGACGGAAAGATGCCCGATCTCATTCAGTGAATCGGAGCCATCGGGAATCTGCATGCGGATCGCCATGCCGTCGACCACCAGTTCTCCGGCTTCGCTCAAGCTGTCAGCGGAGCTGATGGCAGCAGCCACCACTTGCGGGTCGATATGCTGGTTTATGGCCAGCGGCATCGACATGTCGGCATAGATGGCCTCTTCGGGCAGGCCGGCGACGTCCACGTCGGCAACGCCGTCGACCGCCAGCAATTCGCGCCTGAGAAAGGTTGAAATACCGTGAATCTCGGCGTCGCTGAAGCCGGTGGCTGTCACGGCATAGAACACCCCGAACACATCCCCGAAACTGTCGTTGACCAATGGCGACGACGCCCCCTGGGGAAGCGAACGTTCCGCATCGGAAATCCGGTTGCGAAGCTTGGTCCAGATGGCGGGCAATTCGTCGGGCCCGTAGGTGGACTTCATCTCCACATTGATCAGTGAAGTGCCCGGCCGGTTGGTCGAACGCACCGAATCCACTTCGCCCATCTTCTGGATGGCCGCTTCCAGCGGTTCGCTGACCTCGCGCGCCACCTCTTCGGCCGAAGCACCCGGGTAGGTGGTGAATACCACGGCCTCCTTGATCGTGAAGGCCGGGTCTTCAAGCCGACCCAGGCTGTTGTAACCCCACCATCCGCCCAGCAGACAGACCAGTATCAGCAACCAGGTCAGCAGCGACTGGTTGATCGAACCTCGTGCAATTGACATGTCAGCCTACTCGTCGAAGCCCTGGAAGCGGCGGACCTGTTGGCCCTCCTCGAGCAGTGACGCTCCCGCGCCAACGATCAGCGTGCCTTCCTGCAGATCCGTCACGGTGAAGGTGGTGCCACTGGCCTGCGGACTGGCCGCGACTTTCTGCCGCCTGACGGTACCGTGCCCTTCCTCGTCAGTGGGTTCGAAGACCATGACGGCCAGATCGTGATCGCTGTCGCCGAACAGGGCGCTTGCCGGCACGACAATGTCTCGATCGCCTCCCAGCAGGCGGATCGTCACCATGGCCGATGCACCCGGCAAGATGCGCTGGTCGTCGGGTTGTTGCATGCCGAGCGTGAGTTCATAGGTCTGACCGACGGTCGAGGTTTCGGCGTTGTATTCGCGAAACTCGAGCCGGTAACGCGTATCGGAACCCGGGAAGGTGGCAAACATGTCAAGGTCTTCGGGTGAGGCACCGGATTGCTGACGGAAGAGAATCTCGGGGACGTGCACATTGATCCAGAGTTCATGCAAGTCGAGCAGCCGTGCTATCGGGGTGCCAGCGGCCACGGTGGAGAAATTCGATTCGTTTCGTGCCGAGACGATGGCATCGAAGGGGGCATACAGACTGGCGTCCTGCAGGGCTTTCTCGGCATCGTCATACGCCAGCTTCGCCAGCTCCAGCGCCGACTGGGCATCCTCGGCCTCAACGCGCGACACCGAATTGGAGCTGCGCAGGTTCCTGGTGCGATCGGCGTTGCGCTGTGCCTGCGCCAGTTCGACACGGGCGCGTTCCAGGCCACGTTCGAAGGGGTTCAGATCGAGTTGGGCGACCAGTTCACCTTCGGCGATTGCCTGACCCTCGACGATGGGCAGCTCTTGCAGTCTGCCACTCACCTGAAACGCCAGATCCACGGTTTGCGGAGCGACCACCTGGCCAAAGAAGGTGCGTTCGAAGGCCAGTCGATTGAGCGCCACTTCGATGAGCTTGACGGGGCGTGGCACGGAGGGCGCTGGGGACGAGTCGCTGGAGGAAGACTCCTCAGCGGATTGCTGCGAATGGGCCGCAGCACTGCACAACAGCAGCAGAATGGCCGGTATCAGCCGATGTAACCGGTATGACATTGATAGTGTTCCTCGAGAAGTCGGAATGTCGCATTCCTGTGCGAGCCACGTTGAAAAGCGCACGTCGCTGCATGGCCGCATGCATTATTTCGGTGAATCCGGCGTTGTACCCGCCGGAAAGCTCTGGCATAATAACGAAAAATGTCAGAATGTAAATAGTATGAGCAAGGATAGACACGACATTCTCGATGCCGCCCTGAAAGTATTCATTCGTTACGGCTTTCGTCGTACCACGATGAGTGATCTGGCCAAGGAAGCTGGCATGTCCCGTCCTGCGCTGTATCAGCAGTTTGCGAACAAGGAGGACATCTTCCGGGCCGTGGCAATCGACTATGTGACGCGGGCCGGGGAGGAAGTGGACGCCCGTATCGACGCGTACGAGTCGGTGGCCGACAAACTCTTTTTTATTATGGATATCTGGTTGGTGAACCCCTTCGAGCTGATTCACTCGGCGCCGGATGCGCGTGAATTGATGGATAGCACGCACGACTTTGTCAGTGATGTCATCGAGGACAGCCATCGGGGCATCGAGTCCAGTGTGGCGGGTGTGCTGGCATCCCGCAGTGACGCCCTGGCAGCCCATGGCCTGACGCCTCAATCCATCGGCCGGGTGATCACCGCCTCAGCCATGGGCTTCAAGGACTATGCGCACAACATTGATGAATTGCGGGTGTTGATAGACGGGCTGGTCAGGATGAGTGTTGCGCTCGTGGGGGCTCAGCCATTCGCGGGTGCTGACAAGGCGTAGTGTCTCCTTCATGCGAACCCCGATCGAAGCAGTCTGTGCTGCGACGACCGGGGTGTTGTTGCCTGGCCGGAATGCGGATCAGCGTCAGAACGGCGCAAAGCTGTCCGATCTGGTCTCTGGCACGCTCCAGCGCTGATGCGGATCAATGTTCTCCTGCGATGCACCGCGCACGGGTATCTGGCCATTGTCCCCATAGAGCCAGAGCACGAAATTGTAGCGTTCGCCCCGCGTTATCGGCTCGGATGCATGGGGGACGCTGCCGTGATGAATCAATGCGGTACCGGGTGCGAACGTGATCTTGTCCACCTTGCGCGTCTTCGGATCGAAGAAGCTGACAGCAGACCCTTCGAAATCTTCTCCGGGCAGGTTCAGATTGATGTTCAAGGTCACCGCAGAGGCGTCCGAATGCGCACGCAGTGACATGTCCTTGTTCTCCTGCCAGTGAATGGAGAAGCCGAAGGTCTGTGTGTCATACCCCATGACGTCCGGAAACAGCAGGCGCGAGACAGGGCGCATATAGGCGTCCATCAGGTCGCGATAGAACGCCTGGAAGCTCGGCGCAGCCAGATAGCCCTCGGAACGAGAGTCAAGCATGGCCCCTCCGCGATTCAGAACGATACCGTAAGGAGGGCGCAAGGGGATTTGCGCATGAGCAACCTGATCCAGGTAGCTGCGCAGGATCCCGAGGCGTTCCGGATCGAAGAACTGAGCCTGATAGACATCGGGAAAGACTTCCGTCCACACGTCGCGAACCGCCGTTTCCCGGGTGGGATCTTCCCAGGCCTGTTCTATGGCGTTGCGCAGCCGTGGGTCGTACAGGCTGCGATCCAGCATCAAGCCTTGATGCCCGGCGCCTTCTTCCCATTCCTTCCAGGCATCCTTGAAAAGCTCCCTGTTCTGTTCCCAGAACTGTTGTACCGAGGGTGCTCGTTGAAGCATGGCTTCCCGGTTGGGTCGTTCCACCGCGCGAGCGCGTTCCAGCGTAGTAAGTGACATGATCGTCGTGACTCCTCGTTGTTGGGTAACATTCTGCTGAGAAGGACTATATGCCTATTTGTTTTCGATATAAGCGGGCGGATAGTGAAGTCAGAATTCGTGAAACGAATGAAATCGATTCTGTTTCATGGATGGATTTACCGGGATAGGCGAGTCCTTGCAGGCTTCCGGGACCGGATGAGGCTTCGTGCGTCAGGGCGTGCTGAACCCTTTGCAATCGGGTCATGGCGAGCTCAGCGCTGGCTATAATTCAGAAGGACTGTGGTAACAGGAGAGATGACATGGCAGGTTCTCAACACTGTGCGCATGAACCGTGCAAGTGCACGATGGGGCCGGAAGGCGGGATCAAGGCTGACGATGGCCGTCGGTACTGTTCGATCGGTTGCATGGAGGGGAAGGGTTGTGAGTGCCCCGATTGCAGTTGTCGAATGGATACGGTGGACGACAGCGCCTCTGAGATTCCGATGATCTGAGCTCGTGTCCGGTGCTGATCGATGTATACGGAGGTTCTGACAAATGACGACAGTAGCTACACGACAGTTCCGGATCAGAGGGCGCGTCCAGGGCGTGGGTTTTCGCTACTGGACACAGAGGGAAGCTCAGAGACTGGGTCTGAGCGGTTGGGTGCGCAATCTTCCGGACTACTCGGTGAAGGCTGAAGCTGCTGGCAGTGACGAACAGCTGGATGAGTTCCAGCGCTGGCTGCAACACGGTCCACCGGGTGCGCGCGTGGATCAGCTAGAGGTATCCGCTGTGGATGAGGATGAGTTGGCGGGACAGGCAGGGGATTCTGTGAGTTTCGTGATTCTGCGTTGAGTTGGATGGGGTCAGCAGTGTAGTGTAGAGCACGTTTGTCATGTTTGAAATCGAAGGTCTCGTACTGACCACCTACTCAAGCTGCTCCTCGAACTCCGCATCCTCGACATTGATCGGTCGCCACAAGGCTTCGCAGGCGGAGTAGGCAGAGAACAGTAGTAGGCCTACCCCCAGCAGAACCAACAAGAGATTGCCGGCAGGTAGTTGCTGGACGAAGTCCAGTGCTTCACTCAGACCTGGCGGTTGGAGCTCGGTGGGGTTGACCGTCATGAATCTGTAGAACAGCAGCAGCGAGATGAGAGCGAACACAGTGCCTCGTGCGCTCAGTGCCAGTTTCGCAATCGGGTGTAGCAGGTCCATGTTGGCTGCTGTCTGATCGAAATGCTCGGCATAGCCTTCGGAATACGCCTGATACCAATGGGCGATGGCAATGCCGGCGGTGACCACCAGCATGATGAACAGCACAGGTTTGGTACCGACAATGGAGGCGATGCTATCGGCCAGGTCTGTCGATGATTCTGATCCGCCGGAGGGGAGAATGCCGAGCAACGACAGCGCATAGGCGATCAGCACACCAAACGTCACGGCACCGGCGAAACGAGCCCCTCGCACTGCCAGCCCTCGCGGGGACCATCCATGAGAGTCGGTATCCAGCAGCGATTGGATGAGACGCCACAGCACATAGCCGGACATACCAACAATCAACAGCCCGACCAGTACTTTCCCGAAGGGTTGTTCCAGCAACAGGCGCAGCACACCCCTGCTGTCAGTCTCCCCACTATGCCCCAAACCGGACAGAATGGCGAAGACACCAATGATGAAATTCACCAGACTGCGGGAAACGTAGCCGGTGCGTGCCAGTTTGCGTATCCAGTCATGAGAGAGGTACCGGGAAACAGAAGGATCAGTGCTCATGTCTCGATGCTGGTCATAGGTGGGGAATTCGATTCACTGTGCGACGGATGATGGAGGGCTGTAGTGATCTCCGGGTGCGACTCAGTCAGAACCCACCGACATCTACAGGCAAGATTTCCGTGCAGACCGTCTGACACTGCCATTGAGGTTCTGGCAAAGATACTCTGGCGTGATTGCGTCTCTCACCGCCTTGTACCGAATACACACCATACGCTCCATCGTGGCCGCCAGTGTAGCGTTACAGGGTGCCATTACCTGGTAATCCTCCAGGGCACCTGCACGGCCCTGAGCGTCGCAGGATAGGTGTCGCGTTCGAACGCCAGCAGATAGCCATCCAGTGCCGAGCGATCAAACGGCCAGGGGGAAACTCGTACACGCCCTTCGCCGTTCAGTTCGATACTCACCTTGCGGCGCTGCTGACTCCCACGTCGCGGATATACCGAAACCTCGGTGCTGAACGGTCGTTCAAAACAGAAGTGGAAGGCCACGCTGTCGCAGAAAGCCGTCACGGTATCAGCGCGCAGGTAGCACTCTTCGCTGATTCCTGTCGCGGAGGCGAGGGCGCGAATGCGCCTGCGGCATTCTGTCTTCAGGTCGGCATGTTCCTCGTCATCCATCAGTCTCAGCGCGTGGTGCTTGATGACGGTTTCGGCAATACGATCGGTCAGCTCGGTATCCATGAGCCGCTCCAGGGTCAAGGCGCGCTCGGCGGCTGACATGGCACCGATGACAAATTCATCGCAGGTGCCAAACCCCAGATCGTGCAGGGCCACGCCGGCATTGAAAGAGTCTGACGGCAGCTCAGGACGGTCGAATTCCTCATTTCCCCAGTGGCTGGCCAGCGTACCGGCCAGGCGCATGTGCTCGTACTGGGTGAAATTGATCGGGCGACGTGTTGATGCAAACATGCAGCAAGACTACCGCATTTTCTGGGAATGGCTGCCTGCAGATATTCGCCTTTCAGCAAATCGTGATGGCAATTGTCGATGCAACAGACGACCTCTGCCATGTAATAGTTTCAGAATCGAGGTCTCATGCAACGCGTGCATCTGAATCAGGATAATTTGTGTCTGACACAAGGGACACGACCACCATGACAAATCCTGACAAACCATCTTCGGACGACGAGCGTCCTGTCAAACAGGACAAGGATACAAGCAACAACGAACAGCCGGAGAAGGACAAGGCTCCCGGGGAGCACGATGAAAGTGCCTACCCGAATGATGATTACTGGGAGAACGGTGAAGGGAAGAAGTCCAGGATGCCGCCCGACGAGACGCCCGAGCCGGATAATGGCTATCGATGGGAGTCTTGACCAAAGCCGTTGCAACGGTATAGCTGTATCAGGACAGCAATTCAGGCGCTGGCTGCATCGTACTGTCCCAGCACCTCCATCAGTTCGTTCAATGAAACCGGTTTGACCAGATGATGGTCAAAGCCTGCAGCCAGTGAAGAGCGTTCGTCCACGGACGATGAATGACCAGACAAGGCAATATATCGCGCCTTGTCGAGACCGGGTACGGCTTTCATGACCTTGATCAGATCAAGGCCGCTCGTATCCGGCAGATTGATATCGAGCAGCACGATCGCAGGTTTTGCCTCTTCAGCCCGCTGCAAGGCGTTGGCTCCATTGTCGGCCGTAACGGTGTCGAAGCCTTTCTGATTGAGCAGCCTCTGGTACAGGCGGGTGAGATCGGGCGCGTCATCGACGACCAGAACGCGAGTACGCGCGGACGCCTGATCGTCTGTCTGTAACTGGCAATGAGCATCGGGGGTGGGTTCAGTTGCCGTGTTTGTCGGCGCCGCGTCAGTGGTCTCTTGCAGATAGGGGGCAACGGTGCGAAGTACCGATCGTGCATCAATGGGTTTGCTCAGAAAGGCATTACAACCACTGTCGATGCAACGCGCAATGTCACTCGGCATGACGTTGGCCGTCAGCGCAATGATCGGTCGGTCGAACCCCAGTTCGCGCAGTCGTGTCGCGCAGCGGTAACCGTCGAGTCGTGGCATATGCATGTCCAGCAGCACCAGGTCAGCGAGTGGCTCGGTGCCGGCAATCATTCGTTCAACCCGATCGATGGCCTGCAAGCCGTCGTCGCCGGTGACGACAGAGGCGCCCGCATCTTCGAGATATTGCACAATCAGATAACGCAAATCGGCATGGTCCTCGACAACCAGAACGAGCGAGCCTTGTCTGATTGATTCCGGTTCAGCAGTGCTAGTCTGGCTATCCTCTGGCGAATGATCAACCAGCGGTTTCCGATCCTGAGGCAAGTGCGCATCAATCGAGAAGGAAAAGCAGCTGCCCTTGCCAAGGGTGCTCTCGACAGTAATTCTGCCACCCAGATAAGCGGCCAGTCGCTGGCTGATTGCAAGACCAAGACCGGTCCCACCAAATTGTCGGTTTATGGATTCGTCACCCTGACTGAAGGGCAGAAACAGTCGACTCAACTGTTCCCTGGACATGCCCGTACCAGTGTCGACGATCGAGAAACACAGTTGCGGTTTGGCATCATTGACGACGCGTACCCGCAACTGCACGGAGCCTTTTTCAGTGAATTTGACGGCATTCCCGATCAGATTCACCAGAATCTGTTTGAGCCTCTGTGGGTCGCTGCGGATGAGCGCAGGGGCGGCGCTCTGGAAAATGACCTCGAAATCGATGCCTTTCTCGGATGCCCGCACAGCCATCATGGATTGAACATCGTCAATGAGTTCCTTGAAGGGGAACTCGACGTGCTGTATGTCGAGCTTGCCGGATTCTATTTTCGAGATATCGAGAATGTCATTGATGATGTCCAGCAGAAACTGGCCATTGCGTTTGATGATCTGCAGGTATTCAGCCGGCTCCTCGTCATCGATTTTCATGGCCAGTAGATCGGCATAGCCCAGTACCGCACTCATGGGCGTACGAATCTCATGACTCATATGGGCCAGGAAGGCACTCTTGGTCTCGTTGGCAACCTCTGCCTGGCGTCGTGCATCGTGCAAGGCTTGCTGCACCTCGCGTTCAGCCGTGATGTCCGTGAATGTACCGATGAACTCGGTGGGTACCGGAGTCCCTCCCTGACAGGTCACGATGGTGCGACTTTGCAGCCGCACCCAGCGACAGTCTCCCTCGCGGCACAGGAGTCGGGCCGTCGTGTCGATGCGTGTATCGTCACTGCCCTGAAGCGCTTGCCGGTAGAGGGCTCCCAATCGCTCGCGATCGTCTTCATGGAACAGGTCGGGCACCTCACTGATGTCAGGTTCGGGGCCTTCTCCCCACTCGACCAAAGCCCGGAATTCCTTTGAGAAAATCACCTGGTTCTTCTCCAGGTTGACGTGCATCAACGCCAGCCCTGCGGCCTCTATGGCCAGGTTCAGGCGCTCCTGACTGATACGAATCGTTCGTTCCTGTGTCACCCGATCAGTCACATCGGCGCCTTCGACGAAGATGCCGGTGACCTTGTCGGCTGCATCACGGATGGGCTGGTAGATGAAGTCCAGGTAGCGTCTGACCTTCTGGCCGGTTGCGCTGATGACGAATTCGATAGGGGCTGCCTCGGCCACATAGGCCCTGCCGTGTCGATAGACCTCATCGAGAAGTTCCTTGAAGCCCTGTTCGCGCAGGTCCGGAAACAGATCAATCACGGTGTCGCCGACGGCAATCTGACGCTGGACAAGTTCGCGAAAGCGCGTATTGGCGTAGGTGAATCGGTGTTCCGGCCCTTCCAGCACGCACATGAAGCCAGGCGCTTGTTCAAACAGGTTGCGCCAGCGTGCATCAGCGAGACGCAGTTCCTGTTGTACCTGCATCTGCTGAGTGGTTTCGGAGCAGACAACGAGCACGCCGCCCACCTTGAATGGCGCATCAGGATCGTAGACCGGGCCATAGCTGTAGGTCCAGTACACCTCTTCGAGCTGACCGTGACGAATGATGGGAATGAGCTGATTTTCATGCCAGGTGGATTCTCCACCGGCCATTACCTGTTCCATCTGTGGGCCGATGATCGGCCAGATTTCTGTCCAGGCCTCGCGACCCGGACTGCCAAGTATGGAGGGATGCTTCTCCGGCCCCAACGATTCCGAATAGGCATCATTGTAGAAGCAATAGTGCTCGGGACCCCAGAAGATGAACATGGGGTGTCGGGTGGTCAGGAGCGTGCGCAGGGTGATCTGAAGCGGCACGGGCCAGTGGCTGGCATCGCCCAGCGGCGTACGACTCCAGTCCAGAGCGCGCATACGCGAGCCCATCTCACCACCACCTTTGAGAAAGCCGGGCTGACGCTCGCTTTTATCGTGATCCAAGGTTCATCCCTGTAGTTTCAAGTACAGCGCGACTGCGCGGCAATGCGCAGCAACCCCAGTGACCCGGCGACCAATCATGCATTATGGTTGATCATGACAGGAGGCGTTTCACCACCTTTGCAGATAGTACAAATCCTTGTGTGAATGGTCAATCGCGACTGTCAAGCTACGCGCAGGCGGCATTGCCGCTTGCCCGAAAGCGGCGCCTCACAAGCGGGAAACAGCGGAACTGACGGGTGAAACGGGTGGTGGTGACAATTTTGTAAACTCGCCTGCGAGGTATCGAACCTTGAGTGCGTGGCGCTTGATCTTGCCACTGGTGGTTCTTTCAATGGTGCCACGGCTGACCATGACCACCTCTGCCACGGCCAGTCCCAGTTTCTGGCGAATCGTTGCTCGAAGATTGCGTCGAAGTGCATCCAGGTCACCCGCTGAACGGCTTTCTACAATCAGTACGAGCTGTTCGCTGCCCTCACCGGGTCTGCCAAAGGCGACGACGCCGCCGAGGCGTATGCCCTCGAGTGCCTGTACACACTCCTCTACGTCCTGAGCATGATGGTTGCGTCCGTTGATCACGATGGTCTCCTTGCGTCTACCTGAAACATGCAGCTCACCCTCGATCAGAAAGCCTTGATCACCGGTGTCCAGCCAACCGTCTTCATGGGTTGATGGCTGCGGACCAGCCTCGCTCCAGATACGTCGGGCGACGCCCGGTCCTCGCACTTGTATGTCACCCTCCAGGCCGTCAGCCAACACGGCACAACCGGATGTGACGATACGAATGTCGGTATCCTTGACGGGCCGTCCTGATGAGACGGCAGTGCGGGTAGTGTCGTCGCCAGAGGTCGAGCAGCGTTGAATGACTCCGCGCTGCGGCGCTGACAGGGTCACGGCAACGGTTGCCTCGGCCAATCCGTAGCTCGGCGCGAAGGCCTGTTTGCTGAAACCCGTCGTTTCCAGCTGCCGGGCGAAGCTCTCCAGTACCTCCGGCATGACCGGTTCGCCACCGCAACCGGCCACTCGCCATGCGGATAAATCCCAGTTTCTGCTCTGCACCTTTCTGGCAGACCTGGCAGCCATTTCATAGGCGAAGTTCGGGGCATAGGAAATCGTTGCTCTTGTCTGACTCATCAGCTCCAGCCAGCGTCTGGGCTGACGAGCGAATTCCAGCGGTGGCAGAAACCAGGTGGATGCCTGAATCAGCACGGGCGTGATGAGAAAGCCCATCAATCCCATGTCATGATGAAAGGGCAGCCAGCTCAAGCCCCGGTCATGCAGCGGATCGATCTCCAGAGCGTGCTGAATGGCCAGTGCATTGTTGATGATATTGCCATGGGTCAGTTCAACGCCCTTGGGTGAACCGGTACTGCCGGAGGTAAATTGAATCAAGGCGGCGCTGTCAGCTGTCGGGTCACCCAGTTCCCGGGATTCATCACTGGACTGGATCTCTGACCAGGAGATCAGGCTCTCGAATGAACGCCTGAACTGCAGGCGCTGGTGCAGGGCATCGGTGGTCAGTATGCATCCAGCCTTGCTTGTCGTGCGTATGCGTTCAATGTCGGCACAGTAGGCTGTCAGGTCTCCGGTCAGAGCAGGGGGCGGCACGGGGACTGCCACCAGGCCTGCGCGCACTACCGCCAGAAACAGCTGTAGAAACTGTTCCTGACCGGGAACTGCAATAACAACCCTGTCCCCGGGGGCATGCCCCAGCGCGCATAGCTTGCCGGCAAGACTCCTGACGCGTGTGCGAAGCGCCTTGTGGCTGATTGTCGACTCGGGAGCCGAGCGTGATGTGAAATGGAATCCACGCTCGGGTTCACACAGGGCATCAATGGCATCGGCAAGAGTCTTCATCAGTGTCTCCTACGTCATGTCCGAAAAGCTGTTCAGTGACGCCTTGCCATGTGTCTGCCATCGCTCACGCGTCAGTGCGTAGGTGATGTGATCCCAGTACTTGCCCTGAAAGAACTGATGCTGTGTCAATCGGCCTTCCTCTTCAAAGAAGGTACCGGTGCCGGAGGCAAATTGCGCAGCGCAGAACTCCGGGGTTTCTGCGTAAACCTTGCGAAAATTCCAGTTCTGCAGCAGGTAATCTACAAACAGCAGTATGCCCTCCATCGGCCAGACCTTGCGGTGATGATCGTTATCGACCAGCGCGGCCAGGTAGACCGTGCCATTGGCCATGTCGGCATTGTAGGCAACGACCAGCCCGGCACGTTGTCGAGGTTCGGGTGTTTCGATCACGAACTGCGCCTGCACACCGCTCCACAGATCCGTGACGAAACGCTCCGGACTGGGGGTGGTCCCCCGATAACGCCAGCGCGCATTGTTTTCGGCTGACAGACTCAGATCATAGAAATAGCCATAGTCATTCTGTGCAAGTGGCCGCAGGCGCGCATATTTCCCTTGCAGAACGACACCCTGAGGGTCCCCATCCAGTTGTACCGCATGACGCTTGCTGGAGGCCAGATGAAGGTTCGCGTGTTGAGCTGTCATGGTTGTTCTCGCTGGTTCTGTACGGCGATGTTCTGCAGCCATCGTTGGTAGGCAACTCGGGTATCGAGCAGTGTCGTATCGAATTCGTTCAGATCGATCTGCAGTCCTGAGGCCTGCAGGTGCGATACATATCTGAGTACGGTCAGAGAATCCGCCCCGGCGTCATCGACCAGATGATCACCGGGTTGAACTCTGACATCGAACCCATCGCTCGAGATTGCCTGTGAGATACCGGAGCAGAAGGACTCCAGCGACTCGATGGCATTGATGGTCTGATTCGCTGTCATGACACCGCCTCTCAGTAGAATCTGACGTCGACATTCAGCGCATCTTCAACGCGTTCGATATCGTTGAAGATCTCTGCTCCGGCCGGTCCGCCCGAGTGATGGCCCACGGCAATACCGTGCCAACCCTGGGATGAGTTGTAGCCGATTCGCCAGGTGGGTGAGCCGCTGTCACCACCGATTGCCGTATAGGTCGCCTCATTGGTGTTCAGTACCGTGAATACATCCGCGGAACCGGCCTGGCGAGTGAAGGCATTGGCAACATTGACGGCATTGACCGATCCGCAGTTCTTCCAGTTGCTGCCCCCTACCTGATTGCCCGGGCTGAACTGACCGCCGCTGCACACGACAGTGCCGATGACAACAGTACCGTCCACGGCGCCAACCCGTGCCTGCTCACTGTCGGCGAAGACACTCGTGTTGCCGTTGTCGTAGGCATACAAGGAGGGCATGGAGAAGATGTTGCTTTCAAAGGGGGCTCGCAGCGCATCTACCTCGTCTGAGCCCGTACGTGCACCGGTGATCAGATTGATACCGGGGAACACCCAGGTGGTTTGATCGGAGACACCAATCAGCCGGGCAGCTCCCGCGCTGGTAGTGCCCTGGAAAAAAGATGCTCCGGGTCCTCCGAAGGTGCCATTGACATCGGATACGCAGTGTCCGGCCGTGATGGTGACCAGCTCGCCGGTGGTTCGATCCTGTGCTTTCCAGTTGGACGTACAGCTGCCGCCTGAGGCGTTGGTGATACGCACGCCTGCTCGCATGGGAGTGGCTGTATCGCTCCGGTTTTCCATTTCATTGAGTGGCTTGTCGACGATGTCCACATCGCCAAACAGGCCTTGCAGGATTTCGCTCTTCTTCGGATCGAGTTTGACGACGCCGATCTTGATCCTGTTGTTGATGATATCGATGGCAACCTGCGACACCATGATGCCCTCTGCCGTGAGTTCCTGCGCCATGTCGACGACACGGTTCTTGTCATTCTCAAGCTCACCTAGCGAGTGCTTGGCGCGGAATGCCTGCACTCTGTCGGGTAATCGGACCTTCTGTCGCAACGCCTCGACCTTTTTCTCGGCATCGAAGGTAAAACCGATGTTGATCATGTTTCCGGTGCTGATGTAGATCCCGGCGAAATCAGGATCTTCACTCAACGCAGGCGCCAGGGCTATCGCGTCTTCCTGAAGAACAAGCCGAACCTTCAAGGCTTCCACCTCTTCGGGGGTTGCATGATGACCACCGGTCAATGGACCTGCCAGAGCATCGAACCTTTCAGGGTTCTCCAGAATTCGAGCCACGAAGTTGCGATCACTTCTGAAGCCAAGACCTTGCCGAACTGCCACGGCCTGCTCCACAGCCTTGGGTGTGGCCTTTGTCGGCTTGGCCGGTTGCAGCGTCTCCTCCAGACTGGAGATCATGTCTTCGACATTGTCCGCCACGACGTTGCCGGCCGCCAGTAATCCCGCAATCAATAGTGACAGTCTGGCACCGCCGTTGGGAAGTCTGGATGGTTCGTATTGAGGTTTCATCGATTCTCTCCGTGTTTTCAGTTTAACGCCTGCAGGAGACATGCTTGTATTGATGTTTCAACGAAGAACCAGCTTTCGAGAAATATTCAACCTTCATGTACGCCGGTAGCGCGTTTCACTCCCACTGTTCAAACCCGGGCCGGGTCTGCAGTGGCAACAGAATTGACGAGATGCCGTTTGATTTCCAGTTGACAAAAGTCGAGGGCAGGCGGGTCGGATAGGTTTCGCTATACGAACGCATTAATTGCGGCGTCGTTTCATGCGAAAGCACAGGTCTGTGCAAGGCCTGGACACCGGGCACAGTGAGATGGTGGAGACTGGCTGTTCAGCAGGCAATTCCCACTCACCGGGGAATTGCCTGTTCGGTGGTCGGCTTGGTCGGGGCGTTCCTGATCAAGCTCGAGTCGTGGCAGCCTAGCTGATGATGTTGACCAGTTGTCCGGATCGACTCTGGCCACCGGAGGTGTCGACACCATTGGCTTGCAGCTCGCTGTTCACGAAGGACCTCACATCGTTGAAACTTGCACCGGCCTCTTCCATTTCCTGTACCGCTGCGAATAGAGAATCCCTTGTTTCGTCCGACAGTTTGCCACCCAGGTTTTCAATGGCCGCGGCATGTGGGGGAGGGCCTTCGCCACCAGCCCCGGGAGGTGGAGGCGGGCGTGATTGGGACTGAGTCTGCGACAGGCTTGCAGAGGTCAGATCAGCGAAGATACTTACGGTCATGAGTGGGCTCCATAGCGTGTGACCGTTTTTAACGACGGTGGCAAATCTCGACTTGAGCACTAGTTTCGTGACGCAATAGCCAGCATGGGCCACAAGCGCGGCAGTACGCGCTCTGGGGCTTCTGGTTATGTTCTGTGACTGTCGGGAAGCAATAAATTCATGGTTTCAAGTCCTCCACAGGTCACCGTGCAGGTCTACACTAACCACCTCGATTCCTCCACTAGTTGCGTGAACTGCCATGACTGAAAGCGTACCCTTGACCCTTGACGGCAAGACCATCGAACTGCCCGTTGTGACTGGCAGTGAGAATGAGAAGGCACTGGATATCAGTAAATTACGTGATAGCACAGGTTACATCACACTGGATCAGGGCTATGGCAACACCGGGAGCTGTACCAGTGCCATTACCTATATCGACGGTGATGCCGGCATCCTGCGCTATCGCGGTATCCCTATCGAACAGTTCGAAGAGGCGCCCAATTTCATTGAAGTCTGCTGGCTGCTGATCTTTGGCAACCTGCCCACCGCTGATGAATACGCCGACTTCAGTGCGCGTCTGACCAAGCACGCGATGTTGAACGAGTCCATGAAGTACCATTTTCAAGGGTTCCCGAATCAGGCGCCGCCCATGGCCATTCTGTCGGCCATGATCAACGCCTTGTCCTGCTTCCATCCCGACATGATCGAGATGGATAGTGATGATCGCTTCATCACGGCTGCAGCACGGCTGATCAGCAAGATCAGAACCATTGCCGCCTTTGCTCACCGTAGTTCCATCGGCAGAACCTACAACTATCCCAACCCCAATCTGCTGTATGTCGAGAACTTCATGCACATGTTGTTCTCGGAACCTCATGCACCGCATGAAACGGACGATATCGTGCGCCTGGCATTCAATCTGGTGCTGATTCTGCACGCCGATCACGAGCAGAACTGCAGCACGTCTACCGTGCGTCTGGTCGGCAGTAGTGGCGCCAATCTGTTTGCATCCTGCGCCGCCGGTGTCTGTGCTCTGTGGGGGCCCTTGCATGGCGGGGCTAACGTGGCAGTGCTGGAAATGCTGGAGCAGATCCACAAGGGAGATCTGTCGGTCGAGGAGTATATGCGTCAGGCAAAGGACAAGAACAGTGGTATCCGCCTGATGGGTTTCGGACATCGCGTATACAAGAGCTTTGATCCACGCGCGCAGATGCTGCAGCGGGTTGCCGAAAAGCTGCTGGCGCATCTGAACATCAATGATCCGTTGCTGGAGATCGGTCGGCGTCTGGAGGAAATTGCTCTCAACGATTCATATTTTGTCGAGCGCAAGCTCTACCCGAATGTGGACTTCTACAGTGGCATCATTCTGCGTGCACTGGGCATCCCCACCAATATGTTCACCGTGGTCTTTGCCATGGGCCGCATGCCGGGATGGATTGCTCACTGGCGTGAACAGAATCTGCAAGGATCGCGTATCGGTCGACCACGTCAGATCTATACCGGGCCCGAGATGAACGACTACGTGTCAAGGTCTCAGCGTGGTTGGGCATCGGATTCGGCGGCCGACATCATTCCAGGTCGTCCAACTCCCGTCTTCGATCTCTGATCCCTTGATTGCGCCGGCGTTCTGCACTCACGTATTGCGCAGAACGTCGGTGACAGACAAGGTATACAGGCCGGTGTGAATCACTCTGGATGAAAGCAGGGTTTCAGGCTACCATCGACAGGGCGGCATCAAAGCCTGGCTACTGGAGAATGAGAGCATGTCCCCTGACATCAAGATCGATGCGTGGCTCACCGACATGGACGGTGTGCTGGTCAGAGAAGGTGATGCAATACCCGGCGCTGCGCAGTTTCTCGATCGCCTGATTCAGAAGAAGCGCAAGTTTCTGGTACTCACCAACAACTCGATCTTCACCCCAAGGGATCTGGCAGCCAGACTGGCCAACTCCGGTCTGGATGTGCCGGAGAAAAGCATATGGACATCAGCGATTGCCACCGCGCAATTCCTGAATGATCAGGCACCAGACGCGTCGGCCTATGTCATCGGCGAGGCGGGTCTGACCACGGCGCTGCATGAAATCGGCTACACACTGACCAGTACAGGGCCTGATTTTGTTGTGCTGGGAGAAACCCGAACCTACTCGTTCGAGTCCATCACCACCGCCATTCGCCTGGTCGAGAAAGGTGCTCGCTTCATCGCCACCAATCCCGATGTAACAGGTCCGTCCCCGGAAGGGCCGTTACCGGCAACCGGCTCCGTGGCGGCATTGATCACCAAGGCCACCGGGGTCAGCCCGTACTTCGTCGGCAAACCGAACCCGATGATGTTTCGCAGTGCCATGAATCAGATAGAGGCACATTCCGAATCCACGGCAATGATCGGGGATCGCATGGATACGGATGTCATCGCCGGGATCGAAGCCGGTCTGGAAACCTTCCTGGTGTTGACCGGCTCGACCCGGAAATCCGAGATCGCACGCTTTCCCTTCCGACCTCGGCATGTTGTCGATTCCATCGCGGATGTCGTGGATTTCATCTGAAGCGGTGACAGTTCGATAGTACAAGCGTGTCAGTCACCGCTGTCATGGGGGCGCCTGTCAGTTGCCTCCCAGTGCCTCCTGCAGCGATTGATAAGCAGGCTTGGCTGCATAGTCACGGCTCAGATAGAGCGGTGATTGAGCAGTTCTGAACGAATAACGATCCGTAAAGCCCCAGCTCTGCACAACCGTACAACGCGTCTGTGCCAGGCAGGTGTCAACGATGCCCTTGTAGACCTCGGCCTGAATCTGTTCGCTGTCATCAGCGACAAGTGCAACGTCCAGCTCGGTGACATGAATGTCGAGTCCACGTGCGGCAATGGCTGCCATGTTTGCCGCAAGTTCATCGAACTGGTCGAAGCTGGAGAAGACATGTAACTGAAAACCGAGGGCATCCAGCGGCACATCACGCTCAGCCAGTCTGTCCAGCAGAGCCAGCAGGGCATCGAACTTGGGTCCTGCAAAACCGATGTCGTATTCGTTGAGTACCAATACCGCCGTCGGGTCCAGTTCACGCGCCTGTGCGAAGGCGATGTCGATGTAGCGTTCACCCATTGCTTCCAGCCACAGCGAGTCTCGCAAGCTACCATCGTCGGCCACCGGCTCGTTGATGACATCCCAATAGGTGACGGCATCGCTGTAGCGATTCATGACGCGTGTGATGTATTCACGCATGTGCACTTCGCGGTCCGCCGCCTCGGTCTGTTCCACCCATTCCGGCAGGCTGCGATGCCATACCAGCGGATGACCTCGCACCTGCATATCGTTGACCTGAGCGAAGCTGACAAGGTTGTCCATGTCGGCGAATTCGAATTGTCCCGGCAGGGGATTGATCGCAATCCATTTCATGGAACTCTCCGGTGTCATCACTCCGAATTCGCTGGCAGCAATGGATTCATAGAGGCCGCCATCGGCCTGCATGTAGAACACGGGGGATATGGCACTGCCGAACTGAATACCGGAGCCTGCGGCAATCGTGTCAAGGCGCTCGCCGCTACGCTCGAAATCGGCAGGGTCGCGCACGTCCAGCACGATCTGGTCGAGCCCGGTCAGTGAGGGATCGTCAGCGTCCCGGGTCAAGACATCGATGACGATGGTACCCGCCGTGTCCGGCCTTGCCTGCAGTATCTGCCACTCCGGGGTACGCGCATCTGGCGTCAGGATGGCGTTCGCAGGCGGGTCAACCAGCTCGATGCTGGGTGTCGTGCCGTTACGATCGATGCCGATCAGGAAGATGGACACCGGGTCGCCGGCTCTGACGGTATAGCGTGAAACAGCACGGATCGACGGGGCGATATTCGGAACGCTGGCAGGATCCGAGGGTGGATCGACTGCAATCAGCACGGTCTGTGCACTGCGATACTCACTGACGTCCGGGTCTATCGCTACCACGGTAAAAGCCGTGATGCCGATATCAGCCTGGTAGGTCTGCCACTTCAGGCTCTTGGTGCCGTCGAAGTTGTCATCGAAGCTTGCGCCCTCGGGCAGACCCTGGCTGAACATGCCCGGCAATTCACCTTCAGGATCGCGCGGCACGTAACGAATTTCCAGTAATTGCCCGGCTTCTACCCGCACATTGGACAGCCCCTCGAAATACGGCGCGCCGTTGATGGCAGGGTCTACGCCGGCAGGCACGCTGATTACCGCTTCGGGCAGGCCGGCTGCAAAATCTGCGTCCGTCAGCTCAGCGACTATCTCGTTTTCGATGCGTGGTCCGGTGTCGCGAACCAGGGCATAGTCCGTGACCGTATGGAATACGGAATCGAACGGTACCGGTTCGTCATCGGCGGATGGAGCTTCGCTCAAGGGTGGGTTGGGTAATGGCTCGAGCACCACGGGTGTGAACGAACCACCCGGTTCGTCAACATCCGGGTCAGTGTTATTCCGACTGCCGCTGCCGCTGCAGCTGGAGAGCGCTGCGACAAGAATGCTGATCAATAGTGCAGGCAGTCTGTATTGGTTACGTGTGGAGGTGGTTTCAGGGGACATGTGAGGACGCGATCCGGGGCAATTCGGCATTGTAGCGGAACCGATGCAGCTGGATCCTGAAGGATTTGCCGTGCCCGGGCATGCATGTTTTTCCTGACCATCGGGAGTTTCTGGCCATGTGGCAGTATTGCTGAAAATTTCCCCCGATTACTATTGAAAGGCGTGACGCCTTGCTATCCATTGCCTGTCGTCTGCGCTCAAGCGTGCTTACGATCGGCTGGTGAATGCCGATGCTGTCGCCTATGATGAGCCATGGAATTACTCAACTGCCCTCAGTGTTCTCAAGTCGTCTATTTCGATAATGCGGTCTGCCTGCGTTGTGGTACGAAGCTGGCCTTCGACCCGGAATCGCGTTCCATGGTCAGGGCAGGCGTGGATGCGTCGCTGTGCAAGAATGCGTCAAATCATAATGCCTGTAACTGGACAGCGCTGTCCGACAGTGCGTTCTGTCTTGCCTGCAACGCCAACGAGACCATTCCCGATCTGTCAGCACCCGGTCATCTCGATCAGTGGCGTTCGATGGAAAAGGCCAAGCGCAGACTGTTCCATTCGCTACTCGAGCTGGGACTGGTTTGTGTCGGTTCACAGCCGTTTTCGGCGCGGGTCCCGCCGCTGCGTTTCAGGTTTTTGGGAGCCACTGCCAACAAGCCGGTGACCACGGGGCATGACGATGGTCTGGTCACCATCGATATCGCCGAGGCAGAGGATGCGGAGCGCGAGCGTCGGCGCAATGCCCTGGGTGAGGACTACCGAACGCCCCTGGGGCATTTGCGGCATGAGACCGGACACTTCTTCTGGTTGTTACTGGTGGACAGTGTCGGCGGTCATGATGATTTTCGTGCCGTGTTCGGTGATGAAAGGCAGGACTATGGTGAGTCTCTGAGACGGCACTATGACAAGGGCCCCGGCGCCGACTGGCAGTCTCGTTTCATCAGTGCCTATGCATCGGCCCACCCGCATGAGGACTGGGCGGAGACCTTCGCTCACTATCTGCATATCCACGACACGATGACAACGGCACAGGAGGTCGGCTTCATACCGCAGCAACAGCTGGATGGCAAGGCGATGGTGGAGGCGTGGATTCCTCTGAGTGTGCGTTTGAATCAGCTGAATCGCAGCATGGGGCATCGGGATCTCTACCCCTTTGTTCTGACAAAGCCGGTGCGCGACAAGCTCATTTTTCTTCATGACGCCATTCACCGTTCAGGCTGATGCGCTAGTGGGGCGATAGGGAAACAAGGTCATACTCAGCCAGTTCACGAGACCCGGAAACACAGACGGGGCCCTGAAGGCCCCGTCTGATTCCCTTTTCAGGGACTATCGATCATTGCCGGTTACTGGGTGGCTTCCGTACCCATGGCAATACCTTCACGACGCGGATCCGCACCGCCGGCCCAGGTGCCCGAACCAGGGTGGCTGGCCAGCAGACCTTCGGTCTCATCTTCACGGTTGCCGTTGAATACGAACCCTTGCAGGCCACTGGTCGCCGCGCGCGGATCGTCCACGGTATGGCCGAGTGCTTCCAGTCCGGCTTTCATCTGATCGACATCGACACTACCGGCTTCGAGCCGTACATTGGTCGAATTACCGGCACCGAAGTTGGGCAGGTTGATCGCTTGCTGGATATCCAGGTCCCAGTCGATAACACCGATCAGAGTCTTGGTGACGTACTGGATGATCGCACTACCACCCGGTGAACCGATGACCATCTCGATTTCATCGCTGCTGTCATTGAGCACGATGGTGGGAGCCATGGAGCTACGCGGCCGCTTGCCAGGCTCGACCCGGTTGGCGATAGGGTTGCCGTCGGCATCAGTCGGGCTGAAGGAGAAGTCGGTCAGCTCGTTGTTCAGCAGGTAACCGTTGACGAACTGCAGGCTGCCAAAACCGCTTTCGATGGTGGTGGTCATCGATACCGAGTTGCCTTCAGAGTCGACAATCGAGATGTGGCTGGTGGAAGGCAATTGCAGTGAATTGTCCTGACCCATGGCAACCTCGGCGCCCGGAGGCACGCCGGCGTCCGGATTGGGCATGGCGGCCGTGGCTTCGATCAGCGCCGAACGTGTATCGAGGTACGTTGTATCGATCAGGCCGTCAACGGGTACATCAACGAAATCGCTGTCAGCCATGTAGGCGCCACGATCGGCGTAGGCCAGTTTATAGGCCTCGAGGATCAGATGGTTGCCTTCGACACTGTTCGGGCCGAGTGCTGCCATGTCAAAGCGCTCCAGCATCTTCAGTGTCATGCCGACGGTGAGCGCGCCTGAGCTGGGTGGTCCCATGCCGCAGACCCGATAATCGGTACGGTAGACAACGCAGACGGGGTCACGCTCGATTGCCTGGTAGTTTTCCAGATCGCTCAATGACAAGTCCCCCGGGTTGGTGGGGTGATTGTTGACGATCTCTACCATGGCCTCGGCCAGCTCTCCGGTATAGAACGCATCAGCACCGTTCTCGGCAATCGTGCGCAGCGTGGCGGCGAAATCCGGGTTGGTCTGGATGGTGCCGGCAGGCTTGGCGCTACCGTCTTCCTGCAGAAAGTAAGCTGCAGCCGCGGGTTGTGCTGCCAGACGTTCTGCGCTGCCCTCGACACTGGTACTCATGCGCGGGGAGATTTCAAAGCCGTTTTCACTCAGCTCGATGGCTCTGTCGAACAGACCGGACCATGGCAATGCGCCATGCTCGGTGTGGGCCAATTCCAGACCACGCAACAGGCCGGGAGTACCAACCGAGAGGCCACCGCCCACAGCTTCTACAAAGCCCAGCGTGTTGCCTTCTTCGTCCAGAAAGCGTTCCGGGGTGGTTGCTGACGGCGCAGTTTCACGCGCATCATAAGTTGTCAGAGATTTTGTAGCCGCATCGTAGTACACGATGAAGGCGCCACCACCGATGCCGGATGATTGTGGCTCGACCAGGTTGAGAACTGCCTGTACGGCGATGGCCGCATCAATGGCCTTGCCGCCATTGGCCAGAACATCGACACCAGCCTGGACAGCGATCGGATTGGCGGCTGCCACCATGTCGTTGTCTGCAAAGGCGATTTCCTTGACTGTGTAGCCGGACGGGAGTTCGGGTGGGATGAAATCACCGGGATCATTGGGATCGGGGTCGGTGATTGGATCGTCGTTGTCGTCGCTGCATGCCAGCAGGGTCAGGGAAAGTCCCACCGCGATGGCCAGCTTGCTGAATCGGCCCACTTGCCTGAATTTCTGGCTGGTGTTGTAGTACTGCAAGGTGTCTGGATGTGGTTCGGAATGTGGTAACACTACGAAATCTCCTGTTTTTCTATTGAAACACTATTCTGAATAGCGAAATCAGTATGCCTCATACTGCCTGTTTGGTGCTTCACTTTTTAGTCGCAAGCTCTGCACATGCTTCGATCTTGCCTGTTGGCCAGGCAGCCGCCGTATGGGATTGCTGCAATGTCTGAGCGTGGCGGTGAAAGACTTGACGATGACTATCAAGGCTGTTCTGTTAATCGTGCTCTGATACTCTTCGGCATTAACACAGCATCTGTTCGGGACGACACAGGAGAATCAAGGTGGCCCTGACACAACTATCTGATGTGCTATGGGTACAGGAGCTGGACCTGGGGATCTTCGATATCCGTGGAAGTCTTATACTGGGCCAGGAACGCGCGGTGGTCTGGGATTCACTTTCCCATCCACGCGATATGCAGCCCTATCTGCCATTGATCGGCGATCGTCAGGTCACCGTTATCTACAGTCATGCTGACTGGGATCATGTCTGGGGTACAGCAGGACTGCCTCAGTTGCCGGTTACCATCATCAGCCACAGCAATTGTGCTTATCGATTCAGGAACGATGTTCCCGACAGGCTTGCGCACAAGCAGAAGGCCGAACCGGGCAAGTGGGACGATGTGCAACTGGTGCCACCAAACGTGATGATCGAACAGACCTGCACACTGGATCTGGGTGGCTTTACTCTGGAACTTCATCACCTGCCGGGACACACGCAGGATTGTCTGATTGCATTACTGCCGGAGCATGGCGTCGCCTTGATGGGCGACACCATTGAAACACCGTTTCCGGTTGTACCTGCCGGTAGTGATCTCTCAGCCTGGATCGAGCAGTTGAGACGATGGGTACAGGACACGACGCTGACTTGTGTCGTGCCTTGTCACGGGCCCATGGGAGGTCGTGAACTCATCAGTCAAACCATCGACTACCTCGAGCGTTTGCAGCATGGTGGTCAGTTCGAATTGCCTGCAGAGATGAGTCCTTTCTACCAGCAGACGCACGAAAGCAATCTGAATTGGCGTAATGTCTGATTCGCTGTAGAGACTCTCGTTCAGCGGTACTGCGACAGTCGGCTCTACCAATCAGTCTTTTTCGGTAGAGCCGGCACGAACATGTTCCAGAAACAGCTGTGCTCCCATGCTGACATTCGCCTGCCAGTGCTCGGCGGCATTCTCGTCGGCCAGGTCAGTGATGTACTTGAAGCAGGAGAAGGGCACATTCTCCAATGCACAGACCTTGGCGATGGCATAGGCTTCCATATCGACAGCATCCGAACTTTGTTCAGGTGGTGCCATGACGAAACTGTCTCCTGTGCCAAGGCTGTATTGTCCAGTGCTGAGCCGTATTTCACTGGCGGGGATTCGGGTTTCCAGCGGGGTCTCTCCCAGTGCGGCCAGAGGCCTTGCATCCATGTCGCGCTGATACACGGTACCGATCTCCAGTAATTCTCCGACGTGAGCAGAATGAAAGGCACCCGCAGTGCCGTAGTTGATGATGCCTTTGCAGTCGTCCTGAAGCGCCGTCTTCAGCGTCGCATAGGCTGCATTGATCTTGCCGATGCCGGTGTACACCAGCTTGTAGCCCGGCGGCAGCTCATCGGGCAATTCGCTCTGCAAAGCGACCAGTATGTAGATCATGATGTCGTTGATTGTCTGTTGGGGTCTTTCAAACAGGCAACGATATAGGAACTCTGGCGTGCAAGCCAGCAGTCAGTAGCAGCCACGGGCAATGACAGCGTTTGCCGGAACCCATCGTGGTGTCGCGCACTTATCCCGCTGACACCAGGACCTTGATCGACTTTCATTCAAGAGGGGCGTATCAATATATCAACTTTCGGGTCTCAATCGAACCAGAGTCCCATCCCTTGAATCCGTCAATATCATCACCGATCCATCCTGCGCCACATCCACATCGCGTACCCGACCCTGTCCCTGCAGGTATCGTGCTTCGCCGGTTACTCGAGTCCCGTCCAGTTCCAGCCGTACCAGCGCCTGACTTGCCAAGCCACCGATCAGAATGCTGCCTTGCCAATCAGAAAACAGCTCGCCATCGTAGAAGGCCATGCCGCTGGGCGCGATGACAGGATCCCAGTAATACAAGGGCTGCTCGAATTCGTTCTCGGCAGTAATGCCTTGTCCAATCGGGCTGCCTGAATATTCTTCGCCATAGGTCACGACAGGCCAGCCGTAGTTGAGCCCGGCTTCGGGCCGGTTCAGTTCATCGCCACCGCGCGGCCCATGTTCAACCGTCCAAACCGCATCGTCCGGGCCCAGAGCTGCAGACTGGATATTGCGGTGGCCGTATGACCAGATTTCAGGTTGAGCACCTGCAATACTCGGGTTGCCGGGGGCGGCGCCACCCAGAGGGTCAATGCGCAGAACCTTGCCCAGATGGGTGGTGAGATCCTGGGCCAGCTGACGTGGTTCACGCTGAGAGCGTTCACCGGTTGTCACGTACAGCGCTCCCTGTTTGTCGAATACCAGTCGTGATCCGTAATGGGCGGTGGAGGCCCAGGCTGGCTGTTGTTGGAAGATCACCTGCACGTCATCCATTCGAGTGCCGTCAGAGGACAACACCCCGGTAGCAACAGCAGTCGCATTCTGGTTGTTACCGCGCGGCTCGGCATAGCTCCACCAGACTCGTCGATTCTGCGTGAAATCATCTGCGACCAGCACATCCAGCAAACCACCCTGGCCGCGGGCATCCACCTCTGGCAGACCGGCTATCGGTGCTGACACGGTGCCGTCCGCGGATACCTGACGCAGGCTTCCTGATCGCTCTGTGACCAGCCAGCTACCGTCAGGCAGCTGGTCCATTCCCCAGGGGCTGCTCAAGCCATCAGCAATGATTTCCTGTTGCAGCTCCACACCCTGATCAATGATGGGCGCTCGGGTCTGAGCTTCGAATGCCGGACGCTGCTCGGGTGAGTTCGGTGGTGTTCTGTTGAAATCCTGCGCCGTCACGAAGGCAGGGGTGGCGGCGAGTGCAAAGGTCACCATCAGGCGGGTCGGGGTCATGGGCGTGCTCCTGTCAACGTCGCTTCGACTCACTATAATGGAACGCGGGAAGTCGGAATAGTTGCAGCTGTAATAGGGTAACGGTGATCAGCGATGATCAGGATGCCGTCATGAGCCTGGAGCTGGTAGCTGGATAGCTGGGAGCCGTGAGCCGTGAGCCATGAGCCATGAGCCGTGAGCCGTGAGCCGTGAGCCGTGAGCCGGGTGGCGATCTCAGGTGGGCGCTTCCACCATCCGATCATCATGACGCAACGTCATCGTGTCGTCAGGCGTGATTCTGAGTGCTCGGAGTGCGTTCAGGATGACCGCCACATCGATCACCTCCTGCAGCAAGGCGCCTTGAACCGGCGTCAGGTACCCCAAGGCCGCTGCAATCATGCCCAGAATGGAAAGACCGATGCCGACATAGACACTCTGCAGTGCAATTCGGCGTGAACCTCGAGCCACAAACAATCCTGCCAGTAGTCGATCCAGGTGGTCGACCAGCAGCACAACGTCTGCCGCCTCTGCCGAGGCAGCAGCGCCGCGAGCACCCATGGCCACACCGACGTCGGCCGCAGCCAATGCCGGTGCATCATTGACACCGTCGCCTACCATCATGACCGGGTTGTTCTTGTGCTCGATGAGAACGAGCAACACTTTCTGATCGGGAGTGAGCTCGGCCCGGACAGCATCCAGACCCAGCCCTTGGGTGATGCTCTCGGCAACAGCCCGGCGATCTCCGGTGGCCAGCAAGATGCGCTCGATGCCCTGTTTGCGCAGACCTGCCAGCAGGTCGGCGGTTCCCGAGCGCAGCCTATCGGCCATGACCAGATGTCCTGCCAGATGGCCGTCGACCGCCAGGGAGACGAGTACGGAGCCGTCGTCGACACCGGTCAACGCGATACCCGGGCCGCCGAAGTTCTTCTGCACGAAATCTGCACCGCCAACGACAACATCACGTCCTGCAACGTGTCCCGAGATTCCTTCGCCGGGTATTTCGACAATATCGACGGGTATGGGCAGATTCATCTCGCGCTGGTGAGCGGCAGCGACAATAGCCTGGGCGATGGGGTGTTTGGAGGCCTGATCCAGTGCCGCACAATAGAAGAGCACCTCGTCCTCTGTCAGCTGGCCCTGGCTGTGTATGGAGACAATCTGTGGACGTCCGTCAGTCAGTGTGCCTGTCTTGTCGAGAATGAGCGTGCGAATCTGTGCGAGTGCTTCAAGCGGCTTTGCGCCCTTGACCAGAACCCCGAAGTGCGCCGCGCGCGATAGCCCTGCCACCAGAGCGACGGGCACGGCCAGGATGAGAGGGCAGGGCGTTGCGACCACCAGCACTGCCACCGCGCGAATGGGGTCGCCGGAAATCCACCAGGCCAGTGTCGCCAGCACCACCGTGACCGCCAGGAAGACCAGGGAATATCGGTCGGCGAGTCGCGCCATGGGGGCCTTGGATTGCTGAGCCGACTCCACCAGACGAACAATGCCGGCGTAGGTACTGTCGGCGGCACGCCGGCTTGCACGCAGATCAAAAGTCTCGCCGGCGTTGGTTGAGCCACTCATGACATCCTGGTTGCGCATCAGACGGACAGGCAGGGATTCTCCTGTCAGAGCGGACTGGTCCAGGCTTGCGTAATCGCTTTCCAGCGTGCCGTCGACCGGTGCCACATCACCTTGTCGGATAAGCAGCAGGTCACCCGGTTTCAGTTCTTCCAGCGGCACCTCAGTGAGCAAACCGTTGTCATGCCGTGTCGCCGTGCGTGGTACGTGCGACAGCAGTTCACTCATTTCGTGCCGGGCACGGCCCTCGGCAAAACTCTCCAGCAGTGTCCCGCCTGAATACATCAGGGCGACCACGATGGCTGCCAGGTGTTCGCCGAAGATCATGGCGGCTGACATGGACAATGCCGCCACGATATCGAGACCGAATTCGCCCCGGCGCAGGCTTCGAACTATCTCGATGACCAGGACGGACAGGACGGGCATGACGCCTGCGACCCAGATGTCTTCTGCAATGTCAGGGAACCCGGAGAGTCGAACGACAAAACCTGTGAGGAGGCTGCCAAGGGCGATGCACAGCAGGGCGGTGTCCTTGTGAGCTGTCAGCCAATGAGATAGTGCCTGGTTCGATGCCTTGCCAGTGTTCATGGTCGGGATAGTCAGCAGGATGATGAACAGTAACCGTATTTCTGGTAGCAGGCGTTGACTGAAATCAACGATGCCGGAAACTCCGCCCGCGATACCGAGCAGCCATCATGGCCCGTGGCTCGCTATTGCAGGGAGATGAGTGAAGCAACTCACCCCCACCGTTTGATATAAACCCGGAAAGACATTACGATTGTTCCGGGAAAAGTGGACGCCAGAACGATAATGTCTGCAAACGATGAAAGGATTGGAATATAGTGCTATCTGCCTGGCTGGTGCCACACGGGGCGTGATTGCCGTTAAGGCAAGATCATTTGCGCGCCATCTGTTTGCGGCTGTCAACATCTCAGGTTCATGGCTTCGACCAGAAAACGTTCGAACAACCCGAGAGTAGCGCCGTAGTGTCACGGATCTGTCCCTGCCGATTCAAGCCATCCTGTCCCGTTGAGTCGAGACAAGTCATCGAGTACTTGATGTACAAGCCTCCGGGCGAGTTCCTGACAGTGGCATGACTCACTCCAGCCTCAACCTTGCCAGGCTCTCGTATCGACCATTCTCCCGGTTCACGCCTGATGCGCCACTGAGCGAAGTGGCTTACTGTATGGTCAGGGACGCACTGGAGCAGGCGTGTGTCATGCAAGGGCATACCTTGTTGGGCACGCTGAGCGTGAAGGATCTGATCAGAGCCATTCACCAGCAGCGTCCCTCAGATACGCCTGTACGCGAATTGATGTGTGTAGCTCACCGTGTGCTCAGTCAACGTACGTCTATCAGGGACGCATGCACTTATCTGCTGGAACAAGCCGTGGGCGATCTGGTGGTTATCGACGATCAGGGCAGGCCCCTGGGCCTGTTGGATGAACGCGATCTGCTACGCCAGGCGAACAGCCTCTCTCATGAGACAGACGCTGATACAACGCCGATACCGGCAGTGCTTTCCGACCAGGTTCGCTCGCGTGAGCAACAGACTGACCTGCTGAGTCGTTTCGCCACCACGTTGATCAACCTGCCGGCGAACAGCTGTGATTCGGCTGTGAACAACGCCCTGATGCAGATGGGGGAACTGGTGCAGGTAGATCGCGCCTACATTTTTCGTTACGACTTCGATGCAGGTATCGCCTGCAACACCTACGAATGGTGTGCATCGGGGATCAGCCCGCAAATCGACAGCTTGCAGGCGGTTCCCGTCGCGTCTGTTCCGGATTGGGTAAGCCCGCATGAAAGGGCAGAAAGTCTCGTGGTCAATGATGTCGAGTCACTGCCATCCAGTCGTTTACGGGAGATTCTCGAGCTGCAGGACATCAAGAGCCTGGTCAGCCTGCCAATCATGGGCAGTGACGGCTGTTGCGGCTTTCTCGGTTTCGATTCGGTGCGAACAAAACGTGAGTACGGTCCGGAAGATCTCGACGTGCTGGGGCTGTTCGCAAGGACCCTGGCCAACCATCAGGAGCGCATCAACGCCGAGCGGAAGTTGGCCAACAGTGAAGGCCACTTCCACGCATTCTTTGATCAAACCCATGATCTTCTCTTCGTCCTGTCGAGTGAGGGCGATATTGTCCAGTGCAATACGCAAGCCGCCAGAAAGCTGGATTTTTCGGAGGAGGAGCTGTGTGGAGAGCCATTGTTGCATTTGTATGCCGATGAGAATCGAGATGAGGCGGCCCGCATAGTCTCGACCGCAGCTGCCGGCAACGTCGAATATTTCGCCATTCCCATGCAAACCCGATCCGGCCAGCGAGTTCCGGTGGAAACCAAGGTAGCTGCAGGGCAGTGGAACGGTCTGCCCGCCCTGTTCATGGTTTGTCGGGACTTGTCTGAAATCACCGCATCGGAAGAGCGATTTTCCAGGGCATTTCAACTGGGCCCGATGCCCATGGCGCTATCCGACTTGCAACATGGCGCGTTTCTGGAAGTCAATGAAGCGTTCTTCCACGTGCTGGGGTACGCAAGCCAGGAGACCATCGGCAGGAGCGTTGCCAGCATGGGCCTGTTTGACGATCAGGAGCAGTGGGACGCTATCATCAGGGAGTTGCAGCGGACGGGCCAGGTCGAGAACATTGAAACCCGCCTGCGAACCCGAGAGGGGAAGATCGTATACGGCCTGTTCAACGCAGCTGTTCTGGAACTGCAAGGGCGCCGGGTGATGATCTCCCAGGTGCTGGATATCACGGCACGCAAGATAGCGGAAGAAGCGCTGGATAACGAGCGGATTCAACTGCGCACTCTGATCAATTCGCAGCCGAATCTTGTCTGGCTGAAAGACCCTGATGGTGTCTATCTGACATGTAATTCCCTGTTCGAATCCGTTTTTGGTCTGGCTGAATCCGACATCATCGGAAAGAGCGATCTCGATCTTGTGGACAAGGATCAGGCGGAACTCTTTCGGAAAAATGATCGGCGGGCCATTGAGGCCGGGAACACCTGCATCAATGAAGAGTACCTGACGTTCGCATCCAATGGCTACCGGGGTCTTTTCGAGACCAGCAAGACGCCTATATTCAATGCCAACGAGAAACTGATCGGTGTGCTGGGTATTTCTCGGGACATAACCGATGCACGTCAAGCCGAGCAGAAACGCAGGCGTATCGAGCGCGAATTGCATCAGTCGCACAAGATGGAAGCTCTGGGGCAACTCAGTGGGGGCGTGGCACATGAGTTCAACAACATGCTGGCCATCATTCTGGGTTACAAGGATCTGCTTCAGAACAGGCTGGGGCCGGACATCGACCCTTCCATGAATGCCTGGCTCGAACACATCGATGTGGCTGGGGTCAGGGCGAAGGAACTGGTCAGGCAACTGCTCAGCTTCAGCCGTCCCAGTGAAAAGCAGAGCAAGCGCATGAATCTGGAAACCGGAGTGCGCAATGCCATCGTTCTCAGCCAGAGCAGCCTGCCAAGCAGCATTGAAATCGATTATCGCCTCGGTTCTGTTGTGCCGGATGTACAACTGGATATCGGTGAATTACAGCAGATGCTCACCAATCTGTTGGTCAACGCGCGTGATGCCATGGACGGCAAGGGGCGAATCGAAGTCACCTTGCAGCACGTTTGTTTCACTGAGCAGGCGTGTCAGGAGTGCCAGGTCTGTCATACCCTGGTTGAGGGAAATTGGGTAGAACTGAGCGTTGCCGACAATGGCCCGGGAATTCATCCGGAGGAGTTATCACGAATCTTCGAGCCCTTCTATACCACCAAGTCAGTCGGCAAGGGGACAGGCTTGGGGTTGTCCATGGTCAGTAGCGCAGTGGAGCACAATGGTGGGCATATCATTCTGGATTCCAGGTTCGGGGCGGGTACACGATTTCGTCTGATTTTTCCGGCTCTGGAATCTGAAAGAACAGAAGACAGGCCGCTTCCGCAGCAGGTTGAAACGCCTTCCGTTGAAGGACTGAAGGTTCTGGTCGTGGATGATGAGCCGGCACTGACGGAGTTCCTGCAAGAAGCCCTTGAGCTGCAGGGCTTGCAGGTCGTTGCCCTCAATAACAGCCGGGAAGCGCTCGCTCTTCTGCTCGATTCGGAGCAGCAGTTCGACCTTCTGATCACCGACCAGACAATGCCCGGAATGTTGGGCACGGAGTTGGCGTTGCAGGCGAAGGCACGCCTGCGTGATTTGAAGGTGATTCTGTGCACTGGACACAGCGAGCGGATCAACGCGGACAATGCTGCAGAATTTGGTGTCGATGGTTTCCTGAAGAAACCCATCAGCATGCAGGACATGGTGATAGCCATAGACAAGACGTCGAAACAGGTATTCCTGCATGAGTTGTCGAGCAGGACTGATCAGTCGGATCAGTCGGGTTAGTCGGGTTAGTCGGGTTAGTCGGGTTAGTCGGACATCGAGCAGGTCGTCACCCGGGGCGGCGTCAATGCATCCACAGGCTTGTCTCTGAGCACCCTGTTGTGTGCGCCTGTGCCACCAGGCATGACTGCTGCGTGCCCGGAACGATTGTCCAGAGACTGTCGGGCCATGCCTTCGTTGACACGCACAGTTGCAGTAATCTTTGGTTCTTCGGTAGACCGGGTTTTGTCAGCAGGACCACGAGAATCGGTCGGAACTACAGACAAAGGCACTATGTTCACGCCTGTGGTAGTGGGCCCTCGACCATGTCGGTAAAACACACGGCTTGATACGTCCGGGTGTTTCGATATCGTGGAAAAAGGGTTAGGCTACGTTGCTGTGTACTGGCCCGGCGGTAGTGCAGAACCATCAAACGAGATAGAGCGCTTTCATGTCATTCAAGAAAATGATGATCTTCGGCGGAAACGCCAATGTGCAGTTGACGCAGGAGATTGCTGCCTATCTTCAGCAAGCCGTGGGCAAGATATCATTATCCAAGTTCAGCGATGGAGAATCCTCGCTTGAAATTCAGGAGGGCGTACGTGGTTGTGACGTCTTCATCGTACAGTCGGTGTGCGTGCCAACCAATGACAATCTGATGGATCTGCTCATCATGGTCGATGCATTGAAACGCGCATCAGCCGAACGTATTACCGCCGTCATACCGTACTACGGATATGCCAGGCAGGATCGACGCGTACGGTCCATTCGGGTGCCCATTACTGCAAAACTGGTTGCCAACTTGCTGAGCACAGCCGGTGTTGATCGAGTGTTGACGGTTGATGTACATTCCGAGCAGATACAGGGTTTCTTTGATATCCCGGTAGATAATGTATACGCGTCACCCTTGCTGCTGCTCGATATCTACCGCAACAAGTACCCCAATCTGATTGTGGTGTCGCCAGATGTGGGGGGCGTTGTTCGGGCGCGTTCCATTGCCAAGCAGCTCGACGATGCCGAACTGGCCATCATAGACAAACGTCGCCCCCAGGCAAACGAAGCTCAGGTCATGCATATCATCGGCGACGTTGCGGGCAAGACTTGCGTGGTGATAGACGATATGGTCGACACGGCCGGAACCTTGTGCAAGGCCGCAAGCGCGCTGAAGAAACACGGTGCGCTCAAGGTGGTCGCCCTGGCAACTCATCCCGTTCTGTCGGGGCCTGCGCTGGATAATATCGAAGCTTCCGAACTGGATGAACTCGTGGTCACCGATACCATTCCTCTGAGCGAAAGGGCCGAGAACTGTGCCAAGATCAGGTGTCTGTCTGTAGCCAATCTGTTGGCAGAGACGATACGTCGCATTCATTTCAACGAATCGGTCAGTTCGGTCTACATGGACTGAAATTCAAGGAGCTCCAGCGCGAACTGCGCAGGATTTGTCAAATGCCAACGTGTTCAGATAGGTATCAGGCAAGCGAGTTGTCGCATGGCACTGATGGCATCTGACAGCACTTCAGCTTGCCCGCGTAGCGGAACTGCAAACTGACGAGGAAGGCGATATGAACGAATACCAGGGTAAATGTCTCTGCGGCACTGTCGAGATACAGGCACAGGCCAACGATCGTGTGGGTAGCTGTCATTGCTCCGTGTGTCGACGCTGGTGTGGAGGGCCCATGTTTGCGGTGCATGCCGAAGGGCAGCCCGATATCAAGGGGGAAGAATCCATCACACGCTATCGCTCATCGGATTTCGCCGAGCGTGGCTTTTGCAGTCAGTGTGGCACTACCTTGTTCTATCACCTGTTGCCGGGGCCCTTCAGTGCCGAGGGCGCCTATATGCTGGCTGCGGGTATGCTGGATCTTCCCGATGACATGGTCTTTGACAGTGAAATCTACATCGATTCGCAGCCGAGCTGGTATCGTTTTGACAACGCGGCTTCACGTGCGAGAATGACCGAGAAGGAGTTTCTGCAAAGCCTCGGAATCGAGACTTGAGACAGGCGGGGCCCGTTGCCGGAGGTAGTGGGGTACGGCCTCTTGCGTGCAGGACCTGCGAAGATTCTGACGTCTGTCGACAGAGATTGCCCCATGAAGACAACGCAGCAACGACACGCACAGCGCATACAGCGCGTCATCGACCATCTTCACAACCATTTGGCTGACGACATCGACAGTGCCGCCGTTGCCGAAGTGGCACAGTTGTCTACCTACCACTGGCACCGCATCTATATGGCGGTGACGGGTGAAAGCGCCGTGGCTACCTTGCGGCGTATCCGCCTGCAGAGAGCGGCGACGGCATTGCTTCGCGACGATCGGCCAATTGCCGACATAGCCGCGGACTGCGGCTTCGATAATCTGCAGGCATTCACGCGACTGTTCTCCCGCACTTACGGTCTGCCGCCAGGCAGGTTTCGCAGTGACAGCGCAAGCACTGAAGGACATCGGCCGGTGACAGGCGCCAGCAAGCAGACCCCTTCTTTTGCGGATGCTTCATCTCCAGCGGCGGGCGAACCGGACTCGGGAAATGCCATGCCACTCGCGGACGAACAGACAGTCACTCGGCCAATCGATATTGCCCAGAGATCAGCGTTGCGTCTCGTCGGACTCTGGCATCAGGGTGACTATCACGAAATAGGGCGAGTATTCGAAAAGGTCATGGCGGCTGCGGAAATCGAATCGTGGCCGCGCAGCGACGCCTTTACCGTGGGTGTCTACTTTGACGATCCGGACGTTGTGCCGATGGAGCAGTGCCGATCCTTTGCCGGCATCCCCGTGCCGGCAGATTTCCCCAAGCCCGAAGGGTATGACACGCAGCACGTCCCCGGCGGCCTGCATGCCAGCTGCCTGCATACCGGCCCCTACGCACTGCTATCGGATAGTTATCGCTGTCTGTATCGCGAATGGTTGCGAGGTGCAGAGTATGAAGCTCGTGATAACCCTTGTTACGAGGCCTACCTCAATACACCGTACAACACGCCGCCAGCCGAGCTGCAGACCTTGATCTGCATGCCCCTGCAAGGCAAGCGCCGTGACTGCTGATGCACCGTGTTCGAATGATGGTCGCAACGGGACGAGGAGGTCAGCGAAAAGCTGGCGTGGATATATAATGCCAGCAAATTCTCCCCCCGGAGTACTCCAGTACACCGTCTGTCAAACGCTTTGCCAGCACGGCTGAAAAGCTCGTTGAGTCGTACCTTGTTTCCCGATGGACCCATCCGTATCCAGTAACAGGAGTTTGCCATGACCCAGTTCATGAACAAGAAGGAAGATATTGTCACGGAGGCACTTGATGGCATTGTCGCAGCATCGGGCGGCAAGCTTGCCCGTCTCGATGGCTACCCGCATATCCGCGTGGTGATGCGTACGGATTGGGACAAGTCCAGGGTTGCACTGGTGTCGGGTGGCGGTTCGGGGCACGAGCCTGCGCATGCCGGGTTCGTGGGCAAGGGCATGTTGAGCGCGGCTGTCTGCGGTGATGTCTTTGCCTCTCCGTCTGTCGATGCGGTGTTGGCCGGTATCCTGGCGGTCACGGGGCCGGCTGGTTGCCTCTTGATCGTCAAGAACTACACGGGCGACCGGCTCAACTTCGGCCTGGCTGCGGAACGTGCCAGGGCATTCGGTCTGGATGTCAGCATGGTGATCGTCGATGATGACGTTGCCTTGCCCGATCTGCCGCAGGCGCGTGGTATTGCCGGTACCTTGTTCGTTCACAAGGTCGCAGGCGCGCTGGCTGAATCAGGCGCAAATCTGGAGTCGGTGACCGAGGCGGCGAACAGAGTCATTGCCGGAACCAAGAGCATTGGCATGTCGCTGGATACCTGCACTGTTCCGGGTTCTCCCAAGGAGCAGCGTATTCCTGCAGGAATGGCCGAGCTCGGACTCGGCATTCACGGGGAGTCCGGTGTCGAACAGATTGCCTTCAGCGGTGCCACCGCCGCTATCGAGTCGGTGTTCGGCAAATTGTCAGCAGTGATGAGTGATAAACCACATGTTGCATTATTGAACAATCTTGGAGGATGCTCCGTTCTCGAGATGTCGATACTGTTGCACGCCTTGATTCAATCCTCTGCCGGAGCACAGATTTCTCATATCGTCGGCCCGGCCTCGATGATGACGTCGCTGGACATGCGAGGCTTTTCCCTGTCCGTGTTCCCCGCTGAGGCAGAAGAGCTGAAAGCCCTGACATCAGCGACGCCACTGTCGGCATGGCCGGGGGTCTGCAAACTGGCACCGCTGGAAATCGTTGCACTGCCGGACGGGCTGACGCCCATCATGCCACTGCCATCGGATCACCAGCCCACCAGAGACTTCCTGATCAACAGCTGCGAGCTTCTGATATCGCTGGAAACGGAACTCAATGCACTGGATGCCAAGTCCGGCGATGGGGATACGGGTTCAACTCTGGCTGGCGCCTCCAGGGCGCTCATTGATGCCATGGACAGGCTGCCACTGGCTGATCACACACAGCTCTATCGTGCGCTCGGACAGGAATTGAGCCAGACCATGGGTGGTTCGTCGGGTGTTCTATTGGCGATTTTCTTTGCTGCTGCCGGAGATGCGGCGTCCAGCGGACTACCCATGCGTGAGGCCTTGCAGGCTGGCCTCAAACGAATGCAGGCAGTTGGTGGCGCGAACCTGGGCGATAGAACCCTGGTGGATGCGCTTGCTCCGGCTCTGGATGCGCTGGAGAATGGCATACAGGAAGCCGCTACTGCTGCACGCGGCGGAGCCAACCATACGGCGACAATCGTGCGAGCCAAGGCCGGGCGATCTTCATATGTGAGTGCCGAGCAACTCAAGGGGCATGTCGATCCCGGTGCGGAGGCTGTTGCTCGTCTGTTCGAGCATCTGGCTTCCTGATTTTTCAACAAAGTGATCCTTTGGCGGCTGGAACTGGTCAGTCGGAGGGAGGTAAACGCGTATCTAGGCTGAACATGAGCCCGGATGGGGGGCTTGCTGGTGTTCAAAGTGCTGCGTTGATCAGCTCATCCTGTCGATCAGTTCAACGTGAACGTCGATCGGCCACAGAGTCCGAGCTGCTTCACAAGCTCGATTCAGTCCGCCGCCAGAGTATCCGTTCTCTGCGCCCCCTTGCGGTTGCGCAACAAATGATGGAGCAGGGCGACCACGGCCAGAGTCAGGCCGAAGATTGCCACACCATGCCAGCCTGCATGGCTCATGACCTTGACGCCCAGCGCAGACCCCATGGCTGCGGCGATGTAGTAACCCAGCATGTAGACCGCGTTCATCCGGCTTTGCGCGTCAGGGTCGATGGAAAATACCCGTACCTGATTGGGTATCTGTGCACCGAAGACACCCAGATCCAGCAGGATGACTCCCACAATCAGTCCGGCAATACTGTCGCCCCAGGACAATAGAACCAGAAAGGCGCTGGCAACCAGAGACAGCGCAACCGTAATGATGCGGACAGGGCCGATGCTGTCGACCAGGCGTCCAGCCAGTTTCGCGCCAAAGATGCCGGCAAGTCCCACCAGACCAAACAAGCCAGCCTGTTGCACGCCATAGTTCATCGGCTCCCCGGTGACATGAATGGCCAGTGTGGCCCACAGTGCATTGAAAGCGGCAAACCATAGCGCACCGGTCAAGGCTGATTCGCGCAGCAGCTTGTGCCGCTGGAGGAGGCCGAACATGGACCCGATCAATGCAAGGTAAGGCAGTGAGACCTTGGGTTTGTTGGTGGGAAGGTAGATTCTCAGCAGAATGCCGAACAGTGCTGCCAGCAGTGCCGCAAACAGGAAAACCGAACGCCAGCCGAAATACTCGGCAATCGAACCGCTGATGGTTCGTGAGATGAGGATACCGATGGTCAGCCCGGTCATCAGGGTACCCATGGTCCTGCCGCGGTTTTCCGGGGAGGAGAGTGAGGCTCCCAGTGGAATCAGCTGTTGGGTGATGTTGGCGCCGAGCCCGACAACAAAACAGGCGGCCAGCAGCACGCCGAAGTTCGGTGCAATCCAGACCGCCATGAGAGCCATGGTCAGCAGGACAGACAGGTAGCTGATCAGGTCGCGTCGGCTCAGGCTGTCACCCAGTGGCGAGATCAGCAGAATGGCTGTTGCGTAGCCCAGTTGCGAGGCTGAGGGTATCAGTCCCCGGTGGTCATCGCTCAGCCCGAAGCTCTCGCCCATCGAGGGGAGCAGTGGCTGGTTGTAGTACAGGGTGGCCGCCGTTGTACAAATGGCGGTAGCCATGAGCAGGACGAGTGCGTCTGGTAAAGGAGGAGTGTGCGGGGTGTCAGTCATGTGGATTGGCAGGGCTGGTTGCGAGCATTGTCGGAGACCTGGAAAGGCAAGGCACCGTTGTGGCGCTTCGACATTCATCTCCGGTTTTCAGCGCCTTGGCGGCGTCGAGTCACTGCAACATAGAGGGAATGTACAGATAAGAGAAATGTTAATATCTGATGGTATTTATACAAATCAGGTATGAATGAGCTGATGGAGATTCGTGTTCTCAGGACCTTTGTGGCCGTCGCACGAATGCAGGGGTTTTCAGCGGCTGCGAGACAGCTGAATACGGTGCAGCCTGCCGTCAGTCGCCAGATATCCGATCTGGAGTCAGAACTCGGTGTCAGCCTGTTCAACCGCAGCACGCGTGATGTGCGTATTACCGCCGCCGGCGAAATGCTGCTGAAAGAGGCTGAAGAAATCCTGGCTCATGAGGATCGTGCTCGCAAGCTGGTGCAGCGTGCCGGACGGGGCCAGCTCGGGCGATTGCGTATCGGCTTTCTCGGTTCGGCTTGTCAGTCCTTTCTTCCCCGGCTGGTATGGCGATATTCTGCGGAGTATCCCGATGTGCAGATCTCATTGTCGGAAATGCCCGCCGTTGATCAGCTACAAGCGCTCAACGAGGGTCGCCTGGATATTTCGCTGGCCCGTGGCCTGCAATCCTCGGCGCCAGAGCGCATCAGAAGCATCGATGTCTACACTGATCGACTGATGGCGTTCGTCCCGCAGAGTCACCCGCTAGCGTCGGAAAAAAGGATCTCACTGGAAGAATTGGCCAATGAGCCCTTCGTGTTGTACAACCGGTCCGGATCGACGACCTTGTTTGATCTAGCCATCAGCGTCTGCCGTACGGCCGGGTTTTCACCGGAGATCATTCAGCAGGCCAATACCATGCAGACCATGTTGACCAGTGTGGCTTCCTGTCTGGGTGTTGCCATCGCACCCGCTTGCGTCTGCAAGCTGGATATGACCGGCTGCCGGGGCTTGCAGTTTCGAGAAAGAATGCCCCCGATCCCGTTCAAGCTGCACTACCAGTCCAGTGATGCCGAACCGACAACCGCCGCTTTTGTGCAACTGGTCGAGGCGGCTCGCAAGGAAATTCGAGACGAGATGAATGCATCGCGGAAGAGGCCTTGAAGAAGCTCCCAAAGCCCCTCATTGACCGATAGGTAGCACCAGCAGGATCAACCACCACAGGCCCAGGGCGATCAGTATCGTCGGTATATGGCCTATACCGATCTTGCCGTGAAAGCGATGTACATCCTGTCGGTCAGGTTGAAGGACGAGTTCCTTGTTGTTCATGATTGACACTCCGTTCCGTTGCATTTCCTGCCTGTCATCCTGGATGCGCTTGCCGGCGTGGCTGGTGAACGGCTACCGGCATGGCCGGTGACTATTCACTACCTGCGAAGCGGTCTCGCCTGCGTGCTCGCCCTGACGTGTTCTGTCGGGCAAGGCGGTTACGAAAAACAGCGCACCCCTGGTGGGTTGATGACAAAAGGGTCGTGACGGCTACATTTCAATGATGCATCACGTCGATGTGGGGCAGGGAGTATCCCCACAATACTTTGGGTGAGGACTGGACTTTCGTAGGGTGGTGCTCAGCACCTGTCAGAATCGATAACGCATGATCCGGGCCCTTTCGCCGATATCGACTCTCGTCGTGCGATCACTCAGCCTGGAGCTGCAAGAACATCGCGCTCATGGCGGCGCATTGCCATGGATTCCAGCTAGTGTGATAGAACTGAATCCTGCACAGTCGTTGCAGCACGTCTGCACAGTCGATGCACCACACTCGAGGTTGAAATGTCTGAAAAATTGCAAGGCAAGGTCGCGGCCGTTACGGGGGCAGCATCGGGTATCGGACTGGCCTCGGCCGAAGCGATGATTGCAGAAGGGGCGCGAGTTGCCCTGATCGATCGTGATCAGGAAGCGCTGGATGCCCTGCAGGAAAAGCACGGTGATGCCGTGATCCCCCTGCTCATCGACCTGCTTGACCCCAAGAGCTGTGCCACCTTGCTGCCACGTGTTCTCGATGCTGCCGGGCGTCTGGATATCCTGCACGCCAACGCCGGGCTCTACGTCGGCGGGGATCTGGTGGATGCCGACAACGATGCCATCGACAGGATGCTCAACCTGAACATCAACGTGGTCATGAAGAATGTTCGCGATGTATTGCCGCACATGATCGAACGCGGCGAAGGCGACATCGTGGTCACCAGCTCGCTGGCGGCGCATTTCCCGACTCCATGGGAACCGGTCTACGCCTCGTCGAAGTGGGCGGTCAACTGCTTTGTGCAGACCATACGCCGGCAGGTCTTCAAGCACGGTATACGGGTGGGCTCTGTCTCTCCGGGGCCGGTGATCAGTGCGCTGCTGGCCGACTGGCCTGCAGAGAAACTGCAGGAAGCCAAGGATGCCGGCAGCCTGATCGAGCCCAGCGAGGTGGCCGATGCCGTGATCTACATGCTGACGCGCCGCCGCGGGGTCACCATTCGCGACATGATCATCATGCCGTCGAGTTTCGATCTCTAGTGGGCTGATGTCTACAGCGACTTTCTCGGCTCGACCACCGCACTGGCAAACACCAGGCCCGCGACCAGTGACATGAACAGCAGGAAGGATTGCACGCCGATATTGTCGACGGACAGGAACTGCTTGCTCGAGATCACATCATCCAGACCCACATACAACTTGCTGCCTGGCACCAGAACGACAATGCCCGGCAAGGTCACCACCGCCGCTGGCAAGTTGCGCCAGCGCGCAAACAGATTGGCATAGGCGCCGACGGCGAATGCGCCGAGAAATGCGCCCAATGTGGTGCCCCAGGCGGTCGTGACGACCGTACTGACAGCATAGGCCAGGACACCGGCGGCCACGCCCCAGGGAGCGTCGACCAGGCGTGCCTTGAACACCACAGAGAGCCCACCGGCCAGCAGTAGAACGGCCGGCCAGACAGTCCAGAGAGGGACATGAAAATCATCAACAGGGAGTGTTTCTCCCCATAGCAGTACGCCGATGGCGACGCCCAGAACCGTGCCGAAGTACAGCTTGAACAGCACCATCAGGGAATCCATGATGCGCGCCGTGCCTGAAATCAGTTCTCTGGCGGCCAGCTCGCGAAATCCCATGGCCAGGGACAGTCCCGGTATGAAGATGATGATGCTGGAGAGCACGATCAATGGCTGGTTGATACCCGGGTCCAGACGAGTGATACCCACGGCAAGGACGGCGACCACGGTCGCAGCCAGCGGCTCGAGCATGCTGGACACCCGGTGTGAACGGTTCGCCCAGGCGACGAAGACATAGACCAGCATGGAGAGTGTGCCGGCCCACAGGACATCGTTCCAGCTGCCACGCATCAGCATGGAAAAGGCACTGCCCAGCAGAATGAAGGCGAACAGTGTCACCAGCTCGGAGTAGGGAGAACCGGCACTTTCAATCTCCTTCAGGCCGGCCTTCGCCTCTTCCAGCGTGCATTTTCCGGCAACCAGTTCGCTGACCAGAATATCGGTTCGCGCCAGCGAAGCCAGATCCAGGTCACCCGGCTTCACCCGCATGGAGTAGTTGTAGACGTCATCATCCGGGGCGCCCTCGACCCACAGACAGTAAGTCAGTGTCGTCGGGCTGACCAGAAAGTAACCATCGAGATCCAGATGCGAGGCAACGGTCTTCAGGTGCGCTTCGAGTCGAAAGGCCGGCGTGCCGTATTTGTGCAGCATCTCGCCGAGCTTGATGACAAACGAGCACTGTTGCTTGAAGGAAAGGGCCATGGAACAGAAACTCGCCTGAGATGAGCTAACGGTAAATCAATAATCATTCCTTTATCTGTATCAGCGCCGCTGCCACCGGTCGATATTCGTTCACCAGCACGCTGTAGGTTCGGCAGGCTGCCCGTGTATTCATCACTTCCATCGCCACACCGTGCTTTCGCAGTTCGGCCATTAGTGAAAAATCGGGGAAGATGTGTTGATCACCCGAGCCCAGCAGCAGGATTTCCGGTTTGTCGGCCTCCGGAACGTCAAGGATCGGGTCGAAATGGGCCAGTGTCAGGCTCTTCAGGTCACCATCGAACCAGTCTTGCACCACGCTGGTGCGGGTAATGATGATGTTGCTGGTGTAATCCTGCCCGTTGACACCCAGCACACCCTTGCCGTAATTGCTGATCAGGTTTTGATCAGAAGTCTCTAGATGCATTTTCATCCCTGTATAATAAGCGCCCCGGGCCCGGGTGAACACCTGTAGAGCTCAATCATAGGCAGGAGATTTTCTTGAAACCGGTATCAATTGGCCTCTTGGGGCTTGGCACGGTGGGGCAGGGTGTGGCCAACATACTGCTTCGCAATTCCGCTGAAATTGAACGCCGGACCGGTCGTCCCATTCGTGTGACGCGGGCGGCGGTGCGTAATCAGGGCAAGGCAGAAGCGCTGGAGCTGGGCATCGACATCACCACGGATGCCGACAGCCTCGTCAGCGATCCGGATATCGACATTGTCTGTGAGGCCATGGGCGGCGAAGATCCTGCGCTGCAACTGCTGCACAGTGCCATTGCCAACGGCAAGCATGTCATCACTGCCAACAAGGCGCTGATCGCGGTACACGGCAACGAGTTGCTGCAGGCCGCTCGCGACAAGGGGGTGACCGTGTCCTACGAGTCAGCGGTTGCCGGCGGCATACCGATCATCAAGGCGCTGCGCGAAGGATTGGCCGCCAATCGCATCCAGTGGCTCGCCGGTATCATCAACGGTACGGGCAACTTCATTCTCAGTGAAATGGCCGAGAAGGGTCGCAGCTTCGATGATGTGCTGGCCGAGGCCCAGGCACTGGGTTACGCCGAGGCCGATCCCACCTTCGATGTGGAAGGCATCGATGCCGCCCACAAGCTGACCATCATGGCTTCGGTGGCCTTCGGTATGCCGCTGCAGTTCGATGCCGTCTATACCGAAGGTATCAGTCAGGTAACGCGCGAAGATGTCGAATTTGCCGAGGAACTGGGTTATCGCATCAAGCACCTGGGACTGGCTCGCAAACGTCAGGATGGCGTGGAACTGCGCGTGCATCCCACGCTGATTCCCGAAAAGCGGTTGCTGGCCAACGTCAATGGCGTGATGAACGCGGTACTGGTGCATGGCGATGCTGTCGGCCCCACTCTGTACTACGGTGCCGGTGCGGGCTCGGAGCCCACGGGCTCTGCAGTGGTGGCGGACATCATCGATGTCGTACGTGGCCTGGACGCTGATCCTGCGCATCGTGTGCCCATGCTGGCGTTCCAGGACGATGCTCTGACACCCCACGTCATGCTCGACACAAAGGATTATCTGTCGGCCTACTATTTGCGTCTGCACGCCCTGGATCAACCCGGTGTGCTGGCAACGGTTACGGATATCTTCGGCAAACTGGGTATCAGCATCGAGGCCATCATGCAGAAGGAGCCGGAAATGGCCGATTCCGGTGAATCCTCCGATGAATCCGGTGAGGTGCCGGTCGTGCCCATCATCCTGCTGACACGACGAGTACGTGAAGGGCTGATCGAGCAGGCCATCGAACGCATCCAGGCCTTGACCACCATCACGCAGCCAGTGACGCGTATCCGTGTGGAGTCACTGTAAGCTCGGTCGAATGAATCATTTTGCCTGTCGGTAGTCGCACTAGCGTCAGAGTCATCATCTCAGTAAAACTGCCGGGGCTGTCCCGGCACCAGAGTCTTTCACCATGTCTGCATCATCCAAACGTGCCGCCCTCTACACCGGTCTGATCGATCGTTATCGGGATCGTCTGCCGGTCAGTGACAGCACACCGATCATCTCCCTTTGTGAAGGGGATACGCCGTTGATCCGGCTCAACAACATTCCGCGCGAGCTGGAAATCGATGCCGAGATCTACGTCAAGTACGAAGGCCTGAACCCGACCGCCTCCTTCAAGGACCGCGGCATGACCATGGCAGTCAGCAAGGCGGCCGAAGAAGGCTCGAAAGCCATTGTCTGCGCCTCTACCGGAAATACCTCGGCCGCCGCCGCGGCTTATGCGGCGCGTGCCGGCATGACCGCTTTCGTGCTGATTCCCGAAGGCAAGATTGCAATGGGCAAGCTGGCGCAGGCCATCGCTCACGGTGCGGTCGTGCTGCAGATCAAGGGTAATTTCGATGACGGCATGCGTCTGGTCAAGGAAGTGGCTGGCGAGGCCCCGGTGACCATCGTCAACTCCATCAACCCCTACCGCTTGCAGGGCCAGAAGACCGCCGCTTTCGAAATCGTTGAAGCGCTGGGCCGTGCGCCCGACTATCACTGCATTCCGGTGGGCAATGCCGGCAACATCTCCGGCTACTGGATCGGTTTCAGTGAGGCGACGGGCCAGACTACCGCCTCATGCAACCTGTTCGAAGGCGCCGAGAACTGCCCCTATCTGCTGGAAGCCATGACCGATAAACGTCCCGTCATGGTGGGTTACCAGGCTGATGGTGCGGCACCTTTCCTGCGCAACGAGCCGGTACTGAGTCCCGAGACACTGGCCACGGCTATCCGTATCGGCAATCCGCAGAGCTGGGATCTGGCCCATGCCGCCGTCAACGAGTCCGGTGGCTGGTTCGATGAAGTCAGTGATGAAGAGCTGCTGGCTACTCAGGCCATGCTGGCCCGGCGTGAAGGCGTATTCTGCGAACCGGCCTCAGCCGTTTCCCTGTGCGGCACTCTGCGCGACCTGAAGTCCGGCAAGATCCCTGCCGGCAGCCTGATCACCTGCACCCTGACAGGCCATGGTCTGAAGGATCCGGACATCGCCATCCGTGGACACGAAGCGGTGGAAACCGTCCAGGCAGAACTGGGTGCCGTGAAGGACGCCATTCTGCGCAATATCTGATCGGGCCTTGCTCTGGCTGCTGGTTCTACGGCAGCCAGGCTTTGTCATTGAGTGGCCAGACGATGGTTCAATCGATCATCGCTCTGGTGGCTTTGTGTGATTTGTCAGCGGCGCCTGCAGCAGGATGAATGCTGCGCAGTGTCCATACCTGTCCGGCGCAGGCTCTCAGGCGGAATGGGGCAGCGGTACAGGAGATTCGACGGGAAAGTCCCCGTATTCATTGAGCAGATGCAGATAGTGTTCGCGCTTGATGGTGCTGGCACCCATGCTGGCCAGGTGTGGCGTCTCCAGCTGGCAATCGATCAGTTTGTAGCGACCGGACTGCGCCAGGTGCACCAGCGCCACCTTCGAGGCGTCACGTTCGGTGGAGAACATGGATTCGCCCACGAAGACTCGACCCATGCGAATGCCGTAGAGCCCACCGACCAGCCGGTGACCTTTCCAGACTTCCAGTGAACGGGCAATGCCCAGTGTGTTCAGGTGACAATACGCCTCTATCATCTCATCGGTGATCCAGGTGCCACTGCTCCCCGAGCGAGGAGCACCGCATTGCTTCATGACTTCCCGGTAGGCCAGGTTTTCAGTGACTTCCAGGCCTGCGTTACGCAGGGTCTTGCGCAAGCTGCGCGATACGCGGATATCTTCCGGCCAGATGACGCAGCGCGGGTCGGGTGACCACCACAGAATGGGCTCGCCGGCTTCAAACCAGGGAAAAACACCGGCACGGTAGGCCGCCAGCAGTCGTCTCGGGCTGAGATTGCCGCCCGCCATCAGCAACCCGTTCGGCTCCGACAAGGCCGTACAGGTCGATGGAAACGGGGTTACATCGTCATCCGGAGCCAGAAACGGAATCGGCATACAGGGCCTACAGTGAAAGTGTTTCAGCCTTGAACGGTAACAAATCGGAGAGTCCGCTGCACCTTTGTTCGATATAGGGCCGCTCCTGTGACAGGAAATCGGCAATGGCATCGCGGAAGCCCGGATGGGATATATAGTGTGCCGAGCGGGTGATGGTCGGCAGGAATCCGCGTGTGATCTTGTGTTCCCCCTGGGCGCCGGGTTCGAAATGGGCTATGCCATTGGCAATGCAATACTCGATGCCCTGGTAGTAACAGGCTTCGAAGTGCAGGGCGTTGTAGTCGCGCCGACAGCCCCAGTAACGTCCGTAGAGCGTGCTGCTGCCAATGAACATGACGGAACAGGCGACCGGCCATTCGGGCTGCTCATCGCTGTCATCGTAGGCAAAGACGATCAGCACCTGATCTCCCATCTTCTTGCCGATCGCTTCGAAGAACTCCAGCGTCAGTGACGGATTCCCCCACTTGCGATCGAATGTGGACTCATAGAACCGGTGTACCCAGCGCCATTCGGTCTGTGACAGGCTGCTGCCGAGTCTCTGCTCCAGTCTCAAGCCGGCATCGCTGACGTAACGACGCTCGCGCCGCAGGGTCTTGCGTCGTCGGGAGGTACAGCGGGCAAGAAAGTCGTCGAAGTCGCGGTAGCTGTCGTTTTGCCAATGGTACTGGCAGTCGATGCGTTTCAGGTGATCGTTGGCCTGTGCAGGCAGCTCGATGTCAGTGGCGTCAGGTTCTTCATCGTTCGCATCACCCTCACCACTCGCTCGACGCGAATCATTTTCGTCATCCACTTGCCGCTCGGCAGTGCCGTCGTTGCTGCCCCCGGCCTCGGGAGTCGTGACTGCCTGGCTATCTTTCGCAGCCGCAGGTTCCACGGCCGACAGGATGTCGCTCTCGCGCTCGGTCAGGAACAGGTAGTGCACGCTGGAGTAGCCCTGTGAATCGGCAAACTGGCGAACGGCTCTGGCCAGCAGGCTGACCGTCTGCTCGTAGGGCTGATCGGATCTCACCAGCAATCGCTGACCGGTGGCCGGTGTAAACGGAATGCTGGAGACCAGTTTCGGGTAGTACTCCATCTGGTGGCGCTCGTAGGCCTCGGCCCAGGCCCAGTCGAAGACGAACTCGCCATACGAGTTTGTCTTCACATAGGCAGGAACAGCGCCGACCAGTTCGCGCGAGTCATCCTCGCCCGACCACAGCAGAAAGTAGCGTGGATACCAGCCGGTGGATTTGCCCAGGCAGCCGGTATCGTCGAGGGTATGCAGAAATTCATGGCGCAGGAACGGATTACCGTCATCACACAGGGCGTTCCAGTGTTCTGCGGGTATCGATTCCAGTGAATCACGGACTTCTAGTTGTAGTGGCTGCTTCATCTGCTGAGTCTGTAACCGAATACGGAATGCCGCATCTGTCCCTGCCGTGTCGACGTCACGAAAACAGCGTCATGCCGTCGATGGGCAGGGCAGGGGGTCACGCTGTCTGCAGCGCTTCCAGATAACGTTCTGCATCAAGCGCCGCCATGCAGCCCGTTCCGGCCGAGGTGATGGCCTGTCGGTAAACATGATCCATGACATCGCCGGCAGCAAAGACACCGGGGACACTGGTCGCGGTGGCATTGCCCTGACTGCCACTCTGCACACTCAGATAACCACCTCGCATGTCCAGCTGATCGACGAACAGGCTGGTATTGGGGCTGTGACCGATGGCGATGAATACACCCAGCAGATCAATGTCTTCCGTATCACCGGTATCCACGTGTCGAATACGCATGCCGGTAACGCCGGTCTGATCACCCAGCACTTCATCCAGTGTGTGGTTCCAGGCAATGCGGATGTTGCCGGTGCGTTCCTTTTCGAACAGGCGATCCTGCAGTATCTTCTCGGCGCGCAGGGAATCCCGGCGATGTACAAGCACCACTTCGCTGCAGATATTGGATAGATAGAGAGCTTCTTCCACCGCAGTATTGCCCCCGCCGATGACTGCAACCTTCTTCTGACGATAGAAAAAACCGTCACAGGTGGCGCAGGCGGAGACGCCACGGCCCTTGAAGGCCTCTTCGGACGGTAATCCCAGGTACATGGCGCTGGCACCCGTGGCAATGATCAGGGAATCACAGGTGTAGCTGCCGTTGTCGCCGGTCAGGCGCAGCGGGCGCTGGGAGAAGTCGACCGATTGAATGTGATCACTGATCAGCGTCGTGTCGAAGCGTTCCGCATGCTGTTTGAAGCGTTCCATCAGCTCGGGACCCTGGACGCCCATGGCATCTGCAGGCCAGTTGTCGACATCGGTTGTGGTGGTCAGCTGGCCGCCGGGTTCCATTCCCGCAATCAGCACCGGCTCGAGATTGGCTCTGGCGGCGTATACGGCTGCGGTGTAACCGGCAGGTCCTGATCCGAGGATAAGTAGCTTGCAGTGACGCGTATCGGTCATGTTGGTTCCGTTATCTTGCAGTGTTGGATGAAACAAGGGGGTGAATACTACCCCCAAACGAACCTGTGGCGTCAGGTATGCGCTCAGGCGTCTGCTACACTTTTATTTCCGGCGAGCACCAATGTGGTATTGGATTCCAATAACACAACGCCCCTACTCACGCTAAGGCAGGACAGTTTTTTTGGCTCAAGCTACCAAAAAGCGCGCGGCTGTCGCACGCCGCAAGAAAGCACCCGTGGCTCGCAAGGCCAGCAGTGCCAAGAATGCGGGCCGCGTGGCCAGTCGCCGCGTCACGGCCACACGTCGCAGCGCAGCTCCATCATCCAGAAAGGGCCGGGCGTCGGCTGCCGACACGCGCGCTGCTGCCAGTGCACAGTTGTCAAATGCGCGGGCACTCGGGCAAATGGGACGACTGTTCCGGGAAGTGGGCGGTATTGTCTGCGGTTTTGCGGCGCTCATTGCGCTGCTGGCGCTGACCAGTTTCGATGCCAGTGATCCGGGCTGGTCCCACACCGGGGTCGGCGAACCCATCCAGAACAGTGTGGGACGGGTCGGTGCGTGGTTTGCCGATGTGACTCTGTCCCTGTTCGGTTATATGGCCTATCTGCTGCCGCTGGTGATGGGCATCGGTGGCTGGCTGCTGTTTCGAGATGAGCGACGGGTCATCAATGCCTATCGACCGTTTGTCTTTGTCCGGCTCATCGGCGTCATCCTGATGCTGGCCAGTGCCAGCGGTCTGGCCGATCTGCACTTCGGGGTGCCTGACGGCGCCTTGCCGCACAACATCTTTGGTGGTGGCATTCTGGGAACCGCTGTTGCCTGGCGACTGGTGGGCTTTCTGCACCATCTGGGGACGACCTTGCTGCTGCTGGCCGTGTTCTTCAGTAGTCTGACGCTGGCCTTCGGCACCTCCTGGTTGCAGCTGATCGAGGTGATCGGTGGTGCCGTGGTCGGGGTGTTCGAGAGAATGAAGGGCAGTGTGAGTTCCATGTCCGAATCACACGCCGAACTGGCCCGCATTCGCGAAGCGGACCGGGCGCGTGAACTGCATCTGCGTCAGCGCGAGCAGGAAGCTGCGGCAATTGCCCGCGAGAAAGCGGCGAAGAATGCCGAAAAACGCCGTGAGAGCACGCAGAAATCAGCGCCAGCGCCGCGCAAGCGTTCGACGGCCAGGGTGCCAGATCTGGACCCCTTGCTGGACATCGATGCCGACAATCCGCCGCGCACCGGTCTTGCCGCTGCCCTGGCCATGGCTCGGGAAAAGGCGGTAGCTGGTACCCAGGCTGCCGGTGGCGCTGCCAAATCGGCTGCCAGGACCATGACCCCGGCCACGCACGGGGCAAAGATGGATGCGCTGGATCGATCATTGGGTGAGGCCGATCCCTTGCTGAACGAGACGGATCCATTGCTCAATGACAATTTTGCGGTGCGTCCTCCGGTCAATACCGCGGTTGCCGATCCGTTTGAAGACTATCCATTCGTGGATGATCCGGTCGCCGAATCACCCGTCGAACCACCCATCGAAGCGCCGAAGAGCAAGAAGAAGAAAAGCACGGCAGCGCCGGCGGCACCCGCGGTGACCGCCGAGGCCCCCGAGCACGAAACCGTTCTGCCGGTAATGGACCCGACGCGCAAGAAGAAGATTGCGATCAAGCCGAGGGTGTCCGAGCAGAAACAGACCAAACTGTTCCTGGATGTGCCCGATTCCGATCTGCCGCCGTTGTCGCTGCTCGATGCGCCCGAGCCGCAACGCCCCGGTTTCTCCGATGAAGATCTGGAAGCCCTGTCGCGCCTGCTCGAGCAGAAGCTTGCCGAGTTCCGCATAACGGTAGAAGTGGTGGCGGTGCATCCGGGCCCGGTCATCACACGCTTCGAAATGCAGTTGGCTCCGGGTATCAAGGCCAGCCGTATCACCGGTTTGTCTCAGGATATCGCGCGCTCCATGTCGCTGGTGAGTGTGCGGGTGGTCGAGGTCATTGCCGGCAAGTCGACCATCGGTATCGAGGTGCCGAACGATCATCGCGAGATCGTGCAGCTGAGCGAAATGCTGCAATCACCGCAATACATCGAAAAGAAATCCCCGCTGACGCTGGCACTGGGCAAGGACATCAGTGGTGAGTCGGTCACCGCCGACCTGGGCCGCATGCCGCATCTGCTGGTGGCCGGTACCACCGGTTCGGGTAAATCGGTGGCGGTCAACGCCATGCTGATCAGTCTGTTGTACAAGGCCACGGCCAAGGATGTGCGCCTGATCCTGATCGATCCGAAGATGCTGGAATTGAATGTCTATGACGGCATCCCGCATCTACTGTCGCCGGTGGTCACCGACATGAAGGAGGCGGCCAACGCGCTGCGCTGGTGTGTTGGCGAGATGGAGCGACGCTATACCGTCATGGCTGCACTCAAGGTGCGCAACATTGCCGGGTACAACAAGAAGGTCAATGATGGCATCAAGGCGGGAACACCGATTGTCGATCCTCTGTACGACCCGCAGATGTCCCTGACGCCGGCGGCCGCTCCGCCGACGCTGGAACCGATGCCGTTCATCGTGGTGGTTGTGGACGAATTTGCCGACATGATGATGCAGGTGGGCAAGAAAGCCGAAGAGCTGATTGCACGAATCGCCCAGAAAGCGCGAGCCGCCGGCATTCACCTGATTCTGGCCACGCAGCGACCCTCGGTCGATGTCATTACCGGCCTGATCAAGGCCAATGTACCCACGCGAATCGCGTTTCAGGTGTCCTCGAAGATCGACTCGCGCACCATCCTTGACCAGGGCGGAGCAGAATCGCTGCTCGGTCATGGTGACATGCTCTACCTGCCGCCCGGCACCGCCTTGCCAGTACGTGTGCACGGGGCCTTCGTGGACGATCACGAAGTACAGAACGTTGTCGCCCACATCAAGCAGACGGGCGAGCCGAATTACATCGATGAAATCCTGCAGGAAAACACGACGGCCATTCCCGGCCTGTCCGGTGGGGATTCCGAAGGCGGTGGTTCCGAGTCCGATGCGCTGTACGATCAGGCTGTCGAAATCGTGCTGGAGTCACGCAAGGCGTCCATTTCCTATGTGCAGCGCCGGCTCAAGATCGGCTACAACCGGGCAGCACGCATGGTCGAGGAGATGGAGGCTGCCGGCGTGGTCAGTCAGGTGACGTCCAGCGGTACCCGCGAGGTACTGGCACCCCCACCGACTCACGGGCATCACTGAATTCGACGGTGCGGCAAGCCTTGCGTTCCGCTGAAGTGGGCATAGTTTGCCACTGTGCAGCGGAACTACCGTCCTCTGCGGCCATCAAGGTAGACTTACCCGCCAAGTCAGGCAAGACCGTACAGGATTCTGTTGCATGCATTGCGTATCATCGATGTTCCGAAGCGCGCGTCTCCAGACGCTGCGCCCGCTGCACCGGCTGAAGGCTCCGGTGGCTGTGATGCTGCTGCTGGCTACTCAGTCGGCACTGGCCTCCACAGCCCTCGATCAGCTGGACAGCTTCGTTCAGGACGTCGAGACCTTTCAGGCTGGATTCGAGCAGACCCTGTATGACGCTGACTCGCAGCCCCTGCAAGTCACCAACGGCACCATCAGGCTCAAGCGCCCCGGGCGTTTCATCTGGTCCTACGAAGGTGCGGATTCCCAGGAAATCGTCGCCGACGGCAAACGCATCTGGTTGTACGACAAGGACCTGGATCAGGTGACCGTCAATGCCATCGATGACCGTATCGCCGGCACGCCGCTGGTGCTGCTGATGCGCTCGGCACCACTGGAAGAATCCTTCGATATCGTCGAGCTGGGTGAGGCCGAAGGCATCAACTGGCTCGAACTGACCCCCAAAAGCGAGACCTCCGACTTCGAACTGGTCTTTCTGGGCCTGAATGAAGAGGGTCTGGCGGCCATGGAGCTACGCGACAACTTCGGTCAGGCCACACAGATCCGCTTCAGCGATTTCGAGGCGGGTGTCGAGCTGGATGACTCCCTGTTCGTGTTCGAGGTGCCTGACGGCGTCGATGTGATCGGGCTCGATGACAACTAGCGGAGAACTGTTCGCTGCCGACGATTCGGTACGGCCGCTGGCGGATCGACTGCGCCCGGAGTCGCTGAGCGAATTTTTCGGACAGTCGCATCTACTCGGTGCCGACAGCACTTTGCGTCAGGCACTGGAGCGCAATCGCCTGCATTCCATGGTGTTCTGGGGGCCACCCGGCACCGGTAAGACAACCCTGGCACGCATGATAGCCAGCCATTGTGATGCGCACTTCATGAGCCTGTCGGCCGTATTGTCGGGCGTCAAGGATATTCGCGAGAAGGTGGCCGAGGCACGCGCACGGCTCGATACCGAAGGGCGGCGCAGTGTGCTGTTTGTCGACGAAGTGCATCGCTTCAACAAGTCGCAGCAGGATGCCTTTCTGCCGCACATCGAAGATGGCACACTGTATTTTGTGGGTGCCACCACTGAAAATCCGTCCTTTGAACTCAACAACGCATTGTTGTCACGGGTGCGTGTCTATGTGCTGAAACATCTGGAAAAGAGTGATATTCGCGGGGTGATCGATCGTGCCCTGGAGGATCCGGATCGCGGTCTGGGGAACCTGAATATCCAGATGGACGATGAGTATCGTGATCTACTGGCGGCAACCGCCGACGGTGATGCCAGGCATGCCCTGGTGTTGCTGGAGCTGGCATCGGATTGCGCACGAATGGACGGTGACACCCGTGTGATCGACGAGGCGGTGATTCGGGAAGTGACGCGCGATTCCTTCCGCCAGTTCGACAAGGGTGGGGACAATTTCTACGATCAGATCTCGGCCCTGCACAAGTCCATGCGCGGATCGGACCCGGATGCGGCGCTTTACTGGTTCTGCCGGATGCTCGATGGCGGTTGTGATCCGGCCTATATCGCCAGACGTGTGTTGCGATTCGCCTCGGAAGACATCGGCAATGCAGATCCGCGTGCCTTTCAGCATGCGCAGTACGCCTGGGATGCCTACACGCGTCTGGGCAGTCCGGAAGGTGAGCTGGCCATAGCGCACGCCATCGTCTTCATGAGCTGTGCGCCGAAGAGCAACGCGGTCTACCGGGCTTTCAAGGAGGCGATGGCCTTCGTCAAGCAGAATGGCAATCAACCGGTGCCGATGAGTCTGCGCAATGCCCCGACAAAGCTGATGGGGGAGCTGGGTCACGGCGATGGTTATCGTTATGCTCACGATGAGGTGGATGGATTCGCCGCCGGAGCACATTATTTTCCGGATACACTGGAGGCCGTGCGCTTCTACGAGCCGGTGGAGCGCGGCCTGGAGATTCGCATTGGCGAGCGCCTTCGGGATCTGCGTGAACGTAACCGGCAGGCGGGCAAGCGCCGGTGATCCGTCAACGCTGATACAGCGGGTTGATGGCTCACTGATTCGTATCAACGCACCGGATGAGCAGAAGCCATGTCCAATTACGATCTGCAAGTAGGCAACGTGAAGTTCGCACTGGCCCAGTGGGACGAGCCGGAAGATTGTGCTGCCGTGCTCCATCTTCTGGATGACTATGCCCGTGACCCGATGGGAGGCGGAACGCCGCTGAGCCAGCATGCGCATGACAATCTGCCGCAGGCCATGGCGGCCATGCCGGGTGCCTTTTCGGTCATCGGTCGCATCGATGACAAGCCGGTGGCCCTGGCCAACTGTTTCACTACGCTCTCCACCTTTGCCTGCAAGCCGCTGATCAACATTCACGATCTGGCGGTCATAGCTGATGCCCGAGGTGGTGGTGTCGGCCAGAAGCTGCTGGGATTCATCGAAACAGAAGCAAGGCAGCGAGGCTGTTGCAAGGTGACGCTGGAGGTGCTCACAGGCAATACGCGAGCTCGACGTTCCTATGAACGGTTCGGCTTTACCGCTTACACCCTGGACGAGTCCACCGGTCACGCCGTGCTGTTGCAGAAAGTGCTATGAGGCCTGGTGTTGTTCCAGTGCCCAGGCGACATGCTCCCGAACAACGACTGAGGCATCATCCTGGCGTTCGCGCAGGGCGTTGATTACGTCAGGGTTGCTGGGGGCATTGCCCAGGGCCACCGCAATGTTGCGCAACCAGCTTTCGTGGCCGATACGATAGATCGGACTTCCGGCCATGCGGGTCGTGAAGTCATCCTCGCTCCAGCGGAACAGGCTCACCAGCTCCGGACTGTCCAGCTCGTTGCGGACACTGAAGTCGGCCTCGAGCGTATCGTTGCTGAACTTGTTGAAGGGGCAGACCAGCTGGCAGTCGTCACAGCCATAGATGCGATTGCCCATGGCAGAGCGAAACTCGACGGGAATCGATCCCTTCAATTCGATGGTCAGGTAAGAGATGCAACGCCTGGCATCCACCTTGAACGGGGCCACGATGGCATCGGTGGGGCAAGCCTGCAAGCAGGCTGAGCAGCTGCCGCAGTGTGAGCGGGGCAGTGGCTGGTCAACGGCCAGTGGCAGGTCGGTAAAGAGTTCGCCCAGAAAGAACCAGCTGCCGGCATCGGTGCTCAACAGATTGCTGTGCTTGCCGATCCAGCCCAGGCCGGCTTTTTGTGCGATGGCTTTTTCCAGCACCGGCGCGCTGTCGACAAAGGCGCGGTAGCCGAATTCGCCATAGTGTTCCTGAATGCGTGCGGCCAGTTTCTGCAGGCGGTTGCGCAAGACCTTGTGGTAATCACGCCCCATGGCATAGCGAGACACGTAGCCCAGCGTGGGGGAGTTCAGAACGGTCTCGGCATCGGCGCTCTGTGGCGGGTAGTAATCCATGCGGACCGAAATGATGCGAATGGTGCCGGGCAGCAGGTCGGCAGGGCGCGAACGCCGGGTTCCATGGCGCTGCATGTAATCCATCTCTCCGTGGAAGCCTGCTGCCAGCCAGTTCAGCAGGTGCGTTTCGTGCTCACCAAGGTCAGTATCGGTAATGGCGCAGTGGGTCAGACCCAGTTCTGCAGCATTGTCCTTGACGAAACGGCTGAGCGTCTCTGGTTCGTCGATGCGGGCGGCGTCTGTCACTGCTGATCAGCAGGCGGCGCGAAATGGCCATTCTTGTAATACACCACGGTACCCGGCACCGCCCCCCAGTTCTGCCAGGTTTCCACCGGATTGCGAATCCAGCTGCCGGCGGGGTAGTGACCCAGTGCATCCTGCAACGTCCCGCTCAGCACCAGAATCTCCTCGCCAGTCGGATCCAGTCGGGGTTTGATCTCGATCGGGGTATTCCAGCGGATCAGCATGGAGTTGCCTGTGCCATGGCCATGCAATGGCAGAACTTCCGTGCCTTCAGTGGGGCCGGGTAGCCAGCGAGAGGCATCATTGGTATCGATGCGGCGCTGTTCGGTGTCACTGGTCAGCATCTGTCCAGCCGCCACGTAGAGTAGAGCTCCGTGATCGTGGTTCTGGTCTGTGGGGTTGGCAGAACTGTCGTTACGGGCCTCATCGCAGCGAATGGTCAGTGGCTGCAGGTGGTGATCGTCGCTGAGTGGCAAACGCAGGTAGAGGCCCGCGGGATAGACACCCATGGTGGATTCCAGCTCACCTCGCTGGACCAGAATCTCCAGATCCGGGTTGTCGCCGAGTAACGCCGGGGAGTGTTTCTCGTCCAGACGGATCTGCCCGGTCATGCGCGGTACGGTGCCCGGAATATATTCCAGAACGCGCAATTCCACTCCCTCGATCTGGGTGCTGCGCCAGTCGGCATCCTCCGGAAGGCTGACCACACGCTGCTCGAAATCGTCGTTCAACGGGGCCATCTCATGGGTAAACCACCAGGGCAATTCCAGACCTGGCTTGATCCGATTGATGAAATTCTGCTGCTGGTTCATGCTGGCGTTTCGGTATGCCGAGGTTGATACGATAATGTAGCGGCGAAATCTGTGCCGAACCGTTGAAATTTCTCTGAACGTTCTCTATGCTGGGTGAGTACATTTGGAGAACGTTCATGGAATCCGACAACCCTCTCACCCATCTGGAAGCTCGTGTTCTGGCAGCCATCGAACGTCATATACGCTCTGAAGGGGTGGCGCCGACCATTGCCGAGCTGGCTGCCGATCTGCGCCTGAAATCCAAGGGGACGGTTCATCGTTACGTGCAGTCGCTCATTGCCAAGGGACGTCTCGAACGGCATGGTAACGGTTGGCGCGGGCTGCGTATCGTCGGATTGGCCATGCCATCGAGGCCGTCAAATGTAAAGCATTTGCCGGCACCCCATCGCGCCGGTTCTCTGACGCATCTGTCGCCGGACTCCAATGTCGAGCACCCCATGGGCCTGCCTGAGCAGATCGACACGCAAGCACGTGAGGATTTCATCATTCCGCTGCTGGGGCGCATTGCGGCAGGCCAGCCTATCGAAGCCATTGAAGATGCCAATTATCTGGATCTGGCCGCGTTCTTCATCGGTCCGGACCGGTATGCTCTGCGGGTTACGGGCGAGTCCATGATGGATGTCGGCATACTGGATGGTGACACGGTAATTCTGCGCAAGCAGGACACCGCTCAGACTGGTGATATTGTCGTGGCGTTGATAGATTCTCAAGAGGCGACACTCAAGCGACTGGGCGAGACGCGTAACGGCATCGTTGAGCTCATTCCGGAGAACAGCGCCATGGCAACCATGCGATATGATGCCAGCCGCGTCAGTTTTCAGGGCGTGCTGGTGGGTCAACTGCGCAGTTATTAGTCTGCTGTGCCATTACTGAAACAGGGGAAGGGCACGATGAAGATCAGGATGCTGGAACGTTACCGGGTGGTGATTCCCGATCGCTACCTGAAAACCCGCTTCGTCGAACAACTGGTGTCTATCAAGCAGGGTGATCACACCCTGATCACCACGGATCTTGCGCTGCAGATGCTGGAAGGGGAACGTCCCGCTGTCACCTATGTGCCCATGGAGGAAATTGTCGGTGCCACGTTGCATGCCTCTGATACCACCTTCAGCTGCCGCTGGAAAGGAGAGGCCCGCTATTACGATGTGCACCTGCCCGATGGCACCATCATTCCGGATGGTGCGTGGGGCTACCCTGCTGCACCGGATGAACTGGCCTTGCTGCGTACACAGGTATCGTTCGACACGGCCAGTTTTACCGAAGAATTCTGCGCCAAGGAAAAGCGATCATGAGCAAGCTGGACGATCAGTCACTGACAGCGCTGAAAACCGCTTTCTGTTACATGCCTAAAACCAATGATGTCAACGAATTCGATCATACGGGCAGAGTGCAGCAGATCCTCGACGATATCGAGACAGTGCGGGAAGTGCTGTTGATCAACGATGTCGATCCGGATGAAGTCGCCGATGACATTCATCCGGATCAGGCCAATAATTCATCCTACTGACCACGTCGAGCTACAGAATCTGTGGTGTGCCTTTCTGACAGTAGTTCGTATGAATATCCCGTTTGCAGAGAGGGTCGCAAAGTGTGCCGATATTACCTGAGCATCCCGTTGTAACGTGTTGTCGTGCACGAATATGGTCGCTGTAGAAGGGTATGCTGCGCGCAGTGATTCAGTACGAGCCTCAGTTCCGGTTCAGATACCCATGCCGCCAGGCTGGCCGGTCATATGACCGACTTCTCCCGGAGAGCATTCAGAAGTAATATGAGTGAGGCATCTGTCCAGCTGCAGGGCAGATCAGGGAACAGGAAACGGGTCAGATCCGGATAGCCACGGTGGTTATCCTCGCAAGCAGGGCTTACCGGAGACACACGGGCACCGGTAGTCCTTGAAGAATAATGCAATGGTGCATTCTTCCGACAAAGGCCCCGGAACAATCGGATGTTGTTGGCTATGGATACAAACACGTCAGATACACGCGGTACGGTTGCGATCTCCGAGAGCAGTCTGCAAGCCGTTGTTGCAGTCATTGCGAACATGGTCGACATGGCCTGTGAGCACGAACCCGATCTGGGGCTCATGCGAATGGTCAATTTCATGGACCTCTACCGAACCTACCTGTCGCACGAAATCGATGTGGATCCTGCTCATGCGGACTCGATGGGTTTTGTCGCAAAGCATGCAGGTCGCAGAATGACGGATTGCGTCAGCTTCGAGCACTTCATCGGCGATTCACATCTGCTGGAGCTTGCCGCGCAGGCAGCCAGTCAGGACACAGGCGTCAACGTTGCAGCCCCTCTACCCCTGAAGCTCAGTGCCAACAGCGGTAGGATGGCGGCGACCCGCTAGTCAGCAAGGTGCCCTTGCCTGTAAATCAGCTGGCCATCTTGGCCTGGTAGTCAGCCCGTAACGGGCCGTCCATACTGATGAGGTAGTGAGCACAATCCATGATCGTTTTCAGCTCCTCTGCGCTGAGCCGCGTGCTGGCATTGGTACTCAAATGCAGATTTTCCACATGGGTGATGCGACCGGTCTGGGCATCGACCAGCTGCACACTGATCTGAGTCTCTTCAGGCAAGGGCAGTACGTTGATCGACACCAGATAATCTTCAGGCCAGTACTGCTGTCGTTGACTTGAACGAAACAGGCGATACACCCGAATATCCTCCGACTCGGAAAAGACGTCGCTCATCATGGTGCTGAGCTGACTGACCAGGGAATCGGTTTGCTCCATGGCACTGACAAACAACGACAATGAGTCTGGTCTCTGTCGTGGCGATGACAGCGTGTAGCTTGCAAGAGAATGGGCAGGCGAGGCCGCCTGCATCAAGGGGGCGGCGGGCTTGTCCCCTCCATTGCCGTTCATCATGCTACCGGCCAGAAAGGCCAGCAACACGGCGGCCGCCGTGCTCAGCTTCGGAAATCGGTGGGGCAGACGCAACCATGACGTGCGCCCTGGCAAGACATCGGGCGGTGACTGGTTCGTGCCCTGTCCGGCAACGGGTCCGCTGGCGTGTCGTGAGTCTTCGCCGGCATGCTCTGCCTGAGTCCGTGAATCCGGGTGCTGATCCTGATGATCAGCCTCAGCGGTCTGCGCAAGATCGTTGTCGCTCATGACGCTGTTGGCCGCGGTAGCGGAGTGATCAAGATCCTCCTCGGCGAGCTGTTCCGTATCGTCAGTACTGGTCTCGGATACTTTCCTGTTCTTCAGGACAAAGACGGGTACGTAGGAGCCGGGTTTCATTTCGATGACGACATCCTCGTCCGGCCGATTTTCATAGTAGGCCGTGAGCGAGGAGCGGAGTCTGCCTGCCAGCACCCGGACGACGGGATCGTTCTGAGGGTCGAAGGTGTCAGGTTTGCCCAGCGCATCGACCGCCACCGTGTAGGCCTTGATCCTGAACTGGTTGCCACTGGCGGTCTGCTTGACGACATAGCGCAGAAAGGCGGACATCTGGGGCGCGGCAACAAACTTCTCCGAGCTCAATATGGCCTCAAGAGCAAGCATTATTCGCTCGTATCCTGGGTCAGGTTTGCCTGACGGGAAAGGCGGTTTCTGCATAACGGACGGGCTACCTTGCGTATCTGCTAGATGCTGTTGCACAAAACAGGTGGTTGACGAGTTGTCGCCTGCCACGTATCCGGTACAGTTGTACGGATGCGGCGATCGTGCGACATTCATTCTCCCTGATCGCGAAGTATTCCCTTGGATGGCTGCGGCAACACCTCCTGCACCAATGAGTCATCATAGCCGCATACTAGGTGTCGATTCGTCATGAATGCACGCAACATATTATAGGTTACATTCGTAGCCCTACCCATCGACAATGCATAGCAATAGTAAACAGTCAGTCCATGAACCAGGTTAAACGCGCTGAAATGTTCCGGCGCTTCAAAGAGGCCAATCCGAACCCCGAGACGGAGCTGAACTACTCGTCACCGTTCGAGCTACTGATCGCCGTCATATTGTCGGCACAGGCGACGGACGTGGGTGTCAACAAGGCAACCGCCGAGCTGTTTCCGGTTGCCAATACGGCGGCTGAGCTTCTGGAGCTGGGTGTCGAGGGCATTACCCCATACATTCGTACCATCGGCCTGTTCAATGCCAAGGCGCGCAATGTCATCGCCACCTGCCGCATTCTGTGTGAGCAGCATGACGGCGAAGTGCCAGCGGATCGCGAGGCATTGGAAGCCTTGCCCGGCGTCGGTCGCAAGACTGCCAATGTGGTGCTCAATACGGCTTTCGGTGAGTTGGCGATGGCGGTGGATACCCACATCTTCCGGGTCTCCAATCGTACCGGCCTGGCACCTGGAAAAACCGTTCTGGAAGTGGAGCGAAAGCTGATGCGCATGGTGCCGCGAGAATACCTGCTCGATGCACACCACTGGCTGTTGCTGCACGGTCGTTACGTCTGTCTGGCGAGAAAGCCCAAGTGCCCCGATTGCCTGATCAGGGATCTGTGTGATTACCGATCGAAGACGGAAAACGAAACACAAGGCGAGCAGACCGATACCCGCAAGGTTCGCAGGAAAAGGGAGGCCATCAAGGAGCAGGAAGACACACCGGTGAGCAAGCGCGCGCCAGGCAAGCGGCAGGTCCGGTGAATCTCTCTGAAATGAATCTGATGAAGAGCGATGGTGAGCTTGAGCTGGTCTTCAATCGCCTGCTGCGATCTGCCGCCATTCTGGTTGTCGACGACGAACCGGGCATGCGCAATTTCCTCAAGCGCGCCTTTGAGGATCGCTGCGCCTTGCTGGAAGTGGCCGGCAGCGCGGAAGAGGCCGAAGCGCTGCGACTGCGTTATCACTTCGATCTGTTGCTCGTGGATATCCGTCTGCCGGGCTTGTCAGGTCTGGAGTGGATGGAGAAACTGCGTGAGCGTGGCGTCAGGACGCACGTGATCTACATGACCGCATACGCCGACCTGGAAATGGCGGTTGCCGCGTTGCGCAACGGTGCAGATGATTTCATCATGAAGCCGTTTCGTACCGAACAGATTCTCGTCTCCATGCGGCGAACGCTGATGCGTCGTCAGATACTGCGTGAAAACTCACTGCTGCGTCTGCAGCTGGAGCAGATGCGGGAAGACGATGGTCTGGTGGGAGAGAGCGAGGCCATGCAGACCTTGTCGTCGCTGATTCAGCGCGTCGCCGCGACACGCTCGACGGTCCTTGTGCAGGGGGAGAACGGTGTCGGCAAGGCGCTGGTCGCCCGTGTGCTGCACCGGCTCAGTCGTCGAGGTGGGGCGTTCATCTCGTTCAATTGCGGTACCGTGGATCCGGACCAGATCGACAGCGAGCTGTTCGGCTACATCAAGGGCGCGTTCGAAGGTGCCAATCAGACACGCGATGGGCTGATAGCGCACGCCGACAAGGGCACCTTGTTTCTGGACGAAGTCGCGCATCTGCCCGAGTCTGTGCAGGCCAAGCTGTTGGGTGTGCTGGAGCGAGGTGTTCTGCGCCCCCTGGGCGGTGCCCGCGAGTTTCCCATCGACGTGCGAGTCATCGCGGCCACCACCAGTGATCTGGCGCAGCTGGGCACCTCGGGCATGTTCCGTGCGGACCTGTTCTATCGGCTCAACGCCATGCAGTTGCAGGTACCGCCACTGCGCGAACGCGGTCGCGATATCGAATTACTGGCGGCGCATTTCATGGAGCAGTTATCCTCCGAGCTGCGTCTGGCGCCGGTGCAGCTGCTGCACGCGGACTGGGAGAAGCTTCATGCGTACCACTGGCCTGGCAATGTTCGTGAACTGCGCAATGTGGTGGAGCGCACGCTGTTGCTGGGGGAGTTGCCAACCGACAGTCTGGGCAAGGACAATACCGTCTCCGCACCAACCGAACCCGGTTTCCCGCTGGACTGGAGCATGGAGCAGGTAGAGCGGGCACATATCGAAGCGGTGCTCGAATCGCTGGGTAACAACAAGTCGGCAGCTGCCCGGCAACTGGGCGTCTCGCGCAAGACGCTTGAGCGCAAGCAGGCCTTGTGGAGCGGTAGTGGGGACGAGGAGTAGTGCCCGCCAATGATTGTTGAGCGTTCAGCGGTGAGCGCCTTTCTGCGCAAACGCTTTCACACGCTGCGCTACCGACTACTGGCGTTGGTGCTGGTGCCGTTACTGCTGCTTTGCGGCACAGTGATACTGCTGGCTGCCAAGTGGTCCAGTGACTATACCTACGAGCAATTGTTTGCCAAGGTCAACGCCGATCTGCAGGTCGCCGGAGAGAGCTTTCGGCGGATACGTGAAGATGCCAGAAGTGAGCTGTCGAGCGTGGCAGGGAGTGCATCACTGGCGGATGTCCTGCGTGGCGCAGAGGTTGCTGACATCATGCAACTGCTTGCCGATCAGCAGGCTGTACGTGGTTTTGATTTTCTGCGGGCATGGTCAGTCGACGGGCAGCGAGTCCTGACAAGCAGTGGGTGGCAGCCGGGAGCGTTGCGGCGCACTCCGCAATCGGACTCCATGCGTGCCGGGACAGGCACGGACCGGACACGGTCCGGGGTCGTTGGCCTCGAGTTGTACGAGGCTCAGGACTGGCAGAAGATACCGGGTATCGAGGCATCCCGGGTCGTGTTGCCACTGGTACCGACAGCCCGAGCCCGGCCCACCGATCGAGAAGTGGAAGATCGCGCCATGGTCATTCGCTCATTGCACGAGGTGCAAGACAACCAGGGGCAGGTGATTGCTCTGCTCGAAGGCGGCGTGCTGCTTAACCGGAACTTTGCCTTCGTCGACGAAATCCGCGATCTGGTCTATGGGCCGGGCAGTCTGGCGCCGGGTAGCCGGGGTACCGTGACACTGTTTCTGGATGATGTGAGGATCAGCACCAATGTGCCATGGCTGGATGATACGAGGGCGCTGGGAACCCGTGTGTCTACCGAAGTCTATCGCACGGTTCTGTCACGCGGGGATATCTGGATCGATCGCGCCTTCGTGGTCAAGGACTGGTACATATCGGCCTATGAACCGGTCATCGACGTCAACGGTCAGCGCGTCGGCATGCTGTATGCCGGCTATCTGGAAGCACCCTTCCGCTCACGCCTGCTGATGGCAATTACCGTGTTGTCGGTACTGGTCATTGCCGGTAGTCTGCTGGCCGGACTGGCCGCCATCCTGGGCGCTCGCAGTATATTCGCGCCGATAGAAACCATGACAGCCGTGGTGCGTGCCACGGCAGCCGGAGAGCACCGCCGTATCGGGCCCTTGTCACCGGACAGCGAGATTGGTGAACTGGCCTCACAGTTCGACCTCATGCTGGATACTCTGGAACAGCATCGGCAGCGTATCGAGCAGGATGCCGCCTTGCTCGAAGACAAGGTACAGCACCGCACGGCAGAGCTGGAAAGACAGAACCGGCGCTTGCAGGACTCGATCGACCTGCTACACCAGACCCGTCGTCAACTGGCCAATGCCGAAAAGCTGGCCGCTCTGGGTGAACTGACCGCCGGGGTTGCCCACGAGATCAACAACCCCACCGCCGTGATACTCGGCAACATGGATGTTCTGGTGGCAGATCTGGGTGAAGGCTGCGATAAGGTTCAGACAGAGATCGATCTCATTTTCGAGCAGGTGTATCGCATTCGTTCGATAACCGATCGTCTGTTGCAATACTCACGTTCCGGCCAGATGGTTCCGGGGCAATCGCTGCCGGCGCCGGCCGAAGTACAACACACGAATCTCAAGCCGGTATCCCTGCCTCAGGTGATCGAGGACTCACTGACACTGCTGGCGCACGAGTTGAGTGGGTGTCGAATCGATGTGGCCGAACAGCACGATGCCACGCGAGCTGCCCTGATCGATCGGCAGGAGCTGCAGCAGGTGCTGGTCAATCTGTTGAGTAACGCCATCCAGTCCATGGCGCAGGGAGGACAGATCCATATCGAGACTCGTGATGTCGGTGAGAGCGATGTGTGCATCACCGTTCACGATTCGGGGTGCGGTATCGCGTCCGAAGATCTACCGCGAGTCTTCGACCCGTTCTTCACTAGCGGAAAAGCCAGCGGAACGGGCTTGGGTCTGTCCGTCAGTTATGGCATCGTGAGACGGTTCGGAGGTGATGTTCAGGTGCATTCCGAGCGTGGAGTTGGTAGCGTGTTCGAAATAGTCTTGCCGGGTGTTGTCGACCCTTTGCACGACGAGGCATGACAACGTGTATCGAATAACGTTGCACTTGGTATTTTTATACCCTTGCTTGTCAATTCTCGTTAAATGAAGAGTGAACTGATCGAGTTTTTCGAAATACGGCTGGATTATTGCGTCGGTAATCGGAACATTACCGTCCGGCTGGCCGGTGTAACTACCGTTTAATTCTGGCGCGGTATTGCTATTCTTAGCCAAGCCAGTACTTTTTGGAAATACAATACCGTGGCGCGTGCTTATCCGCTCACTGACCTAGTCAAACTTGTCAGAGCCTATGGGGTTCTGGCAGGCACTTCCGATATGGAACGTGTCATTGCAGGAACCTTGTCCCGCGAATGGATCGCCAAGGAGGTCGAGCGTCTGGTGCCGCTGTCCTCCTTGCCACGTCGTCTGTTCGATACGCAGAGAGGCCGGGACCTGCTCGCTGCCGAACTGTTTGCCAAGCAGGACATCGATCCAGAGACCATCAAGCCCGAAGCCCTGGATGCGCGCATTGCCGGTTCCGGGCGAATGATCAACACCAATCGTCTGCCCAAGCTCGAGCCCATCATTCATCAGGCGGTTCTGGCTGCGAACATGTTGCTGGGTGTGCGGCTCTACGGCAGTCACGGTCGCGGTACTCGCAGCATGTCTCACGATCTCATCGTGGCCACCATGCTGCAGGATTCCTACGGCAAGCTGCATCGCTACAGTGCGTTCTCTTCACACGATCACGAAGTGGTTGACGACACCTACGTGTTTACCTGGTTCGGCGACTCGGTGGGCAAGCTGGTTGTCACCGTGGCCGAATACCTGAAGCAGTTCAATGATGCGGTGGATGCCAGAATTCCCATCCCCGAACCACCCAGCCCGGAAATTGCCACGGCCATTGCGGCTATCCAGGCAAGCCGCCTGCGACTGGTGGCCCGTGCGGCTGGCGACCAGGTCATCAGTTTCATGGACTGGGAGCAGCGCCGCGAGCTGGAAGCAGTCGGTGTCGACTGCGACGCGGATTTTCCCGAACGTCCTCTGCTCGAAAAGCACTACGAGCTGACCATCAAGGCGTTCAAGTTGCCGGGAGTGGATCACTATGCGCTGCGTGAGCCGCTGCGCAACACGCTGCTGATGGCGGTTCGTGATGCGCTGGACGATCCTGCCAAGCGCGAGCGGCTCTCGGGTCGCCGCGGCAAGGCCGTTCACGAGGTCCACATCAACCTGCCGGTAATGGAATATTTCGTGGTGTCCGAAGCACCCAATTCCATCGAGGCGGTGCATGTCGCCAGTCTGGAGATGATGCGCTCACTGGAGAAGGGGCGGCGCAAGTCACTCAGCAGCATGGCGGCTCATGCCTTTCGCATCTCTGCCATCGCCGAGCGTGTCCTGGGGCGGGCGCTGGAACCACTGATCGTCACCTTGGCCATGCTGCACGATGTCGTTGAAGACGGCTCCATGCGCGTGACGGGTTACGGTCACTCCCTGCGCAAGATCCAGTTTCGTTTTGGTGGGCCCATCGCCGCGATGGTCTCCGAACTGACGGACTCCTCGGTGCATTCAGCCGGTGCCAACAAGGCCAATCTGACACTCAAACAGCCGCATCTGCTGCTGCCACAGGCGCAGTACAACGTCGGGCGATTCACCGACATGACCGTCAGGGCGACAGAGGCGGAGGTGCCTTATACGCTGGCGGGTATCGTCATCAAGTTGCTGGATACGGTGGTGTCCCTGGAAGAGGGCATCCGCGATCCGGAACTCATGTCAGGACACTGGCGGCATAGTGGCGCTCGAATCTATTGGGCGGAACGTGATCGGGGTGCCATCGTCACGCCACTGGTCGAGCGACTTCTCATCGAGTTGAAGGCCAGCCAGGCGGACCCGAAATATTCCACGCGTCCGCACCATGTCAATGCGGTTCGACTGCGCGCCGGTCTGGCCATCGTCGAGACCATCCTCATGTATCAGGACATGTATGCCACTCAGAACCTGGCAATCCTGGCCAATGAGTTCGGGCTCGACAAGGTGGAGCGCGAAACCCTGATCAGTCTGTTCAATGATCGCAATGTCAATGAAGAACAGTTTGCTGAACGCGCCCTGAAGGGATTGCTGAATGATCAGCGCCTGCTCGACAATATAGAAGCGGGTGAGTTGCCCTGTATCGGTTTCACCACGCTGTATGCAAAGGATGCCACGCTGGAGTCACCGCGTAACGAGCAGACCTTCATCGAGTATCGCAACAGTGCCTTGCGTCGTCAGGAGATCCGGCGTGAACTGTCCATCGATACCGCTGAGAAACTCACGGCCCTGACTCTGCGACAGGAGCAAGTGCTTCGCATGTTCGATCGAACCCTGACATGCCAGCGCGCGAAGAAAGTGGCCGAGATTGTCGACAGCAAGGTGGAAGTCGCTACCGGTCAGGGGCTGAGCGATCAGGGTGATGATGATGGGCAGCGACTGGTTGCGGCAGGGCGCTAGCAGGGCGATCGGGGGAAAGGCAAGACTCAACGAGTTTGTCAGTCAGCCAATCAGTCAGCTAATCAGTCAATCAACGGTCAATCAATGGTCAATAGCTGGCTTGCAGGAAGCACGGTGTAACCGCCGAGGTTCTCGGCGAGGCGATGCGTGTCGGTATCGAGCAGGCGGGCAATGAAATCCTGCACCAGCGTGCGAAAGTAGGTCTTGCGCGTCATCACCAGATCCAGCGATACATTGGCAATCGGCAGATAATGCAAGCCGAAATCCCGGGCGATGCTCTGGCCGGCGCAACACAGGTCGGCATCACCCCGGTTCAGGGCGGCAGCGGACGTGGTCTCGCTATCGCAGCAGATGCTGGTCAACAGACTGCTGCAGCTGTTGCCTTGAACCGAACACAGATCCTCCAGCAGACGAGTGGTGCCGGAATCATCTGGCCGCATGGCCCAGCGTAGACGCGTATCGCCGACAAGTTGCGAGACAAGGTCGGCGGCTGATTCCCCAGTGTCGCCTTGCGGCCTGGCCTGCAGCAGGCCCTGATTACGCTGCAGGCAGCGCACAATGACCCAGCTCTGGTGATTGCGATAGCGTCGCAGCAAACCCATGTGACGACGGGCGCTCGCTTCGCTGGCACCCCAGTTGATGAAACAGGCATCGATGCGCCCGGTATCCAGCATCCGCAAACCGTGGCGGGTGCCCGTCGGGCTATAGCTGATCAGTGCCTGTTGTTGCCATTCGCTGGCGGCCACATTGCACAATTGCTGAATGAGGCGATCATCGCTGCCGGCAATCAGCAGGCGGTCATGCATGACGCCGCCGTGACTGTTCTCCAGCAGCCAGTCTTCAATCAGTTGGCGCGGGAAAATCCATTTGCCGGTGACCTTGGTGCCGGGAATCTCACCCACGCCGGCAAGCTGATAGATCTTCTTCTCATTGACGTGCAGCAGCTGCGCCAGTTGCGGCACGGTCAGGAAGGAGGAGCCATCCAGCTGACTGCCCGTGGTTCTGGCGGGTCCGTATTGCGTCAGCTTGTCGACAGAGCTACTCATCGGGCAGCCGCTCAACCAAGGTCGCGCATGCCCTTGGTCGGTGGCGGACTGCGCCGTTCTGCCGGAATGGCATCGAAGGTCATGTTTTCATGGCCGTTGTAGATCAGGAAGTGGCGTCCCTTGGCACGGGCAATCATGGTCATGCCGATTTCCTGCGCCAGTTCGAGGCCCATTTGCGTCACACCCGAGCGTGACAGCAGGGTGGGTATTCCCATGAAGGCTGTCTTCATGACGATTTCCGATGTCAGGCGACCCGTGGTGTAGAAGATCTTGTCCGCGCCGTCGATGCCTTCGAGCCACATGCGACCGGCAATGGCATCAGCGGCATTATGGCGACCGACATCCTCGATATGCATCAGGGACTCGGTCGGGGTGCACAGGCCGCAGCCATGTACCGCGCCGGAGACTCTGTAGACATCGTTGAGCTGGCTGACATGTTTGATCAGGGCGTAGATTTCCGACTGCTTCAGCGCCGGCGTGCTGAGTTCGACTTCGTACAGCTTGTCGACGGTACAGCTGAAAATGGTGCCCTGGCCGCAGCCACTGGTGACGATGCGACGCTTCATCTTCTCCTGCCAGTCGGCGATGCCGGTGCCGGCATGCGTCACGACATCCACTACCTCACGATCCCAGTCGACCGTGACCGATTTGATCAGACTGATATCGTCGATGAGCTTCTGGTTGCGTATATAACCCAGAGTCAATGCTTCAGGTTGCGTGCCCAGTGTCATCAGGGTAACCACCTCCATGCCGTCTACGCGGATGGTCAATGGCAGCTCGCCCGGAATATGCGCTTCTACGGATTCTCCGAATTCGTTGACGGCAATGATGCCGTGCGCAGGCATCAGGGATTCATTACTCAGGCTTGGAAGTTGCTGGGCCGTAGCGTGCATGATCGTTCTAACTCGAAGGTTGCTGCCCTGACTTTAAGAGTCTGCGTGGGTCAAGTCACGTCATGTCGGCCAGTTTTTCATGATATTCAGTGCCATGGTGAGACAAATTGTCGCGCTTTTGTCGGGTCAGGGCTAAAATCTGTCATCAGTCGGAGAAAATGGACAATTTCAGCACCTGCTGCCTGTTCAACAGCGCTTGCAGTCGTGCAATAGTCAATTGTTATGAATACCCAGATTCCTACTCGATTGAAGCTGCCGGTAACGGTGTTGCTGGAACGAAGAATGATCAGCCGATCCTTCTGGTCGTTGCCCTCGTGGTATCTGTATTCGGTTGCCGTGGGTGAAAACGTCGCGGCTGCCGCGTCGGCCAGCGGATCGGCGGTCTCTGCCGGCCAGTCCGACAAGGGAGCGTTGTTTGCCTGGTCAGGCTATCAGGTGACCTTGTACAAGGATGCCTGCGAGCGCTACTGGCATGCCCTGATCGGTGACAAGCCGCTGGTGTATGTGGTGTGTCGTGACACGGAGGAGGAAGGCGAGTGCAATATTCAACCGGTCATTGTCACCATCGATTACGACGAGGCCACAGCCTGCGCTGAAACCGATGAGCTGGTGCTCAGCGCCCCCATACCCGCCGAGCTCTACCGCTATATGGAGACATTCGTTCTGCAGCACTATCAGCCGAAGGAGTTCAAGAAGCGCAAGCGCCGGAAATGGTCCGAAGAGGGTGACAAGGGCCAGCAGCCGGGTCGTGGATAAGGCATGAGCAACCAGGAGAAATCACGCAGTTTCCTGAATCGCTGGTCGGCTCGCAAGCAGGCTGTGGAGCACGACCGAAAGGTCGGCTCTGAAACAGATCCCGCCCTCGAAACAGCCCCTTTACCCGAGCCGGATACGACGTCCGAAGCCGAGGGTCTGGCGTCGCTTGAATCGGCAACCGGAAACATTCTGAGTGCTGCAACTGGCGATGGTTTGTTATCGGATACGGGCCGAGCAGGAAGTTATCCGTCCACGGTGCCACCTTTGCCAGCGTCCGGATCAGCATCGCGGCAGGCCACGGTAGACGGGGCAGGCGCCACGGGCGAGCCGACGGCTGCAGGTTCCATCGCCGGCACCGAGCAAACGACCAAGCCGCTACTCGTGGATGCCGATATGCCGCCCATCGAGTCGTTGACGTCCAGCAGCGATATCAGCGGATTTCTCAGCAAGGGTGTGAGTGCGGCACTGCGCAAGGCTGCCCTGAGGCATGTGTTTCGCCAGTCAAGCTACAACGTGCGCGATGGCCTGAATGACTACGACGGTGATTTCACCGCGTTCGAGCCACTGGGCGACACAGTGACCTCGGACATGAAGTTTCATGCGGCGCGCAAGGAGAAGGCGCGCCTGGAAGCCGAGATGGCGGCTTCGGAAGAGCAGGCGCGATTGGAAGCCGAGCAGGAAGCCTTGGTCGAAGAAGACCAGATGGAAGGAGAGAGCGAAACTTCGGCAGAAGAGGACCGCATGGACACCGAGAACGAGGCTTCGGCCGACGAGAACGGCCAGGAAGGCGAAAGTGAGGCTCAGGAAGAACAGAGCCCGTTGGACGCCGAGAACAAGGCCAGGGAAACAGAGGGCCAGCTGGGCGGCGAGAGCGAGGCTCCGGCAAAACCGGATTGCCCGCCGGCCGAGCAGCTCGCCGCTGCGCAAACCGACGCCGAAACCAGAACCACAGCAGACCATGGGCCGACTGTATCGGCCGATGAAGACCCGCGCACCCGGAACCAGGACAGCACGGCCGGATGACAGACAGCCCAGAGAAGCAGAAGCAATGAGTGAAGAGCAGCGCCCGATAGAACTGATCAGTGATCTGTCGCAAGTGGTCAAACAACAGCAACTGGGCGAGGCTACCTCGCAGATACAGTATGTATCGCAGGGGCACTGCCTGATCATCGGCGATGTGGATACGGCACTGGATGCTGGTCAGCGTTTCCCGAGTGCCAGTTACACGATCGCCAGCATCAACCCTGATGTCGCACGCATGGACAAGCAGCTGACAGAAGACGGCGTTGCCGTGTTCACGGTGCCTTCCTTGTCACTGACAGGCCATCTGGGCGCCTGGCGTGCCGAGGTACCGGCGGCAGAGGGCGAAGCCTTCGACCTGGCCGTGTCCGTCTATCGTGAAAGCGGTTATTTCGATGTGGTGCTGGACTTGTCCGCCGAACCATTGATGTCCATGCGACTGGTGCCGTTTGGTTATGTTCATCTTGCCGAGGCCGATTCCGAATCGCTTGATGAGGCCGTTGCGGCCCTTGGCGAGCTGACTGGCGAGTTCGACAAGCCACGGTATTTCCACTACCAGCCTGAGATCTGCGCGCATAGCCGCAGTGAGCTCAATGGCTGCAACAAGTGCATCGAGGTTTGCGCCACCGATGCCATCCGCTCGGATGGCGAAGGAATCAGCGTTGACCCCTTTCTGTGTCAGGGCTGTGGAAGTTGCGCCACGGTGTGCCCCAGTGGTGCCATGAGCTATGCCTTCCCCAGGCCTGCCGACGCCATCGAGCGAACGCGCAGGAGTCTGCAGGAGGAGGGCGCCAGCATCATCGTTCTGCATACCGAGGCTGAAGAGCCTCTGGTTGAGCAGATGGCGCTGCCTGAAGAGGTTCTGGCGCTGGTCGTGGAAGAGGTCAGTGCCTTTGGTCCGGACTACTGGCTGACCATGCTGGCAGGGCCTGCCCGGCATATCTGTCTGGTGATGGATGTACCGGCTGACGATCCGGGGCGTCTGGCCATCGAGGCTCAGTTGAAGTGGGTGGGTGTCCTGATGTCCGATCTGGGAATACCCGATCTGCCCGTGACACTGTTGGCGCCGGACAAGCTGGACGCGCAACTGCGCCGCATCATTGCCGGCACGGATGGTTCGACCGCTCTGGCCGGTATCGATGCTCAGATGTTCGCCACGCACAACGACAAGCGTCAGACCCTGCGTCTGGCTCTGGATGTCCTCTCGGAGCAGCTGATGCCTTCGGAACCGAGAACACCCTTGCCCAAAGGGGCACCTTTCGGGCAGATCAAGGTGGACACGAACGCCTGCACCCTGTGCATGGCCTGTGTGTCTACCTGTCCCGCCAAGGCTCTGCAGGACGGCCAGGATACGCCTGCATTGCGCTTTGTCGAGACCAACTGCCTGCAATGTGGTCTGTGTGAGGCGGCTTGCCCGGAGTCGGCGATAACGTTGAAAGCCCGCTACACCTGGGACAGCGTGCAGGCCCGAAAGATAGAAACCCTGCACGAAGAGAAGCCGTTCAACTGTGTTCGCTGTCACACGCCATTCGCCACGCAGAGCATGATCGACACGATGAGCGAAAAGCTGGCAGGTCACTGGATGTTCCAGAACGAGAAAGCCGTTCGTCGTCTGAAATTGTGCGGAGACTGTCGAGTACGGGACATGTTCGAAGAAGATGCGGCTGGCATCAGTACCCATAAGGACAATAGCTGACTCTTTCCCCCGCTATCGTGCCCACCGACGCCTCCAGAGCAAACGCAAGGGCAATTTCACGGGCCAGTCTGTCTCAGGGTGAGCACTATTGCCCGTCATTGGTGCGCGACTGAGACATTTTGGACCGTCGCCTTGTACGACGATAAATTTTTCTGCTTTGCTCAGACCGCAGCGGATCGCACGTGACTTTGTTGAAAGCCCTTGAGCTCGCCACTTGGCTGGTCGAGACTATATGGAATGAATGTGATGACCAGTGACAAGCCGCTACTTCCCATCAAGAGCGAGGATGAATTCCTGCACGATCAGGCGCAAGCCGTGCGGGCCGCGGTCTATGAGCTGCTGGCCTCTTTGCTGGCTCGCCAGCCGGATGCCGATGTGCTGGAGCGCCTGCGTCAGATTGGTGAGGTGGATACCAGTGACGGACGCATTGCCATGGGTTGGGAGCTCATGAAGCAGGCGGCGCTCAAGACCGACCTGGAATCAATCCACGAAGAATACTTCGCCTTGCTCCTGGGTCTGGGGCGCGGCGAGCTGGTGCCGTTCGGCTCCTGGTACATGACAGGATTTCTGATGGAGAAGCCGGTTGCTGCGCTGCGGGCAGACTTGCAGCGTCTGGGGATCGAGCGCCAGGACGGCGTGGCCGAATCGGAAGATCACATCGCGGCCCTGTGCGACGCCATGGCCCTGATCATTCGCAACCCGGACGAAATTTCCCTGGAGGTCCAGCAGGCCTTCTTCAACGATCACCTGGCACCCTGGGTCGGGCAGTTTTTCCACGACATGCAAGATGCCAGCTCCGCCCATTTCTATCGCTCGGTCGGATTTTTCGGCGAGAGCTTCTTCGACTTCGAGCAGCATTTGCTGGGCATGCAGAGCTGATGCCGTCACCTGACAACTTCCAGAACTCTCCCAAGGAGTTCTTCAGTGAGGATTAGAACCATGACTGACAAGAAAAAACCCGGATTCATCAACGCCAAGCGCCGCGGATTTCTGCAGGGCGCTGCCGTGGCCAGTGGTGCGGTGGCCAGCGGAGCTGCATCGGCTGCCAGCAATGTCACCGACGCTGTCGAGACCATCGACACCGCGGCAGGCAATGCTTCCGGCAAGAAAGGCTACGAACGCACGGAGCACGTCAGCCGTTATTACTCACGAGCCCGTTTCTAGTGGTCCGTGCACAGGATGATTACGGCCTCCGGCCTACTGAAATTCCAAGGAGAAATCCATGAAACTGAAGCGCAAGATAGCCGGACAGAGCCCGGAACAAAGTTCTGAATTGTCGGCCGGTGTCGCCAGCAAGGCCAAGGGTCTGCTGGGTAGCTCGATCAATCGACGTACCTTCCTGAAGAATTCCGGCCTGACTGCCGGTGGCGCTGCACTGGCAGTTGGTGTGGGCCCCAGCATGCTGAAGAAGGCACGTGCTGCCGAAACACACGCCAGGGCGGGTGTCGAGACCACCGAAGTGCGTTCCGTCTGCACACACTGCTCTGTTGGCTGCGGCGTGATCGCCGAAGTTCAGAACGGTATCTGGACCGGGCAGGAGCCTGACTTCGACTCACCGATCAACATGGGAGCTCACTGTGCCAAGGGGGCTTCGGTACGGGAGCACGGTCACGGCGAACGCCGCCTGAAATACCCGATGAAACTGGTCGGTGGCAAATGGACCCGCGTGTCCTGGGATCAGGCCATCAACGAAATCGGCGATCAGATGCTGAAGATTCGTGAAGAGTCCACATCGGACTCGGTGTACTGGCTCGGCTCTGCCAAGCACAGCAATGAACAGGCCTACCTGTTCCGCAAGTTCGCAGCGCTGTGGGGTTCCAACAACGTCGATCACCAGGCACGTATCTGTCACTCCACCACGGTTGCGGGTGTGGCGAATACCTGGGGTTACGGTGCGATGACCAACTCCTACAACGACATGCAGAACTCCAAGGCCATGTTCTTCATCGGCTCCAATGCCGCCGAAGCGCATCCGGTTGCCATGCAGCATATCCTCAAGGCCAAGGAGAACGGGTCCAAGCTGCTCGTATTCGATCCGCGCTTCACCCGTACCGCGGCGCATGCCGACCAGTTCGTGCAGATGCGACCCGGTACCGACGTACCTGTCATCTGGGGTGTGCTGTGGCACATCTTCGAAAACGGCTGGGAAGACAAGGAATACATCCGTCAGCGCGTCTACGGCATGGATGACATTCGCGCTGAAGTGGCCAAGTGGAATCCGGAAGAGACCGAGCGTGTCACCGGTATCCCGGAAGCCCAGCTCAAGCAGGCGGCGCAGACCATGGCAGAGAATCGCCCCGGTACCATCGTCTGGTGCATGGGTGGTACACAGCACACCATCGGCAACAACAACACACGCGCCTATTGCGTACTGCAACTGGCACTGGGCAACGTCGGTGTCTCCGGCGGCGGCACCAACATCTTCCGTGGCCATGACAACGTGCAGGGTGCCACCGACATGGGCGTTCTGTCGCACAGCCTGCCGGGCTATTACGGCCTGGCAGAAGGTGCCTGGAAGCATTGGGCTCGCGTCTGGGATCTGGACTACGAATGGGTCAAGAACCGATTCGACCAGAACACCTACGAGAAAGCGGGTGACAAGGATGTGCCTCCCATGTTCACCGCCGGCATGCCGGTCTCACGCTGGATAGATGGCGTACTCGAAGACAAGGAAAACATTGCGCAGAAAGACAATATCCGTGCAATGGTTCTGTGGGGACATGCACCCAACTCACAGACTCGTGGTCCAGAGATGAAGGCTGCGATGGAAAAACTCGAGCTGCTGGTCGTGGTTGACCCATACCCGACTCACACGGCTGTACTGCCCGATCGTCAGGACGGCATGTATCTGCTGCCGGCTGCTACCCAGTTCGAGACCTACGGGTCGGTTACGGCCTCCAACCGCTCGCTGCAGTGGCGTGATCGCATCATCGAACCTCTGTTCGAGTCTTTGCCCGATCACACCATCATGTACAAGTTCGCCAGCAAGCTCGGTTTTGGCGAAGAGCTGACCAGGAACATCCAGGTCAATGGTGAAGAGCCACTGATCGAAGATATCACTCGCGAATTCAACAGCGGTCTGTGGACCATCGGCTACACCGGGCAGAGCCCCGAGCGTATCAAGGCGCATATGGAGCATCGTGGCACGTTCGACGAGCTGACTCTGCAAGCCAAGGGTGGCCCTCTTGACGGTGAATACTATGGCATGCCATGGCCGTGCTGGGGAACTGCCGAGATGGCACATCCGGGTACACCCAATCTGTATGACCCCAGCAAGCCAGTTGCCGAGGGTGGCCTGAATTTCCGAGCCCGATTCGGTGTCGAGCGTGATGGTGTCAACCTGCTGGCCGAAGACTCCTGGTCAGTCGGTTCGGAAATCGAAGACGGTTATCCGGAATTCTCCGGCGACATGCTCAAGACGCTGGGCTGGTGGGATGACCTGACCGAAGACGAGAAGGCTGCCGCAGAGGGTCGCAACTGGAAGACCGATCTGTCCGGTGGTATTCAGCGAGTGGCGATTGCCCATGGTTGCGCACCGTTCGGTAATGCCAAGGCACGTGCCAATGTCTGGACCTTCCCCGATCCGATCCCGGTTCACCGAGAGCCTCTGTACACGGCTCGGCGCGATCTGGTCGATGATTACCCGACCTACGAGGACAGAAAGTCTCACTACCGCTTGCCAACGCGATACGGCTCCATCCAGGCTGAAGACTACTCTGTCGAGTTCCCGCTCATCCACACCAGTGGACGATTGGTGGAATACGAAGGCGGTGGAGAGGAGACTCGCTCCAACCCATGGCTGGCAGAGCTGCAGCAGGACATGTTCGTCGAGATCAATACGGCTGATGCCAACGATATCGAGATCAAGGATGGCCAGATGGTCTGGCTTGAAGGTCCTGAGGGCGGCAAGATCCACATCAAGGCCATGGTGACCGAACGGGTTGCCCGTGGTGTGGTCTTTACACCGTTCCACTTCGGTGGCATGTACCAGGGAAAGGATCTGCTCGACAAATACCCTGAAGGCTCAGCGCCTTATGTTCGTGGTGAATCCAACAACACCACCATGACCTACGGCTACGACTCCGTGACCCAGATGCAGGAAACCAAGTGTTCCCTGTGCAAGATAACCGCAGCCTGAGGAGGATACGACAATGGCAAGAATGAAATTTTTGTGCGACGCCGAGCGTTGTATCGAATGTAATGGTTGTGTGACGGCGTGCAAGAACGAGCACGAAGTGCCTTGGGGTGTGAATCGTCGGCGGGTGGTCACGCTCGATGACGGGCTGCCGGGTGAGAAGTCGATCTCGGTGGCGTGCATGCATTGCACTGATGCACCTTGCCAGGCAGTCTGCCCGGTGGATTGCTTCAACACCACTGACGATGGCATCGTGCTGCACGACAAGAGTCTGTGTATCGGCTGTGGTTACTGCTTCTACGCCTGTCCGTTCGGCGCACCGCAGTACCCGCAACAATCATCATTCGGTGCTCGCGGCAAGATGGACAAATGTACCTTCTGTGCCGGTGGTCCGGATGAAGTCGATCTGTCCGATGCCGAGTACGAAAAGTATGGTCGCAACCGTATCGCGGAAGGCAAGTTGCCACTGTGCGCCGAGATGTGTTCCACCCGGGCCCTGATCGCTGGTGACGGTGATGAGGTCGCTGACATCTATCGCGAGCGAGTCCTGCGTCGCGGCGGACGTCCACAGACGTGGGGCTGGGAAACCGCCTACACAGAGGGCTGAATCTGATGGAGACGGATCACATGACGGACGCACCGGCCGATGTGCCGGTGCGACAGAAGATGAGTTCTGCGAAGAAGCGCAAGATTGCGACCTTCAGTTTGCTGGCCATTGTCTTCATGGCCTTCATTCTGCCTCTGGGGAGTTACGGCTTGCATTTCCTGGGCAGTGAAGCCATTGCTCAGGAAGCCGGGTCCACGGTCAATCCACGTTCCAACTACTGGCGCGCGGTGCGAGAGGGCGTTTCAGGTTATACCGCTGTTTCCGGACAGGAGACGGGTGTGCTGATTGCGTCGGGTGGTACGCGGTGGCAGGCGCTCAGGGATGGACCGATTGCCAAGTATGCCCCTTGGGGTATCGTGATCATGCTGGGTGTCGTGGCGCTCTATCATCTGATTCACGGGCGCAACAAGCTGGATGAACCGCGATCGGGCCGCAAGGTAAAACGCTGGAGCTGGTTCAGTCGGCTGGTGCACTGGATAACAGCAGTCTCCTTCATTGCTCTGGCTATCACCGGGTTGAGCATGTTGATCGGCAAGACGGTGCTCATTCCATTGCTGGGCAAGAGCGGCTTCGCATTGTGGGCGCAGACCTCCATCAAGGTCCACAATGTCATCGGGCCGGTATTCTCGGTCGGTATCGTGTTGATGATCGTGCTGTGGGTCTGGCACAACTTCCCCAATGCCACGGATGTCCAGTGGATGAAGCAGGGCGGTGGTGTGATCGGCAAGGGGCACCCTTCCGCTGGCCGCATGAATGCCGGTGAGAAAATCTGGTTCTGGGTGGTCGCTCTGGTGGGGCTGGCAGTCAGCGTTACCGGTCTTGTCATGGTGGCGCCGAGCTATGGCATCGCCATTCCGGAATGGGCCAGCTTTCTGCCTCTGGTTGAAGGTTCCCGGGCTCAGATGCAACAGGCCAATCTGATTCATGCTGTCCTGTCGCTGGGCTGGGCTGCCATGGCCGTCGGTCATATCTATATTGGTACAGCGGGAACGGAAGGCGCACTGGAAGGCATGACGACCGGCTATGTTTCAACCGAATGGGCGAAGCAGCATCACGACCTGTGGTATGAAAAGCTGGAAGCTCAGGGCAAGGTCATCGAGCCGGAAGGCACGACAGTGAAGCCGGCAGGCGTCACGCCAGGGAGTGTCGGGGCTGGCGCAAGCCACTGATGCCGCTGGCATCAGCACGCTGATCGGCAAGTCAGGTTATTGCCGGTCAGCAGGTTGACCATTCTGCTAATATCCTAGCGCCCGGCTGCTGTCAGCCGGGCGCCCTTGAAATGGTCAGGTCAGGAAATCGCGTGTCCGCAGCTCAACTCCCCGAAGAACGATTCCCCGACGATGTCATGGTGTTGCTGCACAACGCCAACATCACGCTCAGCTGCGTACCAGTACAGCTGGACAATGGCCAGTGGCAGGCCGCCATATTCTTCGTACTGCCTGCCGACGCGCCGTGTCTGAAAACGGGTCGATTGCTTGGTGGACCCTACACCGTGGAACTCGATGCCGATCTGCACGAGCATGAGAAAGGCACGCTCATCGAGGTGGGTCTGGAGATCGTCACACCGATAGAGCCCAGCCGCGGTACGATGCTGTTCATCACTGGCCACAGCCCCTCACATTTCGAGTCCATCAAGCTGATCAGTCAGCAGGACCAGTTGCCACTGTTCATCGGCGACGAATACTGCCGGGTACTGTACAAGCAGAACATTCCGGTCAGCAAAGCCATGCAAAGCGGGTTCAAGCAATTACTGGATGAAGCCGTGGCACGCGATGCGGTGATTCGGTTGACAGGACATTACGATCCGGATCGGGTGTTCACCGATGTGCTGGCATCCCTGCAACTCTCCTGATCGGCTCTGCAGATGAGACATCCATTGTCCTGTCTGGTTCTGTCCGTACTCGGTGTCGGTCTGTGCAGTGCTGTTGTGCACGCCACTGATGAGAGCATGCGGCTGCAGCAGTCTGCGTCCGCTCCCTCCGTTCAGAACAGGATACAGGCTCTTGATGATCTGGCTGCTACGCAGCTGGCAACGGCAGGCGGTGCGCAGCAGGCCAATCTGGACCCGCGGGTGCAGCAGCGCTGGGTCAGCGCTATCGGTAATGATCGCGTCGACACGCTGCGGCAGATGCTTGATAGTCATCAGCCGCAGCAACTGCTGAGTCTGACTGCAAGCAATGGCAAGAATGCGCTGATGGTTGCCAGCAAGAAGGGAGACCTGCCATTGGTGAAGTCCCTGATTGCAGCAGGTGCCGATATCGATGAGAGAACCCGGACCAATGGCACGGCCTTCATGTTTGCCGTGCTGGGTGATCGTCGACAGGTTGCCGAATGGCTGCTGATGAAGGGCGCCGATATTCAGGTGATCGGATCCAATGGCTGGACAGCATTGACGCTGGCCGCGGCCAAGGGGCATACGCAAATGCTGGAATGGCTGATCGAGAAGGGTGCAGAGACCCAGATACGCGATGTCTACCGCTACACACCATTCATGCGAGCGGTGGAGAACGGGCAGGACTCGGTCGCTGTGCTGCTGGCGAATCTGCCGGGCACGGATGTCAATGCGCAGGACGAGTACGACAATACACCCTTGCATCATGCCGTCTCAGCCGACGACATCGCCATGGTACGTTTGCTGATGCAGCACGGTGCTGATCCTGAAATTGCCAACCGCGACGGTGCAACGCCCGTCATGCTGGCTGCAGAAAAGCCGACTATCCAGGCCCTGCTTCGCTAGCAAGCGAGCTCCCATTGGCTTCCGCTTCCGGTAGGGGGCAGCGCGTCTCTTCGGCACTCTCGGGGCACAGGCCATGTCGTGCGAAGACCCGGCGGGCTTCCTCGTAGCCCAGATCGCTGATCTTTGCATAGGACTTGAAATCCAGAAGCGATATCGCGCGTACATTGGGTTCCACCAGAACCTCCAGCGAATTTCTCGCCTCGTTCAGGCGCTCGATGCTCTTGATATCGGTGGCTCGCAGCAGGGTTTCGGCGATGCGGGGAATACGAATGCCATCCGCCCAGGGATTGATGCGTGACAGCAGAACCTGCCAACCGGACAGGGCGGTGCCAAAGTCGTAGTAGTGAAACTGCTCGGGTATCTGGCTGACGTTGACCCCGATGATGTTGGCACGTCCGCCCAGACGCTTTTGCATGATGTCCACGGGAAAGGTATTGAGTACGGCTCCATCAATCAGCAGATCGCCATCGGCAGTAGGGACTGGCGAGAAGACGCCTGGCAATGAAATCGTGCTGCGCACGACTTTCCACAGGGGGCCACTTTCGTGAATCACCTCTCGGCCATCGGCCAGATTGGAGGAAATGCAGAAGAAGGGAATCCACAGGTCTTCGATGCGTGTGCTGCGATAGACTTCGCGGCAGAAGCGAGTCAGTTTGGCCGATTTCATCAGCGACACCAATGGCAAGGTATAGTCGAACAAGGCCTGTTTGTTGGCAAACGAGGCGGACAGGGTATGCACGTTCTCGTAGCTGCGCCCCATGGCCATGGCTGCCCCCAGCAGGCCGCCCATGCTGGATCCGCCGATATAATCGATGCAGACGTCCTGCTCCTCGATCAGGCGCTGTACGCCCAGATGGGCATAGCCTCGCGCTCCACCCCCACTGAAGACGATGCCGCGTGCCTTGTGTGTCAAGCGTCGTGCCAGTCGGGAAAAATGAACCGGATCGTTGATGCGGACGTGATAGAAGGCATCCAGTCCACGCCTGTCCAGCCATCGGCTGGTACCTTGCGGGTAGCGTGTGTTGCTGGCATGCAGCAGCACCAGGTCGAGACGGGGCCGGATGCGAGACTGACTGAACAGGGCTTCGAGCTGCTGTTCCTGCTGCCGCAGCTCGGCGCCGTTATCCGGATCGGCATTGGCCAACAGCAGGATACGATCAGCACGATTGAGGCATCGCTGCGTCCATGAGTTCCATTCACGATCGGCAACATAGACCAGGGAGTCGACTCGGTTTTCCTTGTCATCAAGCCACTCGGCAATGGCCGCGTTGAAGATGTTGTCAAAGCTGGTTTGAGACGCCCCCGTGCGGCCGTAGAGCGTATCGAAACTGCGTGAATTGAGTGTCAGCGTATCGCCCAGGTCTCGCAAGGCGCTCTTCAGCTGATGTACAAAACGACGCAGTGGCAGTCTTGAATCCAGTGGCAGGATCACGAATGTGCGATCTGTGGTAGCACTGTGATCACGCTGGCTGTTGGCGACATTGCGTCGCACGATCTTGCGCGACAGCCGCAACAACATGTCGGGGCGGTTGGCAACGAGTGTGTCGAATGCGCTTCTGTCCAGAGCAGCAACCGTGCTTTCGCGGGCGGCCGTGACCGTTGCGGTGCGATCGGTGTCAGCCAGCAAGGCCAGCTCGCCCACGGTTTCCGGGGCCTGCACCTCGGCGATGCGGCGCTGTGCGCCCTCGGCGTCAGTGGATTCGACCAGCAGTTTGCCGGAGATGATGACAAACAGCGCGTCGGGCGTGTCGCCTTCGCGAAACAGGACCTGGCCACTGTGGTAATGGCGGATCTCGGTCTGCTCCAGCAGTTGGTCCATGGTCGCGTTGCTCATGTCACCGAACAGCTCCAGAAACACGCGAGCCAGAGTCACACGTCGCGACAGACGGGCGGCCACGTCGTAGACATGCGCCAGAATGCCCGAGTCGATATTGGTCAGCTGGTCGAAGGCAAAGCGCGGAAACTGCGCAATGCGGGTCTTGCGGATGGCGATGGCCGTGGCCAGATGTTCGCCACCGTTGAGCACGGCGAAGTCACCGGCAGTCTCGCCCTTGCGGCGTGCCTGCAAGTAGAACGTTTCGGTGGACTTGTCATTGCAGGGCATGTAGAGCCCCAATTCCCCATCCACCACCAGATACAGGTTCTGACTTTCACTACCCGCGCAGAACAGCGTTTCCCCTTCAGCAAGATCCGTGAACGATATCAGCGGTATCAGCCGGTCCCACAGGGAGGCGTCGATACTCTGCAGTAAGGGCAGTTTCTTGAGCTGTCGAAGCGCACGTGCATTTTTCAACAGAGCACCTGCTGGATCGAGAATTCGTCGGCAGGCACGGCGACGGCCAGTTCACCAGAACGGGTGCGCACATCCGTCACGCCGTATTCCATGGCGAGGCGAAAGCCGAACTTGTCCAGAAAGCGATCGTACTGATCTGCCCCCAGGCTGCCCACCGCTGACAATCCGCCCCGGGAATCCACCTGCAGTTCGATCGCAGCCAGCGGTGCCGGAGCCGGGCCGCTGAGTACATCACCACCGGCTGAGGGATCATAGACACTGCGTTCAGAGCAGCAGCTGATGACGCCGTCACGGGTGTGCGCAACACCTTGCTTGTCATGGAAAGTGACGACCTCGGGGCGATAGGCGATGTGGCTGATGGGTTTGGCCGGGTGCGACATCTTGTGGCTGCAGATAGCCGAAAAGGCCACGACGGACTGGTCGCTGTCCACGCCACCAGGCCATGAACCCCGGGCCGGTGAGGAACGTGACAGGCGCATCAGGAAACACGGTGTCGTCCGGTAGGGGTAGCCGAAGATATAAGCCCTGCCTGCTTCCAGAGAGTCGAGCGTGACATGACTATCATCCTGATAGACCAGCCTGCTACTCGGGTAGGGCGTGCGCTGAGAGTCGGCTTTCGCATGTGCAGTGGCGGCCCCTGTCAACAGGGCGCTGCACAGAGTATTGAATTGGCGTCTGTCCATACTCAAGAGTATAGAACCAGCATCGCATAACCGGCAAAGGGATATCCCTCTGCCAGTCCCGGCATTATTTCTCGCTGAAGCGGATCTCGCCGAACCAGGCGGTCCCGTCACGTGCGGCATTGTCGCCATCGACCATCACGGCATAGCCGCTGAGCTTGCTGACATCGATATCGAAATACCGCCTGAAATCCTCTGCCACGTTGCGTCGCTGCCCGACCCAGTCCCCCACGTGCTCGTCACCAGTCTGCACCACGACCATATGGGCCTTTTCAGTGAAGGGATTGGGCCATGCCTCGCCCAGTGACGATTGCGACGACCAGACATAGTTGAGCGCCACGGTGTCCCATGGCAGAAAACCGGTCTTCGCCACCACATAGAGGCGTGCCGGAAAGTCATCACCATTGCGACTACGCTCGTCGATGCCGGGGTAGGTGCCATTGACCTTCCAGGACCATTCCACTATCGGCGTGCTCTCCAGGTCCACCTTCTGCTCACGGTACAGAATCGATGCCTGCCCGCGGGTTTCGCCACGCAGTACCCGCACGCCGTTGTCTTGCTCCAGCCGGTAGTCGGTATTACCCTTGAAGCTGCGCTCGGCCCAACCGTCCAGGTCAGCCGTGGCAAAATCGCCAACAGGGCCGCTCGTGCTGGCGTCATCAGAAGAGCTCTTCGGCATGTTGGCCATGAGCTTGACAGGGGCAACAAGCAGGCTCAGCAGGCCCAGCGTCAACAGGGAAAATCGAGCGGCGTTGTGGTGGTTTCTGGCGTCTGGGTGATTGCTGGCTACGGTGCGCAGGCTCGCAATCGACGGCTGGGCGACATTTTTCTGTCGCTGGCGGAGGCTGTAGTTTTTCATGCAGTCTCAGAACGAGGATCTGTGAAAAAAGTTCAGAGATTCTGGCCGTTTCGTTGATCGCAACGCGCCGCAGTGCGTATGACGTACCATAACCCTATCTTCATGAAGTCCTGCCGAGTCGTGCCTGCGCTATGCCCAGTCAACCAACCCAACGTCGTTTTCGCTGGTGTGCCGCGATCACCATTACCACCATCTTTGCGCTGATACTGGTTGGCGGAATCGTGCGCGCAACCGGAGCCGGAATGGGCTGCCCGGACTGGCCTACCTGTTTCGGGCAATGGATTCCGCCTACCAGTGAGGCCCAGTTGCCGACGAACTATCAGGAAATCTATGCCGAGCGCGGTTATGCCGACACCACTTTCAATGTGCGCAAGACCTGGACCGAATATCTCAACCGTCTGCTAGGGGCTTTCACCGGTTTGACGATACTGGTCACCCTGCTTTTTGCCGTACCGTATCGACGCGATGAACCGCGGATCTTCTGGTATGCGCTGACCGGGTTCATCCTGGTCGGTGTACAGGGCTGGCTGGGGGCGAGGGTGGTTGCCAGTAATCTGCATACCGGCATGATCACGCTTCACATGCTGCTGGCGCAGGTCATCGTGGGTATCCTGATTGCGGCTCTGGTACGAGCAGGGCGGGATCGCTACAGCGATATACACATCGACCGCCTGCCAAAGTTCTTCTACCCCTTGATCATCACGGCCATGATTGCAGGCCTGCTGCAGCTGGTCATGGGAACGCAGGTTCGCGAGGCGGTTGATCTGATTGCGCGAAGCAGTAATTTTACCGATCGGCATCTATGGATCGACAATCTGCCGCTGATCTTCGGTATTCACAAGTACTACGCCATCCCATTGACTCTGCTCAACGGCTGGCTGATCATGGCTGTGCTCAACCATTCGCATTCCATCATTCTGCGTCGCCTGAGTATTGCCCTGGCCGTCTTTCTATTGGGCACCATTGCCATCGGCATGAGTATGGATCGATTGCATATGCCCTTGTTCTCGCAGCCATTACACCTGCTGCTGGCCTCGTTGATCTTTGGCACCCAGCTGGCGATACTGCTGATTCTGCGTCATGCGATTGAAGACGGCTCATCAGCAGGGCGCACTGATCAGGCTGGACCCCGTGCTCTGGCGACCGGCAAGGCGGGCGGCTGAAAGTGGTCAACGCAGGCTTTTTTCGAGGACTGGACAGACGAGACCGTACTGAGACTATCCGTTAGTACAGGCATGACACAGTCTGCAAGGCAGGGCGGTTTCGGGGTAGGGTGGTAATGCGGCCATACCGCTCAACCTATCTGCCGGGTCTGTATCATGGATTTTGCATTGTCGGATATTGCGTTTTCAGATGTTGGTCTTCATGTCGCGGGTAGTCTGGCGGCATTCATCGTTATCGACTTCTACAAGTCGGTTTTCTCACGAGACCGGTCTCGGCGGCGTGGTCAACACAGTGCCGTGGTCCGAGGCAATGCCGGCCATGAGCGATCCTCCTCGAACAAGCAGGCAGAGGCAACCGAGCAGGTGCCGCGCGGATGGCTGAGCTTGCTGGTCGGCTGGTTGTTGATGTTCGTTTTCAAGTTCGTGCTCAAGGCGACGCTGGCCCTGCTGGCGGCAGCGCTTGCGATAGAGTGGCTTGACCGGCAGGTGAATCTGGCCGACGCCTATCGTCTGACGACAGAAACGGCCGACATTGTTCTGGGTGGCGCCTTTTTTCTCGTGATGGTTCTGGTGTGGTGGATATTGCCGATACGCCTGTTCAAGCGCTAGATTGATTTCTGGTTTCTGTTCACTACCCACTACCCACTACCCACTGCTTACCGTCTTGCGCTTACCGCTTACCGCTTACCGCTTACCGCTTACCGCTTACCGCTTACCGCTTACCGCTCACCGCTCACCGCTTGCCGCTCACCGCTCACCGCCTTAAGGCAAGTCTGGTTCTCTTTGTTTGTCTGTCTGGCCAGCCGGCGGCAAGGGATCAGGGGTTGACCACGATATTGCCCCGCTTGTGCCCGGTATCCACGTAATCATGAGCCAGTGCAATATCCGACAGGGCATATTCCCTGGCGATGTGAATATGCATCTGCCCTTGCGCCAGTAGCGGGAGCAAGGTATTCAACATGGTCAGCCGCTCAGTAGCCGGTAGCAGCCCCGTGGCTGAAAACAGCACCCGGCGATTGCCGATCAGTCGGGAGAACAGGACACGCGCCAGTAATGACAGGCTCAGTACGGGGGACAGAAAGCGGCCATTGTCGTTCAATGCGGACAGCGCAGGTGAAACGTCGAACTTGCCGACGGTATCGAAGATCAGGTCGAATCGTTCACCGGTTTTCAGTGGGTCCGAGACGCTGTAGTCGATGACGGCATCGGCTCCCAGTGACTGCACGAATTCCAGGTTGTTGGTACTGCACACTCCGGTAACGGTTGCGCCGGCCTGTTTCGCCAGCTGCACGGCGGCACTACCCAGGCTGCCGGCTGCACCATTGATCAATACGCGCTGGCCGGGCTGAACATTGCCCAGACGATGCAGAAAATTGAATGAAGTCACCGCACCATCACACACGCAAGCGGCTTGTGAGTGACTGATGGCGTCTGGTTTGTGGGCAAGCGCCTCATCCTGAGCTACACAGACGTATTCGCAGTGAGTGCCTGCACCCAGGATGCTTTCTCCCATGACTGCCTCGCCCACCTTGAACCGGCTGACGGCGCTACCGGTGGATTCCACGACACCACTGAATCCGGTACCGGACACCGGATGACGAGGCTTGAACAGTCCGAGAAAGAGCCTGCCGTATCGTGGGATGCCCTGACGCATCATGGAATCAGCAGCGGTCACTGAAGAGGCCACGATACGCACACGAATTTCATTGTCGGCGGGAAGAGGGCGGGGGCGTGATGCCAATTGCAACACATCGCTTGCACCATAGCGGGTCTGAATGATGGCTTGCACGGGATTCTCCTGGCTGGTCTATTATCGAGGAAGTCAGTGTGGCTGCGCCAATCACCAAAGAAAACGGCTGCGCGCGTATGGGCGGTATGTAAATCTGTATGGACTGGAAATCTGTCAATTTCGACTGGAACCACGCGCGTGCCTTTCTCGTCACTGCCGAGGAAGGCTCATTGACGGCAGCAGCTCAGGCACTGGGCACGACACAGCCGACGCTCGGGCGCCAGGTATCGGCGCTGGAAGAGGAGTTGGGTGTTGTGCTGTTCGATCGTGTCGGCGGGCGTCTGGTGCTGACACCCGGTGGCGAGGCCTTGCTTGAATTCGTGCAGGCCATGGGAGAATCTGCCTTGCATGTGTCCAGAGTGGCGGACAGTCATGCCACCAGCCTGCGCGGCAAGGTGACTGTCTCTGTCAGCGAGGTCTACGCCGCTTTTCTACTGCCACCCATTCTCGAACGCCTGCGTATCGAGGAGCCGGAAATCGATGTGGAAATCATGGCGGAGAATGCCGTCAGTGACCTGGGACGGCGAGAGGCGGATATCGCCGTTCGCAACTTCCGGCCAGAGGAGCAGGATCTGATTGCGCGCAGGATCCGGGATGATTTCGGGCGGCTGTACGCCACGCCAGGCTACCTCGAATCGATCGGCAATCCGGTCAATCCTGACGACTTTGATGTGGCCAGTTTTATCGGCTTTGCCGATCCTGCCAGTATTCTTGAATGGCTCAATGCTGCGGGAATGAATCTGACCGAGCGCAACATGCCATTGACCACCCGCAATTATCTGGTGCACTGGTCGATGGTGAAGCAAGGTCTGGGTATCGGTATCATGCCCGAGAACATAGGTGATGCCGAAGCTGCTGTGGTCCGTGCTTGTCCGGACATGCCTGCCTTTGAATTTCCCATCTGGCTGGTCTCGCATCGTGAGTTGCGGCACAGCCGGCGTATCAGAATCGTGTTCGATCTGCTGGCCGAGGGCTTGAGCAAGGGATGATGTTGTCCTTCGATCCTGCAGCCATCGAATCGACGGCTGCAGGCTATCAGCGTTGTGGGCCGGATCTGCGTAAAGCAGTTCCAGCCGCAACTGCAAGTCAGGCCTTGCTCAGCGCCTGCTCCAGATCGGCGATGATGTCATCGATATGCTCGATACCGATTGACAGTCGCACCATGTCAGGAGTGACACCGGCTGTTGCCAGTTCTTCCTCATTGAGCTGACGGTGCGTGGTAGCCGCCGGCATGGAGGCCAGTGTCTTGGAGTCCCCGATATTCACCAGACGCAGAACGAGTTCCAGCGCATCGTAGAAGCGAACGCCGGCATCCAGACCACCCACGACACCGAAACTCAGGATGCCGGAAGCATGGCCACCCATGTACTGTTGGGCAAGCGCATGATCCTTGTGTGTTGGAAGACCGGCATAGCTGACCCACTTGACCTTGTCGTGCTTGTCCAGGTACTCCGCGACAGCCAGCGTGTTCTGACAGATACGCTCAACCCGCAGTGATAGCGTCTCAAGACCCTGTATCAGGTTCCAGGCAGCCTGTGCCGACAATGCTGCGCCCATGTTGCGTAGTGGGACGACGCGCGCGCGGGTGATGAAGGCAGCTGCGCCGACATCCTTGGTGTAGCTGACGCCGTGGTAGGACACATCCGGTTGAGTGAGCAGGGAAAAGCGATCGCCCTGTTCGGCCCAGGGGAAGTTTCCGGAATCGACAATGACACCGCCGACGGTTGTGCCGTGCCCGCCGATATACTTGGTGGCGGAATGCACCACGATATCGGCACCGTGTTCAATCGGACGGCACAGTGTTGGCGTGGCCACCGTATTGTCGACAATCAGTGGTACGCCATGTTCGTGCGCGAGGGTTGCCAGTCGAGCGATATCGACCACACCACCGGATGGATTGCCGATACTCTCGCAGTAGACCGCCTTCGTGCGGCTATCGATCAGTTTGGCAATACCGTCGAAATCGTCCTTGTCGGCAAAGCGTGTGGTCAGCCCCATACGCGGGAAGGTGTGAGCGAACAGGTTGTAGGTGCCTCCATAGAGTTCGCTGATGGACACGATATTGTCCCCGGCTTCGGCAATGGTCTGAATGGCGTAGGTGATGGCCGACATGCCCGAGGCCACGGACAGGGCGCCAATGCCGCCTTCCAGTGCGGCTACGCGCTGCTCCAGAACCGCACAAGTAGGGTTCATGATGCGTGAATAGATGTTTCCCGCAACTTTCAGGTCGAACAGATCAGCGCCGTGCTGGGCACTGTCGAATGAGTAGGCCGTGGTCTGGTGGATCGGTACGGCGACCGAATGTTGCTCATCAGGTGTGTAGCCATGATGTAGTGCAATGGTTTCCGGCTTCATGCGTGCATCTTCTCCAGTGTGGTGGAATGGTGCAATATCATCCCATAGTCGAGGTCTCGCTGCGCTGGAAACTCCTCAGGTGCAGTATCCGCCGCACATCGCGCACATCGCGCACATCGCGCACATCGCGCACATCGCGCACACCGCGCACATCGCGCACACCGCACAGACCGCACAGACCGCACAGCCGTCGCAGCGTGTTACCGCAGTTTCCCTGTCAGCCAGTAATCGGCCGCGGGTCAGGTCTCGAAAGGAATGCTGTCCAGCCAGTCGAGAAAGACCCTTACCCGAGGTGATAGCTGCCGGTCTCGCGGGTACAAGGCCGATACGGGGGACGGGGCGGGTGGGGTATCGGCGAGAACCTCGACCAGTCGACCTGCGGCCAGATCGCCAGCCATGTGGTAGCGAGGTGCCTGTATCAGCCCCATGCCGAGTCGTGCTGCGACCAGCATGGTATCGGCTCCGGTCGTGACGAATGTTGCCGGCACCTGACGCTCGACTTCCTGCCCGTCGATGGTGAAATAGAGAGGCAAAGGCTCACCGGTCTGTGAAGACAGAAAAGCCACCATGCGATGTCTTGCCAGGTCATCTGTTGAGCGGGGCGTGCCGTAGCGGGCAAGGTAGGCGGGCGAGGCAACGGTGACCTCGGGCAGAAGCCCGAGATGACGTGCGATCAGATCGCTGTCTTCCGGTGTTCCTACACGCACTACACAATCAACGCCTTCGCGCACCAGGTCAACCAGTCGGTCACCTTCGGACAGCACCAGTTCGATCCCCGGGCACTCGGACTGGAAGTGCTCGAGTCGCGGCAGCATGAAATACCGGGCGAGGGTGCCCTGTACATCGACACGCAGTCGCCCTCTGGGTACGCTGCCCTGGAAACCGGCTTCCGCTTCTTCCACATCGCTGACGATACGCAGACACTTGCGGTACCAGACCTGACCATCCAGTGTGGGTGCGACGACCCGCGTCGTTCTGTCCAGTAGTCTGATGCCGAGTCGAGTCTCGGTGCGTTTGATGACATCGCTCACCGTGGATGCCGGCAGACCCAGGGCCTCGGCGGCTTTGCTGAAACTGTTCATCTCCACGACGCGAGTGAACACCTTCATTTCTTCAAACCGATCCATTGTCCGATTATCCAGAATTCTATGTACGCAGATTGTCCCATTATCTGGCCTCTGCAAGGCGATATTGTGATCTCAGGCGCCCATCCGGTCGCCGGCAATCTCAATGGACAAGCTCCCGTATGACACACGATAACAAGACAGCCTTGGTGACTGGCGCGTCAAGAGGCATCGGTGCTGCCGTGGCCAGACAACTGGCCGCAGATGGATTCTCGGTAGTCGTCAATTACGCAACTGACAAGGATGCGGCGGAGGCCGTGGTCGCCGAAATCAATGACGCAGGCGGCAAGGCAAACCGCTGTCAGGCCGATGTCAGCAGCATGGCGGATGTGGTACGGCTGTTCGAGCACGCGCAACGGACAATCGGTTTACCGACCGTGCTGGTCAATGCGGCAGGTGTCATGCAGCTGGCATCGATTGCGCAGAGTGACACCGAACTGTTCGACAGAGTCGTGAACATCAATTTCAGGGGGACCTTCAACATGGTGCATCAGGCGGCCAGCTGCATGCCCGAGGGCGGACGTATCATCAATTTTTCCAGTTCGGTCGTTGAACTGAAGTTTCCCGGTTATGCACTCTACGCGGCGAGCAAGGCTGCGGTCGAGACGATGAGCGCGATTCTGTCGAAGGAGATGCGGGGGCGCCGTATTACGGTGAATACCGTGGCACCGGGCCCGACAGCCACGGCGCTGTTTCTCGCTGGCAAGACAGACGAGCAGGTTCGTCAGCTGGCCAGTCTCAGCCCGCTGGAAAGACTGGCAGAGCCTCAGGATATCGCCAATACCGTCTCCTTTCTGGCAGGTCCGCAAGGAGGATGGATCAACGGTCAGACACTCAGGGCCAACGGGGGCGTGATTTGACCGGATGCTGCCCTTGGTCTTGCGGGAGGCGCCTGATAGTGTCAGTAATACAACTCTGTAGGGCTGTTCGGATGAACAGTGAAGGTGCAGCGTGCCGGCATCACGGCCTTGCAGCTCAGGCAGTATGGGGGCATCAAACCAAGAGCCTTCGACAAGGATGTCGCCATGATCGCCACTCGCAAGAACCGACGGTACTTCACCTGCCTGCATGTGTTGTGCCTGCTGTGCGCCTGCATCCGGGTTGACCCCGCTGCGGCAGGAACACCACCAGGGCCTGGACTCGACGATCCGCGGATAGTGGACCGGTATTCGCAAAGTCCACGCCTGCAAGTTCATTCGCGAGCCGGTGCGCGATTTGAATCGCGTGTATCAGGCACTGTCACGGAGGAAGAGGCCCCCGTGGATGACGAGGTCGCGATCGGCCAGAGCGTTGACATCAACAGCGCCTCGGCGGAAGAGCTGGCGGCGGCCTTGCCCGGGATCGGTCCGAGCAAGGCTCAGGGCATTGTCCGGTGGCGCGAGTTGCACGGTCCGTTTCGGACCGTCGATCAACTGCTGGAGGTATCCGGTATCGGCCCGCGAACACTGGAAAAGATACGACCTTTCGTGCGTCTGGGAGAGGCCTTGTCGATGCAGCAGCAGCCACCCCTGCTGCCACCGCACGAAGCCGAGGTGGTTGTGGCATTGAGTGCCATCATTCAGCGAGTCGAGCGCGACCGGCGTCAGGCCTTGACGCCGGTGGGTGACGCCGCTGAGTAGAAAGAAAGAACCAAACCCGTCAAATCGTCTGCCTGCATGGCAGCTGAGCCAAGGCTCAGTCGCCTTCGAATTCACACAGGATATGCACGGGCACGTCAAGCGCCTCGATTCGAGCTCGTCCGCCCAATGCGGGCAGGTCGATGATGAAAGCACTGCCGATCACGGTTGCACCCGCACGGCGGATCAGTTTGATACCGGCTTCACAGGTGCCCCCGGTGGCAATCAGGTCATCGACCAGCAGCACGCGTTCGCCCGGCTTCAGTGCGCCTTCATGCAATTCCATGGTGGCCTCACCATATTCCAGAGAGTAGGACTCACTCATGCAGAGCCCCGGGAGCTTGCCGGCCTTGCGGATGGGCACGAAACCCACTGATAACTGATGCGCAATAGCGCCACCCATAATGAAGCCACGCGCTTCCAGTGCCGCTACCTTGTCGATCCGGTCGCCTGCGTAAGGATGCAACAGGCTGTCGATTGCCATGCGAAAGGCCTGGGCATCACCAAACAGGGTTGTTACATCCCGAAACTGGATGCCGGGCTTTGGAAAGTCGGGAATGGTGCGGATGGAGTCGCGGATGTTCATCGATAGTGTCCGGAAATTGAGTAGGTCTGACCGTGTATCGGCAAGGCTCGGCAGCGTCAATACTGCGAGTTCCACTGCGTTTGCCAGAGTCTCACAGGGTAACACTGACCGATCGGCCGCCGCGGGCCGCTGTTTGCAAGCGGCGTGATATTATTGTCCCCATGAATTCAGAGTCAGTAAACATCATGCGTTTCATCAAGAATACGTTGTTGGCAGTCGCCGTCGTGTCCGTGGCAGGCTGCACAACAGTCAAGTACAACACACTTGAAAAGATCGGTATCCACAAGCGCGACCTGCTGGTTGGCAACGTCGAAGACACCCGTGACGCGCAAAAGGACGCCCAGAAGGAGTTCAAGGACGCGCTCGAGCGTTTTGGCTCTGTGGTGTCCGTTGAAGAAACCAAGCTGAAGAAAGCCTACGAGCGGCTCAGTGACGAATACGACGATGCCAAGGATGCCGCCGATGAGGTCTCCGAACAGATCGAGGAAACGGAAGATGTTGCCAGAGACCTGTTCAGAGAGTGGCGCGAAGAGATCAAGACTTATTCCGACGCCGTACTCAAACGCGACAGCGAGAACAAACTGCGAGATACCGAGGCACGTTACCAGGAGATGCACAAGAGCATGAAACAGGCCGAGGCCAGCATGCAGCCGGTACTGTCTTCACTGCACGATAATGTGCTCTATCTCAAGCACAATCTGAATGCTCAGGCTGTCGGCTCGCTGCGTTCGACTTACAGCAATCTGGAAGGGGATATCAGTGTGCTGGTCGAGCGCATGAATCAATCGATTTCGCGTTCGAACGACTTCATCAAGCAGATGAAATAAGGGCGGTATGAGCGACGACGACATGTCAGAAAGCCGCGAGGCGGAGCCGGTAGAAGAGCTCTCCGAATCGCTGAACGAAGAGACAGCCATCATTGCCTGGTCAGAACTGGTCAGGCATTTTGCCCGCGGTGTCGTGATCAACGTCACCGCCGAGCTCGATCTGGTGGAAACGGCTGCCAGTGTGGCCAACGACGATACTGACGCTGTGCAGAGTTGGCTGGAAAGCGGCTTGATGCGTCGGGCCAGCGATGACGATGCCAGGGACTGGACGGTTCGCGAGCCGGACTTCTGGTGCGTGGTTACGGCTCCCTGGGTACTGGTGCAGGAGAAGCAACAGGACCCGACTGCCACCACGCCTCGAGTAGTGCATTAGCCGCCTGCAATGCCGTGCGTGTGCGTTGACGCACGGCCAGTTCGTTGGCTTTGATCAGCCCCTGTAATTCCGGTCTGGCTTTCAACGAGTCCAGCATTCGCTGATCCACCATCGACCACATCCATCGCACGTTCTGTTGTTCTCGCCGTTCCACGAGTTCGCCGGTGTCGATCATCTGTCGACGATGGTTGCGCACCTGCTGCCAGAGCTCGTCCAACCCGTCTCCGGTCAGTGCGCTACAGCTAAGGGCCAGCGGTTTCCAGCTGGTGCTTGGCTGCAGAATCGACAAGGCTCGCTGGTAGGCCGCTCTGGCTTGCCTGGCGTCGTTGTAGCTTGAGCCATCGGCCTTGTTCACGGCAATGATGTCGGCCAGTTCAAGCACCCCTTTCTTGATGCCCTGCAATTCATCACCGGCACCGGGCAGCATCAATACCAGATAGCAATCGACCATTTCGGAGACCACGGTTTCCGACTGACCGACACCCACGGTCTCCACCAGAATCACATCGAAACCTGCTGCTTCACACAACAGCAGGGATTCACGGGTCACACGAGTCACGCCGCCCAGATGCCCACCCGTGGGGGAGGGGCGGATAAAGGCTTCATCGCGCAGAGACAGTTCAGCCATGCGCGTCTTGTCGCCCAGAATGCTGCCGCCACTGCGCTGGCTGCTGGGGTCGATTGCCAACACGGCGACCCGATGCCCCTGTTCGATCAGGCGCAAGCCCAGCGCCTCTATGAAGGAGCTCTTGCCAACACCCGGTACACCACTGATACCAACGCGCATGGCCTTGCCGGTGCGGGGCAACAGGCGTTGCAGGACGTCCTGCGCCTGTTCCTGATGCGCCGGCAGGCTGGATTCAGTCAGGGTGATGGCACGTGAGAGCATGGCTCGCTCACGGGCGAGTACCCCATAGGCCAGCTCCTCGCTGCTGAGGGTGGGTCTGGCCATCAGGGCGCCTCGGCCACGGGTGGGTGACCCAGTGCAAGCAGCAGAGAATCTATCAGGCTCAGGGCTGCCTTGCTGATCACGGTGCCCGGTGGGAAGACAGCGCTCGCACCTGCCGTCAGCAAGGCTGGAATGTCCTGCGGCGGAATTACCCCGCCAACGACCACCTGAATGTCTTCACGTCCGGCATCGGCGAGGACCTTGCGCAGCGCAGGGACCAGTGTCAGGTGACCGGCTGCCAGTGAGCTGGCGCCAACCAGATGTACATCATTGTCGACTGCCTGTCGGGCAACCTCTTCCGGCGTCTGGAACAGTGGGCCGATATCGACATCGAAGCCCAGGTCGGCAAAGGCGGTGGCGATGACTTTCTGTCCGCGATCATGACCGTCCTGGCCCATCTTGGCGATGAGAATTCGGGGTCGACGACCTTCGTACTGAATGAAATGTTCGATGGCCTTCTGAATGAGCGGCAACTGCTCGCTGTTTGCCATGGCGTTGATATAGACCCCTTGAATGGATTGAATACGCGCTGTGTGCCGACCGAATACCGTTTCCAGCGCGTCGGATATCTCGCCGACACTGGCTCTGGCTCGTGCTGCATCCACCGCCTTTTCCAGCAGATTGCCTGACCCCTCGCGCGCAGCCCGGGTGAGGGCGTCGAGCGCCTTGCCGTGTTGTTCGGGGTCCCGTTGACTGCGCAATTGCTGTAGACGTTGCAGCTGCTGCTCTCGTACCTTGGCATTGTCGACCTTCAGCACATCTACCGGTGGTTCGGTTTCCAGTACGAGCTCATTGACACCGATGACGCTCTGCTCGCCCGAGTCGATGCGTGCCTGCGTACGGGCGGCCGCCTCTTCGATGCGCAGTTTGGGAATACCGGCTTCGATGGCCCTGGCCATGCCGCCCTTGTCCTCGACCTCCTGAATGTGCTGCCAGGCACGCGCGGCCAACTGACGCGTCAGCGTTTCCATGAAGTAGCTGCCTCCCCAGGGATCGACCGTGTTGCACAGACCACTTTCATGCTGCAGAAAGAGTTGTGTGTTGCGTGCAATGCGCGCAGAAAAATCGGTCGGCAAGGCCAGAGCCTCATCGAAGGCGTTGGTATGCAGAGACTGGGTGTGGCCTTCGACGGCCGCCATGGCTTCGATGCCGGTTCGCGTGACGTTGTTGTAGACATCCTGCGCCGTCAGGCTCCAGCCAGAGGTCTGGCAATGCGTTCGCAGACTCAGTGAACGCGGGTTTTTCGGGTTGAAGGGTTTGACCAGGCGCGCCCAGAGCAATCGAGCCGCCCGCAGCTTGGCCACTTCCATGTAGTGATTCATGCCGATGGCCCAGAAGAAGGACAGGCGCGGTGCAAACAGGTCCACATCCATGCCCGCAGCAATGCCGGTGCGAAGGTATTCAACACCGTCGGCCAGGGTGTAGGCCAGCTCCAGGTCGGCACTCGCCCCGGCTTCCTGCATGTGATAGCCCGAGATACTGATGCTGTTGAAGCGTGGCATTTTCTCGGCAGTGAAGGCGAAGATGTCGGCGATGATCTTCATGGACGGTGCAGGTGGGTAGATATAGGTATTGCGCACCATGAATTCCTTCAGGATGTCATTCTGGATGGTGCCGGTCAGTTTCTCGGGCGGCACACCCTGTTCTTCGGCCGCCACGATGTACAGCGCCATGATCGGCAGCACGGCACCGTTCATGGTCATCGATACACTCATCTTGTCCAATGGGATCTTGTCGAACAGTATCTGCATGTCCAGTATCGAGTCGATGGCCACACCCGCCATGCCGACATCCCCCGTGACGCGTGGGTGGTCGGAGTCGTAGCCTCGGTGAGTGGGTAGATCGAAGGCGATGGACAGACCTTTCTGACCGGCAGCCAGATTGCGCTGATAGAAGGCATTGCTGTCCTCGGCTGTGGAGAAGCCGGCGTACTGTCTGACCGTCCAGGGGCGTGACACGTACATGGTGGGGTAGGGCCCGCGGGTGAACGGTGCAAACCCCGGATAGTCCGGGCGGTAGCCGCTGGCTTCACGATCATTCTGCGAATAGTGCGTTTGCAGTGCTATACCTTCGGGCGTCAGGCGGCCTGCATGCTTGCCTGATTCACCATCTGAAGCATTTCTTGAAGCGCTTTCAGCGGCAATTCCCGGCATCCTATCCGGAACAGTATCCGAGGCATTCTCCGAAACGGTTCCCGCTGCCTCTTTGCTTGACTGAACAGAGCCCGCTGTCTGTCGGATATGCAAGGGGTTCTGGCGGAAGTCGAAATGGCGGCTCATGAGGCGTCTCCTTCAGCAGAGGAGAAAGGGCGTTCGAAGGCTTCTGCGTCTCGTACAAGCGATAGCCGGGTGACAGAGCAATTCTCCGATGACCCCATGGTTGTAGTATTGCAACCCGATTCCGGTAGCTCCTCGGATGCCGCCCTGTCGCTCGCCCGGTAGCGGTTCACGCCAATGGCGATGCGCGTATCCGCCTGCATCTGCGCCACGCGGCGTTGCTGAGTTGCGGCCAGCTCGGTCTGCCAGCTTCCGCTGGTCAGGCTATCGATCCATGCCTGAGTATCTCCCATGTCCTGCAGCGACTGCGCGACAATATCGCTCAGTTCATGAGTCAGCGTTTCCACGGCATGTGAACCGGCCAGTGGGTCGCTGATGCCGGTCAGGCCGGATTCTCTTTCGAGAATGATGGGCAGATTCCTGGCCATGCGTGCACTGATGGCCGGATCGTCCGGTGATCGCCAGTTGCCGATCCGGTCATGCGGGTGCACGATGATGCTGGCGGCACCCCCCATGGCGGCAGCACTGCAGGCCGTGATATTGCGCAGATGATTGTTCCACGGGTCCAGACGAGACAGGTAGCGCCGTGAGGTCTCTGCCACGAGCTTCAGGCCAGGCTGCGTCGTCTGGGCCTTGCTGTCCAGTTGCAGCAGCAGGTTCTGCCATAGCTGCTTCAGACTGCGCAACTTTATCACGCCCATCAGCACATCTGCATCGCAGGCCACTTGCAGGACCATGGCTTGGCTGGCCTCTTCAAGTGTCATGCCGCTGTCCAGCAAATGGGTAAGATATAGGGCTGCAGTTGCAATACAAGCCTGTAGTTCCTGGGCTGCAGAGGCGCCCGCATTGTGGTGAATGGTACAGTCCACAAGAACCGTATCGGCGTTGGGCAGGCGGCTCCTGTTTGAGCGTGCAAAAGCCGCCATGGCCTCCAGTGATTCATTCAGAGGAGGACCTTGCCTGCCGCGTAGCAGGTCGGCCAGTGGATCTGCGTTGAAACTGCAGTGCAGCGATTCCAGCGCTGCAGGCTGCTGCTCGGCGACGGCCAGCAGATACGCGGCGGCCCGTTCATGATCGGGTCCGGCGCGCAAGCTCACAGGCGCGATGTCCAGCATGACATCCTGCAACAGGGCCTTCAGGTCGGTGTCTGCGTTCACATGCAGTTCCACCGAGCTGTTGCCTCCGGCCAGGCCTTCGTGCAACTGCTGCCGAGCCGTCGGGATATCATGGGTATCGCTCAGACAGAGGCGGTTGTCCCAGAGAAAATTGTCATTGATGTCGGTCAGACAGGGGCGGGTTGGCGCTATCGCTGCTGCCCGGCTTTCGTGATAGAGCACCTGAATATCAAGCCCATCGAGAGTGTGGTACTGCAAGTCCTCCAGCGTCGAGCCCGGCGAGAGACCGGCCAGCGCCGCCTCCCGCCACTGCTCTGCAGAGGGTGCCGTGAAGGCTGTATCAATGTCCGACGGGCTGGAAGAATCTGGCATCTGATGTACCTGTGCTCGCAGGTCTGCTGACCGGCGATCCTTGATATTCCGAGTGAGCAGTATAGCGCTGCGGGTCGCTGAATTCCGACCCATGTTCCGTCGCCGCCTGTTCAGGCTCGGTCGACGATTCCGCGTTTGAGATCCCGCAGTCGGAAACGAGCCGGATTCAGCAAGTCCACCCAGTCAATGCCGGAGCTCGGGATGACCGGCCTGTCGTCATCGCTCATGAGTCTGTCGGCAAGCCACTCGGCCGCCAGAGGCGCGGTGACGATGCCACGAGAACCCAGGCCGCCCAACAGATAGAGCCCCTCGTGACAGGGTAGTGCAGGGTAATGTTCCTGCGCTCTGCCGTGCTTCAGTTCGGCATAGGCCTCGTTGAGCTGGCTCATGTCAGGCGCTGGCCCGGCAATGGGCAGGCGATCTGGTGTGGTGGCACGAACACCGGCTCTGCCGGACAGGGCTTGTTCATGAACCTGTATGGCAGGAATTGTTGCCCGCAGGCCGGCCAGATTGCGAGCGTGGTCCTCGTCGCTGAGCTTCTCATGGTTGACGCCACGTTCGAACGTCGCGCCCACAACCACCGTGTCACCATCCGGAATGAGATAGTGCTTGCCGTTGATGACACAGCGTGGTGCTGCGGATCCGCTGCGCAGGGCAAAACGACTCATCTGGCCCCGGGCAGCCACGACCGGCAGAGCGTCAGTCTGTTCGAAGGTGTTGATGGCTGCACCGCAGGCCAGTACCAGGCGCGTGGTCCAGCGCGACTGGCCGTTGTGCAGGCTGATCCGCCACAGCGGCTGATTGGCAGCGTTGCTGTCGGAAGGACTCTCCCGCGTGAATCCTCGTACGCGAATGCCACAGTCGAGCGAAATACCGGGGTGCGCGATCAGTGACTGGCACAATTGTCCGGGGTTCAACCAGCCACTGTCAGCAAAATGCAATGCCGGACTGTTCAAGGCGAGGCCGGCGATGGTGGTTGCCTGTTCGGCATTCACACAGTGATAGTCATCGGAGGGCGAGTAAGCCGTGTTCACCAACTGCAGCACCCCGCACCGCCGCAACTGTTCCTCGCCTGAGGCATTCCGAGCCAGGTTCGGCATGGAGTGCAAATGACGTATCAGGCTGGCGTGTGCCTGCACATGAAACGCCATGGCAGGACAGGGCATGCGTGTGACATAGGGCTTGACGATGCCTGCCGGGTTGCCCGATGCCGCGCTTGCGACGACATCATTGGCATCGATCAGCGTGACGCGAATACCACGCTCGGCCAGCAGCCGCGCCAGCCAGCAACCGGCCAGGCCAGCGCCGAGTATGATCAGCGGTTCTCGCCGCGCCTGACTTCCGTGTTCAGGCAAGGCTGTGGATTCTTCACTGGCCGCCAGTGCGGCGGTACCTGTCCGGAACCGGTTCCAGGGCAGACTTGCCGCCTTCATGGCATACCCGGTTCAGCTCTGGACAAGGGGTCAGGCGCTCTCGCGCTGGTAATTGTTCTGCACGTATTCGTAGACGATCTGCTGAAATTCCTCGGCAATATTGTCCCCCTTGAGCGTCATTGCCTTTTCACCGTCGATGTAGACCGGGGCAATGGGGCGCTCACCCGTGCCGGGCAGGCTGATGCCGATATTGGCATGCTTGCTTTCACCGGGACCATTGACCACGCAGCCCATGACGGCAACGGACATGTCTGCCACGCCCGGATGCTCGGCCTTCCAGGCCGGCATGCTGTCACGCAGGTAGGTCTGAATGCGACTGGCCAGTTCCTGGAAGTAGGTGCTGCTGGTACGGCCGCAACCGGGGCAGGCGGTGACCATGGGGGTGAAGGAGCGCAGACCCATGGTCTGCAGGATTTCCTGACCGACCACGACCTCGCGAGTTCGATCACCACCGGGTTCCGGGGTCAGGGAGATCCGGATCGTGTCGCCAATGCCCTGCTGCAGCAGAATGGCCAATGCGGCGGTGGATGCCACAATGCCCTTGGAGCCCATGCCGGCTTCGGTCAGGCCGAGATGCAAGGCGTAATCGCATTGCGATGCCAGTGTCTCGTACACCTGCACCAGGTCCTGAACCCGGCTCATCTTGCATGACAGGATGATCTTGTCCTTGGGCAGACCGAGCTCCACGGCACGTGCGGCGCTGTCAACAGCTGACTTGATGACCGCCTCGCGATTGATCTGCTCCAGGGGCTTGGGATGCGGCAACTGGGCGTTCTCGTCAAGCATACGCGCCAGCAATTCCTGATCCATGCTGCCCCAGTTGGCGCCGATACGCACCGGCTTGTCGTTGCGTGCCGCAATCTCGATCATCTGGGCAAACTGCTCGTCACGCTTCGAACCGCGACCCACATTGCCCGGATTGATACGGTATTTGGCCAGCGCAGTGGCACAATCGGGCACAGCCGACAGTAATTTGTGGCCATTGAAGTGAAAATCACCTACCAGCGGTACGTCGAGATCCATGGCCAGCAGCCGATCCCGGATTTCCGGCACGGCATTGGCAGCCGCTTCGGTGTTGACCGTGATCCGGACCAGTTCAGAGCCCGCGCGATACAGATCCGCTACCTGGGCGACGGTACGGATGACGTCCTCGGTATCGGTATTGGTCATTGACTGGACCACAATCGGTGCGGCACCGCCGACGGTTACTGGGCCGACTTGGACTGATCGTGTGGTTTTACGTGGCATTGGGAGAATTAAATGCTTGATCGGAAACCTGATGAGCCTTAGTTTATCGTTCTTGGTACTGTAATGACGACTCTTGCGTACCCAATTGTCATATAGACAAGGAAAGCACTCTGAAGTGAGACAGATTTCATGACAGCCAACCCGGTGTATGAATTCACCGAGCGTGAGCAACACATTCTGAAACTGCTCGTTGATCACTACATCGAGCAGGGCACACCTGTGGGCTCCCGCACCATATCACGGCTCCCGGGGATAGACATCAGTGCCGCCTCGGTCCGTAACGTGATGGGCGATCTCGAGCACATGGGGTTGCTGAAGTCTCCGCACACCTCGGCGGGCCGGGTGCCGACATCGGCCGCCTTTCGGGTGTTCGTTGACAATCTGCTGGAGGTCAAGCCGCCCGAAGAAGGCACCATCGAGCATATTCGTACCTTGCTCGATCCATCCCTGTCCGATCAGGCGCTGGTCAGGGTTGCATCCAACTATCTGTCCGGGTTCACGCGCATGGCCGGCATGGTGACGGTGCCGCGACGCGAGGAGAAGCCTCTGAAGCAGGTGGAATTCATGCCGCTGTCCGACAAGCGTGTTCTGGTGATACTGATCATCAGTGATGATGACATCCAGAACCGCATCATCCATGTGGAGCGCGACTACACCAAGGACGAACTCGCCGAGTTTGCGCGTGAGCTCAATGCGGTGTATCTGGGCCGACCACTGGTCGAAGTCCGAGACCGATTGCGCCAGGATCTGGAAAGTACCCGCAAGGACATGAGTAATTCCATGCAGCGCATGATCGATGTTGCCGGCCAGGTGTTCGGGCCGGAAGACAGTGACGATGATGAGGACAGCATGCTCATGGCCGGTGAGACCAATCTCATGGGGCACGCCGACCTGGGCGATGTGGACAAGCTGCGCAGCCTGTTCGATGCCTTTCAGCAGAAGCGCGATATCTTCCATCTGCTGGAACGCTGTGTCTCGGCTGACGGGGTGCAGATCTTCATAGGCCGGGAATCGGGCTATGACGCGCTGGGGGAATGCAGTGTGGTGACGGCGCCGTACGAGATCAACGGCAAGCTTCTGGGCGTTCTCGGTGTGGTCGGGCCCAAACGCATGTCCTATGCTCAGGTCATACCCGTCGTGGATGTCACCTCCAGATTGCTCAGCGCCGCCTTGAACCTGCGCAAATAGCACCTACTATTGGCGCAAATACGTCTACTATTGCAGAGAGTTTCGAATCAATGATGCCAGACAAGACTGAAGCGTCTGACAACGCGGTCAATGAATCGCTCGGCGACAACGCCGCCGATGACCGTGTTGTGAGTGAGCAGAACGGTGCCGCTTCCGGGGATGTTGATGGGACGGCAGCTCCCGGCAACGGGCAGACGCCTACCGACGACAGCGATCAGCCGGCTGGAGAGTTCATCGCCGCGGACGACAATGACCCGCTGGGTTTTGGAGATGAGCGTATGGGCGTTCAGGACGGCGAACCGCTTGATGAAGTCGGCCAGTTGCGTGCCAGACTTGCCGAGGCTGAAGCTCAGGCGTCCGAAAACTGGGATCGTCTGCTGCGACTGCAGGCTGACATGGAAAACCAGCGCAAGCGGGCACAGAACGATGTCGCCAAGGCGCGCAAGTTTGCACTTGAAAGCATCGTTGGCGATTTGCTGCCGGTCAAGGACAGTCTGGAGATGGGCCTGGCTGCCGCGCAAGCTGACGACGCGGATCCCGACGCCATCATCAAAGGCGCCGATCTGACGTTGAAGATGCTGGCTCAGGTTTTCGAGAAGAACAATATCGTCGAAATCAATCCGGTCGATGAAAAGTTCGATCCGGAATTTCACCAGGCAATGTCCATGCAGGAAATCGAAGGCAAGCCGTCCAACACGGTCACTTCGGTCATGCAGAAGGGCTACACATTGAATGAAAGGCTGGTTCGCCCGGCCCTCGTCATGGTGGCCAAGTAGCCACCTGAAAACGGCCGTGGCAGTTTGCCCGGCCCGCTCTGTAAGGTCCTGTTCCTGCAACGGAAACTCAGTCCGGTTTCGGGTCTGACAGGCGGCCGCAAGGATGCCATTAATTGGTTATCAGCTATTGAATTTCGGTTCGGCCGCCACATCATGACTGCAACGAACAGAATGCCTCTCAGAGGGTTCTGGCTTTCCAAAAATCTGATCTTAAAGTAAAGGATTCAAAACATGGGTACCATTATCGGAATCGACCTTGGCACGACGAATTCGTGTGTCGCGGTCATGGAAGGGGGCAAGCCCCGAGTGATAGAAAACGCTGAAGGCGACCGTACTACGCCTTCCATCGTGGCTTTTGCCGACGACGGCGAGGTCATTGTCGGCCAACCGGCCAAACGTCAGGCAGTAACCAACCCGAACAACACGCTGTACGCGGTCAAGCGTCTGATCGGTCGTCGCTTCGATGAAGACGCCGTTCAGAAGGATATCGAGCTTGTTCCCTACAAGATCATCAAGGCCGATAACGGTGACGCCTGGGTAGAAGCCGCCGGTAAAGGCATGGCTCCCCCGGAAGTGGCTGCGCGCATTCTGATGAAGATGAAGCAGACCGCCGAAGAGTATCTGGGTGAGACTGTCACTGAAGCGGTCATCACGGTGCCTGCCTACTTCAACGACTCACAGCGCCAGGCGACCAAGGACGCCGGACGCATTGCAGGCCTTGAAGTCAAGCGAATAATCAACGAGCCGACAGCTGCAGCACTTGCCTATGGCATGGACAAGCAACGCGGTAACAAGACTGTTGCTGTCTATGACCTGGGTGGCGGTACCTTCGATATCTCCATCATCGAAATTGCCGAAGTCGATGGCGAGCACCAGTTTGAAGTGCTGTCTACCAACGGCGACACCTTCCTGGGTGGTGAAGATTTCGACAACCGTCTGATCGATTACCTGTCCGACGAGTTCAAGAAGGAATCCGGTATCGATCTGCATAACGATCCATTGGCATTGCAGCGTCTGAAGGAAGCTGCCGAGAAAGCCAAGATCGAACTGTCCAGCACGCAACAGACTGACGTCAACCTGCCATACATCACGGCTGACAGTTCAGGCCCCAAGCACCTGAACATCAAGGTGACTCGCGCCAAACTGGAGTCGCTGGTCGATGACTTGGTACAGCGCACCATCGAGCCTTGCAAGATTGCTCTGAAGGATGCCGGTCTGTCTGCTTCTGAAATCCAGGATGTGATCATGGTCGGTGGCCAGACTCGCATGCCCAAGGTTCAGGAAACGGTCAAGAACTTCTTTGGTAAAGAGCCGCGCAAGGACGTCAACCCTGACGAAGCTGTTGCTGTCGGTGCTGCTATCCAGGGTGGTGTGCTGGGTGGTCAGGTCAAGGACGTACTGCTGCTTGACGTAACGCCTCTGTCTCTGGGTATCGAAACGCTCGGTGGTGTCATGACCAAGCTGATCGACAAGAACACGACTATTCCTACCAAGGCTCAGCAGGTTTTCTCCACGGCGGATGACAACCAGACTGCTGTTACCGTGCACGTGCTGCAGGGTGAGCGCGAGATTGCCAACGTCAACAAGTCACTGGGTCGATTCGATCTGGCCGACATCCCGCCTGCGCCACGTGGCGTACCGCAGATCGAAGTCATCTTCGACATCGATGCCAACGGCATCATGAATGTCTCGGCGAAGGACAAGGCAACCGGCAAGCAACAGTCCATCGTGATCAAGGCTTCAAGTGGTCTGTCCGATGAGGAAATCGAAGCCATGGTGCGGGATGCGGAAGAGCATGCTGCGGATGATGCCAAGCTGCGAGGCCTGATCGACAAGCGTAACCAGGGTGAGCAACTCATCCACGCTGCCGAGAAGTCCCTGACCGACCTGGCAGATCAGATCGAAGAGAGCGAAAAGAAGGATATCGAAGCCAAGATCGGTGAATTGCGTGAAGCAATTGCTGGCGAAGACGAAGAAGTCATCGATACCAAGCTGGCAGCTCTGGGTGAGGCAACCGGCAAATTGGCTGAACGTGCCTATGCCAAGCAGAACGCTGATGGTGCGACTGCCGACGACGGTCAGCCGGCCGCTTCCAAGGAAGGTTCCGACGATGCGGTTGACGCCGAGTTCGAGGAAGTGAAGGAAGACAAAGCCTCTTGATGAGGGTCCAGATCACCACAATGTGATCCGGATGCAAGAAGGTCGGAAGTCTGATTGGACGTTTGAGAGAGTGCTCCGGCACCAATGAAACAGCTAATCATGACTTTCGACCTTTTTGTCGTTTATCCTTGTCAGTTTTTTGTTCCACTATTTTGCGGGCTTCAGGTAATCCATCGGGAGCTCGTTATCGTTACATCAGGTCGATAATTCATGGCGCAGCGGGATTACTACGAGGTTTTGGGCGTGTCGAAAGACGTGTCCGAAGCAGAACTGAAAAAGGCTTATCGCCGACTTGCGATGAAATTTCATCCCGATCGCAATCCGGATGATGAAGCGGCTACCGAGAAGTTCAAGGAAGCCAAGGAGGCCTTCGAGGTTCTCAAGAGCAAGGAGAAACGAGCAGCCTACGACCAATTCGGTCATGCCGGAGTCAATAATCAGCCCGGCGGTGGCGGATATGGTGGTGGCGCTGACATCAATGACATTTTCGGCGATGTATTTGGCGATATCTTCGGCGGTGGACGCCGCGGTGGTGGCGGCGCACGCGTATATCGCGGCGATGACCTGCAGTACAACCTTGAAATCAGCCTTGAAGAGGCTGTGTCCGGCACATCGACGGAAATCAAGATTCCCACCATGGTCGGCTGTGACGTCTGTGACGGCAGCGGTGCGAAGCGTGGTACCTCGCCATCCACGTGTTCTACTTGTCACGGTGTAGGCCAGGTTCGCATGCAGCAGGGTTTCTTCTCTGTGCAGCAAACCTGTCCGGCCTGTCGCGGCAAGGGTAAGGTCATTACCGATCCCTGTCCCAAATGTCGTGGACAAGGCAGAACCCAGAAAGAGAAGACACTGTCCGTGAAAATTCCGGCAGGTGTCGATACCGGTGACAAGATTCGTCTCTCGGGTGAAGGTGAAGCGAGTGACAGTGGTGGTCCGGCAGGTGATCTTTACGTCGCCATCGTGGTCAAGTCACACCCCATCTTCCAGCGTGACGGTGCCGATCTTCTGTGTACCGTGCCTATCAACTTTGCCACCGCAGCTATCGGCGGAGAGCTGGAAGTTCCCACTCTGGACGGTCGCGTCAAGCTGAAGGTGCCGGCCGGCACGCAGACAGAAAAGACCTTCCGCTTGCGAGGCAAGGGCGTCAAGCCGGTTCGCGGTGGAGCGGTGGGTGATTTGCTGGCCAGAGTTCGGGTGGAAACACCGGTCAATCTGAGCAAGGAACAGGGCGATCTGCTCATGCAGTTTCACGACATGATCAGTGGTGACAATGCCAAGAAGCACAGTCCGCAGGCACATAGTTGGCTCGGTGGTGTGAAGAAGTTCTTCGATGAGCTACGCAGCTGATTTCATTCGTCAAGGCTATGACGGCTGTCATTTCGTACCGAACGAGGTGACAGCCGTATCCATCGGCACAGCGCTCAGATAGATTGTGTCTCGTTTGCCCTCTCTCGATAGACGATATACAAGCCGCTGCTGATGACGATAGCGGCTCCGATGGCAGTGCTCATCGGTGGTACGACTTGCCAGATGAGCAGGTCGAAACCCAGTGCCCACAACACTGCGGTGTATTCGAAAGGTGCTATCAGTGATGCCTCGGCCAGACTGACTGCCAGCGTCATCAGGTGATGACCGCAGACGGCAAACAGCGCCAGGCATAGCAGCAGACCGTACTGTTCCAGTGATTGAGCTTGCCAGAAGAAGGGCAGCAGGCAGAGGCTGATCAATCCGACGGTCAGATTGAAGCTGAAAACCAGTGATGATACCGACTCGGTATCCGACAGATAACGACCGCTGATGAACAGGATTGCGTAGGCAACACTGCCTGTCAATACCAGAGTGTAGCCCATCAATTCACCGCCACCCTTGGGGCCGATGACTACCATGACACCGATGAACCCGGTCAGGATGGAGATCCATCGATGAATACCCACCTTTTCGCCGAGAAAGACGATGGATAACAGGGTGATGATGAAGATGGCCGAGAATGACACCGTCACGGCATCGGTCAGCGGAATAAGCTGAATACCCAGAAAAAAGGTCAGTGGTGCAACAAAGCCTATGAGTCCTCGACCAAGGTGCCACACCGGGCGAGTCGGTTTGAGTGTGGCGAGATTACCCTTGAGCGCGAATACCGATAGTAGAAGCGGGATGATGATGACGCTGCGCAGTGCCAGAATCTGAATGGCCGGCATGCCACCCTGCATCAGAATCTTGGCAATGGCGTCCATGCCGGACAACAGGCCGATGGCGATCAGCATGAGAGCGATTCCGTGCATCGGTGTTCCCGTGGAGTAGGGCTGGTGGATCAGGCAACCATCATATCGTTGATCGAGTGCCTGATCCTTTCAAGACTATCGAGCGCTCAGGGGGTCTGGGCTTCGATGGTCAGAGAAATCTCGTCCGTGTCTGCAACGATGACGTCGGAGACTTCGCCGTACCAGTCACCACTTTGTGCCAGTGCATCTCCCGTGGCCGAGACTCGGGCACCAATGGAGACGCTGGGGAATGCCGAGAGGGTCATGGCGGGAATCATGGCCATGGAGTCGTCCAGTGTCACGGTGACGGGCAAGTCACTGACAGTAACGCGGCTCGCTGCCAGAGGCATGGGTGGGCCGTCACTGGCACGCGCGTAGATGAATACGGCGTTATCGGCGGCGACTGCTTCCAGCGCCGCCTCACTCAGTGACACGCTGACTTGAATACTGGCACCGACGGCTGTCTGCTCGTTGGCGGAGTCGTCCGTAGCACTGTCCTGCACAGAATCGCTCGTTGACTGCTCTGCAGCGTTTTCTGCCGGTGGTTTTACACCCGCGACGATGGACATGGCCTCGAGGGATCGGTTGCGCATCTGGTCGATGGTGTCAAGTGCCTCGGGGTTGCCCTGAGACATACTGGCCAGACGGTCGAAACCCTGCAGGGCTGCGGTGTGATCGCCGGCCTGCTGGCGAGCAATGGCCAGCAACCACAATGTGTGCTCATGATCCGGGTTCAGAGCATTGGCGCGCTCGAGATAGGCCAGCGGTTCGCCAGACAGATCGCCTTCCTGTTGCATGGCGATGGCTTCGGACAATTGCGCCAGTGTGGCGACGTCATTTTCATCCAGGGCGAGAGCCTTTTCGAAGGCGCTGCGAGCCTTGGCGAATTCGTTCACGGACAGATAACTTCGGCCCAGCAAGCGCCAGCCCTCAACATCGTCGGGGGAGGTGGCCAGGCGCTGCTCGAGTTGTGGCAGCAGGTCTGCCAATGCCGGTGCCTGCGAATTATCCGCCACTGGTGTTGCATCGAGCTGATTGATTGCAGTCGGGTTGCCCAGTTGCAGATACAGAGTGCCTGCGGCGAGGGGAACGAATATGGCGACCACGACGGCTGCTGCGACATTACCGGTCTTGCGGGTCGCCGTACGTTCGCTTTCCAGTTTGAGGTCGGATGCCAGATCGTATTCAAGCTGTTCACGTTCGTAGTCGTAGCTTGCCTGGTCAATCGATCCATCAGCCAGTGCATTATCGAGCACCTCGCGACGTTCGCGAGCCAGGGTAATGTTGACTGCTTCCTGATCCGTGTCCGAATGACCGGAGCGAAACAGGCCATAAAGAAGCCACGCAAGGCATAGCGCAACCAGCAGGGCGGCTGAGATGAAAAACATGATCATGCTGGGATCCGTACAGTCTCTGGCGGTGATCTGGGATGTGAGCTGAAGCTGCAATCGCAGATACGATCTACGGAATTTTACAGGGTTATGCCTGTAGCTGCCTCATCGTCACGGTATTTGAGTCAAGTGAGACATCAGGTAGGCTGAATTAGATCCCAGAGATTGCCGTATAAATCCTGAAATACCGCCACAGTGCCATAAGCTTCTACCCGAGGCTCTTCCATGAATGTCACGCCGGCCGCGCTCATGGCCTTGTGATCGCGCCAGAAATCGTCCGTGTCGAGGAAGAACATGACGCGACCACCGGCCTGATTGCCGACCGCCTTTATCTGTTCACTGGTGCTGGCCTGGGCCAACAGAAGATTGGCACCACCGCGATTGCCGGTGGTTCGCGAATCTTGTGCACCGCCGTCGGGGCTGATCATGACCCAGCGTTTGCCACTATCGTCTAGCGGGGAATCTTCCAACAGGCTGAAACCCAGCTTCCCGGTGTAGAAAGCTATCGCTTCATCGTAATCGTGCACCAGCAGGCTGATGGTATGGATCGAGCGCATCAATGAAATCCGGAACTGTTTGACAGGAGACGTCTGCCCGGGAGCCGGACAGGAGCGTGGCTGGCAGATCAAGCCGCAGGTTTGACCTCTTCCAGCTCGATGAGTGTGCCGTGAAAGTCTGCCGGGTGCATGAATAGTACCGGATTTCCATGAGCACCGATCTTGGGCTCACCCTTGCCCAGAATACGCGCCCCCTTGGCAGTCAGTTCATCGCGGGCCTTGAGAATATCCTCGACTTCCAGACAGATGTGATGCATGCCACCGCCCACATGCTTTTCCAGAAACCGACTGACGGGGGAGCCGTCGCCGAGTGGTTCCAGCAATTCGATACGGGTATTGGGCAGGTCGATGAATACAACCGTGACGCCGTGTTCAGGCAGAGCCTGAGCTTCCGAGAGCTGAGCACCCAGCATCTGTTGCCAGCTCTTGCAGGCGGCTTCCAGGTCGGAGACGACCAGTGCGACGTGATTGAGTTTTCCTATCATGATCGATACGTCCTATTCGAATTCCATAATGACGGCATCGACCGCCAGACTGTCACCAATGCCAGCAACAATGTTCGATACCGTGCCGTTGACGCTGGCTGTCAGTGTGTTTTCCATCTTCATGGCCTCGATGACGGCCAGGTCCTGTCCGGCCGTGACCTTGTCACCTTTTTCCACCAGTACCTTCATCAGCAGGCCAGGCATGGGGGAGAGTAGAAAGCGCGACAGGTCCTGCGATTCCTTGATCGGCATATGGTCCATCAGATCGGCAACGTGTGGTTCGAGCACCATGAATTCCCGCACGGAGCCGCCCTGACTCAGACGCCACCAATTGCCGTGGCGCTCGACTCCGACACGAATGTCGATATCATCAATGGAGCCCGTGAACAGCCAGTCTCCCGGTTGCCAGTCGGTGATGATGCCTGTCAGCTTGTTCATCGAGACATCGTAGCGAACCTCGTCGGATAGGACAGAGAGCATTTCCTCGTGCTCCTCTGCATCTTCCGCTTGAGAATCCAGGTCCTGACCCAGAGCGGCCATTACCGAGGAGCGTGAGACCATGGGGGCGTCCATCACCTTGCGATCACGCAGTCGGGTGCGCCATTCGACCCAGGCTGCGACCAGAGGCAGTATGGCGGAGGTCTCACCCTCGTGGAGCCGACTATCGAAGCCATCCGGGAAATGATCTTCGATGAAGCGTGTTGTCAGATCGCCTGCCTGCAGGGCCGGGTGGGCGAACAGCGCTGCGAGAAAAGGCAGATTGCTCTGTACACCGCGAATGCGATAGCTGTCGATCGCCTGCTGCATGTGTTCGATGGCCTGCTGACGATCCGGGGCCCAGGTGACAAGCTTGGCAATCATCGGGTCGTAGAACATCGAGATCTCGCCGCCAGCATCGATACCGGTATCCACCCTGGTGTAGGCGCCGTTCTCACGGACCTGAGTATCCGGCGGTGAATAATGCGTGATACGCCCCGTGGATGGCAGAAAGCCGCGATCCGGATCTTCGGCATAGACACGTGCTTCGAATGACCAGCCGTTGATCTTCACGTCTTCCTGTTTCAGCGGCAGTTGTTCGCCGGAGGCGGCCAGAATCATCAGTTCTACAAGGTCGACACCGGTGATGCATTCGGTCACCGGATGCTCGACCTGGAGTCGTGTATTCATTTCCAGAAAGAAGAAGTTCTCCTGCGCATCGACAATGAACTCCACGGTGCCCGCCGAACGATAGTCCACGGCTGCTGCCAATGCCACAGCCTGCTCACCCATGGCCTTGCGAGTGGATTCACTGATGAAGGAGGAAGGGGCCTCTTCGAGCACCTTCTGATGGCGTCGTTGAATGGAGCATTCGCGTTCGCCCAGATAGATGCAGTTACCGTGAGCATCGGCAATCAGCTGGATCTCGATATGGCGCGGCTGCTCGATGAACTTCTCCACGAATACACGATCATCGCCAAAGGCATTACGTGCCTCGTTCTGGGCAGCAATGAAGCCGTCGCGGACCTCGTCGAGGGTGTTGGCCACCCGCATGCCCTTGCCCCCGCCACCGGCGGATGCCTTGAGCATGACCGGGCAGCCGATCTGGGCAGCAATCTCGTGAGCCTGGTCAGCATCGTCCATGGCGTCGGGGTGACCGGGCACGGTGTTGACACCAGCCGACTCGGCAAGCTTCTTCGACTCGATCTTGTCACCCATCACTTCGATGGCCTTGATGCCGGGGCCGATGAAGATGATGCCGGCCTCGTCAAGCGCTCTGGCAAAGCGCGCATTTTCAGACAGAAAGCCGAAGCCGGGGTGAACGGCGTCTGCCCCGGTCTGTTGGACGGCATCGAGAATGGCATCGATGCGCAGATAGCTGTCCGTCGAGGCATTGCCGCCGATGTGTATGGCTTCATCGGCCTGGCGCACGTGCAAGGCCTTTGCGTCGGCATCGGAATAGACGGCAACCGTAGCGATGCCGAGACGTTTCGCTGTGCGAATGACGCGACAGGCGATCTCGCCACGATTGGCGATGAGAATTTTCTTGATGTCAGTCTTCATCGCAATCGCCTCACAGGGGGATGTTGTCGTGTTTCTTCCAGGGATTGTCCAGCTGCTTGCTGCGCAGCATATCCAGATCCCGGCAGATATGTGCACGCGTGCTGTGCGGCATGATCACGTCGTCAATGAAGCCCAGTCTGCCGGCGACGAAGGGATTGGCAAACTTTTCGCGGTATTCGTTGGTACGCGCTTCGATGCGTTCCGGGTCGCTTCTGTCGGCCCGGAAGATGATCTCCACGGCGCCCTTGGGGCCCATTACCGCAATTTCTGCGGTGGGATAGGCGTAATTGATATCGCCTCGCAGATGCTTGGATGACATGACGTCATAGGCCCCCCCATAAGCCTTGCGTGTGATGACCGTGATCTTCGGAACCGTGGCCTCTCCATAGGCAAACAGCAGCTTGGCGCCATGCTTGATGATTCCGCCGTACTCCTGGGCGGTACCCGGAAGAAATCCGGGGACATCCACGAACGTCACGATCGGAATCGAAAAGGCGTCGCAGAATCGCACGAACCTTGCAGCCTTGCGGCTGGCATTGATGTCCAGGCAACCGGCAAGGATCATGGGTTGGTTGGCGACAAAGCCCACCGTGTCACCATTCATGCGGCCCAGGCCGATGACGATATTGGCGGCAAAATCGGCCTGCACCTCGAAGAAGTCCTCTTCATCGCAGACCCGGCTGACCAGCTCCCGAATGTCATAGGGCAGATTGGGATTTTCAGGTATCAGTGAGTCCAGCGCGGGAATCTGGCGTGCCGGATCATCACCGGTATCGCGCCTGGGTGCCGGCTCACGATTGTTCGATGGCAGGAAGTGCAGGAAGCGGCGTACTTGCAGTAATGCTTCCACGTCGTTGTCGAAGGCGCCATCGGCCACCGAGCTCTTGCTGGTGTGTGTGCCGGCACCGCCGAGCTCTTCCTGCGTGACTTCCTCATGAGTCACGGTCTTCACGACTTCCGGCCCGGTGACAAACATGTAGGACGTATCGCGAACCATGAAGATGAAATCGGTCATGGCCGGTGAATAGACAGCCCCACCCGCGCAGGGGCCCATGACCAGAGAGATCTGCGGAATGACACCGGAGGCGAGAATGTTCTTCTGGAAGACATCGGCATAGCCGCCCAGAGAGGCCACCCCTTCCTGAATGCGCGCGCCGCCGGAATCATTGATGCCGACCACTGGCGCCTGAACCTTCATGGCATGGTCCATCAGTTTGCAGATCTTGCGGGCATGAGCCGCGGAGAGTGACCCGCCCAATACCGTGAAATCCTGGCTGAAGGCAAAGACCAATCGCCCATCGACACGCCCGTATCCGATCACAACGCCATCGCCGGGAACTCGGTTGTCCTGCATGCCGAAGTCGTGGCAATCGTGTTCCACAAACATGTCCCATTCACGAAAGGTATGGGGATCGAACAACACCGCCAGTCGCTCGCGAGCCGTCAGCTTGCCCTTGGCATGCTGGGCATCGACGCGTTTCTCTCCGCCACCGGCCAAGGCTGCCGTGCGCATGCGTTCAAGACGGGAGTGGATGGTGCTCATGATTGTTTCTTCGCCAGTCCGAGGGAGCGCAGGGTTTGCGTTATATCGTCAAGCACGGCAGGGTCCTCAATGGTTGCGGGCATGTTCCAATCGGTGGAGTCGGCGATGGAGCGCAGCGTTCCTCGCAGGATCTTGCCCGAGCGGGTCTTGGGCAGTTTGTCGACAACGGCAACCAGTTTGAAGGCGGCAACCGGTCCGATGTCGTTGCGTACCTGCTGGATCAGTTCGGCGCTCACCTGCTCGTGTGACTTGGTGCAACCATCGTTGAGTATGACAAGGCCTACGGGCAGCTGGCCCTTGAGCTCATCACGGACTCCCATGACAGCGCACTCGGCAACATCCGGGTGATTGGAGAGTGCCTCCTCCATGGCGCCGGTTGACAGACGGTGACCGGCGACGTTGATGACATCGTCGGTTCGCGCCATGACGAAGACATAACCGTTTTCATCGATGAAGCCTGCATCACCGGTCTCGTAGTAACCGGGAAAACGTTCGAAATAGGCCGATCGATAACGATCGTCGGCTCCCCAGAGGTTGACGAAGGTTCCCGGGGGCAGGGGTAGTTTGACCACAATTGAGCCGATCTCACCGTTGGCCACAGCCTGGCCGTCGCTGTCCAGAATCTGCACATCGTAGCCGGGTACGGGTACCGACGGGGAGCCGGGCACGATCGGCAAGGGTTCGATTCCCTGACAGTTGGCACAGATGGCATAGCCGGTTTCCGTTTGCCACCAGTGATCGATGACCGGAATGCCCAGATTGCTGCTGGCCCATTGCAGGGTATCGGGGTCGCATCGTTCACCCGCCAGAAAAAGCGTCTGCAGGCCGGACAGGTCGTAGTTCTTCAAGAGTTCGGCAGTCGGATCCACCCGCTTGATGGCACGAAATGCCGTGGGTGCCGTGAACAGGACCTTTACACGGTGCTCGTCGACTACGCGCCAGAAGGCTCCGGCATCCGGTGTACCCACGGGTTTGCCTTCGTACATGACCGATGTACAGCCCATGAACAGTGGGGCATAGATGATGTAGGAATGACCAACGACCCAGCCGATGTCCGAGGCCGCCCAGTAGACATCACCGGGCTGCACATTGTAGATGGACGACATGGTCCACTTGAGTGAAACCACCGAGCCTCCGATGTCCTTGACGACGCCCTTGGGTGATCCTGTGGTTCCGGAGGTATAGAGGATATACAGTGGGTCAGTACTCTTCAGCGGTACGCATTCAGCTGGACTGGCTGACTGCATGGCCGTGTCCCAGTCCTTGTCCCGTCCCTCCTGCAGCGGCCATTGCGCCTGAGCGCGCTGAAAAACAATACAAGTGCCGACCGGTGAGGATGCCAGTTGTATGGCTTCGCACACCAGCGGCTGGTATTCGACAACACGACCTGGCTCGATACCGCAGGAGGCGCTGACGATCACCTTCGGGCTGCAGTCGTTGATGCGCACTGCCAGCTCCCTGGCCGCAAAACCACCGAATACGACCGTATGAATGGCACCGATTCGTGCGCAGGCCAGAACGGCAATGACGGCTTGCGGAATCATGGGCATGTAGATCATCACCCGATCGCCACGTGCGATGCCCTCGGATTGCAGGACACCTGCGAACTGCGCAACCTGGTCTCGCAATTCCCTGTAGCTCAGTGTTGACTGACTATCGGTAACCGGACTGTCGTGTATGAGAGCGGCCTGCTCACCGCGACCATTTTCCACATGAATGTCGAGAGCGTTGTAGCACGCATTGATTTCGCCATCGGCAAACCAGGTGTTGAACGGCGAGTGGCTGCTGTCGATCCCCTGTGTCGGGGCTTTGTACCAGTGAACATCCTTGGCTCGTTCCAACCAGTAGGCGGATGGGTCACTCAGCGAGCGTTGAAATTCTGCATGATAGTTGGGCATGGGGTGAAGCGTCCTCCAAGTCACCGGAAGTAGCTGCCCTTGGCAGCGATTGATCCAGTATAAGTGCTCGTTCAGGAAAAGGCTCCCCCACCAGGCCGAACGAATCACCCCCCTTGGTTCTGGTCATGCGCGTGTTGCAGAAGTCCGTCGACGTGCCAGTAGTGAGAGCCCCAACGCCATGCCCGTCAGCCATCCGAACCCGCCCGCATGCTCATCGACGCGGACGTCGTCGTTGTAGATGGGAGCGTCCGGATAGTGCGAGCCATTGTCTGGCTCGTAGGGGCTGTAATCGAAGTCTTCCGATTCCAGCGGCAAGGCGCGCAGATTGGAAAAATCGGCCGAAGTGACTCTTTCCAGCGTCTGGTGGTCGTAGGCATCTCGTAACTCGATGATCAGGTCGTAGTGGTCCCGAGGGTAGTTGTTGACCAGTTCGATATCGATACGGTATTCATCGGCAGCGGATTGACCGTACAGCGCAAAGACACGACTGGTGTGCAGATTTTCCACCTGGTGGAAGGGGCGCTGTAGATCGATTGACAGATAGACGTCCGTGTCGCTGTAAGAGGAGTCGGCGTCCACGCTCAGACTGAAACCGGCAAAGTAGCCGTCGTTATCGGCATCGTTGTACAACAGCAGGCCGATATCAGTAATCCAGGCCTCTTGCAGATACCAGTCATTCGAGTACGGGTCTACCTGAACGTCACCGGTCTTGTGTCTGGTGGCCAGATGTGCGGCTGGATCGGGCAGCTGCGCAATGGACAGGGCTTCCCCGAGTTGAGCGGGTGTTCGCGTAGGGCCTTCGCTGCTGCGGTAGGTACCGATCGAGAGGTCAGGATTTGGGGTCTCGGCCCAGCCTGGCGTTGCACTGCTGATTGACAGCAACAGCAAGCCGGCCAGGCTTGTCAGCGACGGTTTTTCCGCAATGCGAATGGCGTCGGCGGGGGCGATGGAAGGGCGGGCAAGGTCTGGCGTGCAGCGCATGGTGATGTTATCCGGAACAGGAATGTCAGAGTCGCAGGGTAGGCCGGGTACACTTAACCCTGACTTAATGAGCCCGTTTTACTGATGAGTAGTGTGTTTTGGCACTCATTAAGCTTCCAGTCGCTTACGTGACGTTGACACGGTGCAGAGGTACGGGTCACAATCAGGGTTCTGTTCCCATACAGCCGAAGCCCTTGCGAGTCTGGTATTCGCATGGGCTTCTGCGTGAATAAGCACATCCCGTTAGGATATAAGAAATGGCGAAAGGGCAGTCTCTTCAGGAACCATTCCTGAATACTTTGCGTAAAGAGCGCATTCCCGTCTCGATCTACCTCGTTAACGGAATCAAGCTGCAAGGACAGATCGAGTCGTTTGACCAGTTCGTCGTTCTGCTCAAGAATACCGTCAATCAGATGGTCTACAAGCATGCCATCTCTACGGTCGTGCCCAGTCGGCCGGTGAAGATTGCCATGCCGGGTGACGAAGACGGCGACGATTAGCATTCATCCGGGCGCTCTGCCATTAGTCAGGGGCCTGGCCCAGCAGAGGAGTCAGTCCCCGATTGTTTGATCGTCCTGATAGTGGAGACAATGCGCTCCTTGTACATATCGATGTTGCGCAGTGGCGTAATGCTGCCGCGCGTTCCGGACATGGCCCCGTGGAGCATGCGTCGGATATCGATGATGAACGTGCAGAATTCATAGAGCTGGCCAGATCGGCAGGCCTGAATGTCATGGATGTCGTGACGGGGAGTCGTTCAAAACCTTCGGCTCGCCATTTCATCGGCTCTGGCAAGATCGAAGAAATCAAGATGTTGCTGGCTGAGCACGAGCCGGACGTGGTCCTGTTCGGCCAGACCCTGTCACCGAGTCAGGAACGTAATCTGGAGAGCGAGTTCAAGGTCAGGGTGCTGGATCGCAACAGTCTGATACTCGATATCTTTGCCCAGCGCGCCAGGACTTTCGAAGGCAAGTTGCAGGTGGAGCTTGCGCAGTTGGTCCATCTGTCAACGCGGCTGGTTCGAGGCTGGACTCACCTGGAGAGGCAGAAGGGTGGGATCGGTTTGCGCGGGCCGGGTGAAACTCAGCTCGAAACCGATCGTCGCCTGTTGAATGAGCGGGTTAGAGTACTCAAGAAGCGACTGGCCAAGGTTCGCAAGCAGCGTGAGCAGGGTCGTAGCAAACGAGGCAAGTCCGGCATTTCCACGGTTGCGCTGGTGGGTTACACGAACGCGGGTAAATCCACGCTGTTCAACCGTTTGACCCAGGAAACCGTTTATGCTGCCGACCAGCTGTTTGCGACACTGGATCCCACACTCAGAAGGCTCGACCTGGCGGGCGGCATCAGTGCCGTACTGGCGGATACAGTCGGTTTCATTCGCGATCTGCCACATGAGTTGGTGGACGCATTTCGATCTACTTTGACCGAGACTCTTGAAGCTGATCTTTTACTGCATATTGTAGACGACAGTGACCCCGAACGAGAGCAACGCAGGGATGATGTCGACAAGGTCCTGATGGGTATTGGTGCGGACAAGGTTCCGCAGCTGATGGTCTTCAACAAGATTGATCTGTCGGGGCACGCTGTACGTATCGAGCGATCAGAAAAGGACGTAACTCAGGCGGTCTGGCTATCAGCCGGTACCGGCGAAGGTGTGGATGAGCTGCTCACTGCTATCGGTGATCGTCTCTCCACCCAGCGAACCAGCGGTTGGTTGCTGGTCACTCCATCGCAGGGAAGACTCAGAGCGCAGCTCTATGCAGCTTCGGCTGTGCAGGAAGAGGTAACACAGGAGGATGGCAGCGTCAGTATGCTGCTTGATATCGATACAGCTGAGTTTGCGCGAATCGCGCGCGAGCACCAGCTGGCAGACGAATCTATCGTGCCTGATAGCCGACCACTTGCGGTCAGTCATCGAGGTTAATACAATCGCCGGCTAACCGGCTTCGGAGTGAAGAACCTTATGGCTTGGAATGAGCCAGGCGGAAACAATAATGACCCTTGGGGCAATCGCAACAAGGATTCAGGTGGACCGCCCGATCTGGATGAAGTATTCAAGAACCTGAAAAAATGGTTCGGGTCCGTTTCCGGCAATAAAGGCGGCAACGGTGGTTCCTCTCGCAGTGGTGGAGGCGGTGGCCTGCCCGGTGGCAACCTGGGTAGCAAGGGCATCGGCGTCATTGCGGGCATCGTCGGCATTGTCTGGCTGCTCTCTGGCATCTATGTCATCCAGCCGGCTCAGGCCGGCGTCGTGACCCAGTTTGGTGCGTTCGTCAAAACCACGACTCCTGGGCCTCATTGGCGTATGCCATGGCCGTTTCAGACTGTTGAAAAGGTTGACGTCGAGGAAATTCGCAGCGCAAAGCTCACCAATCAGCAGATTCTGACGCAGGACGAGAACATCGTCGATATCGATCTGGCGGTGCAGTACAACATCAAGAGCGCAGAGGACTATCTGTTCAATGTGCGGGGGCCGGACAGGACACTGGAAGAAGTCGTCGAGAGTGCCTTGCGAGAAGTCGTCGGTTCTACCGTGCTCGAGTCAGTGCTGACCACGGGTCGAGATGTCGTCTGGAATACCACACTGGATAATCTTCAGGCCGTACTCGATACCTACGAGGCAGGTATCTTCATCACAGCCGTCAACCTGGAACGAGCTCAGCCGCCAGAGGAAGTTCAGGAAGCTTTCTCCGATGCCATCAAGGCGCGGGAAGACAAGGAGCGATTTGTCAATGAAGCTCAGGCTTACAGCAATGAAGTCTTGCCACGGGCTCGTGGTGACGCACAGCGGGCACTCGAGGAATCGGAAGCCTACAAGTCACGCGTCGTACAGGCAGCCGTCGGTGAATCCGAACGTTTTCTGTCATTGCTCGGTGAATATTCCAAGGCGCCTGAGGTGACTCGGGAGCGGCTTTATCTGGAAGCCATGGAGACCGTCTTCAGCAGGACCAACAAGGTGCTCATGGACGGCGGAGACGGAAACAGTCTGATGTATCTGCCGATCGATCAGCTGGTCAATCAGCCTCGGGACAATAACGACGGTGCAGCTCTTGGCGGTGATTCTCCCTTGAACAGCGGTAGCAATGATTCTCCGCGTTTTTCCGATATGCCAATGGAAATCAATTTGCCATCACGCGACGATCTCCGATCACGTGACAGAGGGACTGCCCGATGAACCGCCTGGCCAACCCGATTGTACTCATTGGTATAGCGCTGTTGCTGCTGCTTGGCAGTACGATGGTGTTCACTGTCGATGAGCGCGAGCGCGCAATCAAGCTGTTCCTGGGTGAAATCACGGAATCCGAGTATGAGCCGGGTCTGCATTTCAAGATTCCTCTGGTCGAACGTGTCTACAAGTTCGACAGCCGAATTCTGACTCTCGATGTACAGCCAGAACGTGTTCTGACCAATGAGAAGAAGAATCTGATCGTTGATTCCTTCATCAAGTGGCGTATCGAGGATACTGGTGTTTTCTATACCCGCCTGGGTGGTGTCGAGTCTCGCGCCAACAGTCGTCTCACTCAATTCGTTCGTGAGGGGGTCAAGGATGCCTTCGGTCAGCGCACCATCAAGGAAGTGGTATCGTCCGCTCGGTCCAGCCTGCGTGAAGAGATTCTTGCGTCGGTTGACAGGCAGGCAGAGAACCTGGGTATCAAGATTGTCGATGTACGAGTGAAGAAAGTGGAATTGCCGGGTGATGTTCGAGAATCCGTATTCCGCAGAATGGAGCAGGATCGGGCCAAGATCGCTCGGGAAATCCGCTCTCAGGGTGAAGAGGAAGCCAAGAAGATTCGGGCGACCGCTGATCGTATCCGTGAGGAATTGCTGGCGGAAGCCTACTCACGAGCTGAGCAGACCCGCGGTTTGGGTGATGCCGAATCGGCAAGGACCTATGCCGAGGCGTACACTCAGGATCCTGATTTCTACAGTCTGTATCGAAGTCTGAGCGCCTATCGCTCAGCGTTCTCCGGTAACGGGGATGTGATGCTGCTGAAGCCGGATTCCGAGTTCTTCAAGTACTTCAACGGGGCCAATCTCGCTCCCAAGCCTGAGTGATACCACGGAGGCCTGATGGGCCTCCGCGCTAGCCCCGTCTGCTGTTCAGCGACGGGGTTCTACTCTTTCGCCGTGCCCCTCACTCTATCGTAGTCATGCTTGTCGAGATACTCACCGCTATCAGCCTGGTTCTCGTGATTGAGGGTCTATTGCCTTTCATCAATCCTGCTGGATACAAGAACGCAATCCGGGTCATGCTGGAACAACCGGATAGTCGCATGCGAATTATCGGCTTGTGCAGTATGATTGCGGGCGTCATCCTGCTAACACTTGTGCGCTGAGCTTTGAAAACCGCAAACGATCCGCGTACCGAACGCTGGCTGCTGCCCGATGGTGTCAATGAACTGATGCCAGAAGATGCCTGGCGCGTAGAAACCCTGCGCCGGCAGATCATGGACAACAACTATCGCTGGGGCTACGAACTGGTGATGCCGCCACTCATCGAGTACCTCGACAGTCTACTGACTGGTACAGGGGAGACTCTCGGGCTGCAGACGTTCACGTTCATCGACCAACACAACGGCCGCTCGCTGGGTGTACGTGCTGATATGACGCCGCAGGTTGCGCGTATCGATGCGCATGCCATGCGCAATGACCAGCCAAACCGCCTGTTCTATCTTGGTAGCGTACTGCGTGCGCGCACCGATGGTGCGGGCGGGAGTCGTACTCCGTTGCAGTTTGGTGCCGAGTTGTTCGGACATGCTGGGCCCTCAAGCGATGCTGAAATCATTCAGTTGATGCTGAACAATGTGCTGCTCTCTGGTGTACAGCCTGAAGAACTGCTGCTGGACGTGGGCCATGTCGGTGTCTTTCGAGGATTGATTCAGGATACTGGTCTGGACGCGGAACTCTCGGAGGCGCTGTTTCAAGCCTTGCTGCGGGGATCCTTGCCGGAAATGCAGGAGCTGCTGAAGGCTGCCAGTGTGTCGTCGCAGGTCAGTCAGTATTTTCAGGAGTTGGCAGGTCTGGCGGGGGAGAGTTCAGTGGTGCTGGACAGTGCACGACAGAGCCTCGCTGGTGCGGGTACAGCAGTACAGGAAGCGCTCGACAATCTGCAAGCCGTGATCGATGCCGTCAAGGTGGTTTATCCTGAACTTGAATTGCACGTGGATCTGGCCGAGCTGCGCGGTTATCGGTACCATACCGGTATCGTTTTCACCCTCTACGATGAATCGGGTTCCGAGCTTGCTCGCGGCGGGCGCTATGACGCCATTGGTGAGTCCTTCGGTCGTGCCAGACCTGCTACCGGATTCAGTGGTGATCTGGTCAGTCTGGCACTGGCCCGACACGCCAAAGGTACTGAAATGGCGCCGGCAGATGAAGGTATCTGGGTGGAATCCGCCATTGATCATGAATTGTGGACGAGAATATGTCAGTTGAGGCAGTCGGGAGAGCGAGTGGTAACAGCACTGGCGAATACCTCCATGAGTGCCGCAGACTGTCAGTGTGATCGCATGCTTGTCTATCGCGACGGCGCCTGGCAGATTGATGCCGTAGCCTCGTGATTCAGGTTGCCTTGACGATACGGTCGTGGGACGTATCGACATGTTCAGGCAACACGGTTTTATCATCAACCCCATCAGTCAATAGAAATTCGAGACAGTAAGCTATGGCAAACAGTGTGCTCGTGCTTGGCACGCAGTGGGGCGACGAAGGCAAAGGTAAATTTGTCGATGTCCTGACAGAACAGGCCTCCCTGGTGGTCCGCTTTCAAGGTGGCCATAATGCAGGGCATACCCTGGTCATCGGTGAAGAGAAGACCGTGTTGCACCTGGTGCCCAGTGGCGTCTTGCGCGAGAACGTCATGTGCGTGATCGGCAATGGTGTCGTGGTGTCCCCCGAGGCGCTGTTCAAGGAAATGGACATGCTGCGCGAGCGCGGTGTGCCAGTGGAAAGTCGCCTGCGTATCAGTGGTGCCTGTCCGTTGATACTGCCGTACCACATTGCGCTGGACCAGGCGCGTGAGAAAGCAGCTGGAAAGCAGGCTATCGGCACTACCGGGCGTGGCATCGGTCCCGCTTATGAGGACAAGGTGGCGCGACGTGCAATCCGTGTTCAGGATCTTCTGGTACTGGAGCGTTTCGACGAGAAGGTGGACATGGCTTGTGCTTATCACAATGCCACACTGGTCGGACACGGTATGCCGGAGGTCGATGCCGAAGCCATCAAGCGTGATGCGCGTGAACAGGCACGACGACTGGCGCCATTGATCGACGACATTCCGGGCATGATCGACTCGCATCGTCGTGCGGGCAATCGCATCATGTTCGAGGGTGCACAGGGAACCTTGCTGGACGTTGACCACGGTACATACCCCTTTGTGACTTCGTCCAACACGGTGGCCGGTGCAGCCTGTAGTGGCAGTGGTTGTGGTCCGAGCATGATCGATTACGTGCTGGGCATCACCAAGGCTTATACGACACGGGTAGGGGCAGGGCCATTCCCGACCGAACTCTTCGATGATGTAGGTGAAGTGCTGGGTGAGCGTGGTAATGAATTCGGCGCGACGACGGGCAGGCAACGTCGATGTGGCTGGTTCGATGCGGTAGCGGTACGCCGTGCAGCCATTCTCAATGGCGTGACCGGATTGTGTCTGACAAAGCTGGATGTCATGGACACGCTGGAAAATATCGGTATCTGTGTGGCTTATGAGCTTGATGGACAGCAGATTGATCATCCTCCCATCGGTGCTGACGAATTCGATCGATGTACGCCAATCTATGAATTCATGCCCGGTTGGCAGTCGGACACCGAAGGGGCCACGACGATGTCTGAACTACCTGTCGCTGCGCAGAACTACATCATGCGTCTGGAAGAACTGACGGGTGTTCCAGTGCATCTGGTGTCTACTGGTCGTGAGCGCAATGAGAACATTGTCATTCAATGGCCCTATGGGGATCTGCCGGACTCGGTTTGATCCGTGCTGCTCGCTGACCTTCTGCTGGCAGCGCTTGTAAAAGTGCTGCCAGACTTGCAAAGTGCTGCCAGAAAAAGGGGTCAGGCCTTGCGTCTGGCTGTAGGCGTCAGCCAACTACAAGTGCGCGTGCCTGGCCCGGCTCCACTCTCTCCTCAAGCCTCTTCGGTCTCTGTTCTGGTGCCGGTCTGCATGGTAGACAGCGCATTGTCGAGCTGACGTTTGACCTTGTCGAAATCCTTTTCCAGGCGCTGCCTTTCGGCTCTTTCACGACGTGCGATCTTTTCTGCAATTCGCTGACCGTGACGGGCATGGCGCATCACTGAAATAGCGTCCTTGACCACCACTCGGGTTCTTTCGTGAGCCTGCTTTTCGGCGTCGATGACCGCTTTTTGCGCGATCACCAGCTTCTGCAGTTTCATCTTGTCAGAGCGCAACCTGACAACCATCTCGGCCAGCTCGGTGCTGCTTCTGGCTGGAAGATTCTCGCGAGAATAATCCTGAATGGCGGGTTCTTCCAGAATTCCCTCTCGGGCTATGGCAATGGCCTTTTCAAGAGGATTGTAGAGATCACCCGCAGACTCGCCGGGCTCGGACGAGTATTGTTCGTTGCCGATATCGTGGAAGTCGACCAGGTCGTCAAGAGTCTCCAGTTGCTCTCCAACGCTGAGTGTCTGGTCGAGTGCTGACCCTTCAGTATTGCCTTCCTGGCTATGCAGGCTGGTCGCGACAGCCTTGGTGCTGGGTGAGGGCATGCTGCCGGGACGTACGGCCGCGTCGTCGGTGTCTGCCGCAATATTCTGTTGCTCTGTCGTGGAGCTCTCTTCGCTGGCACTGTCTTTGGTTGTGGAGGGCTTGTTGCTGCCTGCCGTCAGATGAATGATCAGTGTATAGAGGGCAAACGGAATCAGCAGCGCTGCCGAGATCACCCAGCCTTGAGCCAGTGAGGGCAGCTCGGGTAGTGGCCAGGCGATGGTGATTGCGGTTGCCAGAAACAGAATGACAGCGAAGGCGCGGAAGAACAACACGCGGCTGCGCAGGCGTCGTTGATAGCGTCGGGATCTGTACTGGTGATTGCCTCTGGTGGAGACGAGTGACCCCTGCAGCAGGATCACGATAGCCAGCGCCGGTAGCAAGTACAACGCAGAAAACGTCATGTTTCGGATACCCTTGTTCTGCAACGGATGGTGGCATACGCCCCCCGAGAGAACTATCTGCAATATGCGGCCCCCAGACAACCATGCAGCAAATGGATCGACTGGCAATGATCCGAGTGTTACATCTGTGGGTGTAGGGCTGCGATTGTAGCGCTTGAAGCCATCAAGGTGTAGGGATTGAGACCTTTAAGGTCTTGATCAGACTATGTAAGTGTCTGATATACGCTCTATACTCAAGAGCGTGGTGCCGAGAAGAGGACTTGAACCTCCACATCCAAAGGATACATGCACCTGAAGCATGCGCGTCTACCAATTCCGCCACCTCGGCCCGAAGTGTCGCCCAACTCGTCGTTGGGAAGCGCGTAATGTACACAAGCTTTTTTCTTTAGTCAACAACTTCTGCAAAACAATTACAGTTGATGCCCACTTGAACGTTGCGCTTTGGCGTACCCTTGAACACATCATGAATTTATATCGAGCATAATGAGTACAAAAAAACGCGGTAGATCAAGGTCTGACAACGATCCACACCGTTCGCGCGAACAGTCTCGCTACGATTCTCCGATAGCGAGTCGCGAATTCATCACAACTGTCTTGAAGGAAGAGAAAGGCCCGATCGATTACGAGACGCTGGCTGAAAAGTTGTCTCTGACAGGAAATGCCGATGCCATGGAGGCATTGCGCCGCCGAGTCGGTGCCATGCTGCGCGACGGTCAGCTGATACAGAACCGCAAGCGCGGTCTGGTGCCAGTGGATACCGAGGCACTGATCGCCGGTCGTATCAGTGCGCATCCCGATGGCTTCGGTTTTGTCATTACTGATGATGATGACAAGGACGTATATCTGAACGGCAAACAGATGCGTCAGGTGCTGCACGGCGACCGCGTAGTGGTCTGTGTCACCGGAATCGATCAGCGTGGACGACGTGAGGGACGCATCGTCGAGGTCGTCGAGCGTGCCAACAAGACGCTGGTGGGCCGCCTGTCCATAGATCGCGGCACGGTTGTCGTGTCACCAGACAACAAGCGTATTCATCAGGACCTGCTTATTGCAGCTGGTGAGTTGTCCGATGCCGTGAATGGCGACATGGTGGTCGCTGAAATCATCGAGCAACCGACAAGACGTCACCAGCCGGTTGGTCGAGTGGTTGAGGTACTGGGGCAACATCTGCGCCCGGGTATGGAAATAGACGTCGCATTGCACAGTCATGGTATTCCAACCGAATGGCCGGATGCCGTGGTCGAACAAGCCTCTGCTTTCTCCACGACCGTCAATGAGCATGCGGCGAGTAACCGCAAGGATGTTCGCAGCCTGTCACTGATTACCATTGATGGTGCCGATGCGCGAGATTTTGATGATGCGGTCTGGTGCGAGAAGCTGGACAGTGGCTGGCGTCTGATCGTGGCCATCGCCGATGTGGCGCACTATGTCGATCCGGGCTCACCGCTCGACCAGGAAGCCATCGATCGGGGGACGTCTGTCTATTTCCCCGGTCGTGTTGTGCCGATGCTGCCTGAAGTGCTCTCCAACGGCCTGTGCTCTCTGAACCCGGAAGTAGACAGGCTGTGCATGTTGTGCGAATTGACTCTGGACGACGACGCCGTCGTGAAGAGAACACGGTTTCACAATGGCATCATGCGCTCGCATGCAAGGCTGACATACGATCAGGTCAGCGAGATGCTGACCGAGCCGTCTTCGCCCCTGCGCAAGCAGCACGAGTCATTGGTGCCGATGATCGAAGAGTTGCACAATCTCTACAAGGCGCTGGCACGGAAGCGCAAGAAACGCGGAGCCATCGAATTCGATTCCAATGAGACGCATATCATTTTCGATGAGAACAAGAAGATCAAGGAAATCGTGCCCATCGAGCGAAACGATGCGCACAAGCTGATCGAAGAATGCATGATCCTGGCGAACATCGAGGCCGCAGCGTTTCTCGAAAAGCACGAGATCCCGGCCTTGTATCGTGTGCATGCAGGTCCCAAGGCTGAACGTCTGGTCGATCTGCGAGCCTTCCTGGCGCTACGGGGTCTGACACTGGGAGGAGGCGAATCGCCTACCGCTCTGGATTACGCAGCTCTGGCCGAAGACATCAAGGATCTGCCCGATCGTAGTGTCATCCAGACCGTGATGCTCAGGTCAATGCAGCAGGCGGTATACCAACCGATGAATGAAGGTCATTTCGGTCTGGCGCTGGAGCAGTATGCGCATTTCACGTCACCGATACGGCGCTACCCGGATCTGCTGGTTCATCGAGCCATCAAGCATCTTGTCTCTCGCCGCAAGGTGAGCGATTATCGCTATTCGAAAGAGGCCATGCAGGCGCTGGGCGAAAGTTGTTCATTGACAGAACGACGCGCCGAAGAAGCTTCTCGAGAAGTGGTGTCCTGGCTCAAGTGCGAGTACATGCAGGAGCATGTCGGTAGTGAGTTCAAGGGCGTGATCTCGGCTGTGACATCGTTCGGTCTGTTCGTCGAGCTGACGGGGATTCATGTCGAAGGATTGGTGCATATCACCAATCTGTCGCGCGATTACTATCGGTTCGATCAGGCCGCTCAGGCCTTGACGGGTGAGCGAACGGGCAGACAGTATCATTTGGGTGATACCATCGTTGTGCGTGTCGCTGCGGTGAACCTGGAAGATCGCAAGATCGATTTCAACGAAGTCGAGCACCAGTCATCCAGAGGCAAGGCTGCCAGAACTGCCGCGCCAGCCAGGGTGGCCGCAGAGGCTGTTGCCGCGCCGACCGAGCACGCCGCAGATGATCTGCAACCGAAGAAGGTCAAGTCGGCTGAGCAGCGTCGCAAGGAGAAGCGTCGTCGCAAGCAGAAGCGCCGTGACGCAAGGCGCAAGGAGCAACGTGCAGCAGACAGACTGGCCGCTCAGGGTCAGGGCAGCGCAGATTCGGCCATATCGGCTCAGCAGCCAGTCTCCGCGGGCAAGGCTTCGGTGGTCGATCCGGTGATCACCAATACTACCGGTACTCTGCAAGACAGGCCGAATCAGAAGGTAGCCGTACCGTCGCAGGAGAAGGTGTCGGATCAACAGGTTGTGACCCCGGTTGAGGCATCGCCTGTCTCCGAGTCCGTGACGCCTGCAGAGCAGGCTGTCGAGCAAAAGGTTGTTGCCGGGAAGACCGTAGCGAAGAGAGCTGCAACCAGAAAGGCCGCATCGAAGAAGTCGGTTGCGAAGAAGGCTGTATCGAAGAAGGCTGTATCGAAGAAGGCTGTATCGAAGAAAGCGGCTGGCAAGAAGGCGCTCACCAACAGTGCTGTATCGAAAAAGGCGGCAACGGAAAAGCCTGTTGCGGAAGCAGTCGTGGCCAAGAAGGCAGCTGCGAAAAAAGCGGTAGCGAAAAAAGCCGTAAGCAAGACGGTATCGAAAAAGGCGGTATCGAAGAAAGCCGTAAGCAAGGCGGCAGTATCGAAAAAGGCCGTCGCCAGGAAAACGGTAGCCAAGGCAGCGGCATCGAAGAAGGTGGCCGCCAAGAAGATCGCATCGAAGGCGGTCGTGTCGAAGAAGGCCGTATCGTCAGTCGCTGTTGCGAAAAAAGCGGCGTCGAAGAAGGCGGTGGCCAAGAAGGCAGTGGCGAAAAAGTCGGTGTCGAAGAAAGCAGTCGCAAAACAGGCAGTGTCGAAGAAGGCCGTTGTCAACCAGCCGGTGTCGAAGAAAGCGATAGCGAAGAAGGCGGTCGGCAAGAAGGCTGTCTCGAAGAAGGCGATCGCGAAAAAAGCCACGAGCAAAGCCACTAGCAAAGCGCCATTATCGAAGAAAGCGGTGGCCAAGAAGGCCGTTGCGAAAAAGGCGGTGGCCAAAAAGGCCGTATCGAAAAAAGCGGTCGCCCGAAAGGCAACGTCGAAAACAGCCGCCGCCAGCAAGGCTGTGGTGAAAAAGGCGGCTGCAGGCAAGGTCGCGGCCAAGAAGGCTGTCGCAAAGAAAAGTGCCGTGAGCAAGAAGTCGGCATCTCGCAGCAAGGCGTCGGTGAAGAAGAAGGCCGGAGACGCCTCCTGATGGCTTTTCCTGACTCATGACACATCAGTACGTTGGCGGCCTGCATAGCGTCAAGGCCGCCCTGAAGAGCTCGGCGGGGGAGATCGATTGCCTTTTCGTACAGAAAGGGCGCCGAGACACCCGTCTGCGTGATCTGCAAGTGCTGGCAGGCAAACACGCCATCGAAGTTCAGGAGGTCAATCGGGCGATGCTCAACGACCTGGTGGCCGACGTGCAGCACCAGGGGGTCGTTGCCAGGCTGAAAGGCAGTTCTGCCGGGGTTCGCCGGGATCTGAGCGAATTCGTGCAGCAGCTTTTGTTCGAAAAGCGAGACACCAGTCTGTTGCTGCTGGTGCTGGATGAAGTGCAGGATCCACATAATCTGGGTGCCTGCTTGCGTAGTGCTGATGCAGCCGGGGTTGATGCTGTGGTGGTTCCTGCCGATAACAGTGTCGGCCTGACTCCTGTGGTGCGTAAAGTTGCCTCGGGAGCTGCCGAAGAAGTACCTTTGTTCCAGGTCAGCAATCTTCAGCGAGCGTTGAGTGAGTTGCAGGACCTGGGGGTCTGGGTCTATGGGGCGGCCGGGGAGGCTACCGAAAGCCTTTTTGACCTCGACCTGACCGGTCATGTGGCACTGGTCATGGGGGCAGAGGGTCGCGGAATGCGTCGTTTGACGCGTGAGCGTTGTGATCAGCTGTTCCATTTGCCGATGAAGGGCACGGTCAGCAGTCTGAATGTGTCCGTGGCCGCTGGCATAAGCCTCTTTGAAGTCGTTCGGCAACGGGGTTGATCCGGAACCCGAGTAGTTGTCACAGTTTGAAAAACAAGTTATAGTTGAAAGGCTTTGTCAACCGGCAAGGTCAACTTCCTCGTCCAGTCATGTGCCCCAAGGGTATTGTGCCGGGCGGTAATCCACAGGGAGCAATAATGCGCCATTACGAAATCGTGTTTCTGGTCCACCCTGACCAGAGTGAGCAAGTGCCTGCGATGATCGAAAGATATCGCGGAATCATCGAAGCTCAGGACGGTGTCATTCATCGTCAGGAAGATTGGGGGCGTCGTCAGCTCGCGTACCCGATCAACAAGATCTACAAGGCCCACTACACACTTCTGAACATCGAATGTGGCCAGCAGGCACTGGACGAACTGACCAGCGCATTCAAGTTCAATGATGCCGTCATCCGCCACATGGTACTTCTGCGTGATGATGCGGTCACTGAAGCCTCACACCTGATCAAGAAAGACGAGTCTCGTGGTGATGAAGAGCGTCGTGCGCGTAGCAACGACGATGATTCCAGCAGTTCAGATTCAGAGGCTGCCGCACCTGCAGCGCCTGCTGCTGACGCCGCCAACTGATTCCACCAGGAGAACTCAACATGTCACGTTATTTTCGCCGTCGTAAATACTGCCGTTTCACTGCCGAAGGCATCACTGAAATCGACTACAAGGACCTTGAACTGCTCAAGGGCTTCGTAACCGAAACCGGCAAGATCGTTCCTAGTCGTATCACCGGCACAAAAGCCCGATATCAGCGTCAGCTGGCAACGGCCATCAAGCGTGCTCGATACGTTGCGCTGCTGCCTTACACCGATCAACACTAGAGTTTTCGACTCTGGCTGCAAGTCAGCATGGTTTTCTCCGATACCGGGTCCGGTCTGTTGCACAACCTTGACCGGGTCTTCCTGTTCGGAGGCTCTGACTGACGTAACAGGGGCAACGTCGATGCGTTCGTTCAATAGGGTTGGCAGACGATGATTGGTCTGGCAAAGATTGCTGATCGAGGACCGTTTGTTGCGGCCGCTCTGGCGGCAGCCCTGTTGCTGTTGGCCTTGTGGCTGCCGGCGTTGGTCGCGGCAGGCAATATGTCAGGATTGCTGATCCTGGCGAGCGTGGCGTCCATGTTCTTCCTGATTGCCAGCGCTGCGGTAGTTGCCTTCGTCGCGTTGCGGCACGGGGAGATGTCTGCAGTGCAGGTGGTGGGAGGATGCCTCATCATGCTGATCGTGGTGTCCATCGTGTTGTACCAGTCACCAATCCACGTGCCTCTGGTGGCCAGTGTTTTCTGGCTACCGGCGATAATCGCAGCGATTGTGCTGGCGCGATCGGTGAAACTCGATTACGCCGTGTTGAGCATCATTGCCTGTGGGGTGCTGGTTGTTATCGGTCTGAGCCTGATCACTGGCGATAGCACCGAGTTCTGGCGATCGCAGTTTGGTGGCGCGGTGATGGAGGGTGATGCTGCTTCGGCTACCTTGAGTGTCGAGCAACAGGAAGCCTTCATGGACACCATGGCCAGAATGATGACTGGCGCACTGGGTGTATCGGTTGTGAGTATTGCGCTGGGTGCGTTGTTTCTGGCGCGTTCCTGGCAGGCGGGTCTGTTCAATCCTGGCGGATTCCAGAAAGAGTTTCACGCGCTGTCACTGGGTCGTAATGCGGCTCTGGTGTGTGTCCTGATCGTTGCCTTGGCCATATTCATGGGTGGGCAGCTGGCGGGAGCCATTGCGATGGTCGTGATATTCGCTTTTTTTATACAAGGGCTGGCCGTGACTCACGCGTTGGTCAAACAACGCGGCATGCACCGCTTCTGGCTGCACGGAATCTATGTGTTGCTTCTGCTGCCGCATACTTTGCTTTTACTGGCAGCGCTGGGTCTGGCGGATAATCTGTTCAGCCTGCGGCGCTCCAAGAATGTCTGATTGGAGAATTTATAATGCAAGTCATACTGCTTGAGAAAATCGACAAGGTCGGTCTGCTGGGTGATTTGGTAGAGGTGAAGTCCGGATACGCCCGAAACTTCCTGCTGCCACAGGGCAAGGCTGAAATGGCGACCCCTGACAACGTTGAAGCGTTCCAACAGCGTCGCGCTGAACTGGAAAAGCAGCAGGAAGAGGCACTGTCTGAAGCGAATACGCGCAAGGCAGCACTCGAAGGCACCACGGTCAGCATCACTTCACGTGCCGGTACCGAAGGCAAGCTGTTCGGTTCCATTGGTACCGAAGAAATTCGTGCTGCTTTCGAATCTGCTGGACAGACTGTCGAGAAGAAGGAAATTCGTTTGCCCGAAGGTCCACTGCGCAACGTAGGTGAGCATCCTGTGACACTGCATCTGCACACTGATGTCAATGTCGAAGTCATCGTCAACGTGGTTGGCGAAGAAGTCTGATTGTCCTGTTGATCCCGGCTGTCGGTCATTTGATCGTCGCCGGTCATACCTTGCGGCAGGGAGGCCCGGGTATCTGATGCGTAATCGCATCTTGCTTGCATGGCAGGACGCCATACTCGTCTGATCATGTGACACTCGCTTGCGAAATGGGCAGGTAATGCTGCACCTGTACAGGGGTTGATGCGGTAAAGTCACCTGATAATCAGCGCTAAGCCGGAGTAACTTGCAGATGGTTCATACGCCAGAAGATTTTGGTTTTCCTACGGCGATGGAGCAGGACGAGTACGGCGCGCCACTGGATGCGTCACCGGAAGACTTTGGCGTGGATCTGGCGGCTTTCGGCCCCCCGGACCCTCCACCGAATCCCAATCCCGGCTACGGCGGCTCGCAGGACGGGAACTGGTCAGGCGGTGGCGGCTCACGTTCCGGGAAACGTTCCACCAAACAGTTGATGGAACAGCTGTCCAAGCGTCGAAACAACGAACCTCCCCAGTCGCTGGAAGCCGAGCAGGCTGTTCTGGGCTGCCTGATGCTGGAAGCCAATGAGGCGTTCGATAAAGTCTCCGAAACGGTAGGTGAGTCGGACTTCTATCAGTTCAATCATCGACTGATCTTCCGAGCGGTGTCAGCACTCGCCACTGAAGGGCGACATCCGGATGTGGTCACTGTGACCGGTTGGCTGCAGACTCAGGGTGACCTGGAAGATGCTGGTGGCCTGAACTATATCGGGGCGCTTGTTGAAGTGACTCCCAGTGCCAGCAACATCAAGGCTTATGCCGAGATCGTGCGCGAACGTTCGGTGCTGCGCCAGTTGATCGGTGTGGCCAACGAGATCGCTGACAGTGCCTATGACGCTGGAGGCCGTAGCTCGAAAGACCTGCTGGATGAAGCCGAAACCAAGGTGTTCGCCATTGCAGACCAGGGCGCCAAGGGCGCGGGTGGTTTCCACGATATCAAGACCGTGTTGTCAGGCGCCATCGAGCGTATCAACATGCTGTTCGAGTCCGATGATGCGATCACAGGTTTGTCGACCGGATTCACCGAGTTGGACGAGAAAACCAGTGGCTTGCAGAAATCGGATCTGATCATCGTTGCGGGACGCCCGTCGATGGGCAAGACGACCTTCGCAATGAATGTCGCGGAGAACGCTGCCATGGAATCCGATGCGCCGGTGGCCATCTTCAGTATGGAGATGCCAGCCGAGCAATTGGCCATGAGGATGATTTCCTCACTTGGACGTGTGGAGCTGCAGAAGCTGAGAACCGGCAAGCTGATGGAGCAGGACTGGCCCAGAATCACTTCGGCCATTACTCTGTTGAATCAGAAGCGCAACGTTTACATCGATGATACGCCGGCATTGACTCCCACTGATCTGCGCGCCCGCTGTCGGCGTCTGGCGCGTGAACACGGTCTGGGTCTGATTGTCATCGATTATCTGCAGCTGATGCAGATTGCTGACAGCAAGGAGAACCGTACCAGTGAAATCTCGGAAATTTCGCGGTCACTGAAATCGCTGGCAAAAGAACTACAAGTGCCGGTTATTGCATTATCTCAGCTCAATCGCAGTCTGGAGCAACGCCCCGACAAACGACCGGTCATGTCTGACCTGCGCGAATCGGGCGCCATCGAGCAGGATGCCGACGTCATCATGTTCATCTACCGTGATGAGGTTTACAACCCGGAAGACGAGGCCAGCAAGGGGCGTGCGGAAATACTGATCAGAAAGCAGCGAAACGGACCTATCGGTACAGTGCATCTGACCTTCCTGGGGCAATACACCCGTTTCGAAAACTATTCTCCGGAAGTCATGACAGGTGAGTTTTCCTGATGGGCGGTAATGTTTGATGACACACGAATTCTCGGCGTCGCGCGAATTGGGACAGGGATTGGCTGACATGAACAGGCGTTCGGTCACGATAACGGTCAATGTGCAGGCCTTGCGAGAGAACCTGGCTACAGCCAGGCGTCTGAGTGGCGGTTCCCTGCAATTCGCGACCATCAAGGCAGATGCCTACGGGCATGGCGCGGTGGCGGTTGCGCATGCATTGTCGCCAAGGGCCTCAAAGCGACAGTACAGTGAGCCTGCTTCGGCGACCAACGAGCCGACTGAATCAGTTGCCGATGGTTTCGGGGTGGTCACGCTGGAAGAGGCCCTGGAACTTCGCCAGTCAGGGATACGTCAGGCAATTCTGGTATTGCAAGGGCCTCAGAACGGTGAATCCGCGTCGCAGATGAAGCGCCACCAGTTGTGGCCTGTCATCCATGACAAGCACCAGTACGACTGGTTTCGACAACACCCTGATCGTGGCGAATTGCAGGCCTGGCTGAAGGTGGACTCAGGCATGGGGCGGCTGGGTTTCTCGCCGGAAGAGGCCAATCGTATACTGGCATCTGGTGACGATGTCCGCTGGTCAGGGGTGATGACACATTTCGCCTGCGCCGATGAAACGGGCAATGCCTACACTGAACAACAGGTACAACGGTTCAACAGCGTGCAGTCGGAACTGCCGCTGGCACGTTCCATGGCCAATTCCGCTGCTGTTCTGGCCTGGCCAATGACCCGGGCTGACTGGGCACGGCCTGGCATCATGTTGTATGGCTGTAATCCTCTGGACCGTGAGCTGACAGATGATGTCGTGCTGAAGTCGGCCATGACGGTGGAGGCGCCGCTGATTTCCGTCAAGCACATGAACAAGGGGGCAGGTATCGGCTATGCGCAGTCGTGGAGATGTCCGGAAGACATGCCTGTCGGTTATGTGGCCGCGGGCTATCGTGATGGCATACCTCGCGTGCTGGACAGCTCAGCCTGTGTGAGCATTGCCGGATACAAATGCCCGGTTGTGGGGCGAGTATCAATGGATTCGTTTGCTGTCGATCTGCGTCAGGTTCCGGACGCCGGAGTTGGAGATCTGGTGGAATTGTGGGGAGAGAACAATTCCATCGACGAGCTGGCCAAGGCGGCTGGAACTATCAGTTATGAATTGCTTACATCAATTCGCGGCAAGCGCACGTACATTGATCGATGAGCGATATTCGGTGGTATTTTTTACTTTTTTGCAACGTCCTGATCAACAAACTCTGGTTATCCTAACCTTCGTAAGCTCAATGGCCGGAGAACGTTTGTCATCGTCGTGATGAGACAGGTGACTTCGGCTTTACGCTCGCTGCCCGAAAAACGCGTTAGTGATGCTTCGGGCAGCAGGCATTACGATTTGAATGTCTCAGACTGAATGGATTACCGCTCCAGATACTGCAACTTGTCTGTCTTTCCTTCCCACTCCTTGGCATCAGCTGGAGGGTCCTTCTGTACGGTTATGACAGGCCAGATTGCCGACAGCTCGGCGTTGAGTTGCAGATATGGCTCATCTTCGGGTTTCATGTCTTCTTCGGCCACAATGGCGTCGATAGGACATTCAGGCTCGCACAATGAACAGTCGATACACTCTTCGGGATCGATGACCAGGAAGTTCGGGCCTTCGTGGAAGCAGTCGACAGGGCAGACTTCCACGCAATCGGTGTACTTGCATTTGATGCAGTTTTCGGTAACCACGAAGGTCATGGGCAGGTCTCTTGTTTTGGCTTGACTGTTGCAAATATTAGCAAATTCGCGCGCATTGGTATGATCTACGCGAGTTGTTCCTTAACACTCGATGATACCGTAGGGACAGTCTGGCAGTCATCGGAATGGATTTATAAACTTATGAAAGCGATAAAGAAGGCAGTATTTCCAGTAGCGGGTATGGGCACCAGGTTCTTGCCTGCCACGAAGGCAAACCCGAAGGAAATGTTGCCTGTAGTGGATAAGCCACTGATTCAGTATGCGGCAGAGGAAGCAGTCGCTGCAGGTGTCGAAACACTCATCTTCGTGACCGGACGTAACAAACGTTCCATCGAAGATCATTTTGATACCGCTTACGAACTGGAGCGTGAGCTGGAAGCCAAGTCCAAGGCGAAGATGCTGGAAGTGTTGCGTAGTATTCTGCCAAGCCACGTCAATTGCGTTTTCATTCGCCAGTCACAGGCACTGGGTCTCGGTCATGCGGTACTGTGCGCGCGGCCTGTGGTGAACGACGAGCCCTTCGCCGTCATTCTGGCCGACGATCTGATCAACTCGATGGAAGGCGGCAAACCCTGCCTCAGTCAGATGGTGGATCTGTTCAACTTCCAGCATTGTTCCATTCTGGGTACGGAGCAGGTGCCGAAGGAGGATGTCAGTTCCTACGGCATCGTGGACGGTGTGATCGTCAAGCCAGGGCTCATGGAAGTCTCCGGTATCGTGGAAAAACCGGCAGTGGACAAGGCGCCCAGCAATCAGGCTGTCGTGGGACGGTACATACTGACACCGCGTATTTTTGAACTGCTGGAAAATACGCAACGCGGCGCGGGCAACGAGATCCAGCTGACCGATGCGATTGCCGAGTTGCTCAAGGAGCAGCGTGTGCTTGCCTACAATTTCAAGGGACGTCGCTTCGATTGTGGCAGCAAGCTCGGTTATCTGAAAGCGCAGGTCGAATTTGCACTGGAGCATGAGGAGGTGGGTGAAGAATTCCGTGAATTCCTGAAGCAACTGCATGCACAGGAAACCCAGAAGGTCGTGGCTCTCAAGAAGTAAGGATTCGGCAGGCAGCGATCCTGATCGTACGGGCGGGCTGATAGCACAAGCTATCACCCGCTCGAGCTTCTGCCCGATAATCAGTACTGTTTCCCTCTGATGGTTGTCTCGTCAAGAGAGTATGCTGCGTGGCCTTGTCTGTTCTCTTGACACATTCTCCATGCAGTCGAACAAGGCCTCATTGGCAATCTTTGGTGTGTTCTTTTTCGAATCCTCGGTCATTGGCCAGTGGATTCCGCGCATACCGGATATAAAGAATCTGCTCGGACTCTCCGACGGCATGCTGGGACTGGCATTGCTGATGATGCCCATGGGGACGCTGATCGGCTTTTCGGTTGCCGGGCGTATCGTCGAATTGACCGGCCTGCGAAATGCCTGTCGGCTCTTCCTGCCGATCTGGGCCATTCTGTTCATAGGGCCGGCACTGGCCGAGAATTTCCTGCAACTGAGTCTGGCACTGATAGTCAGTGGCCTGGCCATTGGCATGATCGAAACCGCCATGAATACCGAAGCGGCGCGTATCGAGCGGGTTGCCGGCAAACGGCTCATGTCACGTTGTCACGGGTTCTGGAGTCTGGGTACCATGTTCGGTGCGCTGATCGGTGGGCTGCTGGCGCAGGCGGGTTTGTCTGTGGCGATGCATTTTCTGTTGGCCATGCCGATCATTGCCTTATGCGGATACGCGTCTGCGACAGCATTGCCCAGGCTGGGTAATCGCGGCTATGGCATCGCAACTGAAGAAGCTGCTCGAAAATCTCCTGCGGATGTCCACACTGGGCCGAACCGTATCGAGGCAGACTCTGTCGAGGCTGGTGTTGCGACTCGCACCGAGACAAGCCTTCAACCATCGGTAGAGGCCGATGATGGCTTGAGGCTGTTCAGCTTGCCAGCCAGGGCGATTGTGCTGTTGTGTCTCATGCCCCTGGGAATCATGATGGTGGAAGGCGCCTTCATCGACTGGTCTGCGGTGTTCATGCGTGACGTGCTGGATGCCGGCCCCATGGTCATCGCGGTCACGTACTCCTCCTTTTCACTGGTCATGGCTGCCGTGCGACTCTCTGGAGACTGGTTGGCTTCTCGCTATGGCGATGTGCGGGTCGTACGAGTGTCGGGTCTGGCGGCTTGTCTGGGCATCAGCTTGTTTGCACTGGCGCCATCGACACCACTGGCATTCATTGCTGCCGCCTTGTCCGGGGCTGGTGTGGCCATCGTCTTTCCGCTGGCTGTAAGTGCCGCTGCCAATCGGCCAGGCAGGACGTCGGCAGGCAATGTGGCCTCGCTGAACATGATTTCCTTCAGTGCCTTTCTGATTGCACCACCGCTGATCGGATTCATGTCCGAGCTGTTCGGGCTGCGCATTGCGCTGGTCTGTCTGGCGCCGCTGGCCTTTCTGACGTTTCTGCTGGCTGGCGAGGTTGCAGAGAAGCCGACTCAGACTTCTATCAGGTGATTCGGTAGTTCATCTGGCTTGCCTTCAGGGGCAGGGAAGTGTTCCCACAATACCTGCCGACACTGATCAAGGGTATTGTCAAAGCCGTGGGCAATGTCACCGCGTTGCACATGGGCGATGAAGTCCTGCACGATCTTCTGCCAGAGCTGATCGTCAACTACCTCGGCAACGCCTTTGTCCACGATGATCTCGACATAGTGTTCGGCGACGGATACGAATATGAGGACTCCGGTTCGGCCATGAGTCAGGTGCAGGTTCTGCAGAAAGAACTGTTCGCGGGCATGACGCGCCGCTCGCTGCTGCTTGACGGATCGAGGAATCATCATGAGTCGTACCTTGGATAGCTGGAACAGCATGCCCAGGCCGAGGAATGTCAGAACCTGTGCCGGATAGAGCCAGGTGACGGACGTGAATCCGGTGTTCGGAACATGCCAGTCACTGCTAGTAAAGAACGCCCAGAGATAATGCAAGCCCGGAATGCTCAGGGCGAGCAGGGCTGCCCAAAGCATGGGGATGTATCGATACCCGTCACTCTGCCGGGCGATGACGGTCACGATCTCGGCGTGAGTCCGTGATTCTGTCTGCCGTATCTTGCTGGCCAGGTCTTCTTTTTCTGCTTCGCTCAGAAAGGTCATGTCAGCTGTTCTCGTCACTCATGCCTACCACCCTCCGGATGCACCGCCGCCGCCAAAGCTGCCGCCGCCGCCGCTGAACCCACCACCGCCCAGGCTGCCGCCGCTACGAAATCCGCCGGTGCCAATAGGCATGTTGCGACGGACCCCGCCTGAACCACCGCCGCCTTTCCCCGATCCCATGAAGTACACGACCAGAAATGCGACCACGGCTGCGGCCAGTCCGATGAGAAGGTTGCCGGTGCCGAGGCTTGCTGCCAGACCTGCAAAGCCGGCTGGGAAAGCGCCGTTGGCAGCCTTGCGATAACCGGTCTTGCGCAGCAGGTGGGGAATGCCCACCATGGCGATGAAGATCAGCGGTATGAAATTGCCGATCTGTCGAGTGAGGGGATCGGAGCTGTTCTCATTGCTGTCAGCAGCCGTGTATTCACCCTGGATTGCCTGCAATATGGCGTTGACACCCTGCTGGATGCCTTGCGCAAAACTGCCCTTGCGAAATGCGGGCAGGATTTCGCGTTGGATGATGATGCTGGACAGAGCGTCGGTCAAGGCGCCTTCAAGGCCATAGCCGACCTCGATACGCACCTTGCGTTCATTGGGGGCAACCACCAGCAACACCCCGTTGTCATTCTCCGATGTGCCGATCTGCCAGAAGCGGCCAAGCCGATTGGCATAATCCGCTATGTCGCGTCCGTCCAGTGACTCGACGGTGGCGACAACCAGCTGGTTGCCGGTTTCCTGTTCATGCGCGTCCAGTTGTGCACTCAGAGCACTTTCCTGTGCATCGTCAAGCAGACTTGCCAGATCGACGACTCGCCCGCTCAGGGCTGGAAACTCGCCCTGCGCCTGCGCCTGGGCCAGAAAGGACAGGCCCAGAAGACACAATGCAAGCAGCAGCCGGCCCGGACTTGCGAATCGCAAACTCGTGTTTGGAAGGATCGTGTATTCAGCCATGAATATCTGCCTGGGCCGAGGAGGTGCTACGCCCGCTGATGAAATCAGTTCGTGTTGAATTCGACGGTCGGATTGACGGCATCAGCTTCGCTGATCGTGAAATTTTCCTTGGGCTGCATGTCCGAATACATGAAACGGTGCCACCAGCGACCGGGAATGGTGCGCAATTCCGTGTTGTAGGTCTGAACAGCCTGGATATAGTCCCGTCGGGCTACGCTGATCCTGTTCTCGGTGCCTTCCAGTTGTTGCTGAAGGGCGAGAAAGTTTTCATTGGATTTCAGGTCGGGATAGGCTTCCACCACGACCATCAGGCGCTGCAGTGCAGAACTCAGGGCGCCCTGATTAGCCTGGAACTGCTGGAAGGCTTCGGGGTCGGTCAGAATCTCCGGGGAGATATTCATCTGGGATACCCGGGTACGCGCTTCGGTGACTTCGGTGAGCACATCGCGCTCCTGGCTGGCAAAACCTTCGACGGTATTGACAAGATTCGGAATCAGGTCGGCGCGTCGCTTGTACTGGTTCTGCACTTCGCTCCATCGACCGTTGACAGCCTCGTCGTAGGTTGGAATGTTGTTGATGCCACAGCCGCTGAGCACAACCAGGGCTATCAGGGCACAAAGGCTTCGAAAGGGCTTGCTGATCACGATAAAGTTCTCCGTTCTGATGCAGCGGATGATAGCAGAAGCCCTCCCGCGGCCCGGCGCCGGGTGTCAGCTTGCGCTACTGCGTCGAGTGAATAATCGTGTCATGCCAAACGCGGGAAAACGAATGGATTCTCGTGCCTCCGTAGTGGGTAGAATGCCGGGTATGCTCAGTTTCAATGATGTCGCCTGTAGACGCGACGGTAAACGCCTGTTTGGCGATGTCAACTTCGTGATTCATGCTGGCCAGAAGGTCGGGCTGACCGGTGCCAATGGTACGGGCAAGTCGAGCCTGTTCGCCATGATCCGCGGCGCTCTGGAGCCGGATACCGGCAGTATCAGTCTGCAGCAGCATGTGGGAATCACGCATGTTGCACAGGAAACGCCGTCCTCCGAACGCTCGGCGCTGGATTATGTCATCGATGGCGATGAGCGTATCCGCAAGCTGCAGAGCGCCATTGAAAACTGTCCCGATGAGCAGGGTGAGCGATTGGCCAGCCTGCTGGCAGATCTGGAACAGGCCGGCGGTTACACCGTGAATTCGCGTGCCGGTGCCTTGCTCAATGGTCTGGGCTTTGCCACCAGTCAGCATCAGTGGCCGGTGTCGCGTTTTTCCGGAGGCTGGCGCATGCGTCTGAATCTCGGGCAGGCGCTGATGAGCCCGAATGAACTGCTGTTGCTGGATGAGCCGACCAACCACCTGGATCTGGATGCCGTGTTGTGGCTGGAAAGCTGGCTACGTCAGCGTGAGGGCACACTGATTCTGGTGTCGCATGACCGTGAATTTCTCGATGCGGTGACCAATATGACGCTGCATATCGAATCCGAGGAAGTCACGCTGGTCAGCGGCAATTACACAGCCTTCGAACGCTGGCGGGCTGCACGGCTCAGTAATCAGCAGGCAGAGCACGAGAAGGCACAGGCACGGCGCCGTGAATTACAGGGGTTTGTGGATCGTTTCCGTGCCAAGGCCAGCAAGGCGCGGCAGGCACAGAGTCGTTTGAAAATGCTGGAACGACTGGGTGAAACACAGGCAGTGCGTCCCGATTCCCCCTTCACCTTCGGTTTTCGTACGCCTGACACCATGCCCAGCCCCTTGATCGTGCTGCAAAAGGCTGATCTGGGCTACGGCGACACCAAGGTACTGAACAAGGTCAATCTGACGGTGCAGGGGGGCGATCGCATCGGTTTGCTGGGAGTCAACGGTGCCGGTAAATCCACCCTGGTCAAAGCATTGGTTGGTTCTCTGTCGCTGCAGGCCGGCAGTCGAGTGCCTGCACAGAAACTGCGCATTGGTTATTTTGCTCAGCATCAGGTGGATCAGTTGCGTTCGGACCAGACGCCCTTACAGGCCTTGATGAGTCATGACCCCAAGTTGAGTGAAACCCAGGCACGCACATTCCTGGGAACATTCGGCTTTGCCGGTGATCGTGCCCTGCAGGTGACATCCACCCTATCGGGTGGTGAACGCGCGCGGCTGGCTCTGTCGCTGATTGTTCAGGCACGCCCCAATCTGCTGTTACTGGATGAACCCACGAACCATCTCGACATTGTCATGCGGCAAGCCCTGGCTGATGCGCTGGTAGCCTTTGAGGGGGCCCTGCTGGTGATTTCGCACGATAGAACGATGTTGCGATCAGTGGTCGATGATCTTTGGCTGGTGGCTGGCGGCGAACTGAAACCGTTCGATGATGATCTGGACGGTTACGCACGCTGGCTGGCCAATCAGCGGCAGAGCGTTGCCTCGGAGCCGGATGCCGAGGCTGCGCAGGCTGACGATGACGCTATCGCCGACCCGTCGTGTGCGACTGGAACAAGCGCTGCATCCGTGGCTCCGGATCGACGCACTCAGAAACGACTCGATGCGGAACGGCGTACCCGACTGGCACCGCTGAGCCGTGCCGTGACGAACCATGAGAAGTTGCTGGACAAGGCGAGTAACCGTCTTGCAATGGTGCGCGAAAAGTTGAGTGATGAAGGGCTATACAATGATGAAAGAAAGGCAGAATTGACAGAATTTCTCGCAGAAGAGCTGGCCGCTCGTCAGGAAGTGGACAATGCGGAAGAGAAATTGCTTGAGAGCATGGAATTACTCGAATCAGCCAGCCAGGCACCAGAGGAAAAACGATGACTTTCAAAAAGCTACGCAAGACAGGTTCATGGGCCACGCTGCTGGTCGCCACGGTTACATGGTTGCCCGGTGTGCTTCAGGCAGACTCTCTGGGAGCCCTGAGTAACCTCGATCAGGAAAAATTCGAAGAGCTGGCTGAAAATCTCGGTGCAGCGACCCATTACAAGGGTGTTACCCCTGCCGAAGGACTGGGCATCATCGGCTTCGACGTGGGCATCGTGCTGTCGAGCACGGATATCAACAGCGACCTGTTCGATGAAGCCAGTGAAGGTTCGTTCGACGGCAGCGCATTCAATCTGGCACGCGTTCAGGTCCACAAGGGGCTGCCTTTCGGTCTGGACATCGGCGCATCGGTGGCCAAGGGCATCGACAACGATGCAACGGTGTTGGGTGCGGAAGTGCGCTACAGCCTGCTTGATGGTGGCGTTGTGTCGCCGGCGGTCGGTATTCGGGCCAGTTACAGCCAGATGGAAGGTATCGATGATCTGGATGTGAACAACGCGGCGCTGGAACTGAGCGTCTCCAAGGGCTTCCTGATGTTCACTCCCTATGCCGGCATCGGTATCGTGCGCACCACCGCCGATCCGGCTGCAGAAACGGGTCTGGCAGAAGAGTCGGTGGATCTGGAAAAACTGTATGTAGGCCTCACTATCAATCTGGGTGTTGCGATAACTCTGGAAGCCGATCAGACTGGTGATATCGAGACCTACACTGCCAAGGCAGGCATACGATTCTAGGCGTCGGGCAAGTCGCCTCGTTCGGCGACTGCAACTGACCGGAGAACAGATTCAGATGACAGACACGAGTAACCCACCAGGAACTGGTACGACACAAGGTTCTGGATCCGATGTACGCCCCGGTACCAGTTTCTGGCGCATTGCCCAGAGCGTTGGTGCGGGTCTGATCGGTGTTCAGTCCAGGAAGAACCGCGAGCGTGATTTTACCGAAGGCAAGCCGATACACTTCCTTGTGGGTGGTGTGATTGGTACCGTCCTGTTTCTGCTGGCCGTCTGGCTTCTGGTTCAATACCTGCTGGCGACCAGCTGAAGCGTTCTGACTGAAACAGCCACCGGTGAGTTGCATCGCGTCGGCTAGGGCCGTGTCAGCCTGAGCGGCTGCACCAGCTGCATGCCAGCGCGCGCTCAGCGCACGCCGTTCATCCGCAGTGCTTACGCACTGCGGACAGGGTGCTGACTACATGGCGGCGATACGTTCTCGCTGCTGTTCCAACTGCTGCAATGAGGTATTGGCCTCATCGAGCTTGCGCTGCTCGGCTTCGACCACACTGGCAGGCGCCTTGGCCGTAAAGCCGGCATTGCCCAATTTACCGCTCAAACTGGTGACCAGCTTGGTCAGCTTGTCTACTTCCCGTGTCAAACGCGCCAGCTCGGCATCCTTGTCGATCAATCCGGCCATCGGAATCAACAGTTTGAGTTGATCGACCAGCGAAACTGCCGATTCGGGCGCTTCGGCGTTGGCATCGAGTACCGTGATCGTATCGAGCCGTGCCAGTGAGATCAGCAACTCGCGATGTCGCTCCAGGCGATCGATATCGACCGCAGAGGACTCTGCAAAGTAGAGAGGCAGACGCTTGCCGGGGTTGATGTTCATCTCCGAACGAATACGACGCACACCCATGACCACCTGCTTGACCCATTCGATTTCCTCCAGCGCCTGCTGATCGACAAGCTCGGCGTCACTGATCGGGTAGGGCTGCAGAGAGATGGTGTCTCCGGATTTGCCTGCCAGAGGGGCAAGCTGTTGCCATAGTTCCTCGGTAATGAACGGCATGATCGGGTGAGCCAGTCGCAGAGTGGTTTCCAGTACACGAACCAGCGTGATACGTGTGGCCTGCTTCTGCTCCTCGCTCGCGTCACCATTGAGGATCGGCTTGGCCATTTCCAGATACCAATCGCAGTACTCGTTCCAGATGAACTCGTACAAGGCAGTTGCTGCCAGATCGAAACGGTACTCGTCGATATGGGTGGCAACAGCCGCTTCGGTCTGTTGCAGTTGACTGATGATCCAGCGATCGATGGGATTGCGCTCGGCGGGGACATGGCTTGCGTCCATGCCTTCGGTATTCATCAGAACGTAGCGGGTGGCGTTGAACAACTTGTTGCAGAAGTTGCGATAACCCTCGACCCGTTTCAGATCAAAGCGGATATCACGCCCGTTCGAGGCCAGTGAGGCAAAGGTGAAACGCAGCGCATCGGTGCCATAGCTTGGAATACCATCGGCAAATTCCTTGCGCGTCTGCGCTTCGATGGCCTTGGCCTTGTGATCCTGCATGAGGTTGGCGGTACGCTTTTCAACCAGTGCTTCCAGTTCGATGCCATCGATGATATCCAGCGGATCAAGCACATTACCCTTGGATTTGGACATCTTCTGGCCGGAAGAATCTCGCACCAGGCCGTGCATGTAGACATCACGGAACGGCACTTCGCCGTCCATGAAATAGGTGCCGAACATGACCATGCGGGCCACCCAGAAGAAGATGATGTCAAAGCCTGTGACCAGTACCGTACCGGGGTAGAAAGTCTGCAGCCGCTCGGTATTCTCCGGCCAGCCCAGCGTGGCGAAGGGCCACAGTGCCGATGAGAACCAGGTATCCAGCACATCGTCGTCCTGACGCAAGGGGAGCTCTGCCGCCAGTGAATACTTGCTGCGAACGGCAGCTTCACTCTCTGCCACGTAGATGTTGCCAGCCTCGTCATACCAGGCGGGTATGCGGTGTCCCCACCAGATCTGGCGGCTGATGCACCAGTCTTCGATGTTCTCCAGCCACTGATTGTAGGTTCGAGACCAGTTACCCGGTACGAAATCGATACGGCCGCTGGAGACAGCATCCAACGAGGGCTTGATGATGGCGGTGTGACCGCCAGGGCGACCGTCTGGTAGTTCGTCCCGTGTCAGGTCGACATACCATTGATCGGTCAGGTAAGGCTCTACCACGGCACCTGAGCGATCCCCGCGCGGCACCATCAGTTTATGTGCCTTGGTTTCAACCAGCAGTCCGGCTGCGTCCATGTCCGCGATGATTCGCTTGCGGGCCTCGTAGCGATCCAGACCACGATAGGCGTCAGGCACCGAGTCGTTCATCGCCGCATCGTTGGTGAGCACGTTGATGACTTCAAGATTGTGTCGCAATCCCAGTGCATGGTCGTTGAAGTCATGCGCAGGGGTGATCTTGACGCAACCGGAACCGAACTCCGGGTCGACGTAGTCGTCGGCCACGATGGGAATTTCGCGACCCACCAGTGGCAAGGTGATGGTCTTGCCCACCAGGTGACGGAAGCGCTCGTCATCGGGATGCACGGCAACGGCCGTATCACCCAGCAGGGTCTCGGGGCGGGTGGTGGCAATGACCAGCGAGCCGCTGCCATCGGTCAATGGATAGCGGAAATGCCACAGACTGCCATCTTCCTCTTCACTGAGTACTTCCAGATCGGACAAGGCGGTGTGCAGTACCGGGTCCCAGTTGACCAGTCGCTTGCCACGATAGATAAGGCCATCGTCATGCAGCCGGATGAAGACATCCTGCACAGCCTTGGACATGCCTTCGTCCATGGTGAAGCGTTCTGCCTGCCAGTCGGGTGAGGCACCCAGGCGGCGCAGTTGGCGCGTGATGTTGCCACCCGATTCTTCCTTCCACTGCCAGACTCTTTCCAGGAAGGCTTCACGGCCCAGGTCGTGGCGCGTCTTGCCTTCCTTGTTGATCTGTCGTTCCACCAGCATCTGCGTGGCGATACCGGCATGATCGCAGCCGGGCTGCCACAGAGTATTGTCACCGAGCATGCGGTGATAACGGATCAGGGCATCCATGATGGTGTCCTGAAAGGCATGACCCATGTGCAGAGTGCCCGTCACATTGGGTGGCGGGATCATGATGCAATAAGGTTTGCCATCACCCTGGGGGGCAAAGTAGCCGTTCTCTTCCCAGGTGCTGTACCAACGTTCTTCGATGGCTTTGGGGTTATATGTCTTGTCCATCGGGATAGTCTACTTCTTCGGTTGCGTCTGGGGGCTGTGTAGTGGCGGCACAAGACAGTTCACGGTAGCGCTTGTTCCAGAACTACCTCGATCTGTCTGGCCGGGGTCAGAGTATAAATGCAGTTGGGTTCACGTCACGCAATCTTGTGATGATGCAGTGGGTAACCGCGCTGCTGGTAGAAGCGATAGCGCAGGCGCCCGGCACCTTGCACCTCGGGCTGCTCGTTGACGACTTCCAGCGTTCTGTCAAAGCGTGAGAAAAACGAGGGGACCTCTGTCGCCAGATTGATCAGCAGATTGCGATCATTGCCCGGCATGCCTGAGGACAGGAGTACCGGGTCATTGTCACTGCTGCTGACAACATGTTCAGTGGGCAGTCGGTGATGACCTATGAAGCTCATGGCGCGAAAATCCCACAAGGATCTGTCCAGCTGCTCGAGTTGCTGTTCCGAATCACTGTAGATGAAAACCTTCTGCCGGGCGCCCACAGCCTTTTCGGCCAGTTTGCAGACCAGATGAAGTCGTGCCAGCGGGTCAATTCCCGCCAGCACGTAAAAGTCGATCCTGGTCACCGCTTCAATCCAGACGGTTGAACAGGTAGTTCATCAAGAGCGGGACCGGGCGACCGGTAGCACCCTTGTCCTTGCCACTGGTCCAGGCGGTTCCCGCAATATCCAGATGCGCCCAGTTGAACTGTGTAGCAAAACGCGAGAGAAAGCAGGCGGCCGTGATGGTGCCTGCAGGGCGGCCACCGATATTGGCCATGTCGGCAAAGTTGGAATCCAGCTGCGGTTGATAGTCGTCCCACAATGGCAGTGACCAGCAGCGGTCACCGCTCTGTTCGCCGGCGTCGATCAGGGCAGAGATCGTTTTCTGATCGTTGCCGAGGACGGCGCTGGCGACATGGCCCAGCGCGATGATGCAGGCTCCCGTGAGTGTGGCCATGTCGATGACGGTGTCCGGGTCGAAGCGTTCGGCATAGGTCAGGGCATCGCATAGCACGAGTCGGCCTTCAGCGTCAGTATTGAGTATCTCGATACTCTGGCCCGATAGTGACGTCACGACATCGCCGGGTCGAGCGGCATCGCCGTCAGGCATGTTCTCGGCCGCCGCGACGATACCGATGACATTCAGAGGGAGTTGCAGGCTTGCCACTGCATGCATGACACCGAAGACGCTGGCGGCGCCACACATGTCATATTTCATCTCATCCATGGAGTCGGACGGTTTGATGGAGATGCCGCCGGTATCGAATGTAACGCCCTTGCCAATGAAAACGATGGGCTTGCCCGCGCGCTTGCGACCCTTGTGTTCCATGACGATAAGCTTGCCGGGCTGCTTGCTGCCGCGCGACACGGCCAGAAAGGCTCCCATGCCCAGGGATTCCATCTCATCTTCATCGACGATGGTGGCAGTCAGTGATTCATGTTCGGCGGCGAGTGTCTCAGCCTGGACGGCAAGATAGGAGGGGGTACAGATATTGGGTGCAAGATTTCCCAGATCTCGCGTGAGCTGCATGCCTTTACCTGTCGAGACGCCGCGTTGTACCGCTGTTGTCACCGTTTCAAGCTGCGTTTTATCGATGCTCAGTACGCACTCTTCAAGAGCTGCGGCCGAGGGTGCATCACGGCGCGGGTGCAGCGTGAAGACATAGGCGCTGCTGACCAGATCCGTCGCCAGCTGTTCAGCCATGGATGCCGCTGACAAGGTGTCATCGGCAACAGCACTCAGGCAGTCACTGACAAGCAGGGTGGCAGGTGTTGCCAGTAGCGCCTTGCAGGCAGCCTTGCTGGAAGCTCGCCACGCACTCGCGCCGAACTCACGGCGTTCGCCGAGACCGACCAGCAGGACGCGCGAGGCGGCGGTACCGGGCAGTGCATGCAACAGCAGGGTTTCGGCCTTCCCGCCCTTGAAGTCTCCGCTGTCATATAACGCCTTGAGTTGCCCGTCGGAATCCTTGTCGATCTTGCGAGCAGCACCTTTCAGACGGCCATCGGCAAACAGAAAGAGCAGTTGACAGGCATTGTCAGCTGTTCGAGGCAAGCGGTTTGCAACATTGATCTGCATGGGTTCTACAATTTCCGAGTATCTGTTCTCTACTAGTGTACTGCAGCTTATGAAGTACACTTGTCATTGGCAACCGTGAGTCTCACTTTGCCGGCGATGCTTGAGCTTGTGAAGACAGGCTGAACGTCAACTGCCTGTTCATGGATAAGCTGTTCACTATGCGAATACTTGATCGCTACCTGATGAAGGAAATGCTGGTCACCTGGTTGGCGGTACTGATCGTGCTGCTGGTCATCATGATCGGCAATGTCCTCGGACGCAGTCTGTCGAGCGTCACCGACGGTGCCATTCAGGCGGACATGCTGTTGATACTGGTGGGGGTCAAGTCCATCAGTCTGCTGGTGACACTCATCCCATTGGGTCTGTATCTGGGAATTCTGCTGGCTCATGGTCGTTTCTATCGTGACAACGAGATGTCGGTCATGCAGGCCTGCGGCGTTGGCTGGGTTGATCTGTTGCGACCCACGGCCGTTATCGGTGTGCTGGGTGTCATCTTCATTTCCATACTGACGGTATTTGCATCTCCGTGGGCTGCTCGTTACGAGCAGCAACTCAAACAGACCATTCGCGATCAGTCAGCACTGAGTCTGGTGACACCGGGCAAGTTCATCGAGTCCAGTGATGGCAACACGGTGTTCTTCGCGCGCCAGAGCAATCCGGAGAGAACACAGTTCAATGATGTCTTCATGTATCGACAGAAGGGAGAGGGCATGCCGGCAGTGGACTCGGCCAGAGTAGCCTCCTACCAGGTGGATCCGGAAAGCGGTGATGAATATCTGGTATTCACCGATGGGCAAACCAGTGTCGGCAAGCCAGGTGACGATGAATACACGATTACCGACTTCAAGCGTCAGGGGATTCTGCGGCCCAGGGAAGAAACCGGCGAACCGCGACTGATCATCAAGGGCAAGCGACTATCGGAGTTGTGGGGTACCGGCGATGCTGCCGATCAGGCCGAACTGCAATGGCGTATCTCCATTCCCTTGGCAGCGTTGCTGCTGGCCTTGCTGGCGGTGCCGCTCAGTTACACCTCACCGCGCGAAGGTCGATTTGGCAAGATCGCCATTGCCATACTCATCTATATTCCCTACGCCAATCTGCTGGTGCTGATGCGCAAGTGGATTGCGGCCGGCACGGTGCCTCCCTGGGTCGGGTTGTGGCCGGTTCATATCGCCATAGCCTGCCTCATACTGGTGTTGTTGGCCAAGAGAGTGGGCTGGTCATGGCTGTCTGATCGCTATCTGCACAGATCGCCGTCGGTGAATGCACAGGGGACTGCATGATGTTCGGCATACTGGATCGATACATTGGCCGTTCGATACTGCTGACAAGCCTGTTGGTGTTGATGACGCTGGTTGCCCTGGCCAGTATCTTCGCCTTCATCAGTGAGCTGGATGATGTCGGCAAGGGTAGCTACTCGGTGTCCGACGCGGCGCAGTATGTCTTTCTGACCATTCCGGGCAAGGCCTATATGCTGTTTTCACCGGCTGTTCTTCTGGGCAGTCTGCTGGGGCTTGGTGCACTGGCTTCCAACAGTGAGCTGACAGTCATGCGTGCGGCGGGAGTCTCGGGTGGACGCATCATTCGCGCGGTTGTCATCACGGGGGTGGCGTTGATGCTCCTGATTGCCCTGCTGGGTGAAACCATCATGCCTCGCGCCGAACAGATTGCCGAAGAGCTCAGGCTGACAGCGCTGGAAAAACGACTGTCGGTAAAAGGCAGCAGAGGTCTGTGGTTGAAATCGGCAGATCAGTTCGTCAACGTCGGCACCGTGATGCCGGATTTTACGCTGCTGGATGTGAGCGTGCATCGTTTTGAAGGCAATTCATTGAGCATGGCAATGAGTGCTGCTCGTGCACGTTTGCTCGACGATGACTGGTTGCTCGAGGATGTCGAAATGACAGTACTGGGCTCGGACAATATCGTCAGCGAGCATCTCGACAGCATCGGATGGAAGGAGTTTGTCCGCCGAAATACTGTCACATCGGACGATAACGTCAAAAATACCGACGTGCCAGACTTGGTTAGTGCCGATGTTCTGAAAAGTATTTCGGTATCTCCAGAGAGTCTTTCTGCCAGCAATCTGCATGATCAGGTTCAGTATCTGAAAGCGAATCAACTGGACAGTCGACTGATAGAACTCGCTTTCTGGGTGAAGATAGCGAGCCCCTTGTCAACTCTGGTCATGCTCATGTTGTCACTGCCCTTCGTGTTTGCTTCACAGCGTTCAGGCGGGGCGGGTCAGAAGATATTCATCGGCATCATGCTGGGCATCATCTATGTACTGCTTAACAAGCTGCTGACGCAGCTTGCTCTGGCGAATGGCTTGTCGCCATTGCTCAGTGCGCTGTTGCCTCTGATGATGTTTCTGGTGATTGCGCTCATTGGTATCAAACGCACCAGCTGACGACATACACAGGCTTGGCATGTGTCGTTTCATCTTGTTCGTGTCTTGTTCGTGTCTGATTTAACTACTTGTAATACATGACAATTCTTGTCTTGCTCAGTCTGTCGTGCAAGGCAGTTCCATCCTTGTTGAAGAACATGTAGAGCAAGGTGAAGACGAACAGAACAGTGCCTGAGAGGTAGCGAATCAGGGACTGGTTGAATGAAATCGACTGGTGTTGTGTACCTTCGACCTTGATGCGCCATGCACTCATTCCAAGTGTCTGTCCTCCATGCCGCCAGAACCAGTCGAAGAAGATGAAACCCACCATATACAGCGCCAGATAATAGGCTGGATTCTGTATGGCCTGACCATCATTGAAGGCAATGGCAATTGCGGTGATGATGAAGAACAAGGCAATCAACAACAGGCAGTCATAAAGAAAGGAGGCGCTGCGTCGAAACATCAAATAAGCGGTTGATGAAGTGTTATGCATTTTGAGTATTTGTATCGTGAAACTACACGTGGTTCGAATCGGTTATTAAAGCAGGCATGACACATGCGATACCGGTGTAGTTTTTGAATTGCATACAAATCGCACAGCATTCGTTATAGTTTTGCAAGGGTTTCATTTTTTCATTTGTACGTTGCAGTTGAAATAGTTTTGCATCATGTGGACAATGCGGCCACGCGGAACGAGTTGTAAGTGTTTGCAATTCGAATCGGATGTGATGTTGAGCTTGTCTGTTTTCAATGTGCATCAAGGGGTTCGATCATGACAGCCCATGGCTTGAGTTTCACCACCAGTGAGCCAGAGGAACAGGGTCGAATCAATGTTGGCAGTCAGTTGGCTGTTTCGGGAGTCTGACGTCATGGCTCCTGTATTTGATTTTCTACTCAATGGTCAGGAGTTGAACCATGGCTCGAATCAGTAAACCGGCTGCAGCCAAACCTGCAAATGCCACGAAGAAGACTAGCAGCAAAAAGCGCGCTACCAAGAAAAAGGCTGTAGGCAAAAAGAAGGCTGCCAGCAAGAAGAAAGCGGTCAGCAAGAAGAAGGCAGTTGGCAAGAAGAAAGCGGTCAGCAAGAAAAAGGCAGTCGGAAAGAAGAAAGCCGTCAGCAAGAAGAAGGCAGTAGGCAAGAAAAAGGCGGCTGCCAAGAAGAAAGCGGTCAGCAAGAAAAAGGCAGTGGGCAAGAAGAAGGCCGCTGGCAAGAAGAAAGCCGTCAGCAAGAAAAAAGCGGTTGGCAAGAAGAAGGCCGTCGGCAAGAAGAAAGCCGTCAGCAAGAAAAAGGCAGTCGGCAAGAAAAAAGCCGCTGCCAGCGTAGAGGCAGTGAGCAAGAAGAAGGCAGTTGGCAAGAAGACTGCCGGGAAGAAGAAAGCGGCGAGCAAGAAACGCACAGCCGCAAAGAAGGTCAGCAGCACCGCTAGCTGATAGTCTTCGATGTAAGGCGGTACGGCAGCGAGTCAACCTGAGGTTGTTTTGCTGCCGTATCGTAGCCTGCTACGGCAGAAGACCCCTGTCCGGTTACAACACTGGTTCTGCGAAGTTTGTAAAGGGGTAGACCTTGACAGTCTCACCAACGGCTGCTCCCGTTGATCCGGTTTCAAGTTCGATCAGGCAATTGGCCCTGTGCAGGGAACTCAATACATGAGAATCCTGCAAACCGGTCGTCCCTACCTGCCAGTTGCCTTGTGAGTCCTGTTGCATGATGGCTCTCTGATACTCGACCCGCCCAGGGTTCTTCCGAAGCTCATCGCTCAATGGCAACAGCAGGGGAGGGGGTAGCGCCAGGGTGCGGCCCAGCATGTGCCGTATGGCAGGCTGCACAAACAACAAGGTTGTCAGTGCTGCCGATACTGGATTTCCCGGCAGGCCGAAGTAGGCCTGGTCGGGCCCACTGAAACCGAAAGTCAGTGGCCGTCCCGGTTTCATTGCAATCTTCCAGAAGTTGATCTGCCCGTGGCGTTCCAGCACATGCCGCACATGATCGGCTTCGCCGACCGAGACGCCACCACTGGATATGACCAGGTCGGCGTCCTGCGCAGCAGTCAGTCGTTGTTCCAGTGCAGATTCAGAATCCTTGCAGATTCCCAGATCGAGCACTTCAATGGCATGGTCCTGAAGCATGGATTGCAGCAAGGGGCGATTGGCATCGTAGATCTGTCCGGCTTCGAGTCGGTTGCCGGGCTTGCGCAATTCATCGCCAGTCGAGAGCAGGGCAACCACCAGTTTGCGGTACACCTGTACGCTGCTGATTCCGTGTGCTGCCAGCAAGGCCAGTTGCGAGGGGCCCAGGCGAGTGCCACTGTCGATCAGCAGCTCTCCCTGCTTGCTGTCCGATCCGGGGTTGCGAACATGCAGACCCATCTGCGGCATGATCTTGATCGTCACTGTGCCATCGTTGTATTCGACGTTTTCCTGTTGTACAACGGTATCGGCATCGTCGGGAACACGAGCTCCGGTGGTAATGCGCTGACAGCTGCCGGGTTCGAGTCTGTCGCTGCCGGGATGACCTGCCATGGATTGGCCGTCGAGCTTGAGGGCTTGATGGCAGTCGGCAACTCTGAGCGCGTAACCATCCATCGCAGAGGCGCGAAACGGGGGAACGGACATGGGAGAGTGAATGTCCGCGGCACTGATACGACCCAGTGCACCCAGACAGTCGATCTCCTGTGCATCCTGCAATCGTGGCAGGACGTCCCGGATGCGCAACAATGCCTCTTCAATGCTCAGGGCTGACGGGTCCGTATCATTGATCACGCGTGGCGGCAACTTCATGTGTATCCTTGAGTAATGGTCAAACCGTATGCTAACGCCAAGTCGGTTCCAGCGCGCGGCAAGGTGTCAGGAAATGATTCCCTGCACACTGACGAAGCCGATGCGCTGCTGCTGAGATTTGCAGACAGTCAACTCGTGGAGCGAGGTCTGGGCAGTAACACCATTGCCGCCTATCGCAGTGATCTCCGAGCGTTTGCAGCCTTTCTGGAAGAGCGTCAGCTCGGTCTGCTGAAGGTGAAACGCGCTGACATCATGGAATATCTGGCTCGTCGCGTTACCGATGGCAGTAGCAGTCGCAGTGCCGCGCGTTTGCTGTCCGCCTTGCGCCGTTTTTATGCCTGGTGTCTGCAGCAGGGTCTGGTGAGCGACAACCCGACAGCACTGGTACGTTCACCTTCGCTGGGCAGACCCTTGCCCAAGGTCATCACCGAATCCGAAGTGCAGGCACTGTTGCAGGCGCCTGTCGTGTCGGAGGATCTCGGCTTGCGCGATCGGGCCATGCTCGAATTGTTGTATGGCTGTGGGCTCAGAGTGTCGGAACTGGTCGGATTGACGGTTGCCCAGGTCAACGTTCAACAGGGCGTGTTGCGCGTCTGGGGGAAAGGTAACAAGGAGCGCCTGATTCCCGTTGGTGATATCTGTGCAGACTGGCTGAAACGTTACCTGGACTCGGCGCGACCTTCCTTGATTCGAGGCAACACCGACGTGCTGTTTCTGTCGAACCGGGGGGCAGGCATGACGAGGCAGGCCTTCTGGCATCGGATCCGGGCGCATGGCCTTGCTGCAGGCATCAGAACGCAGTTGTCACCGCATATTCTTCGTCATGCCTTTGCCACTCATCTGGTCAACCACGATGCCGATCTGCGGGTAGTGCAGCTGTTGTTGGGACACAGCAGTCTGTCGACTACCCAGATATATACCCATGTAGCACAGGAGCGTCTCAAATCCCTGCATCGGGAGCATCATCCTCGGGGATAGTGCATTGCGTCGCAATTACCGTGTATTTTGATGGAACTTACGGCATCATCGACCCACAGACACTATTAGCATCAGAGTTCTGGCCCGTCCATTGCGCAACCGTTGGACTCTGACCATTCGAATTTCCAATTGGCGCGGTTCCTGCGAACTTACACCTATGAATATCCGTACATATATCAGTTCCCTGTTGGGCTTCGTTCTGCTGGCCCTGACATCCGTTGCCAATGCGCAAGACGCCGCCAGCATTGATGACGTGCAAACCCGGCTTACCGAGCGCCTGCCGGGCATTGCGGTTACCAGTCTCGAGCAGTCCCGGATCCCCGGGCTCTACGAGCTGATTACTGACGGTCAGATCTACTATGTGGATGAAAACGCCGAATATCTGATCGATGGCAGCCTGATTCAACTCAGTGACAGACGCAATCTCACTGACGCTCGCCTGGGCCTCATCCATGCGGAGCTGATCGAGCAGGTCGGTGAGAAGAACATGCTCATCTATGAGCCTGAAGAGCCTTCCAATCGTTCCATTACCGTGTTCACTGATATCAGCTGTGGCTATTGCCGACGTCTGCATTCGGAAATCGATACGCTGCTCGATGCCGGCGTTCGCGTGCGTTACCTGTTATTTCCAAGAGCCGGGCTGGGTTCTCAGGGACACGATGATCTGGTCAGCGTCTGGTGTGCCGACGACCCGCAGGCCGCGATGACCAATGCAAAAGCAGGCGGCAAGATCGAACCCAGGACGTGTGACAACCCGATCGAATCGCATGTGGCTCTGGCCGAGCAACTGGGTCTTCGAGGAACACCGCTGATCTACACAGACAGTGGCGAAAAGATACCGGGCTATCGGGAAGCTACCGTGCTTGCCGGCATGGTCAACGAATCCACACCCCTGTCCAACTGATCGGACGGGGCGTGTCCGTTTGTCAGCAAACGTACTGCCTCGCCGCCTTGTTGTCAGGGCTTGCTTTCGGCCCACCTGTGCTGGCGGAACAGGGCGACGATTCCGCATTGATGCAGCTGCATTCGGAGCACGCCCTGAACGCCATATTCGGCTTGCCCGGGGCGGCGGCACGGCCCGTGCAATCCAGGCAGTGGCAGCTCTCCCTGGAGCATGACAATCAATTCATCGGCAGTAGTGCCGGTGGCGAGAAACTGCTTCTCGACGGCGAAACCTCCGAGGTGGTGCTACGTCACCAGCAACGTCTGGGTGCTTGCTGGCAAGGCGAACTGGTGCTGCCGTTCTTCCAGCATTCGGCCGGCGAGTTCGATCGAGCCATTGATGACTGGCATCAGTTCTTCGGCATGCCCGATGCCGGCAGGGATGAGTATCCCTACCATCAGCTGACGTATGCCTATACGGATGCCTCCGGCGAGAAGCTGCGTGTGGACTCGCCACAGAGTGGTGTGGGTGACATCAGCGTGTCCGTACAGCGCACGCTGTCCTGTCAGGCGACTGCGGATACTACCGGTGCAGAGCCCATTGTACGGGTCGGTCTGAAACTACCGACGGGTAATGTGTCGGAATTGCGGGGCAGTGGCCGGGTGGACACTTACATCGATATCCAGTCACCCGTGTGGAGCAATGGTGGTCGCTGGCGAGCCGGAGCCACGATCGGTCTGTTGTATGCGGGTGACAACGAGCGCCTCGCCCCGCAAAGAAACCTCGTTGTCTTCGGTACTGCCGGCTCCCAGTTCCGACTGTCACGTCGCTATCGCGCCATGGCACAGCTGGATTGGCATACACCGTTCTATCGCAGCGACTTGCCCGAGCTGAACGACCCCACCGTCGTCTTCTCGGCCGGGCTGCGTTACCTTGTTCGAGGCAATCAGACCCTGGAGCTCTCCATCAGTGAGGATGTAGCGGTGGAGACAGCGCCTGATATCGTGGCCCGACTGGCCTGGATCTATCGTCCGACGCTCGAACGATAGATCGTCTGGCAGGCCAATGCGGCCCGAACCTTACTTCTTGTCGGGACGTTTTCCCTGGAAAAGTATCTCGAACACTTCATCGTAGTGCCCGGCATGCTGAATATCGAGACCGGTCACGATGTGCTCGGGTAGCTCGTTGACATCACGGCGATTACCCGCAGGCAATATGACCTGCTTGATGCCGAGCCGTCTGGCTGCAATCAGCTTCTCCCGGACACCGCCAACCGGCAGAACTTCCCCGGTCAAGGTGATCTCACCAGTCATGGCAAACGCCTTGCGGACCGGTTTGTTCAGCGCCAGAGACAACAGGGCGCTGGTGATGCTGATACCGGCACTCGGACCATCCTTGGGTGTTGCGCCTTCGGGTACATGCAAGTGCAGGCTGTGCTTCATGAACCAGTCCTTGCTGACGCCATAACGATCGCTGTTGGTCGTCACGTAACTGTGAGCTATCTGGGCAGATTCATTCATCACCTTGCCCAGTTGCCCAGTCAGTTTCAGGCCGCGTTCGCCCTCATGCACCGAGGTGGCTTCGATGGGCAGGGTCGCTCCACCCATTGATGTCCAGGCAAGGCCAGTGATGACGCCAACGCCGCCAAGTTGCTTTTCCACCCGGAAGGGTGGTTCGCCGACGAATTCGACCAGATTGCGATTACTGATGCTGACGGATCTGCTCTTGCCGAGCAGCTTCACGATGGATTTGCGCAGCACGCGGTGCAGCAGTTTTTCCAGGCTTCGCACGCCGGCTTCGCGGGCATAGCCCTCGATAAGTGCCTTGATGGCGGAATCGCTGATCTTGACCTGAGAGGTCTTGACGTTGTTGCGTTCCAGCAATCTTGGCCAGAGGTGCTTGCGAGCGATTTCAAGCTTTTCGCTGGCGATATAACCGCCCAGCCGAATGACGTCCATACGATCCAGCAGGGGACGCGGAATGGTGTCGAGCTGGTTGGCAGTACACACGAACAGAACCTTTGACAGGTCGACCCGCAGGTCCAGATAGTGATCGAGAAATTCACTGTTCTGTTCAGGGTCAAGCACTTCGAGCAGGGCTGATGCCGGATCGCCCTGATGAGAGGCGCCTAACTTGTCGATTTCGTCCAGCATGATGACCGGGTTGGATACATCGACATCCTTCAAGGCCTGGACCAGCTTGCCCGGCATGGCCCCGATGTAAGTACGCCGATGGCCCTTTATCTCGGCCTCATCGCGCATGCCGCCCACACTGAAGCGATAGAACTTGCGTCCGAGGCATTCGGCAATGGATTTACCGATGGAGGTCTTGCCCACACCCGGAGGACCGACGAACAGGAGTATCGAGCCGCTGATTTCGCCACGGAAAGAGCCCATGGCCAGAAACTCCAGAATGCGTTCCTTGATGTCCTCCAGACCTGCATGGTCCCGGTTGAGCACGGTCTTCGCATGCCGTAGCGACAATTTGTCCTTGGAGAAGTTACCCCAGGGAACGGAGCAGAGCCAGTCAAGGTAGTTGCGGGTAACGCCGTACTCCGGTGAACCGGTTTCGAGGATGGATATCTTGTTGATTTCCTCATCGAAGCGCTTTTTCACGTGTTCGGGTGGCGTGCGTTTTTCCATTCGTTCCCGGAACTCGTCGATATCGGACGTGCGGTCATCCTTGGCAATACCCAGCTCGCGCTGGATGACCTTCAGCTCCTCGCGCAGAAAGAACTCGCGCTGGTGCTTGGACATCTTCTGTTCGACTTCGGAGCGAATCTCGGCCTGTAATCTGGCGACTTCCAGTTCCTTGTGCAGCAGTATCAATACACGTTCCATGCGCTTTTGCAGGGAGACCGTATCGAGAATCTGCTGCAGTTCCGGCCCGGGTGCCGTCGTGATGGCTGCGGCAAAGTCCGCCAGCGGGGAAGGGTCGTTCAGATTGAAGTGGTTGAGAAAATTCTTCAGCTCTTCGTTGTACAGGGGATTGAGCGGAATCAGTTCCTTGATGGCCTGAATCAGTGCCATGGCGTAGGCCTTGATTTCCGGGGTGTTCTTCGAGCGTTCGTTCGGGTAGGAGACTTCGGCGGCAAAAGGCGCCGTCCGGCTTATCCAGCCGTCAATGCGAAAACGCTGCATACCCTGGGCAATGAACTGGATCTTGCCGTTGCCACGCACCACATTATGCAATCTGACCACGCAGCCGGTATCGGCAAAGTCTTCAGGGGAAGCGCTGGCATGTTCATCCTGATCACCGGCGTAGCAAAGCCCGAGCAGATGATGATCCATCTTCGCCAGACGCGAAAAGGTCTCCTCCCAGGGAGACTCGTCGATGACCAGTGGTTGTACCTGGGCGGGAAAGAAGGGCCGCTCGAAGATCGGCAGCAATAGCAGTTTGCCCGGCAGATTCTGCTCCGGGACAATCAAGCCCGTACCTGTCGTTGTGCGGTTGTCCCCGGAGTCTGTCTGCTCGGATTCGACAATCAGCGGTTCATCACTTTTTTTCGAGGCCATGGAAGATCTTGTTCTGCTGTTGGTCCGGATCACTTGCCTGTGGCAAGCCAATACCGCCAGCGTACTGGCGGTCAAGGGGAAAGAGGTACCGTGAACATATGCCATGCTGCCGCATTTTCAAGCCGCCGTCACAATTAACGGTGGTTGCCGATCCTGATCGGAACTGCGCAAGCACCTGTTTGTCCCCGATCAGCCTCTTCAGTCGGCAGCCAGCAGATTCATCAGTCCCTTGAGCGCATCCTTGCCGGCTGCCCGCGACGCTTCTGCATTGCCCGCATCGAGTTCGCCCATGAAAATGACATCATCCGGCGGTAGGTCGGCCAGGAATCGGCTGGGCTCACAGGCGCCGGTTTCCCCGAATTGCTGGCGAGCACGAGAACGGGTGAAGGTCAGGGTGTGGCGTGCCCGGGTCATGCCCACATAACACAGGCGTCGCTCTTCTTCGATGGTGTCTGCCTCGACGCTGTTGCGGTGAGGCAGCAGGTCCTCTTCCATGCCGACCATGAAGACATGCGGGTATTCCAGACCCTTGGCCGCATGCAGCGTCATCATCTGAACCTGATTGTCATCGGATTCGTCGTCCTGACGCGAGAGCATGTCATGCAGGCACAGTGAGCGTACGACTTCGGACAGGGGCTGGTCCTTCTGCTCATCGTCTGTCAGCAGGCGCTCGATCCAGGCGAACAGTTCGCCGGTATTTTCGATGGCGCGTTGTGCCTTGGGCGGCGAGTCATGCACTTGCTGCAACCAGTCGGTGTAGTCGATGTCTTCGAAGACGCTCTTGACCACGGCCAGCGTGTCGCCACGCTCGGCGTTATCGGCGTTCAGGGTCAGCCAGTTGGCAAAGCGCTGCAGTCGCTGCAGAGGGCGGCCACTGAGCTGAGTCTCCAAACCGATGTCGTGACAGGCTGCAAACATGCTGATATTGCGGTTGCGGGCGTGCTGACCCAGCTTGGCCAGCGTGCTGGGGCCGATCTCCCGACGCGGTGTATTGATACAACGCATGAATGCGGTGTCGTCATCCGGGTTCACCAACAGCTTGAGATAGGCCAGCATGTCCTTGATTTCGGGCTTGTCGAAAAACGAGCTGCCACCGCTGATGCTGTAGGGGATCTGTTTTTCGCGCATGGCTTGCTCGAAGGCACGCGATTGAAAGTTGCTGCGATAGAGGATCGCGAAATCGCCCCAACGCGTATCCTTCTGATAGTGGCGCGTGAGAATCTCGGCGGCGACCCATTCGGCTTCATCTAGTGTGTGCTTGCAGGTCGATACGCGTAGCGGATCACCCAGACCCAGATCACTCCACAGGGCTTTTTCGAACTCATGGGGGTTGTGGCTGATGACGGCGTTTGCGCAACGCAGAATGCGCTGACTGGAGCGATAGTTCTGTTCCAGTTTGATGACCCGAAGATTGGGGTAATCGATCTTCAGATTCATCAGGTTTTCCGGCTTGGCACCGCGCCAGGAGTAGATGGACTGATCGTCGTCACCTACCGCTGTAAATGCGCCGAACTTGTCGACCAGCTGACGCACCAGCTCGTACTGGGCGGCATTGGTGTCCTGATACTCATCCACCAGCATGTGTCGCACCTTGCCGCGCCACTTGTCGCGTATGTCGGTATGTTCGCGCAGCAGCTCTACCGGCAGGCTGATGAGATCATCGAAGTCGACCGAGTTGCAGGCTCGCAGCAGTTCGTTGTAACGGGCATACAGGAGGGCGGCCACGCGCTCATTGTCATCCACGGCTGCTGCAGAGGCGCCGTCGGGAGTAATGAATTCGTTTTTCCAGTGCGAGATCATGTTCTGCAGATCTCGTTCTTCAATGGCGCTGTTGCCCTCGCGAATGAGTTCGCGCAATGCGCTCATCGAGTCGTGCTGGTCCAGAATGGTGAAACCCTTGCGCAGGCCGATGGCTTCCCCATCCTTGTGCAGCATCTCCATGCCCAGACGGTGAAAGGTGGCAATGGTCAGACCTTTCATCTGCTGCGGTGACAGCTGTTTCTTCAGGCGCGCCCGCATTTCATTGGATGCCTTGTTGGTAAAGGTCACCGCAACGATGGACGTGGGGGAGTAGTTCTGTTTTTCGATCAGCCAGGCAATCTTCTGGGTGATGACGCCGGTCTTGCCGCTACCGGCACCAGCCAGTACCAGCAAAGGGGTCTCGAAATGTCTGACGGCGGCCAGTTGTTGAGGATTCAGGCCCATTGAGAGGATCGGTTAAGGCAGTGACGGGTGGGCAAGTCTACTGCTTTCCGCAGGCAATGTTCGGTGTTGACGGTAACGATGGTCACTATTGTTGGCTGATTCGTCAGGCATGTCCGGTTTCAGGCGTGACTGGTCCGTACCTTGCGTTTGTCAGAGGATAACCAGGCCCTTGCTCAACTCGACGACAAGGATTCATGTGACAGGCAGGCAAGACCGTATAATGAACGCTGACAATGACAGCAGTGGAGCATTTGTGGAACTTGACATGCAGGTGGCGCGGCAGGCTGCCGAGGAGGCCGCGCAAGCGGCTCAACAGGTAATCAGCGACTTTCTCGCGCGGGGGGACTGGAATGTGACCCTGAAATCGGATCAATCACCGGTCACCGAAGTCGACGTTGCTGCGGAGAAGGCCATCAAGTCCGTGTTGACGACCGCCTTGCCCGGTGCCGCCTTTTTCGGCGAGGAAACCGGCAAGTCGGCTGCCACCGAGGGTAATGGACTGCGCTGGCTGGTCGATCCCATTGATGGGACCAAGAGTTTCATACGAGGATCGCGCTATTACTCGACACAGATTGCACTCGAAGTGGACAATGAGTTACGTCTGGGTGTCTCGAATGCGCCTGCCTACGGTGAGCGTCTGGTAGCCGAAGCCGGCAAAGGTGCCTGGCTGGATGGACGTGAAGTGCATTGTAACGAGGTCACCTCCATCGACGATGCGTTCTTCTCGGCAGGCAATCTGACCACGCTTGCGCGTGATGCCGAGGCCTGGGCGCGTTATGCCGCCATCGTGGGGCGCGCCCGTCGAGTACGGGGTTATGGCGATTTCTGTCACTACCATCAGCTGTGCTGTGGGCAGGCTGATCTGGTGCTGGAATCGGATGTGAACATTCTGGATATTGCCGCATTGACCGTGGCGGTCAGGGCTGCCGGTGGCATCATCACGGACATGCAGGGTCAGCCGATCAATGATGCGACGACCTCTGTCCTGGCGGCCTGCACGGAAACCCTGCACGCAGAGGCATTGGCTCTGCTGCAAGGTGGCTGCGGGCAGTAGGATGACAGAGCGGCGAGCGTGAAACTTCCCTATTACAACCCCGGTCGCCGCAGCCTGACCTTCTCGCTGTTTCTGGTGCTGACGCTGACGCTGTTGGTGCTGACAGGCCTTGGAGTCTTTCGCCTGTACTTCGGCTTCGAGTGGACAGCCGGGAACAACGACTCTGGGCAGTTGTTCACGTTGAGTGTGCGAGGCGGCAGGTCATTCAATCTGTTCGAGGCTGATTCGTTTGGCCGTACGTTCTGGAGCAGCCTGCTGATATTGCTGATGCTGTGTCTGCTGATGCCGCTGTTTCGCCTGGCAGGTGCTGCCATCATCGCCGGGCTGTCGGTCGCAGCATTGTTGTTCACGCATGTCCAGATGGCGGACAGTTCATCGCGTATTCCCGTGGAATTCGAGTTGCTGATGGTGCTGGTTCTGTTTGGCACCTATGTGCTGCTGGGATATATCGGCGAGGTGCGTGACCGCAAACGAGTGCACCGTCTGTTGAGCCAGTATGTGCCGGCCGAACTGGCAAGGGAGTACCAGCGCGACCCGCAAGCTGTCAGCAGGTCGGGTGTGCAGCGAGAGATCAGCGTGTTGTTCTGCGATGTGGTCGGGTTTACCGCCAAGTCCGAACAGCTGACACCGCCACAATTGGCGGAGTGGCTCAATATGTATTTCACCTACGTGAGTCGTATCGTGGTGCGTTACCGCGGCTCCATCGACAAGTACATGGGCGATAGCGTCATGGCTGTCTGGGGCGCGCCATCCCCCAGCCAGACGCATGCGCACGATGCCCTGTGTGCCGGCATGGATATCCAGGCCGAGGTGGAGACGCTCAATGCCCGCTATCGGGACAAGAATCTGCCGACGGTTGTCATGGGCATCGGCATCAGTACCGGACCTGCCATGGTCGGCCCACTGGGGTCCGAATACCGTATGGATTACACCGTGGTTGGTGACAGTGTGAACGTGGCACAACGTCTGGAGGCGCAGACCCGCAAGTACAAGGTGCCTGTCATTGTCAGCGACAAGACAGCGGTGGAGCTACCCGGCATGGCCTTTCGCGAACTCGATACCGTTACCGTGACGGGGCGCAGCCAGCCGGTCACCATGTATGAGCCGCTGGGCAGCCGAGAGACGCTCAGTGAGCAGGTTCTGCAGCGAGTCGAACTGCACGATCAGGCGATGGCTGCGAGTCGTTCAGGGGACTGGGATGCCGCTGTCGAGCTGTTTGGCCGCCTGCGCGAGGAGTGGGGGCCAACCTCCATGTACGATCTGTATCTACGCGGTATCGAGCAGGCCCGCAAGATCTGAGTGCTGACGTATCACGGATCGGTGTCGATCGCTTTCCACTGATGTCCGTCGAAGTGCTCCTGTGGACGAAAATCTGTCTTGTATTGCATCTTCTGACAACCATCGACCCAATAACCAAGATACAGATACGGCAAGTCGGTGGCGGTGCACAGCTCGATCTGCTGCATGATGCTGAAACGCCCCAGACCTCGGTCAACCTGGTCGGGATCGAAGAAGGTATAGACCGCTGACAGTCCATCGTCTGTGGCGTCTGTGACAGCAACGGCAATGATCTGCTTGTTCAGACGTATGTCGACAAACAGGGTCTCTCCCCAGGGGTTCAGCAGAAAGCGTTCGAAGTCTTCCGGCTCCGGATCGTCCATGCCGCCATCGGGGTGACGGGCAGCAAGGTAACGCTGATAGAGGTGAAAATACTCATCGGTGTAACATGCTTCACGAAAGTCCACGCTCAGGTCCTGATTTCGCTTGCAGTTGCGCCGATCGGTGCGCCTCATCCTGAAGTCATTGCACACGATGCGCACTGAAACGCAGGCAGAGCAACCCGTGCAACCCGGGCGATAGACATATTCTCCTGAACGCCGAAATCCTCGTTTTATCAACTGGTTATAAACAGCGCGTGGGTGAGGGTGGTGCGGATCTGCATAAATATTCACCGCTTCCCGGTCTTCCAGATAGCTACAGGGATTGATCGACCCCTGATACAGCTTGATGCGTTGTTGGATCATGCGAAGGATGTTATCAGAGGGGGTTAAACGGGCCCAATTATTAGAACTTCGTCACAAAACTTGTTCGGTTGACAGTAGGTCACAATGTTACATGAGGGGGGTGTTATTATCCGTTCCCTACCTTGGCGCGGGGTTGTAGGACTGGCGCCTCAGCTGACGGAATGAATGTCATGGGCGCTAGCGTCACCAAACGAATCAACACTCGAATCCTCCTTGCATTACTCGGTCGAACACTGCTCCGGCAGGTCAGATTCCCGACATTCATGCGTGCACTGGTCGAGTCCCTCATGTTCTGCTGCGTATTTCTGGCGGCAGGGTATGTCAGCCTGGGCTACTCGGTAACGGCCATGTTGCCTCCGATGGTACCGGTTGTTTTCATCATGATGTTGTCGATGGTGTTCAGCGGTGTGTATCGCAAGGAGATCACGGATTCCATCATGAATGTGTACTGGCATTCAGCCTACGGCTTTGTGCTTGCCACGATTGTCTTCCTCGCTTTCGTGCCGATGATCGGACCGGAGTTCGCCAGTCAGAAATTCAAGTTCTTCTTCCTGTTCTTCGCCTTCTTCGTGATCAACACGATGCGACCGGTGATCTCGGGCACGGACTTCATGGACGGCGGTGGCCGTCGTACGAACTAGACATCCTTGTCAGGCAGTTGCCAGGCCGAAGACGACACTCTGCCAGCCAGTCTCCAGTGACTGCCGTCCACCGCCTCTGACACCAGGGCTATCCCGTTACGAATTTCCCCGAATAGCCGGGCAGCCCGAACATGACTCGGGCCTTCGACGGGGAGTCAGGCCAGAGTTGCCGGATAATCGCGAAGCGCCCGCTCCAGTTCCTGCTCGGAAGCCAGCCATTCAATATCATCCAACGCCTGCTGATACGTCTGCAAGGACAACCAGGCTGCGTTGTCTTCATTGAGTCGTTTATCGCAATGCTCCTTCCAACGACGGTGTTGTTCGTCGCTGAGTGCCTGCGGATAGTTACGAGCCAGATAACGCCAGACCATCTCATCAAGACGCTTGTCATCGAAGCGGCCCACCTGCTGATCCAGTTCCTGCGCCAGACGCTCGGGTGATAGCTTGCGAATCCTCGTCAGTGCCTTCTTGTCCTCTGATGACAGAAAGGAGCCGCTGTACAGCGTTCCATCGACATCCTGTAGCGTATCGTCCTGCCATTGCCGCGTCATGACCTGAGCGATACGTTGCTGCATCTCGGTCGTGCACAGTTGTTCTGCCCAGCGAGCATGCTGACTGATCTGACCTCGATCCATGTTCAGACGCTGAGCGTCTTCCTCGCGTAGCGTCGAGACGGGAACAATGACAGGGCATTTGTTGATCTGCAGGGTGCGCAAGCCGGGACGCGGCGCATCATCGTCGCTGCGTTCGCTGTTCGGTTGATACAGACGGCGCGCGATTTCCTCGGCATCCAGATCCAGCAGGTAGCGAGGATCATGTTGCAGGTCGAGCACAATGACGCCATTGCGATTTTCCGGGTGCGGCATCAGAGGCAGAATGGCGCCCAGATTGTGGCGACTGCCGGGAATCATGCCGGAGGCCTGCAGGCAGGGTTTGCGTACGCGGGTGTCAAGCAGTTCGGCCACACTGTGCTTGTCGCGGTGCGAGAACACGTAATCGAACAGCCGCGGTTGTCGTTCGCGAATGAGTCTGGCCATGCCGATGGTGGCCCAGACGTCGGACATCGCATCGTGGGCCTGGCTATGGGTGATGCCGTTGACCGCACTCAGAAGCTCCAGGCGGTTGGTGGCAACGCCTTCGTCGTCGACTGGCCATTCAATGCCTTCCGGGCGCAGGGCCCGAGTCAATCGCACCACATCGATCAGGTCCCAACGGGAGTTGCCATCCTTCCATTCCTGTTCATAGGGATCGCGCAGGTTGCGAAACAATGTGTGGCGCGTGAATTCGTCATCGAAGCGAATACTGTTGTAACCGGCTGAACAGGTTTCCGGCTGGCCGATTTCATTGACGATCGTCTGTATGAATCCGGCTTCGGGCAGACCTTTTTCGTTGGCCAGTTGCGGTGTGATTCCGGTCACACGGCAGGCGGCAGGATGCGGTAGATAATCCATGGGCTGACGGCAATACAGCGTCATGGGCTCACCGATGACATTCAGTTCCAGGTCTGTCCTCACGCCTGCAAACTGGCAGGGGTGGTCCCAGGCAGGGTGGGTGCCGAAGGTTTCGTAGTCGAACCAGTAGAACGTTACCATTGCAGATCGTCAGGCACGGCGAAGTCCTCGTAACCGCTGGTGTCCTCGGCACTGTCGGGTGCCGGTGTGACGACAGCCCAGTCCGGGTTCAGCTCGCGAATGGCGGCGGCGGTGGCTTCCGGCACCAGCCAGGTGGTGCCATTGAGGCGCGTGATGACCAGAGTGCCGTCGACCAGCTGCAGGCGGATCTCTTCCTTGACATGCAGCTCGCGAATACGCTTGTTGAGAATGAAGCGGTAAACGCTTTCACCCTGGAATTCCTTGATCGATGCCGCTTCGATCAGGGCCTTGATCTCGGCCTTGATTTCCTTGCGTCTGGCGATGCGTGCATCAGCTTCTGCATCGGCGCTGGCCTTGCGCGGTTGTGAAGAAGGGGCGTTGCGTTGCGACGGTTTGCCCGGCTGCCTGCCAGAAGGCTTCCCGGAAGGCTTCCCGGAGTTGCTGCCCGAGTGCTTGCCGCGTCCGGGGTTGGGGCCGGAGCGGCGTTTGGGTCGGTCAGGCTCTTTCGGTGCGTTGAATCCCGCTTGCAGCAACTGGTCGCGGAGTGAATCAGACATGGCTCAGGAACTCCTGGCAAATTCGTGTGAACTGAGCGGGCTTTTCGGCGTGAGGCCAATGCCCGGCGCCGGTGATGATTTTCAGTGAAGGTTGCGTACAAACCGCCTTGATGGCCGGTTCGTCGGCGGCGGACAGGTAATCGCTGCTGCCTCCCTTGATGAACAGCGTCGGCGGCTCGATGACCTGGCGGATCTGCGGTGCCCGGGAAATCAAGGGGTAGTCCTGCGCCAGCTGCTTCAGATCGAAGCGCCAACGCAGACGCCCTGAATCATGTCGGTAGAGACTCTTGAGCAGAAATGCCCGTACCCCGGCATCCGGGATGGCTACGCGCAGCTCACGGTCCGCTTCGCGCCTGTCCTCGATGGTTTGCAGATCCATTGCCTGCAAGGCTTCCAGGATTTCCTGATGATGCGGCGGGTAGTCCTTGGGGGCGATATCCACCACGCACAGGCTCTGCAGACCCTGACAATCGGGGGAGCCGGCAACGCTCATTGCCACCTTGCCACCCAGTGAATGGCCGAGCAGGTGAAACCGGCTTATTCCCAGGCGGGCGATTTCTGCCAGGACCTCCTCTGCCATGGCCTCGATGGACAGGCAGGGCAGGGAAGGTGACAGACCGTGTCCCGGCAGGTCCATGCGCACCACGCTCAAGCCGCGTTCCATGTGCAGGGATACCGAACGGAAATTGTCCAGACTGCCAAACAGGCCGTGAAGCATGATGAGAACCGGTCCTTGACCGGCTTGCTGGGAGTTCAATCTGCTCATAAGGGCATCGCCTGGGTTACACTCCCGCGCTGGCAAAGTGGGATGTTCATCGTGTACTCCGAGGTTAGACAAAGAGCTGACAAGCTGGTCCGGACCCAGACCCCTGAGGTTTTGGCTGAGCGCAAGGTTGGTCTCGAAAAAGAATCGTTGAGGGTCAAGGGTAACGGTGGCATATCCCAGGCTGATCATCCAGAAGCGCTGGGTGCTGCGTTGACCCATCCATTCATCACCACGGACTTTTCCGAGGCGTTGCTGGAAATGGTAACACCACCGTGTGATTCAGCTGAAGAGGCTTTGCATTTTCTGACCGCTGTCCATCAGTTCATCGTACATCGACTGCCCGAGGATGAGCATATCTGGAATACCAGCATGCCGTGCATTCTGCGTGGCGGCCCCAGTGTGCGTATTGGTGAATACGGCAGCTCGCACAGCGGACAGATGAAACACGCGTATCGGCGTGGGCTCGGCCTGCGCTATGGTCGTCGCATGCAGGCCATCGCCGGCGTGCATTTCAATTTTTCGATGCCCGAGACGGCCTGGTCACTCAGAGAATCCCTGTTTGCCAGTGACAAGGCGATCGACCCGGCGGCATTGCGCAGCGCCTTCAATGCCCAGGATGGACAGGAAAAGCAGCAGCAGCGTACCCGTGGTTACTTCCAGATGATGCAGAATCTGATACGCGTCGGTTGGCTGGTGCCCTATCTGTTCGGTGCATCGCCGGCCATCTGCCAGAGCTTTCTGGGTGAGGGCGAAGGCGAAGAGCTGGATGTCTGGAATCAGTCTACCCGCTTTGCCGAATATGGCACGTCTCTGCGTATGGGCAAGATCGGTTATCGCTACAGTGAAGAAGACCCGATCGACCTGAGCGTCAGGCATACCGAGATAGATGAGTATATCGAGGACATCATCGGTCATGTATCGACGGTGCATCCCCCATATGAGGCTCTGGGGGTGCGTGATGAAGACGGTAATTTTCAGCAGCTCAGTGCCTGCCGTCTGCAGATCGAGAATGAGTACTACAGTACAGTGCGACCCAAGCAGATTCCGCAAGCCGGAGAGTTGCCGATTCATGCGCTCAGCGAGCGTGGTATCCGTTACCTGGAATTGCGATCGGTGGATGTCAATCTGCTGGATCCGGCGGGTCTGAATCTGCACCAGATTGCGATGCTGGAAATGCTGATGATGTTTGCCTGGCTGGCCGATCCGGTGCCGCTGACGGGGGAAGAGCAAGCCATCTCCACGCGGAACGTGAAGACTGTTGCTCACCGTGGCCGGGAACCCGGCTTGATGCTGGAGGGGCCTGATGGTGCCATCGCGCTGTCGCAGTGGGGTAAATCCATTCTCGATGCGTTGCAGCCCATCGCACAATGGCTGGACAGCGATCGCGAGACGGCACTGTATGGTCCGGCTCTGGCCGAGCAGCAGGCTCGACTGGATGATCCGGAGCTGACGCCGTCGGCGCAGATGATTGCCGGCATTCGCAAGACCGGCTCGTTTTTCGAACATGCTCAGCTCATTTCCCGCCAGCATGATGCCGCTCTGCGCGAGGCACCGCAGGATGAGGCATTGTTTGCCCGCTTGTCCGAACTGGTCGAGCAGTCCCGGGTGAAGCAGGCCGAGATGGAAGCCGACAGCCAGGGTGATTTCGAAGATTTTCTGGCCGCTTATCTGGGGCAGATTCACCCGCAAAGCGTTGCCTGATGAGTACCGGCGCGGTCATTCTGGCGGGCGGCCTGGCACGTCGGATGGGAGGTCAGGACAAGGGCTTGATCATGCTGGCAGGTCAGCCGATGGTTGCCCGTGTACTGCAGACAGTGCAGCCGCTGGTGGATCAGTGTGTGATCAACGCCAATCGCAATCTGGATGCGTATGCCGAATTTGGCGTGCCGGTCATCAGAGACCAACTGGAGGGCCATCTGGGGCCTCTTGCCGGTCTCAGCGCCGGTATGGACGCACTGAAGACCGATCATGTGTTCATGTGCCCCTGCGATTCTCCGTTCCTGCAAAGCGGCCTGTGCAGGGCATTGTTGCAGGCTTGCATTGACGAGGATGCCGATCTGGCCGTCGCCCATGATGGTGAACGTCTGCAACCGGTTTTTCTGGTGGTCAAACAGCGTGTCAAGGCATCGCTGGATGCGTTTCTGGCAGCAGGTGAGCGCAAGATCGATCGCTGGTTCGATGAACTGCAGATTACCCGGATTCCTGCGTCCGGGTTTGCAGAATCGTTTCGCAACATCAATACTGAAGAAGAGCGTTTGCGAGCAGAGAACGAGTTGTCGTCATGATCGAAAAACAGGCTTCCTGCGAAGATGATCAAGAGCCGGCGCTGCTGCCGGTGGCCGAAGCCCGCAGACGGTTGTTTGCTTCACTGAAACCAATCGAGGATTCGATCGAACTGCCCGTTTCGGAGGCCCTGTATCGAGTCCTGGCGGCCGATATCGTGTCACCCGTCAATGTGCCGCCACAGGCCAATTCGGCCATGGACGGGTACGCCCTGAACCGGGCCAGTATTCCGAAGCATGGTGAGGCAAGTCTGCAGGTCATCGGCACGGCATGGGCCGGTCAGCCATTCACAGGCGAGCTTGCCGAGGGGCAGGCCGTGAGAATATTCACGGGCGGTATCATGCCGGCAGGCTGCGATACGGTTGTCATCCAGGAGCATGTCAGGCGCGTGGGCGAGGTATCCGGGGAGCTGGGTACCATTGACATCGATAGCGATGTTGTCGCTGGCAAGAACGTTCGGCAGGCCGGTGAGGATGTGGCTGAAGCGCAGATGGTGCTGCCACGCGGTCGCCAGTTGCACGCAGCCGATATCGGTGTGCTGGCCTCCCTGGGCATTGCGCGTGTGAGGGTCGTCAGAACCCTGAAGGTCGCCTTCTTCTCCACCGGTGACGAGTTGTTTGCATTGGATGAACATGTTCCGGGTACGCCTCTGGCGCCTGGCAAGCTGTTCGACAGCAACCGCTACACCATGGCGGCTCTGTTGCGAGGCTTGCATGTCGACTTCATCGATATGGGAATCGTGCGTGACAACGAAGACGATACGCGGCGGGTCTTGCTGGCAGCATCGGCCGACGCCGATGTGGTCATCAGCTCCGGCGGGGTGTCGGCAGGCGATGCCGACTTCGTGACGCGTGTCTTTCACGAAGTCGGGCAGGTCAGTTTCTGGAAGCTGGCCATGCGGCCCGGGCGGCCACTGGCTTATGGCACGATCGGTCAGGCCGCTTTTTTCGGACTGCCCGGCAATCCGGTTGCCGTGATGGTGACCTTCCTGGAATTTGTCCAGCCTGCGCTGAAACACCTGGCCGGCATGCACGATATCGATTCACTGATGCTGCCTGCACGATGCCTGTCGAACCTGAGAAAGTCGCCTGGCAGGGTCGAGTACCAGCGAGGCATCATGCGGCTCGACGAACAGGGAGAGCTGGTGGTGGAATCAACCGGCAAGCAGGGTGCCGGACGATTGAGCTCCATGAGTGCGGCCAACTGTCTGATCGTGATTGCCAGTGAGGCTGATGGTGTGCAGGCAGGTGACCGGGTGCAGGTGCAGCCCTTTCACGGTTTGCTGCCCGGATAGCCCGGATTGCGCCGCTGGCGTATCGGTACTGCTTGTCCAGCCCGGTCAGACTCGACTGTTCGTGGCAGATTCCCGTCGGTACACAGTGACGGGAACCCCGACCATCGTGCTTACCAGTGCACCGGCAGTTGCTTCAGGCCGTGAAAATGATAGGCATCCAGATATTCCAGCTCGCCGTCCAGGGTCAAGCCTGGCAGGCGTTCGAACAACACTTGCAGGGCGATGCGCAATTCCAGTTTTGCCAATGGCGCACCGACGCAGAAGTGAATGCCGGCACCCAGTGACAGCTGGCCGGCATCATCGCGCAGCGGCTGAAAGCGTTCTGGCTCCTTGAAGCGCACCGGGCAGTGATTGGCGGCGGCCAGCAACAGACCTACCGGATCACCGGGTTGCAGTATCGGCCCGTTCTCCAGTTCGATGGTCTCCTGTGCGTAGCGCATGAACAGATGCAAGGGGGCGTCATAGCGCAGGCATTCGTTGACCAGGGCATCGGCGCTGCGTGTGTCCGACAACAGCGCCAGCAGAGCATCACGAGATGGCCCGAGCGGGTACTGCTCCAGCAGTGTCTTGACGGCATTGCCCAGCTGATGGACCGTGGCCTCATGACCGGCGTTGAGCAGCAGAATGGCGGTCGACACGACTTCATCATCGTTCAGTGACTGGCTTTCGCCATCCTCCCGGACCAGCTGTGAGAGCAGGTCTTCGCCGGGAGCGTGACGCTTTCTGGCGATGATCGGTAACAGGAATTCACGAAATTCACGTGCTGCCGAGTTGGCCGCCAGTTCTTCCTCCCGCGTCTGGGTCATGGTGTAGACCTTGACCATGGCGTGAGACCAGTCCACCAGCTGCTTGCCGGCGGATTCCGGCACTCCGAGCAACTGCGTGATGACGGTCACCGGTATCGGGGTTGCATACTGCCCCAACAATTCGCTCTGGCGGTGCTGTGCAAGGTTGTCGATGCGCTCATGAGCGCTGCGGGTAATCGCGGGTGTCATCTGCTCTACCTGGCGTGATACGAAGGCGCGATTGATGCGTTGCCGCAGTCGAGTATGGTCTGGTGGTTCCAGTGCCAGCAGGGAATGCTTCTCGGCGGCGGCAAAATCTGCCAGATGGGGTGCCGCTTCCGGCAGTTCCTGTCCGGGTGGCGGCAAGCGTGCGAACCGTCGGTCTCGCAAGGTACGATTGACCGCCGAGAAGTCGGCCAGGCACCAGAATCCGTAGTCCTTCCAGTAAACGGGACAGGCCCTGTCATGTATCTGACGATACAGTGAATAGGGGTTCTGGACGAATTCCGCTTGTCGGGGATCCTGACAGACGGTATTTTTAGACAGGTGTTGAGTGTTCATTCCGCATGATAGGGCTAAACTGTGAGTTCAATCACAGGCATAGGCAATTATCGTTTGGCGAACATCGGTAACCTAGTGCATATCTTGCAACCAAGCTGGAATCAGCCAAACTGAGCTCTGTGTCCTTGTCCCTAGAATACCGCTCGTGGCCCCTGTTGATGTCAGTTGCGCCATGACTAAACGACTTCTTCTGGTGGAACCATCCGCCACCATGCGGTATGTGCTGGACAAGCACGCCCAATCGCTGGGTTTCGAGGTGGATGCTACCGAGAGCTTCAGTGTGGCTGTCGAGTCGCTGGAAAAACAGTACCAGCAGTTTGGTACGGAGTTTTGCGGTCTGCTGTTTGGCTGGCCGATAACCGAACAGGAAGATGCGACTTCACTGGCGCAGTTGCTCGAACAGCCTTCCTATCGGGACTTGCCGGTGGTCGTGATGTCGACAGACATGCGGGCAGAAACGCGTGCCTGGGCCGCGGGTCGGGAAAACACCGGTTTGCTCGCCTGGAAGGAATATCAGGGCCTGGAGGCCCAGTTGCAGAAGTTGATCGAAGCGGATGCCGACGATACTGCCGCATTGCCCTCCAGTGTTGACAACAGCGATATCCACTTGTTGATCGTCGATGACTCGGCAACCATTCGCTATTCCCTGCGGGATCTGTTTCAGCTGCAGGGATATCGAGTCACTCTGGCGGCAACGCAGGTAGAGGCGATGCAGGTGGCCACGACCGACAAGGTCGATATTGCCATACTCGATTATTACCTCACTGAAACCACCGGTGATCTGTTGTGCCGTGACCTCATGATGCATAACGCCGTGGGCAACATCGTCTGTACCGTTCTGACCGGCACCTACAGCGACCACATCATCAAGCGCAGCTTGCGAGCGGGTGCCGTGGAATGCATGTTCAAGAACGAATCCAGTGAATTGCTGCTCAGTCGCATCGGCGCCATCAGCCGTTTTGTACGGCAGCGAAGACGACTGCAGAGTGAGCATCTGTTGCTCGAGGAGGTCATAGAGGCCGTGGCAGGCGCTGTGCTGATTCTCGATGCAGAGCTGCAGATCAGCTATATCAATGATGCCGGGCTGCAGGAACTGCAGCTGAAACGGCGCGAGGCTCTATTGGGCCAGCCCGGAACGGCGCTGCTGGAAAGGGGAGGCCCTCAACAGGGAACGTCAGGCCAACCGCGTTCTGCCAGCTGGCGGCTGCCTGATGGCAAACAGGTGGATGTCGACTACGAGCTCGTCAGCATCGAATCCTCCGGGCACCGTCTGATCCGGTTTGCCCGGGCAGCCATTCCCATCGTGTCCGGTGCCGCTGCCGGCAAGAGCGGATCGACCGGCGCAGTCTCTGCCGAAAGCGCGTCAGCGCCGGCAACGCCGCAGAAGCTTCTGCCTGCCAGTGCCGGGTTCATGCAACAGATGCGCTGGTATCTGTCCAAGGGCGCAACGCTCAGTGAGCGCACCAGCCTGATGATCATGGATGTCCAGATTCTGGATGCCAGCGGCAAGCTGCTGCCGTTGAGTGAAATGCCCAGTCTGCAAGCGCGGGTGGAAGCGGTCATGCAGGGCATTTACAAACGCCCCGGGCACGTCAGCTTGCTCACTGACACGCGTTTCGGATTTCTGCTGCGACACAAGGAAGAATCACATGTCTATCTGCTGGCTCGCAAGATCATGCAGTTGTGTCTGGAGCTGGAACTCAAGCAGGATGATGTGTCACTGGTCTGTGCCGGCAGCCTGTTGAGTCTGGTCGACAAGCAGGGGCATTCCATCGAGACCTTGATCCTGCATGCCTTCAAAGGGGTGGAGCTGGCGCGCGCACGCGGTCCCAATCAGATCCTGCTGATGGATCTGCGGCGCATGCTCAATGCCTATCCTGCGACAGGCACCGGGACGTAGAGTCAAGAGACTTGTCGGGGAAAGATCCCGGCAGCCTGCGTGCGGCTGTGACAGCTTGTCAGCGCAAGATCAGCACCTCGCCAATTCCTGACCCGTTCGCCTGAGTACGCCTGGCATCGACAGCCATTATCAGGGTACTGCCATCGGCAGACAGGACCATTTCTCTGCCGAAGTCCTGTTTGGCCAGAGTGGGTATGGCTTCGGGTAGCTCCAGATTGCTGAGCCATTGAGCTGACTGAGGATGATATTGCCAGGTACTGAAGGCAGCATCGGGCATGTTGCCGGTTTCCGGGTCGTCCTCCAACTGCCAGCCCAGCACGACCTGAGTCAGCCATTCGCTGGCATGGAACACAAGGGTAGCCTGGGCCTCTTTTGTCGGCGGCGCTCGCAGAGAGCTGAGTGCCTGCAGGGAGATGCCCTCGGCAGCCGACTGGGTGCCTGAATTCTGGTTGAGCGCGTAGCGCCACATGATCGGGTAGCGTTCTGCTCTGTTGCCGGCTTCCCAGCCAGCGATCAGCAACTGATCCCCCTGCGTGTTGGCATGCAGGGAGAGCTCGTGCTTCTGACTGAAGTCGGATAGCAACAGATGAGCTGTCTGTTGCCAGTCATCTGTGGCTGGCTCGATTGACCACAGGTTCAGATAGGTCGAACCGTTTTGCTGGACAAGTGCCAGAATGCGGGTGAAATCGCGGCTGACGGTGCTACTGATCAGTCCCGGTCGGAGTTCAGGTGCCGAAGTTGTGTTAGTGCTGTTCATGTCTGCGAGCACTTGCGGCGTGGACCAGCCAGCTTGCGTGCGACGGCTCGTATATAGCCGGTCCTCACTGTGCAACAACAGCTCATTGCCCACAGCGGACACTGTTATCGAGTGGTCTCGATCAGCGAATTCGTCTATGCCCTGACCGAAGGCTGTTTGCCCGGCCGAGTCAGTTGCCGGCTCTCCGGGCAGTGGCAGGGACGTGGTTTGCAGCCAGGTCTCACCCAGCCGTTCGAGAATTCTGATTTCAGCTGAATTGCTGTTGCCTGTGTTACGTATGTATACTGCAACGGTGTCACCGGTGTCGGATGCAGACAGAAAGAACGAGCGCTCCTCGAAGTCAGGCAGATCATCCAGGCGAAGTCGTTGGGAAAGCGACCACTGGGTTTCACTGCGAATGTGAAATTCCAGTGAGCCTTCCAGTGGCATGCTGATGACAGCCAGTGATGCATCGTGATTGAGTGCCATCTGATCGGCGAACCGTTCTCCGCGCAGAAAAACGGCGGGTGACAGATACTGTGCGGTTGCCGGGGCCAGACCGGACAGTGCCATGCGCTCCGAACTGACGCAGTTGTCGGCCGTACACAGTTCCAGTCGATACTGTTGACGATGCCAGGGAGTCTGTGCTGTTGCGCTTGGCAGGTGCAGCAGATGTTGCTGCCAGTCATCCGATTCGTGGATCAGCATCTCGCCCGGCAGGGCAGAATCATGTCGATAGAGGCGTGCCAGCGTCTGTCCGGCCATCGGCGACCAGTCCAGTATCAGGGTTCCCGGTTCGGCTCGAAGCCGCAAGATGGGTTGCTCGGGCGCTATCAGGATATCCCCTGACAGGCTGGACGAGGTTCCACCGGAGGTTCCGCCGCCGTTGCCGGTGCTGTCATCGGTCAGCAGTCCGACTGTTGTGTTCCCGGACTCACTGGTGAGCACATCCGGAACGCCAGCTGATTCCTGTTGGCAGGCAGCCGTCAGCAGGGCGCAGAGCAGTACGGACCCTGTCCACGATGGCCTTGCGGTGGTCAATCGGGTCTTGCACATGGCCAGTCAGTCGTCTGCGAAGCCGGAAACGAAATTGAGCGTTGGGCGAGACAGACTGAACTTCGGCTGAAACAAGTATTCGGTTTGAGCCGTCTGTAGGAGTTGTCCGAAGGTTTGTCGGTCTCGCCCGCCTGACGTTTCGCAAAAAACATGCCACGGGTGTCTGACTGATCAGTGCTTCTCGGCGTCCGAGGTAATCGTGATGGGCGTCTTCAGACAATCGATGGCTTGCTGCAAGCCGTCGACTGTCATCGGAAACATGCGATCGGACATCAGCTCACGGGTCATTCTGACCGAGGGTGTGGTATCCCACCACTGCGACGACTCCGGATTCAACCAGACACAGTGTGGGTAAGCCTGTTGCAGGCGTCTGAGCCAGAGTGCACCGGGTTCCTGGTTCCAGTGCTCGACGCTGCCGCCCGGCACCATGATTTCATACGGGCTCATGGTGGCATCGCCAACAATGATCAGGCGATGATCCTTGCCGTAGGTCCGTATCAGTTCTGCCGTGGAGGTGTGCTGCGAATGACGTCTGGCGTTGTCCTGCCAGAGCTTTTCATAGATGAAATTGTGGAACCAGTAAGTATCGAGTCGCTTGAATTCGGATCGTGCAGCTGAAAACAGGGTTTCACTGAGCTGGGCGTGATAATCCATGGAGCCGCCGATATCGATCAGTAGCAGCACCTTGATGGCATTGCGACGTTCCGCGCGCAGATGGATGTCCAGCAGTCCACCATTGCTGGCCGTCGCTCTGACGGTTTCATCCAGATCCAGATTGTCAGGACGACCGTCGCGCGCCAATCGTCTGAGCTTGCGCAAGGCCATCTTGAAGTTGCGTGTGCCGATCTCGCGAGAGCCGTCGAGATCCTTGAAGCGTCGTTGTTCCCAGACCTTGACCGCACGCCCCTGGCGTTTTGCAGACTGCCCGATACGAATACCTTCCGGGTTGAAACCGCTGTGGCCGAATGGGGAAGTGCCGCCCGTGCCGATCCAGCGATTGCCGCCGTGATGTTCTTCCTGCTGTTCCTCGAGACGCTTGGCGAGTGTCTCCATCAAGGCATCCCAACCACCCAGGGCTTCCACCTGGGCCCGTTGTTCTTCGGTCAGGCTCTCGAGCTTGGCGGATTTCAGCCATTCTTCCGGTATGGCCGTGTCCAGCGATTCCAGCAAGGCGTCGAACTGTTGCGCCTGACCTGACCAGTAGTCGCTGAATACCTGGTCAAAGCGGTCGTAGAACGCTTCATTCTTGACAAGACACAGGCGCGCAAAGCTGTGGAAGTTCTCCAGGTCCAGTGTGCCCAGACCTGCTTGCAGGCCCTGCATCAACGTCAGCCATTCGCTCAGTGAAACCGGCAGGCCAGCCTGACGCAGACGATCATGAAAATCGAGCAGCATCTGAGTTCCTTGCGCAGTTGGGTTGATGCATTATCGCTGCTTGTTCTGCTGCTGACGATTGAGGAAGATCAGACGTTCGAACAGATGCACATCCTGTTCGTTCTTCAGCAAGGCACCATGCATCTTGGGCAAGACTGTGCGAATGTCATCGGCCTTGAGCGCCTCGGGAGGCAAATCGTCGGCTATCAACAGCTTCAGCCAGTCGAGCAATTCGGAGGTCGACGGTTTCTTCTTCAAACCCGGCACTTCCCGCAGGTCGAAGAAAACCTCCAGAGCAGCGCTGAGCAGATCCTGCTTGATGTCGGGGAAGTGCGCATCCACGATGCGTTGCATGGTGCTGCGTTCCGGAAAGCTGATGTAGTGGAAAAAGCAGCGGCGCAGGAAGGCATCGGGCAATTCCTTCTCGTTGTTACTGGTGATGATGACCAGTGGGCGCTGCCGTGCGGTAATGATTTCGCGTGTTTCGTAGACTTCGAACGACATCTGATCGAGTTCCTGCAGCAGGTCGTTGGGAAACTCGATGTCGGCCTTGTCGATTTCGTCGATCAACACGACCGAGTGCTGTTCGCTGACAAAGGCATCCCACAAGACACCGCGAACGATGTAATTGTTGATATCCGCTACACGTGCATCGCCAAGTTGAGAGTCTCGCAGGCGAGATACGGCATCATATTCATACAGACCCTGCTGGGCCCGCGTGGTGGACTTGATATGCCAGGCATGCAGCGGTGCATTCAGCCGGCGTGCCACCTCGATGGCCAGTTCAGTCTTGCCGGTACCCGGTTCACCCTTGATCAGCAAGGGGCGCTGCAGTGTCAGCGCGGCATCGACAGCTTGCTGCAGGTCGTCGGTGGTGATGTAATTACTGGCGGGCGCGCCGCTGTTGGCAGTGTCTTTCACAGGGGCGTCAGCTCTTGCGGACGAGCATGGGGCCGACGTCCGCGCCACCCAGCAGATGCATGTGAATATGCTGAACTTCCTGTCGGCCGTGTTCGCCGCAATTGACAATGAGTCGGTAGCCGTCGGCACTGATGCCTTCGTCGCGAGCAATCTGGCGGGCAACCGTGAACATGCGGCCCAACGTGGCCTCGTCATCGGCGGTCACATCATCGACCGCCGGAATATGCCGATTGGGGACGATCAGTACATGGGTAGGGCGCTGCGGATTGATGTCACGAAAGGCGGTGACCAGTTCATCCTGGTAGAGCATGTCCGAAGGCAGTTCCTTGCGGATGATCTTGCTGAAAATAGTTTCTTCGATCACGTCGATATACTCGAGGTTTCAGGGCACGAGCCATTATACTGTGCTGCCTGGATTCCGGCCGACACCATCTGGTATCGAACCGGTCGGGCAATCCGGTCAGGCAACCACGGGAATCAAGATGGGCAACCGATTATCGAAAATCTACACACGTACCGGCGATGACGGTACGACAGGTCTCGGGGACGGTAGCCGCACTGACAAGGATGGGGTGCGTGTCGAGGCCTATGGCACCACGGATGAACTGAACTCGGTACTGGGGTTGCTGTTGGCACAGCAGGATGTACCGGAGCAGGTGACTCGGGTACTGAATGAAATCCAGCATCACCTGTTCGATCTGGGCGGTGAGCTGTGCATTCCGGGTCATCAGGCCATCGGGCAGGAGCATATCGACTGGCTGGAGAAGACTCTGGATCACTTCAATGCCGACTTGCCGCCGCTGAAGGATTTCATTCTGCCAGGAGGCAGTCAGGCGGCGGCTTATTGCCACCTGGCGCGTACTGTCTGCCGCCGGGCAGAGCGTCTCGTCGTCAGCCTGCAGCGTGTCGAAACCGTACCGCCATTCAGCATGAAGTACCTGAACCGCCTGTCTGATCTGTTGTTCGTTATCGCCAGGGTTCTGGCGCGTCATCAGGGTGGCAGTGAAGTCCTTTGGCAAAAGGACAGGCCTCCGGTCGATCTCGCCGATTGACAGCGGGTATCGTTCGCTGTTTCGCGAACGGTCGCGTTCACAACAGTTTTTACCCGTGTAACATGGGCTATTGACCTTCAGTTGTTCACACTGTGAAGGTCCATGATCCGTACGCACAGCGTCACATCCAGTCGAACAACCCTCTTTCCCGGTGTCCAGACCGGGAATCGTCGTGAAAATGCCCCGATACCTTCGTCAGAAATCCGACTCTCCGAATCTGCCTCGAGCGCTTGCGTTGTGTCTGGCTGCGACGCTGACTGTCATTCTCTTCCAGCCGATGCCGTTGGCCAGAGCTGTCAGTATCGAACACGCTGAGCCTGACAGTATCGGGCCATTGGCTCTGGCGACAACCGATGCGGATTTTTCGACAGTCAGTCGATTGCCGCATGCAAGCCAGTCGCAAGCTCCGTCCTTGTCACAAACGGTGGTTCTGCCGTTGACGCAGTTGCCCGATGGCACGACGCTCATGACGATGCCGGAGGCCGTTACCGACGCGCCGGCTGCGAGCCTGCAGCGGCCCGGCAGCTTCGTCAAGGAAGCCATTCTGGAGCCGATGCTGGGTTTGGTCAGTCATCGTTTATGGGTATCTGCATCGTTCGACTCACCCGATAGTGCTCTGTCAGAACAACACCCGCTACCCGGCCAGTTCCGCGGTGTGGGCTTTCCCGATATTCGCTCTCATCGAAAGATCGAGCGCTACAACAGCTATGATCCGGATCAGCCATTCAACTGGAATTCCATGGTGGCCTGGCGCATGCCGGATGATGAGGAACAGGTTCGAGAGCCCATTGCGGACGTGCATTGCATGGGGCTCTCTCCGCAGGCAGTCGCAAGGCGAGCCGATCGCTATGAGCAGCTGATTCAGGAGACAGCCGCAGAGTACGGGATCAGCGCCAGCCTCGTGAAGGCCATCGTTGCCAAGGAATCGTGTTTTGACAGTGAGGCCTTGTCGCGAGTCGGTGCCCAGGGCCTGATGCAGCTGATGCCGGATACAGCGCAGTGGTTGAAGGTGACCGATCCACTGGATCCGGAGGAAAATCTGCGTGCCGGTGTTCGCTACATTGCCAGCCTGCGAGAGCAGTTCGGCACTCTGGATCTGGCACTGGCCGCTTATAACGCGGGCCCCGGCAATGTCCGGCGCTACAAGGGTGTGCCGCCGTTCGCAGAGACCGAAAGCTATGTGCTGATGGTCAAGGCCTATTATCGCCGTTATGCCGCTGCCAACATGCTGGCATCACGCTGATCGTTCTGCCCGGTAAATCTGACCGTTAACCTGAATACCGGCAGGCCGTCGACGCTTTGCTGGTAAAATGGTCAATTCCTGTCTGTCATCACGGATCTCAATGAACGCCTTGTCCATCGCCGGTCTGTCCAAGACCTATGGCGACAATGTCCATGCCCTGAAGGGCATCGATCTCGATGTGCCGGATGGTGATTTTTTCGCTCTGCTTGGCCCTAACGGTGCCGGCAAGTCAACGGCTATCGGTATCATCAGTGCGCTGGTGAACAAGACTGCCGGCAAGGTCGAGGTCTTTGGTCATGATATCGATCGTGAGCCGGAAGCGGCGAAGGCCAGTATCGGACTGGTACCCCAGGAATTCAATTTCAACATGTTCGAGCCTGTGTTGCCGACTGTGCTCAATGTGGCCGGTTACAACGGCATCAGCCGCAAGGTAGCGCTCAGCCGGGCCGAGTATTACCTGAAGAAGCTCGACCTGTGGGACAAGCGCAAGGCCGCCTCGAGGCAACTCTCCGGCGGCATGAAGCGCAGGCTCATGATTGCCCGAGCTCTGGTGCATGAACCACGCTTGCTGATCCTCGATGAACCAACTGCCGGGGTCGATCTGGAAATTCGTCGTTCCATGTGGGAATTTCTGACCGAACTGAATGAACAGCATGGCACCACGATCATTCTGACCACACACTATCTGGAAGAGGCCGAGGCCCTGTGCCGCAATGTCGCGATCATCGATGGTGGCAAGATTGTCGAGCGCGGTGCGGTTGCCCAACTACTGAGCCGTTCCATGCAGGAAACCTTCGTGCTGGATACCCGCGCTAATCCGGATGCGGCGCCAAGCCTGCCTCCGTTCACCTTGCGCCTGCGCAGCGAGAATCGCATGGAAGTGGATGTGCCGCATGGCCACACCATCAATGAGCTGTTCCAGGGTCTGAGCGAGCAGGGCATCGAGATTACCAGTCTGCGCAACAAGACCAACCGGCTGGAGGAGTTCTTTCTGCGTCTGGTACACCGCAAGACCGAGGCAAATACATGACTCAGATGACTCACGAGGAAACAGTCGACACTGCCATGTCAGAGCAGGGGCCTGCAGCGGATCGTCATTCGAAGCCGCTGGACCTGCTGGCAATCAATCGCATTGCCTTCCAGACGATCGTGCGAAAGGAAATACGTCGGTTTGCTCGTATCTGGGTGCAGACCATCGTGCCGCCGTCCATCAATGCTGTGTTGTACATGCTGATTTTCGGCAGCCTGATCGGTTCGCGCATCAGCGATATGGACGGCTTTCGCTACATCGATTTCATTGTGCCCGGCATAATCATGATGGCGGTCATCATCAATTCCTATTCCAATGTGGTGAGTTCCTTCTTCAGTTCGAAGATGCAGAACTACATCGAGGAATTACTGGTGTCTCCGGTGAGCAATCTGACCATCGTCATCGGCTATGTCTGTGGTGGCATGGCCAGAGGGCTACTGGTCGGGTCTCTGGTGGCTCTGGTTTCCCTGTTCTTTTCCGAAATCCGGCCGGTTCACCCGTTTGTCACGATCAGTGTGGCAGTGTTGACGTCCATGATGTTTTCGCTTGGCGGCCTGATCAATGCAGTATTTGCGAAGTCATTCGATGATATTTCCATCGTGCCCAACTTCATTCTGACGCCGCTGACCTACCTCGGTGGTGTGTTCTATTCCATCAGTATGCTGCCGCCTTTCTGGCAAACGATCTCCATGTTCAATCCGATGCTCTACATGATCAACGGGTTTCGTTATGGAATATTGGGCGCCAGCGACATTCCCATCTGGACCAGCTTTTTCGTGATACTGGTATTTATCGGTCTTCTGGGTAGTATCGCCATGATGTTGCTCAATCGCGGTATCGGTATCAAGCACTAGAAGCCTGAGTTCCTACCCTCTTCGCGCACCGTTGTGGGTAAGGGGCAGACCCGCCGGTTCTTCATCGCCACCATCCTCGTTCCTACGGACACACCTTCATGGCCAAGTCAGAAAAATCACGGAAACCCACGATGGCAGAGCAGGCGGATCGCCATCTGCTGTATCAGGCCTCCGTGCAGAACCCGGACTTCGAACTGGATTTCATCGACACCACGTTCAAGGAGATTCGCGGGCGCAAGCCCAAGTCCATGCGTGAGGATTTTGCGGGAACAGCCATCTCATCCTGCCAGTGGGTCAAGCGTCGGCGCGGCAATACGGCAGTGGCGGTGGACATCGATCCTGAGGTGCTGGAATGGAGCCGCAAGAACAATGTCGCGCGACTGACCGTCGAGCAGCAACAGCGGCTTGAACTGATTGAAGACGATGTTCTGCAGGTGGAAACCGGGAAGGTGGATGTCCTGCAGGCGTATAACTTCAGTTACTGGTTCTTCCAGGAACGGGCTACCATGCTGGCCTATTTCAAGCGCACACGGGAAGCACTGGAAGATGATGGTTTGCTGTTTCTGGATGTATTCGGTGGATCAGAGTGCTATCAGACGCAGAAGGAGAAGCGCAAGGTCGACGGCTTCAAATACATCTGGGAGCAGTCCGAGTTCAATGCCATCACCAACGAACTCAAATGCCATATCCACTTTCATTTCCCTGACAAGTCGAAAATCAGGAATGCCTTCAGCTATACCTGGCGCGTCTGGGGAGCACGAGAATTGCGCGAGATTCTCGAAGAAGCAGGCTACAGCGAGACCGTGGTTTATCGGCAGGCCTTCGACCCGGAAACCGATGAGGCGCTGGATGAATACCTGGCTACCGATGAAGCCGAAGACTACGCATGCTGGCTGGGATACATCATCGCCAAGCCCTGACGTCTTGCCAGTATTGCAAACCGGGCAGGGTCGGTGGTGACTCTGCCTGGTGTTGGTTCCGGGCTTGGGCCAGGATCCGGCTCCGACTACGTATCCGCAGTGCTGCCTGCCGTTCAGACTCGCTCAAGTCAGATTCACTCAAGTCAGATTCACTCAAGTCAGATTCACTCAAGTCAGATTCACTCAAGTCAGATTCACTCAAGTCAGATTCACT